>NZ_OZ244781.1:0-3679501 GCF_965219595.1 Candidatus Poriferisodalis sp.
CAGCACAGCCTCATGGCCGCCCACAGCCGCCGCCATGCGCACGAACCCGTCATAATCAGCGATGTCGCCCGACGTCGCGTCGCGCGCCGTCGACGTGCGGAACAGCAGCCGGAACCTGTCCCCGTCGCCCAGACCCTCCGGCGCCAGCGGCCACGACGACGGCACCTCGATATCGCCCGTCTCGTCGTCCACGAACGCGAACCCGAACGGGCCGCCCGACACCCCCGACACCGCCACCCGCTCAGAGCTCGGCGCCCCCACGCTCACCACCGCGAACGGCTCAGAACGCCGACCATTGTCCACCGGCACCACCGCCACCGTCCCCGCCGCCGCACCCGCCGACAAACGCACCCCCGGGTCCTGCACACTGAACGGCGCCGACGTCAACAACTCCACCCCCTCCTGCACCCCCGGACGCAACACCACCCCGAAATCGACGCCCCCCACAACACCCGCCACACCCAACGGCACCGTCACCGACTCAGACCCCGCCAACACACGATCAACAGCAACCGTCACCGCCACAAAACCAGCAGAACCCGCCGCCCCCTCCACCACACCGCCACCGCCGTCACCACCCGACACCGACACCGACACCGACACCGACCCCTCACCCACCCTCAACACCGGCGACAACCCATACAACGGCCGCAACTCGCTGCTGTCGCCCAGCGCGGACGTGTGGAAGAGGGTCTGGCCGCCGCCTTTGTCCGCGGACCCCTTCGACACCTGAGCGCCGCCCAACGGATAGTCGTACGCCTCACAGGTGTTGCCGGTGCCCGTCCACGGCTCATAAGGCCGATAATCGCTGACGGACCCCACAGGAACATTGCGCGTCCCGTCTTCGCTGCGCGGATCGTCGCTGTCCCAGCCGGTGGTGACCCCATTGCCCGACGACCAGCCCAAATCGCACAGATCGGCATAGTTGTTGGCCAGCCGCGCCCCGCCCAGCCAATACGTCGGCACACCCACCGTGCTGTCGCCCACCGTCGACGACGCCGAGCCGTCCTCCCAGCCGCCCGACGGCACAGCCCCGTTGTGATCACCCGGCGCCGCCAAGCCGTTGTGCACCCGCGCCGACGTGCCCGAACCCGACCGCTGGCCCGACGCGCTGCGCGTCGACGCGAACGCCCTGAACAGCCCCGCATACCGCAGCACCGCCTCATGGCCGCCGACGGCCGCCGCCGCGCGCACGAACTCGTCGTAATCGGCGATGTCGCCCGACGTGGCATCACGCAGCGCCGAGGTGCGGAACAGCAACCGGAACTCGTCGCCGACGACAAGGCCGTCGGGCTTGAGCGCCCAGTCATGAGGCACCACCACCGCGCCGGTGTCGTCGTCGATCACCGTCACCGTGAACGGGCCGCCCGTCACGTCGCCCAGCGTCACCCCCGACGCGCTCGGCGCGCTGCCGCCCGTGCCATAACCGACCGTCGCCCTGGGCCTCGTCACCACATCGTCATCGACCGGAACGAACCGCAGCGTCGCCGACTGCGCCCCCGCCGCGAGCCGCACCGCCGGGTCCTGCGCGCTGTGCGCGCCCGACGTCAGCAGCGTCACCCCGGCCTGCGAACCCGGATGCAGACCCAGCACGTGATCCACACCCACCGCCGAGCCCCGCACCGACAACGGCACCGTCACCGTCTCCGAACCCGACAGCGGCCGCTCCAACGACACCGTGAAACTCCGATAACCGCTGACGCCCGCCGCGCCCTCCACCACATCGCCGCCGCTGTTGCCGCCCGCAGCAGTCAACTCCACCGCCACCGGATAACCCGCCACCCTGAACACCGGCGAATACCCATACAACGGCCGCTGCTGGGTATTGGCCGCGCTGGCGACGTGCAGCAGCGCTCCGCCGCCGTAGCCGCCCCGCGACACCGCCGACGCGCCCAGCGGATGATTCCACGCCTCGCAGAAATTCCCCGACCCCGTCCACGGCTCATGCAGCCGCGCCGTGATGTTCCCGTCGGGCACGTTCTGCGTGCCGTCCTCGCTGCGCGGATCGTCACGGTCGAACCCGCCGCGCTCCCCCGAACCCGAACCTCTCCAGGCGTTGTCGCACAGGTCGCGGTAGTTGTTGGCCAGCTTCGCGCCGCCCAGCCAGTACGTCGGGATGCCCGCCGCGTCCGAATCAGTGCCCGAGCCGTCCGCATAGGCAGGGTTGTGGCCGTTGTGCTGGGCGGTCAGCCCGTTGTGCACCCGCGCCGTGGTGCCCGAACCCGACCGCTGGCCCGAAGCGCTGCGAGTGGACGCGAACGCCTTGAAGAACCCCACATAGGGCAGCACAGCCTCATGGCCGCCGACGGCCGCCGCCGTGCGGACGAACTCGTCATAGTCGGCGATGTCCGACGACGTGGCGTCACGCACCGTCGAGGTGCGGAACAGCAGCCGGAACTCGTCGCCGCTCGCCGAACCCGACGGCGCCAGGCCCCAGTCCCGCGGCACCTCCACCGGCCCCGACTCGTCATCGACCAGCACCATCCCCACCGGCCCTCCCGAAGCAGACAGCGGAATCGGCCTCGGCGCCGCAGCCGACACCTTGAACACCGGCGACATCGCGAACAAGGGTCTGTGATTGCTAAGCAGTTCGGTGCCGCCCGTCAGGGCGTCGACGTTGCCATAGGCGCCATGGTTGCTGACGGAGCCCAGCACCCTCCTTGTGCCTTCTATCCAAGCTTCCGTGCCGTTGGCAGAGCTGCCGGTCCATGGCCCCTGGGTGCGGGTGTGCTCCGCGCCGCTCTCGGTGGTGTCGTCGGCGGCGGTGCTGTCCCAGGAACCGTCGTAGAAGTCGGCGTAGCTGTCGGCCGCCTTGGCCCCGCCCAGCCAGTAGACCGGAATGCCCGCGCTGTCCTTGGTGGCCGCGGTGGATCCGTCGCTGTAGCCGGGAGTGCTCGAGTCCCACATGCCGGTGTTCCCCCGGGCGTCGGCCGACGCAGTGGAGGCCACCGCTTGCATGAACCCGGCGTAGGGCACGATGGCGGGGTGGCCGCTGTCGCGGGCCGCCTGCTGCACGAACGCGTTGTAGGCGCCGATGTCTCTCGACCAAGCGGTGCGACGCGACGAGGTGATGAACATCAGCCGGAACTCGTCTCCTTCGCCGAGGCCCGAGGGAATCAGCCCCCAGTCGGGGGGCACCAGCACCTCGCCGTCGTCGTTCGGCGTCACGTCCAGCGGGGCGCTCGGGGCCCGGGACCCGGTGCCGTAATCGACCACCGCATAGGGCTGGGTGCGCTCGGCGTTGTCCACCGGAGTCAGCCGCAGCGTCGCCTGCTGCCCGCCCGCAGCGAACCGCACCGCCGGGTGCTGGGGGCTGTGCGGGCTCACGGTGACCAGATACGCGTTCGGGTTCGGCCCGTGCAAGTCGAACGTGAAGTCGTCGCCGACTGTGGCGCCCGAGACCGTCAGCGGCACCAGTGCCGTCTCGGAGTCGGCCAGCGGCCGATCAAGACCCACCGTGACCGTCCGGTACCCGGTGGAGTCGCCTGCGCCCTCCACCACGTTGCCGGCGGCGTCGCCGTCCGACGCCGACAGCGAGACGCTCACCTTCGAAGCCCCCACCTCGAACACCGGCGACATGGCGAAGACGGAGGCAGTCTTGGATGTCTTCAAGGCCGACGGGGCGCTGAGATGTGTCGAGTTGCCCACTCGTGCGAACTCCCCGCCGGTACCCAGCTCCCTGTTCGCCTCGGCTGCGCCCCAGGGCACGCTGCCGGACCATACGAGGAGGTTGACAGTGCGCTCCGCGCCGCTCTCGGTACGGTCGTCGTCGGCGGTGCTGTCCCAGGAGTTGTCGTAGAAATCGGCGTAGCTGTCGGCCGCCTTGACACCGCCCAGCCAGAACACCGGGATGCCCGCGCTGTCCTTGGTGGCCGCGGTCGAGCCGTCGGCGTAGCCGCCAGAACCCGAGTCCGCCGCCGGGTCCCACATGCCGGTGTTCTCCCGCGCGTCGGCAGACGCAGTCGAGCCCAGCACCTTCATCAGCCCCGCATAGGGCACGATCGCGGCATGGCCGCCTGCGGCGGCCCGCTGCACGAACGCGTTGTACTCATCGATGTCGGCCGACTGGGCGTTCCTCGCCGACGAGGTGATGAACATCAGCCGGAACTCGTCGCCCGGTTCGAGGCCGTCAGGGATCAGTCCCCAGCCGACCGGCACCACGACGTTGCCGATGTCGTCGTCGACGATGAAGAACCCCAACGGCACGCCCGACACCGCCGCGCCGCCTGTGGGGCTCTTCGACGGCGCCCGGTCGCCGGCGCCCACCGCGATCTGCACATACGGCGAGAAGCGCCTGTCGTTGTCGACCGGGACGAAACGCAGCGCGGCAGTCGTGGCGCCCGCCGCGAGCCGCACCGCCGGGTTCTGCGCGCTGTGAGGGGCAGAGGTGAGCAGCGTCACCCCGGCCTGCGTCGCCGGCTCGAGGCCGAACGTGAAATCGTCGCCCGCCGCCGCGCCGGTCACCGTCAGCGGCACCGTCACCGTCTCCGCGCCGACCAGCGCCCGGTCCAGCGTCAGGGTGACGGTCTTGCGGCCCGTCGAGTCGCTCTGGCCCTCCACCACGTCGCCGTCGCCGTTGCCGTCCGCAGCGGTGACGGTCACCGTCGCCTGATCCACCGTGAACGCCGGCGAGTAGCCGTACAGGGGCCGCTGCTGGGTATTGGCCGCGCTGCCCGAATGCAACAACGCACCACCGCCGCCGTAGCCGCCCCGCGACACCGTCGAAGCGCCCAGCGGATGATTCCACGCCTCGCAGAAATTCCCCGACCCCGTCCACGGCTCATGCAGCCGCGCCGTGATATTCCCGTCAGGCACGTTCTGCGAGCCGTCTTCGCTGCGCGGATCGTCACGGTCGAACCCGCCGCGCTCCCCCGAACCCGAACCTCTCCAGGCGTTGTCGCACAGGTCGCGGTAGTTGTTGGCCAGCCGCACGCCGCCCAGCCAGTACGTCGGGATGCCCGCCGCGTCCGAATCAGTGCCCGAGCCGTCCGCATAGGCAGGGTTGTGGCCGTTGTGCTGGGCGGTCAGCCCGTTGTGCACCCGCGCCGTGGTGCCCGAACCCGACCGCTGGCCCGAAGCGCTGCGAGTGGACGCGAACGCCTTGAAGAACCCCACATAGGGCAGCACAGCCTCATGGCCGCCGACGGCCGCCGCCGTGCGGACGAACTCGTCATAGTCGGCGATGTCCGACGACGTCGCATCACGCACCGCCGACGTGCGGAACAGCAGCCGGAACTCGTCGCCGTCGCCTAGGTCGCCAGGCGCGAGCGGCCACGACGCCGGCACCACGATGTCGCCCGTCTCGTCGTCGATCACCGCGAAGCCCACCGGGCCGCCCGCAGCAGTCAGGACGACGCCCGCGGAAGCCGACGGCGCGTCGTCGCCGTCGCCGTAGCCGATCACGATCCACGGCTGAGTGCGGCGGTCGTTGTCGACAGGCGTGAGGCGCAGCGTCGCCGTCCGCGAACCAGGCGAGAACACCACCGCCGGATCCTGCGCGCTGTAATCGCCGTCGGTCACCAAGGCCACGCCGGGATTGGCCCCGTGCAAACCGAACACGAAATCGTCGCCCGCCGCCGCGCCCCGCACCACCAGCGGCACCGTCACCGACTCCGACCCGACCAGCGCCCGATCCAGCGTCAGCGTGACCGTGCGATACCCCGACGAATCCGACGCGCCCTCCACCACATTGCCCTGGGCATCACCGCCCGACCCAGCCAGCACCAGCCCCACCGCCGACTCCTCCACCCGAAACACCGGCGACATGGCGAAGACGGAGGCAGTCTTGGACACGTCCAAGGCCGCCGGGGCGCTGAGATGTGTCGAGTTGCCCATTCGTGCAGACCCCCCGCCGACACCCAGCTCCCTGTTCGCCTCGGCTGTGCCCCAGGGCACGCTGCCGGACCATACGAGGAAGGCGACGGTGCGCTCCGCGCCGCTCTCGGTACGGTCGTCGTCGGCGGTGCTGTCCCAGGAACCGTCGTAGAAGTCGGCGTAGCTGTCGGCCGCCTTGACCCCGCCCAGCCAAAATACCGGGATGCCCGCGCTGTCCTTGGTGGCCGCGGTCGAGCCGTCGGCGTAGCCGCCCGAACCCGAGTCCGCAGCCGGGTCCCACATGGCGGTGTTCTCACGCGCGTCGGCAGACGCAGTCGAGCCCACCACCTTCATGAGCCCCGCATAGGGCACGATCGCGGCATGGCCCCCATGGGCCGCCCGCTGCACGAACGCGTTGTACTCGCCGATATCGGTCGAGCGGGCGTCCCTCGCCGGCGACGTGATGAACAACAGCCGGAAATCCTCGCCGGCGCGGACGCCCGACGGGATGAGCGGCCAGTCCTGCGGCACCACCACAGGAGCGTCGTCGTCGTCGTCGATGAAGAACTCGACCGGGCCGCCGCCCACGCTCGGCGCGCCACCGAAGCTGGCCGACGGCGCCCGCGCCCCCTCGCCCACGCCGATGCTCACCCGGGCGCCGACAGGCGCCTTGTTGTCCACCGGGGCGAAACGCAGCGTGGCACTGGCGGCGCCGGCCGCGAACCGCACCGCCGGGTTCTGCGCGCTGTGCAAGCCCGAGGTGACCAGCGACACCCCGGCCTGCGTCGACGGCTCGAGCCCGAACGTGAAGTCGTCGCCCGCTGTCGGCCCCCGCACCGTCAGCGGCACCGTCACCGTCTCCGCGCCGACCAGCGCCCGGTCCAGCGTGAGGGTGATCGTGCGATAGCCCGCCGCGGTGGTCGTGTCGCCCTCCACCACGTTGCCGACAGCGTCACCGTCAGAGGCGGCCAGGGTGACGAAGTCGTCGATCTTGAACACCGGCGAGTAGCCGTACAGGGGCCGCTGCTGGGTGCTGGCGCCCAGCGCGGACGTGTGGAAGAGGGCCTGGCCGCCGCCTTTGTCCGCGGACCCCTTCGACACCTGAGCGCCGCCCAACGGATAGTCGTACGCCTCACAGGTGTTGCCGGTGCCCGTCCACGGCTCATAAGGCCGATAATCGCTGACCGACCCCGCAGGAACATTGCGCGTCCCGTCCTCGCTGCGCGGATCGTCGCTGTCCCAGCCGGTGGTCACCCCACCGCCCGACGACCAGCCCAAATCGCACAGATCGGCATAGTTGTTCGCCAGCCGCGCCCCGCCCAGCCAATACGTCGGCACACCCACAGAGCTGTCGCCCACCGTCGACGACGCCGAGCCGTCCTCCCAGCCGCCCGACGGCACAGCCCCGTTGTGATCACCCGGCGCCGCCAAGCCGTTGTGCACCCGCGCCGACGTGCCCGAGGTGCCCGAAGCGCTGCGCGTCGACGCGAACGCCTTGAAGAACCCGACATAGGGCAGCACGTCGGCATGGCCGCCCACAGCCGCCGCCGTGCGCACGAACTCGTCATAGTCGCCGATGTCCGACGACATCGCATCACGCAGCGCCGACGTGCGGAACAGCAACCGGAACTCGTCGCCGTCGCCCAAGCCGGCCGGCGCCAGCGGCCACGACGACGGCACCGTCACCTCGCCGGACTCGTCGTCCACCAGCACCACCCCGAACGGCCCGCCCGCCGGATCGGCGAGCGTCGAGTTCGACGCGGTGGGGGCGCGGGCGTCGGTCCCGTAGCCCACCACCGCATAGGGCTGCGTGCGCACGTCGTTGTCCACCGGGGCCAGCCGCAGCGTGGCGGCAGCGGCACCCGCCGAGAACTGCACCGCCGGGTTCTGGGCGCTGTGCAAGCCCGACGTGAGCAGCGACACCCCGGCCTGCGTCGAGGGCTCGAGCCCGAACGTGAAATCGTCGCCCACCACAGCACCGGCCACCGTCAGCGGCACCGTCACCGTCTCGGCCCCGGTCATCTCCCGGTCGAGCGTCAGCGTGAACGTGCGGTAGCCCGTGGAGTCGCTCTGGCCCTCCACCGCGTTGCCGGCGGCATCGCCGTCGGAGGCCGTCATCTCGACGCCCACGTCGTTGTCGGTGATCGTGACCGTGGCGACCGCCTGCGCTCCGAGGTTGTAGCCGTCGCCCTCGAGCAGCGTCAGGGTGATCGTCTCGCCGGGATCGATGATCTGGTCCTCGGTGACCGAGATCGCGATGACGGCCGCGCCCGACGTGCCCACCACCACCGGGCTCGAGGCCACCGTGTAGTCGTCGCCGTTCGTGGCCGACCCGCCGACCGCGAACGCCACGCTGGTATCGGCTTGCGGCGGGGGCGACAGGTTCACCACCACGCTGAGCTGCTGGCCGCCTCTCGACGCCTCCGTCGCGGTGTAGGCGGCCGACGCGAACTCCGCCGACGGCGCCGCCACCGAGAACACCGGCGAGATGCCGAACAGAGGACGCTTGAGGTGCTGCAGAACGATGTTCGCGTTGCCCGAGTTCAGCCCCGCATGGCTCCCGGTCTGCACATGGCCTCCGCTGCCCAGCACATAGCCCGCCCGCGGCGTGCCGTTGCTGAGGCTGCCGGTGAACACCTCCGCGGTGTCAGTGCGGTCAGCGCCGCTCTCGGTGCGATCGGCTGTGCTGTCCCAGGAACCGTCGTAGAAGTCGAAGTAGTTGTCGGCCGCCTTGGCCCCGTCGAGCCAATAGACCGCAATGCCCGCATCGCCGGCCGCGGCCGACCCGTCGGCATAGCCGCCCGCACCGCCGTTGCGACTCCACTCCCACATCTGCGTGTGGGCCCGCGCGCCGACCGAGGCGGTGCTGCCCACCGCCCGCACCAGCCCCGCATAGGGCACGATCGCGGCATGGCCCCCATGGGCTGCCCGCTGCACGAAAGCGTTGTACTCGCCGATATCGGTCTGGCCGGCGCCGCGAGCCTGCGACGTCACGAACAGCAGCCGGAACTCGTCGCCCGGTTCGAGGCCCGACGGCTTCAACGCCCAGTCCTCAGGCACCACCACGGCGCCGGCATCGTCGTCGTCGATGAAGAACCTGAACGGCCCGACCGACACCTCGCCCAAGCTCACACCGCCGCCGACGACGGGGGCCCGGTCGCCTGTGCCTGCGCTGATGCTGACGTAGGGCCGGTTGCGCACCTCGTCGTTCACCGGGACGAACCGCAGCGTGGCCGCGGCGGCGCCGGCCGCGAACCGCACCGCCGGGTTCTGCGCGCTGTGCAGGCCAGAGGTGAGCAGCGTCACGCCGGCCTGCGTCGACGGCTCGAGCCCGAACGTGAAGTCGTCGCCCACCACAGCACCGGTCACCGTCAGCGGCACCGTCACCGTCTCCGCGCCGGTCAGCGCCCGCTCCAGCGTCAGAGTGAACGTGCGGTAGCCCGTCGAATCCGACGCACCCTCCACCGCATTGCCGTTCGCGTCGCCGTCGGCGGCCGTCATCTCGACGCTCATCGAGTTGTCGACGATCGTGACCGTGGCGGTCGCCTGCGCGCCGAGGTTGTAGCCGTCGCCCTCGAGCAGCGTGAAGGTGATCGTCTCGCCGGGATCGATGATCTGGTCCTCGTTGACCGTGACCGTGATGACGGCCGCGCCCGACGTGCCCACCACCACCGGGCTCGAGGCCACCGTGTAGTCGTCGCCGTTCGTGGCCGACCCGCCGACCGCGAACGCCACGCTGGTATCGGCTTGGGGCGCCGGCGACAGATTCACCACCACATCGACGCTGCGACCCGCGCCCGACGCCTCCGTCGCGGTGTAGGCGGCCGACGCGAACTCCGCCGACGGTGCCTCCACCGAGAACACCGGCGACACCGCGAGCAGCGCCGAATCTCTCGACGGCTTGCGGCCGGTGTTGATGGAGAGGCGTTCTGAGTTCCAGAGCGCCACACTCGTGCTGCCCAGCTCATGGCCCGGCCGTTTGGCGCCTGTGTTCCAGCTGCCGGAGAAGAAAGCCCCGCCGTCGGTGCGGTCCGCGCCGCTCTCGGTGGTGTCGTCGGCGGCGGTGCTGTCCCAGGAGCCGTCGTAGAAATCGGCGTAGCTGTCGGCCGCCTTGGCCCCGCCCAGCCAATACACCGGGATGCCCGCGCTGTCCTTGGTGGCCGCGGTCGAGCCGTCGGCGTAGCCGCCCGAACCCGAGTTCGCCGCCGGGTCCCACATGGCGGTGTTCTCCCTGGCGTCGACCGACGCAGTCGAGCCGACCACCCTCATCAGCCCCGCATAGGGCACGATCGCGGGATGGCCGCCCCCATGGGCTGCCCGCTGCACGAAAGCGTTGTACTCGTCGATGTCGTCCGATGCGGCCTTCCTCTTGCCGGACGTGATGAACATCAGCCGGAACTCGTCGCCCGCACCGATGCCCGACGGCTTCAACGCCCAGTCCTCAGGCACCACCACGGCGCCGGCATCGTCGTCGTCGATGAAGAACCTGAACGGCCCGACCGACACCGCGCCCGGGCTCGCACCGCCGCCGCCGACGGGGGCCCGGTTGCCGGCGCCCTTCCTGATGTCGATCCAGGGTCGGGTGCGCTTGTCGTTGTCCACCGGGACGAAGCGCAGCGTGG
The DNA here is from genome assembly GCF_965219595.1 of Candidatus Poriferisodalis sp. Lineage (NCBI taxonomy): Bacteria > Bacillati > Actinomycetota > Acidimicrobiia > Acidimicrobiales > Candidatus Poriferisodalaceae > Candidatus Poriferisodalis > Candidatus Poriferisodalis sp. The sequence continues at coordinate 10,437 of NZ_OZ244781.1, forward strand.
CGGCGGCCGCGCCGGCCGTGAACTGCACCGCCGGGTTCTGCGGGCTGTGCGGGTCGGACGTGAGCAGCGCCACGCCGGACTGGGAGGAAGGGCTGAGCCCGAACGTGAAATCGTCGCCCACCGTGGCCCCGGCCACCGTCAGCGGGATGGTGATCACTTCATTCCCCACGAGCGCGCGGCTCAGATTGAGGCTGAGGGCTCGGTAGCCGGTGCTGCCGTCGGCGCCCTCCACCACATTGCCGTCGCCGTCGCCGCCGGATGCGGACGCCGTCACGTCGATGACCGGCGATCGGCGCACCTGCACAGCGACCGAGGGCGGAGACAGCCCTCCGAGGGGGTAGTCGTCGGTGCCGGCGGTGATGGCGTGGGTGATGGTGACGGCGCCCGGCGCCACGCCGGTGACGGTGACCTTCTTGGGGGTGCGCCAGTCGTCGGAGTCGAACGACACCGCCGACGACACGGCGGCCTTGCCGGTGTCGCTCGAGGCGGGCGTGACAGTGACCGTCCCGCCCGGGTCGCTGGCGAGTTGCACGTCGTATTCCACGGTGCTGCCCGCGCTCAGCTCCAGCTCGTCGGGGGAGACCGCCACGGCATGTCCCGCGTCGGCCACGCTGAAATAGACGGTCTCGTCGGTGGTGTCGGTGTCGTAGCGGTAGGGACCCCCCGCCGAGCGCGCAAAGAATCTGATGAGGTACTGGCCGGGCATGGCGTCGGTGTCGGCGTCGTCGTCGAAGGGAAGGCGCAGAGCCAGCGTGTGCGGGGTGTTCCAGTTGCCCGCCGCGCCCGGCGTGACATCGACCCGTGACTCCACGAGCGGCGTCTCGGGGTCGTGGTCGATGACCACCTGGTTCCGGTCGACTCTCGGCAGGTCGTACAACTCGGTGAACAGAGGGTCCGCTCCCGCGGGTCTCTCCAACACGGAGGCGAAAAGCCGAGTATTCGCACCCGGGTCGACTTCCAGCTGCACCGTCAACGTGCGGCTGTCGCCCTCAGTCAGCGCGATGCTCGACCCGTCGCCGCCCAGCCCCGACGCGTCGACCACCACCGATTGCGTGCCGTCGAAGACGACGACCTCGACTCGGCCGACCGCGCCCACCGCAGCATCGAGCGGATCGGAGAGACGCACCTCGAAGGTCTCAGGAGGCTCGCGCACATTGTCGGAGGCGATGTCCACGGTGATGGTCTTGGCGGTGTCGCCGGGGGCGAACACCAGATAGCCCGGATCGGCGGTGTAGTCGCCCGTCGGCGATGCCGGATCGATCCAAGCGGAGCGTCTCAGCGAAGGGTCGACAACGGGGGTTCCGGCGGACCAGTAGACCGATGCCGGCACGAGGGTGTCGCCCGTCTTGGTGACGGTGAGCGTCACAGAGCCCTCCGGCTCATACCCGTGATACTCCCGGGAGCTGAACGCGAGGGCGGGGGCGTCGGCGTCGTCTTCGATGACGCCCAATGCGGTGCCGCCGAAGGGATGCACGCCGGGGGCGTTCGTGCCGCTGGGGGTGCCGAGCGTCACGGTGAAGTAATGGTCGCTCTCGTAGACGCCGTCGTCGGTGGTGGCGACAGCGAAGTCGGCCGAGGTGGCGCCCTCGGCAATGGTGACGCTGCCGGCGTCGCTGTCGTAGTCGGCGCCGGCGCCGCCCGACGCGCCGGTTGCTGTGAGGTAGTCGGGGTCGGCCGCTCTCGCGCGCCCGTCGGCGAGGGTGTAGGGCACCGTGATGCCGCCTTGGGGCGCGGCGGCGGGAATGGTGACGGTGAAGGTGACGGCGCTGCCTTCCGCGGCGGCGGCGTCGGCGACGCGGGCGCCGGCGCTCCCCACCGAGAAGGTGCCCGACAGGGCGTACATGGGTCTCTGCTCGGCGGCGGGCTCGCCGTGGTCGCAGGTGTCGGTGGTGGGGCCCAGCGGAGTGAGCGCGCTGTTGCCGGAGTTGAGATAGCCCACATTCACACTGGGCTTGCCCGCGTTCAGATGGTCGCCGCCGTCGGGACAGTTGGCGCCGGTGCGCCGGTGCCCGTGCGACTTGGAGCCGGTCCAGTAGCCGCCGGCGGCGATGGCGGCCGCCGTGCCGTCGGCGTAGGTGGGGCTGGCCTCGTCGTCCCAGCTGCCGTCGGTGAAGTCGGCCTTGTCGTCGGCCGCCTTGTTGCCGCCCACCCAGTAGATGGGGTCGTCAGGGTGGCTGGCGTCGTTCGGGTCGAACCTGGCGTTGATGTACGCCGCCCCTCCGCGGTCGATGGTGATGACCGGGTGGATCCGGTTCGCATACGGCTTGAGGTGGGCCACGCCGCCCTGCTTGAGGCCGGCGCCGGTGACCTCGGCGCGCACGAAATCGGTGTACGCCGTGCGCCCGCTCGACCCGCCGGTGCTCGCGGCGGTGGTGGCGTTGGTCACATACAACAGCCGGAACCTGTCACCGGGCTCCAGGCCAGAGGGCAGCAGCGGCCAGTCGGGGGGCACCTCGACGACGTCGGCCTGATCGGGCGACTCGTCGTCGGTGATGGCGAACCATGCCTGCGCGCCGGGGACCCACGCCTCGATGCCGCCGTCGAGGTTGGTCACCGGCGGCAGCCAGCGGCCGGTGTACTCGGGGTGGTTCGGGTTGAGCGCCCGGAAGTCGCTGGGAAAGGCGATGCGGAACTCCTCGTGGTGGGCATCGCCGTCGTCGAAGCCGTCGGTGGCGTGCATCTCGATAACAGCGCTCTGCGCGCCGGCGCCGCGGAACTCCAGATAGCGGTAGCCGACGTGACTGGGGGTCAGCCGGTCGACGGCCTCCACCGACACGCCGACGCCTGAGGCGGTCATCTGGAAGTCGTTGAGGCGCGGCGGATACGCCACGTTGGCCGAGACCCGCGGGCCGCGGACGCTCTGCACCACGTCGCAGGACGTGCCGTCCGATGCTTCGACCGTGTTGCCGTTGCCGTCGTCGTCGAGAACGCACTCCTGCGCGGCGCCGGGCCTGGTGTGGCCCTTGGCCTCGAGGTACAGCGGCACCCGCACGAACTCGCCGTCGGCGAGGGGGCGGCTCAGGCTCACGGTGAGCGAGCTGTCGACCGCCTCCGGTTCGCCCTCCACCATGACCCGCGAGATGCTGTCGGCATCGCCGACGGTGCGCACGCCGCTGCCTGCCATGGTGACGGTGGTGGCGTCGTCGTCTACCAGGGTCAGGGTGTGGGTCACGGGCGCCACGCCGGCATATGCGCCGGGGCCGCTGAGGGTGTGGGTGATGCCCACCAGCGCATCAGCGGCGTCGTCGGCATTCTGCACGCCGCTGACGATGACGTACTGTCGGTGACGCCAACTGGGGTAGTACTGCGGGCCGAAGGTCAACGACGCGCCCGCGGTGACGATCGCCTTGCTCGGGTCGGCGCTGGCGGCGGTCACCGTGACATCGCCGGTGGGCTGTGCGGTCAGCCGCACCGAGTAGAGGTACCGCCCGCCCTCGAGGAGGCGTCCGTCGCCGACGTCCAGCACCGCCAGGCCTGCGGCAGCGGTCTGGTCGATCAGCGTCATCCGGTACGAGCGCTGCTCGCCCTCGGTGCTGTCGTAGCCGACGCTGCTGTGGCCGGCGCAGCCCTGCCCCGCGCACAGGCCGCCCGCCAGGCTCGACGTGAAGTACGGGGCCGGGCCGGTGTCGGAGCGCCGCGGGATGCTCGCCTCGAGCGTCTCGCTCACCGTGTCGGAGTCGGTCAGCGCTGTCACCGCCAGCGTGGCCCGCTGCGCTCCCGCCCCCGAGAGTGTCAGCCGCCCCTGCGTGCCGTCGTCGGAGTCTGCGTAGGCGGCGCCGGTGGGCGAGCCGTCGAGGGCGACGCTGAAGTTCGTGCCCAGCGCCGCCCCGGAGAACGCCAGAGGCACCGTCACTGTCTCTTTGGCCGTGAGCGCCCGGTCGATGACCACCCGGAACTTTGCCGTGTCGGTCGCGCTGGCTTCGGTGGCTGTGGAGTCTTCGCCGTCCGCGGGCAGCAGGCGTATCCGGGTCGGCTCGTCGTCGTCTGTCACAGCGAGCGCCACGTCGGGCAGCGTGATGCCCGTGTACTCCGTGGGGGCGGTGGCGGTGTCGGGTCCTTTCACGGTGCGCTGCCGTCCGCCGACGGTGACGGTGCGGTCGGCCTCGTCGAAATACTTGCTGTCGTAGTCGTACACCGTGAGCTTCAGCGTTCCCGACAGGACGCCGCCGGGGGTGTCGACGGCGTTGTCGAACGCCCGCAGGCTCACCTCGAAGCTGTGCGGATCGGGCCGCCAGGCGCCCTCGGCGGCGTCCCACTCGGCTTGGGACACGCCGGGGGTGCCGTCGGTGTCGAGCAGGTCGAGCCATTGCTGGGTGATCGTGAGGACCTCTCGGGCAGCGGTGGGCGACGGGAGCTCGTGCTTCGCGAAGCTGCCGGTGGCGCTGGCGATCGAGGTGGGCGTGCCGTCGGCGTTGGGCACGGCGTCTGCCACTCCCGCCACGATCACGATCGGCCCCGTGGGCGGGCTGTCGAGGCTCACGGTGATCGTGTCTCGGTGGTCGCGGGGGTCGTTGTTGGCGGTGCGCTCCATCATCGAGGCGCCGCCGCCGCTGACGGTGACGCCGCCGCCGCCGGTGCCGGTCAGCGTGGCGTCGGACGCGTCGGCGATGGCGATGTCCCACTCGGCGAGCAGCCCGGCGCCGGTGCATGCTGCGCTGGAGCAGAGCTGCAGCCCGAACGTCTCGTCGTCGGTGTCGTTGTCGGCCCGGGCCTCCAGCTCGAAGCGGATGCGCTGGGAGGCGGGCCTGATCCGGGTCTGGGCGCCGTTGCCGCCCGGTGTGATGGACCGCTGGTCGGTGGTGGCCGACAGGTCGCCCGACTCAGCGGTGTAGGGCGCGCTCAGCGGCTTGATGCGCAGGTAGTGCGCCGAGGCATCGGGCACATTGGAGATCTCGAAGAATCGCTGCTGGCCCTCGACGATGGAGGTGCGGTGCAGGTACGGGGCGCCCGTGGCGGCTGTCTGCGCGGCTGCCTCGGGCGGCACGACCGCCAGCGGCACCACCGCCAGCAGCGACGCCGCCAACGCCACCGCCAGACCAGCTGCGGCTCCGCGTGCCAGCGGGCGTCTCACCTATCCGCCACCGCGGCACCGAGGCCCACCCGGGCGTGTACCCCCCCCCCCCCCCCGATGCGTTGGCATAGGAGCGTGGGCGGACAGGCATGAGCCCGTCGCGTCGCAGCGGTGTCTTTCCCGCTCTACCCCACGAAAAGGCATACTGAGGTGCATCGACATTCCCGTATCTCCACATCGAATCCTATTCCAACGGCAGCGCTGGCGGACTCCTGCATGAGCTGCACGAGAGATCGTTGAAGAAGAGCGTGGTCCACGGTCACGGCGCGCCGTCCGGCCTGCCCGTCGGCGAGATGCCACGCTGCGCCGGCGACACTGAAGCCAGACTGACGCCAGTGCTCCACGGCGTATCGATCATCATTGCGGCGGCGCTGCTGTCGGCGGCCTGCAGCGGTTCGGGGCCGACGCGCGGCGCTGGTGATTCGAGCGGCGGCGACGGTCTGGGGGCATGCGAGCGCGAGCGTCTGGCCGCGGCGCTCGGCCTGGCCGATGCAGCGGAGCTGTCGCTGCCGCTCGAACCCGCTGACGAACCGCTCGCCGACATCGCCCGGGACATCTGCGCGCTCGACACCGGCACTCGACGATCCGCGACACCGTCGGACACCGGGGTGCGCTCCCCTGCGCAGGAGCGTGACGCTGCCTTGCCCGCATCGCTGGTGGGTGCGCCTGCGCTCTTCGATCCGGACGACAGCCCGCCCGGAGACGATCCAGCACTCGACGAGCTCTGGGTGATGTGCGGGCAGGGCTCGGCCAGCGCCTGCAATGCCCTGCTGTACGAGTCGCCCGCGGGCAGCGACTACGAGGCATTCGCGTTCAGCTGCGGGGGGCGCGAGAACCTGCACTGCAGCGTGCTGCTCGGCGATCCGGGCGCCGACGCCGGCCTGCTGGGCATCGAATTCGGGCCCGAGTCTCCGGCGCCGGGGAGCATTCCCGAACTGGACGGCTGGTGGACGGCGTGCGCCGAAGGCAGCAGCCGGGCATGTGCGCAGCTCGTGCTGTCGGCGCCGGGGGGATCGGCCTATGCCAGCTTCGGCTGGACCTGCGGCGGCCGTACAACACGCGACTGCACCCTGCTGGTGGGCGACGACGGTACACCGCCTGCGCTCGCCGGTCGGTCGCCCGACGATCCGCCTCCCGGCGGCGACGAGTACCTGGATCAACTCTGGGAGCGCTGTGGCGCTGCCGACGCACCGGCATGCCGCGACCTGGCCACCTTCGGACCCCCCGGGAGCGACTACGAGCGGTACGCCCTGTCATGCGGCTGGCGAGCCGTCAGGGCGTGCGCCCGGCTCTTCGCCGAGCTCGCTACAAGCTGAGCCGCTAGGCGAATCGAGTGGTCGTGCGCGTATCTGGCGCTCGTTGGGGCTAAACAACACGTCGTGATCGCCGACGCGTTGGCTGCAAAGCGCATTGCCATCACCGGTGCAACCGGTTTCCTGGGCACGGCGCTCGTCGAACGGCTGCTGCGCTCGGTCCCTGACTGCGAGCTAGTGCTGCTGGTGCGGCCGGGCCGCCGCACCGACGTGAACCGACGCGTGCAGCGCGAGATTCTGCGCAACGACGCTTTCGAACGCCTCCGTGCGGCGTGGGGCAGCGACTTCGACGAGATCTGCGGCCGACGCATCACGGTGGTGTCCGGCGATGTGAGTGTCGACGGTCTCGGCCTCTCCCCCGGCGACCTCGAGCTGCTCTGCGGCTGCGACGTCATCATCCACGCGGCCGCCACCGTCAGCTTCGACAGCCCGCTGGACGCCTCCATCGAGACCAATCTGCTCGGTCCCAACCGATTGCTCGAGGCCTGCCAATCTCAGGGCGCCACACCGCATTTCATCGCGGTGTCGACGTGCTATGTCGCCGGGAATCGGCGGGGTTCAGCAGCCGAGGTGTTCCTGGCCGACACGCCGTTCTCGATGGACGTCGACTGGCGCGCCGAGGTGTCGGCGGCGCGCCGCACCCGCGCCGATCTCGACGCCGCCAGCCGCTCGCCCGAGCGCCTGCGCCGCTTCCATCGCGACGCGCGTTCCGAACTCGGCCCCGCCGGCCTGCCGCTGCTGGCCGCCAAGACCGAGCAGTTGCGTCGGGAATGGGTGGACGCCGAGATGATCGCCGCCGGCCGCAGCCGCGCGACCTCGTTGGGATGGCCCGACGTCTACACGTATTCGAAGGCGCTGGGCGAGCAGGCGCTGGTGGAGCTGCAAGGCGATGTGCCCATCTCCATCGTTCGCCCATCCATCATCGAATCGGCCTTCGCCGAGCCGTCGCCGGGCTGGATCCGTGGCTTCCGCATGGCCGAGCCGCTGTTCGTGTCGTTCGCCAAGGGCGAGCTCGACACCTTCCCGGGCTACCCCGAAGGCATCATCGACGTCATCCCGGTCGACATGGTTGCCGCGGCGATCATCGCCGTCGCGGCACGGGGGCCGGTGCCCGAGCCGGAGATCTTCCAGGTGGCCTCGGGTGCGGTGAACCCGCTGCGCTTCAAGGTGCTGACCGAGACGACTATGCAGTGGTTCCAGGACCACCCTGTCTATGACGCCAAGGGTCATCCCACGGCCAGCACCCAGTGGAACTATGCCGGAGCGAGCGGTCTGGAAGAGCAGCTCGATCGGGCCATGTCGCTGTTCAACACGGCAGAGAAGGTGGTGCACCGCCTGCCGATGCGGGGCCGCAACGACTTCACCATCCGGCTTGCGCAGCGGCGAGCCGGGCTTGAGCAGATCCGCGACTACGTCCTGCTGTACGGCGCCTACGGCAAGTGCGAAGCGCTGTACGAGATCGACCGCACGACCGAGCTGTGGGAGTCGCTGCCTGCGGCTGACCGCGAACGGTTCGGCTTCGATCCCCGGGTCATCGACTGGGCCGACTACATCGCCGAAGTTCACCTGCCGACCGTGATCGCCCAGGCACGAGTCAAAACCACGCCCCAACCCCGCACCGGGCCGAGCCGCAACGAGCGCCTGCGCACTGCCGTGCTGGACCCGGCACGCCATTTCGCCGCATTCGACCTCGAGAACACCCTGATCGCCAGCAACGTGGTCGAGACCTACGCATGGCTCGCAACCCGGCGACTCGACACCCCCCAGCGAGTGCGCTTCGCCCTGCGCACCCTCGCAGAGACACCCGGCCTGTGGCGAAGGGACCGCCGCGACCGCACCGATTTCCTGCGCTACTTCTACCGGCGTTACAAGGGTGCGCCGGTAGGCCAGCTCGACGCCGATGCGGCGGAGATGCTCAGTCACCTGTTCTTGACCAAGGCGTTCCCGGCGGGGCTGCGACGAGTGCGTGAGCATCGAGCCGCCGGACATCGCACGGTGCTCATCACCGGTGCGCTCGAGCTGGCGGTGCAGCCGCTGGCGCCGTTGTTCGACCACATCATCGCTGCACGCATCGACAGCCGCGAAGGGCGCTATACCGGCGAGATGATCGACGTGCCGCCCACCGGCGAGGTGCGCGCCCAGATGATGGTGGACTGGGCCGCGGAGGAAGGACTCGACTTGGCACAGGGCGTGGCGTATGCCGATGCAGCTTCGGACATGCCCATGCTGGAGGCCGTGGGCTATCCGGTGGCGGTCAATCCGGAGACCCGGCTCGTGACCATCGCCGACAAGCGGGGATGGCTGTGCGAGAACTGGGAGCGCTCACCCGGCGGCCCCCGGCCACTGCTGCCCATAGCGCCGCCGTTCCGGGTTCGCCCCAACACCGACCGGCTCGACCGCACGCACCGGTCCCGCAGGGCCCGCGTCGCAGGGTCAGTACGGTGACCGCGCGCAAGGGCCTCGTGCTCGAGGTGGATCGCACGACCCCGCCGATCCTGTTCCACCACGGCGAGGGGCTCCGCCTGGAGAAGCTGCCCGTCGGAAGCCGTGTCGTCTACCCCAACGAACCGCTGAATCCGGTGCGCGATCCCGAACGTGCCATCGCCGAAGCCCTGGCCAATCCGCTGGGCGATCGTGATCCCCTGGCCGCATACATGCAGCCAGGCATGAAGCTGACCATTGCCTTCGACGATCTCTCGCTGCCGCTGCCCCCGATGGCCGCCCCCGACATCCGCGGCCGGATCATCGAGCAGGTCCTCGACATGGCCGCCGCCGCCGGCGTCGACGACGTCGAACTCATCGCCGCACTTGCGCTGCATCGCCGCATGACCGAAGCAGAGCTGCGCCACGCCGTCGGCGACCGCGTCTACGACGCCTTTGCCCCCCACGGCCAGCTCTACAACTTCGACGCCGAGGACCCTGACGCCCTCACCCACCTGGGCACTACCGACGCCGGCGAGGAAGTGGTGATCTCCAAGCGCGCCGCCGAGTCGGACCTGCTGGTGTACGTCAACATCAACTTGGTGTCGATGGACGGCGGCCACAAGAGCGTCGCCACCGGCCTGTCGCCCTACACGGCCCTGCGCCACCACCACAACGTGCACACGATGCTGCACTCGACCTCGTTCATGGACCCCGAGAGCTCGGAGCTGCACACTCGCAACTGGCGCCAGGGACGCCTGCTGGCAGAAGCCGGTGTGAAGGTGTTCCAGATCGAGACCACGCTCAACAACAACGAATTCCCGTCGCCGTACGACTTCCTGAAGCGCCGCGAGTGGGAGATGACGCCGCGAGACCGCATGATGCTGATGGGCACCAAGACGGCACTCGACCTGATGTCCCGCCGACAGGCCCGGCGTATCTTCCAAGGCATCCGGGCGCCGTACGGGCTGACATCGGTACAAGCCGGCGAGGTCGAGGCCGTGCACCGCCAGACGCTGACCCACGTCTACCGCCAGCACCTCGTGCGGGTGGAAGGCCAGACCGACGTGCTGACGATGGGGCTGCCCTACATCTGCCCCTACAACGTCAACTCGATCATGAACCCGATCCTGGTGGCCTGCCTGGGTCTCGGCTACTTCTTCAACCTGTACCGGGGCCGCCCGCTCGTCCGCCACGGCGGCGTGGTGATCATGACGCACCCCACGCCGTGGGAGTTCCACCCGGTGCACCATCCCAGCTACATCGACTTCTTCGAAGAGGTGCTGGCCGACACCACCGATCCGGCGGTCATCGAGCACCGGTACGAGAAGCGCTACGCCGAGGACGAGTGGTACCGGCACCTGTACCGCACCTCGTACGCCTACCACGGCGTGCACCCGTTCTACATGTGGTACTGGTGCGCGCATGCGCTCGAGCATCTGGGCGGGGTGATCATCGTCGGCGGCGACAAAGCCGCCACCCAGCGCATGGGCTTCCGTCCGGCTTCGACGATGAATGACGCGCTCGAGATGGCAACCGACGTGGTCGGGCGCGACCCGTCGATCACGCATTTTCACAATCCGCCCATGCTGATGGCCGATGTCGTCTGACAAGCCGGGGATCTCCCACCTCGGGGCCAAGCGCGCTCAGCGCACGAGGGCGTCGGTGACTCGCATCATGCGCGGCGCCGAATTCCCGCTGCGGGCGGCGGCAACCCCTCGGGGCCAGACGCCCCTGCCGGTCAATGCCGGCGCCAACTACGACACCGACTGGGCTCGGCGCTTCCCGGCTCGGGTTGCCCGACGGGTGGCGCGCGACACGATTGTCCGCACGCTGGTGCGCTACTACGCCCAGCCGACGATCAAGGGCGTGGACCGTCTCAGCGAACTCGACGGTCCGGCGGTATTCGCAGCGAACCACCAGAGCCATGTCGATACGGCGGTCATCGCCACCTCCGTTCCCGAACCGTGGTGCAACCGGCTCGTAGTCGGCGCTGCGGCCGACTATTTCTTCGGGAACCGGGCGACCTCGGCGATCTCTGCGCTGTTCGTCGGCGCCATCCCCATCGAGCGAACCGCACTCAACCGTCGCACCATCGACAAGGCGGTGACGCTGCTGCGCGGCGGCTGGAGCCTCGTGATCTATCCCGAGGGAGGTCGCTCCCGCGACGGCTGGGGTCAGCAGTTCCGTCCCGGCGCCGCATTCCTCGCCAAGCAGGCCGGTGTCCCTGTGGTGCCCGTGCACATCCGCGGCACTTTCGACATCCTGCGCAAAGGTCGTGCATGGCCCAGGCGCGCCCGCTCGGTGATCAATTTCGGCCGCCCACTGAGCTTCGACGAGGGTGAGAACAACCGCCGCTTCACCCGGCGGCTGCAAGCCGCGGTGGAGGGGCTCGCCGACGAGACCGCCACGGGCAACTGGTTCGCCGCCCGCCGGCGCCTGCACAGCGCCGACAGCCCGGGCCTCGAGGGCCCCACCGCATCCGCGTGGCGCCGCCGCTGGGCACTCACCGAACCCACGCGGCCCGACGGAACCTCTGCCACCACAGCAGCCTCGAAGCGCCGCTGGCCCTACGTCTGAGCACCCACGCCTCACCGCACAAGCGTCATAGCTCGCGGCTCGTATCGTGCGATCCATGCAGTCGATGGCATCGGCACACGGCGCGATGGGGCACGACCCAGCCGGTGTGGAAGGACGTCACATAGCGCCGGGCACCGTCCGCCGGGCAGCGGCCTTGGCGCGGCCGTACCGGATGATGCTGTCGGGATTCCTCGCAGCACAACTGCTCGGCGCACTGGCGTTCCTGGTGCCGCCGATCCTGTTCGGGCGCATCATCGACGAGGCCATCCCGGCGGGAGACCGGTGGCAGCTCAACGTGCTGGCCGCGATCATCGTGGCCGCAGCCTTCTGCGAGGCCGGCCTGTCGTTCATCGAGCGCTGGTGGTCGGCGCGCATCGGCGAAGGACTCATCTTCGACCTGCGAGTCGGCCTGTACGACCACGTGCAGCGGATGCCGATCGCGTTCTTCACCCACGTGCAGACTGGGTCGTTGATCAGCCGCATGAACAACGACGTCATCGGCGCCCAACGGGCGTTCACCGGCACGCTCAGCTCGGTGGTATCCAACACGATCGTGCTCGCCACGACGCTGGTGGCCATGCTGGCGCTGGAGTGGCGCCTGACGCTGCTCGCGCTGGCGCTGCTGCCGGTGTTCATCGCACCGACGAAGCGAGTGGGCCGACGGCTGCAAGCGTTGACGCGCCAGAGCATGGAACACAACGCAGCGATGAACACCGTGATGACCGAGCGCTTGAATGTGGCCGGCGCGCTGCTGGTCAAGCTGTTCGGGCGGCATGACATCGAGCGGGCCGGGTTCAGCCGCTCGGCGCGGACCGTGCGCGATATCGGTGTGCGCAGTGCGCTCTACGGGCGAGCGTTCTTCATCGGCCTCAGCCTGGTGGGGGCCGTCGGAGCCGCGATGCTGTACTGGGTCGGCGCGCATCTGGTGATTTCCGGCGCGCTCACGGTCGGGACGCTGGTGGCCATGGGGCTGATGGTGGTGCGGATCTACATGCCGCTGACCAGCCTCACGAACGCCCGGGTCGACGTGATGACAGCGCTGGTCTCGTTCGAGCGCGTGTTTGCGGTGCTCGACCTGCCGAACCCGATTGCCGATCGCTCAGGCGCCGTCGAACTCGACGCCGTGGACGGTCGGATCGAGCTGCACGACGTGACCTTCACCTACCCCGCCGCCGACAGCCAGATGCTGCTCGAGCTGGGCGGAGCACCTGCGACGCCCCAGCAGCACAGCGGAGCACCTGCGACGCCTCAGCAGCACAGCGACACTGCGACAGGTCCGGTGCTCGACAGGGTGTCCGCAGTTATCGAGCCGGGCCAGACGGTTGCGCTCGTCGGACCATCAGGCGCCGGCAAGACGACGCTGGCTGCGCTGATCGCGAGGCTGTACGACGTCGACAGCGGCGCCGTGTCCATCGACGGGCACGATGTGCGCGACGTCACGTCGGCATCGCTGCGATCTCACATTGGTGTCGTCTCGCAGGATCCGCACCTGTTCCACGACACCATCGCCGCCAACCTGCGCTATGCGCGACCGGGCGCGACCGACGGGGAACTTGCCGCGGCTTGCCGGGCGGCGCACATCGACGAGCTGATCGAGAGCCTGCCGGAGGGCTGGAACACCGTCGTGGGCGAGCGCGGCTACCGGCTCTCCGGCGGCGAGAAACAGCGTCTCGCGATTGCACGGGTGCTGTTGAAGCATCCGGCGATCGTGGTACTCGACGAGGCCACGAGTCATCTCGACAGCGAGAACGAGGCGCTGGTGCAGAGCGCGCTGGCCACGGCGCTCGCCGGTCGGACTGCGGTGGTCATCGCGCACCGTCTCTCGACCGTCACCGACGCCGACCAGATCCTGGTGCTCGATCGGGGGCGTCTCGTCGAGCAGGGTCGCCACCTCGACCTGCTCGCCGCAGACGGCCTCTACGCCGACCTGTACCGCACGCTGGTGGGGGCTGATGAGCCTGCTGGTGTCGCCTGACACCCACTTTTCATCCTGGCGGCGCTGCTGCTGGGCGATTGCCGCCCTGACACTCGGCCTGACGACCCTGGTCTTACCCCGCCCGCTCGGAGCGGCGGTCGCCGAGTCGAGCGCATGGATTCGCGAACCCATCATCGGGCCGTGGGCGCCGCCGCCAGACATCGACGAGCCCGTGTCGCGCTGGCAGGAGCCAGCGCCCACAGGCGTCGACTCGCTGTCCTTCCCGCACTTCACCGGCCCGGAGTTCAACGAGCTGTTCAGCACGGCAGAGCTGCCGAACTTGTCGTCGATCTCAGGCCCGCCGACAATCACCGACTCGGCCGAGATGGACGAGCAGGTCCGTACCGAAGCCGCCGAACGCGGCTACCAGCGCCGGGCACTGCCAGCCGACTACGCACTGATGCGCCTGATCGACGATGGTCTGGCGCTACAGCGTCCCGCCGCCGTGGCGTGGCTGGCCCTGGAGCAGGACGCTGCCGAGCACGGCTTCGAGCTGGAGCTGAAATCTGCCTACCGCGGGCACCGGTACCAGCGAGAAGTGTTCCTGCGTCCACTCGAGGCGCCGTATGAGTTCGATGACTTGGCAGATCGCCTGAAGATGTCGGCGCCGCCTGGGTACTCCAAGCACCACACGGGATATGCGATCGACATCAGCCAAGTGGGGCACGCCCACTTCGGCTCTTCGCCCGCCTACGAGTGGATCTCGGCCGACAACTTCGCAGTCGCCAAGCAACACGGCTGGATCCCGAGCTACCCCCCTGACGGCGGTCGGCAGGGACCGGTACCCGAGCCATGGGAGTTCACGTACGTCGGAGTCGAGGCGATCCTGTGCTTTCACCAGCCCCCCGCCAGCGACGACCCCCTCTGCACCGCCTGAACAGCCACGCCAGAGGCTGAGCCGCCAAGCGAAGCCGGGGCCTGAGCGGCCCGTGAGCGGAGCGAACATGAGCGGGAAACACAGGGCGAGTAGCGTCTTGCGGATGGCTGAAACTGCAACCGAGCGGCGTGAGATCGACCCTGATCTCCTGAAGAAGCTCGCCTTCCAAGTGTGGACCTACAAGAAGGGCGAGATGGTGTCGGCGATGCTGCACATCGGCGACCAGCTCGGGCTGTTCGCAGCCCTCTCGGAGACCCAGCCCGCTACGAGCCACGACGTGGCGGAGGCGACCGGCCTCGCCGAGCGGCTGGTGCGGGAGTGGCTCTACGGCGTGGCCGCTGCCGGCCTCGTCACCCACGACGACGGCGCCTTCTCGCTGTCGCCCGAGGCCGAGGCGCTGCTCGTCGACGAGGAGGGCTCGCTGCACTTCGCCATGGGCGCCTTCCGCGGCGGGCTCGGCGACCAAGTCTTGGATCTGATCCTCGATTCGTTCCGCACGGGCATCGGAATGACCTACGAGCAGCAGGGTCCCCGTGCGGCGGCCGGCCTGGCCCGCACCACCGGACCATTCAGCCGCCAGAACCTCACGTCGGTCATCCTGGGCGGTCTCGACGGCGTCGTGGCCAAGCTGGAACGCGGTGCCAAGGTGCTGGACGTGGGCTGCGGGGCGGGCGTATCTGCCTGCCTCATCGCGGAGAAGTGGCCTCGCTCGCAGGTGGTGGGCTTCGATCCCTCGGCCATCGCCATCGCACAAGCAGAAGAGCGCGCCGAAGACGCAGGGCTGGAGAACACGACGTTCATCGAGGCCGGAGCGGCCGATGTGCCTGCCACGGGCGACTTCGACTTGGCGCTCACCTTCGACTGCCTGCACGACATGCCGCGGCCCGACGACGCGCTGGATGCCATCCGGGCCGCGCTCGACGCCGACGGCACGCTGCTCATCAAGGACATCCGCTCCAAGGGCGACTTCAACCTCGACCAGCGCAACCCGATGCTGGCCATGTTCTACGGCTTCTCCATCACGAGCTGCCTCCAGTCGGCGCTGAGCGAGCCGGGTGGCATGGGACTGGGCACCCTCGGTCTCTATCCCGACAAAGCCCGGGAGATGACTGCAGCTGCCGGATTCACACGCTTCACCGAGCACGACTTCAGCGACGCCGCGAACCTCTACTACGAAGTTCGCCCCTGACGCTGGCGTGTGCGCGGGCGGCCGCCGGAGCTGCGCACGGTCACGACAGCGGTGAGGATCTCGGCTTCGAGATACTGGCGGTGGCTGACCTCGTTTGAGTAGTGCCGCAAGAGTCGCACCGCGGCATCCCGCCCAATCTCCGTCTCCATCGTCTCCGCCTCGGGCTCGGCCAGCAGCGCGATGCGCTCCTCGAGGTTCTGAGCGCCGCTCGGGGCGCACACGAACTCCAGCACGGCTCGCGTCCCTGTGATTCCCAAGGTTGTCTGGGCCCATCGCGGCTCGCTTGGAACCGATGGCGAACGCTCGCTGACCACGGCCAGCGCTTCTTCCGCGGCCGCTTCCAGCCTGGCCACGCTGCCCGGATCGCAGCCGCGTCGAGTCGCATGCGTCCTGACGAATTCCCTCAGCTCCGCTGTGCTCTGTGCGGAGAGCTCGACGACGAGACTTCCTCGGCGCCCGATCAAACTGTTCGCAACCGTCGTCACGACGAGGACGAGGCTGCCGGCCGTCAGGCCGTTCTGCGAAACCGCATCCCACACCACGCCCTGCGGCAGCGACAGGACGCCGAACTCGACGCTCAGCCCCACCGCGAGGGGCACGACCACCACCACCGCGTCACGTGCGCTACGCAGGCGCTGCACCGAACTGATCACAATGCGCAGCACGAGCGGCACCAAGGCCACGATCACAAAGGCCCCCAGGATCGGCCGTGGGATGGCAACGGCAACCGCCCACAGCTTCGGCACGAAGGCCGCCGCCAGGAAGAAGCATCCGGCGACAATGCCCACGCGGCGCGAGGCGCACCTGGTCTGGTTGATGAACGCCGGCCCGACGCCCGCGATCGTCACCGGCAGCGATCCGGCGACACCCGAGACGATGGTCCCGACGCCGGTGCGCCAGTTGGCTCGCTGCACTTCGCGGAAGTCCAGCGCTCGCGGCATCCTCCATGAGACCAGGCGTGTGTTCGACGCGACACCCTGCGAGCGCACGAGGATGGCAAACGAGACGATGAGGAACGAGGGCAGCATCGACACGAAGGTTTCGTAGTCGATGTCCCAACCGGGGCTGCTGCCGATCTCGGCGAGTCCCACCCAGTCTGCGTCCGCCACGAGATCGAAGTCGTAGGCGCCGACGGCCACCGCACCCACCAAGCCCGCGCCGACGCCTGCTGCCGGCGCCCAGATGCGCCACGACCTCGGAGCCCACAGCACGATGGCCGCGATGATGGCCACCGTCAGCAGCACGCTGATCGGCACGAACCAGTCGAGGCGGGCCTCCAGCGCACTCCCGGCGTCGGCAAGGACGGGCACCAAGGCCGCAAACGCCAGTATCAGGACAGTGCCGCGCACCTGCGGCGTCACAACACGACGCAGGTAGGACAATCGCAGGCCGATGACGATCTGGAAGAGGCCCGAGACCACGACGAGCGCCGCCATCGTGGCAGGTCCGCCGCTCGCGAGCGCCAGTATGCAGAACGGCAGGCTGACCAGGTCGACCGTTGCGACGTACATGCTGTCGCTGCGCAGGCGCCCGAGGCGCACGGTGAGCAGCAAGGTCGTGGCGCCGCACACCACCATCGACGCCACGACGGCGCGCGCAGCAACGGCATCCGTCTCGCCGGCGAGTTGGGCGACGAGCGCTGGCAGGATCGCCAGCGGCACCACCATCAGCAGCGACAACTGGCCAGCGATGCCCGCAGCGGCCCGTCCAGTCGGAAACTCGTCCGGCTCGTACGTGGGTGCCAGCGGGGCACCGCCCGCGGTCACGCAATCACTCTAGTAATGAAGCAAATTCAGGGTCGAAGCTGCGCCTCGAATCGGCACATTGCCGCCCAGGGAGGCACCGCGGGGCAAACCTCTAGATTGAGGACGCGGCCAGCGCGGACTCCACTGCGAGTGAAAATCCGTGCATCTGCCGCCAATGCCGCCGACCGGGGAGTTGTCCATGGCTGTTCACGCGAGTACTCCGATCGAGCTGATCGAAGGGGTGTACGCCGGGCTGGGCGACGCCGTGGCGTTCGGGCGTGAACGGCTGGGCCGCGCGCTCACGCTGTCGGAGAAGATCCTGATCGCGCACCTCTCCCACCGTGAACAGGAACTCGAACGGGCCGTCTCCTATGTCGACCTGGCGCCCGACCGCGTCGCCATGCAGGACGCCACTGCACAGATGGCGTGGCTGCAGTTCATGACTGCCGGGCTGGACGAGGTGGCGGTGCCCACCACGACCCACTGCGACCATCTCATCCAGGCTCGCGAGGACGGCAAGCGCGATCTGCTCGCCGCATCGGAGAACAACGAGGAGGTCTACGACTTTCTCGAGAGCGTGTGTGCCCGCTACGGCGCAGGCTTCTGGAAGCCCGGCAGCGGCATCATCCACCAGGTCGTGCTCGAGCAGTACGCCTTTCCCGGCGGGATGATGATCGGCACCGACAGCCACACACCCAATGCCGGCGGGCTGGGCATGGTGGCGGTCGGCGTAGGCGGCGCCGACGCCGTCGACGTCATGACCGGCTTCGCCTGGAACGTGAGGTGGCCCAAGGTGATCGGCGTGCACCTGGTCGGTGAGCTTTCCGGTTGGAGTGCGCCGAAGGACGTCATCCTGAAGGTGGCCGAGATCCTCACAGTGTCCGGCGGCACCGGCGCGATCGTGGAGTACTTCGGTCCAGGCGCCGAATCGCTGAGCGCCACCGGCAAGGGCACGATCTGCAACATGGGTGCCGAGATCGGCGCCACCACGTCGCTGTTCGGCTACGACGCCGCCATGGCCCGCTATCTGTCGGCCACTGGCCGCTCCGCTGTGGCCGACGCAGCCGATGCGGTCGCCGAGCACCTGCGGTCCGACGACGAGGCGATGGCCGACCCCGGCGCCCACTACGACCAGGTCATCGAGATCGACCTGTCGCGCCTGCGGCCCCACATCAATGGCCCTCACACCCCCGACCTCGCCCGTGAGGTATCAGCCCTGGGCGCGGAGGCCCAGGCCGAGGGCTGGCCGCTGCAGATCAGCGCAGCGCTCATCGGCAGCTGCACGAACTCCAGCTACGAGGACATCACCCGGGCTGCTTCGATCGCCCGCGACGCCGCTGCCAAGGGGCTGCGGGCGCGGACACAGCTGCTCGTGACCCCCGGCTCGGAGCAGGTGCGCGCCACCATCGAGCGTGACGGGCTGCTCGCCGACTTCGAGGCGCTGGGCGCCACGGTGCTCGCCAATGCCTGCGGACCCTGCATCGGCCAGTGGGACCGCTCCGGCGACGAGAACTACGTCCCCGGCCAGGCGAACGTGATCGTCACGTCCTACAACCGCAATTTCCCCAAGCGAAACGACGGCGATGCCGCCACGCTGGCATTCGTCACCTCGCCCGAGACTGTCATGGCACTGGCGCTGGCCGGAACGCTCGACTTCGATCCCGTAGACGGCGTGCTGCACACCGATGCCGGAGAGCCGGTCACGCTGCCCACGCCGGTGGGCGTCGAGCTGCCGCCGGCCGGCTTCGATCCCGGCGAGAGCGGGTTCGTGGCCCCGCCGGCTGACCCCCGCAGCGTCGAGGTTCGGGTCTCACCGACGTCGGACCGCCTGCAGGTGCTCGAACCGTTCGAAGCGTGGGACGGCAACGATTACGCAGATCTCCCGGTGCTGGTCAAGGCCAGGGGCAAGTTCACCACCGACCACATCTCCATGGCCGGCCCGTGGCTTCGCTACCGGGGCCACCTCGAGAACATCTCTGGGAACCTGTACCTCGGTGCCGTGAATGCCTTCGACGGCTACGACGTGGGACATGGCAAGAACCAGTTGACCGGCGAGACGCAGCCGTACCCGGAGATCGCGAGGGCATACCACTCCGCCGGCGTGAACTGGGTGGTGATCGGCGATCAGAACATGGGCGAGGGCTCGAGCCGCGAACATGCCGCCATGGAGCCGCGCTTCCGGGGCGGTCTGGTCGCGCTGTGCCGCAGCTTCGCCCGCATCCACGAGACCAACCTGAAGAAGCAGGGCATGCTGCCGCTCACGTTTGCGGACCCCGCCGACTACGACCGCATCGATGAGGACGACCGGATCTCAGTGGTCGGGCTCGCCGATCTGGCGCCGGGCCGTCCCGTCACCGTGGAGGTGCGCAAACCGTCGGGTGACACGTTCTCGTTCGAGGCCAACCACACGTTCAGCGCTGACCAGGTGGAATGGTTCAAGGCAGGCTCGGCGCTCAACATCATCCGAGCCTCGCTCTAGCTGGGCCCGTCAACGCGAGGAAGCCGGCCCGGGGGGAGGGCCGGCTTCTTCGCTGAGGTCGCTGAGCGTGGGGGACGCTTCGACCTGTTGCCGGTCGGAGCGGGGGCTTCCGATCCGGCATTCGCCCGCCTGGGTGGGGGGACACCGTGCGGCGGTGCGATATGTGGAGCGGTATGGGGTAACCGCTCACGAGCAAATTACCCTGGGCCTCGCTATCGGGCCAGCAGTTAGCGCAGATAGTTTCAATCTCTTTTGGAGATGACCTGCAGCCGGGCGCTAGCGTGGCCGCATGGATCTGAAATACCTCGACGCGCTGGCTGCGGTTGCTGCACACGGACGGTTCTCGGCAGCAGCACGAGCGCTGCACACCGTGCAGTCGAACGTGTCCAGCCACGTCGCAAAACTGGAGGACGAGCTAGGCGCTGTGCTCGTGGATCGCGCTGCGGGGTCATTGACACCCGAGGGTGAGGTGGTGCTGGCTCGCACCAAGCGCATCAACGGCGAGATCGCAGCCATGCGGGCTGATGTGGCGTCGATGACGTCGCATGTCACCGGCGACGTGCATCTGGGCATCATCGGCACCCCCGGACGCTGGCTGCTGCCGCCCTTTCTCGACGAACTGCGTCGACAACACCCAGATGTCGACGCCACGGTGGTCGACGCCACGACCCTGGCGCTCACCCGCTTGCTCGAGGGCGGCGAACTCGATCTTGCCGTGGTGAACGCCCCGCTCGATCATGAGGAGCTGGTGGCCACGCCGCTGTTCGCTGAAGAGTTCGTGGTCATCGCCCCCACCGGGCACGCCCTCGCGGCGCTCGGTGATCGAGAGGTGAGCTTCGCCGAACTCGAGCAGTACGAGCTGCTGCTCGGGCCTCCCGGCTCGGTGATGCGCATGCTCATCGACTCGGCTGCCGCCCGGCGCGGCGTGTCATTGCGAACCATGGCCCAGCTCGACGGAATCCGGCTGACCGCCACGCTCGCGTTCCAGGGCTACGGGCCCGCCATTGTGCCGATTACCTCGATCCCGGTCTGGACTGACCGGGGCGACTGGAGCGTGCTGACCGTTGCGGATCTGCCTCCTCGCCAGGTGGCGCTGGCCATCCGTCGCCGCGGGATGCTGTCGGCGCCGGCGGCGGCGGCACGCGACATGCTGCGCTCAGTGATTCGCAGCGTGTCCCGCCGCATCCCCGGCGTCACTGCCACATAGATTGACAGCAGTGGACCTGCAGCTGCGCGCCGGTGCAAGTGGACATGTCACGGCCGGCATCGCCACCCTCGGCGAGCGGACGGCCATGCTCATCTCCGCCGACAGTCCCCATCGGCGCGGCGCGCTGTCGCCCGCCGACAGCGAGACCATCGTCGCGGGCCTGCAGACGGCGCTCGCCAAGCGCCTGCCGGTGGTGCTCATGCTGTCGTCCAGCGGCGCCGACGCGCACTATGGCGTCGCCGCGCTGCACGGCTGGGGCGAAGCCGCCCGGGTGCTCGTGCGGTGCTCGGGAGTCGTCCCGGTCCTGGCCGGGGTGACAGGGCAGGCCATCTCGGGCATCGCCTTGCTGATCGGGTTGTCCGATGTCGTCGTGATGTCCGACGATGCCTACGCCTTCGTGAGCGGCCCCGTCCCGGTGCGCGAGATGACCGGCGTGGCCATCGGGCCCGACGAACTGGGCGGCGCCCCGATTCATGCCACCGCATCGGGAACTGCGTCTGCGGTGACGTCCACCGAGGGCGTGCTCGACATGCTGACCGAGATCCTGAGCTATCTGCCGGCGCACTGTGACAAGCTGCCGCCACGCATCGAGACCGGCGATCCGCGTGAGCGTTTGACCCCTGCTGCGGGCGAGCTGCTGCCATCGGTGCCGACGGGTGCCTACGACGTGCGCGACATCATCATGGAACTCGTCGACGAGGGCTGCCTGACCGAGCTGCGGGCGGGTTGGGCGCCGAATCTTGTCACGGGCTTCGCCACGCTGGGCGGCTACTCGGTTGGCGTGCTCGCGAACCAGCCGATGAGCATCGCCGGCACGCTCGACATCGCCGCCAGCCAGAAGGGCGCCCGCTTCGTCAATTTCTGCGATGCCTTCGGCTTGCCTCTGGTCACGCTGGTGGATACGCCGGGCTTCTACCCCGGCAAAGACCTCGAATGGCGCGGGATGATCCGCCACGGCGCCCAGCTGGCCTTTGCCTATGCCCGTGCCACGGTGCCGCGCGTGGCCGTGGTGCTGCGCAAGTCGTATGGCGGCGCCTACATCGTCATGGACTCCAAGACGATGGGCAACGACGTGTACCTGGCGTGGCCGAGCGCCGAGCTGGCGGTGATGGGCGCATCCCAGGCGGCCCAGATCCTCCGCCGTGGCGCCGGCGAGGACGAGATCGCCGACTATGTCACCGACTACGAGGACACGTACCTGAATCCCTACGTCGCCGCCGAGCGCGGCTATGTCGACTGCGTCATCGACCCCGCCGACACGCGGCGGGAGCTCATCGACACGCTCGACATGCTGGCCACCAAGCGCGAACGGCTGCGCCAGCGCCGCCACGACAACGCCCCCCTCTAGGCCCTGGGATTCGCGGCGGAGCGACATATTGGGTACATTCGGCGGCGCGAACAAGGGGGACTGATGGCGCAGGACAGCTTCACGATCACCGACAACCGCTCAGGAGAGTCGGTGACCGTTCCCGTGGTCGACGGCACGATCTCCGCGGCCGCACTGCGCGAGCTGGACCGAGGCCTGTGGTTCTACGACCCCGCCTACCTCTCCACAGCCAACTGCGATTCGAAGATCACCGAGATCGACGGCGACGAGGGCGTCCTGCGGTATCGCGGCTACCCCATCGAGCAGCTCGCCGAGCAGTCCAGCTTCCTCGAGGTGGCCTACCTGCTGATCCACGGCGAGCTGCCCACCGAGGCCGAGGCGGCCGAGTGGATCCACCACATCACGTTCCACACCTACGTGCACGAGGACATCACGCGTTTCATCAAGGGCTTCCGCTACGACGCCCACCCGATGGGCACGCTGGTCTCCACCATCGCCGCGCTGTCCACCTTCTACCCCGAAGCCAAGGACATCGACGATCCCTACACGCGGCTGGTCCAGATCATCCGGCTGATGGCCAAGATGCCCACGATGGCGGCGTTCACCTACCGCAATCGGATGGGCCTGCCGTACGAGTACCCGGTCAACCACCTCTCCTACACCGGCAACTTCCTGCGGATGATGTGGAGCGTGGCCGACCCCGATTACGTGCCCGACCCCACGCTCACACGAGCCCTCGACGTGCTGTTCATCCTGCACGCCGACCACGAGCAGAACTGCTCTACCACCACGATGCGCACGGTCGGATCCAGCCGGGCCGATCCGTATTCAGCGGTGGCAGCGGCCACCTGCGGGCTGTACGGGCCGCTCCACGGGGGCGCCAACGAGCAGGTCATCCGGATGCTGCACGAGATCGGCAGCTTCGACAACGTGGCTGCGTACGTCGAGCGCGCCAAGTCGGGCGATGTGCTGCTGCAGGGCTTCGGGCACCGGGTGTACAAGAACTACGACCCGCGGGCCAAGATCATCAAGGAGACCGCCGATGCGGTGTTCAAGGTGACCGGCCTGAACCCGCTGCTCGACATCGCCATGAAGCTCGAAGAGGTGGCACTCAGCGACTCCTACTTCAAGGACCGGCGCCTGTACCCCAACGTCGACTTCTACTCGGGCCTCATCTACGAGGCTATGGGCTTCCCGCTGGACATGTTCACGGTGCTGTTCGCCATCGGCCGGACGCCGGGATGGCTGGCGCACTGGGTGGAGATGCTCGGCGATCCCGAGCAGAAGATCTACCGGCCCCGCCAGAAGTACACCGGCCCCGGCCAGCGCGACTACCTGCCCATCGAGAGCCGCTAGCCAGCTCTCCCCCGCCGGGCGCTGCTAGCGCGGCGCTTGCTCGGTAGCTAGCCGACGTCGAGCAGGATCTTGCCGACGTTCGCGTTGGTGGCCATGTACTCGTGCGCTTCGGCGATGTCGTCGAGCGCGAAACGCGAGTCGATGACCGGCCGCAGTGAGCCGTCGTCGAAACGAGGGAGCAGCTCAGCGCAGAAGCGCTGGTTGGCGTCGATCTTCTGCTCGATGGGCCGTGATCGCAGCACGGTGCCGATCAGCGCCGCTCGCTTCGGCAGCAATGCGCCGAGCGGGAACGTCGCCGTCGGCTCGCCCATGACGCCGACTTGGATGATGCGCCCCTGGACGCGTACCGAGGCGATGTTGCGGGCCAGGTAATCGCCGCCGACGACGTCGAGCACCACGTCGACGCCTTGGCGGCCGGTCCACTCCTTGATCGCATCTGCAAAATCGGTCTGCGTGTAGTCGATGACCAGGTCGGCGCCGAGGTCGGTGCAGGCCGCCACCTTCGACGTCGAGCAGGTGACGGCAATGCGGGCACCGATTGCCTTGGCGATCTGAATCGCGGCGGTGCCCACGCCCGAGGCACCTGCATGCACCAGCGCCGTGCCGCCTGAGGCCAGACCCCCCTGGGTCACGAGCGCATCGTGGGCGGTCATGAACACCTCCGGGATGGCAGCGGCATCGCGCAGCTCCACCGAAGCGGGGATGCGCTGCAGCATGCGCTCGTGGGTGACGACCTGCTCGGCCTTCGCCCCGCCCGACACGATGCCCATGACCTCGTCGCCCACCGCCCAGCCGGTGACTCGCTCGCCGCGCGCGGCGATGGTGCCTGCGAATTCGAGACCAGGGATCTCGAACTCGGGCTTGGGGCCCGGCGCGGGGTACAGGCCCATCCGCTGGAGCAGGTCGGCCCGATTCATCGCCGAGCACGCCACATTCACCAGCACTTCTTCGGGCCCAGGCGCCGGGTCGGGCACTTCCCGTACCTGGAGCACGTCGACGCCGCCGTATTCGGGTATCACCACTGCACGCATGGGCGGCGACGGTACTTCGGAAGTGGTTACCCTGCGAGCCCGTGCGTCGGGATGCTGTCATCACCCTCGAGGGCGCGAACAACTGCCGTGACATCGGCGGCTATCCCGCAGGGGGCGGGCGTCATGTGCGGATGGGAGCGCTGTTTCGCTCCGATCGCCTGAGCGCACTGTCCCTCGACGATCTCGAAGAACTGGGCAGCCGCGGCATCCGCACGGTGGTCGATTTCCGTGCCGGACCCGAGATCGAGCGCGACCGTTCGCGGCTGTGGCCCGGCGTGACCTCGCACATCTCGCTGCCAGTAGGCGACACCGTGGATGGCGACATCAGCATGGTGGACCAGATTTTCGAGGGGCGGTTGCGGTCGGTCAGTGAAGACGACATGGCCGGTCTGTACCTGCAAATGATCAGCACCTACGGCGAGCGGTTCGCACAGCTCGTGACGATTGCCGCCGATGTCGACCATCTGCCGATGCTGTTCCACTGCACGGCCGGCAAGGACCGCAGCGGCATCGCGTCGGCGCTGCTGCTGGAAGCACTCGGCGTCGCCCGCGAGACGGTGCTGGACGACTACTGCCTCACCAACGAGCTGCGATCCCACCAGCGCATGGCTGAGCTGGCACCGGAGTTCGCCAAGATCGGCATCAGCATCGACGACGTGCGTGCGATTCTGAGCGCCCCGCGCGGCGTCATGGCCGCAGTGTTGGCCGATCTCGACGTCCGATTCGGTGACGTCGGCGCGGCGGTCCACGAGAGCCTGAACGGCAGCACGGCGGATGAAAGAACGCGATCCGGCGCGGTGGGATACCTGCTTGCCCACGGACTCGACCCAGCGGCGCTGGAGATGCTGCGGGCGAACCTGCTGATCTGAGGCTGCTCCGACCAAACCGAGCCAACACCACTCGGGCCGGGGCCGATCGCGTCGACACTGGCCGGCCGCAAGCGTCTCCTACCGGTCGGTGCGGTACAGGTAGCGGATGTCCCAGTAGCCGTACAGCGTGGGTGTGGTGTTGCCGAACACGTTGCGCACGGCGCCCAGCCGCTCGCCGAGCGTCGTGTAGATCAACGGCACGTTCGCTGCGGCGATGGCCTGCGCCTCGCGATAGAGCCGGACTCGCTTGTCGTGATCGAGTTCCTGGCTGGCCTCGATATAGAGCCGGTCGATCTCGGCTTCCCAGTCGGTAGCAGGTTCGTCTTGGAACGGATGCCACAGGTGCAACGACTGGGAGCTGTGCCACAGACCGATGCCGCTGTAGGGATCGGGGCCCCCGGTGAAGCCGATGACCATGGCTTCCCAGTCGTAGGTGGTGGTGAGCTGCGACACCAGGTCTCGGAATTCGATCACCTCGTAGGTCACGTCGAGACCCGCCTCGGCCATCCCGTCCCGGATGATCTCCGTGGCGGCCTGGCGTACGGCGTTGCCCTCGTTGGTCACCAGCGTGAACGAGATCGGGTTGCCCAAGTCGTCCTCGCGGACGCCGTCGCCGTCGGTGTCGATCCACCCCAGGTCGTCCAGGAGATCGTTCGCCCTGTCGATGTCGTACGGGTAGCGGCGCACATCGGAGTTGTGGAAATCGCCGGCGGCCGGGCTCACTGACGACCACTGCTCGTAGCCCAGCCCGTGCTGGATGCCGTCGATCATGGCCGCCTTGTCGAGCGTGTGGGCCACCGCCTGACGGAAGTTGACGTTGCCGAACCAGTGCAGCTTGATCGGGTCAACGAACGGCTCGCCTGCGTCATTCGAGCCCGGATTCTGGTTGAAAGTCAGGAATGTGGTGCCGAAACCGGGACCCCGGCGGTGCAAAGCGAAGTTCTCCTCGCTCTGCAAGGCCTCCAGCAGCGCATACTCCTCGCCCAGCACGCCGTGGAAGTCCGCGGTGCCGTCACGGAACAGCGCCAGTTCGGACTCCAGGTCCGGCACCACGATGTGCACCACCTGATCCAGGTATGGGAGCTGTTGGCCGTCGGCGTCGGTCTGCCAGTAGTGCGGGTTGCGCTTGAAGACGATCCGCTCCTCGGGCGTGTACTCGCCGATGGTGAATGGGCCGGTGCCGACGATCTCGGCTGGGTCGGTGTCGATGTTCCAGAACTCGGTGAACGTGCCCGCCTCGATAGGCCCCTCGAAGATGTGCTTGGGGTAGATGGACGTTCCCATCGAACGCAGGAACGGTGCGAACGGCTGGGGCAGTACGAACTCGACCGTGTGATCGTCGAGCGCTGCCACCGTCATCTTCGATGTTTCCCACTCTCCGGCATCGTTGAGATAGCGGAACTCGAAGGTGGCACGGCTCGACGCGTTGAAGTCGTCGTTGTAGATGACCTGGTTGAACGTGAAGTCCACGTCGTGCGCTGTGAAGGGCGTGCCGTCGTGCCACCGCACATCGTCACGCAGGTGAAACACCCAGCGCAGCCCGTCATCAGAGCTCTCCCACGACTCGGCGAGCTCCGGTTCGACGGCGTCGTTGAGCCACGACGTATCGGTGAGGCCTTCGAACAGGTAACCCAAGACGTTCGACGAGCCGGCGTCGTTGGATAGCGCCAGGTTGAAGGTGAGTGGCTCAGAGATCGTCGCCAGCGTGAGCGCGCCGCCGTGGGTGCCGATCTCGTAGGAGAAGTCGGCAGCATTGCGGCGCAGCTCGTCCACGATCCCCTGGGTCGCCAAGTCCTGTTCGGACGGGCAGAACGACAGCCCGAGGCTGTCGAGATCGTCGGCCAGGAATTCGGCGTAGCGCCAGTCGGCGGGGATGCAGCCGCTGAGCGTGTTGGTGCCGCCAAGCATGATCTGTTCGAGGTCGGCCAGCGCCGCCAAACCTGCAGGGATAGAGCCGCTGAGCCGGTTGCCCTGGAGCCACAGCCGCCTGAGGCTGCTGAGATTGCCGAACTCGTCGGGGATGGCCCCGGTGAGCTGATTGCCGTCGAGATAGAGCCGTCGCAGCTTGGTGAGGTTCCCGAGTTCGGCCGGAATCTCGCCGGTGAGCTCGTTTCCACGCAGCCATACCTCGGTCAGCTCCACGAGATTGCCGAGCCCGGCAGGCAGCTCACCGCTGAGCTGGTTGTCGTCGAGGTCGAGCCGGGCCAGGTTCACCAGGTTGCCGAGTTCGGCGGGGATGGGTCCGGTGAGCTCGTTATGCCACAGGTTGAGCCGCGTCAGCGAGCTGAGGTTGCCAAGCTCGGGCGGGATCTCGCCGCTCAGCTCGTTGTACCGGAGGAAGAGGATCCGCAGGTTCGCCAGGTCACCGAACTCGGCGGGAATGGGGCCGTCGAGCTCGTTGAAGCTGAGCGAGATGCGCTCGAGACTGGCCAGGTCGCCGAGTTCGGGCGGGATGTGGCCGGTCAGGGCGTTCCTGCTCAGGTCGAGGTTGACCAGCCGGTCCAGGTCTGCGAGCTCGGCGGGGATCGCCCCCGACAGCTGGTTGTCGTGCACGACGAGTTGCTCGAGCCTCGCCAGCCGGGCCACGCCTGCGGGCAGCTTGCCGGTGAGCGAGTTCCGGCTGAGATCGAGGCTTCTGAGCTGGCCGAGCTTGCCGATACTGCTGGGGATCGACCCGCTCAGCAGGTTGTTGGCCATGCGCAGGTCGCGCAGTTTGGCGAGACGGGTGATGGTGACGGGGATCTCGCCGGACAGGCGATTGTTGCTCAGGTCGAGTTCGGTGAGCTGGGTGAGGTTGGCGACCGCTGTCTTCAGCGGGCCGGACAGCTCGTTGTCATTCAGCCGGAGCTCGCGAAGCTCGGTCAGGTCCCACAACGCATAGGGAATCTGCCCGTAGAGGACGTTGTCGCTGAGGTCGAGGTGCTTCAGCTTTGTGAGCGCGCCCAGGGCACCCGGGATGCGGCCAGTCAGCAGGTTGCGGTCGAGGCGCAGTTCGGTCAGGCGCGCTGCGTCGGCGAGGGCAGCGGGGATGGTGCCCGAGAGCTGGTTGTCGCCCAAGTTCAGAACCTGGAGCTGGCGGAGCTCGCCGACCTGGCTCGGAATATCACCGCTGAGCCGGTTGCGCTGCAGCCGGAGTTCCTTGAGCCTGGCGAGCTGGCCCAATTCGGCGGGAATCTCACCTGTCAGCTGGTTGGCTTCCAGCCGGAGGTAGCGCAGTTCATCCAGGTCGCCCAACTCGGGCGGCAGCACTCCGCTGAGGCCGTTGTGGTCGAGACGCAGATGCCTGAGCTCGGCGAGCTGACCGATCTCGGCTGGAATCTCCCCGGACAGCTGGTTCTCGCTGATGACCAGATACTCAAGTTCGCCGAGGCCGCCCAGCTCTGCGGGGATCGACCCGGTGAGTTGGTTGGCACGCAGGTCGAGCGTGACAAGCCGCGACAGATTGCCCATCTCGGTGGGCATCTCGCCGGCCAGCGAATTGTCGCTGGCATCGAGCCAGGTCAAGCTGGCGAGCTCGCCGATCTCGGCGGGAATCTGACCCGAGAAGCTGTTACGGCTGACATCGAGCCACTGCAAGTTGTCGAGCTGGCCGATCTCGGCGGGAATCTCGCCCCAGAACAGGTTGTCGCTGATCACCAGGTGCGAGAGTTGGGTCATCTCCCCCAGTTCGGACGGCAGCGGACCCGACATGCGGTTGCCCCGCATGTCGAGGACGCGCAGGTTGTCAAGCTCCCACAGCTCGGCGGGATTCCTGCCCCACAGGGCGTTGTGCTTGACGTCGAGCAGCGTCAGGTTGGTGAGCTCGCCGATCTCGGCAGGGATCTGGCGGTAGAGCCGGTTGTTCTGCAGGTCGAGCTCCCGGAGATTGGAGAGTTCACCGAAGGCTCGGGGAATCTCGCCATGGATGCCGTTGTCTCCCAAGTCGAGGCGTTGCAGGTGCGTGAGCCGGCCGATCGCTTCGGGAAGCTCCCCCGACAGGCCGTTGGACGGCAGTTCGAGCCGCACCACCCGCCCGTCACTGTCGGTGGTGACGCCGTGCCACCGGCTGAGCGGCGCCCCGGAGCCCCAGAGGTCGTTGCGGCTCCAGTTGTCCCCGCCGGTCGCAGCGAACAGCTCCTCAAGCGCTGCACGGTCCGACCGTTCGTCGCTGTGTTCGCTGGCAGCAGCAGGAACTGCGAACTGCAAGGCCAGCGCGAGGGCCAGCGAGATGGCTGCGGCCTTGGCCGATGTGCCGCGACGGGCTCGGGTCATGGGTGTGTCCTCGCGTCAGGAAAATGTGGGCGGGCCGACGGTCGGGCAGAGTACAACTCGGCCTCGCCGACCCAGCGGAGCCCCCGGCCCCGGGGGGACGATCAGTGTCATGAATCGTCTCGCCCTTGCGCCGTAGGGTCTCGGCGATGGACTACCGCTGGCCCCAGGAGCTGACCGAATTGGCTGACGAAGCAGCCGGGTGGGTGCGCGAGGCGACCGCCGACCTGTTCACGATCGACGACAGCTGGCTGGTGGGTTACTCCGAGGAGTTCACGCTGCGTCTGGGCGAGCGCGGCTGGATCGGGATGTGCTGGCCCGTCGACGCCGGAGGCGACGGGCGGCCCGAAGTCGAGCGGTTCGTGGTGACCGAGCAGCTGCTGCTCGGCGGCGCGCCGATGGCCAGCTCGTTCTTCCCGGATCGCCAGATCGGCCCGGTACTGCTCACCTACGGCACGCCCGAGCAGCAGGCCCGGTTCCTGCCCGAGATGCGCGCCGGGCGGTCCCGCTGGTGCATCGGCATGTCGGAGCCCGATGCAGGCTCGGACGTGGCCGCGATCGGCACGACGGCGGTGCGAGACGGCGACCGCTTCATCGTGAACGGCCAGAAGATCTGGACAAGCGGCGCCGCCACGGCGAACTGGTGCTACCTGATCTGCCGCACCGACCCTGACGCCCCGCCGCATAAGGGCATGAGCGAGCTGGTCGTGTCGATGGACACCCCGGGCATCGAGGTGCGGCCGATCCGCGACGCCTCGGGCGACGCCCACTTCAACGAGGTGTACTTCGACGAGGTGGCAGTGCCCGTCGAGCACCTGGTGGGCGAGCTGAACAACAGCTTCTCCCAGACCATGCGCCAGCTCGAGCACGAGCGAGGCGGCATCGACCGGCTGGCGTCGAACCAGCGCCTGTACCTCGACATGAAGGACCGGGCCGACACCTCGGACCCGCTCATTCGCCAGCGGATGGCTCGCATCGAGACCGGCTACCGCATCGGGCGCGACATGGTGCTGCGAAACGTGCTGCGCCAGACGCCCTTCCCCCAGTACTCAGCGGTGACCAAGACGTGGTGCACCGAGTTCGAGCAGGAGGTAGCCCGCTTCGTGGGCGACGTGGCCAGCGCCGAGACGATGCTCGCCAACCGGGTGTCGCGCAACGTGGTGTACGCGCCCGCCTACACGATCATGGGCGGCACTACGCAGATCCTGCGAAACATCATCGGCGAGCGGATCCTGCGGCTGCCCCGCGAACCCCGCGGCTGACGGCGCAGGCCCAGGGGCCGGCACTGCGGCTAGGGGGCGAAGATCCAGCTGTCGGGCTGGTCGGTGGTCACGATGTGGCCTGCGGTGCGGCCCGCGAAGTGCGTGCCGATCACCAGCCGGCCGTCAGACCAGCGAGGGAAGGCTTCGAGGCGCGTGGCGGAGGAGGCGCCGTCGGCCGCGTAGTCGGCGCTAGAGGCCATGTCGGGGCGGGCGAACTGCAGCGGATGGTGGATCATGTCGCCGGTGATGACCGCTCGCTCCCCGGCCGATTCGATGATCACGCTGACGTGGCCAGGGGTGTGGCCGGGCGTGGATTCGAACCAGACCTCGTCGTTGATGCGATGGTCGGGGCTGACGAGGTCGGCGAGCCCGGCGTCCATGATGGGCTGCACCGAATCCTCGAAAACCGGCCCGTAGTCCTGCGGCTCGGCACGCCAGTAGTCGTACTCGGCTTGCACGAACAGGTAACGGGCGTTCGGGAACGTGGGCACCCAGGTGCCGTCGACGAGGCGGGTGTTCCAGCCCACATGGTCGACGTGCAGGTGCGTGCACACCACGAAATCGATCGTCTCGGGCGCAAAGCCCGCCGCTTCGAGATCTGCCAGGAATGGGGTGGAGAGCTGCTCGAACGGGGGCGCGCCCGGGCGTGACTTGTCGTTGCCCACGCAAGTGTCCACGATGATGCGCAGGCCCGCCGATTCGATCACGACCGAGTGCATGGACAGGCGCATGCGGCCGTCGTCGGTGACGAAGTCGGGTCGCAGCCAGTCGTAGTCGTCGATGACATCTTCGCCACCTGGAAGCAGGATGCCGAAGGGCCAGTGCACTTCGAGTTCTGCGATCCGCGTGAGCTGGGCATCGCCCACGCTCCATGTGATGGGTGTGGACTTGTCGACGGTCGGCATCGTCGGGACTCCTCGTTGCGTCGCAGGGCGCGGCGCCCGTCACAGCGATGACGTTGCGGGACGCCGACGACCCGCCACACTATTGCCGCCCCATGTCCCCCTGCCGTGCCGAACCATGAACGCATACGCCTCCGACACACCAGATTCCGGCGACGCGAGTCGCAGCGAGCGGTTCCGCGACGCCGCTATCGCCGCCGAGCTGGAGACCGGCGAACGCGAGCCGACCCGTCAGAAGGCGTGGCGCAGTTCGATTCTCCGGATGGTCCGGATGGGCTTCGGGTTCGGCGTGGTGGTGCTCGGCCTCATCATGATGCCGCTGCCCGGTCCCGGCATGCTGGTAGTGGCCGTGGGCTTGGCGATCCTGGCCCGGGACGCTGCATGGGCCGACCGGTTGCTGGGCAAGGTGCGTGAACGCCTGCCGTCGGATGCGGAGGGCAAGCTGCCCCGCTCGGCCATCGCGACGATGGTCCTGCTGGCCGCGGCGGGCATCGCAGCGTCGATCTGGTTCACGGTCGGCGACATCAACCCACTCGACATCATCCTGTTCTGGCGGAACTGAGGGCAAGGCCCTCAGTTCCTTATGTCGCGAGCGGGGGCGAAGCCCCTTCGCTCGCAGAAATCTGCACCGGCGTTGAGACTTCGCTGAAGAAGTCGTTGCCCTTGTCGTCCACCACGATGAACGCGGGGAAGTCCTCCACCTCGATCTGCCAGACGGCTTCCATTCCCAGCTCGGGGTATTCGAGCACCTCAACCTTGCGGATCGAGTCCTTGGCCAGCCGCGCTGCCGGCCCGCCGATGGAGCCCAGGTAGAAGCCGCCGTAGCGAGCGCACGCCTCGATGACTTGGCGAGACCGGTTGCCCTTGGCCAGCATGACCAGGCTGCCGCCGGCGGCCTGGAACTCCTCCACGTAGGAATCCATGCGCCCCGCAGTCGTGGGGCCGAACGAGCCAGAGGCGTAGCCCTCGGGAGTCTTGGCAGGGCCGGCGTAATAGACGGGCCGCTCACGCAGGTAGTCGGGCAGCCCGTCGCCGGCGTCGAGGCGTTCTTTGAGCTTGGCGTGGGCGATGTCGCGAGCCACGACGAGCGTGCCGGTAAGTGACAACCGGGTCTTGACAGGGTGCTGGGTGAGCTGGTTGCGGATGGCGTCCATCGGCTGATCCAGGTCGATCGGCACCACCCCGGATGACAGCTCCCGTTCCTCCGTCTCGGGCAGGAACCGGGCGGGGTCGGTCTCGAGCTGTTCGAGGAAGATGCCGTCGGCGGTGATGCGCCCGAGCGCCTGGCGGTCGGCCGAGCACGACACGGCGATGCCAACGGGGCAGCTCGCCCCGTGACGGGGCAGGCGCACTACCCGCACGTCGTGGCAGAAATACTTGCCGCCGAACTGCGCGCCGATGCCGAACTCACGGGTGAGCTCCAAGATCCGGCCTTCCCATTCGAGGTCGCGGAAGCCGTGGCCGGCCTCGCTGCCAGCGGTGGGCAGCGTGTCGAGGTACTTGGCCGACGCGTACTTGGCCACCTTCACGGCGAACTCAGCCGAGGTACCGCCGATCACCACCGCCAAGTGATACGGCGGGCAGGCGGAAGTGCCCAGCGTGCGCAGCTTCTCGTCGAGGAACCGGGTGAGGCTGTCGGGGTTGAGCAGGGCCTTGGTCTCCTGGAACAGGAAGCTCTTGTTGGCCGAGCCGCCTCCTTTGGCCATGAAGACCAGCTCGTACTCGTCGCCTGGTGAGGCGTAGATCTCGATCTGGGCGGGCAGGTTGTTGCCGGTGTTGCGCTCGGTGAACATGTCGAGCGGGGCCATCTGCGAGTAGCGCAGGTTCGAAGTGAGAAACGTGTCAGCAACTCCCTGGGAGATCGCTGCGGCGTCGTCGAAGTCGGGCTCCTCATCGGTGCCGGTGAGCACCCGCTCGCCCTTGTGGCCCCAGATGATCGCCGTGCCGGTGTCCTGGCAGCTCGGCAGCACTCCCCCGGCGGCGATGTTGGCGTTCTTGAGCAGTTCCAAGGCGACGAACCGGTCGTTGGCCGAAGCTTCGGGATCGTCCAGGATTGCAGCGATCGAGGCCAGGTGACCGGTGCGGAATAGGTGCGAGATGTCTCGCATGGCCTCGGCAGTGAGCAACCGCAGCGCTTCGGGCTCGACTTGGAGGAAGCGCCGCCCCGCGGCAGTGACGGTCGAGACATAGTCGGACGTGAGGTGCCGGTAGGTCACATCGGCGGGTCCGGTGGGAAGCAACTCCACGTGGGTGTAGGTGCTCATTGCTTCATGCTACGGACGCTTGCACGCTGGCGAGCCGACCACACCGGCACGTCGGGTTTGCGACGCGTGCGGGCGGTGTCGGCGCGATGCCGAATCTTGCGGCGAGAATGGCGCCGTGGCTGGTGTCGAGTCGATCAATGCGATCACGCTGCGGACCGCCGACATGGCGGCGTCGGTGCGGTTCTACGAGGCACTGGGCTTCCGGCTCAGCTACGGCGGCGATGACGCGCCGTTCAGCACGCTGCGCAGCGCCGAGTGCTTCGTCAACCTGATCGCCGTCGATAGCCCGGCGCAGGCCGAAACCGGCTGGGGCCGAGTGATCTTCCACGTCGACGACGTGGACGCGCTGTACCAGCAAGCGCTCGACGCGGGCCTGACGCCGCAAGCAGCTCCCCGGGACGCCCCCTGGGGCGAGCGCATGTTCCCCATCTTCGACCCCGCGGGACACGACCTGAGCTTCGCCAAGCGCATCCGCGCGTACGAGGTCGATCACCCCGAGCTGTGATCGGGGCACTCGCCGCTCGCGCCCGCACCGTGGACCAGCTTGCGACGAGCAGCCCATGCTGCACGCGCCCTGAACGGTGGCGGCGTACCGTCGAGGTGTGAGCGAGGGGCTATTCGAGGCTGCGGGCGCGGAGCGCTTGGCCCGTCAAGCTCCCCTGGCGGCGCGGCTGCGGCCCCGGACGCTCGACGAGATCGTCGGCCAAGACCATCTGCTGGCTCCCGGGCGGCCGTTGCGAGAGCTGATCGAGGCCGACCGGCTGTCGTCGGTGATCCTGTGGGGGCCTCCCGGCACCGGCAAGACGACGCTGGCTCGGGTCGTCGCCGCATCAACCGCCAAGGAGTTCTGCGAGCTGTCGGCGGTAAGCGCCACCGTCAAGGACGTGCGCGAGGTCATTGCCGACGCCCGGCTGCGGCTCGGCGAGCATGGCCGAGGCACGATCCTGTTTCTCGACGAGGTGCACCGCTTCAACAAGGCGCAGCAGGATGCGCTGCTGCCGGCGGTCGAGGACGGCCTGATCGTGCTGATCGGCGCCACCACCGAGAACCCGCACTTCGAGGTAAACCCACCGTTGCTGTCGCGCTCGACGCTATTCCGGCTGGTGCCGCTCGACGACAGCGCGCTGCGCACCCTCATCGATCGGGCGCTGCAAGCCGAGGGCGCCCAGGCCGACGCTGACGCCATCGACCACATCGCTGCCCGCAGCGGCGGCGACGGGCGCCACGCACTCACCAGCACCGAGGTCGCGGTGGCGCTCGCCATGCGCCGCCAGGAGGCAGAGGCCCTCGAAGCCATCGAGATCAGCGGAGCAGCCCACGCTGCCCCCGACACATCGACTGCAGGCACTCACGTCACGCTGGCCGATGCCGAGCACGCCGTGGATGCCAAGGCGGTCCGCTATGGCGCCGACGGCCACTACGACACGATCAGCGCGTTCATCAAATCGCTGCGGGGCTCCGATCCCGATGCGGGGCTGTACTGGCTGGCCCGCATGCTCGAGGCTGGCGAGGACCCTCGCTTCATCGCTCGCCGCATGGTCATCTTGGCCTCGGAGGACATCGGCATGGCCGACAGTTCGGCCCTGCTGGTGGCCGAAGCTGCCGCCCGGGCGGTCGAGTACGTGGGGCTGCCGGAGGCCCAGCTCAACCTGGCGCACGCTGTGGTGCGTCTCGCCACGGCGCCCAAGTCGAACCGGGTCACGGTCGCGCTCAGCCGCGCCAAATCCGATGCCCGCTCCGCCGGCGCCGGCGAGGTGCCGATTCACCTGCGAGACGCCCACTACCAAGGCGCCGCATCGCTGGGCCACGGCGAGGGCTACGTGTACCCGCATGACGACCCGAGCGGCTGGGTTCCCCAGCAGCACCGGCCCGACGAGGTAGCCGGCAACGTCTACTGGGAACCCTCTGAGCACGGCCGCGAACGCGACCTGCGCCCCGCGGCGCCCGCCGAGCAATCCAGCGAACCAGCCGCCGACTGACCACAATGGGGGCACTATGAGCGCGAATGCAGCAACGCTGGGACTCACCGAGGTACCCATCGTCGAGTACGGCGATGTCGAAGACGACATGGTCGCCTACCGGGCAGCCGGCACCGAGCGGGCGATGCAGCTCGGCAACCGCGGACCGATCCGCTTCACCGACAGCGGCGACCTGCATCCAGAGATTGCCGAGGCCTACTCGCGCTGCGGCTTCTACGTCTTCACGGGCGTGCTCGGCCCTGACGAGCTGGCCGACATCGAGGCCGACGTCATCGACCTGCTCGACCGCTGCCCCACCGGCCCCGACTCCGACGTCGACCGGCACGGCCGCCCGGCGCTCGACGCCGGCCGCACGGGCAAGGCCATCTCGTTCGTCCGCCCGCTGTCGGATCCCTACGGCGGCACCGATGTCGCCCACGGGCGCCATCCGTTCAAGATGTTCGAGCCCGCAGCCCCCGACGGCTCGCCGGAATGGGTGGCGCAGGTCATCAGCGGTTCACTGCAGTACTCCGAGGCCTGCCTGCGGGTGTACGCGCACCCCGGCCTGCTGGGCGTCGCGCAAGCGCTCAACGGCTCTGACTTCACGCCGTTCAACGAGGTGGTGTGGATCAAGCACCCGGGCCTCGGCGGCTCGGTGGCGTGGCACCAGGACGGCTGGACGCACTGGGACCATCCCGAGCTCGACGAGGGCACGCACGGCTTCAACTTCATGGCCCAGCTCTACGGCTGCGATGCCACCAACGGCCTGTGGGTGGTGCCCGGCTCGCACCGCATGGGCAAGCTGGACATCAAGGCGATGTGCCAGGCAGCAGGCTCAGACCGGCTCCCCGATGCGGTGCCGCTCATCTGCGAGCCCGGCGATGTCGCGATCACCAGCCGCCAGGCCATCCATGGCTCGTTCGCCAACACATCCGAGCGGCCGCGGGTCACCATCAACTTCGGCTTCCACCGGCGTCGCTCGGTGCTGGGCGTGCGCAGCGGTGGCGTCCACAACCCGATCTCGCTGTACGACGAGGCCTACATCGCCGAGCGC
Source organism: Candidatus Poriferisodalis sp. (assembly GCF_965219595.1). NCBI lineage: Bacteria > Bacillati > Actinomycetota > Acidimicrobiia > Acidimicrobiales > Candidatus Poriferisodalaceae > Candidatus Poriferisodalis > Candidatus Poriferisodalis sp. The sequence goes on from NZ_OZ244781.1 coordinate 47,565, forward strand.
TCCCGGGTGATCGGCTGGGCGATCGACGCCCGTGCCAAGCGTTTCGGTGCCGAGACGCCGTTCGTGTACCAGCCCAACGTGGGCCGCGAGCACGAGTTCGTCTGGGACGACGACGCTCGCGAGGCCATCAAGGACTACAACCTCAAAGACCTCGGCATCTAGGTCTCGAGGGCGAGCACGGCGCTTGGGCCGATGTGCAGCTTCACGTTGGCGCCCACTGCGGGGCCGTGGGGAGTTATGGAGTCCAGAGTGGTGGCGACCCCGCCGATGTCTGCTTCCAGTCGCAGCTCGTAGCGGTCGCCTCGGAAGCGACGCCGGACCACCGTGGCCGGCAGCTGCGCCGTCACAGCGTCTGCGACGTCCGCGCTGGCGCCGTCGTCAACCTCCACCTCGATGCGGTCGGCCCGCAGCACGAAGCTGTCCGAGCGACCGGCTGCCTGAGCCAGCTCCGGCGGCACTTCGGAGTCGAACACGTTCGTGTGACCCAAGAATCGGGCCACCTGGGCGGTTCTAGGATCGGTCCACACCTCTTCGGGCGTGCCGATCCGCAATATGCGGCCCGACGCCATCACCGCAATGCGGTCGGCCAGGGCAAATGCCTCGTGATGGTCGTGGGTGACGTGCACGGCGGTGACACCGACCTGGTCGAGTACGGGCCGCAGTTCGTTGATGAGCCGTTCGCGCAGCAGCCGGTCGAGCGAACCGAACGGCTCGTCGAGCAACAGCACTCTGGGTTCGGGGGCGAGCGCCCGTGCCAGCGAGACCCGCTGCGCCTCGCCACCCGACAGCGTGGCCACATCGCGGCCCTCGAAGCCCGCCAGGCCCACCAGCGCGAGTACTTCGGCCACTCGCCGGCGCCGTTCCGCAAAGGGCACCCTGGCCATACGCAGCCCGAATGCCACGTTGCCCTCGACGTCGAAGTGCGGGAACAGCACCTCGTCTTGGAACATCAGGCCGATGCCGCGCTGGTCGGGGCGCTGGCCGGTCAGGTCGCGCCCGTCGAGCTCGATCTGGCCGGCGTCCAGTGGCTGCAGCCCCGAGGCGGCTCGCAGCAGCGTGGTCTTGCCACAGCCCGACGGCCCCAGCAGCACCACCATCTCGCCGTCGCCGACCGCGAGGTCCACCCCGTCGAGCGCCCTGAAGCCGTCGAATCGGACGTGAGCAACCGTGATCCGCAGCGTCCCGCCGCCTCGCCCGTCTGCCATGGGCAAGACGCTACGCACTCCCCGACGCCTGCCTGAACAGGTTTCTTGACGCAAACTGATGATTCACGAAGGGAAGGTCTGGGGAATGACGGAGAGGTTGAGCGGACGGACGGCGTTGGTGACGGGGGCAAGCCGGGGTATCGGCGAGCATTGCGCCCGGGCCTTGGCCCGGGACGGTGCACGGGTGGCGCTGGCGGCGAGAACCACCGACGATCTTGACCGGATCGCGGCCGAGCTGCCGCACGACCCGGTGGTGATCGAGAGTGACTTGAGCGCGGAGGGCGCCGGGGCCGATCTGGCCGCCGCCGCTATTGATGCTCTCGGCGGGGTCGACATCTTGGTGAACAACGCCGGCCGAGGCGAGCTGCGAGAACCCGGAGGCGATCAGGCAGTGCTGCAGCTCAACTACCTGGCGCCGCTGGAGACCACTCGGGCACTGGCCCGCCAGATGGGTGAGCGAGGTCACGGCTCGGTGGTCCACATGTCCTCGATCGCCGGCTCGGTCGGCGTCAGCGAGCTGGCCACCTATGGGGCAACCAAGGCTGCTTTGGACTCGCTCACCCGCTCGCAGGCAGCCACATATGGCCGCTTCGGCATCCGTGTGAACGCCGTGGCGCCTGGTCTGATCATCACTGAGATGTGGGCGGCAGGCCGCGAGATCCCCGGTCTCGCCGACGGCCTCGAGCGCCATATCGCGCTCGGCCGCTGGGGCGTGCCCGAAGAGATCGCCGACGTGGTCGCCTTCCTCGCCAGCGACGAAGCCCGTTACGTCACCGGCCAAACCATCACCGTCGACGGCGGCTACCAAGGCGTCACCGCCTGGGCCAACTACCCCGCCCCCAGCTCGTAGCAATCAGCACCAGGCTCTGCTGCGAGTCTGTGCGGCAGCTTCAGGGAAGCACTCGAGAAGCCCTACGACCTTCGCCCGGACAACGAGACCCAGTCATCAAGCCGGACGGGATCGGCCAGCTCGATGCCGTAGCGGCGGTAGGCGGCAGCAACCGACGAAGTCTGGGCTGCGGAGATGCCGCCGATGGCAAGCCAGCCTCCAGGTGCGACTCGCTCGGCGATGTCGCCGGCTAGCGGCATCAGCACACCAGCAGTGATGTTGGCAACGACCACGTCGTATGTGCCGAGTTCGGCGCCGCCGACAGGGACTACGCCGAAGCTGGCCACGGCGTCGAGTCCGTTGCGCTGGGCATTGGCCTCGGCCGTCGCGATCGCTGCCGGTTCGATGTCGATACCCACCACTTCGGCAGCACCCAGCCTGGCCGCTACCAGCGCCAGCACCCCGCTGCCGCACCCCACGTCAAGCACCCGCTCGCCGCCGCTGATGTGCTCCGCGAGCCACTCAGCGAGGAGCCGGGTAGATGGATGAGTACCGGCTCCGAATGCCTCGCCAGGGTCGACCTCGACCACCGCCGCAGCGTCAGCGTCCGCCCACGGGAAGCAAACGGCCAGCTTCCCGCCCACCGGCACCGCACGGTTGCGGTTTCGCCACCCCACGGCGTGCGTCTCGTCAGGCGGCCCCAGCACAGCGGCGTGACCGTCGGCGCGCAGCTGTGCCACCACTTCTCGGGCGGCGCGGTCGTCGGTAACCCGAACCCGACTCACCCACCGACCCCGCCCGAGCCATTCGTGCGTCACCGTCAGCGCCGCTGTATCCAGCCGTTCCGGCAGCGGGGGTCTGAGCAGCCCGCCATCTGGCGCTTCACCGCCACCCATCCCCAGCGGAGCATCGTCGGCGAGCACGACACACGCACCGCCGTGGCGCTCGTCACCCCACAGCGCAGCCGGCGGCTGCGGATCGCTCACCCCAGCATTCTCGCCATCAGACCGTCATGACGCCGCGTTCGGCCCGTCACAGCCCATCGCTAGGGTGGTAGCCCGCCGAGCGGGGCCCGCACAGCGTGGGTTCCGCGAACCACCTGGGGGTGATCGGTTTCGACTTTGACGGTTGAAGTGAGAGAAGCGAGCCGTGGTCTCCGGATCCACGAAAAAGAGCCGGAAACAAATACAAACGCCAACGTCGATCAAGACGATCTGGTGCTCGCAGCCTGATCTCAGGTTGTGAGTTCGGCCCGGTAGCCCCAGTCCTGCGGGCGCCGGTGCCATCATCTGCAGGGCTCGCCCGCCGCCCGTGCCGACGGGGCGCCGGGGACACGCACAGACGGCTACGGCGACTGGCAGGGTGTCGCTGCCCGCCATCGCCCGACAATCCCCCAGCGACTGCGCTCGGAGAAGACTCACCGAAACGTTGAAGGACGCGGGTTCGATTCCCGCCACCTCCACGCCGGGTCAGCGCGAAGTGGAATTGACGCGGGTGGGCCAAGCGTCGGGGTTGAGGGCGGCGTCACTGCCGCCGTCCATGTACACGACCGATCCGCAGAAGAAGCCCGCTTCGGGCGACAGCAGGAATGCGAGCAGGTTCGCCACTTCTTCGGGGCGTCCTGCCCGTTCCTGCGGGATGGGATACAAATCGCCGAGTGACAGGACGACGTCGATCATGTCGGCCGTCATGGGTGTGTCGATGAGCCCGGGGGCCACTGCGTTCAGGCGGATTCGGGAACCGGCCCAATCCGGGCCGACGGCGGTGCGCCGAGCCCATCGAGCTAGGGCGAGCTTGCTGGCGGCATAGGCCACGATGGGGTCACCGCCCGCCAGCGCACGAGCCTCGGCTTCGTCGCCGCCCAAGCAGGCATCCACCAGATCCTCAGGCAGGTCGGGCATGGCGGTGCTGGAGTTGGAGCTGACGGCCACTGCTGAGGGATCAGCGCCGTTGGCGAGCAACGGTCTCAGGCCCGCGATCGTGGCCACCGCCCCGAAGTAGTTGATCGACACGACCTGAGCCGGGTCGGGTCCGGTGATTCCTGCACCGGCCACGAGACCGTCGATCCGCCCGCCGCTGGCGGCGGCAACCGCATCGATCATCGCAGCGCGACCCTCGGCCGTGGACAGGTCGGCGATGATCTCGGCATCCCGGAGATCCACCCCGATCACCTCGTGGCCGTCGCGCGCAAGCCGCTCCCGGGTCGCTTGGCCGATCCCGCCGGCAGACCCGGTGATGACGATCTTTCTCATCCGGGTTTTCTAGCGGGAATCGAACCAGGACCGAGGGCGCGACTGCGCTTGGAGAAGACTCACCGAAACGTCGAAGGACGCGGGGAGGCAGCTTGGGGTGATGCGATGAGCGCCTGAGATCAGTTGGTTTGCGTTGAGGGCTCGTCCGCTTGGTCTCGTGCGAGCTTGCGGCGCATGTAGTCGGCGAGCCGCGGGGCGGCGCCGGGTGTGGACCACGGGCACACGGCGATGCAGATACCGCACCCGTAGCTGACGGCAAAGTACGGCAGGCATCGGTCGAAATCGACCGCCCATTTCTCGGTTCCTCGTACCAGGCGCTTGTCGGGGGCGATGGCGTCGGGAGGGCAGGCATCGGTGCAGACGCGACAGCCGCTGCAGAATTCGTCGACACCGAAGGTGTCCGGAGGGGTCGCAACGAGCGGCGCGTCGGTCAGCACCAGCGCTAGCCGGAACGAGGACCCGAGTTCGCTGTTGATGATCGAGCCGTGTTTGCCGAGCTCTCCGAGCCCGGCGGCGATCGCAGCGGGGACCATCTGCATGGGTCCCGCGCCGGGGCCGCCATGGCCGACCGCTTCGAATCCTCGGCTGCGGATCCAGTCGGCCAGCGTCCTCGCCGCAGCGGTTCCCCGGTTGTATTGACGGTGGACCTCCATGGCCGACGTGTACTCGGGCGCGGTGGCCAACTCGCCGTGGTCCATCGCGACGGCCAGCAGGATCGCCCAAGGGAGGTCAGACTCGCGGCCCTCGAAGAACCATTCGCGCCGGGCGGCCACGACCGCCACCAGTTCGACGCTGTGGCCCTGCTCGCTCGTCGCAAACTCGGTGATCTCGCCGAGCCATTCCGCCGGCGTGCGATCGATCCTGCGCGGATCGACCGGTGCGGGCTCGTGGCGGTCATCGGTGCGCAGCACTGTGCGCAGTTGAGGATGTGCCAGGAACTCCTCGGTCATGCGCACCTGGACCGGGCCGTGGGCGATCGTGGCGGGATGAGCCCACATGACCAGTGTCGGCTGCCGAGCCTCAGACGAACCCCAGCCGTTCAGCTCGTTGCCCGACACCTCGCCCATCAACTCGACGATCTCGTCCGGGGCCTCCCAGACCGGTGTCCGACGCTCCATCCGCCGCAGTCGCTGCGGCCTCGCTGGCCGGCCCGACCGGCCCTCTTCTTCAGCAGTCACCGTCCCGCTCCCCGAGCGTCCGAGCCGTCCCGATGCCGCCTCCCGTCGCTGGTGCAGATGGCCTCTGCCGCATCCTGCCCATCGCGCTGCTCATCACCACGCCCCGACTACGTCACCGACGAACAGCCAGCAGCTCACGGCTACGGTCACTATCAGCAGCGTCCACTCTGCCGCTTGCTGCCAGCGGCTCTGCCCGTTCATCGTGCGGCTCGGCAGGGAGCGTTTTCTTGGCGGGTCATGGTGCTGCGTTCGGTTCCGATCAGTTCGGGCACGAGCGACGGCTCAGCTCGCGGGTCGGGCACCGCCGAGGGAGGAATGGGCGGGATCGGCGCGTGGGTCGCGGCGGGTCCACTGACCGGCTTCGACTGCGCTGAAGAAGTCCGCCGCCATCTGGTTGAAGGCAGCGGGCTCCTCCAGGTTGATGCCGTGGCCGGTACGCGGCGCGATCCACAGGCCGGCCCGGGGCAGCACTCGCTTGAGGAAGATGTTCGTCTCGATGACGGGGTCGTCCTCGTCGCCGACGGCCAGCAGCACGGGAACGTCGAGCTGGCGCAGTTCCGCCTCGAAGTCGTACAGCGACGGGCGCCCGGCCTGGAAGTTGCGCATGGTCAGCCCGGAGCCCACGGCCGAGTGCTCCGACAGGTACTGCTTGAACTCCTCCCAGCCCCTGGGGTCCTTGTTCTGAAGCTGAACACGGGTTGCGCCGACCGCCAGCCGCTCGGCGGCGACCTCCATCCCCTCGTGCATCATCGCCTCGGCAGCCGCACGGACCTCGGCCAGGAACGCCTCGCGCGTGTCACCGAACGCACCGGACCCGCCGCTGGCAAACAGCAACGACGCGACCCGTTCCGGATATCGAAGGGCGAACATCAGCCCCGTGTAGGCACCCATGCTGAGACCCACGACGTGAGCACGCTCGATGCCGAGACTGTCGAGGACAGTCCGCAAGTCCTCCCGCTCCCGCTCGAACGTGTAGTCGGCATCGCTGTCGGGCACGTCCGAGGGCGGATAGCCGCGGGCGTTGTAGGCGATGCATCGATGGCTCCGGCTGAATCGCCGGATCTGTCCTTCCCACGTGCGGTAGTCGGCGGCGAACTCGTGCAGCCACACGATGGGATGCCCATCGCCGGCTTCCTCCGCGTACAGCTCGACCCCGTCTCCCTGAATCATCGGCATGACGTCGAGCGGCTCAGACGCGGGCTTCTGCGGCGTATGCCTTGTTGTACCGCTCCCGGCAGATGTAGAACTCGTCGGCGCTCTGGAAGGCCTCGTGGGCGATCAACAGGTCCAGATTGCGCCGCACGAGACGATCGGGCGCCACTCGGGTCGCCAGCACTTGGATCGCCCCGTAGCCGACAGGCCCGGTGCCCTCCGCGGTGTTCCGGCCGTGCGTCACGCCGAGCAAGTACTCGATCTCGTCGAGCATCGCATCGAACAGTGTGTCCTCGGTGGTCCTGGGAATGAACTCGTCGGTCATCGAGCGCAGCGTCATCCACAGCCGGAGCGATGCCTGGATCGGCGCTTCATCTGGCTTCTTCAGCCGGTCGCAGTTGACCAGGTAGGTGACTCGCCCGACCCTGCCGTCCTCCTCGGCTCGCACCGTCCCGATGATCCTCGCGAGCGGATCGATCCGATCGGCGGCAGCGGCGCCGAAGGCCACGGCGTAGATCGCCAGCAGCGTGACGTGGTGCTGCAGATTGATGGCGGGCCCGCCATCTGAGCTCGTGTACGGGATCCGGTTGGCCAGCAGGCGCACGGCGTGTGCCCAGGCCTTGTCGTGATCGGCGCTGTTGGAGAAGTACGCGCCGGTGACGAGCATGCCGATCAGGTCGGCGGAGGCCTGCTCGTAGGCCCGCAGGCACTCGTCATAGCCCTCGCAGTCGGCGCTGCGGAGGGCGTCGACGGTTCGCAGCGTCTCGTCGCTGACGAAGTCGTGGAGCTCGATGCGGCACGCCGGATCGGCCAGGAGTTCTTTGAGTTCGGCCACAGTGGCCGTTTCGGGCTGTGACGTCACGCGGCCAACAGTACTGCGCGCACTTCTACGTTCATTGCGCGGCGTTCATAGTTGTCCCGCAACCCAAGCTGCTGGCTGTGCGATCGATCAGGACTGCTGCAGCTGGGCGCGCGCCACCTTGAGCAGATCGATCACTGCGGCTTGAGCGGCGTCAGCGTCCGGAAGCGGAGCAGGAAACGCGACGCGAGCCATCCGTGGTCCGGCTGGGGTGGCGGCGCGCAGTGTGAGCCCGTACCGGTCGATCCCCACCATGGCCGCCTCGGTGGCGTCAGCCAAGCCGGCCTGCACCTGCGCATACAGCAAGTTGGCGTCAGCGTGGTCGTCGTTCATGTGCTCGATGATGCCGGCGGCGGCCTCCCACAACGGGTCCACGCCCGAGCCGCGGTATCCATCAGCACTCACCCAGCTCATGTGGCCGAAACCGCCCACGTAGCGGCCCTGTGTGACATCGAGGCGCCAGAACGAGAAGTCGGTGAAGTCCGCGTAGTAGGCCGCGTAGGGGTGGGCCCCCAGGTAACGGTCGCGCAGGGCGCCGGGGTCGTCAAGCACCTCCAAGCGGCCGACCAGCGTCAGGCGAGCTCGGCCCAGAGGGTCGCCGTCGCCGGCACCGTCAACGATCAGCATGCTCGCCCGGTTGTCACCTCGGGCGTTGACGGTGTGCTCGGCCATTTCCGAGATGAGGATGACCGGAGCACCGGCGTCGTCAGCGGCGTAGGAGACGACGCTGCCGTAAGGAAATCCGTCCGCAGTCAGCGTCGAGAGGCTGGCGATCTTGGTGGCCGCTACCAGCGTGCGTGACAATTCCGCATCAGTGGGAAACGACGAGGGGTCTCCAGCGATCGGAGGTCCAGCCTCGCCGCCGCCGTGGGATGTAGGGCGGGTCATGACGTTCGGTTTCTCTGTCGACTCTGAGTCACTGCTGCGAGTCCGGTGAAGATTGGCACGACGAGCAGGAAGATACCGATCGAGAGGATGGCGAGCGCGCTCGCGACCAGCAACAACAACGTCGACAGCAGCAGTGCGCTCACGCGTTGTTCCGCAAAGACGAATGCTGCCGCAATCGCCAAGATGCCTCCGAGGAGGCACCCGTAGAAGATGACTGTCAGGAGCATTGCCGATCGAGCCTCATCATGTCCTCGAAGGACGCGGACTCAGCGTATGGCGCGCCCCTACCTCAGGGCTGCGGATCGGCGAAAATGTGTGTGTGGCAGTGAACGTGTGGTCCGATTTCACCTTCAAGCTGGCGAACTGGGCGAACCGCACGGCGATTCGTTGCAGCGGCGGCCGCATCGGCTGGATCCACAAGGGCACACCAATCATCGAGGTGACCATGACGGGCCGGCGCAGCGGCGAGCCCCGCACCACGCTGCTGTCCGCAGTCGCCGAGCGGGACGGCGCATTCGTCGTCATCGGCTCACGCGGGGGCGACTCGAAGCACCCCGCGTGGTTCCTGAACATGCGCGACAACCCGTCAGTCACGGTTCGCAACCGCAACGGCACTCGCCAGATGACCGCCCGCCTCACCGAAGGGGACGAGCGCGCCGAGCTGTGGGAGCAAGTGACCGCCAAGGACGACCATTACCTCCGGTTCCAGGCGAGGACAGACCGGCAGTTCCCTATCGTCATGCTCGAGCCCGCCGAGGCGGGGGGCAGCTGAGCGCACCCGAGCCGAGATCGGCGAAGGGTCAGCCGACGGTCGGGATTCTCCGCAGGTGCACGAACCAGTTGGCCAGCGACACGGCGATGCCGCCGACCACATTGCCCAGTGTCACGATCGCCAGGAAGCCGGCGAACCACGCCCCGTTCAGGCCGTCGAGCTGAGCGGTCGAGAGCCCTGCTGCCGCAGCCACCTCGGACTGACCAGAGACCAGCATGCCGATCGGCACGAAGTACATGTCGGCCACGCTGTGCTCAAAGCCGCCGGCCACGAAGGCCGAGATCGGCAGCACCACGGCGACCAGCTTGTCGATGAGCGAGCGGCCCGCCGTGGCCAGCCACAGCGCCAGGCACACGAACACGTTCGCGAGAATCCCCCGGGCGAACACCGTGCCGAGCCCGAGATCGACCTTGGCATGCGCGTTCGTGAGCGCCGCGGCACCGAACGAATAATCAGCAATCTCCCACCAGCGCGACCAGAACACCACCAGCACCACGGCCAAGGCGCCGATGAAGTTGCCCAGGTACACCGAGATCCAGTTCCGGATGAGCTGGCGGACGGTGATCTGGTGATCCAGCAGCCCGATCACCATGAGGTTGTTGCCGGTGAACAGCTCTGCGCCGGTGATCACCACCAGGAACAGCCCCGTCGACAGCCCGATACCCATCAGGAGCCGGGTGGGGCCGAGGCCGAGGTTCGACGACGCCGCGATGGTGTTGGTCAGCATGGCGCCGAGCGCAACAAACACGCCCGCCATCGCGGCCAGCACCGACATCGATCCGAAGCTCAGCGCTGCGCGGCGTATGGCCAGGTGCGACACCTGCGTAGCGATGTCTGACGGCGTCAACGGCACGACCGGATTGCCGGTCGGCACACGAGGTCCGCTCGGACCAGACATCAATGAGGACGCTAGTTCGTGGCGCCCCCGGCCCGGTTGAGGACGCGCCGGTGTGGCGACAGCTCGAAGGGTTGGCCTACGACGCGGCCCGAGCGGCGTCGAGCCAGGCGTCGACCGTGGTGCGGTTGTCTGCAATCCACGCTGTTGCCAGGTCGGCAGCTGCGGTGCCCTCGTCTTGTGCCACGTTGGCCAATGACACCTCGATCACCGACAGCGTCACAGCCTCGAAGAGTGCCTCGGCTGCAGGGTTGGCCTCGAGGAACTCGGTGTTGGCCGTGACGAGAATGTCTGCCGCGACCCATCCGATCGGGCACAAACCCTCAGCGTGGTCTGCGGCGGCGGGGCACAGGTCTGACCCGATGACGGCATAGCCACCGGTTCCGTCGGCACCCCGCTGATCGTGTGCCTCGCCGCCCTCGAAGCCGGTCGGATTCGAGTCGTCGAGAATCTGCTCCACGCCCAGCCAGTACACGTTGTCGCCGGGCCGAAGCAGGGTGATGTACGCCGACGGGGTCCACATGTAGATCACCATCGGAACACCCTCATCCGCGGCATCCACCGCCTGGGCGAACATCGCGTCGTAGCCGGCGATCGTCTGCGAAATGTTGTCCCAGCCCGAGAACGCGATCTGCGACTCGATGATGTTGTCGCAGGTCCACGACTCGGTACACCCGAAAATATCGGCAATGCCGTTGCCGGGCACCGGATCAGTCGCGTCGAACGCCGCGAGCGCGTCGGCGTTGCGGTTGAGCTCGTCCATCGTGTACACGCCGAACTCATCCGCGAAGGACTTGGTGATCAGGAAGCCTTGGATGCCGCCGGCGATCATCTGCTCGCCGACAACAGTCAGATAATCGCCGACAAGCGAACTGTCGGGCAGCTCGCCCGCGAGCCACGACAGGTGCAGCGGGTACCAGCTGTTCGTCCAGAAATCCATCTGGCCTTCTGCCATTGCGACATAGGCGAGGTTGGGACCGAGCTCCAGCTCGGCGGGATCGGACACGTGGTAGCCGAGTTCTCCGAGCAACTGGCGGAATATCTCGGCCTGGAAGTAACCGCTGTTCCAGTTGGCCCGGCCCAGGGTGACCGACACGCCCTCGCCCGGCGTCAGCGTGACCTCATCGGGCATGGCGGCCTCTGTCGGCGCAGGTTCCGCGGGAGCCGCTGGCGGTTGGCCGTCGCTGGAATCTCCGCACGACGCAACGAAAAGTGCTGCGGCTGCGATGAGCACCGCAACCCTGAAGATCCGCAAGTTCGTCACAGCGAAGCGCCTCCTCGAAGGTGAGGTTGCGACGCCTCGACTCGCGTATACGCCACCGCGGCGCCACACCCGACTCTAGGTCATGCCCTGACAGTGCCTCACTGCGATCCCTGGACCATCGCTTCGGCCGCTGCGTCGGCGGCGATGACATCGAAGGTCATGTTGACAAAGCGCCAGTCGAGCGCCGGCGCAGCAGCCGACACGGGAGCCGGCACGGCCGCAAAGCTTGGCCGCGCACGGCGTGGCAGTCCAAGCGACGCAAACATGCCGACCACGCCAAGCGCCGCCGACAGCAGGAAGACGGGCGTGAATGACCCGGCCGCGTCGGCAATGAACCCGCCGAGCTGCGGCGAGATCATCTGGGCGACGCCGAAGCAGAAGGTGGTGGCGGAGAACGCGGGTCCGTAGTCGTCGGTGGTGGTGTTGTTGACGACATAGACGGTCAGCACCGTGGGCATGGCAGCGAACAAGACGCCGATAGCCACCGACAGGACGATCGTCGGCACGAACCAGCCCGGCAGGATCAGCGTGGTGACGACGGCCCACCCCGCGAACGACATCGCCAGTGTCGGCCTGGGTCCGATGCGTTCAGAGATCGCGATGAACAGCGGTCCGCCGAAGATCATCGCCAAGCCGACGAGCGTGAACGCCAGTGCTGCCTGCGAGCTGGTCCAACCGCTGTCGTCCTCAAGCCGCGTGGTCAAGAACGCGATGACCATCAGGTACAGCAATCCGAAGGTGACGAATGCCCCTACGAGCGGAACCCAGCCGGGCATCCGCCGCAGTGCGCTGAATCCGCCGAGGCCTGTCCGTGACGCAAGCCGCTCTTGGCGATGGCCGATGAACAACAGCACGCCGGCCGCCACGATGGCGCCGATGATGAGCTGCACGAAGTACACGTTGCGCCAGGACGCATCGCCCATAGTGGAGCGAACGAAGCTTGCGAGCTGACCGGCGAAGACAACACCGAAACCCATCCCTGCGCCGAGGAATCCCACGGCTAGGCCGCGCCGCTCAGGAGCTATCGCATCGGCGGTGACCACCGGCGCGCGGATCCAGGTCAAGGCACCGCCCAGACCCTGCGTGAACAATCCGATGCCCAGAACCGCCGCCCCTGGGGCGATGGTCGCGAGCGCCTGACCGATGATGGCCAGCACCAGGCCGACCCGCATCACGGACAACAGTCGATAACGGCTGGAGGCCGCGGCGACGACCAGGGTGCCCAGCAGGTATGCCGCCATGTTGACGGTTGCGAGCGACCCGGCGACGGTGTTCGACAGGCCGAGATCGTCACGCACTGCGGGAAGCAGCACTCCGTAGGTGAATCGCCCGAACGACTGAGCGATGGCAGCGAGCAGCGCCATGAGGATCACGGCGGCCGCTCCCATCAGCCGGCGCCGATGGGATGTCGCGTCGCTGCCGAGGGCGGTCACGAGTGTCCATGCAACAGGCAATCGCTCTCTTCTGCACATGTCGCCCGTAGTCCGGGAGCCCGCGCCGGATGCGGGAGTCGCAAGATGGCGAAGGCGCACGCAGCCAACTGCGGGGATTCAGCCAGGCGGCGGTCTTCGAAGTACTCGGGTGCGACACTCTCGGGATGGACGCGATGCGCCCCGCCCGGCGGACAGGGCCATCACGGTTGGTCGTCGTGCGAGATCGGCGGCGCGTGCCGTGAGCCAGGAACAATTCGCCAACCTGGTGGCCGTCGTTGCCACGGCGGTGACGTTCATGCAAGTCGTTCCCCAGATCGTGCGGCTGGTGCGCCTGAAGCGGACCGAAGGCGCCTCGCCCGCCTGGGCAGCCATCGGCATGGTGATCAACATCGGCTGGACCGCGTACGTGATCGCCGAGGAATTCTGGGTCACCATTCCGGCGGTACTCGCCGCCGTCATCAGCTTCGGCCTCGTGCTGTACCTGCTCTGGCGCAACGGCGCCGACGTGCGTGTCGCCGTCATTGCCGGCATCGCCGTGGGGGTGGCATCAGTGGGCTTGCAGCTGGTCGCGGGCTGGACCGTCCTGGGCACGGTGCTGGGTTTGTCGAACGGCCTCTACCTCGGACCGTCTGTGTGGGCCGCATGGCGTTCGTACGCGCCGGTCGGCGTGGCCCCGCTCACCTGGGTGCTCACCGCCGGCGAAGGCATCTTGTGGGGCTACTACGGGGTGCTCGTGGAAGCGCTACCGATCATGGTGTACGGAAGCACGGCGTTCCTGCTTGCAGCGCTCATACTGCTGCGGCTGTGGATCACCCGCCACCGGATCCAGGCGGAACTCACCTCGCCCGACTGACGGGCAGGCATTCGCCTGCCCCGCTCTCGATGCCCGACTACGACGCAGGGATCGGGCAGGCGACGGCTCCGTAGGTACGTAGCCGCTTGCGCAGCGTCCACACCAGGAGTGCGACGGCAGCCAGCCCGACGAAGGGTTGCACCGGCGCCCACCACGACAGCGCCCCCGATATGCCCACGAGCGCAACGACCGCCTGGTTGCACACCGGACAGCCGACCGCAAGGAACGAGACCAGCCCGCCCCACAAGGTGGTGGTGCCCTGCCGTTCAACGGCCTCTTCGGTGCCTGTCTCAGCGCTCGGCGGCGGACGGATTGCCAGGATCAGCCCGATCAACGCCGAGGTCGTCGCCAAGATCACCCAGTCGAGCCACCGAGCGTCGATCGGTCGGCCGAAGATCGGTGTGTCGATCAGATCCGACGGAATCCCTATGAGCACGGCGGCCACTACGCCGTACACCACCGTCCTCGGCCACACCGCCCTCGGCAGCTCCCGCAGTTCGCTCAGCACCGAGGCGACGCTACCTCGCCCCCAGTCCCGCCCATCCGCGCCCCACCTGGCGATCGCAACAGGCCGCCGAGAAGTGCAAGGATCGCCGTCGTGACTGAGCACGCGTCACTGGATCCCCAGCAAACCTTCCTGCACCTCGCGCCCGACGGCGACGCCGTCCGGCTCGATGCCAGCGCGCCCGACTTCTGGCAGTCGCTCGCCGAGCGCAACCTCGTCGGACGCCTGACCGGAGTAGTTCACCTAGGACAGGACAGCCACTGGGAGATGCACCCGGGAGGCGATGAGATTCTGGTGGGGCTGTCCGGCTCGATCGAGATCATCCTTGATCACGGCAACGAGACCGAGTCCGCGACCCTCGAGCACGGCCGCATGTGTGTCGTGCCCCGCGGCACATGGCACCGCCTCGTCGTGAACGAACCCGGACGCCTCCTGTTCGCAACTCCAGGGCCAACAACCCAGCACAGAAGCCTCACCGAACACCACCAGCTCCGAACCCTCGACTGAGGTACGGACGTCTGATCAGCGGCATCGAAACACAGCGTCATCGGGCCAAGCGCTCAAGCAGCTCCTGATCACGCTCGATCTAGTCAGCGTTCGAGTTCTCGGAGGGTTTCGAGGAGGGTGGCGGTGTCGCGCATCCAGCTCACGACCCGGTCGATGCAATCCGGGCGGGTGACATCGAGCAGCAGCGTGGCGACGGCGACCGTGGCGCCCGACTCGTCATCGGCGACCATCGTGGTCGTCGGCCGGAGGCGTGCATCGGCGGCAACCAACACCCCAGCCGCACGGAGTTGACGGCGCTGCAGCTCACCGCCATCATCGTTCATGAGCTCATCTTCCATCTATTTCAAGCTATTTCATTATTTTCCAATTATCCAAGTAATTTTTGTGCGGGCGCAACGGGCAATAGCAGCGGCCCAATCTGAGGGCCGACGTGACGGGCGGCGGCGTAGAGTCGCTGGTCGATCAAGCCAACTCGCGGAATGAAATCGTCGTATGGCTGCAGACAATCCCGCTGACGACACCGAACCGGGCTCGGTCGCGGTTGGGCACCGGTTTGCGGCCGCGCTGCGGGAAGCTGGACTGTCGGTCATCGCTGAGATCAAACGGCGCTCGCCGTCTCGCGGGGCACTGAACGCCGATGCCGACGCTGCCGATCTGGCATCGGAATACAAGGCGGGCGGGGCGGCCTGCCTGTCGGTGCTGACCGAGAGCGAGCGATTCAGCGGCTCCCCCGAGGACTTGCAAGCTGCCAAGGCAGTGACCGGCTTGCCGGTGCTGCGCAAAGACTTCCTGCGCACGCTCGATGATGTGCGCGACAGCCACGCCATGGGCGCCGACGCAATGCTCGTCATCCTTGCCGACATAGACCCGGCACACCTGCCGTCCATGCAAGAACTGGCGCTGTCGCTGGGTGTCGACGTGCTCACGGAGGTACGCGACGAAGCCGAACTGGAGACGGCTGTCGGTCTCGGTGCCTACATGATTGCCATCAACCAGCGCGACAACCCCGAGTCGACCAAGTTCACCGTCGACTACGACAAGGCAGTCCGTGTCAGCCGCAGTTTCGCAGCGATCGACGACAGCATCCTGCTGATTGCGGCCTCAGGCATCGGCGTGCCCGGCGGCACGTCCATGCGAGCAATTGCCGAAGCCGGCTACGACGCCGCTTTGATCGGCGAAGCACTCGTGGTGGCCGACGACCCGCCCGAACTGCTCCGCGAGCTGCTCGCCGATTCCCGCAGCGAATAGCCGCTCCCCGATTAGCCGGGGGTGAGGGCGTCGGTCACGACGGCGTCGGGGATCGTGCCGCCTCCTGCTTGCTCTGTGCCATCTGCGCGAATCAGCAGCCATCGCGGGTGATAGATGACGCCAAGTGCTCTGGCGAGCTCGTTGTCCGGATCGGGCAAGTTCGGCATGTGGCCGAGTCCGTAGGAGTTCACAAAGCGTGAGATGGCCGACGCAGTGTCATGGCCCCCGACGCTGACGAGGGCCAAGTTGTTTCCGTGTTGTGTCTTCAGCGCTGCGACCGCAGGCGCCTCTCGCCGGCAGTTCGGTCACCAAGGCGCCCAGAACCACACCAGCACGTCGCGGCCAGCGAATGCACTGACGTCGAGCGTCGTGCCGTCGACTTGCGCGACGGCCAGCACCAGCACCTTGGGCCGATCCTCGGTGGGCTCGGGATCGGTGACAGCCTCTTCGGCGTCCTCTCCCTCTGGGTCTTGCTCGACCTCCTCGGCATCGCCCTCGTCGTCGGTGCTCGCAGAATCGTCTGCCTCGGCATCCTCGGCGTCGTCCTCCTCTTCAGATACCTCACTGCCGTCGGTCTCGTCCTCACCCTCGTCGGACTCATCGTCAGCCTCGTCGTCGGCTGGATCATCAGTGACGTCCTCAGTCGCTCCATCGTCGACATCGGCGCTCTCGTCGGCCTCGTCCTCACCCTCGTCGGACTCGTCCTCACCCTCGTCGTCGGCTGGATCATCAGTGACGTCCTCAAGCGGCCTCTCGTCGACATCGGCGCTCTCGTCGGTCTCGTCCTCACCCTCGTCGTCGGCCGGCTGTCCTGCGGTCTCGCTGGATTCGCTGTCGGCCGGTTCCGCCTGGTCCGCGGCGTCGCTTTCGTCGCTGTCAGTCTGGGCCTGGTCGTCGCTTGCGTCGTCGGGCTGCGAGGCAGCGGCCTGATCCGTGCCGTCGCCGACAGCCTCGTCGGCGGTTCCGGCGTCCTCTGCAGCGCCTTCGGAATCTGCTGACTCAGCAGACACGGGCTCCGTGGTCGGGCTCGCTGGCGGCTCGGTCGTCGCGACCGCTGGTGCGGCCGTGCTGGCGGCCACCGTCTGGGGTGTCTCGTCGCTGTCGCTGCTGCAGCCGGCCAGCAGGCCAGCACCCACGACGCACGCGACAGCCACCAAGGCCGTTCGGCGCAGTACCAGCATCACGCTGGCGAGCGTAACCCTCCCCTACACCGGCTCAGAAGCAGCACCAATCCCTGGGCCGAGTGTCTCCGGCACGCAGGCTCAGAGGCGGCATCGAGCCGGGGGCTGAGTGTCTCCTGCATGGCAGGAACACACCGCTAGGTTCGCGCCGTGCCGCGCCTGTTCGTCGCCGTGTGGCCGCCCCCCTCCGTCGTCGACGAACTGGCTGGGCTGCCAAGACCGTCGGCGTCGGGTGTCAGCTGGACCAAGCCACACCGCTTGCACATCACGCTCCGGTTTCTCGGCGAATGCGACACCGGTGAAGCGCTCAGCACCCTCGGTGCGCAGTCACTCGGCGAGACATCGGTAACGCTCGGCCCAGCGCCGGAGCGCCTCGGTCGAGGCGTGCTCATGCTCCCGGCCACCGGCGTCGACGAACTCGCCGCGTCGGTCATCGACTGCACCCGCTACATCGGCGACCCGCCGCCGGATCACCCCTTCGTAGGGCACCTGACCATCGCCCGCTTCCGCAAACGACGGCCGTCGGTCGACTGGCCGCGCCTCAGCGAGACGTTCGAGGTCACCGAGATCAGCCTGGTCGAGTCTGCTCCGTGGGGCGAATACCTGAACGTGGCGAGCTTCCGGCTCAACTAGCGCTGCTCGCCTAGCCGCCCGGGCGAATCGGCCTGCCGGAATGTGAGAGCCTTGCTGTGAATTCCGCAGCAGGGGGAGCCATGGGACTTCACCACGTCGCCTACGCAACACGGGACCTCGAGGCGACACACCGCTTCTACGAGGACCTGATGGGGTTCCCGCTGGTGCACGCCGAGCAAGCCGAGCGGCCGCACCCCGACGGCGGGCCGACAGGCCATATCAAGCACGTCTTCTACGACATCGGCGACGGCGAGTGCATTGCCTTCTTCTACATCCAGAACATGGGCGAGCAGGCCGACTACAGCACCGACCTCAGCGCGACGGTGGGGCTGCCGGTGTGGGTCAATCACGTCGCCGTCCGGGCCACGCCAGAGCAGCAAGAGGCTGCCCGCGAGCGCATGGCTGCCGCCGACATCGAACCGCTCATGGAGGTCGATCACGGCTGGTGCCACTCGCTCTATTTCGTGGACCCCAACGGGATCATGGTGGAGCTCTGCCGGGACACCACCGGCATCGAGCCCGATCCGGCCGAGGCGCTGGAAGTGATGCGCTCCCCCATCCCCACCGACGCAACGGCCTGAGCTCCGGGCTGGCCGACAGATGGGCATCACCCGCGAGTTCGTCGCGCTGCCGAGTGCCAGCGCCCCCCGGTCCGGCGTGGGCGGGCATCCTTGCCAAGGCGTCTACCACCGTCCCGAAGGACGCGAGCCGCGCACGGCGCTGATCGCGACCCATTACAACATCGATTTCAGCGAGCACTACCTGGCCAGCTACATCGCCGAGCGGGGCATGGGCTTTCTCGGCTGGAACACCCGCTTCCGGGGTGCGGAGCCCTACTTCCTGGCCGATCTGGCGCTCGCCGACATCGACGTCGGCGTCCGTTGGCTGCGCGACCAAGGCGTCGACTGCGTGGTGCTGCTGGGCAACAGCGGCGGCGGCTCGCTCATGGCCACCTACCAGGCACAGGCCACGGCGCCCAACCTGGTTCCGGAGTACAGCCGGCGAGGCCTGCACCCGGCGATCGAGGACTTGGCGGGAGGCGACCTGTACGTCTCGATCGTGGCGCACACCGGGCGCGCCGAGGTGCTGACCAACTGGATGGATCCGTCGGTGACCGATGAGAATGATCCGCTCAGCGTTGACCCGGCCCTCGACCCGTTCGGCGCCGACCGGCAGCCACCGTTCGACGATGAGTTCATCGCCACATACCGCAGCGCACAGCGGGCGCGCAACGAGCGCATCACCGCTTGGTGCAAGAACGAGCTGGACCGGCTCGCAGCAGCAGGGCACCGCGAGCGTCTGTTCGTGGTGCCGCGACTCTGGGCGGACCTGCGCATGCTCGACGGTTCGATCGACCCCAGCCAACGCACCGTGCCCGGCTGCTACCTCGGCGATCCGCGCCGGGCCAACTACGGAATTTTCGGCGTCGGGACGGTGAGTTCGCTGCGGACTTGGCTGTCGATGTGGAGCCTCGCCGACTCGCAGTGCAGCACCGATCAGGCGCAGCACATCGATCTGCCGGCGATCGTCATCGACGCCGATGCCGATACCGGCATCTTCTCCTCCGACACCGCCAAGATCGTCAACGCGCTGCGCGGCCGGCCTGGTGCGCCGGACGTCCCAGCGCACTCCATCTCTGGCGACCACTACCTGACGGAGCCCGCCGGTGCACGAGCCGAAGCCGCCGACCTCATCGCCGACTGGGTCCGCACCCACACCGGCTAGAGAACGCGATCGATGCCCGACTTCTTGGACACCGAGCACGCCGAGGTGCGGAGCGCTGCCGAGCGTCTGGCTGACGAGCTCGCGGCGCTGCCGGGCCGGGTCGCCGAGAGCGATATCGGGGCTGCGGTCCGGCAGGCGTCCAAGTCAGCCGGAGTCTTCGGCATGACTCAGCCGATGTCGGTTGGCGGCACCGAGGCCGGCGCGCTGGCGCTGGCCGTCGTGCGTGACACGCTCGGCAGCCGCAACGTGGGTCACCTGCCGGGCGTCTTCGGACCGTCGCCGGGAGTGCTCGCCGACGTCGGCGAGCCGCTGCGCAGCCAGTTCCTGCTGCCGTATCTCGCTGGGGACATGCGCAGCGGTTTCGGGTTCACCGAACCTGCGGATGCCCCGCGCCACACCTGGGCACGGCGTGACGGCGACGACTTGGTGGTGAACGGAGCGAAGTCATACGTGACCGGCGGCGCAGACGCCGACTTCATCAACGCTCTGGTCGAGGTGGACGGGACCGGGTCGGCGATGGTGCTCATCGAGACCGACCGCGCCGGCGTGACGCTCAAGCAGCGATTCGGCACTCTCGACGGCAGCCACCATGCCGCGTTCACGTTCACCGATGTGCGCGTGCCGGCCACCCACGTCATCGGCGAGGCCGGGCGCGGCCTGCGACGAGCGCTGGGCCAGATCAACGCCACGCGCATGGCCATTGCAGCCGATTGCGTCGGCCAGTGCCGATTTGCGATCGACCTCGTGGAGCAGACGCTGGTGGAGCGAGCGGGGCGGCACAGTTCGACCGAAGGGCCGGCACAGGTTGGCACCGACCTGGAGCGGGTGGCACTGGGAGACATGCGGATCGCCGCCTATGCGGCTCGCAGCGCGCTCTACCGGACGGCACGCCTGCTCGATGCCGGCGAGAACGCCGTCAACGAGGTAATGGCCGCAAAGTCGCTGGCCACCGAGACTTTGAGCCGGATCTGCGACGACGCCGTGCAACTCGTCGGAGGAACCGCACTCGTAGACGGCCATCCCCTAGCCGACATCTTGCGACGCGTGCGCGCCCTGCGGCTCGCAGAGGGGCCGACAGAGGTGCTGGCCGCGAATGTGGCCCGCGGTCGACTCGACCTCGGCCTCGGCCGCGTCTGACTACCGAGGACTCGAAGCTGCAGGCACCGATGCCATAGCTGCGGCGGTGGCAGGAGACTCTGCGACGTTGCGACCTGCTGGATCGCTGGTCGCTGAGGATTCTGTCGCCGCCGCAGCGGGCGCGCATGTGCACCCAACTGCTCGGCCGGGTCAGTCCCAGCCGAGCTCGTGCAGCCGGTCGTCGTCGATGCCGAAGTGGTGCGCGATCTCATGCACCACTGTCACCAGCACTTCTTCGACGACATCGTCGGCCGTCTCGCACATCTCCAGGATCGGCAGCCGGTAGATGACAATGCTGTCGGGCATCGCCAGGCCGCCGTAGTCATGGCGCTCGGTCAGCGGGATGCCCTCATAGACACCGAGCAGGTCCGGATCCTCCCCTCGGTCCTCCACGAAGATGGCCACGTTGTCCATCAGCGAGCGCAGCGCGTCGGGAATGTCTTCGAGCGCCTGTTCCACCAGGTTGGCAAAGCGGGCCTCGTCCATCTCGAGCACGCCCCCATCCTGCCGGGCCAGCCGGCCCGCGTCAGCGGCAAGGCACTGTCGGGGGGTCGGGCGCTGTGCTGGGGCCAGCAGTAAGTTGCAGGCATGTACGAGCTCGTCGTCACGGGAAATGATCCGGATGCTGCTGCGGACGTAGCGGCCAGCGTCGGGGGCGTGTGTTACGCGGCTGACCCCGACGATCGCCGCGAGTTCCCCTTCCGCACGCTCGTGCGCGCCATGACCGATTCCCCGGACCTGCTGACGCCCGCCGCAACGGTCGGCACCTACCTGGCGTTCTCACGCGTCATCCGCGAGCGCCCGCTGGGGTCCGACCCGGGCACTGCCTCGCCGGGCCTGACTGCCATCTTCCCGATGGTCCACCACCCACGGCTGACGCACGCGCAGGGAGACAGCCACTGGCGTGACACCCACGTGCCGCTAGCGCTGCAGCATCACCCCGGCATGTGGGACTACACCCAGCTCAGCGTGGTGGCCACACTCAACGGACCGTCCTATGACGGTTTTGCCATGGTCGCGTTCGCCTCGCTCGACGACATGCGTGAGCGCTTCTTCGGCGATGACCACGACCGCGACGTCATCCGTGCCGACGTGGCGAAATTCGCCGACACCGAGCGCTCGCCCCGGCGCGTGATCGCTACGGAGACCATCTACCGCCAGCGTCCCCCGCTTCCGGCAGTGACCTGGCCGCACGACTAGCTTGCGCGCCCCCAAGCGAGCCTCAGTCCGCCGCGCGCCATGAGCCAGCCAGCGAGTTCATCGTGACTGCCGCGCACCACGCCGAGGCGTTCAGCCCTGCGCGCCGGATCGGCACGCTGCTGACGCTGGCCGGGGCAGCGGCGGTGTCGCAATCGTTCGGCCGCTTCACCTATTCGCTGCTCTATGCCGACATGCGAGATGGGTTCGGCCTGTCCAACACCGTGGCCGGTGCTCTCGGCTCGCTGAACCTGCTGCTGTACGTGGTTGGCTCGCTGGTGGTGGCGCTGACTGTGGGACGCACCGGCCTGAGCGGTGCCGTGCGGATCGGCCTCGCGGGCAACGTGGCAGGCCTGGCGCTGCTGTCGTGGAGCCCGAACGTGGGCGTTGCGGCCTTCGCGCTCGCGTTGACGGGCTTCTGTGCGGCCGGCGTGTGGGTGGGCACTCCCGGGCTCGCCGCGGAGCTGCTGGGGCCCGAGCGGCGAGGCGCCGCTGCCGGCTGGATGACCGGCGGTGTCGGCAGCGGCATGGTCGCGGCGGCGGCCATCGACGCGCTGCTGAGCCGTACCGACGGCACCGAGCCTGATGAGGCGGTGCTGGTCGCGGCCGACCTCAGCCATCCGCGCAACGTGTACCGGGTCGAGCTCGTCATCGGCGCGGTGATACTGATCACTCTCGCCGTCGCCGTGCGCAGATGGGTGCGCACGCCTGGTCGCACGGGCTTCGGAGGTGCCCGCGCCGCACTCGCCAAGATTCCCCGGGCGGGCCAGCTCATCACCGCCTACACGCTGCACGCCTTCGTCGTCACGACAGTGATCACGTTCATCGTGGACCACCTCGAGGGCTACGCCGACCTCTTCAACGCTCGGGACGCCACGATCGCCTTTTCGTTGATCGGCGTCGGCAGCATCGCCGGCGGGCCGATCTTCGGACGCTCAGCCGACCGTCTTGGCCGGCGGCGCACCGTCACCATCGGGTTCTGCGTGTCGATGATCTCCATGGTCTTCATGACCGCGTACCCCCTGCTCGAAGTGGGCGGGCAGGCACTGGCGTGGACTGCGGCGTTCGTCTTCGGCACAGCGTTCACCGGCATCATCGCCTCGATAGCGGCCAGGGTCAGCGACAACCTCTCCGGCGACGAGTTCGGCGCGGCCTACGGGGTTGCCACGATCTTGTTCGGCCTCGGCTTGGCAGCAGGGCCGTGGCTCGGCGGCGTGACGGCCGACTGGTTCGACAGCTTCGGTCCCGCCTTCGGGCTCGCCGTCGCTGCGTGCGTGGCGGGCATCCTGCTCACCGGCTGGGGCGACGACCCAGTGCCCGCGGAGGGTTCCTAGGACTGAACCGGCTGACCCGAGCCAGCCGATCTGGGGTTAGCTGAATTCGGGTTCGTCCCACCAGGGGAAGTACTCGGGCAGGTCCTGCGTCGGCCGCAGCGAGAATTCCGGCGGCCGCTTCTCGAGGAACGACGCAACGCCCTCGTGGGCATCTGCACCACGGCCCAGGTGGAAGATCCCCCGGGAATCGATCTTGTGGGCCTCCATCGGGTGATCGGCAGCGAGCATGCGCCACAGCATGTGGCGGATCACCGTCACCGAGATGGCCGACGTGTTCTGGGCGATCTCGGCTGCGATGGCCCGGGCCGCCGGCAGCAGGTCGTCGGGCTCGTGCAGGCTGCGCACCAGCCCGCCTTCGAGGGCCTCGTCGGCGTCAAAGACACGGCCGCTGAAGCACCATTCGAGCGCCCGCGACAGCCCCACTACGCGCGGCAGGAAGTACGACGAGCAGGCCTCGGGCACCACTCCCCGGCGGGCGAACACGAACCCGATACGGGCCTTGGTGGACGCCAGCCGGATGTCCATCGGAAGCGTCATCGTGACGCCCACGCCGACTGCGGGGCCGTTGATCGCGGCGATCAGCGGCTTGTTGCACTCGTACAAGCGCAGCGTGAGCAGCCCGCCGCCGTCGCGCATCCATGCCAGGTCGCCGCCCTCGCCCCGCTCAGAGGCTCGCTCGGCCTTGCGCTCATCGGATTGGCTGTCGAAGTCGAAGGTGTCGGCGCCTCCGCTCAGATCGGCCCCGGCGCAGTAGCCACGGCCGGCGCCGGTGAAGATCACCGCCCTGACGTCGTCGTCGGCATCGACCAGGTCGATGGCGTCCATCACATCACGCAGCATCTGGCTGTTGAACGCGTTCAGGCGCTCGGGGCGATTCAGCGTGATGGTGGCGACGCGGTCGTCAACCTCGTACAGGATCGTCTCGAACTCCGGCACAGCGCCCCCTCAAGCAATGGCCGTCCGGGTGGCGGACGGCGGTGTCGGCGGCTTTTCTACACGCCCGGCCGCTGCCTACGTCGAGCGGCCAGTGGAGATCGGGCCCAGCTACACGTCGAGGAACCGGCTGGCTGCGAACGCCGAGCCGATCATTCCCACCAGCACACCGGCGATCACCGTGACGATCACCACGGTCGTGAACTGATCGGACGTGACCACGAACGACCGGAAGAACGCCAGGATGTCGGAGCGCGAGAACAGGCCCTCCACGTGACCTCGCAGCGCTCCTGCGGCAATCGCCCCGATGACGCCGCCGATGAGGCCGTGCAACATGCCTTCGAGCATGAACGGGAACCGGATGAAGCTGTTCGTGGCGCCGACCAGCTTCATGACCTCGATCTCGCGCCGGCGGGCGAACATCGCCACGCGGATCGAGTTGAAGATGAGCATCACGCTGGCGCCCGACAGCACGATCGACAGCAGCAGCACGATGCCCTGGAACGACGTGAACCAGGTACGAATGGCGTCGACCTCTTCTCGGCCTGTCTGGACTGACATCACGCCTGGCCGTTGTCGGAATTGGGCGGCCAGCGACTCGATCAGCTCTGCCTCGACCGACCGGGGCACCACGCGGTACGACGCCGGCAGCGCCTCGGGCGACACCTGGGCGAGCAGCTCGGGCTGATCGGCCATCTGCTGAGAAACCAGCGCGTAGGCCTCCTCGGCGCTGAAGAACTCGATGCGGTCGATCTCGGGGTGGGTCTGCAGCTCGATGCCGAGCGCATCGAGTTGGCTGGGATCGATCTGGGGGTTCAGAAACACCTCGAACTGGACGCCGCCCTCCCAGCGATCGAGAGCGTTCCCGCTGGCGTAGCCCGCCATCAGTCCCATGCCCACCAGCATCACGCCGACAGCCACGGTGAGGATCGCAGCAAACGTGAGCGTGAGATTGCGCCGGATGTTGGTCCAGGTCTCCCGCGCGAAGTAGCGGATCCGGCTCACGGACTCGCCCCATCCACAGGATGGACCCCGAGCGCCTCTGGCGAATCGGTCTCGCTGCCGTACGCGCCGCGCTGCTCGTCACGCACGAGCTCACCGTGACGCAGCGCGATCACCCGGCGCCGCATGCGGTCCACGATCGTGCGGTCATGCGTGGCCATGACCACGGTGGTGCCCGTGCGGTTGATCCGGTCGAGCAGCGAGGTGAGCTCTTCTGAGGTGTCGGGGTCGAGGTTGCCGGTGGGCTCGTCGGCGAGCAGGATCAGGGGCCGGTTCACGAATGCCCGGGCGATGCTCACACGCTGCTGCTCGCCGCCCGACAGCTCGTCGGGAAACCGCCGGTGCTTGTCCTCCAGGCCCACCAGCTCCAAGATGGCCGGCACCTGCGTGCGGATGACGTTCTCGGGGCGGCCGATGACCTCGAGCGCGAAGGCCACGTTCTGGTAGACGGTCTTGTTCGGCAGCAGCTTGAAGTCTTGGAAGACCGAGCCGATGTTCCGCCGCAGGTAGGGCACGCGCCAGCTGTTCAGCTTGGACAAATCCTTGCCGGCCACGTGGATCTCGCCGGCGGTGACCTTCTCCTCGCAGGTCATGAGGCGCAGCATCGTGGACTTGCCCGAGCCCGAGGGTCCCACCAGGAAGACGAACTCACCCTTCTCGATGTTGAGCGTCACGCCATTGACCGCCCGCGTCTCGCCCTTGTAGATCTTCGTGACGTTGTCGAAGCGGATCATGCGCGCCCCAGAGGCAGAGCCGAACGGTCATCAGTTGTGCGGCCGGTTCGCCCGCGCCGACATCACCAAATCGCTTCCCAAGGTACGCCAGCGACCCGCCGCAACCCGGTCACCAATCGGCTCAGTTGCCTAGGTCTCGGCGGCCGCGGGTTGCTGCGAGCGCTGCCAGCGCAGGTAGGCCTCCATCAGGCCGCTGAGGTCGCCGTCGAGCACGGCGTCGACGTTGCCGATCTCCAAGCCAGTCCGCAAGTCCTTGACCTGCTGGTACGGGTGCAGCACGTACGAGCGGATCTGGCTGCCCCACGCGACGTCGCGCTGCTCGCCGGCGAGGGCCGCTACTTCGGCCTCCCGCTCCTGCCGTTGCAGGTCGGCCAGCTTGGCCGCCAGCATCTGCATGGCCCGGTCCTTGTTCTGGTGCTGGCTCCGCTCGTTCTGGCAGGCAACGACGATCCCGGTGGGCAGGTGCGTGATGCGCACGGCGGAGTCGGTGACGTTCACATGCTGGCCGCCCGCGCCCGACGAGCGGTAGGTGTCGATGCGCAGATCGCTCTCGTCGATGGGCACCTCGTCTGACACCTCGTCGAAGAACGGCACCACCGACAGCGACGCGAACGCTGTGTGCCGGCGCGACTGCGAGTCGAATGGCGAGATGCGTACTAACCGGTGCACGCCCCGTTCCGCCGCAAGGAACCCGAACGCGTGCCGCCCCTTGATCAGGAACGTTGCGGAGCTGATCCCGGCTTCCCCGCCGTCGGTCGCCTCGGTCAGCTCCACGGTGAAGTCGTTGCGCTCGGCCCATCGCTGGTACATGCGCAGCAGCATCTCTGCCCAGTCGCAGGCGTCGGTGCCTCCGGCCCCCGAGTTGATCTCGCAGACGGCATCGTTCTCGTCGTGCTCGCCGCCGAACAGCGCCATCAGCTCGATGTCCGCGAGCCGGCCCTCGGCTGCAGTGACCACCTCGTCGATCTCGGGCAGTAGCTCTGGGTCGTCTTCTTCGGCGGCCAGCTCCACCAGCGCTGTCGCATCGTCGACTTCGGCGCGTGCCCGCTCCCAGCGCCCGATGTCGTCACGCACACGCGACAGGCGTGTGGTGACCGCCCGGGCCCTATCGGGCTCGTCCCACAGCGACGGCTCCGATGCCTCGGTTTCCAGCCCGTTCGCCACCGCACGCGCCTCGTCGATCCCGAGGTACTGATGCGCCTCGCTGACACGGCGATCCAAGTCGGTCAACGCGTCGGCAAGGTCGCTGAGAGATCGGCTCATCGCAGTGTCCCCGCAGCAGGATCTACTCGTCGCGTCACTTGTTGCTTTCCGCTCTTGTTCCGGTACTTCATGCGATTGGGCTCACGGGCCGTTCGGGCCACGGCTTCGCCATTCGGCTCAGCCTCCTAGCGGCCGCAGCAGTGCTTGAACTTGCGGCCCGATCCGCAATGGCAGGGATCGTTGCGGCCCAGCTTCTGCTGGGCCGACTTGACCACGGTGCCGGTCGACGCGGCGGCAATCCGGCGCGACTGCGACGGCCCACTGGGACCCCGCTGCGCCGACGGCGCGGTGCCGGCAGCCGTGGCGCCGTTGCCGGATCCGACAGTGGACGGTGTGAGATCCGGTGCCGAGTACTGCACGTCGGTCGCCCCGGCTGCGCCGTCGGCCGCCCTCGACCGTGACGGTCCAGCCGGCGGGGCCGCGCCTGCGGTGGCTGTCTCGCCGTCAGGCGACGCCGAGGTGACCTGCACGTGCATCACGTAGGTCACGAAATCGCGGTAGACGCGCTCGAGCATGGCGCCGAACATGTCGAAGCCCTCGCGCTGCCATTCCGCCACGGGATCCTTCTGACCGATGCCGCGCAGGTGGATGCCCTCGCGCAGGTGGTCCATGTCAGCGAGATGCTCGCGCCAGCGCTGGTCGATGAGGCGCAGCATCACCTGGCGCTCCACCTCGCGCATCGCCTCGGGGCCGATCTCGGCCTCCCGAGCCTCGTAGTGACGCTCGCCGTCGGCGCACACCAATTCGACTGCGTCGTCGACATCCCAATCCCGCTCGCCATCTCCCGACAGCTCTGCAACCGTGAGCTCGGTGGGCCAGTAGGTGCCGATCGTGGCGAGCAGGCCGTCGAGATCCCACTCGGCGGGGACCTCGCTCGCGCAGTGATCCAGCACCGCAGCTTCGGCGGCATCGCGCAGGTACCCCAGCGATTCGGTGCGCAGATCGTCGCCGCCAAGGATCTGCTCGCGCCGCGCGTAGATCACCTTGCGCTGCTCGTTCATCACCTCGTCGTACTTGAGGACGTTCTTGCGGACCTCGGCGTTCTTCTGCTCGACAGTGTTCTGCGCCCGCTCGATGGCCTTGGTGACCATCTTCGCCTCGAGCGGCACCTCATCGGGCAGCGTGCGGTCCATCACCCAGTTCACGGCACCCGTCGCGAACAGGCGCATCAGGTCGTCTTCCAGCGAGAGATAGAAACGGCTCGCGCCGGGGTCGCCCTGCCGGCCCGCACGGCCACGCAGCTGGTTGTCGATGCGCCGTGACTCGTGCCGCTCGGTGCCCAGCACGTACAGGCCGCCCAGCTTGCGCACCTCGTCGCCCTCGGCACGGCACTCGGGCTCGTAGCGCTCGGCCCGGGCCACCAGGTCCGCGGTGTTGTCGGGATCGTCGGGGTCGAGCTTCTCGCGCAGCATGTCGCGGCGCGCCAAGCCCTCGGGGTTGCCGCCGAGCAGGATGTCGACGCCGCGGCCGGCCATGTTCGTGGCCACCGTGACCGATCCCAGCCGGCCCGCCTGGGCGATGATCTCGGCCTCTCGCGTGTGCTCCTTGGCGTTGAGCACGCTGTGATCGATTCCCCGGCGTTCGAGCGCCGCCGACAGCTTCTCGGAATTCTCCACGCTGACCGTGCCGACCAGCGTGGGCTGCCCGGAGCGGATCCGCTCGGAGATGTCGTCGACGACCGCCTCGTGCTTGGCCGCCTCGGTCTTGTAGATCAGGTCGCCCTGGTCGTCGCGCGCCACGGGCAGGTGGGTCGGCACCGGCACCACGTCGAGCCCGTAGGTGCCGTTGAACTCGGCGGCCTCGGTGGTGGCCGTGCCGGTCATGCCGGCGAGCTTGTCGTAGAGGCGGAAGTAGTTCTGCAGCGTGATGGTGGCGAGCGTCTGGTTCTCCTCCTTGATCGCCACCCCCTCCTTGGCCTCGACCGCCTGGTGGAGGCCCTCGCTCCAGCGCCGCCCCTCGAGGATTCGGCCGGTGAACTCGTCGACGATCTTCACCTCGCCGTGTGAGACCACGTAGTCCTTGTCGCGCCGGTACAGCTCCTTGGCCCGCAGCGCTGCGTTCATCTGGTGGACGAGATTGGCCGAGACTTGGTCGTAGAGGTTGTCGATATTGAGCGCTCGCTCGACCTTGGAGATGCCCGGTTCGAGCACGGCCACGTTGCGCTTGTCTTCTTCCACCTCGTAGTCGACGTCGCGGGTCATCGTGGCAGCGATGCGCGCGAACTGCTGGTAGAGCTTGGCGGCGTCCGCAATCCGGCCGCTGATGATGAGCGGCGTGCGGGCCTCGTCGATCAGGATCGAGTCGACCTCGTCCACGATGCAGTAGTTGTGGCCGCGCTGGACCTGAGCGCCCCGGGCCGGCGCCATGTTGTCTCGCAGGTAGTCGAAGCCGAGCTCGTTGTTGGTGCCGTAGGTGATGTCGGCGTCGTACTGGCGGCGCTTGTGGGCCGCGTCGTAGGGGCCGGGCACCACAAGCCCCACGTCGAGCCCGAGGAATCGGTGGATGCGTCCCATCCACTCGGCGTCGCGAGCGGCCAGATAGTCGTTGACGGTGACCACGTGGACGCCCTTGCCGCTCAGCGCATTGAGGTACACCGGCAGGGTCGACACCAGCGTCTTTCCCTCGCCGGTGCGCATCTCGGCCACCCAGCCGAAGTGCAGCGCCGCTCCGCCAATGAGCTGCACGTCGTAGTGACGCTGGCCGATGACCCGGCGTGCGGCCTCGCGGGTGACCGCGAAGGCATCGACGAGGACGTCGTTGAGGTCGGCGCCACGTTCCAGCTCAGCGCGGAACTCGCCCGTACGAGCTCGCAGACCGTCGTCGGAGAGGCGCTCGATTTCCGGCTCGACGGCGTTGATCTCGGGCACCAACTCGGTCAGCAGGCGCAGCTTCTTGCCTTCCCCGGCACGGAGCACGCGCTGAAACAGAGCCACAAACGCAGGCTACCGCTGCCCCCCGACGCCAGAGCCGAGGATTATTCGCCTGCCGGCTCAGCCTCTCAGGAGTCGATCTCGATGAGGCCGGCGTCGCCGTCGGAGCGGAGGTACACCACGCTGGGCTTGCTGGTGTCTGCGTTCACAAAGAGGAAGAAATCGTGATCCAGCAGCTGCATGCGGGTCACGGCTTCGGCGGGATCCATCAGCTCCAGGTCAAAACTCTTGCGCCGCACGATGCGCGGCGCCCATTCGGGGTCGTCAGGTCCTGCTGTTGTCTCGGGGCCCGGAGCGCCGTTGACGAGGTCGTTCTCGAGGCGTGCGAGCGGATGATGCGCCTCGTCGCGGTGCAGATTGGGACGATGCCGGCGCACGACGCGGGTCTTGAGCTTGCGGAGCTGCTTGCCCAGTTTGCCGACCGCCAGATCGACCGCCTGGTGCTGATCCACGCCGGCGACCGAGGCCCGCACATGATGGCCATGGCCGAGCAGCGTTACCTCCACCTGCTCCCGCTCGGCGATGCGCGGATTCTTCTCTTCACGGAACACCACCTCGGCACGATCCAACCCGTTGACGAATCGATCCAGTGCCCCGATCTTCCGCTCCACCGCAGCCCGCACATCGTCGGGAACCTGAACTTTGCGACCCGTAATGGTGATCTGCATTGCCTCGGCTTTCTGAGCAGGTGCACAGCGGTTGCAGCCTTGCTCCAACTGAAGGGAGTGCCATGTTAGGCAGCCGCGGAGTTGCGGTCGCGACCCCGTCGAGCACACGCTGCCACATGGACGGCCGCTGCACCGGCATCCGTCAGCACGGCCGTTGCCGCCCGCAGCGTTGCCCCGGTAGTGACCACGTCGTCCACCAGCAGGATCCGGCGTCCCGCTGCGACGCGGCGGCAGTCGAAGCGAGGACCGGCCAACCGCTCTTCCCGGCTGGCGCCTGACTGTGCAGTGCCGCCAATCCGCCGCAACAATCGCATCGGACGTGCTCGCAAGGCCTTGGCAGTGGCCCTCGCCAGTGTCTCCGCCTGATCAAACCCCCGTGCTCGCCGGTGCGCCGCAGTAGTCGGCGCCCAAGTCACTGTGTCAATGGGCGCCAGCCCAGCCGCCGCCGTGTCAATAGGCGCCAGCCCAGCCGCCGCCGTGTCAATAGGCGCCAGCCCAGCCGCCGCCGTGTCAATGGGCGCGATCGAACGCAGCGCGGCGAGATGAGCAAGCGCCAACGACTCGCCCAGCCACCCGGCAATGGCCCGCTCGCCCCGGTACTTGAGAGCATGAATGAACTCGCGCCCGACGTCTGAATGCGAGAACAGCAGAGCTACTGACCGTGCGCCCGGAACCAATGCCGGCTCGGGATCAACAAGCGCCTCGATGCACGCCGAACAAGGGCACCAGCCCAACACCCCACACCCAGCACACCGAACCTCAAACAACACCCGCCCGACCGTACGCGCGCCGATTTCGACCACCAACGGCATTTCGACGCGGTCAGGTGAACGCGCAGACAGCCGAGCGGCGAGGGCGGCAGGGAACTCGGCGACGTTGCGACCAGCCGGATCGCTGGTCGCAGAGGGCGCTGCCGCCCTCGCAGCGGGCCCGCCAACAACGCGTCAGTAGCGGTAGCGATCCGCCTTATATGGACCGTCCACATCCAAACCGAGATACGAAGCCTGCCCCGGCGTCAACCGCGTGAGCTTCGCGCCCAGCCGATCAAGATGCAGCCGAGCCACTTCCTCATCCAGCCGCTTGGGCAGCACGTGAACATCGGCCTCCAGCTCCTCTGCATGCGCATGCAGCTCAAGCTGGGCAAGCACCTGGTTGGTGAAGCTCATCGACATGACGAAACTCGGATGCCCGGTCGCGCAGCCGAGATTCACCAAGCGGCCTTCGGCCAGCACGATCACCGACTTCCCGCTCGGGAACACGAACTCGTCCACCTGCGGCTTGATCGAACGGCGCTGGACATCGGACATCGCCGCCAGCCCCGCCATGTCGATCTCATTGTCGAAGTGTCCGATGTTGGCCACCACCGCCTGGTGCTTCATGCCCGACATGTGCTCAGCCGAGATGATGTCGCGGTTGCCCGTCGCGGTCACGTAGATGTCGGCGATGTCGAGCACGTTCTCGAGCCGATCCACCTCGAAACCTTCCATGGCGGCCTGCAGCGCATTGATCGGGTCGATCTCGGAGACGATGACCCGGCAGCCTTGGCCACGCAGCGCCTGCGCGCATCCCTTGCCGACGTCGCCGTAGCCCGCCACGAAGGCCACCTTGCCGCCCAGCATCACGTCGGTCGCCCGGTTGATGCCGTCAATCAGGGAGTGCCGGCAGCCGTAGAGATTGTCGAACTTGGACTTGGTGACCGAGTCGTTGACGCTGTAGGCCGGGAAGGTCAGCTCCCCACGTGCTGCCATCTCGTACAGCCGGTTCACGCCGGTCGTGGTCTCCTCAGAGACACCTCGCAGACCAGCCGAGATCTCAGTCCACAGGCTGGGCTCGGTGCGCTGGGTCTCGTTGAGCAGCTCGTGCACCGCCACCTCGTCGGGCGATGCCGCATCGGGGCCGTCGGCAGGCAGGCTCGGCACGCCGCCCTGGGACTCATAGCGAGCTCCGAGGTGAACCATCAGCGTGGCGTCCCCGCCGTCGTCGACGATCAGCGTCGGGCCTGGGCCGTCGGGCCAGCGAAGCGCGCGGAAGTTACAACGCCAGTATTCGGCGAGCGTCTCGCCCTTCCATGCGAACACGGGCACGCCTTGCGGGCTGTCCATTGTCCCCTCGCGCCCCACCACAACGGCAGCCGCGGCCTCGTCCTGTGTGGAGAAGATGTTGCAGGACGCCCAGCGCACCTGCGCGCCCAGGTCGACCAAAGTCTCGATCAGCACCGCTGTCTGCACGGTCATGTGCAGCGAGCCCGTGATGCGCGCGCCTGCCAGCGGTCGGGAGTCCATGTGCTGAGCGCGCAGCGCCATGAGCCCTGGCATCTCGGTCTCGGCCAACTCGATCTGGAGCCGTCCTGCAATCGCCAGACTCAGATCGGCTACGTCGAAATCATCGATCAGGCTCGACGTGCTGGAGCGTGCGCTAACTGGCGCACCTTCTCGTCGTACTGCCATTATCCCCCGCTCTTGTTCGCTGCGCTCACGGGCCGCTCGGGCCACGGCTTCGCCATTCGGCTCAGCCTCTTGCTCATGGGATCACCTCGTTCTTAGAGCGACAGCCTGCCGCCTCAGGCAAGGAATGCCTTCAGCTCTTCGAGCAGGGGGATCGGGCCGGGGTCGCGCAGGGCCGCTGCTGCGACACGAAGGCTCAGCACGTCGACCTGGTAGATGAGGTCGAACAGCTGCGCCATGGCGCCGTCGCCCGCCGCGTGCAGTTCGGCATGCGGCACGGCGATGCGAGCACGGTCGAGCACACCGTGGGTGAAGTCGTAGCGACGACCGAGCTGCGGATGCTCGAAACCGTGGCGCAGCGCGATCACCGCCAGCGGCGAGCCGTCGGCTAAGCGACCGGCTTGGTCCCATCCGGCCAATTCGTTGTGGCACAGCTCGGGCATGAAGCTGGCGAAGGCAGGGATCTTGGCGTTCTCGTTGATCTGGGCCTTGGCACGACCCGCAGCCACCGCACCGAGCGCACCTCCGCCGTAGAAGACGGGAGTCATCTCGCCGTTGCCCACCGCGCTCACGATGCCCTCAAGCGAATCTGCAGCAGTGCCGGTGCCGGCCTGACGTGAGCGCAGCTGGGCTACAGCTGCGTCGACCCAACCGGCGATGCCGGACAGCAGACCGGCTCGCTCAAGTGCGACGAGCGGAGCAACGCAGATCGCGCCCACCGCGGCCCGCGGCATCGGGATCGCCGTATCCACCTCGTAGAGCGGTGCAGCCCACTCGCCAGCCAGCTCGGCCAAGCGCCCGCCTGATGTGACGGCTACCACCGGGGCGCCCGCATCGTGGGCTGCCGTAGCGGCGGTGAGCGTCTCTTCGGTGTTGCCGCTGAATGAGACGGCGATGGCGAGTGTGGTCGGGCCGATGAATGCCGGACACTCGTAGCCCTTGGCAACCGTGACCGGCACCGGCATCAGGGGGGCTGCAAGCGCCGAGACGATGTCACCGGCGACGCCGGAGCCGCCCATGCCCATGACCACGACGTTGGCGATGCGGCTGCCGTCGACTGCTCCCGGTGTGGCTTGAGACGAGGTGAGTGCAGCCTCCATCTGCTCGGGCAGGCCAGCAACCGCACGCGCCAAATCGAGGGAATCGGGAACAGCCTCAGCAGCGGTCGTCGCCGAGACGTCATCGTGCGGTGATGTCATGGCTCGAACGTCGGGGTGAGCTCGCCGCTCGCAATGCGAGCGTCGAGCGCTGCGGCGGAGGCCGGTTCGGCATCGGTTGCCTCGTCGATCAACAGCACCGGAATGCCGCCGTCGACGGCGTACGTCTTCCCCAGGCGCGGGTTGTACAGCAGGTCGTCGTCGGGCACGAAGTAGAGGGGACCCTTGTCCTGCGGGCACGCCAACACTTCCGCCAAGACCGGATCAAGACCCACGCGTGCCTCCCGGGCGCGGCGCCGAGGGGCTGCGCCGGCGAGCGAGGCCGTGGCCCGAGCGGCCCGTGAGCGGATCCATGCGGCGATCATGCCAGCAACGCCCTGATCTCGCTCACACGCTCCGCGACGGCCTCGCTGTCAGGCGCCTCGAGATTCAGCCGCAGCAGCGGCTCGGTATTGGACGGCCGCAGGTTGAACCACCAGTCGCCGCCGTCGACCGTGAGGCCGTCGAGATGGTCCTGGGGGAACGGCGCGAAGTGTGCACCGACCCGGGGCAGCACCAGCTCGACATCGGCGACACGGGTGTTGATCTCGCCCGAGGATGCGTACCGGTCGAGCGGAGCCAGCAGCTCCGAGAGCGACATCTGCGCGGCGCTCAACTGCTCGAGTGCGATGAGCGCCGCGATGAGGCCGGAATCGGCCCGGTAGTTGTCGGCGAAGTAGTAGTGGCCGCTGTGCTCGCCGCCGAAGACGGCCCGGGTGCGTGCCATCTCTGCCTTGATGAAGCTGTGACCCACCCGGGTGCGTACGGGCTGGCCGCCCGCTTCGACGATCGCCTCGGGCACAGCGCGTGAGCAGATCAAATTGTGCAGGATCGGACCCGGCCCGTTGCGGCGCAGCATGGCTTGGGCCACCAGCGCAGTGAGCAACGACCCGCTGACTGCGCTGCCTCGCTCGTCCACGAGAAACACCCGGTCGGCATCACCGTCGAATGCCAGGCCCACATCAGCCCCGGTGCTGCGCACGCGCTCGCTCAGATCGACCAGGTTCTCCGGCTGGATCGGATCGGCCGGATGATTGGGAAAGGTGCCGTCGAGCTCGCCGTACATCAGCTCGCACTCGAATGGCAGCGGGTCAAAGACCGCCGGCACCACGAGGCCCCCCATGCCGTTCGCAGTATCCGCCACGACGCGCAGGGAACTGAGCCCCGAGACATCGACGAACGAGCGCACGTGGGCGGCGAACGTGTCGAGCAGATCGCGGCGCCTGCGCCGGCCGCCGCCAGGCGGCGACGAAGCACCCCGTGCCGCCCGCTCAGCGATCTCATCGAGCCCGCTGCCCGCACCCACTGGCGCAGCACCCGGCCCGCACAGCTTGATGCCGTTGTAGGACGCCGGATTGTGCGACGCCGTCAGCATCGCGCCCGGCAGGCCCAGGTGGCCTGAGGCGAAGTAGAGCAGATCCGTGGACGCCAGCCCGATGTCGATGACGTCCACGCCGGCGGCTTGAGCGCCATCAGCAAATGCCTCAGCCAGCGAAACACCGCTTGGGCGCATGTCGCGCGCCATGACGATCTGCGGCGCTGTGGACCACGCCGCAAAGGCGTAACCGATGCCGCGCGCCACTGTCGGGTCGAGCTCCTCAGGGCAAATACCACGTATGTCATATGCCTTGACAATGCCTGCCAAAATGCCAGCAGATACAGGGTCGATGCGGGCCGCCATACGCCTTCAAAGCCTAAAAGACCGCGCAGCAGTGCGCGGCCATCGCGCACAACCCCCTTGCAATCTGTACCCACTTTTCCCTAGGGTGGGAGCAGAGAGTGGGATGCGACCCTGCCTGAAGCATGCGAGAGAGGCGATGACGAAGAGCAAATACCAGCCAACAGAACGGGAACAATTGGTGCTTGGCGAGGTCGAGAACCCCAGGTACGACCGTCAAATTGTCAATGGTCTCGAACCTTTCATGAGTGGCTCCGCGCCTGAGGATTTCCGAACTTTCTATAGCGAGAAGGAACTCAGCGACTTAGGCAAACTACGCGGGACTGATCGTGATGTAGAAGACAGAATGCCCGTCAAACTGACACGGCATTACTTTGAAATGGCTAAGTTGAGCCCAGCACTTCAAAAGCTGGTCAAAGCATCGCCTGATGAAACTGTGGATCTTGAGGGCGATCCGGACCCGGCGAACCAACTCGACTACAGCCCCATCGAAGGACTGTTACACAAATATGAGATGGCGCTGCTGTATGTCATTTCAACCTGTTCCGCCCATTGCAGATTCTGCTATCGCGAGGAGTTGATCGGGCGCAAAGAGATTGAACGTTCGGATGGCTCGGTCAAGAAAAAGGGCCTTGCGCACGTCGGCGAGATTGTCGAGTACATCCAGTCACACAATGACGCCGTCGCGACGAACGGCGGTACCCATCCGGAGACCGGCAGGCCGAAACTGCGCGAGATTCTCTTGTCGGGCGGCGATCCCATGGTGCTGCCGAATTCCAAGCTGGCAGGATGGTTCACAGCATTGGCCGAAGCGGGCGCCGAAGCCATCCGCGTCGGCACCAAGGAGCTGGCGTTCTACCCCGACCGCTTCGATGACGCCTTCTTTGCAATGATCGACCGCTTCCATGAGGTGTATCCAAACGTCTCGATGCGGTTCATGGTCCACTTCAACCATCCGGACGAATTCCTGTTGAAGGATGCCGACGGGCGGTATATCGCCGATGAGAAGGGATTCCTTCAGTGGCGTCCGAACACGCGGCGCGCCGTCGACGCGCTGGTTGAACGCGGTTGGATCAGCGTCGAGAACCAGACTCCCATCATCGCTGGTGTCAACGACGACGCTGGTGCACTGCGAATCCTCCAGCGCACGCTCAAGGGCGTCGGCGTCGAGAACCACTACTTCTTCTGTGGACGGAACATCGTTGCCTACAAGGCATTCAATGTGCCCATCGAGACCGCGTGGCAGCTCCTCAACGATTCGCAGCGCGGGCTGTCGGGAGTGGAGTCACACGCCCGACTCACCATCGTGCACTACAAGGGCAAGACAGAGGTCTCTGCGGTGACCGATGAGCCGATTGCGGGCCTGCCGGGCGCCGAGAACGGCGTGGTGATCTTCAAGGTGCTGCGAAATCCGGCCCATGCGCCGGACCGAGGCAAGGTCACGATCGTCGGGCGGAACCCCGAAGCGCTGTGGTTCGACGAGTACGAGGACCGGGTGCTGCTCGACGAAGCGGGCCTGTTCTCCCAGACGCGTCCCAGCGGCGTGACCATTCCGCGCTCGCGCTCACGGCACCATGCGTCGCCGAAGGGGCGCACACCGGGTCAGGCACGGCCTGCTCCGCTCATGGCCGTCGTTGCGAGCAACGAGCGCCGGCCGCACCCCAAGAGCCCGGTCAGCGATCCCGCACCTGCAGTTCAGGACGCTCAAGCCTGAGGGACCGGGCCGGCAGGCATGTCGGCCGGGGTTACTCGAGGGGCGTCGTAGGCACCGGCAGCGGCGCGGTGACGGATGCGGCCGATGTCGGCCACCACTTTGAGCAATTGGGCCGCCAGCCGGACGGTGGTATCGGCTGAGTGATCCACGGTGACGGGCACTTCGGCGGCGGTCAGCTCGAGGTGCTCGACCAAGTAGAGCACCTCGACGTCGAAGGCGAACCCGTCAGTGACTGCGCGGCCGAAGATCTCCTCTGCAGCCTCGGCGGTGAAGCCCTTGAAGCCGCACTGCGTGTCTCGGTAGCGGCGCAGGAGCACGAGACGCGTGAAGGTGTTGAACATGCGGCTCGCGAACGCCCTGGCGGGCCGCGCCGGGCTGATCGTGCGTGCTTCGACGTGACGCCGGTTGCCCAGCGCGACATCGGCCCCGTCACGGAGCGCATCGATGAGCGAGGTGAGTTGCCCCGGCGGGTAGGCGAGATCGACATCGGTGAACAGGCGCAGACGGCCACTCGCTGCCAGCATCCCGGCGCGCACCGCCGCACCCTTGCCCCGGTTGGCCTCCAGCGACACCACCACATCCGCCCCTGCTCGCCGAGCCGCTTCTGCTGTGCCGTCGGTCGAACCGTCATCAACCACCACGATCTCGAGCGGGCCATCGAGCGCTTCGTGGCCACTCAGGGCAGCGTTGATCTCTGTGACGGCGGCGCCAACGAGGTGCGCTGCTTGGTACGCCGGCAGCACCACCGAGACTGCCGGCTCGATGCCGGTGGGAGGGTGCAGACGGGCCGGTCGGGGTGGAAGCTCAGCCTCCGGGCGGCGGCGGTCGAAGCGCACCGGGGGCCGTACGGCGACGAGCGCGAGCGCGGCCACGCCGAGCAGCGTCGCCAACCAGGCCAGATACTCCACCGCGGTGGCGCCATAGGTCAATTCGACATGCTCGTCGGTGGGGATCACCACCATCCAATTGGGTGTCACCCGGTACGGACCCTCAGCACCGCGCACCGACCAGTTTGGGAAGTACGACACCTTCACCAGCACCGGGACACCGGGTCGATCCACAGTGAACGACAGCCGATCCCGTTCCACCTCGGGGGGGCTGACGTTAACCGGGGGCAGGGCGCGCCTCGGTGCCGCACTGAATCGCGTCAACGAAGCGGGCGGCGCTCCGTCAGGGCTGGGGGGCCCCAGCAGCGACACCCTGGACCAGTGCTCGGGCCCGTCCGCAGCAATCGGCACAGCCCACGCCGCAGGGTCGTTCCACCAGATGGCAGCCGGATCGGTCCACGCCCGTCCAGCCTGCGACACCTCCTCCGCCACGGCCGGCTCGAACCTCAGCGGTGACACCAGATCGCTGTCAGCGACAAGGAAGATCGACCACGGTCCCGCCGTGGCAATGTGCCGCAGGTCGGCCGAG
The DNA here is from genome assembly GCF_965219595.1 of Candidatus Poriferisodalis sp. NCBI lineage: Bacteria > Bacillati > Actinomycetota > Acidimicrobiia > Acidimicrobiales > Candidatus Poriferisodalaceae > Candidatus Poriferisodalis > Candidatus Poriferisodalis sp. Next base: position 86,590 of record NZ_OZ244781.1, read on the forward strand.
CCCAGTGCGGCGGCGGTGGCCTCGGAGCTGAAGGCCGCGTAGTAGCGCACGCCCGACATCTGCAGGTGGGGAACGCCCAGATCGAAGTTCAGGGCGTTGTAGGGCAGGCCGCGCATCGGACGCGACGGCGATGCCGACAGCTCCGACTGCATGAGGAAGTGGAACGGCACCGTGGGCGACGACTCGAAGTAGAGACCCTCCATGGAGGCGATGCAGCCATCCGTCCAGTGCGGCAGCAGCATCGGGGCCATCGGCGTGCCGTACGCGCCCACGATCTCCCGGTCGTACTCCCACAGCAGGCGCCCGCAGTCGTATTCAGGTGTCTCGCCGATATCGCTCATCGCAGTGACGAATTCGTGGTACTCGGGATACGCCGGGCGACCCTCGTAGCCGCGGAAATTCCAGCGGGCCCAGCCGGAGACGAAATTGCGGTCCTCTGCGGACACCGTGAACGGGCCCCAGCGATATGCGCCGTCGGCGTTGAGTGTCGCGCCGGGCGCGTTGCCGAGTTGCAGTGACAGCAGGCTTGCCACCACTACCAGCGCCACGACCGGAACGAGCATCCGCACCCAGTGCGATATGGGGGCGAGCTGGGCGCCTACGCCCCGGGGTCGAGCCGAGTCGTCCTGGGCCGAGTCTTCCTGGGCCGAGTCTTCCTGGGCCGAGTTTCTCTGGGTTGAACTCCTCTGGGTCAGAGCCTCAACGAGCAGCCAGAGGCCGATCGCCGCCAGCACGTACACCGCCAAGTACCAGAAGGGCAGGATACGTGCGTTCCACAGCCGATGCTGAGGCCAGTGGACAAACCCCATGGCCATCGTGAAGGCGATGACCGTCCACGTCAGGGCCGGGCGGTACCAGCGTGCGAGGCCGACGACGGCGCCGACGCCTGCGAGCACGAGCAGCCAGGTGATGCTGTGGTGCGCCCCGTCGCCGCTGATCTCGTCGGTGAAGAACAGATGCTCCCGGACCTCCGTGAGCCGCTCCCAGCCCATGTCGTTGAGATACGCCCGCCGGGCGATGAACGGCGCCGTCCAGAACGCCGACAGCGCGCCGCCGATGATGCCGATGACCAGCGCATGCCACGATCGACGCCACTCCATCACCACGAGCGCCGCAACGGCCGCCGCAGGCACCGCCAGACGAGCCAGCGGAGACTCGGAGAGGTTCCAGACGGCGGCCCACAGCATGGTCGCTGCGATGGCTGCACCCAGCGACGGAGCCCGGCCGATGCGGCCAGGCAGCACATGGAGGCCGCGCACCGCCACCATCAGAATGCTGGCGGCGACCGCGAATGCCAGCGGAATGGGATGGCACAGGGCGACGAACGCCAGCACCAGGCTCGCGCGGGCCCGCCCGGTCCCCCGCTCAAGCGAACGCCAAAGCATTCCCAGGTAGACGAGCGTCGCCGACAGCGCGATCGAGAATGCGAACTCGCCTGCCAACGTCGAGGCTGCGTTCCCGCCGTAGATCGTGAAGTTGACGTCGAAGACGAACAGCAGCAGCGCAGCGGGCAGCAGCATCCGCAGCGGCTGTGCCCAGCCCGCCAGCCGACCCATAAGCCAGGCCGCGGCCGGCATCGACACGACGCCGCTGATCGCCACGAGCTTGAAGGCCACGCCGAAAGGCAGCACCAGGTCCGCCGCCACAATCATCAGATACGGCAGCACCATGTAGAAGTGCATGGCGGGCATTCCCGCGTACCACTCGGGCGACCAGCCGCGCAGCGAGCCCGCAGGCAGCAATTCGTCGCGCAAGAACGCCGGGCCCCAGACGTGGGCACCCATGTCGCCGCCGGTCGGCGTCGACGCCGACACGATGCCACCAGGGTCGAGCCACGCCACCACGGCCACGCAGCTCGCCACGACCACCGCAGCTTCGACCCACGCTCGCAGCACCGACCCCGTACGAGGGTGGCGCGTGGTCAGTGCGGCCACCTGCGCAGGCTAGAGGCCGAGCGGAGAGGCGACGACACGAGCCGTTCGGCGGCGCGCGGCTACTGGTCGACGGACGGTCGCCATAGCATGAACCCATGGCATCTGAGGTGCCCTCGGGAGGGCGGCACTCGCGGGCTCGCAAGCCACGGGCGAGCGAGCCTCCAGACGCGCCGGCCGACGGCGACAGCGGTGCAGACGGCAGCTCGACTGAGCACTCCCGTCACAGTGGCCCGTCTCCGGCCGACTCCGGGCCCCGCCGGCGCAGCGAGCGCTGGCCGCGCTGGTCGATCTGGCTGCTCGCCATGGTGCTGCTGTCGGTGATGTTCCTGTCCGGTCTGCTGCGCAACGACGGCGGCGAGCCCATCGACTACAGCGCACTCATCGCCAAGGTGTCGTCGGGGACGGTGAGCAGCGTCACGGTCACCAACGGCACCGGCGCGATCACCGGCGAGTACATCAACGGCACCAAGTTCTCCTCCGAGGGGCCGGTGGAGCTTCCCGCGACCGATCTGGACTTGCTGCGAGAGCGCGAGGTGACCATCGAGTTCCATACCGACCGGCCCAACCTGCTCGTCAGCCTGCTGCCCTTCCTGCTGCCGTTCGGCTTGATCTTCCTGCTGTTCTGGTGGATGCAGCGGCGGGCGCAGGGCCAGATGTCGGGGATCATGTCGATCGGCCGGAGCAAGGCCAAGACCTACACCACCGAGCGGCCCTCCACGAAGTTCGAGGACATCGCGGGCTACGACGGCGTCAAGCAGGAGATCACCGAAGTCGTCGACTTCCTGCGAACGCCCGAACGCTTCACGGCGATCGGCGCGAAGGTCCCCAAGGGGGTGCTGCTGGTAGGCCCGCCGGGCACCGGCAAGACGCTCATTGCCAGGGCGGTTGCGGGAGAGGCCGGCGTGCCTTTCCTGTCGGTGACCGGTTCGGACTTCATGGAGATGTTCGTGGGCGTCGGCGCCAGCCGCGTGCGAGACCTCTTCCAGAGCGCCCGCAAACTGGGGCGGGCGATCATCTTCATCGACGAGATCGACTCGATCGGCCGCAAGCGAGGTGCAGGTCTCGGCGGCGGCCACGACGAGCGCGAGCAAACGCTCAACCAGATGCTGGCCGAGATGGACGGCTTCGAGGAGAGCGGCGGCATCGTCATGATGGCGGCGACCAACCGACCCGACATCTTGGATCCCGCCCTGCTGCGGCCCGGCCGGTTCGACCGCCAGGTGGTGGTGCCGCTGCCGGAGTTCTCCGAGCGGCTCGCCATCCTGGAGGTGCACTCGAAGGACAAGAAAACCGACTCCGACGTGCAGTTCGAGGCCTTGGCGAAGGGCACGCCCGGCATGAGCGGCGCCGACCTGGCGAACCTGGTGAACGAGGCGGCCCTGCACGCCGTCCGGCGCGACTCGGAGTCGATCGCCCAGGCAGACTTCGAAGCGGCGCGCGACCGGGTGCTGATGGGCCAGCGTCGCGAGTCGGTGGCGCTGACAGAACGAGAGCGAGAAGTCACCGCCTACCACGAAGGCGGGCATGCGCTGATTGCCACCCTGTTCCCGCACGCCGACCCTGTCCACAAGGTGACGATCCTGCCGACCGGTCAGGCGCTGGGTGTCACCATGCAGCTGCCCGAGGAACGCCACGCCTACAGCCAGGAGTACATCGAGGATCGGCTGGCAGTGCTGTTCGGCGGCCGCATGGCGGAGGAAACCGTGTTCGGCGTGACCTCGACCGGGGCGGCAAACGACCTCGTGCAGGGCACAGAGCTAGCGCGCAAGATGGTCTCCGAGTGGGGCATGAGCGACCGGGTGGGGCCCATGGCCTGGGGGTCGCACGCGCAGGTCTTTCTCGGCGAGGATCTCGTGTCGGGACGGGATTACTCCGACGAGACCGCCCGGGTCATCGACGAGGAAGTCGAGCGGATCCTGCGGACACAGCAGGACCGGGCACGCAATGCGCTCGTCGAGCACCGGGCGGCCCTTGACCGCATCGCTGCGGCCCTGCTCGAGCACGAGACCATCACGGGCGAGCAGATCACCGCGCTCGTGGCTGGCTAATCCTGAGAATCGGCGGGGCGCACAACCTGCGCTAGCGCCGCAGCCAGGCCCGACAGGTCGACGCTGCCGACCCAGCCATCGACTACGCGACCGTCGACGTCGGCCACCACCGTCGTCGGCACAGTGTCGATGCCGTGCTGACGATGCAGTTCCCGCCCGTCTCCGAACGGCACTTCAGCGACGGGCAGCCCCGCGCCAGCGGGACCCCGCACCACGGCGATCGCTGATTGACAGGTGCGGCAGGTCTCTTCGGTGAAAACCACTAGCGCCGGGCCTTCCGGGATGCCCACCGCCACAAGATCGACTGCAGGGGGCAGCTCCGACCTCGGCACCGCCGTGGCCGATGCGCCGCGGCGGTGCTGGGCGAGCGACGCGATCGCGATCGCGACCACGATCAGGACTGCGGCAATGACGAGACGCTCCATCAGCCGTTCACCAGGCCACCGGATGCGCCACGCTCAGGCCTGCATCGGACACTCGTGCCTGCCACAGCAGCACTGCGAACGGCGTGTCGGACACGAGGAGGCGCGCCGTGCCGCTGGCTAACCGGTGAGTAATCACACCCGATGCCGGCACGTCGATGACAGCCACTGTCTCGCGGCTCAGCGTCGCGACGACCACGCGGCCGTCGCCGCCTGCCAACGCAGCTGAAGCGCCGTCACCGGGGGCATCGGTTTCGGACGGCGCGGACGGATCCGTCATGATCGTCACAAACGCCTCGCCACCGGATTGCGGCGCAATGACGACCAGCCACCGGTCGCCCGTCTGGACAACACCTGGCACAAAAGCCAAGCCCGACCGCGCCCGCAGTACTGGCGGGCGGGCCTCGACTGCCGGCTCGTCGACAGCTTCGCCAGCGGCGCCAGGCTCGGTGGCGCCGTTTGCACCGCCAGTCTGGGCAACCACCGTGACGGACTCGTCCTCCGGCTCGGCTTCAGAGGTTGCATCCGGATCGGCCCTGAGGTCGGTGAGCGGGCTCGCCGCACTGCCCACCAGCGTTTCCGCCCACACGACAATGGGAACGTCATTCTGCGAGACAACCGACACCCCGAAGGGGGCGCCGGGCGTGGCGAGAAGCGTTTCCAGTCCCGGTGCCAGCTCACTGGGCGGGGCGACTGTCAACTCCACCACGTCGTGCGACGCCACGGCGAAGGCCAGATGGTCGCTGAGCGGGTCGTCGGACACGATGGACGCAGCGACTTCCGCCACATCGCCGGACGGGTTGAAGATCCGCACCCACAACCGCGTGCCGTCATCGATGCCGGCCACCGGCACAAGCCACCGCCGGTCGGCAGCCACGGACGCAAGCTCGGCAGCCAGGCCGCGGCGGCCAACGCTCCCGTCATAGGCCACGAGCGAGTCCACTGCAATTCGACCGGCGCGGGCCCGTATCGATGCGGCCACAACATCTCGACGGCGCGCATGCTCACCGATATCGACGGCGACAGTGCTCCACGCAGGTACTACGACCCCCGTCAGCGCCGGCGCCACAAACGGTCCGAATTCTGCTTCCGAAGCAAACGTGACATCGACGATCGCGTCCCGGGGCAGCGGATTCATGATGGCCAGCACCGCCAGCGCGTCGTTCTGCGTATCGCCGACGGGCACGTACCAATCCGGAGCCAGCACGCTCGAACAGCGAGCCTCGTCGATCCCGAGCGGCGAGACGAACCTGCGCGTCACTGCCAGCCCGCCCGACGAAGCCTCCACCAGTGCGCCGGTGACCTCGTCACGCACATAGTCAGACGTGCTGACCACTCCGGTGCTATGCGGCGCAACGTCGGCCATCACATACTGCCGTCCCGTTGTGCGTCCTCGGAACTCGACCGACACCGACGCCACCTCGGCCGTCATGTTCGTGAGCAGCACCTCAGTGGTGACCTCTCCGAAACGCTGGACTGGTCCCCGCATGCCGACGAGAGGGCAGAACCAGCTCGAAGTCAGCGCATCAGGGGGCGGCACTGCGACCTGCGTCTGCGCCTGCGGGCCTTCGGCCGCAACGGAGGCCGGCTCCCGGTCGTCGCGGGCGTCGATCACCAGCGCTGCCGCAAGCGCCAGCGGAATCAGCAGCCGCGGCAGCCACCGGATGACGCCCATCACCGCGCTGTCCTCATTGGTCCACCGCCGTACCGCCAGGAACGCCACGCCTCGCTGACAGCCTCGCCGTCCTCATTGGTCCACCGCCGTACCGCCAGGAACGCCACGCCTCGCTGACAGCCTCGCCGTCCTCATTGGTCCACCGCCGTACCGCCAGGAACGCCACGCCGCTGCGACCCCCGTGCCGCCCTTCTCATGAGCGCAGTGAGCCGGTCGGCAAGGGGCGTGGGCTGGCCGATCGCCACCCAGATCAGCGCCAGCCAGATCAGCACCTGCGCAGCGATCCGGTTGGACACCAAGACAGAACGCTCAAAGCGCAGCTCAGCCTGGCCGACTTGAGGCGGATCGAAGCGCATCGCCCAGCCCAGCGCCGGTGCCGGCTCGACTGCTGCAGCGCCCGCATTGTCCGCATTGTCGATGTGAAGTCGCCAGCCCGGATCGTAGGAATCAGCGACCAGCACGGTGCCGGCACCCACCGGTCCGAACTGACTGGTCGCCGACCGGTAATCGGTGAGCACGCCGATGCCGTCGGTCAAGTCGCTCACGACGAGATCCACTGGGTCCGCGGCGAAGCCGGCCGGGATCGGCCGGGAGAACTGTGACCGCGACGACCACCACGCCTCGTTGCGGAACACTTGCACCGAGGGATCTGCCGCCAGCGGGCGCAGATCGATCTGCGAGGCGAGCGCTTCGGAGACCGCTGCGGATACCGGTCGATCCCAGCCGTCGGTGTACGACGGTCCAGAGCGTTCCACCACCACGACGTATCTGATGCCGAAGGAACCCAGCAGCCGCCCTAACCGCAACGTGTCGCCCGCCAGCGCCACCCGTACGGCGTTTGCCAGGCGTTCATCGCCGGGTGACTGCGGCGTGGCCCACGAGTGCCGGATGTCGGGATACCCCCGCACCGACATCCCCGCAGCGAGCCCTTCGACGCCGAGGTCGGAGCCGCGCAACGGCAAGACCTCAGGGGCGCCGAGCCAGAGCACCCGGTAGTCCGGTCCGACGCCGCGATCGTCGACCAGTCCCAGCGGCACCCGGTGATCGAAGCTCGGGGCCGACCAATCGCCGTCGATCGACGCCCACGCAGTCGGGAGCACCATGGCACCCACCGCGATGCCGCTCAGCAAGACCATGGCACTGCGGATCCGGGGCGGTGCGTCTGCATCTGCGGTCGCCAGCGCTGCGGGTCCTGCTGCGGCGGCCCAGCACAGGCCGACTGCCCCGAACGCCAAGGACACTTCGGCGAGAGAGAGCCCCGGTGTTGCGCTGCTGACCAGCTGGTCAGCCCAGCCAGCCACGATGACCCATGCGAGTGCGAAGCCGGCCAGCGCTACCAGCCAGCCGCGCACCGCCAGCCACAGCCGGCTTCCGCTGCCGACCAGGAGCGGCACTGCCGCAGCAGCCAGCAGACCCCAACTGAGCGGCAGGTCGCCGAGCGGGCCGGTCTGGAACCGCAACAGCTCCCCCAGCGACGACGGCGTCGACGAGGTGCGGCCGCCGAGCGAGACATCAACAAAAGCGCGCAATGAACCGAACTCGAACAGCCAGGGAAGATGCGCCACCGCCGCGAGCGCCACGGCCACAGCAACCCGCAGCAGTCCAGCGACCGGCGCACCGAGCGGTTCGCGGCGCGCCATACGGCGCACCAGCTCGACAATGGTCAGGGCGACCCCCGCCGCGGCGGCCAGCACAACGATGAACGGCTCGAACGCTGCCGCAACAGCAAGGAGCAAGGCGAGCGAGGCCAGTCTGGCTGCGGTGCCACGCCGAGAGCCGTCGCGTGGCGGCCGAGCAGCCGAGGTGCCCACCAGGCGGCTGGTGAGCAGCACGATCGCAGGCGCAGTTCCGTATGCCAGCAGTACGTCCCAGCGGCCGGCCGCCAGCGCGTTGTACGGCAACGGGCACACGGCGTACAGCACGAGAGCCACCAGCCGGCCATTGCGGCTCGGCCCGTCGCCGCTCGACCCTGTGGCGCACAACCGCCACATACCGACGGGGCCCGCGAGCACCAGGCCCCAGATGGCGATGTTCCTCAGGAGCCCGACAGCACCCAGCAGCACAGCGCCAGCGAGGCCCAGCAGGCCCAGCGCGGGAGGGCCGATCCCGGCTGCACCGACCCCGCTGTCACGCCAGCCATCCAGGTACGCCCCGAGCATCGTGCCGGCATCGGGGAAGTGTGCCAACTGGCCGTATGCCCCGATGCCCCCCGTGAGCAGTTGGCGTGAGCCGAAGGCGATCAGCCCGAGCACCGCCAGCCAGACCACCCACACAGTCCGGTGCGCATTGCGTCGCCAGGTGCCCAGGATGCTCTCGTCGATCGTGGTCCGTGCCGCCAGCCCGCCTTCTGGACTCAGGCGATAGCGGAACCAGTCCGCGACACGCACCGAACCGCCCTGCTGCAATCGGCGCAGATCGGCATCTCGCACCCGCCGGTAGCGCTTGGCAGCGCCGCGTAGTGCGAACGTGCCGCCGAGGTGGCGGGCGTTCCACAGCCATGCCAGCGCCACGTCCGAGGCCTGGGCGAACCGCCCGCGCAGCGCGGCCAGCAGCACCTCGCCCGCAGCCAGCACTGCCGCAAGAAGCACTGCAGGCAGCAGGTGCACCCACCCGTAGCACTTCGCCATGGTGCGCAGCCGGGCTCGATGCTCATGCTGGCGCGCCGAGGGCCCGTGAGCGGCCGGCGCCGTATCTGACTGCACCGTCCCGGTTGCAGACGGCACCACCCGGACCCGCGCACCTGAGAGCTGGATCCGCCAGCAGAGATCGACGACGGCGCCGTCGCCTTCGAGCGCTGGATCGAAGCCGCCGACGATGCGGAAGATGTCCTCGCGCACCAGCATCGCCTCGGTGGGAGCCACGAACAGATCGCGGGCCTCATCGTGCTGTTCTTGGTCGAGTTCGTTCTGACCGGCGACGGGAATCCGGACCCCGAGGCGGTCAGCGGTGCCGCCAAGATCGCGCAGCGTCAAACCGTCGCCGGCGTCGAGCAGCTTGGGACCGGCGACACCGACGATCCGGCCCGGGACGTTCTCGGCATCGTCGACGAGCAGGCTGATGGCATCGGGCGCCAGCGCGACGCGATCGGTCAGGAAGAGGAGGTAGTCGGCTCCCCGGACCAGCGATGCTCCCCGATTGTTGACAGCACCCATCCGCCCGCGCTGCGCCCCGCGGATTCGACCCCGACGGGATGACGTGGGGTCGGCCACTGCGGCAGTGGGAAACAGCTCACGGACCCGGTGGCCCTGCTCGCCTTCTGCATCGCACAGCACCAGCACCGCGAGCCGCGGGTAGTCCTGCGCGGCGAGCGCCCGCAGGGTGAACTCGGTATCGGACCACTGCGAGCCTGTCGTGACGATGGCGGCAACCGCAGGCGGAGGTGCCAGCGGCTCCCCCGGGCTCGGCGAGTTCACTGCCAGCTCACTTCTCGCACGGCCGTCTAGCCCACCGATTCGGCAGCGACGACGCCGAGTCCCGCCCGGGAGGTGCGGTAATCCGGCGCGTCCCCGTAGTTGAAGCTGGTGCCGTCGCTCCACACCAGCCAGTAGCCGTTGCCGCTGGCGGTGGCGGCGAATCCGACCGCGCGTAGCCGGTTTTGGCGGTCGGCGCGATCGCCATGGTGGTCTGCCGCGCCAATGGCGTGCACTGCTGTATCGGCTCCGGCGAGCCAGTAGCCGCCGCCGCCCGGCGAGGCTGCAAGACCGATGCCGGCCATGCCCGAGCGCAGCAGCGGTCCGCATCCGAGATCGCGTGCGTCGCCGAATGCCAGCACGCGCCCGTCGTCGAGCGCCAACCAGTAGCCGTCGCCAGTCGGCGAGGCCTCGATGTCGACGACCTCCGCAGCCAGCCAGAGGTGCGCGACGGCGCCCCAGTGTCCGGCAGCTCCGAAGGCGAGCACGCTGCCCTGGCTGGTCGCGAGCCAGTAACCGTTCCCATCCGGATGGGCCGCCATCGCCACCACGGATTCGGCGCCTCGGGCACCGACCGCGTTCCCGTGATAGGTGGCGTCGCCGAAGGACTGGACATCGCCGCCGGAGGTCGCGAGCCAGTAACCGTCACCGTCCGGATGGGCCGCCATGGCCGTGAACCTGCCCGACGACGACACGGTTCCATTGCCGAGATGCTCTGCGGAGCCGTCGGCGAAGACGGTGCCGTCGGATTTCAGCACCCACAAGCCAGGGCTGTCTGTGTCTGACGGCGGATCCGGGGTGCCAGAGGCAGGCCGCTCGCAGGCCTGGCCGTCGGGGAACTGCGGGAAGCGGTACCAGTCCGACCGCAGGGAGAACCTCTTGCGGAACGGATCGCGTGCCCAGCGGTTCCACTGACCGTTCTCAACGCCGGAGTGCCCCTCGAATTCCTCGACGCCGTCGGTTCCCACGATGCGCATGCCGCGGGTCCGCCCGCCCCATGCGCCATTGCCATTGCGGTGGGTGATCTGGATGCAGACGAGGCTGCCGATGCTCGGATAGGCCGCCTCGATGTCCGATCTGCTGATGCGGAACTCCCATGCATGGTTGGAATTGCCAGCGGTCGAGTCGCCGAGATCCTGGACGCCAGGGAATCGGGAACCCTCGTCTAACCCGGCCGTCCAGCCGCCGCTCGACGCGTGAAATTCGGCGAAGGCAATCGATCCGTCGTCATGGACGCGAACATGGCCCGCCGTGTTCCGGATTGCGGTGTTGGTGTGGATGTACCGGGTTCCGTGATCGAGCGCGTTCCCGTCGCGGGCAGCGCCGCCGTACACCTGACAATTCCACCAGTCGCAGGTGTCGGTGAACCTCCCCTGGCTTCCGCTGCGTGCGCGCGAAGCTGCCAGCGAGAGCACATACGAGCGTGCCGCGATGGCCTGCGCTTCGAGCGCGGCGATGCCACGTCCGCCGCCCGCCGCGCCCCACTCGGGAATGCTCTCGCGGGGCACGACGCCGCGCAGATACTGCTCCAGCGGGACGCGGTTGAACGAGAACGGGCCGTTCTGGTCCACCACGCCGAGGGTGCCCCGGTAGGCGGTTCGCCTCGACTCCACCGCCGGGTCCCGGCTGTCGCAGTAGATCATCACCAAGAGCTGCGACTGGTCGTCCACGGTGTAGTCGCTGCCCGACGGGACAGCTTCGATGTACCGATCGCCGCGGCGGCTCGACGCGGACAGCCCATCGGCGGCGAGGTCGCCACGACGCCCGCAGCCGGCGTTTGAGCGCACCCAGAAAGCGCCGGAGCTGACGCCGATCCGCACGACGTCGCCGCCGTCGAACTGCTCGTCTGCCACGCTGAACGCCGAGGCAGACGTGACCAGCAGGTCGTTGCGGTCATTGCCCGTGAGATGCACCCAGACATCGGGATTGCTCGCGGAGGACCGGGTGGTGTTGCTGTAGTAGTGCTCGACGATCTGGTCGCTGGTCCAGCGATGGTCGACGGCATAGCCCAGCGCGCCCCACTGGCTGAGCCCGTTGCCATGCCCGAAACCCCGTCCCTCCACGACGATCACGCTTGGGGCCAGCTCCGCGGTCTGTGCACCTGCCGGCGGCACCGCGAACGCCATGGATCCAGCCGTCACGGCACACGCCACGGCGATGCCGGCGAGCCGGCGCCGCCTGGTCGCGGCGCGCCGCGACATCGGGAGTTCCCGCACCCCTGTAGTGGTACCGGCCTGCAGGTGCTGCCGGTCGGATATTGCGCCGGATGCCGCCCGCGCTCGCGCCCGAGCGCGCCGATGCCATTTGCTGCCCCTAGGGCAGGAATCCTGCAGTGGAACCGTCACTTCAGCTTGCGCCGCTCGATCTCGATGTCGTTTGTGACCATCGACGTCACCAGATCTTCGAATGACATCTGCGGCACCCACCCCAGTTCCCTCGCAGCCTTGGAGGCGTCGCCAACCAGCAGGTCGACTTCCGCAGGCCGGAAGAACCGGGCGTCGATCCGCACGTGACGCTCCCAATCGTCGATGCCGGCTGCGGCGAAGGCGAGCTGCACGAAATCGCGCACGGCGTGCGTTTGGCCCGTTGCGATGACGTAGTCATCGGGTTCGGGCTGGGAAAGCATGAGATGCATCGCTCGCACGTAGTCGCCAGCGAATCCCCAATCGCGCTTGGCGTCGAGGTTGCCGAGGGCCACCTCGTCCTGCAGCCCGAGCTTGATGCGTGCGACGGCGTTGGTGACCTTGCGCGTCACGAATTCGAGGCCGCGCCGGGGGGATTCGTGATTGAACAGGATGCCGCTGCAGGCGTACAGCCCATAGCTCTCCCGGTAGTTCACGGTGGTGTTGTGCCCGAACACCTTGGCCGAGCCGTAGGGGCTGCGCGGGTGCAGCGGCGTCAGCTCGTTCTGGGGTGTCTCGCGTACCTTGCCGAACATCTCGCTGGAGGAGGCCTGGTAGAAGCGGATCGGATTGTCTACACCGCCCACGAGCCGGATGGCCTCCAGCAGTCGCAGCACACCCAATCCGGTGACGTTGGCCGTCAGCTCGGGCTGCTTGAACGACAGCGCCACGAAGCTGATGGCACCGAGGTTGTACACCTCGTCGGGTTGGGTGTACTCGAGTGCCGCGATGAGCGACGCGAGATCGGCGAGGTCGCCGGGCACGAGCTCCACGTAGGGCAGCTCGGCCGCCATCGTCTCCGAGCGCGGATTGCGCTGGCCCGTGATCAGCCCGACCACCCGGTAGCCCTCGCTGTGCAGGTACTCGGCCAGGTACTGGCCGTCCTGGCCGGTGATTCCGGTGATGAGGGCCGTCGGCACGGGTCGGCTCCGGTTCTGCGATGGCAGGGCAGGCGTGTAGGGGCGCAGTTCAGGGTACGGGTCACCGCCGATGGTGTGAAGTCAGCATGAGATTCCCTGAAGGCCTCACCCGCAGTGTCGACGGGTTCCGGTACGGTGCCGCGGATGGCGCACCGCCCGCATCTCAGCTGGTTTCGCCCGTTGCGGGCGGCGGCGGCAGTGTTGCTGGCGGCTACAGCGATCGTCGGGACCGGAAACGCAACGGGAGCTGCGTCACGTGTCGATTCGGACCGGCTGTGGGGCGCCGACCGCTACGAGACCGCGGCGGAGATCGCCGAGGAATACGCAGCCGCGGCTGGACCCATCGACACAGCCATCGTGGCCTCCGGCGAATCCTTCGCCGACGCGCTGGCAGCCACCCCGCTGGCACGTGTGCGCAATGCACCGATCTTGCTGTCGCCGCCCGATGAGCTGCACCCGGCGACCCGCAGCTTCATCCAGCGGCACCGGATCGACGACATCATCATCGCTGGCGGCACCACTGCCATCTCCGACGACGTCGAAGATGCTCTGGCCGCCTTGATCAGCGGCAGACCCGAGCGGCTGGAGGGTTCCGACCGCTACCGGACCGTGGTCAACATCGCCCGCGAGATCGAAGTCCGCGAGATCGGTGACTACTGCGGGGACGGGCGCCGTACCGCCCTGCTGGCAACTGGGGAGAAGTTCGCCGACGCCCTGGCACTGTCGCCGCTTGCCTTCTCGGGCCCGCATCCCGTGCTGCTCACCGAGCCCGACCGGCTCCCGGCGTCGGTGAGGAACTACTTCGTCGATTACACGATCGAACAGGTGGTAATTGCCGGTGGAACTGCAGCGATCGCGGACTCGGTCGAGGCGGAGATTTCCGACCTCGGCATCAGGGTCGAACGCCTGTGGGGACGCGACCGCTTCGAGACCGCCGTGGAGATCGCCGATGCGCTGGCTGACCGCTGCTTCGGGTCCGATGAGTTCGGCCTCGCTGACGGCCGGAAGTTCCCCGACGCGCTGGTCGGCGGCCCACTGCTGGGTCTGCGACGGGCACCGCTGTTGCTGTCTGAGCCGGCTCTGCCAGATGCAACACGCAGGTTCCTGGCCGGCCCGGTTCCCGATGCGAGCACCGTACAGCTCACGATCTTCGGCGGGCCCGCCGCGGTGTCCGATTCCGCAGCGGCGGCGGCAACCGACGCACTGAGAGGCCTGGACCGCGAGTGCGATCCCCGCACCGACGCACCCGGAGTGCCGCGTGATGTGACAGTGCAGCCGCTCAACGGTGCCCTCCAAATCCGCTGGGATGCCCCGGCGGCAGTCGGCAGCAGCGGCCCGGACGGCTTCCGGATCAGGTACCGGCCTGTCGGGGGGCAGTGGATCACGATGCGCAATGTCAGCTCGCCCGCAACCATCTCGGGACTCCAGAACACTGCTCTCTATGAGGTGCAGGTACGCGCCGACGGCAGCGGCTATGAGGTGTGGAGCCCGAGCAGCTACGCAACGCCGTCGGATGCGGCGGGTGTCGCAGCACAGTCAGCCCCGGGCAGCACGAGCCGCAGCCTGCGTGCCGCCGCTGTGTCGCCGGCCGCCGGCCAGCAGGCCAACACGGCTGCACCAGACTGCCCACCCGGACCAGCCTCGGCATGATCGCCTCGAACTCTCGAGCCGTCGCCGTGCTAGCCGGCGGCGTCGGCGCCGCCCGGTTCCTCAGCGGACTGCTTCGCGTCTGCCGGCCCACCGATGTCACCGCAATCGTGAACGTCGGCGACGACTTCACGCTGCACGGCCTCGACATCAGCCCCGATCTCGACACGGTCACCTACACGCTTGCCGGCCAGATCAACCCCGAGACCGGCTGGGGCCGGGCCGGCGAGACCTGGCGCGTGCTCACCGAGCTGGGACGGCTCGGCGGGCAGGACTGGTTCAAGCTCGGCGACCTGGATCTTGCGCTGCACCTGTTCCGCACGCAGCGACGCAGCGAGGGCGCATCGCTGTCGCAGGTGACGGGCGAGATTGCTGCCAGCTTCGGGCTCGAGCTGACGCTGCTGCCGGTCAGCGACGATCTCATCGCTACCCGCATCACGCCGGCTGAACCCGACGGAGCAACCGAGATCGACTTCCAGGAGTACTTCGTGGCTCACCAGCACGGCATCGCCGTGCGATCGGTTCGCTTCGCTGGCATCGAGGGGGCCAAGCCGGCGCCGGGCGTGCTGGATGCCCTGAGCAGCGCCGGCACCGTGGTGGTCGCGCCGTCGAACCCGTTCGTCTCGATCGGCCCGGTCGTCGACGTGCCGCAGGTGCGCGAGACGCTGCGCGGCCGGCGCGACAGTGTCGTGGCCGTGTCGCCCATCGTGGGCGGCGCATCGATCAAGGGGCCTGCCGGCGCCATGATGCACGAGCTGGGCCACGAGCCCAGCGTCGTCGGCGTGGCGCGGCTCTACACCGGTTTCGCCGGCACGCTGTTGATCGACCACGCCGACGCCGAACTCGCTCCCGCCGTGGCCCAGGAAGGGATGACACCGGTGGTGACCGACACGATCATGGCCGACCCGGACCGTGCGGCCCGGCTGGCCACTGCAGCGCTGGAAGCCGCAGGCGCAAAGGAAAGCACATGACCATCGAACTGCACCCGCTCGAAGGCATCGGCGAGATCACGCTCGGTGCCGATCTCGGAGCCGTCATCGCGAGTGCCTGCGAGGCGTCACCCGCCGGCCTGCATGACGGCGATGTGCTCGTCGTGACGCAGAAGATCGTCTCCAAGGCTGAGGGCGCCATGGAGCAGATCGACCCCGACGATCCGCTGTCGCACAAGCCCCTCGTCGAGCGTGAGTCAGTCCGCATCCTGCGCCGGCGCGGCGACCTCATCATCAGCGAGACCAAGCACGGATTCATCTGCGCAAACGCAGGCATCGATCTGTCCAACGTCGAGCGGGGTAACGCCGCGCTGCTGCCCGACGACAGCGACCGCTCCGCCAACAAGATCCGAGACCGAATACGGGCGCTGTCGGGCCGGACCGTCGGGGTGATCATCTCCGACACCTTCGGGCGCCCGTGGCGGCGCGGCGTCACCGATGTGGCCATCGGCTGCGCGGGCATCGCCGCCGTCGTCGACCTGAAGGGCACTGCCGACGCGCTGGGGCGGGAGCTGATGGTCACCGAGGTGTGTGTGGCAGATGAGATCGCCTCCGCTGCCGACTTGGTGTGCGGCAAGGCGCGGGGCGTTCCGGTCGCGATCGTGCGCGGTGTCGACCCGAGTTGGCTGCGGCGTGCCTCGGTGCGCTCGGAGATCATCAGGGATCCCGCCGAGGACCTGTTCCGCTAGAGCCGCCGCGGCGTTGCTGCCGCTCATACGCGGCTCGGCCCACAAGTGCCGGGAGCTCGGCTCAGCCGCTCGGCCTGATCGCTCAGTCGGGGGGCGGTTGGCGCTGCGCACGCAGCACGGCCCCCGGTGCGACCTGCTCTCCGCTGCCGACCACCGAGAAGTCGCAGAGCGCTGCCCCCGCGCCCACGGCAACGCCCGGGCCGAGCACCGAGTCGATCACGATGGCGCCGGCGGCGAGGCGGCAGCCGTCCCCCACGACTGATCGCTGCACGACTGCGCCAGGTCCGATCTGGCACCCGCGGCCGACCACCGATGTGCGGATCTGTGCCTCGGGATGAACTCCTCCGGCCGGTTTCTCCAGTGGCGGTACGCCGGGAACGGCCCCACCGTCGACGACATGGGCGAGCGGCCGGCGCCCTTCGAGGACGTCGAGATTGGCAGCCAGATACTGCTGCGGCGTGCCCGTGTCGAGCCAGTATGTGTCGGCAACCAGCGCTGCCAGCGCCCCGTCCGCGACGATCTGGGGGAAGATCTCGCGCTCGATGGAAACGGGCCGGTCAGGCGCGATGCGAGCGAGCACTGCTGAGGTCAGCACGTAGGTACCGGCGCTGATCGTGGGCCGTTCGCCTGGCGGCAGCGCCGCGGGGGCAGAGCCCGGATCCGGCTTTTCCGAGAACGACAGCACCCGACCCGACGGATCGGCCACCACGAGGCCGTATGGCGATGGATCGGCGACCGGCTGCAGTGCGATGGCGGCTTCCGCCCCCGAGCTCGCATGACGGCTCGCAAGGGCGCCTACGTCGAGGTCGGTCAGCACATCGCCATTGAGAACCAGGAATGTGCCCGTGATACCGCAGGCCTCCGCGGCAAACCGCACAGCTCCCGCGGTGCCGCGCGGGTCGGGCTCAACTGCTACCTGGTATGCGAGCTGCCCGATGCGGCCGTGTGGGTAGGCCGCGGTGAACACCTCGGCCCGGTAGCCCAGCGAGAGCACGATCTCATCGACGCCGTGCCGGTGCAGGTGCTCGCAGACCCACTCGATCATCGGCCGCCCGCACACTGGCAGCATCTGCTTGGGGGTGTCGTTGGTCAGCGGGCGCAGCCGGGTGCCGAAGCCACCCAGCAGCAGGATCGCCTTCACTCAGCGGGCTCGGATGTCTCCGATGGCTCAGACGTGGCAGGAAGGTCGCCCTCGACCGGCTCGCTCTCGCCGCCGTCGTCAAGCACCGGTCCTTCTTCGGTCGAGCCGTCGATCAGCGGCTGATCCTCGGGCGGCAGATTGAGGTAGGCCCGCAGGAATGCGTCGTCGGGTCGTGGAACGTCCGCGTTCTCCACGCTCGGGTGGACGAATGCGAACACGAAGATCTGACCGTCGTCGAGGAAGCGCACATCGCGCAGGTCTTCATTGAACGCCAGCGCCTTCTCTGCCTGCAAGGTCTCCCAGCGCATGATGCGCAGCTCTGCCCCCGGTTCGGAGATGTCGGGATCGTCGCTGTCGGGATCGGGGGAGGCACAGCCTTCGTCGGACTCGTCGAGGATGGTCCCGTCGGGCAGCTCGAACCTCGAGTCGGTTAACTCGAACTCGATCTCGCGCATGAACGCACCGACTGTTGCGAACTGGCCCGTCACACCGGTGTGGAACGGGTGGATGTGGATGAGCCCGTCGCCATGCGTGTGGATGCCCGACTGGTCGTCGACATCGTTGGGGTACAGGTCGAGGATGAACTCGTCGCAGTCGTAGATCGCGTAGAGCGAGTGCCAGTGATCGCCGAGGCGCGGCGGGCCTGCCGGGGCATTCGAGGACCGCTCGTTGCGGGCCACCAGGATCAGCACCACGCCCAACAAGACGACGAGCAGCATCGCCGCCGGGAACAGGATGTCGCGCCGGGGGCGAAAGCTCCTGCCGCTTCCGCCGGCGCTCGCTGCTTTGGCAACTTTTTTGGCAGCGGCTGATCTCGCCATACGGGGCGACAAGCTACCGGCGCTCGCGGCTGATGGGTGCGCCCGCTGCGGGGGCGGCAGGTCCCTCTGCTCCCAGCGATCTAGCAGGTCGCAACGTCGCAGTGTTCCCTGCCGCCCCCGCAGCTATGGCATCAGTGCGTTCTCGTGTGCTCAGCGGCGACCGAGGCCCTCGTAGGTGAAGCCCGCGGCGCGTAGCTGGTCCGCGTCGAGCAGGTTGCGTGCATCCACGACGCGAGCTGCGGCCATCTCCGACGCGGCCCGCTCCCAGTCAAGGGCCGCGAACTCAGGCCACTCGGTCAGAACGACGGTTACATCGGCACCATGCAGGGCCTCGAACGCCGAACTTCGGACGTGCAAGGCCGCTGGCAGTTGCGAGGCGATGTCGGGACGGTCGTCGAGACTGCCCAGCGCCGGGTCGTACGCCACGAGGCGCGCGCCCGTCGCGCTCAGCCGCTCGGCAACCCGAAGAGCGGGAGAGCCGCGCAGGTCGTCGGTGCCGGCTTTGAAGGTGAGGCCCAGCATCGCCACCGTGACACCGTCAAGGTCGACAGTTCCCGCGGCTCCATCGCCGGCATCCGGATCCGTTACCTCGTCTGGCTCGCCCACGACCATCCGGGCGACCTTCGCGACCACCCGGTCGAGCTGCTGCTCGTTGACCGCGATGACGCCTTCGAGCAGGTCGAAGACGTAGCCGGCGTCGTTGGCGACCGACACCAGTGCACGGGTGTCCTTCGGCAGGCACGAGCCGCCCCAGCCGGGACCGGGCTGCAGGTAGGCCGAACCGATGCGGTGATCGGTGCCGACCCCGGCAAGAACTGTGTCGACGTCAGCGCCGACCGCCTCGCAGACGGCTGCGAGCGCATTCACGAACGAGACCTTGGCGGCCAGAAATGCGTTTGCTGCGTACTTGACAGTCTCGGCCGATGTGGGATCGCTGAGGATCACCGGCGCTGCCACGCCGGCATACAGCGCCGCAACCCGGCGTGCCACCGAGGGATCCTCAGCCCCGATGACGATCCGATCAGGTGACAGGAAATCGGCAACCGCCGAGCCTTCCCGCAGGAACTCGGGATTCGATGCCAGCGCCACATCGGTGCGCCCGAGCGCCGCGGCAATCTTGGGCGCGGTTCCCACCGGCACGGTCGACTTCGTCACCACGACCGAGCCTGGCTGCAGGCAAGACGCCACCGAATCGAGTGCCGCCAGCAAGTAGCTGAGCTCGGTCTCGCCGTCAGCACGCAGCGGCGTCGGCACGCAGACGAAGACGAAATCGCACGTGGATGCAACGGCTTCGGCCGAGATCACAAACCGGAGGCGACGCTCGGCAATGCCATCGGCGACGAGCCGATCCAGATCGGCTTCGCGAATATGCACCACGCCGGCCGACAAGGACGCCACCTTGGCCCGGTCGATGTCTGCGCAGATGACGTCGTGGCCGAGGTGGGCGAAACACGCGGCTGTCGTCAGTCCGACGTAGCCCGCACCGACGACGAGGATGCGGTGCTCGGGCGATGTGCCGCTCATGGCGCCAGCTGGTCGGCGGAGGGCACATCGACCCTCCGGTAGCCGGGATCGATGCGAAGAGGTTCGTCGCCGATGTGCAGGATCACCGTGGTTGCATCAAGCTCGGCATGGCCGGCGAATTCTGGCACAGGCAACAGATGACTGGCCAGCAGGCCGGCCGCGAGCCGTCCCTGCGGGGCCAGATAGACGACGGTGCCCTCGGGAACGCCCGAGATGCCATCGGGCATGGGCCCCGCCGCCTCCGCGTCGAACCCGAGTTCGCTCAGCCCTGCAGCCACCTGGTGTCGCGCCGTGCCGGTGACCTGCACCCGCACGCGCGACTCGACGATGTCGTCCCAGCCGATGCCCCGGAACACATCCAGCACCCGCTGATTGTGCTCAGCGCGCTGCGGATCGAGCCCGAGCGACCATCGCACCGGGTCGTGAATATCCACAACCCGCAGCTCGTAGTCCTCGACATCGGCGCCGACATCAACACCGACGAATCTGCCGGCGAGTCTCCGGCCATCGTTCACCACGCTCAGCGTGTCGGAGGTGGACAGGTGGTCGGCTGCAATGTCCAATACCGCGAGCAGGCGGATCGGGTTGGCCAACAACGCGGGTGCGACTTGGGCAACGGCAGTGCGCAAGAATGCCCGCTGCCGGTCGGTGCGGGCGAGATCGTTCCAGGCTCCGTGCCGCTGCCAAGTCCCGTCAGGCAGCTGCGCTTCGAGATGGCGACTGCGAACGAACGCGAGCGCCTGCCGGCCGTCGAGGAGATGGGTACCCGCCCCGGTAACGAACCCGCTGCGGCTGTCGGTCGGGTCGGTCGCATCCTCCTTCGGTTCGTCGCGCAACGGCCGGTCGAATGTCATCTCGACACCCCCGATGGCGTCAACCAGCCTCAGGAATGCCTCGAAATCCACCTCCACGAAATGCTGCAGGGTGATGTCGAGGTTCTCCTCGACGGTGTCGATCATGCGGGCGGCGCGTCCCGCCGTGGTGCGGTCGCGGTTGTAGGCGCTGTTGATCTTGGCGATGACGCCGGTACCTGCGATATCGCTCGTGCCGGCGATTTCGGCTGCCAAGTCCCGCGGGATGGACATCATCGCCGCGGTGCCATCGTCGCGCAGCCGGATCACCATGATGACGTCCGCCAGCCGGTTGTGGTCCGAGTGGCCGGCACGCAGCGGATCGTCGGCAGCGAGTCCCAGAGTGCTGTCCGTGCCGACAAGCAAGTAGTTCTCTCCGGTCGGGCCGCTCGGCAGGACAGGCTGACCAGCAGGCGGGTCAGCGGCACGTGACGGGTCCGACAAGGAGTCCGACCCGTCACCTGATACGACGCCATCACCTGCGATTCCCGCTTCGTCACTGCTGGCGCTGTCTGCGCCGGCAGCACTGTCAGTCTTCGCCGCGACTGCGGCCGACTGCCCAATCAGCACGTCGGCTGCTGTTACCGGCTGCTGGGGAGCAGGTGTCAGCACACCCGCCAGCTCATGTCGTTCGATCCGTCCGAGCTGCACCAGCACGTAGGCGGATACGCCGGTGGCAGCTGCGGTGACCAGGGTCAGTACCGCCAGCGCGACAAGAATGAGGCGAGTGCGCCAGCTGCGGTGGCTCACTCAGCTGCCTCGGAGAGGGCCTCGCTCAACGACGGATACACGAACAGGCTCTCGGCGATGTCTTGAACCCGCAGGTTCGCGCTGACAGCGAGAGCCACCACCGAGATCAGCTCGGCTGCATGCCGGCCCACGATGGAGCCGCCCAGCACCTGGCCGGTCAGCGGGTCGGAGACGATCTTCACAAAGCCGCGGGGGTTCTCCTCGATGAGTGCCTTGGCGTTCGCGCCGAACGGCACCTTCGTGACGCGGATCTTGCGACCGGTAGCGAATGCCTCCGCCTCGGCCAATCCGACATCGGCGATCTCGGGCTCGGTGAAGATGGCCGATGCCGCCTTGTCGTAGTCGAGATGGCGGTGCGGGCGGGTCTCGTGCAGGCCCATGGCATGCTCGACGATCTTGCGTCCCTGCATTGCCGCCACCGACGAGAGCGGCAGCTTGCCCGACAGGTCGCCTGCCGCATAGATGCTCGGCACCGACGAGCACAGGTTGTGGTCGACATCCACATAGCCCTCGCCGTCGACTCGCACCTCGGTGTTCTCCAGCCCCAAGCCGTCGCTGTTGGGAATCGAGCCGATGGCGAGCAAGGCGTGCGTTGCCCGTACCGTGCGACCGTCGCTGCACACGACCTCGACCGCGTCGCCGTCACGCACGATGTTCACCGCACGTGCGCCTTTCAGCATGGCGACACCGAGATCACTGAAGGTCTGCTCCAGCACCGCAGCGGCTTCGGGGTCTTTGTGGGGCAGCACTTGCTGACGGCTCACGATCAGCGTGACTTGGGAGCCCAGCGAGGTGAACATGTGCACGAATTCGACGCCGGTCACCCCCGAGCCCACCACCACGAGGTGTTCGGGCAGCTCTGCGGGCGGGTAAGCGTCGCGGGTGGTCAAGACCCGCTCGCCGTCGATGGGCGCCCACTCGGGGATGCGAGGCCGGCTGCCGGTCGACAGCACGACGACATCGGCTGACAGCTCCACGGCCCCGTCGGCGGTATCTGCGCAGACTTCGTTGGGCCCGAGCAGGCGGCCCGAGCCCGACAGGATCCGCACACCTTGGCTGACCAGCATCTGCCGGGCGACCTCAGCGAGACGGTCTTCGATGTCGCCGATGCGCTGGCGAAGGTGCGGGGTGTCCACCGATGTGGACACGTTGGCAAGGCCCAGCTCGTCGAGATGGCCCGCAAAGCTGAGCGCCGAGCCGGTGGCGATCATGGTCTTGGACGGCACGCAATCCCGCAGGTGCGCGGAGCCGCCCACGATGTCGCGCTCGATGAGCGTCACGTCTGCGCCGTAGCGCGCCGCATAGGTAGCCGCCGAGTGACCCGCCGGGCCACCGCCGATCACGACGAACCGCTTCTGGGCCATGGACCCGCAGCGTACCGGTGCCCCTCAGCCCGACTGTCGTCGCGGCGCTGTGCTGAGTTAGCTCAGCTCAGCGTGGGGCTGCAGAGGCCGTCGAGCTCGCTGACGGTGATGCGCTCGCGATTGGCATAGGTGACCTCGTTGGAGGGATCCGGCCGCAGCCGGAATTCGCGGAACGTCATCTCCAGCGAGTCGAAAGCGACGATGCGGCCCGACAGCGAATCACCGACGCCGAGGATCAGCTTGATGGTCTCGAGCGCCTGGATCGAGCCCACGATTCCCGGCAGCACGCCGAGCACGCCGGCCTCCGCACACGACGGGGCAAGCTCCGCCGGCGGGGGCTCGGGCAGATAGTCGCGATAAGTCGGCCCCTGCTGCGGGTCGAACACGGTGACCTGGCCCTCGAAGCGGAAGATCGAGCCGTGCACCACCGGTATGCCCAGCTTCACGGAGGCATCGTTGAGCAGGTATCGGCTCGGGAAGTTGTCGGCGCCGTCCACGATCACGTCCCAGCCAGGCAGGATCTCCAGCACATTGTCGGCGCCGAGCCGGGTGTCGTAGGTGACCACGTTGACGTCGGGGTTCAGCGCAGTCAGGGTCTTCTTGGCCGAGTCGACCTTGCGGTCGCCGACACGGTCGACGTTGTGGAGAATCTGGCGCTGCAGGTTGGACTCGTCGACCACGTCCATGTCGATGATCCCGAGCGTGCCGACACCGGCGGCCGCTAGGTAGAGCGCAGCGGGCGAGCCGAGGCCGCCTGCGCCGAGCATGAGCACCTTGGCGTCGAGCAGCTTGAGCTGGCCTGCCTCGCCCACCTCGGGAAGCAGCAGGTGTCGCTGGTACCGGTTGCGCTGCTCGGCACCGAGCGAGGCCGGCGTCGACCATGGCCGGCCCTCGTCCTTCCACTGACCGAAGCCGCCGTCCATGGACACCGCGTTCGGGTATCCCAGCTCAGCAAGCGTCTTCGCAGCAAAGGCCGAGCGCACGCCGCCGGCGCAGTAGACGATGACCTCGGCGTCGTGGTCGGGCAGCCGGTTCTCGATCTGTGCCTCGAGGTGCCCGCGCGGGATGTGGATCGCATCGGCGAGCGCACCCTGCTCGTACTCGTCGGGCTCTCGCACGTCGAGCACCACCGGTGCACGCTCGGAGATCCACTCGGCCGCCGTGGCCGTGGTGATCTCAGTGATCTCGCGCTTGGTCGCTGTCAGCAGTTCGCGGAACGAGGGCATCGGGGCCTCCCTGTTCGTCGCCCGGTGTCTGGAACGATGGTGTCGCGTTCGATGACGCCCAGTCCCCAGACCAGGCTCAGGCCCTAAATCCTACTCAACAGGTCGGGTTTTAGTGCCGCCGCCGATCACCGCAGATCTGGGGGAGGACCTCGGAGATGGATCGGCGGAGCACCATGTCGGCGAGATGGTCCATCTCGGTGGGCTCCGCATTGACGATCACGACACGCGCGCCTGCCGACTTCGCCGTCGGCACCACCGCAGCGATGGGATACACCGCCAGCGTCGTTCCCACGGCCAGCATCAGGTCGCAATTCTCAGCAGCAATCTGGGCACGCAGCAGGTCCCGCGCCACGAGCTGCTGGCCGAAACTGATCGTGGCGCTCTTGAGAATCCCGCCGCACACCGGACACGGCGGATCATCCTCGCCGAGCCGCACCCGATCGAGCACCACCCCCATGTCAGCGCGGTAGTCGCACTCCAGGCACGCAACCTCCCGGATGGTGCCGTGGACCTCCACGATCTTGTCGGGATCCGAGCCGGCGTCGTGGTGCAGCCCGTCCACGTTCTGCGTGAGCAGCGACACCAGCTTGCGGCGGCGCTCGAGCTGCACCAGGGCTCGGTGCCCGTCGTTGGGCTCGGCACCCCACGCACGGTGATCCATGCGCGCCCGCCAAGCCAGCACGCGCACCTCGGGATCAGCCAGGTAGTTCTGCAGCGTCGCCTGCTTCTCAGCAGCGGGGTTCTTGGTCCATACGCCATTGGGGCCGCGGAAGTCCGGGATTCCGGAGTCGGTGGAGATCCCGGCGCCGGTCAGCACCGTGATGGCGTTTGCCTCATCGATCCACCCGGCCACCGTTCGAACGTCGTCATCGGTGTCGGAACCCGCATCAGGCCCCCGGTCCGTCTCGGCTGGGCTCATGCCTCACAGTCTGACTGATCGCCGGGTACCGGGTTTGACGAAATGTGTGTAATTAAAAATATATTTCATGTTGTATAAATATTTTTTGATATACAACAGCTCAACCGCACACGAACGCCGGTCCCGGCCGGACGCGACACGACACGCTGAAGGAGACCTCGATGCGAACCGACCACATGCCGACGACTGCCCCGCCCCTGACTGCCAGCAGCGACGCTGCAGCGGCCAACCTGCAGCTCGTCGGCGGCACGGCGACGGTGCCGATCAAGCCGCTGGCCCCAGCAGCCACAAGCGAGCCTCTGCGTGTGCTCTTGGCGCGGCCGTGGGATGACCCCAGCTTGCGGCGCCGTGGCCACGATCCGCGTTCGGCCTACGTGGAACGCTTCTGGGTCGCCATCCTGGGCCCGAGCGCCGTCTGGTTTCTGCGTCTGCTCGCACGGGAGTTCGACGAACTGGCCCCAGGAGAAGACCTGCGACTCGATCTCGACTCCACCGCCCGGCGACTCGGGCTCCAGCACCGCGGCGGCCGCACAAGCAGCTTCATGCGCACTATCGACCGCTGCGCCATGTTCCACCTGGCGCAGTTCGCCGATGACGCCGTGCTAATGGTTCGCCGCCTGCTGCCGCCCGTGCCACGCCGGCTGCACGACCGGATGCCCCAAGAGCTGCGTGAGGAGGTCGGACGCTGGTCGCGTACCGACGGGCGTGCGGATTTCTCGGTCGGCGAGACCCGCCTGCTCGCGTCGTGCATGCTGATGCTCGGCCACGGCCTGCACGAGTCAGCCGAGCGCCTGGTGACGCTGGGGCTCGCGCCCAATGCCGCCAACGAGGCAACGGCATGGGCATGGGCGCAGCGATGCACGCGGCCTGATATGCGCCGCGGCTAGCGCCCGGTCACCAACCGCAGATCAGCTCCACCAGCGTGCGCACACCGAAGCCGGACGCTCCCTTGGACAGCTCGCCGGTGTCGGCGTCGGTACGCACCGGTCCCGCGATGTCGAAGTGCACCCACGGTGTCTCGCCCACGAACTCTGACAGGAACAGGCCTGCGTGGAGCGTGCCTCCGTAGCGGTTCTTGCCGATGTTGCGCAGGTCGGCGATCGGCGAGTCGAGCTGCTCGCGGTACTCCGGCGGCAGCGGCAGATGCCAGAGCAGCTCGCCGGCGGCGCTCGCCGCAGCCTGGGCACGCCCGATCGCTGCGGGGTCGTTACCCATGAGCCCGCCGTACTTGTCGCCGAGCGCCACCATGCAGGCACCCGTCAGCGTGGCGAGGTCGACAACCAGGTCTGGCTCCTCTTCGACCGAGAGCGACAAACCGTCAGCGAGCACGAGCCGACCCTCGGCGTCGGTGTTCAGCACTTCCACGGTCTTGCCGTTGCGGATGCGCAGCACATCGCCAGGCTTGGTGGCCGTGGGTCCGGGCTGGTTGTCGGTGCAGCAGCAGATGCCCGTGACCGCGACATCGGGCGCCAGCCGGATGATCGCGCTCATCGCGCCGATGACCGCTGCAGCGCCGCCCATGTCGATCTTCATCCACTCCATGCCCTCGAAGGTCTTGAGGTTGAGCCCGCCCGTGTCGAATGTGATGCCCTTGCCGACGAGGTGCACAGTGGCGCGCGGTTCAGCGGTCGGCTGCCAGCGCATGCGGATGAGCGCCGGCGGTTCTGTCGAGCCAGCGTTGACACCCAGGAGCCCACCGCATCGTTCCGCCTCCAGTCGTTCGCGGTCCCACACCTCCACCGATGCAGTGCCTGCCGCGGGATCGCCGTCTGCGGAGGCCGCCTCGATCGCCTCGGTTGCGGCGTCGGCCAGGCCGCTTGCGGTGAGCGCGCCGGCTGGCTGGTTGACGAGGTCGCGGGCCAGGGCAATGCCGCCGGCCACAGCAGCGGCACGGGCGACGGCTGCTGTCGTGTCGGTGCCGTCGGGCGCTGCGAGCACAACGTGGCCGAGCGCATGGGCTTCGGGCGGTTCGCCTTTGTGCTCGTTGAACCCGTAGGAGGCCAGGAGCATGCCTTCGACCACTGCCGCTAGTGCGACATCGGCACCGAGATCGTCAGCCGCAGCGGCCGCCAGTGCCGAGGTCAGCGAGTCAACCTTCGCTGCCGCCCGCCAAAGGTTCGCCGCCGCCTTGCGAACGTCCGCCGCAGTGAGATCGTCCGAACCGAGCCCGACGGCGATGGGCATGGTGTCCTCGGCAGTGTCGGCGATGCCAGCCATCAGCGCAGTGCTGCCGGCGGCACCATCGAAGCCGCTGGCTGCCAGGTAGTTTGGCGTGGCTCCCAGCGTGTCCAGCGCATCGCTGCGCACCGGCCTGTCCGCGGCGGCCGTGGGCGGCGCAGCGGCGGGGTCGGTCACCACCTCGAAGGCGTCGATCGAAACAGTCAGCGGCACAGCGTCCTCACTCTGTCGGGGGTGATACGAGCGACGGCAAGCGCGGCCCGCACTGCGGTTCTACCCGACGCCGACGCTCAACGCAGCAGATGTTTGTTCTGCGCTGATCGGGGCCCGTATTTCGCCTCACGCCGGGCGCAGGTGCACCACGTCGCCGACTGCCACCGTATGGACCGCCCCGGCATCGTCGGTGATCAGCAACCTGCCCTCAGCATCGAGATCGCTCGCCACACCTTCGAGGCTGCGCTCATCGTTTGCAGGCGCGTCTGTTGTGGCGTCAAGTGAGACGCGCACGCGATGACCGAGCGTGGCGGAATTCCGGCGAGCCTCGTCCAGCACGATGGCTGCTCCGGCGCCGTCAGCGGCCCGGCACAGCAGCTCGTAGCGAGCCTCCAGACCCTCGAGCACCCGGCGTGCCAGCAGCGTCCGGTCCACCGGAGCTCCCGATTCCAGGTTCAGGCTGGTCGCGACGCCTTCCAGTTCCGCGGGCACCTCCGGCCAGCCGGTATTGAGGCCCATGCCCACGACCACCGCAGACAGCAGTCCCTGCGTGCTGATGGACTCGGCCAGGATGCCCGCCAGCTTGCGATCGCGGCGGGCGGCGCCGTGACCGTCCGCGTCGTGGCCAGCCGATTCGCCGCCGGCAGAGTCACGGTCAGCAGGGCCAGCAATCACGAGATCGTTGGGCCACTTCAGCAGCGGCCGGACGCCGCTTACCTGCTTGCACGCGTTTGCGGCGGCCAGCCCGACGGCAAGCGTCACCAAGGCCGCCCGAGTCGGAGGCAGCGGGCCCGGCGGCGGGCGCAGCAGCACCGACATCATGAGCGAGGTGCCCGGCGGCGCCGTCCAGCGGCGGCCGCGACGGCCGCGGCCGGCGGTCTGCAGGTCGGCGATCAGCACCATCCCTTCGGGTGCCCCCCGGCGGGCCCGATCGAGCAGCTCAGTGTTGGTCGAGCCGATCTCGTCGTGCCACTCGACCTCGGCGAAGCGGGTGCCAGCGACCAACCCGAAGTGTGGTGAGTCGAATTGCGCCGGGTCGTCGGTGACAGGCACGCAGCGACAGTACCGGTAGCGAACATGAGCAGGGAGCAATAGCGTCGCCTGACCAGAGGCTGAGCCGAAGGGCGAAGCCGGGGCCCGAGCGGCCCGTGAGCGCAGCGAACAAGAGCGGGAAGCAACTGGTGACGCAACGAGAAATCTCTCATGTCCGCGCATTCGAGTCCCACGGCAATCTGGGGACCTGATCCGTGTTCAGCAAGCTCCTCATCGCCAACCGGGGCGAGATTGCCGTGCGTGTCATCCGGGCGTGCCGCGAGCTGGGCATTCCGTCGGTAGCGGTGTACAGCGAACTGGACCGTGACGCCATGCATGTGCGGCTCGCGGACGAGGCGTTCGCCCTTGGCGGTCAGACTGCGGCCGAGAGCTACCTCAACACCGAGGCAATTCTCGATGTCATCGCCCGGTGCGGCGCCGATGCGGTCCATCCCGGCTACGGCTTCTATTCCGAGAACGCCGATTTTGCCCGCGCCATTACCGAGCGCGGCGTGACGTTCGTGGGGCCGCCGCCCGAAGCCATCGAGGTGATGGGCGACAAGATCTCGGCGCGCCTGGCCGCCGAACGGTCCGGCGTCGCAGGCGTGCCCGGCACCACCGAGGTGATCACTTCCACCGACGAAGTCGCCGCGTTCGGCGATGAGCACGGCTACCCCATCGCCATCAAGGCGGCGTACGGGGGCGGCGGTCGCGGCATGAAGGTTGTCGACAGCCCTGAGGAGATCGAAGCCGCCTTGGCGTCGGCGCAGCGGGAGGCCGAAGCGTTCTTCGGGCGGGGCGAGTGCTACATGGAGCGCTACCTCACCTGGCCCCGCCACATCGAGATGCAGATCATCGCCGATCACCACGGCAATGCCGTATGGCTGGGCGAGCGTGACTGCTCTGCCCAGCGCCGACACCAGAAGCTGGTGGAGGAGAGCCCCGCGCCGCTGCTCGACGATGCCGTTCGCAAGGCGATGGGCGACGCGGCGGTGGCGGTGGCCCGTGGCTGCAACTACACGAATGCCGGCACGGTGGAGTTCCTCTACCAGGACGGCGAGTTCTTCTACCTGGAGATGAACACCCGGCTGCAGGTGGAGCACCCGGTCACCGAGATGGTGACCGGCATCGATCTGGTACGCGAGCAGATCCGCGTGGCCGCCGGTGAGCCACTGTCGTTCACGCAGTCGGAGGTGACATCGGTCGGTCACGCAATCGAGGCGCGCATCAACGCCGAGGATCCCGCGGGCGGTCGCTTCTTGCCGTCGCCTGGCGCTCTGACTTCACTGGTGGTGCCAGACGGTTTCGGCGTTCGCTGGGACGGCGGATATGAGGCAGGCGACACCGTCAGCCAGTACTACGACAACCTCATCGGCAAGCTTGTCGTGTGGGGCTCTGATCGCCCGACGGCCATAGGTCGCATGCAGCGGGCCCTCAGCGAGCTGAGCGTCGGCGGTGTCGCGACAACCGCCGCAGCACACGCACGGATCATGGCCTCAGAGGACTTCCAGGCCGGCATCCACAGCACCAAGTGGGTGGAGGAGCGGCTCGATCTGAGCGGTGTGACCGGCAAGACCGATTCGGAACCCCCCGCTGCGCCTGACAGCGACGACATGCCGCGCGTGCGACGCGATGTCGTGGTGGAAGTGGACGGCAAGCGGTTCTCGGTGAGCGCGTGGGTGCCCGAATCTGCACCAGCCGCCAGCTCAGCCAACACGGCTGCTCGCCCCCGTCGAGCGAGCGGCGGCACTTCAGCGGGCGCCGGTACGGGTCAGGTGACCGTCCCCATGCAGGGGACGATCGTCAAGATCCTGGTGGAGATCGGCCAGGAGGTCACTGCCGGAGAGGGGGTGGTGGTGCTCGAAGCCATGAAGATGGAGAACAGCATCAACGCCGACCGCTCCGGGACCGTCAGCGAGATCAAGGTCGAACCGGGCGACACCGTGGGCGCCGGCGACGTGGTGGTCGTTATCTCCTGAGCGCGCCCGCGATGAGGGCGCTCAGTGATGTGTGTCTTCGCCCTGCTGATGCTTCTTGAGTGCGCCGAGATCGAGTTCTATGGCGCGGACGCGGCGCAGTGTTCGTTCTGCGATGACACGGTTGGCGCGCAGCAGGTCAGCCAGAACGCCGAGCATCACGAGCTGCATGGCCACGAGCAGCGCGACGGCGCCGATGATGAGCGACTGCACATGACCTGAGCCGTCCGAGGTCACCAGGAACCACCCGAATCGGGCGAACAGGAAGACGCCGATCGCAGCGAACAGTGCCGCAGGCACGGCGAAGACCCGCAACGGTTCGTGCATCGCATAGACGCGGGCGATGGTGCCTGCCGCCCTGCGCACGTACTGGCGCTTCGACTTGAACAGGCGCGACGGCCGGGTGGTGGGATTCACCCGCACCGGCACATCAGTGACCGCAAGGTCTGACTTGCCGGCCTGGATCACCGTCTCGAGCGTGTAGGTGAAGCGAGATACGACGTTTGCTGCAAGTGCAGCCTCCCGGCTGTAGGCGCGGAACCCCGAAGTGACATCGGCAACGTCGGTCGCCGATGCCTGGCGAACCGTCCACGAGCCCAGCCGCTGCAGCCGCTTCTTCAGCGGCGAGAACTCGGGATGGTTGCGGATGTCCCGCGAGCCGATCACCAGGTCGGCACGGCCAGTAACGATCGGATCAGTCAGCTTGCTGATGTCGCCCGCGTCGTACTGGTTGTCGCCATCGGTGTTCACGATGACGTCGGCGCCCATGCGCAGTGCCGCATCGATGCCGCTGGCAAAGGCCACGGCGAGCCCCTTGTTCTGCGTGAGGCTCACGACGGCGTCGGCGCCGTGGTCGCGGGCCACCTTGACCGTGTCATCGGTGGAGCCGTCGTCGATGACCAGCCACAGCACCTCGCTGAAGCCGTCCACCTGGCGCGGCAGTGCGCTCAGGGTTGCTCCCAGTGTCTCCGCCTCGTTGAGGCAGGGGATCTGGATGACCAGCCGCACCAGCCCATTGTGTCGGGTGTGTCCGCTGCGGAGGCGACAGAACCCTCTGCGACCAGCGATCCAGCAGGTCGCAATGTCGCAGAGTCTCCTGCCCCCTCCGCAGCTATGGCAACCGGTTACCGGCGAAAGGTCAGTCGACGTTGAGACGGCCGAGGCGTACGGTGGCGAGGGCGAGGCTGACGGCTGAGACGCAGGCCAGCACGACGACCGCAGTGATGAGCCCGTAGGTGGTGAAGCCGAGATCGACGTCAGCGATCCGCGCGAGCAGCGCGCGGGCGTACCCGCGCAACGACAGGCGCTCGGCGAAGTCGCCGAGACCCACCGCCAGGCCCTCCCACAGCAGCACGTAGGCGATCCCCCACAGAACGGCTTTGCGGAACAGCAAGCCCAGCAGCACGAACAGGCACGAATAGGCGACGGTGCCCAGCGCCGCCGCAGTCAGCGCTCCCAACGCGACGCCGCCTGAGTCTGCAACAAAGTCAGTGGCGAACCAGCCGCCCAACGCGGTCGGAATGACGCACAGCGGCAGCGAAACCGTGACGGCCGCCGCGGCAGCAGCCACCACCAGCGGAGCGCGGCCCATGGGGCGCAGCCATAGGTACACGAGCGTGCCGTCATCGCGGACATCGCCCAGCGAGGCTGCGGCGAACACCAAGGAGACGATGGGAACGATGATGATCAGGCCGAAACCGTCGGCATAGCTGGCACCGTCGAACAGCGCCCCTTCATTGGCGGGAGCGCCGCCATTCGTCGAGTTGCCCACCACCCAGCCGACCACAATCATGACGGCGCCGAGCGCACCGAGCGCCGCCAGGCGACCGATGGAGACGATCTGGCGAATGAGTACCCGGTAGCACAGCGTCGTCGCCCGTACAGCGCCGACGCGGCGCCGCTGCTCTACGGGCCGTTGGGTGTCGGGCTCGGCGATCATCGTCGTTCCACCAAATAGCGGAAGACCGATTCGAGGTCTTCGTCGAGCGGGATGACCTGCCGCAGACGGGCGCCCAGATCTTTCGCCAGCGGCGCAATCTCGCGTCCTAGGCGGTCCACCTCCAGCGTGTCCGCCACCACCACATCGCCGTCGATGCGCACCCCCACCACGGCGCCCGAAGTGACCAGCGCGGCCGCGAGATGGCGAGGCTTGTCGGCCTCGATGCTGATGCGGTGCGGGCGGTCGTCCATCAGCTCGCGGAGCTCTCGATAGTCACCGCTGGCGACAAGGCGGCCTTGGGCGATCACCAGGATTCGCGATCCGAGCCGGGCGACTTCCTCGAGCACATGGGACGACACGAGCACGCAGCGCCCTTGCGCGCCCAGGTCCTCGAGCAACTCGATCATGCGGCGTCGCTGAACGGGGTCGAGGCCGTTGAGCGGCTCATCCAGGATCAGCACCTCCGGATCGTGAACGAGCGCGGCTGCCAGCTTCGTGCGCTGCCGCATGCCCTTGGAATAGCCCGATACCGGCCGACCATCGTCGGGGTCGAGTTCGACGATGCCCAGCGCGTGTCTCCCCGCCGCTTCGGGGTTCGCCACACCCTGCGTGGCGGCTGCGATCGTCACGAATTCGAGCGCGTCGAGCCGGTCGAACAGAGCGTCCTGCTGCGGTGACAACCCGATCCGGCCTCGTACATCGCGGTCGCTGCGGGCATCAGCTCCCAGCACGCGCACCGTTCCCCGCGACGGCGGGGTGAGCCCGCACATCATGCGGAACAGCGTCGACTTGCCTGCACCGTTGGGTCCCAGCAGTGCCGTGACGCCGGCACGGACGGCGAAAGTCACGTCGGACACGGCCACCACATCGCCGAAGAACTTCGACACACCGTGCACCTCGACCATGCCTGCGGGCGGCACCGCCGGCGCGGCGGCCCCAGCTGCCGACTCGGGCACCGGCTCGTCACCGGCAACGTCGGGTGTGGGTGCAGGCACAGGGCGAGGTCGGGCGTTCATCAACCCGCCTCGATGCGGCGATAACGCCACCACACGACTGCCGCTCCTGCCGCGACCCATGCGGCATTCACAGCGATGACGAACAGCGTCGACAGCTCGCTGATGCGCAGCCCCGGAGGCCCGTCGTCTTCACCCAATGGCGACGGCGGGCCGACGCCGAAGATCCGATCCTTGAGTGCGTCGCCGATCTCGCCCAAGTTGAACGCGTAGATGCGAGGATCCATCTCGGCCACTTCGACGAGCAGGCCGGTGACGATCTGTGAGCCCAGCAAGAGCAGGATGACGCCGATCACGGCGAATGCCCGCCGATCGGTCAAGCTCGAAATCGCCAGACTGGCCGCGGTGATGGTGGCAGCGATGACGATGCCCGAACCCAGTATCCGCACCAGCACGGTCAGCCAGTCGCCAATGCCGTCAGGACCTGAACCCTCCACGGTGTAGGCGACGAGCAGGAACAGCAACGGCCCCATGGTGATGACTGCCAGCGTCACCGTCACCGCGACAGCCTTCGACGCCAGGTAGCTCCACAAGCGCAACGGTGTGGACAGGTACAGCGACAGCATGCCGTTGCGGCGATCGGCCACCAGGATCTCGGGCACCACGATCCCGCAGTAGAAGAACAGCGCCACCTCGATGAAGCCGTAGTACTGGTGGTACTCGGGCAGGATGTTCTCAGAGATCAGATCGATATCGAGCACGATCGCAATGCCCACGAAAACGATGGCGGGAACCAGGGCGATGACCACGGCCAGCCACGGCAGGAACTTGTGGCGGGCCGGACGCCCGAAGCCGAGCGTGAATCTCACCGACGAGGCGACTACCGCGCGCATGGCGCCGGCGAGCCCGTGGCGGGCGCCGCTGTAGGACCGGTAGCGCTGGTCGAGAATCTGCGCGGCGCCGTCGTCAACTTCGGGCGCCTGTTCGCGAACGTCGACGGTTCCGGATGCGTCGCTCATGTCGCCGACACCTCGAACAAGTCGGCCAGCGTGCGCTGGCGCGCCTCGAGACGCCGGATGCGCGCCCCTGATTCGGCGACTGCATCACGCGCCCGATCGCTGAGCTCATCTCGCCCGGCTCCGCCGAGTCGCAACGTGGTGCCAGTGCGCTCCACTTCGATGCCGGCGCCGCGCAGCATGCGCTCGACAGCGTCAACCGTCCCAGCGGGCTTGACGATGTCGACCAGCTCCAGCGTGATGCCCTCACCGTCGCCGACAAGTTCGGCGATCGGCCCGTCGGCGACCAAGCGGCCCGCGTCGAGGGCGACGATGTGGTCGCAGACCCGCTCGACCTCTTCCAGCAAATGCGACGACAAGACCACGCTGACCGAGTGCTCATTGCTGATCTCGCCGATGAGCGTGAGCATCTCAGTGCGCTGCGTGGGGTCGAGCCCCGAGGTGGGCTCGTCGAGCAGCACCATCTCGGGGTCTGACGCGACGGCCTGCGCCAGCTTGACGCGCTGGCGCTGACCGGTGGACATGGTGCCGAGCGTGCGTGTGCGCTCCTCGCCGAGCCCGACCAGCCACAGGCTGTCCGATGCTCGGGTGCGGGCTTCGCTGCGAGGCAGGCCGCGTACCTGTGCCAGATGGCGCACGAAGTCGACGGCCCGCATCTCGTCGGGAAGCACGTCGCGTTCGGGGGCGAATCCCACCTTGGCCCGCAATGCGGCACCCTGGCTGCGGGGGTCGAGCCCCAGCACCGTGGCCGAACCAGAGGTCGGCGGGCGCAAGCCGAGCAGCGCGTTGAGCAGCGTGGTCTTGCCGGCGCCGTTCGCCCCGACGAGTCCGGTCACTCCGGGCCGCATCTGAATGTCGAGCGCGTCGAGCGCCACCGTCGATCCGAACCGCTGTGTCAACGCTGCCGTCGAGACGAGCACCGTCTCGGCAGCGGCAGCGTCGCTCACGCGCTCAACCTAAACCCGTTGGGCGGCTGCTAGCCGTCAAGCGGAGAGAACGACAGCTAGTGATCCGATTCGGCGAGACCCGCGACGGCCAGCGCCTTCTGCTTGGCGGCGTCGAGGTCGTAGTGCTTGCGCGTCACGATGCGCTGGGCATAGAGGCCACCGCCGGCCTGCAGATTGGTCACGAACTTCCAGCCGCCGTAGGAGTCGGCGGTGAGGTCCCGGATGGTGTGCATCAGGCGTGCCCGGTATTCGCCGTCGACGTCGTGGCGGGTGGACATGTACTTCCGTGCCAGCGCACCGACGTCGGGATTCTCGAAATCGGCCGGCACCGGCGAGGTGAGCACGGCGCCGCCGGCGATGTCGTGCAGGTGGCGCACCATGGCGCTGTAGTTCGCCGCCGCCTGGAACTTGCCGGCGTTGGTGTAGAGCTCGTTGGGGAACGCCGCGCCCTCGGGCCCGATCGAGCAGTGGGCGATGGCCGCTTCCAGCGCAGCTCGAATCAGCGTGGCGTGGATGATCAACTCGGAGATCTTCTCCTTGACGTGACCGATCCCCGCCGTGCCGTTGGCCTCGGCCACGAGCTGGGCCAACCCGACGAGCTGGTCGGCTTCCTCCACGAACGCCGACAGCCCGCCGAGGCGTTCCCACAGTCCCAGCGCATGGGCGAATACGGCGGCATAGTGCGTCTCGCCGTCGAGGAAGACGCGCTCGTGGGGCACGAACACGTCGTCGAAGATCACGAAGCCCTCGGGATAGTGGTGCTCGCCCGACACGGGGAAAGCCCGGGGATCCTCGTGGCGGGGCGCGTAGGTGGTGTTGATGATCTTGACGCCAGGGGCATTCACCGGCACCGAGCAGCCGATCGACCAGTCCTCCTCGCCGGGCTTCATGGCCTTGGTGGGAATCGTGAGCAGTTCATGGCCGAACGAAGCACCGGTGATGTGCAGCTTCGCGCCGCGGATCACCACGCCGTCCCGCTGGCGATCCACCACGCGCACATACGAATCCAGGTCGTCCTGGCGGGCCGGCGGCCGGCTGCGGTCGCCCTTGGCGTCGGTGATGCACTGCGTGATCCGCACGTCGTCGCGCTGCGCCTCGCTGATGAAGGCGTCCATCCGCTCGATGTAGTCGGGCTTGGACTATGTTGTACGTAGTATCTGCCTATTTGAGAGGGGTTTGAGCAGCAATGGACTTGATCCGGTCAAACCGTGGTTATAATGAAGGTCAGTCTAAAGGTCAGACATACAGGGGAGGAACAATGAGCCTGACTGACACGCAGATAGGGAAGCTCCGACGGGCGGGGAGGCACGGCGCTGGCAAGTACGGGCTGGCAGTGAACGTCCACCATGCCAAGAGCGGCGACATCACCCGGTCTTGGGTTCAGAGGGTCACTGTGAACGGCAAGCGGGTGAACCTTGGGCTTGGCCGCTGGCCGATTGTTGACGTGGCGCGGGCCGAGAGAATGGCGCTCGACAATCTGAGGATGGCGCTCGACGGCATAGACCCTCGCAAGCGCACGGGCACCCCGGCGCTGCCTGCTCCGGCTGCGCCTGCTGTGCCTGCCCCGGTCGTGCCCGCTGCCCCGCAGCAGACGCCTTCTGAGGATCGCTGGCAGTTTGTCAGCGGGCCGACGCTGGCAGGCGAGTGGGCTTCGTTCGTGGCGATGAAAGAGGCTGACGGGGACGTGAGCGCCAAGGTCGCCAAAGACTGGGGATCAACCTTCGACGCCTACCTGAGAGACGCGCTGGGCGGCAGGCAGGTCGCCAGCATCGAGAGCGGGGACGTGGTTGCCGCTATCAACGCCATCGAGTCGCCTTCCCGCAGGAAGCGCACGCTGAGCAGGCTCAAGTCTGTTCTGGCGTCATGCGCTGCCCGCGGGCTTGTGGGCACCAACGTTGCCGCCGATGTCGGGGCAGCCATCCGCAACGGCGACAAGGGAGGGCATCACGCAGCCGTTTCTATCGAGACGGCTCACGACGAATACGTGAAGGTTCTCGATGCCGAAGTGAACGAGAGCAGGCTTGTCCTGTTTCAGCTTGTGGCGCTCACCGGCTGCCGAGTCTCAGAGGCACAGCAGGCACGCTGGGCAGACTTCGACATCGAGGCAGGCACTTGGACAATCGACGCCAGCAGGACCAAGACAGAAACGGAGTACGTGTTCGCTCTGTCGGCTGAGGCAGTCAGGGTCCTGCGCTTCGCCAAGAGCCTGCAAGAGCGCCAAGGCATCGCTTCCGACTTCGCGGCAGTGCAAGCCAAGACCGGCAAGCCTCTGCCCGACTCATGGCCGCAGAGGCAAAGGCAGCGAGTCGAGGGCATCGAGTGGACTCACCACGGCTGGCGCACCTGCTTCGCAGGATGGGCGAGCCGGGAGGGCTACCCGCGCGAAGTCATCGAGCGCCAGCTTCAGCACGCAGAGAAAGGCGTGCAGGCGTGCTACTACCGAGACGACCTGATCGAGCGCAGGCGCGAGATGGTCGAGCGCTGGGCCGAGTACCTGACTGGCGGCTAGAGCGCCCGCAGGCGGCTTGTGCGCCTTCCCGCTGGGGCAGGCGCGTGCTCCCCTCAGAACCCCTCAGAACGTCTCCTAGAGGCTGCTGAGGGGTTCTGTCGATGTCGGGCGGGAGGGTCGTAGAGGGAGGCACGCGTCAGAAAGAAACCCGTCTCGGGAGTCGTGCTGCAACAGACAGCCGCGGGAACCCCTGCCCCGTCTCCTGCCTGCATGGCAAGGGTCGTAGAGGGAGGCACGCGGTCACACACTCTTGCGCGTCAGGCGAGGTTGTCGGGGTTGTGAGACGGCAGGGGTTCGGCAGGCTCGCAACTACTCGGCGGAGGGCCGGGAAAGGCACGAACGGAAGCGGCAGGCGAACTTGTTGGGGTTGCGAGACCGTAGGGGTTCTGCAACTTCGCAACTACGCGGGAGGGCAGCGAAGGCACAAACGGGAAAGGCGCAGATTGGCTTGTCTTGGTGCGGCTTGCTGGGGTTTCGGCTGCTCGGCGGGTGCGGCGGGGTGCTGGCAGGGTACAAACGAGTCACAAACGGGTTGGCGGGCGGCAGTGTCGTGGCGGGCGGGTTGCTGGGCTGTGTATCGTGATGTGCGTTCATCCTCTTGCCTGTTGTGATGACATTCGTTTCATGGTTCTGAACCCCGCTGGCTTCGGTCGGCGGGGTTCGCCATTTCCCGCCTTGGTGCTGCGGGCAGTAATCTGGCAGGCGAAGCAAAGCCGGGCCGTCGTGAAACAGCGGCCCGCACAACAGGCAAGGGAAAGAGGATGGCGACCAAGCCGAGACAGCAGCCGCGTCGGGCGCAGCCGAGACGTGCGCCGGAGTTCATGGATGGCTGGGCTATCCACAATCAGCGCAAGGGCGCGGGGCAGGTGAAGGCGCTCATATCCGCTGACGACGGGACGCCGTTGCTGCCGCGTTGCAGCATGGTTCTGGCAGGTCCGCCGAAGTGGGGCAAGAGCGCTCTTTGCTATGAGATAGCGCGCCGGGAGATGGAAGCGGGCGGACGCGTGCTGGTGCTTCATGGCGACGGCGACTCTGACCTGTTCCGCTGGCGCGACGGCATCGAGGCTGTCGGCGATGTCGCCTACAGCGACCCTTTGGACCATCCCTTGCGGGTGGGCCGCTATGGCGACTTCCGCGAGCTTGAACAGCGGGAGCAACGCAAGGCTGCAAGGTGGGCAACGCTGGTCATCGTTGACAGCGCCATGAGCGTTGCTCAGGCGCTCGGGCTGTCAGGCGTCAACGACGACAAGACAGCCGCCCACGTCAAGCAGGAGCTTGGGCCGCTGGTCAGGAGCGCCAAGAGCCTCATTCTGGTTCACCATGTCGCCAAGGGCAGCGGCAG
The DNA here is from genome assembly GCF_965219595.1 of Candidatus Poriferisodalis sp. Taxonomy (NCBI): domain Bacteria; kingdom Bacillati; phylum Actinomycetota; class Acidimicrobiia; order Acidimicrobiales; family Candidatus Poriferisodalaceae; genus Candidatus Poriferisodalis; species Candidatus Poriferisodalis sp. The sequence continues at coordinate 125,427 of NZ_OZ244781.1, forward strand.
CACGCCGTTGGGTTCTGTGGGCTGGAGCGCTCTTGCCGACGCGACAGTGATGCTCACGGGCGAGTCTCTTGGCGAAGCCGACACGACCGCGAGGCAGGAGCTTCGCAGCCGGGACCGCTTTGCTGGCAACTGGGGCGCATCGTTGACCATCACCAAGGGAACCAACGCCGACGGCGGGCCGACGCTGGCCTACCAATGGGCCGCGCTGAGCGCTGCGGCCAGCACGGCAGGCGCTCAGGACAAGAGAGACTTGGCAGCTATCCGCAGCGTCGTAGACGGCGCGGGAGGCAAGTACGACGCTGGCGAGTCGGGAATGAGCAACGCAACAGGGCTCAGCCGAGACCGTCTCAGAAGCCTGCGCGACAAGCTGGGCAGCGTCGGCATTCGATACCTGGGCAAGGGCAAAGGCTCGAAGGGCATCTACGAAACAGCCGACGACCAACCCGACCAACCCGACCAACCCGACCAACCCGACCAACCCGACCAACCCCATAGGTGGCACTTGGTGACTCCTAGAAGCGTGATGGCCGAGCACAAGCGCGGGCAGGTGATAACCCGACTCGGCTACGACCCTGCGGACATGGCCCGCACAGCGTGAGCGTTCGTCTCGGCTCAGACAGTCAGGCAGCCGACGCGGGCGCAACCCGGCTCGAAAGACAGCTCATCGAGTCCCGCAACAGCGGCGGCTAGGCGCGCCGCAGCCGCGCCGACAAGAGCCGAACGTCGCGCCGAGCCTGCGGGCAAGGGCTGAGCAACAGGCGCAAGACGACGCCGAGCCTGCCTCGATTGCCAACGCTGACCAACGGCGGCAGCAGACAGAAGCCGCGCGCCAACGGCGCTCAGAAACGGGCCGACCCTGCCAGCAGCCAACCCGCAGCCGTGAGCCTCAGCCGCCGACGAAGCGCCCACGGGCAGGAGCGCTGCCCACGACGCGCCAGAACGCAACAGCGGCGACCCTGCGGGCGCTGAGGGCAACCCTGTAGGCGGGCCAGCAGGGACGTGAGACGAACGCCGAGCTAGTCGATTCCGCAGTGAGCCGCTACACATCGAGCAAGCTCGGAGACGGTCGGCGCCAAGCACGAACAGCACGCCATCGAGCCGACATCGACAACGCTGCTGAGGCTCGGCGCTCCCCAAGGCGCAAGGCCGACCGTATGCGCGAGGAACTTGCCTCTGCCGTAGTGCTCAATCGAGACCGTCTCGGCTCGAGCGCTCTTGCTCGAATCACCGGCGTGAGCCGGGCCGCGTTGCTGCGGATGGCATCACCCGCCTACGAGCGCAGGCAAGCCGTCAGCATCGAGCTTGCCCGCGGGAGCACTCAGGCGCTCATCGACACAAGCGCTCACAAGGTCAGGGTCCGCCAGCCGGACTCCCGCAACCCGAAGCCTCACTGCCCCACGGAAACCCCTGCCCCGACCCTGCCGCCGACACAGAGGGTCGTAGGGGCAAGGCACGAGGTCACACACTTCTAGTCTCGATGCCATGCCCACGACTCAGGCCAAGCCGACACAGCGAGGCACGCTGCGGGCCGACAGCGCACGCCTAGCGCTGCCGATGCCCCGCTAGCCACAACCGGGCACAACAGGCCGCAGGCACGCTCAGACGGCTTCCTGAGGGCCGCAGGCGAGCCTCAGCGCCCACGCTCGGCGGGCACTCGAAACAGGCAGGGGAAAGACGCGCTTGCACGCGTCCGCGAAACGCGCGAGAGTCGCGCCCGTCACACACCACCACGGCCCTTTTCGGGCCGTGCGGGCCGCTCGGGCGGCATCAGTTGCATGGGTCCCTCCTTGCGGTCCGCGCGGTGGTGTGTGACGCCCACATTCGCTGATTCCGCTCGGAGGGACCCTCCATGTCCAAACGATCCTTGGCGGCGCTGTGCGCGCTGCTGGCGTTCATCGCCGTTCTTGTCGCTGTTCCGCTCGCCACGGCCGAGACGGCCGAGGCGCACACCAAGACCGTCAAGCGCTGCTCATATGACCCGTTCACCAACGTTCAGCAGTGCTGGTACGAGAAAGTCGCGCACACGCACCGCGTGATCCCCGACAACCCCCCGCCGGACACGTCGCCCACCACCACGACAGCGCCGCCGCCGAAGTCGTGCCCGGCGGGCCAGCACTCAAACGGCGGGGCCGGCAAGAACTGCCACAGCCACAGCTTCACGCCGCCGTGCGGTACGGGCACATGGTCGCCCGGACACGGCCACTCGGCCATTCAGCGGCCCCCGTGCCCGCCGCCGCCCAAATGCGCCGACGGCTACAGCGGCACCCCGCCCAACTGCAAGAAGATCGAGCCGCCCAAATGCGCCGACGGCTACTCGGGCACGCCGCCGAACTGCGTCAAGGACAAGCCCAAGACGACCACGCCGCCGGACTGCGCCCCGGTGACGCGCGGGCGCGGCGTTCGCCATCAGCACCGGCACGCGCTGGGCACCGGCTCAGCGGCCACCACGTCGGCCTGTCACCCGGTCAATGACTCGCACTGCTCGACGGGCGAGCACGAGCACGCTCACGGATCGCAGCAGTGCCACACGCTCGGCCAGAAGACCGACAACAGCGACGGGGACCACAAGGGGTGGACCGACCACTGCCCCGCCGGCGAGCACTCTCACGAGCACACGGGCGGCTGCCACCTTGAGAAACAGCAGGCGTGGCGGTTTCCCCAGGCGTGCCGCGGCCCCGACGCGAGCGTGCGCTATCACAACCACGGCCAAGGGCTGGCCTGCCATCCCGTGGGCGCCGATCTGTGCCCCGCGGGCCAGCACGAGCACAAGCCCGGCATCTATCGCAACGTGCGCGGCTGCCACGACGAAGACACCCAGCACGGCAGCGGCGAACTCAAACAATCAGAGGGACACCTCTACGACGCCGCCGGCAAAATCGTCTGCTACGGGGCCGCCGGTGTTGGTGCCGCGGCTGCGGGGAAACTCATTGTCAAAGGTGCTTCTTGGATCGCGCAGTTTGTGGCCGGTTCCCCTGTTGGCATTGGCGTAGATATTGGCTGCGAGAAGTTGTTTGACAAACTCGAAGAAGCCGAGAAGAACAAGCGCGAGCAAGAAAAGAAAGACCACGACGACGACAGCGGCTCCGGCTCGGGCAGCGGCTCCAGCCAGCAGCCGACGCCAGATCAAAACGACCCCGACGGCGACTACGACGGCAACGGCACGACCACGGCCGAGGAAGCGCACGAGGCATCCCTCAGATACGAGGCCGGGGAACTCACCGACGCGGAGTACTACCGGATCATCTACAAGTCCTGGTGCGACCGCGGCGACAGCTACTACTGCGGCAAGAAACCACCACAATGAACACCCCGAGACACGCGACCACCACACGGCCCGCCGCACAGGGCCGAGTACGATCCGAAACGGAGACCCCAACCATGACCACCCCCAAACGATCCACAAAACGAAGCACGCGACAGGCTTGGGCCGTCGGGTTGGTGGTCGTGGTGTTCCTAGCGATACGCGACATCGTTGGCTGGATCCCGGCATTGGTCTTTTTCGGTGTAGCCCTCGGAGTGTTTGCCCTGTTGGACGTGCGCGAGCGCCAGCAGCGTCGCGGGGCTGAGGCGGTTTCGTCGGGCTGACGTTCGGCGCTGCCCGCCCGGCACTGACGACGACGACAGCGGCGACGGCTCCGACGCTGACCCTGAGCCGGAGGCCGATCCGAACGATCCCGACGGCGACTACGACGGCGACGGCAAGACCACGGGCGAGGAAGCGCACGAGGCAAGCAACAAATGGCTGGCCGGCGAGATCACCGACGCGGAGTATTACCGGATCATCTACAAGTTCTTCTGCGACAGCGGCGACACGTCCTACTGCGGCAAGTGAGGCGGGAAACGACGATGAGCACCCCGAGCTACCCTGACACCATGAGCGACAGCGTTGAGCGAGCAACGGTGCGCCGAGCGCGACGCTCGGCCGAAAAGCCCGGCCGAAAATGGCAAGGCGATTCGTTCCGGGACAAGACTGAGAAAGCAGCCGGTTCGCTCGCATTGCTGCCGATGTTTGCGACCATCGCGCTGTGGCGCGTGCTGTTCCCGGAGAGCGTCTGGCTTGGCGTGCTCGTGGCGCTGGCCGTCGGCGTCGCGACCGTAGCGGCATTCGAGGCATGGCAGCGTCGGCGAACCCCGGATGTCGCCGATTCAATCGGCGACGGGTACGAGTACGACCCTCGCCATTGACCGCAACTGCGCTAGCGCTGTCGGTGGGCTAGGCGAGTGCCCTAGAGAGCTTGCAGGACCCTTCAGGGTCGGCTCAGGTCGGCTCTGAGGGGTCCTGCGCGTGTGTGCGGGGTACGGTGCCTGTGGGGACCCCTGCCCCGCCCGGCGGGGCCATTTCGAGGGTCGTAGGGGAGTCCAGCCGTGCTACCAAACCCGATTTGAGGCAGAAATGGCGTCTCTGGCGTCGAGAGTCGTAGCCGAGTACCGGAATATCAGCCCGGATCGGCTGCTGAAGGTGCATGAGCAATGGATTCGGGCCACATTTCAGCCCGATATTGAAGTCTCGGCGCTGTCTCTGCCCCGTGGAAGCGCCAAGAGCGCTGTTACCGGGCGGTTGGTGGCGCTCGGCATGATTCCCGGCTCTTGTCTGTGGCGTGACGGTCTCGAAACCGTCGTGGTCGCGGCGTCTCTTCGTCAGGCTCGGATCATGTGGCGGTTTGCGAAGGCGTTGCTGCCGGGTGATGAGTACCGCTGGCAGGATTCAGACCAACGCATTGCAGTCACTCACAAGCCGACGGGCCAAACGGCCTATTGCATCTCATCTTCTGGCCGGGCCGCTATGGGCCTGAGTCAGTTCGGCTCGATCTTCTTCGACGAACCCGCTGCGCTGGAACAGCGCAATGGCGCAATGCTCTTCGACGCTGTTCGCCAGTCACTCGGCAAAGTGGAAGGTCAGCGGCTGATCCTGCTGGGCACCCGTGCGCCCGCAGAGCCGGGTTCTTGGTGGCCTGACTTGCTCGATGGCGGCTCAGGCAATGGCACGCATGTAACGATGCTGAGCGCCCCGCCGGAAGCGCCGTGGGATGACTGGAACACGATCAGACGGGTGAACCCGGTTGCGAATGTTCACGCTCCGCTGAGACGAACGATTCTCAGGGAACGCGACGAAGCACGAAAGAAGCCGACCCTGCGAAGGTCATTCGAGGCATACCGGCTGAACCGGAGCGTGCTTGCATACGAAGACGTTCTCATTGAGGCAGAAGACTGGCTTCGTGTCGAGAGTCGTGATGTCCTGCCGCGTGAAGGTGCTTGTGTGGTCGGCATCGACTTGGGCGGGGAGCGCTCATGGTCGGCTGCTTGGTGCCTCTGGGAGAATGGGCGGAGCGAGTGCTTCGCAGTGTGCCCAGGCATTCCATCGCTTGAAGAGCGTGAGCGGCAAGACGCCATGCCTGCCGGTCTGTACCGCCAGCTTGCTGCCGACGGCGTTCTAGTGGTCGATGAGGGTCGGAGAGTGTCCAAGCCGACCACGCTGCTGCAAGTGCTCGAAGCGAACGGCATACGGCCAGCGGTGGGCTATCACGACCGTTTCCTGCGGGGCGATCTGAGAGACGCTGTAGACGGCAGATTCCCGTTAGTCGAGCGTGTCACCCGTTGGTCTGAGGCAACCGAAGACATCTCGGCTTTCCGCCAGCTTGTGAAAGACGGGCCGCTGTCGATTGCTCCCCAGTGTCGGGCGCTGGCCCGTATTGCGCTGTCTCAGGCCGTGGCGGTATCCGACGATCAGGGAAACGTGAGGCTGTCCAAGAAGCGGCATGACAGAAGCCGTGATGACGTGGCAGTAGCGGCCACCTTGGCCGCGGGTCACTTGGTGCGCTGGCTTCGTGCTCCGACTCCGACGCTGCGGGTCTGGTGAGCCGGTCGCCTTCGGGTGCGCTGTCATCGAGACGGCAGGCGCGTTGGCGAGACGAAGTGCTGAGCCGCGACGGCTTCCGCTGTGCGAAGTGCGGGCGGGCCGGGAAGCTGGAGGCGCATCACATCGAGCCGGTGCACATTGCGCCCGAACTGGCCTATGACGTGGGCAACGGTTTGACCCTTTGTCGAGCGTGCCATATCGACAAGTCGACGGCAGCGAACACCAACCCGCAGAACGAAGCCGCGGCGAGTGCCAGCAGCGAGCCGAGACGGGCGCTCACAAGCCTGTCTGAGCGCTCGGGCCACGTCTCCCGCCTTGTTGCCTCTGCGGGCGCTCAGGAGGCTTCCTGCGCTGTCTGAGGGCAGGCAGAGGGCTTGCCTCCCGCAACGCTCAGGAGCGCTTCTGCGGGCCAAGGCGGCAGGCTGCCCCAGCGAGCCTCAGACACGGACAAGCAGGCACGCAGAGAACGCAGGCCGAGCAGGTCGCGGCCCCCGTACCTATGCCGTGCGTAGGATGGCGGCATGGAGAACGGCAACAGCGAGATAGAGGAACTGCGAGAGCATCTGGACAAGCGGCTTGACCACCAAGACCGCAAGCTCGACCGGATCGAGAGCGATCTGCACCAAGTGAAGGTGACAGTCGGCTCAATCAAGATGGAAACGAGCGCTCTCATCGACACTGTGGCCGACATCAACCGCCGCTCCGACGCCTAGCCGACCAACAAGCTCAGAGGGTGCAGGATTCTGCCCCAGCGCACTCGCGTACCGACGCTGCGCGGGCCGCTGGCAGACTGCCCCGCCATGAGGCTCGACGATGAGGATTCAACGAAGCCGACAGCGCAGGCAGCTGCGCACGGCTTGAAGCTCGCCAGCGGCTTGCACCTGCTTGCTGGCGACCTGCCTTCCATCGTCGGCAGCACGGGTGCACGGCAGGCGTTCGGCTGCGCTGTCGTGGTCACAGAGACGACGGCTGCCCAGCAGGTCGTTTCGTTCCTGCCTGCTGTCGCGAGACGTTGCAGCCGCAGCCGAGCAGCACGCGAAGCCGGGTTGTGGAGTTGTGAGCGCCTAGGGGTTCCCCAACCCCAACAAGTTCGCTTGTGCCTTCCCGCAGCATGACGGCGCTGGCCGCTGAACAGGCTCTAGCTCGAAGTTGTGAAGTTGCGGCTTCCTAGGGTTTCGCAACCCCAACAACTTGCTGAGCGCGCGTGCTGCCCCGTGGTCAAACAGGGACAAACGACGAACCAAAGAGAACCACGCAGAAGGTCAAATACTGGGCCGATAGGGCATAACCGCAGGTCAGACGGGGTTTCCCTAGTCGGGCTTGGAGTCGACCATGCGGCCTGCGGCGGTCTTCAGGGTTTGGATGGACGTGTAGGTGACGTGAGCCATCATCCCCGCCGAATGCAGCATCGGGATCATCTCGCGCAGATCGTCCGCGCTGCGCGGCACGGTCATCAGCGGCGACATGGCCTCGGGTGCCGGGTCGTAGAAGCGGTCATAGCCCGCGGCCGTGGCGTCGACCGTCTGGCCCAGGATCGGGTGGGTCTCCAGGTCGTCGATCTGCTTGCCCTCGAAGTACGTCAGGCGTCCGTCTGCGAGCGATTCCTTGTACTGCTGGCCGGTGCGCATCGTGAGCTCCCCATTTGTCACAGTTGCCGTGCGAGCGGCAGTCACGCTAGTGGCGCGCGGTGGAACCGGCCGGCGTCGGAGGTGACTGCAGGGGCCGGTGCGCTAGAACGGCACCCATGACGGATCCCTCCTACAAGGGCCCTGTGCCCGACATCTCCGACCCCGACGCAGCGGCGAGGTACCAGCTCGACGGGCACGTCGCCACGATCACCTACAACCGGCCCGAGGCAATGAACGCCATCAACGGCGACATGCGACAGTGCCTGAACGCCGCGTGGATGGAGTTCTACAACAACCCCGACGCGTGGGTGGCCATCATGACCGGGGAGGGCCGGGCGTTCTGCGCCGGCGCCGACCTGCGCGATCCCACCCGGGGCTCGGCGGGAATCTGGTCGGGGTCGTACTTCGAGATTCCCACCATCAACAGCCTCGAGAGCGGTCTCGAGCTGTACAAGCCGATCATTGCGGCCATCAACGGCGCGTGCATCGGCTACGGGCTCACCGGGGCCCTGGTGGCGGACTTTCTCATTGCATCTGACCGCGCCATCTTCGGCATGCCCGAGGTGAGGATCGGTGTGCCGACCATCGTGGGCTCCATGCGGATGCCGCACAAGATCGGCTGGGCGAACGCCATGGAGATCCTGCTGACCGGTGAGAACTTCGACGCCGAGCAAGCGCACGAGATGGGGCTCGCGTGGAAGGTTGTGCCGCACGACACGCTCATGGACGAAGCTCGCACCCTGGCCGAGCGCCTGTGCCAGGGAGCGCCCCTTGCCGTGCGGGCCGTGAAGGAAGTGGCGTGGCGCAGCCAGCGCATGGGCTGGACCGAGGCCCTGCGCATGGGCGAGTCGATCCGCAAGATCGTGGGCGACAGCGAAGACGCCAAGGAAGGCGGGCGGGCCTTCGCCGAGAAACGCCCGCCCGAGTGGACGGGCACCTGACTGTCCAACCCCTGAACAGAGCTAGCCGGCCAGGGTGAGTCGAGCCACGAGGTCGGTGCCGAAGCCGGTCAGGATCGCTAGGTAGAGCAGCCCGGTGGCCGCCATGACGGCCGCGTACTGGCGCTCGCGCAGCGCCGCCATGGCCACAGCGGCCAACGCCACGGTGGTGACCGCGCACGCAATCCAGAACCAGCCCAGCAGCCCGCCGTAGCCGTCGTCAATGCTGCCGGTCAGTACCGCAATCATGCCGGTGGGCAGCAGCAGCAATCCCACCTCGATCGGCCAGATGCCGCCGAGATGGCGCACCAGCTCCCGCAGCGGCTCCCGGCGCAGACCGGGCTGCACGAGATACCAGTGGCCCAGCAGCATCGAGTTGCTCACGACTCCGAGGAACGCAGCGCCGACCACGACACGGGCGAGGTGAAGCGCCGGTGCGATGTCACCGCTCGCGCCGAGCCCTGCAGCGATGACGCCGACCAGTCCGACAAGAGGCGCCGCGAGGTCCCAGCGCGGGTCGAATCCCTCGATTGTCCTTCTCGGGGAGGAATCAACGGTTGTCCCGCCGTCGCTGCCGGCATCTCCGAGTTGCACCTGGAGATCCGCCCCGGGCAGGTTGGGCATTGCCGAACGCACGAGTGTCGCACCGGCGCACAGCGCCATCGCTAGGCAGGCCACGTCGCGCACGGTGTTCGGCTGGAACACGAATCCGGTGACGGCCGCGACGGCAGCGATCACCGCGTAGAGCGACCGCAGCAGCCATCCGTAGCCGAGCCCTACTTCCCGCCGACGCGTGGTCACCCACAGGTACGCCAGCCCCCCAGTGGCCCACTGGCACATCACCGTCGCCACATCCACCGGTGCACCCTCAGCCATCGCCGTGCTGCCTCTCGCTGACCGAGGTGCGCTAGGCCGGGACGGGACGGGCCCGGGGGCTGAGCTCTACGGCTGCGGCGGATTCGGCGGCGTGATAGCTCGAACGGGTCAGCGGGCTCGACTCGACATGGTCGATGCCGAGCGCGGTGCCTGCCTCCCGCCAACGTTCGAAGGACTCGGGCGGCACCCAGCGAGCGACCGGAATGTGATGGCTCGTCGGTCGCAGGTACTGGCCGATCGTGACAATGCTCACGCCGACAGCCGCCAGGTCGGCCAGCGTGAGATCGACTTCTGCGTCGTCCTCGCCCATGCCGACGATGATGCCCGACTTGGTGATGTGTCCCGCCGAGGCGCTGCGCGCCAGCAGAGCGAGGCTGCGGGCGTAGCCCGCCGAGGGCCGTACCGCCCGCTGCAACCGGGCGACGGTCTCGATGTTGTGATTCAGAGTGTCGGGGCTCGCATCGAGAACTGTCTGCAGCGAGGAGGCATCGCCGGCGAAGTCGGGCACCAGCACCTCGACGGTCGTGCCGGGCGACCGATCCCGGATGGCGGCGATGGTCTCGGCGAAGGCAGCGGCCCCGCCGTCGGGAAGATCGTCCCGGGCCACGGCGGTGACCACCGCATGATCCAGCCCCATTTCGGCCACCGCATCGGCGACGCGGCGGGGCTCGCCGGGATCGAGCGGCGCAGGCTGGCGAGTGTCCACGAGACAGAAGCCGCATGCACGCGTGCACCGCTCGCCGTTGAGCATGAACGTGGCCGTGCCTGCCCCCCAGCACTCGAAGATGTTCGGGCAGCCGGCTTCCTCGCACACCGTCACCAGCTCGTGCTGTCGCATCACCCGGCGCAGCCGGAGATAGCCGTCGTTCAGGTCCATCCCGGCACGCAGCCACGACGGCTTCCGCTCGCCGAGACCCAATCCGCCGTCTACCCCAGCTTCGGCCAAGCGCGCTCTGCTACGAGGCGGCGAGACCTCGACCGGTCTGGAGGGTTGCCCTGGACCCTGGCCCCGGCTGAATGCACTGAGGTCGGAAGGGCGGTGGCGCCACGCCACGTCTGCGCGCTCGCAGCCGGTTGCGCTCCATCTCTCGGCTGCACGCCCGACCACGGCGTCGGCCACCTCGCGCATGGTTGCTGCGCAGCCCTCGGCTCGCAACGACGTCGGCCGGAAGTCGCGGATGCCGCACGGGATGATCCGTTCGAACCACGACAGATCCGTCTCGACGTTCAGCGCGAAGCCGTGCATCGTGCGGCCGCGGCTCAGGCGCACGCCGATGGCGGCAATCTTGCGCGGTGTGCCCTCGAGATCCAGCCACACCCCCGGATACCCGCGGAAACGGCCGCAGCCGGGCAGCCCCAGGTCGGCCAGCGCATCGATGAGCACCTGTTCCAGATCGCACACGTACGCCGAAGTCTCCGCCAATCCCCCGCCGCGGCGACCGGGCAGCGTCAGGATCGGGTAGCCGACGAGCTGGCCGGGACCGTGGTAGGTGAAGTCGCCGCCGCGGTCGATGCGGACGCAGTCGGCGCCAACGTCGCCGGGATCGACGAGCAGGTTGGCCTCGTCTGCGCTCGGGCCCGCAGTGAAGACGTGGTGGTGTTCGAGCAGCAGCAGGTAGTTCTCCGCGCTGTGCGCCCACAGGCGCCGCTGCAAGTCGAGCGCTTCGCGGAAGCCGACCCTCCCGAGCCAGCGCACCTGCAGCACGGAGCGCACAGCTAGAACTCCGCTCCCCAGTCGTGCTGTTCGAGCATCTGGCGGATGTGGCCCAGGAACCCTGCGGCGTAGCTGCCGTCGAATGCACGGTGATCCCAGCCCATCGCCAGGTGGCCCACCGAATGCACCACAATGCTCTCGTTGCCGAACCGGTCCGTGACCACGACTGGGCGCCGGGCCACGCCGTCGGTGGAGAGCACAGCCACCTGGGGCTGGTTGATGATGGCTGCCGTGGTGTAGGTGCCGAAGGATCCGTTGTTGGAGATGGTGAATGTGCCACCGCTGATGTCGTCGGGCGTCAGGCGCCGTTCCCGGGCACGCGCCGCGAGCTCGTTCATCGTGCGGGCCACGCCTCGCAGGCTGAACGAGTCGGCGTCTCGCAGCACCGGCACGATCAGCCCGTCGTAGTCGAGGTCCACGGCGACGCCGATGTTGCGACGACGCCAGATGCGCAGGCCGCCGTCCTCCACCGAGGCGTTCAGCCGTGGCCATTGGGCCAGGGCGTCAGCGACGGCAACCACGATGAACGGCAGGTAGGTGAGGCTGAATCCCTCCGCAGCCCGCCACGCCTCGCGGTGGGCCCGGCGCACCTGCTCCACATTCTCGTAGTCGACCTCGACGACGGTGAGGGCGTGCGGCGACGTGGCCATGGAGTTCACCATGTGCTCGCCGGTTCGGCGGCGGATGTTGTTGAACGACTCGTAGCGCGAGTCGCCGTCGGTCCATTCAGCCGCAGCAGCGGCGGCGACCGGTGCTGGCACGGGCGGCGGACCGGGCGCCGAAGTGCGTTCGCCGGCAGCCGGTCTGGCCGGAGACGTCGTGGGGCCCGCACTCGCAGCTGCGGCACGTTGCCGCTCGTCGATGGCGTTGAGCACATCGGACCGGGTGATACGACCGCCGACGCCCGTGCCCACGAGGGCGGCAGGGTCGAGGCCATGCTCTCGTACCAGGCGCCGGACGACGGGCGAGAGCAAGTGGCTGCCATGGTCGGTTGCAGGCCCGTTCGCTGCGCCGTTGGCCCGTCCAGCAGCCGCACTCGCAGCGACAGGTGCAGCGGCGGGCACCGCTGGCGGCTCAGCCGGTGCAGCCGTCGGAGCGGCAGCCGGTTCTGCTGGCGCGCCACTGGGCACGGGGATTGCCGCATCGGGCGGCGGCGCGACAGCGCCTTCGGGCAGCTCGACGATCGCCAGCACCGTCCCGACGTCCACGGTCTCGCCCTCGGGGACGCGTATCTCGGTGAGTACCCCCTCCATCGGCGAGGGCACTTCGCTGTCGACCTTGTCGGTCGACACCTCGTAGAGCATCTCGCCCACCGAGATCGCATCACCCGGGTTCTTGAACCAGCGAGTGATGGTGCCCTCGGTGACGGTCTCGCCGAGCTGGGGCAGCACCAAGTCAGCCATATGGCACCCCAGAACGGCGCACGGCGGCTGCCGCCGAGCTCATCCGTGCAGACCTCGCCCGGTGAGCGAGAGCATCGTCTCGCCGAAGAGCTCTGACAGCGTGGGGTGGGGCTGCACCAGCGCCGCCACTTCGGCGACCGTGGCCTCCCAGTTCACCGCCAGGTAACCCTGACCGAGCTGCTCGGTGACCCACGGCCCCATCATGTGAACGCCGAGCACGCGCCCGGCAGTGCCGTCGGCCTCGCGCTCGGCCACGATCTTGACGAGGCCCTCGGTGTCGTTGACGATCATCGCCCGAGAGTTGCCGGTGAAGCGGTGCTTGGACGTCACCACCTCGTAACCGGCTTCGCGAGCCGTCGCCTCGGTGAGCCCCGCAAACGCCACCTCGGGATGGCAGTAGATCGCCCAGGGCACGTTCGCGTAGTCGACCGGCGCCGGTTCTTCGCCGAGCATGTCTTTCGTGGCCACGATCGCCTCGGCGAACCCGACATGGGCGAGCTGCGGCGTATTGATGAGATCGCCGATGGCATAGACGCCGGCCATGGTGGTGCGGCACATCTCGTCGGCCACTACGAAACCCCGCTCGTCGAGCTTGACCTCGGTGCCGTCGAGGCCGAGATGATCTGCGTACGGTCGGCGTCCCACCGACACCACCACGGCATCGACCTCGAGGGACGCTTCGGTCATGTCGCCGTCGCCGGAGCGGGGAGCGATCTCGTACTGCACGGTGGTTCCGCTGCCATCGGGAGTGTGGCCGGTGACCCGGCAGCCGGTCAGCACCGTGATCCCCCGCTTGGAGAACGCCCGAGCGAGGGCCTTGGCGATGTCGGCGTCGACGCCGGGGATGATCTGCGGCGCGTATTCGAGGACGGTGACTTCGGCGCCGAGATCGGCCAGCATCGAAGCGAACTCGCAACCGATGGCGCCCCCGCCGATCACGGCCACACGGCTCGGCACCTCGTCGAGTGCCAAGACCTCGTCGGAGGTCATCACCAGCGTGCCGTCGCGATCGAATCCCGGCAGCGTGATCGGCACCGAACCCGCTGCGAGGAGCACCTGATCGCCCTGCAGCGTCTGGATGCCGGACTCGCCTGCGTCGACCTCGACTGAACGGTCGGCACGCAGCCGTCCCGTGCCCTCGTAGGTCGCGACCTTGCGGCGACGCAGGAGCCCCTTCACCCCGGTCTCGAGGCCGTCGACGATGCGCTGCTTGCGGCCCTGCGAAACGGCGAAGTCCAGCTCAGGCGGCTCGACATTGACGCCGAATTCGGCGGCCTCGCCGACGGTGCGCCAGACCGCTGCTGTCTCGAGCAGTTCCTTGGCGGGAATGCAGCCTCGATGCAGGCACGTGCCGCCGAGCCGGTCGCGTTCCACGAGGGCGACGCTCATGCCTGCGGCGCCGGCGTACAGGGCTGCCCCGTAGCCCGCAGGGCCTCCGCCGATCACCACGAGGTCGTACCGAACCGGGCTGCCTGTCTCGCCGGAGTTCGTGTCATCTGCCATCGCGCGACGAGGGTACGCCGCGTTTCCGACCGGTTCGCACCGCGGCCCCGCAGCATGCACTTCGCCCGAGCACGGCAGTGCTACAGCGCGATGAGCACCTGGACTGCGAACGCCATCAGGATGACCATCCCGGTCACGAGTGCCAAAGCAATCAATGCCCGGGTGCTCACCGGGCTGAATGTATCCCGCGCTATTGCATCCTGGACCCAGGGATAGGCTCGGCAAGGTGACGCATCCGCGGTACCGAGCGGTCATCGTGCTGCTGGCCGGGCTGGCAGGTCTCGGCGTTCTGGCCAGCTGCGGGAGCGTTGAGGTCAGCGTGTCCCGGGATACGGCGGCCACGGCATCTGCTGCCGAGGTGCCCACGACCACCTCCGGCGGCACCGACACCGGTGCGGCTGTCGAGCCAGCAGCGACGACTGCCCCGGTCACCCAGGAGACCCGGGCCGAGATCCTGCTGCTGGAAGGCGCGCTGCTCGACGGGCAGCAGTTCGATCTGGCTGCAGCGGCTGGCAACGATGTCCTGCTGTGGTTCTGGGCGCCTTGGTGACCGGCGTGCAATCGTGAAGCGCCTGCGGTCGCAGCGCTGAAGGCAGAGCACGGCGACAGCTTGGTCCTGGTGGGCGTTCCGGGCGGCGACTCCCAGGATTCCTACCGGAAGTTCGTGGCCAAGCACCAGCTCGGCGACGTCCCGCAGCTCAGCAACGAGGACGGCGATCTGTGGGACCAGCTCGGCAACAGCTACCAGCCGAGGTGGATGCTGGTGCGGGCCGACGGAAGCATCGAGCGCGGCGGCGGCACGCCCCCGCCCGACATCGTTCACGACGCGCTCACGCCCGCCTGAGAACAGCCATGGCCAAGCCGAAGCAGCGGAGCGTGAGTGTGGAACGGCTCATTGTCGCTCCCGCGGAGAAGATCTTCGCGGTGCTGACCGATCCCGGCCGTCATTGCGAGATCGACGGCTCGGGAACACTGGCTCGCCTGACCACCAGCGCTGCCCCGCTGACGCTGGGCAGCACGTTCTCGATGCGCATCAAAGTCGGCGTTTCCTACACCGTGAAGAATCGGGTGTTGGAGTTCGAGGAGAACCGCCTGATCACCTGGGCGCACTGGCAGGGCCAGCGCTGGAGCTACCGGCTCGAACCACAGCCCGACGGCAGCACGCTGGTGCGCGAGACCTTCGACTGGTCCACTGCGAAGCTGCCGCGGAGCGTCGAGCTCATCGGAGCTCACAAGAAGAACGTGGCCAACATGGAAAAGACGCTCGAGCGGCTCGCCGCACTCGTCGAGACCCCCGTCGACGGCGACTAGTCGCCGGGTTCGATCACCCAGACATCGTCCAGCGCATCCTCCAGGCGCCGGTTCAGATCGCCCAGCGTGCGGTCGTCAGCGCGGCGAACCAGCACGGCTTCGTCGCAGTTGTGCATGAACCAGGTGTCCCGGCGACGCATCGCCTTGCCGAATGCCTCGGTGTCCGCCGGCACGCGGT
This sequence comes from Candidatus Poriferisodalis sp., assembly GCF_965219595.1. Taxonomy (NCBI): domain Bacteria; kingdom Bacillati; phylum Actinomycetota; class Acidimicrobiia; order Acidimicrobiales; family Candidatus Poriferisodalaceae; genus Candidatus Poriferisodalis; species Candidatus Poriferisodalis sp. The sequence goes on from NZ_OZ244781.1 coordinate 140,835, forward strand.
TCGCGAGCACGAATTCCTGCTCTGCACGCTGGCGCAGCTCTGCAAAGCGCTGGCGTGACGGCCCCGGCCACCGCCGCTCGACGCCCTCGAATGCCAGCACCACCACATAGGGCACACCGGCCGCGAGCGCAGCCTCAGCACCCAGGGTCTCGGCGCCGAGCCCCAGGCCCGTCGCTACGACGAGATCGGCATGCAGCTCGCGCTTGGCCGCAATGACGTCGCTCAGCTGCCGGAGCACCTTGCGCGAGACCGGGTTCTCGTTGTAGCCGCCGAGTTCCGGCGGCCGGTGGCCCAGCACGGCCACCGAGTGACCGGTGATCTCTCGGTTCCCCGACGTCGGTTCGTCGGTGCTCACGGCACCCTTCGCCGGGCGGTTCGGTGTCGAACGCGGGTCGCTCAGCCGATCGAGCACGTCATCGTCGAACCGGTTGCCGCTCTGGCCGGCACCTGCCCCCGCAGCATGCACAGCCAGCGCGTCGGCAGCGGAGTTCAGCCGCTGGCCGGCATGACCCTTCACCCACTCGAACGTCACCTCGCTCCGCGCCAGCACGGCCTCGATGAATGGCTCCCACAAATCCCGGTTGGCCACCGGCTTCTTCGCAGTGTTCAGCCAGTTGCGCCGGTGCCAGCCCTTCCACCACTCGTCGGTGAAGCACTTCACCACGTAGGTGGAGTCGCTGACGATCCGCAGCGGTCCGTCCAAGTCCTCAACGGCTTGCGCCGCGGCCGCGACCTCCATGCGCTGGTTGGTGGTGGAGGGCTCGAAGCCGCAGGCCCACGGCCCGCCGTCGACCACGTAGGCCCAGCCGCCCGGACCTGGATTGCCCAGGCATGACCCGTCGGTGAAGACCTCTCGCGCTGCCGCGTTCGATTTCTGGCTCATCCAAGTGCGACACTAGAACCCATGCTCTTCGACGGGTTGCATGAGCAGATTCCCGATATCGACCCCGACGAGACCGACGATTGGCTGCAGTCGTTCGCAGCAGTCGTCGAGGAACGGGGCAAGAACCGCGCACGTTTCCTGATCCGGCGGCTCATGTCCAAGGCCCGTGAGATGCAGGTCGACTTCCCCGCCACCGTCTCGACGCCATACATCAACACGATCGCCCCCGAAGACGAGCCGTGGTTCCCCGGCGACGAGGAGATCGAGAAGCGCCTGCGGGCCTTCATCCGCTGGAACGCCGTGGCCATGGTGACCCATGCGAACTCGTGGGCCGACGGCATCGGCGGCCACCTGTCAACCTTCGCCAGCTCCGCGGCGCTCTACGACGTGGGCTTCAACCACTTCTGGCACGGCAAGGACGACGGCGAGCCCGGCGACCACATCTACATCCAGGGCCATGCGGCGCCGGGCATCTACGCCCGGGCCTACCTCGAAGGCCGCCTCGACGACACCGATCTCGAGCACTTCCGGCGCGAGATCGGCCGCACCGGCCTGTCGTCGTACCCCCATCCCCGCCTGATGCCCGAATTCTGGGAGTTCCCGACGGTGTCGATGGGCCTCGGGCCGATCACCGCCATCTATCACGCCCGCTTCAACCGCTACCTCCACAACCGCCGAATCGACAACACGTCGGAGTCGAAGGTGTGGTGCTTCGTGGGCGACGGCGAGACCGACGAGCCCGAGACGCTCGGCGCGCTGCACCTCGCCGCCCGGGAGCGGCTCGACAACCTGATCTTCGTGGTGAACTGCAACCTGCAGCGGCTCGACGGTCCCGTACGCGGCAACGGGAAGATCATCCAGGAGCTGGAGGCCAACTTCCGCGGTTCGGGCTGGAACGTGATCAAGGTGATCTGGGGCGGTCGCTGGGACGAGCTGCTCGCGCGCGACCGCGACGGCGTGCTGCTCAACAAGATGAACGAGACCATCGACGGCGAGTACCAGCGCTATTCGGTGGAGAGCGGGCAGTACATCCGTGAGCGGTTCTTCGGCCCCGATCCGCGGCTGCGCGAGATGGTGCAGCACCTCTCCGATGAAGACCTCCAGACCCTGCCCCGCGGCGGCCACGACTACAAGAAGCTGTACGCGGCCTACCAGGCGGCCGTCGAGCACGAGGGCAGTCCCACGGTCATCCTGACCAAGACGGTCAAGGGATGGTCATTGGGGCCCGACCTCGAAGCCCGCAACGCCACCCACCAGATCAAGAAGCTGAACCGCACGCAGCTCATGACGATCCGCGAGCGACTGCGGCTGCACAACGAGATCGACGCCGAGTTCGATCCCGATGACCCGCCCTACTGCCGGCCGGCACCCGGCAGCGCCGAGCACGAGTACCTGATGGCACGCCGCAAGGCGCTCAACGGCCCGCTGCCCAAGCGCATCGGCAACTGGTGCCGCAAGGCGCTGCCGATGCCCAGCTCCAAACCCTTCGAGGAATTCTCGGCGGGGTCGGGCGAGATGGCGGTGTCGACCACCATGGCGTTCACCCGGATGCTGCGGGCGATGACGCGTGAGCCGGGTTTCGGCGACCGGGTGGTGCCGATCATTCCCGACGAGGCCCGCACGTTCGGCATGGACTCGCTGTTCCGCGAGCTGGGCATCTACGCCAGCCAGGGGCAGCTGTACGAGCCGGTCGATCACGACCTGCTGCTGTCGTACACCGAGCACATCGACGGCCAGATCCTCGAGGAGGGCATCACCGAGGCGGGTGCGCTGGCCAGCTTCACCGCCGCGGCCACGTCGTATGCCACTCGCGGCGTGGCGATGGTGCCCTTCTACACCTTCTATTCGATGTTCGGCTTCCAGCGGGTCGGCGACATGATCTGGGCGCTGGCCGACATGCGGGGGCGCGGTTTCCTCATGGGGGCCACGGCGGGTCGCACCACCCTGATGGGCGAGGGTCTCCAGCACCAGGACGGCCACTCGCCGCTGCTGGCCTCGGTGGTGCCGCCATGCCAGGCCTACGACCCTGCGTTCGCCTACGAGCTGGCTGCCATCGTGCAGGACGGCATCCGGCGCATGTACGGCGTGGGCGAGGACATCTTCTACTACCTGACCATCTACAACGAGAACTACGTCCAGCCGCCTGAGCCCGACGATCTCGCTGTGGAAGATCTTCTGGCCGGGCTCTACCGCTACGCCCCGTCGCCGCTCGGACGAGCCCACTCCGGCACAATTCTGTTCTCGGGCTCGGCGCAGGGGGCTGCGCGAGCGGCCGCCGACCTGCTGGCGGCCGAGCACGACGTGGGCGTCGACCTGTGGAGCGCCACGTCCTACAAGGCGCTGCGCGAGGAGGCGCTGTCGTGCGAGCGGTGGAACACGCTCCATCCCGACGATCCCCAGCAGGTGCCCTTCGTGACCCGGCAGCTGGCCGACGGCATGGGGCCGGTGATCGCCGTGACCGACTTCATGCGGGCCGTGCCCGACCAGGTGTCGCGCTGGATCGGCCGCGACTACACGTCGCTGGGTACCGACGGCTTCGGCCACAGCGACACCCGCAGCCGGCTGCGGGAGCACTTCGAGATCACCGCCGAGCACATCACCGTGGCCGTGCTGTGGCGCCTCGCCGAACTGGGCGAGATCGACTCGAGCGCGGCGGCGGAGGCCATCAAGCGCTACGGCCTGGCCACCGACAGCGCCGACCCCTGGTCCGCCTCCGCACACTGAACGACCTGCTCCGCCAGCATCCGGCTCAGCAGGCCAAGTCGGGACACCAACGGACAGATCCGAGATTCGTGGCCGCTTGGGCGGTCGCAGTGAGCAGACTGTCCCGGTGCCCAGCGACATCCCGTGCCCGCAGCGGTGGTTCGACGACTACGAGGCCGGCGAGCGTTTCACCTTCGGCTCCACGACGATCGACGAGGCCGAGATCATCGAATTCGGCCGCAAGTTCGACCCCCAGCCCTTCCACATCGATCCCGAAGCCGCCCGTGACACGGTGTACGGCCGGCTGATCGCCTCGGGATGGCACACCGGCTCGATCATGATGAAGCTGCTGGGCGAGCACCTGCTGGGGCCGTCCAGCATGGGCTCGCCCGGTCTCGACGAGCTGCGGTGGCTGGCGCCGGTGCATCCGGGCGACCGTCTCACGCTCGTGGTGGACGTGCTGGAGCTGCGCCCGAGCCGCTCCAAGCCCGACCGGGGCATCGTCAAGATGGCCCATGAACTCGTCAACCAGCACGGCATCACAGTGGTGCGCTCAGTGGCGAACATGATGATCGCCCGCCGCCCCTGAAACAGCCCGATCCACGAGCGCTTCGCTCGGCTAGGCGTACTGGGCGGCTGCTTGGCGCTCCAGCCAGCCCAGCAGGATGGCCACCGCTCGCGGATCGTGACGGATGCGGTGGTCGGCACCCTCGATGAGACGCAACTCTGCACTGGGATGCCCCGAAGCCAGATGTCGGGCCTCTTCGTAGGGCACCTGCCGGTCGTTGATGCCGTGCAGGATCAGCAGCGGCCGGTCGGCCAGCTGTCCCACAGCGTCCATCGCCCGGTTCTGCTTCAGTTCACGATTCCAAGCGCCCGTCGACTTCGGAAAACCGTCAGTTCGGATCACACCCACGTTGCGACAGTGCTGCAGGAACGCCTTGGGGTCGCTCGCCCAGTCGTCAAAATCCGCCCTGGGCGCCATTGCGGCCACGCCGCGAATCCGGGCGTCGCGCGCCGCCGCCAGGATCGCCACAGAGCCGCCGGTAGTCGAGCCCACGAGCCATACACCCCGGCAACCCTCGGAGAGCACACGGGTGACCGAGCGGCCGATGTCGTCAATCCAGCCGAGCAATGAGAAATCGCCGTCAGACTCGCCGCAGCCGCGCATGCTCACCGCAAGCACTGTCCAGCCTTGGGCCTCGGCGATGCGCTCGGCGAAGAGCTGGTAGGTGCGGTTCGGCACGCCGGGCCGCTGCATCGACGGGAAGCCGTGGCAGAGCACCACTGCGGGCCCGCTGCGGACAGGTCGTTTCGGGCGCACCAGGATCGCTGCGAGGCCCGGGCTGCCCTCGATGGTGGTCTCGGTGACGTCGGTGCTCACGTCGCTGCGGGCTGTCGGCCGAATACCGCATGCGCGGCCGTTGCAAGGCGCACCGTCATGTCCTAGCGGCAGAGCCGCGACAGGCGGTAGCCGCGGTTGCGCGCTTCTGGCAGCTCGTCGGGGCCGAAGGTGGCGTAGGACTGCGCTGCCACGATGTCAGCGACGGCTGCGGCGAGCTGTTCGGTGACCGCCGGATCATCAGTCTCGAGTTCCATGTCGTAGACGATCTGGTTGCGCTTGTCGCCGACGAATCGGCAGCCGGCGAGCTCCCTCGGGATGTCCATGGGAACATTCTGCCGTCCTGCTGCGGGCTCAGCGTGCGTTAGAGGATGCGCGGACAGGTGAGCCCTCTGCTGTTTGCACCTGACGCTCCCCGCTCTTGTTCGCTGGCGCTCACGGGCCGCTCGGGCCACGGCTTTGCCTATCGGCTCAGCCTCAATCGGGGTCCACGACGGCAAGCGCGCCGATCAGGCGGAGGTACTCCAAGTGCGCATCAGCGACCGCGGTGACCTGCTCCAGCGACACCTCAAGCCCGTCTCGGCGGACGCTGCGATACAGATCGGCTGCCGAGGATTGGTCCTCGGTGACCGTCGTGCCCGTTTCGCCCTCGGCATCAGGATCAGCGTCGTCCGACGTAGGTGGTGGCGCGAACTGCAGCTGGTTGAGGTGTGCCCGCAGCAACGTCTCGAGCTCGCTGGGCTCCAGTGCCGCAGCAATGTCGAACGGCACGAGATCGGCGACAACTTCGGCCGCCTCGGCGAGACGCCACACCGGCTCGCGTCGCTGGCGGCCCAGCCGCTGCGCCTGCGTGCCGACCACGCCCGCGGCAACGACGAAGCCGATCACCAATGAGATGACGATGACCGCGACAATCACCGGTGCCTCCCCGGCAGCTCAGATGTCCGTGCGGCGCGCCTCAGTCTGACTTGTCCTGGCCTACAGGCCGATGCGCTGGGCCAGCTGCTCCCGGTGGTAGGCGGGATCGCCGAAGATCAGCTCGGAGCTCTTGGCACGCTTGAAGTACAGGTGCGCAGGGTGCTCCCAGGTGAAGCCGATGCCGCCGTGGATCTGGATGTTCTCCGCGGCGCAATGGAAGTACGCCTCTGAGCAGTAGGCCTTGGCGAGCGACGCCACCGACGGCAGCTCGTCGTTCATCTCCGCAGCGCACCAAGCCGCGTAGTAGGCAGCCGACTTGGCCGACTCGACCTCGAGCAGCATGTCGGCGCACTTGTGCTTGATGGCCTGGAACGAGCCGATCGGGCGCCCGAACTGCACACGGTCCTTCGCGTACTGCACGGCCATGTCGAGCACGAACTGCGCACCGCCGACCTGCTCGTTGGCCAGCGCCACCGCAGCCAAGTCGAGCACCTGATCGATGTAGGCGAAGTTGTCGGTGTCGCACAGGTGCTTGGCCGGCGTGTTGTCGAAGGTGATGCGGGCCTGCTTGCGGGTCTGGTCCATGGTGGCGAGGTTCTCGCGGCTGAGTCCCGCAGCATCGCCCTCGACGGTGAACAGGTGAATCCCGCCGTCGCAGCGCGCCGCCACCACGAACAGGTTCGCCGTGCCGCCGTCGGTCACGAACATCTTCTCGCCCGAGATCGTCGCCGAGTCGCCCGTGTCGGTGGCCTCCACCTCGACGCCCTCGGCATCCCAGCGGCCGCTGGCCTCAGCCAGCGCCAGCGTGGCGATGATCTCGCCCGAGGCAATGCCTTCGAGCAGCTCTTCTTTGGCCTTCTCATTACCCGAGTGCAAGATGGCGTTGCCGGCCAGCACCACAGTGGAGAAGTAGGGCGAGCACAGCAGGCTGCGGCCCATCTCCTCGAGCACGATTCCGAGCTCCACGTAGCTGGCGCCCTGGCCGCCGTACTCCTCGGGAATGATCAGCGCCTGCAAGCCGAGCTGCTCAGCCATCTGCGACCACACGGCGGGGTCGTAGCCGTCGTCGGTCTCCATCAGCTCCCGAACGGTGGTCTCCGGGGACTTCTCCTCGAGGAACGAACGGACGAAGTTGCGGAGCTCTTCCTGCTCCTCGGTGAATGCGAAGTTCACGGACGCGCCTCCGGGCTGGTGCGGCCAGCACAGCTTGAGCACTGGCGCATGAGTCAGGCGAAGTTCTATCACCCAGCGGCCCGATCGACTCAGGGACGGCTCATCAACTCCGGCACCAACGGTGGAACCTCCGGCACACGTCGAGCGTTAGCTTTCGTGACGGGCGCCCCCCAGCGGGGTACGCCGGTTCGGCCCCCCGACCGGTGCCCGTCCAACTCGACCCGGAGGCTGAGCCGGCCTCCTCCAGCGAAACGGGCAGACATGAGCGACAGTTCCCACGAGGCCGCGGCCGATGCGCCCTCCGGTTCCGAGGCGCCGGGCGGCCGGGGCATCGGCCGGCTCATCCGCCGGCCCGGCTCGGTTGCCGGATTGCTGGCCGGCGTTGCCGGTGCCGCGGTCGCGCTGGCGTTCGGCGAGTTCATCGACGGATTGGTGGACACGATCCCGTCGCTCGTGGTGGCCGTCGGCGAGGCACTGGTGGACTACTCGCCCGACTGGGCAGTGAAGCTGAGCATCGAGCTGTTCGGCGAGAAGGACAAGGCCGTGCTGGCGATCGGCATCGTCGGAGTGTCGCTGATCATCGGCGGACTGCTGGGCGCCTGCGCCATGGCGCCACGGCGCCGGTGGGTACCCTTCGCTGGATTCGCTGCGTTCGGCGTAATCGGCGGCTGGACTGCTGCGCGCAACCCGATGAGCCCGTTCGTGGGCTCCTGGGTGGTCGCGTTGGCTGCTGCCGCACTCGGTTACCTCACGCTACGGCTGCTGTTGCGAGTCGCTCCGGCCCGCGGTGCGGTACCGGGAGACGATGACGCGCCCCCTGAGCCTGCTGGCACGGCGATGCCCGAGGCAGCCCCCGACGCCAGTCGCAGGGCCTTCCTGCTCGGCATCGGCGGCGCCGGTGTGGCCGCCGTCGGTCTCGTCGCGCTGGGTCGGGGCGTGCGCGGTCCCTCAGCGGCTGAGACGGCCCGCGCTGGCATCGACTTGAGTGCGGCGAGGCCTCCGTCGACAACCGCTGCCGCGGGCACGGCGACCGCTGCCCAGCCCACCGCCACCACGGCGGCAGGACCCTCGGTCGCCACCCAGGTCGCCGCGCTCGACACGCTCGACGAGGTCGTCGGCATCTCCAGCTACGTCACCCCCAACAGCGACTTCTACCGGATCGACACGGCGCTGACGGTGCCGCAGGTCGACCCCGCCAACTGGAAGCTCAGCTTCACCGGCATGGTCGACAATCCCTATGAGCTGACCTTCGACGAGATCCTGGCGATGGACCTCCAAGAGCACGTGGTCACGCTGTCGTGCGTGTCGAATCGAGTCGGCGGCAGCCTCGTCGGCAACGCCGTCTGGACCGGTGTGCCGCTGGTGGACCTGCTGGAGCGAGCCGGTGTGCAGGCGGGTGCCGATCAGGTGGTGGGCCGCTCGGTCGACGACTGGACCGCCGGCTTTCCCACCCCGCTGCTGTACGACGGCCGCAACGCATTGCTCGCCGTCGGCATGAACGGCGAGCCGCTGCCCACCCGCCACGGCTTTCCTGCCCGCCTGATCGTGGCAGGACTCTATGGCTATGTGTCGGCGGTGAAGTGGATCGAAGAAATCCACCTCACCACGTGGGATGCCTTCGACGGCTACTGGGTGCCGCGGGGATGGTCCAAGCGCGGCCCGATGAAGACGCAGAGCCGGATCGATGTGCCCGGCAGCGGCGACCGCCCCGTCGCGGGCACAGAAACGGCCATTGCCGGCATTGCCTGGGCGCCGACGCGGGGCATCAGCGCCGTCGAGGTTCGCGTCGACGACGGGCCCTGGCAGCAGTGCGATCTGGGCGAGGCGCTGGGCGATGAGAGCTGGGTGCAGTGGCACCTGCCCTGGACGCCCACCGCTGGCACGCACTCACTGCAGGTGCGGGCGATCGACGGCACCGGCATGACCCAGCCCGAAGGTCCCAAGGACGTCCGCCCCGACGGCGCCGAGGGCTGGCACCGCGTCGCCGTGCGGGTAGACGCCGCCTGAGCAGCAGTAGCTGCGTCTTAGGATGCGGCCATGGCTCTGCACTGGTCCGCCACCGGTATCGAAGTCCACAAGCACGTCGTGCGCCCGCTCGAGGGCAACCTGCCCCACGGCTTTCCCGACGACTTCGACAACAACGTCTTCACCATCCGTTGCACCGAAACCGGCGAGGCGATGCTGATCGACGCTTCGAACGAGCACGAACGGCTGCTGGAGGTGTGCCAGAAGCTCGGCGTCGTCACGGTGGTGGAAACCCACGGCCACTGGGACCACATCCAGGCCGTGCCTGCGGTGCGCGATGCCGGCATCGAGGTGGGCATCACCGCCGAGGACGCGACGATGCTGCCCAGCTACGACTACATCCTCGAAGACGACTCAGTGATCGAAGTGGGCCGCCTGCGGATCCGCACCATCCACAATCCCGGTCACACCGCCGGCTCCATGAGCTTTCACGTGGAGGGCACGCCGCTGCTGTTCACCGGCGACACGCTGTTCCCGGGAGGGCCCGGCGCCACCAGCGGCGGCGGCGACTTCGACCAGATCATCCGCAGCATCGAGGACCGGATGTTCTCGGCGTTCCCCGCGGACACGATGGTGCTGCCCGGCCACGGCCTCGACACCACGATCGGCAACGAGACGCCCCACCTGCAGGAGTGGATCGACCGCCGCTGGTAGCGCCTGCCTGAGATCTGGGCTCAGCCCGTAGCAACTCGACGCGCCAGCGACCTGAACGCCATGAAGAACGTCACCACGGCGAGGCCGAGGATTGCCGCCGCGCCCTTGGCGAGCGCAACGCCGTCCCAGCCCGTCGACAGGATCGTGCGCATGCCTTCGAGCAGGTAGGTGACCGGGTTCCAGGCTGCAACAGCGCGCATCCAGCCCGACATCAGCTCCCGGGGCAGGAACGCCGGCGTCAGGAACGCAAACGGGAAGAAGATCAGGAACGCGGAGTTCACCGCAGCAGGGTTCCCGGTGCGCAGCGCCACGGTGTACGGGAAGCCGGTGAACGCAAGGCTCCACGCAATCGACAGCAGCAAGAACACGGCCAGTCCCAAGACTCCGGTCTCGAACCACACGCCGAAGGCCAGCCCCATCACGATCACGAACAGCGCCAGCCCCAGCGCCATCACGATGTCGGCCACCATGAGGCCGAGCAGCAGGGTGGACCGTCGAATCGGCGTCACCAGCATGCGGTCGAGATAGCCGGACTGGATGTCGATCACCAGCACGCTGGCGCGTGAGATGCCGGTCACGGCGAAGATGATCGCCACTGGCAGCTGGAACGCCCGGTAGTCGGCCACGCCGCCCGACATCGGGCCAGCCCCTGCGCCGGCCGCTGCACCCGCTTCCACGAACGGCTCGAGCGCACCGACGTTCACTACGAAGAAGAAGACCGGGATGATGAGCGCCGGTCCTACGAACTCGGGTTCGCGCAGCACGCTGCGAACCGCCCGCCGGGCGATGGTGGCGATGTCGGTCACAAAGCCGACCCGTCGGGTGAGTCCGCCGCCCGTCAGCGCAGGGGCCGTGGTGTCGGTCATAGCGTGCCCTTCGTCGCTTCGTCTGCAGCCGCTTCTTCGGCAACGGCCATGCGGTAGCCGGTGGCCTGCAGGAATACGTCGTCGAGCGTGGGCGTGCGTACCGTCAGCGCGGTGGGATGCACGTCGGCGTTCGCCAACGCCACGGCGGCCGCGCCGATGAGCCCGGCACCGTCGGATGTCGCGATGGTGACGCCGAGCCGGCCCGCCGTCACGCCGTCTGCGCCCGGCACTGACGACGCCACTTCGGCTGCCCGGCTGATGTCGCTGGGCTCGAGATCCACCACGATGACGTCGGCGCCGACACCCCGCTTCAGCTCGACCGGCGTTCCCTGCTCCACGATCCGGCCGTCGGCCAGGATCGCGATCCGATCCGCCAGCGCATCGGCTTCCTCCAGGTACTGGGTAGTGAGGAACACCGTGACGCCCAGCTCACTGTTGAGACGTCGCACCTCCTCCCAGACCTGCGCACGGCTCACGGGGTCGAGGCCGGTGGTGGGCTCGTCCAGGAAGATCACCTCTGGTGCATGGATCAGCGACGCCGCCAGGTCGAGGCGTCGCTTCATGCCGCCGCTGTAGGTGCTGACACGGTCGTCGATGGCATCGCCGATATCCGCGAGGTCGATGGCCTGGGAGATGGACGAGGCCCGGTCGGCCGGGCGCAGCCCGTACAGGCGGGCCTGCAGGTCGAGGATCTCGCGGCCGGTCTGCTTCTCGTCGAGGGCCGCCTCCTGCATAGCCACACCGATGCGGACGCGGACCTCGCCGGGGTTCTTGGCCACGTCGTAGCCGGCAACACGTGCTGAGCCCGCCGTCGGAGCCAGCAGCGTGCACAGCATGCGCACCGTCGTGCTCTTGCCCGCGCCGTTCGGACCCAGGAAACCGAAGATCTCGCCCTGATGAACGAGCAAGTCCACGCCGTCCACCGCCCGCTTGGCCCCGAACTCACGCACCAGCCCGTGGGCTTCGATCGCCGTTACCGGCGCTAAGGAATTCGATTCGGACACCGGCGGCAGGCTACCGAGCGGCCTGCGCTGGAGACCCGGGAATTTAAGGCAACTTGCTCGCTAGCCGGGAAGCTGTGGCAGGACGTCGATGTGGCGGGTGGCCGACTCCCACGCGTGGGCCAGCTCGAGCACCGAGCGGTCGGCGCGGTGGCGGCCGACGAGCTGCAGGCCTACCGGCAGCCCGTCGGGGGTGAATCCGGCCGGCACCGAGATGGCGGGATGCGTGGTGACGGTGATGTCGCTGCATGAGCGCATCCAGTCGATGTAGGTCTCGAACTCGACGCCGTCGATCTCAGTGGGGTACTCGACCTCGACGTCGAACGGCGGCACCTGGGTGGTGGGACACGCCAAGAAATCGAAGCCGCCGCTGGGCGACATGAATTCGTTCATGCGGGCGAAGAGCTGGGTGTGCCGTCGGGCGACGTCGGTGTACTCGTGGATCGACATCTCGAAACCCTTCTGGATGTTCCAGGCGAGCGTTTCCTTGAACTGGTCCCGGTGCTGTTCGAGAAGCGGGCCGAAGCCGACGGCAAACAACCAAGCTCGGCGAGCCTGGAAGATCTGCGGGGCGTCGGACAGGTCGGGCCAGGCTTCGACGACCTCACAGCCCAGGTCGGCGAGCACATCGGGCACGTTCGACGTCGCGGCCCGGACCGCCGGGTCAACCGGGAGACCGCCGGCGTCAGGCGACCATGCCACGCGTACGCCGTGCAGGTCGCGGTCCAGCGAGCCGGCGAAGACTTCCGGCAACTCTTGATTCGACACCGGCGAACGGTCATCGGGGCCGGCGAGCGCCCGCAGGAAGAACGCCACGTCGCCGACCGTCCGCCCCATCGGGCCCTCGACGGCCAGCGGAAACCAGGCATCCATCGCCGTGGTCGACGGCACCCGTCCAGGCGAGGGCCGGAAGCCCACGATGTTGCAGAACGCCGCCGGGTTGCGCAGCGAGCCGCCCAGGTCTGACCCGTCGCACAGCGGCAGCATCCGGGCGGCCAGCGCCACTGCTGCGCCCCCGCTGGAGCCGCCGCAGGTCTTGCTGACGTCGTAGGGGTTGCGGGTGATGCCGAACACCGGGTTGAACGTGTGCGAGCCGGCGCCGAACTCGGGCGTGTTGGTCTTGCCCACCATCACAGCGCCAGCCTCTCGCTGACGCTCCACCACCAGCGCATCGATGTCGGGGACGAACTCGGCGAACAGCGGCGAGCCCATGGTGGTGCGCACGCCGGCGGTCAGCGCCAGGTCTTTGTGGGCCACGGGCAGCCCGTGCAGCAGTCCCAGCGACTCGCCTCGGGTCCGCGCGTCGTCGGCAGCGGCCGCACGTTCGGCCGCCAGCTCAGGCGTGAACGTGACAATGGCGTTGAGGGCAGGGTTGACCTGCTCGATGCGCTCGAGATGTGCCGCCAGCAGCTCTCGCGCCGAGATCTCTCCGTCGGCCAGCATGGCCGCCATCTGTGTGGCAGGCAGCCCGCAGACGCCCGCATCATTCCCAGAGCCCGAGTTCATCGGGTCATTCGACCACAGTCGCACGCCCGCCGCCGCGTAAGTTTCAGGCCATGAGCCAGTCATTCACTGCTGGGACCAGCGACGAGAACCGTCGCACCGGTCAGACCGTCGAGCTGCTGCAAACGCTGATCCGCAACGAGTGCGTCAACTACGGCACGGCCGAATCCGGCGGCGAAGTCCGCAACTCCGACACCATCCAGGCCTACCTCGAAGGCGCCGGACTGGATCTCGAGGTGTTCGACGCGGCGCCTGGCCGGCGATCGCTGGTGACCCGCATCGAAGGCAGCGACCCGAACGCTCCCACCCTGTGCCTCATGGGCCACACCGACGTGGTGCCGGTGAATCGTGACGGCTGGAGCCGCGACCCCTTCGGCGGGGAGCTCATCGACGGCGAAGTCTGGGGCCGCGGCGCCGTCGACATGCTCAACCTCACGTCCTCGATGGCGGTGGCGATGCGGCACCTGGCCCTGACCGGCTACCGGCCCAAGGGCGACCTCATCTATTTCGCCTGTGCCGACGAGGAAGCCGGCTCTGCTTATGGCGCTCGCTGGATGGCCGAGAACCACTGGGATGTCATCGGGGCCGACTACGTGCTGACCGAGAACGGCGGCCTGCACTCGGGGTCGCCCGACGCCCCGTTCATCGGCATGAACATCGGCGAGAAGGGCGTGGCGTGGCGGCGACTGCGAGTGCGAGGCGTGCCCGGCCACGGCTCACGTCCGTTCCGGCAGGACAACGCGCTGGTGAAGGCCGCCGCAGTAGTGCACCGGATCTCGGAGTACCGGCCACCGCCGAAGTTCCACGAGCTGTGGCGCGAGCAGGTCGACACGCTCGGCGTCGACGACGAAACCAAGGCCATCATGCTCGACGAGAACCTCATCGAGGATTGGCTCGACGCCCATCCGAGCGCGTCGGCGGCCGCTCACCTGTACTCGTGCACCCACACATCGTTCTCACCGAATGTCCTCGGGGCGCCCACCGCCATGAAGACGAACGTCATCCCTGATCACGTCGACATCGAGGTGGACGTGCGGACGCTGCCCGGCGAGGGCGCTGCGGAGGTGCAGGCGCATCTCGACGAGGCGCTCGGTGATCTCGCCGACCAGGTCGAGGTGGAGATCATCATGAACGACCCGGCATCGCTGAGCCGGGTCGAGACGCCGCTGTGGGACGCGCTGGAGGTGGCGGTAGGGCGCCGCTTCCCGACTGCCCGGCTGACGCCCCAGCTCATCATCGGGTTCACCGACTCCCGGGTGTATCGCGACATGGGGGCAGTCGCATACGGCGCCGGCCTGTTCAGCCCCGAGCTCGACGGCGCCGACTTCGGCGCCCGGTTCCATGGGAACGACGAGCGCATCGACATCGAGTCGCTAGCGCTTACCACCCAGCTGTGGCTCGACGTGGTCGACAGCCTCTGGGGCTAAGGGCGGGGCCTACGGGCTGACCGGGAGGGGTCCGGCGCCGGTTGGGGCATTTGGGGCCAGCCATACACTGCGGTTGATGGCATTGGCCAACACAGGGCCGGACGCCGCATCCGGTACACCGCTCTTCGAGATCGACGACTTGGGGGTGCGGGCCGTCGACGGCCCGCAGATCCTGCGCGGCGTGGATCTGGTGGTCAACGCGGGCGAGTGCCACGCCATCATGGGCCCCAACGGGTCGGGCAAATCGACCCTGGCCACCACGATCCTGGGCTCGCCGGAGTACGAGGTGACCGGCGGGGAGATCCGCTACCGGGGCGACGACGTGGCCGAGTGGGATCCCGATGCCCGCTCGAAGGCCGGGCTGTTCCTGGCGTTCCAGTACCCGCAGCACATCCCAGGCGTGTCGGTGCGCAATTTCCTGCGCCAAGCGGTCTCGGCACGGCGGGGCGAAGACGTGTCGGCCATCGAGATCTACGTCGCCATGGGCGAGTGGATGTCGCGGCTGGGCATGGACGAGTCGTTCATGGACCGCTACCTCAACGAGGGCTTCAGCGGCGGCGAGCGCAAGCGCAATGAGATCCTGCAGCTTGCCCTGCTCGAACCTGACGTAGCCGTGCTCGACGAGACAGATTCGGGCCTCGACATCGACGCGCTGCGGGTGGTGGCCACCGGACTGCAGCAGGTCCGCGCCGAGCGGCCGCACATGGGCGTGGTGCTCATCACGCACTACGAACGCCTGCTGGGCGAGATCGAACCCGACTACGTCCACGTGCTGGTCGACGGGCAGATCGTGGCCTCGGGCGGCCCGGAGCTCGCCGCCGAGCTGGAACGAGACGGCTACGAGCCCTTCGAGCAGAAGGCGGCGGCGTGAGCGCCCGGGTCAGCCCCGAGATCGACGGGGCAGTGAAGGCGCAGTTCCCGCTGCTCGAGCGCAGCGTCCACGGCCGTCCGATCGTCTATCTCGACTCTGCGGCGTCGTCGCAGAAGCCGATGGCGGTGCTCGACGCCATGGACGACTACTACCGCACCGTCAATGCCAACGTCCATCGCGGCGCGTACGAGATCGCCGCGGCCGCGACAGAGCAGATGGAACAGGCACGGGCCGACGTTGCCCGGTTCATCTCGGCCCCGAGCGCGGACGAGATCGTGTTCACCAAGAACGCCACCGAGGCCATGAACCTGGTGGCCCGCTCGTGGGGCGGCTCGAACCTCGGTCCGGCCGATGCGATCGTGCTCACCGAGATGGAGCACCACGCCAACATCGTGCCGTGGCACATCCTGGCCGCCGAGCGGGGCTTCGAGATCCGCTGGATTCCCATCACCCACGACGGCTGCTTGGACCTCACCGACCTCGACCGCCTGCTCGACGGGGCGAAGCTGCTGTCGGTGACCGCCATGAGCAACGTGCTCGGCACGCTCAACCCGATCCCCCGCCTCGCCGCCGCGGCTCACGACGCCGGTGCGCTGCTCAGCGTGGACGCCAGCCAGTACGTGCCGCACCTGCCCACTGATGTGGGGGAACTGGGCGCCGACTTCATGGTGTTCACCGGGCACAAGATGTGCGGGCCGACCGGTGTGGGCGTGCTGTGGGCTCGCATGGAGCTGCTCGACGCCATGCCGCCGTTCCTGGGCGGCGGCGAGATGATCCTCGACGTCACCAAGGAAGGCTTCCGGCCCAACACGGTGCCGCACAAGTTCGAGGCGGGCACCCCGCCCATCGCCGAGATCGTGGGCCTCGGGGCCGCGGTGAGATACCTCGAGGGGCTGGGCATGGATGCCGTGCGAGCCCACGAGGTCAGCCTCACCGGCTACGCCCTGCGGACGCTGACCGACCGCCACGGCGACGACATCACCGTGCACGGGCCTTCGGAGCCGGCGCAGCGCGGTGGCGTGCTGTCGTTCGTGTACCGCGACGTGCACCCGCACGACATCTCCCAAGTGCTCGACCAGAGCGGCGTGTGCGTGCGCGCCGGCCACCACTGCGCCAAGCCGCTCATGCGATGCCTCGGCGTCTCTGCCACCACACGGGCCTCGCTGTACGTGTACAACGACACTTCCGACATAGATTCGCTGGCCGATGCGCTTGACGAGGTCGGCGCACTGTTCGGCCACTAGAGGCGACGGACCGGGACGAAGCAGGATCCGATGGCTGGGCTCGAAGACCTGTACCGGGAGATCATCCTCGATCACTACCGGAACCCGCGCAATCGCGGCGAGCTGGAATGCCCGCCGGCGCATCGCAGCGAGGGCTTCAACCCGCTGTGCGGGGACGAGGTGGTGCTGACCTTCGAGATGGACGGCGATGTGGTGACCGATCTTCGTGTCGGCGGCTACGGCTGCTCCATCAGCCAGGCATCCGCGTCGATGATGTCGGCTGCGGTGATCGGCAAGACCATCGATGAGATCCGCGACCTGACTCGGTCCTTCAAGGCCATGATGTCGATTCACGAGGAGTCGATCGGCGGCGACGGGACCGAAGCGCTCGACGGAGCTGGTGAGTCAGACGGCTCGACAGACGGCGCTCTGCGGCTGGGCGATCTGGAGGCCTTGCGGGGCGTGGTGAAGTTCCCCGTGCGCATCAAGTGCGCCACCCTCGGCTGGAACGCGCTCGCCACCGGCCTCGACGAGACGGTCGGTGCAAGTTGAGGGCTCAAACGCATCGGCTCGCCGGGTCGCGCCGCTAGTCCTGCGCCGAATCTGCGGAGCCTGCTTCTATGGGGACTGTGTCTGAGGAGGCCGAGCGACGCGGCGAACTCGTCGAGCGAGCACGGCAGCTCGCGCCGAAACTGGCTGCCCGGGCAGCGGCCGACCCCTGGGCTCGCCGGGTCGAAGCCGATGTCATCGACGAGTTGCGCGGCGCGGAGCTGCTGACGATCGGCCAACCGAGCGCCAACGGCGGCCAGGAGCTCGACTGGATCACCTACCTCGAAGTGAATGCGGCGCTGGCGGAGGGCTGCCCGTCAACCGCGTGGCACTCATGCGTCGGCAACGCGCACGCCTGGCTGGTGGGCCATTGGCCTGATGCGTGCCAAGAAGAGATCTATGGCGACGGGCGCGACATCTACGTGGCCGGCGTGCTGGTCGACCGGGGCGACGCTGTGCCCGTCGACGGCGGCTGGACGCTGAGCGGTTTCTGGACGTTCGGCTCGGGCATCGATCACGCCGGCTGGGTGATCCTGGGCGGCCACTTCCCATCACCAGATGGCGACGGACTGGTCTCGGGCATGTTCGTGCTTCCCGCCGACGATGTCTCGGCACTCGACGACTGGCACTCCAGCGGGTTGCGGGCCACCGGCAGCAGCAGCATCGTGGTGAAGGACGCATTTGTACCCGAGCACCGCTTCATTCGCGGCGATGTGCTGGCGTCAGGCCAGACGCCGGGCATGGCCCGCAATCGCGGCTGGATCCAGCGCAGCTCGCTCATGCCGACGCTGGCATACGCGCTGGTGCCGCCAGCTCTGGGCGCCGCTCGGGCGTCACTGTCCGCATTCGCCGAAGAAGTTGAAGGCAAGATCATCAGCCACGTCGACGTGCCGCAGACCGACTGGCCGCTGACGCACCGCCAGTTCGCCGAAGCCCACGCACTCGTCGACCAAGGCGAACTGCTGATGCGGCGCACCGCCGAGCTGCTGATCGACACCGCACGCAACGATGAGGCCCTGGAGCTCGCGCTGCGGGCGAGGGTCCGGCTCGACTGCGCATACGCCGTCCGCCGCTGCCTCGAAGCCGTCCAGACGCTCTACCTGGCCACCGGCGGTCGCGGCGTGCGCGATTCCAACCGCATCGGCCGCCTACAAGCCGACCTGCAGGCCATCAACATGCACGCCATCACAGCGCTCGACCCAGCTCTGGAGGCCTACGGCCGCATCCTCATGGGCCACCCCCCTCGCACCCCCCGCCTCTAGCCTCGCTTCATGGCATCATGCGCTCGCTGCACAGCACCGAGCGCCCGCAATCAGCGGCGGTACAGCCACAAGCTGCTGGCTCTGGCGCTCGCAGCCGCCGTGGCACTCGCCGCATGCACCTCTTCATCGACTGAATCGCCCGCCGCTGAAACCGGCGTCGGCGACGTCCCATCGGCTGCAACGGCCCCCGGGACCTCATCGCCCGATGCGGTCGCAGTAGCCGACGAGAACGCCTCAGCGCCGACCACCGGCACTGTCGCAGCACATGACAGCGCGGCAGGTACCGAAGCAGGCGACGCTCAACATCTGCCGACCGATGCGCCGTCGACCGGCTACATCGCCGTCAGCGTCGGTACTTCCCATGCGTGCGCCATCACCGTCACGGGCGAGATCGAGTGCTGGGGCGATCGGACCGACCGGCGGACGGAGGCACCGTCGGGTACCTACACCGCTGTCTCGGCGGGCCGACGCCACTCATGCGCCATCGATACAGCAGGCGGCCTCACGTGCTGGGGGCGCTACAGCTTTCATCGTCCACCGCCCATCCTCTTCAACGACGGCATCAACCCTTTTGTCGCGATCGATGTCGGCGAGGACCGCGCATGCGCCGTCAAGGCCACCAGCCATGTGAGGTGCTGGGACGGCGCGATGGAGTCGTCCTCGAAGAGCATGTCGACGTACACCGTCCGTGCCCTAAAGCCGCACCAGGACGTCGCCGTGGGCTCGGCGAGCACCTGCGCTCTCACTCAAGACAACCAGGTGGACTGCTGGAGCACGTGGTCCGATGAACCACCTACGCCGCAGCGGCTGCGCGGCGGAACCTACGAGTCCATCGAAGGAGATGCTCAGCACGGTTGTGCGCTCTCGCATGAGGGGCACCTCACATGCTGGCCCTTCTCCGTCGAGCAAGAACTCAAGCAGGCCGATGGCAGCGAGACGACGTTCATCGACGTGTCTGCCGTCGAGGGGCATGCGTGCGCGGTGACGTCTGAACGGGAACTCGCATGCTGGCGTCAATACGGCGGCGCTCATACACGCTCTGGCGAGTACGAGTCTGTCTCCGTGGGCCCCCAGAATGCATGCGCGATCAGAGTGGACCACCGCCTCGTCTGCTGGGGCTACGCGTACACCGTCGCCGAGAACCCGCCCGCTGACTCATTCACTGCAGTTTCTGCAGGCCGCGGGCGCACGTGCGGATTGACCGTAGGCGGCATGGTGCGCTGTTGGGGCTCAGCAGAGTGGGACAGCTCGGATGCCGGTTCCTCGGAATTCACATCAATCAGCGCCTCGTGGGATCATCACTGCGCAATCAACAAGAAGGCCGAACTCCGTTGCTGGGGACTCAGCTACGCCGGTCGGTTCGACGTCCCATCGGGTAGCTACATCACTGTTGCCACCAACGAACACCACACCTGCGCCATCACGACACAGGATGAGCTCCGGTGCTGGGGCTTCGACGAGCACGGCCAGACCGACAACCCTCCGGGTCGATACTCGGCTGTCGCCACCGGACGGAGGTTCACCTGCGCCATCGGGATCGACGGTCACGCCGCGTGCTGGGGCGACAGCCGGCACGGACGCACCGACCCCCCGCCTGGCACCTACACCTCCATCGCGGCGGGCTGGTGGCATGCCTGCGGCATCCGAGACGGCGGCGCTGCTGTGTGTTGGGGCCGCAACGACTACGGCCAGATGGACATCCCCGAGGGCACGTACTCGCGCATTGCCACGAACGAACGCCACACCTGCGCGATCACAACCGAGGGAGAACTTCGCTGCTGGGGTTTCAACGACATGGGCCAGCTCGATGCACCCCCGGGGCGCTACCTCGAGGTCACTGCGGGCCAAGATCACACCTGCGCTCTCACCGCCGACAAGCGGGCCGTCTGCTGGGGCCACGGAGGTCGCAGCAAGTTTCGAGCAGATCGGACTGGCTAGAGACGTGGCCGACACCACCTTCACCAGCTGCGATGAACGCTGCGCCTTCGGTCGAACGCCTCGGAGACTGTCGCCAGCTGCACGGCACCTGCTTTGGTCTGCCGCGGTGTTGATCGCTGCGTGCCAGCCCAGTGCTGAAGACTCCACGTTGGCAGACACCGCTCAAGGCCCGCAATCATCCCTAACCAGCCCTTCCGCCAGCACGGAAGCGACGACGGTGGCACCTGGCTCGACTGCCCCTGTCCAAGTGGAGCTTGGGACCTCGCCACCTCCCGATTGGTTACGCAGGGCAGCGTCACGATGGCCCTCCACCCCGCCCGTGTCAGTGGCTGACGCCGTCGATAGCGATACCGATGATCAGGCCGAGGTGCCTTCCTGCAACGAAGTCGACTTTCCCGTCGGCTCGGGAGAGGAACTCGTCTGGGGGTCTCGCGCCGGAGTGCCGGATCCTGCACCTGCCAGTACTGATCGGCACAAGATCGCCGCGTTGCGCTTACCCCGACATCCCGGTGATCCACAGGAACTGTTAGTCGTCCACACTGACGATGGGGGCACAGCCGCCATGCACAGCGTCGAGCTGAGTCCTACGGGAGCCATGCACCCATTGCTCCGCACACACTCGAGCGTCGGCGACATCGTCGTCACCTCCGAACGCTGGTTCATTCCGGTAACCGTCACGCCGTTTCTGGATCCGAGCCAGCTCATTCCAGGAGATGTCGCTCGCCAGGTGATCGACGTCTACGACATCTACGAATACGGACGCGGGCCGCAACAACTCCCTGGAATCGCACTCGGCGGTGAGTACTACGACGCGGACGGCGAGCTTGCGCCGTTCAAGTGCTCTGTCCTGTGGTCGCAGATCGGTGTGACCTCGGAGCAGTTTTCTGAGTTGTTCTCCGAGTACGCGTACAACATCCAATTGCACGGGACCGACTTCCCGACGTACGTCGGGTATCCCAACATCGATCAGACATCCGGGTACATCTTGACGGCGACTTGGGGCGAGGAACCCGCCCGCGCTCAACTGCCAGACAACCGCGGGCATTGCTGCAGCATCGAAGTTCTAGATACGGGATTCGTCGCCATATCGAACGTCGTGCCACCTGGGCGGTACCGGTGGCCCGAATATGCGCCGCCGGTGCACTACTCCTCGGACGGCTTGACGTGGGAAGTCGTCGACGTTCCCACGCACTATGTCGGCCATCAACCAGGAGAACCACGATGGGAGGTCCCCATTTGGGTGTGCTCTGCCGAGTCCACCGATTCCGGCAGCGCCATCATTCGTGAAGCACTTCACTCATTTGACGGCTGTAGCGATTTCGCGTACTGGACAGCCGACGGGGATCTCACGAACTGGCGGAAACTGCTCGCGCCGCCGCCCGGATACGACTAGGGGCTGAACGGTCAGTCTTGAGGAGAGACCCAGCGCCATGCGCCACGCCCCGCCTCTAGCCTCGCTTCATGGCATCAACACCGCCCCGCGGTGCTGAACCGGTCCGCAACGGCCTGCGGTCCAGCGACAACGGCGCGAGCAGCGATGAGGATTGGGTGGAACTCGTCACCCACGCAATGCAGCTCGCGGCCAAGCAGGCTCATCTGGTGGCGTACCAGACCGGCACGGGGGTGCTGTACCGGCGTGCCGACGGAGCAGTGGGCGTCTTCAAGCCTGATCCGGCGATGTACGAAGACCTGATCCCGCCGCCATTCGAAGACGAGCAGATCCTGCGCGTCGAGTCTTGAGACGGGTGCGCTCGCAGCGACACCTGCAACGAGTGCAGACGCCGCAACCGCAGATGCCGTCACTGGGGCCGCTCCCGCCACGACTGCGGTGGCCGATCCAAGCACCCGTCAGCTTGGACTATCCACGTTCCGGCGCCTGCTTGTCGAGCAATCGATAGTCCGCGCCGATGCCGGCCATCGCAGCGCCGATACGCGGCCCGTGATCGCCGGACCACACGCAGAGCGGCGCGGCGAGGAATTCTGCCGCCGCCACAGCTTCCGCGCCGAGGCTGGAGAGCCCGAATGTCGCAGCCAATTCGGCCATGCGAAAGGCGATCGATCGCATCGGCACGATCTGGACATCCTCATCGAGGATGACAAGGCGATCGCCGAGAGCGCGTTGGGCAGCCCGCGGCCATGCACCCGTGAGCGCCCCGCCGCTTGATCGGACAACCGAGCGACACAGTCGCACCAGATAGAGATTGGTGGTTGCCGGCGAGTTGTCGGCGAGCGTCTGGCTGAGCGCCGGATCTGCCTCGTCTGCGAGCAGGTCGCGTAAGAGATGATCGTCCAGAATGACTCGGCTCATGTGGTGGCGAGATCAGGATCGTCGTCAAGGGAACGGACGAACTCCGCGTGCTGCTCGTGACTCAGCAGATCACCGAGGAGCCGCCGGGCCTGACCTGCAGGCACAGTCAGCACGCAGAATCCCAGATCCAAGACGTCGACCTGACCGCCATCGTCCAGTTGCCAGCGGTGACGCACCCCAGCGGGCAGCGACATCTGCCCCGACGACGACACCTTGTACTGCTGCACGGCGCTCATGGCAGTATTTTACTTGGTGAAGAGCACTGTATTACCAAGTTTTTGCAGCGACGCCCCGTACCGGGCAAGTCGAGCTTCCTCGGGCTACCAGCGGTGGCCGGGGGGGACGCCGGTCATCCATTCGGAGATGCGGCGTGAGGTGCCCGGTGTGGTGCCTGGGGGGAGTTCGCCGGGGGGGAAGAAGGCCACCTCGGCGATCTCCGGGGAAACCGACTCCTCGACACGCCAGTCGGTCACCACGAATACGACGATGTGGTCGCTGCGGTTGCCGTGGCGTGAGGAGTACACGCCGAGCACGTTCTGGGGCGTCTCGGCGACCACGACACCGGTTTCCTCGCGCAGCTCCCGCGCCACCGCCTCCACCAGCGCCTCGCGGGTCTTGACGCCGCCGCCGGGCAGGAACCAGCCGTCCCGGTAGGTGTGCCGCACCAAGCAGACACGGCCCTTGTGGTCCACGACCAGACCGCGCACACCGAGCGTGACTCTCGCAGGTCGCAGCCGCACCCAGAACTCGAAGAGCTGGTGCAGCATCCGGCGCACGCCCGGTTTCGACTCGACCGTGCCCTCCACGACGGGCGCGGGCGCAGCACGCTCGGGGCGCTCCGGCTTGGCGCGCCGCTTCAGGCGTGGCAGTCGCATCGGGAGGCGGTCAGCCCGCGGCGCCCGCTAGGCCGTCCATGGCACGCGCGAGCTCGGCGTCCAGTTCGGTCACGCCGCCGCGGTCATGGGTGTTCAACGCCACCTCCACCGTGCTGTACACGTTCGACCAGTTGGGATGGTGGTCCATCTTCTCGGCCACCAAGGCGGCAGCGGCCATGAAGCCGAATGCCTCCACGAAGTTCCCGAAGCGGAAGGTGCGGCGCAGCTCGCTCCCCGACACCTCCCAGGTTCCGAGCTCGGCGGCGAGTTCGCTCAGTTCGTCCTGCGTCAACAGCTCTCGTGCCATCGGATGACCCTCCCCAGGTTTCCCCTTGCCCAGTCAACACCAACCGGCGCGTACATCGAAAGGTCAATATGCGCGGGCGTCGAGGGCAGGCGCCAAGCGATGCTCAGCTGCGCTCAGCCCAACTCGTCGAGCGGGTCTGCCCAGGGATCGGCGAAAGGATCGTCGGCAGGGGTCGATCCGACCCCACCGGAGAGAGGGCTGCCGAGCCCTCCGATGGACACTGCCACGCCGGCATCGGGCTCTTCGGGCAGGTAGGGCGTGTAGCCGTCGGCTTCGAGTGCCTCGGCAAGCTCGGGACCGCCTGAGTCGACGATGCGGCCGTCCACGATCACGTGGACCTCGTCGGGCCGGAGGTACTCCAGCACGCGGGTGAAGTGCGTGATGGCCAGCACGCCCAGGCCCGCCTCGGTGAGCGCTTCGATGCGGTTGGCGCAGGCGCGCAACGCGTCGATGTCGAGGCCGCTGTCGATCTCGTCGAGGATGGCGATGCGGGGCTGCAGCACGGCGAGCTGGACGGTCTCGTTGCGCTTCTTCTCGCCGCCCGACATGTCGACATTCAGCGGCCGCGCCACCAGCTCAGCCTTCAGCCCGACAGCGGCCGCCTCGGCTTCGAGCAGGCTGCGGGTGCGCTCAAGCTGGTCATCGCTCGGGCCGTCATCGCCGGCCCGCAGCGCAAGCGCCTCGGCCAGTGCTTGGGCGGCCGAGACGCCCGGCACCTCGGTCGGATGCTGCATGGCCAGGAACAGCCCGGCCTGCGCCCGCTCCCACGGCGCCAGGCTCAGCACGTCGACGCCGTCGAGGGTGACCGATCCGGCAGTGACCTCGTAGCCCGGGCGGCCCATGACAACGTGCGCCAGCGTGCTCTTGCCGGAGCCGTTGGGCCCCATGACTGCGTGAACTCGCCCGGAGGACACTTCGAGATCCACGCCCTGGAGGATCTCGGTGTCGCCCGCCGATGCGTGCAGTCCCTCGATACGAAGCGTGTGCGCGGCCTCGGCGGTCGGAGCGCTCATGGCAGCACCACCGCCACGCCGTCGTCGCCAGTGCGAATCTCGTACACCGGGACCGGCTGGGTGGCGGGGAAGCAGTTCGGACGGCCCGTTCGCAGGTCGAAGCTCGACGAGTGCTGGGGGCATTCCAGCGCGCACTCATCGGGCCACACCCAGCCGTCGGCCAGCGAGTAGTTCTGGTGACTGCACTGGTCGCCGATGGCGTAGAAGTCGTCGCCGATGCGTGCGAGCGCGATGCGGTGACCCTCGACGTCGAAGCGTCGGGCCTCGCCGTCGGGCACGTCGTCGTGCTGGCACAGCACGACAGTGCGGGCATCGTCAGCTGTGCTCATCGCACCGCCTCCATGGCGGTCGAACTCATTGCACCGCCTCCGTGGCGGTCGAACTCGTCACAGCGCCGCCGTGAAGTCGGCGTCTGACACCAGCTCGTCGATGCGCTGGCGCACCGATGCCGAGATCTGCTCAGACGGCAGCGCATCGAGGACTTCGTCGAAGAACCCGCGCACCACGAGCGCCTCGGCAACGTCAGTCGGCACGCCCCGGCTCTCGAGGTAGAAGCGCTGGTCGGCGTCGACCGGGCCGATCGACGAGGCGTGACTGCACTGCACGTCGCTGTTCTCGATCTCGAGGTTCGGCACCGACTCGGCCCATGCGTTCGGCGACAGCTTCAGGTTCCGGTTGGTCTGATCGGCCTGGACGTTCGAGGCGTCGGCCTCGATGCGGATCAGCCCGGTGTAGACGGCCCGGGCGTAGTCGTCGACCGCCCCCTTGAACAGCAGGTCAGATGTGGTGTGCGGTGCGACGTGGGTCTGGAACGTGCGGAAGTCGAGCGTGGAGGTGCCACGGCCGAAGTACACGGCGTCGATCTCGCTGTGGCCGCCGCGGCCGGTCATGTCGATGCCGATGCGGGCCCGGGCGTAGTCGCCGCCCATCGCCACATGACCGATCCTCAGGTTGGCATCGCGGCCCGCGTCTGCGCAGAGGTTGGCGATCTGCCAGGCGGCCTCGCCCAGTTCCTGCACGGTGACGTGGCCGAGATGTGCGCCGTCGCCCACGCTCAGCTCGGTGAGCGGGCAGATGAGCGCGGGCGTGTTCCCGCCGGTGTGGTGCTCGATCACGGTGGCCTGGCTGGTGCGGCCAGCCATCACGACGAGTCGAGGGAACCATGCCAGCCCGTCGACGTCGGTGTGGACGTGCACCACGATGGGATCGGTCAGCACCGCCTTCGGATCGATGCTGACCACCACCGGAGCCGAGGCGAGTGCGAGGTTCCAGTCGCCGAAGACATCCGGCCCCTCGGGCGCCACCGTGCCGATCAAGTCGTCGGCTCCGCTGCCGAGCGTGTCGACGCGGACACAGTCGGCTCGCACCGACACGTCGAGGACTGCACCGTTGGCGATGTGAACGACCGCTGCGGCGCCGTCGTCGACACCGCTCATCAGGCCCGCCGGCCCCGCCGCTCCCCCGGGCGCTGCGAAGGCATACCGCGCCGGGTCGAGATCGTCGATCGGGGTGTAGCGCCACACCTCTTCGGTGAATGACGGCTGGCCCGCCGCAACCGCCCGATCTGCTGCGGCGCGACGCCGCTTGGCCAACGCGTCGGAGCCGTCGAGCGCGTCGACGAGGTCGGGGCTGAACACGCTGCGGAGGCTACCGGCGCGCCCGTCAGGGCCTAGCGGGCCGGAGCGGCCCGCTCCGAGCCGTGATCAAACCTCGCCGTCCTTGCGATCGTCGCGGTCCGAACGACGCTTCACACGCTTTGCCTTGCGGGCAGCCTTGCGATTCTTGGACCTGATGCGGATGCCCTTGCGCCGGGACTGCTCCGCTGCAACCTCTTCGAGGATGCGCGGACCGGCCTCGTTCAGGATGTCCTCGGCAGCGTCGAGGAGGTCGCCGATGGACTCATCCACGCCGATGCTCTCGGGCTCGGTGGCGAAGTTGCGTACACCCAGCGAGCCGTGCTGCCAGCCGGCGTCAAGCCGTCGGGGCGAATACGACGGACAGTCCTCGGGGCAGCGCCACGGGGCCTCGGGGGCCAAGTCGAGGTTGCACTTCCGCACGGTGTCGCCGTTGGGGTAGGACCGGCTCTCGTAGTGGCGACAGTTGGTCCGCATCGGCATGGCAGTCGCCTCCTTCAGCGCTGCGAAATCGCCTCGGCCAGCGCTATGGCCCGCCGAGCCTCGTCAACATGAAGATTCTCGACCATCTTGCCGTCTACGGTCACCACTCCACGGCCATCTGCCACCGCCGCCTCGAATGCCTCGATCACCTGGCGGTGGAAGTCGAGCTCGTCGAGGCTCGGCGAGAAGGCCTCGTTGGCGGGATCGACCTGGCTGGGGTGGATGAGCGTCTTGCCGTCGAAGCCCAGGTCGGCGCCTTGGCGGCACACAGCCGCGAATCCGTCGGCATCGCGGATGTCGTTGTAGACGCCGTCGAGGGCGGTGACGCCGGCCTCCCGGGCAGCCACCAAGCAGGTTGCGAGGTGCGGCACCAGAGCAGCCCGGTCGGGCGTGATGGTGGCGTGCAGTTCCTTGGCCATGTCGTTGGTGCCCATGACTACCGCTTCGGTTCGCTCGAAGCCGGCGATCTCGCGGGCATGGGCAATGCCCGCCGGTGTCTCGATCATTGCCCAGATGCGCACCGAATCGGGGGCGCCCGCGGTGTCGAGCAGGTCGGACACGGCAGCGAGATGTGCGGCGCTCGACACCTTGGGAATGACGACGGCCGAGGGAGCTGCTGCACCCGCGGCCCTGATGTCGTCGCGACCCCACGGGGTGTCGAGACCGTTGCAGCGGATGGTCAGCTCGCGGTAGCCGTACTCGCCTGACGATGCGGCGGCGCACGCGCCCTCGCGGGCGGCTTCCTTGGCATCGGGCGCGACCGCATCCTCGAGATCGAAGATGAGCGCGTCGGCGCCGATGGTCTTGGCCTTCTCCAGCGCCCGGGCGTTGGCCGCCGGCATGTAGAGCACCGATCGGCGCGGGCGGGGGCTGGCGGCGGCAGCGCTCATATGGAGTCCAGACTCTCTCAGGCAGTCTCGAGCCCGTAGGCGGCGGCCAGCTCAGGGTCGGCCGCCGACAGGTCACGAGCGAGCTGCAGCACCACCCGGCACTGCTTCACCGTGGCATCGTCCTGCATCTTGCCGTCGATCATCACGGCGCCGGTGCCGTCGCCCATCTCGGTCACCACCCGCTGCGCCCACGCCACCTCGGCGGGCTCGGGGCTGAAGACCCGCTTGGCGATGGCGATCTGGCTGGGATGCAGGCTCCACGCGCCCACGCAGCCCAGCAGGTAGGCGTTGCGGAACTGGTCCTCGCAGCCGATGGGGTCGGCGATGTCGCCGAACGGCCCGTAGTAGGGCAGGATCCCTGCGGTGCCGCAGGCGTCCACCATGCGGGCCAGCGTGTAGTGCCACAGATCCTGCTGGAAGGCAGTGCGAGCATCGTTGCCCGCGTCGCCGTCGCTCTCGGGCACCGGGTCGGTGCGCACCAGGTAGCCGGGGTGCCCGCCGCCCACCCGGGTGGTCTTCATGCGGCGGTCGGCCGCCAGGTCGGCCGGTCCCAGCGACAGGCCCTGCATGCGGGGGCTGGCCAGGCAGATCGACTCCACGTTGGCCACGCCGCGGGCGGTCTCGAGGATTGCGTGCACCAGCAGCGGCTGCTCGATGCCCACCCGGGCTTCAAGCTGAGCCAGCAGCCGGTCCACGTAGTGAATGTCTTCGGGGCCTTCCACCTTAGGCACCATGATCACGTCGAGCTTGTCGCCGATCTCGTGGCACAGCGCCCAGACATCGTCGAGGAACCATGGCGAGTCGAGGCTGTTCACCCGAGTCCACAGCTGCGTGTGACCGCGCTCCCACGCCTTGCCCACCTCGATCAGCCCGGCCCGGGCGGCGTCCTTGCTGTCGGCCGACACGGCGTCTTCGAGGTTGCCGAGCAGCACGTCCACCGTGGGGGCGATGTCGGGCACCTTGGCCCGCATCCGCTCATTCGACGGGTCGAAGAAGTGGATCATGCGAGACGGCCGGAAGGGGATCTCGCGCAGCGGAGCAGGCGCCCCGAGCGCCAGCGGGGCGAAGAAGTCTTTTGGACTGCGCATCAGCCGATCGATCCCTCCATCTGAAGCTCGATCAGCCGGCTCCATTCCACGGCGTACTCCATCGGCAGCGTGCGCGTCACGGGCTCGATGAATCCGTTCACCACCATGCCCATGGCCTGCTCGGCCGACAGGCCGCGGCTCATCAGGTAGAAGAGCTGCTCGTCGGCCACCTTCGACACCGTGGCCTCGTGGCCGATCTCGGCGTCACGTGAACCGATCTCCTGGTACGGGTAGGTGTCCGAGCGGCTGTCCTGGTCGAGCAGCAGCGCATCGCACTGCACGTGGCTGCGGCAGCCGCTCATGCCGTCTTCCACCCGCACGAGGCCGCGGTAGGTGGTGCGCCCGCCGTCCTTCGAGATCGACTTCGACACGATCTTCGAGGTGGTCTCGGGCGCTGCGTGCACCATCTTGGCCCCGGCATCCTGGTGCTGGCCGTTGCCGGCATACGCCACCGACAGCACCTCGCCCGAGGCCTTGGGCCCCATCAGGTACACGGCCGGGTACTTCATGGTGAGCCGGGAGCCGATGTTGCCGTCGATCCATTCCACGTGGGCCTCGTCGTAGGCGGCGGCCCGCTTGGTGACCAGGTTGAACACGTTGTTCGACCAGTTCTGGATGGTGGTGTAGGTGATGCGCCCGCCGGGCAGCGCCACCAGCTCGACCACGGCCGAGTGCAGCGAGTCGGTGGTGTACACCGGTGCCGAGCAGCCCTCGATGTAGTGCACCGTGGCACCTTCGTCGGCGATGATCAGCGTCCGCTCGAACTGGCCCATGTTCTCGGCGTTGATGCGGAAGTAGGCCTGCAGCGGCATCTCGACCTCGACGCCGGGCGGCACGTAGATGAACGACCCGCCCGACCACACGGCCGAGTTGAGTGCAGCGAACTTGTTGTCGCCCGGGGGAATGATCGTGCCGAAGTAGCGCTGCACGATGTCGGGGTACTCCTTGACGGCGGAGTCCATGTCGCTGAACAGCACGCCCTGGGCTTCGAGGTCTTCCCGGTTGCGGTGGTACACCACTTCCGACTCGTACTGGGCGGTGACCCCGGCGAGGTACTTGCGCTCGGCCTCGGGGATGCCCAGCTTCTCGTAGGTGTCCTTGACCGAGTCGGGCAGCTCTTCCCAGGCGTCGACCTGGCCCTCGGTGGGCTTGATGTAGTAGTAGATGTCGTCGAAGTAGATCTCCGACATGTCGCCGCCCCAGTTGGGCATGGGCTTGCGCAGGAAGGTCTTGTAGGCCCGCAGGCGGAAGTCGAGCATCCACTGCGGCTCGTTCTTGAGACTCGACATCTCGCGGATGATCTCTTCGTCCAAGCCCTTGCGCGGCTTGAAGACGTAGTCCTCCTCGTCGCTCCACCCCAGCTTGTATTTGCCGAGGTCGATTCCGACGGTTGGCTCGGCGATGTCAGTCACAACCTCAGCCTAACGCCGCCCCCGTCGGGGTCCGAGTGCAGGGCGCGGCGCGGAGCGGTCAGCTGATCAAGACGGGGGCGAGGCGGCGCCAGCCGTCGAATGCGGCTGGGGGGTCGTCGGCCAGAACCTGCACACAGACGTGGTCGGCGCCGGCGTCGAAGTGGGCGTCCACACGGGCCTTGACGTCGTCTTCGGTGCCCCAAGCCACGATGGCGTCGACCAGCTTGTCGGACGGTCCCCCGTCGGGGCCGCCGTCGATGTCGGCTTGTGTGAAGCCCAGCCGCAGCAGGTTGTTGGCGTAGTTCGGCAGACCCAGATAGATGGCCATGTTCTTGCGGGCCAGCGCACGGGCCGAGTCGGCATTCGTGTCGAGAATGGCCATCTGCTCGGGATACAGCGCCGCGTCGGGGCCCATGGTGTCGCGGGCCACTGCCGTGTGCTCGGGCGGTACGAAATAGGGGTGGGCGCCGGCAGTTGCGGTGGCCGACAGCTTTAGCATCTTCGGGCCGAGCGCAGCCAGCACGATCTCGGGCAGCTCCTGGGGGCCATGGGCCATGAATCGGGCCTTGCCCATGCGCTCGAGGTACTCGCGCATGTAGCTGAGCGGTTTGGAGTAGTCGTGCTTGCGGATGTACTCCACCAGGTGGTGATGGCTCACACCGAGGCCCAGCAGGAACCGTCCCGGGTGGGCTTCGTCGATGGTGCGCAGCGTGTTGGCCATGGTCATGGGGTCGCGGGCGTAGATGTTGGCGATGCCAGTGGCGATCTTGATCGTGCTGGTGCCCTCCAGCAGCCGGGCGGCGGCCACGAACGGGTCACGCCCGACGGCCTCGGGGATCCAGAACGCCCCGTAGCCCAGCTCCTCGGCTTCGGCCACGAACTCCACGCCCTGCGCGGACGGCAGTGCGTCGAGCACCCCCGTCCAGATGCCGATGCGTCCCAAGTCGATGCTTCCCATGCTCATGGGCCGTGACGCTACCGCCGCCGGATTGGCAGCGCCGAGGGCAGCCCTGGGATGCCAGCACTCGACTCTGGGGTGTTAGAGATTTCAGTATGTTCTATTAATTCTCGTGCTTCGCCCGGCAATGCCGAATATGGTGCCGTGGTAACTTCTAGGACGTGGGGAGCGTGAGTGCGATGGACATTGCACAATTCGTCACATTGGTCGTCGGCATCGTGGCACTCATCTGGCACCAGCAACGCTCCATCAACAACCTGCGCAAGGAGCTCAAGGGAGAGATCGCCGAGCTGCGCGCCGACGTGACCGACGTCAAAGAACGGCTCGCACGCATCGAGGGCTTCCTCGGCATCGGTATGCCCGCTGAGGCCGCTGCCGCAGCGCCCGGCGCCGGGCTCGCAACGGCCGACTGAGGGTCTGCGAACCGGATTGATGCGTGAAACATCGGACCGGCGACTTGCTCGGCCCACTTCCGTGCAGGAGGCCCAGCGATACACGACGCAGCCTGTGACTGCGGCCGAGGCATCGCTCGCACTCATTGCCGATTGGGGACCCACCGAAGACTGGTCCGACTGGATTGAGGCAATGGAGCGAAACTCGGCGAATGCGCACGTAGGCGAATGCGAGACGCTGCCGGCGGCCAGCGACAAATCCTCCAGCTAAGGGCCGGTCAGTCGAGGCGGCGGAGTTCGCCCATGTAGCGGACTCGGCGGTCGAGGTAGTTCTGCACGCCGGGCAGGATGAGCGGGGCGGTGTCGACGCCCTCGCGGATCTTGGCGGGTGTGCCCACTGCGATGGTGCCCGGCGGGACTTTCATGCCGCCTGGCACCACGGCGCCGGCACCGACCAGCGCTCGCTCGCCGATCTCGGCGTCGTGCAGCACGATTGCGCCGGTGCCCACCAGGGCCTCGTCGTGCACCACACCGCCCTCGATGTGCGCCAGGTGGCCGATGGTGCAGCGCTCCCCCACGGTGGTTGACCATTCCTCTGTGACGTGCAGCACGGCATTGTCCTGCACCGAACTGCCGGCCCCCACGACGATGTCGTTGTCATCGCCACGCAGCACCGCGCCCGACCAGATGGACGCCTCCGGGCCGATCGTCACCCGCCCGATGATGATCGCCTCGGGCATCACGAAGGCATCGGGGTGGATGTCGGGCACATGGTCGCCAAGCGCATATATCGGCACGCCGCCACGCTAGTGGTCAGCCTCCGAATTGACGGAGTGATCGACGCAGCTCGGGCGGTACGGTGCGGGCTCCATGACGCAGGCTCCGGTGGCACCGCAGCGGCCGCACGTGCGGCGCATTCACGGCACTGAGACCGACGACCCCTGGCACTGGCTGCGCGACCGGGACGACCCCTCGGTGCGGGAGTACCTCGAGGCCGAGAATGCCTATACGGAAGCCGCGACTGTCCACCTGGCGGATCTTCGGGAGCAGATCTTCGGCGAGATCAAGGCTCGCACCAAGGAGACCCACCAGTCGTTGCCGACGCCGAAGGACGACTGGGAATACCGGGCTCGCACCGTGGAGGGGTTGCAGTACGTCATCCATGTGAGGCGCCCCCGGGGCGGCACCGACGATGACGAGGTGGTGCTGCTCGACGAGAACGAGTTGGCCGAGGGCCACGAGTACTTCGCCGTCGGCGACCTGGCCGTCAGCCCCGATCACCGCCTGCTCGCCTACACCACCGACACCGAGGGCGACGAGAAGTACACGCTGACGGTGGTCGACATCGCGACCGGTGAGGTGCTGGACGGCCCCGACGTGCCCGCAGCGGGGTGCGGACTCGCCGAACTCAGCTACGGGCTGGTGTGGGCCAACGACAACTCGACGCTGTTCGCCGTGCGCACCGACGACGCCCAGCGCCCAAACCGGGTCATCCGCCATGCCGTAGGCACCGACCCCGCCGGTGACGTCGAGGCCTACCGGGAGGACGACGAGCGGTTCTGGGTGGGCGTCGGGGCCACCCGCAGCGAGCGGTTCGTGGTGATCGGCTCGCAGTCGAAGATCACCTCCGAGCACCGCTTGGTGGATGCCGACCGGCCCGATGCTGAGCCGCTGGTAGTGCGGGCACGCGGTGAGGGCATCGAGTACGGCGTCGACCACCAGGGCGACCGGCTGCTGATCGTCACCAACGACGGCGCGCAGGACTTCCGCCTGGTCGAAGCGCCGGTGCCGAGCGAAGGCGACGCCCCAGCCAACGGCGATGGCCCCGGCGAAAGCAGCAACCCTGCTAGCGGTGATGGCCCCGACGACGGCAGCACGTGGAGCGAGCTCATCGGCGACCGGCCCGGCATCCGGCTCGACGACGTGGACTGCTTCGGCGACTTCGTCGTCGTTCACGACCGGCAGGACGGGCTGACCACCCTGAGGGTGCACGACACACGCGACGCTGCAGCGGGCGAGCTTGGCACTGCGTTCGAGATCGAGATGCCGGAGCCGGTCTATGAGGCGGGCGGCGGGGCGAATGCCGAATTCGACACCCGCCGCTACCGATTCGGCTACACGTCGATGGTGACGCCGCCGTCGATCTTCGAGCTCGACTTAGACAGCGGCGAGCGAGAACTGCTCGACCAGCTGCCGGTGCTCGGCGATGTCGACCTGACGGCGTACACCACCGAGCGCATCACCGCCACGGCGCCCGACGGCACGGCGGTGCCGATCAGCCTGGTGTGGAAGCCCAGCGCAGTGAGCTGGCCAGCGCCCTGCCTGCTCTACGGCTACGGGGCCTACGAGATCGGCATGCCGGCGTCGTTCTCGACGGCCCGGCTGTCGCTGCTGGATCGGGGCGTGCTGTTCGCCATGGCCCACGTGCGCGGCGGCGGCGAGTTGGGACGGGCCTGGTACGAGGGCGGCAAGCTCGCCAACAAGCAAAACACCTTCGACGACTTCGCGGCCTGCGCCCGACACTTGGCTGCGGCCCGATGGGCGAACCCCCACCGGATCTGCGCCCGGGGCGGCAGCGCCGGCGGCCTGCTCATGGGGGCGATGGTGAACCGCCACCCGGAGCTGTTCTGCGGGGTGGTAGCCGAGGTGCCCTTCGTCGACGTGTTGAACACGATGCTCGACCCGGCCATCCCCTTGACTGTCACCGAGTACGACGAGTGGGGCGACCCGACCGACCCGGCGGCGTTCGAGACGATCCGGTCATATGCGCCCTACGAGAATGTCGAGCCGGCCGACCACCCAGCTCTGCTGGTCACCGCTGGGCTGACTGATCCGCGGGTGCAGTACTGGGAGCCTGCCAAGTGGGTGGCCAAACTGCGGGCGAGGACCACTTCGACGGAGCCGATCCTGTTGCGCACCGAGATGGGCGCCGGCCACGGCGGACCCTCAGGCCGCTACGACGCCTGGCGCGATGAGGCGTTCATCCTGGCGTTCATCTGTGATGTGCTCGGCGTGGCGTAAGCCACGCGCAGACAGCACGGGTGGCGTAAGCCACGCGCAGACAGCACGGGTGGCAGAGACGGCCTAGATCAGCGCAAGCACAGCGAGTGCGGCCAGCAGGCCGTTGCGCAGCAGCGAACCGGCGCCGACGGGTTTGGAGGACCAGCGGCCGAAGCACGCGCAGGCGGGGCGCTCGTCACGCGGGCGCTGCAGCACCCGCGCCAAGGCTGCGGTGAACACAACCAGCAGCCCGAGCGCCAGCCACGCCGGCCATGGCTCGGCAACTCCCGCCGCCAACCCCGCCCCCAGCACGATCTCGACCGGAGCGATGAACGGAACGGTCCAACGGGGTGCGCCCATTGCACGGGCGGCGCCCGGCCATGACGGGTCGCGCAGCTTCAGCGCGCCCGACACCAGGAACAGCACGCCGAGCGCGACGCGGGCGATGGCGCTGATCACCGGAGCAGCACACCTAGTGCGGTGCAGACGACGGCGCTGATCACCCCTGCCCGCCTATCAGCCGGCCGTCACGCGAAGGTGCCGTAGCCACCCTTCCAGAACAGCAGGGGGTCCTTAGCATCGAGCACTTCGAGCTCGACGACGCGCCCCACGACGATGTCGTGATCGCCGCCGTCGTGCACGGCTTCGATGGTGCAGTCGATGTAACCGATCGAGCCCTCGATGATCGGCGCACCGGTGGGCCCGGGCCGCCACCCGACATCGGCGAACTTGTCGTCGGCCCGGCTGGCCATCACGCCACAGGTGGCCATCTGGTCCTGGGCCATGATGTTCACGCAGAAGCTGCCCGCGGCACGGATGTCGTTCCACGTCGTCGAGTCCTTGGTGGGCAGAAACGCGACGAGCGGCGGGTCGAGCGACACCGAGGTGAACGAGCCGATGGCCATGCCGACCGGCCGACCCTCGTTCACGGCGGTGACGGCGGTGACGCCCGTCGGAAAGTGCCCCAGCACATCCCGGAAGAGCCTGCTGTCGATGGAGGGCTGGTCGCTCGAGTCAGTCACGGCGCCAACCCTAGACAGCCGAACCTCGCCCGGGCCGCCCCCGGCGAGCCACATATAGCCTCCGGCTATGGCTTCGAGCGCTGACGGGAACACGGCCGACGACGCGGCAGCGAAGGTGCCGCGGAACGGCTTGGTCGCCGTGGTGAAACGGGACTGTCCGACGTGCGAGCTGATCGAGCCGGTGCTCGCGGACATCGAGGCCCGGGGCTCGCTGACCGTGTTCACCCAGGATGACCCCGCCTTCCCCGAGGCGGTCTCAGCCCGGTTGCACGACGACGACCTTGGCTTTTCGTGGCATCACGACATCGAGACGGTGCCGACGCTGATGCGGTTCGCCGACGGCGGCGAGGCCGGCCGCATCGTGGGGTGGTCCCGACTCGAATGGGAATCATTCACCGGGCTCGGCAGCCTGGGCGACGGCCTGCCCGAACACCGGCCCGGCTGCGGTTCGCTCTCGGTCGACCCAGCTCACGTCGACGCCTTGGAGGCCCGCTTCGGCAGCTCGGGCCTGAGCGCTCGTCGGGTCGAATTCGGCAGTCAGGAAGACGCCCACGAGGCGATGTTCGACCGGGGCTGGTCGGACGGTTTGCCGCTGGTTCCACCCACAGCTGAGCGAGTCGCAGCGATGCTGGCAGGCACGTCGCGTGCAGCCGACG
Organism: Candidatus Poriferisodalis sp.; assembly: GCF_965219595.1. Lineage (NCBI taxonomy): Bacteria > Bacillati > Actinomycetota > Acidimicrobiia > Acidimicrobiales > Candidatus Poriferisodalaceae > Candidatus Poriferisodalis > Candidatus Poriferisodalis sp. The sequence goes on from NZ_OZ244781.1 coordinate 177,211, forward strand.
AGGTGGTGGCCAATGTCGCACCCGATCTCGCCGACTGCACGGTCGAGAAGGCCGCGGTCAACGCCGTGATGGCCGGCTGCCGGCCCGAGTACTTCCCGGTGGTGCTGGCTGGCCTGACCGCCGTGTGCAATGACACGTTCAACATGCACGGAATGCTGGCCACCACTATGCCGGTCGGGCCTGTGTTCATCGTGAACGGGCCGATCGCCCGCCAGATCGGCATGAACAACGGGATCAACGTGTTCGGCCAGGGCAACCGGGCCAACAGCACGATCGGGCGGGCGGTGCAGCTCATCGTGCGCAACGTGGGCGGCGGGCGTCCCGGCGAAGTGGACCGGGCGGCGCTCGGCCAGCCCGGCAAGGTGGGCTTCTGCTTTGCCGAGATCGAAGGGGCCGAGGCAGCCACCGGCGCAGGCTGGGACCCGCTGTGCACCGACTTCGGCTTCGAGGCCGGCACCAACACCGTGACAGCCTTCCCCGGCGAAGGGCCTCGCTCCGTGGTCGACCAGCTCTCTCGTGATCCCGAGTCGCTGGCGCGCACCATGGCAGCCACGCTGAATGCGATCCACCACCCGAAGCTGGTGCTGGGTTTCGATGCGATCCTCGCGGTGGCGCCCGACCATTCCCGCGTGTTCATCGACAGTGGCTGGACACGCCAGCAGACTGCCGAGCGCATCAACGAGCTGACTACCCGGTCAGGCTCCGAGCTGGTGCGCGGCGCTGGCGGCATCGCCGAGGGCGTGCCGGAGTTCCTCGCCGAGGCGGACCTGCCGAAGTTCCGTGAGGGAGGCCTGCACCTGGTGCACTGCGGCGGCGGTGCGGGGCTCTTCTCGGCGGTCATCGGCGGCTGGGTGAACGGCGAGGTCGGCGCTCAGCCCGTCTGCGTCGAGATCGATTCCTGGCGATAGCAAGGCCAAGCTCGCGGGCCGCTTGGGCCTGCGTTTCCCGCTCTTGTTCGCTCCGCTCACGGGCCGCTCGGGCCTGCGTTTCCCGCTCTTGTTCGCTCCGCTCACGGGCCGCTTGGGCCCGGGGCGGCTACAGTCGATCAGGACGTGCCCACCGGATCCAACACAGGGGGGACCACATGAGCACTGTCGTCTTGGACCCGACCAACGAAGCGGCACCCGCCCATCGTGAGCGGGTCACCCGGCCCGATTCGCTGGACGGCCTCACCGTGGGCCTGCTGGACATCAGCAAGCCCCGCGGCGACCGCTTCCTGAACCGGCTCGAGGAACGGCTGACCGAGCGGGGCCTGCGCGTCGAGCGCTACTCCAAGCCCACGTTCACCAAGCCGGCCCCGGTCGACCTGCGCCACGAGATCGCCACCAAGTGCGACGTGGTGATCGAAGCGCTAGCCGATTGAGGCAGCTGCACGTCGTGCAGTGTGCACGACATCGCTGATCTGGAACGCCGCGGCATCCCGTCGGTGTTCGTCGCCACCGTCCAGTTCGTCGACGGGGCCGAGGTACAGGGCAAGGCGCTCGGCTTCGACCCGGCGGCCGTATGGGTGGAGCATCCCATCCAGGACCGCACCGACGACGAGATGGTCGCCATCGCTGACAAGGCCTTCGACGAGCTGATCGAACAGCTCGTAGCTGCTTGAGCTACGAGCCCAACCAGCACAGCGTGGCTGCCTGAGTTAACCGAGACGGAGTTGGTCGCCGACTGCGGTGATCAAGCCCTCGGCGGTCAGTTCTTCGACAAGACGTTGAGCGCGTGCTTCGTCGTGCTCGAGTCTCATCGCCGCGGCAGCCTGTTCCGTCGGGAGCGAACCACCTGACAGCGCTGCGAGCAGGCGGCCCCTGGCCTGGCGGTCGCTGCCTTCGAACGGTGCCTGCCGCGCACTGACCCCGGCGCTGCGGTCGGCTGGATCTGGTTGACCCGAAGGCTCCGGGCCCAATACCTCAACCGCCCACGCACACCACCGCTGTGCAGGGCACTGGCCGCAGCTCGGATCTCGCTTGGTGCAGACCTGTGCGCCGAGATCCATCATCGCCTGGTTCCATGCCCAGCTCTCCCCCGCAGGCACCAATTCATCGGCGATGCGCTGGGCCTCCCGGGGGCTCAGCCGACGGCCCTGCCAGCGGGCCAGGATGCGACCCACGTTGGTATCGACCACGCCGGTATCGATGCCGAAGGCGAAGGCTTGCACTGCCCGAGCGGTGTAGGGACCCACGCCCGGCAGCGCCAGCAGGCCGTCCAGATCGGCGGGCACCCGGCCGCCGTGGCGCTCGCTGATGATCGCCGCCGTCCGCCAGAGGTTGCGAGCGCGCCGGGGGTAGCCCAGTCCCTGCCACACAGCCAGCACTTCGGCCAGCTTCGCTGCCGCGCACTGCTCCGGTATCGGCCAGCACTCGGCAAACGTCTCGAAGTACGGCAGCACCCGCTCCACCTGGGTCTGCTGCAGCATGACCTCCGAGACCAGCACGAGCCACGGGTCGCGGGTGCGCCGCCACGGCAGATCTCGCCGCTCGGCCGCCCACCAGCCGATCAGTTCGGCGTGGCGCGAGCTACGCGCATCCGACCCAGCGTGGCGCAAGCGATCAGCCCTCGCCGACGGCTGCCTCGTCGCTGTAGGGGAAGCGGCGCTCGGGCCCTGCTTCCCGCTTCCAGATCATGACCTTGCGGCGGAAGTAGCACACCTCTTCGGAGCGCTGGTTGAACGCCCGGGTCTCCACGGTCACCACGCCCCGGTCGGGCCGCGAGCCAGACTCACGCTTGTCGAGCACCTTGGTGACGGCGTAGATCGTGTCGCCGTGGAACGTCGGACGGGAGTGGGTCAGCGTCTCGACCTCGAGGTTCGCAATGGCCGCACCGCTCACGTCGGGCACGCTCATGCCCAGCACCAGCGAGTACACGAGATTGCCCACCACCACGTTCTTGCCGTGCACGGTCTCGTGCTGGGCGAACCACTCGTTGGTGTGCAGCGGGTGGTGGTTCATCGTGATCATGCAGAACAGGTGATCGTCTGCCTCGGTGATGGTCTTGCCCGGCCAGTGCTGGTACACGTCGCCGATGTCGAAGTCCTCGAAGTAGCGCCCGAACGGGCGGTCATGGACGGTCACAGGAACCTCCGTGCAATGGTCTGGAGCAGTGGTGCTGGTGCGTGGACCGAGTCATCGTACGGCGCAGCATCCCCGCTGACCGGGTCAAGCCGAGTCGTAGCCCGGGCCGCGCGCTGGAGCGGGCTTTAGCCTGTGCGGCTGTGACGACGACGGGGACGACATGACTGCGAACGCCGAGGCCACGGTGACTGAACCGGACATGTCCGCCGCAGCGGATGCGCTCGCTGCGGGCAACGCGGCGTTGAGCCGTGCGTGCAGCCATGCGGTCGGCATGGGCGACGACCACCAGTGCTTCCTGTACGACCTGGCGCACACCGCCTCGGCGCTGCGCATCTGCGATTCGCTGGTCGCATGGGGTGCGCTGGGCGACGCCGAGGCCCGCCTCGCCTGCGGTTTCATCGCCGACGCCCTCGGGGAGTTCCACGCCCGGCTGTTCGCCCGTGAGGCCCAGTGGGGCCTCGAGCCCGGTGCTCTCGACGGCGCTCGCGACTTCGTAGCCGCCTACCGCAATCCCCCCTACATCGCCACGCTGGCCGGCCTCGATGCACCCAGCCACCTCGACGAAGACTTCGAGCTCGTGGCGGAGACCTTCCGCCGCTTCGGCGAGGACAAGATCGCCCCCGCTGCCGAGCACATCCACCGGGGCGACACCGACATCCCCGAAGACATCATCGGCGGGCTGGCCGAGCTGGGCTGCTTCGGCCTTTCGGTGCCCGAGGAATACGGCGGGTTCGCCTCCGGCTCCGAGAGCGACTACCTCGGCATGGTCATCGCCACCGAGGAGCTGTCGCGGGCATCGCTGGGCGCGGGCGGCTCGCTCATCACCCGGCCCGAGATCCTCACCCGGGCGCTGGAGCGGGGCGGCACCGAGGAGCAGAAGAAGCACTGGTTCCCCCAGATCGCCACCGGCGAAACCATGGTGGCGGTCGCCGTCACCGAGCCCGACTACGGCAGTGACGTGGCCAACCTGGTCGTGTCGGCATCGCCCACCGAAGGCGGCTGGCTGATCTCGGGCACCAAGACGTGGTGCACGTTCGCCGGCCGGGCCGATGTGCTGATGCTGCTGGCCCGCACCGATCCTGACCGGCGCAAAGCGCACCGGGGCCTCAGCCTGTTCATCGTGCCCAAGCCCCAGTCGGAGGGCCACGACTTCCAGTTCACCGACGATCGTGGCGGCACCATCGAGGGGCGGGCCATCGCCACGCTGGGCTACCGGGGCATGCACAGCTTCGAGATCGCCTTTGACGACTGGTTCGTGCCCGCAGAGAACCTCATCGGCGGCGACGACGGCGTCGGGCAGGGCTTCTACCTGCAGATGGCCGGCTTCGAGAACGGGCGGCTGCAGACTGCGGCTCGTGCCGTTGGCGTCATGCAGGCGGCCTACGACGAGGCCCGCACCTACGCCGACGAGCGCAAGGTGTTCGGCCAGCCGATCGCCGACTACCAGCTGACGCAGGCGAAGCTGGGCCGTATGGCGGCGATCATCGCCGCCGCCCGCCAGTACAGCTACGAGGTGGCCCGCATGATGGCTCGGGGCGGCGGAGCGCTCGAGGCGTCGATGATCAAGGCATATGTGTGCAAGGCCGCCGAGTGGGTGACCCGCGAGGCGCAGCAGCTCCACGGCGGGTTCGGCTTCGCCGAGGAATACACGGTGAGCCGGCTGTTCGTGGACGCCCGGGTGCTGTCGATCTTCGAGGGCGCCGACGAAACGCTGTGCCTGAAGGTGATCGCGCGCCGGCTGCAGACACAGAGCGCCTGAGCACCCTGACGAACCGACGCCAGCGACGTCGGATTCATCCTGTGCGCGGAAGCGCCGCCGCGACGGCTCGACGCGGGAAGACACGACCGGGCACGGGATAGCGTCGGCGCGTGCATCCGATGGAGCACCTGCGCTATGTGGCGCGTGCGGGCGACCTGTCGCAGGATGTGCTGGTGCGCGAGGCTGCATCGGCATTGGGCGCGCTCGCCTCGGACCCGCTGGAGCTGGTCACGGTGTGCCGCCGCATCCTCGACAAGTACCCGGTCGCCGGCGCGCTGTGGTCGATGGCGGCCGTGGTGTGCGCCTCGGCCCAGCCGTACCGGGATGCACGCGAGTTCGCGGCCGAGCTGCGAGCCGATGCCACTGCCGACCGCGCCGCTGACGCGCTGCCCGAGGGAGCCACGGTGTGCCTGCTGGGCTGGCCCGACCTTGCCGCTGAGGGACTGGGGCGGCGCGCCGACATCGAGGTGCGCATCATCGACGCCTACGGCGAGGGCGCTGGCCTGGCTCGGCGGCTTGCGGGCGACGGTTGCGAGGTGACCGACGTGCCGCTGGCGGGTTTGGCGGCTGCATGCTCAACCGCTGAGGTGATCCTGGTGGAGGCTGCTGCCGCCGGGCCCGAAGCCGTAATCGCAGCCGGCGGCTCCCATGCCGCTGCGGCGGTCGGGTACGTGTCGGGGGTGGAGGTGTGGTGCCTCATCGGGCAGGGACGGGCGCTGCCGCAGCCGCTCTTCGAGGCCGCTTCAAGCGCCGTGGCCGACGAGCCGTGGGAATACGACGAGGAGATCGTGCCGATCGGCCTGTTCAGCCATGTTGTGGGGCCCGGCGGCATCGAGCCGGCTGCCGGCTGGCAACGGGCCGACTGCCCTCTGGCCGCCGAGCTGCTGCGTCCGCCGATCTGACAACCGGCGCATCGGCGCATGAACCGTGGCCGCGCTCACCGGGAGCGCTAGTTTGCCTGCCGTGCTTGACGCGCCGTCCACCGACATCAAGCTCGAGACGCTCTCCGGCCACACTCACACGCTGGCCGAATGGCTGGTGGTGTTCAACCTCATGGGCGTTGTCATCGACCCCTACACGCACCAGAGCGGCTGGATCCTGCCCACTGCATCGCGGCTGTTCCTGGTGTACGAGGAGGCCGACGTGCGCTGCGCATTCGTGGTGTGCAGCGATGCGCAGGGCGCCCGCAGCTTCCTGGGCCGCTTTGCCGACGAGCATCTCGTGCTGCTCGACCCCGAGCGCGAGTTCGTTCGATCGCTGGGCCTGGAACGGCTGCCCGCCCTCGTGCACCTCGCCCAAGACGCCAGCGTGCTCGGCTCGGCCCAGGGCTGGAACGCCGCCGAATGGTCTGACGTGATCGACGGCGTCGAAGAGGCCATGGACTGGCGGGCGCGCCCGGTGCTGCCCACAGCCGACGACCCGGGCAACTTCGAAGGCACACCAGCACTCGGCTAGCGCGACAACGGAACCGAACGCTTAGGACCGCCAGCCCTTCTGTCGGTACATCGAGCGGTCGGCGGCGTGGAGCAGTGCGCCGGGTGAGACCTCGCCGCCGCGTCCGGTGGCGCTGCCGATGCTGACGGTGACGCCCATCTCGGCCAAGGGGTCGCCAGTGTCACTCTGCGCAGGCGCCTGGGTGAGCGACGCGTGCAGACGTCCGGTGATGATCTCCATGTCGCTTGCGCTGCGCAGCCCGCCGCACACCACTACGAACTCGTCGCCGCCGACGCGGGCAACCACGTCAGACGGCCGCACGGCGTCGCGCAGGCACTGTGCCACGGTGACGAGCACCAGGTCGCCTACCAGGTGGCCGTGCTGATCGTTGACCTGCTTGAAGGCATCGACGTCGCAGAATGCCACGCCGACCATCCGGCCGGTACGCGTCGAGCGCACCAGCTCGGCCTGCAGGTGGCGCAGTGCCCCGTCTCGGGTGGCAATGCCGGTCAACGAATCGGCGCGCCACGTTCGCCGCCAGCGGCCCGATGCCAGCCACCAGCCGCCGCCGAGCGCTGCAGCCAGTGCGGCTGCGCCCACGCGCAGCCTGGATGCGACCGACCGGCTCACCAATCTCCCCCGCAAGGCACAAGCGGATCGGGGTGGCGGGCAGCACTCACCGGGCGGTCCAGCCCCCGTCCACCATCAGCGAGCTGCCGGTCACGTAGCTGCTGGCGTCGCTGGCCAAGAACAGCAGCGCACCATCCAGCTCGTGCTCGTGCCCAGGTCGCCGCATCGGGGCGTTCCGGCTGATCCACGCCATCGAGCGATCATCGTCGAACATCGGTGCCGTCAGCTCAGTCTCGAAGTAGCCGGGGCACAGGGCGTTGACCCGCACGCCCCGGGTGGCCCACTGCACGGCAAGGTCGCGTGTCAGGTTCACCAGGCCCGCTTTGGACGCCGCGTACGCGGGCTGCAGGTTGGGCGCCGAGGCCACGTGACCGTGCACCGAGGCCACGTTGATGATGCTGCCCGTGGCCTCCCGGCCGATGATGTCGGCAGCTGCGAGCCCTGCCAGCAGGAAGCACGCATTCAGGTTGATGTCGACCACATGCCGGAAGCTCTCCACGTCGGCCTGCTCGCCGGGATTGATGGCGTCGCTCACCCCGGCGTTGTTGACCAGCACGTCGACCTTGCCGTAACGGTCCACCACCTGGGCCACTAGGTCTCGGCAGGCGTCGTCGTCGCCCACATCGCACGGCACGGCGAGTGCGTCGGGCAGCTCGGCCGCCAGCGCTTCCAGCCGGTCGGCCCGGCGGGCGGCCACCGCCACCTTGGCGCCGGCCGCTGCGAACACCCGGGCGAAGCGCACCCCGAAGCCGCTCGACGCACCGGTCACCAGGCACACCTGCCCGTCGAGCCGGAATGGCGAGGTCAGGTCGATCTGCCCGTTCGCTGCGGTTTTACTCATCGACTGTCCTTCATCGCGGTCGGTGTTCGCCCATCAGCGCACGAGGGTACGGCGCGCAGCAGCACCGTTCATGCCGAAGCGCCAGTCACACAGCAGCGACGACCTCGCAGCGGTAGGTGTCGTGCAGGCCACTACCGCGAGCGCGACCCGGGCCGACCCCGCAGCGGCGCGCGTCGCGCCGGCCGGCCCAGCGGCACCCGGGTCGAGCTGGCTGCGGTGCCCTAGCGTGGACTCTATGAAGATCCGGATCGGCTTCGGGCTGGGCACGCGCAGCTTCACCAACGACCACGCCACCTTCGACCCGTTCGTGGATGCGCTGGAGGACAACGGCTTCGACTCGTTGTGGCTGAGCGAGCGGCTCGGCGGCGAATGCCCCGACCCGATCGTGGGTCTCGCCTACGCAGCAGGCCGCACCAAGCGCATGAAGTTCGGCATGTCGGTGCTGGTGCTGCCCGGCCGCAACCTCGCCGTGCTCGCCAAGGAACTGGCCAGCCTCGACCGCCTCTCCGACGGCCGGCTGCTGCCGGCGTTCGGGCTGGGCGTGGCCGATGTGCACGAGCAGGCGGCCTTCGGCGTCGAGCGCCGCGAGCGGGCGAAGATGTTCAACGAAGCCCTGCCGCTGCTGAAGCGCTTCTGGGAGGACGAGCCCGTCACCCATCACGGCGACTGGTACCACTACGACGATGTGTCGCTGCTGCCGAAGCCTGCGCAGAAGCCGATGGACATCTGGCTCGGCGGGGCAGCCGAGGTGGAGCTGCGCCGCTGCGGGCGCTTCGGCGACGGGTGGCTGCCATCGTTCTGCACGCCCGACATCGCCGCAGCCGGCTGGAAGATCGTGAACGAGGCCGCCGACGAGCACGAGCGCTGGATCGACCCCGAGCACTTCGGCGTGCTCATCCCCTACACGCACGGCGAGATCAGCCCCGGCTACAAGGCCATCCTCGAACGGCGCGCTCCCGATGCCGACCCGGGCGACATCATCCCGACCGGCTGGGACGGCTTGCGCGACCAGATCCAGCGATTCACTGACGTGGGCGCGTCGAAGTTCGTGCCCGTGCTGGTGGGCGAGCCCGACGATTGGTTCGCAGAGCTCGAAGGCGTCGCCAACGCAGTCCTGCCACTGCAGAACTAGCCAGCCGAGCGGCCGGGCCGTTCAAGGGCTGGGCCGTCCGGCGTCAACCGGCGGCGGTGTCGTCTGCTCCAGAGCGGCCGTCGCTGTCGCGCTTGCCGCCGCCCAGGTAGGACGTGCGCAGGGCTGGGTTGGCCAGCAGCGCCTCGGCGGTGTCGTCGAGCACGACGCGGCCCGTCTGCAGCACCCAGCCCCGGTCGGCGATGCCGAGCGCCATGTTGGCGTTCTGCTCCACCATGAACACCGTCATGCCGGCCTCGTGGATCTGGCCGATCAGCTCGAAGTTCTGCTGCACCAGTGCCGGTGCCAAGCCCATCGAGGGCTCGTCCATCAGCAGCACCCGAGGCTGGGACATCAGCGCTCGGCCGATGGCCACCATCTGCTGCTCACCGCCCGACAGCGTGCCCGCCTTCTGACCCAGCCGCTCCTTGACGCGCGGAAACAGCTCGTAGACATGCTCCATGTCGGCAGCGATGCCGTCGCTGTCTTTGCGGAGATAGGCGCCGAGCTGGAGGTTCTCGCGCACCGTGAGCCGCTTGAACAGGCGCCGGTTCTCGGGAACCATGGTGATGCCCCTGGCCACCCGGTAGCTGATCGGCCGGTCGTTCACGACCTCGCCGTCGAGCACGACCTCGCCGGAGGTGGGTGTCAGCATGCCGAGCAGTGTCTTGAGCGTCGTGGACTTGCCGCTGGCGTTGCCGCCCAGCAGGCACACCAGCTCGCCTTGGTAGATCGACAGGTCGACATCGCGCAGCGCGTGCACCGCCCCGTAGTGCGCGTTCACCCTGCGCATCTCCAGCAGCGGCGCGCGCTCGGCGGTGCTTGCGGCGCCGCTGCCGCGGTCTTGACTGGCGCTGCCCGCCGCGCCGCTTGCGGCGCTGCTCATGCCGTCGCCCCGTGGCCGAGGTACGCCTCGATGACCTGAGGGTCCACCGAGACGTCGGCGTAGTCGCCCTCGGCGATCTTCACGCCGTGGTCCAGCACCACCACCCGGTCGGAAACCTCGCGCACCACCTCCATGTCGTGCTCGATCACCACGATGGCGAAGCCCCACTCGTCGCGCAGTCGCCCGATCAGGCCGGTCAGCTCGGCCGACTCGGTGGGGTTCATGCCGGCAACAGGCTCGTCGAGCAGGATGAGCTTGGGCTGGGTGGCCATGGCCCGCGCGATCTCCAGCCGCCGCCGGTTGGCATACGACAGGGTGTAGGCGGGCTGGTCGAACCGGTAGCCCGTCAGACGGCTGCCGAAGAACGACAGCACTTCCTTGCCCCGCTCGGTGATCTCGGCCTCTTCGTTGCGGAACGCCTTGGTGAACAGCAGCGCCCCGAACACGCTCTGGCGGGTGCGACAGTGCTGGGAGACCATCACGTTCTCGAGCACGGTCATGTTGGCGAACAGGCGGACGTTCTGGAAGGTGCGGGCGATGCCCCGGGAGGTGACCCGGTTGGGGTCGAGACCGATGAGCGACTCGCCCTCGAAACAGATGTCGCCCTCGCTGGCGGCGACCGTGGCCGTGATGGCGTTGAACAGCGTGGTCTTGCCGGCACCGTTGGGGCCGATGACCGAGACGATCTCGCCCGGATACACGGCTAGATCCAGCCCGTCGAGCGCCTTCAGCCCGCCGAAGTCAACACCGAGGCCCCGGGTTTCGAGAATGGGCACCTGCGCAGCTTGGGCGGCGGAATCCTGGGGGGTGCCGGACGGCGTCGTGACGCTCATGACGACTCGCCCGATGGCTGGCGAACATCGTCGCCGCCGTTGTCGTCTTCGGTCTGGCCGCGCAGCCAGGCGTCTTGAGCCAGCTCTTCCTGGTGCAGCTCACGGGTGCGGCGCACGCTGGGGATCAGGCCCTCGGGCCGGGCCAGCATCATCCACACCAGCAGCGCCCCGTAGATGAGCAGCTTGAACTCGGAGAACTCCGCCAGCAGGCCCGGCTGCTTCGGCCCGCCGAGCACGCCGATCAGCACCGCCGAGCCGGCGATGACGCCGACGATGTTGCCCATTCCGCCGAAGATGACCACCACCAAGATCACGATCGACACCAGGATCAGGAAGCTGGCGGGGAACACCGAGCCCACCTTCGCCGAGAAGATCGCCCCGCTGAACGACCCCAGCACAGCACCCACCACGAACGCCAGCAGCTTGACGTTGACCGTGTTGATGCCCATGGCCTCGGCCACGGTTTCGTCCTCGCGCACCGCCATCCACGCACGGCCGATGCGCGACCGCTCCAACCGCCACGAGACGTAGATGGCGATCGCGCAGAACGCGAGCACCAGGTAGAAGACGCTGCGCGGATCGGTGCCGGCCACCTCGGCCAGGCCGAAGATCTCCGCACCCGGGATGTTGGTGATTCCCTGGGAGCCGCCGAACCATCCCGACAGCCAGTCCGACAGGAACAGCAGGCGGATGATCTCGCCGAAGCCGAGCGTGACGATGGCGAGGTAGTCGCCACGCATGCGGATGACTGGGGCGCCGATGAACAGCCCCACCAACCCGGTCAGGAGCACGACGCCGATGAGCGCCACGAACCACGGCAGCTCGGGGTGGATCTTCGGCGATGTGGCGGCGGTGAGCACCGCTGCGCTGTAGCTGCCCACGGCGAAGAACGCCACGTAGCCTAGGTCGAGGATGCCGGCGAGGCCAACCACGATGTTCAGCCCCAGCGCCAGCAGCACGAACAGGCCGACGTTGGCGAGCAGCTCGTTGGTGAGCTTGCCGGCGAACATCGGCAGGATGACGAGCACTGCAGCGGTGGCCAGGATCAAGCCCAGATGCGCCCGGTTGCGGGCGGGGCCTTCGAGCGCGTCGATGCGGGCCTTAGCCCCCTTGATGCGGCCCCGGGCCACGAACGCCAGCACTCCCGATCCGGCGGCGAGAGCGATGGCACCGGTGATGGTGAGCCCGCCCCGGGGGGCATAGAACCAGTCGATCAGCCCCTCGATGCCCATGCCCTCGGCCAGGTCGGTGGTCAGCGATTCGAGCACCGCCGAGCCGAACAGGGTGAGCACCATGGTCCACAGCACGCGCCGCATCACCGGCGGCACCACTCGCAGCAGGCCGCCCGCAGCGCCCACGGCTGTGCCGATGGCGAGCCAGATGAGCACTGCGAACGCCGTGCCGCGGTTGAAGCCCAGCAGGTCGGCCAGGATCGGGCTCCAGTTGACCAGCGGCTCGCGCAAGTCGAAGTTGGCAATGAGCACCGCCAGCAGCGACAGTCCCCCGCCGACGAGCGCGCCGCATGCGGCCCCGCCGATGACTTCGTGGGCGCCGGCGCGGTGGTATGGCACGCCTTCTCGGCGGATCTGGTGGCCGACTCGGCTGCCTGCCGCCAGTGGCAGCACCACCAGCGAGAGATAGCCGAGGCTGAGAATCCCTTCGATGATCGCCCGGCCGTCGAGCTTGACCGGCATGTTGGACAGCGAGATGAAGATCTGCCCGATGGCGCCGATGGCACCCATGCGAGCGATGCGACGCCAGTCCTGCGCGAACGGCGGGCGCGGCGGCGCATCGTCGCTGGTGCCGTCACCGCCGGAACTGGCGGTGGGGCTCGGCCCGGGCGCGGCCGGCGGCTCAGCCAAGCTCATACCCGATCCTCCGCCCGCAGCCGCCCGCCGAGCAAGCCAGCCCGCAACCACAGCTCCGCCGAGCTCATGCCCGATCCTCCGCGGGCAGCCGCTCGCCGAACAGTCCGGCCGGCCTCACCAGCAGCACGATGATCAGCATCGAGAACGCCACGGCGTCACGAAGCTGCGACACCCCGCTCACGCCCAGCGGCTCCAGGATCAGCAGTGGCCCCACCGACTCGGCTACCCCGATCGACAGCCCGCCCGCCATCGCACCGCCCAAGTGGCCGATGCCGCCCACCACCGCCGCGCTGAACGCCTTGATGCCCGGCAGAAAACCGGTGGTGTGGATGACGCTGCGGAACAGGATGCCCCAGAGAATCCCCGCCATGCCCGCCATCGCCCCGCCCACCGCGAACACCTTCACGATGGTGCGGTTCACGTCGATGCCCATGAGCGAGGCAATCTCGGCGTCCTCGGCCACGGCCCGCATCGCCTTGCCGGTCTTGGTGCGGTCGACGTAGTACCACAGCGCCGCCATCGACAGCGCAGCCACCACGATCACCAGGATCTTGGCGCCCTCGATCTGCAGGAAGGTGTGCTTGGCCTTCACCCAGTCCGGCACGTTCGGGTACGACTTGCTGGCCGGCCCCAGCAGCACCACCGACGCGTTCTGCAAGAAGAACGACACGCCGATGGAGGTGATCAGCGGGATCAGCCGCGGCGCCCCGCGCAGCGGCCGGTAGGCCACCCGTTCCATGACCACTGCCGTCAGCGACGACACGATGATCGACACCACCACGATGAACACCAGCGAGCCGATGAAGTTCGACTCCCACAACCCAGCGTCGGCCAGCTTGTTGGAGGTGATCATGCCGGTCATGGCGCCCACCATGAACACCTCGCCGTGGGCGAAGTTGATGAACCCCAGCACGCCGTAGACCATCGAGTAGCCAAGCGCGATCAGCCCGTACATCGAGCCTTGGGCGACGCCCGAGATCACCAGCCCGCGGAACTGCGCCCCGGTGAGGCCGGTGGCATCTGGGTTCGCCCAGCGGGCGAACGGGTTGTCGGGGTTGATCTCCTGGGCGATGAAGGCCGTGAAGCCGACGGCCAGGACGATCAGCACCGCCACTCGGATGACCGTGAGGAACCAGTCGACCCGGGTGCGGGGCCGCAAGAGCCGGGCGCGGGCCCGCGGGAGCCGGGGGCGGGGCGCCCCGTTGGGGGGCGCCCCTTCATCCATCACCGAATCGACCCTAGAAGGCCGTGACCGACCGACCTAGAGCGTGCGCGAATTAGCGCAGCTTCTCGTGGTACTGCCATTGTTTCCCGCTCTTGTTCGCTGCGCTCACGGGCCGCTCGGGCCACGGCTTCGCCATTCGGTTCAGCCTCTTGGGACCCGCCCCCGTGTGCTCACGGAACGAAGGAGAACACGACGTTGTCCATGCTGGCCACCGCGTTCTCCTCGCCGCCGATGTTCTGAACCACGGTGATGCGGGCCGCGCCGCAGTCGCCGAAGTCGTCGCAGTTGATGGTGCCGATCAGGCCGCTGAAGCCCTCGATGCTGTTGAGGTAGTCACGGATGCCTTGGCGGTCGACGTTCAGGTTGCCGTCGGCGTTGACGTACGACGCAGCAGCAATGGCGTCGAGCAGCATCGTGGTGGCGTCGTAACCGTGGGCCCAGAACGGGGCAGCAGGCGCCTCGCCCCAGCGCTCCTCGTAGGCGGCCAGGAAGTCCTGTGCCGTCTTGCCGGTGCTCTGGTTCACGTTCTCGCCGAAACGAGAGTCGGGACCCGAGAAATACATGCCCGCGGTCTGCGGAAGCGCCAGGTAGTTGGTGTTCAGCAAACCGTCGGCCGCGAGCAGCACCGTGTCCTCCAATCCCGACACTCCCGGTGCCTGATCGGCGACGAAGTCGCCGGCGGGCTGGAAGATCGGGAAGAACAGCGCTGCGGGGCCGCCCGCCGCGATCTCGGTCAGCACCGGCACCATGTCGGTGTCTTCCTTGTTGACCGCCGAGAACCCGGTGATCGTGCCGCCTTCGGCCTCGAAGGCGTCGGCGAAGGCTTGCGCGAGGCCCTGCGTGTACGGGTCTCCATCGTGGATCGTTGCGGCAGTGGTCAAACCGAGCTCGCCGAAGACGAACTTGGCCACTGCAGCACCCTGGAAGAGGTCGTTGTGTGCCGTGCGGTAGTAGCCGACGTTGTAGTTCTCGCCCGGCGTGCCCGCCAGGTCCGACGTGAGCGCAGGCGACGTGTTGCCGCCTGAGATCATCACCATGCCGGCATCGGTGATGAGCGGTGCTGCGGCTACCGCTGCACCCGAGCATGACGTGCCGATCACGCCGAGCACGTCCTCATCGGCTACGACGATCTGGGCTGCTGCCTGGCCGCCGTCGTTGGAGCAAAGGTCGTCGAGCGTGGTGCCCAAGTCGACGTCGAAGCCGTGAATGGGGCCGTAGTCCTCGATTGCGAGTATGACCGCACGTTCGAGCGGCAGGCCGAAGAAGGCGACGTCGCCGGTGATGGCATTGAGCGAGCGGATCTGCACCGCGCCGCCGGCGTCGACGGTGACCTCGCCGAGCGAGCCGTCGCCGAGATGGTCCATCATCTCGTCGACGGGTTCGTCGGCCGGCTCGTCGGGCGCTTCGGTTGCCGCTGGTGCCGTTGCTGTGTCGGCGGCCTCGCCGTCGCCGTCGTCACCGCATGCAGCGGCGAACAGCGACAGCGCAAAGAGTGCCGCCAACAGCGTCATCAGTTTCTTGTTCATACGCATATTCCTCCCTGAATTCGCCTAGCGAGTCCTCGCGAAATCACCTCGTGCGCCTGTCGCACACGGCCGCAGCCACCTGAATCGTGCACGAGCGTCAGCATGGTTCGCCAAGCTGTATGCGTCTGGCCCTCACCCTAGATGACCACTGTCACGGGAAGGTACCTAGTTGAGCGCACCTGTCGAACGCATCTGGAGCGCAGGCAGGGTGTCGCCCGAAGCGCTGTTCACCGTTGGCGCCGTGTCGCAATACCTCGGCGCTGCCACGGCGTTCGAGCTGTTCGACGAGCTGGGGCCGGGCACGGTCGCACTGCTGCGGGTGGCCGGTGCCGGAGCGGTGGTAGTGCTGCTGCGCCGGTCGTGGCGACGGAGCTGGTCACGCAACGAACTGGCCTGGACGGCCGCCTTCGGGGCGGCGCTGGCATCGATGAACCTGTTCTTCTACCTGGCCATCGAGCGGGTGCCGCTCGGCAACTCGGTGGCGATCGAGTTCATCGGGCCGATCGCCGTGGCGGCATTTGGCACCCGGACGCTGCGCTCGAGCGGGGCGCTGGCGCTTGCCGTCGGCGGGGTGGTGGCGTTGGCGGGACTCGCGCCGCCAGAGGCCCAGCTCGGTGCACTGTTCTCGCTGATCGCCGGTGCGCTGTGGGCGGGGTACATCGTGTTGGGGCACCGGGTGGCGCGGGCCGGGATGGCGGTGGACGGGCTGGGCGTGGGCATGCTCATCGGGGCGCTGGTGATCAGCCCGGTGGGCATCATCGACGGCACCGCTGGCGCCGGCGGCCTCGGCGCGGCGGCGGGGGCGCCGCTGCTGCTGGCAGGCGGCGTGGCGGCAGGTGTGCTGTCGAACGTCATCCCTTACGGCATCGATCAGCTCGTGATGCAGCGGCTGGCCCGGGCGAGATTCGCACTGCTGCAAGCATTGCTGCCGGTGACGGCGACGCTGATCGGTTTGGTGTGGCTGTCGCAGGTGCCCAGCATGCGCGAGGCGGTGGGCATCGTGGCGGTGATTGCGGCGATCGTGATCAACCGCGAGTCGGATCCGGCGCCGACCGACGTGGTCCCCTGAGCGTCTGGTGCTCACGCTCCGGCGCTAGAAGAGCGGGTCGCGCCACGTGGTCGCTGCTGCCAGTGCGATGACGAACGCTGCGGCCCCAATCAATGCCAGCAGAGCCCACACCGCGACCGGTGAGCGGCGCATCCGTGTGTCGATGGGCTCGTTCGACAGCCGCTCGGCAAGCGTCGGCGGGTGCCGCCGCCTGCTGGTGTCGCCGATGGCGAAACCGGCCAGCACACCTGCCGCCAGCCCCCCGAGATGCCCGCCGACGGAAATGTTGGGGATGAGGAACGAGATGACGACGTTGATGATGATCAAGCTGCCGAGCCCGTCTCGCCACGGGTTGCCGCCCCGCAGGTATTCGACGACAAATGCTGCGCCCATCACGCCGTACACCGCGCCTGATGCCCCCACGACGGCGCTCTCGGGACGGTGCAGCATCGCCCCAGCAGAACCGCCGACAAGTGACACGGCATAGATGCCCGCCAGCACGTATGGACCCACGAAACGCTCAAGCCGTCGTCCGAGCAAGAACAGCACCGCCATGTTGAACAGCAGGTGGCGCAGGTCGATGTGCAGGAACGCGCCTGTGAAGATTCGCCACCAGTCTGTCTGCAGGAACGCACCGGTGAGGAGCTCTCTGGCCCCGTAGAAGTCGGCGATATAGGGACCGAACGTGCTGTAACCCTCGAGCGCGGAGAATCGCAGCGAACCCTGGGTGAACGCCAAGGCGCGGGTGAGACGGTGCGTCAGGAGGAAGACCGCCACCGAGACAGTGCCAAGCGCCATCGTCGCCACCGGCTGCCCGCCGTGTCGAATGCCAAGCCCGCGCACGGCCCTGCACCCTACGAGTTGTCTGCCTGGCGCCCGCAGCAGATCTCCGCAGGGGCGGGCGTATGCAGGCACACGCCGTCCGATGTAGCTTCCAGTTACCCGGCGGAGGTGCGATGATGTGTGATCGCAGCGACATTCCGCCAGCCGGTGCGGTTTTCCACATATCCAACAGAGACGCCTCAGAAGGCTTGGTGCTATGTCGACGCTGCAGGATGTGATGGCGCAGTTGCAGCTCGCCGGCACGGCGCAGAATCGCAAGGTGTACGCGCGCCATGGCGCCGCCGAGCCGATGTTCGGCGTCAGCTACAAAGACCTCGGCCGTATCGCGAAGCCGCTCAAGACAGATCATGCGCTCGCGGCGGAACTGTGGGATTCAGGCAATCACGACGCCCGAGTGCTGGCGCTGCGCATCGCCGATGCGTCTGCGATGACCAAGACCCGCGCCCGGCGATGGCTTCGTGATGTCGACAACTACGTCCTCGCCGAGGCGCTCGGCGGGAAGCTCTCCGAGTCGCCGCACGCACGTGAGCTCAGCGACGAGTGGCGGGATTCGCCCGCCGAGTGGCCTGCATCGGTGGGCTGGTTCATCGTGGCCTGCACCGCCGAGCAGGCCGACATCTGGTCCGCCAGCGAATTGCGCGGCCTGGTGGCGCAGATCGATGCCGAGATCGCCGAGCGGCCGAACCGGGTGCGTCACGAGATGAACGGCGTGCTCATCGCGATCGGGCTGAAAGACGAGAGCCTGCGGCGCACGGTGCTCGAGGTCGACGCCCGCATCGGGCCCATACAGGTCGACCACGGCGAAACCGGCTGCAAGACGCCCGCGATCGCGCCCTACATCGACCGCACGCTTGCACACCGAGAGCAAATGGCAGCACGCCGAGCAGCCAAGGCGGCTGCGAAGGCCGGCGTTTAGCCGTCGTCTCCCTCGCCAGCCTCGTCGCCCTCGGGGCTATCGAGGAGCCGGCGGGCCACAACCCGGGCGCCCTCGAGATCGTCGACGAAGTTCTCCGCGGGAACGCTGCGCAGCACGTTCAGCTCCCTGACGCTCGTTGCCTGCGACTCCTCGAGTCCCATCACGATGCACTTGGCGCCCGAGTCCAGCGCCACGTCGATGAGCTGGCCCATCATGAACGCAGCGCTGTCGTCCATGTGCCGGGTCTCGCTGAAATCGAAAATCACCACCTCGTGCTCTTCGACATCGTGGTTGATCGAGTTGAACAGCCTGATCGACGACGACGCCGTATAGGAACCGCGCAGCGAGAGCAGTCCGGTACGCGCCGCGAACGGGTCGGGACCGTCGAGATCGAGGTTCGCCAGGCTGATGCCGCCGGGTTCGTCGCCCTCAGCGTCGTCGCTGCCGGGGGCGTACAGGAACGTCATGTCCAGCAACGGGGTCGACACCACGCCCTCGTCGAGTTCGAGGCGCTCGAACTGCCGGGCGCCGGTCATCGCTGCGGCAATCAGACCCGCACCCACCGCCACCACGAGATCCGCCACGATCGACAGGGTCAGCGTGAGCGCCATCACGCCGTACTGGTCGAGCCGGGTGCGACGCACCCGAGCGATGTAGTCCCAGTCGACGATGTCGAAGCCGATCTTGATGAGAATGCCGGCGAGCACCGCATGTGGGATGACTTCGGCGAGCCGTCCCAATCCGAGCACCAGCGCACCCAGCACCACCGCGCAGAGCACCCCGGACACCCGCGTGCGGCCGCCTGCCTTGACATTGGCCACGGTCGCCGATGTCGCACCCGCCCCGGGCACCGCACCGATGAACGCGATGAGCACGTTGGCGGCACCGACCCCGAGCAGCTCACGATTGGGGTGATGCTGATCGCGAGTCATCGAATCGGCGACCATCGCAGTGAGCAGGCTGTTGACCGAGCCGAGCAATGCGAGCGTGACCGCAGGCGCTATAGCCCCGCCGACGTCACCCCAGCTGAACGACGGCATCCGCACTTCGGGCAGTCCTGAGGGCACATCGCCGATAACCGCCACGTCGCTGATCCACAGCACGCTGAGCACCGTGCAGACGAGCAGCGCAGCGACCGACGGCGGCAACGCCTGGCGCAAGCGGCGGGGCCAGAGCAGGCAGACGGCGACGCTGAGCACGCCGAGCGCGAAGGCGCCGATGTCGACGTTGCCCACGGCATCAGGGAGCGCTCGTATGGATGCCGACACGCCGCCGAGCGCCACCTCGTGCCCCAGCAGCGGGATCAGCTGCACCACGATGATGATCAACCCGACTGCGGAAGTGAATCCCGACACCACCGGGTAGGGCGTGTACGACACATAGCTGCCGAGACGCAGTGCTCCCAGCAATACCTGCACGATCCCCGCGAGCACCACGATCGCCAGGGCTTTTTCGATGTCGCCGCCGGCGTAGTCGATCACCACCACCGACATCGCCACCGACAGCGGCGCGGTGGGCCCGGAGATCTGTGTCCGCGTGCCGCCGAAGATCGCCGCCAGCAACCCGACTGCGACGGCGCCGTAGAGGCCGGCGATCGCGCCGAGGCCCGAGGCCACGCCGAACGCCAGCGACAGCGGCAGCATGACGACCGCCGCAGTGAGGCCTCCGAAAACGTCGCCGCGCAGCTGCTCCGCGCTGTAGTTCAGCGTCGGCGCTTTCAGCGTTGGCATCTCAACGCCGAGTCAGGCCGACCGATCGTCTACTGGCCGAGGAAGGTGTTGAGCGCCTCGAACACGGTGGCTTTGTCGGGATCCACGAAGACGTGGGTGGCACCCGAGCTGTAGATGGAGTCGCCGATGCGTACGAGCACGCCGTAGCGGTTGACCGGCAGCCCCTGGAAGGTGGCCGTGTAGTCGGTGCCGAACGACTCGTCGCCCAAGCCGGGGTTCTCGCCTTCGCTGAACGCACCCACCGCACCGGTGGACGGCTCGGGGAACTCACCGCAGGCGATGACCTCCACGATGTAGTTGTTGAAGGCTTGCGAAGCCACGTCGGGCGACTCGAACCGGGAGATGGAGACATCGAGGAACGGACCCGTGAGCGGATCCGCCGCCCAGACCGACTCGGAGTACGCCACCGGCACGATCCCGCCGTAGGCCGGTGTGCCGGGACAGGTCTCAGCCCGCGGAATGTTGGTGGCGGTCTGCAGGGTGTCGAAGCCCTCGGGTGTCTGGCCTTCCAGCAGGGCGCCTTCCACCGCCGGCGGCAATGCGTTGGCCTCCGCGGCGGCTTCGGTGGTGGTGGGAGGCGGAGCCTCAGTGGTGGTGGGAGGCGGAGCCGCTGTGGTTGGCGGCGGGGCCTCCGTGGTCGGGGGCGGCGGTGCTTCGGTGGTGGTGGGCGGCGGAGCCTCAGTAGTGGCAACTGTGGTCGGCGCAGCGGTGGTGGGCGCGGCGGCCTCGGTGGCGGGAGGCGGATCGTCACCGCCGCCGCACGCGGCGGCTGCGAGGGCAAGCACAACGAACAGAGCAGAGATGCGTCGCATAGGGGCAGACTACGACCTACGGCGACGTGGGGAGAGATACACAGTGAAGTTCGGCATGACACTGGCCAATACGGGTCCGCAGGTTGATGGTGAGACGGCCATCGCGTATGCGCAGGAGGCGGAGCGAGCGGGCTTCGAATCGCTCTGGACCGTCGAGCATGTGGTGGTACCGGAGGGCTACCAGACGCCCTACCCGTACGCCGAAGACGGCAAGATGCCCGGCAAGCGTGACGACATCGACATTCCCGATCCGCTGATGTGGATGGCCTTCGTGGCCTCGGTGACGTCGGAGATCAAGCTGGGCACGGGCGTTCTGATCGTGCCGCAGCGCAACTTCGCCGTCACGGCGAAGGCAGTTGCGACGCTCGATCGCCTCTCACGGGGTCGCGTGCTGCTTGGCGTGGGCGCCGGATGGCTGGAAGAGGAGTTCGATGCGCTGGGCGTGCCGTTCGCAGACCGCGGCGACATCACTGATGAGCATCTGCACGCCTACCGAGCGCTGTGGCAGCAGGACGTCTGCTCATTTGACGGCGAGCACGTTTCATTCGACCGCGTGTACTGCCGCCCCCAGCCGTCGGGCCATATCCCGATCATCGTGGGCGGCGACAGCAAGCGTGCCGCCCGCCGCGCAGGCGAGCACGGCGACGGGTTCTTCCCCGTCTCAGGCGACCTCGCCGAGATGGCGATGCTCTTCGACCATGCGAAGCGCTGCGCAGAGAAGGCAGGGCGCGACCCCGACAAGCTCGACTTCACGACAATCGGGATGGCTACTCCCGAGTGGGTGGAGAAATACGCAGCGATCGGCATCACCCGGCTCATCACCAATCCGATGTCGCGTTCCCGCTTCGATGACTTCAGCCGCGACATCATCACCGCCTACGCCGACGCGTAAGGGCCACATGCTCGACTCGCTGTTCGAGTTCATCGAGGCGTCGCCGTCGCCGTTTCATGCGGCTGCGGCGGCGGTCGAACGCTTGGCGACGGCCGGCTATGTCGAGGCCGGCCGCAGCGAGTCATGGAGCGAACTCGACGTTGCACAGGGATTCGTGGTGCGCGACGGTGGCAGCGTGCTGGCGGTGCGAGCCGGCGCCCAGGTCGACCCTGAGCGGCTGCGCTTCAGTGTGATCGGCGCGCACACCGACAGCCCCAACCTGCGCATCCGCCCCCGGCCCGACAGCGGCACGCTGGGCTACCGCCAGCTTGGCGTGGAGGTGTACGGCGGCGTGCTGCTGAATTCGTGGCTTGACCGCGACCTCGGCCTGTCGGGACGCGTCGAGGTGCAGCACGGGGACGGCGACGACCCAGCGGCCGGGTCCCGAACCGTGCTGTGGCGCTGCGACCGGGCGCTGCTGCGCGTCCCGCAGCTCGCGATTCACCTCGACCGCGACGTGAACGACGGGCTGAAGCTCGACCGCCAGCAGCACATGACCCCGGTGTGGGGGCTCGGCGAGCCGAGCTCTGCGGGATTCCGCGAGTTTCTGGCGGACGAGCTTGAGGTCGACCCCCACGCCGTGCTGGCGTGGGATGTCATGGCGCACGACCTCACGCCGC
The DNA here is from genome assembly GCF_965219595.1 of Candidatus Poriferisodalis sp. NCBI lineage: Bacteria > Bacillati > Actinomycetota > Acidimicrobiia > Acidimicrobiales > Candidatus Poriferisodalaceae > Candidatus Poriferisodalis > Candidatus Poriferisodalis sp. The sequence continues at coordinate 199,307 of NZ_OZ244781.1, forward strand.
CGGCCCAGCTGGGACGCATCGGGGAGATGTACGCCGCCAGTCGCATCGACAATCTCGCATCGTGCCATGCAGCCCTCGAAGCGCTGGCCAGCCTGAGTTCGCTTCCCGACGACGCGGCAGCGGTCGTCGTGCTGTTCGACCATGAGGAGATCGGCAGCGACTCCGCCACCGGAGCCGGCAGCCCGATCTTGGCCGATGCCCTCGAGCGCATCGCGGCCGCGCTGGGCGCCAGCCGTGAGCAGTACTTGCGGGCGGTGACTCGTTCGCTGTGCGTCTCAGCCGACGGGGCCCACGCGGTGCATCCGAACTATCCCGAGCGCCACGAGCCCCAGCACCTGCCGCTGCTGAACGGCGGCCCGGTCGTCAAGACCAACGTCAACGTGCGCTACGCCACCGATGCGCGCACGCACGCCCGCTTCGTAGCGGCGTGCGACGCGGCCGGTGTGCCCCACCAGCTCTATTCGCACCGCGGCAACCTGCCGTGCGGCTCGACCATCGGACCGATCACGGCTTCGCGGCTGGGCATGAGCGTCGTCGACGTGGGCTCGCCCCAGCTCTCGATGCACTCGGCTCGCGAACTCGGCGGCAGCGATGACCCCGCCATGCTCACTGCCGCACTCGGTGCCTTCCTCGCAGGCCCCTAGATGATTGGTTCCAAGGGGTGGGCGGGGGTCCACCGCTGGTGGGGTGAGGGTGTCCAAGCTCGGGGTGTGTATTCACGCTTCGATGTTGGAGGTTCTCAGCATGGGCCCGGACTTGGACACCCTCGCGACTGCACTGTATGTGCGGATAGACGACTTGTTGGCCGATAATCCGCATTGGGCGCCGCGGCGGCCCGAGGTGGGGTTCGCCCCGAGGCTGTCCGACGCGGAGCTGGTCACCCTGGCGGTGATCTCGGCGCTTTTGGGGTTCGACTCCGAGCGCCGCTTCGTGCGCTTCGCGCAGGAGCATCTGGTGCCGTGGTTCCCCTATGTGCCCAATCACGACGGCTTCAACAAGCGGCTGCGCCGCTGCGGGGACATGATCGGCCGTGTCATCGCGGCGCTGGCCCGTGACTGCCCGGACTGGCACGACGACGTGTGGCTGGCCGATTCCACGCCGGTGCCGTGCGGCGCCAGCCGCCAGACCGCCCAGCGTTCCGGTCTCGCCGAATGGGCGGAGTACGGCTGGTGCGCGGCCCATTCGCGCTGGTTCTGGGGGCTGCGGCTGCACATGATCGCCACCCCCGCAGGGCTGCCGGTCGCGTTCGCGCTCGCCGGCGCCAAAGCCGACGAACGCGACATCTGCGCTGCCATGATCGACCGGGCAGGCCTGACACGGCCCGGCCAGACCCTCATCGTCGACAAGGGCTACCGCAGCAAAGCGTTCGAAGCCGACCTCAACAGCGCCGCGATCACCGTCGTGCGGCCCGCTGCCCGCAACGAGCCCGACCGCCCCCACCAGCGGTTCCTGCGGCCCTTCCGCCAGATCATCGAATCGGTCTATGACACCCTCAAAGGCCAGCTCAGCCTCGAACGCCACAACGGCCGCACCCGCGCCGGCGTCGCCGTGCGCGTCCTGACCCGCATCCTCGCCCTCACCGCCGCCATCTGGCACAACAGAGCCCACCACCCCGAACGATCCCCACGATCACTAACCCCCTACGACCACTAACCCCTTGGAACCAATCATCTAGAGGCCGAGGATGGCGTTGAGTGTGTGCATCACGGCAGCGACGTCCGGCTCGGTGAACAGGGCCGCAAGGCCCGAGCCGTACAGCGTGTCGCCAATGCGCACCACGGCGCTGTAGCGATTGACCGGGAAGCCGGCCACGTTGCCCGCGTAGTCGACGCCGAACGACTCGTCGCCCAGGCCGGGATCTGCTCCGGGACTGAACGATCCCAGCGCTGTCGTGCCCGGGTCCACGAATTCGCCGCAGGCAATCAGCTCGGCTTGGAAGTCGGCAAGCGCCATCGACGCCACCTCGGGCGATTCGAAGCGAGCGATCCAGGCGTCGAGGAACGGTCCCGTCGTGGCGTCTTGGACCCAGACGGATCCCGAATAGGCCGTCGGCTCAGCACCGCCGAACGCAGCCGTGCCGGGGCAGGTCTCTGCGATCGGCGTCGTGGTCTCGCTGAAGAGATTGTCGATGCCCTCGGGCGCTGACCCTTCGAGCAGCGTGCCGGCGAAGGCGGCGGGGGTCTGCGCAGCCGCCTCGATCTCAGCCAGATCAGGATCGACGTAGTCACAGCCATGCGGCTCGGCAACGCCGTTGAGTCGATCCGCCACCCAGCCGAGCGTGTCTTCCATGGACGTGAACGTGGTGTCGACGTGTCCCCCGTTGGGATACACCTCAAGCGTCACCTGGGTGCCCTGCGAGCAGTACACACCCTGCAGGTCACGGACCAGCTCGGGCAGCACGACGGCATCGGCCCAGCCCTGCACGAACAGCACCGGCACATCGGCGATCGGCGCTCCGCCGGCCTGATTGGCGGCGAGCACCTCGGCCAGCGGGCCGACCGGCTTGATGCCGTCCCAGCCGTCGGGGTTGCGCATCGCGCTGTCGTCGAGCCCGAAGAAGGCCTCGAACACAGCGCCGAGGCAGGCTTCCTCGACGATTCCCATCTGGTCGATGGCCGCGGCAGAGAAATAGTCCTCAAGGTCGAGGTCGTCATAGGCAGCCGCCATGGCGAACGCCGCCATGACGGCGAAGCCCTGCGCCGTGGTGCCGACAGTGTCCATCAAACCGCTCATGTCAGCAGCAGGCGCAGCGGCGACGACCCCGGCGAGATCCAGCTCGGGTGCGTATGACGCCGCGAGCTGCCCGGCCCACAAGGCAGCGTGACCGCCTTGCGACAGGCCCCAGACGACGTAGCGGTCGCTGGCGCCCAGCTCCATCTGGCGCACGGCCCGCACGATGTCAAGGGTGCTTCGGCCTTCGCTGGGGCCCACCAGGTACGGATGGACGCCCGGCGTGCCGAGGCCCTCGTAGTCGGTGGCCGCGACAATGTGGTCTGCAGCAGCAATCGCCATGGGAATCTCAGAGCCGACCGGATGGGTCGCTGATGGTGCGCAGACATCCGCCACGCCCGTCGTTCCGTGGGCCCACGAGACGACGGGCGAGTTCGCGGGCATGCCGGGCGGCGCGAAGACCAGCCCGCTCACTTCCACTAGGTCGCCCTGCACGCCGGTGGACAGGTATGTGATGCGCCAACCGTTCAGCTCGCCGGCATCGACCGGCTCTGCCGACACCAAGTCGCCTGCGGCCGGCTCGGCAGGCGGCGCCTCGGTCGTTGTCGGAGCAGGGGCCTCGGTCGTGGCCGGCGCCGGGGCAGTGGCGACGGCAGGTGACGTCGTGGCGGGTGCGGTTTCGCTGATGGTCGTCGTGGTGACGGCCGCCGTGGCGGTGGTGTCCGGAGATGAGTCCGTTGCGCTGTCACTGCACGCGGCAGCCACGAGTGCAAACGCCATCAGCGGCCCGATGAGGCGTTTCATCTTCGAACCCTACGGCTTGGGCCGTTGCCCCCCCCGACACGCCGCACAGCAGGTGCATCGGGCGATTTCAGGGTGGCTGGGTGAAGCTTCAGCCGTGGTGCAGGTGGTTGTCGAGGTGTGAGCAGTCGTTGAACCGGCGCAGCACCCAGTCGCCGTCGCACCGAACTACCTGGGTGATCGAGCAATTCTCGGAACCGCCGAAGGAGAACGGCGTGGACTCGGTGATGTGCGCCAGTACGGCGCCGATCACGCCGCCGTGCACGCATGCAGCCACCAGCTGGTCGGGATGTGCGTCGGCGATGCGCCCGAGTGCCGCCATGCACCGGCCGATGAGCTGCTCGTTCGACTCGGCGCCAGGGATGACGTCCCAGCGCCGCTCAATGTGCAGGCGTTCGTACAGAGGGTGATTGTCGGCCGCGAACTGGCGGATGCGCCCCCCGTCCCACTCGCCCAGCGCCACCTCGCGCAGATCGTGCTCGATCGTCGGGGTCATGCCCAGCCGTTCGGCAAGGGGCGCGAACGTCTGCTGGGTGCGCTGCAGCGACGACACGTACAGCGCGTCGATCGGCTCGTGCGCCAGGCGGCTGGCCATCGCCTCAGCCTGCTCGTGCCCCTTCGGGGCCAACGCCGGGTCGCCTTGGTCGCCGAGCATGGGGAACGGCTCGCCGGGGATGAAGGCCTGGGATGCACCGTGGCGCACCAGCAGCACCTCGGTCGCGCCCGGCGGCCGGATCCACCGCTCCTGCTCGAACTGGCGGACTTCGGTATCGGACGGCGCGAGGTCGTAGTCGTCGTAGACGGGCTCCGCGTCTGCGGCGGTCTCGGCCGTCTCGTGGGGTTGTGTCACGGCGGGCAACCTAGCGGCGGCACGAATAGGCCCGCCGTCACCCGTAGGGCTACTCGATCTGGTAAGCGGCCTCGCCATGGTCGCTCACGTCGATTCCGGCCATCTCGACCTCGGCCGAGACCCGGATGCCCATGGTGGCCTTGATCACGCTGGCGATGATCCACGTGGCAGCGAACGAGTACACGGTGACCACCGCAATCGACAGGATCTGGTTCCACAGCAGCACGCCGCCACCGAAGAACACGCCGTCGATGAAGTCGCCCCCAGGCACCGCGGAAGCATCGGCGAAGAAGCCGAGCAGCACGCCGCCGACCGCGCCGCCGACCCAGTGGATGCCGACCACGTCGAGGCTGTCGTCGAAGCCCACCCGGAACTTAGCCTCGATGGCGAAGAAGCAGACCACGCCGGCGATGGCGCCGAACGCCAGTGAGTGCATGGAGCCCACGAAGCCCGCCGCCGGTGTGATGGCCACGAGCGCCGCCACGACACCGGAGGCGATGCCAATGGTGGACACCCGCTGGTGCCGTGCGTACTCGGCGAAGGCCCAGCCCACCATGCCGGCGGCCGCAGCGATGAACGTGTTGACGAAGGCCTGCGCCGCCGCACCGTCGGCCGCCAGGGCCGAACCGGCGTTGAAGCCGAACCAGCCGAACCACAGGATGCCCGCGCCCAGCATCACGAACGGCACGTTGTGGGGAACCGGCCGGTTGTCGGGCCAGCCGGAGCGACGGCCGACCACCAGTGCCAGGGCCATGGCGGCCGCGCCGGCGTTCACGTGGATGGCGGTGCCGCCCGCAAAGTCGTGGGCGGGCAGGTTGAAGATCCAGCCGTCAGCGCCGTACACCCAGTACACGACCGGCGCGTACACCAGCAGCGACCACACAGGCACGAACACCATCCAGGCCGAGAACTTCATGCGGTCGGCGACGGCGCCCGAGATGAGTGCAGGCGTGATGGCTGCGAATGTCATCAGGAAGGCGAACGTGGCCAGTCCCTCGGCATCGTGAATGCCGGCCATGCCCATCAGCGAGAAATCGCCGATGATCGGCAGGCCGCTCTCGCCCGCTGCGAGGCTGTAGCCGACCAGCACCCAGATCACCGGCACGATGCCGAGGCACCACATGTTCATGTTGAGCATGTTCAGCGCGTTCTTGGCGCGCACCATGCCGCCGTAGAACAGCGCAAGCCCCGGCACCATGAACAGCACCAAGGCCGCTGAAGTCAGTATCCAGGCAATGTTGCCTTCCATCGCTTCTCTCCTCGTCGCGCGCGGGCGCGCCAGCGGGCAATACGGCGGCTGATGCGCACATCATTGCAGGCCAGCCGCTTATGGGCCGTATTTCATACGGCGTCGAGCGCGGCGCCGAGATCGTCCAGCAGGTCCGAGACTGTTTCGAGGCCCACCGACAGCCGCACGAGGTCGTCAGGCACCTCCAAGGCCGAACCAGCCGCCGACGCGTGGGTCATCGCTCCGGGATGCTCGATCAACGATTCAACTGCACCCAGCGACTCCGCCAGCGTGAAGACCTTGGTCGAAACTGCGACCTGCTCCGCCGCAGATCGCCCGCCGTGCAACCGGAACGACACCATTCCTCCGAAGCCGCTCATCTGGCCGCAGGCGATGTCGTGCCCGAGATGATCAACAAGCCCGGGGTACAGCACAGACCGCACCGCCGGGTGCTCCTCCAGTAGTTCGACCACTGCATGAGCGGTTGCACAGTGGCGGTCCATTCGCACGCCGAGCGTCTTGATGCCCCGCAGCGTCAGGTAGCAGTCGAACGGGCTGGGCACGGCGCCCACGGCATTCTGCGTGTACACGAGGTGGTCGGCCAGTTCGTCGTCGTTGGTGGCCACGAAACCGCCGACCACATCGCTGTGTCCGCCGAGGTACTTGGTGGCCGAGTGCACGACAGCATCGGCGCCGAGCGCGAGCGGCTGCTGCAAGTACGGCGTGGCGAACGTGTTGTCCACCACCACGATGCCTCCCAGATCGTGAGTGACGGCGCAGATGGCTTCGATATCGAACACCGTGAGCAGCGGGTTGGTGGGCGTCTCCAGCCACACCATGCGGGTGCTCGGCGTCCAGGCGTCGCGGATCTTGTCGGGAGCGGTGAGATCGACGGCAGCCATGCTGACGCCCGCGTTGCCGAACACCTTGTCGATCAGGCGGAACGTGCCGCCGTAGGCGTCATCGCCGAGCAGCAGGCTGTCGGCCGGGCGCAGCACCCGCAGAAGCGCATCCGACGCCGCCAGCCCGCTGGCGAATGCGAACCCGTGCCGGGCTCCTTCCAGCGACGCCACGCAGACCTGATAGGCGTGACGGGTCGGGTTTCCCGTTCGGCCGTACTCGTAGCCGTGCCGGGGCTGGCCGACGGCTTCCTGGGCGAAAGTGGTGGCCAGTGAGATCGGCGTGACCACCGCACCCGTGTAGGGGTCGTGGGGCTGGCCTGCCCGGATCGCCCGCGTCTCGAAGCCGAACTCGTCGGGGTCCTCGAAGCCCGACACCTGCGGATCGCCACCCAGCATCAACTGCCTCCAATTGCGTCCGCGCCGAGCGTCGCGACGGGCCTGCCCCGGTCATAGACCACGACCGCCTCGGGTCCTGCGAGCATGTCGGCGCGGGCCAGCAGCTCAGCGATTCGACCGACTGGTTCTCCGATGCCGACGGCAGGCAGAGGCGGTTCGATCGCCGCAGACACCTTTCTGCTGCCCTCCACCGCCAGCAGCCCGTCTTGGGCAACCGAGCCCACCACCTGAGCAGCAGCCAGGGGCATCTCGCCCTCGCATACCGGAACGGCACGCAATCCCGTCCGATCCATGCATCGCCGCGCAGCAGCCACGGTGTCGTCGGGCCGTACGAACACGAACTCGCCATGGACGAGGCTGCTCACCGTTCCGGGCCCAGGCTCCTGCGGCAGGAACCCCATCTGTGCCATCCACTCGTCGTCGAACACCCGGCTGAGGTAGCCCCGGCCCGAATCCGGGATGAGCGTGACCACCAGCGACTCCTCCGAGCGGCCGGCGGCATCGAGTTCCGCGGCAACGGCGAATGCGCCCGTCACGGCCGTACCGCCGGAACCGCCGATCAGCAGACCCTCGCGCTGGGCAACCCGACGTGCCATCGCGAACGACTCGGCATCGGTCACGGGGATTCCACGGTCGACGACGCCGGGATCGTAGGTGGATGGCCAGAAGTCCTCGCCGATGCCTTCCACCAAGTAGGGCCGCCCGTCCCCGCCGACATACACCGACTCCGGCGGGTCGGCGATCACGACCTGTATGCCGGGATCCTGTTCTTTGAGGTAGCGACCTACGCCGGTGACGGTGCCGCCTGTGCCTGCACCCGCCACGAAGTGGGTGATGCGGCCTTCGGTCTGTGCCCAGATCTCTGGTCCGGTGGTTTCGTAGTGCGCCTGGGGGTTTGTCGGGTTGCCGTACTGGTTCGGCGAGTAGGCGCCCGGCGTCTCGCTCCTCAGGCGCTCCGCGGTCGAGTAGTACGAGCGTGGATCGTCAGGTGCAACGGCCACCGGGCAGACCACCACCTCTGCGCCATAGGCCCGCAGCAGCGCCACCTTCTCGGGCGCCACCTTGTCGGTGCATACGAAGATGCACCGGTAGCCGCGCTGCGCAGCGACCACGGCGAGGCCCACGCCGGTGTTTCCCGAAGTGGGCTCCACGAGCACGCCGCCCGGCTGCAGCAAACCGTCAGCTTCGGCGGCGTCGATCATCGCCACCGCGGCGCGGTCTTTCACCGAGCCGCCGGGGTTGGTGGTTTCCAGCTTGGCGACGACCGGCGTTGCGATGTGCGGCTCGACCTTCCTCAGCCGGACCATCGGCGTGCGGCCCACAAGGTCCAGCACCGATGGCGCAATGTCGAGGCCCTTCAGGGCCTCGGGCATCGGCGAAGGCCCTGGGTGGGCGTCAGTCACGACATCACAGCCTACGAACGCCACGCGGCCGTGCCGAAGCCCCTGCCCTGGTGTCAGGCGATCAACTCGGCCGGTTGGCCACCATGCCGCCCCGCTCAGGCGTTGAGTTCGGCGGCGCGGGCCCGGAACAGCTCGACGTTGTTCTCTTTGATCTCCTCGTAGCCGCGGATCATGTCGGGAAGCTCGGCGATCTCGACCGCGCGGGCGTAGGCGGCATCGTCGCCTGCACTCAACGTGTCGAGTGCCCGTTCGATCATCCCGCGGTACTCGTCGATCAGCTCCCGCTCCATCTTGCGGTGAGCGGTCTTGCCGAAGACGTCCAGCGCTCCGCCGCGCAGGCCTTTCATCCGCGCCAGCAGGGCGAACGCCATGTCGCCCGACCGGCCGAGGCCGATCTTCTTTTCGACACCCATGCGCCGCATGATCGGCGGGTGCAGCTTGTAGGTGACATCGGTCTTGTCGCCGAACTGGTCGCGCACGGCCTGCTGGAACGCCCCCGAACGGTGCAGCCGGGCCACCTCGTACTCGTCCTTGTAGGCCATCAGCTTGTACAGGTACGTCGCCACGGCCTCGCTGAGCGCCGTCTCGCTGCCCGCTGCAGCCTCGGCCTCACGCACCTTGGCAATGAAGCTGGCGTACGCCGCTGCGTACGCGTGATTCTGGTAGGCCACCAGGTCGGGCACCCGGATGCGCAGCAGCCGTGCCAGCTCCTCGGACTGGCTGGGCACCGTGTCGATGAGATCCTGCTCACGGCCTGACGGGCCGATGTCACGCTTCACCTTGCCGACCCGCTCGACCTCGAGCGTTCCCAAGAAGTCGGGGTCGAGCACGATCTTGCGGCCGATGCGGAACGCCTGGGTGTTCATCTCCACCGCAACGCCGTTCAGCTCGATGGCCCGCTCGATCGCCGAAGCGCTGATCGGCACCACGCCCGCCTGATAGGCGGCGCCCACCACCAGCACGTTGGCCGGCATGTGCGAGCGGAACAGGCTGTCAGACAGCGTGCCCGCATCGAAGTAGACGTTGCGCTCGGGACTGGTGGACTCGTCGATGACCCGCTGGAAGGCGGTCCACTCGGGGAACTCGGCGGACGTGTCACGCACCATCGAAGTGGTGGGCACCTTCGACGACGACACGACGGCAACGGTCTTGCCCGCCAGCGCCTTGTCGAGGTTCGCCGGATTGGTGCCGGTCAGCAGGTCGAACACGATGTAAGCATCGGCCTCGCCGAGCCCGACCTTGTTGGCCTCGTCGCCCCCGTCGTGATCCGCCGCCGAGGTGTCATCGCCGTTCGCACCCATTTTCCGGACCTTGAGGTTCGACAGCACCGGGCCGCCCTTCTGGGCAAGACCGGTCTGGTCGAGGCCGTTGGCTGTCTTGCCGTCGAGCAGGGCCGCCGTCGCCAGCATCTGGTTCACCGTGACGACGCCTGTGCCGCCGATGCCCATCATCAAGATGTTGCCCTCATCGATCCGGTCGGGCTCGGGCAGGTCGTCGCCGATGTGCTCGATCGCCACCGTGGCCTTGGTGGGGATCTTCCCCGCAGGGACCACCTCGATGAACGCCGGGCAGTCGCCGTCGAGGCAGGTGAAGTCTTTGTTGCACGACGACTGGTGAATCTGCGTCTTGCGGCCGAACTCGGTCTCGATGGGCTGCACGCTCAAGCAGCTCGACTTCTCGCCGCAGTCGCCGCAGCCCTCGCAGACGGCCTCGTTGATGAACACCCGCGTGTCGGGCTCGGCCACCTTGCCGCGCTTGCGGTCGCGCCGCAGCTCGGCTGCGCATGCCTGGTCGTAGATCAGCACCGTGCAGCCCTCGATGTCACGCAGCAGGCGCTGTGCTTCGTCCATGCGGTCGCGATGCCAAACGTCGGTGCCTGGGGCGAACTCGGCATCGGCGGGGTACTTGTCAGGGTCGTCGGTGACCACCATCACCTTGGCCACGCCTTCGGCAAGCACCGAGCGGGTCAGCTCCGGCACGGCCATGCCGCCGTCGATGTCCTGACCGCCCGTCATGGCGACCGCACCGTTGTAGAGGATCTTGTAGGTGACGTTGGTGCCGGCGGCCACAGCCTGGCGCAGCGCCAGCGAACCGGAGTGGTGGTAGGTGCCGTCGCCGATGTTCTGGAACCGGTGCTCCATCGTCACGAACGGCGCGGCGCCGACCCACTGGCAGCCCTCGCCGCCCATCTGGGTGGTGCCGCGCACGTTGCGGGTGGGTGTCATGGCCGCCATGCCGTGGCAGCCGATGCCGCCGCCAGCCTCGGAGCCCTCGGGCACCCAGGTCGAGCGGTTGTGGGGGCAGCCCGAGCAGAACCCCGGCGTGCGGCCGGCGGCCTTCTCGCCTTTGGAGGTGGTGACTGCGAGCGGGATCGTGATGCGCTCGGGCACAGCGGGCCCGATGCCCTCGGGACCGAGCCGGTCCACCAGGAACGGCCGGATCTTGCGCGCGATGAGATCGGCGTCCATCTCGCCGTGGCCCGGGAACCAGAAGCCGCCCTGCTGGTCGCGCTTGCCGAGCACGACGGGCGCGCCGGCCACGCCGTAGAGATTCTCCTTCATGAGCGTCTCGATGATCGAGCGCTTCTCCTCGACGGCGACGATCACGTCGAGCCCGTCGGCGAACTCGCGCAAGCTGGTGGGCTCAAGCGGCCACACCACGGCCGGCTTCCAGATGCGGACGCCGCGGCGCTCCAGCTCGATGTCGTCGAGGCCCATGCGGTCGAGCGCCTCGCGCAGGTCGTAGTAGGTCTTGCCTGCGGCGACGAGGCCGATCCGGGCGTCGCGGGTGGGAACGGTCTGGCGGTTCAGCTTGTTGGCCGCCACGAACTCGTCGACTGCGACCATGCGGCCCTCGTGGATCTCGAGCTCCATGCGCACCGCGTTGGGGCCGAAAAGGGCGTCCTGCTGGGTGTGCGCCCAGGGATTGCCCTCCCACTCGAATTCGGGACGGGTGACCGACACACGGCCGGGGCCGACCTGCACGGTTGCGTAGCCGTCGGCCACGTTGGTGACGATCTTGAGCGCCGACCAGAACCCGCTGTAGCGGGACAGCTCGTAGCCCCAGCGCCCGTAGTCGATGACCTCCTGGACCGAGCCGGGGTACAGGATCGGCGTCTGGAAGTGGATCAGCACCGGCTCGGACTCCGAAGCCAGCGTCGAGGATTTCGAAGCGGGGTCGTCGCCCGCAACGAGCAGCACACCGCCCTTGGGGTCGACACCGCAGACGTTGGCGTGCTTGATGGCGTCGCCGGAGCGATCGACCCCCGGCGCCTTGCCGTACCACATGCCCAGCACACCGTCGAAGCGGCCCTCGAAGTTGCGATTCGAGAGCTGGCTGCCCCACACGATCGTGGCGCCCAGATCCTCATTGAGGCCGGGCTCGAAGATGATGTTGTTCTGCTCAAGCTCGGTGGCGTTGGTGGTCATGAGCGAGTCGATGCCGCCCAGCGGCGACCCGCGATAACCCGACACCATGGCCGCGTTGTTCAGCCCGTCGCGGCGGTCTGCCCGAAGCTGATCCAGCAGCACGCGCAGCAAGGCCTGCACGCCTGACATGGCGACATCGCCCTCGACGCGGTCGAAGCGATCCTCGAGCTTGAAGTCTGCGAGTGCCATCGAATCCCCCTCATGCGCCGCGGCGGCGGGTGTAGCGGCCATCTGCGAGGCTACCCGTCAGCCCAAAGTGCTGCCCGGGACGCAAGAGGCTGAGCCACGGGCCCGAGCGGCCCGTGAACGCAGTGCACAAGCGCGGGCAACACAGAGCGAACCCGTGGTCCCAGCGGCCGTTCAGCTCTTGGGCAGCAGACCGGGCCGGGGCAGCGTGAATGCGAGCCCCAGTGCACACGCATTGGCAACTGCCGCCATGGTGAAGGTCCAGCCATAGCCCCCCGTTGCATTCAGCAGCAGCTGAGCCACGTACGGCCCGATCGCTGCACACGATCCTGCGGTCGCGAAGAAGCGACCGACAATCGCTCCGGCATGGGTACGGCCGAAGTAGTCGGCGACCAGCGCCGGGAAGACCGCCACGCTCCCGCCGTAGGACAGCCCGAACGCGATCGCCGAGGCGTACAACAGCACCAGGTTGTCGGCCACGGCAAAGCCGACGAACGACAGTGTCTCGACCGCCAGCGCCAGCCCCACGGCCCGGCGGCGGTCGATGCGGTCCGACAGCGGGCCTGTCACGATGCGCCCCACGAGGCCTCCGACGCCCACCGAGCTGATCACTCCCGACGCCCACTGCAAGGAAAAACCGAGGCTGCGGGCGTACTGGACGCCATGCGCGAACGGCACGAACACCACCACGAACGTCAGCGCGAACATGCCGAAGATGCGCCAGAACACCGAGGTGCGCCACGCAGCGGAGGCCGTCCACGCCGTGCGGGGATTCTCGGCGTCGGGGGCGCTGCTGCGGGTGGCTTCCACCACGAATCCCGCCGGCCTCGACACGACCCGCGAACGGGCGAGCGGGCGGTCAGCGGGATCCGGCGCGCGACCGTCGGGATACTGGCCGATCGACTCGGGATCGCGCACGAACAGCATGGCGGTGGCCGCCATGAATACGCCGCCCACCACGGCCATCACGGCGATCGCCGTGCGCCAGCCGAACTGGGAGACGAGCCACGCAGCGATCGGCGGTGCCACGATCCCGCCGGCACTGCCGCCCGAGCCCACGATGCCCGTCGCCAAGCCGCGCCGAGCGGTGAACCAGCGCACGACGGTGGCATTCGCGGGCACCCACGACGACGACATGCCGAGCGGCGCGATCACCGCCAGCCCGATGAAGACCAGCACCAAGCTCGGCGCAGACGACAGCACCAGGTAGCCGGCAGCCAGCAGCAGGGCGCCCACTGCGATGACCTGACGGGGGCCGATCCGGTCGGTGAGCTGCCCGCTCCAGACGCTGATGGCGCTGTAGTTGAGGATGTACAGCGCGTACGCGAGCTGCAGCCAGTTGGTCGACCAGCCGGTGTCTGCGCTGATGGCGCCCTCGAAGGTGCCGTAGCTGAATTGCAGGCCGTACACGATGAACAGCACCCAGAAGCCGGCCCACGCCACGCGCCAGCCATGGAAGGGCCGGCCGATCAGCACGAAACGCCGCCGGGCTGCCGTCTCATGGGCACAGTCACGAGATGAGCTTCATCTGTGCGGTTTGCCGCCCGAGGCGGCATCCGCTACATGTCGCCTGGTGCCAGGAAGAACCAGATGGGCTGCTTCTCGCCGGCGTCGGCCATGGCCTTGCGGGCGGCCATGATCGTGCGGCCCGCCTCAGTGGAAGTGAAGAACCAGCGAGCGCCGGCCCACGGGGCCGGTGCGTGCTCGGCCAACGCCAGCGCGGCGGTTTCGTAGTAGCCGCGGATGTCTTGTGCCACCCGTGCCGGAATGCCCGGTATGCCGGCTTCCTTCCACGGTGTGCCCTCGGCCACCCGCACGAATGACTGCACGGCCGCACCGATGTCGTCGGCGGCCACGACTCGCCCCGCGCCGGTGCGGTTCCCCAGCTTGGCCACGGCCCGGTCGTAGGCCTGACGCAGCCCGTTGGCCTCGTCGACTGCGGGATGCAGGCTGGGGTCGTGCCGCGGCGGCAGCTCGCACGACATGGTGGCGGTGCCGTCGTCGTCGATCGACTCCGCGAACTTCTCCACAACCGGCTCGGGCGAGGTGAGCAGCCCGAAGGCGTGGGCCAGCACCCGGTGCTGGAAGTCGGCATCGTTGGGCTTGCCGAGCGGGCGCCCCAGCGGGAAGTCGCACCAGAGGCCTCGCGGCGGGGCGGTTCCCTGGATGTGGGCGCCGATGGAGCCCAGCGCCACGGTGGCGATACCGGCTTCCTCGAAAACGTGGGCGAGCGTACTGACCGTACGCGTGCACAGCGGTCAGACGGGCGTGAACAAGACCACGTCCACCTCGTGGTCACGCAGGAACTTGGCCCCCGCCGGCCCGGAGTCCATCCGAACGCCGGACAGGTCGAACTGGTTGCCGGCATAGGACAGGTGGATGTCGGAGACCTCGCCGATGGTGCCGTCGGCGGCGAGCTCATCGAGACGGTCGATCGGGAACACCGTGTTGAGGTCGAGGGCAATCCCGGTGGCGTCGAAGTTGGGGCTCCAGTGACCGCACATGTAATCGCGACGGCTGCCGTCGAGCACCCGGTAGCCGGTATCGATCGGCTCGAAATCGTCCTGGTCGGGATGGTGCAGCGACGCCGAGGTCACGATGGCGACCTTGGCCTCCGCCAAGGGCGGGGGCGTGGTGAACGCTGTGGTCTCGAAGTCGGGGAGCTCGAGCCCCCCCGTCAGTGCCTTGACATCGGAATCAGCCATGGCGGCAACGCTACGACGTGCCGCACTGCCTTGCTCGGCACTGGGAGCTAAGCGGATTCCTCGACGTCGAGGGAGCGTTGGCGGAGCCGGCGCATGCCTCTGAGCCAGCGATCGGGGTCGGAGGCTTTGCGTTCTACGTAGGTCTGGGCCTCGGGGTGGGACAGGATCAGGAACCGCTCCTCGGCCATCGCCTCGGTGATGACCTGCGCCACGAACTCGGGCTCGACGATGCCGTCGGTGCCGCCATCGGCGAGTCGCTGCGGGGCCATGGCGGTGTTCACGCCCTGCGGGCACAGCACCGAGACCCGGATGCCGTCGTCGCCGTGCAGGATCGCCTCCATCTCGGCCAGCTTGATGCAAGCTGCCTTGGTGACCGAGTAGGGCGCCGAGCCCATGGCCGCCAGCAATCCGGCGGCGCTGGCGGTGTGCACGAGATAGCCCTCGCCCCGGGCGAGCATGGAAGGCAGCACGGCACGGGCTGCGTACACGTGGCTCATCACGTGCAGCTCCCATTGAGACTGCCATGCGTCGTTGGAGGCATCCACGCCGCCGTCGGCGCCGGCGCCGGCGTTGGAGAAGAAGACATCGATCGGGCCGTGCGCCTCGAGCGTGCGTTCGACGAGATCGGCAACGGCCGCTTCGTCGGTGACGTCGAGCCCGACGCCCTCACAGCCGATCTCGTCCGCAACCGCCTGGGCGGTTTCGGCGTTGTAGTCGGCGACGACGACGTGGCGAGCACCTTCGGCCATCCAGTGCCGAGCGGTAGCTCCGCCGATGCCGCCTCCGCCGCCTGTGATGATCGCAACCCGATCGCGCAGTTCCATGATGGCATCCCTTCTGCCTTCGTGACCTAGGCCGTTTCAGCGGTGCCGATGCCGCCGATCTCTTCGCCTTCGTCGATGGCCTTGATCCGCGCCGCGTATGCGGTCTCGGCCAGGCCCTCAGCGCCCAGGAACCGGCCGGGGCTGGCACCGTCGATGTGGCCCATGATCCCCCGGTAGAGACTGAACCCGCACAGCGCCGCCAGCTCGTCGGGCATGTCGCGGACGTCTTCGGGAGCGAGGCTGTAGTACTGGTTCTGCTGCTGGCGCATCCAGCCCCGGCAGTACTGCACGCTGATGCCCAGGCGCCAGTCGTCCTCGGACGTGTTGGCGCCGCCGCAGTGCCAGGTGCCGCCGTTCACGATCAGCACCGAGCCGGCCGGCATCTCGGCTGCGATGTACTCCGGCTTCTCGCCCGGCTGGGGCTCGTGGTCGTAGCGGTGCGAGCCGGGCACCAGACGGGTGGCACCGTTCTCGTCGGTGAAGTCGGTGAACGCCCAGATGGTCGTGACCATGAACGGCGGGCGGGGCCGCGGCACGTCGATCTGATCGACGAGGCCGTCGTCGGAGTGCAGGCCCTGGTGCACCTCGCCGGGACCGATGTGCATGCACGTGGTGCCCGACAGGATCGCCCCGGGCTCCATCAGGTGCTGCGGGAACGGCAGCACATTGCGGTGGATCGGCAACTTCCAGAACGACCGGTCCTTGTGGAGCAGGTTGTACATGCGCTTGGTGGCGAATCCCTCGATGCGGTTGCCCTTCGGCTGCACGTTCAGCTCGTCCTCGACTCTGGCGACGGTCTCGCGGATCTCGGTGACCAGCTCGGGCTCGATGGCGCCTTCGACGATGCAGTAGCCGTTCTCGTCGACTTCGTCGAGATAGCGCTGGAGTTCGGTTTCGTTCGCTGTGAGGTCCACGGTGCCGCTCATGGCCCCAGTCTCGCAGGACGGGAGCGGTCAGGCCTCTTCGACTCCCGCGAAGGACAGATCGCAACCCTCACGCACTTCGCTGGCGCGGCCCAAGAAGTGGCTGTCCTCGACGTTCCAGGTGTGCTCGTCGCCGTGGCGCACCCGCAAGTAGCCGGCGCCGTGGGTCCAATAGATACGCCCGCCGGCCAGCGTGACGTCGTGGGCCAGGGCGATGTCGACCCGCCGGGGCACCCGCCGCCATCCTCCGGCGGCTTCGAGGTCGTGGCGGGAGATCATCAGCACGCCGCCCGAGACGCCCACGAAGGGGATGTAGCGCTCCGAGAACTTCTGGCGGTTCTGGTCGCGCACGGTCGTGTTGAGCCGTTCGAGGTACACGTACTCAGCGGACTTGCCGATCAACTCGGCTCCGGAGTACTCGTGCGCGAGCACCAGGTCCCAGAGGTGCTCGGCGCCGTAGTAGTCGTCGTCGTCCATCTTGGTGAGCAGCGATCCGCCGGCTGCCTCTGCGGCAGCTCGCAGCACCCCTCCCAGGTTCTCCGTGCTGTCGACTCGAACGATCCGGAGAGGGTGGCCGAGGTCGCCTGCCAGCGATTCGATCTCCGCGTCGCTGTCGAAGCCATCGCCGTGCAGGGCGAGCACCAGCTCGAGGCGAGGGTAGGTCTGGCGGGCGGCGGTCGTGATGACATCGGCGACGCGGTCCGGCCGCCGGGTCGGCGCCAAGATGGACACCTCGGGCGGCTGGGCGCTGATGCCCGTGGCCGAGAGGATCTGGCGGGCCCGGCTGCGCAGCGAGTGGTCGCGCAGCGCGCAGCGCCGCATCTCGATGCTGAGCTGCTCGCGGCGGTGCGCATCGGCACCGGCGACATCATCCGACGCCATCAGGTCGTGCAATGCCGGCCCGAGCGTCGCTGCGAGCTGCGGATCGGGTGCGTCGATGTGCACGACAACGCCGGCGCCAGCCAACGCCGCCAGCGCTCCTGCCCGCTGCACCGCGTCTCGGTGGTCGGCGGCGCAGTCGGTGAGATGGTGCGGGGCGCGCAGGTCGGTGAGCAGCTCGCCGCCGAGGTAGAGACTGAAGATCGAGCCACGCGCCAGTGACAGCAGCGATCGCACCGACACCGGTTCCGGCTCGGACCCGGCCGACCAGCCGATCGGGTTGACCGCCTCGGGATTGAAGGCCTGCACCCTGGCCAGCGGGGCCATGTCCACCAGTACGGCGACTGCCGGCCGCCGCTCGCCCGGAGCACCTCGAAGCGCCGCCTCGCCGGCTTTGGCCGAATCGGCCACAACGACGTCGACGTGATGATCGCCGTCGTCGCCGACGTGGGTTGCCACCCTGGTGGAGGCAGCGAAGACCGCCGATGCCTCGCGGCCGGCGGCCACGATCTCGGCTCCGAGCGGGTAGCGGGCGAGGCGCTGCACGTATCGCTGGCTGCGGGGCTGGAGACCCAGCCAGATGCGCAGGCGCTTCTTCGCGCTGCGGCGAGCCCGTCGCAATGTCCACCACAGACTGCGGAACTTCCAGCGGAGGTTCTTGACGCGCCACCACACTGCCCGAGCGACCATCGCGATGAGGCGGGCTACATCCGCCGGCCGCCTGATGCGTCGAACCGCAACAGACAACGTCCCCAAGTGCCGACGCATCCGGGCCCACAACCGCAAGAATCGCTTGGCGGGCCCATGGAGCTTGCCGGCAAGCCATCCCTTTGGCTTGGCCTCTTGGGTGACCTGGAGGCTGTCCACGTCGAGCTCGACAACAGCACCGAACTCAGCCACGGTCCGCCCTGAGCGGCGGGCACGGTGGACCGCCCAGCCGCGGGTGATGCCGACCCGGTGACCTGAGGCCAGATCAGACTCGCCCGCAGCGGCCGTGCCGAGCTGGTTCTGGAGCCGGTCGAGCATTCGTGGCCGGATGTCCGCGCCAGCGGGAACCAGCACGTGGAATGCCGCTGCGGGATGCGCGAGCGCCGAGCCTCCAGCTTCGCCCACGCTCACCCGCGGGTCGGGGTCGAGCAGGCGACTGAGCCGTTCGAATGGCTCGCCCGGTCGCTCGTCCACCCACACCACGAGGTCGTGGAGGTTGCTGGCCAGCACCTGCTCGACTGTGTCGAGCACCTCGGGTTCGTCGACGTGCCCCGGCTGCACGGTCACCGCGAACTGCGGCACGGTGTAGGAGCGGCCGGGGGGCGAGGTTCGCAACCGCCGGTCGGGAATGAGGTGCGACAGTTTGTCGCGCTGCTGCGCCAGGCTGACCGTCTCGTCCTCGCTGAGCACTGCGCCTTCGCCCTGATGCCAGCACAGCGCCGAGCGTTCGGGCACGAGCACCGCTCCCAGCGCGTACGCACGCCAGCCGAACTCGATGTCCTCCGAACCCCATTGGGTGAAGGACTCGTCGAACGTCCCTGCAGTCTCGAAGAATGCCTTCGACACAGCAAAGTTCCCGCCAGTCACCGCTCGGAAGATGTCATCGGCATCGGAGGCCAGATCGTCGGTGGCCTCCATGCGACGCTCGATCCACTCGGGGCGCTGGATCGGCCGTCCCTCGAAGAGATCGGCGAGTGTCCCGTGCCGGTCGCGCACGTCGGCCACCCCGATGCCGTCCACGTCGACGTGGTGGCGGAATCCCAGCGTGAGCAGGTCGCTGGCGGCGTGGTGCCAGCGGGCGTGGGCGGCCAACCAGTCGGCCTCGGGCACCATGTCGCAGTCCAGGAAGATCAGCACATCGCCTTGGGCTGCACGGGCGCCGTTGTTGCGAGCCCGGGCCAAGCCGAACCCGAGGTCTTCCTGGTGCACGACACGCAGGCTCAGCGCGCTCGGCCCCGTGCCGTCGAGCGCAGCTAGCTCGAGCTCAGCGAGGTCGAGCGGCGGGTCGGAGCCATCGTCCACCACGATGACTTCGAAGAGATCCCGGGGATAGGTCTGGCGCTCTAGCCCCGCCAGCGTCAGCGCCAGCGCATCCGGCGCCTCGTAGTAGGGAACAACCACGGTCACCGGCAGCAGCGGCTCGAACACGTCGAGCGGGGCCACCCCCAGCGAGCGCCAGTCATTGCCCCGCACGGCGGCGGGCGGCGGCGTGGGACGGTGTGCAGGCGGTGTGAACACGGGCGTTCCGTTGCGGTCAGACATCCGATGCCGGACATCACTCGGCCGCGTGAGTATGCCCCTGCTGAGGGTCGCCACCCTGCAACGAGGCCCTTCGGCTCACCCTGCGGGGCCTTCGTAGGATGACCATCGTGAGTACTGAAGCCGCCGACGGCTCCGGCAGCTCCAGTTCGGGGGATGCGGCGGTCCGGCCGCTCATCGACCTGACATCGAGGCCGACGGCGCGGACCTACTTGCGCGAGGCGTGGCGTCGGCGCGAGTTCGCCATCGTGGTGCCAGCGCAGGACCTGCGGGCCCAGAACATGGACACCACGCTCGGCCAGCTCTGGCACCTGGTGAATCCGGCCCTGCTGGTCGGGGTCTATTTCCTGGTGTTCGGCGTCATCATCGACACCCGGCGCGGGGTCGACAACTTCCTGGGATTCCTCATCGTCGGCGTGGTGCTGTTCCATCTCACCCAACGGGTCACCTTGGAGGCATCCACCTCGATCACCCAGAACATGGGATTGATCCGCTCGATCCAGTTCCCGCGCATCCTGCTGCCCGCAGCGTCGGTCAACGGCCAGACCGCTGCGTTCGTGCCCGCACTGGCGCTGGCAATCCTGGCGGTGCTGGCGACCGGTGAGCTGCCGACGCTTCGCTGGCTGGTGCTGCCGGCGGTGCTGATAGCGCAGTTCGCCTTCAATTTCGGCACTGCGCTGCTCGTGGCCCGCATCGGCACCACGCTGCCCGACCTGCGCCAGATCCTGCCGCACCTGTTCCGGCTGCTGTTCTACGGCTCGGGCGTGATCTTCAGCGTCGACGCGTTCGTGCAGAGCACGGCGTGGCGGCGTGCGTTCGCGCTCAACCCGCTCTACGACGTCATCACGTGCGCGCGCTGGTGCCTGCTGGGCGAACCCGTGGACCCCTGGGTGGTGGCCGGTCTCGTGATGTGGTGCATCGTGATGCCCGCAATCGGATTCTGGGTGTTCCACCGGTCCGAGCAGAGGCTCGGCGCGTGAGCGACTCCGCCGTCACGGTCGAGGTGCGAGACGCCCACGTCAGCTACCGGGTGTTCGAGGAGCCTGCCATGGGCCTCAAGCAGGGCTTCGCCCGGGGCCGGATGCGTCGCCAGTACCGCATGATCCCCGCCGTGCAGGGCGTGACGCTGGATCTGTTCGAGCGCGAGACGCTGGGGCTGATCGGGCCGAACGGTGCGGGCAAGTCGACGCTCCTCGCAGCGATGACCGGGTTGCTGCCGCTGCGCTCGGGCAGCATCCGGGGACGGTCGCGGCCGTCGCTGCTGGGGGTGTCGTCGGTGCTGCGACCGGCGCTGTCGGGGCGGCGCAACATCCTGATCGGCGGCCTGGCGCTGGGCTTCACCCGTTCCGAGGTGGAGCGCCGGATGGACGAGATCATCGACTTCGCCGGGCTGCGCGCCGATATTGATCGGCCGATGCGCACGTACTCCTCGGGCATGCGCGCCCGGCTGCGCTTCGCCATCGCCACGGCCCGGATTCCCGAGATCCTGTTGATCGACGAGGCGCTGACGGTGGGCGACGAGGAGTTTCGGCGGCTGGCTGCCGAGCGCATCGACGACGTGCGCTCGGCGTCGGGCTCGGTGGTGCTGGTCACACACAACATGAACGAGATCCGGCGCTTCTGCGACCGGGTGGTCTGGCTGGACGAGGGCCGCATCCGCGCCGTCGGCGACCCAGCCGAGATTGTCGACAGCTACCTCGCAGCCCCCAGCCCCAACTCCCGCTGACAGGGCGGGACGGCTCGCAGCCAGTGGTGCGAGACTGACTCCCGTGGCGGCGGCAGCGGGGGCAGACGGTCAAGGCCGGCGCATCATCCTGAACGCGTTCACGATGAACTGCGTGGGCCACATCCAGCAGGGGCTGTGGGTGCGCGACGACACCCGCCAGCGGGAATACACCTCGCTCGAGCCTTGGCTGGAGCTGGCCCGGATCTGCGAGGCCGGATGCTTCGACGCCATCTTCCTGGCGGACGTCATCGGGCTGTACGACACCTACCGGGGCAGCGCCGACACCTCGCTGCGCGAGGCGATACAGGTGCCCGTGAACGACCCGATGCTGCTGATCCCGGCAATGGCCACGGTCACCGAGCACCTAGGGTTCGCCTTCACCAGCAACGTGCTGCAGGCGCACCCGTTCACCTTCTCCCGCCAGATCTCCACGCTCGACCACCTCACGGGCGGGCGGGTGGCCTGGAATGTCGTCACCTCGTACCTGCAGAACGGTGCGCAGAGCCTCGGCTACCCGCGGCTGCCCAAGCACGACACGCGCTACGAGCGAGCCGAGGACTACCTGGACGTCTGCTACAAGCTCTGGGAGGGCAGCTGGTCTGACGATGCGGTGGTGGCTGACACCGAGCGCGGCGTCTATACCGACCCTGACCGGGTGCGGCCGATCGACCACGAGGGCCCGTACTACTCGGTGGCCGGACCGCACCTCGCGGAGCCGTCTCCGCAGCGCACGCCGGTGATCTACCAGGCGGGCTCGTCGGATCGTGGGCGCGATTTCGCGGCCAAACACGCCGAATGCGTGTTTGTCGTAGCGGCCTCGCGGGGCCTGACACGCATAGCCGAGGACATCCGGCGCCGGGTGAGTGCGGTCGGTCGCCACCCCGATGACGTGAAGGTCATCGCCGGCCTGTCCCCCATCGTGGGCGGCACGGAGGCCGAGGCGAAAGCCAAGCACGCCGACTATCTCGAGACGCTCTCGCTGGAGGCAGGTCTGGCACACCTGAGCGGAAACCTCAACATCGATCTGAGCCACATCGACCCCGACCAGCCGCTCGAGACGCTGAATACCGAGGGCGTGCGCGGCCCGGTGAAGTCGCTGCTGGATTCGGCGCGGCCGGGCACCCGCACCTTCGGCGACCTCATCAAGCTGAACATGGCCGGGCAATTCCTGGTGGGTTCGCCCGAGCAGATCGCAGACGGGATGCAGCGCCGGCTGGACCAGGGCGTGGACGGCTTCAACCTGGTGTATGCCACCACCCCCGGCACGTTCGTGGACTTCATCGAAGGTGTCGTGCCGGTGCTGCGCGAGCGAGGTCTCGTGCAGCGGGAGTACCAGCCGGGAACGCTGCGCGAGAAGCTGTTTGGCAGCAGACGCCTGCCCGAAACGCATTACGCCAGCGGCTTCCGCCAGCAGCGGGTATAGCCGATCGGCGCGGCGGCGCGACGGCGGCTAGCCAGCTCAGCCAGCGCGAATAGTGACGGCGGCGTCCGGTTCAGCCCCGCGGCGAGGCCCGAGTCGGTCCTCGCAGCGTCACACCGCCGTCGACGACCAGCGTGTGGCCGGTGATGTAGCGGGCCTCGTCGGTGCACAGGAACCTGACCGCCGCGCCGACATCCCAGCCATTTCCCTCGATCTTCAGCACGCTGGCCCGTCGACGGGCTTCGGCGAGCTCGTCGGGCATCTCGTCGCCGCCGACGAGCGGTGTGCGCACGGGTCCGGGGGCCACGCAGTTCACCCGCACACCATCGGTGCCGTGATCGACGGCCATGGCGGCCGTGAGCGCCATGATCGCCCCCTTGGAGGTCGAGTACGCGGTCATGCCGCGGGGCCGCAGCGCCGAGATGGACGAGATGTTGACCACCGCTCCCCCGCCCGAGTGCTCGATCATCGCCGGGATCGCATACCGAGACGCCAGCACCATCGACGTCAGGTTCACATCCATCACCCGCTCCCAGCGGTCCACCTCTTCGGTCACCACCGTCCCTCTGCTGCCGATGCCGACGTTGTTCACCAAAATGTCCAGCCGGCCCCAGTTATCCAGCGCAGCTTGGGTCATCGCCTTGCAGTCGGCTTCGACGGTCACATCGGCACCGACGGCGACGGCGCTGCCCCCCTCGGCGGCGATCATCCCCACCGTCGCTTCGGCGAGCTCGGGCTTGCGGTCCACCGCCACCACATGCGCGCCGGCCTCGGCCAGCAGGATCGTCGCTGCGCGGCCGTTGCCGATGCCGTCGCCACGTGCCCCGGCGCCGGTGACGATCGCCACCCGGCCGCCCAGATCCGCACTCGCTCGTGTCGCAGCCATCAGCCGACGCTCCACTGCAACAAGCGCTCAGCCGTCGCCGTTGCGGCGGAGGGCGCTGCGGTCATCCAGCGGCGTCCATGCGTCGGCGTAGTCGCTCTGCAGCTCAGGCAACTGGGCAGCCCACGCCGTGGGGATCCAAGCATAGCGCGACTCAAACATGAAGGCGAGCATGTCGGCCATCCGGCGGGGTTCGAGCTCGGCCGTGGTGCCGGCGTCGTAGGCCTCGATGTCGGGACCGTGGGGCAGGAAGGCGTTGTGGATGCTGACGCCGCCGGGCAGGAATCCGCCCTCGGGCTTGGCGTCGTAGGTGCCCTCGATGAGCCCCATCAGCTCGCTCATCACGTTGGAGTGGTACCAGGGCGGCCGGAACGTGTGCTCCTGCACGGCCCAGCGCTCGCGGAACAGCACGAAGTCGACGTTGGCAGTGCCCGTCGTGTCTGACGGGGACGTCAGCAATGTCCAGATGGACGGCGCCGGATGGTCGAACAACAGCGGCCCCAGGGGGCAGTAGTTGCGCAGGTCGTATTTGTAGGGGGCGAAGTTGCCGTGCCAGGCCACCACGTCGAGCGGCGAATGGGGCAGGTGCGTTTCGAGCAGGCGGCCGCCGTGCTTGAAGACCAGCCGGGTGGGTCGATCGTCAGCCTCGTAGCCAGCCATTGGGAACAGGAAGTCGCGGGGCATGGCGAGCGCATCCACGCCGATCAGCCCCGGGTCGGGCAGCCGGAACGGGGCGCCGTAGTTCTCGCACACGTAGCCCCGGGCGGACTCCTCCATCAGCTCGACGCGGAACTTGACGCCACGCGGCACCGTGGCCAGTTCCGCAGGCCCAACGGCGAGGGTGCCGAGCTCGGTCACCAGTCGCAGCGCGCCCTGCTGGGGCAGGATCAGCATCTCGCCGTCGGCGTTGGCGAAGACCTCGTCGTCCATGGAGCGATTGGCGACGTAGAGGTGCGTTGCGGCACCCGTGCCGAGGTGGGCGTCGCCGTTGGCCGCAAGGGTGCACAGGCCCTCGAGCCAGCTCAGGGGCTCGTCGGGAACCCCGATCGGGCTCCAGCGCAGCTGCGCCACCGGTGGCGTGCCCTCACGGCAGGGCGAGGTGCGCAGGTTGCCCGCCTCAATGTCGCGCAGCGCGGTGACGTGGCGTACCGACGGGCGGATCCGGTACATCCAGGTACGCAGCGCGTCCGCCCTTGGCGCGGTGAACGCGCTGCCGGTCAGCTGCTCTGTGTACAGGTCGTGGGTGACACGCTGAGGGCTGTTCTGGCCGATCGGCAGCACGCCGGGTTCTGCCTCGGTGACGTGCTCATTGCCGAAACCGCTCTGGTACTCGATGCCGAAGTCGTCCCCCATGGCCGTCAGCCTAGGTCGCGTCGGCAAACCCCTTTGGAGGCTCGGCACCCCGGAGTTGGGGGGCACCGCGACCCTGGCGGCGCATGATCAGCGCCAGCAGGGTCGCGCCGGCAGCAAGCACTGCGAAACCCGACCAGACCAAGTTGAAGCTGCCCGTCCACTCCGCGACGTAGCCCGTGACGAGACCTCCGATGCTGAGTCCGGACATGAAGCCGAGCATCACAATGCCCGACGCCCGGCCTGCCAGCGCGACGGGAATGCCGGTGATGATGGCCAGCATCGCAACGGCATTCCACGACATCATCGTGAACCCGGCGAGCAGCGACATCACCCATATGAGGCTGCTGTGGACAGTTGCCGCGCCGAGCAGCAGCGCCATCGCCACCACCGTGAACGCGGATTGGATGGCCAACGCGCTCGCGGGGTGCACCCGCCGCTCGGTGAGCCGGGCCCACCAGATGCGCGATCCGATTGCAGTCACGCCGGCTAGGGCGCTGGCCCATCCGGCCCAGAAGTTGGTCCAGCCCAGCGATTCCTCCGCAAAGAGGATCTGGAAGCGGCCGACGCCGCCCACGACGCTGCCCATCAGCAGCGAGAACCACGTGATCGTGATGATGAATCGGCGCTCCGCGAGCCCCATGCGCACCACCCTGGGCTGCGCGGGCGCGACGGCGAACACCGCACCCGGCGGCGCCTCGTAGGCGAAGACCGGCTCGCTGCCGGTCTTGGCGTCGGGCCGCAACCACAGCGCGATGCCCAGCGCGCACACCAGCGTCACCACGCCGTAGATGCCGGTCGCCCAGCGCCAGCCGTACAGGGTGGCGAGTGTCGGCAGCGTGGCACCCGACAGGAACGTGCCGAACATGACGCCGGACTGCTTCAGGCCGGTGATGGTGCCGCGACGACCCTCCGGGACGCGCTCGGCAATGAGCTTGTTGGTGGCCGGATTGCACCAGCCTTGACCGAGGCCTGAGAACGCCGCTGCCGCCATGAGCAGCCACACGTTCGGCGCGAATGCCATGCCGAACAGGCCCACCCCGGCAGTGCCGATCGTGAGCACCGTGGACACCTTCGGCCCGATCTGATCGGTGATACGGCCTGACAGCGGCGCGAAGAGTGCTGCGACGACCGTGTTGGCGGTGAGGGCGACGCTGAACGCACCGGTCGTGATGCCGAGATCGCCGATGAGGTCGACCGCCACCACGGCTGGCGCCATGATCGGGAACGGTCCGAGCACCATCGTCGCGACCAGAACGAAGTTCAGGCCGAAACGCTGCATCGGGCCGTCTTCGGTCGCAGCGACCTCGTCAGGCGCGCCCGCCGTCGCGCTCGGGGCGTCGCCGGTCCGCATCGCAGCGCACCCTATGGCTGTCACCAGTCGATTGTGCGGCCAGCGCACCGCAGCGGCGCAGATCAGCGGCGATCACATCGTGGGCGGCATGGCACCGGCCGCAGAGATCCGTGAAGGCAGCGGCCGTTGGGAGTGCCTAGCGTGCCTGCGTGGACTCTCCCCAAGTGCTGCTGCCCGCCGACGATTACGGGCGACTGGCCGATCGGCTGTCGGCGCTTGATCACGTGATCACGCCGCTGCTGTGGAGCCGTGAGGGCGTGACGCTCAACGACGGCTCGGTCATCGCCGATGCGGGCGGCGTGCCGACCGGCGACGCCGGCTACGCACCGGTCGCCGCTTGGGTCTCGATCGGGCTGCTCTTCGGCGGCAACCTGGCGCCCTTCGTCGATGCGGCACTGGCCCCGGGAACACTCCGTTGGACGCAGGCTTGCTTGGCGGGAACTGATGCACCGCCGTTCCAGCAGCTTCTTGCCGCGGGCGTTCAGCTGAGCCGCAGCGACGCGCCCAACGATGCCACCGCCGAGCACACGATGTCGCTGGTGCTGAGCACGTTTCATGACTGGGCGGGACGGATCGACCGGCGCCGGGCTGGCGATTGGCTGCAGGTTCCCTGGCGGGAGGTGCGCGGCAGCCGCTGGCTCATCGTCGGCTTCGGCTCGATCGGCCGCAAGGTGGCCACGCTGGCCCGCGCATTCGGCGCAGCCGTCGTGGGCGCTCGCCGCAGCGTGGCCGACGATGCCGATCTCAAGGCCACGGACGCCATGGTGACGATGGAGGCCATCGCGGATGAACTGCCGCTCGCCGATGTGGTGGTGCTGACCTGCCCGCTCACGGAGGAGACCCGCGGGCTGGTCGACGCTGACTTCCTGTCGGCTCTGCGTGACGACGTGGTGCTGGTGAACGTGGCCCGGGGCCCAGTCATCGACACCGACGCTCTCCTGGAGTGGCTGGATGGCGACCGTGCGGCGACCGCAGTGCTCGATGTCTTCGATGTCGAGCCGCTGCCCGGCGACAGCCCGCTGTGGCAGCACCCCAAGGTCGTGATGACCACCCACATCGGCGGTGCCGGCAGCGGGATGACAGCCCGCAACGACGACCTGTTCCTGGCACAGCTGGACAGGTTCGTGGCAGGCGGCACACCGAGCCTGCTCGTGGAGGGCTGAATCATGAAAGCCGAGACGCTGCTGCCGCTGGGCAAGCTCGACCCCGGGCTGCGCGCACCCGATGTCCCGCTCGACGTGACGAGCATCGGCGAAGCCGCTGCACAGGTCGAGGCACTGGGCTATGACGCTCTCGTCGTGGAGGAGACCAAGGACGACCCGTACCAGCTGCTCGCCATGGCGGCAGTGGCAACCACCACGCTCGGGCTCGGCACCTCGGTGGCGATGGCATTTCCGCGGTCGCCGACCGTCACCGCTCTGTCGGCATGGACGTTGCAGAAGGCATCTGGGGGACGGTCGATCCTGGGACTGGGCTCACAGGTGCGCGGCCATATCCGGCGCCGCTACGGCATGGAGTGGTCAGCACCGGGGCCGTGGATGCGCGACTACGTCGGCGCTGTACGCGCAGTGTGGCGCTGCTGGCAGGACCGCACGCCGCTGGAGTATGAGAGCGAGCATTACAGCCTGAACCTCATGGTGCCGCTGTTCGATCCCGGCCCGATCGACCACCCCGGTGTCCCGGTGCACATCGCCGCGATCAACCCCAACATGTGCGCTGTCGCCGGCGAGGTTGCCGACGGTGTGCGGCTGCACCCGGTGTGCTCGCCTCGCTACATCACCGAGGTGATGGCGCCCGCGGTCGCTCGCGGCGCCGAGCGGGCCGGGCGCAATGCCGATGAAGTCGAATGGTGCATGAAACCCCTCGTCGCCACGGCGCCGGACGAGGCAACCCTGGCCGCCGTGGCCCGTACGGTGCGCGAGCGCGTCGGCTTCTACCTCTCGACACCCGCCTACCGGGCGGCCTTCGATGTGCACGACTGGATGGACGAGGCAGAGCGAGCGGCGGTCCTCTCCAAGGCTCAACGCTGGGACGAGATCTCGGCGATCGTGTCGGACGAGATGCTGCATACCATCGCCACCGTCGGCACCTACGACCGGATCGGCGGGCTGCTCGCTGAGCGGTACGGCCCCCACATCGACCGCATCGAGTTCTCGATTCCCGTCAACACGCCGGACGACGGCGAGCAGCTCACCGGCATCCTCCGGGAGCTGCAGGCCGCCAGCCGTCACTGAGCGATCCCGACTGGTTCGCCGACAGCAACGGCACCCGTGTCCGTCGAGGTCTAGGGTCTCGCCGTCACTCGCGCGCAGGTGTGGCGCGAGGCCGACCGTATTTGACATAGGGGGACAGCAGATGGGTGTTCTGGACGGACGGGTTGCGATCATCACCGGCGGTGCACGAGGGCAGGGCGCAATCGAAGGCCAGCTCTTTGCCGACGAGGGAGCGACGGTGGTGCTCACCGACGTGCTCGACGACGAAGGCGAGCGCACTGCGGGCGAGCTGGGGTGCGACTACTTGCACCACGACGTTGCCGATGACGCGGCGTGGGACTCGGTGGTGGCCGACGTGGTCGGTCGCCACGGCCGCATCGACGTGCTGGTGAACAACGCCGGCATCTTTCAGGGCGCGGGTCTGATGAAGACCTCCACTGCCGACTTCGACCGCATGCTGGCGATCAATGCCCGCGGTGTGTTCCTGGGCATGCAGAAGGCCGGCGCGGCAATGGCAGAGGCCGAGTCGGGCTCGATCATCAACATCAGCTCGGTCGCGGGACTGATGGGCACCGCCGGGTCGTTCGCCTACAGCGCCAGCAAGTGGGCGGTTCGCGGCATGACGAAGTCGGCCGCAAAGGAACTTGGGCGTCGCGGCGTGCGGGTGAACTCTGTGCACCCCGGCTACATCGACACCGAGATGCTGGCGCAGACCAACGTGTTCACCGAGGACAGCGACCGCACCCGGCGCATTCTGCGCGGTGTGCCTCTCGGGCGCGTCGCCGAGCCAGCAGAGGTGGGCCGGGTGGTCTTGTTCCTCGCCTCCGACGCCAGCAGCTACTGCACCGGCCAGGAATTCACGGTGGATGGGGGCATGTTCGGCTGAGCTTGCGACATGATCCGAGGTGTTCGGATTCGTAGGTAGCCGCTAGGGCCTGAACTACTGTGGCCCGCGGGTGCATTGCACGCGGTGAGGTCTGACATGAACTACGACATCGGGAACCTCCGTGCCGATCTTCGAGCCGGGATCGTCTCGGCCATTGTCGTCTTGCCCTTGGCCCTGGCGTTCGGCGTGGTGTCGGGCTTGGGCCCGATCGCCGGCCTGTGGGGTGCAGTCGCCGTCGGGCTGCTTGCTGCTGTCGCGGGCGGCACGCGAGTGCAGATATCCGCTGCGACGGCGCCGGTGGCGCTTGCCGTGTCGTTCGTCCTCGTCAGGTACGCCGACTCGGCTACCGAAGCGCTCGCCATCATCTTCATCGCGGGGATCATCCAGGTGCTCTTCGGGCTGCTGCGGATCGGCAGCCTGTTCCAGTACACGCCCCACTCGGTGACGTCGGGCTTCGTCAGCGGTGTCGGGGTCATGGTGGTGCTGCTGCAGGTGCTGCCGTTCTTCGGCGCCGACCCCCTCCTGGGCAACCCGATCGATTCGATCCGTCACTGGGACGACGCCGCCCGCGACATGGACTTCCATGCGTTCGGCGTGGCGGTTGCCACCTTCGTGATCTGCGCCGGATGGCCGAAGCGGTGGCGCAAGTACGTGCCGGCGGCGGCCGGCGCCTTGGTATGCGGAACCATCCTCGGCGCATGGATCTTCGAGGGAGCGCCGCGAATCGCAGACGTGATCGAGGCACCGTCGTTCTGGGCTATGGAGATGCCAGGTGCCGGCTTCTGGGGAGCCGTCGGGGCCGCCATGACCATCGCTCTCATCGGCTCGCTGAGCAGCCTGCTGAGCGCCTCGGCCGCCGATTCGCTGACCGGGCACCAGCACGATCCGAACCGAGAGCTCCTCGGCGTGGGACTCGGCAATGCCATCGCCGCGATGTTCGGCGGTCTGCCGGGCGCGGGCGCGCCCGGTGCCACTCAGTCCAATATCCGGGCCGGAGCACAGACTCGTGTCTCAGGCGTCGTCTCCGCGGTGGCGGCGCTCGTGCTGATCATCGTGCTCTCGGGCCTCATCGACAGCATTCCCTATGGCGTGCTGGCCGGCATCTTGCTGTGGCTCGGGCTCAGCCTCATCGACTGGAGATTGATCACGCACCTGTACCGGGTACAGCCGGAACACGTGCTGGTGATGCTGCTGACCCTGGGTCTGACCGTGTTCGTCGACCTGCTGGTGGCCATCGCCGCGGGCATCGTCGCCGCCGCCCTTGCAGCCAGCCGTCGCTTCGAGCGTCTGGAGCTCGACAGCGTGCTGTCGGTGCCGATGCTCGACGCCGTGTTCTTCGCCGACAGCGACCGGGTCGACGTCAGCCAATTCGATGCGTTCTCCGCACGGGTCGGCATGGTCAAGATGCGCGGCAGCTTCACCGTCGCCTCCTCGAACCGGCTGCGGATCGCCATCAGCAAGGACATCCAGGAGCACGAGGTGGTGATCCTGGACTTCACTGAGACCAGCTACATGGACGACAGCGCTGCGCTCGTGGTGGAGCAACTCATCGACGCCGCGATGGAGCACGACACCGAGTGCATCGTCATCGGTGTCGACAGCCTGCCGGAGGGCAGCCTGCAGTCGCTGGACGTGCTGCATCGGGTGCCGGGCGACCACTTCGTGGCCGGCTTCGACGACGCCCGGGTGATTGCCGCGCGACTGCTCGAGATCAACATGGAGTCCAGCGCGCAGTCCTGAGCGACCTCGCCCAGTCCGCCCGGGCCACAGCTTCGCCGTTCGGCTCAGGCCATCGGCCGAGATTCACGACGCCTCGGCTGGCCGCGACGGCGGCTCAGTACAGCTCGGGCACGAAGGTCTGGTCTGACATCGGCGGCCGCACGTACCCGCCTGCCGATTCGCGCTCAGGCAGCTCGACGTGCTCCCACGGCACCGCTTCGTAGGGGATCTGCGACAGCAGGTGAGCGATGCAGTTCAGCCGCGCGGCCCGCTTGTCGTCGGCATCGACGACATACCACGGTGCCTGCTTGATGTCGGTGTGGGCAAACAGCGTGTCCTTGGCGCGTGAGAAATCCACCCAGCGGGCACGGGCCTCAAGATCCATCGGGGAGAGCTTCCAACGCCGGGCCGGGTCGGCGATCCGGCTCCGAAAGCGACGCTCCTGCTCCTCGTCGCTGACCGAGAACCAGTACTTGATGAGGATGATCCCCGAGCGGACCAGCATCCGTTCGAACTCGGGGCATGACCGCAGGAACTCCTCGTACTCCTCCTCGGTGCAGAAGCCCATGACCGGCTCGACGAGGCCGCGGTTGTACCAGCTGCGGTCGAAGATCACCATCTCGCCCGCCGCCGGCAGCTCCTCGACGTAACGCTGGAACCACCATTGGGTCTTCTCGCGGTCGCTGGGTGTGCCGAGCGCGACGACCCGCACCACGCGGTGGTTCAGCCGCTCCATGATGCGCTTGATCGTGCTGCCCTTGCCGGCCGCGTCGCGGCCTTCGAAGATGACGACCACCTTCAGCCCGTTGTGACGGATCCAGCGCTGCAGGCGGGCGAGTTCCTGCTGCAAGAGCTTGAGCTCGCGCTCGTAGGCGCGGCGGGAAAGACGGCTGGGTCGCTTCGGCGGGAGCTCAGGGAATTCCTCGAACTCGGATGCAGCCGCGTCCGTCTCGGTTTCCGACGCCATGTGTTCGGACAGTATCCGAGCCCACTGTGGGGCGAAGACCCGAAGGCCCGGCAGCACGAAGACCCGAACGGCTCCCAGGGCGAGCACCCGAGGGCCCGGCAGGGCGTGAAGCCGAGGCAGAACGGCCGCGACCGCGGGCGCAACCGCTCAGTCGGTGCCGAATGCGACTGCGCCCTTCCGGTCGAGCACCGTGGCGTACAGCATGCCGAAGATCACCACGACGGCACCTGCTGCCACCAACAGTGTCGGGTACTCGCTCAGGAACACCGCCGCCCACACGATGCCGGCCACGGTCTCCACCGGAGCGAACAGGGTGACTTCGCTGGCGGGCGCGTACCTGGGCGCATTGCTGTAGGAGAGGCGGCCGAGCGGATTGCAGACCAGGCCCATGGCCAGGATGGCCGCCCAGGCAGGGGCGTCGAGCCCGCCCGGATCGGCGACGAACGCAGTGGGGATCACCACAAGCAACGCAGCCAGGGCAAGTCCCATGAGACGGCTCATGTCGCGATGGCGGCGCCAGATGACGGTGCTGGCGGCGAAGCAGATCACGGCGATGAGAGCGAGGAAGTCGCCCCAGAGGTTGGGCGAACCGATTGACGTCGACACCACCATGCCGATGCCCACCACGGTGAGCGCTATGCCCGCGCCGACCCGAGGTGACGTCCGCTCTCGCAGGGTCACCCACGCGAACGCCGCGGCCAGCACCGGCGCGGACGCCACGATCGCCACCACGTTGGGCACCTCGGTGTGGGTGATGGCCGAGATGAACGTGAGCTGGCTGATCGCGCCGAGCACGCCGATGGCCAGCAGCGGCCACCTATCGGCCCGCAGCGACGCCCACGAGACCGCTGCCTGGCGCAGGGCCATGGCGCCGTAGAGCAACAGCGACAGCACGCCCACGATGAAGGCGATGTCGAGCGCATCGGCGCCAGAGACACGAACCCACAGCGAATCGGTGGACACCAGCAGCATGCCGAGCGCTGCGAGGCCCCAGCCGAGGCGACGGCTGCCGGTTCGGACCATCACCAGCGTGATGCGTCCGCATCTGGTGCGCCCGCCGACCCGGTTGCGATCCGTCGATGCACGAGCCTGGCGGCGGCCAGATCGGACAGCGCGAAGCCGACCGACTTGAACAGGGTGATCTCGCTGTCGGAGGTGCGGCCCGGGTGGCGCAGGGCGGCGAGCGACGCCAGGTCGGCAGCGATGTCGCCGGCGGAGATCACCCCGGCGTCGAGCGGCTGTGCCAGGTCTCCCGCCCCGAGCGCGCCGTCGAGCGTGTCGACGAACAGCGTCGCCCGCTTGACGGTCTCGTCGTCGGCCTCTCGCATGTCGGCCCGGAAGGCCCCCACCAGATCGATGTGCGTGCCCGGCCGCACGAGGGCACCGCGCAACAGGGGGCTGGTGGCACCCGTGGCGCAGGAGATGACGTCAGCTCGCCCGACTGCCTCGTCGAGCGAATCGGCCGGCTGTGCCGGCAGACCATGCTCGACGAGCTGCTGCGCTGTTGCGGCGGCGCGCTGCGGGCTTCGACCCCAGACCTCGACGGCGTCGAAATCGCGGACTGCGGCATGGGCGAGCGCCAGGTTCGGCGCCAACTTGCCGGTGCCCGCCACGAGCAGGCGACGGGCGTCTGGGCGAGCCAGACGGTCGGCGGCGAGAGCGGAGACCGCCGCGGTGCGTCGCAGCGTGAGCTCATCGCCGTCGAGCACGGCGCTGAGCTGGCCGGTCTGGCCGTCGAACAGCAGGTAGCCGGCGCTGATGGTGGGCAGATCGGTGCCGGCGTTGGACGGGTAGTAGGTCACCGCCTTTACCCCGAGCACCTCGCAGTCGACCCAGGCGGGCATGACCAGCAGCGAACCTGTGCCGCCGTCGGGCAAGCCGACATCATGGATTTCTCGTTGCGGCACCGAGGCGTTGCGGTCGATCAGCAGGCGTTCGATTGCCTCCATCAGCTCGTTCCACGGCGTGGACTGTCGCACCGCCGCCGCGTCGAGCGTCAACATCAGCCGGCGGCTGCGGCCGGGCCGCCCCAAGCGGCGCGCGGCAACT
Source organism: Candidatus Poriferisodalis sp. (assembly GCF_965219595.1). Taxonomy (NCBI): domain Bacteria; kingdom Bacillati; phylum Actinomycetota; class Acidimicrobiia; order Acidimicrobiales; family Candidatus Poriferisodalaceae; genus Candidatus Poriferisodalis; species Candidatus Poriferisodalis sp. The sequence continues at coordinate 233,316 of NZ_OZ244781.1, forward strand.
GTTTTTCCTTGTCGACGAATGGCAGCGTGTCGACCGTCGCCGTGTGCCGCGTGCCGTCATGGTCGTGCAGGTGAACGGTCTTGGCGAGCCAGTCGTCGCCGGGGAGCGATCGGTCGAAGCGCACGTAGCCGACGCCGGTATCGAGCGTGGGCGACCAGGTGCCGATGGTCACGTGTCCGACGTGGCGATCTTCATAGCCCACCGCCATGCCGGGCTCGGGCATTGCCGTGGGGCAGATCAAGCCGAACAGCAGCTGGCTGCGGTCGGCTCGCTCCAGCGCTGCCTTGCCGATGAACCCCTCCTTGTCGAGCCGGACGAATTGGCCGAGGCCAGCGCCGAAGGGCGTCAGGTCTGATTCGATGTCGCTGCCGTTGTCCAGGATTCCAGCCTCGATGCGTCGGATCCCCATGGACGACCCGGTGCTGAATTCCATGCCGAAGCGCTCGCCGCAGGCGAACAGGCCGTCCCACAATGCGTCGTGGTCGGTGGGCTCAGGCCCGCTGCTGCAGTAGATCTCGATGCCGGCCTCGCCCGTCCAGCCGGTTCGTGACACCCACAGTGTCTGACCGCACACCTCGAAGAAGCCGGCGCGGAAGTAGCGAAAATCGGCTGGCAGCCCGCCGCGGATCGCCGCATCGGCCACATCGAGCGACGTGGGTCCCTGGATCTGCAACACCCGCGAGCGCGGGTCGAAGACCTGCACATCGAGCCCGATGGCGTGCGCCTTCAGCCAGCTCAGGAACTCGCCGTTGGCGATGACGTACCAGAAGCGGTCCTCGGCGAGGCGCATCAGCACGCCATCCATCAGGATCGCGCCGTCGTCGTTGCACGCGAGCCCGTACCGGCACCGGCCGATGCCGAGATCGGCGACCCTGCACGCCAGGACGCGCTCGAGCAGCCGCGCGGCGTCGGGACCTTCGATTGCCAGTGGCATCTCAGGTACGTCGTACAGCAGAACGCCCTGGCGCAGCTTCCAGTAGGCGGCAATGGGGTTCTCGTCGAAGCTCGACTTCATCGGGTACAGCCGGTTGCAGTACACCGCGTGGACGGTCTCGGGGGTGGTGTAGCGGTGCGCGAACGGTGATCTGCTGATCCGGTACGGCGCCAGCGAGACGGTGTCGAACGACTCGACGTAGTAGTGCCGGCTCGCCCTCACGTCAGATCCTCCAATCGAGCACCGAGACTTCGAGGGGAGCGGTAGACGCCATGGCTGACGGTGCCGCCGACGACATGCAGTTCCCACACCGACGCCTTCTTGCAGCGTGTGGGATTCACGTCGATGTCACGGTAAGACAGGCGCCAGAGCACCTCGGGTATGACATCGCCGTGGCTGCACAGCACGCTGTCGCCCGCCTCGCCGCACAGGCGCTCCACCAACGCTTCGGTTCGCCAGCCGTCGGCGCCCTCGGCCAGCTCGGCCGAGATCTCGATGTCCATGCCGAGTTTTGCCGCAAGCGGCTCGATCGTCTGGACGCAGCGAACACTGGGACTCGACAGCACTCGCAGGATCGGTGCCGAGGCGAGTGCTGCTGCGATCGCCTCCGCCTGGGCATGGCCCATCGGGTCCAGCGGTCGCGCGCTGTCGTCGCCGCGCCAGGCACGCCGGTCGCCTGCGGAAGCGTGACGCACGAGGTACAGCACGCCGGAAACGCTAGAGCCGCGCAGAGGTGTCTGGCGTCGCTTCGCGACTACGGGTGTTCCTGCGCAGTGTGCGACGATGAGCGCGAGTCGAACAGGGGTGAACGATGAGCGACACATCCCAGCATCCGGCGCCCAGCACTGCAGCGCCGGAGCTGCCCGCCAGCGAGTTCGCCTGGCACCGGCTCATCGGCGTCGACGAACTCGACGTGGGCCGTGTCACGACGGTCACGGTCGAGCGTGAGAGCTTGTGCGTCACTCGAACCGAGTCGGGCTTCGGGTGTCTCGCGAACGCATGCCCCCATCAGGGCGGTCCCTTGGGCGAGGGCAGCATCGAGGGGGGCTGGCTGCGCTGCCCGTGGCACGGCTACGACTATTCGCCACGTGACGGCACACCGCCGCCGCCGTTCGACGACGCACCGGCTGCATACCGCACCGAGATCAGGTCCGACGGCGTGTACGTCGCTCTGCCGATCGCCCCCAGCCGGTCCCGCACCGTGTCTGACCAGCTCGTCGAGACGATGACGGCGTGGGGCGTGGCGTGGGTGTTCGGCATGGTCGGGCACTCCAACTTGGGATTCGCAGACGCGCTGCGCGAGGCCGAGGCCGACGGCGCGCTGCGATTCATCGGGGTACGGCACGAAGGTGCCGCCTCGTTCGCCGCCACCGCCTACGGAAAGCTGACGGGGGGCCTTGCAGCGTGTTTCGCTATCGCCGGACCCGGCAGCACCAACCTGCTCACGGGGCTGTACGACGCAAAGATGGACCGTGCGCCAGTGCTCGCGCTGTCGGGCCAAGTGCCGTCGAGCGTCCGGGGCCGGGGCGCCTTCCAGGACACCGACCTCTCCGCGGCCTTCGCCGACGTATCCCGGTACTCGGCGACGGTCCAAGCAGGCTCCGACGCAGCCGAGCTGATGAACCTGGCCTGCAAGACCGCCTTGGTGGAGCGCGACGTGGCGCACCTCGTGCTGCCGGATGAAGTGCAGGTGTTGCCGGCGGCTGCGCCCGAGCGACCGGCCGGCTCGCCGCAGGGCCGCACCGGTGACCGCGGCGTGTCGCCTGCCGCCGGTGCGCTTGATGCGGCGGCAGAGGTGCTGTCGGGTTCGAAGCGGCCGATGATCGTCGTGGGTCACGGTGCCCGCAGCGGCATCGACGACATCGTGGCGCTAGCCGAGGCCATCGATGCGCCGGTGGCCACGACCTTCAAGGGCAAGGGACTGATTGCCGACCAGCACCCGCTGGCCTGTGGCGTGCTCGGCCGCTCGGGCACCCCGATCGCGAGCTGGTTCATGAACGAGGCCGACGCACTGGTGACCTTCGGCGTGTCATTCGCCAACCACACCGGCATCGCGTCGTACAAGCCGATCGTGCAGGTGGATTTCGACCCGATGGCGCTGGGCAGGTTCCATGCGGTGACCGTGCCCATGCTGGCCGATGTAGGTGTGGCAGCCCGGGCGCTGGCCGTGGCGCTCGCAGGCAGGGCCGGCAGCCCTTCGGCCGCCGCCGAGGTGGCGGCGCGCTGGGACATCTGGCGTGAAGAGAAGCAGCGCCGGCAGGTCGACGACCGCGGCAGCGGCGTGAACTCTGCGGTCGTGTTCGAGGCCCTGAGTCGCCTCGTGCCGGCTGATGCCGTCATGACTGTGGACGTCGGCAATCACGCCTACTCGTTCGGCCGCTACTTCGAGCCGTGCGGTCAAACCGTGCTGATGTCGGGATACCTGGGGTCGATCGGCTTCGCGTTCCCGGCGGCAATGGGCTGCTGGGCGGCGACCCAGCGCGCACCTGGCTCTCAATGGGCCGGCCGTCCGGCGGTCTCGGTGTCGGGTGACGGCGGCTTCGGCCAGTACGCCATGGAGCTGACCACGGCCGTCAAGTACGGGATGGACATCACCCACGTGCTGCTCAACAACGGCGAGCTGGGCAAGATCTCCAAGGAGCAGCGAGCAGCCGAGTTCGACGTGTGGCAGACCTCGCTGCACAACCCGGGCTTCGCCGAGTTCGCAGAGCTGTGCGGAGCGATGGGCCGCGAAGTGACGGCGGCAGACGATCTGGACGACGCGCTCAGCGAGGCCCTGGCACACCCGGGTCCCGCCTTGGTGGAAGTGCTGACCGATCCGCTGCTCGTCTGAGGGATCGACTCGTTTCTCTGCGCAACACCGCCGCCCCCAAGAACGGCACCCCTGCGCCGAGAACGGCAGCACTAGCGTCTCGCAACGGGGATTATGTAGGATAGTTGCCAGCAGGGAAGCAGCCACTACGACTCCACCCGACGGCGCAGCAACGCCTTGGCCACCAGTTCCGGCGTCGCCCCGTCACGCTGCTGCCTGACGGGCGGATAGATGCGAGGCCGCTTCACCCGCCGATCACGCTTCCGCTTGCTCATGTCGCCTCCTAGCGGGCCATGTAGCCCAGTTTGCGGTTCTGCCGTCGCAGCCCCGAGAGCGTGTAGATGTTCGATTTGAGGCCGTTGCACGGGCCGCACAGCAGCACTCTGTTGGTGATGTGATTGATGCCGCCGTCAGCGCGTGGCGTGTTGTGGTCTAACTGCAAGTAGCGGGCATCGTCGAAGGTGCGGTCGCAGCCTTGGCAGACCATGCCGTGCTGGGTAATCAGGTGCTCGACCATCTGCGCCCGCGACATCTTCGGCCCGTCAGGTTCGGCGTATCGCTCGGTGACTTGCAGGAACGGCGCGGCGGTCTCCCCGTCGTCAGTGCGCACAGGCGGCGCGGCGTGGTAGGCGATGTCCCCGAAGGTGAACAGCCGGTCGTCGCCGTCGAAGTCACGCGGCGCTGTCAGCGCTTCGTCTCGCAGCCGCTCGATCACGACCTCATGCGCCTTGTCCCAGATGTCGATGCCGACCCAGTGTCGGCCCAACCGCTCCGCTGCGACCGGCGTGGTCGCGCAGCCGCAGAATGGATCGAGCACCACGTCGCCCTTGTTGGAGCTGGCCGCGATGATGCGCTCGTACAGCGGCAGCGGTTTCTGTGTCGGGTAGCCGGTGCGCTCGGGCGACCACGTTTGCAGCGAGTTGATGTCCGTCCACCAGTCCGGCATAGCCGCGCCGCGCTCCAAGTCTCGCTCGCGTCCGTCGATGCTGACCCCGCCGCGGCCTCGCACCAGCGCTTGCGACGCTGCCGAGTAGGGGACGTGCTGCCGATTGAAGGTATTGACGCGGCCCTTGGCGTAGAACAGCAGCAGGTCGTGCTTGCGAGCGAACGCGTTGCGCGGAACCCCCCCCGCGGTAACACCAGACGATCTCGTTTCGGAACTGCTTGCGCCCGAAGATGGCGTCCAACAGCGCCTTGAGGTGGTGGCTCGCGGTGGGGTCGCAATGCAGGTACAGGCTGCCGTCAGGTCGCAGCACACGCTGCATCTCGACAAGCCGGACGGCCATGTAGCACAGGAACGCCCCGAGGTCGTCGCCCCATGCCACGCGTGCTGCGTCGATGACCTCCCACACGGCGGGCCAGTCGTCTTGCATCTGGTCGATCCACTCGCCTTCGATGTCGTCAGCCCACGACCAGCGGTCTTGGAACTTCGCGCCCGAAGCGAGCGAGTCCGGCGTGGCGTGGAAGTCGCGGCCCTTGTTGAACGGCGGGTCGGTCGCGACCAAGTGGACTGTCTCGGAGTCCATGCCTCGCAGCACGGCGAGGTTGTCGCCGTGGAACAGCGACCGGTTCGGCCAGTTCGGTTCGGCCATCACCACGGCTCCGACACGGTGCCCGCAGGACCGGCAGCAACGAGGTCGCAGTACCGGACGCGCTGCCCGATGAGACCGCGGACTGTGGCTCGCATCTGGTCGATGGTGTCCATCTCCCGGAAGTTGTGCCTGCCCGCGTATTCGTTGACGTAGCGGTGCAGATGCTTCGGGGAAAGGTTGTGATACACGCCCTGATAGCCCCGCTTGAGCATCGCCCAGAACGACTCGATGCCGTTCGTGTGCGCTTGCCCGCGGACGTACTCACCGACGCTGTGAGCGACCGTCTCGTGGTCCCGAGCGAGGCCGCTGTAGGCGGTAGCGCCGTCGGTGAACACCAGCGCGTCGGGCATCGTCGCGCCTTCGACGAACGGCACCAGCGTGCCTGCGTCGGTGCTGGCGACGACCCGGGCAGTGACCTTGCCGCTGTCACGATCCTTGACGCCGACAACGGCGGTCTTGTCCGCCCCGCCGCGGCCGGTGAGCTTCGCCCGCTGACTGGCGTGCATGTTCTTCGCCTTGCCGCCCACATAGGTCTCGTCGGCTTCGACCGGGCCGGTGAACGGGCCTGCCTCGCACTCTGCCCACGACTCGCGGATGCGATGAAGCATGAACCACGCCGTCTTCTGAGTCACCCCGAGGTCGCGGTGCAGCTTCATGCTGGACACGCCTTTCAGGTTCGTGAGTTCGAGGTAGATCGCGAACACCCACTTGCGCAGAGGAACGTTCGACGCTGCCAGCGCGGTGCCGGTCTTCACGCTGAAGTACTTGCGGCAGTCACGGCACCGGTACGGCATCGTCTTGTGCGTTGCCTCAGCCGTGTTCGTGCTGCCGCAGTGCCCGCAGCAACGCTGGCCGGTCCATACCTGGGCCTCGAACCAGACGCGTGCGCTGTTCTCGTCGGGAAACATCTCGGTGAGTTCCAGCAGCGTGATGCCCTTGCGGTGATGCTTGCCGGGAGCTTTCGTGGTCATGCTGTCATTATATCGACTAGTTCACACGCTGGCAACTATCCTACATAATCCCCCTCGCAACGATGGCCGAGCAATCTGCGACAGATTCCGCAGCGACGAGCATTGGGCTCGACGACGCATACGCCGTCGACGGTCCCGAAGACAACCGCAAGCTGTACGCCTCGTGGGCGGAGACCTACGAGTCGGTCTTCCTTGCCGAGAACGACTACGAGTACCATCAGCACGTGGTTGCAGCGTTCTGCGGCGGCGAGGGTGGTGTCGACCAGCTGGACGGGCCAGTGCTCGATGTCGGCTGCGGAACGGGTGTGGTTGGAGCCGAGCTGGCACGGCTTGGTGTGCCGGTGATCGACGGCATCGACATCTCGCCTGAGATGCTGGCGAAGGCCGCCGCCAAGACCCACGAGGGGCGCGCGACCTACCGGCAGCTCTTCGAGGCCGACCTCACTGGCCATCTCGATCTCGGCAGCGACGCTTACGCCGGCATCGTGAGCGCAGGCGCGTTCACTCATGGCCATCTCGGCCCGGAACCGATCATCGAGTTGCTGCGGGTAGCGCGACCCGGTGCGCGCTGCAGCGTGGGCATCAACTCGGCACACTTCGCCGAGGTCGGTTTCGGCAACTGGCTAGCGCAACGCGAATCGGCGGGGCAGATCAGCGGGCTCGACTTCGAGTTGCGTCCCATCTACGGTGGCGCGGATCCCGACGACCCCGACCGCTGGACACGCATCGCCGTCTTCACCGTGACGTGAGCCAGACTGCCCAGCGGCGATGCGCCTGAGGCCCGACGGCGGCTACTGGCGGTAGGCGAAGGTCTCGTCGAATCGCGACTGCAGGTACGCGCCCGAAGTGGTCGTGGGGTACTTCGGCTGCTCGCCCTCGCCGAGACAGCTCGGCAGGCACTCCACGATGGTGTCGTAGGACGGGTTGACGAACGTCGGCACCGAATAGCGATCGGCCGTCGTGGGCGACTGCACCCGGTGAACGGTGGCGCGGTACCGGTCGTTGGTCCAGCGAGCCAGCATGTCGCCCAGGTTCACGATGAAGCTGCCTGGCGGGGCGATGACGTCGTGCCATCTGCCCTCGATTTCCGCCAGCTGCAGACCGGCGGTGCCGTCGATGTGCAGCAGGGTGACGCAGCCGTAGTCGCTATGCGCGCCACAGCCGAGCTGGTCGGGCCGTGGTTCGGCCACCGCCGGGTAGCGGATCAGCCGTGTGCCCACCAGCGGCCGCTCGAAGCGCTGGTCGAAGAACGACCGCTCCTGGCCGAGCGCTTGCGCGATCAGGCGCAGCAAACGCTTCGCTGCTCCGAGCACAGCAGCCTGGTAGGCCTCGACGGTGTCACGGAAGCCGGGCAGGTCGGGCCACTGGTTCGGTCCTTCCAGCGGTGAGCGGAGCGGGTCATCGGCCGGCACTTCGGGGCCGAAGTCCATCGTCTCCTTGTAGTCGGCTCGCAGGCCCGGCTCGAGCAGCTCGCCTTCCACGCCGGCGTAGCCCCGGTGATGGTCCGACAGCTCGATCGCCAGCGCGTTCTTGTCAGCGAGCGGCTGGGCGAAGAACATCTGGGTCACGTCGAGCACTCCGTCGAGCAGCTCGCCCGAAACGCCGTGGCCGGTGATGGCAAAGAAGCCGATACCCCGGCAGGCCGCGTCGATCTGGGCGCAGGCGCTCTCAGCAGGGGCGCTCGCCGAGATGTCGATGACGGGAATCGCCGTGCTGCCAGCGGCCACGGAGGAAAGGTACCGGGTGCCCAGACGCGCCGAAGCGGGCCGGCGGAGAGGGAACCGGCCCGCTTCGTGAGCCTGCGACGCCAAGCGCAGCTTGGTTCTAGGTCGAGGTTGACCACGCTCCGGCATTGCTGCCGTGGCCATGGCCGCCGAAGCCTCTGTCGCCGAAGCGCTTGCCGCCGTGCCGACGACCCTCGCCGGACCATCCTTCGGCCCGCGCGGGCTTCTCGCCGTTGACCCATGCGGTGATTCGCTCGGTCACGGCGTCGACATCGATCTCACGGTCGTGCTCGGCCGCCCTGTCGGTGACCGCTGTCACGAGGGCGTCGATCACGTCGGACACCGCAACGCCTTGCTCAGCAGCGATATCGGCGAGCGTCGAGCCGTCCTTGAGCTTGGCGCGCAGTGCCTCGGCCTCGATGCCAAGCACCCCGGAGAGCGTGTCACTCGCTTCGGCCCGCCAGTGGCCGCCGTCCCGGCGTGCGCCGTGCCTGTCGCAAGTGCCCCCGGAGTCGTCCGCGTCGTCGTCAGCTTGCTGCTGGTCGGCGTTGCCGTTGTCGTTCTGGGTCTGCGCGCTCGCGCTGCCGGCACTGAACGCAAGAACCGCAGTCGTTGCCAGCAGTAGTGCAGTCAGCAGCGCCAACAATCGGCTGCGCCCTGACTTGCACCTCGGTGCGTCGGTGGGCTCGTCGGTCTCGCCGGATTCGGTCATATCGCCGGTCCTTTCGCCGGGGTGTGTGCAACGACCCAGACGATGGCGAATGAACCTGAAGGGTCCCTGAAACCAACCTGAGAGCGGGATGAGATTGTGATCGCCGCGCAGCCGCCGGCGCGCAGCAGCCCTGTTCGGCGCTCGTCAGCCGGCCTCGGAGTGGGTGACCGGCTCCTCGCCCATCCACTCGCGCAGGGTGTTCTTCAGCTTGGTTTGCTGGATAAACAGGTCGTGCTCGGGCCCTGCCGGATCGGCCGACTGGGGAGCCTTGAGGTAGAACGACAGCCACTCCTGCACGCCGCCTTGGCCGGCACGCTGGGCAAGATCCAAGAACAACGCCAGGTCGAGCACGATTGGTGCCGCCAGGATCGAGTCGCGGCACAGGAAGTCGATCTTGATCTGCATCGGGTAGCCGAGCCAGCCGAAGATGTCGATGTTGTCCCAGCCCTCTTTGTTGTCGCCGCGGGGCGGGTAGTAGTTGATCCGGACTACGTGGTCGATCTCGCTGTAGAGCTCGGGATAGGTCTCTGGCTGCAGGATCGTGCCGAGCACGCCCAGCTTGGACGTCTCCTTGGTCTTGAAGTTCTCAGGGTCGTCCAGCACCTCGCCGTCGCGATTGCCCAGGATGTTGGTGGAGTACCAGCCGCGAAGGCCCAGCATCCGCGCCTTCAGGCCGGGTGCCACGAGCGTCTTCATCAGCGTCTGGCCGGTCTTGAAGTCCTTGCCCGCAATGGGCACGCCGCGGCGCACAGCCAGCTCGGTCATGGCCGGCATGTCGACGGACAGGTTCGGCGCGCCGTTGGCGAAGGGCACGTCGCTCATCAGCGCTGCGTATGCGTAGATCTGGCTGGGCGAGATGTTGTCATCGTCGGCTGCCAAGCCGGCTTCGAACGCCTCGACACTCGCGTGCACCCCTGTCGGCTCCTGGTACGCCTCGGTGGAGCCGCACCACACCATCACCAGCCGCTCGCACTCGTTCTCGGCCCGGAAACGCTCGATGTCATCCATCAACGCCTGGGCAGCTTCGAGCTTGCCCATCGGGGGCTTGGTACGGGTGCCTTCGAGCCGGCTCACCCAGCGGCTGTCGAACACGGCGTCCATCGCGACGATGCCCTCCAGCTCGCGGGAGATCACACCGAGGTCACGGTCTTCCAGCACGCCCGCGGTGCGGGCGCCTTCGAGCGCATTGGGCGTGATCGGATCCCAGCCGCCGAACACCAAGTCGTCGAGTGAGGCCAACGGCACGAAGTCGCGGATGAGCGGGTTGCGGCCCTCCGCCCGGCCGCCGAGCCGGATGTGGGCCAACTGACTGACCGACCCGATCGGTTCTGCCAGCCCGGCACGCGCCGCGAGCACTCCGGCGATGAACGTGGTGGCCACAGCTCCCATGCCAGGCGTGAGCACGCCCAGCTTCCCGGTCGCAGGTGCGATCTGCGGTTGGTTCATGACCCCAACGCTACGGGCAGCCAGAGCGAAGAGGTCCCCGCAGCAGCCAGGGAACGTTCAGGCGGCCAGCGGTGCGGTCGGCGTGAACTCCACGTCGAGGTGCTTGACGCCGTGGATGAACGCTGCCTGCAGCGTGTCGGGCTCGTTGACCGCAACAATGTCGGGCAGCCGGTTGAACAGCTCGCGGTACATCACGCTCATCTCCCGGCGGGCGAGGTGCGCGCCCAGGCAGTAGTGCGGGCCAGGGCCGCCGAAGCCGTACTGCGGGTTCGGTTCGCGCAGCACGTCGAACTTGAACGGGTCGTCGAACACCGCCGGGTCGCGATTCGCAGCCACATAGAACATCGCGACCTTCTCGCCCTCTTTCATCTCTCGGTCTTGGAAGACAAAATCGCGGGTGAGCGTCCGGCGCATGTAGCCGACCGGGCTGGACAGCCGCACGATCTCCTCGATCGCAGTGGGCGCGACACCCTCGAAGTCGGCGGCCCAGATGGCGCGCTGGTCGGGATGATCGGTGAGGTACTTGAGCCCCCACGAGATGGCGTTGCGGGTGGTCTCGTTGCCGGCCACCACCAGCAGCACGAAAAAGCTGGCCAAGTCGGAATCGCTCAGCCGATCATCGGGCAGCTCTGCGTTGACCAGCACGCTGGTCAGGTCCTTGCCGTCGCCGCCACGCTTCGCCTCGGCGACCTCCTTCATCAGCTCGGCGAGTTGGGCGCCTGCGCCCAGCAGCGCCGTCACGAAGTCGACGCCTTCAGGCTGGTACTCGGGATCTCCGATGCCCAAGATGATGTTCGTGGCTTCGAACACGCCGTCGTATTCCGACCGGGGAATGCCCATGAGATCGCAGACGATCTTGAGCGGCAGCGCGGCGGCAACCTCCGTCACGAAGTCGCAACTGCCCTTCTCGCAGACTGAGTCCACGATGTCGGACGCCGAGGCCTGGACGCTGCCGTCGAGGTCGGCCAGCATCTTCGGCGTAAAGCCCTTGGCCACGAGACGGCGCAGCCGTGCGTGGCGCGGGTCGTCCATGGCGATCATGGAGCTGAAGAACTCAAGGAACTCCGGCGGTGCGTCCAGCATGGTGATGCCCGCCGCCGAGCTGAACACTTCGGTGTTGCGGGAGACGGCCGCGACATCGGCATGCCGGGTGACGCACCAGTAACCGGGTCCCACCGGAATCAAACCGTCGTAGCCGGGTTCTTCGAACCAGTCCAGCGGGGCCTCGGCATGGTGCCGGGCGATCACCGCGTCGATGACATCGGCCGGTTGGACCCAGAACTCCGCCTCCATCATGTTGGGCACGTCGGTGTTCCACTCGCGCATGGCAGCACGGTAGCGCTGCGCTGCGAGCAGCAAGCACCGCCTGCGCGCTCGCAGGCGGCAACGCCGGCCGCGCGCAGGTCCATCTGGCACGATGTACCGCCGTGGCAGCGGACCATGCACCAGATCGCGATCCGGCGGAGTCCCCCGACGGCGACGCTGAGCTGAACTACATGGTGCACGGTGCCGGGGCCATCGGCTGCGTGCTGGGCGCTCGGCTGACCCAAGCGGGCCGCCGCGTGGCCCTCATCGCCCGCGGGGAGCATCTCGAAGCCCTCCAGCGAGACGGCCTCAGCATCTCGGGTTACACCGAGGGCCATTTCCGGCTGCCGGCCGTGCGCACCTCGCACGAGCTCGATCTCGACGAGCGCACCGTGGTGCTGTTGGCCATGAAAACCCAGCACACGTTCGAGGCGATCGAACAGCACCGCGAGCTCTACGACGATGTGCCGTTGTTCTGCTTCCAGAACAGCGTCACCAACGAGGAGTGGCTGACCGAGCAGGGCTTCCGGGCCTATGGAGTCATGGTGCGCATCGGTGCCCGCATCGACAAGCCGGGCGTGGTCACCCACACAGGCGCGCGCCGGGCTCAGATCGGATGCTGGCCCACCGGCTCCGACGAGCTGTGCGAGCGGGTCGTCAACGACCTAGTTGCCGCCGATATGCGCGCTTCGGTCGACAACCACGTGGCCGAGGCCAAGTGGGGAAAGCTGGTGCTCAACCTCACGAACGCGTTCTCGGCGCTGATCGACCTGCCTGTGCAGGAGTGGTTCTGCGACGAGGAAACCCGCTTCTTCATGGCCGATCTGCAGGAAGAAGCGGCCGACGTGCTGGACGCGGCCGGGATCTCGCCGGTCATGGACGACGGCCGGGATTTGCGTGCATGGATCGATCGGATGCGGGTGCCGGGCCAGCGCGAGCCGCGGAGTGATTCAGATCCGGTGATGCACAGCTACCCGTCCACCTGGCAAGACCTGCACTTCCGGCGTCCCACGGTCGAAGTGGAGCATTTCAACGGCCGGATCTGCGAACTCGGCGAGCGGCACGGCATCGCCACGCCGCTCAACCGGACGCTGAACGATCTGTGCCACGACGCTGCGGCCCGCCGGCTGGGGCCAGGCACCGAGACCGTGGCATCGCTGCGCGCCGCGGCCGGCCGCTGATCGTCACAGCGACGCGTTGGCGGGTGCCCGGGGCGGGATTCGAACCCGCACACTCCCGTGGGAGCCGAGGGGTTTAAGCCCTCTGCGTCTGCCAGTTCCGCCACCCGGGCCACTCTGCGCGTTCATTGCCTCCTCGGTGCTCATCATGCTCGCACGCCCGCCCCGACACGATGCACTGGATTTCTAGGCGGCTTCATCCAGGCCGATGGGCTCTTCGTAGGTACCGGGCTCGCGATGCCCGCTCGCGGATGCCGCAGTGCAGGGCCCCGCTGGGCCGGAGGCAGGAGCGGTGGCATTGTGGCTGCCCTCGATCTCGCGCCACAGCTCGTCTCTCACCGCGGCCGCTGCAGAGGCAGCCAACCGGTTGCACACCACGATGCCTTCGATGGCGTCGGCCACAACAGCTGCGAAGGGGCGACCGCGCACACGCACCGCGACCACGCAATCGCCGTGAACGCTGCGCTGGATGGAGCGATCGAGCTGATCCGATCGTGGCGGGCTCTGGAAGCTGGGCACGTCGAGGCCCAATTCGCGTGAGGCCGCAGCCAGGGCTCGCGCCGTCAGCACGAAGCGGCCCGACGGGTCGGCACTCGAATCGCTGAACACGCCGGCGGCCGCCGCCGATGAGCTGCCGGCTCGGTGCGATCGTCCGCGAGCCGGCGAGGCATCGACCAGCCGGAGCGCTGCGGGAGGGTGGGTGCGGGGTGTTGCTGGCATGTGCCCATCATCACTGGGGGGTGTGACACCAAAGGGCGGGTGCCGCAGCGGGTGCGGGGACGGCAACAATGAGCACACATGGCTGAGACCGCTCCGGGATTGCTGCCGGCCCAGCAGGCCACGCTGGACGCAATCCGCACGCCCGCAGAGCACCGTCCCACGTACCCGGCCGGCTTTGCCAACGAGCTGCGCAACGACGCGGAAGCAGCGCTGACCGAGCTCGTCGATGCGGCTCGCGGCATCGACGGCCGCGGCCTGTGGGTGTCCAAACGAGACCTCGCCGGTGTATTCGGTTGCGAAGCCCGACATCTCGCCGATGCAGACACCCCGTTCGAATGGACAGTGCCGACTGCGCGCGGAACGGTGCTGCACAAGGCCGTCGAACTCTCCACCCATCGGCGCTTCGAACCTGAAGGCGCGGTGGATGCCGCGGTCGAACGCCTCGTCGCCGATGACGACAACCTCGGCAGCTTCCTAGCCGAGGCATCGGACGGCGAGCGCGCCGATCTGACGGCCAACTGCGTTGCGCTGCTCGCCCGCTTCGGCGAGACCTTCCCGCCGATGCAGCGCGCCTGGCGACCCGCCTCCGAGGTCCGTGCCCGCGCACGGCTGTGCGGCGGTGCCTTCGTGCTCAGCGGCAAGTACGACCTCACGCTCGGATCGCCCGCGCCGCTGGGCGGACCCGACCGTCTCCAGCGCGCCGGCAAGGTCATCATCGACCTCAAGACCGGATCACGCACACCGACCGACCCGGAGGACCTGCGGTTCTACGCCCTCGTCGAGACGCTTTCGGTGGGTGTTCCGCCGCTGGGCATCGGCTCGTTCTACGTCGCCGAGGGCCGCATCGAGCACGAGGCAGTGACTGCCGAGGTGCTCGACAGTGCACTGCGTCGCACCGTCGACGGCATCGGCCGACTCATCACCTTGCGAACGGACAGACGTGAACCGCGGCGAGTGCCCGGACCGCCCTGCCGTTGGTGCCCGATCTCGGCCGATTGCGAACCGGGTCAGGCCTGGCTGTCAGACCCCGACGACTGAGCCGGGCTGCTCGGTCCGCTGCCGGCAGGCTCTATCGCGGCATCCGCCTACCCGTCCGTTGGCATCGAAGCGCGACCCAGCCGCGCAGCTCGCAGTCGCGCCGCCATCTCGTCGCGGCGAGCCTGCCATTCCTCGAGCGTCAGGCCGAAGCGCTGGTGGTCTTCCCAGACGCCGGCGATCTGGATGTATCCCTGTGCGATTCCCTCCGAGCGCAATCCCAGCTTCTCCACTACCCGCAGGCTGGCAGCGTTGCGCGGCATGATCGACACCTGCACCCGGTGCAAGCCAACCTGATCGAAGGCGAACCCGAACACCGCCAGCAGCCCTTCGGCGACCAGTCCCTTGCCGGCCAGCCGCTCGTCGATCCAGTAGCCCACATGGGCGCTCTGGAATGCCCCACGTGCCACATGTGAGACATTGATCTCGCCGCAGAACCAGCCTTCGTGCCACAGGCCGAAGTCGAACGCCGTGCCCAATGAGCGCTCGCGTTCACGGACGCGGCAGCGATTGGCGAACGCCTGCGGATCGCGCGACGGATCGGGCGCGCTCGCGGGCGGGCGAGGCTCCCACTTTGCCAGCCAGTCGCGGCACCGTTCCCGGACTTCGTTCCACTGGGCGAAGTCTGACGACACGAGCGGGCGAAGCTCGAGCCGCTCGGTGCGCAGTCGACTCACGCTGCGCACAGTACTGGCGCGTCGTCGGCGCTCACCGAGCGGCATCGGTGCCTTCGCGTAGCTCGGCCGCTGGGCTTGCCTGCGCCTCACGCAGCTCGGCCGCTGGGCTTGCCTGCGCCTCACGCAGCTCGGCCGCTATGCCGTCGAGGAGATCGCGCTCGCGCACGATGCACTCGTCGATGTTCCAATGGCGCATGACCGCAACCAGGATGCAGCAGCCGCCCACGATCACTGGCGCCCGATCGACGTGCAAGCCCGGATTGTGGATGCGGTCGGCCAGCCGCTCGGTAGCCAACGTGCGGAAGACATCCTCGGCTGCGGCCCTGGTAAGCACGAACCCGTCAATGACCTCGGGCTCGTAGGGATCGAGGCCGATCTCGACCGCGGCCACAGTCGTGACCGTCCCGGCGACACCCACGAGCCGTGCCGCCGCGGCACCCCGCCCGATGACGGGATGATCACGGTCGATGTCGTCGAGGTGCAGGCGCGCGACCGAGATAGCTGAGCTCAATTCCTCGGGCCGGGGAGGATCCGATGCCAGGAACCTCTCCGTCCACCGCACCGAACCCATGTCGACGGAGACTGCCGCATCCGGTCGGCCGCCAGCCGATGGCGTGCCGTAGGCGAACTCCGTCGATCCCCCGCCGATGTCGAGCACCAGCGCCGCGGGCCCGGCCGCCGGAGCCGGGGTTGTGGGCGCGCCGGGATCGGACGGTGTGCCGCGGCCGGCAACTTCGGCCAAGCCGGTGGTGGCGCCTGCAAATCCATACGCGGCCTCGGTGTCGCCATCCAGCAGCTCGACGTCGGTGCCGAGCGCATCGCTCGCCCTCTGCAGGAATTCCGCTCCGTTTGCGGCATCTCGCGCAGCACTGGTCGCGACGGCCCGCACCGCGGTCGCCTGGCGGTCTTCGATGATCTGGCGGTATTCCCCCAGCACGTCGACGACACGGCCGATGGCATCGTCTCGCAGTCGACCTCCGGCGTCGACGCCCCTACCGAGCCCGGTGATGCGCAGCAGCCGCTGTCCGAGCCCCGTGCCGTCGTCGATGAGCAGGCGCGTGGTGTTCGTGCCGCAGTCCACGACCGCAACCGGATCCGCCCCTGGTTCACTACGCATCAGAGGCCGCCACGGATGCCGATGCAGCGGGCGCAGATTCGGTCGCAGCGCCTTCGATGGCCGATGACACGCCGATGTCGCCGAGCCGTGCCATTACCCATTCGCCGACGGGGTCATCGCCGCCCGCCAGCCGGTACGCCAGATGCGCGTGCAGGCACTTCACGCCTCGCGCCGTCCCCCCGACGCCGTCCGTCGGGCGCGGTCCGCGGTGATCGGGGGGCACCAGCGCATCTCGTTCGGAGGCGTAGCGATCATGCGCCGCGGCCAGCGCCTCGGGATCGACAGCCGCTTCAGCCGCCCGGACCCCGCCGTCGCCCTCGAGCTGGGACACCCGCCGCCGCAGGTCGACATCGACCAACCAATAGCGGGTGGGCATCGGGCGCCCGTCATCGAGCAGTGGAGCATTGGCAATCACCACCGGCCGCCCGTCGGCGTGGGCCACGGCCACATCGAAGGCGCACTGGGGCGGGCGGCCGAGCGAGGCAGCCACCACGTCGATTTGAGCGGGCGTCAGGGGTGCGCCCGGGGCGCAACGAACGAGCAACGCCCTACGAGGCTGAGCCGGTAGGCAAGCCCTCAGCCTTGGCGACGCTTGCGCCTGCGGCGGCGATTGAACAGGAAGAACACCACCACCGCGAGCGGCGCCAAGATGCGCTTGAGCATGGGCCGGCCCGCTGTCTCGAGCAGGTCGACCGGTTCCGGCTCGGCCATCTCGATCTGGCGCGGACCAGACGAATCTGACGCCTCGCCGGTCTCGTCTGACGCCTCAGCGTCATCCGCCGGAGCATCGTCCGCTGCGGCGTCGGCATCACTTTGGTCGCCGATCTCGGACAGCTTCTGTTCGAGCGAATCCACAAACTGACCTATGAGCTTCTCGGTGACGTCGGCCATCACGCCGCGGCCGAATTGCGCCACCTTGCCGGTGACTTTCAGGTCGGTGGCGATCGACACGACCGTGCCATCGCCGTCGGGCGTCATCTCGGCGGTCACCTCTGCGGCTGCGTTGCCCGCGCCGCGAGAGTCCCGTCCTGAGGCTTCCAGCACGATCCGGCGATTGGCCTCGTCGAGCTCGACGAACTTCGCGGCGCCCTTGTATTGCGCCGTGATCGGACCCACCTTGATCTTCACACCGCCCTTGAATTCATCGCCGTCAACCTCGGTGAGCTGCGCGCCTGGCATGCACGGCGCGATGAACTCGACATCGGTCAGCGTGCTCCACGCCTGCTCGACAGGTATGCCGACACGGAATTCACTCTTCAGCTCCATCGGCGCAGATCCTCCACGGTGTCGATGTCGTCGGGTGACCCTTCGCAGGCTACCGGCACCACGATTTCCGGAAATCGCCGCATCACCGTCCGGGCGCCTTCGTCTCCGCCGTACGGCAACAACGGCCAGACCTCGCGTGCCAGCCGGACCGGGTTGCCCCGCCGGCCGTCGTAGGTGCCGACGGCGATCGGGGCCACGCTGGCGGCCACGGACCGCCACGCCGCCGACGTCACGAAGGGCTGATCAGCCAGTCCCACCACGATGGCGCCGTGGCCCCGCCGGGCCGCCCACGACGCAGCGCAGCGAACCGATGACGCAATCCCCGATTCCCAGCGATCGTTGTCGATCACGGATATGTCGCCGCCGGTCGCTGCAAGCACTCCGAAGACATCCACCGCTCCCGTGACCACCACGACGGCCTCCAGCGACGCCCCGAGCAGCGACCCCAAGGCACGACTCATCACGCTCTGGCCGTCGAGGTCTGCCAGCAGCTTGTGCTGCGGGCCTGCGTACCGGGTCCCCGCCCCCGCTGCCAGCAGCACTCCCGCCGTGGACACTGGCAGATGACCTACGAGGCTGAGCTCGGCTAGTACGAGCGAGGCAGGCCGAGCACCTTCGACGACACGAAGTTCATGACCATCTCCTGGCTGACCGGCGCAATCTTCATCAGCCGCGCCTCGCGCCAGTAACGCTCCACGTCGTATTCCTTGGCGTAGCCGAAGCCGCCATGGGTCTGCATGGCCCGGTCGGCGCACTCAAACGCCGCCTCCGACGCCAGGTACTTGGCCAGATTGGCTTGCTCGCCGCAGGACAGACCGTTGTCGTAGCGCCACGATGCGTCGCGCACCACCAATTCGGCCGCGTGCAGGCGGGCATGGCTGTCGGCCAGCGGGAAGGCGATGCCCTGGTTCTGGCCGATAGGGCGGCCGAAGATCACCCGGCTCTTCGCATACTCGGCGGCGCGACGCAAGGCGACCCGGCCGATCCCCAGCGCCTCAGCCGAGATCAGGATCCGCTCGGGATTCAGGCCGTCGAGGATGTAGCGGAATCCCTCACCCTCCTCGCCGACCCGGCGGTCTACCGGCACCCGCAGCCCGTCGTAGCGCACCTCGCACGAGACCACGGCGTTGCGGCCCACCTTGGGGATCGGGGTGATGTCGACGGCGGGGTCCTGCAAGTCGACCAGCAGCAGGGTCATGCCCTGAGTGGGGCCGTCACACAGCTCCTTGGGCGTGGTGCGCACTAGCAGCAGGCACACGTCGCAGTACGGCGCCTTGGTAGTCCACACCTTGGCGCCAGTGATCACGTACTCGTCGCCGTCACGCTCGGCCCGGGTGCGGATCGACGTGGTGTCGGTGCCGGCGTCGGGCTCGGTGACGCCGAACGCGGCGTGGAGGGAGCCGTCGGCAACGCCGGGCAGGATCTCCTTGGCCAGTGCTTCCGAGCCATATTTGCGCACCGGTTCCATGCCGAAGATAGACAGGTGCAGTGCTGAGCAGCCGTTCATGGCGGCCCCACTGGCAGCCACCTCCTCCAGCACGATCGATGCCTCGGTGATGCCTTGGCCGCCGCCGCCGTACTCCTCCGGAATGGCGATGCCGACCCAGCCGCCATCGGCCATCGCGTTGTAGAAGTCCCAGGGGAACTCGTGCTTCTCGTCGCGCTCGCGCCAGTACTCGTCGGGGAAGTCTGCGCAGACGCGCCGCACGCCCTCGCGGATCGCCTCGTGGTCCTCGTTTTGGGTGAAGTCCATCGCGCCGACGCTACCGGGCCATTGCCGCCTGATTCCGAGCCCGGGCCAGGCGGGGACCGGCGCGGCTAGTGGATGCGACCCTCGCCATCTTTGAGACGGGGGGCTTGGCGGCCGGTGTGCGAGGCGATGATCTCGGCCACGATCGACACGGCCGTTTCCTCGGGCGTGCGGCCGCCGATGTCGAGGCCGATCGGGGCCATGACCCGTTCGAGATCGTCGTCGGTGACGCCGGCCTCGCGGAGGCGCTCGGTTCGCTTCTCGTGGGTTGTGCGGGAACCCATCGCCCCGAGGTAGCCGACCCGAGTGGGCAGGGCGCCGACGATGGCGGGCACGTCGAATTTGTGGTCGTGGGTGAGCACGCACACCGCATCGCGGGGGCCCAGCTCGTCGCCAATGCGGTCGAGCAGGCGATTGGGCCAGTCGACGACGACCTCGTCGGCCATCGGGAAGCGGCGCTTCGTCGCGAAGACCTCTCTTGCGTCGCACACCGTGACGCGGTAGCCGAGCAGCTTGGCTTGGGAGGCGAGCGCCCGGGTGAAGTCGACGGCGCCGAAGATGACCATGTGCGGGCGCCGGGCGTGGCACTCGACGAAGACGCTGAGGTCCATCTGGCGAGCTTCGCCGTGCTGGCCGTAGTGGCGCACCTCGCTGATGCCCGCATCCAGCATTCCCAAGGCGTCGCGCTCCACCACCCGGTCGAGATCGGGGTCGCCGAGGGTGCCGAGGGCTGCCTCGCCAGGCTGCACGAGCAGTTTGGCGCCCGCTCGCGGGCGCACATCAGACACAGCGCCGGCGTCTGGGCCGTCGATGATCGTGGCGAGCGCGACGGGCTCCTCGGCGCGGATGGCGTCCCGGAATGCCTCGTAGATGCCCGCGGCCTCGCTCACCAGTCGAGTTCCTCCACGAACAGGTGGATCGTGCCGCCGCAGGTCAGCCCGACGGCGAATGCCTCGTCGTCGCTGTAGCCGAAGGTGGTGATCCCTGGACCCCGCCGTCCGCCCAGCAGTTCGAGTGCCTCGCCGACCACAGCGCCCTCGACGCAGCCGCCCGAGACCGAGCCGGCGACTTCGCCCTCTTGGTTCACGGCCATCGCAGCACCTGGGTCGCGTGGCCCCGAGCCTTCGATATCCACCACCCGCGCCACAGCCACTCGCTGGCCTGCAGCCCGCCACCGGTCGATGTCATCCAAGATCTCGTCCATGTCCCCAGTCTCCCAATTGACATTGTTGCGGCATCGGAGGGTCGTGCGTCGGGTGATCGTGCGGTTCGGCCGGTCTCAGGCCGCGATGGCAGCAGCTAGATGTTCGAGCGAATCGAAGGAATGGCCTTCGATGAACTCGTCGACGTGCGGCAACGCCGCAGCCATACCACGAGCCAGCGGCGCGTAGCCAGGGGTGTGCTTCAGCGGGTTGACCCAGACCAGCCGGTGGGTCACCAGGTGCAGGCGGGCCATCTGCTCGGCCAGCTCGTCAGGTGCACCGCGGTCCCAGCCGTCCGAGCAGATCACCACGATGGCCCCGCGCGCATGGCCCCGAACTCCCCAGCGATCGTTGAACTCGTGCAGCGTCGCGCCCAGCCGGGTGCCGCCCGACCAGTCCTGCACCGAGTCGGCAGCGGCGGCCAAGCCGGCGTCAGGATCGCGGGAGGACAGCTCGCGGGTGACCCGGGTGAGCCGGGTGCCGATCGTGAACGCCTCCACCCGGGTGCGGCCGATCACCGCAGCGTGAGCGAACCGCACCAGCGCCCGCGCGTAGGGCTCCATGGATCCCGAGACGTCGAGCAGCAGGACCAGGCGGCGCGGCTTGCGGTCGCCGATCAGGAACTCGCGGCGGATGGCCTCACCGCCCGTGCGCAACGCACGGCGAATGGTGCGACGCAGATCGGGTCGCCGGGAGATGCGCTTGGCCCGCACAGCGCGCCGCGAGCGGCGGGTAACTGCCTGGAACCGCAGCTCGCCCATCAGCGAATGCAGCTCAGTCAGCTCGCCATCGCTGCAATCGGCGAAATCCTTGTGGCGCAACGTCTCGACATCGCTGTAGCGGACGCGCAGCGTGGGGCCAGCATCGGGCTCATCGCCGTCACCCGGAGGCGCCGAATCGCTGTCGTCGTCAGTATCGGTGGCCAGGGTCACCGAGATCGGCGGCAGCTCCACGACGATCCCGCTGGGCGCACGGCCCTCCCAGAAAACCGCGAAGGCACGGTCGTAGACACTGATGTCGGCCGGACTGCCCACCAGCGTCGCACGGCCTGCCCAGTACACGTCCTCACGGCCCCCAACCCCCAGCAGCCGCAGCGCATCGGTGAATGCCATGACACGGCGGATGGTGACAACCAGCCCCGCGCCACGCAGGATCGACGAGAAGGCCGAAGCCAAGCGCTCAGGTTCATTGACGTGCCCGTCGGGCGCCGGCATCGGAGCATCGAGATCCAGGCCGCTGGCGCCCACGGCTGGCCCGGCCCTAGGCCTCGGCAACGGCGGCCATGATCATCTCCATCCCGACCGACGTAACACGTTGCTGGTCCTCGCGATACTTCAGCACCGTTCCCAGCGTGGCTTCAAGCATCGGGGCGTCGAGCTCGGCCGCGCCGAGACGCCCCAGCGCCGTGGCCCAGTCGATGGTCTCGGCCACGCCGGGGGGCTTATACAGCCGCATCTCGCGCATCACCGACACGGCAGAGGCCACTTGCCGTGCGAGCGCGCCGTCGACATCGGGCAGCTTGAGCTTGACGATCTCGACCTCACGGTCGACCGACGGGTGCGAGACCCAGTGGTACAGGCAGCGGCGCTTGAGCGCGTCGTGCACGTCGCGGGTCCGATTGGAGGTGACCACCACGAGCGGCGGCCGGGCCGCGGTGATCGTGCCCAGCTCGGGCACGGTGACCGTGAAGTCGGACAGCACCTCGAGCAGGAACGCCTCGAACTCGTCGTCGGCCCGATCCACTTCGTCGATCAGCAGCACTGCGGGCGTGGCGTCGTCGTGGTCGATGGCCCGCAGCAGCGGCCGACGGATCAGGAAGCGTTCCGAATACAGCTCGTCCTCGATGGCCTCGGCGTCGGCTGCAGCGCGTCCCGCAGCCTCTGCGGTGCGCAGGTGGAGGAGCTGGCGGGTGTAGTCCCATTCGTAGAGCGCCTGAGCGGCGTCGATGCCCTCGTAGCACTGCAGGCGGATGAACTCCCCGCCGATCCAGGCCGCCAGCACCTTGGCCAGCTCGGTCTTGCCCACGCCCGCATCGCCCTCGAGGAACAACGGCCGACCCATCGTGACCGAGAGGTACACCACCGTCGACAGCCCCTCGTCGGGCAGGTAGCCGTGCTCGGTCAGCGCCGCCGAGACATCAGCAGTGGTGCCGGGCGCTGTGAACACAGCGGTCAAGGCTACGGCTTGGCGTTCATCCGGACGCAGTGGATTCCAACCGGCAGAAGCAGGACGCAGTGATGGGCACATCTGCCCGTGCGATGGCGAGATCGAGGCGCTGACGGATCAGGGGTTCCTCCACCGTTTCCCCCCGGCGCACGAGGCACTCGTGCAGGCCGTGCAGGCTCCAGACGTTGTCGGGGTGCTGGCAGGGCCGGCGCAGCTGGTCGTCCAAGCCCAAGTCGGACCGGTACAGCGCCTCGGCCTCGTCAAACTGGCCTTGTTCCGACAGCAACGCGGCCAGCGCATGGCGTGTCGGCTGCATCCAGCCCCAGGGCTCGTCGTAGGGCAGGTTGTCGTCGAGCTCCACCGCGTGGCGCAGATGATCGAAGGCGACGTCGAAGTTGCCGCACCGGTACTCCACCTCGCCGTTCAGCATGGCCTCGGCCACGGCCAGGATGTCGAGGCCGGTGTTGTTGAACAGCGTGCGGCTGGGCAGCACCTGGGCCTTGGCGGCCAGGAATGCCTCGCGTTCAGCCAGAGCATCATCAACCCGGCTCAGCGAGGCGTAGGCAACCGTGCGTGCGTAGCACATCATCGCGGTGGTGACGCAATAGAACTGTTGGTCGAAGGGGAGGTGCTGGTCGAGGATCTCGTGCCACTTGCCGAAGCGCACGAACACGTGCTGCTTGATCGCCACGAACCCCTCCAGCCAGTCGGCCATGGGCGGCGAGCCAGTTCGCAGCAGTTCCTCCGGCAGCGTGCGGTTCATCTCTTCGGCCGCCTCGAGCGCTGGGGCGTACTGACCGGCCAGCATCGCCCCGTACACCTTGAAGTGATAGTCGTGGCAGCGGTAGGCGGAATAGAAGTTCATCGGACCCTTGAGGTCCAGGTACTTCCGATCAGCCACGATCGCGGCCGAGTTGCGGGTGACGACGTTGTGGTAGTGGCCGCACAGCACGTCGATATGGGTCGGCATATGGACTAGGTGCCCTGCGTCGGGCGCCAGATCGACGAGCCGGTCGCCGGCGGCCAGGGCCCGCTCCGGATGCGGCGACATCTCCATGAGATGGATGTACATGTGCAGCAAGCCGAGGTGGCTGTTGGCGCCCTCGGCATCAAGCGTCTCGAAGGCAGTCTCCAGCACATCGACTGCTTCGAGCGTGCCCGCGCCCTCCGCAGGATGGCCAGTGACCAAGTCCCACAGTTCCCAAGGGGTGCGGTTCATGATCGCCTCGGCGAACAGGGAGCAGACATCCAGGTCGTCGCGGTAGGACTGGTAGACCTCGCGCATCGCGTCCGCGTAGGCGTCGTTCCACCGCCCGAAGTCGCCTTCGTCGGGCACCTCGGGGTGCGACGGGTAGCGGTACGCCAGCGCCCCAATCAGCGCTCGTTCGAGATCGCCGGTGCCTGCTGAGGCAGACGCGGCTGCCGCAACCTCGGTCCGGGCCCGGTCCAGCGAGGTGCGCAGATCGTCCTCGTCGAACTCTTCCCACGGCTTGTTGTAGTTCGGCCCGATGGCGTACGCGATGCCCCAGTGCGCCATGGCGAAGTTGACGTCGTGCAGCAGCGCTCGTTCGAAGCAGGCGATCGCCTCTTCGTGATGGAAGCCATAGCACCACGCCATGCCGCGGTCGAACCAGAGCTGGGCCTCAGCGTCGGATGTCGTGACCGGCCACCGGTACGAGCCCAGATCGAAGTACGCCATCGCCGCTTCCCGAGTCCTCCTGGCCGTCTGCCTGCTCCCCGATTGCACAGTATCTCTCACGAAACCGGCGAAAGCCATGAAAGCTGTTCAATTCTGAAATGCGGGCAAGTTCAGGACTCAACCAACCGTTGCGCTCAGCCCACAGCGATCATCGACGTGCCAGCCAGTGCCGCAGCGATGCCGATGCCCTGCCACCAGCGCAGCGTGTCGTCATCGAAGAGCACCGCCAGGGCGATCGTCACCACCGGATACAGCGACGCTGCGACGGCGACTTCGCTGAGCGGACCTCGTTGCAGTCCAGCAATGAATGCACCCATGCCTGCCCCGCCTGCAACGCCGCCCGCGAATCCGGCGAGGCGGAGCGAGGGAGGCAGTATCTGCGGTATCCGCCGGATCCTGGTCACCGCCAGCATGCATGCCAGCGCCGCCATCCGCTGCGTGACCGCCGGCCACATGCCGCTGTCGAGACTGGTCTCGCCCAACAGCACGGTGGCTGTAGCGAACGAGACCCCCGCCAGCAGTGCGAACGCGATGCCGCGCCCGATGTCTCCGCGCAAGTCCGGCACGATGACCGCCGCTAGCAGCCCTGCGATAGTCACGGCGATGCCCGCGGCCACCACCCGCGAGGGCCGCTCACCGGCCGCGAGCCCGTATGCCAGCGGCCCCAGCGCGGTGGAGGCAGCGACCACCGGCGAGGCGATCGCGGCCGAGGACACGGCCATGCTGTGCCACATCGCCGAGAGCGCTAGCGCCATCAGAACTCCCGAAGCAGCCCCGAGCGCGAGGGCCGCGCCGCCGGGTGAGCCCGGCACCAGCAACAGCAGCACCACCGTCACGACCAGCCCGCCCATGAACGCGGTGCCGACCGCGGTCATGGCCCGCGCGCGTCGGCTGCAGTAACGACCGAAGTAGTCGGATACGCCGATCAAGACCGACGCCGCAGCGCCCAGCAGCACCGGCATGCGTTTCGCACGCTAGTGGTGCGCCCAGCTGCGCCTAGCGGCCGCAACGCCGCGACACCGCAGCCGAACTCGAAGGCGGTTTCCGCGGCAAACGGTTCAGGCGCGAATGACCTCGCCGGTGGCCTTGTCGAAGAAGTGCAGCGCCGACACGTCGACGGCAACCTCCATCCGCTGCCCCACATGCGCATCACTCTGTTGAGCGAACCGTCCCAAGAACGCGCTGCCGAGACCTTCGGAGTCATCTGTGTCGGCTGCCGGTCCACCGATTTCCACTCGCTGCACACCGATGTCGAGGTGGGCCACGATTTCTGAGCCAAGCTCCTCGAGCAACTGCACATTCGCGGCGATCCGCTGGCCTAGGTCCGGCGCGAGGGCAGCGTCATAGACGTCGTCCGGGCGGATGCCGCAGACCAGCCGTTCACCTTGATGGGAGCGCAACGCTGGACACTCATCGAGGAACGACAAGGGCAACTCGACGTGTTGGTCACCCATCTCCACGTCGATGCCGGCGTCGCCGACAGTGATCGTCGACTCGAAGAGGTTCATCGCCGGCGAACCGACGAATCCGGCGACGAACATGTTCGCCGGCCTGCGATAGAGCACCGAGGGCTTGTCGACCTGCTGCAGCACCCCGCCGTTCAGCACGGCTACCCGATCGCCCATGGTCATCGCCTCGACCTGATCGTGCGTGACGTAAATGGTTGTGACACCAAGATCTTGCTGGATGCGCGAGATCTCGCTGCGCATGTAGACGCGGAGCTTGGCATCCAAATTCGACAGCGGCTCGTCCATCAGGAAGACCGCCGGCTCACGCACGATCGCTCGGCCCATGGCAACTCTTTGGCGCTGCCCGCCGGACAAAGCGGCCGGCTTGCGGTCAAGAAACTCGGTGAGATGCAACACCTCGGCGGTTCGCTCCACACGCCGGTCCATCTCCGACTTGCCGACCTTGGCGAGCTTGAGGGGGTAGGCGATGTTCTTGCGCACCGTGAGATGCGGGTACAGCGCATAGTTCTGGAAGACCATGGCTATGTCCCTGTCTCGGGGATGCACCTTGGTCATTTCGGCGTCCCCGATGCGCAGCGTGCCGCTGGAGATCTCTTCGAGTCCAGCAACCATGCGCAACGCCGTCGACTTGCCGCATCCCGACGGACCGACGAATACAACGAATTCGCCGTCGGAGATGCTCAAGCTCATGGCGTTCACTGCCGTAACGCCTCCGGGGTACACCTTGGTCAGCTCTTCGAGCTCAACTGTCGCCATCGGAATCCTCCTCTGTCGTTTCCTGTGGGCCGCCTCGCTCGCACCAGCGTGCGAAAGGGATGACCCACGGCGGGGAGAACAACTCCCCGTACCTAGCCCGACTCGCGGCGATCGCGATCATCAGCAGCCAGTTCAGCCACAGCAATGCGAGCAACAGCGCGCCGACAGGCACCAGAACGCCAGCCGGCTCAAAACGAGCTCCCACTTCCAGCAGTCCCCACAAGGCCAAGGCCACCAGCGCAACCGAAGCATTGAAGTCGACCGCTCGCCGTCGATGGCTCCGACCGACGTCCCGTCCTCGAGCCAGCAGCCCACCAAGCAACAGCGGTCCGAGCACCAATGCCGGGGCCGCCCACACCGCAGGCCGACCGATCAACGCCACCGCCATCGCCGCCGGTGCCAGCGGTGTCAGGTGCACGGCCGCGTCTCGGCGGCGCCCACCTCGCGTACCTGGCTGGACGAGGTACTCGGGACTCATGGCCGCGCCGCCTCACCCGTCCGGGTGATCGTGACGTGCCGGTTCACGTCGAGGTCGTCGACCGTCGCGACGCGACCGTCAGGCCACGTCACCTCGACCTCGACAGGCCCGGATGCCTCCCCCACGCCGAAGTGCACCGTCGCCGATGCGCCCGAGAGATAGCCGCGTGCCGCCTCGATGGTGCGTACCAGCGCGCCGCCCCGCGATTGGCGCAGCCGTACCCGCGCGCCGATGGCGTGCGGGTTGCCGGTGTCGGGCCAGCGCAGCGCGACAGTCACGGCATCGCCCCCGCACAGCCGGTTCTCGTACAGCCGTGATGGCGCATTGAGATTGTTCACGACGATGTCCAGGTCGCCGTCGAAGTCGAGGTCGGCCATGGCCATCCCCCGCCCGCCGGTCGTGTCGTCCAGATCCCAGCCGGCGGTGGGCGCGAAGCGCTCGCCTTCGACGTTGCGGAACACCTGATTCGTCTCGACCAGGCTGGCATCGGGCAGATGCTCGAACAGGTTGTCTGCGACCATGCCGTTGACGACGTACAAATCCACGAACCCGTCATTGTCGAGATCGCCGAACAGCCCAGACCAGCTCCATCCCGTGGCCTCCACGCCGAACGACGGTGCTCCGCTGGCGAAACCGTCGCCGGTTGACACCAGCAGCACGTTTTCGGGTCGCTGGATGTCGTCGGTGGGCGACGCGTCGATGTCCGCCTGCACGTTCGCGTAGGCATCGACGGTCTCGGGACGGTCATCCATGGGCTTCATGTCGGTCGCGAACAGGTCCAGGTCACCGTCGTTGTCAATGTCGCCGGAGTCGATGCCCATCGTGCTGAACGCGGTCTGGGCAAACGGTGCCGCCTCGATCCAGGAGCCATCGGAGCCGGCGAACCACACGTAGTCGGGTGTGGCGAGATCGTTGCCGACGTAGATGTCGTCGCGGCCGTCGCCGTCGATGTCGCCGATGCGGGCGGCGAGTGCTTGCGACTCGGGCGCTAGCTGCGTGTGCGCGAACGTGCCGCCGTCATGCTCGAAGAGGCCCACGCCTCCCTTGTTCCCGAGGTTGAGACGCCGCTCGGCGGTGAGCTCGGCGTTATAGGCACCCGTCACGGCATCGAGGTCGCCGTCGCCGCCCAGGTCTCCCCAGGCCATGGAGTAGGTGTAGGCGTCGAGCCCGTCGATCTCGTCTCGTTCGAAACGCTCGCCAGCCGTCGAGCCGCTCCCGGTGTTGCGCATGAGCAGCGGGCGGCCGACGCCGGTGGTGAGCACGATGTCGTTGCTGCCGTCGCCGTCGCTGTCAACGACGATGACCTGGCGGAAACGACCCTCGATGAGCGCTTCCCGGCGGAATTGCAGGCCGCCGTCGTTCCACAGCAGCGACGTGTCCCCGCTGAGGTTCGCCAAGACGACATCATCGTCGCCGTCCTGGTCCACATCCCCGACCGCGAGCCCCGCACCCATGCCGTCGAACATGGATCGGCTCGCGCCGGGGCCGCGGGTGTGATGCTCGAGATCAATCGCCGCAAACCGCCCGTCGCAGGCACCGCGGTCGGCATGTGGCGTGATCTCCACGCTCACCTCGACGGTTCCCGGGGGAGTCGCGGATGTACCGCAGGCACTGAGCGCCAAGGCGGCCAGTGCGATCAGGATGCCTGCGATGCGACGGGCCCGCCCGTGGCGGACAGCGGCCACGAGTGCCCGGACCGGAGACAGCCGGCGGGTCGAAGGTGCGGAGAGGCGTTCCCTCGACATCGTCAGTGCCTCCGGTCCAGTACACCCGGGAGGGCGATCCCGGCTAGGAGCCGAGGACCGCGTTGACCTCGCCCGCCACCTGGGCGAGGCGCTCAGCAGCGTCGGCCTGTCCGCGCAGGATCTCCTGCATGGCCGGCCCGACGATGGCCTCAACCTGGCTCGCGCTGTCCGTGATCGGGAAGAGGAACGTGGTGCCGTCGTCGACGTGAACGGTGAACGCTGTCACGTCGACACCGTTGCCCTCATGCGCAGCGATCGCGATCTCGGCGGCTGACGGAATGGCCGGGAACACGACTGCTCCCTCGCCGATGATGTTCTGGCACGCGGGCGACGCCAGGTGCTTGACCCACAGCCACGCCTCTTCGGGATGCTCAGAGTTCTTGTTGATCGAGTCAGCGAGACCGTTGAACATCGAGGCACGCGAGCCGCTCGGGCCGGCGGGCAGCGGAGCGAATTCGACATCGAACGGCGTATCCGCACCGGTGTACGTTCCGATCTTCCACGAACCGTCTGCCATCACTGCTGCCGAACCGTTCTGGAACACCGTTGTGCCGCCGAGCGACTCCACGTCTTCGATCGGCACGACGTAGCCGGCTTCGATCATGCGAGCAAACCAATCGATGGTGGCTGCGAGCCGCGGATCGTCATAGTTGGCGGAGTCGCCGAACGGATTCACGTCGAGGAACTCGAACCCGGTGGAGCCGGCGAACGCCGAGAAGGTCGTCTGACCGAAGGCACCGAAGTTGCCTTCAAGGCCGAGGCCATACACCTCCACGTTGGAGGGATCGAAGTCGGGCGAATCGCCGCTGTTGCCGTTGGCATCGACGCTCAGCTTGCGGATGAGCTCGCCGAATGAGCCACCGTCATCGGGGTTCCACTCCGCGGCAGCGAAATCGTCGGCCGTCACGCCAGCGTCGGCGATGTGAGCAGAGTTCATCACCAGAGCGATCGTGTCGAAGTCCTTGGGCAGGCCGTAGCGGTTGCCGTGGTTGTCTACCCACAGCTCTGCGAGACCCGGGAAGTAGATGCTCGTGTCGACGTTGTCGCGCTCGACAAAGTCGTTGAGCGGGACCAGCACATCGCTGGCCACGAACTCGGGATAGCGAGCGAGGTGATCAGTGAAGACGTCAGGTCCCGAGCCGGAGGCAAAGCCCGCCGTCACGTTGGTCCAGTAGTCGCCCCAGCCGAATTGGGTGATCTCGATGTCGATACCGGAATTGGCAGCCTCGAAATCAGCAGCGCACTGCTCGTAGTACGGCTGTTGATTGCCGTCCCACAGCCAGTACTCAATGCTGACCGCCTCCGCCATGTCATCGGACATGTCGTCGCCGTCGTCGGACGACGATGCCTGCGTCGCCGCAGGGGCGTCGTCGGCATCGTCGCCATCGTCGCTGCCGCACGCGGCGGCAACGATCGAGAAAGCGAAGAGGACTGCGAGCAGCCTCCAGAGTGCTTTGTTCATCAGGTTCTCCCTCCCAGGAGTGAGCGGCGACCCACAGCAGGCCCCCGGTTGTCGGTGGGGATCACTTGATCCCCGAGAAGCCGATCGAGTCGACGACCTTCCGGCCGAAGGCCAGGAAGATCACGATGATCGGCAGGGCTGCGAGCAAGGTGCCCGCCATCAGGCCCGACCAGTCCGGGGAGGTCCCCGGCTGCTGGGCCGTGAACTGTCCCAGCGCGACCGTCAGCGGCTGTCGCGCCGGATCTCGGGCCACCACCAGCGGCCAGAGGAACTCGTTCCATGCAGTGATGTAGGTGAGAATCGACAGCGTCGCGAGCGGGGCAGCGCTCATCGGCACGATGATCCCGAAGAACGTCCGGAAGTGACCTGCGCCGTCGAGCAGCGCCGCTTCCTCCACTTCGCGGCTGATGCCGAGGAAGAACTGGCGCAAGAAGAACACCGCGAACGGCGTCATGAAGAAGAACGGAGCGATGATCCCCGGGTAGCTGTTCAGCCAGCCCAAGTTCTTGACCAGGACCAGGTTGGGAATGAGCGTGAAGATGGGCGGGATCATCAACCCGCTGAGAAACAGGAAGAACAGCTTGTCGCGGCCCCGGAACCTGAGTCGAGCGAACGCATACGCGGCCATCGCCGAGAACGCCACTTGCCCAATCGTCACCGCGGTGGACACGATGACGCTGACCTTCAGCGACTGCAGGAAGTCGAAGGAACCGGTGTTCTGGCGCCCCAGGCTCTCGAGGATCTCCTCCTCGCTGGCGGTGCCCAGCACCCGCTCGAAGTTGTTGTCGGTGTAGCCGACAGGAAGCAGGCTCTGCTCGCCGGCGAAGAGCTGGCCGTTGGTCGACAAGCCGGTGCGCAGCGCCCACCAGAACGGGAAGACGCTGATGACGAGGATCGCGATCATGAAGGCCCACGCTGCGGCGCGCCCGATCCCCCGCTTGCGCAGCCGGGCCGAAGGCGGCGGGGCCGCGGCTGACGGCGGCGCGAGCCCGTCGTCGAGCGCGGTGGCGCTCATGCCAGGTCGCTCTCGCCGGCCCGCAGGAGCTTGAGCTGCAGGAAGGTGACCGTCAGCAGGATCGCGACCAGCAGCACCGAGATCGTGGCCGCGTAGCCGAGCTGGTTGAAGTCGAACGCGTTCTGGTAGATGTACAGGTAGATCACCCGGCTGGCGTTGGCCGGTCCGCCCGGCTGGCCGCCGAACCCGCCGGTGGCGACGAAGACGGTGTCGAACACCTGCAACGAGCCGACGATCGTGATCACCAGCACCAGCGCCAGGATCGGGCGCAGCAGCGGGATGGTGATGTCCCGGAACATCTGGCGCTCGGTGGCGCCGTCAACGGCTGCCGCCTCGTAGAGACTGCGGGGGATCGTCTGCAGTCCGGCGAAGATCAGCAGGGCCGTGTAGCCCATGTGCCGCCAGGTATTGATGCCGGCCAGGCTGGGGATGACCTTGCCGGTGTCGGTGAAGAACCTCACCGGGTCCATGCCGAACAGGCCCAGGAAGTCGTTGACGATGCCCAGATTCCCGTCGAGCATCCAGACCCACAGCAGCGCCACGATCACGTTGGGGATCAGCCAGGGCAGCAGCAGGATGCCGCGGATGGTCACCGACTTGGTGAGCCGGTCCATGAGCACGGCGATGGCGATCGCCAGGACGGTCTGCGATGCGATGTTGATCACCGTGTACTTGAACGTGATCTTCAGCGATTCCCAGACCTGGCGATCGTTGAACAGCCGGTCGTAGTTGTCGGTACCGACCCAACTCCCCCTGTTGGCGATCAGGTTCCAATCGGTGAAGCTGATGTACAGGCCTCGCAGCGCGGGGTAGAGATAGAACGCAACGAATCCCACCAGCGCGGGCAGCAGGAACCAGAACGCGGATCGCCAACCGCCGTGCAGGCTGGCCGACCCGAACAGCGAGCGTCGGCGCGGCACCTGCGCGGGTGCCGCTGTCGACGTCACGCAACCTCTCCTGCGGCTCGGCCCGGCTGGCGCAGCGATTCCGGGATGTAGGTGCCGTGCGCCGCGATCAGGTCATCGACCAGCGACCAGATCTGGTCGAGATCGAGTTCGGCCGCGGTGTGGGGATCCAGCATGGCGGCGTGGTACACGTGCTCACGGCAGCCGGTCCGCAGCGCTTCCACGGTGAGCTGCTGCGGACCGATGTTGGTTCGCATGAGTGCCGCCAATTGCGGCGGCAGCGGTCCGATTGCGTGGGGCATCACGCCTCGGCCCCCCACGGTGGCCGGCACTTCCACAGTGCAGCCCGCCGGAAGATTGTCAATCAGGCCGTCGTTCGGAACATTGACGTAGACGACTCGTTCCGTGCCCGTCGCGAGGCTGTGGATGATCCGCGGCGCATACTCGTCGCTCGCGGGTATCTCCAGCGGATGCTCGGGGTCTTCGAGGCGCTGACGGAGCTCTTCCCATTCGGCGATCTGTTCCTCGCAGCGCCGTATGTACTCCCGCACGGGAATCTTGAACCGCTCGACGAGGTCCGGTCGCCCCTCCTTCAGGAAGTAGGGCGTGTACTCGGCGAAGTGCTCGCTCGACTCGGTCACGAAGTAGCCGAGCCGTCTCAGCATCTCGTACCGGACCGCGTCGTGGAGTCCCCACTCGCCGCGTCTTGGCGCATGCTGCGGATCGCGATGGAGCTGCTCAAGCCTCGGATACAGGTCCGCGCCGTGATGCTCCAGCTTCAAGAAGAAGCACATGTGGTTGATGCCGGCAGCGAGATAGTCCATCTCGGTGGCCGGGATGCCCAGGTCTTCAGCCAAATGCTGCGCTGTGATCGGGACGCTGTGGCAGAGCCCGTACGCCTCGACGTCTGCCAGAGCTGACAGGCCCCACATGTTGATCGCCATCGGGTTCGCGTAATTCAGCATTCGTGCGCCGGCGCCGAACTCGTGCATGGCCTCGGCGACCTCCACCAGCGCGGGCACCGTCCGCAGCCCGCGCATGATGCCGCCGATGCCGATGGTGTCTGCGATCGTCTGGGTCAGCCCGTATCGCTCCGGCAGGTCGAAGTCGTGGACGGTCGCCGGCTCGAACCCGCCGATCTGGAACATCGTGATGACGAAGTCGGCGTCCTCGACCGCAGCATGCAGATCCGTCGTGGCCATGAGCTTGGCGCGTGCGCCCCGCGCCGCCACCAACCGGTGCCCGACGATCTCCGACGTTCGCAGTCGCTCGCGATCGATGTCGTGGAGTCGGATGTCTAGTTCGTCGCGCAGGTCGTCATACGCGAGGAGATCACTCATCAGATTGCGGGAGAACACTGTGCTCCCCGCTCCGACGAATGCGACTGCGACCATCTGCCCCCCTGGTCGTTCGCTGGCCAAAATAGCATACGTCAACGTTGGCGTCAACGTTGACGTCAACGATGGCGCAAGACTGGGGCTGAATCAGCTCAGCCAGTAGGTTCGTGCGGGGAGCGCGCACCGCCAGTTGCGGCGCACGAACCGAGAGCCAACGCCAGCCGGCGGATGGCGATCGGGAGGGTCATGGACAGGGAAGCAACTCTTCACGACGTGGCCGGCAAGGTCGGCGTCTCGCCGCGGACCGTC
This sequence comes from Candidatus Poriferisodalis sp., assembly GCF_965219595.1. Classification (NCBI taxonomy): domain Bacteria; kingdom Bacillati; phylum Actinomycetota; class Acidimicrobiia; order Acidimicrobiales; family Candidatus Poriferisodalaceae; genus Candidatus Poriferisodalis; species Candidatus Poriferisodalis sp. Next base: position 267,098 of record NZ_OZ244781.1, read on the forward strand.
TCGCGCGTGGTCAATGACGAAGGGGGCTACAGCCCCGAGACCCGCAAGAAGGTGCTGGCGGCCATCGAAGAACTCCGCTACCGGCCCAACATGGTCGCCAGGGCGCTGATCACGAAGCGGAGCGGCACCGTCGGCCTGGTAGGCGGCGACATGACCGACCCGTTCTTTCCCGCGCTCGCCGAAGGAATCCAGCACCGTGCGCGCGAAGCGGGCCAAACGATGTTCTTCGCCAGCACCGGCAGCGATCCTGATCGGCAGGCAGAGGTGCTCCGATCGTTCTGGGCCCGCGCCGTGGACGGCGTCATTGTCTTTCCCGCGCTGGACTCGATCGATCAGCTCACCGACTACGGGCGGCGCGGGCTGCCGATCGTGGTCGTGGACGACCTGGTCGAGGCGCCCAACGTGGCCTGCGTGCTGTTCGACCTCGAGGAAGGCGGGCGTTTGGCAGCACGGCACCTGCTCAGCGCCGGCCGCCGTCGCATGGGCGTCATCAGTGCCACGGTCTCGCCTCCGCGGCGGCGCCATCGAGAACGCGGATTCCTCGCGGCCTTGACCGAGGCCCGTGGCGATCATCTGCCTGCCGTAACCGCGGAGGCCGACCCGACGGTGAGGGGTGGCGAAACGGGCTTTGCAGAGCTGCTGTCGCTGATGCCCGACCTCGACGGCATATTCGCCTACAACGACCTCGTGGCCATCGGTGCGATGCGTGCCGCCGCCGCGAGCGGCCGACGCGTGCCAGACGACATCGCCGTGGTGGGCTGTGACGACATCGAGATGAGCACCTACATCACGCCGGCGCTCACCACTATCCGGCTCGACCGCGGCCGACTCAGCAACGAAGCCGTCACCGCACTCGGTGACTTGATCGATGCGCCGGCGCAGCGGCGGCCGCCCGTGGTGCTGCCCGTCGAATTGGTGGCCCGCGAGTCGGCGTGACAAATCGCGCACCAGCGGCTGAGCGCGCCGTTGCGCTGCATCGCGAAAGGTGGGGCGCGCCCGCTGTGGTCAGCAGGGCACCAGGACGGGTCAATCTGATCGGCGAGCACACCGACTACAACGACGGGTTCGTGCTGCCGATGGCGATCGAATTCGACACGGTTGTTGTATTGAGCCGAGCGCAGCGTGACCGTGCCGGCAGTGACGTCGTCAGCACCGTCGTGTCTGAGCAGTTCGGCGAAGCATCGCTCGATCACCAGCGAGATCAGATTGATACGACGCACTGGTCGGCCTACGTCTTCGGCGTGAGCCGACTGCTCGACGGTTGCGGAATCGCGACCGAACCGTGGCGATGCTCGGTTGCCACCGATGTTCCGATCGGTGCGAGCTTGTCTTCTTCGGCGGCACTGGAGGTCGCCATGGCGGCTGCACTGCTGCACCTTGCAGGCGAGAGCTGGGATGCCGTGGCGACGGCTCAGATCTGCCAGCGCGTCGAGAACGAAGTGGTCGGCATGCCGTGCGGGATCATGGACCCGCTCATCTGCGCGAGCGCAGTAGAGGGGCACGCCTCGTTGATCGACTGCCGGTCGCTCGACATCGAGCCGCGGCGACTTGTCGACGGGTCCGTCATCGCGATCCTGGACACGATGACGCGCCGGGAACTGGTCGATTCCGCGTACGCCGACCGGCGTGCCGCCTGCGCTCGGGCGGCGGACTGGCTCGCCACCGATGCGCTGCGAGACGCTCAGCTGGATGCGATCGAACGCATGCCCGCCGACCTCAGAACCGAGCGCCGACGGGCGCGGCACGTCATCACCGAGAACGAGCGGACGCAGGCAGCCGCGCGTGCAATGGACTCAGGCGACGCCGACGCCCTCGGCGCACTCATGAACGCAAGCCATGCCAGCCTGCGCGACGACTACGAGGTCTCGGGCCCGGCGCTCGATGCCATGGTGGGGATCGCACAGTCCAGCCCTGGGTGCAGGGGCGCTCGCATGACCGGTGGCGGTTTCGCCGGCTGCGCCGTGGCGCTCGTGGAAGCTGAGGCGGCAGAAGCCTTTACGCGCACTGTGCGCGACCGATACCGGGCTGCGTGCGGGCTCGACGCAGATATCTGGCTGTCGCAGCCAGCGGCGGGCGCTTCGCTCATCGGCGGCGGTGAGTGAGGCCGGGGACGGCTCTGGCGGTCAGTCGGCGTGGGCTGCCGCCGAGGCCACGATCTCTTCCAAGGTCGACTGCGACGGCTCCCAATCAAGTACACGACGGGCTCGCTGCGGCGAGGCGACCAGCTCGGCGGGATCGCCGGCACGGCGAGGCCCGGCCTCATAGGGCACTGCCCGACCCAGCTCGTGCTCGACTGCAGCGATCACTTCCAGCACCGAATGACCTCGACCCGCTCCGAGGTTCAGCACCGTCGTGTCGCCGCCGTCGCGCAGGTAGCCGAGCGCCAGCAGATGCGCGTGCGCCAGGTCGGATACATGGATGTAGTCGCGCACGGCGGTGCCGTCGGGGGTGGGATAGTCGGTGCCAAACAGCTTCAGTGGCGCGCCTGGATTCGTTGCAGCGCGTATCGCGAGAGGCACCAGGTGCGTCTCTGGTTCGTGGCGTTCCATCCGGCGGGAGGTCGCACCCGCGGCGTTGAAGTACCGCAGCGAGACTGAGCGCAACCTGTTGGCTGAGTCGTACGCAGCCAACATCTGCTCGACCACCATCTTCGTCCAGCCGTACGGGCTGGTTGGCTGCAGCGGCGCATCCTCGCTGATCGGCACCGACGAGGCGTTGCCGTACACCGCTGCTGACGAGGAGAACACCACCTGGCGGACGTGGTGGTCGGCGAGGGCCTCGAACAGCCGGGCCGAGCCGACGATGTTGTTCTCGACATAGGTGCCCGGGTCATGGACTGACTCGGCCACGGAGATCAGGCCAGCGAGATGGATGCACGCGTCGACGCCATGGTCGTCGATGAGCTGCCCGATGTGCCCCGTGTCGCAGATATCTGCGGTCTCGAAGGACCCACCCGAGGAGAACTCCGGCTGCACCGAGCGAGTCAGATTGTCGACGACGAGGACGCTCTCGCCGCGCTCGATGAGAGCGTCGACCACGACTGATCCGATGTAGCCGGCCCCGCCCGTGACAAGCACCGTCATGGGGACCCCGCCGCCATCATCCCGATCAGCTGGTGCCGAGCGAGAGCAGGTTCTCGACGGGCTGGTAGAGCTCTTCCAGGTAGGCCGTGTCGTCGGCGCTGAGCTCGATGGTCGTGGCCTCGACGAGCTGATCGAGCTGGCTGATCTTGGACACGCCGACCACGGGCGCGGTGATCTCGGGTTTGTTGCTGAGCCATGCCAAGGCGATCTGGGCGGGGCGCACATCGAGCCGCTCGGCCACCTCGGACACCCGCGCGGCGATGTCGAAGTCGCGCTCACCCAAATAAAGACTCTCAGTGCGGGCACGATCCTGGCCCTTGGAGCGGTCGGTTGTGCCGGCGTCAAGACTGCCCTGGTAGGACCCGGTGAGAATGCCCCGCGCCAGCGGCGACCACGGCGTGAGCGCCACGCCGGTGGCTGCGCAGTACGGGTTCATCTCGCGCTCTTCCTCTCGGTAGATGAGGTTGTAGTGGTTCTGCATCGACACGAACTTGGTCCAGCCGCGCATCTCGGCAGTGAGCTGCAGCTCGGCGAATTGCCAGGCGAACATGGACGAACCGCCGAGGTACAGCGCCTTGCCCGCCTTGACGACATCGTGCAGCGCTTCCAGCGACTCGGCGATGGGCGTCTGCGCGCTGCCGGGGATGCCGTGCGGGTGGCGGTGGATGATCAGCTGGTCCACGTAGTCGACACCGAGGCGGCGCAGCGAATTGTCGACCCCCTCCATGATGTGCTTGCGGCTCAGGCCGTTCTCGTTGGGGTTGCGCCCCATGGGCATCGAGACCTTGGTGGTCAGCACGTACTTCTCGCGCGGCAGCAGCTCGCGCAGGATCTGCCCCACCACCTCTTCGGACGCACCCACCCCGTAGATGTCGGCACAGTCGAAGTAGTACAGGCCGCGCTCGATGGCGGCCTCAAAGATGGGACGGGCCTCCTCGACGCCCAGGGTCCAGTCGCCCTGGTGGCCCCGTCCGGGCACGCCGAAGTTCATGGTTCCCAAGCAGAGCTCCGACACCTGGAGACCGCAGTTCGAACCGAGCTGGGCGGATTTCAGTCGCGACATGGCCACGAAACGTATTCGACGGCGGCCCCGGTCCGTCGGCCTGCCCCGCCGGTGTTTCAGGATTGCTGTGCTGCGGGTTCCGGCGACCCTGCGGCGAGCGCCCGCCAGAGCGAGCGATACGTGGGCCATGCGGCTTCGGGCGGCAGGTAGCCATCTTCTTCCAGCACCCGCTGCAGCCGCTTCAGGTTGCGGGCCGGAACACCCGAATCGACGTGGTGAGCCAGGTGATATCCGACGTGATACGGCACGAACAGCACCCGGGCCAGCCAGCTCTGGCAGATGTGATGCGTCGTGTTTCGACGGTCGGCGGTGCGGGTCATACCGCCGTGCTCGGCAATGGCCCGCAGCCGGTTGATGATCTGGTACCAGGTGAAGAAAGGCACCGTCCACAAGAACAGGTACAGCCACGGGTGCCCTGCGAGCCAGAATGCCGCGAACACGATGGCCTGGCCTGCGAAGAACCGCAGGCTGAGCGGCAGGAACTTGAGCTTGGCCAAGCCGGTGAACCGGGGCTTGACGATGCGCCATGCCGACACGCCCACCGCATCCCGCACGAACTTCCGACGGAGCGACCGCCAGGCAATCGGGTAGAACGAATACAGCAGGAAGTCGGGCTCCCGGGGGCCGAACTCGTCACGGTGATGGTTGGCGTGGCCCCGGCGGTAGTGGTGAGCGCCGGTGCCGAACGGGAGCCAACCCACCAGGTTGATCCCGATCCGGTCGTTCAGCCAGCGGTTCGAGAACAGCAGCCGGTGCGCCGCCTCGTGGTGCAGCACGAACATCCGCAGCTGCAGCGTGCCGATAACGGGCACCGCAGCGACCAGAGCAAGCCAGTGCCCGATGGCAACCACCAGAGCGATGACCGCCACCGGCGCCGCCATCGTGGCGATGACCTCGATCGCATTGATGAAGTTGGGGATGCGACGCAGCTCCGCCCGAAGGGCCGGTTTGGGCCGGCCGTCTGCGCGCAGGCGGTCCGACCCCTCGAACCGGGGCAGATCCGGCCGCGTCATACCACCGGTCATCTTCGCGACGAGCTCGTCGTGCGTCGGCGGCGCGGCGGTCACGCTCACACTTCGATGCTACGGCGCACGAGGGCTGCGCAGGGGCGGTCGGCTGTTGGCTACGGTTCCGGGCGACCACAAACCAGTCGGGAACTGTCGCGGCCGGTTGAGACAAGGGAATCGACGATGGACTTGGGAATCTCAGGACGGACCGCGGCAGTAGCTGCCGGCTCAGCAGGGCTGGGACTCGGATCGGCCAAGGCGCTTGCGGCCGAGGGAGTGCGGGTGGCCATCTGCGGCCGCGACCCCGAGCGCTTGGCGGCAGCCGCCGCGCAGATCGACGGCGAGGTGCTCTCGATCACTGCCGATCTGGGCAACCCCGATGAGGGTCGCAGCTTCGTCGAGCAGGCCATCGAAGGTCTCGGCTCGGTCGACATTCTTGTCACCAACGCAGGCGGCCCGCCTCCGGGCATGTTCGAGAGCACCGAGATCGACGCCTACCAGATGGCCTTCGACATGAACTGCAAGGCCATGATCGAGATGTGCCGGGTGGCCGTTCCGCCGATGCGCGAACGCGGCTGGGGCCGGGTGTGCGCCATCACCAGCGTCGGCGTCAAGCAGCCGATCCCGTTCCTGCTTGCCAGCTCCGTTGCACGGGCCGGTCTCACCAGCTTCCTCAAGATCACGGCCCGCGAGGTCGCAGGCGATGGCGTGACCGTCAACTCCGCCCAGCCCGGCACCCACTGGACCGACCGGGTCGCGAAGATGATGGACCGCGAGCAGGCCGGTCAGAGCAACCCGATGGGCATCTGCGGCGAATCCGACGACTTCGGCGCTGCAGTGGCATTCCTGTGCAGCGAGCAGGCCAGGTTCATCACCGGCACCGGTCTGCTCATCGACGGCGGCCAAGCCACCGGCCTGCTGGACTGACTTCCCTGCCCGAACGTGACAACAAACCTAAAAGTGAGAACTTAGCAAAAAGTGATAATCTCACAAAAGCATGACGGCTGCGGCGGCTGACAACCCTTTTCTGCCGACGTTCGGAACGACACCGCCGACGCTGGCCGGCCGCGACGATGTCGTCGCCCGATTTGCACGCGCCTTCGAACGGGGTCCGCAGCATCCCGACTACACCATGCTGATCACCGGGGTACGCGGCTCGGGCAAGACCGTGCTGCTGAACGAAGCCGAGGATGCGGCACTGCGACTCGGCTGGCGCGTGATCTCGATGTCGGCGTCGGTGCGCGACCTGTGCCGTCTCATCACCAACGCAGCCCACCGACATCTCCACGAAGCCGTCGACGGTGCATCGCCCCGGCGAATCTCGTCGGTGAAGGTGATGGGCGTCGGCGTCGGATTCGAGCCCAGCGAGGAAACCGACGCAGCGCGCAGCGACATCGACCTGCGTTCCGTTCTTACCTCGCTTGCGGAGCGCCTCGCATGCGACTCGACCGGGCTGCTGCTCACCGTCGACGAACTGCACGCCGTGTCGCTGCCCGAGGCCACGGAACTCGCGGTCACCATTCAGCACGTCACGCGACGAGAACTGCTGCCTGTCGCCTTCATCGGCGCAGCCCTGCCCGAAATAGACGAGACACTGCTAGCTGATCGTGGCATGACCTTCTTCCAGCGCTGTGCTCGTGCCCGGCTGGAAGCGCTCGGACACGATGACACGGCGGATGCGATCAGACTCCCGATCCGCGAAGCCCACGGACACATCGACGATGATGCACTCGAACACTTGGTGAGGGACTCAGGCGGCCATCCGTTCACCATTCAGCTCGTCGGCTACCACAGCTGGGAGATGGCGGCGCCCACCGCCCGCATTAGCGCCACGCATGCAGCCGCGGGGGCCTTGGAAGCCGATCATGCAGTACTGGAGCAGATCGTCAAGCCGATCTGGAGTGGACTGTCGAGCATGGATCGCACATTCCTATGGGCGATGTCACTCGACGAAGCCGACTCGGAGATGAGCCGCATTGCAGAACGCATCGAACGCTCCCCGAACTTCGCACAGACCTACCGGCGGCGACTCATCGACGCGGGCGCCATCGAAACGGCCGGGCGAGGCAGAGTCAGGTTCAGCTACCAGCAGATAGGACCCTGGCTACGCTCCCAGCGATAGCAACCCCGTCGCATTGCTGTGCAACCGATAGAGCAAGTTCATCACGCCGGCACGGGAATGCTAATCGACGATGGCCAGGCCACCAGTCTGCTGGATTGAGTCAGATCCGCTCAATAGGCCAGCGTGGGATCGTGCTCAACTCCACCGCGTCACCACCACTCGCGTCTGATGGTGATGGAGAGTGGGTCGTCGTCGGGGCGCGGAGCCAGAGGGCGAAGACTCTCAGGATCAGATGAATCAAGTGCGCTCAGCGCGTTTTCTGCGTCCGCACGCAGCCAGTCCGATTCTTCACCTCGAAGCTCATCCACGAACGCCTCCGGGCGCTCGGCCATCGCCCACAACATCGCCTTCACGTCTTCTCTCTGTTCATGCGGGCCTGCCGCCTGCACAAGCGTATCAACCACAGACCCGCCGAGATCAGGTATCAAAATGGCATCGTCATATTCGGGTTGTTCAGTCGCAAGCCCGCTGGATTCGCGTGCAAAGTCAACGTACCGCGGCATGCCGCGATTTCGTCCAGCAGATGGCTCAACCGCGGTATCGTTCGTATAGCAATGCTCCATCACGAGAATAGAGCGACTTCCATCGGCAGGATCAACGTCGTCAAACATGATCGTGTGATCATTTATTACAGCCCACCGGCGCAGAGCGTCTCTGACACCAAGAGAACGCGGATGGACATCGTCAAGTTCGCGATAGCTGATGCTCAGGTGGGCACATGTGTTTCCGGCACTGTGGTCTGTCCATTCAAGTGCATCCTCCACCACTGACGAGGACACTACGTCCGAATTCTGCCAATCTAGGCCAGACCAAATCAGCATTTCCCGCATCAACAATGCGCCGAGCGATCTACATCTACCTTCGCACTGCGACAAATCCTCATACTTGAGAAGTTCCGCCGTGCTAGATGGCCATTCCGAAATCGCCATACTTCCAAGTGCAGTTGGCTGAGTCGTATCCATTACCTCTGAAAAATAGCGACCACCCAATCCATATGTCCATTGCTGAGTACGGCGATGGAATCTTGACAATGACGAGAAATCTTCTGCCTGCGTCGCTAGACGCCAAGCCTCGTCAAATTCATCAAATACATATTCGCCTATGTCGTTTCGCTCAGTCCCGCCATCTAGGCGGAACTTGTGCCATGCGTTCATGCATGCCGCGGCAAAGCCCTCGGCAACTGCCAATCCTGTCAGATAGCGATCTGGCTCAGTCTGTAAGTCTGCCGCTAGTGATTCAGCGACTTCGGGATATCTTTGCAAATGCCATGAATGCACCAATTCATGCATGAGTGTCACGCGAGCAAGATCTGTTGACGCGCCCCGAAGCTTTGGGTGGAGATATATTGTCTCAGTTGCAACATCATAGCTACCCAATCGCTGATCGGCAACGGCCGCCGAGAACATGTCATACCGATCAAAGTCTTCCGTCACAAAACCCAAAAACTTAAACAGCAAATAGTCCGACTTGCTGTGCAGCGGATTAACGCTCTGCGAATCAAACCGCGCTTCGGGTAGTTGAAGGCCCTCAAATCGAATGCCACAAGATTCCTCGGCAAGGGCGACTGTCGACTCCACTAGCTCAGTGTCGATGACGGCATCAGCTGAAGCGCTCTCGTCGATCAACGTCGGTTGACCGACACATCCGCTCACCAGTACCACAAGCGCCAGCAATATGTTCGTGCAACCAGAGTGCAAATTGGATCGCTTGTCATCTAGTCAAAAGTGCAGCGGTAGACTCGATCGTCGTCACATGTATACCGATCACTCTGGCCCGCCCACAATGTGTGGTAGAGCGAGGTATGCCCAGCTATGCGGTATCGCAGGTCATGGCCGAATTCAAAGAATTTGCGTTGTTCGCTCGAATCGTACACAGACTCATAACCGAATGCTGGCTGCTCAAGAGAGCTCAACCATTGTGAATAGCCGTTACTGGGACGTGGATGTGCAGCGCAATCCCGGTCACGCTTGCGAGATAGATCAATTCGACAGCGACTGACGTTGTCGGCCACCACAAATTGACTACCTGAAGGATTCGCGTGGAATTCTTGCGAAAACCGTACCTCGTATCCGTTCAAGCCCATGCGATAGGTAACGTCAATGGACCCCACATACCGTGAAAATGATGCTGTGCCCCGCGTCACGATGATATATCGAAACGAGTGCGTAGCACGCCAATTGAATTGATTGGTGAGATAGGATTCAAGCCCCAAGCTGCCGCTGTTCATCAGGCCGGGGCTATCCGACAAGGAGTCGAGTGGATCCTGTGGATCTTCCGCATCAGTCGTGGCAAGTCCGCGGTGGCGCAGGCCGCTACCCGGTTCCCTGGTTTCGGCTAGCAGTGATGCCTGGGCATTTTCGACATCCGCCCTGAAACTTGCTTCGGACTCTCCTGGCAGCATTGCCGCATACCGGTCAACGTTCGCAGCCAAGTCCTGAAGGATCTCGGCAGCCGCGGTTCGAGATTCGAGATCATCGATCGCTCTGCGAACCAACGCGTCGATTGCCGATTCGCCGTCATCCAGAAACAGCAAGAGACACTCGCTGCTCTCGCAGTGCTCTTCTAGTTGCCTGATCTCCCCGGTCGTCGCTATCGCGCCGGACGTGTAACGACCAATGAACGGAGGCGAGTTCCCATCAATCCCATTCTGCCCGCCTATGCCTTGACCGGTCTCGGAAGATGGGAATTCACCAGCTAATGCGGCGGCAGCCGATGCTGATGGATCTGCGCCCGCTGTTGCCACGGGAAGCACGGTCGCCACCAATACGAATGCGGCAATCGCCAATAGGCGACGGCCGTAAGCGGCAGCAGTTCGGAGATGGTGCTTCATGCCGAGACGCCGGCTGCCTCGAGTGCCCGGCGGGTGAGCACCCGGGCGAGGTGGTTGCGGTAGTCGGGCGTGGCGTTCAGGTCCGTGGGGGCGTTTGTGCCCTCGGCAGCCTGTTCAGCGGCATCAGCCGCTGACGCTCCGCCTGCCAGCGCCGCCTCGACCGCACTGGCCCGCAGCGGCACTGAGCCCATGTTCACGAGCGCCACGTTCGTGCCGCCGTTGACGGTCACCGCAGCAGCGCCGACGATCGCCCAGTCCTGGGCCCGCCGGTTGAACTTCTGGTAGTTCCAGCCGGCGCCGGGGGCCTTCGGGACCCGGATCTCGGTCAGCATCTCGTCGTCGGCCAGCGCCGATTCGAAGTAGCCGGTGAAGAAATCGCCAGCAGCTATCTCACGGCTTCCGTTGGGCCCCTGAGCGACGAGCGTGCCGCCCAGCGCCAGCACTGCCGCCGGCAGGTCGGATGCCGGGTCGGAGTGGGCCAGCGAGCCGCCGATGGTGCCGCGGTGCCGCACCTGCGGGTCGCCCACCTCGCCTGCCACATGACCTAGCAGGGGGCACTCGGCAGCCAGCAGGTCGCTGGTCTCCAGCGCACGGTGGCGGGTAAGCGCACCGACGGCGATGTGGTCGCCGCCGTCAGTGATGTAGCTGAGATCGCCGACGCGGCCGATGTCCACGAGCACGCTCGGCACCGCCAAGCGCAGCTTCATCATCGGCAGCAGCGAATGGCCGCCGGCCAGCAGCTTGGCTTCGTCGCCATGCTCGCCGAGCAGCGCTATGGCCTCCTCCGCGGAGCCGGCCCGTACGTAATCGAATGCTGCAGGAATCATTGCTGCGCTCCCCTCAAGCCGCTGTCTCGCCGGCCGCGCAGGCCAGCACCGACTTGACGATGTTGTGGTACCCCGTGCAGCGGCACAGGTTCCCTTCCAGTCCCAAGCGGACGTCTCGCTCGGACGGGTCGGGGTTCTCATCGAGCAGCGATACCGCCGCCATGACCATGCCGGGAGTGCAGTAGCCGCACTGCAAGCCGTGGTTCTGGCGGAAGGCCTCCTGCATCGGGTGAAGCTCGTCTTCCGACGGCGCCAAACCCTCAATGGTCAGGATGTCCTCGCCGTCAGCCTGCACCGCCAACATCGTGCACGACTTCACCGATTCGCCGTTCACATGCACTGTGCAGGCGCCGCACGAGGACGTATCGCAGCCGATGTTCGTGCCTGTCAGCCGCAGATCGTCCCGCAGCCAGTACACGAGCAGCGTGCGCGGTTCGACATCGCCGGTACGAGTCTCGCCGTTCACCGTGACGCTGATCTCCACTATGACCTCTCCCGTCTCGTCGGCCTCCGGGCCGAGCATATTGTTCCGCGGCCGTGAGGCCGGGCGGCGTAGCACGCGGCCGCGAGGGCCGAGCGCGCACCATCATGCACCATGCGGCGGTCACGCGCAGACACGAGGACAAGCCCCCCGCAAGCGCAGCAGTAGTTTAGCGATGTGGCCGGCGAAGGGGCCAGAGCGGGTACTGGCGGCACGCCGGAACGCGCAAGCGAACCGGCACCGCCGGACACGCATGACTCGATCCTGCGGCGGGCCCGTGACCTGTTCGCCCGGCAGGGCTACCGCGGTACGTCGATACGGCAGCTCACCTCAGGACTCGGCCTCACGCCGGCAGCGCTCTACTACCACTTCACCGGCAAGGAAGACGTGCTCGCCGGGGTCTTGGCGCCGATGGAGCGCGACGGCGAGACGATCATCGCCAGGATGGCCCAACTTGAGCCGACGCCGGAAGCCCTGCGGGAGGTGCTCGATCGCTACTTCGACCTGCTGGCCCGTGACATCGTGGCGTTCCGGCTCGTCGCCGACGACGTCGACGTTCAGCAGAGCGCGGTCGGTCAACGGCTCCGAGCCCAAGCCAGAGACCTCTTTGCCTGGCTCACCGGATCTTCTCCCGAAGTCGAGGATCGGATCCGTGCGGCAGCCGCTGTGGGCACGATCCGCCTGTCGCTCGAGCAGAGCGGTGTGGAGCCCGACACTCACCGCGATGCGATCATCGGGCGGGCCCTGCAGATCATGACCGACTGACGAACGTCAACCCTCGCCATCGCCGAGCAGGTGGGCCACGCCCGGCAGCGGCCACGAGGTCGGCAGCGTGATCACGTCGGCAGGATCCACATTGAGGCGATACAGGGTGTCGCCTTCGCGCACCAAGGAGAGCTGCTCACGCGCAATCCGCTCCACCACCACCGGATCCTTGGCCTCGGCCACTCGGACGGTCAGGTGGGACGTCTCCGCCTGCAGCCGCTCGAGCGTGTCGGCGGCGTGGTCGATGCTGCGCCGCTGAGACGTCAGCGACTGCCAGGGGAACAGCAGCACCGCCAGTAGGCCGACGGCGCTCACCACGATGACCAAGCTGATGAGCACCGCCAGGGGCCGGGGTCGACCGTCCCGACGGCGAGCCTGCGTCGGCAGGTCCGCCGGCGCTGCAGTCATGGGCTCGAGGGCTTCATGGGCGCTGTGCCTCTGGGAAACGGGGTCTATGGGTCACGGGCAAGCGAGCTGCCGCCCCGGTACGCAGCATCTTCGCCGAGCTCTTCCTCGATGCGCAGCAGCCGGTTGTACTTGGCGACCCGATCGGACCGTGCCGGCGCGCCGGTCTTGATCTGCCCGCAGTTGGTGGCTACAGCCAAGTCGGCAATGGTGGTGTCCTCGGTCTCGCCCGAGCGGTGCGACATGACCGCGGTGTAGCCGGACCGTCCTGCCAACTCGACAGCATCGAGCGTCTCGGTGAGCGTGCCGATCTGGTTGACCTTCACCAGCACGCTGTTGGCGACGCCAGCAGCGATGCCACGCCCCAGCCGCTCGATATTCGTGACGAAGAGGTCATCGCCGACGAGCTGGACTCGCTCGCCGACCAAGTCGCCGAGCGTCGACCAGCCGTCCCAGTCGTCCTCGGCCATGCCGTCCTCGACTGAGCAGATCGGATAGCGCTCACACAGGTCGGCCAGATAGCCGGCAAATCCGGCAGCGTCGAGCTGGCGACCCTCACCGGCAAGGGTGTACACGCCGTCGGCGTGGAACTCCGTAGATGCCACGTCGAGTGCGAGTGCCATGTCGGCGCCAGGCTCGAAGCCGGCTTCGCTGATCGCTTCGATCAGCAGCGCGAGCGCCGCCTCGTTGGACTCCAGGTCGGGAGCGAACCCGCCTTCGTCGCCGACGGCCGTCGAGAGCCCGCGCGAGCGCAGCACGCCGCTCAGCACGTGATACGTCTCGGTGCCCCACCGCAGCGCCTCGGAATATGACGCCGCGCCGACCGGGACGATCATGAACTCCTGCAAATCAACGTTGTTGTCGGCATGCTCACCGCCGTTGATGACATTCATCATCGGCGTGGGCAGCACATGTGCATTGGCGCCGCCGACGTGGCGGTAGAGCGGCAACCCCAGCGTCGCTGCCGCCGCATGTGCGGTCGCAAGGGAGGCGGCCAGCACGGCGTTCGCACCCAAGCGAGCCTTGTTCATCGTCGCATCGAGCTCGATCAGCGTGTGATCGACCGATCGCTGATCGACAGCATCGAGACCTACCAGCGCCTCGGCGATCTCGCCGTTCACATGCCCTACGGCGACGGCGACCCCCTTGCCGCCATATCGCTGGCCGCCGTCCCGCAGCTCGACGGCCTCGAATTGCCCCGTCGAGGCACCTGAGGGCACGATGGCGCGGCCCACGGCGCCGCCTGCGGTCCGCACCTCAGCCTCGGTCGTGGGATTGCCGCGGGAATCGAGGACTTCGCGACCGGTCACTTGGACGATCTGCGTAGGCGCGCGCTCTGTCACGCATAGCGAGAGTACCGAAGGGCGGGCGCCGGCTAGCTCGTGCGCGCTTCGCGCCGGCTAGCTCGTGCGCGCTTCGCGCGCGGCAATCCGCCGAGCCCGGGCCTCACGCTCGGCGGCCTTGATCGCCTCCCATTGGATCGACAGCTCATCATCAGTGGGCTCGGGCGCACTCGGGTCGCGCTCGAACACGTGGGGATGGCGGCGCAGCATCTTGGCCTCAACGGTTTCGAGCACCTCAGCCAAGGTGAATGTTCCCGCCTGCTCGCCTATCGCGGCATTCATCAGCACCTGCAGCAGCACATCGCCCAATTCCTCGACGAGATCCTCGATCGCCGTGGCCGATTCGACCGTGTGGCCGGACAGCGCGTCTTCAGCTGCCTGCAACGCCTCGGCCAGCTCCGAAGCTTCGTCGAGTGCGTACGGAGCGAGCGTGGCGTGCGTCTGCGCCCGGTCCCACGGGCACTCCTGCCGCAGTCTGGTGATGACCTCATGAAGCGAAACGAGCCGGTGCCCCAGATCTGGTTCGGGGCCGGCGCACCGCTCAGTGGCCACGATTGCCCCCCCGCACGCAGCGGCTCACGGCAGGATCGGCAACGACACCCGCAGGTTGCCGGCGTTCCATGCGCCGAGCGCCGGGGCGACGTTCACCTCGTAGGTAGACATGGCCTCCGTCAGCACATGGCCCGCAAACGGCCCGATCGACGAGAGATCGGTGGCATCGGTGCGCAGCGAGTCCACACGCAGCACCACCCACAGCTCACCGGTCGGGCTCGCTGCAGACGGCAGCAGCAGCGGCGCTGTCAGTTCGCCGGGCTCCAGTTCGAGCAGAGCCAGCGCGAGCTCGCCGCCGCCGAACAGATCGAAGGGCTGGCCGCAGCCGATAGTGCCGTCAGTCTCGGTGAGTCCGGGCAGATTGACCGCGGCAGCGACATCGCCGAGGGGCTCACCAGCCTGTACGCGGTCGGAAGCCGCGACGGCGTCGGCCTCGGATGTCACGGCCAGCGCACTCACACAGTGAGGCGTCGCCAGCCGCTCGATGCTGGGATCGTCTTCGATAGCGCGCTGCTGAGCGAACTCCTCGAAGGGGCCCTCGAGGTGGGCCTGCACCTGCGCATTGATCTCTGCGTCAGGGAGGCCGATGTCGACCGGGAAGCCCGATTCGTCCAGCGCGATGCCGGCGAGGCGCAGCTGGATCATCGACGTGAGCCGGGACACGAATTCCTCGTGCGTCGGGTTCTCCGGGTCGTCCATGAGGGTGACAGGTGACTCGACGATGTTGGCTCGCACATCACCGATGAGGATCTGACCGCCTGGGAAGCTCGCCGCAACGGCGTCAGCGTCGGCGAGCAGCGCTTGATATGCGGTTTCTTGAGCTGCGCGCGCCGCGTCACGCTCGGCGCGATCGGCGTCCTCTTGCGCTTGTCGCTCGGCTTCGGTGGCGGCAGCTTGCGCCGCCTCTCGTGACACGACGCCGTCGCCGTCGGTGTCGAGCTCGGCAATGAGCTCGGCGTCGGGCTCAGGTTCGAGCCCAGTGTGAATGGTGACGACGTCGCCATCGTCCGCACATGCGAACGTCAGCAGTGCCACCAGCACCAGCGGAGCCAGCAGCGCAGCTCGTCGAGACATGGAACTCCCCCTGGCACGCACTGCGGGCAGGCTAGGTGCTGGCCGCGCCGGCAGTGCTTCACCCCGATGCAGCCGAGGGCCGCAGCTGCTGGCAGAAGGCGAACAGGTGCCCGACCGTGGCCGGCTTCAGCGCACGGACCGACAGCTGCACCTCGCGGTCGTCAGCCTTGTACCGGGCAGCGCTGAACGGCGTGCCAGCACAGATGCGCCGCATACGCAACTCCTCGCTCGCTGTGAGCACGAGCGGCCCGAAGCGCACCCTGCCGCCGTCGTGGCCCGGAGCGAACGCCACGGTTCGCATGCCGAGCCGGTGACACTCAGTGCGCAGCAGCGCGATGTGCAGCAGCGTCTGCGCTGCGTCGGGGACAGGTCCGTAACGGTCGATCCATTCGGCTTCGATGTCTGCCACCTCGACCAGCTCGGTCACGGCCCCGAGACGGCGATACGCCTCGAGGCGGCCCGTAGCGTCAGCCACGTAGTCGTCGGGCAGGTGTGCCGCCAGGGGCAGGTCGATCACGATCTCCGCAGGCTGGTCAGGTGTCTCGCCGTTCAAGGAGGCGACCGCCTCGCTGACGAGCTCGCAGTAGAGGTCGTAACCGACAGCCGCGATGTGCCCCGACTGCACGCCGCTGAGCAGGTTGCCCGCGCCGCGCAGCTGAAGGTCGCGCATGGCAATCCGGTACCCCGAGCCCAATTCGGTGGACTCGCCGATCGTGCGGAGGCGCTCATGGGCCTCTTCGGACAGCGAACGGCCCTCAGGGTGGAACAGGTATGCGTAGGCACGCTGGCCGGACCGGCCCACACGCCCGCGGATCTGGTGCAACTGCCCGAGCCCCAGCAGATCCGCGCGATCCACGACCAGCGTGTTGACGCTCGGCATGTCGATGCCCGATTCGATGATGGTCGTACAGACCAGCACGTCGTAGGCGCCGGCCCAGAAATCGATGACGATCTGCTCCAGCGTGCCCTCGTCCATCTGGCCGTGCGCCACAGCGATCCGCGCCTCGGGCACCAGTTCTGCCAAGCCCGCCGCCACCACATCGATGTCGGCAACCCGGTTGTGCACGAAGAACACCTGGCCCTCGCGCAGCAGCTCCCGACGAATGGCCTCACTGACGGCGCGCTCGTCGTACGTGCCGACGTGGGTGAGAATGGGCTGGCGCTCGGCGGGCGGCGTTTGCAGCAGCGACAGGTCCCGGATGCCGGTGAGTGCCATCTCGAGCGTGCGCGGAATGGGCGTGGCAGTCAGCGTCAGCACATCGACTTCGGCACGCAGGTGCTTGATGGACTCCTTGTGGCTCACGCCAAAACGCTGCTCCTCGTCGACCACCAGCAGACCCAAGTTCTTGAACTTGACGTCGTCCGACAGCAGCCGGTGCGTGCCGATCACCACATCTACGGTTCCGTCCGCGACCCCGCCGACCACTGCGCGCTGTTCGGCGGGCGTGAGAAAGCGGCTCAGCACCTCGACCCGGACGGGATGATCGGCATAACGCTCAGCGAACGTCTGGTGGTGCTGTTGGGCCAGCAGAGTGGTCGGCACCAGCACCGCCGCCTGTTTCCCGGCGCTCACCGCGCAGAACGCGGCCCGTACCGCCACCTCCGTCTTGCCGAAGCCGACATCGCCGCACACCAGTCGATCCATGGGCACAGGCTCTGCCATGTCCGTCAGCACCTCGTCGATCGTGCGGCGCTGATCGGGCGTAGGCGTGTAGATGAAACTGTCGGCCAGCTCTGCCATGCCCAGGCCGTGCGGATCGAATGCGTTGCCCGATGTGGTGATCCGTCGCTGGTACAGCACCACCAGCTCTTGGGCGATCTCGGCCACCGCGGCACGCACCTTGGCCTTCTGGCGCTGGAAATCGCTGCCACCCATGCGGCTGAGCCGGGGCGTCTCCCCGCCGATATACGGGCGGATGAAATCGATCTGCTCGGTGGGCAGGTAGAGACGGTCGGTTCCCCGGAACTCCAGCTCGAGGTAATCGCGCTCGTCGTCGCCGAAGGCTCGCCGGACGAGCCCTGCATAACGGGCGATGCCGTGATGGTGATGCACGACAAAATCACCGACGCTCAGATCCTCGAACGACGGCACCACGCCGGTCCGGCGTCGGGCTGCGCGATGGGCACGGCGGCGTCCGGTGAACTCCGCCTCCGGCAGCACTGCCACTCCGGCTGCAGGCGCAATGAAGCCGCCTTCGACGGGCGCCACCACAACGTGACCGCCGGGCGTCGGGGCGAAGCTGCCCGGTTCACGGTGCAGGCGCAGCGGCACCTCCTCCGCGCTCAGCGCATCAGCGAGACGGACCGCCGAGCTGTCGCCCTCGGCCGCCACGACGACAATTGGTCGCGCCGTACCTCCGCCCTCGTGATGCTGTGCACTGCTGGCCTCGTGATGCTGCGCCCCGGTCACGAGCCGGCGGAGCTGCCCCACGAGGCGCTTCGGATCGCCCGCGGCGGGCAGCCACAGCTCGGTGGCGATGTGCGGCCCCGGCAGGCCGTCCGCCGTGGGTGCCGCCGTGGAGTCGACCGACCACACCGCTGCGGGGCAGTGCGCCAGCAACCGATCGAATGCAACATGCAGCGGCGGAAACGGAGCCGGGGCATCGTCAGGGGCACTATCGCAGCCCTCATGGCCACGGCCAGGACTCCGCAGACCCCACGTCACTGCCAGCGACTGCGTGAGGTCATCGGTCTCTGCCTTGATGTCGGCGGCACGATCAGCGAGCCGCCGCGGCTCGCAGAGCAACACCAGCGAGTCGGGCGCCAGCAGGTCCGGCAGCACGATCTCGTCTGGGGCGAGCCACGGCAGCCACGACTCCATCCCGTCGAAGAGCTCGCCCCGGCTCAGGCGCTCCATGTGCTCGGCGCACCACGGCTCGCTGACGGCCAAGGCTGCGGCGCGCTCTCGCATAACAGCGTCAGGCCGCATCTCTCGTGCCGGGTAGATCTGCATCTGCGCAAGCTCCGCCACCGAACGCTGATCGGCAACCGAGAACTGTGTGAGACGGTCCACCTCGTCGCCCCACAGATCGATGCGCGCCGGCGCGTCGGCCGTGGGGCAGAAGACATCCACGATCCCGCCGCGCACCGCAATCTCGCCTCGATGCTCCACCTGATGTTCCCGCCGGTAGCCCCACGCCACCAGCTGCGACACCAGCTCGCCCAAGTCGCACCGGTCGCCCCGTGCGACGCGCAGCGATGCTGCCTCGTTGCCGAGAGCGTTCGGGCTGAGCCGCTGCAACAACGCCCGAATGGGCGCCACGATCACCTCGGCCCTCGGCTGTGGATCAGGCAAGGTGCCTGCTGTGGACGTGCTTCGCAGCGCCTCCAGCACCGCCAGCCGGCGACCCATCGTCTCGGTTGCCGGGCTCACGCGCTCGAACGGCAGCGTCTCCCACGCCGCAAACAGCGCTACCTGTCCTTCCCCCAGCCAGGTGCGGAGATCCTCCGCGTAGCGCTCGGCTTCGTTGGCGGTAGCGGTGACGACAAGGATCGGTGTGCGCGATCCCAGCGTCGCCAATCCGGCGGCGACGAAGGGGCGGGCTCCCTCGGCCACGGCAATCGAGCCGGACGCCCGGCCCAGCATCGACACGAAGCCGTGGTCGTTGCCGAGGCGCTCGGTCAGCCCCCGCAACGGTGCGTCGCTGACTGGGCTTGCCGGGCTCACTGGGCTTGGGGATCCCGTCCCCGCCGCCGAGCGTTCGTGACGGTCATCGCCGCCTCCATGCCCTCGCGCACCAGCACCTCAAGCCCTGCTACCGCGAGGTCTACGGCTGTTTCGATCAATGGCTCTTCGTGACCCCTCGGCCGCTGCAGCACCCACTTCTTGCCGGCTTCGGGCCGGGGCGGCTTGCCAATGCCGATGCGCAGTCGCGCGAAGTCCCGAGTGCCGAGCTGGTTGGCGATCGACGCCAAGCCGTTGTGACCGGCGGTCCCGCCGCCCGACTTGAAACGCACCTGGCCGGGCTCGAGGTCGAGCTCATCATGGACGACGACAAGGCGTGACGGCTCGACGATGCCGTGGCGCTTCACCAGCACGCCTACGCTGCGGCCGCTCTCGTTCATGAACGTGGTCGGGCATGCGAGCGTGAGGCGACGCTCGCCCAGCGTGGCCTGTGCCACTCGAGCGTGCTCGCGTCGCTGCACCGCGAAGTCGCACCGGAGCTTCGAGGCCCAGCGTTCGGTGGCCTCGGCTCCCACGTTGTGACGGCTTCCGGCATAGCGCTCGCCAGGATTGCCGAGACCCACCACCAGCCAGTCTGCGGCTGTTCCCCGCCGCGCGGCCGCCCGGCGGAACACGGACACCGGGGCGTTCAGTCCTCGTCGTCGGCTTCGTCAGCGTCGTCGAGGGCGTCAGCGTCGGCCGGCTCGCCTTCCTCGTCGACCTGCTCGGCGGCGACGGCAGCGCGCGTCCGCTGTGCGATCGCTACCAGCGTGTCGTCATCGAGCAAGCTCTCCATGCCCTCCGGCAGGGTGAGATCGCTGACGCGGATCGGGTTATCCAGCGAGAGCGACTCCACGTCGACGTCGAAGGCCGGGGGGATCACCCCCGCGGGCGATTCGACGTGCAGCGACATGAGCTGCTGCTGCACCACTGCGCCCTCACGGCCCGCCTGCGCCGCCTCGCCGACCAGCCGGATTGGCACATCCACCACTAGGCGCTCGTCGAGCGAGATCAGCAGGAAATCGACATGCGTAACGCGGTTGGCGATCGTGTCGCGTTGCATGTCCTTGACGATGGTGAGGTGGTTCTTGCCCTCGACCTCAAGGGTGATGATCGCGTTCGGGCCCGCTGCGTTCAGCGCAGCCCGAAACCGCAGCCGGTCCAGCGTGATCGACACAGGCTCGCTGCCGTGGCCGTACATCACTGCCGGGATCTTGTCTTCGGCGCGCAGACGCCGCGATGGACCCGAGCCGGTGGCATGACGGGTCTCGGCGATGAGCTTCAGCTGTTCCATGCTGGCCCTTTCGAGCACTGGGCGCCTAGTCGATAGCGACGAGACAGCCTACGAGTCTCAGAACAGGTTCTGGCCGTCGAATATCTCCGACACCGATGCGTCCTCGAACACCGATTCCAGGGCATCGGCGAACACGCCAGCGACGCTCAGCACCACCAGCTTGTCGAACTGCTTTGAGCTGGGGATCGGCACGGTGTTGGTGACGATGACCTGGCTCAGCGAGGAGTTCTTCAAGCGGTCCACCGCCGGCTCGGAAAACAGGCCGTGCGTGCTCGCACACATCACGTCGGCGGCGCCGTTGGCGACCAGCGTCTCGGTGGCCGAGCAGATGGTGCCCGCGGTGTCGATCATGTCGTCGATGATCACGCAGGTGCGGCCCGCCACCTCGCCCATGATGCCGAGCGCCTCTGACTCGTTGGCGTTGTCGGTGGCACGACGCTTGTAGATCGACGCGACGTCACAGCCCAGCCGTGTCGCGTAACGCTCCGCCACCTTCACTCGGCCGGTGTCTGGCGACACGATCACAGAGTCGGGGCCCATGACGCCGGACAAGTAGTCGATGAGCACCGGCGCGGCCGTCAGATGATCCACCGGGCCGTCGAAGAAACCTTGGATCTGACCGCTGTGCAGGTCGATCGACACGAGACGCTCAGCCCCGGCGACGGTGAACAGGTCGGCCAGCAGGCGTGCGGTGATCGGCTCGCGGCCGGCTGCCTTGCGATCCTGGCGGGCGTACCCATACAGCGGCGCCACTGCGGTGATGCGCTTGGCCGAAGCGCGCCGGGCGGCGTCGACCATGATGAGCTGCTCCATGATCGCGTCGTTGGGGCTCATGGTCTCGCAGGCGGCATGGCTCTGGATGATGAACACATCGCCGCCGCGGATCGACTCGGCAAACTTGCACTTGATCTCGCCGTTGGCGAAATCGATGAGCCCAGGGTCACCGAGTTCTACGCCGAGCTGCTCGGCAATCTCGGTCGCCAACTCCGGATTCGCCCTGCCGCTGAACAAGTGCAGGCGCTTCTTGGTGACCAGCTCCATTGCGTGTTCCTTTCGCAGCAGTCCCCTGGGCGCCGCGCTCAGCGCAGACGCCTTCACAACAGCACTAGCTGGGGATTGGGCAGAACGCTCGGCAATGGGTTTTGGCGGCATGTTCAGCAGTCCGGCGACAGTTGTGAGACTACCCGACCGCACCGCCGGAACCCCGGAGATTCAGGCATTATTGGCTGTGCAGCGGATGCTCAGCGGCTTGTGCGCGCAGCCAGCGCCGCTTCGCAGGCCGCGAGCTGATCGGCGTCGTTCACGCCCATCGCTTCAGATGCGTCGTCGAGAGCCACCGCGGTGATCGATTCGCCGCTGCGGGCGAGCAGGCCGATGGCGTCGGGGAGGTAGTACTCAGAGGCGGCGTTTGCGAGACGCAGCTGCGGCAGCACCTGGCGCAGCTTGGCCGCGTCGAAGCAGTACACGCCGGCATTGATCTCGTTGATCTGCGCCACCGATGGCGTCGCATCGCGTTGCTCGACGACCGTCAGGCCGGCCGCGTCACGCACGATGCGTCCATAGCCGGTGGGATCGCTGACGTGAGCCGTCAGCAAGCTGGCGGCGGCACCGGCGCGGCGTCGCTCAGCGACGACGTGCCGCAGCGTCGTCGCTCGCAGCAACGGCGTGTCGCCTGGCAACACCAAGACATCACTGGCGTCTGAGTGCCGATCCAACGCGGACAGACCCACGCGTGCTGCGTCGCCGGTGCCGAGCTGGGCCGGTTGTGTCGCGAACATCAGCCGGTCGGCTTGGGGCGCTTCGGCCCCGACGGCCTCGCGGACCTGAGCTGCGCCGTGCCCGACCACCACTACGACCGGCGCCGCGTCGACTGCAGCCAAGGCATCAAGCACTCGCAGCACCATGGCACGGCCACCGATCAGATGGAGCGGCTTCGGCAGGTCCGAGCCCATGCGGGTACCGGCGCCCGCTGCGAGCACGACGGCCGCGCACGGCGGCGTCATGGGGCCTGACGTCATCGGGTCAGGCGGCATCGTGCTGGTTCGCCGCATGAAACCAAGTGTTCGGGGAGGAGGACTCGAACCTCCATTGCCGGGACCAAAACCCGATGTCCTACCAATTGAACGATCCCCGATAGCGCCGGTCTCAGCAGGCGGGCTGCCTGTGGATCGAGGGTAGCGACCCGCTTCGGCGCCATCGTCACGAATTCGGCTCGTGGCAGTGCCCCTCGGAGGCGCTAGCGTTCGGCTCTCCATGGGATCGCTGGTCAAGAAGCGCCGCAAGCGGATGCGCAAGAAGAAGCACCGCAAGATGCTGCGGCGGACGCGCTACCAGCGTCGCAACCGCTGACCTGCGTCCATCTGGGCAACCACCAACTAGTGGAGCCGCCCGATGGCGCGTGCTTCTGCTGTGCGGGCACCATCGCCAGCCGGCTTCTGCGCGCCTGCGCCGAATGGTGCGGGGACGAACCAGGTGCCGCCGCTTCCGGCCAGCTGTGGCGTACGCCCGGTGACTGCCTCGAGGTCGTCGCGCCAGGCCGAAAGCTCGGGATAGGCGGCGAGCGCGGCCGGTTCAAGGTCATTGGCGTTCGGACCGGACGGGCCGCCGAGCTCGTCCCATGCGCCGTACACCGCCGCCGTGTCGACCTGGACCGGCGGCATCCACAACAGGAACGACTGGTCCCGGAATGGGAGCGGCTCGATGATGTCGCCGATTCCAGCGACGCGAGCACGCCCGCCGACAAGGCAGAACGCCACGTCGGCACCGAGGGTCGCCGCCTGCTGCGGTGTGACGACGGCGCGCGTCTGTGGACGAGACATCGAGCCCGTGGCTGCTGCGTCGGCTGTCTCGACGGCAGTCATCCGATTGGCCCAACGGAGCACGGCGGCTGCGTCGGCCGATCCCCCGCCGAGGCCCGCACCGGGCGGGATGCGCTTGCGAACCTCGACGTGGGCGGTCCTGCCAGCAAGCTCGAGCGCCCGGATCACCAGGTTCGACCTGTCAGCAGGGATGTCCCAGTCGGTCGTTGCGCTGGCGGTGCCATTCGCCGCGAGATCCGGAACGATCTCGACCGACTGCTGCGAACTGGGATGCACGATGACCTCGTCACACAGATCGAGCGTCACCATCTCAGCATCGATGAAGTGATAGCCGTCATCCCGGATGCCGGTGATCCGCAGCCGCTGCGTCAGTTTCGCCGGGGCGAGCAGCCGGACCGCCTGGGTATGCGCCTCCACAGCCAGCTCAGCCTTGCACCGGCGTCCCCAGCGAGGCCTCGGCGAGACGCACCCATTCGGCGAGCCCGAGACGCTCGGGGCGGTCGGTCCCCTCGATGCCTGCTCTCGCAAGTGTCCCGTCCGCGTCGTCGAGGACACCGCGCAAGGTGCGCCGCAGCATCTGACGACGGTGCGCGAATGCTGTGGTCACGAGCCGATTGACCTCTGCGCGCAGATCGGGCTCCATGGACGGGGCGCGGCGGGTGATGCGCACCAGCGCGGATTCCACTTCAGGCCGGGGGTAGAAAACCGTGGCCGGCACCGCTCCGGCCAACTCGGCGTCAGCGTGGACCGCGACCCGAACGGAGACTGCGCCGTAAACACCGTTGCCAGGCGCTGCCGCCAATCGCTCCGCGGCCTCCCGCTGGCACATCACCAGCAGCCGGGTGACGGCCGGCACCTCATCGAGCACGGTCAGCACCAGCGAGGTCGCGATGTTGTACGGCAGGTTGGCAACGACGTGCCACCCGCTGCCCGGCAGCAGCGCGCTCCAGTCCATGCGTCGCGCGTCGGCATGCACGATCTCGACGGGACCCGGCCTCGACCCACCCGGCTCGGCAGGACCTGACTCACCGTCCGTGGTGAACGCGCTTACTACCTCACGCAGGAGCGGTACGAGGCGGCCGTCGGTCTCCACTGCCACCACCGCGGCACCCGTCTCGGCCAATGCCAGCGTCAGCGAGCCCAGGCCGGCGCCGATCTCTACGACGCGGTCGTCCGGGCCGACACCTGCAAGGCGTGCGATCCGGCGCACGGTGTTGGGATCGACCACGAAGTTCTGCCCGAGGCTTCGCCGCGGCGCCGCTCCGACCTGCTCCAAGAGTTCCTTGACGGCAGGCAAGGTCAGCATTCGGTCCGTCATAGGGCAGCGGGCTCATCCAGTTCGAAGATCCGCCGAGCATTGGCCGTGGTCTCGGCAGCGACCTGGGCGGTGGATACGCCACGGGCGGCCGCGACGGCTTCGCCCACGAATCGCACCCAACTCGGCCGGTTCTGCTTCCCCCGCTTGGGCACCGGCGCCAGGTACGGCGCGTCAGTCTCGACCAGGTAGCGGTCGGCGGGAACGAGCGCTGCGGCGTCGCGGATCTCGGCCGCGTTGCGGAATGACACAATCCCGCTGAACGACACCGATGCACCTCGTTCGAGCGCTGCACGAGCCTCGTCGGGCCCGCCCGTGAAGCAGTGGAACACCGTGCCGGGAGGCACTCCCTCGGCATCGAGCACGTCGAAGGTGTCCTCCCAGGCCTCCCGGCTGTGAATGACCAAGGCCAGCTCATAGCGGTGGGCCATGGCGATCTGGGCAGCGAAGGCCTCGCGCTGGGCGTCCCGGTCGGAGTGCTCGTAGTAGTAGTCGAGCCCGCATTCGCCGACGGCGACGAGCCGGGTACTGCCATCGTCGCTGCCGGCTGCGCCAGCGGCGCTCGCGTCGGCGATGAGCCGTTCGAGCACGTCGAGGGCAGCCGGGCCTTCGTCTGCGTCGTGAGGGTGCAGCCCGATCGTGGCGGCGACACCCGGCAGGGTCCGGGCCCGCTCCAATGCCGCAATGCTGCGCTCGACGTCGGTGCCGATGTCGACCACCCAGGCCACGCCGTCCCGGCGTGCCTCGGCGACGAGCTCTGCGCCGTTGTCCCACAGGTGGCAGTGACTGTCGATCCAGACGTCGGCTTCGGACACTGTGTTCATCGACCTGGGCTCATGGAACGGGGTTCATGGTGCTGGGATCATCGCAAGCGCGGGTACAGCGGCTCGCCGGTCGACACCGGCAAGCCGCCTGGATAACCACCCCAGGTCGCAGCTTCCGGCAGGCGCTGATCGGCGACCGAGCCCTCCATGCCGATGCGCCGCCACACCTCGTCGCAGCCCCTCGGCGTGGCTACCGATGCGAGCACCGCCACGATGCGCAGTGCTTCCAGCGCATCGCCGAGCACGGCATCCACCTCCGGGCCCGGATCGGACTTCCACGGCTCGGCTGCCTCGAGCATCGCGTTGGTCTCACGGATGATGCGCCAGGTGGCGTCGAGGGCTTCCGACGGCGCCAAGCGCTCCCAGGCGTCAGCGGTCTCGGCAACGCACTCAGCCACCGCCTCAGCCAGCGGGCTGTCGGCACGGGGTGCCGGCCCGATGCCTTCGCACTTGCGGCTGACCACGGTGGCGACCCGGCTCATGAGGTTGCCCAGGTTGTTGGCCAGGTCGGCGTTGTAGCGGGCAACCATCCCCTCATAGGAGAAGTCGCCGTCGGGGCCGAAGGGCTGATCGTGCAAGAAGTGGTGCCGCACGCCGTCGCTGCCGAAGTCGTCCACCAGGTCGCCTGGGGCGATCTGGTTGAGCGCTGACTTCGCCATCTTCTCGCCACCGACGAGCAGGAAGCCATGCACATGGACCCGGCGTGGCGGCAGCACACCAGCGCTCATCAGCATCGCCGGCCAGTACACGCAATGGAAGCGGAGAATGTCCTTGCCGATCAGGTGCACACCCGGCCAGCGATGCGCAAACAGGGCCTCGTCGCTGCCGTACCCGGCAGCGGTGATGTAGTTGGTGAGCGCGTCGAACCAGACATAAGTGACATGGCTCGGGTCCCACGGAATCGGGATGCCCCAGTCCAGCGACGTGCGGCTGATCGAGAAGTCCTGCAGCCCGCTGCGGATGAACCCCAATGCCTCGTTGCGCTTGGTCGCCGGAACGACGAAATCGGGATGTGCTTCGTACCAGTCAAGCAGGGGCTGCTCATAGCGGCTGAGCGAGAAGAAGTAGTTCTCCTCCGAGACGTGCTCGACCGGCCGGCGGTGGATGGGGCACATGCCGTCGTCGAGATCGTCCTCGGTGAAGTAGGCCTCGCAGCTCACGCAGTACAGACCCTCGTAGGTCTGCAGCGTGATATCGCCGTTGTCGTAGCAAGCCTGCAGCAGTTGCTGGACCGAGTGGTGGTGGCGGGGCTCGCTGGTGCGGATGAAGTCGTCGTTGGCGATGTCGAGTTGCTGCCACGCTTCCTGGAAGCGCACCACGGTGCGATCGGCCCACTCGATGGGAGTGCAGCCGTTCTGCTCGGCAGCCCGCTGCACCTTGAGGCCGTGCTCATCGGTGCCGGTCAGGAACATGACGTCGCAACCGCACAGCCGATTCCAGCGAGCGATCGCGTCAGCGGTGATTGTCGTGTACGCGTGCCCGATGTGGGGGGCGTCGTTGACGTAGTAGATCGGCGTCGTGACGTAGTAAGAGGTCACCGGTTCAGGGTACTGACGAGCACCAATGCCGCTCGCAGGATTTCGCCGCCCGCTCGCCGCTATGGCATCGGGGGTTCGAGGGAGCGAGCTAACTCTGTGGACAAGCGGTAGGCGCGGTTGCGGGCCACGCCGAGACGTTCTGCGACGACTGCTGCGGCGTCGCGGGCGCTGGAACCGGCTTTCAGCTCAGCGGTCAGCTCGGCGCTTATCTGCTCGTCGGACGGGGATTGCCAGATCGCTGGGCCGAGCACTACGACGATCTCGCCTCGTGGCGGTTCCGTGAATCGTGCCGCCAGCTCGGCGACCGTGCCGCGCGCCACTTCTTCGTGAAGCTTGGTGAGTTCGCGGACGACGACCGCTGGACGGTCGGCGCCGCAGGCCTCGGCCAGGTCGTCGAGCGTGGTGCCGAGGCGCTTGGGCGATTCCAGCAGTACGACGGTTCGCTGCTCGGAGGCGATTCCATCGAGTCGTTGACGGCGGGCCTTTCCCTTGCGGGGCAGGAACCCTTCCATGACCCAGCGATCGGTCGGCAGGCCCGAGATGGCCAATGCCGTCACCGGTGCCGACGGCCCCGGAACGGCGCTGACCTCGATGCCTGCTGCTGCTGCCGCGGCGACCAGTCGCTGCCCGGGATCGGAGATGGCGGGCATGCCCGCGTCCGTGATGTACGCGGCGGTCTCCCCAGCTGTCAGGCGCCCCACGATCTCGGCGGCCACGGCGGCCTCGTTGTGCTCGTGCATGGCCACCAGTTGCCGCCCGCTGACACCCAGCCGTTGCAGCAGCAGGCCGGTACGGCGAGTGTCCTCGCAGGCCACGAAAGACACCGCCGACAGCACCTCGACCGCCCGCGGGGCGATGTCAGCAAGGTTGCCGATGGGTGTGGCCACCAGCCACAGCCGGGGTTCGCTGTCGCTCATGCTTCCAGCCGGACGTCGAGCGTGTCTCCCACGGTCAGGCCCCAGCGTTCGCATGCGCCCGCTTGGGTCTCGATGACCGATCGAGCGCTCAGTCTCGGCCGCCCGATCCGGCCCGGCGGCATCTGCACCAGGTCCACCACCCGCCACTGCCGATCCAGGAACAGCACGTCGATGTCGAAGCTCATCCCGATGGTGTGCACACACCGGCACCGCTCGATCAGCAGCGCTCCGGTCAAGTCGTCGCGCCCGAGCAGGCCACGCCGGCGCTCGGAACGGGTGCGAGCAACCTCAAGGCTTGCCACCACTCGATCCCCGCACGCCAGCCAGGGCATGGCTACACGTTGAAGCGGAACTCCACGACGTCGCCATCGCGCATCGGATAGTCCTTCCCCTCGACTCGCAGGCGGCCCGCATCCCGCGCGGCAGACCACGAGCCTAAATCCAGCAGCTCAGCCCAGTCGATCACCTCGGCCCGGATGAAGCCGCGCTCAAAATCGGTGTGGATCCGCCCGGCGCATTGCGGCGCTCGCCAGCCGGCCCGGAAGGTCCAAGCCCGAGACTCCTTCTCGCCTGTGGTGAGGAACGTGCACAGGCCCAGCAGAGCGTGCGCTGCCGCGACGAACCGCTCCAGCGCGCCCTCCCCCAGACCGAGTCCTTCGAGCAGCTCGGTTCGCTCAGCGCCGGCAAGCTGCGCAGCTTCCGCTTCGAGCTGCACGCACAGCGGCAGCACCGTCGCGCCCGGCAGCTCGGCCTCAATGGGCGCTGCCAGTTCCGTCGCTGCATCGAGCTGGTCCTCGCCGAGATTCAGCACTGCCATGACCGGCTTGTCGGTCAGCAGGAAGTGGCTCCGCAGCGCCGTTCGGTGCAGGTATTCGTCGGGCCCATCGAACACTGCGCCGAGCGGCCATGCCCGGTACAGCGGCGTGCCGGCCGCCAGATGCTCGAGCGCGGCCTCGAGCGCTGCGACCTCCTTGGCCAGCGCAGTGTCGGACGGCTGGCTGCGGGAGGCCTTGCGGCGGCGGTCGATGCGGGATTCCACCGACTCCAGATCCGCCAGCGTGAGCTCGGTCTCGACGATGCGAAGGTGTTCGAGCGGGTCGGCGGGACCCGGCACATCGGCATCAGAGAAGGCACGCAGGACGAAGACGATGGCGTCCACCTCGCGGATCCCCGCCAGGAAGCGGTTGCCAAGACCCTCGCCCTTGCTGGCCCCCTCGACGAGTCCGCCGATATCGATGAACTCTGTGGTGGTCGGCACCACTTTCTTGCTGCCGCTCATCTCGGCGAGCGCATCGAGCCGGGGGTCGGGCACCCGGGCCACTCCGACATTCGGATCGGTGGTGGCAAAGGCGTACGGCGCCGCCAGTGCCCCGCCGCCGGCGAGCGAATTGAACAGCGACGACTTCCCAGCGTTGGGCAGGCCCACGAACCCAAAGCGCTCCATCGCCGGGCGAGGCTAATGAGTGCAACGCTGGGTGCTCACAGCCCTCCCGGGCGGTACGAAGCGCTGCGTGCAAGACTTCGCCGGGTCGGGTACGCGCCCGAGACATCCATTGACGGGGAGGAACCCATGGGACCGCTGCAGGGACTCAAGGTGATCGAGCTGGCCGGTATCGGCCCTGGACCGTTCTGCGCCATGCTGCTCGCTGATCTGGGCGCGGACGTGATCCGCATCGACCGCATGACACCTGAAGACCTCGGCATCGACCGGGGGCGCAGGTTCAACGTGCTCAACCGGGGCCGGCGTTCGGTGGCGGTCGACCTCAAGTCGCCAGACGGTGTCGAGACCATCCTCAAGCTGGTTGAGCAGGCCGACGCGCTCATCGAAGGCTTCCGCCCCGGCGTCACCGAGCGACTGGGTCTCGGACCAGACGAGTGCTTCGCTCGCAACCCGAAGCTGGTCTACGGGCGCATGACCGGGTGGGGCCAGGAAGGGCCCATGTCACACGCCGCCGGGCACGACATCAACTACATCGCCCTGACCGGAGCGCTGCATGCCATCGGACCTGCTGAGGCGCCGAGCCCGCCGCTCAACCTGGTGGGCGACTTCGGAGGCGGCGGCATGTACCTGGCCTTCGGCGTGTGCGCCGCACTGCTCGAGGCGCGTGACTCCGGGCAGGGCCAAGTCGTGGATGCCGCCATGACCGAGGGTGCCGCTTCTCTGATGGCCGCGATCTACGGCATCTACGGCTCGGGCGGCTGGGCCGACGAGCGGGAGTCCAACTTCCTCGACGGCGGCGCCTACTACTACGGCGTGTACGAGACCTCTGACGGCAAGTTCGTCTCGGTCGGTTCGATCGAGGGCAAGTTCCACGACGAATTGCTCGAGAAGACCGGTCTGGCCGACGCTCCGACGGTGGACCGCAACGACCGTGATGCGTGGGCCGGCAAGCGGGCTCGCTTGGCGGAGGTCATCAAGACCAAGACCCGCGACGAGTGGGACGAGATCATGGCCGGCTCCGATGTCTGCTACGCGCCGGTACTGGATCTGTCAGAGGCGCCGCACCACCCGCACAATGCGGCCCGCGGCAGCTTTGTGGAGGTCGAGGGCGTGATGCAGCCGGCACCGGCGCCTCGCTTCAGCCGTACCCCGGGCGCCGTCGCCCGACCGCCGGCGTCGCCGGGTGAGAACACCGATGAGGTACTGGCCGACTGGGGCTTCGACGCCGACGACATTGAGAAACTCCACGAAGTCGGTGCCGTCGGCTGAGTCCCAGAGGCGAAGCCGAACGGCGTCGGTAGCCTGAGACGCCTATGTCGAAGCGCACCAACAAGCGAAAGCTCCGGGCGCGGCGCAGCAAAGCCAATCACGGCAAGCGCCCCAACTGCGGCCGCGGCTAGGCGGCTGGCGTCGGCCGCGGGTGCGGCCAATGTGACTAGGTGCGGCTGCCGCTGCGCGCCTCTCTAGACCGGCCATCATCATGGGGTGCGCAGGCGCGGCACCCCAAGGTTGGTCAGTCTGCTGATCCTGACTGCCGTGCTGAGCGGCGCATGCCAGGTTCAACAGGGCCCCGACGCTGCGCCGGTCGCAACTGAGTCCGGCGTTGCCGAGCGATCTGAGATCTCGAGCGACGCGACGGCGGCGGCCCCCTCGTCAACCTTGCCCCCGCCCGCACCCGGCACTGCGGATGAACCGGCCTCAAGCGAACCGACGTCCAACGAGCCGTCCGGCGATCCTGAGCCGCCGGATGATGCCTCAGCGTCCGACGCAGGCACCGACGACCAACCCATCGTTCAGCAGGATCGCGAGCCGGATGCCGCTGAAGCCGATGCTGTCGAACCCGAGCCGCTGCCTGCGGGTCTCGAGGCTGCGCTGCGCACATCGTTCCCGGATTCCGCATTCGTGCTCCACCGCGAGGTGGCCCGGGGTGATTTGAATGGCGATGGCGTCGAGGACTTCGCGGTGTACATCGAGGCCCGATTCGCTGACTTGCCGGAAGGAAACCTGCTGGTGCCCGTCTTCGATACCGGCGAGGCATTTGATGTGCAGCCGCCCGTGGAATTGGGCCGTCACATCATCATCGACACCATCGACATCCGGGATGACGCGGTCGAGGTGTCCTTCTTCGATCGCTCGCCCGGCGAGCCGCTGACGGCGATCACACGACGCACCACGCTGTCCATCAGCCCCGACAGCGCGGGCCCAGCAGCACCGCCGGCAGCGTGGATCGCCACTGCCACCCGCGTCGAGCCAATCGACAATGTGCCGGCGCTACAGATCACCAGGCCGGCGACGCCGGTGGTGTTCGAGCTCGATGGCATAGGTGCCGTCATGTCGGATCGGATCGAGCTGCGCGAGCGGCACGGGTATGTCGTTCACGCCGCTGAGCAAGACGTCATGGTGGCGACGCTCACCGCCCCGGCCGGAGTCTGGCTGGAGGCCCGTCTCGGCGACGGCGCAGCGCTCGTGCCCATCGCCGAGCGGACCCAGAGATTCGCAACCCGCATACCAGCGAGCGGCGCGTGGACTGTCACGGTCGCGTCGTCGCTCCCCGAGCCGGCGGACTACCGGCTTTCCGTTGATGTATTCCCGCCGGCGCTCGGCGAGCGCATCGCTACCCGTGGCCCCACCAGCTTCTGGTCGAGCACCCACATCTCCCCGCCGGCGCTGCCAGACGACGGTCCGGTTGTTTACCTGACCTTCGACGACGGGCCGCACCCGACGTACACACCGCAGGTGCTCGACGTGCTGGCACGCCACGGGGCTCGAGCGACCTTCTTCGTCGTCGGCTACCTCGCAGAGCGATATCCACTGCTCATCCAGCGCATCGCACACGAGGGCCACACCCTCGCCAACCACTCCTGGCAACACGAGTCGCTCGCACGTGTCTCGAAGGCGGCCTTCGACCGCTCCGTCGGGCGCACCCAGGAGATCCTGGGGCCGCTCGCCACCCCGTGCCTCAGGCCGCCCTACTACGCCATCGGCAGATTTACCGAAGAATGGTCCAACGAGTTAGGCCTGAGACTGGTCGGCTGGAGCTACTCCCCGCGCGATTGGGAACAGCGCCCGGCCCAGGCGATTGCCAACGGCCTCGTTGCCCGGTCCTATCCCGGTGCCATCATCTTGCTGCACGACGGTGGCGGCCCTCGTTCGGCGACGGTGCGAGGACTCGACATGGCACTCGAACGGCTCTCAGACCGCGGATTCGAATTCAAGCCACTGTGCCGCTAGTGCACTCCTCCGCGGTTGCGCGCGGTGATGTCGCCGCAACGGGCGGCGCGTCATGACCGGGCTCCAGACGACAGGTCGACGAAGAGTCCGAGTTCGTCCAAGAGCACCTGCGACAGCCAGCGTCCGCCGACGGTGCTGAGGTGGACGCCGTCGGTGAGACGCACATCGGCGAGCTGCCCATCGGCGTCGGCCACGTAGCGGCTGAAGCCGCCATTGGGCCCCCGGAACAGGTCCCTGGTATCCACATAGTGCACCCGCTCGCGCTTGGCGGCTTCGGCCTCGAAGACCTCGTTGAGCCGCTGCATGCGGGCGTCGTACTCGGGATCCTCCATGATCGGCTGGCCAACCCAGATCAACACCCGGTCGGGGTCAGTTGTCACCAGGTCCATGACGTGGCCGACGCGCGCCGAGTATTCCTGCACCCAGGCATCCGAGAAGCGGCGCGCGATCTGGCCATCCACGACGATTGCCTGCGCGTCGTTGCCGCCGAACATCAACACGACGGCGTCGGGGTCCTCAGCGGCTAGGACCGCCACGATGCGTGTCGGCCAGTCGTAGAAGTCGGGTCGGCTCAAGCCGCTGGAGAGCTGATGCTCCGTGGAGGCCTCGATGACGCCCGTGTCGTTGGCCAGGCCCACCATGACGTGGCCGAAGAACTGCACCATGGAATCGCCCATGACGTGCAGCCGCAGCGGATCGGCCGGCGTAGGGAACCACGGCATGGTGGTGGCGGGCGCTCCCGTCGCCGCGCCGTCATCGGAGCTCCCGGCACCAGCGATCGCTGGCGTCGCCGGATCGGCAACTACGACCCCAGCACGCGCCGGATCGGGAGCCGCGGCGCCGCCGGCTTCATCCACCGCCTCGCCGGCTGCGACGGCACTGAGCGGATCGGCCGTCGCGCCGGGATCGGCCACGTCGCGACTGAACGCCTCGTCGGCCCACAGGCGCGGCAGGTGCACTCCGGCAGCACTGGCCGCGCCCTCGACCGGTTCCCACACCGCCACCGAGACATCGCGCTCCCAGCCGAACGGCTTCTGCTGGGCCTCGCGCAGCAGCTGCTGCGAGTTGAGCACGATCGCCAGGGCCAGTCCGAGCGCGCCTGCCAGCAACACCTTGCCGGCAGGCATGCCGATGCGGCGGTCGCTGGCATGCAGGCGCGGCTGGGCTCCGGACGGAGCGGTCGGAGGGCTGGGCGGAGCGTGCGAGATCTGCATTGCTCAGAACTGGAAGTAGATGAACGGGGCGACGCCCGTGGGACCGAGCACGTCAATGGCCACCAGCGAGACACCCACCACGGCGCCTTGGCCCACCCAGCCGAGACCGGCAAAGCCATCTCGCAGCACCTCGAACCAGTCGGCGGGCATGAACTGGAAGGCGAGAGCGCCGAACGTCACCGCGATCACCAGCGGCGTTGCGGTGCCGGCGTAGTTGTCGAAGTTGGCCAATGCGCCCAGCATCTCGACCGCGGCGGACAGCGATTCGGAACGGAAGAACACCCATGCCAGGCACACCACATGGAAGGTGACGAGCCATCGCACGACCTCGCCCCAGCTCCCCGGCAGGATCGGCGGCGCACCGCTGCGCTCCCGCTGCTCGCGCACCAGCCGCTCCACCGCCAGGACGACACCGTGGATCCCGCCCCAGATGACGAAGTTCCAAGTGCTGCCGTGCCACAGCCCGCCCAGCAGCATGACGATCATGAGGTTGCGGTAGGTGTTGGCCCGGCCCTTCCTGTTGCCGCCCAGCGGCACGTACAAGTAGTCGCGCAGCCAGCGCGACAGGGTCATGTGCCAACGACGCCAGAAGTCCTGCAACGTGAGCGCCCGGTAGGGATTGTCGAAGTTCTGCGGGAAGCGGAACCCGAGCAGGAGCGCCACGCCGATGGCGATGTCGGTGTAGCCCGAGAAGTCTGCATAGATCTGGACCGCGTAGGCGTACACCGCCAGCACGACTTCGGGTCCGCTGTGCGCCCCCGGATCGGCGAACACGCCATCCACGATCTCGCTCGCCAGGAAGCTGGAAATGACAACTTTCTTGAACAGGCCGTTCAAGATCAGCCCGAATGCCTCGGCAGCCGGCACGTGCCGGGGGTCGGGCCGGGCAGCGAGCTGCGGCGCCATCTCCGATGCCCGCACGATGGGCCCGGCCACGAGCTGGGGGAAGAACGACAGGTACACCGCGAAGTCCAGCGGCGCCATCTCGCGGACATTCCCGCGGCCGATGTCGATGATGTAGCTCATCGCCTGGAACGTGTAGAAGGAGATGCCGACCGGCAGCGTGTACTCCAGCACTGGCAAGGCGTTCGAGATGCCGAAGCGCTCCAGCAGGTTGGACATCTCGACGGCGAAGAAGTCCCAGTACTTGAAGATGCCGAGGATGGTGAGATTGGCAGCGACGCCGAGCCCCACCCACCAGCGCCTCCTCTGGTCGGAGCCCATAACCGCGAAGTGCCCGACGACCCAGTTGATGACGATGGTGGCGAGCAGCAGGAAGACGAACCGCCAGCTCCACCAGCCGTAGAACACGATGCTGGCCGCCAGCATGAGCGGCCTCCACACGGCCGGATGCGGCCGCGTGAGCCAGTTGACAACGAAGACGACAACGAAGAATGCTCCGAAGACGAACGTCGGGAACAACATGCCGGGCCGAACATACTTGCGCGCGCATTGCCACGGGCTGAGCCGTGGGGCCCGGGCGGCCCAGGAGCCCGTTTCACATGGAGCATGGCAACCAGGGCGGAAGGCGACATGCTGAGCCAGATGCTGTGCCAGCAGGCGAGACCGTGACGACTCCCGCAGAGCTGCTCGATTCCTGGCTGGAGATCGACCCCGATCCGCCAACGCGCCAAGCAATCGAAGCCGAGCGCCATCGCTCCGAGTGGGTGCAGGCGCACTTCGGCGGCGTGCTTCGCTTCGGAACCGCTGGCATGCGTGCCCCCGTGGGGCCGGGACCAGAGCGGATGAACCGCGTCATGGTCCGCATCGCCGCACGAGCCGTCGGCGCCGAGCTGATCGCAGCCGGTTTCGGCAGTCGTGGCGCCGTAGTGGGGTTCGACGCACGGCCAGGCTCGGCGGACATGGCCTTCGACGCCGCCCGGCTGCTCGCCGCCATGGGCATCCCTGTCGCGATCATCGACGGCCCTGCGCCGACACCGTTGCTGGCCCGCCAACTGCTCGCTCGCTCAGCGGGGGCCGGATTGATGGTGACAGCGAGCCACAACCCCCGCGATGACAACGGCCTGAAGGTGTACTGGGCCGACGGAACACAGATCCGGCCGCCGCTCGACCAGCGCATCGAAGCGCGCATGGACCTGTCGTCACTCCCTTCCGACGCTGATCTGGCAGCCCGACACGAGGTCGAGAGCCTCGATGTGCGATCAGTGATCGCTGAGTACGTGGGCGCAGCCGTCCGCCGTCCGGTCTTTGACGCGGATGGCCAGCCGGTCGATCCGAACGATGTGCCGCCGATTGTGTACACGGCGTTGTGCGGTGTCGGTTCGCAGACCCTGGCCCATGCGTTTGCCACCGCCGGTCTGCCTCCCCCGATCTACGTGGAGCACCAGCGGCAACCCGATGGCGCGTTTCCTGGGCTGCCATTCCCGAATCCGGAGGAGCCAGGCACCCTCGACGATGCAATGGCTCTCGCCGAGGATCGCGATGTCGATCTCGTGCTCGCGAATGACCCCGACGCGGACCGGCTGGCGGTAGCAGTTCGCGATCGGGACAGCACATGGTGCCGACTGAGCGGCGACGAGCTGGGCGTGCTGCTGTGCGACTGGCTGATCCGTCTGGCGGGTGAGCAGCGGCCGGCGCGGCAGTCGATCTCGGCATCGTCGGTGGTGTCGGGACGGATGGTCGAGGCCCTGTGCACTGCCCGCGGTGTGGCCCACCACCGCACCTTGACTGGCTTCAAGTGGATCATGGAGCCTCGCCTCCAACACCCCGCAGCGCATTGGCTGTTCGGCTACGAGGAGGCGCTCGGCTACTCGGTCACCGACGCCGTGCTGGACAAGGACGGCATCTCGGCGGCAGTGGAGTTTGCGCGCCTGGCCGGCTCCTTGGCTGCTCGTGGGATCAGCCCGCTTGAACGTCTCGACGAACTGACCGCCGAAATCGGACTGCACGTCACCGGCGCAGCATCAGTACGCGCCGACACTGAGGACATCGCTGCTGCCATGGCGGCGTTGCGGGCCGATCCGCCCCGCACGATCGCCGAGCTCTCGGTCACGAAGGTCACGGACTGGCTCGATCCAAGTGCGCCCCACCCGGCCGATCTCGTGGAACTGGAGCTGGCTCCGGCCACTGCGGGCGATTCGCACCGAGATCTCGAGGCGCAGGTGCGCATCTGCATCCGCCCGAGCGGCACCGAGCCCAAGGCGAAGATCTACCTCGAAGCCGTCAGTCCGAACCCTGATGACCTTCCCGCAGACCGCCACCGCCTGCAGGCAGTGCTGGACGCCATAGCTGCGGAGGTCAGCGTGTGGTTCAAGCGCGCCTAGAGCAGTTCGGCGGCCAGCTCGTCGAGCGGCACGAGCGGCCGGGTGCCCACGTGAGAGATGACCTCTGCGGCAGCCACGGAGCCCAGCCGGCCGCACAGTTCAAGGTCATAGCCGCGGGCAAGTCCGTAGAGCACCCCGGCGGCATACAGGTCACCGGCGCCGGTCCGGTCGACCACTTCGTCGACTGGCTCGACGGCGACCTGCACCATCTCATCAGGCGTCACGAGAACAGCGCCCGCGGCCGAGAGCGTCACCGATGCGATGTCCACCTGGCCCTGCACCGCCGCCAACGCCTCATCGAGATCATCGGTCTGGTACAAGGCCTTGAGCTCGGCGGCGTTCGCAAACAGGATGTTCGTGCACCGATCGACCATGTCGATGAACTCGCGCCGGTGGCGGTCCACGCAGAATGAGTCCGAGAGGCTGAGTGCCACCTGGCAGTCGTTGCCGGGCGCGGCACAGTGCTCCGCTACCTCGCGCAGTGCTGCCCGGGCAGCGGTCGGATCCCAGAGGTAGCCCTCGAGCAGCACGGTGCGGGCCCGGCCCACCATGTCCCAGTCGACATCTGCGGGGGCGAAGCCGGCAGACGCACCCAGGTAGGTGCTCATGGTCCGCTCGCCGTCAGGGGTGATGACGACGGTGCAGCGTCCCGTGGGATCGTCACGCGGCGCTCTTGCAGTTGCCTGAGTGACCCCATGTGCCGACATGTCGGCCACAAACAGATCGCCGAGCCCGTCTGCGCAGACTCGCCCCATGTAACCGGCGCGGGCGCCGAGCGCAGCGATGCCCAGCATGGTGTTGGCCACCGATCCGCCGGGTGTCATCTCGTCGGCGCCGCCGAGCAGTTCCACCATGGCGGCAAGCTCAGTCGCTCGCTGGGTGTCCACCAGCGTCATCGCTCCCTTGACGATGCCCAGACCGTCGACGACGGCGTCATCGGCCCGCAGCAGCACATCCACCATTGCATTCCCGATGCCAACCACATCAAGCGAATCCGCCGATTCCACGCATGTGGGCTTAGCACCTCAACTCGCCAGCTCGCACGGCGTCGGTAGTGTGCGCGCCGTGACGCTCCTGACTGACGGCTCGCCAAACGCCAACCCGTACCGGCTGCCAAGAGATGTACGGCCCGATCGCTATGACATCGTCATCGAACCCGACCTTGGCGCTGCACGATTCGTGGGCGAGGTCCGCATCGAAGCAACTGTGCATGCCCCCATCGACAGCGTCACTCTGAACGCTGCCGAACTCGAATGCTCAGACGCCGCACTCAGCCAGGGCAGCACGACGTCAGACGCCGAGATCTCGTTCGACCCCGAGACCGAGCGGATGACGCTGCGTCCTGCCGATGGCCGCCAGCTCGAACCCGGCGACCTCAGGATCAGCTGCACGTTCGCCGGCGAGCTGAACGACCAGCTCCGCGGCTTCTACCGCTCCACGTTCGTCGACGAAGCCGGCGAGACCCGCACCATCGCGACGACCCAGTTCGAGTCCACCAACGCCCGGCGGGCATTCCCGTGCTTCGACGAGCCGGACCTCAAGGCGGTCTTCGGCGTGACGATGATCGTGCCTGCCGACCTGATGGCGGTGAGCTGCGGCGAGGTGGTGTCGTCAGAGATCCTGGCCGACGGCCGCCGCCGCGACACGTTCGCCGACACGATGCAGATGTCGACCTACCTGATGGCGTTCATCGTCGGCGACCTCGAAGCCACCGAGCCGATCGACGTCGGCGGCGTGCCGCTGCGGATCGTTCACGTACGCGGCAAGTCGGCGCTGACCGGGTTCGGCCTGGAAGCCGGAGCGTTCGCGCTCGCCTGGCTGGTCGACTACTACGGCATTCCCTACCCCGGCACCAAGGTCGACCTCATTGCCGTGCCCGACTTCGCGTTCGGCGCGATGGAGAACATGGGTGCCATCACCTTTCGGGAAACGCTGCTGCTTGCCGACCCGCAGAAGGCCACCACCGCCGAGCTGCTGCGCATCGTGGACGTCGTGGCGCACGAGCTGGCGCACATGTGGTTCGGCAATCTCGTCACCATGGACTGGTGGAACGGCATCTGGCTGAAGGAAGCATTTGCCACCTTCATGCAGGTGGCCACCACCGATGCCTTCCGACCCGAGTGGAAGCGCTGGGACGAGTTCTCGATCGAGCGGGGAGCCGCGTTCGATGTGGATGCGCTGAGCACCACCCGACCCATCGAGTACGAGGTGGTCTCCCCCGCTGACGCCGAGGGCATGTACGACGTGCTGACCTACGAGAAGGGTGCGGCGGTCGTGCGCATGCTCGAGCAGTACCTCGGCCCTGACCGGTTCGCGGCTGGAGTGCAGCACTACCTCGAACGCCACAGCTACGCCAACACCACCACGACCGACCTGTGGGACGCCTTGGAGACTTCCAGCGGCGAGCCGGTGCGGTCGGTCATGGATGGCTGGATCTTCACCGGCGGTTACCCGATCGTGTCCGTTGAGCCGCACCCGTCTGGGCTCACGCTGTCGCAGCACCGCTTCGTGTACGGCACCGAATCGGAGGGCCTCTGGAGCGTGCCGGTCATGGTGCGTGCCCGCCTGGTCGACGGCAGCACCGCCGAACGGCGACTCCTGCTCACCGACACCGCCGCGACAGTGGACCTCGGCGGTGGCGTCGAGTGGGCGGTGGTGAACGCGGGCGGGCACGGCTACTACCGGGTGCGCTACGGCACTGATCTGCTGGCCGCGGTGGCGCGTCAAGCCCTGGAAGTGCTGGAACCCATCGAGCGGTACGGGCTCGTGGACGACACCTATGCGGCTGTCGTGGCTGGCGACGCCAGCGCAGCCGAGTTCATCGGGCTCGTCACCGATCTGGGCTCAGAGACCGACCTGCACGTCTGGCAGCGGATGATCGGGGGACTCAAGGGATTGCACGCGATCGCTGAGCCGGACGGGCGAGAAACCCTGGCCGTGCTGATACGGGATCTGGCGACCACGGCGCTGGGCGTGCTGGGATTCGAACCCCAGCCTGGCGAGCCCGATCTCGACCGCGAGCTGCGCGGCGTGCTGTTCGAGGCGGCAGGCGGCCGCGGCCGCGACGAGTTGGTCCGGGCACGTGCGCGGGAGCTCTTCGAGACAGCAGTCGACAGCAGAGCTGCTGTCGAGCCGAACCTGGCCGCAGCCGCAGTGCAGGTCGCGGCGGCGGCCGGCGACGAGACCGACTACGAACGAATGCTGGAGCTCTACCGGTCGGCTGACACACCTCAGAGCGAGTTGCGCTACGTGCAATCGTTGCTGCTGTTCGAAGACCCCACGCTGTTCAAGCGGACGCTCGAGCTGTTCGCAGCCGAAGTCCGCACGCAGAACGCCCCGTACCTGCTCGGCGCCGCGATGACGCATCTCGACCACGGTCCGATGGCGTGGGCTTTCGTCCGGGACCGCTGGGACGAGCTGACCGACCGGTTCCCCCAGAACTCGATCTCGCGGATGGTCGGCGGGATACGCGGGCTGCACACCCGTGCGCTGGCTGCTGAGGTGGAAGCCTTCTTCTCGGAGCACGAGGTGCCGCAGGGGGCGCTCACGGTTGCCCAGCACCTCGAGAAGATGTGGGTGAATGTGCGGCTACGCGAGCGCGAGGGCGCCCGCATCGGCTGATGTTCGGCCGCCCGCCTCGACGGCCGATGCGGCCGGGCGACGAGGTGTGGCTGTCATTGCGCGCACTCGCCGCCGCAGCGGCTCTGATCACCGTGGTGGTCTATTGGGCCCTGGTCATCGTGGACTGAGAGGCTGAACCGGACTGGCCGTTTTGGACTCGTCGGCCCATCGCATCATCATCGCGATGATGGTTCCCCACACGATGGGTATGCCGCCCAGTTTCATGATGAGCCCCGCCATCTGCTGGTCCGTCGCAGCATCGAGGCCATAGAAGCGCGGCGCCAGCTCGTAGGTGGCGTAGAGAGGGAAGCCTGCGAACGTCAAGAAGCCCGCAGGCACCGCCGGAACCACCCCCAGAGCCAAGAACAGGTACACCATCTTGCCGGGGTAGGCGCGCAGCCGGTGCTCGCTGAGCGGCGAGCAGATCGGCAGCCACACCAGCACGCCCGACGCCAGCCACACCGCGTCCATCACGAACGAGCCGAACTGGTTCGCCCGCAGTGTGTCCACCGCCCATGGCGAGTGCGTCGCGACCAGGCAGCCGTTGAACACCAGTCCGGCGGTGACCGGCTGGGTGAGCCGGGTCATGAGCCGGTAGAGCCGCAGCCTCGCCAGGATCCGCCGAGCCATCGGCTCGGGAATGCCGAGCACCAGCAGCGGTGCCGCAACCAGCGTGTACAGCATGAACTGCGCCATGTGGGCCGACGCAAGGTATCCGGCACCGAGGACGCCGAGCGGCCAGTCCGACGCCAGCCAGAACGCCGCCACCCCAGCCACGAAGAACCACATCTGCCGGCGCTGCGCCGCTGCTTCGGCGGGATCGGGCGGCTGTGGGCGCAAGGTGCGGGCCCGCCGACACGCCACCAAGTACGGGACTGCGATCGCAAGTGATGCCGCCCAGACACCCGGATAGGCACGCCATGACCAACTCCACGGCTCTTCGAGCGCCGAGCACCAGAAACGCATCGCTACAAGCCTGCCTCAGCCGGCGCATTGGGCTCGATACCGGCGAGGATCGGCAGGTCGTGGTCGAACTGGGTCTGGCGTGTGGGATGCGGGTACTGCGCGTAGCCGTATCCGTTCGGGGCGTAGGCGAACACCCTGGCATCGTGAGCGATGTCGTAGTCGACATCGCTGTGATCCATGGCGCTCATGTCGTCGTGATCCATGCCGGTCATGCCGTGAGCGCCGGTGGTGGTGGTGTCGAAGATCTTGATCGACGCCAGCGCACCCAGCTCGTTCTGCAGGTCGGTCAGCTGCTGCTCGCTATGGGGGATGAGGCCCACGAAATCATCGCTGAACTGGTCGAGGTAGGCACGCAGCACGTCGGGCGAGTCGCGATCCGGGTCGACAGTGACGGCCAGCACAGCCACGTTCGTGGGGGCACCGGGACGGTTCAGCACGCTCGCAAGCTGCGCGAGCTGTACACCGCAGACATCGGGGCAGTTGGTAAACATCTGATACACGAGCCGGACCTGCCCCTGGGTATCAGCCGCCAAGTGCATCTCGTTGCCGTCGGTGTCGGCAAACGCCATGTCGGGCACCTGTCGCAGCTGAGACGCGGGCACGGCCAAGCCCTCGTATCGCGACTCGCTCGCGCTGCCGCTCCCGCACGCAGCCAGCGCGAGCACAGCGGCCACGGCCAAGACAACACCACAGCAACGATGACATGCCGCCCGGACCTGACCGTGAGACCTCATGGCCGCCGTGACCTCCCTGGTGAGCACGGAGTTCGGACTCTCCGTCACCATCCGGCCGGACGCGATGTCCTGCGTACCGCCGGACGCTAGCGCCAAGTCATTCTCGGCATACAGCGCACTCGGCTGCAAAGCCGCCGCTCCATAGAGATGGCACCGACGGTCGCACCTGTTTCCACAAGCCGGTGTAAGACCTGTGGACAACTTCGCGGGCAGTCATCAACCCGGCGTTCGTAGCGCTGCGCCCCGCTCGTGCCTTCTGCGCTCATGGACTTCCGGGACCGGGGTTCGGACCTCGGCATCGAAAGGGTCGAGTTTCGAACAACCGTCCCTGTCGAGTGGAACGCCTACGCTGCGGACGCCGTCAAGACTGGGCATCGCGTGGCTGATGTGCCCAGGACTGCTTCAATGGAGGGCTGATCAACTGATCGGCCAAAGCCCGAAGTCGAACGGATCGTCACCGACGATCAGGCGCCTTCAATGAAGGGCGGGGACTATTCCCCGCCAAACCACCGCTTCGTCGTCTCAGCCACTGGCGGCCTCACCGCCGAGTCATACCCGCCATGTCATCGTCGGGCACGGCGACGGCCTGAGCGCCCCGACCGGCAGCGCTGTCGCGCCAACACTATGCCCATGACGAGCGTGAGATACCTCAAAAACCATTCGAGTGCGCCGAACCGATGACAGTACGTTTCGGGGCGCATCGGCGAGACGAGCGGCGGGAAAGCGCATGGCTACCATTCAGACCGTGCCGGAGCAGTCCGCGACAGCAGGCGCGACCAGCGAGGCAGAGAACGCGCGCGGCGAGGCTGAGTCCCGGGGGCCAGCAGGCGAGCACGACGATGGCACGAACAGCACACAACCGCCGCCGATTTCAGGTTCGCGCGCCCGTCAGCGCCGGGCTCTCTTCGGCCCGACGGCGGCTGTCACGATCATCGCCGCGCTGATCGCGTCCATGACGCTCGCTGCGGTCACGGCGTTCAACACGCTCCGCTCCGACATCATCTCCGTGCGGACCGAACTGCGAGACGAGATCAGGTCGGTGGAAACCGGTCTGCGAGACGAGATTGCAGCGGTGCGGACCGAACTGCGAGACGAGATCGGGTCGCTGCGGACCGAACTGCATGACTTCCGAACCGAGGTCGGTGCGGTGCTGCTCGATCATGCCGAACGTCTCGCGCTCATCGAAGCCCTGCTCTTGAACGGCACCATCGACTCGAGCCAGCAGTCCTGAGCACTGGCCCCAACCCTGCTCCGCGGGATGGACATCCCGCGGAGGACAGCGTCTCCGGAGCTGCGCTCGATCCTGTTGCATACCGTCGGCGTGCTGGGGCGCCTCGGCTAGGTGATCAGCAGGCTGGAAGGCGCCGATGAAGCGCTTGTGTTCGGGTCGTGGGCCGCTCGCTTCGAGGGCGAGCCAGGTCGCTTTCCGAACGATGTCGATGTCGTCGTGGTCGGCGACGTGCCGCTGCGGTCGGTTCGCGAAAAATGCCGCGAGGTCGAACAGCACCTGCGAGTAGACATCAATCCTGTTGTGATCGACACAGGTGCTTGGAGCGCTCCAGAAGCGGAGCCGTTCGTTGCTCACATCCGCGAGCAGCCGCTGGTGCCGATCTCACTCGACGCAGACCCTGATGGCTGACTGGCTCGCGG
This sequence comes from Candidatus Poriferisodalis sp., assembly GCF_965219595.1. Classification (NCBI taxonomy): domain Bacteria; kingdom Bacillati; phylum Actinomycetota; class Acidimicrobiia; order Acidimicrobiales; family Candidatus Poriferisodalaceae; genus Candidatus Poriferisodalis; species Candidatus Poriferisodalis sp. The sequence continues at coordinate 311,162 of NZ_OZ244781.1, forward strand.
AGGCCATCATAATCGGAGACGTGGAGCGAGTGCCGGCGAACATGGGTGCCGCCGGCGAGCCCATCAACGGCGCCAGGCGACACGCCCACTCAGCCCGCAGCATCGCCGAGAGCGACACGACGCTTGCCATAGCAGCCTGCCACGACGCCATCCGCAAAGCCCCGACCGCCGACCCCAAGATCATGACTGTGACACCATCTTCGTACGGTTGTTCTCATGGAAAAGAACGGCGACCGGGCTGGTGGCGGCGACTCCCTGCCGCAAATGTCGCACAGGAGGCGCCTGCCGGTATCGAGGTGCGGGCCGACGCTGTGGCGGTGCCCGAGCTGTCCGATGCGGCGTTACATCGCCGGCTGGACGAGATCGGCCGGGCAACGTCGACGTTGGCGGCGCCTCGCTGCTGGTGGTGGCCGACTACGACGCGGTGAACCACCAACTCACGAACGCCCGCCTGTCAGACGGCACACCCATTCCCATCGGTGAGATCGGCCGCATCGCCGACGGCGGCATGCTGCTAGCTGAAGGGGTCGCAGTCGATCTCGGAGGCCACGAGCCGTTGTGTCCAGTTGCTCAGGGGTCCGTTGTCGTTGTTGGTGGCCCAGCGATCGGGGCTGTGCCAGCCGATCGCGTACGGTGTGTGAGGGTTGCCGACCCAGCTCGGGGCGCGGTCCGCCGAGGCGGTGAAGTCCTCGAGAAAGCCTTTGACGCGCTGGCACTCGTCGGCCACGGCCCCCCAAGCCATGATCTCCTCGTACAGCTCGTCCACCATCGTGTTGGACGCCTCGGCAAGCACGGCCGCCCACGCGTCGGCCTCTTGGACGCGTCTCGCGGTGCGCTGCGCGTTCTTCTTGGCATTGGCCAACGGCTCGTCCACCAGTGCACGCAGGTCAGCGGCTGCGGCATCGTCGAGATCGTGGGCCGCGATCACCTGCCGGACGCCTTGGCGGGCCTTGGTGATCTGGTTCACCGCTTTCTCGGCCGACATGGCGGCGCGGTCCAGCGCCGTGTCGCCCGAAGCGTTCGCCGGCGCGGCGACGGCGACGAGCGCGGCGGCTGCCAGCACCCCTGCGATGCCGAGCACAACTCGGCGGCTCCTACGGCTCGGCATCACGTTTCTTCCGCTGTGGGCTCAGATGAAGACGCAATCGTTACCAGATGCCCCGACACCGGACAAGACCTGCCCAGCTTGCCGCGCCGAACCGCCGCCACGCGCATTCGGGCCGCCCGGCATGCCGTAGGGTCCGCGCCGTGGCCGACCGCGTGCTGATCCGCGCCGACGTCGACGCCGCCCGGCCGCTGCTGGGCCAGCTCGCCGGCCGCTGCGTGCACCCCCTCACAGCCGACGCCTCCGCCGAGTGCATGGCCCGCTGGCTCCTGCGAGACGCCCCCGCCGCCGCGGACCCGATCCCCGGCTGCTGGGCGCTCACCGCCGCCTACGGGATCGCCGCAGCGCTCGCCGCGCGCCACCCCGCAGCCGCCGGCACCCTCGCAGCCGTCGGCCCGCTGGACCGCGCCCTGGTCCGCTAGATCATCGACAGCTCCCCCGCCGGCGCCCTCGCCGCCGACGCGGACGCGCTCATCGGCCACGGTGCCGCGCTGATGCGCACCGCCCACGTCGCCACCCAAGCCACAGCGCCGTGAACGGCCCCAGCGAGACCGTCGCAGCCGCAGCAGCCGACATACGCGCAGCCCTCGACAGCGGCGAGCTGTGGCCCCTCGGCGTGCTGCGCGCCCGCGAACTCGACCCCGACAGCCCCCACAGCCACGAACCCGGCGCCGCCGTGCTCGCAGCACCCCGCCGCCCGACACAGCCGCCGCCCTCGCCGCATGGCTGCGCGCCGTCGCCGCAGCCCTCGACGAGACCGACCGCCCCTGACACGCCGACCCGACCCGGACCGGCCCGGACCGTGCCGCTGTCACGGCATATCGAGCCGCCCGGCACGCCGCCCCGACCATCACACCCCCCCGCCGCTTCCGTGGCACCCTGAGCGGCCATGCTTAACCGCCCCGCTCGCTCCCTCGCAGCGCTGCTCGCAGCAGCCCTCGCAGCCGCGACGCTCACCCTCACGGCCGCAGCGCAGCCCGCAGCCGCCCAAGCCGCACAGCACGGCGCGTATCTCGCCGGCTCCGAGCCGTGGACAGAATCCGACTGCGCCGGCCAGACAGCCGTGGTCGCCGCCTCCGACACAGCAGCCCAGTCCGACCTCTACTCAGCTGTCACCCTCGCCGGCGCATTGGGCACCCGCTGCGTCGTACTCGCCGGCGCCCGCACCGAGCCGATCCCCACCGCTCAGCTGCTGCGCCTCGACGCCGCGGCGGGCACCGTGCACGTCGTGGGCGGCCTCGCCGCCGTGCCCGCAGCCAAGATGGCCGGCTACCGCACCGAGCGCACCGCGGGCGCTGACCGCTGGGCCACAGCCGCCCAGGTAGGAGCAGCCGCCTCCGGCACCCGACCGCCGGCCATCACGCCCGGGCCGCCCTGGAACGCCGACTGCGGCGGCCAGACCGCCGTGGTCGCAGCCTCCGACACAGCAGCCCAGTCCGATCTCTACAGCGCTGTCACCCTGGCGGGCGCGCTGGGCAGCCCCTGCGTCGTGCTCGCCGGCGCCCGCACCGAGCCGATGCCCCCAGATCAGCTGGCACGCCTGCGCGCCGCCGTGGGCACCGTGCACGTCGTGGGCGGCCTCGCCGCCGTGCCCGCAGCCAAGATCGCCGGCTACCGCACCGAGCGCACCGCGGGCGCGGACCGCTGGCAGACCGCCGCCCGCGTCGGCGCCACGGCCGCCGGCACCGAACCCCCCGCACCGCCGCCCGCCACCGGCGACCACCCCGAACCGCCCACCGGCACCGCAGCAGGCATCACCCCCGAGCAGCGCATCGTCCACGTCACCAACTGGTTCACCCGGATCGGCCTCGGCCAACCCATCCCCGTCAGCTTCGCAACCGGCCAATGCCACGCCGCAGCCGCCGCCTGCGCCGACGACGACACGATCTACTACACCGACAGCCCGAGCCAGATCGTCGGCGCGCTGATGGCCCACGAATACGCCCACATCTGGCAGCACGACCGCACCGCCGACGTCGGCCTGGGAAGTCTTCCGGCGTGGGTCGTGGAAGGCTTCGCCCAATACATCAGCCACCGCTACAGCCCCGCCGAAGCCCGCACAGAACGGGACCTGTGCGGCGCGCCATTGGGCGAGGACAACGAGCTCGCCCGCATGGGACCCGGCCAATACTCGGCCAGCGTCTACCGGGCCGGCGAGCTCGCCTTCACCCACCTCGTCGACCAATACGGCTGGCAGGCTGTCATCGACTACTGGAACACCCCCGGCACCCACCAACAACGATTCCAAACCGCATACGGCACCCACCCCGACGCCTGGGAAACACGATTCCACAAAGACGCCTGCCGCAACGCCATCTACCTCCGCGCCGTTGCCCCCAACACCGATCCGATCCCTGCCTGGCCGTGGATCACCGCCGAGAACTGCTGCATGAGCTTCGTCAACGACGATTTGTGGGGTTGGAGCAACGGTGCCTATCCCATCGACGCCATCCGCTTCTCGCCCGACCACGTTTTCGACGAATTCCTGATCACAGACACAGATCATCGAATAGTTCGCTCCGACACAGCACCGGTTCGCGGCGCAACCGTGTATGTCTTCGGCGACGGCATGCCGGCAGTCATCGCCTGCTACCGAGACATCTACAAGGTCCCGGCGGATGCTCTGCCGCCGGGGTGGCGGGGCGACTTCATCTACGCGTTGCGCGTCGAACTCAAGATCTTCGGCGAATGGCACCCCGGCTACCTCGGCCCCGGGGGGGACTACTGGCCTGAGCGTTACCGTCTGCCAGCCCAGGACTTTGCAACCTGCCTCAAGGAATAGCCCCGCCGTGGGTTGGCCGCCGTGCCGTGCCGATGCCGTGGGTATCCGTGCCGGGTTGTACGGTCGGGGGTGATGCCGGGCGGACCTGCCCGTGGCGGCTCTGCGTCCATGTCGGCGTTTGGGCTCTAGCCAGGTCTATCGTCGTGACGTTTCGCCCCGAGTACGCATCGATTCTCGATGGTGCTGTAGAGGAGGCTCCATGGGCACCGAAGACCAACCGCAGCCTGCATCCGCTCCGCTTCGAGCGGACGCATCCTCCGAAAACAACGAAATCCAAGACCTGCTCCGTCATGTGCATGCCGAACTGTGGGAGCTTCGTCGTCGGCGCTCGCCAGCGGTGCCGCTCTGGTTCGCCGCCGCCGCGGTGTGGCTGCTGCTGCTGCTGCTTCAGGTGCTGGTTCCCGTGGTGTACATATTCGCGGACTAGGGACGTCTGTGGAGGTGAGGGGAATCGAACCCCTGGCCTCTTCGATGCGACCGAAGCGCTCTACCAACTGAGCTACACCCCCAAACGGGCGACTGCCGAATATACCTGCGGCGCTGTGCCTACTCGTTCGCCTGACGGCGAATCATCTTGACCGTCGAAGCAGAGTCAGCGTCTCGCAGCGGCAGGTAGTGGACCTCGGCCGTCGGCGCTGCCCGGTGTCGGCGCACGACGAGCGCGGCAAATCCGGCCGTCGCCGCAAGCAGCAGGACACTGGTGGCGAGTGCCCACAGCGATCCCGTGGTGGCGGCACCGGCAAGAGCCACCGCGGTGCACAGCGCCAGCAGCGTGCCGATGTCACGCCGACGGGTTGCGGCCTGGGCCGGCGTGGCCGGCATTGATGTGGACGGGCTGGTCCATCGTCGCTGCGGTGCGCCGAATCGTCTCTGCGCGTATTCGCGCGAGATCTGCGTCGCGGCGGGCGCGGATCGGCCGAGCGAATCGAGCTGCTGGCGGAACCGGTCGACCGACGACGCCCTCCGGCGGGGCCGGAACAGGCGTGCGACATCGGGCGCCAAGACGACCAGCCAAGCGACGGCCAGCAAGACCAAGACCAGTTGTGTCACGCATCACCTGCCTCGCTGGCGGGCCTGCCCGTCTAGGTTGCCACGTCGCGGCGGTAGGTGCCCGACTTGCCGCCCGTTTTCTCCCACAGGGCCAGATCGCCTATGACCATGGAACGATCGGCCGACTTGCACATGTCGTAGATCGTGAGCGCGGCGACCGAGCATGCCGTCATCGCCTCCATCTCCACGCCGGTTCGGTCCACCGTCTCAACTTGGGCCTCGATCTCGATCCACGTATCGGCGATCTCGAAGTTCACGTATACCGCGCCCACGAGCAGCGGGTGGCAGAGCGGGATGAGATCCGGCGTGCGCTTGGCGGCTTGGATGCCGGCCACCCGAGCGACCGCGATGACGTCCCCCTTTGCGATCGCTCCGCGGGCTACCAGCGACGCTGTCTCTGCTGCCATGTGCACACGGCAGCGAGCGATCGCCCGGCGATGGGATGCCTCCTTGGGCGTCACATCGACCATGCGTGCCCGGCCGAGCGGGTCCAAGTGGGTGAAGGGTGACTCGGTCATGTCCTAGCCGCCTCTGTGCTTGATGGATCGGCGGCTCCCTAGCCGCCGATCTGACTCATCGTCCGTTTGGGTTTGATGAAGTTGACCTGGCCGATCGAGTGACCGGCCCACTTTGTGCCGACTGCATCGCGGATGGCAGTGGCCAGCAGATCGTCGAGTTCGGCACCCGTTGCACCTCCACGCAGGATCGAGCGCATGTCGAATTCGTCGAGCGCGAACAGGCAAGTGCGGAACTGGCCCTCGGCGGTGAGCCGCACCCGGTCGCAGTTCCCGCAGAACGGCTTGGTGACGCTGGCGATGACGCCAACCTGGCCGCCGCCGTCGAGATAGCGGTAGCGCTCGGCGGGCTCGTTGGCACGCACGACGGGCTCCGTCGGAAACTCAGCCGAGATTGCCGCCAAGATCTCCTCGGCGGGCACGACCACACCTGCGTTCCACACATCTCCGGCTTCGAGCGGCATGAACTCGATGAAGCGCACCTCGATGCCCCGCTCGCGTCCGTAGCGGGCGAAGTCCCCCACTTCGTCGTCGTTGATCCCTCGCATCATGACCGTGTTGATTTTCACCGGCGCGAGCCCTGCGTCGATGGCGGCGTCGATGCCGTCGAGCACCCGGTCAAGCTCGTCGCGGCGGGTCAGCTCCAGGAACCGGTCGCGCTGGAGCGAATCGAGGCTGATATTGATGCGCGACAGGCCAGCAGAGGCCAGCGGCTTGGCGTGCAGGCGCAACGTGGCGCCATTGGTGGTCAATGCAACATCGACGCCCAGCCCGGCGAGGCGCTCGACCAAGCGCGGCAGGTGTGCACGCACCAGGGGCTCGCCGCCCGTCAGGCGGATGCTCTCGAAGCCGAAGCGGTCCACGCATACCTTGGCGAAGCGCTCGATTTCCTCGAAGCTCAGGATCTCCGATCGCGGCAGCCACGTCATGCCTTCGGCCGGCATGCAGTACTGGCAGCGGAAGTTGCACCGGTCGGTGACCGAGATGCGCAGATCGCCCACGATCCGGCCAAACGGATCGATGAGATCGGCTGCCCGCGCTGGAGCAACGACACCTGCTGCGCCATTCATTGGCCTGAGCGTACCCAGCGGCGCGCAGGCTGATCCTTTGGCTGCTCTGGGCGGTGTTCCCCGCTCTTGTTCCCCATTCTCATGCGATTGGGCTCACGGGCCGCTTGTGCCCCGGCGACGGGGCCGCTCAGTCGAGCAGCAGCACATCGACCGGCTCGCCGGCGCGCACGCCGCCGCCGTCGGGCACCACCGCCAGCGCATTGGCCTTCGCCATGGCCCACAGCATGTGCGAGCCCTGCCCGCCGGCGGAGCGCACTTCGACGCCGCCATCGCGCGGCGTGGCCAGCACCCGCATGAAGTGGGTCTTGCCGTCGGCGCGCCGCGGCAGGTCTTCCGCGGCGGTGGCCATGACCGTCGGCCGGACGGGATCAGGATGACCCATCATCGAGCGCAGACCCGGCCGGGCGAAGAGTTCGAATGACACCATCGACGAGACAGGATTTCCCGGCAGGCCGAAGACCGGCACATCGCCCACCGTGCCGAAGGCCAATGGCTTTGCCGGCTTGATGGCCACCTGCATCCAGCGCATGTCGCCGATGCGGCCGAGCACGGCCTTCACGTAGTCGAAGTCGCCCATGCTCACGCCGCCCGAGGTGACGATGGCGTCGCATGTCTGGACTCCTGTGGTGATCGCAGTCTCGATCTTGCCGGGATGGTCGGGCGACAGTCCCAGGTCGACCGGGACCACATCGGCCCGGTGCGCCAATGCCAGCAGGGTGCGACGATTCGAATCACGGATCTGACCGGGCCGCAGCGGGCTGCCGTCGTCGACGAGCTCGTCGCCTGTCGACAGCACGCCGACCCGCAGCCGCGGGAAGACCTCCACTTCGGTCATTCCGAGGCTGCACAGCACGCCGAGATGTCCCGCAGTGAGTTCCGTGCCGACGGCGAACACATGGGTTCCGGCATGCAGGTCGTCGCCGACGGGCCGCACATGGTTGCCCGGCGGAACGCTCACCTCCACGCGCACGATCTCGGCCGCGCCGTCGCCGCAAGCGGGCCCGTCGCTCACGATGCTGGTCCGTTCCACCATGACCACCGCGTCCGCGCCCGGGGGGATCGTTGCGCCCGTCATGATGCGGCTGGCCTCGCCTGGTCCCACCGTCACCTGCGGCGCGTGACCCGCAGCGATCGTCTCGACAACCCGCAGATCGCATGGGGCCTCGACCACGTCGGCAGACCTGACAGCGAATCCGTCCATAGCCGTGTTTGCGAACTGCGGGATGGCTTCAGACGAGATGATCTCGCTCGCCGTCACCAAGCCGAGTGCGTCGGCAACCGGCACCGTCACCGGCGTACGCGCGGGGCACCGGTCAAGCACGAATTCGCGCACGGTGTCGAGGGGCAACATCGGACGCAATGTACTGGGCACAGCGATCTCGAAGCGGGTGTACCTCAGTCGGCGATCTCGATGCCTCGTCCGGCGAGGATCCGAGCGATCTCGGGGCGACGCGCTTTGAGCTCCGCAGGATCCTTGACGGGCTGAAAGCGACCGTCGGGCCCATCGCGTTCGACGAGCAGCATCGCCGTGTCCGCAAAGGCAGACAGCTCGCCGATCAGCCGCTCGAACTGCACCACCTCAACCCCGTCGACCTGCTTGTGAACCTCGAACCAGGTCAACGGCCAGCCGGCAGCAAACACCTCGAGGTCAGCGACGAGGGAGTTCGTGTTCACTGCGCCAGACGCCAACGGGTCGACGCCGGGCGGCAGACGGAACGACTCCACGATCTGGAGCCGGCCGTCGACGCGCCACGGAGAGCCTCCCGAAGCATCGCCCTCGACGACTTCGCAGGTGAGCGGTCTCGCCCGGGCAAGGTGCGCGCCGATGACCGCTGGGTCCAGTGTTGCCGCAGCGTTGTCGACGTTGGTGACGAACAGGCAGCGCCCGCCGCCATCTGCGAACCGGTCCAAGTGGCCGCTCCGCTGCATGGCCCATGGTGCGTCGCCATGCCCCGGGGCGTGCAGCGAGACGGCACCGTCAGCGCCGCGAAACACGTCGCCGCTGGGTGTGAGGCGCATCGACACGCCCTGAGGGGCGATGTCGATGGGAACGTCGGGCGTCGCCGCCGCAGCCGCCCAGTTGCGCAGCACGCCGTCGGACTGGAAGCTGGTCATCAGCCACAAGGGAACGACGCAATCCAGCTCACCGGTGACGCGACGCAGGTCGGCCAGCTTGGCAGCCGCGAACGTCAGGCCCGGGAGTGCCTCAGCCAGCGCTTTCACTCCGCCCCCGAAGCGAGTAGCCATGCCTCCGGCCAGGAGCAGCACACCCACCTGCCCGCCGGCGATCGCGGCCCGACCGGCACGGGCGAGCTGCTCGCGCTCAGCGGAGCCCGGCGGGGGCAGCGGCACCAGGTCGTCCTGCTGCGCGCGCTCAATGCTGCCGCGCACCCAGTTGGCGTCGGTGCTGCCGGGTGCTGTCGGCTGTCGAGCGGTCAGCCGGCTGCGCAAGCCGTCGAACGTCTCGGGCTCGAAGCCGTAGGCCACGAGCGTCTCGGCAGCCGCGAGGTCGATGCCGTACCGGTCTGCCACGTCCGAGGCGAGCACGGTGCCAGAACCTAGAGGCTGGGTGGACTATCGACTGCGGTCGGGAATTCGAGGCCGCCGGCTGCGGCCCAGGGCTACACTGCTCGGCGGCTCGGGCACTGCGCGTGACCGCAGCCATTGGCCCCAAGGGACACCGGACGGGACTTCATGCCGACCTACGAGTATCGCTGTACCGATTGCGGTCAAACCTTCGAGCGGTACCAGAGCTTCTCCGACGATCCGATCACCGTGTGCCCGCTGCCGGCAGACGACACAGCAATCAACGGGTCGGCGCCGGAGTGCGGCGGTGAGGTCCGGAAGGTGTTCTCCAACGTCGGGATCAGCTTCAAGGGCAGCGGCTTCTACCGCAACGACAGCAGGTCCGAGGGCCGGAGCACGTCGAAGGCTTCCGGCAATGACTCGTCGGACTCATCGAGTTCAAGCACAACCAGCGATTCGACAAGCAAGAAATCGGCCTCTTCGGACAGCAGCTCGTCGAACGGCACGTCGAGCACCGCCGTGGGGGCCGCCTCGGCGTCAGGCTGACGCCTCCAGCAACGAGACAAGCCCGCAGCGGCCCAGCCGCTGCGATGGCTTCGCGACGGAGGCTCTCATGGCGTTCATCTCACAGCTCAGCGACCTCTGGCGGCGGCGCCCCAACGTGGTGCACTGGGCGGCGGTCGGTGTGGTCGCGCTCGTGGCGCTCCTGCTGGTCGCCGGGATGGGCGGCCGAGCGCGTTCCGCTGCAGCCGCCTGGGGAACTTCGGTGCGCGTGCTGGCCGCGCAGACCCCGCTGGCAGTGGGAAGCTCGCCGACCGAGCATGTCGATCTCGTCGACGTGCCGGTCCACCTCGTTCCCGCCGGGGCGCTCACCAGTGCGTTCGGCCTCGGCGAGCTGACCCGGGCAGTGCCACAGGGCGCGTTGCTGACCGAGCTCGACTTCCACCCCGCCTCAGGAGTGAGCCCGGGGCGCCGGGGCATCGGCATCAGCGTGGTGCCCCATGCACCCGACGTGAAGCCCGGCACCCCCGTCGAGCTGATGCTGTTCGCCGACCTCGATCCGTTCGATCCCGGCGCCGGCCATGCCGATGCCGATCGCGTGCCTGCCTTCGTGCTCGCCGCATCGCGGGATCGATGGCTTGTCGAGATCGAGCCGACGCACCTCGACTCGGTGGCCCGAGCCAGTGCCACAGGCGTCGTGGTGCCCGTAGTGCTCAGCGCAGGCCGCTGATCGCCACTAGGGCCACGGCGGCTGCAAGTGCCAGACGGTAGCCGGCGAACAGCGCGAAGGGGCTGCGCTGCGGGCGGCGGCCGGTTCGATCCAACAGCCACACCATGGCGGCAACGCCTGCCCACGACGACACCGCCGCGGCCAGGCCCCCCACGATGAACAGCTGCAGCTCTGCGGAACTGGGTGCGGCATCGCCGAGTGTGGCGAAGCGATACACGCCCGCACCCCCGATGAGCAGCAGGCTCATGAGAAACGCCAGGCGCGCCGCCGCAGCGCGGTCGAAGCCGAGCCACCGGCCTGCGGTGATGGTCACTCCCGAGCGGCTGACGCCTGGCAGCAGCGCTGCTGCCTGCACGAGTCCCATGCCGAGGGCGTCGCGCACCCGGTAGGAGTGCTGCAACCGCTGCGCACCCCGGCGGTGCGCCGCCACGTCGGACCACCACAACAGCCAGCCAAAGCCGGCCAGCAATGCCGCGATCAGCAGCGGCTGCTCGGCGAGATCGAGCAGGCGATCTTCGAGGGCAACGCCCACCACGGCCGCAGGAAGCGCCGACAGCGCCAGGCTCACGGCGATCAGGGTGTCGCGCTCGGCATGGCCGCGAATGCCGCGCCAAAGCGCTGCGGCATAGCGGGCGATGTCGGCACGCAGGTACAGCACCGCCCCGGCGAGCGTGCCCACGTGCAAGGCGACGTCGAAGGCGTTCTCCAGCTCGTTGTCACCATTGAAGAGATCCCAGCCGGCCAGCCAGGGCACCACTTCGAGATGGGCGCTCGACGAAACGGGGAAGAACTCGGTCAGTCCCTGCAGCAGGCCAAGCAGGATCGCGACGGCAGGGTCCGGCACTGCAGGCCTAGGACGTGCCCCGACTGAGGAACCATCGCATCACGTCACCTCTTGCTTCCCGCTCTTGTTCGCTTCGCTCACGGGCCGCTCGGGCCACGGCTTCGCCATACGGCTCAGCCTCTCAGTCGTCGCTCCCCACCGAAGGAACGATGCGCGGCCTCCAGCGACGGGGTGGGTCGTAGTGATGGCCGACGGCCCAGCCCTGGCGCATCGATGCCAGGAAGCCGGCGGGATCGTCGTCGCCGAAGTCGGGCATCTCGAGGTACGCGCCCCCGAGCGCCTCGGCGACGTGAGCATCGCTGCCCGCACCCGGCGCCAGCCCGTGCTCACTGGCATAGCGAGATGCCCGCGAGTTGAGGCTCGACAGGCTCGTCTTGGAGTTGATCACCTCGATGCCGTCCACCAGGCCCTCGCCGACCAGCTCGTCGAGCACGTCGTGACGCAGGTTGTTGCGGAGCGGGTCGAACGGGTGCGGGATGTAGACGAGCCCGCCCTGCGACTTCACCGCTCGTGCGGCCGCGGTCGGCGCCAAGCCCTGCGGCACGCGTTCGGTCAGGAACAACCCGATGATCTCTCCCGCGTGGGTCTTCATCTCCTCGCCGACCACGACGCGCGCATCCAGCTCGCCCTGCAACTGCTGGGCGCCTCGCACGGCGTTGTGGTCGGTGATGCAAACCACGTCGATGCCGCTCTCGGACAGGCACTGCGCGAACTCTTCAGGCGTCGTCGTCGAGTCGCCCGACCACATGGTGTGGGTGTGGAAGTCGACGCGCACCCAGCCCGCCGGGCAGCTGTCCGCGAGATGAGGGTGCCGTTCGACGGCTGCTGGTGCGGGCGGGCGAGGCATCGTCACACCCCCGACAGTGCAACATCGGCGATGACCAGCGGCGGCATCGACATTCCCCCGGCAAGCGGCTCGGCGGTCGCGCCGATGCCGCAGATCCCGAGCAGCATCCGCTGCAGGGTGGAAGCGATGGTCGCCTCACGAAACGGTCCAGCGAGCTGACCGCCTGCGATCCGGTGCCCCCAGGCACCCACCGAGAAATCGCCGCTGGTGGGGTTGACGCCGCTGTGCAAGCCGCTGACGCCTCGCACCAGCACGCCGTCGCCGACCGATGCGTACAGCTCGTCGGCGGCGACATTGCCGGTGGCGACGACGGGTGCGTGAGTGCCGACGCCAGGAACTGATCGCGTGCCGCGAACTGCAGACCCCGTTGACACCGTGTCTGATCGGCGCGCGGTGTAGGCGTTGTGCAGGAATCCGCTCAGCACGCCGGCTGAGATCAGCTCATTGCGGCGTGCTGCAAGCCCTTCACCGTCGAAGTTCGCGGCCCCGAGCGTCGTCGGGTCGGTGGGGTCGTCGACGAGGTGGAGCCGCTCGTCGGCAATCTGCTCACCCACACGATCAGCGAACGGCGAGCGGCCCTTGAGCACGCTGTCGGCCGCAAGCACGCTCGCGACTACTCCGATGAACGCTGCCGCGACCGGCGGGGCCAGCACGACGATGACGCGTTCGCTCGGCGGCTTGGTGGCGCCGAGCTGGCCGGTGGCCTGCGATGTCGATTCCGTGACGACCCGGTCGATGTCGAGTTCGTCAGGCCGCCATGCAGCGTCGCCGGCGTAGCCGATCTGCGTCTCGTCACCGTCGGTGGCCAGCGATTGAGCGCCGACCGAGCAGCTCCCGTGCTCGGACTGCACGCAGATGCCGGTGCTCGACGCCAGCGCCGACTGCGACCACCCGTCGCTCCAGGCTGCAACGCGCACGCCCGAGATACGGGGGTCCGCGGACAGGCAACGGCGTTCGAGGTCGATGGCCGCCGCGATCTTGTCGGCGTCGGGCACGCTGAGCACGGCCGGGTCGCTGAGGTCCAAGCCGGGAGGGGCCACGTCGTCGGGCTCAGCAAGTGCCTGATGAGGATCGGGCTCGCCGAACTTCACGTTGCTCCGGGCGGCTGCGAGCGTGTCAGCAACGACGTCAGCGTCGAGCGAGCCGGCTGATGCGAAGCCCTGACGGCCGTGGCTGATGACACGCACGCCGATGGCTGCGCTGTGGCCCGAACGCAACGATTCGACATCGCCGTTGTAGGCGCGCACCGTGGTGGAGCGTCCTGTCGACACGCAGACCTCGATCTGCTCGCTGCCCTGGGCGTGCTCGCACACCTGCCGCGCGAGCTGGGCCAACTCCTCAGTGTCGTACTGGCGCCGCTCACTCACGCGCGATCACATCTTGTCGGTGCGCTGTAGGGCGGGATTGCCTCGGTCGGGTTCATCGGAGCGGCGTCAATTGAGTGCTTCATGGTGCCGCCTAGCTGGCAGTACCGCCCACGGTGAGCGCACGTACGCGCAGTGTGGGCTGGCCGTCGCCGACAGGCACGCCTTGGCCGTCCTTGCCGCAGGTACCGGGACTCCCCATGGCGAAATCGTTCCCGAGGGCGTCGATGTCGAGCAGTACTTGGGGGCCGTTGCCAATCAGGTTGCCCTCGCGGAGCGGTTCGGTGATCACGCCGTCCTCAATGAGGTACGACTCGGTCATGCCGAATACGAAGTCGCCGGTGGCGGTGTTGACCTGACCGCCGCCGAGATGGGCCACATACACGCCCCACGGCGTGTCAGCGATGATGTCGGCCGGGTCGACGTCACCATTGGTGACGAACGTGTTGGTCATGCGGACCATCGGCAGGTGCGTGTAGCTCTGACGCCGACCATTGCCTGACGGCACCCGGCCTTCATCGCGGCTGCGCAGCCAATCCCACATGTAGTCGGTGAGAACACCGTCGCTGATCAGCTCATTGCGCTGGGTGGGGTGGCCTTCGTCGTCGATGGCCAGTGCACCCCACTCGGGTCCCATCGTGCCGTCATCCACCAGCGTCACGCCGCTGGCCGCCACCTGCGAGCCCACCCGTCCGGCGAACACCGATGCTCCCTTGCGCACCAGATCGGCTTCGAGCCCATGCCCGCATGCCTCATGAAACAGGACCCCGCCCCCGCCACGGGCGATCACCACGGGCACCTCGCCGCTCGGCGCGGGACGGGCCGCGAGCTTGGTGACAGCGCGCTGAGCGGCACGCTCGGCAAGCTCAGCAGGGTCGTGGTCGTCGAACAGTTCCCAGCCCACCGTGTAGCCCACGGTCTCGCGCCCGGTTTGCAAGCCGCCGTCGCCGCTCGCGACGCATCCCACCGAGAACAGCGTCCGCACCTGATCATCGGCCGCGCAGACGCCATGGGTGTTGGCCACCAGGATCCGGCGGCGGCTCTCGCCGTAGCGGGCCGTGACCTGGGTGATGGCCTCGTGAGTGGAGCGGGCGGCATCGTCTGCGGCACGCAGCAGCGCCACCTTGCGCTCGGCGCCGATGGAAGCCGGCAACACGGCAACCCGTGGCTCAGCGAGAGCGACCCGGCCGAGCGGCGTCATGTCGACCGTGCCGCCGTGCGACTGACGTGTCGCCACCGCGGCAGCCGTACGAGCGGCATCTGCCAGCCCTTGGGCGCTCAGGTCTGAGGTGTGCGCGTAGCCCGTGACCTCACCGGCAGTGACCCGGATGCCCACACCGCGGTCGCGGCCCGAGTTCATCTCCTCAACCCGGCCCTCGTCAAAGACCACGCTGGCCGATTCGCGGTCTTCGGCGAACAGCTCTGCCCACTCGCCGCCGGCGTCGAGCGCCGCACGCAAGGTCGCATCGACGACATCGAGATCGACGAGCGGCTCCGCTGCAGTCGCTGCGGCGGCCATCGTGTCGGAAGTGCCTGTCATGAAGCCGCCAAGAGTCTCAGATTTCGGCGCGGACACGAGATGAGGCCGCGGCACGGCTGTATGTGGTCCGCGCCGTCGCCACACTATTGTGCGAAGCCACGTGAAACGCTTCGGAATCGATGTGCGTCGCCGTGCCCCCGGGGGCGACGCGCTGGGCGAGCGCTGCGGAGTGCGGCCTCGGCGTGACTCCCGCTCGGCGGGCTGACGGCAATGCGCGGCGCCACAGCACCAGTCCCGCCATCGCAGCGGCGGGTGCGCATCCCGCACGGCCTCGTCACGGCGCTGCGCGTCGGCGCGAGCGCAGGTCTCTTGGCCCTGCTCATCATCATCAGCCGCGATGAACTGTCGGCACTCGACGTCGGATCCAAGAGCGCTGCAGCTGCTTGGCTGACTGGTGCCGCCCTCGTCATCGCGGCAGCGTTCGTCATGGCCGCAGTGCGCTGGTGGCAGGTAGCCGACACGCTCGACGTCCGGGTGTCGGGGCGCTCGACACTGTCCATCTATCTCGCCGCGCTGTTCGTCGGCAACTTCCTGCCCACCACCATCGGCGGCGATGTGCTGCGCGTCAACCGGCTGGCTCGCATCTGCGGCAGCCAGGCCAACGCTTTCGCCACGGTCATCATCGAACGCCTAACGGGCTGGGTCGTATTGCCGCTGCTGACGTTGGCGGCGCTGATGTCGCAGCCGAGCCTGCTGCGACATTCCGGAGGCCAGATCACTGGCGGGCTCGCGCTGGGGACGCTGGTCGTGCTCGCGTTGATCGTCTGGGTGGCAGAACATCCCCGCGGACTCGGCCGACTTGCGGGCGGTACCCGCATCCGGGAAGCGCTCGGCGCAGTGCACACAGGCCTGAGCGTGTTCCGGCGACATCCGGGGGCCGCGGGCCGACTGCTCACGGTTGGACTGGCGTATCAATTCCTGCTCGTGGTGGCGACGGCTTTGGCGGGGGCCGCGATCGGCGTGAATCCAGGTCTTCGAGCCTGGCTGGCCTTCGCGCCGATGGTGTTGATCGTTCAGAATCTGAGTGCCATCGGCGGTCTCGGAGTGCGTGAGGGGGCGCTCGTGCTGTTCCTCGATGCTCATGGTGTCAACGAGGGCGAGGCCGTGCTGCTGGGCCTCCTGGTGTATGCGCTGACGCTGCTGGTGAGCCTGACCGGAGCCCCAGCGCTGGCGCTCGGCGGGCGTCGCAGGGGTGGCAAGGTGCCTGCGGAAGTGCCGCTCGGGCGCTGAGTACCCTTGGGCGACGAATGCACCTCGCCAAGCTCACCAGTCCGGCTGACCTGCGAGCGCTCAGCCCGTCCCAGCTCGATGAGCTCTGTGCGGAGATCAGGGACTTCGTGGTGCAGGCTGTCTCGCAGACCGGCGGGCATCTCGGTTCGAACCTCGGCGCGGTGGAGCTCAGCGTGGCGCTGCACCGGGTGTTCGAATCGCCCCGCGACGTCATCATCTGGGACACCGGCCATCAGGCCTACGTGCACAAGCTCATCACCGGTCGGCGGGACGGCTTCGAGAAGCTGCGCCAGCGACACGGTCTGTCGGGGTACCCGAGCACCTCCGAGTCACCCCATGACGTCGTCGAGAACAGCCACGCTTCCACCTCGCTGAGCTGGGCGTCGGGGCTCGCCACCGGGTTCCAGCTCACCGGTCACGAGCACCGACGTGTCGTCGCGGTTATCGGCGACGGCTCCATGACCGGCGGGATGGCCTTCGAAGCACTGAACAACCTGGGGCACTACGCCCAGCGCGCATTGATCGTGCTGAACGACAACGGCCGCTCCTACGCCCCCACTGTCAGCCGGCTGTCCACGGTGATGTCGCGACTGCGACAGTCGCCCCACTACGTGCAGGGCCGCCGAGCGGTCGACCACTTGCTTGAGCGCGTGCCGCTGGGCGACGGCGTGCGCCGGAGCCTCGACAGCGCCGCGGCTGCGATGCGCGAAATGTGGGAGCCGCCGGCCTTCTTCGAGACGCTCGGCGTGCGCTATGTCGGCCCGGTTGACGGGCACGACATTTCGGCCATGGAATCAGCCTTCCGCGACGCCGCCGCCTACGCAGACGGGCCCATCGTCGTCCATGTCGTTACACAGAAGGGGCGCGGCTACGCCCCCGCCGAGCACGACACCGAGAAGCACCTGCACGACATCGGCCTGTTCGACCCCGCCACCGGCAGCGCCCCGGCGCCCGGCACAGACAAGCTGCCTCCGGCGCCGACGGTGCCCGATGAAGCGGTTCGCCGAGCCGAGCCGACTGCGCCGGCCGTGCCGACCGAACCGGCTCGCCAAGCCGAGCCGGTCTTGCGCGACTACACGGCCGTGTTCACCGAAACGCTCGTGGCAGCAGCACGACGCGACCGCAGCATCGTCGCGATTACTGCCGCCATGCCCGGCTCCACCGGGTTGCTGCCCTTCCAGCGGGAGTTCCCTGATCGTTTCTATGACGTGGGCATCGCCGAGCAGCATGCACTCACATCGGCCGCCGGCATGGCACGCGCCGATCTCCGACCGGTCGTGGCGGTGTACTCGACGTTCCTGGCGCGGGCCTTCGATCAGGCGCTCTACGACATCGGCCTGCACCGGCTGCCGGTCATCCTCTGCGTGGACCGCGCCGGCGTCACCGGCCCCGACGGCGCGTCCCACCACGGCCTCTACGACATTGCCATGTTCACGCGCATCCCCGGCATGACGGTGTTCGCCCCATCGGGGCCCGATGAGCTTCCGGCAGCGTTCGCCCAAGCCCTTGAGATCACTGACGGTCCCGTAGCAATCCGATGGCCCCGCGGCAAAGGCCCGGTGAGCGGGACGGTCCAGCAACCAGATGTCGTGACGAGCGGCATGCGCGCAGAGGCCCGCCAACACCGGTCAGGCCCCGACGCCTGCATCCTGGCCGCCGGCCAGACATTCAGCGCAGCCATCGAAGCCGCCGAATTGCTCAGCGCCGATGGCGTAGAAGTCTCACTGTGGGACCCGAGAGTCCTGAAACCGCTCGACCGCGCCATGCTGCTCGACGCTGCGGCGCACCCACTCGTGGTGACCGTGGAGGACGGTGTGCGCGTGGGCGGCTTCGGCAGCCTCGTCAACGATGCGCTCCAGCAACTCGACTCCCCATCAGTGCCACGCGTTGTCCAGCTCGGAACCCCCGACGCCTACCTCCCCCACGGCACAGCCGCCGAGCTGCACGCCGAACTCGGCCTAGACGCCAAGGGCATCGCGGCCGCAGTCACCAAGACTCTCGCTCGCATCACCGCCTAACGACCGAGAACGCGAGGGGTGTGAGGGGGTGGGGGTGCCCACGCGCAGTTCGCAGCGCCACAGCCCGTCCACCGTGCAACGGGCGGCGCTGCGCTTGTCTGAGCATGGGTGCGCCCGCCCCTCGCACCCCGGGCACACGCGAAACGGCCCGGAGCAGATGCCCCGGGCCGCTACGCGTTGAATTGTGCAGCGAGGGTTAGCCCAGCTCGGAACCGACGACCGAGACGAAGCTCACCGCTGCCCCGGGCTGCCCGCCGAGGTTGTGCGTGAGCCCCAGCGTCTTGCCCTGCTCGGTGACTGAGGGGATCTGCCGCTCAGGCGGGGCCTGACCGCGCAGCTGCAGCCAGCACTCGAAGAGCATCCGCAGGCCGGATGCACCAATCGGGTGGCCGAAGCTCTTCAGACCGCCATCGGGATTGACCGGGAGGTCGCCGTCGAGGTCGAACGTGCCGGCCATGGCTTCCTTCCAGCCCAGGCCACGCTCGGCGAACCCGAGGTCCTCCATCAGGACCAACTCGGTGGGCGTGAAGCAGTCGTGCACCTCGGCCATCGCGATCTGCGAACGCGGGTCGGTGATGCCGGCCTGCTTGTAGGCCTCGGTGGCCGACGCTACGACCTCACGGAAGGTGGTGTAGTCGTAGGTGCTGTCGAGCGCGCCGGTCGCAGGACCGGACGCAAAGCTGAGGGCCTTGATGTACAGCGGGTTGTCGCAGTACTTGTGGGCGTCCTCGGCCCGCACCAGGACTGCAGCAGCCGAGCCGTCGCTGACACCCGAGCAGTCGAAGATGCCCAGCGGACCAGCGATCAGCGGCGAGCCGGCGATGGTCTCCTTGGCGACTTCCTTGCGGAACTGCGCCCGAGGATTCAGCGCACCGTTGCGGTGGTTCTTCCAGGCGATCCGGGTGAGGACTTCCTTCATGGTGTCCTCGTCGAGCCCGTACTTGTGGGCGTAGGCCGGTGCCAGCAAGCTGAACGTGGCCGGTGCGGTGATCGTGGAATCGGTGCCGTCGCTGGGCGGGCGAGCGCCCGTCAGACCCGAGTAGCCGGAGTCCTTCAGCTTCTCCACGCCGATCGCCATCACCATGTCGTAGGCGCCCGAAGCGACTGCATAGGCAGCGTTGCGGAATGCCTCAGAACCGGTGGCGCACATGTTCTCGAGCCGGGTTACCGGCTTGTAGTCGAGCTGCAGGGGCTTCGACAGCGTCAGGCCGGAGACTCCCGAGCCCATCGTGCCGAGCCAGAAGGCGTCGATGTCGTCTTGGGTGACGCCGGCGGATGCGTACGCATCGTGTGCTGCGTCGGTGAGCATGTCATCGACGCTGCGGTCCCAGTGCTCGCCGAACTGGGTGCAACCCATTCCGACGATCGCGACCTTGTCGCGAATGCCATGTGAACTCATGTGTGCCTGCCTTGTGGTGAGTTGGGTATTGACATTATGGCCGCTGGGCGCTGTGCTTGCCTGCTGCTGCTCCCGCAGCACGACGTATTGCTGCGTCACCCCGCAGCCGGGCGAGCCTTCCAGAAGTAGTTGTGGATTCCCTCCGCGCTGTACAGGCGCCGGAAGGTCATCTCGACTCGGTCGCCGATGCGCACCTCATCGGGTTCGACATCGGTCATCTCGGCCTGGAAGCGTCCGCCGCCGTCGTAGTCGATGACCACGGCAACCATGGGCGGCGACAGCGAGAACGCCAGCCGGTCCACCGTGAAGGTGGCGATCGTGGCAGGCACATCAGCCATGCGGACACGCTCCATGTCGTCGACAGCGCCGCCTTCCATCGACACGCGCATCGGCGGCAGATGAATGGCACCCGAACTGCGGTCGCGTGAGCCGACGAACGCGTACTTCCAGTCTTCGGAGCGGAATGCCGGCGGCGCACCAGGACGCTCGGGGTCCGGGCGGCGGGGCGGTTCGCGGTCGAGGAATCCGCGCCACGTCAGGAACTTGTTGTAATCCAGCGCGTCGTTGCCCCGATCGATCTGGGCGCGCACCGGTGCATACGGCGCATGGTCGGCAATGGCGTCGGTCGTCCTCAGCACATCGGCCGTGGCGCCGTCGGCGAGATGCACCAGCAGGATCGTCTCGCCCGGCGCCGCGTCGTCGAGCACGGCTGCCAGCACGATCGCCGCATGCGCCGTGCCGGTGTTGCCGATATCGCCGGTCAAGTCCGGGACCAGTTTGTCGCCGGCCACCCGGGACAGGCCACGCACCGCACGTGCGTGCAGACCGACGATCGCGATCTTGTCAATGCCGTCGAGGCCGACACCGGCGTCTGCCAGTGCTCGCTCGATGGCATCGTTGGCGAGCGGCAGGTACACCTGCTCGCCGAATCGCTCCTCCCAGATGCGCGAGTAGGCATCGCCGGGCTGGCGGTAGCGATCAGTGAACTCAGCAGTCGCAACGGCTCCCCCGAGCCACTCGCACAGCACCGGTGACACTGCGTCATCGCCGAAGACGAAGGCGGCTGCGCCGTCGCCGCCGCCTGCCTCGTCGCCACTGGTCGGGCGACCGGTGCGCAGATCCGAAGCCACCGCCAGGTTGGTGCCCCGATTGGCCGCGGCGAGCGCCCAGATGGCCTCTGATGAACGCGGCGCGCCGCCGGCGTCGACCGCCCAAGACGATTGGGGCAGATCCAGCGCAGCGTGGATGGCGGAAGCGTTCGTCTTGTCCATGTATGCAGGATTCGCCGTCGAGAACAGCACGGAGTCGGGCACGATGTCGCTCCTGCGCAGCGCGTTGCGCGCGGCCTCCACACCCATCGTGGTGGTGTCCTCGTCGTAGCTGGCCACAGCTCGGTGTCCGCGGCCGCCGCCCGAGCCCATCGCCGCGGTGATCTTGGAGCGGTCCAGCCGCCAATACGGCACGTACGCCCCGTACGCAATGATCCCTCGTCCCATCGTCGGTTCTCCCGTCGCTGCGGTTGCAATCGTGGCCGCGGTCTTCGGCCGTCAAGCGGTCCGGTTCGGTTGTCCTCGGCGCACACCGGCCAGCGCAGGAGCCTACGGCGTGGAGCGTCGGTGTCGCCTAGCCCGCGGGCACTACGCGGTAGGCCTCGGCGAGCCGATCGCTGGGAAGGCTGCCCGCGGCTGCGGTATCGGCAGCCCACTCGCGCAGGCGGCCTTCGAGATCGTCCATCTCCGCGGTCTGGCTGCGATGTGCACGAAGCGCTTCGACCTTGCGGCCGAAGCTGTCGGTGATGTCGATCCACCGGTTGGGCTCGGTGCCGATCAGCCAGATTTCGCTGACGTTGTGGGGCTTGTGACCCTCGTCCAGTAGTTCCGGGAAGGCCCGTGGATTGCGGGAGTCGGGGTACACAGCGGCCATCGCGGCAGTAGCAGTGGCCAGGTGGTCCGGGTGGGAGATGTAGATGTGGTCCCAGTTGGGGATCGTGGTCTGGCAGAGCACGGCATCGGGACGGACGATCCGGATCACGCGCGCGATGTCACGTCGCAATCCCAAGTCGGCCACGACCATGCCATCAGGGTGGCCCAGCCAGTGCAGCTCGCTCACACCCACTGTGGCTGCCGCCGCAGTCTGCTCGGCCTGCCGCATTGCGGCCAGCTCGTCAGGTGTATGGGACATGTCGTCGTCGCCGGCTTCCCCGCTCGTCGCCAGGCAGTACGCCACGTGGCATCCGGCTGATGTCAGCGCGGCAACGGTTCCCGCCATGCCGAAGTCGATGTCGTCGGGATGCGCCACGATGATCAGCGCCCGTGCAGGCGCTTCGATCTCTCCCTGATCGGTGAGGATCACGCCCACTGCCACAACCTCCGTCGCTTGGGCGACGGCGTCGCCATTCGGCTCAACCGTTAGGTGAAGTAGGGGTTCTCGCCCGAGGCGTGGTCGGTGAGGTCGACGACCCGCTCGACTTCAGGGATCAGCTCGCGCAGTGTGCGCTCGATGCCCGCGGTGACCGTGGCGTTCGCCATGCCGCAGCCTTGGCAGCCGCCGCCCAGCTTGACGACGACCGTGTCGCCTTCCACCGACACCAGCTCGGCGAACCCGCCGTGCGCGGCAATCGAGGGGTTGATCCGCTTGGTGAGCACCTCGCGGACGTTGTCCTCCACCGTGCCGTCGAGGTCGAGCTGTGCGTTGGGGCCGAGGTCGGGGCGGTTGGGGTTGCGCAGCACGAGGCCCGGCTGGTTCGGGTTGGACGGCAGGTCCAGCGAAGCGCCGTCGAGCTTGGGGACATCGCGATCGGGAATCAGCACCGTCAGACCGCCCCCGACTGCGAACGGCACGTCGGCAGCGTCGGCCTCGGCCAGCAACTCGAAGGCGAGGTCGTAGGTGTAGTCGACGCCTTGGGCGCCGGTCACCTCGATGCGAAGCGCCAGCTGATCGCCGTCGACTTCGCTGTCGCGCAGTTCGACCACCTTCTCGAGTGCAGCCGGCGTGACGTCGAAGGTCTCGCGCCGCGTCTCCATCATCGATTCGCGCACTGCGTCAGCGGGAGCCATCGGATCGCTCAGGGCCATATCGGCAGCCTACTGACGACGCCCTGCGGGTCCGTGGGCGGCCGCGAAAGGCGTTGCCCCACAGCCTTGGCGGTAGTGTCCCGCGCGCTCGCTGCGCCTCTCAGACCGAGGGCGACCCGCAACAAAGGGGATCTTCATGGCCTTCCGCGCATTGATGCTGCACGAACAGGACCGAGCCGTCTCGGCCGAGCTGGCCGACATCGACGACAGCCAACTGCCCGACGGCAATGTCACCGTGGCCGTGGAATACAGCACGCTGAACTACAAGGACGGGATGATCCTGGGCGGGATTGGGCGACTTGTCCGCACGTACCCGCACGTGGGAGGGATCGACTTCGCGGGCGTCGTCGAGTCATCCGACGACGGCCGCTTCGCTCCGGGAGATCGGGTTGTGCTGACCGGCTGGCGAGTCGGCGAGACCCACTGGGGCGGCTACGCGGAGCGCGCACGCGTGAGCGGCGACTGGCTGGTGCGGCTGCCCGATGGGCTGTCGACGTTCGACGCAATGACGATCGGCACGGCCGGGTTCACCTCGATGCTGGCCGCGCAAGCGCTGGAGCGGCACGGCCTCGGATCGGGTCCGGTGCTGGTGACCGGTGCTGCCGGCGGCGTCGGCAGCGTGGCGGTGCACCTGCTGTCGGCGGCCGGCCATGAGGTCGCGGCCTCGACTGGCAGGCCGCAGACCGCCGACTACCTGCGCAACCTCGGCGCTTCGGAGATCATCGACCGGACGGAGTTGTCGGAGCCGCCAGGGCGGCCGCTCGGCAGTGAGAGATTCGGCGGCTGCGTAGACGCAGTCGGGGGGACCACGCTTGCGAACGTGCTGACCCAGATGTCATACGGGTCGAGTGTGGCGGCGTGCGGCCTCGCCGGCGGCAATGGGCTCGACACCACCGTCATCCCCTTCCTGCTGCGCGGCGTCAACCTGCTCGGCATCGATTCGGTGATGTGCCCCTACGAGCCGCGCGCTGCCGCATGGCAACGACTCGACGAGCTGGTGGATCGGGATCTGCTGGCATCGATGGCGACAACGGTGGGTCTGGGCGATCTGGCTGCGCTGGGGCCGAAGATCCTGGCGGGCGAAGTGCAAGGGCGCACTGTTGTCAATGTGCGCGCCTGACGGCGCGTCCCTGGATGTGCGCGCCTGACGCTGCGCAGGTGGCTACAGCACAGAAGCGATTGCGGCGAAACCGGTCAGCAGCATCGCAGCAACCACAAGGACTGCCGTCCACCACAGCCCCGGCTGGCGCTGGCGCAGCGGGCGCAGGTTGCCCATCGCGTCATAACGGTGACGTGGCATGCGCTGGGCCTAGCCCTTCAGCCTCCACTCGATGGCGCCGATCTCGTTCTGCACCTCGACCTCGATGTCCTGTGTGGCCCCTGTATCGGAACGCTCGAGCGTGCACAGGAACGTATGGCCGACCGAAACCACCAGGTACTGGTCGTCGCCGCAATTGGCTTGGACACCGAATCCCAATGCGGCTGCCGCTTCGGCACCAAGCGCCGTCTCGGTGGCATTGGTCTGCATCACTGCCTGGCGAGGTCGGATCTCGCGGCGGCCCTGCTCGTCGATGATCGTCACCTGCGCCTCGTAGAACGCTCCCTCAACGAGTCCGTCGCACAGGAACGTTGATCCCGGCCTGATGGGTGCGTCCTCGGGGCAGTCGATGTCGGCGATCTCGGCGGGTGCGACCACGCTCTGCAAGTAATCCTGCACTTCGCGCTCCACCTGCGACTGGTCGGCACCGCCGCCGCAGGCCGCGAGCACCGTCGCCGTCAACACCGCCGAAACAGCGATCCAGCCCCATCGGCCAATGCGATGCACACCTGTCCACCGCCCCCGCGCACAGGCTGTCTCCGGCGCGAGCGGTCTGGTCAAGTTGAGGGCCTCCGGCTAGGAATGACGGGACAATAGCCCAACGCCACGCCGCAACCTGTACTTCTCACAGCCGGCAAAATCACAGGTCATCCGTGTCCTCTGCAGAGCCTTGCGCTGCACGCGAATTCGGATGCCGATCAGATGAAGGGCCGCTCGGTGTATCGCCCAAAAACGTCGGCCAAGGCGTTGGTCACCTCGCCCACGGTGGCCCGGGTCCGCACGGTGTCGATGAGGTGCGGCATGAGATTGGCGTCGGTCTCCGCCGCCCGGCGAAGCGACATCAGGGCCTCATCGACGGCGGCCTGGCTCCGGTCGGCCCGCACCTGGGCCAGCCGCTTGATCTGGCGCTGCTCGTCGTCGTTGGTGATCTTCAGCAGGTCGATCTCGTCGTCTTCGCTGCCCTCGGTGAAAGCACTGGCGCCCACCACGACCCTGCGGCCGGCGTTTACCTTCTTCTCGAACTCATATGCCGCATCGGCGATGCCGGACTGGTACCAGCCCTCGTCGATCAGGCGGAAGGCCCCCTCGAGCATCGAGCCGTCACCGGCCGCGTCGATGTGAGCGAACATCTCCTCAGCTTCGGCTTCGAGCTTGTCGGTCAGCTCCTCGATGAACCAGCTGCCCCCGAGCGGATCGATGACATTGGCAGCGCCGGTCTCGTGGGCGATGATCTGCTGCGTCCGCAGCGCGATGCGGGCGGCCTTGTCCGTCGGCAGCGCCAGCGCCTCGTCCATCGAGTTGGTGTGCAGGCTCTGGGTGCCTCCCAGCACTCCGGCGAGCGCTTCGATGGCAGTGCGAGCGATGTTGATCTCCGGCTGCTGCGCAGTGAGCGAGACCCCGGCTGTCTGGGTGTGAAAGCGAAGCATCATCGACCGCTCGCTCTGCGCGCCGTACCGGTCGCGTATCCAGCGGGCCCAGATGCGGCGGGCGGCCCGGTATTTGGCGATCTCTTCGAAGAAGTCGATGTGGGCGTTGAAGAAGAAGCTCAGGCGGGGCGCGAACTCGTCGGTGGACAGTCCCCGCCCCGCAGCAGCCTCGACATACGCGAATCCGTTGGCCAGGGTGAACGCGAGCTCCTGTGCCGCCGTCGAACCCGCCTCGCGGATGTGGTAGCCGCTAATCGACACCGAGTTCCACCGGGGCATTTCCTCGGTGGCGAACTCGATGGTGTCGGCGACGATGCGCATCGAGGGCCGCGGCGGGTACACCCATTCCTTTTGGGCTTGGTACTCCTTGAGAATGTCGTTCTGCAGCGTGCCGCCGAGCTTGCTGCGATGCGCACCGTGCTCCTCGGCGTTTGCGACGAACATCGCCCAGATGGTGGCGGCCGGTGCGTTGATCGTCATCGACGTGGTGGTTGCCTCGAGGTCGATGCCGTCGTACAGCGTCGACATGTCCTCGATCGAGTCGACCGCCACGCCGCAGCGGCCCACCTCGCCCAGCGACATGACGTCGTCGGAGTCGAGACCCATGAGCGTGGGCATGTCGAACGCAGTCGACAACCCGCCTCCGCCCGCTTCGAGGATCTCGTGGAAGCGCTTGTTGGTGTCTTCGGGCGTTCCGAAGCCAGCGAACATGCGCATCGTCCACAACCGGCCGCGGTAGCCGCTGGCGTGCACGCCGCGCGTGTAGGGGTACTGGCCGGGCCAGCTGACGTCGGCGCCGGGTTGGCCGTCGTCGGGCGCGTAGAGCGGCTCCAGCTCGAGGCCGCTCATCGTTTCGAAGTCGGCGTCGCGCGCCGGGGTGGCCTCGAACTCTGCTTGCCAGCGCTCGCGTGTCACCCGGGGCCTCCTGAGATTCGCCGCCTCGTCACTGCCCAGATGCGTTCGCATCAACGTCACCTGCGGCGCTTGAAGTGTATGCAGGAGCCCGCAGGCCGGCCCAGCCTCTGGTCTCAGAGGGCGAGCGGGTCGACCGGACCGCGGCCGCTGCCCAGCAGGCGATCTGCTCCGGCCGAGATAGCGCGTGCCGTCAGGTCGTGAGCACGATCAATCGCTGAGTCCACGTCCGTACCAGTGGCGAACTCGGCGCATATGGCTGCCGAGAAGACATCGCCCGACCCCCGGACGTTGCGGGTGTCGATGCGCGGCGCCGAGAGCAGCCGGACGCTGCCGTCCCGGACGACGACATCGGTGATCGTCTTGCCGGTCCGGAGCCGGCCGCCGGTGACGACCACGGCCTCCGGGCCTGTAGCTGCGAGCTCGTGGGCCGCTTCGATCCACGCCTCGATCTCGTCGCCGAGGTCTCTGCCCACGAGTCGACCTGCCTCGAGGTGGTTGGGCGTCACGACTCGGGCGTTCGGCAGCAGGCGCGTCGCGACCGATCGCTCTGCCTCGGCGCTGAGCAGGGGCTCGCCGGCGCCGTCGACCAGCACCGGGTCCACCACCAACTGGGGAAGTCGGCGGGCAGCAATAGAGGCCACTGCTGCGACGGTCTCAGCCGTGAGCAGCAGGCCCGTCTTGGAGGCCGCAATAGGCATGTCGTCGAGCACTGCGTGAATCTGTGCGGTCACCAGCTCGACGTCCACGGGCTGCGCGGCCCGGAACTCGGCGGTGTTCTGTGCCGACACCAGCGTCAGTGCGAATGCCCCGTGCACGCCGGATGCCGCGAATGCCCGCAAGTCCGCCGCGAGTCCGGCTCCACCAGAGGAATCCGCACCCGCGATGGTCAACGCCGCGGGCGACCAAGCGTGCTGCGCTGGTGAACGAGGCTTCTCGCTCGCTATCCCACCTGCCATGTCTCAAGTACAACAGTTGGGCGAGCCACGCGGCAGTCACCCCCGCCTGTGGTTAGCGTCGGCGGGCGATGGCCGGATCCGCGTCGAGACCGAGCGACTCCCGCACCGGCCGCAACTCCCCCGACGGCACCGTCGGGATTATCGCCAACCCGGTCTCGGGGCGCGATGTGCGCCGGGTGGCGGCGCGAGGCGCGGTGTCCACCACCGAGGACAAACGCAACAGGATCGCCCGAGCCGTCATCGGCGCAGTCACCGCGGGGGCCACGCGGATCGTGGCCATGGCTGAACCGTTCGGCATCGCCACGGGGGCGCTCACCGACCTTCGCATCGACGCGGAAATCGAGATCGTGGACGTGGGAGCGACCGTGTCACCCGCCGACACGATCCGGGCGGTCGAGGCCATGCGGGCCCGGGATGTCAGCGTGCTCGTGACGCTGGGCGGCGACGGAACCAACCGCACGATCTCCGGGGTTTGGCCCGAAGCGACACTCGTGCCCATGTCCACCGGCACCAACAACGTGTTCCCCAGCCTCACCGAGCCCACCGTGGCCGGTGCCGCGGCGGGGCTGGTGGCAACCGGTGTGGTGGACCCTGAAGCGTGTGCCCCCCAGTCGAAGCTGATCACTGTTACATCAGGAAGCGGCACATCACAAGATGGGGAGCCGGCGAGGGGCTGGACCGAGATCGCACTGGTCGATGCGGTCACGCTGGCCGATGACTTCGTCGGCAATCGCATGCCGGCGGACGGGGCGCGGCTGCGGCAGGTGCTCGTGTCGCGTGCCCATCCCGCCAGCATCGGGCTCAGCTCGCTCGCGGGGCTGCTGCAGCCATGCTCATTCGAAGACGATGCGGGAGTGCTGGTGGAGTGCGGGCCAGGCGGGCGCCCGATGCGCGTGGCGCTGGCGCCCGGGCTCTACCGGACGGTGCCGGTGATAGATCACCGCAGCGTTGAGCTGGGAGAGACCGTCGAGCTCTGGGGTCCGGCGGTGCTGTCGCTCGACGGCGACCGGGAACGCACGATCGGCCCCGACGAAGCAGTGATTGCCGATGTGCAGCGCTGCGGACCCCGGGTGGTGGACGTGGATCGGGCACTGGAATTGGGCGCTGCCGCCGGGGTGTTCGAGACTTCTCGAGCGCCGACTGGCGACCGTGCGCTCAACGAAGCCTCCAATGTCCACTACCACCACGCCGACGGCACCCCGATCCGCGATTGCTGCTGACGCTGTCCAGCTGACCAATTCCTGACTAATCCGGTCGGATTTATCGTCATATACGGCTATCCTCCGCTGCACGGGCGGTGCCAGCTCGCACACCACGGCACCGGCCGCATCGCAAGGAGGACGACCATGGCACTGCGTCTCAATGACACCGCTCCCGATTTCACTGCCGACACCACCGAGGGCGAGATCAGCTTCCACGATTGGATCGGCGACGGCTGGGCGCTGCTCTTCTCTCATCCGAAGGATTTCACGCCGGTCTGCACTACCGAGTTGGGCGCCGTTGCCGCGCTGGCCGATGACTTCGCCGCACGCAACTGCAAGATCATCGGCATCAGCGTCGACGGCGTGAGTGACCACGTGAGCTGGAAGGCCGACATCGCCTCTGCGACCGGGCACGAGGCCAACTACCCGCTCATCGGCGACCCGGAGCTGGCCGTTGTGAAGCTCTACGACATGCTGCCAGCCGACGCCGGCGACACCTCGCAGGGCCGCACCGCGGCCGACAACGCCACGGCCCGCACCGTGTTCATCATCGGCCCGGACAAGAAGATCAAGGCGTCGCTGACCTACCCGATGACGACCGGCCGCAACTTCGCCGAGATCCTGCGCCTGCTCGACTCGTGCCAGCTCACCGCTGCCGAGCAGGTCGCCACGCCGGCCAACTGGCAGCAGGGCGAGAACGTCATCATCGTGCCCGCAGTCTCGAACGAGGCTGCCGCCGAGAAGTACCCCGACGGCTGGGAATCACCGCTGCCCTACCTGCGCCTGGTGCCGCAGCCGGGCAAGTAAACGCGGGCCGCGGCTCGACATAAGGCTGCGGCACCCTCAGCAGCACAGGCCGCAGCCGGGCGCTTAGCTCAGGCTGGATTCTCCGACCACTTCAGCCTCGAATGCCGGGGCGCCGTCGAGGCGGCGCATCGATTCGGGCAACTCGGCGCGGACGCGCTGGTGGAAGACACGGTCCTGGGCCAGCGTGTAGGGATAGGCGTTCTGGCCGGATCGCAGCAGCGGAACGTGCAGCGGCCGGCTGTTGGTGGGCCCGGGGCGGTCCTGCTCGACGAGCGTTTCCGAGTTGGCCTCGCCGTCGCGTACCACCCTGTACGGCCGCACCACACCGCCACGGGTGGCCTTGCCCTCTGATTCTTTGTAGACGGGCACCACCGGCTCGAACGTGCCGGAGTGTCGCGCGATGGCAACCGCCTTGTACACCATGCCGGCGGTCGCATGGCCGGAGCCCACCACGAGCTGGGTGCCCACGCCGTAGCCGTCGACCGGCAGATCCGCCAGGTCGGCGATGCGGTATTCGTCGAGATCGCCAGACACCACGATGCGGGTCGCCTCAGCGCCCGCGTCGTCCAGCCATTGCCGGACCCGGGGCACCTCCACCGTGAGATCTCCCGAGTCGATGCGGACTGCACCCGGCACCCCGCCGAGACGCTTCGCCGCGGCGAGACCCCGTTCGAGTCCTGTTCTCAGGTCGAACGTGTCGATCAGCAGCGTGGTCTCGAGGCCGTGCGCTCGCATCTGCGCCTCGAAAGCCGCTTCCTCGTCGTGGTGCGCCAGCGTGAAGGCGTGGGCAGCCGTGCCAGCCGTCGGGATGCCGTATTGCTCGCCGGCCAGCAGGTTCGACGTCGCGTCGAAACCCACCAGCCAGGCGGCACGCGCAGCGGCAACGGCAGCCAGCTCGTGGGTGCGACGGCCGCCCATCTCGATGAGATGACGTCCCTCGGCGACATCGTGCATCCGCGCGGCCGCAGACGCCACCGCGCAATCGTGGTTGAGCACGGAGAGAACCAACGTTTCCACGAGCAGCGCAGTGCCGACCGAAGCATCGACGCGCAGCACCGGGCTGCCGGGCACGTAGAAGTCGCCCTCGCGGTAGCTCCAGGCATCGCCGTCGAATCGGAACGTCGCCAAGTGATCGAGCAGGCCGTCGCTGAAGCGGCCGAGCCCGGCCAGGTAGTCGAGATCGTCGGCCTCGAACCGGTAGTCAGCCAGCAGCCCTGCCAGCCGGCCTGGACCCGCCACCACCCCGTAGCCCCGTCCCGGCGGCAGCCGCCGGGCGAACACCTCGAAGCACGAACGCCGCGACGCCACCCCCGACTGCAGGGCCGCATCGAGCATGGTGAGCTCGTACAGGTCGGTCATCATGGCCGTGCCCACACCACAAGTCTGCCCGCGTCAGACACGGCCTCGCTCGCGGCGGTCATCTGGATGCACGTCGAGCCACGACGCCCGAAGGTGGTTCGAACTCTGTGCTACCAGGGTGCAAGTACGCGGGCTCGGCGGGTACGCCAATCCCCCTGTTGTGCTATGCGATTCTTATAATCGCGATTTCGTGGCGGAAGTACCAGCATGGACAGCGTAAATTCGCAGAATCAGGGATCTCTTTGGCGGCGATGGGATCCACATGTCCATCTGCCCGGAACGCTAGCCAACGACCAATTCGGCACGATGAGCATCGAAGAAGCGCTGGGGCAGCTTTCCCGTGCTCAGCCTCAAATCGAAGCGATCGGTGTCACCGACTATTTTACTTCGGCTAGCTATCGCGCAGCCGCGGATGCGCTATCAAAGGGAGTAGCCCCAAGTATTCGCTTCGCGTTTCCGAATGTTGAACTCCGGCTCGACAACGCTACGTCATCGAACCACGGGGTCAATATCCACCTCCTCTGCCCTCCCGAAGCGGTAGATCAGCTAGATCAGTTCATCGGTGGCCTCGAATTCAGCTGGAGTGAAAAGACCTTCAGGGCTGATCGCAGTGGCCTAATTCAACTCGGACGAGAGTTCTCTGGCGATCCCAATCTCGCGGAGTTCGCAGCGCTACAAACTGGCGCAGCGCAATTCAAAGTGAACTTCGAACAACTGCGCCGGCATATGCGGGCTGATCAATGGGCTGCAGAGAACGTGCTTGTTGCGGTAGCCGGTGGAGGACGCGACGGCACGTCAGGTCTCCGTGACCAAACAGGTAGCTTCGCCGCCCGGCGACAAGCAATAGAGCGATTCGCACACATTGTCTTCAGTGGCAGTCCTCAACAAGCGAAATTCTGGGCCGGAGAAGGCAATCTGAGCGAGGCACAACTCGAACAGACTTACGGCGGCGTGAAACTATGCCTACATGGCAGCGATGCCCATGATCCTTCGAGGCTCGGCCGACCTGACAATGATAGGTATTGCTGGCTCAATGGCGACCCAATTTTCGACACTCTACGTCTCGCATGCTTGTCACCCTCGACGAGAAGCTTCATCGGCCAAGAGTCACCGGCGGTATCCAGTACCTATGGCAGAGTAATCAAGATCGCCGTACCGGATGAAAATTGGTTCACTAATGGTGACATTGCGATAAATCCCGGCTTAGTTGCGATTATCGGACCCCGTGGTTCAGGCAAGACAGCTCTTGCGGACTTGATAGCCGCCGGCGCAGGGTCAAGGGAACCGTTTGACAATGATTCTTCCTTTATTCGACGCGCTGGAAGGCTTCTCACAAACGCTAGTGTGAGGGCCGAGTGGAGCCATGATGAGACTATGGAGCATCGCCTCTCTGGCACAGACATCGATGAAGGATATCTGCGGCCAGTTCGGTACTTGAGTCAACAGTTCGTAGAACGATTGTGCGCCTCCGATGGCGTGTCGGACCAGCTCCTGAAAGAGATTGAGCGGGTAATCTTTGAGGCGTGGCCGGGCGAAGAACGCCAGGGCGCCACGAACTTTCGGCAGCTACTTGAGATACAACTGACGTCGGCACGAGCGCGTCAATCTGCGAAGCTCCAGGAACTGCTTGAATGCAATGACCGCATTTCGGAGCTAAGGCTCGCTCAGCGGCAAGTTGAATCCAAACGTTCCGAAAGAGCGCAACACGAAAAGCAACTCGAGAGGCTCGAGGGTCAGATGACTTCCCTGACAGCAAATGCAGACCAGGAAAGCGCTAACCGACTTGCTGTCGTCTCAGAAGTGTTCGTCCAGCGGCAAGGGATAGCCCAGGCTCTTGATCGTCGACGGACCGCGTTGAACGGATTACTGAGCGCAGTTAGCACTGCCCGATCAACCACATTTCCACAGTACCACAGGCGCCTCCGCAGTGAGTACTCGGAGTCAGGCCTAACCAACGAGCAATGGGACTATTTTACTGTCGACTTCGAGGGGCATATAGATGGCCTAATTGAAGGAGTCTTACGTGAGGTTGATCAACAACTCCACAACCTCAAGGGAGCGCCGGTAGATGACCAAACCCAAACGATACTCGATGAACTCACACACGACGAGCTATCTTCGCTGCCTCTTTCCCAACTCAGTAGCGACATAGGTCGATTGCAGGAGCTCGTTGGGCTCGATGCTGCAAGACGCAAGCGGCTTACGAAGCTCAACGAGTCGACAGCAGCTGCACGCACTCATATATCAAGACTCTCAGATGAAATCGAACGTGTGCAGAGTGTGGATGTCGATGAGCTCGTATCAAATCGTCGCGGCCATTATGAGTCATACTTTCAAGCATTGATTGAAGAAGAAGAGGCATTGCGCACGCTCTATGAGCCCCTTAGCGCGGTACTCCAAGACATAGGTTCATCAGTATCGAAACTTCGATTCAGTGTTCGGCGAGTAGTTGACATTGGAGCATGGACAAGGAAGGGCGAAGAACTACTCGACCTGAGGAAGGAAGGTCGATTTCGCGGCGAGGGCGCCTTGCAAGATATCGCACAAACCGAACTAGTCGAGGCTTGGGAGAATGGCAATGCAAAGGAAGCAGCAGATGCGATAAGCAACTTTGTCCAAGAGTATAGCAGGGACATTCGTAGCCAGCAGCCGACTAGAGCAACCGACACTTCGTCCATAGCTGATTGGGAACGAAGCGTCTCACGCTGGTTATTCAGGACTGATCACATCCGGCTACAATATAGCCTTGATTACGACGGATTGAACATTGAACGTCTCTCGCCCGGCACGAGAGGCATCGTGCTCTTGCTCCTATATCTGGCGGTGGACCAGCAAGAAAGCGACCCCCTGATCATCGACCAACCGGAAGAAAATCTTGATCCGGAGTCGATACATTCGGAATTGGTGCGACTATTTCGACTCGCAAGCCAACGGAGACAGATCATAATGGTCACACACAACGCAAACTTGGTTGTCAACACTGACGTCGACCAGGTCATCGTCGCTCGCTGTGGGCCGCTAGCAGAAGGACGGTTGCCGGAGATCGAATACCGATGTGGGGGTCTCGAGAACTCCGAGATCCGCCGTCTCGTATGTGAGATACTTGAGGGTGGCGAGGAGGCGTTCCGCCAGCGTGCTCGTCGGCTTGGCCTTGAAAGGTCCGTCGGGACTTCGGTGTTGGTACCGCAATAGGGTTGCCGGATTGACTACGCGTGTCTCAGGCGTCGGTGCATACCGCTAGACGGTGGCCCAGTCGACTGAGAGGGCTTCGGCTTGTTCGAGAACGGTTTGGGTTGCTTGCTCTTGTTTGTCGGGCGGGTAGCCGTGTCGCTTGAGGATTCGCCGCACCTTGACGCGGATGCCTGCTCGGACGTTCTCGCGCAGGGTCCAGTCGATGGCCACGCTGTTGCGGACTGACTCCACGAGTTCGCGAGCGATTTTCTGGAGCGTCTCGTCGCCCAGCACAGCGACGGCGCTGTCGTTCGTTTCCAAGGCGTCGTAGAACGCCAGTTCGTCGTCGGTGAGGCCGAGTTGCTCGCCGCGCTCGTCAGCTGCGCGGAGCTCGCGCGCCAACTCGATCAGCTCTTCGATGACCTGCGCTGCCTCGATGCCTCGGTTCTGGTAGCGGCGAATGGTCTCGGCGAGCATTGCTGCGAATGATCGGCCTTGCGTGACGTTGCGGCGCTGACGCTGTCGGACTTCCCCGTGCAGGAGCTTCTGCAGCAGTTCCACGGCCAGGTTTCGGTGTGGCATATCGCGCACTTCGGCAAGAAACTCCTCGGACAGGATGGAGATGTCGGGCTTGTCGAGGCCAGCAGCCTCGAAGATGTCGGTCACCTCACCGGAGGACACTGCCCTCGAAATGATCTGACGAACGGCATGATCGAGATCGTCCTGTGCTCGTTCCTCGTCGGGCGACCGCTGCATCAGCCTGCTGCGAACAGCCTGGAAGAAGCCCACGTCATCCCGGATGGCGATCGCCGCCTCATCGGGCACGGCGAGCGCGAACGCCTGGGACAGCTCCCGAACGGCTTGAACGAAGCGATCCTTGCCGTCCTCCTGTGCCAGCACATGTTCTTGGGCGGCGGGCAAGAGCGCGAGCCGTTCGGCAGGAGTCCCGTCGACCCACTTCGACCAGTCGAAACCGTGCATGAGTCCTGAGCACACGTCGTGCTTCTCAAGCATCGCTGCAACCGCGTCGTCACGGTTGAGGACTGCGTCACCCCTGCCACCGCTCTGCGTGTAGGTCCGAAGCGCCTGACGCAACTCGTGCGCGAGCCCCAAGTAGTCGACGACAAGGCCGCCTGGCTTGTCCCGAAAAACTCTGTTGACGCGCGCGATGGCCTGCATCAGCCCGTGGCCCCGCATCGGCTTGTCGACATACATCGTGTGCAAGCTGGGTGCATCGAAGCCCGTGAGCCACATGTCTCGCACGAGCACGATCTGCAGCGGGTCAGCGGCGTCGCGAAAGCGGTTCGCCAGCATCTCGCGGCGCGACTTCTTGCGAATGTGCTGCTGCCACTCCGTTGGGTCCTCGGCTGAGCCGGTCATCACGACCTTGATGGCGCCGTCGGAGTCGTCGTCGCTGTGCCATGACGGCCTCAACCGCACCAATTCGTCGTAGAGATCGACGCAGATACGCCGGCTCATGCAGACGACCATGGCCTTGCCGTCCATCACGTCAAGCCGGTTCTCGAAGTGCTCGACGATGTCGGCAGCGACGAGCGCAGTCCGGCCGGGCGTGCCGACCACCGCTTCAAGCGCGGCCCACTTCGTCTTCAGCTTCTCGGTTTGCTCGAGCTCTTCAGCCTCCGTCGCCTCGTCGAAGTCAGCGTCGATGCTCGGATGTTCGTCGGGATCGAGGCTGAGCTCAGCCAGCCGGCTCTCGTAGTAGATGGGAACCGTGGCCTCGTCTTCAACGGCGCGCTGAATGTCGTAGACGCTGATGTAGTCACCGAACACTGCTCGGGTGTTGGCGTCCACCTGCTCGATCGGCGTACCGGTGAAGCCGATGAACGAAGCGTTCGGCAGCGCATCACGCATGTGCCTGGCGAAGCCGTCGATGAAGTCGTACTGGCTTCGATGCGCTTCATCGGCAATCACAACGATGTTCCGCCGGTCGGAGAGCACCGGGTGCCGATCACCCTGCTCCTCGGGAAAGAACTTCTGAATCGTCGTGAAAACCACCCCACCTGACGCGACTGCCAACTTGCTTCGCAAGTCCTTCCGACTCTCGGCTTGGGTCGGCGGCTGCCGCAGCAAGTCCGAGCATCGAGAGAAGGTGGCGAACAGCTGGTTGTCGAGATCGTTCCGGTCAGTCAGCACGACGAGCGTTGGGTTTCCCATGGCGGGCTCACGGATGATCCGCCCCGCGTAGAACGCCATCGTCAGCGACTTGCCCGACCCCTGGGTGTGCCACACAACGCCGATGCGGCGATCATCGACACTCGACTGTTCACTGCGCAGTGCTTCGGCATCATCGGGTCGCCTGCCGTCGGGGCCCAACCCGGCGGCACGCAACGTCTCACCGACGGCGACGTTGACCGCGTGGAACTGGTGGTATCCCGCCATCTTCTTGACGAGCCGGCCGCTGCCGTCGTCATCGAACACGATGAAGTCGCGAACCAGCGAGAGCAAGCGAGATGGCGCGCACGCTCCTCGTAGGAGAACTTCAAGTTGCGGTGCTGTGGCCTCTGCGATGTCGTCGCCGTCGATAGTGCGCCAAGACTTGAACCACTCGCGCCCGGCGGTGAGCGTGCCGAATCGCGCTTCAACGCCGTCAGAAACGACCAGTGCCGCGTTGTAGGCGAAGAAGCTGGGCAGTTCGTTCTTGTACGTCTGGAGCTGCTGCCACGCTGTCCACACCGTGGCGTCTGGGTCAGTCGGACTCTTAAGCTCAATGACCCCGAGCGGCAGCCCGTTGACGTACAGCGCGACGTCGAACCGCCGGTGATGGTCGCCCTCAGTCACCGTGAGCTGGTTCACCGCCAGCCAGTCGTTGGCCAACGGGTCATCGAAGCCGAGCACCTGCGCTTGCGCGCCCCGGAGTTCGCCGCGCTCGTTGCGGTACTCCACCGCAGTCCCACCGACGAGCATCCGATGAAGACCACGATTTCGGCCCTCCAGCGTCGACTCCGCCAGCGTGGTCAGCCGCCGAAACGCATTGTCATGAGCATCGCCTGGCAGTTCGGGGTTCAGCCGCTCCAGTGCCGCCCGCAGCCGCCCCTCCAGCACGACCTCAGAGGAATCTGCGCGCTCCGCGGTGCCCTCGTCTCCAAACAGGTTCGAACCCTTGGTGACGGTCCATCCAAGGCCTCTGAGCCAGTCGAGCGCAGCCTGCTCGACGGTGGATTCGTCCAGACCAGTCACACACTGCCCTTCGTTGTGACCCAAGAGGTTGCCGATCCCCTCCTCGGCCCTTGCTTCGACCGCCGCAGCCCCCTCGACTGCCGGGAGCCTACGCATACCACCCCGCAAGCCTGCTCGACCCGGCCAATGCTGCTGCTCCAGGGACCGCCTGCAAGCGACGCGACGCGCCGACAAATCGAGGTGGTGGTATATTTTCTGGTATGAATTCGCTCAATAATGCCACTGTATCGGCAAGTTTGCGATGATCGGCATCCGCGACAAGGCAAGGGTGCTCGACGAGCTCGGCGACAAGGTGCTGGAAGCGCTCGCTGCGAGCGTCACAGGCGCCTGTAAGGACTTCCTCCGCTACCAAGCCGCGCTTCCAGACTTCGCTGCTCAGGCGAGTTCACGAGGATCGGCAAACTGGATCCACGACCGGCTCTGGCACCATGTGCGGGCTCTCTTGGACGATATTGACGATGTGCTCCTCATCGATCTCGGCGTAACGCGAGAGGTCGTGCTCGGAGGCCGGTACCGGATCCGGATGAAGCGCCACCATCTGCCGGCGCAGGTCGCGACGTACCCCACGCAGACAGCGATGCACTTCATGAGCCAAGCACCGGAGCAGCTCGTCCTTGAGGGACTCGAGCAAGTCAACCTCATTGCCGGCTATGTATGGTTCGGCGACAGCGCCGAGATCGGAACAGCTGTGCTGTCCTTGCGTGACGGGCAGGACAACGTGCTGTGGGTCCATGAACTGCCCGAGACCGACCTTGACAGGTCCGCGAACGTCGCAACGCCACTGCCGCCCCGCGACGAGCACGAGAACACGCAGGTCCGCCTGCGGCTCGAACGGCTTCGAAGCGACGATCCGAGGTCTCAAGAACTGTGAGCTTGGGTGAGGCAATCGTCACGCTTCGGCGGGCGAATGGCCTGACGCAAGAGGAACTGGCAGAAAGCGCTGGAGTCACCCAGGCAGCGCTTTCGCGTTATGAGAACGCGCTGCGAACGCCCGATGCCGAGGCGATTACCGCGCTCGCTGGTGCCCTTGGTGTTACGACGGCCTTCCTGCAGCGCGCCGAGGGAGCGGTGGGGGCGTTCATGATCGATGCGCACATGCGACGCAGGGCCACTGCGAAGCCCACCGTGTGGCGCCGACTCGAGGCCAAGCTGAATGTGTACCGGCAACACCTCGACGCCATCACCGACGCAGTCGAGATGGTGCCAAAGCTGGCGCTTCCGTGTTTCGATCCCATGGAGTATTCGCCAGATGAAGCAGCCCGCGTGGTTCGCATGCAATGGCGCATGCCCGCGGGTCCTGTCCGCGATCTCGCCGGTTGGCTCGAAGCGGCTGGCTGTCTAGTCGTTGCCGAAGACTTCGAAACGACGGCCGGCGGCAGCCGCGTCGACGGCCTCTCACAGTGGTCGCACGACTACCCAGTCATGCTCGTGAACAAGCGGGCACCTACCGATCGTCTCCGCCTGACCCTGGCCCACGAACTGGGACACATCTGTCTGCACAGCACAGAGCTGTTCGGTGATCCCGAAGACGAAGCGAATGCCTTCGCCGCGGAATTTCTCATGCCCGCTGCAACCATTCGGCCCGACCTGCACAACTTGGATCTGGGGCGACTGCACCTACTCAAGCGTCACTGGGGCGTCTCGATGCAAGCGCTGATCGAACGTGCCTATCGCTTGGAGACCCTGTCCGCGGCTCGTCGGGCGTACCTATACAAGGCCCTCAGCAAACGAGGCTGGCGAACCAGAGAACCCTTGAGCGACGAACTCCCGCCGGAGACGCCTCACTTGGTGACTCGTTTGGTGACCTCGCTCCGCGACGCAGGCCTGTCGGCCGCCGAGACCGCGACGATTGCTGGCGTTGTGCCCGGCACCCCGCGGCAGCCGGTATTCCTACCCCCCGCGATTGGACCAGCGACACATCTCAAGATCGTCGATCAGTGACGTAACGATCAACGCTGGGCGATGACGACCGATCTAGCTGTCGGGGCGCCGATCCGTCGCTCTGGCCGACACGCCGCCGGTCAATTCACGTGCCTCTGCTGGCACCCCGCGAAGCGATGAGCCTTGACACAACGACTCAAGCCATTCGACGAGTTCATCGATTTGCCACTCCGTGAGGTCGGCTACCCGGTGGCCACGAATGCCAACAAAGTACTTGTCGTCCCAGTTCATGCACTCTGCCGGAAGGTCACAAGCCGAGGATCCGAAGTAGGCGAACCGCGTGCCGATCAGCACCCGATTCACCTTCAAGTCGCGGCGCATATCCTCGGCGCAGTGGTGACATGGCAGTTGTATCCAATCGCCTGTTCTGTCGTCACGGCGGTACACATTGTCGCCGCACTCGAGCCGCATATCGCTGCTGACTCGAGGCTTTTTGCATTCAAACCGCGGGTCGTCCCAATATTCCTCGAAACTCAAGGTTTCTGAGATCTGCATCGCGTAAATCAGTTGCCTGCCCAGACCCGCGCCCACACTGCCCAAGCCCATGATCCAGTCGCCCACCGATGCCATCCGTCGGATCTCTGGCTTGCAAGTCGCAAGCGTGCAGTGTTCGTGGAATGGATTCGGTGCAAACCCCGTATCGTGGGTCACGATATAGCGATACAATTCCACTACAACTCCGCGGCAGCGATGTGTGGGTGCTCAGATGCAGACGTTGCGCCGCGCGCGACATCGTCGGCCACCGAGAACAATCGAAGCTTGCCTGAAATCAGTTCCGGCAGCAGCGTGTCGCGCGCGTCAGCTAGTAGCCGGCTCTGATCAGTCAACTCCATGAGAGATTTCCAGATCGGTGATACAATGTCGTCAAAGGCCCTGTGAACCTCACTGTCAGCAATAACTGACCTCAGTTCTCGTACAATCCGTTGACTTATGTTCTGCTGCGCCGAGCCCACGGCCACACTCTGCAGCCATTCACGCGCGTGATATAGGGTGCCATATACATAGTACGGCCCGAACGCAGGCTTAGCTTGCAAACCACAACAGGCCTGATTTGCCGTCGCGTCGATTGTGAGTAGTCCTAAACGCCCTACCGTGGGCGACGCATACAACGCAATTAAGATTGTGCCCGCGGGCCATAATTTGCACGAAGATGCCTCAAGCCCCAATTGCGTAATGCACTCTCCTGAGTGTGCCAATGGCCCATCTTGCAACTCGGCCGTCACAAACCAAGGGATGCGGCCATCCCAATAGCGATCATCATTGCGCTTGGGAGTTCCGCCGTTATCAATCTGGACACATAGTTCGGACACCGTACCGATCCTCCAGCCGGCGGGGATCAGACCCAGTTCCGAATCGGCAAGATCATCTGGGAAGAGATCATAGAGATGGGCGGGCAGGCCCGGTAGCGATTGGCCCCGACGCCAGCGGCGTTTCATCTTGGATAAGACGGGCTCAAAATCCACAAACCAGGCCCTGAACAACGCTTGGACCGTCTCCTCCAGTGTTTCACACATCCGCTGATTCAATTCGATCCGATCGTCCAAGACTCCCAAGATATCAGCGACGCGTCGCTGTTCGTCAAGCGGCGGCAACGCGACCTCTAGCCGAGCAAGATCCGTTGGGCGGATCGAAGGATATGCCGATTTGCTGTGCTCTGCTAGAGCATGGAGGAAGTCAACAATGTGGTCCTGCGTCAGATAACGGTATATGTAACCTGTGTCAGCGATCGCCTCTTTGGCCCGGACTACGGCGAAACCGGTAGACACTAGTAGGTTCTCAGGCGGCTGTTTGATTATGCCGTAGTGACGCTGGTTGGGCCGTACAGTCGAATAGACAATGTCACCGACAGAGCATTTCCGTCGTGCCCGGCTCGGAATCTTATCTATCCCCGGGGCCAATCGCTGGATGCGATCAATCTTGCCTTCCGTGATGCTTCCCGTATCCAGATAATTTATGAACGGCCAGTCTTCATTTGCAGAATACTGGTCGCTGTTGATTGCAGCACACTCCTCTAGGGACAGTACGCGCCGCTCATATTTTCGATTGTCTGAACCTTGGGCTAAGTGACAACAATCGGCACTTGTGTTGCGAGCCCGCGCGTCTGACATAGATTCAATGTGACTTTCGTGCTATACATATGGCGGATAGCTCATTCGTACCGGGATTCAACCAAGCTTCTTCATTCTCGCCTTCCCATTCTGCATGGTCGGGCTTCGGCCGAATGCTTATGGTATTCAGGCTATCGACATAAAGATTGTCAAAACCGGCTTCATAGCCGTTGACAACGACTCTGATGTCCGGTGGGTACTTGGCTAGTTCCTCGATCAGGTCGCTGACGGTGAGCGGTCGGTACTGCTCTTCGGGAGTGTCGGCCGTGCTGTTGATCATCCCATCTCCTTCGATGCTCAAGCCATCCACAGCAGTCAGCTCCACCGTGGTTCTCAGAAGCCCAAGGATTGCAGGTTGGCTTCGATCTGAGTGTCTAGGTTTTCTGCTTCAGCTTGCTGGGCGCGCCATTGGGCGGCGAGACGGGTCATCTTGTCGGCGAAGGGCTCACCATCATCGGGCTCGGGGGCGACACCGACGTAGCGGCCGGGGGTGAGCACGTAGTCGTAGCCGCGGATTTCCTTCGTGGTGGCGCTCTTGCAAAAGCCCGCTATGTCGTCATAGCCTGCAGCGTGCTCGTCAGCGCTCGGCCCGCCGTGGGGACTGCTGTCGCTGTCGCTTCTGTCGCGGGCACGCTCGGAGCGCCAGGCGTGATAGGTGCCGGCGATCTGGGCGATGTCGTCGTCCGTGAGTTCGCGGTGAGTGCGGTCCACCATGTGACCCCGGCTGCGGGCGTCGATGAACAGGACTTCGCCACTGCGGTCACGCAGGCCATCTCCACCCGAGCGGTCTTTGGCTAGGAACCACAGGCACGCCGGGATCGCTGTGGAGAAGAACAACTGGCTGGGCAGCGCCACCATGCAGTCAACTAGATCGGCCTCGACGAGATTCTTGCGGATA
Organism: Candidatus Poriferisodalis sp.; assembly: GCF_965219595.1. NCBI lineage: Bacteria > Bacillati > Actinomycetota > Acidimicrobiia > Acidimicrobiales > Candidatus Poriferisodalaceae > Candidatus Poriferisodalis > Candidatus Poriferisodalis sp. The sequence continues at coordinate 353,057 of NZ_OZ244781.1, forward strand.
CCGCCCTCTCCTGACTGCTGCGACGACATCGAGCCGTTCGCGAGCACGAAGCCCGCTACACCCTTTGGCGCGAGGTGGTGGACCATGTGCTGCACCCAGGCGAAATTGGCGTTGCCCTTCGGGGGCGAGCCGTGGACCCAACGCTTGTCGTCGGTCAGGCGCTCACCGCCCCAGTCCGAGACGTTGAACGGCGGGTTGGCCAAGATGAAGTCGGCTCGCAGGTCGGGGTGGCGGTCGTCGTGGAACGTATCGCCGTGAGTGATCTGGCCTTCGATGCCACGGATTGCCAGGTTCATGCGCGCCAAGCGCCATGTGGTGTAGTTCGATTCCTGACCGTAGATGGAGATAGCCGTCCGCGTGCCGGGCGGACGTGAACCGCTGTTGCCGTTTCCAGAGGCGTGAGCCTCGATGAACTCCACTGACTGCACGAACATGCCCGATGAGCCACAGCAGGGGTCGTACACCCGGCCCTCGAACGGCTCGATCATCTCCACCAGCAGGCGCACCACGCAGCGAGGCGTGTAGAACTCGCCGCCGCGCTTGCCTTCCGCGTCGGCGAACATCGACAAGAAGTACTCGTAGACACGCCCGAGCACATCACGCGAGCGGGCGGCGGCATCGCCCACGGTGACGTTGCCCAGCAGGTCGATCAGCTGGCCGAGCCGCTCCTGATCGAGCGCAGGGCGGGCATAGTCCTTGGGCAGCACGCCGTCGAGTGCCGGGTTCATGGCCTCCAGCTCGTCCATGGCCCGGTCGATGATCGACCCGATGTGCGGCTGGCGGGCCTGTGCAGCGAGCACATCCCAACGCGCCGGTGCGGGCACCCAGAAGACGTTACGCCAGCGGTACTCGTCCACATCCTCGGGGTCGGCGCCCTCGTCGATCTCGGTCTCGAGCTGTGCCCGGAGCTCCGAGAACGCGTCCGAGACGTACTTCAGGAAGATCAGCCCGAGGACGACGTGCTTGTACTCGGCAGCGTCCATGCTGCCGCGGAGCTTGTCGGCAGCAGCCCACAGCGTCCGCTGGATGTCTGTCAGGTCGCCGCCCGCCACATCGCTCTCGCGCGTTCCGCTCGTGGGCATCGTTCGTCTCCGCAATGCGCCGGGTCCCGCGAGCCGGGACCCATCCGCTGTGGCTTGTTTCTACCTGACGCTCGCAGTGCGCGATGCGACCCGCCGGGGACGGCATGTCGATGCTCGCCAGTAGCGTCGCGGCGATGGTTGCTGTCGGGCTCGCTCGCCTCGTGGCGGCGTCGCACCTGAGCTACATCGTGTTTCTGCTGGTCGGCGGCTTCATGGCGAAGCGCTGGCCCCAGCTGATGAAGTGGCACCTCGGGGCCATCGGCGCTGCAGGCGTGGTGAATATCACTGGGTCCGACTGCCCACTGACGGTGTGTGAGACATGGCTGCTGCGCCAAGCCGGGAGAGAGCCGTACGAGACCGGCTTCATCTCCAACTACTTGGTGGAGCCGGTGTACCCGCCGGGCATCACCGGTCGGGTGAACTTCGTGATCTTGGTCACTCTGACGGTGCCGATCACAGTCAGCTACTGGCGCATGCGCCGCAGTCGCTTGACGACTGCTCCCCGCTAGGCGGCGAGGCCGCCGGGCGGCTTCTAGACTCACACCCGGTTGTCGTGAGCGAAGCCGGTGAGATCCCGGCACTGTCCCGCAACGGTGATGCCCCTTCGGGGGACGAGTCCGGTCGCCTCCCGGCCGCCATCACGCGAACCGATTCCTCGAGGTAAGGAGCGGCTCGTGCGGTGGGTGCTCCCGCTGCTCGGCCCTGAACTCGAGCAGAAGGGAGAACACCATGAACCGCACTGCCTCCAAGCGAGCTGCCCTGCCACTGCGGGTGCTGTGGGCACTGGCAGCCGTGCTCTTGCTCGTCTCGGCCTGTGGAAGCGACGACACCGCCAGCAGTCCAACGCCTGCGCCGGCGACGGAGGCTGCTCCTGCCACTGAGGCACCGGCGGCAACACAAGCGCCGACGACCACGACCGAGGCCGCTGCTGAAGCGGCCGAGGGGACCGACGAAGCAGCAGGGTCGGCCGAACAGACCGAAGACACCGAACCGGCTCCCGCCGAACCGGAGTACCGCTACCAGCGAATCGTCTCCATCTCCCCCACCGGTACCGAGATTTTGTTCGCCATCGGTGCGGGCGATCGGGTGGTCGCCGTCGATGAATTCTCGTACTACCCGCCCGAGGCGCCTGTCACCGACCTGAGCGGCTGGCAGCCGAACGTCGAGGCCATCGCGTCATACGACCCCGATCTTGTCGTCATGGGCAGCGACGGTGACATCGAGGCCAACCTCGAGTCGCTGGGGATCGCGGTGCTGGCCATCAACGCCCCCACCACCTTCGACGAGGTGTATGTGCAGATCGCACAATTCGGCGAGACCACCGAGCAGATCGACGAAGCGGCTGCGTTGATCTCGGAAATGCGCAGCGAGATCGGCGCCCTCATCGACGCAGCACCCGACGCTTCGGGGCTCAGCTACTACCACGAGCTCACCGACGGCCTGTACTCGGTGACGAGCAGCACCTTCATCGGACAGGTGTATGCGCTCTTCGGGCTCGACAACATCGCCGATCCTGCCGATTCCGACGGAAGCTCCTACGGCTACCCGCAACTCGGCAACGAGTACATCGTCGACGCCGATCCCGACCTGGTGTTCCTGGCCGACACGCTGTGCTGCGGCCAGAACGCCGAGACGGTTGCTGCCCGTCCAGGCTGGGACCTGCTGAGCGCGGTCCAGCACGGCCGGGTCGTCGAGCTCAATGACGACATCGTGTCGCGCTGGGGGCCACGCCTCGTGGAGTTCATCGCGGCAATCTCCGATGCGATCATTTCGATCGGCGCAGCGAGCTGATCGGTGCCCGCAGCGCTGCGTTGCAGCGTTGTGTACGGCGCTGGTGACTGGGGGCTGAGGTTGTGATGCGCGCCAACGGCGCATCCGGCGCCGCCAGTGCCAGCGGCATCCAGCTTCAGGCATCGGCACTGCGCGCCCGCGCGCTTGTTGCCGGCATCGTTGCCGTCGTCATCGCTGTCGTCGCCGGGCTGACGATTGGTCCGGCCGGCATTCCGGCGCACCGGGTACTGATGGAGCTGGCCGACCTGCTGCCTGGCATTGCGGTCGAGTCGGGCCTCAACGACTCGCACAAGGCGATCGTGACCGATATCCGGCTGCCCCGAGTGGTACTCGGGCTGCTGGTGGGCGCGACGCTCGCCACGAGCGGGGCCACCTATCAAGCGGCATTTCGAAACCCCCTCGCCGACCCCTACCTACTCGGCATCGCCGCCGGCGCGGGACTCGGCGCGACCATCGCCATCGTCAACGACATCGGCGACGGCGCCGGCGTGTTCGACCTCGTTCCGATCGCGGCCTTCGGAGGGGCGCTCGGCGCCGTGACCGTGGCCTACCTCGCAGGACACATCGGCGGGCGGTCGACTGCATCGCTGATACTCGCCGGGATCGCAGTGGCGAGCTTTCTCGCGGCCTGCCAGACGTACCTGCTGCAGGCGAACGCGGATGCGTTCCGCAGAATCCTCGCCTGGCTCCTCGGCCGAATTGCCACATCGGGCTGGGCCGAGCCAGCACTGCTGCTGCCGTATTTCTTGGTGACGACGGCCATCATGCTGCGCTACCGGCGGGCACTCGACGTGCTCGCCGTCGGCGACGAGGAAGCTGCGGCACTCGGCCTCGAGCCCCGCCGGATCCGGCTGATCGTCCTGCTTGCGGCGTCGCTCGGCGCGGCCGCTGCGGTGTCGGTCAGCGGGCTGATCAGCTTCGTCGGCATCATCGTGCCGCACGCAATCCGGCTGGTCTTCGGCACCAGCAACCGCATCCTGCTGCCGCTGTCGGTGCTCTTCGGCGCAGCTTTCCTGGTGCTTGCCGACCTGACTGCGCGCACTGTGCTCTCCCCCGCCGAGCTGCCGATCGGTGTGGTCACCGCCTTCTTGGGAGCGCCCTTCTTTGTGTTCGTGCTGCGAACGAGCCGGCGGGAGATCTGGTGAGCGCCGCCGTCGAAGTGGAGGCGCTCGAGGTCAGCCTCGACCGGACGCCGATCCTGACGGGGGTCGACCTCAGCGTCTCGGCGGGCGAATGGGTGAACGTGGTGGGTCCCAACGGCGCAGGCAAGACGACTCTGTTGCGGGCACTTCTCGGGCTCGTCGCCTACGACGGCAAGGTGCACATCGACGGCCTGTCCAGCCAGCGGCGCTCCGTCAGAGCCCAGCACCTCGCATACGTGCCTCAATCGCCCGTCATTCCTCAGGGAATGCTGGTGGGCGACTATGTGCTGCTGGGCCGGACCCCGCACCGGGGCATCTTCGCCGCCGAGACCGCCACCGACACTCGCATCGCCACAGAAGTGCTCGAACGGCTTGATCTGGGCGGCTTCGGGGAGCGGGCTGTGCAGTCGCTCTCGGGCGGTGAACGTCAGCGAGCCGTACTGGCCCGCGCGCTTGCGCAGCAAACACCGATCCTGTTGCTCGATGAGCCGACGACCGCCCTCGATCTCGGCCACCAGCAGGATGTGCTCGATCTTGTCGACGGGCTGCGTCGCGAGCGCGGCCTGACGGTCATTGCCACGCTGCATGACCTGACGCTCGCAGCCCGCTATGGCGACCGGGTCGCCATCCTGTCTGAGGGGCGCGTGGCGGCGTGCGGGCTGCCCGACGGCGTGCTCACCGTCGACAGCATCGCCCAGCACTTCGGCGCCCACGTCAGGGTGCTCCGCGATTCGGACGGTCCCGTCATCGTCCCCACAGCAACGACATCGGCACATGCGACCAGCGCGGCACCGGCAGGGCGCGCCGCCACACAGAATGGAGATCACTCATGAATGCATCACAACCAGACGGATCGACGCCCACCGACGCGCCGCCCACCGACGACCCTCGCCCCGACGGGCTGCGCACGGCGCGCAGCCTCGTGGTGGTGAACACCGGCGACGGCAAAGGGAAGTCCTCCGCTGCGTTCGGCACGGCGATGCGGGCGCGAGCCCGCGACTGGCCCGTAGCGGTGGTGCAGTTCCTCAAGTCGGACAACTGGGTGACCGGCGAGCAGATGATGGCCGAGCCGCTCGGCATCGATTTCTGGTCGCTGGGCGAAGGCTTCACCTGGGACAGCGACGATCTCACCCGGGACGAGGCAGAGGCCCGCGAGGCATGGCGACACGGCAAGGCGCTGGTGGAGGCCGGCGAGCACCGGTTGGTCGTGTTCGACGAGATCACCTACCCGCTCAACTGGGGCTGGATCGACGCCGCCGAGGTGGAAGCCACGTTCCGCAACCGCCCCGATCAGGTGTCGCTGGTGCTGACGGGCCGCGACGCGCCGGGGTGGATGATCGAACTCGCCGACACGGTGACCGAGATGGTCAAGACCAAGCACGCCTACGACGACGGCATCCGGGCCAAGAAGGGCATCGACTACTAGCTAGGTGCGCCCGCTGCTCAGGCGGTGATCTTCATGATCTCGAAGAGTGTGCCGAGGTCGACATGGGCCTCGAGGGCGTCGGCGACGCGGTCGAACTGCGCTTCGCGGCGAGCGGCGAACGAACCTGAGTCCGGCGTGTAGGGACAGGCGCACTCCGCCGCCACGCGAGCCAAGTACGCGCGCCGGAAGTCATCGCTCTCGAAGACGCCGTGAAGCGTTGTGCCCATCGTTCGGCCGCTGCACCGGCCCTCGGGCTCGTCGTCCAGCCACAACCAGGGCTCGCTGGTGCTGCCGACGGTGGGCTCAACCCGTCCGTGATGGATCTGGTAGCCCCACAGCGGCGCGCCGCAGGCTTCGCCCCGGCGCTGGGCAAGCACCTTGTCCTCGTCGAAGACAGTCTCGACGTCGAGCAAGCCCAGACCGGGCACCGTCCCTTGCCGCGACTCGACGTCGTCGTGAATGACTCGGCCGAGCATCTGGTAGCCGGCGCAGATGCCGAGCACGGATGCCCCGCCGTCGGTGGCCGCCGCCGTCACGGCATCAGCGAGGCCTCGGGACCGCATCCATGCCAGATCGTCCACGGTGGCCTTGGAACCTCCGAGCACGATCAGGTCGGGCTGGCCTAGCTCGCGGACCGAGCGGACGAAGCGGACGCCGACATCGGATTCCCCGAGAAGAGGATCGAGATCGGTGAAGTTGGACAGGCGTGGGAAGGCGATGACGGCCACGTCGAGGTGAGCGTCGGCACGCGGCGGGGGCATCTGTGCGAGCGCGACCGAGTCCTCGGCGTCGATGTGCACGCCGTCGAGCATCGGGATCACACCGAGCGTCGGCACTGCGCAATGTCGTTCCAAGTCGAGGAGCCCGTCGCCGAGCAGGGCCGGGTCGCCGCGGAATTTGTTGATGACGAAGCCGCGTACGAGGCGTTGGTGTGCAGGCGGGAGCAGTGAGACCGTCCCCGCCAGCGAAGCGAAGACTCCGCCGAGATCGATGTCGCCGACCACGACGGCCGGCACGCCTGCTCGTTCGGCGATGCGCAGGTTGACGATGTCGCTGTCGACAAGGTTGATCTCCGCAGGACTGCCCGCTCCCTCCAGCACGACCGCATCGAAGTCGCACCGCAGCTGACGCAGTGATTCCAGGACGAGCTCCAGCAACTCAGGCTTGTAGCGGTGATATTCCGCGGCGCTCATCGAGCCCACAGGCCTGCCCTCCACGACGACCTGGGCATCGGTGTCGCCGGTGGGCTTGAGCAGGACCGGGTTCATGCTCACCGTGGCCTCGACGCCCGCAGCCTGCGCCTGCGCGTACTGGGCCCGGCCGATCTCGTGTCCAGACGCGGTGACCGCCGAGTTCAGCGCCATGTTCTGCGCCTTGAACGGTGCGACACGCAGGCCCCGCCGAGCCAACAGCCGGCACAGGCCCGCCACGAGCGTCGACTTGCCCGCGTTCGAGGCCGTTCCACACACCATGAGGCCAGGCGCCAGTGCGTCAGGAGTGCGGCCGGCCACCGCGGCAGCGTACAAATGCCCCGCGCTGGTCTCAGGCGAGGACGCAGTCGACGACAGTCTCGGGTCGCAGACCTGCACTCGTGACGGAGCGTTCGGCTCCCGCGGAGCGACTGACTGCCCACCGGTACGATTCGCGCCCGTGGACGCAGCATCCCAGCGGCTGTCCCAGGCTCTCTCAGAATCGCGGGGCCCCGACTCGGCAACCCGGCCGCTGCGTCGTCTGAGCAACGGTTCCGACTCTTGAGCATCCGGGTCCAGCCGTCCCGAGTCGCCGCCGCCGCAGGTCATCGGGGCGTGCTCGTATGGCAGTGGACGGCACCCGTGCTTGCCTTGTCGTCGGCACCGGTGGGCGGCGGTTTCGGCCCAGTGGACTGGGCGCTCAACATCGGTGTGGGTTCGGACTACGGCCGCACCGACTTGACCGAGCACGCCGCCGAGATCACGGCGGATCTGGGCCTGAGCGGTACCGGGGCGGCGATGTTCACTGCGGTCGACCTGGACCGGCTGGTCAGCGCGGACGGCGACGGCGTGTCCGTCGACGCCACGGTGGGAATCAGCCATCCGACTTGGGCTGTCGATCCCACTGCGACGGAAACTGCGCAGGGCAGCCCGGGCACGATCAATCTGGTCGTGCAGGTACCGGTGGCGTTGGACCCTGGGGCTGCGGTCAACGCTGTGATCACCGCCACCGAGGCCAAGGCGCAGGCTCTGGCAGACCGTGGCGTGCCGGGAACGGGGACAGCCACCGACGCCGTGGTCGTGGTATGGCCAGATGGCGGCTCTGCCGAGCGGTTCGCCGGACCCCGCTCACAGTGGGGCTCGCGCATCGCTCGGGCGGTGCACCAAGCAATCTGGGCCGGGACCCGGGAATGGAGCATGTCGCCGCAGACGACCGGCTCGACACCGGGGGTCGTGTCCTGAGCAGGCTGGGACCGCGCTGTCTGGCGGTCGCTGCGGGATTGGTGCTGGACCGCCTTGTCGGCGAGCCGCCTGCGGCCGTGCATCCGGTGGCAGCCTTCGGCCGCACGATGGAACGCATCGAACAAAGGCTGTGGGCCGACCGCCGATCGAACGGTGCGATCTACGCGGCGACAGGCGTAGCTCTGGGCGCGGCGGCAGGTGCGGCAGCCGGGTCGACGGCGGTTGCCGTGTGGTCAGTGACCGCGGGTCGGGAGCTGCGTCGAGTGGCTTCCCAGGTCGGCGAATTGATCGCGGCGGGAGACTTGGCCACGGCGCGGGCGGAGCTGCCTGCGCTGGTAGGCCGTGACCCATCTGGGTTGGATGCCTCGCAGATCGCGGCCGCGGTGATCGAGTCGGTAGCCGAAAACAGCGTCGACGCCGTGATTGCTCCAGCATTCTGGGCCGTCGTTGCCGGTGCCCCCGGCGCGGCTGCCTACCGGGCCATCAACACGATGGATGCGATGGTCGGAAGGCGCAACGAGAGGTACGCAAACTTCGGCTGGGCTGCCGCCCGCCTCGATGACGCTGCGAACTACGTTCCCGCTCGGATCTTCGCCGGACTCTTGGCCGTGCTGCATCTCCAACGAGCAGGCAAGCTCCTTGCCACTGTGCGCCGCGACGCACCGGCACATCCGTCACCCAACGCGGGTGTGGCCGAAGCGGCGATGGGCGCCGCTCTCAGCCGTCAGCTCGGAGGGACCCTGCGTTACGGAACTGTCGAGGAGAACCGTCCTGTGCTAGGCGACGGCCCCCGACCTGATCCCCCCGACGTGCCAGCCGCAGTCCGACTCGCCGACCGGGTGGAGTGTCTCGGCATCGCGCTGCTGTGCCTGGTCGGATTGTCCAGCATCGTTTCGGAGCGCCGCCGAAGAACAGCGTGAGCCAGGCGGGCGCGGGTCGCTCTGCCCAGGGCTCTGTCTCTTAGCCTCTGACGCCATGCAACGGCACGGCGGCGCTTCGTGAGCGGCTTGAAGGTCTCCGAGCGGGCGGACATTGCGCCGTTCTTTGTGATGGAGATGATGCGGGCTGCCGCCGACCGGGAAGCCGCAGGCGGCGATGTCGTGCACATGGAGGTCGGCCAGCCGTCCACTCCCGCGCCGGCCGGGGCGCGCGCTGCTGCCAAAGCGGCGATCGACAGCGACGTGCTGGGTTACACGTCGGCCGTGGGCATCGAACCGCTGCGCACGAGGCTGGTCCAGCACTACGCCGACTGGTACCGCTACGACACCGATGCCGGTCGCATCGTCGTTACCCAGGGTGCCAGCGGGGCATTCACGCTCGCGTTCCTGGCGTGCTTCGAGGCCGGCGACCGGGTGGCGGTGACTGCGCCCGGCTATCCCTGCTACCGCAACACGCTCGAAGCACTGGACATCGAGGTCGTCGAGATTGCCGTCACGCCCGAGTCGGGCTTCCGGTTGAGCGCAGACATGGTCACGAGCGCCGGCCCGCTCGATGGGCTGGTGGTGGCTAGTCCCGCCAACCCGACCGGCACCATGCTCATGGCAGACGAACTCGGCCGGCTAGCCCGCTGGTGCCATGACGCCGGCGTGCGGCTGATCTCCGACGAGATCTACCACGGCATCGCCTACGGAACCGAAGCCGCTACCGCTGCGGCGCACAGCCCGAGCGCGGTCGTGGTGAACAGCTTCTCCAAGTACTTCTCGATGACCGGTTGGCGGTTGGGCTGGCTGGTGCTGCCGCCCGATCTGGTCTCACCCGTCGAGCGCCTCGCCCAGAACGCCACCATCGCCGCTTCCACGGTGAGCCAGCACGCCGCACTCGGCGCCTTCGACAGCATCGACGAGCTGGAAGCCAACGTCGCCCGCTACCGGGCGAACCGCCAGATCCTGCTCGACGGCCTGCCCGCAGCAGGGATCGATCGCATCGCCCCGCCTGACGGGGCGTTCTACATCTTTGCCAACGTCGATCACCTCACCGACGACAGCGCTGAGCTGGCCGCGACCTGGCTCGCGGAACTCGGCATCGCCACCACGCCCGGCATCGACTTCGACCCCGCAGAGGGACATCGCTACATCCGGTTCTCGTTCGCAGGCAGCAACGACGACATGATCCAGACCGTCGAACGCCTCACCGCGTGGGCAAAGCATCGAGGTTGAGCCCTCGGGCGCAACCCGCGGCCCACCACTAGCGTCGCCACTCATGGAATCGGCAGAACTGGAAACGCTCATCATCGACGCCGCGGACAACGGCGTCGTCACCATCACGATGAACCGGCCCAAGCGCCTCAACGCGGCGAGCCCGCAGATGTTCACCGAGCTGCGCGAGACGTGGAATGAGATCGGCGGTGATCCCACGGTGCGCTGCGTGGTGATGACCGGTGCTGGCGACGCCTTCTGCAGCGGCGCTGACCTGGCCGCCGATGGAGGCGACGGCCCACGGCGGCATGCGCTGCAGGGGCTGAACGTGATCCACCAGACCGTGTCGGCGCTGTACTCGATCATGGTGCCAGTCATCGCCAAGGTGAACGGGGTGGCAGCCGGCGCCGGCATGAACCTCGCCCTCGCCTGCGACCTGATCGTGGCCTCCGACCAGGCTCGCTTCAGCGAGATCTTCGCCCGTCGTGGCCTGTCAGTCGACTTCGGCGGCACCTGGATCCTGCCTCGGCTCATCGGCCTGCACCGCGCCAAGGAGCTGGCGTTCTTCGCTGACGTCATCGATGCCAAGCAGGCCGAAGACTTCGGCATCGTCAACAAGGTGGTGCCCCACGGCGAGCTCGACGCATTCGTCGACGACTGGGCCGATCGTCTCGCGGCCGGGCCGCCCATCGCCGTTGCGATGACCAAGCGCCTGCTCACCCTCAACGCCTCGGCCGACTTCGCCACTGCGCTCGAAGGCGAGGGCATGGCTCAGTCGCTCAACTTCACCACCGAGGACACTAAGGAAGCCGTCCAGGCATTCCTCGAGAAGCGCCCGCCAACGTTCACTGGCCGCTAACCGAGGGCCGATCCCGATCTGATCAGCCCGATCTGATCAGCGACGTTCAGGCGAGGGAGGCTCGGGCCTCCGACCAGGACTTGCCGGACTCCACGTCGACGTCGTGGGGCAGGCCCAGCACCCGCTCGGCGATGATGTTGCGCTGCACTTCCGAAGTACCGCCGCCGATCGTGAGAGCCGGGCTGAACAGGTAGCCGCCGTGCCAGCCGTTCCAGCCCTCCACCACGGCCTGGGTCTTGGGGAACTCCGGCGATGTGCCCAGCGGGCCCGTGTTGGCGAGCAGTCCGTGAGCGCCGGCCAAGTCCTTGGCCAGCCCCATGACATGCTGGCCGTGATCGTCTGCCAACGCCTTGCGCACGCTGGCCTCGGGCCCGGGCTGGCGGCCGTGCAGGCGGGCGCTCAGCGTTCGCAGCCGGATGAGCCGCAGCACCTCGCCTTCGATATGCAGTCGCGCTGCCCGGTCGCGCATCACCGGATCTGACACGCCCCCGGCCGACCGCACCACGTCGAGCAGGTCGGCAGCGCTGGGGCCGCTGCCCCACAACGCTCCTTCGCCCGAGAGCGACACTCGCTCGTTGCCCAGCGTGATCTTGGCCAGCCGCCAGCCGTCGTTCTCGTCGCCGATCCGGTTCTCCACCGGCAGCTCCATATCGGTGAAGAAGGTCTGGTTGAACGAGTAGGCCGTGGTCATGTCGATGATCGGGCGCAACTCCAAGCCGGGCGTGTCCATCGGGCAGATGAAGTACGACACGCCACGGTGCTTGGGCACATCGGGATCAGTGCGGGCGATGAGGATGCCGAACTTGCTGCGGTGCGCTCCTGACGACCAGATCTTCGAGCCGTTCACGATGTACCGCTCGCCGTCTCGCACCGCTCGTGTGGCCAGGTTCGCCAGGTCTGAGCCGCTGTCGGGCTCGGAGAACAGCTGGCACCACACCTCCTCGCCGGTGAGGATCGGCCACAGGTAGCGCTCCTTCTGAGCGTCGGTGCCGCCGTAGATGATCGTCGGACCCGCCCAGCCCAGTCCGATGCCGCCCGCCAGGCGCTTCACGCCGGCGACGGCCAGCTCCTCGTCGATCAGCAGCTGGGTGATGGGGTCGGCGTCCAGCCCGTAGGGCTTCGGCCAGTGCGGTGCCACGTATCCGGCGTGTGCGAGCGCCTCTTGGCTCGGATTGCCGTCGTGATCGTCGAGCCAGTCGCGCACTGCGACGCGGCGAGGATCGTCATCGTCCGGCCAGTCGAAATCCATGTGCGGACCCTAGTGGTATGCCCTCAAACGCGAACAGGCCCCCGCTCGACTGAGCAGGGGCCTGCTGCTACCCGAAGATCGTGTTCGCGCCTCCGCCGGTTGGCGGGGCAGCGGCCGCGTGAGGACCAGCACGCGGATCTTGTGGGGTTCGGTGGTCCGGGTTGGAGTCGCCACCTGATGGAGACGTCCCCTTCTCGGAAGCGGGTCGCCTCAGCGCCCGGCCACCTCCAGAGTCCTGTTGCGTTTCGGCATTGCTTGGACCACCCCCTTTCTCTGGTGCGTCCAGATTGCCACAACTGCAACCGGATTAGGAAACGATTTCCGAGCGGATCGCTCGGGCGACCGCCGCAGCCCCCAGCATCGCCACTAGGTCCGGCTGGGTGTCGACCTCGCCTGTGGCAAGCAGGAACAGCGCGTCACCGTCGAAATTCGTGTGCGGGGGCTCGATCGCGCGGGCAATGCCCGTGTGCGCGAGATCGACCGCTCGGCAGGCCTCTGGCTTGGTGAGCCGGGCGTTGGTGACCAGGCAGCCGATCGTCGTGTTGCCACGCTCGGGTGACTCGGGCTCTTCGGCGCCGCGCCCAGTGAACCCGGGTATCGCCTCAACCGGGTCATGCGGATAGCGCTCGGCCCCCGGCGGCGCCGTGCAGCCGGCCAGCACGGTCCCGTCGGTGTCGATGACATCGCCCAGGGCATTCACCGCCACTAGCGCGCCCACGACCACATCGCCCGAACGCTCCACAGCAGCGCCCAGCCAGCCGGGCACGGCGAAGTCCCGACCAGCGACCTTGCCGATCGTGCAGCCCCGCCCGACGCCGACCCGTCCCGTGGCAGGCTCGTCCGCGCTCGCGGCCTCGCAGGCAGCCCATCCCGCGGCCGCTGTGGGACGCTCGCTGTCCGGGGACTGGATGTCGTACACGACTGCCGCGCCCACGACCGGCACGATGCTGTCGCGAATGTCGAGCCCGCGGCCCTGGCTGGCGCACCAGCGAACAACGCCGTCCGCCGCAGAGAGTCCGAAGACGCTGTTGCCGCACAGTACGACTCCATGGCACTCGACGCCGGCGCCCGTCGAACTGAGCGCAGCGGCCTCGCGAGTCCCCGGTGCACCGCCGCGCACGGCCATGGCACCCAGAGTGCCTGGCGGCGGGAGCACCACAGTCACCCCGGTGGCGGCGTCGTCATCGGTCCACGAGCCGACCAGCACCGACGGCAATCCCAACGCCATGGCCGCGCACCCTACGCGTTGGACCGCTCGCCGGCCGCGCCGGTTCGGAGGCAGAGCCCGGCCGCCGGGAGCAATGGCGGGCTACTCCTCGGCGGCCCCGATCGGGGAAGCGGCGTCGGCTGTGCGCTCGCGGAACATCTCGCCCATTGCGGCCACTGCGCCGAGCACGCCGCTGGTGTCGAGCGGCAGGAAGATCTTGGTGGCCTGGCCGTTCGCAACGCCTTGCAGCGCTTCGAGGTACTTGATGGCGATCAGGTCGTCGGTGGGGTCGCCGTTGTGGATCGCCAAGAACACTCGCTCGATGGCCTGGCCCTCGCCCTCGGCCACCGTGAGCTTCTGGTACTTGTCGGCATCTGCCACCCGCTTGATGGCCTCAGCCTCGCCCTCGGCCCGCAGGATCTGCGACTGCTTCACGCCCTCTGCCTGGAGGATTGCCGCACGCTTCTCGCCCTCGGCCTCGGTGACTGCGGCACGCCGGTCGCGCTCGGCCTTCATCTGGCGGTGCATGGCAGTGGTCACATCGGCGGGCGGCTCGATCCGCTGGATCTCCACGCGGACCACGCGTGTGCCCCACTTGTCGGTGGCGTCGTCGAGGATCTGCCGCAGCTTGGAGTTGATGACCTCGCGCGACACCAGCGCGTCGTCGAGCTGCAGGTCGCCGACCACGTTGCGGAGGTTGGTCTGCGCCAGCTTCGTCACGGCGATGATGAAATTGCCGACCGCGTACTTCAGCTTCACCGGATCGGTGGGCTCGTAGTAGATGACGGCGTCAACCGTGACCGCCACGTTGTCCTTGGTGATGACCTCCTGGGGAGGCACGTCCACAACCTGCTCGCGCATGTCCACCTTCAAGATGCGCTGCACGAACGGGATCACGAAGCGCAGGCCCGGTTCGACCGTCATGCGGTACTTGCCCAGGAACTCGATGAGGCCCTGCTCGAAGGGGCGCACGATGCGCAGGCCCTTCGCCGCGATCACGAAGATCGCGAGTGCGATGATTGCCAGGAGGATCACTCCGGGGTTGATGCTGTCCATCAGTCGCTCCTTGGGGTGGCGGTCTCGTCGTCAGGGGCAGACGGCTGGTCTGCGTCGCTGCCGCCGTCACCAGCGTCGTGGTCGGCCTGCGACTCTGAAGCATCTTGACTCGGCGCTGCTGCGGTCGGGTCCTCATGGGGCACGTAATCGTCAGGGGGTCCCTCGACGAATTCGACTTGCAGCTTGGTACCGGCGAGTGCCACCACCCGCACCAGCGATCCCTCCTCGATGCGGCCCGCTTCGCACACCGCCCGCCACTCGTCGGATTCCACGCGCACCCGGCCCGTGTTGTTCACCGGGTCAATGACCTCGACGGCGCGACCCGACATGCCGATGTAGCGGTTGGCGCCGACGGGAAGGTCGTCGGGACGGTCTTGTCGGCCCATGAACCGGCGCAGGATCACCATGGACACCGCAGTGCCCCCGAAGAAGAGCAGCCATTGGACAGCGCCATGGAGATCCAGCCAGGCTGCTGCCGCCGCCAGCACGGCGCCCAGGGCGAACGGCAGCAGGAAGAACCCGGCGGTGAAGATCTCGCCGAGACCCATGACCATCGCTACCGCGACCCAGACCCATCGCCACAGTTCGTTGTCCACCCGAACCTCCGCGTGAATCGTCCGACGTGGTGCAAGTATGCCCCGCCCCACGGAGCCCGTTGCCGCGTCAATAGGCGCGCTGCTACTTCAACGGCGCTGGCAGTGGGGGCACCAAGTGCTGGAGCGCTGGTCGAGCACGCGGCGGCGCAGTTCGGTGCCGCAGCGCACGCACGGCTCGCCGGCGCGGCCGTAGCAGACGAAGTACTTCTGATTGTCGCCCGCGCCTTCGAGGCTGTAGTAGTCGCGCAGCGTGCTGCCGCCCCGTTCGATACTGGCAACCAGCACATCCCGCAGCGCTTCCAGCAGCCGTTCGGCTCGCGGCTTCGAGATAGCCCGGGCCGACGGGTTGATGCGCGCCAGGAACAGCGCCTCGTCGGCGTAGATGTTGCCGATGCCCGCAATCAGCCGCTGGTTTAGCAACTGGGTCTTGATGCGCTGGCTGGACCGCCTGCTCGCCCGCCAGAACGTGGCCGCGTCCAGGTCGGAATCGAGCGGCTCGGGACCCATGGCAGCAAGCGTGGGCAGATCCCGGTAGTCGCCCCGGTCGCAGACGGCGATGCGGCCGAACCGGCGTACATCGTGAAAGCAGAGCGTCTCACCGTTGTCGAGGCGCCACCACGCACGCACATACGGGTCGGAGGCACCGACCACGCCCGGGGTCATGACTTCCGCCGCTGGTCCGTCAGTTAGGTGAGGAGGCGGCACGGCGCCGCGCGCTGCGCCAGCGTCGGCTGCCCCGGCGAAGCACAACCGCCCAGTCATGCCGAGATGCACGATCAGCTCGCGCCCGCAGTCCAGCTCGCCGATCAGATACTTGCCGCGCCGGCGCAGCGCCTCGATCTCGGTGCCCACCGCATCCACCGCGGACGCGAACTTGTGCGACGGGTGAGCCCAAGCCTCGGTGATGCGACGTCCGACCAGCGGCCCGGCCAACTGACGCCGGACCACTTCTACCTCCGGCAGCTCAGGCATCGACGGGTCGCTTGCGACCAGGAGGCACGGAGCGACGCCGCTGCGGCCGGATCCGGCTTGCGCAGGTGCGGCCTAGCGGAACTTCGGCGGGCGCTTCTCCAAGAATGCGGCAACAGCCTCACGGTGATCGTCCGAAGCACGCGCGACGTTCAGCGCCTCGAGCTCGCGGCGTTGTACCGCACCCAGATCGGTGTCGGATCCGTTGGCGGACAGCAACTGCTTCGTGAGCTGCAGCATGGTGGGCGGGTTCTCCGCATAGCTGCTCGCCCGCGCCAGCGCCGCCTCAAGCACGTCGCCGTCGGTGACCTCGTCGACGAGGCCCATCTCGCCCGCTTCGGCGCCCATGACGATCCGGCCAGACAGCGCAAGGTCGGACGCCGCGCCCCAACCGCAGCGCTGAATGAGGATGTGCGACGAGGCCAGCTCCGGCGTGACGCCCATCTTCACGAAACGGCACGACAGCTTGGCGTCGCTGTGGGCGATGAGGAAGTCCATCGACAGGATCATGGTGAGGCCGACGCCGATCGAGGCGCCGTTGATGGCCGCCACCATGGGCTTGGAGCTGCGCACGAGCTCCACCCAGTCGTCTGCGGCGGAGTCGTCGTGGGCCGCCGCTTCGCCCACGCTGCCGCCCGCTTCGTCGGCTGCGTCGATACGGGCCGCGAAGACCTCGGCAATGTCGGCGCCGGCGCAGAAGCCGCGACCCGCACCGGTAATGACGAACGCCCCGATCGACGGATCGTCGTTGCCGGCCCGTACCGCGTGCGTCAGCTCCGACTGCATGCGCGGCGTCCACGCGTTCAGCTTCTCCGGCCGGTTCAGCGTCAGCACCCGCACGTCGTCGCGGTCGGTCACGGTGATCTGCTCGTAGTCCATCTCGATGCTCCCAGGTTCGCAGGATCGGGCTACAGCATGGCCGCTGAGCGCGCAGCATTGCTCACGCAGCGATCAGTGCTCAATGCGGCATCGCTCACGCAGCGATGCCCGTCCTCCGCTGGTGCTCGAGTTGGCCTTCAGGGCAGTCGTCGCGGTAGGGACACCAGCTGCACAGTGGTCCGGTGGTCGGTTCGAAGCTTCCCGTTGCAGCGGCCTCAGCGATCCGACCCCACGTGTCGCAATGTTCGTTGACCGCCGCCGTGACAGCGTCGGCATCGAATGGACGAGCGATCTCGGTGGGCCGGCGGTCGTCGCGGCCAGCACCCGTCTCGCCCAGATACAGCAGCCGCACTTCGCTCACATCATCACCGACCGACTCCAGCGCAGCTGCATACAGCCAGACCTGCGACAGGCGGCTGTCGACGAAGCGTTGCGAGGGCGGGCGGCCGGTCTTGTAGTCGGTGACGCGCACACCCTCCGACACCCGGTCGACCAGGTCGACGATGCCCCGGAACGGCACGCCATCCAACGACGTGTGCACATCGCGCTCGCGGTCCACCACGTCAACCTCGGCGGGATCCACCAGTTGGAAATAGCCCTCGATGTCGGTCCATGCGTTCCATCGGAAGGCCCGTTCTTGGGCTTCAGGCAGTTCCAGCGCCACAAAATCGGGGTTCTCCGCAAGCTGCGGCCACAGATCCCGGCAGATGGCACGAGCTCGCTCGAGCGTTCGCTGAGCGGGCGCGACCGCCAGCAGCTCCTCCAGCACGTGGTGCACGAATGTGCCGCGCAGCGCCGGCTCGCCGGGAGGATCCGGCAGCTTGTCGACATAGCGGAACTTCCAACGCCTCGCGCATTGCCGGAAAGTCGATGCGCCCGAAGGACTCAGGCTCCGCGGAAGCTCAACCTTGGGCGCATCGTCGGCAGCGACGCTGCCGGTGCGGGGTTCCACCTTCACAGCGTGGCCCATCCAGTCATCGGGCGCGTGGATGGTTTTCTAGCGACGTCGCCAGCGCCGCCACAGCCACCACGCCACGACTGCCGCGATCAGCCATCCGACGGCGACTGCACCGCCGAACGCTGCAAGCAGGCGGCGGTCGACCGGCTCGGCCTGTCGCGGCAGGAGGTGCGATGCAGGCGCGGGCGCCGGGTCTGCATCGGTGTCGGCGACCGGAGCACCCGCGGCGGGCGGGGATGCTGGTGTCTCGGAGCCCTGTTCGGCCGGCAAGTCGCCCGGGAGCGCAGCCGTCCCGTCGACGCTCGGCCGTGGACGGTTCGGGTCGTAGTTGGCCATAGTCAAACCCTGCAGCGGCGAGCAATCCGAGCGTACCGCCGACCTGTCAGAGGCGAAGCCGTGGCCCGAGCGGCCCGTGAGCCCAATCGCATGAGAATGGGGAACAAGAGCGGGAAACAACAGGCAGCGCGACGAGGAGGTTCGCCTGTCCGCGCACGGGATCAGGCCAATCGGCTCTGCAAGTCGGCCCACAGCTCGTCGAAGGCCTGCACTGCTTCGGGCGCACCAGGCCGGCGACCGAGCGCCCGCAACGGCTGCGACTGCCCAGAGGCCTCGGCGATGGCGGCCCGCTGCGGGACGGGCGGCAACAACTCTGTGCCGAAGCGCTCAGCGAGCTGCTGGGCCCAATAGGCGTTGTCACGCGTGCGTCCTACACGATTCAGCACGACACCGGCAATCGTGGGCGTGCCTTGGCGCTGCGCGACTCGACTGACCGTGGATCGCATGAGATCGACGCCGTCGGCTGCCCAAGCCGCCGGTTCGGTCACCACCAGCGCACGGTCGGCTGCGAACAGCCCATTGATGCACAGCAGGCCCAACGACGGCGGGCAGTCGATGAGCACGAGATCGTGGTTCGCGCCCGCGAGCGCGATGCGCAGACGATCCTGCGCACCCACCAGGTCAGCGGCCATCTGCGGTTCCCGACTCGCCAGCGCATAGCTGCCCGGGACGAGTTGCGGACACGGCCCGTCGGGCGGCCAGCGAGCGTCGGTGACCGCCGAGAGCACAGCTCCCGGGGTCGGATCGGCAAGTGCGTCGTCGACGTTCGGCGACCCGTTCCACACTCCGAGGCCAGCCGACGCATTGGACTGCGGGTCGAGATCCACGACGAGCACGCTCAGCCCCGAAGCGCACGCTGCTTCGGCGATGCCGAGTGCGACCGTGGTCTTGCCCACGCCGCCCTTCTGGTTGACCACGGCCAGCGTCGTCATGGCGAGTGCCTTACGAGCCTGCGCGCCGCGTCACGGCGCTGCGGTCGCCGGCGGTGACGACAAGTCGATACCGCAGAGGGCTGCAGCTGCCACCAGCTCGCCTCGCAGCGCGCCACCGGCGGCCCCGCGCTCGACGGCAGCGGCGGCGTCGAGCAGCGCGGTGCGGGCCATCGGCGCATTGAGGTCGTCATCCAGCACAGCCTGCACCTCGGCGAGCAGGCCAGATGACCCCTCGCCCGATCCGGTCGCGGGCGAGGCACCGGCGGCGGCTGACGCCAGGATGTCCAGCTCGCGTTGTGCGGCGAAGCCCTCCGAATCGAACCACTCCCATTCCGTGCGGTAGTGGTGCGCCATGAGCGCCAGCCGGATGGCCCTGGGGTCGACGCGAGCACGCAGATCGGAGATGAAGACCAGGTTGCCGAGCGACTTCGACATCTTGTGCCCCTGGTACGAGACGAGCCCCGCGTGCACCCAGTAGCGGGCCAGCGGAGCACCGTGCACAGCCTCGCTCTGGGCGATCTCGCACTCGTGGTGCGGGAACACGAGATCACCGCCCCCGCCATGGATGTCGATGGTCTCGCCGAGCGCCGCGTAGCCCATGGCCGAGCACTCGATGTGCCAGCCAGGCCGTCCCGGGCCGAACGGCGACGGCCACGAGGGCTCGCCGTCGGCGCTGGCCTGCCACAGCACGAAGTCGAGCGGGTTGCGCTGCCGGGGGTCGTCGGGGGTGCCACCGCGCTCCGCGGCGAGCTCGGTCATGCGATCGGCGCTGTAACCGGACAGCTTCCCGAAGTCTGGGAACGTCGTGACGTCGAAGAAGACCCGGTCGGCTGATACGTAGGCATGCCCAGCCTCGAGCAGCTTGGAAATCATGGCGATCATGGCGTCGATGGACCGGGTGGCCCGTGGCTCATGCGCTGCAGGCCGTGCCCGCAACGCCTCCATGTCAGCTTCGAAGCGATCGATCTCCCGCTCGGCCAGCGACAGGTAGTGCTCGCCCAGCTCGGCCGCCTTGGGCAGGATGCTGTCGTCGACATCGGTGTAGTTGCGCACCAGCGTGACGGTGTGACCCATGTCTTCGAGCCGGCGGATCAGCAGGTCATAGGCCAGATACGTCGCGGCGTGCCCCAGATGGGTGGCGTCGTAGGGCGTGATGCCGCACACGTACATGCCGACGTGATCGTCGAGTTCCAGCTCGACGACGGTCTTCTGCGCGGTGTCGTAGATGCGCATTCCCACGGCCCGACACGGTACTGTCGGAGCGGGTGGACAGGCGTGGAAGCGACCGTGCGCTGCTCGAGCGGATCGCCCTCTACCGGCATCGCCGTGAGCTGCCGCCGCTGCAACCCGCGGTCATCGATGAGCTGGCCGAATGGCTGAAAAGCCACGGCTCAGACCCGCTGACGTACGTGTGCAATCTCTTCGAGCGTCACCAAGTGGTCTTCGTGGGCCACCACACCCCCACACGCCGCGCCGGGCTGTTCCTGCAGGATCTCGTGGCAGCGGCGTACCGGTCGGGCGTGGGCATCGTGGCCATGGAGTACGCCTGCGTCGATGACCAGGCCCGGCTTGACGCGGTGGTCACCGGCGCGACATTCGACGAGCAGCTTGCGCGAGACGCATTGCTCCGCTGGGGCATACGCCACAACTTCGCCTACCGCGAATACCTCAACGTGCTGAGCGCGGTCTGGGAGGTGAACCGTCGCTTCGCCAGTGGCGGGCCGCCCATGCGTGTCCTGGCGCTCGACTACGACCTCGACCTCGATGCCGTCACCGACACAGCCGACCTGCGCACCTCGTACGCGTGGCCGCACCTGCGCAGCCGCGGCCCGGTGTCGGCGCACATGTGCGACGTGCTGCTCGCCGAGGTCGTCGAGCCGGGTCATCGCGCGCTCGTGCTCGCCCGCACAGCTCACGCGCTGACTCGGGCAAGGCGTCTGCCTCACCGGGTGTGGGATGCGATCGATGCCGAGATCGTCGGCGGTCACGTGGTGGGTGCAGCCAACCGCGTGTACGAGGTGGTGGCCGACCGAGCCGTCACCGTGCTGATCCACGAGCCGCTGCCGGCCGATGGCGAGCTGTGCGACTACGCGCTGGTTGCCGACGGCGTGCTCGACGCGGCATTTGCCATGCACGACGACTTGGCCGTGCCGCTCGCCTTCGACGTGGATCAGGGGCCCGCAGCCCGGCTCGGCTGCACGACGAGCCTCGATCGCGGGCCGCTCGGCAGCCTCGCCACCGGCTGGATCTACCTCGAACCCGACTACGAGCGCCGGGCGCCGACCCCGCTGCCCGAGCCGGTGCCTGCGGTGTACGTGGAACACGCCCGGCGGTATGCCCTCGATCCGGCGCTGCGAGACGAGAAATCGACCCCTGGCGACTTCGCAGCGGCCGTGTCCGAATCAGCAGCGGCAGCGGAACTGGCCTGGACACAGGTGCTCTGAGAGCGAGCGCAGACGGCTGAGCCCTGCCGTTGCTCACGCGTTGCTTCCCGCTCTTGTTCGCTGCGCTCACGGGCCGCTCGGGCCACGGCTTCGCCTGTCGGCTCAGCCTCTGCTGAGGGCTGTTGCGGCTCGCTGTCAGATTCCGGGCCGCCAGCGGGCAGACTCATGGCGGTGCCGCCCGAAGACCCCACCGACGACGAGCGGCCCACGCCCGCGCTCCTGTCGCCTGAGGAATATCTGGGCGATCTCTGCGGGCGCCACCAGATCGTGCTGCTCGGCGACCAGGTCGGGGTTCGACAGCACTTGGGATTCCTGGCGGGCACGCTCGCCGAGTTGGCCGACAACGGCGTGGAGAATCTCGCTTGGGAGTTCACCAACTCACGCCGTCAAGCCGAGCTTGATGCCCTGATCGACGCTCCCGAGTGGGACAGCCGAGCCTGCGCCGACCTGTTCGTCGATCTGCTCGGTGCCGGGTTCGGATACCAGGAATACGCCGATGTGCTGCACGCGGTCTGGAGGCACAACACAGCGGAACGCCGTCGCGATGACGACCGGCGGCCCATCCGCGTGATCGCGCTCGGCCTGCCCACCTACGTGGAAGACCCCGATCTGCTGGACGGTCGCTCTGCCGCCGAACTGGGGCTGCGGAACTGGTCGCTCGGCGGGCACTACCGGGACATGTCCGCGTTTCACGCCGCCAGCGTGCTCACCGCCGAGGTACTCCGCCAGGGACAGCGTGCGCTCGTATACATGAACGTCGCCGCCACTACCACCGGCCTCGTGGAGTGGGTCGACGGCTCGCCGACAACCTCGGCGGGAAACCTCCTGTGGCGCTGGATGAGCGACGGCTGCCGACGAGTCGTGTTCCACGGCGCAGTGGCCGACACCGCCGCCACCGAACGGGTCGAGGAACTGATCTCACGCTCGCCCGAGGGTCGTGGCGGCACCGACATCCGCTTCGGCTTGGACTTGGCAGCCTCGACGCTCGGCAGTGTCGCGATGACGGAGGTGCGTGGCTCGCTCGACGGTGCCGATACCTCGCTGCGACTGCGCGAGGTGACCGACGGCTACGTCTATCTGGGGCCGCGCGCCGACTGGGAACCGTGCACGCTGATCGGCGACCTGATCACCGACGAGAACTTCGCGAGTGCCGAAGCTCGTTACCGGGCACTCGATCCCCGACCGGACCCCTACACCCGCGACGAGCTCGACGAGGTGCGCCGTACCGGGCAGCAGGAGCTGTCGGGAGCCTGGCCGCCGCTGCCAGAACCGCCCGAGGAGCCGAAGCGGCGTTTCGCGCGGTTCCGCACGGGCGACCAGTAGCGAATACCGTGCTGCACCGCATCGACGAGATCCCGCTTCGGGCTGCTGAGGTGGCCGGTCGCCTGTTCGTGACCAACTTCTCAGCAGTCGGTCCCGATCCGGAGGGCGCACTGGATCGTGTGAATGCTTCCGTCGTGGCGTGCATGCTGACTCGCCACGAGATCGAGCTGCGCTATCCCGACTACGGCGAGTGGCTCGATTCCCACAGCGACGCGGCCAGCAGCCCCCGTGCGCTGTGGCTGCCTACGCCTGACGGCAGTGTCACGACGGACGGGCCGGTGCTCGAACTCGTGGAGGTTGTCGTTTCAGCGCTGGATCGCGGCGACAGCGTCCTCGTGCACTGCGGTGCTGGCATGGCGCGCACGGCGGTGATCGGGATCCTGACGATGGTGGCCTTCGGCGCCGACCCTGCCGCGGCTGCCGTTGACTTCCGGGCAGCCCGTCCCGGCGGAGGTCCCGACGGCCCTCCCCAAGAACGCCAGATCGCCCGCCTCGTCCCCAAGGCCAGACGGCTGCGCGCCAGCGAATGATGCGGCCTAGCCCGCGTCCGCGTCGGTGCCGTCGTGTTCCTCCCAGCGCCAGCCGGAGCGGACCATGATGCAGCGGCGGCGAGGGCCGGGGGCATCGAGATCGCCGTCTGGGTAGGCAGCGTCGCCGACATACACGGCAATGTGGCCCGGGTCAGTATCCGGCGAAGGGATGATCTGGGTGTGGAAGCACGTGTGGCCGTCGATCGAGGCCAGCACATCGGCGGTGCGGGTGAAGCCTGACAGCCAGGTGAGCGTCACGAACGTGGGTGTGACGAACTCGACTTCGCCTGCTGCTCGCCGATCCAACGCCGCCGCGGGCGACACCCAGGCATGGTCGAGGATCTCGCTGCCGTCGACACGTACCGCATCGAGGTCGGCTGGCGCTTCGCAGATGAAGAAGTGGGTCGAGAACCGCTTGGGGCGAATCGGCGGCGGCAGCCAATGGGCGAAGTGGGTCAGCTCGGCACCAGACAAATCGATGCCGGCCTCTTCGTGAGCTTCCCGAACTGCTGCCGTGCGAAAGCCGCGCCGGTCGCCGTCATGCAGGCCATTGGCGCCAGCGGTGCGGGAGTCGCACGCGGCCACCACATCGCCGGGCGTGTCACGATCGGGCGGGTCCACCCGACCGCCGGGGAATACCCACATGCCGCCGAAGAACCCCCGCGAGTTGCGCCGGAGCATGAGCACCTCGATGTGCGCTCCTGCGTCGCTTTCTGCGGCGTCGAAACCGTGACCTGGCGCAGCCGCAGGCGTGCCGTCTCGCAGCACGACGACGGTCGCCGCGTCGATCGGCGCCGGCGGTGTTGTGGGGGAATCACTCATACGCCCGGCCTACGCGGTATCCCGGGTTCGCAACTCCAAGCGATCGGAGCCGGCGTCCATGCCGGGCAGCGGGCGCGAGACGTAGCCGCTGTGCTTCGCCAGCAGCTCCACCACCATCTCTTCGGCTTCGGCCCAGTCGTGGGCCCGTGGTCCTTCCACCTGGGCGTTGTAGGGCTGGTCGAAGGTGATCGCGTACCCGCCCGCGGCACGGATGTCGATCACGTTGTGCGGCGCGTCTTCGATATAGGCGTCAGCGTTCACCATCGCCTTGTCGGCCACGAAGCAGATGTCGCGATAGGGAATGCGCTCGCGGTCGAGCCACTCGACCGTGTCGCTCACGGTGACACGGTGGCCCCAGCTCACATACAGGCGGTGGGTGACGATCCGTATCCACACGCCAGCGTCAGACAGCCGCCACAGCGCTTCAGAGCACCCTTCCATCGGCTTCATCTCACGGAACATGCGGTAGTCGATGACGGCGATGCGATGGAGCTCTTCGAACTCGCCGTCGGCGAGGCCCCACTCGGTGAAGTTCCAGCCACGCACCAGCGGCAGCGAGTCCTCTGGAACGCCGCGCTCGGCCGCCACCACGCGACGGAAGGCCTCGGTATGCATCCCGCACACACCGTCGAGGTCCACTGCAAGCACGAACGCTGGCACTCCAGCAACCTAACAACCGGCGCTCGATCAGCCCGGTTGGGCGGGACGGCGTCTCGACGTCGGTCGGAGCGGCCGCCATGGTCGCGGCCGTCAGCGCCCGAAGTGCAAAGCTGTTCCGCGATGCGTCCCGATGCCGGCGAGCCCAGTGCCGCCGACCCCAACTCCATCAAACCGAATTCCACGTGGCCTGGGGTTCACGATCTCGGGGGAGCTCGCGGATGGGGCAGTGTGCCCTACGAGTCGGACGAGCCGTCGTTCCACGCCGCTTGGGAGCGGCGTGTCTTCGGCCTTCTCGGTGCTGTCACAGCGGCCTCAGCGCAGCGCCCTGGTGAGTTCCGGTATGCGCTCGAGCGCCTCCACCCCGACGACTACTTCGATCACGGCTATTACGGCCGCTGGCTCGCGGGCTTCGAGCTCTTGTTAGCCGAGTACGGCGTGATCAGCCCCGACGAGATGGCCTCTGCACTGAACCGTGGAGCGAACCGCGAACTTCAGCACCGGTCGTCGCCCATCGGTCGGGCGGCCCCGACGTTCGCTAGAGATCCAGCACTGCTCCCGCCAGATGTCCCAGTGCCGCCGCCTCAGCACCGCGGTGTCCGCCGCGATCTGGCCCCGGAACCACGATTCGCAGTGGGTGACCGGGTGGCAGCACCTGCCGCCCCTCAGCCTGGCCACACACGACTGCCTGCGTACGTCGTGGACAAGCCGGGCACTGTGGTCAAGCTGCATCCCGCAGAGGTGCTCCCAGACAGCACGGCCCACGACCTAGGCGAGCGACCGCAGCACGTCTACTGCGTCGGCTACGACGCCCAGACGCTGTGGGGCGACAACGCCGAGCCGAACACATCGGTCTATGTCGACCTCTATGAGTGCTATCTGAACCCGACGAACGGCGCGGGTTGACCCGCAGCGAGTGGGAGAACGAATTCATGCACGATGACCACGGGCACGGACACCCGCATCATGACCTCGACGCCTCGTCGCCCGAGATCCGCGTCGAAGCGCTCGAAGACCTGCTCGTGGAGAAGGGACTTGCCGACCGCGCCCGCATTGACGCGACGATCCAGCGTTACGAGCACGACATCGGCCCGATGATCGGGGCCGAGTTGGTAGCACACGCGTGGACCGACCCCGCGCTCGCCAGTCGCCTGCTGGCCGACGCCGACGGCGTTGTAGCCGAGCTCGGCATTCGGGGGGCAGAGATCCAGCACATTGAGGTCAAGGCCAACACGCCAGGCGTTCACAACGTGGTCGTGTGCACGCTGTGCTCGTGCTACCCGTGGGCGCTGCTGGGCCTGCCGCCCAACTGGTACAAGAGCCCCGAGTACCGGGCACGCATGGTGCGCGAGCCCCGGGCCGTACTGGCCGAGATGGGCCTGGAACTCGAACCCGACACCGAAGTGCACATCTGGGATTCCAGCTCCGAGACCCGATTCCTGGTGCTGCCCGAGCGGCCAGCGGGCACCGACGGATGGCCCGTCGAACGCCTGGCCGAGCTAGTGACGCGCGATTCGATGATCGGCGTGGCTCGGGCTGCCGATCCTGCTGGCGAGTAGCCGGGCGGCGCAGACTCCATGAGCATCGACCTGCTCGAGGGCACCACTGCTGCTCCCCCGAGGGACAACGGCGAGTTGGTTTTTTCTGAGCCATGGCAGGCGCGTGCGTTCGGTGTGGCGGCCGATCTCGTCGATGGCAGTCACTTCACCTGGGACCAGTTCCGCGAGCACCTGATCGAAGCGATCGCCGAGGCCGAGACGCCCGTCGATAGCGGCGATGCGGCTGAGCCGTGGGATTACTACCGGTGCTGGCTGACGGCGCTCGAGCACGCCGTTGGCGAGCGCGGCCTGCTGAGCGGCGATGCCGTTGCCGATCGGGCCGCCGCATACGCCTCCCGTCCCGCCGGCCACGATCACTGAGCCGAGGGCTCGCCGAGCCGGTGCCGCCGCACAGCACGCGCGGCTGCGGCGCGGGTGTCAGACTGGACCCATGAGCACCCTCACCTTCCACGATCCGCGAGGCGAGGCCAAGACTGCACCTGAGCCATACGCGCTCAGCACACCGCTCGATCAGCCGATCACGATCGGCTTGGTCGCCAATGGCTTCCCCGACAGCGTCCGCTTCCTCGACCACGTCGAGAAGGCGCTCGCCGAACGGCTGCCGTCGGCGTCGTTCAACCGTTACGACAAGGGCGACGCTTCGTCGGTGGTCGGCGAGGGGATGCTTGCCGACATCAGCGCCGAGTGCGGCGCGGTGATCGCCGCGTACGGCCATTGAGGCAGCTGCACATCTGGCACCGTGCGTGACAGCATCACCACCGCCCGAGCGGGCATTCCCTCCATCGCACTCGTCACCGATGCGTTCTGGCCTCAGGGCGACTTCGTGGCCAACGCCACCGGCATGCCGTCCGTCCCTCGCGTCCGCCTGCCGCACCCGGTAGCGGGCAGCGGCGAGGACAACATGGCCAAGGTTGCAGCTGACATCGCGCCGCAGATCATCTCGATCCTGACCGGCGCTGGTTCCAACTAAGCCAGCCGTGACACTGCTGGAGGCCCGCAGCGAGGCCGACGCGCTCGAGCAGCTTCACGCGCTCGGGCTCACCGACGGCCTGCCAGTGGTCATCCCCACCCCGGAGCGGGTGGCCATGACGGCGCTCGCCACAGGGCTCGACCCCGATCTCGAACTCGGCGTCATGGGACCCGCGCATGGCGTGGCGAGCGTGGAGAAGGTGGCTACAGCCGCGGTGATGGCCGGCTGCCTGCCTGACCACATCCCCGTCGTCGTGGCCGCCGTTCGGGCCGTGTGCCAGCCCGAGTTCGACCTCACCGAGATGCAGAGCACCACCCACTGCACCGCGCCGCTCATCGTGGTGTGCGGGCCGGCACGGCACCAGTGCGGTGAAGTGGCGTCGGGATTCGGGGCGCTCGGGCCCGGCCATCGAGCCAATGCCACCATCGGCCGGGCGTTGAGGCTGGCCATGATGAACATCGGCGGCGCCCGCCCCGGCGTGTCCGACATGGCGCTGCACGGCCATCCCGGCAAGTTCACCTACTGCATCGGCGAAGACTCCGAGAACAGCCCGTTCGCGCCGCTGCACACCAGCTATGGCTACGGCGAAGACGACAGTGCTGTGGTCGTCGTCGGTGCCGAGGCGCCGCATTCGGTGATCTTCACCGGCGATGCCGACGATCCCGAATCGGCCAGCCGGCTGCTGAACGTGATCGCTGCGGTCATGGCCAACCCGGGCAGCAACAACGCCCACCTGCGACACGGCGCCCTCACCGTGATCATGAACCCCGACCACACGACGGTGCTGGCTCGCGCGGGGCTGACCCGCGAGGACATTCAGGCCGAGCTGGCTGCCCGTGCAGCCAATACCGCAGCCACGCTCGCCCGTGTCGGGTCGGCTTTCTATCTCGACCGGGATGGCCCGCCCGATGAGCTGATCCCGATCCTGAAAGACCCCAGCAGGATCGTGGTGTTCCAGGCGGGCGGCTCGGGTCTCTACACGATGGTGATGCCCTCGTGGTGCGCCGGCCCGCACCAGAACCCGGTGGTCCACGCCGAGATCGATCTTGACCAAGCGTGCGAGGTGCCCTGGGCCGACACTCTCGGTGTCGGCCAATCAGACTCAGCCGACACCCCTGGGGTCGGCCAATCAGACACAGCCGAAGTTGAAGGAGGAGCTGCCTGATGAGCGATGCGCCCCGCCCGCACGGCGGCCGATGGTTCGAGGAACTGACGCCGGGTCTGGTGATCCATCACCGGCTGCGCCGCACGATCACCGAAGCCGACAACGTCATGTTCACCACCATGACGATGAACCCCGCTGCTCTGCATCTCGACTTCGAGTACGCGCGCACCGAGACCCAGTTCGGCAAGCCGCTCGTGAACTCGATGTTCACGGCCGCAGTCGTGGTCGGCATCTCCGTCCACGAGACCACCCACGGCACCACCGTGGCCAACCTCGGATTCGAACGGATGGATTTCCCTGCACCCGTCTTCCACGGCGACACGCTGCGGGTAGAGAGCGAAGTGATCTCGGCCCGAGGATCCAAGAGCAAGCCCGACCAGGGCATCATCCTGTTCGAGCACCGCGCCTACAACCAGGACGACACGCTGGTCGCCATCATGCGCCGCAACGCCCTCATGTGGCGCACGCCGGCGGCGGCCGACACCGGCACCTAAACGCCCTGGGGCGTGGCGACGTCACCGCGCGTGCATCCTTGATCGCCGTGAGCTCTGGTCCCCCGCCCGATCCCATCGCGCTACGGCGCGACGCTCAGCAGCTAGCGGATGAGGTGCTGTTCGAGCGCGCTTTGGACGTGGACGAAGCGGGCGAGGTTCCCGAGCACAACCTGGATCTGTTTCGTGATGCTGGGCTGTATGGGCTGTGGACGCCGACCGAGGTGGGCGGCTGCGACTTCGACGAGCTTGAGCGGCTGCCGATTCTCGAAGCGCTGGCCGGCGGCTGTCTCACGACTGCGTTCGTGTGGGCTCAGCACGGGGGCGGCTCGGCGAATGCCACGCGGATGCCAGCCGGATCGCCGCTGCATGAGCGCTGGGCCCGCGCGCTAGCCACCGGCGAGCGGCGCAGCGGTGTCGCGTTCGCGCATGTGCTGCGTCCCGAGCCGTGCCTGTTCGCGGAGCGTTCCGGCGACGGCTGGGTGCTGCGTGGCGTGGCGCCGTTCGTCACCGGGTGGGGTCACATCGACGCGGTACTGGTTGCTGCTCACGAGGCGGATCGGCTGGTGTGGATGCTCATCCCGGCCACCGAGGCCCGCACGTTGACGTCGCGCCGGTTGCGGCTCGCCGCGGTGGACTCGTCGGTGACAGTCGAGCTGCACTTCGACGGGCACGCCGTCGGCGACGACGAGGTGGTGGAGGTCATCGACTACGACGACTGGCTGTCGTTCTATCGCCAGGGCCTGCGGACCAACGGCGCCCTCATGCTGGGTGTTGCATCCCGCGCACTCGAGCTGCTCGGGCCCTCGCCACTGGACGCCGAGCTGGACGCGGCGCGCGGAGCGCTCTACGCAGCCGAGGTCAATGAGATGCCGGATCGCCGTGCTCAGGTCGGATATGTGGGCATCCGGGCGACTAGCGCTCTCGTCTCATCGGTCGGCGGCAGAGCCATCACGCTCGCCCATCACGGGCAGCGCCTGGCCCGCGAAGCGCTGTTCCTGCTGGTTCAGGGCCAGACCGCCGACATACGTGCAGGTCACCTGCGCCGCCTCGGCGCCACCGACCCGGACGGCTGAGGGCTCAGAGGCTGAGCCGCATGGCGAAGCCGTGGCCCGAGCGGCCCGTGAGCGCAGCGAACAAGAGCGGGAGACAAGAGGTGACGCGCTGGCAGGCTCACCTCTCGACGCGGCAGCTACGGCAGGCCGGCGCCGGGAATTTCGACCCGGACGGTCTCGATACGGCCGAGGGCCGGGGCGTCGTCGGGTGGGCGCGATGTGGGTGCGGTGACCATGTAGAGGGTGCGGCGATCATCGTCGCCGAGCATGCAGGCGAAGCAGTTCAGCTCCAGATCGACGACATCGGTGACCTCGCCGCCATCGACCACCCGGAAACAGCTCGCGTTGAGGGGATCGGCCACCCAGATGCCGCCGGCTTCGTCCAAGCAGATGCCGTCGGGCACGCGCTCTCCCAGATCGGCAAACGTCCGCCGGCCGCTCAGCGAGCCGTCAGCTTCGATGTCGAACGCCGTCATCCGTCGGCCGTAGCTCTCCGCGATGACCATGTGGCGCCCGCTGGGGTCGATCACGGTGCCGTTGGGGAAGTCGAAGCCCTCGGGCCCCGGTCGAGCAGTGCCGTCCGGACTCACGATGGCCAAGGTTGCCTGCGCGAACGTCTCCCCAGCGCTGTCGTCGAAACCGAAGTTGCCGACGTATGCCGTGCCGTCGGCGGCAACCACCATGTCGTTGCACGGACCGCCGGCGATGCCCGACAGGTCGGCGTGCAGCGACTCGTTGCCGTCGGCGTCGAGCCGGCGAAGCTGCCGGTCCAGCATCGACACGAACAGCAGGTCTCCGTCGGGCAGCCAGCCCAGCCCCGACGGCTGGGTGGGCACCGTATGGATCAGCTCCTCGCTGCCGTCGGGCGTGACCGTGAAGATGCCGTGCCGGTAGAAGTCGGAGTACCAGAGCCGGTCGCCGCGCCAGCGCGGCCCCTCCCCGAATCGCAGCCCCGTCACCACCACATCAGTTGTCGTCATGGCCGCCGACGCTAGTCCTGCACCCAGCTCGCATTTGAGGGCACCGGTCGTGTCCAGATACCCGACGCTGCGGGCGGATCAGGCCCGCGGGACCACCATCTGGTGCTTGATGGGGCCGACGTGCAGGTGGCCGATGCGCGACTGCTCCCCGTCGAGCTGCAGGCTGTCCAGCAGCGGGGCAACCACCCGGAAGAACGCTCGCAGCTCCCAGCGGGCCAGATGCACGCCGAGACAGAAGTGGGCGCCGTGGCCGAAGGCGAGGTGGTCGTTGGGCGTGCGCCCGATGTCGAAGCGGTAGGGCTCGGGGAATTGGCGTTCGTCGCGGTTGGCCGAGGGGTACCACACCCCGACGTGCTCGCCGGCTTTGATCGTGTGGCCTCGAAGCTCGGTGTCTTTGGTGCAGGTGCGGGCGAACTGGATGACCGGGGAGGTCCAGCGCAGGATCTCCTCGACGGCCGATTCCACGGCATCGGGGTCGTCGATGCGCTCGTTGAGCAGGTCAAGTTGGTCGCGGTGCTCAAGCAGGGCGATCACCCCGCCGCTCGCTGCGTTGCGAGTGGTCTCGTTGCCCGCAGCGATCATCAGGCGCAAGTAGCCCACGAGCTGCTGCGGCGTGAGCGGCCCCGACTCGATCTCCGAGCGCAACAGGATGCTCACCAGGTCGCGGCCGTCGGTGCCGTCACGGCGGCGCTGGGTGATCAGCTCGCCGATCCACGTGTCGAACTCGCGGATCATGCGCGACCGCATCTCGTCGCGGGGCTCGCCGGGCCGGCAGAACCTCTCCAGATCGGGATCGTCGAACAGCACCGACGTCCAAGCGTGCACCTGCTCCCAGTCGTCGGCCGACACGCCGACCATCTCGCAGATGGCAGCCAGCGGCAGCTTCACCGCCAGGTCTTCCACGACATCGGCGGTGCCTTCGTCGGCGACCTTGGTGATGAACTCGTCCGCGAAGCGCTGGGCGTGCAGCTCCAGCGATTCGGATCTGCTGCGCATCGCCTTCGGCGTGAACTCCGGCACCACCAACCGGCGCAGGTCCCAGTGGTCGGGACGGTCCTTGAAGATGAAGTCCGGCGGTTCGTCCGGATCCCAGCCGATCTCGATGGCGCGCTGGCGGTACTTGGTCCAGAAGCGGGCATCCCGGTCGGCGTCAGCCAGACGCAGCCGGCCGCCGCCGTTGATGAACGTCTTGTTCTGGCCCGAGATCCACTTCACGTCCTCGTAGCGGGTGACGGCCCAGAACGGCACGATGTTGTCGCGCACATACCAGTAGACGGGCGCCTCGTCGCGCAGCAGATCCCATTCGGCCCACGGGTAGCCCTCGGCGGCATACCGATCAGTGTCGTGGATGACCGCCTCGTCGACCTGCATCAACCCGTACCCCTGCTCGCCAATGACCGCCACCGTCGGCGTCAACGGTAGCCATGCGCCCGGTGCCGGTGCCGGGGTGTTGCCGTGCCCGAATCGACAACCGGGGCGCGCTCGACGCAATACTGACCGCGTGGCCGACGCAGCCACGAAAGGCTGGGGCATCACATGAGCACGGGTTCTGACACTGCGGATGGTTCAGGCGCCTTGCCGGTTGTCTGGTTTGATCGGCCTGCCGGCCGGCTGCAGCGCGAGCTGCTGGACGGCCGGACCGAGATCGTCGATGTGCGCGGCGATGATCCGCTCGAAGGGATCGAACGGGCTCATGGCGCCATCGTGGGCGCCGCGATTCGCTACGACCGCACCGTGTACGAGCGAGCTCCGCGGCTGAAAGTGATCGCCCGGGCCGGCATCGGGTTCGACAATCTCGACCTCGACGACGCCACCGAGTTCGGCATCGCCGCCTGCAACACGCCCGACGGCCCGACGATCTCCACCGCCGAGCAAGCCGTCGCACTCATTTTCGCCATCACCAAAGGACTGAAGGAATCGGCCCTCCGGCTCGAGGCTGCCGAAGGCGACTACTGGGCACGCCACGGGCATCTTGAACTGGCCGGCTCGACGCTCGCATTAGTAGGGCTCGGACGCATCGGCGGCTACGTCGCCCGGGTGATGTCGGCCGTCGGCATGGAGATCGTGGCGTATGACCCCTATGCGGGCGACGAGCGATTTGCGGAACTGGGGGCGCAGCGGGCGGCGACGCCCAATGACGCAGTGGCTGACGCGCATGTCGTGTCGGTGCACGCGCCGCTCAGCGACGCGACGCACCATCTGGTGAACGCCGAGCTCCTCGCTGCGATGCGCGACGGCGTGTACCTGGTCAACACGTCTCGTGGCGGACTTGTCGACCAAGACGCCCTGCTGGCGGCGCTCGACGCAGGCAAGGTGCGAGGCGCCGGGCTGGACGTGACCGAGCCGGAGCCGCTGCCATCGGGCCACCCGCTGCTGGGCCGCCCAGACGTGGTGGTGACCCCGCACGTGGCCTCCGCCACAGTCGCCGGCCGCCGCCGCATCTTCACCCATGCAGTGTCGGAGGTCATGACCGCACTCGACGGCAGCCAACCGCCCAACATGCTCAACCCCCAGGCTTGGCCCGGCCGCAACGCCTGACTCCTAGCCTCCGGTGGTGATGGCGGTTGAGCGATCGGCGGCGGGGCGGCTGACGGCGTTCCTGCCCCGCGAGCCTGATGGCGACTCGCTGCTGGAGGGCTTCCTGAACTACACGGCCGAGATCGGCCTGGAGCTCTACGAGGCCCAAGAAGACGCCGTCTTGGAGATCTTCGGCGGCAACCACGTCATCATCACCACGCCGACCGGCTCGGGCAAATCGCTGGTGGGCCTCGCGGCGCACTTCGAGGCGGTGGCCCGAGGCCAACGCAGCTACTACACCGCGCCGGTCAAGGCCCTCGTGTCGGAGAAGTTCTTCGCGCTCTGCGAGGAACTGGGCGCTGCCAACGTCGGCATGGTGACCGGCGACGGCGCCGTCAACCCCGATGCGCCGGTGGTGTGCTGCACGCAGGAGATCCTGGCCAACCTGGCGCTGCGCTCAGGTGCCGGCGCCCCGGTCGACAGTGTCGTCATGGACGAGTTCCATTTCTATGCCGACCGCGACCGGGGATGGGCCTGGCAGGTGCCGCTGCTCGAGCTGACCCGCACCCAGATGATCCTGATGAGCGCCACGCTCGGCCCCACCCAGCGCTTCGCCGACGACCTGCGGCGGCGGTCGGGCCGCGAGGTCGCCACCGTGACGGGGGCGGAACGGCCGGTGCCGCTCACGTTCACCTACCGCGAGACCACGCTGCACCAGTCGCTCGAAGAGCTGCTGGAGCTGCGCCGGGTGCCCGCCTACATCGTTCACTTCACCCAGAGGGCGGCCACCGAACGGGCGCAAGCGCTCACCAGCCTCAACGTGCTCTCCAAGGATGAAAAGGCGCAGGTGGCCGCAGAGATCGTCGACTTCCGCTTCGACTCGCCGTTCGGCCGCGACATCTCGCGCTTCGTCAAGGCCGGCATCGGCGTGCACCACGCCGGGATGCTGCCCAAGTACCGGCTGCTGGTCGAGCGGTTGGCAGGGGCGGGCCTGCTCAAGCTCATCTGCGGCACCGACACGCTCGGCGTCGGCGTGAATGTGCCCATCCGCACGGTGGTGTTCACCCAGCTCTGCAAGTACGACGGCCGCGACACCCGGGTGCTGTCGGTGCGCGACTTCCAGCAGATCGCCGGCCGGGCGGGGCGCCGCGGCTTCGACCACGAGGGCTTCGTGTGGTGCCAGGCGCCCGAGCACGAAGTCGAGTACGCGATGGCGCTCGAGAAGGCCCGCGAGAAATTCGGCGACGACCCGGCCAAGCTGCGCAAGGTGCGCCGGCCGTCGCCGCCCAAACGGGGCTACGCGCCGTGGAACGCCGACACGTTCGAGCGGCTGGCGTCAGGCGAACCTGAACTGCTGCGCTCGCAGTTCGATGTGTCGCACTCGATGCTGATGAACGTGCTCGACCGCCCCGGCGACGGCTGCGCGGCGATGCGCCGGCTGCTCACCGACAACCACGAGACGCGGGCCGCCAACCGCACCCACATCCGCCGCGCCATCGCCATCTACCGCTCGCTGACCGAGACGCAGGTGGTTGAACGGCTCGCCGAACCCGACGAGCTCGACCGCCTGGTGCGGGTGAACGTGGACCTGCAGGCCGAGTTCGACCTGACCCAGCCGCTGTCGCCATTTGCGCTCGACGCCATCGAGTTCGTCGACGCCGACGAGCCGACCTACCCGCTCGATGTGCTCAGCGTGCTGGAGGCAACGCTCGAGAACCCGACCGTGGTGCTCGAACGGCAGCGAGACCTTGCCCGCACCGACCTGCTGGTCGAGATGAAGGCCGAGGGCGTGGAGTACGAGGAGCGGATGGAGCGCCTCGAAGAGGTCGAGTGGCCCAAGCCGCTGCGCGACTGGCTGTATGACAGCTTCAACGCCTGGTCGACCCATCACCCCTGGCTGCGCAACGACAACATCCGCCCCAAGTCAGTGGCACGTGACTTACGGGAGCGAGCGATGACCTTCCACGAGTACGTCAACCACTACGGCATCAAGGGCTCCGAGGGCGTGCTGCTGCGCTACCTCAGCGATGCCTACAAAGCCCTGGTGCGCAACGTGCCTGAGGATCGCCGCAGCAACGACATCGTGGAGTTGACGCGGTGGCTCGGCGAGCTCGTGCGCGACACCGACAGCAGCCTCATCGACGAATGGGAACGGCTGGAGCAGCTCAGCAAGGACGAAGATCAGGTCGGCGCCCGGTAGTTGGGCGCCTCCTTGGTGATCATGATGTCGTGGGGGTGGCTCTCGCGCAGTGCGGCTGCGGTGACGCGCACGAACCGGGTGCGCAGCCGCATGTCGTCGATGCTGGTGGCGCCGCAGTAGCCCATCGCCTGGCGCAGCCCGCCGACGAGCTGGTGCAGCACACCGGCCAGCGGACCCTTGTAGGCAACCCGTCCCTCAATCCCTTCGGGCACCAGCTCTTCCACCTCGCGCCCGTCCTGGAAGTATCGATCCTTGGAGTAGCTGCGGCCCTTCATGGCGCCCACCGAGCCCATGCCGCGGTACTCCTTGAAGCGCTCGCCCTGGTACAGCACCACCTCACCGGGCGACTCGTCGGTGCCCGCCAGCAGGCTGCCCACCATGGCGCTGTGCGCTCCTGCGGCGATCGCCTTGGCGAGGTCGCCCGAGAACTGCATGCCGCCGTCGGCGATTACCGGTACGCCGGCGGCTGCGGCCTCCGATGCACAGTCGAACACCGCCGAGATCTGCGGCACCCCCACCCCGGCTACCACCCGGGTCGTGCAGATCGAGCCGGGGCCGATGCCGACCTTGATCGCATCGGCACCAGCGTCGATGAGCGCTCGAGCCGCATCGGCGGTGGCCACGTTGCCCGCCACCACCTCGGCAGCGTGATTGGCTTTGATCTTCGCGACGGTCTCGATGACATCGCGGCTGTGGCCGTGTGCCGTGTCGACCACGATGGCATCCACGTCGCGCTCCACCAGCGCTGCGGCGCGCTCCATCGTGTCGGGACCGGTGCCGACTGCGGCGGCGACCAGCAGCCGGCCGTGCTCGTCCTTGGAGGCGTTCGGGAACTGGATGCGCTTCTGGATGTCCTTCACCGTGATCAGACCAACGAGCCGGAAGTCGTCATCGACGATCGGCAGCTTCTCGATGCGGTGGCGGGCCAGCACCACCTGAGCCTCTTCCAGAGTGGTCGGGGCACTCGCAGTCACCAGCCCTTCCGACGTCATCACCTCGTGGATCGGACGGCTCCAATCGGTCTCGAAGCGCAGGTCGCGATTGGTGAGTATCCCGACCAGCCGACCCGCTGGATCGGTGATCGGCACCCCGCTGATCTTGAAGCGGGCCATGAGGTCCTCGGCTTCGGACACCAGGTTGTCGGGGCCGAGCGTGAAGGGCTCGTTGATCATCCCCGACTCGGAGCGTTTCACCTTGTCGACCTCGGCAGCCTGATCGGCGACCGACAGGTTGCGGTGAATCACGCCGATGCCGCCGTGGCGGGCCATTGCAATGGCCAGACGCGCCTCGGTGACGGTGTCCATGGCCGCGCTCACCAGCGGAACGGCGAGCGTGATGCCCCGCGTGAACCGCGACGACGTGTCGACCGCATCGGGCAGCACGTCGGACGCGTCAGGCACCAACAGCACGTCGTCGAAGGTCAACCCATCCGCG
This sequence comes from Candidatus Poriferisodalis sp., assembly GCF_965219595.1. Lineage (NCBI taxonomy): Bacteria > Bacillati > Actinomycetota > Acidimicrobiia > Acidimicrobiales > Candidatus Poriferisodalaceae > Candidatus Poriferisodalis > Candidatus Poriferisodalis sp. The sequence goes on from NZ_OZ244781.1 coordinate 390,253, forward strand.
GTGAACTTGCTGTCCAGCGAGGGAAATCGGCCCCGCTCAGGGGGTTGAGATCGGGCCATGGCGCACCCTACCGCGCGCCCTCGCACGGGCCGATGAAGCCGGTCGGGGTAGCTTCACCATCAGCAAGCGAGCCAAGCGAGCCGTCGTGGCCGATTTCCAGCAGCACGAGTCGATCGCGACGCTCCATCGCCTTGGCGACCGATCCGTCGAGAGCTTCGAGAGCGAGCTGTTCGACTACTCGCGCCGCCGGCCGATCGCGCTCATCATCCCGGCCCTGTACAGCGAGCTGCAGGGGCCCGCGCTCGGGAACATCGTCGACGAGATTGCCAAGGTCGCCTACATCGACGAGATCATCGTGGGCATCGACCGGGCCGACGAGGCCCAGTTCGCCGACGCCAGGCGGTTCTTCGCCCGGCTGCCGCAGCGCACTCGCCTGCTGTGGAACGACGGCCCGCGGCTGCGCAAGATCGACGAAGTCCTCGCCGACCGGGTGCTGGCACCGACGGAGCCGGGCAAGGGCCGCAACGTCTGGTACTGCTTGGGCTACTTCCTGGCCTCGGGACGCTGCGAGAACGTCGCCCTGCACGATGCCGACATCCTGACCTACGACCGCGGCCTGCTGGCACGACTGCTGTACCCGATCCTGCATCCCACGTTCGGGTACTCATTCTCGAAGGGCTACTACTACCGGGCCGGCGAAGGCACCTCGGCGCGGCTGAACGGCCGCGTCGTGCGCCTGCTGGTGACACCGCTGCTGCGGGCGCTGCGGGCAACGATCGGCGAGCACGACTACCTGCGCTACCTCGGCGCCTTCCGCTACCCGCTGGCCGGCGAGTTCGCGATGAAACTGGACATGACCCGCAGCATCCGCATCCCCAGCGACTGGGGCCTCGAGATCGGCGTGCTGTCGGAGGTGTACCGCATCTACCAGGGGCGCAGGATCTGCCAGGTCGACCTGTGCGGGCGCTACGACCACAAGCACCAGGACCTTTCGCTCGAAGACGCCAACGCGGGCCTGCACAAGATGAGCCGCGACATCGCCAAGGCCATCTACCGCAAGCTGGCCATCGACGGCACCACGCTGGGAACCGAGATCTTCCGCACCGTGAAGGCCGTCTACTACCGCAACGCGCTCGACCTCGTCAGCCACTACCGCAACGACGCCACGTTCAACGGCTTCGACTTCGACCTGCACGCCGAGGAGACCGCCGTGGAGCTGTTCGCCTCAGCGATCATGGAAGCGGGCGACGAGTTCCTGAACGACCCGATGGGCACGCCGTTCATCCCGAACTGGTCACGCGTGCAGAGCGCTGTGCCCGACGTGCTCGGCCAGCTCTACGACGCCGTCGAGCTCGACAACGCCTGAGCCCCGCGACGGCTAGCCGTGCCGGGCGGCTCGCCAGCGCGGAGCTACAGGTTCGTCGGCCGGTGCGCGTGCGCCGGCTCCCGGCGCTCGCTCTCCAGGCACAGCCACATCGTCTGTCCGGCCGCCAGATCCACGCGGTCGCCCGGGCCATGCAACGCACCGTCCAGCAAGTCCACGCAGCCGGCCTCGCCGAATTGCCTGCCTGCGCTGCCCGCCGGGCAGAGCGACGACAGCACGTCGAGATCGACGGTGAGATGGGTGTGACCCACGTTGGTCACCGACACCACTGTCTGGCCGACCTGTGCGTCGCCGCGCATCACACCCAGGGCCTGCGGGCCCGAATCCAGCGACACCTGTGGGCTGTCGGGATGGAATGCCGGCTGCGCACGGCGGATGAGCATGCGGTGCACGAGCTCCACGAGGGTCCTGCGCCGGATCCCATCCTGCGCGCCGAGCAAGTCGACGGCCTCATCCAAAGTGACCTTGCGCCGGTTGATCGTGCGCTTGTTCTGCTCCACCGGCGGCAGGCCGTGCTCGGTGACGATGCGCGGCGGCTCGCTGATCGGCGTCCAGTAGCTGGGGGTGCCCAGAAGTGCGTGCACGTACAGCGCAGGGACGCCGGCGAGGCTCAGCATGATCGTGTGCGCGGCAAGGAATTGCGCCACGCCCAGCGGGTCACCATCGCCGGCGAAGAGGTCCCACAGCGAGACATTCAGCTCGTACGCCTTGGGACCTTCGGACGTGTCGAACTCCGAGTGTGTGCCACCCGCGCTGTGCGCCGCGGCGACGAGCCGGTTGATCTCGGCGGCGCTCAGCAGCCCTTCTACCGGGCGCAGCCCGATGCCATCGTGGCTGGCGATGAAGTTGAATAACGACGTTCCCGCCGGCGGCGTCTCCAGCTTCGCCAGCCATTGCTGCATCGCCACCGATGAGCCCGACAGCATCGTGTGAGCTACCAGCGGCGGCAGGCTGAAGTTGTAGACGAGATGGGCTTCGTCGCCGTCGCCCCAATACGCCACGTTCTGGTCGTGCGGCACGTTGGTCTCGGTGATGATGACCGAGTCGGGACAGCGTGCGTCCAGCAGCGTCCGCAGCAGCTTCACGAACTCGTGGGTCTGGGGCAGATTCACACAGGAGGTTCCGAGCTCCTTCCACAGGTATGCGATGGCGTCGAGCCTGAACCACCGAACGCCCGCGTCGACGAGGCGGGCCACGGTGCGCAGCAAATCAAGCAGGACCTCAGGCTCAGCGAAGTTCAGATCGATCTGGTCAAAGCTGAACGTGCACCACAGCAGCCGGGGGCCGTCGGGGGTCTCGACTTCGCGCAGCAGCGGCGTGGTGCGGGGACGCACCACGCTCGACAGTTCGTCTTCGGGCTCGGCGGTGAGCAGGAAGCGGCTGCCCGGCTCGTGGCCGTTGCAGAACTGTTCCATCCACGGGTGATCGGCGCTGACATGGTTCACAACCAGGTCGGCCATGACCGTGTAGGTCTCGCTGAGATCGCTGATGTCGTCCCAGGCGCCCAGCCGCGGGTCCACAGCACGGTGGTCGGTAATGGCGAAACCCCCGTCGGAACTCGCCGGGTAGAAGGGCAGCACGTGCACGACCGATACGACGTCGCCCGTCAGGTCGTCGAGCAGGTCGTGCATCGTCTGCATCGGCACCTTGCCCGCCTCGGTGATCGAGTCGGCGTAGGTGATCACCGCCACGTCGTGTTCATCCCACCGCGGGCCGCCTGCGGCAGCGCCCTCAGTGCCGTCGAGCCCGAGCGTGGAGAGCACCTCGTCGACGAGACGATCGGTATGCATCGCCGGATAGATGAACTCGAGGTGGCGCCGGACGCGGCCGCGGAGAACCCCCTCGGTCACGACGTTCGGACCCCAGTCATCAGGCCAGCTCTGGGCCAATCGGGTGCGGAACCGTAATCAGAACGTGCGCCGATTGGCGGAGCTTCCCACTGATGCACCCTGAGTTTCCCGCTCTTGTTCCCCATACCCATGCGATTGGGCTCACGGGCCGCTTGGGCCCCGGCTCCGCCTCTGGGCGAGATTAGTGACGTTCATCGCGCCGACCGCGTATGCGCGGTGCACCGCGTAGCGTGAAGCCATGGCCGACACACTGCTGGAAACAACAGTCGAGGGAACGGACGCACCCTCGATTCACCCGCTGTCGATGATGACCGAAGCGGAGGCTCACGCCGCCATCGAGGTGTTGCGTCGCAGCGGGCGCATCGGCGCGGACGCGCGCTTTCACGGCTTCTGCATCTGGGAACCGCCCAAGGCCGAAGTGGCAGCGTGGACGCCCGGCACCGTCACGGATCGGCGATTCGAGGTAGTGGTGCACGAGAACGGCCAAGTGCACGTTGCCGTGGTGTCGGTGACCCGCGGCGAGGTGGACTCGTGGACGCACCACCCCGGCGTGGTGCCCCGGGTGGGCATGGCGGAGCTGTTCGCCGTGATGGACGCCTGCCGGAAGGACCCGGGCTTCGCCGCTGCGCTGGCCAAGCGCGGCATCACCGATACCTCGCAAGTGCAGATCGACCCCTGGCCCACCGGTGACTACGACTTCGACTTCGAAATCGGCCGGCGCGTGCAGCGCTGCATCGCCTTCTGGCGCCCCAACCCTGCCGACAACGGCTACGCGTACCCGCTCGACGGATTGATGGTGCACATCAATGTCGACACGCTGGAAGTGCTGCACGTCACCGATTTCGACCAATGGCCGGTGGCCTCTGAGCGTGGCAACTACGACGTCGACTCGGTCACCGAGGACTTCGGGCCCATGCGCACCGATCTGCGCCCGATCGAGATCACCCAACCCGAGGGCACCAGCTTCACCCTCGCAGACAACGAGCTGTGCTGGCAGAAGTGGTCGATGCGCGTCGTCATGGACGACACCGAGGGCTTGGTGCTGCACCGCATTGCGTACAACGACGGGGGCCGGGTACGACCCATCATCGACCGGGCGTCGCTGGCCGAGATGGTGGTGCCCTACGGCGACACCCGGCCATCGCAAACGTTCAAGCACGCGCTCGACTCGGGCGAGTTCGGCCTCGGCCTGATGAACAACTCGTTGCAGCTCGGCTGCGACTGCCTAGGCGAGATCGTCTACCTCGACTCGACGCAGGTGTTCGACGACGGCTCGGTGGTGACCACGCCGAATGCCATCTGCATCCACGAGGAGGACTTCGGCATCGGCTGGAAGCACTTCGACTGGAACGCCGACACCACCGAGGTGCGCCGCTCGCGCCGCCTGGTGGTGAGCGCCATCCACACCGTCGGCAACTACGAGTACGGGTTCTTCTGGTACTTCTACCTCGACGGCACAATCCGCTACGAGGTGAAGCTGACCGGCATCCTCACCACGCGGTCACACCGTGATGGCGATGATCTGACATTCGCCCGCCAGGTGGCACCGCACGTGTCAGCCCCGATCCACCAGCACATCTTCTGCGTGCGGCTCGACATGGCGGTCGACGGCAATGCCAACCGGGTGGTGGAGGTGAACACCGAGGCGCTGCCTTCGGGGCCGGACAACCCGTACGGCACGGCGTTCGCCGCACGGGAAACCGTGCTCGAGAGCGAGCTGGCAGCCCGGCGAAACGCCAACTCGGGGTCGAGCCGGTACTGGCGCATCCAGAGCGCGGACCACATCAACCGGCTCGGCCATCCGACCGCCTTCCGGCTGCTGCCGCCGCCCACGGCCACCATGTTCGCCTCGCACGACAGCCCGCATTCCGAGCGCGCCACGTTCGCCCGGCACAACCTGTGGGTGTCGCCCACCCGGCCCGACGAGCGCTATGGCGCCGGACGGTTCCCGACTCAGCGCAACGCCGGCGACGGCCTGGAGCGCTACACGGCAGGCGACCGGTCGGTGGTCGACACCGACATCACGGTGTGGCACACGTTCGGCATCACGCACGATGCGCGGCCCGAGGATTTCCCGGTGATGCCCACCGAGTACGTCGGCTTCGGGCTGGTGCCCGACGGCTTCTTCGACCGCAACCCGATGCTGGACGTGCCGCCGTCATCCAACGGCCACTGCAGCTAGACGGGCGCGCCGCCTACTGTGGCCGGATGGCGGGAGCACCCGAGGCCGACGAAGCCACTCCGACGTCCGCAGCAGGCGAACCCGATGATCTCGGGCTGACAGGCCTTGAACTGGTCGAGCACTTCTCCCCGGCGCCGGCCGAGGGCCTGCGGATAGCACCGTTCCTGGACGCGATCGAGGCGCAGGCCGAGAGTGCAGACCAGACCCGGTCGGTCTCGTCGGAGGTCATCGAGGCCATCCGCGGCACCGACTTCATGCGCATGTCGGCGACGCGCAACATCGGCGGCGTCGAGGAGACCATGCTGCACATGGGCCGCGAACTCGAAGCGGTGGCAGCCCGCTGCCCGAGCCTGGCGTGGTGCCTGTGGAACCACCTGTGCGTCTTCCACCTATTCGTCGGCTCCGTAGGACCCGACCAGCAAGACTTCCTCACCCACATCGTGACCAACGGCCAATGGGTGTCGTTCCCTGGTGGCGCGCGCAGTTCGGTCTACGGACGCATCGAAGGCGATCAGGCGATCCTGAACGGCACCGGCCGGTGGGGCACCGGCGCTCGCTACGCCGACTACTGCGGGGTGGCCTTCGCCATCACCGGCGACGACGGCAAGCCGGTGAGGCCGATGGACATCCGCTTCACCATCCTGCCCACCAAGGCAGAGGGCGTGAAGATCGACCCCTCGTGGGACGGCGCCGGGCTGCGGGCATCGGCCACCGACGATGTCCACTACACCGACGTGCCCGTCAATCTCAGCGACTGCGTGGCCTGGTTCGGCGCCAACCGCGCTGAGTCGCTGCGCACGGTGCCGGTGGTGCATCACCGCTACCGCGAGGACTGGGTGGGCATCTCCGACCTGTGGCTCTCGTTCATGGCGGTGGGCCTCGTGCGCCGGGCGCTTGCCGAGGCTGCTGACGCGGCCGGCGGCCGGCGGGTGATCATCGGCGGCAAGATGGTCGATCGGCCCACCGTGCAGGTCAACTTCGGTCGGGCGGCATCACTGCTGGCAGCCGCCGCCGCGGCAACCGAAGCAGCGTGCAATGACGTCGACCGCCGCATCGCCGCCGGTGTCGTGCCCGACGAAGCCGACTACCTGCGGCAGATGGCGGTCACGACGATGGCCGTGGAGCAGCTCGACGAGGCCATGTCCTTGCTGCACCGCACCCAAGGCGGCACCGCGCTGCGAGAAGGCGGCGCTTTCGACCGCCGCTACCGCGACTTCCGGGCCATGCCGGTGCACATCAACGTGCACCAAGACCGGGTGACCCACCAGCTCGGCCGCCACCTCCTCGGTCTCGAACTCAACCCCTTCTGAACCAGCTCGGAGTGCCTGCGGGCGGTGGCAGCGGGCCCAGATGGGCAAGATTAGGCTCGATGGCGACCGCCCCGAGGTTGCCTCGCGGGCGCGAACGGAGAGGGAGATCATGCGTTCGAGGACTCTGACACGACTTGCCATTGCGGTGGCCGGCGTGGCGCTGCTGGGAGCAGCGTGCGGCGGCGACAGCAGCGACCCCGAGGACGTCACGGCGGCATTCGTGCTGGTGGGCCCAGTCGGCGACGCCGGCTGGAACTGGGCACACGACCAAGGCCGCCAGTACGCGGAAGACCAGACGGGCGCCACAACGCTGTTCGTCGAGAGCGTCCCGGAGAACGCCGAGGACTTCAAGGCAGTCGCTGTCGACTTCATCGAGAACGAGGATGCCGACGTCATCTTCGGCACGTCGTTCGGCTACATGGACCCGATGCTCGAGCTCGCCGACGAATATCCCGACGTCGTGTTCGAGCACGCCTCGGGCTTCAAGATGAACGACACCAACTTCGGCAACTTCTTCGGCCGCATGTACCAGCCCCGCTACCTGTCGGGCATGGCGGCCGGCGCGATGACCGAGACCGGGCAACTGGGCTATGTGGCCGCATTCCCGATCCCCGAGGTGATCCGAGGCATCAACGCCTTCACCCTCGGCGTACGCGAGACCAACCCGTCGGCCGAAGTCCACGTCATCTGGACCTTCACCTGGTTCGACCCGGCGGTTGAGGGCGACTCGGCCAAGGCCTTGCTTGAAGCCGGCGCCGACGTCATCGCCATGCACCAGGACTCAACGGCTGCGGGCGTGGCTGCGCAGGATGCCGGTGCCCGCTGGGTTGCCTACAACTCCGACATGCGCGATTTCGCACCTGACGCATTCATCACTGCTCCGGTGTGGAACTGGGGCCCGCGCTACTCCGAGATCATCGAGGCGGTCGCAGCCGGCACTTACGCACCGGGTGCGTACTGGGGCGGTATGGACGACGGCATCGTCGACCTGGCGCCCCTGGCCGATGACGTGCCGGGCGATGTCGCCAGCCAGATCAGCGACGTAGCAGAGCAGATCCGTGAAGGCGAGTGGGACGTCTTCACTGGCCCGATCAACGATCAGGACGGCACCGAGCGTGTCGCCGCAGGCGAGACCATGGACGACGGCTCGATGCTCGGCATGGACTGGTTCGTCGAAGGCGTCGTGGGTGACGCCAGCCCCTGATCCGACTGGCCGAACCGAACTGAAACTGATGTCGGAGCCGGGGGACGCCGCGGTGTCCCCCGGCTCCGGCGACGGTCGCGTCGTCGTCGACCTGCGGGGCATCCGCAAGGAGTTCCCCGGCGTCGTCGCGTGCGACGGCGCAAACCTCACTGTCCGGGCGGGCACGATCCACGCGCTGCTCGGCGAGAACGGCGCCGGCAAGACCTCGCTAGTGAATGTGCTCGGCGGCGTCTACCTGCCCGACGACGGCGAGATCTGGGTGCACGGCCAGCAGCGCCAATTCCATTCCCCGGCCGACGCCATCGCCGCCGGCATCGGCATGGTCCACCAAGAGTTCCGCCTGGTGCCCACGCTCACCGTCTTCGAGAACGTGGTGCTGGGCTCGGCGCCCCGCTATCTGGACATGGGTCAGATCATCGAGCGGGTTGCCCATCTGGCGGCGACGTACTCGCTCCAGACCGACCCGTCCCGGCCCGTGTGGCAGCTCTCGGTGGGCGAGCGCCAGCGCGTCGAGATTCTGAAGGCGCTGTGGCGCGACGCGGACGTGCTGGTGCTGGATGAGCCCACGGCGGTGCTGACTCCTGCCGAGGCAGCCGATCTGGGCCTGACGCTGCGCTCGATGGCCGACCGGGGCCGCTCGGTTGTCTACATCAGCCACAAGCTGGACGAGGTGCTGTCGGTGTGCGACGAGGCGACCGTGCTTCGCGGCGGGGTCACGGTGGCACGGCCCCGCAGCCTCGCGGGCGTCGATCGCTCCGAACTCGCCGAGATGATGGTGGGCGAGGCGGCAACGCAGATCCAGCGGCCCGCCGAGCGGCCCAGCGGCGACATCGTGCTGGAGCTGGCAGGCGTCTCGGCGCTGAGCGACCGTGGGCTGCCGGCTCTGCACTCGGTGGATATCGACGTACGCGCCGGTGAGATCGTCGGCGTCGCCGGCGTCTCGGGCAATGGGCAGCGGGAATTGGCCGAAGCCATCGCCGGACTGCGCCCGACCACGGCGGGCACGATGCTGCTCGCGGGGGTCGACATCACAGGAGCTTCGCCCCGGGGTCGTTCCCGTGCCGGTCTTGCGTACGTGCCTGAGGACCGGCTCGGCATGGGGCTGGCACCCGCGATGTCGGTGGTCGACAACGCAGTCGTGCGGTCGTACCGATCGATGCGGCGCCGGATGATGCTCGACCTGCGCGGTTGCGAGGATTTCTGCCGGCGTCTCATCGAGCGCTTCGGCGTGCAGGTGGGACGCGTTCACGAGCCGGTGAGCGCCCTGTCGGGGGGGAATCTCCAGCGCCTGCTGCTCGGGCGCGAGCTGACCGGCGAGCCCAAGATGCTCGTGGCAGCTCAGCCCACCCGTGGCCTCGACGTGGCAGGCATCGCCGCCATCCAAGAGCAGATCGTGGCCCAGCGGGCGGCGGGAGTGGGCGTGCTGCTGATCTCCGAAGACCTCGACGAACTGCTCGCCCTGTCGGATCGGCTGATCGTTATGTACGAAGGTCAGGTTGCCGCGCTCATGGATCCGACGCAGGTCACCCGAGCCGAAGTGGGCGCTGCGATGGCCGGGAGCGCGGCCACCGCCTCAGGCGGCAACTCGTGACCGACCCGGGCGCAGCGCCTGAACCGACGCACGCCCCGCTGCACACCGTGTCGCGTGGCCGGGCCCGCTGGCATCGCGGCCTGGTGCGGCCCGTCCTGCAGCGGCGTGCCGATGTCGTGCCTGCCGCCCAGGCTGTCGCCTTCGTCATCGGCATCGTCGTAGCGCTGATCGCGGGGGCACTCCTGCTGCTCGCTGCGGGCAACGACCCAGCCCAGGTGTACGGCCGGATGGTCGACTCGTCGCTGGGCGGCATCAATTCGATCTCGCGGACACTGCTGCGAGCCACGCCGCTGGCGCTGGCCGGCCTGGCCGTTGCCGTGGCCGGCTCCATGGGCCTGTGGAACATCGGGGCCGAGGGCCAGATGATGGCCGGCGCAACCGTTGCAGCGGGCTTTGCCATGTCGGCCGGCGACCTGCCGGGGCCCCTCCTCATCGTGCTGATGCTGATCGCAGGTGCAGTGGGCGGCGTCATTCTCATGGTGGGACCGGCGCTGGCGCGGGCATACCTCGGCGTCAGCGAGATCATCACGACGTTGATGCTCGTCGAGGTCTCGATCCGGGTAGTGGAGTGGCTCGAGACCGGCCCGTGGAAAGACCCTGAGTCGCAGGGTTTCGCGCTCATCGAGCCGTTGCCCGACCAGGCGTCGCTGCCGGGGTTGTTCGGTCGCGCCCACGTCGGCGCACTGTTCGCCGTCGCGCTGCTGGTCGCGTTCTGGCTGGCGGTCTCGCGCACTGCATGGGGATACGAGCTGCGCATGGCGGGTTCATCGCCTGCCACCGCTCGCTATGCCGGCATCTCGCTGCAACGCAAGGTGCTCGCTGCTCTGTTGCTGTCGGGTGCGCTGGCCGGTCTCGCCGGCGCCATCGAGCTCACCGGAACGGCGACGAGACTCGATCCTGGCTTGTCCAACGGCTACGGCTTCGCGGGGATCATCGTGGCCGCGCTCGCCCTGATGCGACCGTCGGGCGTGGCGGCGGTGGCCTTCGTGTTCGGCGCGGTGCAGGTGGGAGGCCAGTCCATCCAGACGCTCGGTGTCACGAGTTCGATCGCAACGATCCTGCAGGCCATGATCCTCATCGGAGCGCTGGTGGCGGCCGTGCTGCTGAACTACCGCATCCGCTGGGTGCGACCAGTCGGCCACGAGGCCGACACCCTTCCTCCGGCTGGCAGCACCGCTTCCCCGGGGGCATCGGGTGTCTGAGGCGGCAGTCGTCGGGCTGCTCGTGGCAACCGTTCAGTTCGCCACGCTCGTATATCTGGCCGGCCTGGGCGAGCTCATCGCCGAGCGTTCCGGCGTGCTGAACCTCGGTGTCGAGGGGATGATGGCGATGGGCGCCGTGAGCGGGTTCATGATGGCACTCGCCACCGACCGGCCCTGGATCGGCTTCGCATTCGCAGCGCTCGTCGGCATGGCGGTCGCGGGCGTTCATGCACTGGTGAGCGTGGTCATGGGCGCCGGCCAGGTGGTGTCCGGCCTGGCGATCACCATCGGTGGGCTCGGGTTCGCCGCCTTCATCGGCCAGGATGCGGTCCGCGAGCGTGCCGATGCCGTATTCACCGACCTCGGCATCGTCGGGCTCGCCGACATCCGCTGGGTCGGTCCGATCCTGTTCAACCAGCCGCCGGTGGTCTACCTCGCGGGCATCCTGGGCGTTGCGGCCTGGTTCGTCCTGAACCGGACCCGGCTGGGTCTGGCATTGCGAGCGGTCGGCGAATCTGCCTCCACGACAGACTCCGTGGGCCACTCGGTGATCCTCTTGCGCTCAGGGGCGGTGCTGATCGGAGGCGCCTTCGCAGGCGCAGCCGGCGCCTTCCTGTCGCTGTACATGGCTGCCGGTTGGACCGAAGGCCTCATCGCCGGGCGCGGCTGGATCGCCGTGGCGCTGGTCATCTTCGGAGCGTGGCGGCCCGGACGTCTGGCCGCCGGCTCACTGCTGTTCGGCTTCACGCTGGCGCTGCAGCCCCGAGTCCAGACTTTCGATCTGTCGATCTTCGGATTGGAGGTCAACACGATCTCGCCGGCGCTGCTCGGCATCCTGCCGTTCCTGCTGACGGTGGTGGTGCTGATCGCGATCAGCTTCCGGGCCCGGCACCGGCCGAGCCCCGCACCGGCTGCGCTGACCCTGCCCTACCGCCGCGAGGAGCGCTGAGAACGCAGTCCGCACCCGTGCGCAAGTGCCCTGACACAGCCGCCAAGTAGGTTTCGGCAGGTGACAGACGGCAACACCCATGAAGCCCTGCCCGACGGCACGAAACTGCAGATCCGGCTGCCGCCGGATCTCGAGGCCGGTGTCTGGTCCAACTTTGCCGTGGTGCGCCACTCGCCCTATGAGTTCACGCTCGACTTCATCCGGCTGGACTTCAGCGGCAAGCAGTCGCCGCGACGGGGCGTCGTGGTACAGCGGGTCAATATGTCGCCGCAGTTCGTGGAGCAGCTCATCAGCGCCCTGACCGACAACATGTCCAAATTCGCGTCGAATCTCGCTCCGTCCAGTCTCGAAACACTGAACGAGCCGCAGGACGATACGGACGGTTGACCGCGCTCAGCGCTGCGACGCGCGTTGGCGGCCCTTGGACCTCGAACGGTTGTTGTTTCGACGGTGCCGCGATTGGTGCTTGGCCGCCGGGTGCTTCGTCGCCGAACGCTTCGCCGCCGGGTGCTCGGCCGCCGGACGCTCAAGCGTGCGACGTCGAGTCTGCGGGCGTGAGGGCTGCCGGATCGCAGCGACGTCAGCGTCGGTGATGGGCTGTTCCAATCCCATCTTGCGTTGCATGGACCTGAGCTCTTTGACCTGCTCGGGCTGAACAAGCGAGATCACCACCCCACCTTGGCCGGCACGGGCAGTGCGGCCCGACCGGTGAAGGTAGGTCTTATGGTCGGCAGCGATGTCGTAGTGGACGACGGCGCCGACACCTTCGACATGAATGCCTCGCGCAGCAACGTCAGTCGCGACCAGCGCCTGCACCTCGCCGGCGGCGAACTCGGCCAGCGCTCTCGTGCGCTGGGGTTGGCTGCGCCCGCCGTGAAGCGCTGCCGCTCGGATGCCCCGGCTCTTCAGCTGCTTGGCCACGCGGTCGCAGCCGTGCCGGGTCCGGCAGAACACGACCGTCGAACCTGCAGCATCGACCGCCTCGGCGCAGATTCCGGTTCGATCAGTCTTGGCCACGCTCCAGAACATGTGGTCGGCAGCCCTGATATCGGGAGTCTCGTCGCCGACCTCGTGGCGCACGGGATCGCGCTGATAATCGCGCGTCAGCGTTGCCACATCTCCGTCGAGCGTGGCGGAGAACAACATGGTCTGGCGCCGTGTGGCGGTCTGGTCGAGCAGGCGCCTGACGGCCGGGATGAATCCCATGTCGGCCATGCGGTCGGCTTCGTCGATCACGACCTTGTCGACAGCGGACAGGTTGGCCTCACCCTGGGAGATCAGGTCCTCAAGGCGACCCGGGCACGCCACGAGAATGTCGACCCCGCGGCGCAACGACCCGATCTGGGCGCCGTAGCCCACGCCGCCGTAGGCGACGCCGACGCGGCGCTCGCCTGCAAACGTTCGCAGCTCTGTCTTGATCTGATCGGCAAGTTCGCGGGTCGGCGCGAGCACGAGTGCTCGCGGCTTGTGCGGCTCGGCATTGCCGACGCCGGCCACGAGCGGAATCCCGAAAGCCAGCGTCTTGCCGGATCCGGTGGGTGCGCGGCCGCAAACGTCGCGTCCGTCCAAGGCGTCGGCCACGGTGGCCGCCTGAATGGCAAACGGCTGGCTGATGCCTCGTTGAGCGAGCGCGCTGACGATGAAGTCGGGCGCGCCCAGCTGGGCAAAGGTGGGGGGCATATGTCTCCTCGCGCGTGATGCGCGGGCTCCTGAGGGTTCGGTTGCGCCTCAACAGGGGAGGAAGAGGTCGGAGAAAACAGGGTTTGGTCCACGTCGACAGGAAGAACCAAGACCAGCCTGCGAACCCGTCGGCCGAACATGTCGGCCGGACGCCGGGAGGGTACCGGCGCGCGCTGCTCAATGCTCACAGAGCACTCTGCAGCCGATCAGCCCCAGATGTGTTGAAGACGCAGACGGCGTGAGACGCCGCCGGGGCTCAGACAGGCTTGACGTTCTGAGCTTCGTCGCCCTTGCGGCCGGGTCCGATATCGAACTCGACCTCCTGCCCTGCCTCCAGCGTCCGGTAGTTCTCACCGACGATGTTGGAGAAATGGACAAAGACGTCATCGGCTCCTTCACGGGAGATAAAGCCGAAGCCCTTCTCGTTGTTGAAGAACTTGACTGTTCCACGCATGTTGTGCCTCTCGAAGCTCGGCCGGGCCGGCCACAGGCCGCAAGGGTAGGGCCGAAAGGCCGCGATCAGGCCCGCTCGCGCGCACTAGGTACAAATTCGGCCAAGAACTTGAGCGTCGCCTCCACGAATATGTCATTGCGGTCACCGGCCACCATGTGGGCCGCGCCGCCCACATTGGCGTAGTGCGCGTGCGGCACCGCCTCGAGGAATGACTGGGCGCCTTCCTCCGACAGCACATCGCTGAGGCCGCCCCGTACCAGCAGCGTCGGCAGCGTCAGATTCTCGGCGGCGGCTTGCTGGCGCGGAATGCGCTCGGCGAAGCTGCGCGGACGGTGCATGAAGGCCGGATCCCAGTGCCAGCGGTAGCGGCCGTCGGGCCAGAGGCGGACATTCTTGGCAAGTCCGTCCAGATTCCTGGGCCGCTTGCGGTGCGGCTGGTAGTTCGCAATGGCCTCGGCGACCTCTTCGAGCGAAGCGAACCCGTCAGCACCTTGGGCCATGAACTCCCGAATCTTGCGCACGCCGGCCGCTTCGATCTGCGGCGCGGTGTCGACGAGCACGAGTGCCAGCGCGTCCACGGCACCCTCGCCGACCGCGGTCAACGAGGTTCCCCCGCCCATCGAGGCGCCGACGAGCACCGGCCGTTCGCCGAAGTACTCCACGACGGCCACCAAGTCGGCCACCGATGCCTCGGTGGTGTAGTCGCCGTCGGGCGCCCAGTCCGAGTCGCCGTGGCCGCGGGCATCCAGGCACACCGCCCGGTAACCGCCGTCGGCAAGCGCTTGGCCCGCTCCCTTCCACGCGTGGCGGGTCTGGCCGCCGCCGTGCTGCAGCAGTACCAGCGGGCCATCGTCGCCGTAGATGTCAGCGGCGACCGTCACGCCTCCCGACGCTTCGATCATGAGATCGGGGATGAGCGTGTCGGTGATGCGCTCGCCGTGCTCGGAGGGGTGCGAATAGACATCGGCACCCGCGGGTTCCGACGGCACGAAGTCGGGCGCGTCAGCGTCTGCGGGATCGAACAGCGGCTTGCGCCGATCATCGGTCATGTGCGGCCTTTCGTTCGGTCAGGCGCTACGCGCGGCATCGCCGGCTGGCCCTGCCACCGGTGCCCGGGTTGTTCAAGTGGTCCGGGCGCGGCCGTCGGCCTTGGCGGCTGCCTGATCGCGTCGACGGGCCTCGCCGGCTGCGGCGAGAGCGGCACGATTCGAGTCGTCCACGCGCATGAAGTGGTTACGCCAACCGTCGTTGTCGTCGGCGTCCCATACGTAGGGCGTCTGCACGGTCGTGCGCGGCAACCACGCGCGCTCCAGCAGGTCGAGCGCGGTGCCCACGATGGCGCGTTGCATGCCGACGTCGCCGGGCTTGCCCGTCGGGTTCCCCAAGGGGAAGTCGGTGAACACGAACCGGGCGACGCCGCATTCCTCCACGATGTCGCGGGCGCTTCCGGCAACCACGGTGGGAATGCCTGCTTCTTCCAGGTGTCGAGCGATCAGACCGATCGTCTGGTGGCACACCGGTCAGAGAGGCACCAGGAACGCAACGTCCACGCCGTCTTCGCGCATCCACTCCTCGATACGGGGCGAATCGTTGCGCTGGGTGCGGCGATGGCTGTAGTCGGTGGGGATTCCGTAGAAGCGCTCAGACAGCGCACCGATGCGCCCATCGGCCTCGAGCTCGCGCAGCCGGTTGATGGGCAGGTAGGTGTCGAGATCCTCGGTGTGGGTGTTGTCCTTGTCCCAGAAGAGATCGCTGTTGTAGAGGCCTGCGAGGGCATCGTCGCAGCGAGCCGCATACGGCTGCTTGGGCCGGGCCACCGGCACTCCGACAGGCTCGCGGCCCTTCTCGAAGAACGAGGTGGTGACCAGCCCGACGGTGCTCTCGGACAGCGGCTTGGCCAACGGCGTGAACGCCACCTCATGGTTGTACGCCCACTGGTACGGCTGCGGGTAGCCGTGCGCCCCGTAGTACTCGCGCGACTTGTCGATATAGCTCAGGTACGACCGGTGTGCGCGCCGCCCATCCGGCTTCCGCCCGTTGGTCCCCCGCTGGGTCCGCTCTGTCAACGCCATCGTGTCTCCCATACTGGTCGCGCCCCACGACTGTACGCGCCCCGCCCTGCGGGATGCCCGCTGCCACTCTGAGGAGCAGCGCGGGCAGATGCGCCCGCTGCGGAGGCGGCATGACCTTCTGCTCCCGCGATCCAGCAGGTCGCAACGTCGCAGAATCTCCTGCCGCCTCCTCCGCTATGGCGTCTGTGCCTACTGGCCCGAATCCTTAGCCTGAGCGCCGTGACCGAGGCCGACGCCACCCCAGCGGGCGAACACTCCCCGCCACGCGAGGAAGCCGCGTGGGGTGCGGGTGGCCTAACGCTGGGTGGCAGCCTGGCCGAGGCCGTCGAGCAGCCGCCGACGGTGTATGCGGCCGTGGGCGGGCAACAGTTCTTCGACGAGTTGGTAGATCGCTTCTACGACGCAGTCGAGCAGGATGAGCTGCTCCGACCGATGTATCCCGCCGACATGGGTCCCTCCCGGCACCGTTTGGCGGGTTTCCTCGCCCAGTACTGGGGCGGCCCTGCCGACTACAGCTCCGAGCGCGGCCACCCGCGCCTGCGCATGCGACACATGCCCTTCGCCATCGGGCCAGCTGAACGCGATGCTTGGATGCGCCACATGCTGGCGTCGCTCGAAGCGGCAACCCTGCCAGACGGGTCACCGCTCGACCTCGACATCGCTCAGGCCATGTTCGCCCACTTCGACAACGCCGCCACCCACCTCATCAACCAGCCCAGCTAGCGGAACGCGGAGTAAGCCATGCGACGAGCGCGTCAGATGTGGGAGTGCGTGGAGCGGTATCACCAGCTCTGCTACTGGGCGCCGGAGGTCCGAGAGACCGCCACGGCTGCGGGGTTGAAGGGCTTCTGGATGAGCTACTTCGCGACCCGCTCGGCGCCGTTGGGACCCGTGCCAGCGAGCGTTGTGGAATCGCTGTTCTTCTACTTCGCACCTGCGCGGGTTCGGCGGGCGATCCCCGATGCGTGGACGTTCTCGACTCCGGCACAGGTGCTCGCCGCGCGCTACGAGGGCATGGACGCCGCGTTGAGACGCGAACTGGGCGAGTTGGTCAGCAGCGATTCGATTCGCCGCAACGCCGAAACCGTGCGGGCTGCCTGCGATGCTGCCAACCCCGTGGGGCGGGTGCTGTTCGCCGGCTGGGCGTCGCTGGACTGGCCAGACGAGCCCCACTTGGCGCTGTGGCACGGCTGCACTCTGCTGCGGGAATACCGCAGCGGATGCCACTTGATCGCCTTGGCAGCGGCCGGACTGGACGGCTGCGAATCGGTGGTGTCCCAGGTCGCCGTCGATGAGGCACCCGGCGAGTGGATTCAAGAAGAAGCCGGCTGGACCGAGACCGAGGCAGCGGCCGCGTACGAGCGCCTTCGCAACCGCGGCTGGGTGGATGCCGACGGGCGAGCCACCGCTGCAGGCTCCGCCGGGCGCGCTGAGGTCGAGGCCATGACCGACCGCCTCGACGGCGCTCACTGGGCAGCGATCGGCGACGATGCTGCCGACACCCTGCTCGCGGACATGGCGCCGCTCAACGCCGTGCTGCCGAAAGACGACCAGATTGACTGGCGAGAGCTCTACACCGCCAACGCCACTTCTGTCACCGAATAGACCCTGAGTCGCCTCAGTCTGCGCCGCGACAACGCGGAGCTCTCGGCGCAGCGCGCGCCCTGACGGCATCTGCAAGGCTGCGGCCCATGAGCGAGCAGTTACCCGGGCACGTTGATGACCCGGTGATGTCCCATAGCGAGTCGGTCGACATCGACGCCCCGCCGCACGTGGTGTGGGGGATGGTGACGGCGCTGGATCGCTACGGCGAGTGGAGCAACGAGAACACCGGCGGGTACTGGCGCAAGGGGCCTGATGGCGTGCCCGGCACCGGGCAGGTCGGCGACATGTTCGTCGGCATCAACCGGCTCGACGGCGAGGAGTGGAAGGCCCCCGTCGAGATCATCCGCCGCGTCGAAGACGAGGACTTCGCCTTCGTGACGGGCGGCCTCGAATACAACATCGTCCTGTGGCGCTACCAGCTGGCGCCGAACGGCGCGGGCACCACGTTGACCGAGACCTGGACGCTGCGCCAACTGTCCCCCCGCATGATCGAGAACGGGCAGAAGGAACTCGACTACCGGGCCGGCAATGCCCGCGCTGGCATCCGCACCACGCTCGCAGCGATGAAGGCAGCCGCAGAGGCCTAGCGCCTCAGAGGCTGAGCGATCAGCCGGGGATGCCGACCATCTGTGCGGTTGCGTGCATGTTCACCAGGCCGTCAAAGTCGACGAATTCGCTGAAGCCGTCTTCGGTGATGGTGGCCCGGTAGTCGTCCCAGCCCTGCGGATCGCGGAAGTACAGCTCCGCCATGCCCAGGTAGGCCTCATTCGCGGGATCCTGGCTGTGGTTCACCACGTAGCGCAGCCCGCCGATCTCGCCCAAGACGCCTCGCACGTTGGGCGCATGCACTTCGAGCCAGTGCCGGAACGCCTCGTCGTAGTCGATGCCGTCCCGGGCGGGCACCAGGAACGACACCTTGAAGAAGCCTGACCGCGTCGCCGGGAACGGCTCGTTCAGAGTGTTCGGCACGACGGGCAGCTCGCCGTCGATCACCACGTACTCCGTGGTTGCCCACCCCACGTACGGCTGAGCCTTCTGCTGGAACGTGTCTCGGGGCACCGTGCCGTGCGGCTCGGTTGGATTCGGGATTGCCCGGTCGAACCAGAGCTGCGCCATACCGTCCCAAGGCACGTCTTTGCCGGGCCGCTGATCGAACAGCGTCGCGATGTACTTCGTGGCGTGGACCTTGCCCTCGGCGGCTGCCTGCGCCTGGCCGGCAATCACGTCGGGCATGTGATTCTTGAACCAGTTCGCGACCAGCTCGTCGCGGGTGGCCTCCGGCCGGCGCTTGATGAGGAAGATCATCTTGGCGCCGGGTGTTGCTGCAATGGCCGATGACATCGGTGCCTCCTGGGCTGCGAACCTCGGGCGGGTCTCGCCCTGCGTGCCGCGATCCTGCCACCTGGCCCCGGGCTGCCGCAGCGCTGCGTCGCCGCGACGCCTCCGTCACCCGATCTGGCAGCCCCTAGTCGGCCAGTTCGGTTGTGAGCGCCTTGGCCAGCAGCTCGTAGTCGTCGGACCGGTTGTAGAGGTGGGCCGAGATGCGCAGGACGCGGTCGGGCGGCACCGGCCAGGTGAACACCGGCACCTCGATGCGGTGGCGATCGCGCAGCGCCGCCATGAGCGGGTCGAAGATCGCCGAGCCCGCGTTGCCGGCCGGCGGCAGCGGAACGCTGGCAATGGCGCCGATCATGTCCGCTGGTGCCGGCGGCTCGATGCCGAGCGCCTCGATGAGCACGTCGCGACCGGTCAGGCAGAGCTCGCGGATTGCCGCCTTCACCCCCGGCCAGCCTTCGGGGTGCATGGCCTCGACCGCGGCCAGGGCATCGGCGATGGTCAGCCAGGCCGCCGGATCATGGGTGCCTGTCCAGTCGAACTGGGCATGCAGATGCCCACCTTCGGACGGCCAGCCGCCGTTGTAACCGTGGCTGACAACCGCGTGGTGCATGCCGTCACGCCGGTCGGGTCGCACCCACAGGAACGCGGCGCCCTTTGCCGAGCACATCCACTTGTGGCAGTTCGCGGTGACGTACGACGCGCCCAACGCCGTCACATCGAAGTCGATCATGCCGGGCGCATGGGCCGCGTCGACGAGCACCCGAACATCGGGCTCCAACCGCGCCACCAGCTCGTCCACCGGCATGACCAGGCCCGTCGCCGAGGTGACTGCGTCGATGAGCAGGATGCGCGTGCGTTCGGTGACGGCACTGAGCACGGCGTCGACCACCTCGCTGCGGTCGCCGAGCGGGAACGGCACTGCTGCGGTAGTGACCACGGCGCCGGCACGGGACGCCGACACGACCGCCGCATTGGCGCACGCGTTGTACTCGTGATCGGTGACGAGGATCTCGTCGCCGGGCGACAGGCTCGGCTCCAGCGAGCGGAGCACCGAGTTCACGCCCGTCGTCGCGTTCGTGACGAACACGAGTCCTGCGGGGTCGGCACCGACGAACTGCGCCACAGCCCGCCGCGTGTCGTCGAGCCGCTCCTGGTACTCGCCCTCGAGGAAGAACCGGGTCGGGTTGGCCTCCATGCGGGTGCGGATGGCCTGCTGCGCGTCGAGAACTCCCGCAGGAGTCGCGCCGAACGAGCCGTGATTGAGATGCAGCACTTCTGGGTCCAATAGCCATGCAGTCACGCAGCGCACGCTACGGCGCGCTCCGGGCCGATTTCCACACGGTCTGGACATCGCCGGTAACTTCCGCAGCGACATGCTGCAGCCGATCACCGTTGCCGACGGCGTCGCCACCAACGCCCGGTCCTTTCCGGACCGGTGTGCGATCGAGGTGCTCGATCCCCGCACGACGGGAGACGTAGAGCCGGTCGAGTCGTGGACGTACGGCGCGCTCTGGGGCCGCACCGAGGCCTTGGCAGATGCGCTGGGTTCCGTGTCCGCAGGCGCGCACGGGCCGATGGCCGGACTCCTGCTGCCGAACGGCGCCGACCACGCTGCCGCCTACCTCGCCTGCCAGCTCGTCGGCGCTGCTGCAGTGCCGGTCAACAGCCGGCTCGCCGAGCCGGAGATCCGCTACGTGCTGGAGGACTCGGGTGCCTCGGTGCTGCTCTCGGCCGAGCCATTCATCGACATCGCTCGCCGGGTCACTGCCGACCTCGGCATCAAGCTGATCGACACTGCCGAGATTCCCGCCTCAGCACCGATGAGGTGGTCACGGCCGATCGGTCCGTACGCCGACAGTGATCGCCGCAGTGGCCGGCTGGTGCCGAGCACTGCGCCCACCGAGGTCACCACCGACCAACGCGCAGCGATGATTGCCTACACCTCGGGCACGACCGGTTTTCCCAAGGGAAGCATCAACACCAACGCGGGGTTCCTGGCACGCCTGATGCACTGGAGCTGGACATTTGGGTTGACTGCCCGCGAGGTCGTGTCGACGCCGGGTCCGATGTTCCATCTGTCCTACGGCGGACTGACATTGGCGCAGCTCGTGGCCGGTGGGCGTGCCCGGGTGATGACTGCATTCGAGCCGCAGGCCGCACTTGCCGAATACTCCCGCCATAGCTCGTGGGCATTCCTCGTGCCCTCGATGACCGCCGCAATTGCCGAGGTATGGCGGGGAGCTGGGCGACCGCCGCTGAAAGCGTTGCGGTACCTGCTGTCTGCAGGTGCACCCGGACCGATGTCCCTGCTCGACGAGGCGTTCGACATATTCCCGAATGCGGAGATCACTGACGGCTATGGGTGGACCGAAGCCGGCTGGGTGACCTACGACATCAAGGACCGCTCGGCGCTCGTGCCCCATTGTGTGGGAGGGCCGACGCCGGGCTCAGTGATCAAGGTGGTTGACCCCGAGACCTGCGAGGAGGTTGCCGACGGCGTTGCCGGGGAAGTGGTCGCCTTGTCGGTGGTGCCCTTCGAGGGCTACCTGGGACGGCCCGAGGCCACGGAGGCGGCGCACACCCCCGATGGATTCGCCCGCTCGGGCGACATGGGCATCATGGCCTCCGACGGCCGGCTGGCGATTGTGGACAGGGTCAAGGACATGATCATCAGCGGCGGCGAGAACGTGTACTGCGCCGAGGTTGAGCGAGTGCTCGTCGAGCATCGGGACATTGCCGAAGCGGCCGTGGTCGGACTGCCCGACGAACGCTGGGGCGAGCGCGTCGTCGCGGCCGTGGTGCCTCACGAGGGCAGCCGGCCCGAACCGGTTGAGGTGATTGCCTTCGTGCGCGACCGGCTCGCCCACTACAAGTGCCCACGGGAGTTGATGGTCGTCGGCGATCTGCCCCGCAATGCCATGGGCAAGGTGCTCAAGCCGCTTCTCGCCCAGCAATTCGGCCCGAACGCCCAGACATCGTCCAGCAGCGCCTGATACTCGCCGCCGAGGTTGGCCATCCCACCGCGGCGCTGCTGTATTCCATTTGCGTTATATGCCAAGATAGTCATACATTGCGCCGGTGCCTTGGGAGGTCGAGTTCACCGATGAGTTCGAAACTTGGTGGAACACGCTCGCAGAGACTGTTCAAGATGCGGTTGCTGCCAGGGTCAAGCTGCTCGAGGCCCACGGCCCTCAGCTGCCCTTCCCCTACTCGTCGGATGTGCGCAGCTCACGTCATGGAGCGATGCGCGAACTCAGGGTGCAGAGCGCCGGTCGGCCGATACGGATCTTCTACGCCTTTGATCCGCGACGCACGTCGATCCTCCTGCTCGGAGGCGACAAGTCCGGCGACGACCGGTTCTACGAGACCTTGGTGCCGTTGGCGGACCGTCTCTACGACGCATACCTGCATGAGCTACGCCAAGAAGGGCTGATCGAATGACGGGGCACAGACCATTCCGGGAGCTCACCGAGCACCTCCCTCGCGAACGGCGCGACCGCATCGAGAAGCTCAGCCGAGAGCTGGCCGCCGAGATGCCCCTGCACGAGCTTCGCCGGGCCCGTTCGCTGACGCAGCAGGACGTGGCCGAGGTACTGGACGTGCAGCAGCCTGCTGTGGCGAAGCTGGAGCGCCGCGCCGACATCTACGTCTCGAGTCTCCGTTCCTACATCGAGGCCGTCGGCGGCCGGCTGCGCATCGTCGCCGAGTTCCCTGACGGCGACGTGTCCATCACGAGCTTCTCCAAACTAGGCGAGGGCGAGCGGCCTCTTCGATCGTGAGATTCCCGAACATCACCTCCGGGAAGTGGAGGACGGCATGAAGAAGCTGCTCGTAGCGAACCGGGGTGAGATCGCCATCCGTGCCTTTCGCGCTGCGACCCAGCTCGGCATCCGGACTGTGGCGATCCTTCCCGTCGAGGAGGAGCGCAGCGGGGCGTTGCACCGGATCAAGGCCGACGAGGCATACGTCATCGGCACCGAGGGCCGGCCGGTGCGGGCCTACCTCGACCACGAGGCCATCGTGGCCAAGGCGGTCGAAGTCGGCGCCGACGCCATCTACCCCGGCTACGGGTTCCTCTCCGAGAGCCCAGATCTCGCCGACGCATGCGCGGCGGCCGGCATCACCTTCGTGGGACCGAGCGCAGGAGCGCTGCGGCTGACCGGCAACAAGATGCGGGCGCGGGAGGCGGCTGAAGCAGCCGGCTTGCCGGTGCTGCGACAGTCGCCGCCCGTCGACGATGACGCTGCCGAGGTCGACATCGCAAGCGCTGCGTCGGCAATCGGCTTTCCGCTGTTCGTGAAGGCCGCATCGGGGGGCGGCGGGCGCGGCATGCGCCGCGTGGAGCGCACCGAGAACTTGGCCGAGGCGGTCGACGCCGCCCGCCGGGAGGCCCACAGCGCCTTCGGCGACAGCACCGTCTTCCTCGAAGAGGCCATGACCGACGTGCGCCACATCGAGGCGCAGGTGCTGGCCGACGCCAGCGGCCGCGTCGTGCACCTCTACGAGCGGGACTGCTCGGTGCAGCGACGCTTCCAAAAGGTGGTCGAGATGGCGCCCGCCCGCGACCTCGATCCGGCGGTGCGGCGGCAGCTGCTCGCAGATGCGGTGCGCTTCGCGGAGGCCATCGGCTACGTCAACGCGGGCACGGTGGAGTTTTTGGTGGAGCCCAGCGGTCGGCACGTCTTCATCGAGATGAACCCCCGCATCCAGGTGGAGCACACGGTGACCGAAGAAGTCACCGACATCGATCTCGTCGAGTCGCAGCTGCGCATCGCCGCCGGTGCCACGCTCGACGATCTGGGGCTGTCCCAGGACCGCATCAGCGTGCGCGGCTTCGCGATGCAGTGCCGCGTGACCGCCGAGAACCCCGCCAACGACTTCCGACCCGACACCGGGCGCATCGTGGCCTACCGGCCCGCCAGCGGTGCGGGCGTGCGGCTCGACGGCTGCGTGTACCAGGGGGTGGAGATCACCCCGCACTTCGACTCGATGATCGAGAAGATCACCTGCCGCGGCCCCGATTTCGACACCGTGGTCCGGCGCATGCAGCGCACCCTGGCCGAGTACCGGGTACGGGGCGTATCGACCAATCAGCCGTACCTGCAAGCGATCTTGGCTGACGCCCAGTTCCAGTCCGAACCCGTCACCACGACGTTCATCGACGACAGGCCTGAACTCACCGCGGCGTCGGTCGGCGCCGACCGGGCCACACGGCTGCTGCGCTACCTGGCCGACGTGACCGTCCACCAGCCCCACGGCCCGGCTCCGACCCATGTCGATCCCGCCACCAAACTCGCACCGACGCCACGCACGCCGCCGGATGGGTCCAAGCAGCGACTCGACGAACTCGGGCCCAGGGGCTTCGCAGCCGGCCTGCGGGCCGCCGGCACCGTGGCCGTCACCGACACCACGCTGCGCGATGCCCACCAATCGATCCTCGCCACCCGGCTGCGCACCATCGACCTGGTGGCGGGCGCCCGCCAGATGGCCCATTACATGCCGCAGCTGCTCAGCATGGAGTGCTGGGGAGGCGCCACCTTCGACGTGGCGCTGCGGTTCCTGCACGAGGACCCGTGGGAACGGCTGCGGCGCATACGTGCGGCGGCTCCCAACATCTGCACCCAGATGCTGCTTCGGGGGCGCAACACGGTGGGCTACTCGCCATATCCCGACACGGTCGCCCACGAGTTCGTGGCCGAGGCGGCTGCATGCGGGATGGACATCTTCCGGGTCTTTGACGCGTTCAACTCCATCGACCAGATGCGGCCCGCTATCGAAGCCGTCATCGAGGCCGGCGCGGTAGCCGAGGGCACCATCTGCTACTCGGGCAACCTGTCCAGCCCCGATGAGGACCTCTACACCCTCGACTACTACTTGAGCGTCGCCGAGCATCTCGACGCCGCCGGGGTCCACATCCTGTGCATCAAGGACATGGCGGGGCTGCTGCGCCCGCCCGCCGCGGAGACGCTCGTCAGTGCCTTGCGTGAGCGGTATGCCCAGCCAGTGCACCTGCACACCCACGACACCGGCGGCGGGCAGCTCGCCACCTACCTTGCAGCTATCGACGCCGGGGTGGATGCCATCGACGGGGCTGCCCCGCCCCTGTCGGGGATGACATCCCAGCCGTCCATCGCCTCGATCGTGGCGATGACCGACGACACCGACCGGGCTACCGGGCTCAGCCTCGATGCGATCGGCGACATGGAGCCCTACTGGGAAGCAGTGCGGCACGTATACGCGCCGTTCGAAGCCGGCCTGCCGTCGCCCACGGGCACCGTCTACCGCCACGAGATTCCCGGCGGGCAGCTCTCGAACCTGCGGGCGCAGGCACGGGCGCTGGGCCTCGGTCACCGTTTCGAGGAAGTCGAGCGTCTGTATGCGGCGTGCAGCGACCTGCTCGGCCGCCCCATCAAGGTCACCCCGTCGTCGAAGGTTGTCGGCGATCTCGCCCTGCACCTCGTGGCCTCGGGCGTCTCACCCGAAGAGCTGGCTGGCGATCCGGCCGGGGCCGACCTGCCCGACAGCGTCATCGGCTTCTTGCATGGCGAGCTCGGCACCCCGCCGGGCGGATTCCCCGAACCCTTCCGGACCCACGCCACCGAGGGCCGCGACTGGGCGCCCAAGACCAAGGACCTCACCGACGACGACGTGGCGGGCTTAGCGGCCGATCGCGCCGCCACGCTGAATCGGCTGCTGTTTCCCACGCCCTCAGCAGCCCACAGCGAGAACACCCACCGCTACGGCGACCTGTCGGTACTGCCGTCGCTGCTGTTCTGGTACGGGCTGGACCCTCACGACGATGACACCGCCGTGGTGCTCGGCCCGGGCGTACGGCTGCTGCTGGGCCTGCGGTCCATCGGCGAGCCGAACGACGAGGGCATCCGACTGGTGAGCTTCCGGGTGAACGGCCAGCCCCGCGATATCGACACGCTCGATCGCACGGTGGCCGTCGATCGGCCCGAACACGCCAGGGCAGACGCCAGCGTCCCGGGTCACGTGGCGGCGCCGTTCAGGGGCTCGGTGAACGTGTCGGTGTCCGAGGGCGATCAGGTGGAAGCCGGGGACACGGTTGCGGTCATCGAGGCCATGAAGATGGAATCGTCGATCTCTGCGCCCGTCACCGGCACGGTCATCTCGGTCGCTGCAGCCTCGGGGTCGCTGCTCGAGCCCGGCGACCTGATCGCGGAGATCCGCCCGGCCGGTCGCTCGGGCAGTCCGGAAAGCGAACACGACGGCTAGGGCTTCTCGGCCGCCGCCGGACGATGGCGTGCCGAGGGGTGTCAGTCGTTGTCGGTGATGGTGCCGGTGCCTTCGCGGTCGGCGACTGCTGCTTGGACCTCGGCGTACAGCACGACCACGAACGTCTCGTCGCCTTCGGTTCGGCTGTCGTCGACCGCTGCTACGGTGACGGTCTTGGCGGTCTCGCCGGGTCTGAAGGTCAGCATCCCGTAGGCCTGCGCGAAGTCCGCGAACGTCGCAGACAACCCAGCCCCGTGCCCGGGCCGCGCATAGTAATGCACCCACACATAACGGCCGCTGGCAGGGCTGAGCGTCACCGTGAACGCCAGCGTGCCGCCCTCGCCCGCCGACGCATCACTGATCGACAACGACGGCGTCGCGTTCGGCGGCGGGTCGTCGTCATCTGCCACCGCCACCGACGCAGTGCCCGCCGACTGGGACACCGTGTAGCCGCTGCGGGCGTCGACCGTGACGGTCACCGACCCGTCGGCCTCGTCGGTGCTGTCGTTTGTTGTCGCCACCGTGAGGGCGGCGCTGCCCGAGGCGGGGACCGTGACCGACTGCGAACCAGTCGCAGCGCCGAAGTCGCCCGACTGGGACACGGTCACGGTCACTGTCAGCGGCGAAGACGGTGCGGGGTCCGCGGTGATCGTGAACGTCGCGTCGCCGCCCTCAGTGACATCAGCGCCGCCTGTGATGCTCACCTCAGGGTCCACCGCAGGCGGCGGGGCCGGGTCGTCGTCGGCCACCGCCACCGAGGCCGTGCCCGCGGTCGCGGACACGGTGTAGCCGCTGCCGCCGTCGACCGTGACAGTGACCGACCCGTCGGCCTCGTCAGTGCCGTCATTGGCGGTGGCCACCGTGAGCGTGACTGCCCCCGATGTCGGGACGGTCACCTGACGCGACCCGGTCGCAGCGCCGAAGTCGCCCGACTGGGCCACCGTGACGCTTACTGCCAGCGGCGACGACGGCGCCGGATCAGCCGTGACCGTGAACACAGCGTCGCCGCCCTCAGTGACGTTGCCGCCGCCTGCCGCGATGCCGACTTCGGGAGTGACGGGCGGGGGCGGGCCGTCGCACTGCCCGAGCGCTTCGAGCGTGCGGGTGACACGGTCCCAGCGGCTGAACATGAACTCGCTCTCATTGACGCGGGACTGCTCCACGGTCATCGCCGTCTCGCCGGTGTCGGCCCCCAAAGCGGCCAGCACCCGGTTCCACCGCAGCACATGCGCCGCCCCCGAATGACCATCACGCCAAACCGTCACCTCAAACACCGACACCGCATCCCACGGCAAGCTCGGCACACACACCGACGGCAGCGGAGCAGGACCGTCGTCATCGGCCACCGCCACCGACGCCGAACCCGCAGTCGCCGAGACCGTGTAGCCGACCCCGGTGCCGACCGTCGCAGTCACCGAACCGTCAGGCTCGTCGGTGCTGTCGCCGACGGTGGCGACGGTGAGCGTGGCCGTGCCCGACGTCGGGACGGTGACAGTGCGCGATCCCGGCGTCACGCCGAAATCACCCGACTGGGCCACCGCCACTTCCACAGTCAGCGGCGAAGACGGCGCCGGAACCGCAGACACCGTGAAAGTCGCATCACCGCCCTCGGTGACCCCGCCGCGTGCCGCGATGCTCACCACAGGCGGCGGGGTGTAGCAGCTCATGGCCGCGTTGATGGGCACCCAGCCGGGCCATGTCTTGCCGTCGCTGAACGCCCTCACCGCCTCAGGAGTGGTCGACGCAGGAACAGTGCCGCCCGGCGGCGCGGGCATCGGCTCCGCGCCGAGATACGCCAGGATCTGCCAGAACAGAACCTCGTTGCCGCCGTTGTTGTCGGTGTGCCACACGAACGCAGCACGAGCCCGCGCTACGGCATCGGCAGTGTCACACAGCGCATCATCGTCATCAGCCACCGCCACCGACGCCGAACCCGCAGCAGCCGAGACGGTGTAGCCGCCGACGGCGCGAAGCGTCGCGGTGACCGACCCGTCAGCCTCGTCTGCGCTGTCGTCCGTCGTGGCCATAATGAGTGCGGCTGTCCCGGTCGTGGGGATCGTGACGGTGTGCGATCCCGGCAGCACGCCGAAATCGCCCGCCGCCGTGACCGACAGGGTCACGTCCAACGCCTCCGACGGCGCGGGATCAGCGGTGATGGTGAACGTCACGTCGTCGCCTTCAGTGATGTCGGCGCCGGCGGCTATCGATACCTGCGGCCACGGCCCGAAGGTGGGCGAGGGGGTGAGGTTCGGGGTCGGGTCCGAGGACTTGTGGCCGAAGAATCGCAGCGACCACGACTCCAGCGTGTTGGCGCCGCCGTTGGGCCGCCGGTCGGCCAGTCGCAGCGTCCAGGTGCCGGCGGGGTCCTCGCCCAGATGGGCCGCTGTGCCGAACCGGAAGCTGCCCGAGATGCCGCACTCCGACGCCTGCTTGCAGTCATACTTGGCCAAGGCCGGGTTGGTGATGTCGCCGACCGGGACACTCAGCGTCGACACGGTGCCCGACGGGGACTCCAGCTCCACCTCGAGATCGCGGAACCACGGCGCGTCCAGCACGAGATGGGCTTCGACGTACTCCACGAAATCGATCTCAGGATCAACAGCGAGATCGGCAGCGACCGTGCTGCCGTCGTCAGGGACGGCCGGCGCCGGTGACAGCATCGGCGCCGATATGTGCTCGCTGCGGTACTCGGGCAGGTACCGCCAGTTCTGCGCAAGCTGCACCGCGGCGCCCGCGTCGACGACACCGAACCCGTAGCTGTGGTGATAGCGGTAGTTCTGCTGGGCCGCACCGTACACCGCAGCGCCCTGCTGCCAGCCCGCGTCGCCGGGGTCGTTGTGCTGCGCGGATGCGGCCAATATCAGCTTCACGTCGCGCCATGACAGGCTGGCGTCGATGCTGCGCACCAGCGCAGCCACGCCCGACACCAAAGCCGTCGCCGGACTCGACGGAGTGCCCGTGCTCAGGTAGTAGCGGTCACCCAAGATCGCATACACCATGCCGCCGACCGGCGCGCACACCCACAGATTCGGACCCTCGATGCTCGTGTTGGACCGAGCGTCCCGCCGGCCGTTCCGGTCGGTGGCGCACGCCGCGACCACCGCGGGATGGCTGCGCTCCTCGGCCAGCGTCGACCAGAACACCAGCCCCGGCACAGGAAACGTCTTGCCGCCCGACACCACATTCAGCGTGCCCCGACCGTCGAAGCCGAACTCGGCCATCGTGTCGTAGACCTCATAGTCAGAAAGGCGACCAAGACCATCGTCGTCAGGCACATCCCTGAACGGGCGGGTGCGGTTGGCAGCGCCGTAGCTACGGTTCACCACAGCAGCTTCCAGCAGCGAGTCCCACACCGGCGCCCACCTGCGCCCCGACTCGATGGCCTCAGGCGCAGACGCGCCGTCCAGGCCGGCGATCTGCAGCGTGAACGAGCCCGAACGGCGCTCACGCTCGTACGTCGTCGCCTCGATCGTGTACACCCCCGCAGGCAACGTACGGCTGAACCGCGCGTTGCGTCCTTCGCCGCTGTCGTCGTCTCGGGCTGTCCACCCCCCTGACAGACCGCTGTACTTGCGAAGATACAGATACGAGTCGACGCTCGACCGCAGGTCAATCGTCACCCTCGACGGAGCGTCCAACGAGAAGGTGTAGTACTGCGCAGGCGCCGACTTTCGAACCCATGACTCGCAACTCGGCACCCACGTACCAGCCACCGAACCGTCCGCGTCGATCACCTCGACACACGTGTCCCAAGTGTTCGCGTCGTCTACAGCGAGATAGCTGTGAATCTCGACTGAGTTGATGCTCCTCCAGGTCAGCGCAGCCCGCGGAGCGACGCCCCGAAAGCCGACAGCGTTGTCACGCGCCGCGATGATGCTCGCCATGGAGGTGCCGTGACTCGTGTCGGAGCCCACCACCGCGGCCTCGGTCAGCCCCGGCGAGTCGGCCGGATCCATGTTGTCGCGCAGATCCTCATGGCGATAATCGACCGGATAATCCACCACCAGCACCGTCACACCCTCGCCCAGCGTCGCCCCCCACGCCGAATCGACGTCGATGTCGAACACCCCAGCAGTGCTGTTGCTCAGATACCACTGACAGCCCGACAAACGATCTCGCCACTTGGCAGGCCTGCCCGTGCATCGGGAGACGGCGTCGGCATGGTGGCGGTCGAGCTGCCCCTCGTCCTGCTGGGTCAGCTCATACGGGTGTGATACCGGCCCAACGTCGGGGGGGGGGGGATCGCCCAACAGCACAGCCGCAGCCGCGCAGCACACCAACAACACTGCTCCGCCGATCCATCTTGCGCCACTCACCGCCGCCATTCCACCACACCCGGCTCCGGCACCCAAGCAGCCGCCGATGGCACCAAGGCATGAGTGGCATGAGTCTTGTGCATCCGGCAGTGATGGCGTTCATCGGACATGGTCGGAAAGCGGAATGCCCATTGCTCCAGCAGCGGCGTTCATTCGCCGGTCGTAGCTGGCAAGCGAGATCATCTGGCCGTGGTCCGCCAGATAGGCGCACGATGCCAGATGCAGCGCATCAAGTGTTCTCAGAGGGCCGGCGCCGGGAAAGGGTTCCACTGCCTTGGCCAGCACATCCGGGGTCAGCTCGAGCATCGCAATTCTCCCGAGCAGCAAGCGCGCTGCCTCGCCGTGCGACTTCGAGAGTCCGCGGGCGTGCAGCGGCGTCCACAGCTCGTACTCGAGCAGCCGGCTCGACACCAAGGTGTCGTCCCACAGCGCCTCTGGCGGACGTCGGTCCTCGGCTAGAAGGTGCGCGAGCGCGACCGATGTGTCGAGATATATCAACGGTCGCTGCGGCTCTCATGCAGGTCGGCCAGCACCTCCTCAAGCCGGGCGACCGGCCGCGGCGCCGGCGGCGACCCCGAGCCTGTCAGCACAGGCGGCGTCAAGGCGCCGGAGCGGACGGCCTCGGCCAGGAACGCGTCGGCGAGCATGGGGCTGCGGCTCTCACGAAGCGGGCCGAGTTCGGCTACCACGCGGTCGCGGTCGGTAACCAGGATCGTCTCGCCGGAAGCTGCTAGCCGGACGTACTCGCTCAGACTGCTGTTCAGGGCCTTGATGCCCACCGACCTCATGCACCTAAGGTAGCCACTAGTAGCCACCTCGTCAACGAAGCCTTCCCGTGCTGATGGTGCATCTGTCAGTCGTTGTCGGTGATGGTGCCGATGCCTTCGGCGTCGGCGACTGCTGCTTGGACTGCGGCGTACAGCACGACCTTGAACGTCTCGTCGCCTTCAGGGCTGCTGTCGTCGACCGCTGTCACGGTGACGGTCTTGGCTGTCTCGCCGGGTCTGAAGGTCAGCATCCCGTAGGCCTGCGCGAAGTCCGCGAAGGTCGCAGACAGCCCAGCCCCGTACCTGGGCCGCGCGTAGTAGTGCACCCACACATACCGGTCGCTGGCGGGGCTGAGCGTCACCGTGAACGTCAGCGTGCCGCCCTCGCCCGCCGACGCGTCGCTGATCGACAACGACGGCGTCGCGTTCACCACCGGAGGCGGCGGGGGCGGCGGGTCGTCATCATCGGCCACCGCCACCGAGGCTGCACCCGCGGTCGCGGACACCGTGTAGCCGCTGCCGCCGTCGACCGTGACGGTCACCGACCCGTCGGCCTCGTCGGTGCTGTCGTTTGTTGTCGCCACCGTGAGGGTGGCGCTGCCCGAGGCGGGGACCGTGACCGACCGAGAACCAGTCGTGACGCCGAAGTCGCCCGACTGGGACACGGTCACGGTCACTGTCAGCGGCGAAGACGGTGCGGGGTCCGCGGTGATCGTGAATGCCGCGTCGCCGCCCTCAGCGATGTTGCCGCCGGCCGTGACGCTCACCGCAGGGTCCACCGCAGGCGGCGCAGGCGGGTCGTCGTCATCGGCCACCCCGACCGACGCTGTGCCCGCGGCGGACGACACGGTGTAGCCGCTGCCGCCGTCGGCCGTGACGGTGACCGACCCGTCGGGCTCGTCGGTGCTGTCGTTTGTTGTCGCCACCGTGAGGGTGGCGCTGCCCGAAGTGGGGACCGTGACCGACTGCGAACCGGTCGCGACGCCGAAGTCGCCCGACTGTGCCACTGCGACATTCACTGTCAGCGGCACTGTCGGCGCGGGGTCCGCGGTGACCGTGAACACAGCGTCGCCGCCCTCAGCGACCCCGCCGCCGGCCGTGACGCTCACCACAGGATCCACCGCAGGCCCGGGCAGCGGAGTGTGACACTGCATCGCCGCGTTGATCGGCACCCAGCCAGGCCACGGCTTGCCGACGCTGAACGCCCTCACCGTCTCAGGAGTGGTCGACACAGGAACAGTGCCGCCCGGCGGCGCAGGCATCGGATCCGCGCCCAGATAGGCCAGGATCTGCCAGAACAGAACCTCGTTGCCGCCGTTGTTGCCGGTGTGCCACACGAACGCAGCACGCGCCCGACTGACAGCCGTCGCAGTGTCACACGGCGCATCATCGTCATCAGCCACCGCGACGGTCGCCGAACCCGCAGTCGCTGACACCATGTAGCCCTGACCGCTGCCGACCGTGGCGGTGACTGACCCGTCAGCCTCATCAGCGCTGTCGTTGGCCGTCGCCACCGTCAGCGTGGCAGACCCGGTCGTGGGAACCGTCACCGTGTACGAACCCGGCAACACACCGACATCGCCCGACTGCGACACCGTCACTTCCACATCCAACCCCGCCGACGGCGCCGGAACCGCAGACACCGTAAAAGTCGCGTCACTGCCCTCGTCGACATCAGCACCCGCCGCGATGCTGATCTCGGGCACATCGTCATCTTGGACAGCAACCGTCGCTGCGCCCGTTGTCGCGGAGACGGTGTAGTCGCTGCCTGCGCTGACCGTCGCGGTGACTGACCCGTCCACATCATCGGCGCTGTCGTTGGCCGTCGCCACCGTCAGCGTGGCACTGCCCGACGTGGGGATCGTGACCGTCCGCGAACCCGGCGAGACACCGAAATCGCCCGTCGCGGTGACCGCCACGGTCACATCCAACGCCGCCACTGGCACCGGATCGGCAGTCACCGTGAACACCGCATCACTGCCCTCGTCGATGTCGGCACCCGCGACAATGCTGATCTCCGGCTTGGGCTGCACCGCCGTCTGTGTCGGAATGCCGTCCAGCTTCAGCGTGAACGATCCAGCCGTCGATGCGCGAAAGGTCGTTGCCTCGATCGTGTAGTCCCCCGCCCCCAGCGACCTGCGGATACGCGAGTTGTACCCGTCACCGCCGTCGTCGTTGAGCGCCAGCGCAGCACCCGACTTCTGACCCAAGCCGCGGCGCAGATACAGGTACGTGTCAGCAGACGACATCAGATCGATGGTCACTTCGCTCGAACCGCCCAACGAGAACACATAGAACCACGCATATCGGCCGCTGCGATCCTCCGAACCGCACTCGGACACCCACGTCCCGCTGACGTTCCCATCACCCGACAGCACCGACGTACACAGGTCGTCACCTAGGTCATCATCCCTTACGAGGGTGGATGCCGAACTGGCGCTGTCGATGTCGTAGGCATCGTCGGCAACAAGACTGACGGTGACGAGACTGTGGGGTTCATCTTCTTGATCTGCCTCGGTCGGCACAGAGAATGTCACCCTTGCCTGGCCAGACGGGATGGTCACAGAGGTCGGACCGCCGTTGGCCAACATCTCGCCAGTCTCGCTCCATCGCAGATTGACGCTGAGAGGCAGTGGCAAAATTCCGCCGCGACGAGTGACGGCGACCTTCACGCTTGCTCCCTCGGTCACGCCGCTGTTGAGGATGTCAACGGCCACGGTTGGAGCAGCCACATACAGCGGCTCGGCGAAAATCCAAGGGCGGGCTTGCTTGATGGCCAGCCGGTCGTCTGATGTGATCTTGAATTCGACTTCAATCGCGAAGTCTTCGCCCTCCTCCACCCCATACAATGTCTCGAATCGATCATGGACAGTCTTGAGATTGCTGCGCAGCTGTCGCATGTGAGCGTCGCTCATGAGAGGCTGATCAGATGCCGACAAACTGGAGTATTGCAGCACCGCAGCGGTTCCAGCGGAATCCAATAACAGCTGTTCGGGCTGGGAGTACGCTTCAGGGTTCGTGACGAGATCCTCGCCCACCTGCGAATTGACGTAATAGACATCGTCTTGGAACGTGATTGGATCATGGCTGACCGCGACACCGTTGACGACTTCGTCGGAGTAGTTGGGGTGCACAAGCACCCCCATGGCAGCCGTGGTGTGGTCGACACGGTGAAAATCGCGTTCGAGAAAGGCGCGAAAGTTCCACAAGCTCGCCCACACACTCTTGATCGACTTGTCGATACCGTCTGCGGCTGTCTCGTCGGGGTCTTGAGTCTTCGAGCTATAGAGACCGGCACCGCTGAACGATGGGAGATCTTCGTTGTTGGTACTCGAACGGTATCTCAATGACTGGCCATCAGGGTATTCGGCATGCATTGCGGTGAGTGCATCTATGATGAACTGAGGCGTAGCGGCATCCTTGATGGCATCTCGCAAGTCATCCAGCATCTCCTCCTGAATGTCATAGTCAGACTGGAAGTACGGGTGCGCCAGCATGAGTGTCACGGCCTCGGCCAGCTTCGTCCCAGCTGCCAGCGTGATCTTCTCCTCTTCTGGGGCCTTCTTCTTTCCGAGAATGGTCTTCTTCCCGACCGCTGCCTGCTTCATGAATTCGTCATAGAAGTAAAACGGAACGGCAAAACCCGTCGGGGTTGTGCCATCAGGCAGAGACAGCTTGTTCAGCTCTGCGACGTTGGCTGCCTTGACCCCGAAAGCAGTCCAGTCGGCAAAGCTCACGTCTGCCAAGGCTGTGATCGACGTGACACTCAGATCGCGTTGAAGAGTTTGCGTACCTTGAGGACGCAAACTATCGAAATGCGTGTCTACTTCGGCTTTTGTTACTTCCCGGATAGTGTAACCGCCCGCAGCGACCTCATAGTACACATGCGCACCGATCAAGTCGACAACGGACTCATCGTCGAGCACATCGCGAATGAACGCGTTCGGGATCCCATTCTGAATGGCACGCAGGTTCACATGTGACAGCGGCGTCTGCGGGACTGTTGTAATCGTCCCGGCGACACGAGGCAAGTCGTTGGGCAACGTCCGGTAGATGGCTACATCGCGCGGACCGGGGCGTTCGCCCTCCTCCATCAATCGCAACCGTCCGTATCCCTGTGCCCCGTTGAGCGGGACATAGTCTACGTCAGGATGCAATTGATGATCAAGCAGAACGCTGACCCTGGTCGCATCAATACGGGCACGATTCGTCTTATAGAGGTTGACCTCGATCGGAGTCGAGGCATAGAGACTCAGATTGTTGTCGACGAATGGCATCGCCGACGCAAGTATCTCGTGGTAACGCTCGAGAATCCAGAAACTGGACATGTGAGCTATCCATTGACGGAGACGATAGCGATACACACCGAGCGTTCCGTCAGGTGCAACTACATTTGGTTCCCAGATCAACTCTCCCATCACGGTATTTCCGTATCCCTCATTCTGAACGCCAACCGCTCTAGCGAAACTTCCATGAGCTTGATGTTTGTGCGTGTTCTGGAAATATACGGCCGGTTGATTGGTATCGAGGTCTGTAATCCAAAATTTCACGATGCTGCGGCCGTATAGATCGGGCAGCGTCAGTCCCAGCAGATCATCGCTCCAGTCGCCCCGATATGACAGTTCCAAAAAAGTCTCATGAGAGTCAATGGCAACACGGCCATCTTCTGCGTCAATCACTTTGCCAGCATTGAGCGGATGATATGCACCCGAATCCGCTAACTCCGTGAGGTCATCTATGCAGTCGCCGTCGATATCTGCAGGACGCGAAACCGAGTACTTCTCGACGCGGTACTGGTCGGCACTCAATGGCCGGAGAGAATCATTGAGAGTGGTGGTGCCAGCAACTCCCTGCGTAACGGAGATGGGGACGCTGACGATCCCACTGTTGCCACGCGCTATCAGACGGTAGAGCACAAAATAGTCGTCAGCGGTGGAAGCCACCTGAATGGGCACATCGGTCACGGCGACTGATGTCGGAATGGGCGCGACGTAACCGATTTCGCACGGTCCCGGAGACTGGCTGCCGGTCGCCGAAGTGGGGGGGGGAGGGGGTATCAGCACCAAGCTGGATGCCAACACCAGGACCGGCAGCAGCCATGCAAAGCAGCGACGGGAGGCAATCGGCATGAGCATGGTTTCGGCCCCGTCCAGCGATAGCGAGCAGCGCAGGGTAGCGGCGACTGGCCGCTCCACAGCGCTGGCATTCGACGGCGTCTGATCGAACGCCCGGTGTCCGCGCACTAGTGTTCGGAGCAGGAGCCCAAGGGGTAGAACGGCGACATGGCGGCAGATGGGACACAGCCGGTACCTGACTGGACACAAGCGGAGGCTGAGTTCTGGGCTCCCCAACGCAACGCCGTCGACGCGTCCTTCGCCATGCAGCCGGCGGTGTACGCCGACGAGGACTACTTCGCTGCTGAGCAGGAGCGACTGTTCGGCCGAGCGTGGGTTGCGGTGGCCCTGGCTGAACAGGTTGCGCAGCCGGGCCGGCTGCTCGTGCGCTCCGTGGGCGGACGTTCGGTGCTGCTGACCCGATCCGACGCCGGGCTGGGTGGCTTTCTGAATTCCTGCCGCCACCGCGGCACCGAGCTGGCCGAACGCGATTGCGACATCGCGAACACGATTCGCTGCCCGTACCACCGGTGGCATTACAGCGCTGACGGGCGGCTCGTAGCGGCACCCCTGTTCGACGAAGTGCCCCGAGACGACTTCGACATGGCCGACTATGGGCTGATTCGGGTGCGCACCGAAACCTGGGGCCCGCTCGTATTCGTCTGCCTCAACGATGACACGCCGCCGCTCATGGAGTGGCTTGGCGATCTGCCCGAACGGCTCGCCGCCTACGGATTCTCCGAGTGGCGCTCGACCGGGCTCGACGGGTCGGCACGCACGTTTGACGTGGCGGCCAACTGGAAGCTCATCGTGGAGAACTTCGCGGAGTACTACCACCTTCCCTGGGTGCACCCGGAGCTGGCCAAGGTGTCCCGAGTGCCCGACCACTACCGCTACCAGGGTCCGGGGATGTACTGCGGCCAGACCACCACACCCATCTCAGGTGACGAGCGTGACGACTGGTTGACGTTGCCCGCCGCTGCGGGCCTTGACGCCTCGGATGCCGCCAGCGGCAGGTTCGTGGCGCTGTTCCCCAACGTGACGCTTGCAGTGCTGCCGAGCCACATGTTCCTGATGGTGCTGCAGCCGCTCGCCGCAGGCCGCACGCTCGAGCACTGCACGTTCCTGTTCCCGCCTGGCCCGATGACCGCAAGCGAGCCTTCGGCCGAGCTGCGGGAGTCGTTCAAGATCACACGACGCTTCTGGATCGAGGTGAACGACGAGGACATCGACATCTGCGAGCGGGCCCAGCGCGGCATCTCGCTGGGCGGCGCACCTCCCGGACCGCTGGCCCCCCGCTTCGAGGAACCGCTCAACCGCTTCCACAAGATGATCGCCGACCTGATGACGCTCCCTTCCGCCGCCGACCTGACGGTGCCGGCGGGCGACCGTCCCGGAGGCATTGACCTCTACGGCAGCGAGCCGAATCCCCTGCCGCCGGCCGTCGAACTTGACCCTGTGACGCGCTAGATGCAGGCTGCAGCGGCCTGCGAGACTGCACGGCCGTGACTGATCGCGTGCAAGCCGTCGTCATCGGCGGCGGCGTCGTGGGCGCTTCGGTGCTGTTTCACCTGACCCGCGCCGGCTGGACCGATGTGGTGCTGCTCGAACGCTCCGAGCTCACCGCGGGTTCGACCTGGCATGCCGCCGGCGGCATGCATCCCATCAACTCCGACCCCACGGTCGCCAAGCTGCAGAAGTACACGATCGAGCTGTACCGCGAGATCGAAGAGCTCTCAGGCCAGGACTGCGGCATCCACCTCACCGGCGCGGTCTTCCTGGCCGACACGGCCGAGCGCCTCGACTGGCTGCGGATGACCGACGCACGCGGCAAGTACCTCGGCATCACGTCCGAGATGATTTCCGCCGAAGAAGCCGCCCGGGTCATGCCGATCATCGATCCCAGCCAATTCGCCGGAGCGATGTACGACTACGAGCACGGCCACGTCGATCCGACCGGCGTGACCTACGCGTACGCCAGGGCGGCGATGGCAGCGGGCGCACAGGTCCGTCGCCACACCTGGGCGCGCCGCATCGAGCGGACGCCGCACGGCACCTGGCGTGTCGGGTTGTACGACACGTCCAGAGGCGATCTCGCCGGCGCATCGGACCCAGCCGCCGAGTGCAACGACTGGCTGGAAGCGACCCATGTCGTGAACGCCGGAGGGCTGTGGGCACGCGAGGTAGGCCGCATGGTCGGCCTCGAGCTGCCGGTGCTGGCGATGGAGCACACCTACGTCATCACCGAGCCCATCGACGAGATCGTCGCCCACAACGAGCGCTCCGGCGCCGAGCTGATGGGTTCCATCGACTTCGGCGGCGAGATCTACACGCGCCAGGAGGGTCAAGGCCTGCTGGTGGGCACCTACGAGCAGGCGGCTGTGGCGTGGCAGCGCCAGCAGACGCCATGGGACTTCGACAAGCGCCTGCTGACCCCCGACCTGGAACGGATCGCACCGTCGCTGGACACTGCGTTCAGGCACTTCCCCGTACTGGCCGACGCCGGCATCGCCCGGGTGGTCAATGGACCGTTCACGTTCGCCCCCGACGGCAACCCCCTCGTCGGCCCCATCCGCGGGCTGCCGGGCCTGTGGTCGGCCTGCGGTGTCATGGCGGGATTGTCTCAAGGCGGGGGCGTCGGGCTCGCACTGTCCAACTGGATGACCGCGGGAGACCCCGGATTCGACGTGTGGGCCATGGACATCGCCAGATTCGGCGACTGGGCAACTCGCGCCTACACGGCCACCAAGGTGCGAGAGAACTACCGGCGGCGCTTCAGCATCAGCTTCCCCAACGAGTTCCTGCCCGAAGGCCGACCGCTGTCCACGACCTCCATCTACGAACCGCAGCGGGGGGCGGGCGCCGTCTTCGGCGATGCCTACGGCCTCGAGGTGCCGCTCTGGTTCGCTCCAGAACCCGGGGCCGTCGAGGACGTCACGTTCGGTCGCTCCAACGCATGGCCCCATGTGCGCACCGAGGTGCTCGCCGTCCGCAACAGCGTCGGCCTCATGGAGACATCGGGCTTCGCCAAGTTCCTGGTGGAAGGACCGGGAGCGCGGGCGTGGCTCACACACCTCACCGCGGGCAGGCTGCCGGGACCGGGGCGGATCGCGCTCGCACCGATGTGCAACGAGCAGGGCAACCTCACCGGCGACCTCACGATCGCCTGCCTGCCGACGGCCGGAGGTGCGCCTGACGGTCCGGTCGGATCAGTGACCGGCGGTGCTACGGCCAACGCTGCATCACGTGAGCGCTTCATCGTGTTCGGTTCGGGCATTGCCGAGCGCTACTACGAGCGCTGGTTCGACGCACATCTCGCGCGTTGGGATGGCGGGCCGGTGGGGTACCGAACGCTCGGTACACAGATGTGCGGCGTAGCCATTGCCGGGCCGAACTCGAGAGCGCTGCTGTCGGAGGTGACCGACGCAGACGTCTCGAACGAAGCGATGCGCTTCGGCAGCTTCACCGGCATCGACGTCGGCTGGTCGCGGGTGTGGTGCGGACGGCTGAGCTATTCCGGCGATCTCGGTTACGAGTTGTGGATGGATGCAGGTCAGCTTCGCTACGTGTTCGACTTGCTCGTTACCCACGGTGCGGATCACGGACTGCGGCTGTTCGGTCTGCATGCGTTGGACTCGCTGCGCCTGGACAAGAGCTTCGGCAGCTGGGCGCGTGAGTACCGGCCCGTCTACGACCCGTTCGAGGCGAATCTGGGCCGTTTCGCGAGAATGTCCAGAGCCAGCGACGACGGGACGGACTTTGTGGGGCGCGCAGCTCTGGTCGCCAAGTACGGGCCTCGGGGTCCCCAACCGGAGAAGGATCTGCCGCCCGGTTCGATGGCGCTGCGCGCGTGGACGGTGCCCGGACCGGCTGATCGAACCGGTTTCGATGCGTTGGCAGACGAACCGATCTTCTGCAATGGCGAACCGGTCGGCTGGGTGACTTCGGGCGGTTATGCCCACTTCAGTGGAGTGTCCGTCGCCTTGGGCTACGTGCCGAGCGAATTGGCGCACGAAGGCGTCGACTTTGGGATCGAAATCGTGGGCAAGCGACGTACAGCTCACCTCATCGATGACTGTCTCTGGGATCCAGAAGGCATGGCGATGCGTCGCTGAGCCCAGCTTGCCGCGTTTTCCAGCCCGGATGCACACGATTCCAAGCACTGAAGCTGGTCGAATAACTCGATAGCAGTATGAGTTTCTCCAAATAATACGGCGAAGAATATAGACAGCTGCACCTCAAAATATCGGCGATTTTTGGCCGCATTTCATGAGCAATCCGGGCTGATTGTCTCCGGCTTGAAGTACCCTTACGCTCTTCCAATTCTTGTAAGCACCGGGAAGAGATACAGATCAAATGTCGGTGATGTCATAGATATGTCCTCACGCTTGGAAATGCATCACTACGAGACCATCGTCGCGGTCTCGGAAACCGGATCAGTGACCGCTGCGGCCGGTCGACTTCATGTCAGCCAGTCTGCGGTGAGTCACCGGCTGGCCGAAGCTGAGCGACGCCTCGGCGGACGCCTGTTCGAACGCCGGCCATCTCGCGGCATGCAGCCCACACCTGCGGCGCTGGCGCTGTGCCAAGCCGCCCATCGTGCAATGCCGGATCTGGCACGGGCGGAGCAGGACTTCATGCGCAGCGTCGGCGGTACGACGGCCACGGTCCGGATCGGCGTCGGGTCCTACGACTGCTACCACTGGCTTGCGCCGTTTGCGGCAGCGTGCAGTGACCGGCTGGAAGGACTGCTCCTCGAGCTGGTGGTCGTGGGCGACATGCCGGTGCCACGACTCGCCGACGGGACGGCCGACCTCGTGCTTGCTCCGGGACCGGCGCCGGGGGCGCGCGACGCAATCCACCTGTTCACCGATGAGCTGGTGCTGATCACGCACCCCGAGCACCGGCTTGCCGGCCGGACCTGGATCGGGCCCGAGGCGATTGCCGAAGAGAACTACTTCACGTACAACCGGCAGCCATCGCCTGGATTCGAGTACGAGCGCTTCGTCCGCCCAGCGGGCCTGTCACCCCGAACGATCACCGTGCTCGAGCAGACCGGTGCCATCGCCGAGATGATTGCGGCTGACTTCGGAGTGTCCATTCTCAGCCGGTGGGCGATGTCGCCGTGGCTCGACTCCGGGCGGCTCGTCGCTGTGCGCTGTGGCCGTTCCGGACTTGACCTGGAGTGGTCGGCACTCACGCGAATCGAAACAGACGACGACGCACCAGAGCGGCAGGTCGCCAATGCCATCGTCGACTGGCTCGGCGATTCGAGCAACAGCTGAGCCCGGCCGGTCGGCCTGACCGCCTGGCTCAGTCGAGCAGCGACCTGCTGATCACGACGTCCTGGATCTCGGTGGCCCCGTCGACGTAATGCGTCAGGCGCGAGGCGGCGAGGTGCCGGGGCAGCGGATGGTCGCGCCGGCCGCCCACGGCGCCCATCACCTGCATGCAGTCCGCGAGGCCTCGCTCGGCGACGCGAGTGGCGAACTTCTTGGCGTGTGCTGCGTGGACTGCCGCGGGCCGGCCTTCGGCTACCGCCAGCGCCGCCCGGTAGGCGAGCAGACGGGCAGCCTCCAAGTCGGTTGCCACGTCGGCCAGTTTGAAGCGCACGCCCTGCAGGTCGGCGATGCGGCCGCCGAACGCCTGCCGCTTGCGGACGTAGTCGATGGCGGTTGCGAGGCCGGTGCGCATCATGCCGCAGCACATGGCCGCGACCAGCACTCGAGCGATGTCGATGCCTTCCATCGCGGCAACGAACCCCTCGCCGAGGGGCACCATCACATCAGCGTCGGGCACGCGGCACTCATTGAAGCGCACCTCATTGGTGCCGATGCCGTGGGCGCCGATGAGCTCGTAGCCGTCCGTTCGCTCGATGCCGTCAGTGCTGCCGTCGATGAGAAACGTCATGATGCCCCGGTGTCCCGCTGCGGGATCTGCCTGCGCGTACACGGACATCACGTCGGCTGCCGTGCCATTGCTGACCCACGCCTTGCGACCGTCGATGACCCACTCGTCGCCGTCTCGACGCGCGGCCGTGGTGATCTTGGCGGCATCGCTGCCGACGCCCGGTTCCGTCAGCAGGAACGCGCCGAGCCGCTCACCGGAGACCAGCGGCCCCAGTGCTCGCTCCCGCATTTCGGCCGGAGCACGCCTGCTCACCGCACCCGCCAGATTGTTGTGACAGACGAGCACGAAAGCGATGGCGAAGTCGGCCGCGGCCACCTCTTCGAGCACCCGTGCCAGCCCGACCTGGCTCAGGCCCGAGCCGCCGTCGGCTACGGGCACGAGCAGCCCGCACAGCCGCTCGTCGCCGGCGCTCGCGAACGCCTCAGCCGCGAAGCGACGTTCACGCTCCCAGGACTCGGCGTGCGGCGCCACCGCCGAGCTGGCCCACGCCGCCGCCCGGTTCACCACTGCTTGGTCTGCCGCTCCCACGGCAGCGTCCGCCACCTCCGGCATGAGTTCGTCGGCCAGCTCCGATGGGGGCATGACGTCGAGATCGATCGCAGCAGAGGTCATGACCCGAATCTTGCCATCCGCAGGTCACGCCCATCTGGGAGCGGATTGCGGAGCCCCGAATTGAGGCCACTGGCCCGCGACGCCACACCGGGCCGTCGTACAGTTCGCCAACCGGTTGGCTACCGGGCCGCCGAGTGCCACCAAGGGCTGCCGCGATGAACTCAGACCGACCCTCCGCACGCCAAGGCAATCGTGCCGGTGTCCAGCTCGGCGTCGACGAGGCGATCGGGCGCATCGGGCGCAGTGCATGCGTCTATGTCGCACAGGGCTCAGCCACGCCGTTCGGCTTGCTCGCGGCCATCGACGACGCTCACGACCGCTTCGATCATCTCGAGTTCGTCAGCGCGTTCCTGCTGGAAAGGCCGCAGCCGCTGGACCACCTTGGCAACCCGTTCGGTTGGACCTCGCTGCAGCCCAGCGGGGCTCTGCGCGATGCCCTCGACAGCCCGCACTTCGGCGTGGTCCCGGCTCGCTACTCGGACATCACCGGGCTTGTAGGACCGGGCGGCGGGTTGGAAGCCGATGTCCTGCTGTGCCAGGCCAGCCCACCTGACACCGACGGCCGCATGAGCCTCGGCACGGGCGTCGGAGGTCACGTCGAGCTCTTGCGATCCACGCCGCAGGTCATCGCCCAGGTGAACCCCCAGATGCCCTACGTGCACGGCGAGGGCGAATGCCACCGCGCTGATTTTGATGGGCTCGTCGAGATTGACGAGCCGCTCGCGACCTTGGCCCCAGCCGTTGTCGATGAGACCGCGGAGGCGATCGCAGCGCACGTCGGCGAGTTCATCGGCGACGGCACGACGCTGCAGTTCGGAATCGGTTCGATTCCCGACGCGGTGCTCTCGAGCCTCGCCGACCGCCGGCACCTCGGCCTGCACGGCGGCATGATCAACGACGCCTGTGTCGACCTCATCGACAGCGGCGCAGTGGACAACCGCCACAAGGGATCGCTGGGCGACGGCGTGAGCGTCGCTGCGGAAGTGATGGGAACACGGCGTCTGTATGACTGGGTCGATCGCAACCCAGCGGTACATCTCACCAACGGTTCGCTGAGTCACGGCATCGAAGGCATCGCGCAGATTCGCAACTTC
Organism: Candidatus Poriferisodalis sp.; assembly: GCF_965219595.1. Lineage (NCBI taxonomy): Bacteria > Bacillati > Actinomycetota > Acidimicrobiia > Acidimicrobiales > Candidatus Poriferisodalaceae > Candidatus Poriferisodalis > Candidatus Poriferisodalis sp. Next base: position 434,126 of record NZ_OZ244781.1, read on the forward strand.
GTCGCGCTGCAGTCGACCGTGCAGATGGCACTCGACGGATCAGCCAACTCCGAGATGATCGGGGGCCGCTACATCTCTGGACCCGGCGGTGCACCCGACTTCGCATTCGGCGCCTGCGTGGCGACGGGCGGCCGGGCCATCGTGGCGATGCCGTCAACCGCCGCCGGCGGACGCATCTCGCGCATCGTCGCCAAGCTTGAGCCGGGCGCTCCCACGACGCTGCCGGCCTACACCGCAGACATCGTGGCGACCGAGTTCGGTGCCGTGGAACTGCGAGGCCGCTCGCTCGGGGAGCGAGCCGAGCTGCTCATCTCGATCGCCCATCCCGACTTCCGCGACGAGCTCAGCGACACCCAGCGCGGTTAAAGGCGGCGGACAGTGGCGGCCTTGCCGGTGGTGCCGTAGGCCATGCCGGACATGCGGTGGATGTTGCGGGTGTTGTGCATCCTGCCGTGGACGCGAGGCCCGGCCGCCAGTATCGCCCCGTCCACCACCAGCTCTTGGCCGCTCACGAACTTGCTGTCGTCGCTCGCCAGGAAGAGCGCCATGCCGGCGATGTCGGTGCCCTCGCCACGGTCGGGCCACGGCTGCAGTTCCGACATGATCTCCTCGGCCTGTTCCTCGTTGCCGCTGTGCATCAATGGAGTGAAGATGAGGCCCGGGCAGATGGCGTTCACGCGAATGCGGTGCGGCGCCAGCTCCAGCGCCGTGGTCTTGGCCAGGCTGATGACCGCAGCCTTCGCCGCCGAGTACGCCTGCGGGCCGGCGCCCCCGCCCATTCCAGCAATCGACCCGGTGTTGATGATCGAGCCGCCGGTGCCCTGAGGGATCATGACCCGGGCAGCGTGCTTCGTGCCCAACATCACCGAGCGCACCAAGATCGCGAATGTCTCGTCCCAGGCGTCGACTTCCAGCTCCGTGATAGGTCCGAACGCTCCGCCGATGCCGGCATTGTTGAACACCACGTCCAGCCGGCCGAACGCCTCGACCGCCAGATCGGTCATCGCCGCCACGTCGTCCTCCACCGCCACGTCGGTGCGGGTGAAGCGAGCGCGATCGCCGAGGCCAGCGCCGGTCAGCTCTTCCATGAATGCATGCCCAGCGTCGGCGTTGAGGTCACCGATCACCACCGAGGCGCCCTCGGCCAGGAATCGCTCCACCGTCGACCGTCCCATGCCGCTGGCCCCGCCGGTGATGACCGCGGCCTTGCCGGCCAGCCGTCCCCCGGAGTCACCGCTGCCCTCGCTCATCGTGCTGTCCTCCCCTGCTGTCGAATAGGACGCCGCGATTGTCGCCTATATGGCGCCGCCGTGCCCCGGCTTGCACAGATGCCAGAGCTTCGGAGGCGCACCGATCCGCGCCGTGCGAGAATACGGGCCGGGATTCGGGGGAACCCGCGGACATCGGGGAAAGACATGACGACGACCGTTCAACGACAGCTCACCGCCGAGGGCGGGCAGCGCCACATGCACGAAGTGCACAAGATCGCGCATGCCGGCGCCGTGGACGCCGACGGCCACATTCTCGAGCCGCCCGACCTGTGGGAGGAGTACCTCGAGGATCGCTACAAGGACCGGGCGCTGCGCATCGAGATCGAGCCCGAGCGCGGCCTCGAAGTGCTCATGATCGACAACCAGCGGAGCAAGCTGGCCCGTCCCGGCATGGTCTCGACGCTCGGCGCCATGGGCGCACCCGACCTGCCCGACATCATGTTCAACCCGGATCGCACCTACGTGGGCGAGATCCCCTACGGGGCGATGGACCCTCACCAGCGGATCGAGCTGCTCGATGCCGAAGGCCTCGACATCGCGGTGTTGCTGCCGACCATGGGGCTGCTGTGGGAGGCCGAACTCGAAGACGCCGAGCTGAGCCAGGCCTACACGCGGGCCTACAACCGCTGGATCTGCGAGTTCTGCCGAGATCACTCTGACCGGCTCATTCCCGTCGCACACATCTCCATGATCGACCCGGTTGCCGCGGCAGCCGAGCTGCGGCGCTCGGTGGCTGATGGCGCGCGCGGCTGCTTCGTGGCGCCGTTCACCCATTCGACGCGTCCGCTGGGCCACGCAGACCACGACCCGGTGTTCGAAGCAGCGCAGGACTTGGGCGTGCCATTCGCCATTCACCCCACGTTCGAACCGCAGTGGACCAAGGGCACCCGAATGGGCACGTGGGAGCACGTGCGCGAACTGCGCCTCACGGCTTCGATGACCGCATCGGATGGGGTGCGCCACCAGTTCGTGTCGCTGTTCGACTACGGCGTCTTCGAGCGCTTTCCGGAGCTGAAGGTGCTGGTGCTCGAGTCGGGCGGCGGTTGGCTCGGCTACTGCTTGGACCGCATCGATGCAGTGTTCGGACACACCTACACCGGCACCCGCGTGCCGCTGCAGATGAAGCCCAGCGAGTACTTCATGCGGCAGGTGTGGATCTCCTGCGACCCCGACGAGCGCTCGATCCCCGCGCTGGCCGAGCGTTACGGGCACGACCGGTTCATGTGGGCCAGCGACTTCCCCCACGCCGACCACACGCCGGAATACGTGCTCGACCTCGACGAGCTCGTCGACATGTTCCCCGCGGAGTGGCAGCGTGCCTTCGTCGGCGACAACGCCCGCGCCGTCTTCGACCTCTAGACGCCGGGCCGCTCCAGGCCCCATGGCCGAGGCTGCGGTTCAGCAGTTCATGATGGGCGGGAGTTTCCCAGCGCGGCCAGCGCTCGGGTCGCAGCGTTCAGGCCGCAGAGGCCGTGTGCTCCCGCTCCTGGCGGCGTCGACGCTGAGCACAGGTAGGTGCCCGGAATACCGGTGAAGTAGGGATCCCGGGCGAGTCGGGGCCTGAACAGGAGCTGGAGGGGCGACGACGCGCCGCTCAGGATGTCGCCGCCGATGAAGTTCGGGTTGTAGACGGACATCTGGGTGGTGGAGCGCACCGCCGTGCCTACCACTCGCTCGGAGAATCCGGGAGCGAAACGCTCGATCTGGGCGATGATCGACTCGGTGGCGTCGCCGGTGTAGCCGTGCGGGACATGGGCGTAGGCCCACAGTGGGTGAACATTGCCGACCGAGCGGAAAGGATCGGCGAGATGCTGCTGGCCGACAAGGACGAACGGCAGCTCAGGCATCTGACCGCGATGGACTGCCAGTTCGTTGGCGAACACCTCGCGTGCATCCCCGCCAAGATGCACCGTTCCGGCGTCACCGGCAGCAGGTGCTCGCCACGGCACGTCGCCCTCGATGGCGAAGTCGACCTTGAACGCTCCGGGTCCGTGACGGAACCGGCGGTAGGCACGGGCGACCCGGGGCGGCAACCGGTCGCCCAGGATGTCGGCCGCGATCGACGGTGAGACGTCGAGCAGCAGCAGGTCGGTCGGCGGCAGTTCGGCTGCGGACCGAACGCGAATTCCGGTCTCGGTCCGGCCACCGTGTGCCGTCAAGTCGGCAACGAGCGCGTCCGCGATCGCCTGCGAACCGCCTTCGGCTACGACCCAGCCGTACTGGTGTCCCGCTGCCAGGATCATGAGGCCCACCGCGCTGGTCATGGGGCGGTCCAGGCGCCAGAACGCATGGGCAGCGACGCCTGCCCACAGAGCCCGAGCGGGCTCGTCGCGCCACAGGCGGCCTAAGACGGTGGCGGGGGTCATGGCGGCCGCGCCGAACCGCGCCGTCAGCACCGGGTGACGGGGCAGCCGCAGCAGCGGCTGAGTGATGTCTTCGAACAAGCTGTCGAGATCGGCCGTCAGCGCCCCGAACAGCCGGCGCCAGCGCGCTCCGTCGTCGCCGAGCCCGTCAGCCGTGTCGTCAATGGATTGGTACAGGACGCTGGCAGAACCGTCGTCGAGGGGATGCGCGCAATCAACGATCGGCGAGCGCCACCGCAGGCCGAGCCGTTCGAGGTCGAGCGAGCGCAGGAACGGCGACGCCGCGGCCACCGGGTGCACGGCAGAGCACTGGTCGTGAATCAGGCCCGGCACGATGGCCTCGGCGCTGCGCGTGCCTCCCCCGATGGTGTCCGCCGCCTCCAGCACCGTCACGTCCACGCCTGCTTGCGCCAGGTGGACCGCAGCGGCCAATCCATTCGGCCCGCTGCCGACGACAATCGCCGTCGTCACCGCATTAGCCGGTGTCAGCTTCGGGCATCACGACGCCGTCGGCCGTCTGGCGGGGGATCAGCCAGTTTCCGTCGTGATCGATGGACGGCACCTTGCGTGCATTGCCGGGATGGGGCACGCCCTGGGGCTCGTAGCCCTCCTTCCGCCACGTCACCGTGTGCGGAATCGGACCGTCAGGCAGCCACGGCTGGGAGTTGTAGGCGTCGTCGTGGCGATACCAGCCCTTCTCGACAGTCCCCAATGCTGCGTCGATCACCCGGTACTGCACGCGGTTGGTGTATGCCGGCCGCGATTCGGTGAACACTGCAATCACATCGCCGGGCTCGTACTGGCACCGCTCCTGCCACGCCGCGATCAGCCGCTCGTCGAGGCAGTGCCCGTCGCCGAAGTTCCACCCCGTCAGCACGTTGCTCAAGAACTCGCCTTCGCGCTGAATGCGCTTGTCGAGATCGTCGACGTGGCACATCAGGCCCGAGATGTGCATGCGGCCCATCGGGTGCATCATGCGGAACGCCACCGCCTTCTGAATGAAGATCTCCGAGATCTCAGGGCCGAACAGCGGCTCGAGCTGGTCGATCTGGTTGTCGGCGGACTTCACGATCTTGTCGTTGATCCGGTCTTCCATCTCTTTGTTGCGAAGCGAGAACGTCGCCGCCGCCCAGTTGCCGGCGTACTGCTTCATGCCCACCAAGAAGCTCACGTACTGCGGGCGGAAGGCTCCGAGCACGATGGGCGACAGCGCCGCAACCAGCACCACGACCAGCAGCACCGGCTCCATGTCCCACACCGCGTAGCCGTTTCCGGCGTGGAAGTTCGAGAACAGGAACGCTGAGCAGAAGATGAAGAACACGTTCCACTCGAGCGGAACCGCCAGCGGGAACGTCGAGATGATGAACGTGTGCAGCATCCAGATGGACACGATGGCAATCCACGTCGCCCATCCCCACGGAGAGAACAGCAGCACCAACGGCATGATGAGCTCGCAGGTGGTGCCGCCGATATGGGCCAGCAGGTGCGTCGTTCGAGCCGGCCGGATGTCGCGGGGATAGTCCTTGACTGTCGCCTTGCGGAAGCGGTCCCACACCACCCACGGCGTGTTCTGCACCATGATCGACACCGTCGAAGAGAACCCGTGCTGCAGCTTCGAGAAGCCGGCGCCCATCCAGATGATGACGATGAAGACCTTGGCGGCGATGATCATGTCGACGAAGTTGCTGAACAGCGAGAAGCACAGCAGCGTGGGCACGTACTGCTCGGCCCGTGACGACAGGAAGATGATCTTGTCGCGCATGGCCATCAGCAAGATCAAGCCGCAGTAGATCAGCGTCGCCCACTGCGGCAGGATGCCGGTGCGGCCGTCGGGCAGCCCGTCCACCTGCTCCGGCGACAGCACCAGCAGCAGGATCAGGCTGGCCAGGATCAGCTTGTACAGCCCGGTGTCCCAGGGCGTGCGGCGATTGCCCTTGGTGAACGGCACATGGTTGGGGTACGGCGGCACACGCAGGGTGTCGTTCTGCCACCAGTAGAGGATTCCCCCGATGGGCGGGTCGAAGTGGAACGCCAGCGGGCCGCAGGTGGCCGCCAGACCCGTGATCTCGAGCAGGATCGTCCAGATCATCAGCTTCTGGTAGAGGATCGGCTCGTCCCACCAGCCGCCGATGTCGTTGAACTCGAGTCCGGCAGTGAACGCTCCGGCCACGATCAGCCCGAACAGCGCGTACAGGAAGATCTTCCACGCGTAGAACGTGCCGGTCTGCTTGGGCGTCCCGAAGCCGTGCTCGACCCAGTGCAACTGCAGCAACTTCATCCGTTCGAAGAACGGAATCTTCGCAAACTCGTCGAGATCGACATCGGGCAGCTCAGCTGTGCGATACCCCATGGTGATTACCTCTTTCGGCGGACCATCGCCGCGTGTCGTCGTCGTCGTTCGCGTTCGAAATAGAAGTCGTCTTCGGCGGCGGTGCGGGTCGAGGCGAGCTTGCCGGACAGCCGTGTCAGCTCGCGCTCGCGCACCCGCAGGCGCCTCCAAGCCTTCCTCTTGTTCTTGCGCCGCAAACGCTCGATGTGGTCTTCCTCGGTCTCAGACGTGCCGGTCAGGTACGTCTCTTCGATTTCGTCGAGACGGTTGAGGGCTTCGACAGCCGGCAGTTCCAGCAGGATCTGGCCGCGGGCCATCAGGTACATCCGATCTGACACCGCCAGCGCCTTGCGGGCGTGCTGCTCGACGATCAAGGCGCCGGTGCCCGTGGTGTCGGCCACCTTGCGGACCGCTCCCAGCAGCCGATCGACGATGATCGGCGCCAGCCCGAGCGACAGCTCGTCGGCCAGCAGAATCGACGGTTGACGGCTGAGCGCTCGTGCCAGCGCAAGCATCTGCTGCTCGCCGCCCGAGAGCATGCCGCCGCGCACCCCCAGCCGAGGCTCGAGCTCGGGGAACAGTTCCAGCGCTGCTTCCACCGAACCGCCGCCCACTCGCAGATTGTCCCGAGCCGACAGCTTGGTGAACACCAGGCGCTCCTCGGTCACCAGCCCGATTCCCCCTCGCCGGATGCGCTGGTACATGGGCGTGAAGGTCGGCGTGTTGCCGAACATCACGATTCCGTCGACGGGCGTCAGCTCACCGGCGATGGTCAGCAGCGTGGTGGTCTTTCCGGCGCCATTGGGCCCGAGCAGGCAGACCACCTCGCCCTGGTGGACCTTCAGGTTCACACCTTGGACGACGGCCCGGTTGAGGTACCCGCACTTGAGACTTCGCGTTTGCAGCAGCGGCCTCATGCGCCACCTCCCGCAACTTGCGTCGTGCGGGGCTCGGGTTTGCTGTCGTGCTCGTCGGCCTCGGACCCCAGATATGCGGCCACAACGGCTGGGTCAAGACGGATTTCCTCAGGGCTCCCGACTGCGATCTTGTTGCCGAAGTCCAGCACCACCACGTCGTCGCACACCTCGTTGACAAAGTTCATATCGTGCTCGACCACCAGCACTGCCATGCCCCAGTCCTGGGCCAGGCGGCGGACCACCTCGGCCAGCTCTTCGCTTTCGGCGGTGCTGAGACCAGCGGCTGGCTCGTCGAGCAACAGCACGCTCGGGTGCATCGCAACCGCCCGGGCAATCGCCAGCAGCCGGTGCTTTCCGTAGGAGAGATCCTTCACGTCGCGGTGCAGGTCGCCGTCGAGCTGGAACTCGATGATCGCCCGCACGACCTCAGGCGGGAACGGGGGGCTCCTCGGCGCTACCAGATCGCGCAGGTACGACCGCATGTCTTGAGGGTCCGCGGCAACGCTGATGTTCTCGAACACCGTCGCGTCTTCGAACAGCTCGAGCGTCTGGAACGAACGAGCAATGCCGTTGCGCGCACGTTTGGAGGGCGACACGCGCGAGATGTCCTCGCCGTCGAGCACCACTCGACCCTCCGCGGGTGCGAAGCCGCACACGGCGTCAATCAGCGATGTCTTGCCGGCGCCGTTCGGGCCGATCAGCCCTGTGATGGTGCCCGGAGTGAGGTTGAAGCTGACATCGTTGACCGCGACGACGGCCCCGTAGCGCACGGTCATGTTCTCGATGCTCAGCACGCGAGCCGGGACCTTCGACTGTTCGCTCCCTGAGGAATTCGAGTCGGCGGCGTTCGGATCGGAAACGTCTTCCAGCTCGATGAAGTATGAGCGGCCCCACTTGCGGGCTCGCTTCACCAGCCGGAAGATCTTCACCCACTCGGCGGCGACACCGTCCTTGTACCCGAGGACCATGAGCAAGATGGCGATGCCGCTGATGAGCTGGGTCCAGCGGCCCACCCCATCCCACGTCGATTCGAGCACTTCCTGGCTGAAGGCTGCGGTCGCCATGGTGGCGCCCACGAACGCACCGAGCAGGTGACCGACGCCGCCCACGATTGCGAGGCCCACAAACAGGATCGAGGTGAGGTTGGTGAACGACGTGTAGCTGACCGAGGTCAGCCGGAATGCCAGCACTATCCCGCCCAGCGCCGCGATAGCCGAGCTCAGCGAGAAGGCGAACAGCTTCGCCTTGGGCACGTCGATGCCGAGCGCCGTAGCGGCCCGCTCGTTGGTCCGAATGGCGAGCAACCGCCGCCCGCTGCGCCCACGACGCACGTTCGACACCACCCACACCGCCAGCAGCGCCATCGCCAGCACGAAGAGGCCGTATCGCTCCGGGTAGCGAATGGAGCCGATGTCGAGGCCGAACAGCTCAGGGCTGCCGACCTGCGTGCCTTGCACGCCGCCGGTGTATTCGCGGTTGCGGAACAGCATCAGCTCGATGGTGGTGCCGAGTCCCAACGTGACAATTGCCAGATTGATCCCGCGGGTTCGTGCAGCCGGCAAGGCGAAGATGAATCCCAGCGGCACGGCGGCCAGCACGCCGGCGACCAGCGCCAACAGGAACGGGATGTCGAACACCGCAACGAGGCGTCCTGACACGTACGCGCCGAATCCCGCGATGGTGTACTGCGCCAGCGATAGCTGGCCCGCGTAGCCGGTCAGCAGCACGATCGACAGCAGCACAATCGAAACGCCCATGGTGACGGTCAGGGCGTCGATCCACTTGGCCTGCTTGGTGAGCATCAGGAACGCCACCGTGCCGATGCCGAAGATCGTCCAGTCCCACGACATGCGTCCGTTGCCGATCATCGGCAGCTCGCGCAAGAAGTAGTCCCGGAGCGGCAGCGACCGGCCCTTGAACACCAACACAGCCACAATCACCAGGAAGGGCAGCGACTGCCCCAATCCTTGCTGATCTACGTAGCGGCCCACGAGTGTCTGACCGATGCCCAACGCCAGGCCGGCGGCGGTAGCGATGGGGAACGACCGGAAGTCCCCGACCAGCGCCGCGGCCAAGGCCGCGAGCACCAGCGATGTCATGGCTGTGACCTGCAACGTGATGATGGGCACCACCAAGATGCCCGCAATGGCAGCGATGGCCGAGCCCAGCGCCCAGTTCTTGATGGCGATCGCATTCGGCGACAACCCGATGGCCGAGGCGGCTCGCTCGCTCTCGGATACTGCCTCGGTGGCGAGGCCGAAGTGGCTCCGTCGGTACATCGACCACAGCAGCACGGCGAACACGCATGCCACTCCGAACAGAATCAGCCGGTCGACGGTGATCGCAACCTCGCCCCACAGCGTCACCCGGTTGGTGGGCAGCCAACTGGCCACCTGGCGTGCGTTGGAGCCGTACCGGATGACCACGCCGGCCTGGATCAAGATGAGCACGCCGAGAGTCGCGATGACGCGGATCAGCGTGCTGGCGCGTCGCAGCGGCCGCATGATCACCCAGTGCGTCAGGGCGCCGAGCAGCGCTGACAGCGCGACGCCCGTCAGCGCCGAGAGCAGGAACGGCCAGTTGGCCCGGTTCTGCAGTTCCCACTGCAGGAACACACCCGCTATTGCGGTTGCGCCAAGGGAGAAGTTCAGGACGCCGGTGCCGCGGTAGACAACGATCAAGCCTTGGGAGGCCAGCGCGTACAAGGCACCGACCCCGAAACCCAGCAGAGCGAAGCGGATGACTTCGTCCAATGGTTCTCCCGTCGCAGCGGCGCTAGGCCGGTTCGCGCCTGCGCCGGGGTGGCTGGTGATCGCTCACTCGGGCCACCCCGGCACGGGCGCCAGTACTCAGATGACGGTCAGCCGGCGTTGCCGGTGGCCAGGTCGCCGACGTCTTCGAACTCGGTGGTCAGCGGCACCACCTTGCCGTTCTCCAGCTTGCTGAACACCACGCTGCGGTTGAACAGGCGCTGGTAGCCCGGCAGGCCATCGGTCCACTCCTGGGTGAAGTCCAGCACCGGGACCATGCCGCCGAGATCGAGGTGGTTGGTGGCCGACGCAGCCTCGAAGAATGAGGTCGCGTTGATCTCGCCGTCGATGGTCTCGGCGATCTGCGTAAAGGCTGCGAACGCCGCCCACGTGCCCATGCCGCCCAGGCTGTTGTAGTCGTGCTCGGTGGTGTCCCAGCCGCCTTCTTCGAGGGCCAGCCGGTACTCGTCCCACGGCGCAGTCGAGATGTCGGGGTACATGCCGCCGATGATGTCGCCGTCGGTGGACTCCTCGTTGCCTGCGGCGGAGATCTCGTTCAGGTTGCCCTGCGGGCCGTACTGGCGAGCGTCGGTGCCCGACTGGGTCCACGCCGTGTTCCAGGTGATGTACGGCGTCTCAGAGACGATGCCGATCACGCAGTCGGCGTCGGTCGTCGCCTGCGCGACCTCTGAGGAGTAGTCCTGCGCTGTCGGCGGCAGGATGATGATGTCGCCGAAGCTCTGGCCGAGCGCCGCGATCGCGTTCTCCATCGGCGGGAGGAAGATCTGGGCGCCGTCGATGATCACGGCGTTGATCGCCTGGCACCCGTCGTCGATGGCTCGTTTGATGATGCCGACGGCGTACATCGGCTGGTTGCCGATGGGGAACGAGTGCGGGCTCGTCAGCTCAGACGGCGTGATCGGGCAGCACGGGCCGAACCAGGTGATGTCGGATTCGGCGATCACCGGCACGATGCTCTCCGCGAAGAACGTGAACGAGCCGACGACCGACACCATGTTCTCCTCGACCGCCTCGCGGGCACACGCCGCGGCAACAGCGGGGTCGAACATCTCGTCGCAGACCGTGACCTCCAGCGGCCGGCCGCCGATGCCGCCTCGGGCGTTGATGTAGTCGGCGTAGGCCATCGCCGTGTTCGCGATGTTGTGATACGTCGGGCCCGCAGCGTTCAGGGTCGTGACCGTCATGACCTTGATGGGCTCGCCGCTCGGCGCCTCGTCGACAGGCGCTTGCGTGGTCTCGGGGGCTGCCGCCTCGGTGGTTGTGGGCGCGGGTTCGGTTGCACTCGCTCCATCGTCTTCACCGTCGTCGCCGCCGCATGCGGCAGCAATCAGTGCGAAGACAGCGAGCAGTGCCGCCACCGTCCGCCACGCTCGCCGCCTCGAATGGCGCGTCACAGCACGTTCACTGGTCGTCATGTAGTTCCCCTCCCTAGGGACACGGCAGACCCGATGGCGGGCCGATGCGACCGCCGCCTGCCAAGTGGGTCATTCAAGCACAGCCGTCGACCGGCTGCCGGGGGTTCAGGCACCCGCCATGGGCAGCAATCTGTGCCACAGCTTGCCACCTCGCGCCGCATTTCGACGCAGCGCTAGGCAATCGCGAACACGATGATCGCAACGATGAACACGATGGTCATGGCCAAGATGGCCATCGCAGCAAATCCGTCGCTATTCGTTCTGTCCTCTGATGATGGTTCGGTCGGTTTGCGCATCTGCAGGCTGCTCATTCGGACCGGAGGGCGGGCTGTTCGGTGAGGACTCTAGATCCAGAACCAGCTGAAGTCGTCGAGCAGCCGCGACACCGCCACCAGCGCGGCCATCTGGCTGACTTGGGCGATGGCGCCCAGAACGTCGCCGGTCATGCCGCCGAATCGACGGTAGGCAACCAGACCGACGACCAATGCTCCGCCTGTGGCTGCGCCGACGGCGAACACACCCACTGGCCCGAGTGCGAACGCAGCGCCGTAGCTGACCAGCAGGGAGAGCGCGCACGGCAGTCCCCGCAGATGAGCGGTGTAGGAATGACCCAAACCCGAGCCGGCGGCTGCCGGCGCCAAGGACATCGCCGCAACCGCGAGCACACGGCCGACCCCGTGCGCAAGGACCATGGCGATGATCGCATCTCGTGCGGCCAGTGGCATGACAGCGAAGACCTGCACCAGCGTTGCCAGCACCAGCGCCAGCGTTCCGAACGTCCCGAGGCGGGAGTCCTTCATGATCTCGCGGCGTTCCTCGGGCGTCGTACCGCCGAGGGCGTCTGCCGTGTCGGCCAGGCCGTCCTCGTGGAAGGCGCCGGTGATGACGGCACCAGTGGCGACGGCCAGAATCGCCGCGAGCGGAGCGCCCAGCGGCTGCCACACGGCCCAGAACACCGCTCCGCTCAAGGCGCCCACAACTGCTCCGACGAGCGGGAACCAGGGGACGCTGCGCCCCAGGTCGCGTTCGGTCGGCGGGTGCGCTCCGCCGGGAAGCCGGGTCAGGAAGGCCCACGCATAACGCAAGCTCACGCTGGATCCCCTACGTTTCGCAAGCTCACGCCAGGCCCCACTCGGCGAAGGTGGCGACGTCGGTGACTGCCGCTGCGGCGACCTGCACGATCGGCACGGCGACGAGCGCACCCGTGCCCTCTCCCAGCCGCAGATCCAAACGCACGAGCGGCTCCAGCCCGAGCTTGTCTAGGAGCGCTCCATGGCCTGGCTCAGCCGAGCAATGCCCGGCGATGCAGTGGTCGAGGCTGCCCGGCGCAGCCAGTGCCAACGGTGCCGCGGCGGCCGTTCCGATGAAGCCGTCGAGGATGACCGGAATCGAGCGGTGCCGCGCCGCCGCCAGCGCCCCGGCGATAGCTGCTAGCTCACGCCCGCCTGCTCGGCGCAGCGCCTCCAGCGGGGCAACGCTGCCCACCCGTTCCAGCACATCGCGCACCACAGCCCGCTTGTGATCGAGCGCTCCTGCCTGAACACCGGTGCCTGGCCCCGTCCATCGTGCTGCGGTCTCGGCCGGCGACATCGCGTCGTCGGCGAAGAGCAGCCCGCAGACGGCAGCCGCGGCTGTGGTGTTGCCGATTCCCAGTTCTCCCAGCAGCAGCAGGTCGGTCTGGTCGTCGGTGACGGCACGGTCAACGGCGAGAACGCCCGCCTCGACGGCTGCGTCGAACTCGTCGGCGCTCATCGCATCGTGCGTGCGGATGTTGCCCGTCGGCTTGCCGACGCCAACGTCGGCGCATCGCACGACCGCACCCACCTGACGGGCGACAGCCGTCACGGTGGCGACACCGCTGTCAACCGCAGACACCATCGCAGCAGTGACCTCTGGCGGGTACGCACTCACACCCTCGGCGGCGACCCCGTGGTCAGCTGCAAAGACAAGCACGGCCGGCTGCCCGACGGTGGGCTCAGGCGTGTGCTGCCAGCCGGCGAGCCACGCGGCGACCCGATCGAGCCGTTCGAACGCACCAGCGGGACGCAGCACCTGCGACGCCCGTTCAGCCACCGCCCGCTGCGCAGCCTCGTCGGGACCTGGCAAATCGTCGAGCATCCGTCCCAGCGCGCTGCCGTCGCCTGAGCGAGCACGTGAATGAGGCACGGTCTCAGGCGCCATCGCTGGGGTCCTGCAGTTCCAGCAGGCGGCCGGCCACCACCAGATACGCCCGTTCGGCCGCCGCGAAGATGGCTTGGTTCACCGACCCGAGCACATCCCTGTATGCCCTTCCCAGCGGCGTGGCCGGAACGACGCCCGAGCCGACCTCGTTGGTGACCACGATGGCCGTGCCGCTGCGCTGTCGAAGGCGCTCGCCCAAGTCGGCGGCCTCTGCGACGATCGCGCGGGCGGAGTCGGTGCCCTCAGCCAGCATCCGGTTCGAGACCCACATCGACAGGCAATCGATGACGATGGTCGTCTCGGCATCTACCTGCTCCACGGCGTGCGCCAGGTGGATCGGGGCCTCGACCGTGGTCCATGCGGCAGGCCGATCGGCCCGATGCCTCTTGATGCGTTCAGTCATCTCATCGTCACCGGCTTCGGCCGTGGCGATGAACGTCACCGGCGCCCCGGCCGACGTCGCGGCGCTCAGCGCGGCAGTGGACTTCCCGCTGCGAGCACCCCCAGTGAACGCGATCAGCACGAGCGAAACAGCATCTGCACCGGATCAGCAGCGAACCAGCAGCAACCCGGAGCGAGCCTTTGGCAGGAAGTAGGTCGTCTTCGGCGGCATCACACCGCCGAAGTCGGCAACTTCGAACACCGAATCGAGCGGCACCGGCGCCAACAGGATCGTGATCGGCGCTGGGGCGGCTTCCACGGTCGTAGGCCGGTAGGTGAGCCGCGGATCCGAAGCACTCTCCACGCCGAAGATGTCGCCGAGTATGAACTCGTGAACGAATGCGGCATCCAGCCGGGTCGCCGGGTTCTGGACGGGAGACGTGTCGTCGGCGGGTCCGGCGTGGCGCAGACGTGCGCGGAACCAGTGGCCTGCCACGCCCACGCCGACCCATCCCGGCGCCCCCGGGCGCGCTGCGACCGCGTCGGACACCTCTTCGACATCGCACCGAGCTCTCATCAAGTCCATGACGCGCCGGGGCATCATGTCGAGTTCGCTCAGTTCGCGGTCGAAGCTGCCGAGGTGCAGCTCGTCGGTGGGTGCGCACGCCACGAGCACGTGCGAGAAGCCGGCCTGCCTGGCAGCCGCGACGCGATGGTGCCCGTCCACGATGTACAGCGGGCCGTCGAGGCCGACGCTGGCACCCTCGCCACCCCCGACAACGGCCGGCCACAGCGTGACCCGCGCACCGTCGGCGGTCTTGGTGTCGAGCAGCGGCTCCAGCGGTGTGGACGCCGCGGCTGCGGCAAGGGTGGCTTCGATGACGTCGGAGACCATCGTCAGTCGCGGCGCGGTGACAACCACGGGGCTCGACATGCGGCCGACCTCGGTGAAGTGCACGGCCAGGCCGTGCACCCGGCCCGGCTGGGTGTCCTCGTGCGGGCGCAGTTCATGGGATGCGAGGCGCACGCCGCCCAGCAATGCGTGCTGCGCGTGGCCGTCGGCCTCCACGCATTGCACGTACAGGCTCGGCTCCCGCGTGGCACCGAATACGCCCAGGCCGATGAGTCGTTCGAGTGCCTGCGTGCTGCGCGTGGCGTGCTGCAGGTGCTCGCTGGGATGGCCGAAGCTCTCCGGCGGCAGTCCTGCCACATGGGCAAAGGAGTCGGGATTGTCGGCGAGGTGCTGGGCGTGCTCGTCGGGGGTGAGCGAGTCATACGGCGCGGGGATCACCGTCGGCGCCCATTCAGGCGTCAACACACGAGCGCTGACCGGCTCGATCATCCGCTCTCCCTCCCCGCCGCCCCATCTCGCACACCCGGGTTGTCGAGCCCCAGCCTGATGAGCTCTGGGCGCACGGCGACGCGGCGGATCGAAGTTATCTCACGCCCAGCAGCAGGTTCGACGCGCGATGTTCACGTGGCCGGTGTCAGGGGATCACGCCCGCCTGCTTCAGCTGCTCGATGTCATCCCAGTCGTAGCCGTGTTCGAGCAGGATCAGCTCGGTGTGCTGGCCGAGCTCGGGCGGCGGACCGCCGGGAGCCCACGCACTCTCGGAGAAATCCACCGGCGTCGCGACCATCTCAGTCGTACGGCCATCATGCGTCGGCACCTTTACCCAGCAGCCCGCAGCGTGGGCCTGAGGGTCGGACCGCATCTCCAAGGTGGACTGCACGGGGGCCCACCAGACGTTGTTTGCATCGAAGATCTCGCCCCACTCGGCGCGCGTGCGCGTCGCCATGACGGCGTCCATCTCCGCGGTGAGGGCAGCCGTGTTCTCGAGGCGGAGCACGATGCCGGCGAAACGGGGATCGTCCTCCCACTCCGGCCGTTCCAGCGCGCTCACGACATACGGCCAATGTCGATCGCCCTCGAGACCCAGCATCCAGAGCCATTCGCCGTCGCCACAGCGGTAGCAGTTGATGAGCGGGTTGGGCGGGCTGTCGCGGCCCCAGGCCTCGGTATCGGTGCCCGTCATGGCAGTGACGTTGTGGTCCCAGCCCAGCAGGTAGGTGCCCAGGCGCAACAGCGACGACTCCACGAGCTGACCCTTGCCCGTACTGGTGCGGTGGAACAGGGCAGCCGCGACCCCGGCCGCTGCCGCCAGACCGGTCATGTGGTCGCCCATGCCACCGCGCTGGTACGGCAGGTCGGCGTCTTCGGGGGTCAACGACCGGACGATGCCTGCCCGCGACCAGAAGGCACCCACGTCATAGGTCTGGCGATCCCGTTCGTCGCCTCGCAGCGAGAGTCCCGTGACGCTGGCGTAGATCAGGCGCGGGTAACGCTGCGCGAGCGACGGGTAGTCGAGACCCATGCGTTCGAGCCCGCCGGGCCGGATGTTGGACAGGAAGACATCGGCGTCAGCCAGCAGGGAGTGCAGGGCGGCGAGCCCGTCCGGCTGCCGCAAGTCGAGAGCGATGCTGCGCTTGCCGCGGTTGTCGAGATCGAACGGCGGGTTGCCGTCGCCCTGATACAGCCAGTCCAGCGAACGGAACGGGTCGCCGTCCGGCGTCTCCACCTTGAGGACGTCTGCACCCCAGTCGGCCAGGATCGCGCCACAGGCGGGTCCGGCGATCCACACGCCCAACTCGACGACGCGGATGCCCTCCATCGGCCCGGCCATCGGTCCTCCCCCTGCTCGCAACAGCGAAGCGGCAGGTTACTCACCGCTCGGCGAGACAGAGCCGGCGAGCGGTCTGAGCGTCAATTCGTTCGTTGGGCGCGAGATCCCGATCGGTGGCCGCTGCTATCCACTCGGCGGGATCGGGGGGAACCGTCGGAGCGTCGGAAGACAGCGTGACGCGGATGCCGCGACGCAGCAGGCTCGCCAGCGGCCAGAGCCACGCCTGCTCCGTCGGAGTGAGCTGTTCTCGGTACTTCTGCGCCCGCCGGGTCACGAAGCTGGGCTGGGTCACGACCGCGACGCCGAGCCGGGCGATGCGGTCGAGCTGTTCGGGCAGTGCGAGCGCGCAATGTTCGATGCGGTCGGGTTCTATGCGGTCGGGCACTGTGCGGCGCGCGTCGCTCGTCGCCATGCCGGCCGGCATTGGCGGGTGCGCTTCCAGCGCGTCGAGGGTCGCTTGCAGCGTGTCAATGTCCATGACGTGGATTGCGACCGGGAATCGATGAGAGCGCGCCGTCGCCACCAGGTCGGCGATCGCGCTGTCGTCATCGTGAGGCGGCATGACCTTGGCGTGTCCGACTCGCACCGCGCCAGCACCGGCCACGCCGCCAGACGACAGAACCGTCTCGCCAAAGTCAAGATCTCCCAACGAGTCGAGTCGGTCGGCACCCACCATCGCCGTGACCGACACCGACGGCACGGCCGCGGCTGCGTCCGCGAGCAGCTCCAGCGCCTCGAGATCGTTGGTGTGGGTCGCATCCGTGCATGCGGTGATGCCCGCTGCACCAAGGTCGGCCAGAACCTCGGTGACCTCCGCCACCGTTGCGCTGCGATCGGCGCGGGGCACCGCCGCCAGCAGGTCCTGACGCTCGACAAGCACGTTGCCTGATGTCAGGCCCAAGGCGCGGCCCGCGGCCGTGTTCACCACCGCCACATGACCGGTGAGATGGTGCAGCACGGTCGGAACATCGTGCGTGACAGCGTCGAGCTCAGCGGCGGTCGGGTGGCGGCGCTCGGCGAGCAACGCGTCGTCGTAACCCCAAACCCGGAGCCACCGGCGCGAATTGCCACTGTCGCGTGCGGCGCTGTGCTTGCGGCGTTGCGGCATCGTCTGCGAAACATTGCTGCGCGCCGCGTGCCCGACGATGTCCAGCAGCTCCCTCACCGACGCCGCAGCCTGGACATCAACTGATCGGCGTACAGCGGCACACGCCAGCAGATGCAGATGATCGTCCCGATACCCCAGCGCCGGGATGGTGGTCACGGCCGCGATTGCGATCCCGGCAAGCCCAACGGCGCCGAGCCGAGCCCCGGGACCGGCCTTAGATGCCCAGCTCGTCGAGCATGGGGATGAGGTCGCGGCGCAGCAGCTTGCCAGTGGAGGTCCGCGGCAACTCGTCCATCAGATGCACGAACTCGGGGCGCTTGAACGGGGCGAGGCGCTCTCGGGCGTGCGCAACCAGATCGTCGCCGGATGTGGCGCCGCCGGGTCGCACGACGGCCGCTGCTGCCACGCGCTCGCCCCATTCCTCGCTGGGGAGGCCCACCACGGCAGCATCGAGTACATCGGGATGGTCGTACAGGACGGCCTCGACCTCATCGGGCAGCACGTTCTCGCCGCCCCTGATGATCATGTCGCCGGTACGACCGTGGAGGAACAGGTAGTCGTCGTCGTCGAGGTAGCCGAGGTCGCCCGTATGCACCCAGCCCTCGTCGTCGATGGTGACGCGGGTCTTCTCCTCGTTGCCCCAGTAACCGTCCATGGCGCGGAATGTCTGCAGCTGCACCTCGCCGATCACGCCGGGCGCAACGACTTCGCCGCTGTCAGCATCGACGACGCGCACCTGCACGTCCTCGAGCACCTGGCCCACCGACGACAGCCGGTGCAGCTTGCGCTCCTTTTCCTCATCGGTTCCCTCGATGCGGTGATCGTCGGGGTCGAGGACTGCCACGGTGGATGTCGTCTCGGTCTGGCCGTAGGCGCCGGCGAACGCCACGTTCGGCGGGAACATGTCGATGGCCCTGCGTATGACCGACGGCGGCATCGGCGCAGCGCCGTACGTGACCGCTTCCAGTCCGCTGAATGCCCCGTGGCCGAAGTTGGGGGCTTCGAGCACCCGGGCGAGCATGGTAGGCACCAGGAAGGCGTGCGTCACCGAGTGCGCCTGCACGCAGTCGATCCATGACGATGCCTCGAACTGGGGCAGCAGTACCACCACTCGCCCGCTGTAGAGAGCATTCAGCATCGAAGTCAGCCCGGCAATGTGGTACAGCGGCGCTGCGACGGCCATGCGGCCCATGTCCTCGCCGGTGGCGGCGTCGTTGGTGCCCATGACGTAGCCGGTGATGGCGCCGTTGGTGAGCTTGACGCCCTTGGGCATGGCCGTGGTGCCGCTCGTGTACAGCAGCGCGCACAGACCGTCGGGGTCGACGTCTTCGGGCACCGGGAGCTCGAACGCCTCGTCGCGGGCGGCGGCATACGACGACGGATCGTCGAGCACCAGGACGTGCTCAAGGTCGTCGGGCTTGTTCTGCTCGATCAGGTCGCTGTAGCGAGACTCGGTGAACAAGACGCTGATCTCGCTGTCGCTCAGCAGGTGGGCTGTTTCCTCCGCACCGGCGCGGAAGTTCATGGGAACGACGGTGGCGCCCACGAACGCACCTCCGAAGATGGCCTCGACACACTCCACGCTGTTGGTGGCGAAGACGCCGACCCGGTCGCCGACCCCGACGCCGAGCATCGTCAGCATCCCGGCCGTGCGGGCCACGTTGTCGAGGAGTTCCTGGTAGGTGACCTCGCGTGCGGTGCCGCCGCCGGCTTCGCTCGAGGTGTCGATCAGGATGACCTGTTCGCCGGCAATCGTCGCCGGCATAAAGAGCAGCATTCCCAGATTCACGTCGATCCCCTATTCCGTGAGGCCTCGCGGCCCGTCTCCGCAGAGTCAACGGCGGATATTCGCAGAATGTCGCTGCCAGCGCACTCGCAGGGGCGCAAGCGGCGACACAGTCTGCCCACGACGGGCGCCCGATGACTCGCTCGGATGCGGGATCCTGGCTCAGAATCGCCTGCTTCGGGCCATACGCTGCGCGCATGAAGCGACTCGCATCGGCCTTGCTGTGCTTCGGTCTGCTGGCGGCCGCCTGCAGCCGCGCCGACGAAGCAGCGCCGACTAGCACCGCCCCGCCTCCAGCCACCACCGCTGCACCGCCGGTCACCACCGCTGCGCCACCGACGACCGCCGCGCAGCAGGACGAGCCGGATGGCGAGGCCGCCGACGGCGAGCAGCTCGATCCGCTCGACGCCGCGATTGGGGACTGGATGGAGCGCACTGGTGCGCCCGGCCTCGTGCTGGCTATGACGCAAGGCGGTGCCGAACCCATGACCCTCGCTTGGGGTGTGAGCGACCTCGCGACGGGCGCTCCCATGACCGTCGATCACCACGTGCGTATCGGCTCGGTCACCAAGTCGGTCACCGCAGCCGTGGTGCTGCAGCTCGTCGCGGAAGGCCTGGTGGAGCTCGACGCGCCGGTTGCGCAGTACCTGGGCGACGACTGGGCACCGGGATACGAGCACGCCGCCGCGGTCACCGTGCGTGACCTGCTGGGGCACACCTCGGGCTTCGTCGAGTACGCGTTCGACGTCAGCTTCTACCAACTCGCAGCGCCCCGGTTGGCCGAGCAGATCTCACCCGAGGAGATCTTGGAGTTCGCTTCCCAGTACGGACCCGTGGCTGAGCTGGGCACCGAATTCCACTACAACACCACCGGCTATCTCGCTGCGGGCCTGCTCATCGAAGCGGTGACCGGCAACACGGCAGCCGCAGAACTGCGGGCTCGCGTGTTCGAACCGCTCGGCCTCAAGCACACCTACCTCACGCCCGACGAGTTTCCGCCCGAGCCCACGGCGAACGGGTACGTCGGCGGCACGATCGGCTACCTGATGGGGCCGCTGCTGGGACTCACCACCGACAACCAGATCACTCACAACGACGCCATCTTCGTGGACATCGGCACCGTGCCGAGCGACTTCGCCCGTTCCGCGGGATGGACCGGCGGCGGCATCGAAGCACAGATCGGTGACGTGGCGCTGCTGATCCGGGGCCTCTTCGCGACCGACATCCTCGATGAAGACCAGGTCGCCCTCATGACAGCAGGTCACCCGGATCCCGCCAACAGCTACGGCCTGGGCATCTCGACCGACGAGATGCTCGGCCTGACGATCTACACCCATGGCGGCGGTGTGCCCGGCTTCCGCACCATCGCGGCGTACGCGCCCGGGTTCGATCTCGGCGTCGCGCTGACGACCAACCTGCTGGGTCTCGAGGGTGACGACGATGTTGGGGGCCTGCTGGAAGCGCTGGCCCCGATCCTGGCTGCAATGAACTGAGGGGGCGGCAGGCCGGCGAGCCTCTCGAAGCGATCGGCCATACTTTCCCCGTCCGACCGGTCCTTGGAGCCGGGCAAGGGGGCAGCAGTGAGTCAGTTGTTGGCCGGTATCCGGGTGCTGGAGCTCGCATCGGGAATCTCGGGTCCGTACCTGGGGAAGCTCTTCGCCGACCACGGCGCCGACGTCATCAAGGTGGAGCCGCCCAGCGGGGACCCGTCCCGCCGTCATGGACCATGGGGCGAGGCTGCAACGACGCCGCACGGTGCTGACAGCCTGGAGCAGTCGCCGCTCTTCCTGCACCTGAACACCAACAAGCGCAGCGTGATCGCCGACATCGGCTGCGATGCGCCCAACGCAGGCGACGTCGAGTTGGTCCGGGCCCTGGCAGCGAGCTCAGACATCGTGATCGAAGCCTTCCCGCCAGGCCATCTGGACCACGTCGGCCTTGGTTACGAGGTCCTGTGCAGTCTGCGGCCGGGCATCGTGCTCACGTCGATCACACCGTTCGGACAGACCGGTCCCTATGCCGAGGCCGGCTATCGCGGCAGCGACATCGTCACCTATGCCA
Source organism: Candidatus Poriferisodalis sp. (assembly GCF_965219595.1). Classification (NCBI taxonomy): domain Bacteria; kingdom Bacillati; phylum Actinomycetota; class Acidimicrobiia; order Acidimicrobiales; family Candidatus Poriferisodalaceae; genus Candidatus Poriferisodalis; species Candidatus Poriferisodalis sp. The sequence goes on from NZ_OZ244781.1 coordinate 455,393, forward strand.
TGGGCGGCCCCATGTGGGGCACCGGCATCAACGAACGCGAGCCGGTCAAGCTGAGCGGCGACGTCACGACCTATCAGGTCGGCAATCTGGCGGCGGTGCCGACACTGGCGGCGCTCATGATGAGCCAGCGGATGGGACGGTCCACGCATATCGACATCTCAGCCTTCGAAGCCCAAGCAGGCACGATTGACCGCCGCGCCTCATACCTGCTCTATGAGGCATATACCGGTTCGGATGTCGGGCGCGAGGCTCGGCAGCCTCAGCGGGCGTCTCCGGTTGGCTTCTATCCCACCGCAAACGGATGGGCGTTGGTATTCACGTTGCCGTCGTGGGCGCCGCGCATGGTGAAGACACTCATCGATGCCGGTCTGGGAGGCGATGAAGGCAGCGGCGACTCGCTGGCCGAGCGTTTCGCCAATCCGGCATGGATCGCTGATCCGGACCTGCCCGACATCGTCGAGACCTCGCTGTTCATGTGGCTGGCGGGGCACACCCAGGACACGGTGGCAGCCGCGGCACAAGTCAACAAGTGGGGCGTCACACCCCTGAACGCACCCCTCGATCTGCTCGACGATCCGCACTTCGCAGCTCGTGGCTTCTTCGTGCCGGTCGAGCACGCGGCAGCTGGCACCGTCACCCAGCTCGACGCGCCGTTTCGGGTACATGCGGCACCCCAAGCCGATCCTGCGGTGTCCGAACGTGTCGCTCCGCGCCCGGCGCCGTTGCTGGGCGAACACGATGCCGACGTTCGGGCCGGCATCGCCGAATCGACGCCCCCCGAAACCGCCGGCGGCGACGATCGGACAGCGGACGCTGCGACCGCGAAGCCGCCGGCTCGACTGCCGCTCGAGGGCATACGCGTCCTGGACTTGACAGTGGTCTGGGCGGGACCCGCCTGCACCATGTACCTGGGGGATCTCGGCGCACAGGTCATCAGGGTGGACAATCCGTTCGTGTTCCCGACGGCCACCCGGGGACTGATGCCCCGCCCGCCCCGGGAGATCAACCCCGAACTTGGACCGCTGTCTGGTTACCCCGATCACGACCCAGGGCGCCGGCCCTGGAACCGCCAGAACCTCTTCAGCGCGCATGCTCGCGGCAAGCTCAGCTGCACCCTCGATCCCCGGACCGAGCTCGGGCGCGCCACGCTGCATCGCCTGCTGCGCGAGTGCGACGTGATCGTTGAGAACAATTCGCTGGGCGTGCTGCCGAAGCTGGGTCTCGACTGGGAGACGGTGCACGCCGTCAACCCCCGCACCATCGTGCTGCGGATGCCGCCGATGGGACTCGAAGGTCCGTATGCCGACTGGGTCGGATTCGGCGCCAATTTCGAGTCACTGTGCGGGTTGACCGGGCTGCGCGGGTACGCCGACGAGGACCCCACCAGCCTCACCTCGGTCTTCCACATGGATCCCGCGAGTGCTGCGACTGCGGCGTTCGCCCTGCTCGCAGTGCTTCGACGCCGCGACGGCATCGACGGAGCTGGCGGCACCGGCAGAGGCGAACTGATCGAGTTCTCCCAGTCGGAGAACGTCATGCAGCACATCGGCGAGTACTTCATCGACGCTGCGGCCTCCCGAACCCGCCATCAACCCGTCGGCAACCGCTCGATCGCTCGTGCCCCGCAAGGCTGCTATCGCTGCGCTGTGGACCCCGCCCGGCCTGATCACGACGACGAGTGGGCGGTCATCGCGTGCGAGACAGATGACGACTGGCAATCGTTGGCCCGGCTGATCGATCAGGACCTCGCCGACACGGCTGCACCGCTGGCCGACGACGACCGGCTCGCGACGCTGAGCGGGCGCTTGGAACACTATGCCGACATCGACACACGCATCAGCGCCTGGACCGCAACCCGCACCTCCGCTGAAGTGTTCCACCGGTGCCAGCAGGCAGGTGTGCCCGCCGGCCCGGTGCTGCGAGAGTCGCAGCTGCGAGCCGACCCGCAGATGGGCGACCGAGCGTGGTTCCGCGAGAACGGCTCCGTCGAGCAGGGCTGGCACAGCTTCCCCGGACGGCAATGGCGCTGGGACGGCCCCGAGATGCCGTGGCGGCCCATCGGCATCCTCGGCGACGCCAACGAGTACGTGTACCGCGATCTGCTGGGCCTCGACGAGGCCGAATGGCAGGCGTTGTGCGACGAGGGCCATATCACCCGCGACTACAAGCACCCCGACGGCACGTCGATGTAGCCGCGCAGCCCGGGCCCGAGCGGCCCGCGAGCGCAGCGAACAAGAGCGGGGAGCGCAGACGCCCCTGATGGGGGCCGCGCAGCACGGGTAGATTGCCCGCATGGCAACTGACACGGGAACCGAAGCCGCCGAGATCGAGTTCTGGGTAGACCCCATCTGACCTTGGTGCTGGGTGACGGCCAGGTGGGTCGTCGATGACGTTGCTTCCGAACGCAACCTGAAGGTGAAGTGGCAGCCGATCAGCCTGCTCTTCAAGAACGAGCCCCCGACAGACAGCCCCTACTACGACGCCGTCGTGGTGACGCACGGCCAGCTGCGGGTGATGGAATCGATCCGGGCCGCCGAGGGCGACGAAGCCGTGTTCGGCGTCTACTGGGACTTTGCCAGCCGCATCCACCACGACGGTGACCGCGACTTCGACATCGCGCAAGCGCTTGAGGCGCTGGGCATCGACCCCGAACACGCCAAGGCAGCCACGGACGAGAAGTGGGATGCCGAGATCCGCACCCGCATGGACGAGGGCTTGGCGCTCGTGGGCACCGATGTCGGCACGCCGATCATCGCCCTCAACCGCAGCGACGGGGAGCGCGTGGGAATCTTCGGCCCGGTCATCACGCGGGCGCCCAAGGGCGAAGACGCCCTGAAGCTGTGGGACGGCATGGTGGCCATGATGGACATCGACGGCTTCTGGGAGCTGAAAAAGACCCGCACTGAGCGGCCCGAGTTCGGCGAGCGCCCGGTCACCGTCCCGCCAGTCGGCTGAGGATCCCTGCAGAGGTTCTAGGTCGATGAGCGGCACGATCCTCGACGATCTCAAGATCATCGACACCGACAGCCACTGGTCGGAGCCATACGACCTGTGGACGTCGCGGGCACCCGCGAAGTACCGCGACCGTGTGCCGCGCATGACCGAACGCGACGGCAAGCGCCGCTGGTGGTTCGATGACTCCATCCCGATCGGGCTGCCGATCGCCTCGTCAGTGGTCGATCCCGACGGCCAGAAGGTCACCGGCACGGTGTTCTTCGACTTCGACAACGAGATGGTGCACCGTGCCAGCTACGACGCCGAGGCTCGGGTTGCCATGCTCGACGAGCTCGGCCTCGATGCGCAGATCATGTACCCGAACGTGGCCGGCTTCGGCAACCAGAACTTCCTGAAGTCGCCCGACGACGCCCTGCGGCTCATCTCGGTCGAGATCTACAACGACGCCCTCGCCGAGTTCCAGGAAGCCAGCGGCCAGCGGGTGTTCGGCATGGCGTTGCTGCCGTGGTGGGATCTCGAAGCTGCAGTGCGCGAGATCGAGCGCTGCCACGCCAATGGCCTGCGCGGCATCGTGACCTGCTCCAATCCCGAGGAAGCGGGGTTGCCCGATATGGCGACATCGCACTGGGATCCGGTATGGCAGGTGTGCTCAGACCTCGCGATGCCGGTCAACTTCCACATCGGCTCGTCGAAGGGGAATCTCGACTACTACGGCAAGGCGCCGTGGCCGTCGTTCGGGCCCGAGCGGAGGCTGGCAGTCGGCTCGGCGAACCTGTTCATGGGCAACGCCCGGATTGTCGGCAACATGATCTACTCCGGCGTGCCCGAGCGCTTCCCGGACGTGAAGTTCGTCTCGGTCGAGAGCGGCGTGGGCTGGCTGCCCTTCTTCCTCGAAGTGCTCGACCACCAGATGCACGAGACGGCGCCCAACGAGCTGGCCGAACTGTCGATGCTGCCCTCCGACTACTTCCGCCGCCAGTTCTACGGTTGCTTCTGGTTCGAGCGTTCAACGGTTAGGCCCACGCTTGAGTACGTAGGCGCCCAGTCACTCATGTTCGAGACCGACTTCCCCCACCCCACCTGCCTCTACCCCCGCGACGACCACGACCTGGTCAAAGCACTCGAGGGAATCCCCCGCGACGACGTCGAGCGCATCATGTCGCTCAACGCCGCCGAGCTCTACCGCATCGACATCTGATTCAGCTCGGCCCGGTCATCGGCCGCCCTCCCGACAGCGGCAGACCCCGCTGGGCTAGAACAGCGTGATGAAGTTTGGGATCTTCTACGAGCTGTCGGTGCCGCGGCCGTTCAGCCGGGCCAACGAATGGCTGACATACCACAATGCGCTCGAACAGTGCCGGGTGGCCGACGAGCTGGGGTTCGACCACGTCTGGGCGGTGGAGCATCACTTCTTGGAGGAGTACTCGCACTGCCCCGCGCCCGAGGTGTTCCTCACGGCCGTCGCGGCGCAGACTCAGCGCATCCGGGTGGGCCACGGTGCGGTGGTGTGCGTGCCCGAGATGAACAACCCCATCCGGGTTGCCGAGCGGGCGGCCGCGCTCGACATCATCTCGAATGGCCGCCTGGAGCTGGGCACAGCCAGGTCGAGCACGTGGACCGAGCTCGGCGGATTCTGCGCCGATCCCGACGACACGAAGAAGACGTGGGACGAGTTCTGTCGGGTGATCCCGCAGATGTGGACCGACGATGACTTCGGCTGGGAGGGCGCCCGTTTCGAGATGCCGGCCCGCAACGTCATCCCCAAGCCGTTCCAGGAGCCGCACCCGCCCATGTGGGTGACGGTGACTACGCCGGGCACCGAGCTGGACGCTGCCGAGCGAGGGCTGGGGTGCCTGGGGGTGAGCGCCGCCCCGTTCGCCGAGCAGGAACGCCGTACGAAGGAGTACTACCGCCGCGTGGCGAACTGTGATCCGGTCGGCAGCTTCGTGAACGACCAGGTCCACACGCTCAACTTCTTGTACTGCCACGAGGACTACCGCCAGGCGGCGGCGCTGGGCCTGCCGATGGTGGGCGCATTCAGCATGTCGAACGCGCACCTGTACTTCACCCGCGAGGCGTACCCGACCCGGGCGTACCAGACGCTCGGCAATGCCGGTGCTGCACTGCGCAGCCGCGGGACGCCGAACGGCAGCACACCTGCTGATGACCCGAGCGTGGCCAAGGGCTTGCCCGAAGGCGTCGGCATCGGCGACCCCGACCATCTCGTGCGGACTATCCGCAAGTGGGAGGACGTCGGCGTGACCGGCATCAACTTCCTGCTCAACGCCATGGAGATGATCCCCCAGCAGCAGGTGCTCGACAGCCTGCGGCTGTTCGCGACCGAGGTCATCCCGCAGTTCCAGACGGCGGACGAGCGGGCTGCCCGCGTGCAGGCACCGACCACCGTTCCCGAGGTCAGTTCACCTGATGGGTCTGCGCACTCGACGATGCCCGCTGGAGCGAGCCGATGATCTCGGGAACGGCAGCGGTCGACGAGCTGGCCGCCGGTGCACCCGAGATCGCTGCCTTCGGCACAGAGTCGGTGCGGCTCGGCGGGGTGACGGGCCTGTCACTGGTTGCCGAGCTGCGGCGCCCAGCGCGTGAAGCAGTACTGCCGCCGGGACTGCACCCCATCGTGCCGCCCGCTATGTCCCTGCTGGCGTGGGATGTGTCTGAGAGCCCATGGGGAGCATTCAGCGCAGCATTCGTCCGCGTGGTGTGCCGCAGCGGCGCCCGCGCCCGGACGTTCTGCGTCGGCGCAGCCGCCTCCACCGACGACGCCGTTGCTGGCTTGCGGTCGCAGTTCGGCTTTCCTGCGCAGCGGACCCATGTGGCGTTGCGCCGCCACTACGACGGCGTCGATCTGACCGTCGCCCCGGCCGGTGAATCCGATAACGGTGCATCGGTAGGGCATGGCGCCGGGCCGATGCTCGAGCTGAGTGCCCTCGATCCCGATCCGCTGTCGGTAGGCGACCTCCAGCACGTCGGCTCGATGAACCTGGCGCACACACCGCTGGGACTCCGTCTCGTCCAGGTCGAGACGCACCACGAGCCGTCGCGCGTCGAGCGGCTGGCGGCCCGGATCGACGCGTTCGACGCCGCCGCCTGGGGGCAGCCCCTGCTGGATCCGTACTGGGTCGTGAGCTGCTCGGTGTCGCTGGAGGACGTCGAGATACCCGCTATCCGCTTCGTCTGCGATCCCGCGTTGCCCGCCGCGGAGGGCACCGAACGGGTGCAGTAATTTTCACTGCCATGAGCGAGACGGCCGCAGCGACATCTGACACGACCGATGACATGGCCGACGCACCGCAATTGCGGGCGGTGGGAGTGACGATCGATTGCTCCGACCCGGAGCGCATCGCCGACTTCTGGCAGGCCGCCATCGGCTTCAACACGCGGGTCGGCAACGGGCGTCCCTACATCACGCTGTCGGAAGCCGACGGCGGCCGGATGCTGAACCACCTGACCATCCAGCGCGTGCCCGAGGCCAAGACGGCCAAGCTGCGTGCACACCTCGATCTGTTCACCCGCGACATGGATACCGAAGTGGCTCGGCTCGTGGCGCTCGGCGCATCGGTGCTGGTTCCGGCCGCAGAGGAGGTCGCCGGTCACCTCGGCTTCCGGGCCACCGTCATGGCCGATCCCGAGGGCTCGGAGTTCTGCGTCGTCTCTCGCTGACAGGCCGCCCGAAAGGCGCTCCCGCAGCTATGGCGACGGAGATTTGCCGCCCGAACCGGCGGCGACGAGCCGGGCCGAGCGCCTCTCGACGGCCAGGCCGTCGCTGAGCGGGAGGTCGTTCGCGGCTCGCAGACAGCGGCGCAGCGCCCGGGCCACCGGTTGATCGATCCGGGCGAGCTGACCCGCCAATTCCGCTGTGCGGCTGTCGAGATCGTCGGGCGGCACGACCTCGGCGACGATGCCGAGCCGGAGAGCCTCGGCTGCGTCGATGTTTCTGCCGCTGAGCACCAGCGGCAAGGCAGCCACAGGTCCGATGGCCGCGGTGAGGCTCTGGGTGCCGCCGGCAGCGGGAAGCATGCCGAGCTTGGCTTCTGGCAGGCCCATCACCGAGTCCTCGCTGGCGATGCGCAAGTCGCACAGCAGCGACATCTCCAGGCCCGAGCCGAGCGCGTAGCCGTGCAGCGCGCACAGGGTGGGCACTGGCAAGTTCACCAGCGGCAACCACGGGTCGCGGTCCCAGCGAATTCGCCGTGCATCGAAGATCGACTCGGCGGTGCCGAACTCGGAAAGGTCAGCGCCTGCGCTGAAGTGCTTGCCCTCGGCGGCGAGAACCACGCAGCGCACGTCGGGCACGTCGCGCACGGCAGTGATCGCCTCGATGAGCCCGTCGCGCATGTCCAGGTCGTAGATGTTCAGCGGAGGGTGACACAGCGTGATCGTGGCCACGCCGTCATGGCCGAACACCAGTCGCACGCGCTCAGCCATGCCGATCACCGCCCGACTCGGCTAGGGAAGCCGGAGCGTGAGCGACATTGCTGCAGGAAACCCGGCTCGCCAGCGGCGTCACTGCGCCCGCCAGCGACACACGTGTGTGCTGGGGTGCGACGCCCGCGAGCTGATCCACCGCGATGCCTGCCGCCAGCAGTCCGGCAAGCGGATCGGGGTAGGAAAACGCGGGCGTCCGCGGCTCGTCGCCCAGCAAACCGAGGCCCGAGGCGGCGTGGACGCCGGTGCCGTAGGCAATCCAGTCGCGCTCCGGCGAGTCCGGTTCGAACGCAGTGATCGCCAAGGTGCGCAGCCGCGGATGGCGGGCACACAGTTGCGAGGGCAGCAGGTCCAGGTTGCCGAGCGCCCGCGGAGAGAGGGAGGTAACCAGAAGGTCTGCCGTCGCCAAGAGCTCGTCGAGGCTCCGGCGGCCTGCCGGGTGCCGGGGGTCAAGCTCGACTGCGGTCTTGTGCGCGTTCAGCTCGTCGTACATCGCCGTGCCCGCCAGGCCGTCAGGCCGTGCCGCAGAGCTGACCTTGCGCACGTCTGCGCCCGCGCGGCCCAGCAGCTCAGTGCACAGCGGCCCGGCCCACATCGAGGTCAGGTCCACCACGTTGACACTGCCAATGCCGGATGAGGCCCGTGCCGCGCCGGACGCGCCGAGGTCGATGCCGGATGCTGTCGGCGGCGTGCCGGATGCTGAGATCGCACCCCGGCGGGTGGACGCAACCGGAAGCCGGCGGTAAGGCGTCACCGGCAAGCGCCACTCCTGGGCCGCAACCGCGACGGCTTCTGGATTGGACTCGCCGCGGTGCACATCGGCGAAACGTTCCCAGGTTTCCGCGTCGTCGGGTCCGAGGTCGACGCACAGCGCGCCATCACCCCACGCAACTGGTCGGCTCGGCACGTCGGTAGTCCCGACCCGACGGGGCATCTCGATCCAGCTCTGGGAATCGCCCACCACGCCAGTGCCCAGTCGTCGATCGACGGCAGCTGCCAGCTCGGTGCCATATTCGAACAGGCCCGGCGGCAGCCAATCGCTCACGGCTAACGCCCTGAACTGTGTCTGATGCTTCTCATGGCTAACGCCCTGAGAAGTCGGGCGGGCGCTTGTCGAAGAAGGCGGCGAGACCCTCGGCGCGGTCTTCGGTAGCTGCGAGCTGGTGATTCAGGTCGCCTTCGAGTCGCAGGCCGTCAGCCAGCGGCAGCTCGGAGCCCCGGTGCACGGCCTCCTTGGCGAACTCCAGCGCCAGCGGCCCCGCGCCAGCCAGCTCGTCCAGCCAGCGATCCACCGCCTCGTCCAGATCATCCTCGACGGCGTGTGCCAGCCCCCACTCCAGCGCAGTCGCCGCATCCAATTCGGTTCCGAGCAGCAGCATCGAACTCGCTCGCGAGGCACCGACCGCACGGGGCAGCCGCTGGGTGCCGCCCCAGGCCGGCAGCCGCCCCTCCAGCGCATCGCGCATCGCGAATCGAGCGCTCGAATCGCACAGACGGACATCGCAGGCCAGCGCTATCTCGAGTCCCGCACCAGCGCATACGCCCGAAATGGCGCAGACCACCGGGCTCCGAACCGCGGCCAATGCCGACGCCGGGTCGGGCTGCAGCTCCAGTGGGTCAAAGCCGATGCCCGAGCAGAAGTCGCTGCCGGGCTCGTTGCGCAGCACCAGCACCGCCGGCTCGCGCGCCTCACGCACCGACGCGCACAGATCAGCCAGTGCACGCGCCGCGGCGCGGTCCAGCGCGCCGCCTCGCAGTGTGTGCTCGATGCGTTTCAGGGTGCCACCACCCCCTCGGGTGGCCGGCGCAGGTTTCCCCTAATCGGCCGACTTGGTCTTCTTGGGCTCCTGCAGCGCCATGTCCTTGCCGTTGCACTGCAAGGTCACTGCGCCCGGCTTGGTGACGAGCACCTCGATGCCGGAATCCTCGTCCTGGTAGCGCTTGCCGACCTTCAGTCCCTCGCCGCCAGACGACGCGGAGATGTCAGCCTCACCGCCCTTGGTGACGATGACCTGTACGCCGCCGTCGAAGTCCAGACGCTCTCCAGCCTTGGTCGCCACAGCATCCCCCTGGTCTCATCGTGTCAATGCGAAATGTGGTCCGTATGAAGCTACACGCCGCGCCGCGGCATTACCTCGCCTTGAGCACACTCGAACCGGCGGCTCAGAATCGTTCCAGACGAGACGGCACAATGATCCGGTGACGTCGCACCGCGCAGCGCTGGTGGTCGGGGGAACCGGCCCGACCGGGCCGCTCGTCGTCAACGGGCTGATCGAACGCGGCTACGACGTGACCATCCTGCACACCGGACGGCACCAGACCGACCTGATCGGCCCCGAAGTCCGCCGCATCTACACCGACCCCTTCGACGGCGAGGCCACCGCCGCAGCGCTCGGCGACGAGTCGTTTGACCTGGTCGTGGCCATGTACGGGCGGCTGCGGATGCTGGCGCCGCTGCTGGCGGGACGCTGCGGCCATTTCGTGTCGATCGGCGGTGTCGGCGTGTACCGGGGCTTCGGCAGCCCCGACGACCTGTTCCCGCTCGGCATGCCGGTGCCGCTGCCGTACGGCGCGCCGCTGGTCGGCGACGGCGAGGAGTTCCGCAAGCTGCGGATGATCCGGGTCACTGAAGAGGCCGTCTTCGAGCACCACCCCAGCGCGATCCACCTGCGCTATCCCCAGCTCTACGGACCACGCCAGCCGTTGCCACGTGAGTGGCCGCTGGTGCGCAGGGCACTCGACCGGCGGCCTCACCTCGTGGTGGCCGACGGGGGCTTGACGGTGAAGAGCCAGGGATGGATCGGCAACGCCGCGCACGCCACGCTGCTGGCGTGCGATGCGCCTGCCGCCGCGCTCGGCGGCATCTACAACGTGGCCGATTCGTCAGCGCTGTCGATCGCCCAGATCGCCGAGGTCATCGCGGACGAGCTTGGCCACCGCTGGGAGTTGGTGTCGCTGCCCTACGAGCTGGCAGCACCGGCACGCCCGCTGGTGGGCAGCTGGTCCACCACGCACCGGGTGCTCGACATCGGTCCGACGGTGCGGGATCTCGGCTACCACGACGTGCTGGCGCCCGTCGATGCGTGGCGGGCGGCCACTCGCTGGCTGGTTGAGAACCCGCCGGAACGCGGCGGGGCGCTCGAGCAGCGGCTGGGCGATCCCTTCGACTACGACGCCGAGGACCGCCTGATCGCGGCATGGAAGGACGCTCGTCGCGGTCTTGCGACCGCGTTGGACGGCATCGAGTGGTCCAGCGAGCCCAACTACGGCAGCGCGTACGTCGGCAACCGCCCGAACCCGGGCGTCACCGAGAAACGCGAGAACCTGAACGCAACCGAGTCCTAGGCAAGTCCAGTCGCCAGCTCGCCCAATCGGCGAGAACGCCCAGCAGGACTGCTCAGCGCGCCAGCGGGCCCCGCAGGAGCTGACCCGGCACGGCGCCGGTCACCTTGCCGTGCTCGGTGATGACTTCGCCATTCACAATGGTGGCCGCGAAGCCGGTGGCCGTTTGGCGCAGGCGCGGAGCGCCCGCCGGCAGGTCGTGCACCAGCACAGGCATGTCTGGTGACACCGTGTCGGGATCGAACACATTCACGTCAGCCGCCTTGCCCACTTCCAGCACGCCACGATCGTCGAAACCCCATGCCGTCGCGGGCAGCTGCGTGATGCGGTGCACGGCGTCTTCCAGCGTGAACTCCTGACGATCGCGTACCCAGTGGCCCAGCAGGTGCGTCTGCAGCGACGAGTCCATGATCTGTGTGACGTGCGCACCGCTGTCGGAAAACGTCGGGATCGCCCGGGGGTGCTTCAACAAGTGCAGCACCAGATCCTGGTCCTGATTGGCGAGGGCCTGGACGAAGAACATCTCCAAATCGCTGTCGAGCGCAAGATCGACGAACGCTTCCATCGGCGTCGTACCACGCTCGGCAGCGATCACGTCCATCGTGCGGAACGGCGGCAGCGGCTGCGTCAACGGGTAGATGTGCGACCAGATCGGCTTGCGGGCTTCGGGCCCGAGGGCCCTGCCGTAGTCGCCATTCTCAGCCTCGTCCACCAGCCGAGCCCGGATCTCGGGGTCTCGGAGCGCCGACCACTGCTCGCCCCGAGAGTCGGCGCGCAGCTCGCGCCACAGCGGCAGAGCATCGAACGGCAGCGAGGTCTTGAACGACAGCAGCGTGCCCAGGCAACGGGAATGCGCCTGCCCCCACGAAGTGCCGCCGGCGGCGTTGATGCCGTCGAGCAGCTTGATCACCGGCTTCCAGTGGTGGTCCTCGCTGGAGGGGGCGAGCATGCCGTAGGTGATCGGCACCCGGGTACGGGCGCCCAGCTCGACGATCTTGGCCACATAGGCGTCGTTCCGTTCGGTGTCGCGTGAGCGCAGATCGCCGTGATTGGCCAGCTCGAAGATGCCAGCGCCCATGACGCCCATCTCACTGACCAACGCATCGATCTCCGACCATTCCGCCAGGCGCGAGGCCACCGGGCGGTCGTCGGCGGTCTCATGGTTGTACGAGATGGAAGTGGTGAAGCCGATGGCGCCGGCGTAAAGCGAATCGCGCAGCTGCTGCAGCATCAGCGCCAGCTCGTCATCGTTGGCGCCGCGGTCGAAGGCGGCCTCGCCCATGGCCCACGTGCGCAGCGCCGAATGGCCGAGGTAGCCGGCGTAGTTGATGCCCTTGGGCGTGGCGTCCACGAAGTCGAGGTATTCGGGAAAGGTCTCCCATGTCCAGTCGATGCCTGCAGACATGGCTTCGGCGGAGATGTCCTCGGCCCGCTCGAGGTTGCGCACCACGAGGTGGCGGGCATCGGCGCGGGCGGGCGCCAGCGTGAAGCCGCAGTTGCCCATCACGGCGGTGGTCACACCGTGGAAGCACGAGCTCTCGCCCATCGGATCCCAAGCGATCTGGGCATCCATGTGGGTGTGCACGTCGATGAACCCGGGCGTCACGACGTGGCCCTCGGCGTCGATGGTGCGATCGACCCTGCGGCCTGCGAGATCGCCGGGCGACTCGCCAATCTCAGCCACGACGCCATCGGAGATGAGCACGTCGGCGCGGCGCGGCTCAGCGCCCGTGCCGTCGATCAAACTCCCGCCTGAAATCAGCAGATCACCCATGTCGTGCCCCCGTCATCGCCGCCGCTTCCGCACGCGGCCGTGCCCGCATCAGCGTACGGCAGCGGGAGGTCGGGCACCGGCGGAAGCGCGGCCCCAAACGGCCCCGCGAGGCTCCCGTCCCGCCTCATATGCTGCGCGCCGTGACACTTGAAGCAGAAGCATCCCAAGTCATCGACCAGTTGAACGCCCTGGGCCGACCGTCATTCCAAGATGTCGGCTTCGAGCGTGCCCGAGCGGGCTTCGAGGAAATGCCGCCCGCTGGCGAGTTCGTCGAGGTTGCCTCCACGGAGGACCGGACGATTCCCGGCCCCGACGGAAATGAGATCGCCGTGCGCATCTACCGGCCCGGCGACGGCGCGGCCACTGCCGATGCAAGCGGCGTGCTCGGCTGCCTCGTGTATTTCCACGGCGGCGGCTGGGTGGTCGGCAGCATCGAGACCCACGACCGCACGTGCCGGGCGCTCACGATGCTGGCCGGAGTCGTGACGGTGTCGGTGGACTACCGGCTCGCACCCGAGTTTCCGTTCCCAGCGCCGGCTGATGACTGCTGTGCCGCCACCCAGTGGGTGATCGACAATGCCAGCGAGCTGGGCATCGACCCGGCTCGTGTGGCGATCGGCGGCGACAGTGCAGGTGGCAATCTCGCCGCCGCCGTTGCGCTCATGTGCCGCGACGGCGCAGCGAATGGCGACGCTTGCGGCCAGCCGGCCCTGCAGGTGCTCATCTACCCGGTCACAGATTTCGACCGCGACACCCATTCGATGATCGCCAACGCCGAGGGCTACCTGCTGACCCGCGACACGATGGCCTGGTTCGACGATCACTACTGCGCGCCGTCCGAGCGAGCCAATCCCTATGCGGCCCCGCTCGCGGTGGACGATCCCTCGGGCGCCGCGCCTGCCTTCGTCATCGTGGCCGGTCACGATCCGCTGCGCGACGAGGGCGTCGAATACGCACAGAAGCTTGCCGATGCCGGAGTGCCCACCACGCTCATCGAGTACCCGGGCCAGTTCCACGGTTTCTTCGGCATGACCCGCTTCCTGGATCAAGCACACGAGGCGCAGGAATTCACCGCCATTGCGATGCGGCGTGCCCTCGCGGCCCCCGAGGCCGACTGACCGAAACCGGCCGACGAGCACGACGCGGCGACATCAGCGAGGAGAGACGGAAGACATGCCATTGCGAGAGAGCCATCGGGCCGGGACACCCTCGTGGGTCGACTTGGCGACCACCGACGTGGAGGGCGCCATCGACTTCTACGGCGCGGTCATGGGCTGGGAGTACGAGCGCGACCCCACCGGCGAGATCAATTACGTCATGGCTGTTGTGGACGGGCACCCGGCCGCCGGAGTGTTCGACATGCCCCCCGAGATGCTCAGCGAAGGCGTGCCGCCCTGCTGGAACGTTTACGTCACCGTGGACGATGCCGACGAGTTCGCCGGTCAGGTGGCGGCGGCCGGCGGAGCGGTCATGCGACCGGCCATCGACGTGCCCGAGCCGGGTCCAGCCGCCGCCGGCCGCATGGTCATCGCTGCCGACCCGACGGGCGCCGTGTTCTGCACGTGGACGCCGATTACCGCGATCGGTGCAGGCATCGTGAATGCCCCCGGTGCATTCACCTGGGCCGAGGTCGCCACGCACGACAACGACGCCGCAGAAGCCTTCTACTGCAAGCTGTTCGGCTGGGAAGCGGGGACGATGGAAGGTGTGCCCGACTCTCCGACAGTGTTCACGCTCGACGGGGAACCGGTGGCGAGCACGTCGGTGGCACCGCCTCCCGGTGTGCCGCCGCACTGGCGGGTGAGCTTCGGGGTGAACGACGTCGACGCCGCCTGCGCTGCGGCGACGGCCAACGGCGGCAACGTGATCGTGCCACCCTTCGACTGGGGCCCGGGCCGCATGGCCACGATCGCCGACCCCGTCGGCGCAACATTCGACGTGGTCACCCTCACCGACTGGCCCGAGTAGGGCTCAGCAGAGAGCGCCTGCCGCCTCGAGCGCTGCGATCTCGTCGGGGTTGAGCCCGAGCAGGCCGGTGAGCACCTCGTGCGTGTGCTGGCCGAGCATGGGAGCGGGCGAGCGCACGCCATTGGTGCCGTCGGAGAGGAGCCACGGGATGCCGACGTGGCTCATCTGGCCCACGACCGGGTGATCCAGGCGCTCGATCAGCCCGCGCTCGGCGAGGTGCGGGTTGACTTCGAGTGAGCGTGAGCTGAGCGAGGGGAAGGCGGGCACGCCGGCAGCTTGCAGCAGCTCGGTGATGTCCCACTGGTCACGCTCACGGGTCCACGCGCCGATGAGCTTGTCGAGCTCGGCCTCATTGGCCTTGCGGTCGGCGGCGGTGGCGAATCGCTCATCATCGGGATCGATGCCGGTGATCCTCGCCAGCGCAGCCCACTCGGCTTCGTCGACGCAGCAGACGGCTATCCAGTCATCGTTACCGGCACAGCGATACAGGTTGTGCGGAGACCACAGGGGGTCGAGGTTGCCCATCGGATCCGGCTGCGTGCCCCGCATCACCCATTCCATCCAACCCTCAACGGTGCACGCCGTGGTGGCCTCCCACATCGACGTGTCGATGAACTGACCCTCGCCGGTGCGTCGCCGCGCCACGAGCGCGGCGACCAGCGCGTACGCCGTGGCAATCCCGGCCGCCGGGTCGCCGAGCGACACACCGAGCTCGTCTGCGTCTGCTCCGGGGTAGCCGGTCATCGATGCGAGGCCCGACAGCGGCCCGGTGGTGGGTCCGTAGCCCATGTAGGACTGGTACGGCCCATGGTGGCCGTAGCCGCTGATGGCGCCCACGATCACGTCGGGACGCTCTGCGGCCAGGGCCTCGTAGCCGAGACCCCATCCGTCCATGACGCCGGTGGCGTAGTTGGACACCACCAGGTCGCACGACAGCGCCAAGCGCTTCGCCAGTGCACGCCCTTCGGGAATGCCCAGGTCGATGGTGATGCTCTGCTTGCCTTGGCCGTATTGGTTGAAGTAGCCGTTGGTGTCGAGCGTCGGCGTGTGACGGCCCGACTGCGTCGGCAGACGGCGGCCGAGATCGGGCCGGGCCGACGATTCCACCTTGATCACCGTGGCGCCGAGGTGCGCCAGGTGCAGCGTGCAGTAGGGACCCGCCCAGACCCAGGTGAAGTCCGCCACCGTGACGCCGTCGAGCGGGCGGCTCGACGGTGTGTTCGAAGATGCAGGCGAAGGTGCTGGCAGTGATGCCGTCGCTGTGTCAGTTGCGGCAAATGAAGCGCCGCTGTGCTCGCCCAGCGACGGTGCCGGTCGGCGGATGGACCACCACGAATTCGTGAGCCGCGACGGCGCGCCCGGCACGGTGATGTCTCCCAGCCCCGGCTGTTCGTAGGTGACGAGGAAGTCGCGGGCTGCCAGGTGCGGGTCGGCGGCCATCTGCGCCACCGTGTTCACCGGGGCAAACGCCAGGCGCTCTGCCTGGCCCCGATGAAACAGCTCCGTCACCGGCTGCGCAGCGATCCACTCGCCGAGCCACATGCGCAGCAGGTCTTCGTTCTCGAAGCGACCCTCGAGCGTGTCGAAGATGTCCATGTCGGCCCACTCCGGCCGGCCCATGAAGTCCTTCAGCCGCTCCCACTGATCGGCCTCGACGCACACCAGGAAGATGTGCCCGTCGCTGGTCGGGAAGATCCCCCACGGGTTGAGAATGCGAGCACCGAGGCGGCTGGGGTTCTCGCCCCGGTACGACCAGCTGATGAACGCTGCTTCCAGCATGCCGACGACGTAGGACATCTGGGCGAAGTCGATGTGCTCGCCGCGACCGGTGCGCTGTGCACGGTCGACGGCGGCGAGCGATGCGCATGCAGCCGCGAAGCCCGACTGGAAGGCAGCTTGGTGGCCGTGGGGCTTCAGCGGGGGCAGCTCGGGATCGGCCACGCAGCCGGGGGTAAGCCAGCCCCAGCCGCCGCCGTGAACGACCTGCAGCTCGGTCGCTCGCCAGTCCGCATACGGACCGGTCTGCCCGAATGGCGTGATCGACATCGTGACCAGCGACGGATGCTGCGCCCGCAGCGGTTCTGCTGTGAGGCCGTGCGCAGCCGCTGTTGCCGGCGCCAGATCGTGGATGAACAGGTCTGCGTCGGCGAGCAGCTGTTGCAATGTTGCGCGGCCGTCTGGCCGGGCGAGGTCCACCACGATGCCGCGCTTGTTCGTGTTGATGGCAGCGAACAGTCCACCCGTCAGCTCAGAGCCGGCATCGGGGACGATCTGGGAAGCAGGACGCTCACGGTCAGCAGCGAATGGCCCGCGACGGCGCGCAGCGTCGCCCTGCGGCGGCTCGACCTTGATGACGTCGGCGCCAAGGTCGGCGAGCAGCTTGGCCGTCCACGGAGCCGCCACCATCTGTCCCAGCTCGACGACACGGATGCCGTCAAGACCGCGCGCGGTCATCGAAGCGTGCGGCCTTCGCGGGCTCGGTTCCCGGGCGTGCCTGATGACCGCCCGCTAGCGCTGCGGCGGCTCAAGGCGACTCGTGCTTGAACGACAGCCGCACCTTGGTACGGAAGGCTGCGATCGCGCCGCCCTCGATCACGACGTCCTGCTCGACAACCTCGGCTACCCGCAGATCTCGCAGGGTCTTCGAGGCCTCGGTGATGGCGTTCTGCGTCGCCTTCTCCCACGACTCCTCGCTGGTGCCGATCAGCTCGATCACGTTGTAGACGCTGCTCATTGGATTCTCCCCCGGCGGCGCGCTGTGTGCCGCACGAACGTGGTGTGCCCTACAGTCTGCCCCACCGGAGCACACTGGATCGCTCGCAGGAACGAGCCCCACACCGAACAGGTCGGCACCTTGAACGAATCACCTCAGCGCAACCGCAACGCTGTCGAGAAAGTCATCACGCTGGTCGCGGCAAGCCGGATTTCTTGGGAGGATGCGGCACGTCGAGGAGTTGCCGAGGCCACCAAGACGATCCGCGATCTGTCGGTGGCCCACGTCGAAGAGCGCGACGTGATGATCGTGGAAGGCGAGATCGCCCTCTACCGCATCAAGCTGCGGGTGGCGTTCCGCGTCGACCGGATGCGGCCTGGCCTGACGCCGGGCGCGCCCGATGTGGAGGTGACGCGCTGGCTCATCGTGGCCAACCAGACGCTGGGCACCGGCGAGGTCGTTGCCGAGATCGACCGGCTGAATTCCCACGGCCCGTGCGAGTTCCACCTGCTGGTGCCGATGACGCATTCGAAGAGCTATGCGCGGGCGCGCCGGCTCTCGATGCTCGCTGCCGACCCCGTGACGGGGATCCCGTCCGAGCACGTGCCTGCTGCGGATTACCTGGGACCCGACACGTTGGGCATGGAGCAGGCGCAGAAGCGTCTCGACGCCCAGCTTGCCAAGATCGCAGCCGCGTCCTACGCCGCGACCGGTGAGCTCGGCGACCCTGATCCGCTGCGGGCGATCCAGGCGGTGCTGTCACGCTCCAGCTTCGACGGCATCATCCTGTCGACCCTGCCGGCAGGGGCCTCACGACTGGTCGGCGCCGACCTGCCGTCACGGGTGCGGCGCCTCACGAACCTGCCGGTGACGTACCTGCCCGGTAAAGAGCCCGGCGAGCTCTAGTAGCGCGATCGGCTCACTTCGAACAGCGGGCCGGCTGCAGAATTTCCGCAAGTCAGGCACGACGGGCGCGATCGCGGCGATGATGACGGGCGCTGGCACGAAGACGATCAGGCGCAGGGAGACGACGATGTCGACAACCGGATCACGCACGCACGCCGAACGACGGGCGGCGGCATTCGAGGTGTACGAGCGATTCACCAACGGGGAAGTCGACCCCGAGCGAGCGCAGCGGTCGATGACCCGGCGCCTCGGCGCTCTGGGCACATTTGCCTTCGACGTGGTGATGGGCGACGTGTGGTCGCGGCCCGAGCTGTCGCGCCGTGACCGCAGCCTGATCGTGATCACGGTGCTCGCCACGATCGGTTCAAGCGAGGAGCTGTCTCTGCACACGGAGGTCGGCCTGAACCACGGCCTGACGCGCGCTGAGATCGAAGAGGTCCTGATCCAGGTGGCCGCCTACGCCGGCTTCCCGATGGCAATGGCGGCATCCCGGGTGGTCGACGAACGGTTCCGCACACTCGACGAGGTCGATCGGCTGCCTGAGCGTTCGGGCGCCGCTGAGCTCGATGACGATGAGCGGGAGCGCCGCGCGGCCGAGGTACGCAGCACGCTCACGGCCGGCCGCGCCGCGAGCGATCCCTCCGAGGACATGTCACGCCTGGTCGAGCACCTCGGTGAGGTTGGGCGCATCGCCTATCACTGGGCGTTCGGCGACCTCTGGTCACGGGACGAGCTGTCTCGGCGAGACCGCAGCATCGTGGTCATCGCGATCCTGACTGTGCTGAGCCGCACCGACGAGCTGGCGTTCCACGTGCCGGCGGGCCTCAACCACGGGCTGACACGCACCGAGATCGAAGAGATCATGGTGCAGATGACCATCTACGGCGGCATCCCCCGCGCCGTCGAGGGCTACCAGGCGATGAAGAAGGCCTACGGGAAGATCGACGCCCGCAGCTAGAACGTGCCGAAGCGGGCTTTGGCGTCCTCGCTGGTGATGGACCTGGCGGAGGCGTCGCCGTCGAACTCGGAGAGGTCGCCCAACCGGGTGATCTGGGCGTAACCCCGCAACTGATGCTTGGCCATCTGCACCGACAGTGAGGGCAGATCCAGCAAGCGTGCAACCCAGCGGTCGACGGCCGCATCCAGCTCGTCATCGCCCTCGCACACCTCATGCGCCAATCCCCACTCGGCGGCCCGCCGCCCGTCGATGCGCTCGCTGGTCATCACGAACTGGCGCGCACGTGACATGCCGAGCTCGGCGATCAGCCGCGGCGTGGCGCCCCATGGCAGCGGCACACCCAGCTCCACCTCGGGCACGTACCACATCGCATCGGCCTCGCTGATGCGGAAATCGCAGCTCGTAGCAAAGCAGCATCCGCCGCCGATGGCATGCCCGTGCACCCGAGCGATCGTGACCGCTTCGCAATCCTCGATGGCTCGGGCCGCCCGCCGCCCCAGCTGGTTGATGTAACGGGCCTCGCGGTCGTTCGCGGCAGAAGGCGGCTGCTCCTTGCGATCAGCACCGGCGCAGAACGACTTCCCCCGCCCGCCGAGCACGACGACCCGAAACTGTGTTTGCCCGTTCAACGCCAGAAACAGATCCCCCACCTCACGGATCATCAGCTGGTTGTGCGCATTACGCGACTCCGGCCGGTTCAACCAAACCCGAAGCGTCTCCCCATCAGGCTCCAGCTCGATCGTCTTCAACGACGGCATCTCAAACGACAACAAACTCATCCCGCCATCCTTGCCGACGACGATGAAGCCCGCAGCGGGACTAGTCCGGGTCAGTTACGGACCCGGCAGCCTGATCGGCTCTCCCGGCTTCCTCACCTGCGCCAACAGCCAGCTAGCTCGTCTCGCCACTCTCAAGAGCCTGAATAATGATGTCGCGGACACGCTCCACCTGTTCAACGACGTCTTCGAGAACATCGGCGTACTCGATACCGGTCAGCAACCGCAGCGCTATCCATAGGTGATCGCCTGGGGTCCAGGAGTGTTCGACTTCGGGTTCTGCACTGCGAATGGCGTCGATTTCCTTGTCCCTGTTGCGCCAGACCCGCAGCCAGAGTGGAGTGGTACTCGTCTTCGCCCACTGGTGGCAGCTGAAGTACAGCGCAAGATCTGATGACCGGAGACTGCCGTCGCTTGTGCAGAACCTGAAGAACCGCAGATAACCGTCGTATTGAGGCGTCGCCCTCAGCCCCTCCGTCGTCATCCAGCCTTGCCGTCGACCGTGCGCATCCACGACGTCATCGACGATCCGGCAGAAATCCAAGTGTCGGCGAGGTATTGCCGGATTGAAGTCCTCTGCGTGCAGGGGCGCGATCGCCTTGTCATCCTCGGCGTTCGCCAGGCTCCTCAGCTGCCGAATGTTGGACGTCATCGACAAATCAACGGGCTCAAGGTGGTTGAGCAGCGCGTACCAACTGGTTAGCGCCACGCGCCATTGGGCATCGGTCCGCTGGGAGTCGCTGACATCCGCCACCTTCAACGGGCCGACGGCGCGATCCGACCCGAGACTCAGATCTGGTGCATCGTCGAATTGCCCTCTGATCTTGGCCCAGAGCGTCTCACGTCGAACCTCGGGTGCTACGAACAACAAGGTCGCGCCGGCTTTGTCGGCTGCCAGGTGCTTGACATATCCGCTTGCCTGGCCGCTCAGCAACGCTGCCCAGAACTTCGATTCAATGATCAGCCGAATCGCGCCGTCGGCGTCGTAGCCGACGAGATCTAGCCGTCCCCCATCGAAGACGGTCACCTGGGTACTTGCCCGGTGCATGGACCGCATCTGATATCCGCTCTCGCTCACGAGTGAGCCAAGCGCCGCTCGGCACAACTCCGACTGGTTCAGGATGTATGCGAGCGCATCGGTCGCGGCGTCTTCCACCTGGGGAGTCAGTTTGGAAACTAGGTGCGCCAGCAGCGAGTGATCGTCTTCCACGGTGATGCTCTCTCAGTCGATGAGCGGTGCCGCAGAATCTATTTCGCGCAAGTATTCATTAGCGCAGTGCAGTGCGACGTTCTCTCTCAGTCGATGGGCTGCGTCGCCGGCGATGTCGGGTAGTCGTCGTGGCGGCCGGTGTCGCCGGGCTGGATCACGAAGTCTCGCCGGTCGCGGTACAGGCGGGCTCGGTTGATGACGTAGTTGTCTTCGCCGGCGAGCGGGCTGATCTTGCGGTAGTCGGTCATCAGCCAGTACTTGTGATCGCCGACGAACAGGTACGTATTCGACATGCGGAAGAAGCGCCCCGTGACGCCCTCGCTGGCGTGGAACCGGGCGCAGACCGCCGCGAGCAGGTCCCGCTGGTCGTCCTTCTCGCTCAGCACGTACTCGTGCGGCCACGTGTCCCGATAGGTCACGGCCTCGCGCCACGGCGCGGCCTCGATGAGTTCAGTCAGTTGCCTGCCCATGGTCGCCAGCCTCGCGCTGGGGTGTGACAAGTCGCGAACGCGCTGCGCCCGGGTCGTGCAAGCCGGTTGGAAACGGGGCCTCCCAGCTTCCGCTGTCAGGCAGCCGGTTCGGGCCACGGCGGGACCCGGAATTCGCAGCGCGATCCGCTGGCTCTTGCTGCCTTGCGGTCGAGCGTGACGAGGGGCCAGTCGAGCCTCTCCGCGAGGGCGACGTACCACGCGTCGTAGGCGGTGAAATTGAAGCGAAGCTCCCAGACGCGATCGGCGAACGGGCCAAACGGGTAGAGGTCGAGGCCGAATCGGGTGAGCTCACGCTGGGATGCCGTTGCTTCGAGTCGTGTTATCTCGTGCGAGAGTTCCAGACGGCGCAGGATGTTCGACGACTCGGCGGGCAGCAGCTCAGGTGCGGCCATCGGTTTCTGTGCGAGCTGCTCAAGCGCCCACCGGCCGTCATCGCCGTCGTCGATGAGCGCAGCCAACAGAGTCGAAGCATCAATGACTGCGCCCACTTCGCTCACTTCCTGTCTGCGTCGCGTGCCGCGAGGATCGTGGCGGCCGAGACCCGAGTGCCCGCAGCTTCCTTGCGCCGTCGGATCTCCTCCAGCAACGACGCCACCGACGGCTTCGCAACGAGGTGCTCGAGTTCCCCCCGCAGGTATTCCTGCATCGACTGGCGCTGCTCGGCAGCCCTAGCAGCGAGCTCGTCGCAAACGTCATCGGGCACGTTCCGGATGGTGATCTGCTTAGCCATGCCCGCATTCTGCCAGCATTGCCCGCATTCTGCAAGCACTGCATATTGACCAGCGCACATCTGCTGAACCTCGCGCAACGCGTCGATCTCACGCAACTCAATTTCGATTGCCACGCGCCGACCAACGCATTCGGGGGCCAGAATGTCGGCCATGAGTGAGAGCAATGGCACATCCACCCCTGACCTGTCCGGTGTGAAGCACTACGACGTGGATGCGCTGGGTACGCGGATTCATGTGGCGGAGGTGGGCGAGGGGCCGATGGTGCTGTTCGTCCATGGCTTCCCGGAGTCGTGGTATTCGTGGCGCCACCAACTGCCTGCGGTGGCAGCGGCTGGATATCGGGCGGTGGCGATCGACGTGCGCGGCTACGGCCGCTCGTCGGCGCCCGCTGCGGTCGACGACTACCGCATGGTTCGCCACGTCGCCGACAATGTGGGGGTCGTGCGGGCCCTCGGCGAGGACACGGCCGTGATCGTCGGCCACGACTGGGGCGCACCCATCGCTTGGAGCTCAGCCCTGCTGCGGCCCGACATCTTCACCGCGCTCGGCTTGGTGAGCGTGCCGTACAACGCCCGCAGCGACTTCAAGCCCAGCGCCGCCTTCCGCATGATGGGCGGCGACAAGGAGTTCTACATCGAGTACTTCCAGGAGCCTGGCCGTGCCGAGGCTGAAATGGAGGTCGACCTTCCCCACTGGCTGCTGGGCATGTACTACGCCGCCTCGGGCGACGGCGTACGGGCCCGGCAGGCATCGGGCGACTCGTCAGGCGGCGGCTTCGGCGTCGCCCCCGGCGGCAAGCTGTCGGACAACTTCATCTGGCCCGAAGCAGGCTCCTGGCCCCACTGGATGTCGGAGGCCGATTTCGCCTACTACACCTCGGAGTTCACCCGCACCGGCATGTCGGGCGGCCTGAACCGATACCGCAACGTGGACCGCGACTGGGAGGACATGGCCGCCTTCGACGGCGCAGCCATCACCCAGCCGAGCCTGTTCGTGGGCGGCGAGGTCGACGGCCCGACCGTGTGGGGCGCCGGCTCCATCGCCAAGTTCGGCGAGACCATGCCCAACCTGCACAAGTCGGTGATCCTCGACGGCATCGGCCACTGGGTGCAGCAGGAAGCCGCTGACGAGCTCAACGCCGAACTGCTCGACTTCCTCGCCGCCCTCTAGATGATTGGTTCCAAGGGGTTAGTGGTCGTAGGGGGTTAGTGATCGTGGGGATCGTTCGGGGTGGTGGGCTCTGTTGTGCCAGATGGCGGCGGTGAGGGCGAGGATGCGGGTCAGGACGCGCACGGCGACGCCGGCGCGGGTGCGGCCGTTGTGGCGTTCGAGGCTGAGCTGGCCTTTGAGGGTGTCATAGACCGATTCGATGATCTGGCGGAAGGGCCGCAGGAACCGCTGGTGGGGGCGGTCGGGCTCGTTGCGGGCAGCGGGCCGCACGACGGTGATCGCGGCGCTGTTGAGGTCGGCTTCGAACGCTTTGCTGCGGTAGCCCTTGTCGACGATGAGGGTCTGGCCGGGCCGTGTCAGGCCTGCCCGGTCGATCATGGCAGCGCAGATGTCGCGTTCGTCGGCTTTGGCGCCGGCGAGCGCGAACGCGACCGGCAGCCCTGCGGGGGTGGCGATCATGTGCAGCCGCAGCCCCCAGAACCAGCGCGAATGGGCCGCGCACCAGCCGTACTCCGCCCATTCGGCGAGACCGGAACGCTGGGCGGTCTGGCGGCTGGCGCCGCACGGCACCGGCGTGGAATCGGCCAGCCACACGTCGTCGTGCCAGTCCGGGCAGTCACGGGCCAGCGCCGCGATGACACGGCCGATCATGTCCCCGCAGCGGCGCAGCCGCTTGTTGAAGCCGTCGTGATTGGGCACATAGGGGAACCACGGCACCAGATGCTCCTGCGCGAAGCGCACGAAGCGGCGCTCGGAGTCGAACCCCAAAAGCGCCGAGATCACCGCCAGGGTGACCAGCTCCGCGTCGGACAGCCTCGGGGCGAACCCCACCTCGGGCCGCCGCGGCGCCCAATGCGGATTATCGGCCAACAAGTCGTCTATCCGCACATACAGTGCAGTCGCGAGGGTGTCCAAGTCCGGGCCCATGCTGAGAACCTCCAACATCGAAGCGTGAATACACACCCCGAGCTTGGACACCCTCACCCCACCAGCGGTGGACCCCCGCCCACCCCTTGGAACCAATCATCTAGGTCCGAGTCTCAGCCTTCCGTACGGTTTTTGCGAGGCTAAGACTCGGGAAAACTAGGGTTAAGACTCCCGAGAATTCCCGACGCACGAACATGCGCGGATGAGCGGGTCGCTAGGCCAAGCGAGTGGATCGGCGGGTGGCGAACAGCGGGGCCACGTAACCGATCGCGGCGACTGCGGCGCCGAACAGGAACGTGGCTCGCAGCCGGCCGAGCGACGGATCCTCACCGGTGAAGGCCAGCATCGACTGGATCCCCAGGATGATGCCCATCCACATGACCGTCTGGTTCATGCCGTTGGCCATGCCGAGGTCCTTGTCTTCGACCGAGTTGGCGACCAGCACCTGGTAAGCGGGTGAGCCGACGCCTGCGGAAACACCCGACAGCACCAGCCCCACCATGATCGCCGCGAGGCCCCAGCCCACCGGCTTGGCGCCCAGGGCGAAGGCGATCATCGAGCCGATCATCGCGGAGGTGCCGAAGAACATCGGGATCCGGGCGCCGATCTTGGTCACCAGCGTGCCGCCCAGCGGCGAGGCCACGGCGAACGCGCCGGGCCGGGGCACCATGAGCATCGCAGCGATGCCCACCGAGAAGCCATACCGCTCCTGCAGCACCCAGGGCACCACCATGAAGCCGCCCATGTACGCGAACTGGTTGGCCGGCGCCGACAGCAGCGGCAAGGTGAAGCTGGCTCGGCGGAACAGGCGCAGGTCCAAGAAGGGGGCGGGTGCGCGGCGTTCCCACAGCACGAACAGCGCGAAGCAGACCACCGCCCCGCCGAGCATCAGCATGAGCGTCTGGTCTGACAGCAGCCCATCGCCCGCCCGCAGGAGCATCGGCAGCCGGGTGATCGCCCACAGCACCAGCAGCGTGCCGCCGGCCAGCAGCAGTGCCCCCAGCACGTCGATCGGTACCCGAGCGCCCCGCGGAATCGGCTTGACGACGACGGCGGCAAAGATCAACGACACGAGGCTGATCACGCCGAACAGCAAGAAGATGCCGCGCCAGCCGAACACGTTCAGCAGCGGCCCGCCGACGACGACGCCGATCGTCGGCGCACCGGTCATAGCGAACTGGAACCAACCGACGGCCCGTGCCCGCTCGGCCGGGCCGAACGCGTGCATGAGCAGCGCCATGCCCGAGGGCATCAGCAGCCCGCCGCACAGCCCGAACACCACTCTTACGGCGATGAAGGTGCCGATGTCGGGCACCCAGTAGTTGGCGATCATCGACGCGGTCATCCCGACGATGCCGATGAGGAAGATACGGCGGTGCCCGAACCGGTCGGCCAGCTTGCCGCCGGCGGGCGTCGAGACAGCCATGGCCAGCATGAGGCCGGTGATGACCCAGCCGGCCGTGGGCAGTGAGGTTCCCAGGTCTTCGGCGATCGGCGTCAGCGAAACCCCCACCAAGGTCATCAACGAACCGAACCCGAGCACTGCCAGCCCGATCACGCCGAGCAGCCGCCACCGGTAGCTGTCTGACGGGGGCGCATCGGCAGCAGTCGCAGGACGATCGGTGGGAGCAATGGGCGACGGCGACGGCCGCGGGGCGGGGGGTGCCACCGCTGGAGCGAGCGGCCGACCGGCCGCATCGAGAATCTGCGGCACGACGGTGAAAACCGACGGCCGCCTCGCAGCCAGCCGTGCTTGCGCGCGCACGCTCCGTCCTGCGGGCTTCACGTGCTCAGAACCGACAGGGCAGCGCTTCGGGCGAGCCTTTTGCTCTTCGCGGCGCGGTCGGTGTCACGGGCTCAGTAAACGCCCTCGTGCAGCGTTTGCCTCAACGTCGCCATGCGTGACGGCGAACGTGACAGGCGCTCAGCGCGTGAGGTGACCGTCCTCGAGCATGGCGTCGGCCTGGTAGCGGGCGATCTTGCCCATCTCGGGATGCGTCAGCACCCAGAATCGGTCGGTCCGCACGGCGTCCAGCACCATCGGCCCCACCTCGGCGGGGTCCATGCCCTCGGACAGGTAGCCCTTGAGCATGTCCCAGAACTTGTCGCCCTGATCGGTGCGCACGTGATGAGCGGCATCTTCGGGGTCACGATTGCGCTGGCTGTACACGATGTTGGTATTGATCGGCCCCGGGCACAGCACCGAGGCATGCACGTTCGAGTTCCGCAGCCGCAGATCTCGCTCCAGCGTGGCCATCAGCGCCACCACACCGTGCTTGGACACGTTGTACGCGCCCAGCGAGGCACCGCCGTACAGCCCGGCCACCGAAGCAGTCGAGTTGATGTGGCCCTCGCCGGTCGCTTCGATGATCGGCAGGAACACGTGGCAGCCGTAGATCGGCCCCCACAGATTGATGTCGAGCGTCCAGCGCCAGTCCTCGAGCGACATGTCCCCCACCGGTCCGGGGATGCCGACGCCAGCGTTGTTGCACAGCACATGCACCGCTCCGAACTGCTCCACGGCAGCCTCGGCGAGCGCCTCGATCTGCGCCAGCTGCGAGACGTCGGTGCGCACCGCGATGGCCTCTGCACCGGCCTCGCGAACCTCGGCGGCGGCATCGTTCAGCGGGGCTTCCTCGATATCGGCCAGCACTATCTTCATGCCTGCTGCCGCGAACGTATCGGCCATGGCGCGGCCCATGCCGCTCGCCGCGCCTGTCACTACAGCAACTCTGCCCTCGACCTCCATGGCCCCTCTCTTGCTGGTTGTTGGATTGGCGGGTTAGTCGAAGTCGATGACAGTGCGGGTGCCGACGCGCTGGCGCATCTGCTCGTAGCCCACGTTGATGTCCTCCAGCGGCATGTGCGCCGAGATCATCTCGTCGAGCATGAGGCGGCCGTCGAGGTACATGTCGACGTAGCGCGGCATGTCCACCCGGAATGCGTTCGAGCCCATCATCGAGCCCTGCAGCCGCTTCTCGAGCATGAACACCTCATAGCCCGGGATCTCGATCTTCTCGCCGAACGGCATCATGCCCACGATGACGGTGGTGCCGCCGGGCCGCGACGACGACCACGCCTGCTCGCAGGTCTGCTTCAGCCCGATGCACTCGAAGGCGTAGTCCACGCCGCCGCCGGTCATCTCCTTGATGGCTTCGACCGGGTCGCCGTCGGAGGCGTTGACCGTGTCGGTGGCGCCCACTTGGCGGGCTGTTTCCAGCTTGTCGTTCTCGACATCCACCGAGATGACCCGACCGGCCCCGGCGATGCGGGCGCCCTGCACAGCCGACAGGCCGATGCCGCCAGCGCCGTACACAGCTACGGTCGCACCGGGCTCGATGCGGGCCGTCTTGAACACTGCACCTAGCCCCGTGGTGACGCCGCAGCCGATGAGCGCCGCACGGTCGAGCGGCATGTCGTCACGGATCTTCACGACAGCGTTCTGGTGGATCAGCATCTCCTCGGCGAATCCGCCGAGACGGGCGAACTGGCCCACCTCGGTGCCATCTGGCTTGGCCAGCCGTGGTGCGGTACCGGAAGGCCGTGCAACGGCAGCGGGATTGGCGCAGATATTCGGACGACCGGTCAGGCAACGCTCGCAGTGGCCGCAGAAGACCGACAGGCAGGAGATGACATGGTCGCCGGGCTTCACGTATGCGACGTTCTCGCCTACTGCTTCGACCACGCCCGCGCTCTCATGGCCCATGACAGCCGGGAGCTGGTACGGCCAGTGGGCATCCATGAAGTGCAGGTCGCTGTGACACAGGCCCGCGTGCACCACCCGCAACAGGACCTCGTCGGGAGCGGGCGCATCAACAGAAATGTCCTCGATGTCGAGTTCGCCCGGAATCTCGTTGAGCACTGCAGCTTTCATGGTCGGCGTCCTCTCCCGTCACGCACTTCGGCGGCGCGATCTAGCCACGCGGCAGCGTACTCACCCTCAGAATGCCGCAGGAAACCTCACGGCGTGGGACCTCCGCGCCGGAGCACCTCCGGTCGGATCAGCAGCCACAGCGTCATGCCGGCGAGCCCCAATGAGGCCATCAAGATGACCGCGGTACGGGCGCCGAGCTGCTGCGCTACCTCGCCGAGCACGTAGGTACCTACCGGCAGTGCGCCGATCGCCATGCTCAGCAAGCCCATCGCACGGCCCCGCATCTCCTCCGACACGGTGGTGAGCACCAGGGTCGACTGCGTTGCAGCGAAGAGCCCGCTGCCGCAGCTTGCGACGTACAGCGTGATCACGGCGATCAGCACATTCGGCGACAGCGCCCACACAATGAGCATCGCCATCGCCACGAACACGCCTAGTGAGTAGGCGATCCCCCAGCGACCATCGCCCCACTTGGCGGTGACCAACGATCCGGTGATCATGCCGAAGCCGGTCATCGAGCCGATGATCCCGATCTGCGATGCCGTGGCGTTGACCTGGTCGCCGATGAGCTGGACGGCCGGGAAGTAGGCGAACATGAAGAAGTTCGCCATCACGGTGACACCCAGGATGCTGAGCAGACTGCGATTGGTCCGAGCCAGGCGCAAACCAGCCCGCAGCTCCGCGAGCGTCGAGGTGCGGTCTCGGCTGTGTTGCTGCGCCTCGCCGGCTCGGCCGTGTTGCTGCGCCTCGCCGGCTCGGCCGGGGGGCACAACCTCGAAGATCCGGTCCCGGAGCGCGTCGGACCATCGATCAGTCGCTGTGGTCACAGGCCGGGCCGGGGGCACGTGCGGTACCCACATGAGGAGCACCAAGCCGAGGCCCAGCATGGCGGCCACCCCCAGGAAGGCAGCCCCTACCCCAGCCCGGTCAGCAACTGCGCCACCCAGCAGCTGCCCCGCCGCTACGCCTGAGGCGAGCGCCATCGTCTCCCACGCCATTGCCTTGTGCAGCCGATGCGGCCCCACGATGTCGAGCACCAGAGCTCGACGGCTGGTCATGTCCACCACCCAGCCGATGCCCGCGAACAACAAGAACGGATACAGCAGCGCGATGCCCAGTTGCCCAGCCCGCTCGGCCAGCCCTACCACGGCCACGAACGGCACCAGAAGCGCTGTCTGCAATCGCACGGTGCGCCGCCGGTCGAAGCGATCCGAGATCACCCCGCCGATGGCCCCGCCGAGCAGCAGAGGCGCCCACATGATGGCCCCAGTCAGCTGCACCATCCGTGGCGAGCCGGTGATCTGGTTGACGTGATAGCTCGCAAGGAACGCGATCGCCCAGCGTCCCCAGTGCCAGCACAGCCCGCTGAACCACAGCGGGGCGAAGCCGCGGGCCGAGAATGCACCGCCGCCGCGGACCTCGGGCTCAAGGCGCGGCGCCTCAGCGGCCACCGCCCCCCTGCGCATCAGCGCGGCATCCTACGAGGGCGCGCTGGTCGGCGTATCTTCCTCTGACCGCTGACAGATCAGGCGGGAACCCCGGATGCCGGGGCGACGGTCACCGGCACGCCATTGACGGCGGCGTTGCCAGACGGAACGTCGACGAAATCGGGCGGGACGAGCACGTTGTAGTTGACACCGGCGTACCTGCTCGCCACTGATTGGCGGGTGCCCGGCTTGTCGTGCCCCCAGCCGTGGGGCAGCGACACGACGCCCGGGTACATCTGATCGCTGACTTCCACAGGCACCTCGACGGCACCGCTGGACGACGAGACCCGGGCCAGCTCTCCGTCGGTCACGCCTGCGTTCGCGGCATCGTCGGGATGGATGAGCAGCGTGCAGCGATCCTTGCCGCGCACCAAAACCTCGACGTTGTGCATCCACGAGTTGTTCGAGCGCACATGGCGCCGGCTGGTGAGTACCAGCGATGCGTCGGACCGTTCAAGGCTCGCCTCCAAGCGCTCGACATCGGAGGTGATGCGCCCAGGCGCCAGGTCGATCTTGCCGTCGGGGTTCACCACGATGTCGTCGACTTGGGGGACCATCGGACCCATGTCGAGCCCGTTCGGCAGCTCCTTGAGCTTGTCGAGGTTCAAGCCGTCGGGATTCTCGCCGTAGCGATCGCCCCACGGACCGGTGCGGATGGCCAGATCGTTCAGCCGCTCGGGCCCGGGTTCGGGCGATGCCTCCAGCGCCATCGCCGGGTCTACGCCCGCCAGCTCAGCGAGCGCCGAGAAGTAGAGGTCGTCGAACTCGGCCGCATTCACGTCTCCCATGCCGGCACACATTGCTCCGAGCCGGGTGAGGATCTCCCATTCGTCGGGTCGGTCGTCGGCAGGCGGGAACAGCGGGGGCGCATATTTCGCCGCAGAGCGCTTGGCCCAGCCCCACAGCATCTCGGAGTAGAAGTGCTGTTCCAGCGCGGCCAGGCCCGGCAAGACGACGTGGGCGTGGCGGGAGGTCTCGTTCAGCGCATTGTCCACGGAGATCATCGCCTCCAGCAGCGGCAGTGCCTTGTCGAGGCGCTCGGAATTGGGGGCCGACAGCACCGGGTTGCCGCCCACCACGATCAACCCTTTGAGCTGCCCCTCGCCGGGCGTGTCGATCTCCTCTGCGAGGCACCCCATCGGGAACTGGCCGAGCACCTCGGGAATGTCGCGAACCCTGCTCCGCCAGCGGTCGAACCCGCCCTCGAAGCCCCAGTCCTGCTGCAGCATCGACCACGCCACCGGCTTCGCCCACATCATCCCGCCGACCGCGTCCAGGTTGCCGGTGAGCGCGCAGATGACATCAGGCAGCCACGACGCCAGCGTGCCGAACTCCTGATTGCAGGTGCCGATGCGGGCGTACCACACAGCGCGCTCGGCGGCGGCGAACTCGCGCGCGAGGGTGCGGATCGCGCCGGCGTCGGCACCGCACGCGTCGGCCACCCGCTCCGGCGGGAACTCAGCAGCAATGGCCCGCACCTCGTCCACACCCTTGAGCCGATCAGCCAGGTGCCCCAGCTGCACGAGCCCTTCGTCGAACAGCACGTTCACCACGGCGAGCTGCAGCAGCGCATCGGTGCCCGGCCGCACCGGCAGCCACTGGTCGGCATGCGCGCAGGTCTCGCTGCGGCGCGGGTCGATCACCACCACCTTGCCTCGCTCGCGCACCAAGTCCAGCGCACCCGGAACGTCGGGGCAGCCCATGAAGCTGCCCTGGCTGGCGGACGGGTTGGCGCCCTGCACCACCATGAAGTCGGTGCGGTCGATGTCGGGCACCGGGATGCGCCACGAGTGCCCGTACATCAGCTGACACGCCACGTTCTTGGACCACGTGTCGACGGTGCCAGACGAATACACCGTGGGTATCCCGGCGAGCTGCAGGAACATGCCGGCATAGCGGCTGATGGAGTAGTTGAAGCCGGTGGCGTTGCCGAGGTAGGCGGTGATCGCCTCGACGCCGTACCTGTCGCGCACGCCGCCGAGCAGCTCGGCGCAGCGCTCCAAGGCGGCATCCCAGCTGGCCTCTGCCAGATCGCCAGCTGCGTCGCGGACCAGCGGCCTGCGTACTCGATCGGGATCGGCGTACATGTGCCCGAGCACGGTGCCCTTGGGGCAGATGTAGCCCTTCGACCAGACATCGTCGCGATTCGGCCTGATCAGCTTCACTTCGCCGTCGGCGTGATGCACCTCGAGCCCGCACATCGCCTCACACAATGAGCAGCTTCGGATATGAATCTGGCGATCGGTCATACGGGCCCTTTTCTCGCGGCGTGCCCGAGGTGCCCCGGGGTCTCCCGAGATTACGTCCCAAGCACGGGCAACCGCCCGCTCCCGCTGTTGACTGGCAAGCAGTCGGCGGTAGTTCTGGCGGAGGCGCTGATCGGGATTTTGCGCCTGCGGCTACTATCGAGGCGGTGACATCGACTGATCCGGCGCCTGTGCAGGCAGACGCCGGCGCCGAGCCGCAGCCCGTCCTGACAGATGTCTGGCAGGGAGACGACGGCGCCGGCTTCGACGCTGAGCGCAGCAACGTCAAGATCTGCCGCAACGCGCGCCACTTCACCTTCGACGGCTTTGCTGAAGGCGACGAGGACATCGCCACGTCGTGGCGGAAGCTGCTCGAACGCGAGGGCAAGTCATCCCCCGACGGCACCTCAGTGCGCGACCTGGTCCTCGGTCCCACATCGAGCGACTGAAGCCAGCGGCGTCCCGGGCTCCAACGGTGAGCGACCAGCCCCGCAACGAGACACCGGCGAGCGTTGCCGACCTCCAGGCACAGCTTCGCTCCGCCGGCTACCTCGCGAGCCGAGGCCTGGCCACCGCAACGCTCATCGGGATGCGGTTGGGCCGGCCGATCCTGCTCGAAGGCGAGGTCGGAGTCGGCAAGACCGAGATGGCCAAGTGCCTCGCGCAGATCGGCGGGCGGGAGCTGATCCGCCTGCAGTGCTACGAGGGCATCGACACCTACCAAGCGCTCTACGAGTGGGACTACGCGCGGCAGATGCTGCACGTCAGGGCGCTGTCGGAGAGCGAGCTGACCGACGCCGAGGCCGTCAGCGGGCTGTACGGCCCTGAATTCCTCATCGAGAGGCCGCTGCTGTCGGCGATCAAGGCCGGCATCAGTGCGGTGCTGCTGATCGACGAGGTCGATCGTGCCGACGACGAATTCGAGGCCTTCCTGCTAGAGCTGCTGTCGGACTTCCAGATCACGATTCCCGAGATCGGCACCGTCACCGCGGCCAGCCGGCCGATGGTGGTGCTGACCTCGAATCGCACCCGGGAACTGCACGACGCCCTCAAGCGCCGATGCCTCTACCACTGGATCGGTTACCCCAGCTTCGAGGAGGAAATCGAGATCGTGCGCTTGCGTGCGCCCGATGCCGTCGCGACCCTCGCCCACAAGGTGGTTGCCGCCGTTCAGCGCCTGCGTGACATGGATCTCGCCAAGCCGCCGGGTATCGCCGAGACGCTGGACTGGGTGGATGCGCTCGGCGTGCTGGGCACCGACGATCTCGATGCGGCGGCCGCAGCCGACACGATCGGCGCGGTCATCAAGGACCGCGACGACCTCGAACTGGTCGAAGCCGAACTCGACAGGGTTGTTGCCGATGCCTGACCGCGGCGCCGCTGATGCCTGACGTGGGCCGGGCCTTCGAAGCCGTGGCCAGCACGCCGCCAATGGAATTCGTAGCGAGACTCGTCGGCTTTGGCCATGCGTTGCGAGACGCAGGTCTGCCGGTGGGCTCCGACGACGTAGTCACGTTCTGCTCTGCGGTCTCGGAGCTCACACCGAGCGATCTCGAAGACGTCTACTGGAGCGGCCGCACGACGCTGGTCCATCGCCGGGACCACCTGCCGCTCTACGACGAGGTATTCCGCCAGTACTTCTTGGGACACCGGGCCCCGGCCGACCCCGAACCTTCCGAATCCGAACCGATCGCGCAGGGCCAGAGCGGCACGCTGAACGTGCCGGACAGCGAGCCCGGCACTCAAACGGGTGACGACCGGCCGATGGTGCTCGGGCGTCAGGCCTCCGGGGTCGAGATCCAGCGCGACAAGCGCTTCGCCGAGTGCACGCCCACCGAGCTGGCTGCGCTGCGGCGCATCATGGCGCAGGTTCGACTCGAACCGCCCCGCCGTCGCACCCGGCGGCGTCGCACCGACCCGTCGGGGGCACGCCTCGACATCCGACGCATAGCCCGCGACGCCATGCGTCTCAGCCACGCCGCCCCGGTCCTGCATCGCGTGACGCGAGCCGAGCGGGCTCGCCCGCTCGTGCTGATCCTCGACATATCGGGGTCGATGGCCGACTACTCCCGGAACCTGCTGCAGTTCGCATACTCGATGCGCAGGGCGGCCCAGAAGGTGGAGGTGTTCTGCTTCGGCACCCGGTTGACGCGCATCACCCCAGCGCTCGACCGACGCAACCCCGACGACGCGATGAAGCTGGCGGCTGCCCGCGTTCTGGACTGGGACGGAGGCACCCGGATCGGAGCATCGCTGGACAGCTTCATCCGCAGGTGGGGCCGCAAGGGGCTCAGCCGTGGCGCCACCGTCGTCATCTGCTCCGACGGGCTGGATCGGGGCGAGCCTGCCGCCCTGGCGAGCGCAATGGAACGCCTGAGCCGGCTCTGCCACCGGATCATCTGGATGAACCCGCTGGTCGGCGACCACTCGGACACCCCGCCCAGCACACTGGGCATGATGGCCGCCGGCCCGTTCATCGACACGCTTGAATCGGGCCACGACTTGGCGAGCCTGGAACAGTTCGCCGCCAAGCTGGCCCACGTCGGGTGATCCTGGGGTGCTGATGAGCCGCGAACGATGAGCCGATGGAGCGTTTCCATCCAGGCCGAAGGCGACCGCCCCATCGAACTGGATGAGGTAGTCGCGCTGGCCGATGCTGTCGCACCGCTCGAAGGCATCGCATCCGGCGTCGGTGCGATGGCCTACGGCGCCCAGATCGTTGTGGAGGCTGAGAGCTCCGACCAAGCCGTCGAAGCGGCCATGGCAGCGTTCGCTGCTGCCGTCGAGACAGCAGACCTCCCCGCCTGGCCGATGACCCGAGCCGAAGTGATCGGCGAGGACGAGTTGGAGTTCGACGAATGACGCGGCCCCAATGATTCGGCCCCAATGATCCGGCTCGGCTCGCTTGCCGGTTACCCCTTCGAGGGGCCACGAGTGCTCGGCGGCTGGACGCCGACGACGGGTGCAGCCGTGTTCGCGGTCCTGTACCGGGCCGACCCCGACGGCAAGCCGTACGACTATGCCGTGCTCGACGTCGACCACGCGGACAACCTGGCAGCGGCTGGGCTGCCGTTCGGCCACCCCCGCGCCAAGTGCTGGGAACGGCGCGCCGGCAACAAGTGGAACCTCCACATCTGCACCTACGAGGTACCGGGCGGGCTGCGCTCACATCGCGAGCAGATCGTCCAGGAGCTCGTCGCCATCTACCGGCCCGGCT
Organism: Candidatus Poriferisodalis sp.; assembly: GCF_965219595.1. Lineage (NCBI taxonomy): Bacteria > Bacillati > Actinomycetota > Acidimicrobiia > Acidimicrobiales > Candidatus Poriferisodalaceae > Candidatus Poriferisodalis > Candidatus Poriferisodalis sp. Next base: position 490,581 of record NZ_OZ244781.1, read on the forward strand.
GCGCGCCCGACCAGTTCGACCGGGTGTGGGAGGACGAATGGATCGGCAGCTACCGGGCCCCCACTGCGGGCCCGCTCACGACCACGCGAGACCCCAGCGGTTCGACCGGACCAACCTCTGAGTCAGGCTCGAGCTGATTGCTGACGGCTATTCGGGGTGATAGCCGACTGCGTCGTGAAGCCGGCTGCGGCGCGTGCCCATCGCGGGCCGGGCCGGCGACGGCTCGCGCGGCTCTGGATCAGGCTCGTAGGTGGCGCCGGTCACGATGCCTTCGGCCATGCCGTACAGCAGTGGCAGAGCGCCGGCGATGACGCCGGCCGTGTTGTTGATGCGTTCGACGCCCGGCTCGACGGCCTCAGCGTCGGACTTGATCTTCCACACGATCTGCGAGCACTCCTCGAGCAGGCCGGCGATCCGGGTGAGCTGGCTGCCCACCACGAACAGGTAGAACGCGAGCCCGGCAATGAACAGGCCGATCAGGATGACGGAGAGAACTACGAGTGTCGTCATGAGCGCACCTTGTCGAGTACTCGGCCGAGGAACAGGTGGTGTTCGAGGCCTTCGGTCAGCACCGCGTCGACCCCGTCGGCTGTCTCGGCGATCAGGGCGGTATCAGACGTATTGGCAGCGGCTCGCTCGAGCGTGCCTTTGATGGTCTCCACCCGGCGCTCGATCGTGCGCACCAGAAGCACCAGCATGGTGAGCAGCACCACCACGGCCACGATCACCACGAAACCGCCGATGATGACCCCCCACCAGAGGTTCTCTTGGGTGTCGGTGAGAGCCAGCAGGTTCATGTCAGCCTCCTAACCGGTTCCGGCCACGCTTGAGGCCGTCGACGATCACCGTTGCCGCTGCGATCGTGGTGTTCAGTTCCCCGAGCGCCGCCGTGTTGGTGACGGCGTCCTCCAGCCCGTCGTTGATCTCGGTGGCCCGATTGCCGATCGAGCGGGCCAGCATCAGGATCGGCACGACGAGGGCGACCACCGCGATCACCACGACGATGCCGATGACGTAGCCGATGACCCATCCGGTGGTGGATCCGGCGTCCGAACTCTGGGCGAGTAACTGCAGCATGGCGGTGCCTCCCTCAGATCGATTCGCAGAAGTCGTGGACGGGCATGAGCGTCGAATTGACCGACGGCAGCACCGTGGGCACCGTCGAGGTCTGTTCGGCGATGACGCGAACACCGCCGGCTACTTGGGTGAGCGTGCGGTGCACCGCCACCAAGTGCAGCACCACCCGCAGCAGGCCCACCGCGGCCGCCAGGATGATCAAGCCGCCGATGATGACAGTGACCCAGGCAACAACAGGCATCACGTCCCCTTTCAGCCCAGGAGCTTCCCGACCGAACCGGCGTAGCGGACAGCACCGTCCGCCACTTCTTCGATCGTCTCGTCAGTAGTTGCGAGCAAGTCCTGCGTGGGGTCGAGCTCACCGATGATCCCCACGCCGCCAGCCAGGATGTCGTCGCTGGCCTTGCGAATGCGCTCGATCGCGGCGAGCACCCGGTTCAGCAGCGCAAGCGCGACCGGCACGACCACCAGGAGCAGTATCAGGTTTCCTATCCACCAGAGCACGAGCGCCTCCTCACACGGCCTCGGGTCGGTACGGAAGGGCAAGCCGGCGCACGACGCGGGCGAGGCCCATGCCCGCGGCACGCAGACCGATGGCGAGGCCACCGGCGGCTTGAACCTGTTCGACTTGGTCTGGATCGCGGCCCTCTGCCATCGCGGCGAGCCGGTTCTGGACGTTGGCGGCGAAGTCGTTCAGCAGTACAGCGGTGATGTCGCTCACCAGGCCGCGCCCGTACTGTGCTGCGGGCCCGGAGAGCTGTAGGTCCATGGCCACCTCCACGCTCGTGCCGCCCGCAGCGTCAGCGAGGCTGGCGTTGAGTTCGAGCGTGGCTTGGCCCCGGCCCTTGCGATCGGCGCCGCTGGCAGCGACAGAGATCGTCCGGTTCTCCTCGTCCCGCTGCGTGATCTCGGCACCGCCGTCGAAGTCGAGCTTGATGGGGCCGAGACCGATGGACACGGTGCCGCCGTAGCGGTCGTCGCCCAGCTCGGTGGTCAGCTCGGTGCCCGGCAGGCATGCCGCCACCTGCGGCACGTCGCCGAAGAAGCTCCACACAGCCTCCAGCGGCTGCGCGACCTGGAACTGGTTGGTGATCTGCATCAAGCGACTCCCCGCTCACGTGCGAAGGTTGTGCGGCACCCCGCACAGCAGAAGTAGAAGACCTCGTCGCCGATCTCCAGCGACGGCGTCGCCGGATCGATCTGGACGGTCATGCCGCAGACAGGGTCGACGGCCGCCGGCATCGCCGACGCTTGGGCGCTGGCTGTCGCTGCGAACACACCCTGGGCACGGAGCTGCACCAGCTCGGCCAGGATCGACACGGCAACCTCTTTGTGCGAGGTGCTGCCGAGATCCAGGCCGGCAGGAGCCCTGAGTGCGCCGAGCTGGGTCTCTTCCACGCCTTGATCGGCAAGCAGGGCCCGGACGCTGCGGCCTCGTCGAGCCGATGAGACCAGGCCCACGTACGCCGGATCGGCCTTGAACGCAGCGGTCAGCACGTCCTCATCGCCGTGCCCTTGGGTGGCAACCACCACCATCGACTGCGGCGTGAGCAGCCCTTCGCTGAACTCGGCGCGGTCGATCAGCTCGACACGCCAGTCGAGCTGGGCGGCCAGAACCGACAGGGTGGTCGCCATGGGCGAGCTTCCGACGATCACGAGGTGGGGTGCGGCCACGACGGGCTCCAAGTAGATCTGCAGGGCGCCTTCGCTCTGGCACGACATGGGCACCGCAGTGGTGCCCTGGGGCAGGTCGCCGAATCGGTCGCTCGCGCCGAGCGCCAGCAAGCGCGGCGTGCCCGCCTCGAGCGTCGCGATGGCCTCCCGGACGAACACCGGCTCGGCGCACGCGCCGCCGATCCATCCGTACATCTCGCCTGCGGCCGTGTAGATGGCGCGAGAACCGCGCTGCCCCGATGTCGGACCCTCGCGCCAGACAACCGTGGCCAGCACGAATGCCTCACCGCTGCGAGCGAGCTCGGTGGCGCGCTCGAGCACACCCCAGCCCTCGACCGCCCCTTGTCCGACCGGTTCGGACCCGACGAGTCCGGAGCTGCTCATGGCTCGGTGCGCACCGGCGGAGCGCCGGAGACGTCGTGGCCCTGCGTGATGGCCTCATGGACCCGATCAGGCAGCAGCGGCATGTCGATATTGCGCACGCCGGTGTCGCCGATGGCATCGATCACCGCATTGACGAACGCCGCCGGACCGCCGACGGTGGCGCACTCGCCGATGCCCTTCGCACCGATGGGATGGTGGGGGCACGGCGTCACCACTTCGTGGAGTTCGAAGCCCGGTGTCTCCCATGCGGTCGGCAGCAGGTAGTCCATGTAGTTGGAGCCGATGCAATTGCCGTCCTCGTCGAAGGTGATGAACTGCATGTTGGCCATGGCGTAGGCCTCGGTGAGCCCGCCCATGATCTGGCCCTCGACGATCATCGGGTTGATGCGCACGCCGCAGTCGTCCACCGCCACCACCCGCAGCACGTCCCACACCCCGGTCTCGGGATCGACCTCGACGGTCGCGATGTAGCAAGCGAACGGCCACGTCAGGTTCGGCGGGTCGTAGTAGGCGTTGTTCTCCAGGCCCGGCTCCATTCCGTCGGGCATGTTGCTGTAGGCGGCGATCGCGCATTCCTGGATGGTCACGCCCCGGTCAGGTGCGCCACGCACCGAGAACCTGCCGAGTTCCCATTCGATGTCCTCTTCGGACACCTCGAGCAGGTGCGCGGCGATCTTGCGGGCCTTGGCCCGGATCTTGCGCGACACCATGGCCACCGCCGCCCCGGCCACGGGGGTGCTGCGTGACGCGTACGTACCCATACCGAATGGGGCCGTGTCGGTATCGCCCTCTTCGACCAGGACATCCTCGGCCGGTATGCCCAGCTCGTGGGCGACGATCTGCGCCCAGGTGGTCTCGTGGCCTTGGCCCTGTGTCTTGGCGCCGGTGCGCAGCAGCGCCTTGCCGGTCATGTGGACCTTCAGCTCGGCGGAGTCGAACATCTTGATGCCCAAGATGTCGTACTCCCGGCTGTTGCCCGCCCCGAGGGGCTCGGTCATGGTCGAGATGCCGATGCCCAGCAGCCGGCCCCGCTGGCGCGCCTCCTCCTTCTGGCGCAGGAAGTCCTCGTAGCCGATCGCTTCGAGCCCGAGGTCGAGGCACTTGCCGTACTGGCCGGAATCGGTGAGGAACCCCCAGGGCGTGCGATGGGGGAAGTCGTCGTCGCGCACCAGGTTGATGCGGCGGAACTCGGCCTGGTCCATGCCCAGGTCGGCGGCGGCCGCCTGCACCATGCGCTCCTGGAAGTACATGGCCTCGGTGACCCGGAATGAGCAGCGATACGCGACGCCGCCGGGTGCCTTGTTGGTGTAGACGCCTTGGGCTGTGAGATGCGCGGCGGGAATGTCGTAACAGCTGAAGGCCGAGTGCATCAGGCCGATCTTGAACTTGCTCGGCTGGGCATCGGAGAAGAAGGCGCCGTGGTCGGAGTCGGTGTGCATGCGCACGCCGAGAATGCGGCCGTCGTTGCGCAGCGCCATCTCGCCCTTGAGGTAGATGTCGCGGCCGAACCCCGTCGAGATGAGGTTGCCGCTCTTGTCCTCGATCCACTTGACGGGGCACTCGAGCAGGATCGACGCCAGGATCGACACGACATAGCCCGGGTACACCGGCACCTTGTTCCCGAATCCGCCGCCGAGGTCGGGGGACACGATGCGGATCATGTGCTCGGGCAGCTCGGCTACCAAGGCCACCGCGGCGCGGATGATGTGCGGCGCCTGGGTGGTCATGTACACGGTGAGCTTCGAGGTCGCCCGGTTGAAATCGGCGATCGAGCCGCACGCCTCGATGGGCGACGGGTGCGAGCGCGGGTAGTGCATGTCGATGGTCGAGACCACATCGGCCTGCGCGAAGGCCCGGTCGGTGCCCTCACGGTCGCCGACCTCCCAGTCGAAGACAACGTTGGAGTCTTGGCCGGTCTTGTCGTCGCGGATCAGCGGCGCGCCGGGTGCCGTTGCCTGGATCGGGTTGACGATGGGCGGCAGCGGCTCGTAGTCGACCACGATCGCCTCGCAGCCGTCCTTTGCGATGTAGGGGTCGTCGGCGACGACGCAGGCCACTTCCTGGCCCTGGAACCGGACCTTGTCGGTGGCGAGGACGGCTTGGGTGTCGTATGACAGCGTCGGCATCCAGGCCAGGTTCCGGGCGGCCAGCATGTCGCCGGTGAGCACCATGCGAACGCCGGGAATGGCCCAGGCAGCACTGACGTCAATGGAGCGGATGCGGGCGTGAGCCAGCGGGCTGCGCAGGATCTCCATGTGCAGCATCCCGGGCAGGGCGATGTCGTCGATGTAGTTGCCCTTGCCGCGGATGAAGCGGTTGTCCTCCACCCTGCGCCGGCTGGCGCCGAGGCCGCCGATCTTGATCTCGTCGAGCGCCATCTCAGCCCTCCCCGCCTGCGTCATCGCCGGCATCGTCCGCACCGTCGCTCTCAACGTTGGCGCCTAGCTTCTCGGCCGCCCACATCACGGCCTTGACGATGTTCTGGTAGCCCGTGCAGCGGCAGAGATTCCCCGACAGCGCCCAGCGGATCTCGTCCTCGCTGGGGTTCGGGTTCTCTTCCAGCAACGCCTTCGCGGCGAGCATCATGCCCGGGGTGCAGAAACCGCACTGCAGGCCGTGCTCGTCCTTGAAGCCCTCCTGGATCGGATGCAGCTCGCTCGCCGTCGCCAGGCCTTCGACGGTGAGCACCTCGTGGCCGTCGGCCTGGACGGCGAACATCGTGCAGCTCTTGACGGGCACACCGTCGTACAGCACGGTGCATGCGCCGCAGTTGGTCGTGTCGCAACCGGTGTGAGTCCCCGTCAGCCGGAAGCCGTTGCGCAGCAGGTGCGCCAGCAACAGCCGCGGCTCCACGTCGGCCGCACGCCGCTCGCCGTTGACGGTCAGCTCCACACGGCGAACCGGCACTGCGTCACCGGCGCCGCCGTCGCTCGGACGGACCTCTTCGAACAATGTGCTCATGTCAGGCCGCCTCTTGTTCTGATCGCTGGATCTGAGCGCCGATGCGCCGCACGAAGGTGGCGACGACGTGGCGCTTGTAATCGGCGCTTCCCCGGTGGTCAGAGCGTGGCTGAGCCGCCTCGGCCGCGAGCTGGGCTGCCGCGTCGACGGCATCCGAATCGAGCGCCGTGCCGACCAGCGCCGCTGCGGCGTCGGAGGCGTTGATGGTCGCAGGCCCGACAGCGGTGAGCCCAATGCCCGCACGCGCAACGCTGCCGCCCGACATCTCCACCGAGACCGCGACGCCGACGGTGGCGAAGTCACCGACCCGACGTTCGAGCTTGAGATAGCCACCCGCCCGGGCGCCGCGTGCTGCGGGAATCACTGCCTCGACGGCGATCTCGTCGGGAGCGAGCACCGTCTGGAACGGGCCGTCGATGAGATCGGCCACCTGAATGCTCCGGCGCCCATTCGGGCCTTGAGCCACGATGGCGCCTTCCAGCGACACCATGACCGAGGCCCAGTCGCCTTGCGGGTCGGCGTGACACACCGAGCCCACGAGCGTCCCCCGTGTGCGCACCAACGGGTCGGCCACGACGGGGGCCGCCGCAGCGATGGTCGGTTGGGCATCGGCGAGCGCAGCGGATTTCTCGAGATCAGCGTGCCGGCACAGCGCCCCGATGCGATAGGTGCCGTCGGGATCGGACCGGTGGTAGTCGAGGCCGCCGATGCCGTTGATGTCCACGATCATCGCGGGCGCCGCGAATCGCAGCTTCATCATCGGAATGAGGCTCTGGCCGCCCGCCAGGATCTTGGCCTCGCCGTCTGCGGCGGCGAGCATCGCGACTGCCTCGGCGACGGTCGAGGGCGCTTCGTAGCGGAAGCGAGATGGATACATGCGTCAGCCCCCTGTCGACGGCCCGCCGGGACCTTGCGGATCCGGCACAGCTCGCGGCATCGCGTCGGCGTCGGGATCAGGCCGTCGCCCCTGGTGTGGCGGCCATGGCCCCTGAACTGGCTGACCAGCGACTTTGAGATAGTCGATGAGCTGCGGCCAGGCCCAGATCGTCGGGCTGGCGCCTTCCTTGGGCGCACCCTCGATGACCTCGTACATCCTCGGGTTGCCGGCGCTATGGCCTGATGACTCGATCGGCATGGATACCCCTTCCCCCGGAGATCCGGCCGTGTCTCTGCGGCACAGCGAACTTACCACTGCCCGTCGCGGTACTCCGAACGAGCTCACTCGTCGCGCCGGTACATGCGACCGCTATGGCATCGGTGCCTTTGGCGGCGATACTCACGGGCATGGTGCTCGGCTTCAGCGGTTCGCTTGTGGCAGCCAGCTTCAACTCCGGCTGGTACCAGGCTGTGCTCGTCGTTCACTTGGTGAGTGCGGTGGTGGGATTCGGCGGCAGCGCGTTGGGCACCGTCGTGCTGAGACGGGCATGGGCTGATGGTCCTGACGCTGCTGCTGCTGTGCGGCGGGCGTTGGAGTTGGCGTCGAACCGGCTGACGGATATGGCTGCGTACCTCGCCGGCGTCGCCGGCGTGGTGGCGGTGCTCATCGATGACCGCTGGACGTTCCGGCAAGGCTGGGTGACGACTGCGTTCATCCTGTACTTCGTCTGGTTAGGCATCGCCCACGGCGGGCTGCGGCCGACCAGCGCCAAGCTGACCGAGGCCATGGACACGGGTGCCGGGCTTTCCGGTGAAGCTCAGCGCTTGCGCCGACGCACCGAGCTCTGGTCGATGGCGAGCAACCTGGTCATCGTGGCCGCCATAGCCGTGATGGTCACCAAGCCGGGCCTGTAGATCCTGGGGATCGCGCAGCCCGAGCAGGGGAGGCGTCAGGCGGCGATCTGCGATTCGCACCGGGCGCGCCAGCTCTCCGGCACGCGGTCGCAGAAGCCCCGGCGGCCCGACGGCTCGGTGTACACGTCGCCGGCGCGGTCGATGATCGTCCACCAGCACGCCCCGGCTTCGTCGGCGTCGCTCAGCAGCGAGCACATCACGATCGCCTCGTCGGAACCTGAGGTCTCCCAGAAGCGGTCCTGCGCGGCGCCGGAGAGGCATTCCACGCGATCTGCCCCGGCGGGCGCATGGCCGCAGAGCTCGACGGCCGCCGCGGGATCGCCGCGGGTCAGGTTCCCGACGTCGCGGCCGTACGATGAGAAGCACAGTTCCTTGGACCTGTCGCCGAGCGTGGCACACACAGCAGCAACGGCAGACATGTCGCCGTCGAAGACCCGCCACATGTGGGTGGTCTGGTAGTAGTAGCAGTCGGCCCGGTACCGCTCGCCGACCACATCGCAGGGGTAGTGGGGGTCGTCGTCGAGCAGGTACTCGGTGGTGTGCCCCATCAGGCCCGAGAGCCCTCCCACCACGTTCTCCATGAACACGCCCGAATAGCACGACGGTGCGTCGTCTTCGTGCACTTGGTCGCAGAGCCCCAGCGCCTCGTGGATCTCATACGACGTCCACGCCATCAGGCCGTGCCCCACGCCGTGGAAGCACTGGTGGCGCACGAACTTGTTCTCCGCGAGCCCGCAGAGGGCGTTGGTGTCCTCGGCGAGCCGTGCTGTGCCGCGATCGGCGAACATGGCCTCGGTCGCACCGTGAAGTGCCCCCGACTGGCAGTCGTGACCGGCGATGGAGAAAGCGATCGGCCCGAAGATCTCATAGGCGAGCCGGCCGACATCGTGGGCTGTGTCGTGGCAATAGCGTCCGGTGCGCTGCTCGGCTTCCGTGAGCGCTGCTGCGGTGCCCGCCGGTCCGAAGCGCTCCACGAACTCCGCGAGCATGACGGTGTCGTCGAACAGCGCTTCGCCGTCGACTTCAGCCGGGAACGGCGGGAACTCCGGCACCGTCATGTCGGCAAGCAGCGGCGCAACGCCGGCGCCGGTGTCCGTGGCACCGGTCGCGACCACGGTGCCGGTCTGGGACGCGTCGATGTGGTTGTGGTAGCGCCACCAGCCGTTCTCGGTGAACGTGAACGACCAGCTCTCCCCAGGCGGGATCGCCTCGAGCGGGTCGAACTCGGGCAGGATCTCGTGCGTGGGATGGATGTTCGACGCCGGCCACACCGGCACCGCCGACTCGTTCACGAACCTCACTGTGTCGCCGGTCGTGATCTCCACACGCTCCGGCGCGAACGCGCCGTCGTCGCCGTAGACCACCGTCCACACCCGGCTCGACGGCCCGCCGGCGGCGACCGGCGCGGCACCGCCTTCCGCAGTACCGGCGCCCGTGACAGCGTCGGCGCCGGTGGCAGCATCGGCGTTCGTCCTCGCGGGCGCTGCTGCGGGCACCGAACCCGGCGCCGACGCTGTGTCCGGCGACGGAATGCTGTAGACGTGCGCATGAGGATGGCTGTGGGTCACCCCGTCAGCATGGCGGTGAGCATGGCTGTGGCTGTAGGCGATGTCGAGCGATTCGGGCGACGCCACGAGGTCCGTCGCCGCATCGTCATCGGCACGGGTCCCCCACCACAAGATCGCAGCCACGCCGCCGACAACCGCTGCGGCGAACAGCCCGTACGCGAGCCAGCCCGCCGCCGCATTCCTGCCCTGCCGTGCGGTGGGCTGGTCATTCTGCGGTTCGGGCCGAGGCCGCCGCCCGATGCCGAGGCGTCCGAAGCCGGAGCGCCTCACGCATCCGCCTTCCCATGGCAGGCCTGACGGCGCCTGGCGATGTCGATGGTGTCGCAGAACTCCCGCAGTCCTGGCTCGTCGGGGAAGATGTGCGGTGCGTCTCGCAGCAGCATCTCCCAGCAGCTGTCCGCGACGAACTCACCGTCGGCCCTGTCGGCCAGCGTGCAGAGCTGCGCTGAGAACGGTGCATTGGCCGGCTCGGTGAAGCGGCTCAGCGCCGCGCCCTGGAAGCACCAGGCGATCCGTTCCTCGGTCGCTGCGAGGCGGCAGTCGGCGGCGGCCACGGCCGGGTCGTCGCGGTGTATCGAGCCCAGGTCGCGCCCGGTGGACATGTAGCACGCCTGCGTCGAGTTCCATGCGGCCTCGCCGCAGACCTCCATGACGGCATCGGTGCTCCAGCCGAAATAGAACAGATTGCTCGACTGCCAGAAGTAGCAGCCCGGCCAGTACTGCTCAGCGAGCACGTTGCAGGGGAAATGCGGGTCTGTCGTGCTGATGTACTCGGTCGTATGGCCCATGCGGCCCGACACGCCGCCGATCCCGTTCTCCATGTACACCCCGCCGTAGCAGGAGTCGCGGTTCTGCGCCGTGGGCAGGAGGTCGCAGAGCCCGAGCGCTTCGGGCAGTTCGTACGACGTCCACGCCATCAGGCCGTGGCCCACGCCGTGCAGGCACTGATGCACGAGAAACGGGTTGGGGCCGGCGCACACAGCCGACACGTCCTGGGCGAGCCTCGCCGTGCCGCGCTGCGCGAACATCAATTCGATCGTGCCGTGGAGCGCTCCCGCATGACAGTCGTGGCCGACAGTCGCGAAGGCCGCCGCTCCGAAATGCTCCCAGGCGATGTGCCCCACCTCATGCGCCGTGTCGTGGCAATCGCGCCCGGTCGCCAGTTCGACCTCCTTGAGCGCCACAACCGTCGCCGTCGGCCCGTGGGCCAGGACGAAGCGCTCCAGTTCTGCCCGGTCGTCCATCAGCGTTTCGCCGTCGACGTCTGCGGGCACTGGCGCGAATGCCGGCACGTCGACTGCCAGCAGCAGCGGTGCAGTGCCGGTGTCGGCGGCATCGGCGGCTCCCGCAGGGGCACGCTCGTCGGCAGGCGGAGCAGCGGCGTCGGGCGCTGTCCGCGGCGCTGCCGGCGCCTCAGCACGCGCGACCGTGCCGCTCGCCGCGGAGTCCACGGCATCTGCGCCGGCGAGTGCTTGCAGTGCAGCGTCGATCTCGGGGTGCCGATGAGTGTGAAGGGGCTCGGCCAGCAACGCGGTGAGGCTCTCAGCAGACGCCTGGCCCTCGAGGGCTGCGCCTGCGCCGGCCAGCGGAGCGCTGGTCGTCGACTCGCCGCCCGAGGCGCTGCACGCCGACACCAGCAGCAGCATCGCGGCGGCCCACCGCAAGTGTCGTGCCACTACAGCAGGCCCAGTGCCGCAGGCCCCCAGTTGCGGACGGTCACGGGCACCGCCGCTGCACGCGGCGCGTTGATCACGTCGCAGTCGAGCACGCCCCATAGCGCCCATTGCGAGCCGGTGTAGAGATAGATCTTGCAGTCGCCCGAACTGCCTGCACCAGTGATCGAGAAGTAGACGGCGCCGATGCGAGCGGTGTCAGCCGGCGGATCAGCAGCGCCGATGCGAACGTCCTTGTGCATCTCTGCTCGATCCGAGGCCGGCGTGGCGACGGCAGAGAACGTGCGGCGCGCGCGTTGCGCTGGGATCGACAGCGCAACGACAGCCGAGCCGCTCGAGCCGAAGCTGATCGAGGTGGACATGGCGGGCGGACCGGGCAGGCCGGGCGGGCCGGGCGGGCCGAACGGGCCGGGCGGACCGGGCGGACCGGGCGGACCGGGCGGACCTTGCTGAGAGCCGGTCGGGCCGGGAGGGCCCTTGGGGCCGAGAGGGCCAGGCGGGCCGGGAGGGCCCGAATCGCCCGTCGGACCCTGCAAGCCGGGAGGACCGCTCGGGCCAGGGGGCGCAGTGACGCCGGGAGGACCCGCGGGACCGGGAGGACCGGGTGGGCCGCTGCCGGACGGACCCGTAGGGCCGGGCGGGCCGTTGGGACCGGGCGGGCCTGGGGGGCCTTGTTGAGCGGCCGGCGGGCCAGTCGGGCCGGGTGGACCTTCTGGACCGGGCGGACCGGGCGCGCCGACGCCGCCGGAACCCTGCGAGCCGGGTGGACCTTGTGGACCGGGAGGACCAGGCGGGCCGTTGCCGGACGGACCGGGAGGACCAGGCGGACCGGGCACACCGCTGCCGGCCGGGCCGGGCGGACCGGGAGGACCTGCCTGGGCACCCGCTGGACCGGCGTCGCCCACCTGTCCCTGCGGACCTCGCGGGCCGGGGGGGCCTGCACCGCCGCCCGTGCCGGACGGGCCGGGCGGGCCGGGCGGACCAGGCGCGCCGAAGCCATCCGGGCCTCGCGCACCGGGGGGGCCAGGCGGACCGGGCGTGCCGACGCCATCCGGGCCGGGCGGACCGGGCGTGCCGGGCTCGCCCGGGTTACCAGGCGAGCCGGACGCTCCTGGAGCACCTGGCAGGCCGCGTGGCCCTCGTGGGCCGTCAGGCCCGGGATAGCCCGGGTCGCCTCGATCGCCTTCTGGCCCCTGATCGCCCGGCGGGCCGGACGGGCCTGGCGGGCCTGGCGGGCCTGCAGCGTCATCTTGGCCAGTCTGCGCTGTCGCGATGCCGACAGCGCCGTAGAACCACACTCCGCTTGCGAGCAGCGCCAGCACTGCTGCCGACGCGATCATCCCCACAGGCCGCCGGCGCAGGCGGGCGAGCCTCAGTCGGCGCATGCGAACGATGCCCGCGGCACCCAAGCCCCGTCGCTGTGCTCATAGAGCTTGCACACGGTGCCTTGGCGGGAGATGTACACCATGCCTTCAGCGAAGCTGCCCGTCGAGGGCGGCGGACCTTCGCCGAAGTGGATTTCCAGCGCGTCGTCCGAAGGGCGCTGATTCACCCATTGCGGCGCCGACCAACTGTCGCTCTGACCAGTACCGTCACTTGTGCCCTGCGGGCCGGGGGGGCCGGGTGGACCAGTCAAGCCAGGCGGGCCGGTCGGACCGGGCGGACCGGGCGGACCGGGACCGCCGAGGCTGCCGCCTGGGCCGGGCAGACCGGGCGGACCGGGCGGACCGGTCGGACCGGTATCGCCCTTGGGACCCGACGGACCGGGCGGTCCGCCCGTCGAGGCACCCGGAGGACCCGGAGGACCGGTCGGACCAGGAGGACCGGAACTGCCCGAACCCTGCGGACCCGGAGGACCCGGAGGACCGGTCGGACCAGGAGGACCGGAACTGCCCGAACCCTGCGGACCCGGAGGACCCGGAGGACCGGTCGGACCAGGAGGACCTTGTGTCGAAGCGGTACCCGGAGGACCGGTCGGACCAGGAGGACCGGCCGGACCAGGAGGACCGGAACTGCCCGAACCCTGCGGACCCGGAGGACCGGGCGGACCGGTGCTGCCCGAACCCTGCGGACCCGGAGGACCGGTCGGACCAGGAGGACCTTGCGGACCGGTGTCGCCCTTCACACCCCGGGGACCCGGAGGTCCTTGGGTGCCGTCGCCTCCGCCGCCGCCCGAACCAGGAGGACCGGGGGGACCGGGCGGCCCTGACCCCGAGAAACCGCGAGGGCCGCGAGGACCCGGCGGGCCGGGAGGGCCTGTGTCGTCTGAACCCGCTGGACCCGGCGGGCCTGCTGCGCCGATGACGCCCTGCTCTCCCTGCGGGCCCGCCGGTCCCGCCTCGCCGGTCTGCCCGCGGGCGCCGCGCGAACCAGGCGGGCCGGTCAGTCCGTTCGGACCGGGCGGACCGGGCGGGCCGACCTCGCCCTTGGGACCCGGCGGACCCGGCGGTCCTGGCACCACAGATGAGTCTGAACTGCCCGACACGCCGGCACTGTCGGAAGCGTCAGCGTCCTGCTGCGAGGTCGAAGGCCCTGACTCTTCGGCAGAACCCGACATGTCAGTTTGGCCGTCGTCACTGCCCGACACGCCGGCACTGTCGGAAGCGTCAGCGTCCTGCTGCGAGGTCGAAGGCCCTGACTCTTCGGCAGAACCCGACATGTCAGTTTGGCCGTCGTCGCGAGCGGCACCCCTGTCGGTGTCGGCCCGGCTGGCTGACACCGACAGGGGTGCCGTCGTTGCATCAGTGTCAGCGGCTGGAGTTGTCGTAGTCGCAGGAGCCTCGTCGGCCAGCGACGAGGCCGGGGGCAGCCCAGTGTCAGTTGTTTCCTCGCTGTCGCCGCATCCTGACAGGACGGCGAGCAACGCCAGCGCACCGCCGAGGATCCAGACGCGTCTGCGCAGACACGTCACCGACCCCCCCCCCCCCCCGCAGTTCGGAGTTCGGAATGTGTCCGCCGTCGTATCTCATGAATGCCAACACCCCAACGTCTTGGCTCCGCTTTTCGGCGCGCCATTGCGGCCGATAGGTGCAATCGGCCCACATTATGGCATCTGGTCCCGCCGATGAGATGCACATCGTCGGCACCGCTGCGGCGTAGCGTCGGCGTGCATGACCGAGCAGCGGCAGCACCGGGTGTGCGTGATTCCGGGCGACGACGCGGCGCCCGAAGCGATGGCTGCGTCGCTGCGCGTGCTGGATGCGCTGGACCTGCCTATCGACTGGGACCACGTGCCGGTGGGCGACGAGCTCGCGGCGCTCACGCCCGACGAGCGGGAAGCGCTGGTCGGCGAGCGCATCGATGCCGCCGACACGGTGCTTTTCGGATCGTCGAATGGCACAACGCCGGGGGCGTTTCACATGCGCTGGGGCAAGCGCACCTACGCCAACGTGCGACCGGTGCGGTGGCGGCCGGGTTACGCCTCGCCGCTGGCCCGGCCCGAGGGGATCGACTACGTGATCGTCCGGGAGAACCTCGAGGACATGTATGTCGGCGTCATGGGCCCGGCGCAACGGCTGCTCGATGCGGGACTGACCGAGGGCCGTTCTCGCGTCCCGCCCGATGCCGCCAACGGGCGCTTCGCGGCGAAGATCATCACCCGGCTCGGCACCGAACAGGTCACCCGCTTCGCCGCCGAGCTGGCCTTGAGCCGAGGCGGCAAGCTGACCGTCTCGGCCAAGACCAACATGCTGCCCGCCACCGATCGCTGGTTCTGCGACATCGCACGGGAGGTGGCCCAGGAGTACCCCGGCCTGGAATACGAGCAGTTCATCATCGACGACATGGCGCACCGCCTGGTGGTGCGGCCCCACGAACTCGATGTGCTGCTGCTGCCGAACCTGTACGGCGACATCCTGTCCGACCAGGGCGCCGGCACGATCGGCGGCATGGGCCTGGCGCCGTCGGGCTGCTACGGCGACGACTGGGCGTACTTCGAATCGGCCCACGGCACGGCACCCGACATCGCCGGCCAAGGCATCATCAACCCGACCGCCACGCTGGAATCGGCCGAGATGATGCTGCGCTACCTGGGGCTGGGCGCTCCGGCTGACCGCCTCGACCGAGCCTTGGCGACCGTGTACGAAGCAGGCGGGCACCTGACCCCCGACCAAGGCGGCACCGGCAGCACCGAAGGCTTCGCCACCGCCGTCATCGACAATCTGTCAAGCCACTAATCGGCAATCTGCAACTGCCCTCGTCACTGCTCCAGCTTTCCCATCTCGCACTCGTGCTGGCGACGATAGGAGGTGCTGGCACCATATATGGCATGCGGAAGACGACCGTCTGCCTGCCCGATGAGATCAAGTCCGGCGTCGAGCGCGAAGCCCGGCTCCGGTTCTGCTCGGAGGCCGAGTTCATCCGGCAGGCCATCGCACAGGCTGTGGCACGTCCGGCACCACGCGCTGGCATCATCGCGGGCGACAGCGCGTGGGCTCGTGGGGTCGATGATCTCCTCGCTGGCTTCGGCGAGTGAGCGTCATCGCCGACACCAGCGCCTTGATCGCGTTCTGCAGCGAATCGGGAGACGAGCACGACGACGTCACAGCGTGGCTCGCCGCCCGCTACCGAACCGACACCATCCTCACGCTGGAAGGGCGGTATTTCGGCGCGCTGCGTTCACTCACCGGCGAGCCGTTTGTCGTCGCACCGCACTCGCCCTGATTTGGGTTGGCGCTGGAAGTCATTGAAAACTCGTTCTCGATTACGAGATCAGATGTCACACAATATGCAATGCGCCGTACAGCATATAAACGTTCGTTTGTCACACGGGCTCGGTAGCGTGAACGCATGTTCTCTCAGGTGCGGCAGGAGCTCGACTCGCTGGAAGCGGCCCTCGACGGCATCCTCACTCACTCTGGCTCCGCGCCCACGGCCGCCGACGAACCCCCTCAAGGTGGCACCGCTGCGGGCAACGAGACGACCGGCTGCGGGCACGCGGCCGGCGACAGCACGGGTTCTGCAAGTCACAGAGCCCAAACGACCCAGATCATCGTGCGAGCCGACCTCGCAGACCTGCTCGACGATCACGACGGCATCGGAGAGATCGCTGGCACCGGCCCGGTGCCCGCCAGCGTCATCGACCGGCTCTGCTGCAACGCCGACATCTCCGTCGTGCTGTTCGGCAAAGAACTCACACCCCTCTACGAGGCAGTCGCTGCACGAGCGCCCACCGCAGCCCAGCGCCGCGCCCTGATCGCCCGCGACGGCGCCTGCATCGGCTGCGGCGCCCCGCCCGGCGACTGCGAAGCGCACCACATCATCCCCTGGCTCTGTGGCGGTCCCACCAAGATCGACAACCTCGTGCTGGTGTGCTGGTCCTGCCACGACAAGGTCCTCGACCACAACTGGCAGGTCATCAAGCGCAACAACCGCTACCGGCTCATGCCGCCCGACGCGGAGTCGGCGCCCAACCCCGCCACTCCAATTCTCATGAACAATCAGGGTGAGAGCGGGCTCTGCCTCAGCCCGTGGGTTGCCAAAGTGTGTCGAGGGGGACGGACAGCAGACGGTCTCCCTGAGGAAGTGTGTTGACGCCGGCGTGCAGCAGGACACCTGCGCGGAATGCGCCGGGCTCGACGGCGTCGAGACGGTCGCGGAAGCGGGCCAGGTGACGCAGGTCTTCGGCCCTCGGCGACGACGTTGCCTTGATCTCGATGGCCACGACTGCGCCATCGGATCGTTCTGCGACCAGATCGACTTCGTGTCCGGTGTTGTCGCGATAGTGGTGCAGGGTGACCGGCGTCTCCCCAGCGGCGCAGAGCCGGACGATCTCATTGACGGCGAACGTCTCGAAGATCGAGCCGGTCATCGGGTGGTTCAGAGCCGCCAGGGCATCGTGATCGAGTCCGAACAGTCCGGCGGCGAGTCCGCTGTCGGCGATGTGGAGCTTCGGGCGCCGAACCGCCCGAGACGTGCGGTTGCGATGCCAGGACGGCAGTTCGTGCACCAGAAAGACCGTGCGCAGCCAGCCGAGGTACGACTGGACAGTTGCCCGGTCGGCGCCGAGCTGATCAGCCCAGCGCGACACGTTGAGCTCCGACGCAGTCTGCGCGGCCGCCAGTCGCAGCATCTGGGGCAACATGGCGGCCCGGCGGATGTCGCCGAGTTCGGCGATGTCCCGGCTCACCACTGTCTCGACGTAGCTGCCGAACCATCGGCGGCGCCCGCGTGGGCTGAGCCGCTGCACCTCGGGAAAGCCACCTGCGCAGACCTTCTCCAGGTAGTCGCCGCGGCTCAGCGGCGAGCGAGGTGACTGAGCTGCTGTGAGTTCGCCGCTCAGCCACTGCTCGACCGGGTTGACAGGATGTTCTGCGCCGATGTGGGCCGCGGAACTCACAGACGCCTGCCGCAGCTCGGCTTGGCTGAACGGCCACAGCGTCAAGATCGACACGCGACCCGCGAGCGACTCGCTGATCGTCGGCACTGTCAAGAAGTTTGTCGAACCGGTCAGCAGGAAACGCCCGGTGGCGGTGGACCCGTCGTCGACGGCCGTCTTCACTGCCCGTACCAGTCGATCGCCTGCGCGCTGCACCTCGTCGATGACGGTGGGTGGGCGGAACGCAGCCGCGAAGGCGTGAGGATCGTCGAGCGCCGCCGCCAAAGCGTCATCGTCGTCGAGCGACACGTAGTCGCCGCCGCGTTCGGCCGCGATCCGCCGCGCCAGCGTCGTCTTGCCGCTCTGGCGCGGACCGTGAAGCACTACCGCCCGCGATGCATCCAGCGCATCGATGAGGTTGGCGCTCAGGTGCCGCCGATGCTCCTCCACGCCGCCGGAGCCTACCCCTTCATCGACAATCTGTCAGCCAGCTAATCAACAATCTGTCAGACTTCTCATCAACAATTTGCATGAGGCTCAAGAACACCACAACAGACAATGCTGCGCCAGCCCGAGCAGGCCGGACGCGTACACCACCAACTGTGCATGGCCTCAATAGCACGCGGCAATACCATGGATGGCGACTAGGAGAGGCCACAGTGTCAGTGATTTCCTCGAACCTTCCCGATGTGAAAGCAGACAGCCTCTCGCTGGATTCTTGGATTTCGGCCGCGCTCGCTTCATCGACCACCGAGCCGGTATACGGCGATGACGATCCGGAGCACTTCGAAGGATGGTGGACCGAAGTTCCGGGGTGCCGAGGAGCATGGGGGTTTGGCGAGACGCCCGACCTGTCGCGACAGATGCTCAGGGAAACACTCGAGGATTGGGTGGTGATGGAGGTCGACGCTGGGCACTCCGTCCCCGTTTTCTGCGGGATGCGTGTCGTCGCCGCCCGGTGAGTCAGCATCTGGGTCCCGCATCGCGTCGCCAGCTCATCCGGTGGCTGCGTGACCGCGGCTGGGACGGTCCCGTGTCCGAGGCCAATCATGCTCACATGATTCGTGGTTCCCGGCATGTCGTCCTTCCGACACAATCCGAGATCGGATCGGGCTTGTTGCTGCGGATTCTGAAACAGGCCGGCTACACACGCGCGGACTGGCTGAGCCGCTAGTTGCCGACACTCGCAGACAGCCCTCTGGGCGGTCGCCTAGCCAACCTCAAGGGGCCCGCGGGTGCGAGTCGGCATTTGACGGTCGACGCGGCCGAGTCTGCGAGAGGTCTCGCAGGGCTTGGGTACGATGCCGCGACTATGTCGCTCGACGACCAACGTCATGATGCCGTGCGCACGGCGGCAGAGGGGTGGCGGCACGAACTCTTGGACACGAGCGGGCGCAACCGACTGCGCAACTATCGAGACCTGAAGACGGGCACGCTCGATCTCACGCCAGGCGGGCAAGAAGGATTGAGTGCTTCTGCATTGGACCGGCTGTTGGCCGGTCGCAAGGCGCGCCTCAGTGAATTCTTCACGGCGGCGGCCGACGCTGCGACGCCATTGGATGATGCCCGACGGCGCATGATCGCTATCCACAAGACGGCGCTGACCAATCTGGAAGAGAAGGGCATCGGCACCTGCTTCGCGGGAATCGGCCTCGCGACGTGGAATGTCGATCAGGGCACGGAACCAAATGCGCCGGTGATCCTCGTGCCACTGCACACGGCACCGACGGGAGCCGCAACGCGCGACTACGAAGTCTCCGTAGCCGGCGACGCGCACCTGAACCCGGTGCTCGCACACATCTTGCGAAGCGAGCACAGCATCGACACCGACGACACAGAAGCTGACCTTGCCGAAGATCCTCCCGCTTCGCTCGAAGCCTTCGATGAACTGTTCGACCAGCTGGCCGGTGCGTGGAGCGAACTCCCGGGATTCGCAATCACGCCACGGGTCGTGTGCGGCAACTTCTCGTATTCGACGATGCCGCTCGTTCACGACCTCGAACAGAACACCGAAGCGCTCGCACAGAACGATCTCGTGGCGGCAATTGCAGGAGTCGCACACGCTCGTGCTGCGCTCAGCGCTCAGGTGTGCGACCCGAGTCCCAGCCAGCCTGATGCCGATCCTCTCGAATCGGAGTTCCTGATCCTCGACGCCGACTCCAGTCAGCATCGGGCCATCAATCAGGTGCTCGGCGGCGAGTCACTGGTCATCCAAGGACCACCCGGAACCGGCAAGTCGCAGACCATCTCCAACCTCATCGCAGCGCTCGCTGCCCGCGGCAAACGAGTGCTCTTCGTCGCCGAGAAGCGAGCCGCCATCGAGGCTGTCACCAAGCGGCTGAATCAGGCCGCACTGGGCGACTTGATTATGGACTTGCACGGCGGTGTCACGTCTCGCCGCGACTTCGCATCCAACTTGGCAGCATCGCTCGACAACGTCAGCAGAATCCCTGCTCAGGACTATGCCGACTTGCATGGCCAGTTGGCGACCCGAAGGGGCGAGTTGCTCGCGATGTCGGCGGCGCTCCACGAAGCCCGCGAGCCGTGGGGCCTCAGCGTGCGGGAGATCTATGAACGGCTGCTAACGCATGACCCGCCAGCCCGCTCAGAGCAGCGCCTGAAGGGCGACGCCGCTCGGCGAATCGATCGCGACGACTGGCGCACTCTCGAGAGTCGAATAACCGAGTGGGTCGAACTCGGCGGCCCCTTGTTCCCCAAACAGCACTCGCGCTGGCACAACAGCACGGTCACATCGCCGTCCGAAGCCCAGGCAGCGCTCGAGACGCTGCGGAGCGCCGCACACACTCTGCTCCCCACTGCCGACCGCGAGATCCGCTCGTGTCTCGAGAGCGTCGGGATAGCCGTGTCGGGAGAACCATCCGATCGGGCCAGCGTCATGAGTCTCTTCGGCGAGATTCGGTCGCTGCTCGAACGGTGCAGCCCCGACGTGTATCTCCTTGATCTGGTTGCGCTGAAAGCCCAATTCGCACGGGCCCGCGGATCGTGGAAGCTCACCCAGGCGTTCTCGCGCAAGCTGCGGCAGTGCCGCAGGACTGTCGAGGACACGTTGCTCGACGGCGACAGCAAGCGCCTGGGGGCAGACGAGGCAGCCGAGATTGTGGAACAGGCACTGCGTCATCAGTCGACGTGGTCCGAGCTCGGCGCCGATGGCCTGCCCCGACCACCCGTTGACCTCGATGCTGCGCTCGCAGCAGCAGCCGAAGCCCTGTCGGCGCTGGTCCAGCTCGCGGAGACCGGGTTGATCGACCAGGCCTCTGCCGAGTCTCGGTCGTGGGCAGAGCTGTCGGCCGACATCAGCGAGCTCGCCACAGACGCGCACGCTGCCCAGCGTCTGCCTCGGCTGCGTGAACTGGAATCAGACCTGCACGCATTCGGCGTCACAGACGTTCTCGCCTCGCTTGACGATGAGTGTTCCCCGAGCAAGGCCGCGGAGGCGGTCGAGCGCGCTTGGCTGAGCCAAGTCCTCGAGGAGATCCAGTTCGCCGACCCTCGAATCTCGAACTTCGACAGCGACCGCGCAACTCGCTTGCTGAGCGAATTCGCCGAGTTCGATCGGGATCACCTCGCTGCCAATCCGATGCGCCTCCGGCGCGAGGTCGCACAGAATGTCGTCGCTGCAATGGACGCACACCCGAGCGAGGCTGACATCCTTCGCAAGGAAGCTGCGAAGCGGCGCCGTCATCGCAGCATCCGCCGTCTGCTTGCTGACGCGCCGCATGTACTGACCGCGCTGCGCCCATGCTGGACGATGTCACCGGTGCTCGTCGCCGAGATGATCCCGATGCAATCGAGTCTCTTCGACGTGGTCATCTTCGACGAGGCGTCGCAGATCCCGCCGGCTGAGGCCATCAGCAGCCTCGCGCGTGCCCGTCAAGCCGTCATCGCCGGCGACAGCCGTCAGCTGCCGCCCACGACGTTCTTCGGACGAGAGTCCTACGAACATGAAGGCGTCGAAGATGACACCGATTTCTCGACGGGGGACGTGGAGTCTCTGCTCGATCTCGCGGATGTCTTCCTTCGCGACGCCATGCTGACGTGGCACTACCGCAGCCGCGACGACCGCCTCATCGCCTTCTCGAACAAGCACATCTACAGCGGCTCGCTGACCACGTTCCCCGGCACAGCCGCAACGCCGCCAGTGACGCACCATGAGGTCGAGTTCCGAGCGCTTGCCGCTGCGAACGGCACGCGTTCCAATCCCGACGAAGCCCGCTATGTGGCAGAGCGCGTGCTGGAACACGCACGCACCTCGCCGCACGAGACGCTCGGCGTGATCGCGTTCGGTCAAGCCCACGCCGACGCCATACAAGGCGAACTCAGCCGGCTCATGCGAAACCTCGAAGATCAGTCCTTGGATGCCTTCTTCTCCGAAGCCAATGAGGAGCGCTTCTTCGTGAAGAACATCGAACGGGTTCAGGGCGACGAACGGGATGCCATCGTGCTGAGCGTCGGCTACCACAAGGACGCCAACGGGCGGCTGCAGTACCGGTTCGGTCCTTTGAATCAGGAAGGCGGCGAGCGGCGTCTCAACGTCGCCGTGACTAGGGCCCGCTCACGTCTGGCACTCGTCTCTTCGTTCAGTCATCGCGACATGGCACCGGATCGTTCGTCGGCGCGGGGTGTAGAGCTCTTGCGTCAGTATCTGGAGTACGCCGACTCCCGATGCGAGGTGCTCGGATCGGCCGCACATGATGTACCGCTCAACCCTTTCGAACTCTCGGTACAGCGCGGCCTGCAACGTCGCGGCATTCCCGCCGCGCCGCAATTCGCAGTCGCCGGCTACCGGGTCGACTTCGCATGCGCCCATCCCGACAAGCCGGGCCTGATGGTGCTCCTTCTTGAGGCCGACGGTGCCAGCTACCACTCCGGCGCGACCGCCAGGGATCGAGACCGCATCCGCCAGCAGGTGCTTGAAGACAAGGGCTGGAGCGTTCACCGCATCTGGTCGACCTCATGGTTCAACGACTCCGAAGCCGAACTCGACAAGGCAGAAGAAGCTTGGCGCGAGGCGGTTTCTGCTGCGGACGCTCCGTGAAAGCCACAGCGATCGGCGAGTTCGTCGGCAGTACGGCCTGTCACCTCGCCCGCATCTCGCGGTGCCAGGCCGAACGTCCCCCGTGTCGGCTCACCGGGCAGGCGGAACATCGGCGACTACACGCACGTCGAACTGGCGGCCCTTGCCCGTTGGATCAAGCGGGACACGCTGCTTCGTACCCAAGCCGATCTGATCTCGGAACTTGCCGCCGAGTTGGGTTTCAAGCGACTCGGCAGGCGAATAGTCGAGGCCCTCACGGCAGCGGCCAAGGCCGTCGGAGAGTCGCTGACGGACTAACCGGAACTGCATCGGGCGCATGCTGGCAGACCTGTCGATACAGGTTGCGCGGCGCTGCACGGGGCAGGTCACTTCAGATTGAGCAAAGGATGCCGACATGAGCGAGCAAAGCGGACGCGGCGGGACGCTGCCTCGGGGAATTCCCGACGACCGGCCCGCAGACGGCGACGACAGCGCGCCGGTGTCGTTTCGCCTGGACGAGCTTCGGCCATGGGGCATTGCGGCGTACGTAGCGGCCGGCATGGCTGCCGACGACGCGGCGACTGTCGTCGACAACCAGCTCTGGTCGGACCGGCGCGGTGTCGACACGCACGGCTTCCAGCGGGTGAGCTGGTATGTCAACTGGTTCCGCGACGGCACCACCGATCCGACTGCACAGTGCGAGATCGTCACCCGCACGCCGTCAGTGCTGGTCGCCGACGGTCATCACGGGCTCGGGCAGCTGGTGATCACCCGGTTCATGGAGCAGCTCATTGAGGCCGCCCGCGAGAGCGGTCTGGTGGTTGGCGTGATCCGCAATTCCAACGACTGGGGCTGCGGCGCGAACTACCCGTACCAGGCCGCAGAAGCCGGCTTTGTCTGCTACGGCACCACCACGTCGGTGCCGAACCTGGCACCGTTCGGCAGCCGCCGGAAGCTGTTCGGCAACAACCCGATCGTGTGGACGTTCCCCCGCCGCGCCCAGCCGCCGATCGTGCTCGACATGGCCATCACGCCCGTCGCGCTCGGCAAGGTGCTGCGGGCCCGCTCCGAGGGCTCGGAGATCCCGGTGGAATGGGGATTCCTGGACCGCGACGGCAACCCCACAGTCGATCCCGACGTGGCGATGCGCGGCATCGTGCCGGCGATCGGCGGCTACAAGGGCATCGGCATGATCACGGCCTCGAACATCGCCGCGGGGATTCTGGGCGGCTCGGCCCACACCGGCGATGTGGCCGTGGGTCGGCGGGGGCAGTTCTTCCTGCTGATGGATCCGGGCGTGTTCCGCGACCGTGAGGGTTACTACGACGACATCGAGGACATGGTCGCCCAGATCCGCGCGGCCGGCGAAGAGGACGTGCTGCCGGGCCAGACCGTGTACCTGCCGGGCGAGCTCGAACAACTTGAGATGGACCGGCGGACTGCGGCTGGCACTGTCAGCTACCCCGCGTCGGTCGTCAGATCGCTTGGCCGTGTCGGCGACGAGCTGGGCGTGCCGTTCGAATGCGAGGCGGTGACGTCGAGATGAGCGACAAGATGCTGGCGCTGGCGGCAGAGTGGATTCCGACGCTGCGGGAGCGCAGCGTCGAGATCGACTCGTTGCGGCAGCTGCCGCAGGATCTGGCCGAGGCGCTGGCGGCCGACGGCTTCTACCGGACGCTGGTGCCGCCCGAGCTGGGCGGGTTGGGGCTTCCACCGGCGGTGGTCGCTGAGATCGGCGAAGTGCTGGCCAGGGGCAACGCCTCGGCAGCGTGGTGCACGTTCATCGGCGCAACCTCGCAAATCATGTTCGCCGCGCTCGAGCCGGCCCAGCTCGCAGAGTTGCTGGAGAACCCCGATGTCATCACGGCCGGCGTTTTCGCACACTCGGGGACAGCCACGGCTGCACCCGGGCCTGACGGCGCCGACGGGTACATGGTGAGCGGGCGCTGGGCATGGGCCTCGGGTTCGCACAACGCGGCGTGGATCTCCGCAGGCGTGCAGATCATCGATGGCAATGCAGCTGATCGCGGTGGCGACGGCCCCCAGCCGGCGCTCGGCCGGGCGTTCTTCCGGCCCGACGACATCGAGCTGCACGACGACTGGTACACCAGCGGGCTGCGCGGTTCGGGTTCGAGCACGTTCGAGGCTCACAATGTCTGGCTGCCTGCATCGCGCATCGCATACGAGCGCTCGATCCTGAAGTCGTCGTACGCCGCCGAGCCGCTGTACCGCATGCCGCTGTTCGGCCTGCTGGCGCTGCCCATCGGCGCGATCGCGCTGGGGATGGCCCGGGCGAGCGTGGACGAAGTGATTGACGTCGCCAGGTCGAAGGTGCCCCAAGGGTCGCGTCGCACCCTGGGTGAGCGGCCCGCACTGCACTCCGCAGTAGCGGTGGCAGACACTGAGGTGCGGGCGGCTCGGACGCTGCTGTACACGTGCATCGATGCCGCGTGGGAGCGCGCGCAGCACGGCTTGTCCGATTTGGAACTGCGCCGTGACCTGCGCACAGCAACCACCCATGCAATGCAGACCAGCCTGCGAGTGATCAGCTCGATGAACTCGGCCGTCGGCGGCACGGCGGTGTTCGAAGCATCGCCATTGCAGCGTCACCTGCGCGACGCCCAGACGGCCTCGGCTCACTTCATGGTCGCGATGCCGGTGATGGAATTGGCCGGCCGCACCTTCTTCGACCCCGACGCCGACACCTCCGGCCTGTAGAACGTCGGCCAGCAGCGCTCAGTCGTCGCGGCGGCGCTGGTGCGCGGGAAGCGGGAACGTGATGGGAATGAGCGCGGTTTGGTCGATGTCGATCAGCGACGGTCCCACCGGGCCTGATTCGCCGCTGGCACGGGCAACCGCATCGCCGAACGCGGCTTCGAACTCGGCGACGCTGCGCACGCGCCGGGCCGGCACGCTCATGGCCTCAGCCACAGCGACGAAGTCGATGCCGCCGATCTCGGTGCCGTGGTGCTCGTCCCACAGGGCGTCCTGGATGATGCGCAGCACGCCGTAGCCGCCGTCGTTGAACACGCACACGATGACGGGCAGGCCGTGCTCGGCGAGCGTCGAGATCTCCCCCACCGACAGCATCAGCCCGCCGTCGCCCTGGATCACGACGGTCGGCTGGCCGGTGGCGAGCGCCGCACCCACGGCCATCGGCACGCCGGGGCCGATGGCGGCATTGGCGGCCCGAATCGACGTGCGCGGCGCCACGATCGGCAGCAGCCGGTTGCCCCACATGTAGCCGGGCACAGTGGTGTCACGGACGATGCGGGCCTCATCGGGAAGCATCCGGCGGATCGCGTCGCAGATCGCCGCGTGGTCCGTCCCGATCTCGTCGCGCATCGCCTCCATGTCGGACGAGCGATGCTTGCGGGCCCGCTCGACGTAGCCGTCGTCGATGGCGGGCGCGCCGTCGCCCAGCCGTTCGAGCAGTCCGGCCAGGCTGAGCTTCGCGTCGCCCACAACGGCCAGCGACGCCGGGTAGTTCAGGCCGATCACGCCGGGGTCGGCGTCGAGGTGGATCAGCTCGTCGGGCAAGCGCAGCGCCCAGACCCGGGTGGCGTAGTTCTGGAACCGGGTGCCCACGGCCAGCAGCAGATCGGCTTCAGCGAAGACGTCGGCCATCTGGGGACGGTCCGAGCGGAAGCCCAGCGACAGCGGGTGCAGTTCGCTCAGTGCGCTGCGGCCCTCGATGGTGGTGACCACCGGCGCACCGAGCCGCTCGGCCAGCGCAGTGAGCTCAGCCGAGGCGTCGGCGCTGATGACGCCACCGCCCGCCCAGATGAGAGGCCGCTGCGCCGCAGCCAATCGCTCGGCCGCATCGTCGAGCAGCGCAGCGTCAGGCCGCAGACGTGACACCTCGGGAGATCCCGAGATCGGCCCATCGCCGACCTTGGCGTACTGGAAGTCGATCGGGATCTCCACGGCGCCCGGCTGCGGGCGACCGGTGCGGATGTCGTCGGCCACGCGGGCGATGTCGGCAGAGATCTCGCTGGGATGCCGCACGGAGGCCACGCTGCGACACACCGAGCGCAGCATGTCGACCTGCTGATCGTTCTCGTGCAGGAAACCTTTCCCCTTGCCGTAGAACCGTGATTCGGTCTGGCCCGTCACCATCAGCACGGCCGAGCTGGTGAACGACGCCTCGTAGAGGCCGGGCACAGCGTTGGCGGCGCCGGGGCCGGTGGAGGTGAGCAGCACGCCCATCTCGCCGGTAGCGCGGTAGTAGGCATCCGCAGCGTGTGCAGCCGCCTGCTCGTGGCGGACCTTGACGACCTCGATGTCGTCGCGCACCGACAGCGCCTCATACATCGGCAGGTTGTGGACGCTGACGATCCCGAACACGTGCCGCACGCCCAGGCGCGCCAGCGTGGCCGCGACGGCCTCGCCCCCGGTCATTTCACTCATGGCAGTCACTCACCTCGGGCCTCGCTCATCGCCCGCACGGTAGCCCTGCGGTGGCGCCGGCCGCCCGACATGCAGGAGGACCCGAGTTCGGCGCCGCCGCGGTCCGCCGCCCAACTGACGGATCAGGCGTCGAGGCTGAACGGCGGGTACTGATCGGTCAGCAGGTGCAGGTACGCGTTCATGCGCAGGTTCACGCCGAACCACGAGGCGACCCACCCGCGCATGCCGACGGGCCAGCGGCCGGTGAACAGCACTGCGAAGAAGCCGAGCACGACCAGCACCGCGGTGATGAGACCGGTGATCACGGTGAACACCAGGGCCGGAATCACCAGGATCAACCGGAATGCAACCGTGAGCCGGTTGCGTTCGGTGAGCTGAGGCTCGATGTCGACAGCGACCGGAGTGCCTCCGGGCTCGGGTGCAGACATGTCGAACTCGAACGGCGGGTAGCGCTCGTGCAGAAAGTCGAAGTAGGCGTACAGCCGGATGCTGTAGCGCAGGTACATCGACTGGAAGTCCGCCAAGCCTTTGGGCATCTTGCCGGTGAACACGATGGCGATCCAGCCGAACAGGTTCAGCAGCCACGCGATGTGCTGCAGGATCTCGAAGATGATCAGGTGCGGGATCAGCAGCAGCCAGTGCACCAAGGGTCGCCAGTTGGCGATCCGCTCCGGTGACTCGACGGTGACGGAAGCCGGGTAAGCCATGCCGCCGAACCTACTTGGAAGCCCGGAACGCTCGATGCATGGTCGAGCGGCGGGCGAGAACGGGTTCTATTCGGCGGTGCTGAAGGGCGGGTACTTGTCGGTCAGCATGTAGATGAAGGTCAGGTAGCGCGCGTGGGCCCGGTAGAACCCGATCACGAAGCCGCGCATGCCTGCGGGCCAGCGGCCGGTGAACAGGATTATGAAGTAGGCGATCGTCACCACTGCGACGACGAGATAGGAGTAGACGGTGACGAAGACGATCTGCGGCAGCCCGTAGATCGGACGGAACAGTGCTGCCAGACGATTGCGATTCCCCGGTTCCACTGCGACATTCACCGCCACCGGCGAACCGCCCGGATCCTCTTCCGACGAAGGGAATTCAAATGGCGGATACTGGTCGTGGATGATGTGCACGTACGACAGCACACGGGTGTAGTAGCGGATGTACATCACTTGGAAGCTCGCGATGCCTGTCGGCAGCTTGCCGGCGAAGAGCACCACGAGCATGGTCAGGAGCGCGAGCGCCCAAGCCACGACGTGGAACACGGCAAGGATCACGAAGTGCGGGATCAGCATGATCCAGTGGACCAGCGGACGCCAGTTCGCCACGCGCTCTGAGGGTTCGACGGTAACGGAGGCGGGGTAATCCATGCCCTGAAACTACACCCACCACCGCCGACGCCCGTGACCCATCCGGACAGGTCGCCGTGCCGATTGAATGGGCAGCTCATGCTCGTCTCGCTGACCTCGACGACACCTGATGCGACCGATCTGGGATTCCTGCTGCACAAGCATCCCGATCGGGTGCGATCGGTCGATGTCGGCTTCGGGCGCGCCCATGTCTTCTACCCCGAAGCGACGCCCGACCGCTGCACAGCCACGCTGTTCGTGGAAGTGGATTCGTTCGCAGCGTCCAAGCGGCACCCACGACGGCAGTCGTTCCATCTGGGAGGACTCGAGCCCTACGTGAACGACCGGCCGTACGCGGCATCGTCAATGCTGAGCGTCGCCATCGGCCGGCTGTTCCGAACCGCGCTGGCCGGCACGTGCGATGCCCGGCCCGAACTCGTCGATCGGCCGCTCGACCTCGCCGTCGAGCTGCCGGCGCTGGGGGTGCGGGGAGGGGCGGACGTGCTCCGGCGGCTGTTCGAACCGTTGGGCTACGACGTCGAGTGCGCCCCCATCCCGCTCGACACGCAGTTCGGGGACTGGGGCGACAGCCGCTACTGCTCGGTCCGGCTGGCGGGCCAGCGCACCGTCCGCCGCACGCTGGAGCATCTCTACGTGATGCTGCCGGTGCTTGACGACCGCAAGCACTACTGGATCGGTCCCGACGAAGTCGACAAGCTGATGCGGCGCGGAGGCGAGTGGCTGGCCGACCATCCCGAGTCGGACCTGATCACACGCCGCTACCTGCGCTTCGGCACCCTCGCCCGGGAGGCGCTGGCGCGCCTCGCTGAAGCCGGCGAGGACGTCGAACGGGCCGACCAGCGCAATGACGACGCGGAGCAGGCGAACGAGCGCCGAATGAACCTGCGGGAGCTGCGTCTGGATGCGGTGATGGACGCCGTGCGGGGAGCGGGCGCCGGGCGAGTCGCCGACCTGGGTTGCGGCGAAGGACGGCTGTTGCAGCGGCTCATCGACGAACCTGCCGTGACGGCGATCTTGGGCATGGACACCTCGATCGGGGCACTCGAACGTGCCGAACGGCGTCTCGGTCTCGATGAGATGTCCGAGCGTCGACGGGAGCGCATCTCGCTGGTACAGGGCTCTCTCACCTACACCGACGAGCGCCTGCGCGGCTTCGACGTGGTCACGCTGGTGGAAGTCATCGAGCATCTCGATATCGAGCGCCTCGACGTGTTCGCCGATGTCGTGTTCGGCCGCGCCGCCCCTTCGGCGGTCGTGCTGACGACGCCGAATCGCGAATACAACGTCAACTTCGAACACCTCGGCCAGTCCGGGCTGCGCCATGGCGACCACCGATTCGAGTGGACGCGCAGCGAATTCACAGCGTGGGCGCATGATGTCGGGGACGAGTACGGCTACGGCTGCGAGATCAGCGGCATCGGACCTGACGATCCCGGGTGCGGGCCGCCGACCCAGATGGCGGTCTTCCGCCGGGCACCGTGAGCAGCGTCCGATGAGGCCCACGCTGACCGAGATCGAGATTGCCGAACCGGGGCTGGTCGTGCTGTGCGGCGCGTCCGGCTCTGGCAAGTCCACCTTTGCCCGCCGGCACTTCGCCTCCACCGAGGTCGTGTCGAGCGATCAATGCCGAGCCATGATCGGCGACGACGAGACCGACCAGACAGTCACCGCTGAGGCCTTCGATCTGCTGCACACGATCGTGCGCAAGCGCCTCGAGATCGGACGCCTCACGGTGGTTGACGCCACGAATGCCAAGACGCCCGACCGCAAGGCGCTGGTCGAGATAGCTCGCCGGGCCGACCTGATGGTCACAGCCATCGTCTTCGACCTGCCGCTGGCATGGTGCGTTGAACGGAACAGTTCACGCGAGGACCGCCAGACGCCGCGCCATGCCATCAAGCGTCAGCACGAGACGCTGCGCCGCAACGCCCGGCGCCTGCGCAAGGAGGGCTTCGCCCGGGTCCACACGATCGGCTCCGCTGATGAGCTGGATGCGATGCGCATCGTGCGCAGCAGGCTCTGGTGCGACCGCCGAGACGACGTCGGGCCATTCGACATCATCGGCGACGTTCACGGCTGCCACACCGAGCTCATCGAACTGCTCGACCGCTTGGACTACGACGTCGCCGCGCGCCCTATCACCCACCCCGACAATCGACGGGCGGTGTTCGTGGGCGACCTTGTCGATCGTGGGCCAGGCGTCGCCGAGGTGCTCGAGGTGGCCATGTCGATGGTCGATTCCGGCAGCGCACTGTGCATCGCAGGCAACCACGAGAACAAGCTGGGTCGAGCCTTGGCGGGACGCCAAGTGCAGATGACACACGGGCTGGCCGAGTCGCTCGCCCAGCTCGAACAGCGCAGCGCCGCCTTCCGCGATCAGGTGGCCGCATTCGTCGACGGGCTCATCAGCCACTACGTGCTCGACGGCGGCCGCCTGGTGGTCGCCCACGCGGGCCTTCCCGAGCGGTATCACGGGCGGGCGTCGGCTCGCGTGCGAGACATCGCGCTCTACGGCGACACCGACGGCGAGAGCGACGAGTACGGCCTGCCGGTCCGCTACCCGTGGGCCGCCGACTACCGCGGCGACGCGGCTGTGGTGTACGGCCACACGCCGGTGATGGCCGCGGAATGGGTCAACAACACGATCTGCGTGGACACCGGCGCCGTCTTCGGCGGCGAGCTGACCGCGCTGCGCTGGCCCGAGCGCGAGCTGGTGTCCGTGCAGGCGGCCGAGGTGTACTACGAGCCCGTCCGACCCCTCGACGCCGAGCCTCCCGCCGAGGATCGGGCACACACCGCACTCGACATCAGCGATGTCGCAGGCAAGCACATCGTGGAAACGTCCCTCGTGGGCCGCGTGACGATCGAGGCTGAGCAATCCGGCGCTGCGCTGGAGGTGATGAGCCGCTTCGCCGTCGATCCCCGCTGGCTTCCCTACCTCCCGCCCACGATGGCACCGGTCGCCACCAGCACCCGTGACGGGTACCTGGAGCATCCTGACGAAGCCTTTGCCTACTTCGAGCGTGCCGGCGTGCGCGAGGTCGTATGCCAGGAAAAGCACATGGGCTCGCGGGCCGTGGTGGTCATGGCGCGCGACACCGATGCCGCCGGGGCCCGGTTCGGCATCGTCAACGAGGCCGCCGGCGTCATCGTGACCCGCACCGGACGGGCGTTCTTTGCCGAGCCCGCAGCGACCGCATCGCTGCTGGCACGACTGCGTGCCGCCGCCGAGAGCACCGGGCTGTGGGATCGCCTCGGTACCGACTGGCTCGTGCTCGATGCCGAGCTGCTGCCGTGGTCGGCGAAGGGCGCCGAGCTGATCCAGGACCTGTATGCCTCGACAGGAGCGGCGGGAACTGCCGCCCTGAGCACTGCGAGCAGGCTGATCGCCGATGCCGCCGGGCGCGGCGTGGGGCTCGACGATCTGGCGTCCCGCACTGTCGAGCGGGCGTCCCATCTCGGATCGTTCATCGACGCCTACCGGCAGTACTGCTGGGACACCGACGGCATCGAGGGCGTCGAGATCGCGCCGTTCCAGATCCTGGCAGCACACGGCGAGGTGCTCGCCCGCCGTCCGCACGCATGGCACCTCGACGAGATCGACGCGCTGATTGCCGAGGCTCCCGATGTGCTGCGCCGCACCGATCGCCGGCACGTCACGATCGACGACGCTGCGTCAATTGCCGATGTGACCGACTGGTGGCATTCGATGACCGAGCGTGGCGGCGAGGGCATGGTGGCAAAGCCCGCCGATCCCGTCATGTTCAACGACAAGGGCCTCGTGCTGCCCGGCGTCAAGTGCCGCGGCCGGGAGTATCTCCGCCTCATCTACGGAGCCGAGTACCTGGCGCCGGAGAACCTGCAGCAGCTCCGCCAGCGATCGCTCAAGCGCAAGTCGTCGCTGGCGCGGCGGGAGTTTGCGCTCGGCATCGAAGCACTCGACCGGTTCGTCGCCAACGAGCACCTGTCACGTGTGCACCAGTGCGTGTTCGCCGTGCTCGCGCTGGAGAGCGAACCGGTTGACCCCCGACTCTAAGCCGCCGGAGGCTACGCGGCGACGAGCGGGAACTTGTCGTTGTCGCCGGGATACTCGCCGGCGACTGATGTCGTGTCGTCGTCGCCCACGATGGGATCGCACCCCGCATGGGGGTACCACACCGCGTCGTCGCCCAGCCAGCGGGTCGACAGCGCCACCCGCCGGTGATCGCCGGCATTGCCCGGCGAGCCGTGGATGATCCACGACGAGAAGAACAGCGCATCTCCGGGCTCGACGTCGAACCCGATGATGTCGTACGCGGCCCGGTCGGCCTCCACATCGGGCATCTTGGGGCCCTCGAAGTCGGCCATGAAGCCCTTCTTGCCGTCGAACGACTCGGGTGCGTAGTAGGCGTCCCAGCTGTGCGAGCCGCGCACGAACTCAAGCGAGCTCTCCGCCACGGTGACCGGCGTCATCGCCACCCACGCCGAGCAGATCTGCTTGCCCAGGAAGGGCCAGTAGGGGATGTCCTGATGCCACGGCGTGGGGTTGGCGGTGCGTGGCTCCTTGATGAGCAGGTGGTCGAAGTAGAAGCGCGCAGTGTCCGAACCCATCAGCGCCGCGGCCATCTGCGCCATGCCCGAGTTGAAGACGAAATCACCGATGACCGGGTCGATCTCCCACCGGTACCGGCTCGTGAACAGCCGGTTCTCCGGCGCTCCCGGATTCGTGTCTGACACCCACCTGCCGGGCTCGCGCAGCTGCTGGTCAGCCACGTCGAGCACCCGTTCGACCCACGCGTCCGACACCGCATGGGTCACCTTCACCACGCCGTCTGCTGCGAACACCGCCTGGTGCTCGTCGGTGATGCGCTCGCCTGACGGCTCAGCCTCTTGGGGGCGGCTCATGGCTCTCTCACCGCTTCCAGCAGGCCGGCGATGCGGGCCGGGCTGTGTGTGTGCTCGGGGGTCACGCCGAAGGCGTGGTGGGCAGGAATGAGATCGCCGAAGGGGCTCACCACGTTGACGTTGTCGCCCCCGATGAGGCCCGGGTGCTCGACTCCGCAGGCATCAGCCAGCCGGAACAGCTCCTTTCGCAACCCGATGACGTAGTTGGCGAGCCGCACGCTCTTGAGCGTCGGATCGAGCCCGCGAGAGAGCCACTTGTTCTGCGTCGCCACGCCGGTGGGGCAGTGGTCGGTGTGGCAGCGCTGCGCCTGGATGCAGCCGATCGCCATCATCGGCTCGCGAGCCACGCCGATCATGTCGACCCCGATGTTGAACGCCAGCGCTGCAGGAGCGGGAAAGCCCAGCTTGGCGGAGCCGATCATCACGATCTGGTCAGTGAGGCCGGCCTCGCCGAAGGCCCGGTGCACGACGCCGAACGCCCGCCAGAACGGCAGTGCGACGTGATCGGTGAACACCAGCGGCCCTGCGCCTGTGCCCCCCTCTGCGCCGTCCACCGTCACGAAGTCGGGTCCCCGCCGGGTCTCGGCCATGTGCTGGGCCAGCTCAGTCCAGAAGGTTTCCTGGCCGACCGCCGACTTGATGCCTACCGGCAGACCGGTCGCGCCGGCCACTTCTTCCACGAAGTTCACCAGCTCGGCGACGCTGCCGAACGCCGAATGACGGCTGGGGCTCACCACGTCTTTGCCGACCGGCACGCCGCGTGCCTCGGCGATCTCGGGGCTCACCTTTGCCGCGGGCAGCAACCCCCCGACACCGGGCTTGGCTCCCTGGGACAGCTTCACCTCGATGGATCGGACTGGCGCCCCGTCGACGGTTTCCAGCAGGCGGTCCATCGAGAACGTGCCGTCGGGATTCCTGCACCCGAAGTAGCCCGTCCCCATCTGGAACACCAGGTCACCGCCGCTGCGGTGGTACTTGGAGATTCCGCCCTCGCCGGTGTTGTGCATGCAGCCGGCCAGGGCGGCCCCGCGGTTGAGCGCCTCGATCGCCGTGCCCGACAGCGACCCGAAGCTCATGGCCGACACGTTCACGATCGACGCCGGCCGGAAGGCCTTGTCACGGTCCCGCCACGCGCCCATGATCTTGCCGCACCCCAGGGGCGCATCGGCCGGCACGGTGCGGCCCAGCGGGAACGGGCTGTGGCGGAACGTGATGTGGCCGGGCTTGTCGATTTCGTCGTCGGTGCCGAAGCCGAAGTAGGTGTTCTGCTGCTTGGCCGTCGAGTACACCCAGCGTCGCTCGTCTCTGTTGAATGGGCGCTCCTCCTCGTTGTGGGCGACGATGTACTGGCGCAGCTCGGGGCCGATCTTCTCCAGCAGGAAGCGCAGATGGCCGATCACCGGATAGGTGCGCAGGATCGAGTGCCGCTTCTGGACGATGTCGTGAACGAACACGACCACGGCGAGCGCCCCGAAGACGATCAGCCCCCACAGCCACCACGGCACAACTCGAACCTACCGCGGACGCGGCTGGGGGTCAGCGTTCGGGGCATTCGAGGGCTTCGCGGATGGGCTCCCATCCTGCCCATGGCTTTCCGTCGCTGAAGTTCTTGACCTCCGCGGCCGTAATCGTCTCGGCAGTCACGTCGGACGGCTTGGCGGGCAGGTTGTCCGCGCCCAACGTGTTCAGGATGCGCCAGAACAGCGCCGCGCTGCCGCTGTTGGCGGCGATGTGCCACGTGTAGGCGGCGCGGGCTCGGTCGATGGCGTCGTTGACCTCGCATGGCGGGTCGGCCAACGCGGGCGCCGTGTCGGGATCGGTGTTGTCGGCGCCGTCATCGGGATCGGTGTTGTCGGTGCCCGTGTCCGGCTGAGGATCCTGGTCGTTGACAGGATCGGCGCCGTCGGTGCCTGTGTCGGGCTGAGGGTCCTCTCCGTTGTCGGGGCCGGTGGCGTCGGGGTCGGGGTCGGTGCCTTCGTCGGGATCGGTGCCTTCGGTGGCGGTGTCGGGGGGCGGCTTGTCGGTGATGGTGCCGGTGGCCGTGTGCTGGTCGGGGTGGATCCGGGCTCTGCCTCCGGTGACATGGGTGATGCGGATTTGGAAGGTCTCGGGGCCTTCGTCGATGCTGTCCTGGAGTATGTAGACGGGGATGGTCTGGGTGGTCTCGCCCGCAGGGATGTGGACATGCCAGACCGAGGAGGCGTAGTCGCTGTCGGCGACCGCCGAGAGGGGGCTGGAATCGGCGGTGACATAGGAGACGGTCACTCTGTGGCCCACGGCCCGGTCGAGGGTGACGGTGAAGTTGATGATGCGGTCGGTCTCTGAGGCGGTGGCGTCGCTGATCGACACGAGGGCGGCGGGCTCGTCGTTGTCGGCGACCGCGACGGTCGCGGCGCCGGCGGCGGCGCCGGCGGCGGCGCCGGCGGCGGCGGTGTCGTAGTGGTAGGCGGCCTCGATTGCGGCGATGACGGCGCCGTCGGGCTCATCGTCGTCGTCGTTGCGGGTCTGGAGCCGCATTGTGGATGTGCCCGATACCGGGATGGTGACGGTGCGGGTTCCGGCGTCGATGCCCCAGTCGCCCTCCGCGGTGACGGAGACCTCGACCTTCAGCGGCTGTGTCGGGGCGGGGTCCGCGGTGAGGGTGAACACCGCTACGCCGCCCTCGAC
Source organism: Candidatus Poriferisodalis sp. (assembly GCF_965219595.1). NCBI lineage: Bacteria > Bacillati > Actinomycetota > Acidimicrobiia > Acidimicrobiales > Candidatus Poriferisodalaceae > Candidatus Poriferisodalis > Candidatus Poriferisodalis sp. The sequence goes on from NZ_OZ244781.1 coordinate 526,379, forward strand.
GATCCCGGCGCCCGCGGCGATGCCGACGGTGGGGGCATCGCCGGCAGGGTCGTTGTCGGCGATGGTCACCGTCGCGGCGCCGCTCGAGCCGAGCCGGTAGCCGCCGCCGGGGGCCAGCTTCGCGGTGACCGCGGCCTCGGGCTCGCGGGCGGTGTCGTCGACGGTGGCTATCCGCAGCACCGCGATGCCGGTGTGGTCCACGGTCACGGTGCGCCGTCCAGCCTGCCCGTCGGCGAGGTGCCCCGCTGCGCCGGCGACGTCGATGGTCACCGCTGCGGTCTCGCCTTGGGCGGGCGGCGGGTTGACCACCACCGCGAACTCGGCCGCTTCGCCCTCGACCGCGCCCGCCGACCGGGCGACCACCGACGCTGACGCCGCGGGCAGCGTCACCGTGTCGTGGTTGGTGATCGTATAGACGAACGTGTGCATGCCGCTGCGATGGCGGCTGGTGCCGACAGGGTCCTTGACGACCACGACGAACTGCTCGCCGGAGTCCTCGTGGGCGTCGTCGATGATCTCGATGTAGAAGTGGGCGCGGTCCTGCCCGGCTTTCAGCCCTGTCCCCCCCGTCACGCTGTTGTGCAGCGAGCAGTTCGACTGGTTCGGGTCCATCGCCAGCGGCCTGTTGGACCGGTCACGCACCCGATAATCCACCCCCAGCACCGCGGAGCGCTTGGCGGGGTCAGCAGCGCCCTCGAAGCACACCTGGAACCCCCACGCATCGGGGATCGGCACCCACGCGTCAGGATCGAACATGTCCGGGTCGCCGGTGTAGGTGCGCGACCGGGTCACAGCGAAATGCGCCCCATGGCCGCCCTCGGGCAGCACCGCGCCGCCCCGATAGTGCATCAGCGACAAGAAGTCGGTCCAGCTCTCGGGCCACTCGGTGCCGTCGATGTGCACCGTCACCTCGCCGGTCACCGAGTCGTATCCGCCGCCCGTCGCAGCATGGGTCAGCGTGCCCATGTCATCGTCGTCGCTGCGGCTCGTCCAGCCGTCCTCGAGCACCCGCACCGTCACCCGCTGCGGCTCGTCCCAGTCGGTCGGCAAGAAGAACAGTTTCGGCTTCAGCGTGTCGCCCGAGTCCAAGAACAGGCCGCCTGCTGCTGACACCTCCACCCCCGCGGGCACCGTGATCTCCACCGTCACCACACCCGACGGCCTCGACTCCAGACTCACCGAGTACGCCACCTCCTGGCCGTGCGCGGGCCGCTCCAGACCCGAATTCGGGTCGTGGCGGCTTTCGGACAGATCCACCGACAGCGTCGCGGTCGACGACTTCGACAGCGCCAGCAGCATCGCCGCGTCGTTGTCGGCGATGCTCACCGTTGCCTGGGTCGGCGACCCCAGCGTGTAGCTCGAATCGGACGCCGCGCCCAACGTCAGCGTGAACTCCTCATCGTCCTCGACGGCGCTGTCATCGGTGATCGTCACCTCGATGGTGTGCGAGATCGTGCCCGCGGGGAACGTGAACGTCGCGCCGGGCGCCACGTAATCAGCCCCCGTCGCGGAGCCCGCCATGTGCGACAGCTTCACCGTCAACGCCGACGACGGCGCCGGATCGGCTTTCACCGTCACGCCCACCGTCCCGGCGCCCTCGCCCACCCGGTACGACGCATCCTCGAAGCTCAGCCGCGGCACTGCCTGGGGGGTGTCGTCGTCGGTGATCGTCAACGTGTGAACCGCCGGCGCGCCCAGCCCGTAACCCGAACCGGCAGCCAACGTCAAAACGACCGTCTCGGAGTTCTCGTTGACGCCGTCGTTGGTGACCACGACCGGGATCACCGTAGACCCAGACGTGCCGACCACCACCGTGCCGCTGTTGGAGGTCACACCGCTGATCGCGTAGTCCGAGCCGCGGCCCGCGGTGCCAGACAAACCATAAGACACCGTGACGTTCGCGACCGGCGCCGGCGACAGCCTCACTGTCACGTTGCGGGTCCCGACATTCTCAGCCACCGTTGCTGCCGCCGTGGCGAAACTCGCCTGGGGGGTGTCGTCGTCGGTGATCGTCAACGTGTGAACCGCCGGGGCGCCCAGCCCGTAACCCGAACCGGCAGCCAACGTCAAAACGACCGTCTCGGAGTTCTCGTTGACGCCGTCGTTGGTGACCGCGACCGGGATGTTCACAGACCCCGAGCCGGCTGTGACCGTCACTGTCGAGGACACTGTGTAGTCGGTGCCGCGTGTGGCGTTCCCGGCGACGGTGTAGCTGAGCGTGAGGTTCTGGTACGGCGCAGGCAACAGGTTCACCGTCACGTTGCGGGTCCCGACATTCTCAGCCACCGAGTCCGAGGCTGACGCGAAACTGGCTTGAGGCACGTCGTCGTCGGTGATCGTGACCGTCGCTGTCACGGTGCTGCTGAGGGTGTATCCGCTGCCGGAGGTCAAGGTGACAGTCACCGAGCCGTCGGCCTCGTCGGTGCTGTCGCCCACGGTCGGGACGGTGATGGTCGCGCTGCCGCCGTTCAAAGACTGCGACTTGTTCGCGCCCAGGTCGCCTGATGCGACGACCTGGCCGTTCTGGGCGACGGTGTAGCGCACCGCGATTGCGCTCGCCGCGGGCGGTGACGCTGACACCGTGAACGTCGCGGCGGTGCCCTCGTCCACATCCGCGCCGGCGGTGATGCTCAGCTCCGGGACCGCGGCGGGCGGGTCGTCGTCGTCTTCCAGGGTGATCGTCGCCGATGTCACCGGCACCGTGGCGGTGCCCGACACGGTGACGGTCTCGTCGTCTTCGACGGCGCTGTCGTCGGCGGGGGTCAGCGTGAAATCGACGGTGCCGGTCTGCGCGCCCGCGGGGATCGTGATCTCGAACGGCGACGGCAGCGTCGTCGCGAAGCCGACCACGTTCGGCGTGCCCGACCCCGCCGCGCTCAATGTCACCGTGGTCGCCGTCTCGAACCGGCTCGGCCCGTCGACCGTCGCGGTGACCGTCACCGTGGTCGCGCCGTCGTCCTCGTCGATCTCGTCGGGCGAGACGCTCAGCGTGATGCCTGCCGGCGCGTTGTCGTCGTCGGTGATCGTCAGGGTCGCCGTGGTGGGCGACGCGGGCGTGTAGCCGACGCCGGCGGCCAGCTCCAGGATGATGGTCTCGGCGTCGTCGTCGAACTTGTCGTTGTCGATCGTCACGTCGATGTCCGCGTCGGTGTCGCCCGCGGGGATGCTCACGGAGCCGCTCAGCGTCGTGTAGTCGGCGCCGGCTGTCGCGGTGCTGTTGTCGGTGTCGACGGTGTAGCCGACTGTCACGTCGGCGGTCTGCGCACGCGACAGCCTCACCGTGAACTTCCCGGCACGGCTGGCCTCGGTGCCGGTGTAGGCGGTCTGGGTGAAGCTGACGGTCGGGTCGTCGTCGTCGATGATCTTCACCGTCGCCGTCTGTGGCGTGCCGACCGTGTAGCCGGTGCCGCCGGTCAGCTCGAGGGTGAACGTCTCGTCGGGCTCGTCGACGCTGTCGTCGCTGATCGTCACGTCGAAGGTGTGCGTGGTGACGCCGGCGGGGAACATGAACGACGGCAGGGCGGTGTAGTCGGCGCCGGCGGTGGCGGTGACCGCCGTCGAGGTCAGGTTCACCGTCAGCTCCGACTGGGGCGGCGCGGTCGATTTGACCGTCACCTCGGCTTTGAGGTCGCTCTCGCTGCCGCTGTAGGAGGCTTTCGAGAAGCTCAGCACGGGCGCTGCGACGGTGACTGCGGTCTCCGAGATCGTGATCGCGGCCTGGCGGGCGTCGCCCGCGGCGATCGCGCCGACGTTGGTGGTGCGGTCGGCGTGGTTCAGCAGGGTGTCTAGGGCGGGTATCTGCACCGTTACCGTGTCGTCGGTTTTGTCGCGGTCGGCGTTGGCCGAGGTGAACTCGATCTCCGCGGTCTGCGCTCCCGCGCCGGAGAAGGTCACCACCAGCGCGGCCTGCGCGGGCCGCAGCCGGCCCGCCAGCGGGTCCGCCCCCAGCGTCACCCCGGTGCCCGACACGGCCCACCTGAGCGCCCGCGCACTGCTGAACCTGGCGCCGCGGCCCGACAGCACCGCGCCCGTCGACGACGACAGCCGCACCGGCACCTGCACCACCTCGCCCGCGGCGAGTGCCCGGGCCAGCGTCACGGTCACCGTCGCCGACGGCGCCGAATTGTCGTTCTCCGACACCGTGCCGCCGCCTGTCAGACGCACCTCGAAGGCAGCGTCGTCGACCAGGCGCACAGCCAGGCCCGGTCCCGCTGTCACCGCCCCGTAGCCCGACACCGCATGAGAAACCGCGGCAGCGAGCTCGGGATCGTCGCGTGTGCCGTTGCCCGCGGTCGCGGAGTGCACGGTCACGGTCTGCGCGACCCACCAGTCCGACGGCGTGAACGTCAGCGTCGCCGACGACGCCGCCGCGCCGCCGGCCGACACCCGCACATCGCTGCCGGCGTTGACGGTGACGGTCACGGTGCCCGTCGGCGCGGTCCCGAGCCGCACCGAGTAGCTGTCGGTCAGCGGCGCCGACTCCGAATCGTTCGCCTCAGCGACCGCCGTGCCGCCGCCCGATTCGACGATCACCAGCCCCGCAGCAGCAGCCGGCTCGACCACCCCAAGCCCGAACACTGCCTGGTCCGGCGCCGTCTCCAGCCCGCCCCCGAGACTCGTGCCGTCGGACACCGCCTTGCCCAACTGCAACGACACCGACACCGAATCGCTGTCGGTCTCGACGACGCCGTCGGCGACCGCGGTCAGCTCCAGCACCGCGGTCTGCGCTCCCGCCCCGGCGAACGTCACCGTCGCATACAGATTGCCCTTCACGCCCGGCGACGCCGTCACGTCGCCCACCGACACGCCCGTGTTCGCCTCGCCCGACTTGGCGGCCAACCCGAAGTCCGCGGCCGTCACGCCTTCGCCGCCCGACAAGCCCACCCGCACCACCGCAGTCTCGCCCGCCGCCAGCGCCCGGCCCAGCTCGATCTCGATCTCGGCTTTGCCGCCCTCGGGGATCGACCCCGAACCCGCCAAGGTCATCCCCACCGCCGTCGCGTCGTCGTCGGCGATCGTCAGCGTCGCCGTGCCGACCGTGCCGATGGTGTAGCCGCTGGCGGAGTCGACGGCGACGACGACGGTCTCGGGCCGCTCATCGACAACGTCGTGCATCACGGCTACGGGGATGTCCACGCTGGCCGCACCCGCGGGCACCACCACGCTGCCCGGCAGCGCCGTGTAGTCGTCGCCGGCGGCGGCGCTGCCGGTCACGGTGTAGCTGACCGTGAACAACGCAGGCTGCGCAGGCGACACGCTCAGCGTCAACCCCCCCAGCCGGTCCGCCGCCGCTTCGCCGGCGCTGTACGCAGTCCGGGAGAACTGCACCTGCGGCGTCGAGGAGGGAGGCTGGTCGTCGTCGAGCACCCGTGCTGCGATCGTCGGCACGCTCAGTTTCCCGTAGTTGGCGTCGCTGCTGGAGATCGTGAACCTGATCCCGACCGTGCGGAACCCGCCGGAGTTGACCGCGCCCTCGTCGTCGACCGCGGTGACGGTCACGTCCTGCACGGTCCCCCAGTCCTGCGGGGTGAACGTCAGCGTCACAGACGCGCCGCCGCCGACCTTCAGCACGTCCGCGTCAGCAGTCGTGAGCGTGACGGTCACATCCGCGGTCGGCTCAGACTCCAGCGACACCGACAGCGTGTCAGTGCCCGACGGCTCGGCCACCGCCGTCGAGCCCTTCGACTCGCCCACCTTCACGCCGGCGGTGTCGTCGTCGACGATCAACACCTCGAACGTGTTGTCGTCCGTGGACGGGTTGCCGTCGTCGGACGCCACCGCGCCCGCGGCGACATTCGTGGCCAGGCCCGCCGCGGCCAGGTCGCCCAGCGCGACTTTCGCGGTCTCGTCGGCCTCGTCGATGTAGTCGTCGGACGCCCACAGCGACACCGCCGCGGCCTGCGCGCCGGCACCCGCCAGACGCACCGTCGGCGCCAAGCCGCTCGGGTCGAGCACCGACACGCCCGTGTTGGCCTGACCGGAGGTGAGCGCCGTGCTCACATCCGCCGCGGTCACATCCGCCGCGGGCATCCCAGCGCCGGCGATCTCCAGGGGCACGTCCACGGTCTCGCCCGCGACCAGAGCACGACTGAGCGTGACCGTGAGCTCGGCCGAGCGGTTCGCTGCGTCGCGGTCCTCTGAGATGTTGCCGCTGTCGGTGCGGGCCACAGTCACCGTCACCGGGTCAGGATCAGGCGGGTCAGGCGGATCGTCGGGCGCGTCGGCGAACACCGTGCCGTCGCCGACCAACGCAGCCTTGAGCGCCGTCCCCGACAGCGACACTCCCGCCGCGGACGCGCTGCCCGGCGCCACCGTCAGCTTGACGCCCACATCGGCTGCGGACACCGCGGACACCGCCACCGACGCCGTGCCCGCGGCGGGGCCGGTGAAGATCACCGACGACCCCGACAGAGTCACCCCCGCCGGGCTGCCCGAGGCCGCCAGCGTGAAATCTGTGCCCAGCGTGCCGCCGGCGAACACCAGCGGCACCGTCACCGTCTCGCCCGCCAGCACCGCGGTGTCGAGCCCGACTTCGATCAACGCCGTGTCGCTCGCGTGGTCCGCGTCAGCCGCCAGCGCCCGCGTCGCCTCCACCGACACGCTCAACAAGCCCAGCACCCCGACCGGGCCCACCGCCGCGGACGTCACCGTCCCCGGATTGCCGCCGCCGTCTGTGTAACCGACCCGCAGCCGCACATGACGGCCCGCGTCCGACACAGCAGGCGTGTACGACGCCGAGTTGTTGCCCAGGCCCGTGCCCGTCGCCCAGTTGCCGTCAGGGCTCCCGCCGTCATCAGCGGACGTCTGCCACAAGAACGTGTAGACGGCGCCCGCGCCGGGATCGCCGTCAGGATCGCCCGACACCTCGCCGAACCGCAGCGCCGAACGGCCCGCCACCCCCACACCGATCACGCTCGCCGTGTCCGCGTCGCCCTCGTCCACATCAGTCACCGACACCGACACCGACAGGCGCACACCCGTCGCCGTGCCGTCCGCGCCGACCGAGGTCGCCACCACCACCAGCGACACGCTCCGCGTGACCTCACGGTCCAGACCCGTGCCCACATAGGAGATCTGACCCGACGACGCGTCGATAGACCAGCCCGGCGGACTCTCCAGCGAATAGACGATCGGGTCGCCGTCCGCGTCAGAAGCCGTCACCGGCGACCCCACCGTGACCACCGTCGCGGACCCGTCCACGTTCTCCGCGATGCTCAGGTTGCCCGGCGCCGCGTCGAACACCGCATCCGCCAACACCGGCGGCGCCTTGGACACGTCGTCGGACACGCTCACACCCACCGAAGCGGACCCATGACCCGCAGCCGTGAACAGCACCACCGCCTGCTCGTCGTCAGTGTCCACGTCATCGGCCGCGGTCACCGTCACCGTCTCGGGCTCGTCCCAGTCGGTGCTGTCGAACACCAGCGGCGCAGGCGGCACCGACACCGCCGACGCGTCCGAGGACACCGCCGGCACCGACACCGAACCCGACGGCTCGGCGCTCAGCCGCACAGAAACCTCAGCCGAACCGTCATCGGCGTCGCCCTCGACCAACTCGGCGTCCCACGGCCACACCAGCACCGCCGGCGAAGACGGAGCGTCGTCGTCGACCACCTGCACCGACGCCCCAGCCCACCCGGTGTCGCCCACCGGCCCGGCCCGCAGAACCCACGGCGCCAGATGCGCATCAGCCGCCAGGCCGATCCGCGCCCGCTCATGAACACCGTCCGCGTCGCCGCCCGCAGCCACCGCAAGCTCCGCCAAGCCCACCTGCCCGCCCTCGAAACCGGCGAACACCACCACCGGCGCCAGCGACGCACCGTCACGCACCGACACACCCGCACGCCCCCCAGACGGCTGCGACACCACAACGTCGCCCGCCTCCACACCAGCGCCCGACACCGACAGCGGCACCTCCAACGTCTCGCCCGGCGCCACCACCCGGCCCAGCCACACGCTCAACACCGCCGACGACGACGAAACCCCCTCCGCCGCGAACCCCCCACCCGAAACCGCCACCGCCGTCAGCTCGTCATCAACCACCGTCACCGACCCAGGAACAACCGCCGCAGACGCTGCCGCCCCCGACGCCGAACCCGACAAGGTCACCACCTCAGACGGGCCGTCGGTCTCATCGGCGACCGGCGCCAGCTCGAACCACACCCGCCCCGACCCCGAACCCGACGGGATCACCACATCGAACCCGGTGACCGCCTGCCCCTCAGCGTCCACAGCCGCGTACCCCACCGCGCCGTCCACGCCCGAACCCGACAGCGACACCGCCACCGTCACATCGTCCTCGAACCGCGACGCGCCCGACAGCGACGCCGTCACCCCCACATCCACCGCCCCCGCACCCTCGGGCACCACCGCCGGGTCAGCCGACAGCACGATGTCGGGCAGCGGATCGTCATCGGTGATCACCACCGTCACCGACGACCGCTCGCCCACCACATAGCCGTCGCCGGGCAACAGCGTCAGCACCACCGTCTCAGGACCCTCCACCCACACGTCGCCCAACGGACGCACCGCCAGCTCCGCCCGACCCGGCAGACGCGGATCCATCGGCACCGCCACCGAGTCCGCCAACCCCAGATAATCCGCACCCGCAGTCGCCGAACCCCCCACCGACAACCCCACCGACAAAGGCTCCGCGCCCTCCGCGCCCCGCACCGACGACACCACGCCCACCACCCGACGCAAACCCTCGACCTCGCGCACGAACACCCGACGCGGCCCATCACCCACAAACACCGCACCCGAATCGTCGAAGCTCACCACCGGCACCGCGCTGCCGGTGTCGCCGTCGTCGGTGACGCCGATGGCGGCGCTCCACGGCGCACCGACGCGGTAGCCGCTGCCGGGCTTGATCGTCGCTGTGATCGTTGCGTCGGTTTCCTGTGTCTCGTCGTCGTCGATGGGAACCGAGTGGAGCGAGCGGGCGCTGCTGGTGCTGAAGGTGACGGTCTGGTCTCCCTCGTCGCCGGCGGCCACGAAATCGCCGACCGCGACATCGCCGGTCTCTGGGATATCGCCGGTCTCGGAGATGTGCAGCGTCACATCGGTCGACGACGACGGGACCATGTCGCCGGTCACGGTGAAGATGGCGGGCGCGGCGCCCTCGGTGATCGTTCCCGACCCGGTGACGGTGTAGGTCGGGCCGGCGAACTCGTCGTCGTAGACGTGCACCTGCACCGGCACCGTGCCGTACCCCGCGACAGGCGCCCGCGTGCCGTCGGTCACCTCCACGGCGGTGAGGCTCAGCTCGACCAGCTCGTCGGCGGCGTCGGCTGCGGCGCCGGTCTCGTCAGGCGCGGTCACCCACACCTTCTGGGGAATCCACCAGGTCTCCCGGGTGAACGCCAGAACCGTCTGGGTGCCCGACGCGCCCAGATCGGCGTCGGCCACCACAGCACCGCCGGCGCCGGCGACGTCGACCCAGAACCGGCCCGCCGACGACGGCCTGCCCGCCAGACGCACATCGAAGGCCACCGCGTCGCCGCCCTCGTCCGCGAACAGCACAGCACCGTCGCCGGTGAACGGCCCGCCGTCGGCAGACACCTCGATCCCCTCGGGACGGTCGTCGTCGAGCACCTCCACCGTCACCGACGGCCCCGCGGAGACGCCGCTGTACACAGAACCCGTCGTGGACACGCTGTGGGCGACCGTCACCGACTCGTCAGCGTCGTCGGCGTCGTCCACCGGCGACAGCGTCACCAGCCGGGGCACATCCCAGTCATCGGCGGTGAACACCAGACCGCCGTGGACCGTCACCGCAGAACCGTCGTCGTTGCGGCCGAACCCCACCGCGGCCGCATCGCCGCTGGACGGCGTGACCGTCACCGCCTCGCCCGCGGCGGGCGCCTTGGCCAGCACCACCTCATAGGTCGCCACCCTCTGCTGGGCGCCGCCCAGACTCGTGGCGCCCTCCACCAACTCCACCGCCGACTCGGAGACCCGCACCCCCGCGTCGTCGTCGAGCACCGCCACCGCCACCGGCGCAACATCCGCGCTCGCCACACCGGCATAACCCGACACCGTCCACCCGATGATCACCTCCTCGTCGCTGTTGTCGCCGTCGCTGTCGCCGGTCACCGCGAACGTCTTGCACCGCTTGTCGGCGCCCAGGTTCCCGCCCTTGAACTTCACCTGCCGTCTGCTGAAGGACACCTTCGACCAAGCGGTGCCTCCGGAGTCGGCGAACCTCGGCAGCGGCGCGACCGTCACGGTGTTCCCGTCGCCGGGATCGGTGCTCAAGCACACCACAACCTCATTCGCCTTGCGCCGCGGCGACGAGCCCGCGACGCCGCTGTAGACGGTCTGCTCCTCGGTGATCGTCAACGACCCCGGCGTCACCGTGACCCCCGGCGCCGCATCGTCGTCGGCGATGCGCACCGTGAAGCCGCGTGCCGCCGTCCCGGCGGGATGCGCGTCGCCGTAGCCGCTGACCGTGAAGCCCACATACACCTCCTCGTCGTCGAAGTCGTCGTCGCCCTTGGCCGTGAAGCCGACTATGTGGGTGCCCCTGTAGAGAACATCGTTGTCGCCGCCCGTCTTCTTGAACGTGAGCTGCACCTGGCCGTCGCCGTCGCTGTCGCCGTCGAGGCCCAGCTTGGCGGGATCGCTCGCCGTCACCGTCACCACCACATCGCGGGTGCCCCTGGGCTGCTTGCTCAACTCGACCGCCACATGGTGCACGGTCGAGTCGCCCTCTCGGATCACCGCCGAGGCGTGGTTGGTGGTCAGCTCCGCCTTCTTGTCGTCGGTCTCGAGCCCCGCGAACTCGACGCGGTTGGCGCCTGCGATCTCGCTGCGCCCCACCTGGCGCACGACCAGCCGGTCCGCGGGCAGAACACGGATGCGCTCGCCGTGAGGCTTGCCGGGAGTCAACCCGACGCCGTCGGGCGTGGCCGGGTCGTTGTCGACGCCCGCCGAGCCGTCCGGCGAGAACACCGACAGCAGCTCCACCACCAGATGACGACCGCCCGTGGCACGACTCCCGTCATCCAACGACGTGACCGTCACCACGCCCGTAAGGGCACCTGTACGAGTGAAGGCCACGATGAACTCGGCTCCGTCCACCATCGACTCGTCGACACCGTCAGTGGACGGGTCGTCTTCGGGCATCTCGGCAAGCTCGATCGCGCCGCTCCCCTTGACGGTGTAGTGCTCGCCGAGGACGCCGCCGGTGACCCGCAGACGCGCCGACACGCTCTCACCGGTGTCGGCCTGCCCTCTGCTCTGCAGCGTGATGTCGGTCGAGTCCCCCTCGTCGATCACCACCGAGTACACATTGCTCGGGTCTTCGACGTCAAACAGATGCACCGTCAGCCCCGGCGAGCCGTCGTCGTCGGTCACGTACACCGGCATGTCCGGCAGGGCGATCCCGTCGTCCACTCCACCCGTGGTGGTGCCCGCCGCATACGGCGAACTGCTGCGGAACGCCGCCGAGGAGTCCGTCGCGCCGCGGATCGAGTGGCCGATCAGCACGTTCTGCTCGCTGTCGGCATCGTCGTCAGGCTCGGGATACACCGTCACGAACTGCGGAACGGCGAAATTGCGGCGCGTGAACGCCAGCACCGCCTCACCCTCAGGCGCGATGCTCCCCGAGGTGAACACCTTCAACAGACCCACATCGGGCGAAGTCACCACCACCCGCGCCACCACCGGATCGGTCGTCGGCGTGCAACGGGGCAGATCCGCGGTCTGGGGGTCGTAATCGCAGGCGGGGAGGGCAGTGCGCAGGCCCGACGGGTCGCGGTTGAGCGACACGCCATAACGCACCGCCGCGCCGCCCTCGGTGATGAACACCCGCGGCTGGGTGAACACCAGCGTCGGAGTCTCCGCGCCCTCGAACAGCACGCCGCTGCCTGACAGGGCGGCCGACAATGCGGTGCCTGTCAGGGTGGGGGAGATATTGTCGTTGCTGCTGATGGTGATCTCGTCGATCTCGATCCTCTTGGCCACCACTGCCGCTCTGCGAGGCATGATCTCGATCACGGCCGAGGCCGGCAGCGCGGCGCCGCCGTCCCCGCCCGGGTAGTCGAACACGATCTGCACGCCGGCGGGCAGCGCCGCGGCGGTGATGCGCGGGTCGGTGCCCGCGGCGGTGCCGGCGAGGAAGTCGGTGAACGAGTCGCCGCCGGAGACCGTGAAGTCGATCACGACCTGCTCGCGTTCGACCAGAGCCTCGTCGAGGGTGACGGTGAGCTTGGCGACGTCGCTGGTGTGGTCGGCGTCGGCGGCGAGGGTGTCGGTGACGGCGACAGCGGCGTTCAGCGCCGCGAGGGTGGTCACCTCGACTGCCGCCGAGTAGACCGTGGCGCGGTTGCCGCCCCCGTCGGTGTAGGCGACCCGCAGCCGCAGCCAGCGGCCCACGTCCTCGCTGTCGACGACGTATCCGAGTCCGTTGAGGGCCTTCTCGGTGTTGCGGTAGCCCGCCGGCCTCCAGCCCGAGGTCCCGTTCGCAGACGACTGCCACAACAGCGCGGCTGTGGCGGGGTCGCCGTCGGGGTCGCCGGTCACCGACTTGAGCCTCAGCGATGTGCGGCCCGCCACAGCGGGGCCCGCCACCTCCGCGCCCGCCTTCAGCACACTCACCGTGACGGTCGCGTCGCCCTCGTCTACGTCGGTGACAGTCACCATCACTGCTTTGGTCACCGCGGTCGGGCTGCCGTCGGCGCCGGTCGAGGTGGCTACCACCGTCAGCGACACCGTCGCCGCGGTCTCGCGGTCGAGCCCGGTGCCGGTGTAGGAGATCTGGCCGCTGGTCGAGTCGATGGTGAACCCGGCCGGCGCCGGCGACGCCAGCGAATAAGTGATCGTGTCGCCGTTTGCGTCCGATGCGGTCACCGGGGAGCCCACTTCGATCGCCGTGGCCGAACCGTCGGCGTTCTCGGCAATCTCCAGGTCGTCCGGCACAGCGTCGAACACCGCGTCGGCGGGGGCCGCGGTGCCGTCGTTGTCGGTGACGGCGACCGAGAACGAATTGGCCGTCGAGTGCGGGTCGGCGCCGCCGCCGACATTGGTGACACGCGCCGACGCATCGAACCCGTTCGTGCCTGCGCCGTCGGGTCCCAGCGCCACGCTGACCGTCTCGGCGGCCTCGGCGGTGCTGTCGTCGACGGCGGTCAGCGTGAGGGTGGCGGTTCGCACGGGCCGGCTGGGGTTGTCGCTGCCGGTGAAAGTGACCGTCGGCGTCAGCGAGCCGGTCAGGCTCGCTGCGGTCACGCCGTGGTTGGCGCCGCCCGACAGCGCGAACTCCACATCTCCTGCTGCCACGCCCGAACCGGACACCACCAGCGGCACCTCGATGCGCTCGCCGGCGATCAGCCGCCGCTCCAGCGTCACCGTGAACTCGGCGTTCTCGGCGGCGCCGGCGCCGGCCTCGGCGATCACGCCCGAGTCGCTGCGCGCCAGGCTCACCGCCGTCGGGTCGTCGTCGGCGATCGACACCCGCAGATCAGCAAGCCCGATCCCCGCGTAGACCGAGTCCTGGGAGGCCAGCGTCCTGGTGACGACCACCGTGTCGTACACACCGGGGTTGTCGCGGTCGTCGTCGCCGGGCTCGTACCAGAGGTTCTGGCGGATGTTCCAGTTCTGCGGCGTGAACGTCAGCGTCTGCGATGCCGCCGCAGCTCCGCTGTCGACGTTCAGCATCAACGACCCCGGCGACAGCGACGTGAGCGTGAACGTCACGTCATGGGTCGGCTCAGAGCTGAGCCGCGGGTTCGCCGCGAGCGATCTTGTGTTCTCGGCAGCCGAAACGGCCACCGGCTCGAAGACGGTGACCGTCGCAGAGGTGCTGCTGTCGACGGGGGCGAGACCGCCGGTGAGGTTGGTCGTGCGGCCCGGCGCGTTCAGAGCACGTCCGGTGGTGGGGATCTGCACCGTCACCTTCTCGTCAGCGCTGTCGGCGTCGGCGTTGTCGGCGATCGGGCTGAACGCGACGGTGGCGGTCTGCGCTCCCGCGCCGGAGAATGTCAGCAGCAGCGACGCCCTGTTGGGCCCGCCGCGCCCTGCCAGCGGATCGGCGCCCAGCGTGACCCCGGTGCCCGCCGCACTCCACCTCAGCATCCGGCGGCTAGCGAAGCGGCCAGTCGGCGACAGCACCGCCCCGGTGCTGCTCGTCAGCGTCACCGGCACCTGCGCGATCTCGCCCGCCACCAGCGCACGGCCCAGCTCGACGGTCACCGTCGCGGTGGTCTCCCGCCGGTTCTCCATCACATGGCCGCCGCCGGTGAGCGACACCGACACCGCCGCCGCGGGGCTCGGGTCGGTGATCTGCACGCCGAAGCGGTTGTCGCGGGTGGCCGGGTCGCCGTCGTCGGACGCCGCCACGCCCTCTGCCACGTTCGTGTTGTCGGGCCTGTGCAGCGGATCCGTGGCGGAGATGTCGTCGACGGTCACGTCCAGCTTGACCGTGGCGGTCTCGGGCTGCTCGGCGGCGCCGTCAGCGGTCGCGTTCAAGGTGAGCGCCGCGGTCTGCGCCCCGGCGCCGTCGAAATCGACCACCGCACGCAACAGCGTGCCCTGCCACACCACGCCCACCCCGGTGTTGGCCGCCCCGGGGGTCTTCGCGACGGAAACGTCGGCGGCTGTGACACCGCTCACGTCGGCCTCGACGGTGACCTTCTCGCCCGCGGCGAGCGCCCGGCTCAGCATGACGGTGAAATCGGCGCCGCCGCCCTCGGTGACCGTGCCTGTGCCGACCCGGGTCAGGGTGACCGCGATCGGGTCGCCGTCGTCGGCGATGGTCAGTGTCGCCGACCCGACCGTGCCGATGCTGTAGCCGCTGGCGGAGTCGATGGTTACGACGACGGTCTCGGGCACCTCGCCGGTGCTGTCGTCGAGCACGCTGACGGGGATGTCCACCGCGGTCGAGCCCGCGGGCACGGTCACGCTGCCCGTCAGCGCCATGTAGTCCTCGTCGGCGTCGGCGGTGCCGGTCACCGTGTAGCTGACCGTCAGCGGCGCAGACTGCGCGGGCGACACGCTCAACCGCAGCACCGCGGAGCGCCGAGAAGCAGCCTCTCCCGCAGAGTACGCGGCCTTCGCGAACGCCACCCGCGGTCCGGGCTGGTCGTCGTCGAGCACCCGCACCGTCACCGTCGGGACACTCAGACCGGTTCTCTGGCTGCTGTAGCCGCTGTCGCTGCTGCGCACCGCGAACCTCACACCGGTCGTGCGGGCCCCGCCTGAGTTCTCCACGTCGTCGTCGACTGCGGAAACCGTCACGGTCTGCGCTATCCACCAGTTCTGGGGGGTGAACGTCAACTGCTGCGAGACGACGCCGCCGACCAGCAGCCTCGTGCTGTTGTTGGTGGTGGCCGTCACGGTCACGTCCGCGGTGGGCTCAGAAGCGAGCGACACCGACAGCGTGTCAGTGCCGTCCGGTTCGGTCACCACCGTGTAACCGCCCGACTCCGACACCCGCACGCCCGCGGTGTCGTCGTCGGCGATCACCACGCCGAACGTGTTGTCCTCATCAGAGGCCTCGACACCGGCGGCCACGCTGGTAGCCAGACCCGCCGCCGTCAGGTCGCCCAACGCGACCGTGGCAGTCTCGGCGTCCTCGTCGACGTCGTCGTCTACCGTCCACAGAGTCAGCGCCGCGGTCCGCGCGCCCGCGCCCGACAGGCGCACCGTCGGCGTCAGCCCGCCGCTGCCGGCCACACCCAGAGCGACACCGGCATTGAGCTGCCCCGAAGTGAGCGCCACCCTCACATCCGCCGCCGAGACATCCTCGCCGGAGATCACCAGCGGCACGTCCACCACCTCGCTCGCCGCCAAAGCCCGGCTGAGCGTCACCGTGAACTCCGCCGACCGGTCCGCCGCGGTCGGATCCTCAGAAATACCGCCGCTGTCGGTGCGCGCCAAGGTCACCTCCACCGGGTCGGGATCGGGCGGATCAGGCGGGTCGGGCGGCGCCTCGGCGAACACCAGCCCATCGCCGACCAGAGCCGCGGACAGCATCGTGCCCGCAAGCGACACGCCGGCCGCGGTCGGCGTGCCCGGCGCCACCGTCAGCTCCACACCCACATCGCCCGCCGCCACCGGCGACACCGCGACGGCCGCGGTGCTCGCAGCCGGGCCGGTGAACACCACCGACGACCCGTTCAGCGACACCCCGGCGGGGCTGCCCGACAGCGCCAACGTGAAATCTGTGCCCAATGTCCCGCCAGTGAAAGTCAGCGGCACCGTCACCGTCTCACCGGCGAGCACTGTGCTGTCGAGCCCGACTTCGACCTGAGCCGTGTCGGTGCTGTGGTCTGCGTCATGGGCCAGCACCCGAGTGACGTCCACGGCGATGCTCAACAAGCCGAGCACACCGATCGGGCCCACCGCCGCGGAGGTCACGGTCTCAGAATTGCCGCCGCCGTCGGTGTAGCCCACCCGCAGCCGCACATGACGGCCCGCGTCGGATGTCGCGGGCGTGTACGACGCCGCAGCGCTGCCCGAACCGGTCGCGGCCACCCAGTTGCCGTCAGGGCTGCCGCCGTCGTCCGCAGACGTCTGCCACTCGAACGTGTACGACGCATCAGGCGCCGGGTCGCCGTCAGGATCGCCGCTCACCTTGCCGAACTGCAACGGCGAACGACCCGCCTCGGCCACACCGGCCACGCTCACCGCGCCCGGGCCCTCATCGACGTTCGTCACCGTGACCGTCACCGGCTGGCGCACCGCTGTCGAGCTGCCGTCTGCGCCAGTCGAGGTCGCCACCACCACCAGCAAGACGCCCGGGACGGTCTCGTGATCCAAGCTGCTGCCGACGCCGCCATAGGAGATCTGGCCCGAAGCCGCGTCGATCCCGAAGCCCGCCGCCGTCGGCGCAGCCAGCGAATAGGTGATCGGGTCGCCGTCCGCGTCAGAAGCAGTCACCGGCGAACCCACCGCCACCGCCGAACTCGACCCGTCCGCATCCTCCGCGATGCTCAGATCGCCCGGCACCGCGTCGAACACGGCGTCTGCCAGTGTCGACTCGGTGACGGTGACGGTCACGCTGGGCGGCGACAGGCCGCCTGCGGGATAGTCGGCGGTGCCGGTGGTGATGGCGTGAGCGATGGTGGCGCTGCCCGCGTCGACGCCGGTGACGACGGCCTGTTGGGGTGTGCGCCAGTTGCCGGCGGTGAAGGTCAGCGGCCCGCCGCTCACTGTCGCCTTGGACGTGTCGCTCGACGTGGGGGTGACTGTCACGGTGCCGCCGGGGTTGCTCGCGAGGTGCACGCGGTACGTGGTTCCGCGCTGCTCGGACACTTCGAGCTCCGCGGGGGCCACGACCACGCCGTGGCCGGCGTCGGCGGTGGTCACCGCCACGTCGGCGACGGCGATGCCGTGATAGGGATTCGCGGAGGGATCGTCGCCTGCCACCGACACGCTGTGGGACAAGTTGAACGACTCGCCGACGACGTCGCCGTCGTTGAGCGCGCGCACCGACACCGTCTGGGGCACGGCCCAGTTCCCGTTGCCGTCGCCGGACCCCGAGCCGTCGCCGCCCGCGGTGAACACCAGCCTGCTGCCAAGCCCGGGCGTGGCCGGGGTGGTGTCCACCGACGCCGCAGTGCTGTCGCCGTTGGCCACCGTCACGGTCACCAGCGCGCCGGGATCGGCGCCGAGCACGACCGTGTACGTCTTGGCGGCGTCCGCGTCGGCGCCGAGCTCTGCCAACGCGAGCGCAGACGCCGACACCGTCACCTGCGGCGAGTCGTCGGCGTCGACCACCGTCACCGTCGCCGTGTCATTGGACCGCGCGCCCACCCCGCCGGGAACGTTGCTGTCAGAATCGCCGTCGGTCGCACTCTTGTCCAGCAGCACCGTCAGCGTCTCATCGGACTCGCTGTCGTCGCCGTCGTCGACCGCGGTCACCACCAAGGTCGCCTCCTGCGCACCCGCGCCGGCGAAAGTGATCACCGGCGCCAAAGTGGCCGCTCCCGCCAAGGCTGCGCCCGTCGCGCCCGCTTCGAGCGACAGCGACACATCGTGGGAGGTCCCGTTGCCTGTGTCGGTCGCCGTGCCCGACAACGCGAGCGTCACGTCCACCCGCTCCCCCGCGGCCAGCTCCCTGCTCAGGCTCACCGGGAACCCGGCGCTGCGATGCCTCGCCGGCACCGCAGCCGGCTCGTACAGCCGCGACCCGTCCGCGCCGCTGCCCATCGTCACGGTGACGCCGGCCTCGACCGCGATCACGCACGCCCAGCCCGACGCCGCGCCGAACCCCAAAGGCACCGCAGCGGCCACATCGGTCACCTCGTTGTCCTCCACCACCCCATCAGCCGCCACCGACAGCACCACCTCCGCCTCGGTCGCCCCATAAGGCACGAACACCGACCCCGGCAGCGCACCGAAGTCCTCGGCGGACGCATCGCCCTGATGGGTGTACGCCAGACCGATGCGCGCCGGACCCACCGCGCCGCCGCCCAGCACCGCCCTCACCACCAGATCGTCGCCCTCGCCCACCGTCGGGCACACCAACGCCGAGCCCTCAGCATCGGTGAACGACACCGTCCAGCCCCGATCCGCGGCGTCGTCGTCCACCACCCGCACAGACGTCGTCACATCGTCCAAGGTGGCCGCGTCGCCGTCGTCGAAGCCCGCCAGCGTGATCCCCGCCGACGTGGCCGAGCCCTGCGCCCCCAGATCGCCCAGCGTCACCACCACCAGCTCGTCAGCGTTGTCGCCGTCGCCGCCGCCCGAACCGTCACCGCCCTGAGCGCCCGCATCACGCCCCGTCGACACGAACGTCAGCGTGGCAGTCTCCACGTCGCCCGAACCGTCGCCGGTGAACGTCAGCACCGGCGCCGCGGTCGCCAAACCCGCAGCCGCCACCCCAGCGCCCGACACCGCCACCGAGAAATCGCGTCCCGACGAACCCGCCAGCACCGTGCCCGTGGCAGTGGACAGAGCCAGCGGCACCTCCGCAACCTCACCCGCAGCCAACGCCCGGCCCAGCACCACCGACGCCGTCACACTCGAACCCGCCCCCGACGACAGCTCGCCCGCCACAGAACCGCCGCCGCCCACACGCACCGCGATGTCCTCGATCACCGCCTTCTCGGTGACAGTCACCGGCAGCGTCGAGGCCACCCCGGTGTAGCCGCTTCCCACCGCGGTGTGGGTCAGGGTCACCGTGTCGTCGTCGCCGTCCGCATCCGCGACAGCCGCGAGCTGCACTGTCTGAGGCCTGGCCCAGTTGGCTGTGGTGAATGAGAGGCTCGTCTGGTTGTTGGCGGTGTCGGGGTCGGTGTCGACAGTCAGGTCGCTGCTCGCGTGCCCGGTGATCGTGACCGTGACCGGGACGCCGACACTCGGCTGCCTGGACAGGCGCACGGTGTATTGGCCGGTGCCGTCCTCGGGCAGTTTCACCTCGTTCGGCTCGAAGATCAGCCCCGTGTCGCTGTCGGTCACCGTCGCGGTGTACGAGGGCGTGGTGCCCACCGAATAGCCGGTGCCGCCGGTCAGGGTGACCACCAGCGTCTCGCTGCCCTCCACCGCGGAGTCGTCGATGAACGTGATCGGCAGGCTCACCGATCCGGTGTTGGCAGGCACCGTCAGCGTGCCCGATGTGCCGGTGACACCGCTGACGGTGTAGTCGCCGGTCACCGCAGCGGTGCCCGACAGCTCGAAGCTCAGCGTGACCGCCGACGACGACGGCGGAACCAGCGTGATCGGCACACTCAGCGAAGCGGTGTCCTCGGAGTGCTCGACAGCGACCGCGGAGAAGCGGGCCACCGGCACAGCGGAGTCTTCGATCGCAATCTCGAAGGACACCCGCCGGTTCTGGTCAGCAGAGTCGGCCAGTGTGACGGTGACGCTGTCACCGGACTCCGGCACCGCGTCGCCGAGGGCAGCCAGCTCGAAGGTGACGACCCGGCCGGCGCTGTCCCAGTCTCCGGCAGGGATCTGCCCGCTGCGATAGCAGACGTCCACACTGACGAACAGGCCCACCAGAGTGCCTGGATCGCAGTCGCTGCGCCCGGCCACCGTGACGCCCGGCGACCCTGCCGCGCTCAGCTCGGGCGTGCCCGTCCACGACGACGGGATGCCCGACACCGTGAACGTCTTGCGCTCGCCCTCGGTGACCGTCGCCGAGTCGATGCTCGCGCCCGCGCTGGCGACGACCGTCACATCGAAGGAAGCATCCGAGGAGTGGGGGTCGACGCCGCCGCCCACATTCGTGGCCCGCGTGGCGAGATCGAAGCCGGTGGCGCTGGTGTCGTCGGGGCCGAGCGCCACCGTCACCGTCTCGCCGGCCTCGGCCAGATGATCATCCACCGCTGTCAGGGTCAGCACAGCGGTCTGCACCGTGTCGGCGCCGTGCCCGTCGAAACGCACCGTCGGCGCCAGCGTCGTGCTGCCGGCCACCGTCACCCCGTGGTTGTCGGCGCCGGCCTTGGGTGCGACCGCGAACTCGCCCGCTGTGGCCCCAGCACCCGACAGCACCAGCGGCACCACCACGATCTCGCCGGCTGACAGCCGCCGGCCCAGAGTCACGGTGAACTCGGCGTCGGCTGCCGTATCCGTTCCGCCCTCGGCGATCGCGCCGCTGTCGGTGCGCGCCGCCGACACCACCGTCGGCTCGTCGTCGGTGATGGTGACGGTGGCCTCCGAGACCGGCGCAAGGTCGTAGTCGGCGCCGTCGGTCAGCGTCAGCACAATCGTCTCGTCGGGCTCGTCGTCGGTGTCGGCGATCACCGTCACGGCGATGTCGGCGGTGCCCGAGGCGCCCACCTGCACTGTGCCACTGAGCGCCGTGTAGTCGGTTCCGGAGGTGGCGGTACTGGCGCCCGACACGGTGTACGCCACCGTCAGGGGTGACTCGGGGGCCGGGCTGACGGTGACCGCCACATTCAACGCGGTGCCGGCCGAAGCCTCCGACACCGAGTAGGCGGCCGAGCCGAACCCGGCCTTGAGCGCGTCGTCGTCTTCGATGGTGACGGTGGCCTCGGCGTCGGCGCCCAGCTTGGCGTCGAGCGGGCTTGACAGCTTCACCTTGAACGTCTCGTCGCTCTCGGCGACGGTGTCGTCGGCCACATCGACGGTGACGGTCTTGGTGGCGTCACCGGAGGCGAACACCAGCGTGCCCGCCCCCGCGGTGTAGTCGCCGGGATGGCCGGCGCCCGCAGCGCCGGTGCCGTCCGCGGTGCTCCACCCCACCGAGGCAGGCACCAGGGTGCCGCCGGTCTTGGTGACGGTGAGCGTGACCGTCCCGGCGTCCTCGTCGACGCTGACGGCGGCTGGGCCGAACGCGAACGAGGGCAGATCGGCGTCGTCGGTGATGGCGCCGATGGCGCTGCCGCGGTCGGCATCGACGGGCGGGGCGTTGGTTCCGGTAGGCGTGCCGAGGGTGACGGTGAAGTAGTGATCTCCCTCGTAGGTGCTGTCTTGGGTGGTGGCGACGCTGACGGTGCCGGTGGTGTCGCCCGGGGCGATGGTCACGCTGCCGGCGGTGTTCGTGTAGTCGGCACCGCTGCCGTCGGCGGAGCCGGTGGCGACCACGTAGGCCGGGTCGCCGCCTACGCCCCGCCCGTCGGCCAGCGTGTACGGCACGGTGATCCCACCCGCGGGTGCCGCCCGGGGGATGGTGACGGTGAACAAGACTGGGCTGCCCTCCGCCGCGGTGGCCGCGGCGACGGCTGCGCCTGCCTGGTCCACGGTGAACAGCCCTGACAGCGCGTACATGGGCCGCGTCTGCGAATCGCGATACATGTGCTGGCAGATCGGACCGGCGCCTCCAGACCCGGTGGTGCTGCCGAGCGGCCCCAAGGGGCTGGTGGTCGCGTCGTTGAGGCGACCGGTCCACACCCAGGCATCGGCGAGGTCGGCGCCGACTGCTTGGCGGCCGTCTGCCGCGCTGCACCCGCCCCGATTCCGGCCGTCCTGGCGGCTGCCGGTCCAGTAGCCGTCGGTGTCGATCGTGGCCGCCGACCCGTCGGCGTGGCGGGGGTTGGACTCGTCGTCCCAGGCGCCGTCAGCGAAGCCGCTGTTGGCATCGGCGACCTTGGCGCCGCCGACCCAGTAGATCGGCACGTTCGGGTGGCCCGAGTTCTCGGCGTTGAACCGGGCGTGGTCTCGCGCATCGGTGGAGCTGAAGCTCGCGACGGCCTTGAAAGTGTCGGCGTAGTCGGCCAAGGCTGTCACGCCGCCTTGGGCGAGATGGTTGCCAGTGATCTCGGCTCGCACAAACGTGTCGTAATCGGCCGAGTCGTCGCTGGTGGCGTCGGTCTCCTGGCTGGTGACGTAGATGAGGCGGAACTGATCGCCGGGGTCGAGGCCGCTGGGCAGCAGTGACCAGTCGGCCGGCACGAGCGCGCCCTCGGGGGTCGGGGGCGTCTTGTCGTCGATGCCGAACCAGGCCTCCGCGTCGGCCGTCCACGCCTCGACGCCGCCGCCGAGGTTGGTGACCGGCAGCAGGAAGGCGGGCTCATCGGCACCGGCCGGAGCCTCGAGGTCGTTGTGGAGCTCCAGCCAGAACTCCTCGTCGTAGGCCTCGCCGTCGTCGAACCCGTCGCGGGCGTGGAACTCGACGGCGGCGGTCTGCGCGCCGGCGCCGCGGAACTCGAGGTACCGGTAGCCGACGTGGCTCGGGGTCAGCCGGTTGACCGCCGCCAGCGTCACGCCCGTGCCCGTCGCGGTCATCACGAAGTCGTTGTGGTGCGGCGGCCACGCCACGTTCGCGCTGTAGCGCGGACCTCGCAGCGAATCGACCGAGTCGCATGGCCGGCCGGGATCCGTCGGGGGGCCTGTTTGACCGGATTCGTTACCTGCCCGGCTCGTGTCGCACGTCTCGCCCTCCACGGTGCTGTGGCCCGTGGCCTCCAAGACGAGCGGCACCCGCACGTACTCGCCGTCGGCCAGTGCCCGGCCGAGGGTGACGGTGAGCGACCGGTCCACCCGGCTGGCGTCGCCCTCCGCCATGACTCTCGAAATGTTGGTGTCGGAGCTCGACGTGCGCACCCCGGCGCCGGCCAGCGTGACGGTAGTGGGTTCGTCGTCCACCACCGTCAGGTCACGGGTCACAGCATCGAGGCCGCTGTAGCCGCTGTCGCTGCTCGACACGGCGTAGGTGATGGTGACCGCCGCGTCGGCGGCGTCGCCCGCTATCTGCGCACCCCGGACGGTCACGATCTGCGGGGTGCTCCAGATGCCCGAGTCGCTCGGCGTGAACGTCAACGACGCGCTCGACGAGGAGACAGACGCCACAGCCGTGTCGCCGCTGGTGACCGCCACGGTCACGCTGGCAGACGGCGCGGCGTTGAGCCGCACCTCGTAGGTGTAGTCGCCGCCCTCGTCGACGCGGCCGTCGCCGTCGTCGATGATCACCAGGCCGGCGCCGGGCTCCTTGAGCGTGATGCGGTAGCCGCGCTGCGCGCCCTCGCTGGGATCGTAGTCGTCGCAGGCCACGCCCGAGCAGGCGCCGCCGTCGAGGTTCGTGTCGAAACGGTTGGCTCGCCACAGATCGGAGTGCTGCGGGATGACCACGTTCAAGGTCTCGTTCACGGTGTTGCCGTCGTCGGCCGCGGCGATGATCGCCACTGTGGCCAGGACACTCGACGGCCCGGTGAAGGTCAGCCGGCCGTCGCCGCCGGGCGTGCCGGAATAGGAGACGCCCTTGGCGAACCCGTTGAGCGCAGCGGTGAAATGCGTGCCGAGGGTGGCGCCGGTGAACCGCAGCGGCACCGTCAGCGTCTCGCCGGCCACCAGCGGACGCGCCAGCCGCACCCGGAACCGCGCCCGGTCGGTCACGTCGCCCTCGGTCGCTTCCGCGTCGGGCGCAGTGAACGGCAGCACCCGCACCCGTGTCGCCTCGTCGTCGTCGGTCACCTCGACGGGCACATCGGGGATCGCGATGCCCGAGTACACCACTGCGTCGCCCGCGGTGCCGTCGCTGAACTTGGTGTCGTCCTGCAATACCCGGAAGACCAGGTTCCCGGTGATCGACCCGCCCGGGCTGTCGACTGAGTTGTCCGCCGACACCACGGTGAAGGTCTTGGCGCCGGTCTCGCCGCTCTTCCAGCGGCCCACGATGTACTCGGCCTCGGTCGGGTCGTAGGCCGTGTCGGTGGGCCGCGGGTTGTCACGCGACAGCGCACCGCTGATCCGGGCTATCGGCGACATGAAGGCCGTGCCGTCGAGGTTGGTGCCGGTGCGCACGTCGGTGTCGGCTTTGGCCACCACCACGATGTCGGCGGTCGGCGCGGTGGTCACATTGATCGTGAACTGTGCCTGGCGGTCCGCGTTGTCGCCGTTGCGACTCACCTCCATCATCGACACCGCATCGCCGCCGGGAATGGTCACCGTGGCGCCGGTGCCGCCGGGCACCTGCGAGTCGGCGGCGGCGTCGATCACCAGAATCGTCCAGTCGCCCAGAACCGTGCCGCCGGTGCAGTCCGCGGTGGTGCACAGCTGGACGCCGAACATCTCGTTGTCGGCGTCGGCCGGATTGTCGGCGTTGGCGGTCACCTCGAAGCGGATGCGCCCGCTCAGCGAGTCGACGAACGCCTCAGCGCCGTCGCCGCCGGGCGCCAGCGCCACGGAGCGGCCCCGCCTGTCGGGGACCGACACCGCCACGTCGCTCGACTCGGCCGAGTACACCCCGCTCAGCGGCTTCATCCGCAGGAAGTAGGAGGAACGGTCCGGAATCCGCGACAGCTCGAACGTGCGGGTCTGGCCTTCGGTGAGCTCGGTGCGGTGCAGCACCACGCCCGACGGGGAGACCGCCGTGCCGCCGTCGGCACCGGGCACCACCGCATCCGCATCGGTCACCGAGACCGGCAGGTCTCTCGAGATCGACGCGTAGTCGGCCCCCGAGGCAGTGTGCGACAGAGTGACCTGCCCGTGGTCGGAATCGCCGTCGGGCTCGGCGGTGACCGCCACCCTCTGGGGCTCGTTCCAGTCCGAGGTGGTGAACGAGAGCGTGTCCTGGTCTCCGGGTGTGCCCGCATCGGTGTCCACCTTGAGGCCCGCGCCGGCGTGACCTGACACGGTGACCGTCACCGGTCCGCTCGGCTCGGTGGCCAGCACCACCGTGTAGGCCGACGAGTCGCCCTCGGTCAGCGTCAGCGACACAGCCGAGAACTCCAATGCCGGGTCGTCGTCGGCCAGGACGATCGTCGCCGGCTCGACATCGGGCAGCTCCCCGTCGAAATGAGCCGACCCTGACAGCTCGCCCGACACCGTGATCGTCTCATCGGCCGTGTACACCGAGTCGTCAGTGGGAGTGAGGGTGAACGTCCCCGTGCCCGCGGTCGTCTCGGCGGCGATCTTGATGGAGAAATCCGCGACCGCCGCGAACTTCACCGCATCGCCGGCCCCGGAACCCGCGACGCTCACCGTCACGGTCTCCTCAGCAGAGAACACCGTGGTGCCTCCCAGCGTCGCAGTCACCGTGATCGTCTGCGCCCCGCCGCCCTCGGACACCAGCGCAGAATCAACGCTCAACTCAGCAGACGCCGGCGGGGAGTCATCGTCGGTAATGACGAATATCGAGTTTTGGCGGGCCCCTCGCACGTAACCGTTCCCCGGCAGGAGTCGTACCCTGAGGCTCTCGGAGGTCTCGTGGACATTGTCGTCGATCAGCACCACTTCAAAATCGGCGGAAGTCTGTCCGGCCGGGACAGTGACTGTGCCCGAGTCTGCCTCGAAGTCGATTCCCGAGGCGGCATTGGCACCGTCGCCAGTGATTTCCTCCACCTCGTACTTGACAGTGACGTCCACCGTCGAGGCCTCGGACAGCGTCAAACCCAGGCGACCGATTCCGTCTGCCTCGAGACCGCTGTAGGTACTGCCCGTCAACATCACCGACGGCACCGGCGAGCCGGCCACCTTGAACACCGGCGACATGGCCAGCATGGGACGCTTCTCATCGCGGGGCGACTCGCCTTCCCTCAGGAGCTGGGCCAAGCTGCTGGACCCGTCGTGACCGCGGGTGACATCAGGGCTGGCGCCCAATGGGTAGGGCAATGCCCGACAAGTGTTTCTGGTGCCCGTCCACGGTCCTTTGCCGGACCGCGTACCGCCGGACTCCGTGCGCCAATCCTCCACCAGAGCGGCGCCCCAGAGTGCACGGCAGAAATTGTGGTATCCGCTCGCCAGCTGCGGGCCGTTCAGCCAGAGGATCGGAATGCCCGGTTCGGTGCTGGTCGAGCCGTCAGCCCATGATCCGCTGGCCCACAGCTCCAAGTGCTCCCGAGCCACCGCCTTCGCGGTCGAGCCTTCCGCTCGCGTCGAGCCGATCACCTTGAAGAAGCCGGCATACGGCAACAGGTCGGCATGGCCCCCGGTCGCGGCGGCGTGACGGACGAAAGCGTCGTAGTCGGCGATGTCGCCCGAGGCGGCGTCGCGTTCGGTGCTCGTCACGTACACCAGCCGGAACTCGTCGCCGCCGTTGTAGTCGGCCGGCTTGAGCGGCCAGCCGAACGGCACCTCCACGTCGCCGGTCTCGTCGTCGACCACCACGAACCCCAGCGGCCCGCCGGTGGGCGTTCCGAGCGCCGCCGGCAGGTTCGTCGAGTTCGGCGCCCGGGTCCCGGCGCCATAGTCGATGACGAGGTAGGGCTGGGTGCGCAGGTTGTTGTCGACCGGCTTGAGGCGCAAGGTGGCCGCCGACGCGCCGGCGCTGAAATGCACCGCCGGGTGCTGCGCCGAGTGCGCCCCCGACGTGAGCAGAGCCACCCCGCTCTGGGTGGCGGGCTGCAGCCCGAAGGCGAAGTCGGCGCTCACGGCGGCGCCCTGCACCACCAGCGGCACAGTCACTGTCTCGGCGCCCTCCAACGCCCGGCTGAGGGAGATGGTGACCGTCCTGTAGCCGGCGGTGTCGCCGGCGCCCTCCATCACGTTGCCGTCGCTGTCGCCGTCGGCGCCCGACATCGACACCTTCACCGACGGGTCGATGACGGTCACGTCCACGCTGGGCGGCGACAGGCCCCCGGCCGGGTAGTCGGTGGTGCCGGTGGTGATGGCGTGAGCGATGGTGGCGGCGCCCTCGCCGGCGCCGGTCACGGTGACCTGTTTGGGCGTGTTCCAGTCGGTCGAGTCGAACGACACCGCCGCCGACACGGTGGCCTTGGACGTGTCGCCCGAGGTGGGGGTGACTGTCACGGTGCCGCCGGGGTCGCTGGCGAGCTGCACGTCGTAGGCGACGGTGGCGTTCTCGTTCACCGTCACCTCGCCGGGAGACACCACCACCTTGTGGCCCGCGTCGGTGACTCTCACTACGCCCAGCGTCGAGGTGTTGACCTGACTCTTGTACGGGCCGCTGCCCGCGCTGTTGAACAGGGCGATGTGGTAGCCGTCGGAGTTGGCGGTATCTGCGTCGTCGTCGTACAGCGCATCGATCGTGACCGTCTGCGGGGTGCTCCAGTTGCCCGAATCACCCGGAGTGAACGTGAGCGTGGTCTGATACCCCGCAGTGTCGGGGTCGGCATCCGCCTTGACGAAATCTGCATCATCCGGTTCTCCGTCCAAGACATCGGTCAGCACCGAGCCGTCGCCCAAATAGTCAACGACCTTGACGGTGACCGTTGCATTCGCCTCCGGGTCGATCTCCAGACTGACCTCGAAGGTGCCGCTGGACCCCTCATCGACCGGGTTGCCGCTGCCCAGCTGGGAATAGTCGGCCACCACCTGCGGATCGCGGGCAGCAAAGGTGATATTCACCGTGCCGGCGCCCCCCGAATAGCCGGACGGGCACGAGTCCGCCGGGCACAGGGTCAAGAAGAGAAACTCAGGGTTCTCCGCCTCGTCGTCGGCTTCGGCGGTGACCTCGAAGGTGGCCTCGGTCTGCCCGGCCTTGATCGTCACTTCGGTCGGGAACGACAGGTCGCCCTCCGCCGCAAGGCCGAGATATGTCGGCTTGATCGGGATGCTCACGTCGGCAGTCGGCGCCTCAGACAGCGTCACCTTCACCGTGTGACTGGAACCCTCCCTGATGACGGTGGCCCCCGCCAGCGGCGAGCCGTCGGCGTTCGACCAGTTCACCTGCACGGCGTCGTCATCGACGATGGTGACAGTGGCTGCGGCGGTCTGGCCCAGCCTGGCGTCGAGCGGGCTGGAGAGCTGCACCTTGAAGGTCTCGGCGGTCTCGAGGTCGGCGTCGTCGGCCACATCGACGGTGACGGTCTTGGAGGTGTCGCCGGGGGCGAACTCCAGCGTGCCCGCTGCGGCGGTGTAGTCGCCGGGATGCGACGCCGTGCCGTCTGCGGTGGTCCAGTACACCGAGGCGGGCACCAAGGTGGTGCCGGTCTTGTTGACAGTGAGGGTGACCGTGTCGGCGTCCTCGTCGACGTTGGCGCGGGCTGCGCTGAACGCGAACGGGGGCGCATCGTTGGCGTCGGTGATGATGCCGACGGCGCTGCGGTTGCGGGGATCGACGGGCGGCGCGCCGACGTCGGAGGAGTCGCTGAGGGTGACGGTGAAGTAGTGGTCGCCCTCGTAGACGGTGTCATCGGTGGTGTGAATGATGATCGAGCCCGTCGTCCGGCCGGGGAGGATCTGCACGTTGCTGACGACCGCCTTGTAGTCGGCGGTGGTGGCGACCGCGTAGTCGGGGTCGCCGCTGACACCGCGTCCTGCGGTCACCGTGAAGGGGTAGATGACGCTTCCGGCGGGCGCCGCAGTGGGGATGGTGACGGTGAAGACTGCGTCATTGGCCTCGGCGACAGTGGCGTCGGAGATGGCTGCGCCGCCGACGACGGTGAACAGCTTCTGGGACAGCGCGAACAGCGGCTTGGTCTCGCTGGAGGCGGGCGGGCGGCCCGCGCCGGTGCAGCTCGACGCGCCGACGGCGGGCCCGAGCGGGCTGAGCGTGTTGTCGTCGAGCTTGCCGATGTTCACGTAGTCGCCGCCGACCCGCAGATGCCGGTGCGTATTGGCGCAGGCAGTGGCGCCGCTTTGAGGATGGGCTCGCCCGTTGGCTTCTGAGCCGGTCCAGTAGCCGTTGGTGTCCACGGTGGCCGCAGTGCCGTCGGCGGTGCGGGGGCTGTCCTCGTTCTCCCAGGCGCCGTCGGTGAAGTCGGCTTTGTCGTCGGCGACCTTGTCGCCTCCCACCCAGTAGATCGGGCCTTCAGCGCCGCAGCAGTCTTCGAGGCCCGCCCCGACCGTGGCGTTGCCGCCGCCGTTGACGCTCATCACTGCCCTGAAGGTCTGCGCGTGCGGCTTGAGCGCTTCGACGCCGCCGGCTTTGAGCTGCGAGCCGGTGATCTCTGCCCGCACGAAGGCGTTGTAGTGCGCCCAGCCTGACTGTGAGGCGGCCGTGGCGCCGTTGGTGACGTACAGCAGGCGGAACGAGTCGCCCACGGTCACACCGGTCGGCAGCAGCGGCCAGTCGAGCGGCACCTCGATCACGTCGGTGCGGATTGCATCCTCGTCGTCGTCGATGCCGAACCAGGCTTCGGCGCCGTCTGCCCACGCCTCGACACCGCCGCCGAGGTTGGTGACCGGGGGCAGGAACGACTTCTTGTCGTCGGCGACGAAGGCATTGAAGTCGTTGGAGAACTCCAGCCAGAACTTCTCGTCGTAGCTCTCGCCGTCGTCGAACCCGTCACGGGCGTGGAACTCGACAGTGGCAGTCTGCGCGCCGGCGCCGCGGAACTCCAGGTACCGGTAGCCGACGTGGCTCGGGGTGAGGCGGTTGACCGCCGCCAGCGACACGCCCGTGCCCGTGGCGCTCATCACGAAATCGTTGTGATGGACCGGCCATGCCACATTCGCGCTGTAGCGCGGGCCTCGCAGCCCCTCGACGGTGTCGCAGCGGGGCGGACCGTCCGGCGAACCGTCTCCGTTGGTCGTGTCGCACTCCTCGCCGTCGATGCTGTGGCCCGTCGCCTCGAGACGCAGCGGCACCCGCACGTACTCGCCGTCGGCCAGTGCCCGGCCGAGGGTGACAGTGAGCGACCGGTCCACCCGGCTGGCGTCGCCCTCCACCATGACCTGCGATATCTCGGTGCCCGAGATCGACGTGCGCACCCCGGCGCCGGCCATCGTGACGCTGGTGGCGTCGTCGTCGACCACCGTCAGATCGCGGGTGACGTCATCGAGGCCGCTGTAGCTGCTGTCGCTGCTGCTGACGGCATGGGTGATCGTGACCACGGCATCGGCGGCATCGGCCTGGTTGTCCACACCGGAGACGGTGACGATCTGCGGTGTGCTCCAGATGCCCGGGCCGCTCGGCGTGAACGTGAGCGACGCGCCACCCGACACCGTGGCGGCGGCCGTGTCGCCGCTGGTGACCGCCACGGTCACGTTGGCAGACGGCGCGGTGTTGAGCCGCACCGTGTAGGGGTAAGTGCCGTCTTCGTCGACGCGGCCGTCGCGGTCGTCGACGATCACCAGGCCGGCGCCCGGCTCGGCCAGCGTCATCCGGTAGCCGCGCTGGCCGCCCTCGTTGCGGTCGTAACCGGGGCAGGCCACGCCCGCGCAGGCGCCGCCGTCGAGGTCGGTGACGAAATAGCGCGGCCGCCACGGATCGGATCGCTCCGGGATGCTCACCGCCAATGCCTCGGCCACGCTGTTGCCGTCGTCGGACGCGGCGGTCACCACCACCGTGGCCTCGGAGGCGCCCGCGCCGCTGAAGGCCACCACCCCTGCCGCGGCGTCGAGCTCCGCCCCGGTCGGCGAGCCGTCCAGCGAGATGGTGAAGCCCGTGCCGAGGGTCGCGCCGGCAAAGCGCAGCGGGACGTCGACCCGCTCGTCGGCGACCAGCGCACGGTCGAGCTTCACCCGGAACTTGGCCGTGTCGCTGCTCGAGCCCTCGGTGGCGGTGTCGTCGGCAGGCGACGCGGGCAGCACGCGCACCCGGGTCGGCTCGTCGTCGCCGGTCACCGAGACCGGCACATCGGGGATCGTGATGGCCGAATACACGGTGGCGTTGCCTGGGGTGCCGTCGCTGTAGGCGGCGTCGTCGTTGAGCACCCGGAACACCAGATTGCCGCTGATGGCGCCGCCGGGGCTGTCGACCACGTTGTCGTTGGCGACCACCGTGATCGTCTTGGAAGCCCGGTAGACCAAGTCTTCAGGCAGATTGTTGGCGTCCTTCGGCCGGGCGTTGAAGGCGGCGATGGTGGCAGCGCTGTACCAGTGGCCCACGACGTACTCGGTCTCGGTCGGGTCGTACGCCGTGTTGGGCGCGCCGTCGATGCTCGACGGCTCGTTGTCGCGCGACGACGCGCCGGCGATGCGGGCGATGGGAGACATGAACGGCGTGCCGTCGAGATTCGTGCCCGAACGGACCTCAGTGTCGGCCTTGGCCACGATCACGATGTCGGCGGTCGGCTGAGACGAGAGGGTGATCTCGAAGGTGGCCTGCTTGTCGCGGCTGTCGCCGTTGCGGCTCACCTCGGCCACCGTCACCGCTGCGCCGCCGTGGACCGTGACCGTCGCGCCCGTCGCGCCGCTCACGGCGCCGTCGGCCGCGGCCTCGACAATGGTGACTGTCCAGTCGCCGAGCACGGTGCCGCCGGCGCAGTCCGCGGTGGTGCACAGCCGCAGCCCGAACGTCTCGTCGCCGCCGGCGTCGTCGGACGACGAACCGCTGTAGTCGGCGGCGGCCACCTCGAGGCGGATGCGGCCGGTCACCGAGTCGGGATAGGCCCGCGGCCCGTTGCTGTCGGGGGTGATCGGCGCCAGCAGCCGACGCTCGGGAGCGCGGCCCCGCAGGCGGCCGCTGCTGTCGGCCGTGCCCGCCTCGAAGTCGGCAGCCTCAGCAGAGAACAGCCCGGCCACGCTGGCGTGCAGGTAGTACTCCGGCCGCGACGGCAGGTTGGAGATCTCGAAGACGCGGCTCTGGCCCTCGGTGATCGACGTGCGGTGCAGCACCACGCCGCTGGCCGACACTGCCTGCCCGTCGGGAGCGGGCGGAGCCGACTCGGCCACCTCCACCGCCACCTGCGGTGCCTCCAGGGCCGACGGGTAGGCGGTGGTGGGGGTGGTGATCTGGTGCTCGACGGTGGCGGTGCCGGTCTCGGCGCCGGTCACGGTCACCTTCATCGGGGTCATCCAGTTGCTGGAGTCGAAGGTGATCTGAGTCGGCGACACCGTGGCCGAGTCGGCGGTGTCGGAGGCGAGATCGATCACCACCGTGCCGCCGGGGTCTGACGCGAGGCGCACGTAGTACTCCACGGTGTCGCCGGGGCCCACCGCCACCTCGCTCCGGGACACCACCACGGCGTGGCCGGCGTCGGGCACGGTCAGCACGAAGGTGGCATCGGCGGTGTCGAGGCCGTCGTAGATGCCGCTGGCCGCCTCAGTGTGGTGGCCCACCGTGTAGGAGTGCTTGGTAGTGGCGTCGCCGTCGTATTGGGGGAACAGCCACACGGTGCGCGGCGTGCTGTGGTCGGCGTCGGTGAAGGTGAGCGTGTCCTGGTAGCCCGCCGTGTCGAGGTCGGTGTCGACGAGCACCAGAGCGGACGCGGCCACGCCGTCGGGGTCGTGGATGTCGCCCTGGGGCGCCGAGGCGCCGTCGAGCACCCGCACCGTCAGCGTCACCGGCACGCCGGCGTCGGGCTTGCGGGCGAGCTTGACGGTGTAGCTGCCCGAGCCCCCTTCGGCGATGCTGCGGTGGGCCGCGTTGTCATCGTCGTCGGCCAGCGACGACCGGTCGGCGATCACGTGGCTGCCGTCGACGATGAACATCCGGAACTCTCTGGGCGTCGGCCCGGAGATGTACGGGGCGCTGCATCCGGGCTTGGGGCACACCACCAATGTGAAGAACTCGAGGCCGGTGTCGCCGTCGCCGGCGAGCGCTTCGAAGTTGAAGCCGGCCTCCTGGGCGCCCGAGGGGATCGTGACGGTGGCGGGTAGCGTGTAGTCGGCGCCTCGGGTTGCCGTGCCTCCCGGTTTCACGCCGAGGGCGATGGTGGCGGGGCCGGTCTCGCCGTCGGCCAGCCGCAGCTTGAGCGCGACGGTCTGACCTTCGTCGACCCGCAGGAAGCCGGAGGGTTCCGCGTACGTGCCGGGGTTGCCCGCATCCGGGGCGAGCAGCGTCACCAGCACCTCGTCGTCGACGATCACCACCGGCAGCTCTTGGCGCTTGTTGGTGTAGCCCCCGCCGTTGAGGGTGTGGACGATCGTCTCCCGGTCGTCCTCGTGGTCGGCGTCGTGGGCGGCCACCACGCCGTATCTGATCCAGCTGTCCCATGTTGCCGGGGTGCGGATGAAGGAGTTCGAAGGGTGGAAATTGGGTACGAGGCTCAGATCAGAGGTCGAATAGCCGCTGAGGGTCACCGTCACGTCGCCCGACGGCCGTTCGGAAAGCCTTGCCTGCCATACCCCTGGATCGCCCTCGGGCACGCTCAGCGGAGTCGGCACCAACGGGGTCGAATCGTCCGCGCGGCGGAACACGAGCCCCGGGTCGTCGTCGGCGACGGTCACCTCAGTGGCCGCTGTGGCGCCCACGATGTAACCGCTGCCGGGTTCAAGCGTCAGCTTGACGGTCTCGGGCAGCTCGGTGAGATTGTCGTCGGTGACGGCGACGGCGATGCTCGCCGATGTGGCGCCCGCCTTCACCGTCACCGTGCCGGCGAGCGCCGTGTAGTCGGCGCCGGAGGCGGCGGTGCCGCCGCTGTCGGTGTATCTCACGGTGATGTCGCTGGTGGGTGCGGGCGCCACGCCCAGCACGGCGTTGACGGTGCGGCTGGCCGACGCCTCGGTGGCCGAGTACGAGGCCGAGGCGAACTGCACCACGGGGCTGGAGACCGTCACGCTCACCGCCGTGTGCTGATCGGCCTGGCTCGAAGCGGGGTATGCCGTGGTGCCGGTGGAGGTGCGGTGGTTGATCGTGGCCGTCGCCGACGGCTGGCCGCCGGTGCCCGCGCCGGTGACGGTCACCGCCTGGGGCGTGCGCCAGTTGTCCGAGTCGAACTCGAGCGTGGCCGGTGCGAAGGTGATCACGCCGGCGCCGGCGCTGGGGGTGACGACCACCGTGCCGCCGGGGTCCGAGGCGAGGCTCACGGTGTAGTCGGCGGTGCCGTTCACCCCCACCGTCAAGGCGGCAGGCGAGATCACCACCGCATTGCCCGCGTCGGGCACCCGCAGCACGAAGGTGGCCTCGGGAGTGGCGCGGTCTTTGTACCCGCCGCTGGCGGCATCCACGTGGTGGCCGACGGTGTAGGCGTTCTTGGCGGAGGCGTCGCTGTCGTACTGCGGGTACAGGTGCACGGTGCGGGGCACGGCCCAGTTGCCGTTGCTGTCGCCGCTGCCGCTGCCGTCTCCCCCCGCGGTGAAGGTGAGCGTGTCCTGGAAGCCCGCCGTGTCGGGGTCGGTGTCGACGAGCACGGCGTCGGTGGCGGTCGTGCCGTCCACATCGTGGATGTCGGCTTGAGCGACCATGTCGCCGTGGAGCACCCGCACCGTCACGGTGGCGTCGGCTGTCGGATCCCCGTCCAGCGCCAGGGTGTAGCTGCCGCCGGCGCCTTCAGCGATCGACTTGCCCGAGGTGTCGTCGTCGGTCAGCCCTGTGACGTCCTTCACCACATAGGTGGCATCGCGGATAATGACACTGGTCTGCCATGGCGTGGGCCCCGTGCTGCTCGACTGGTAGGGCGCAGCACAGGCCGGCTTGGGGCAGACGGTCAAGTCGAACCTTTCGTTTGACTCAACTGAGAAGCCCAAGTCGTCCAGGAACGCTTCGATGGTGAACGTGGCGCTGGACTTCCCGGCCGGGATCGTGACCAGCTTGGGGACGGTGAAGTCGTCGGACCCCTCTGTGTTGAGTTCGTTGACCTCGATCGGAATTTCGGCCGGGCCTTGGTCTCCGTGGGCCAGCCTGAGGGTCAGCGTGAGGCTGTCTCCCTCACGGATGACGTAGCCACCCCGCCCTTCGGCCACTTCGACGAGCACCTCGTCGTCGTCGACGAAGATCTGCTTTCGGTATGTCGACTGGTTGACGTCGATGTCGTAGCCGCCGCCGGTGGCCGCGTGAAGCGTGTAGGCACTCCGATGGTTGTCGGTGTCGGCATCGTGTTCGGTGGACACGGTGACCGTCTGGGGCTTGTCCCAATCGGCCGGGGCGAAGGTCAAGGTGTCCTGGCTGCCCGGTTCGCCCGCATCGGTGTCGATGCTCAGCTTCTTGCGGTCGACGCCTACGGGGCTGACCGTCACGGTCACCTCGGCGGTGGGCTTCGCACTGAGCGCCACGGTGTAGGTGGCGGTGCTTCCCTCGTCGAGCTGCACGGCAGCGGGGTTCGCAGGCGAGAACACGAAGCCCGCCTCGTCATCATCGAGGAGCGTGAGCACGAGGTCGGCGATGTCGATGGCGTCGTAGTCGTCGTCGTCGGACGCCGAGGCGTGGGTGATGGCGGCGGTGCGCGATCCGCCCGAGTTGAGCAGGTCGTCGTCGACCACGTTGTACTGAACCCGTTGCGGCGTGGCCCAGTTGCCCGAGCCGCCGCCGGTGAAGGTGAGGGTGACCACGCTGCCCTTGGCGCCGCCCGGCTCGCTGATCTTGACGCTGTCGGGGTCCGAGGAGGTGACGGTGACCGTCACGTCGTGGGTGGGCTGGGTGCCCAGCACCACCTCGTAGAAGAGGTCACCCGAGGCCTCCGATACCGCTTGAGCGCGCTCTGAGACCTTCACGCCGGTCTCGGAGACGGTCACGGTCACGTCTTCGCTCACCGAGGCGTAGCCGCCGCCCGATGCGGCATGGGTGAGGGTGATCGTGTCGGCGTCGTTGTCGTTGTCGGCCTCGGCGTCGAGGGTCACCGTCTGGGGCTTGTCCCAGTCGGCCACCGGGAACGTGAGCATGGTCTGGCTGCCGTCGGTAGAGGTGTCGGTGTCGACGGTGAGGTCGGTGCCGGCCTGGCCGGTGATGGTGACGGTGACCGGCGCGGTGGGCTGGGAGGTGAGCGCCACCGTGTAGGTGGCCTGCTCGCCTTCGAGCAGCGTGAGCTCGGCCGCGGCCGGCACGAAGGCCAGCCCGGCGGTGTCGTCGTCGACGATGCGCGCCAGCACCTGCCTGCCGCTGGTGGCGTCGACCACACCGGCGGGCAGGGCGCCGAACTCGAGCGCCGCGTTCTCCAGTTGGGGCTCGTCGAGGTCGTCGTCGACGGCGGTGAACGTGATCGATCCGCTGGTGGCGCCCTCGGCGATCACCACGGTTCCGCCTCCCGACAGGGTGATGTCGGCGGCGGAGGCCGCGCTTCCCGACTTGAGCCGCACCGGCAGGCTGATCTGCGTGCGAGCCGGGGTGTTGACGGTGGCGGTGACGGTGGCGGTGCTGCCCTCGGCCACGTCGTCGAGCAAACCCCCGTCGACGGTGAGCTTGGCTTGATAGCCGTCGGCCAGCAGCACCGGCGAGATGCCGTACATGGGATGGGTGCTGGCCGGGTCGGCCTCCACGTCGCCGCCGGCCAGCCACCCCTTGTTGGTGCTGGTGATCGACCCGGTGCGGATGTCGGCGCCGGCGCCCAGCGGGCCGCCGCTGGCGCCCAGGTTCGATTTGGCGCCGTTGATGTGGGTGCCGGTGTAGATCTGGGCGGCGTCGCTGCCGCGGGCGGTGCCGGCTTCGCTGTGGATGTCGTAGCTGGCCCAGCCCGAGCGCTGGAAGAAGTGGGTGTAGTTGTCTGCCAGCTTGTCGCCGCCGTTCCAGTACACGGCGATGCCGGCGTCGCCGTCGGCGCGGGAGCCGTCGGCCGCGTTGGGGTGGATGCCGATGCCGATGTGGGTGCCCGCGTCGGTGGAGGCGGTGGAGCCGACGGCCCCGAACAGCCCGCCGTAGGGCTGGATCGACGAGCGTCCGCCTGCGGCCACCAGGCCTTGTATCCAGGCGTCGTAGACGGCGATGTCGGATGCGGTGGCGTCGCGTTCGTCGCTCGACACGAACAGCAGCCGGAACTGCTCGCCGGCGCCCACGCCGGAGGGGATCAGACCCGAGGCGGTGGTGACCACCAGCGGGCCGGTCTCGTCGTCTTCGATGACGACCACGAACGGTCCGCCGGCGGAGGTGACGCCGCTGGCGATGCCCGCCCAGGCGATCTTGCCGGGCGTGATCGCCACCGCGGGCTGGCTGCGGGCGTTGTTGTCGACTGCGGTGAGGCGCAGCGTTGCCTCGGTAGCCCCTTGGGCGAGCTGCACTGCGGGGTTCTGCGCCGAGTGCGATCCGCTGGTGGCCAGCGTCACGCCCGCCTGGGTGGCGGGGTGCAGCCCGAACGTGAAGTCGGCGCCCACGGTGGCGCCCGACACGGCGAGCGGCAGCGTGATGGTCTCTCCGGTGGCCAGCGCCCGGCTGAGCGCGACGGTGACGGTGACATGCTCGGTGCCGTCGCCCGCGCCCTCGGCCACGCTGCCGCCCGAGGCGGTCACGGTGGCGGCAACGGCGGGCAGGTCGTCGTCGGTGAGGGCGATGGTCTCGGCGGTGACGGTCTTGCCGACGAGTGTGCCCGACACGGTGATGGTCTCGTCTTCGTCGTCGAGCGCGTTGGCCGCGGGGGTGAGCAGGAAGCTGGCCTCGCCGGTGTCGGCCTCGGCGGCGATGGTGATGTCGAAGCTCTCGACGGGCGTGAAGCCGACGGTGTCCTTCTTGCCGGAGCCGGCCACGGTCACGGTCACGGTCTGGAACGCGGCGAAGCGGGTGGCGCCGTCGACGGCGGCGGTGACGGTGACGATGGTGGCGCCGTCGCCCTCGGCCACGGTGTCGGGGCTGGCGGTGAGGGTCACCCCTGTGGGCGCGGCGTCATTGTCGGTGATGGTGATGGCTGTCTCGGCGATGCTGCCGATCTGGTAGGCGTCGGCGGCGGAGAGAGCGATCGTGATGGTCTCGGCGTCGTCGTCGACGTTGTCGTCGGTGATCGCCACGTCGAACGACGCCGACGTGTCGCCGGCGGGGACGGTGACAGTGCCTGCGGGCGCGGCGTAGTCGGCGCCCGAGGTGGCGGTGCCGCCGGTGACGCGGTAGCGCACCACGAGGTCGGCGCTGGGAGCGGCGTCGACGTCGACGGTGACGGCCACGGTGCGCGCCCCCGACGCCTCGCCGCCGCGGTAGGCGGCAGCGGCGAACGACGCGGCGACCCTCTCGTCGGCCACCACCACCTTGACGGGCGCCAGGCCGACGGTGCCCGCGGTGTAGTCCTCCGCGTCGCTCGAGGTGATGGTGTGGCTCACCGACGTGGCGCCGGCATTGGCGCCGGTGACGGTCACCTGCTGGGGCACGTTCCAGTTGCCGGCGTTGAAGCTGAGCGCGGTGGCGGGCACCGTCGCGATCCCCGCAGCGGCTGATGTCGGGGTGATCTCCACCGTCTCGCCGCTGTCGGGGGCGCTGGTGAGATGCACGCTGTAGTCGGCGGTGCCGCCGCTGGGCATCGCGGTCACCTCAGCAGGCGACACCGCCAGCCCGGGCCCGGCGTCGATGACCGGGATGTCGTAGATGTGGTCGCAGTTCCTCCCGTTGAGGTCTTCGTTCTTGTCCCAGGCGTACGGGCCGCTCGCCGCGGACGGGCAGTGGTACAGGCTGTTCTTGACGCCTCTGCCGCCTCCGCCTACGTTGTCGTCGGTGTCGCCGTCATAGAGGGCGCGCACCGTGACGGTCTGGGGGACGGCCCAGTTGCCGTTGCTGTCGCCGCTGCCGCTGCCGTCGCCGCCCGCGGTGAACGTGAGCGTGTTCTGGTCTCCCGCTGTGTCGGGGTCGGTGTCATAGGCGAAGAAGGGATCCTCGGCAACAGCCGGCACCTGGACGCCGTCGCCGTCGATGTCGGTTGCCTCGGTGACGGTCACCGTCACATCGACCTGCGGGTCGGCCCACAGCCTTATCGTGTACGTGTCCGCCGGGCCGCCCTCGAGCAGTTCGGGGCCGCTGACGGCGGGGTCGGTGGCGAGGCTGTTCTCGGCGACGATGAAGTGGATCGTCGGCGGCGACTGACCCGACGTGTAGCCCGAAGGACAACCGTCGGCAGGGCACAGAGTGACGGTCAGCAGCTCGTTGTTCTCGCGGGCGGTGTCGGCCAGCGCTTCGAAGGTGACCAGCTTCTCCTGCTCGCCCACGGCGAAGCTCACCTCGGTCGGCAGCCCGAAATCGGGATCGGCGCCGGCGGACGGCGCCAACGCCTTGCCGACGCGAGGCGTGGCGGTGACAGCGCTCACGCCGAGCGGGATCGACACGGCCTCAGCGGCCGGTGCGCCCAGCCTCACCTTGAACGAATAGCTGTGCCCCTCCGCCACCGACTGCGTGCCCGGCAGCGCCTCGTCGTCGGCGGTGGTCCACGACACCGTCACCGGCGTCTCGTCGTTGACGATCCTCACTTCGGCGCTCTTCACAGTGAATGTGCTGTCGCCCGACAGCACGCCCGACACCGACACCGTCTCGTCGCTGTCGAACACCTCGTTGTCGGTGGGGGTCAGCGTGAAGCTTGCAGACGCCTCGTCGTTGCCGGCGGGGATCGTGATGTCGAAGTCGCTGACCGCGGCGAAGCCCACCACGCCGTCTTCGCCCGAGCCGGCCACCGACACCGTCACCGTCTGGTCGGCGCCGAAACGCGACGTGCCGTCGACCGCGGCGGTCACCGTCACCTTGGTCGCGCCCGCGTCCTCGTCCACCGCAGCCGGATGCACCGACAGCGTGATGCCCGTGGGCGCGGCATCGTCGTCGGTCACCGTGATCTCAGCAGAAGCCACCGTCGCCGACGACGGCGCAGCCACCCCAGACACCGTCAGCGTCTCGGTGCCCGACGCGAACTTGTCGTCCACCGGCGTGAGCGTGAAGTCAGCCGTGGCCGACTCTTCGCCGGCCGGGATGGTGATGTCGAAGTCGCCGACCGCAGCAAGGTCCACCAGCCCGTCGGTTCCCGTGGGCGCCACCGACACCGTCACCGTCTGGTCGGCCGCGTAGCGGGTGCCGCCGGTCACGGTGGCCGTCACCGTCACCTTGGTGGCGCCTGCGTCCTCGGCCACCGTGGCTGCGCTGGTGGACAGCGCGATGCCGGTCGGCGGGTCGTCGTTGTCGCGGATGGTGAAGGTGTGGCTGCTCTTGGCGCCGACGAGATAGTCGTCGTCGCCCACCAGCACCAGCCGGAACTTCTCGTCAGGCTCGTCGAGGATGTCGTCGAGGATCCGGATGACGATGTTGGCGCTGGTGGTGCCGCCCGGAACGGTGAGGGCGCCCGAGAACGCCTGGTAGTCGTGGCCGGAGGTGGCCGGTGGGTTGCCCACCGGCTCCACCCGATAGGCGATCGTCAAGGTGTCTGAGGGCGCCGGCGAGAACGTCACCTCCGCGTTCTTGGGGTTTGCCGCGTGCTGCTCGTTGTGCAAGTTGTTGTCGCTCCCGAACTCCACCACGGTGCGGGTGTCGGCCGTCACCTCGAACACCGGCGACATGGCGTACATGTGGTAGCGGTTGCCGCGGGGCTCGAGTCCGCAGTCGATGTTGCGTTTGCATGTGGAGCCGGAGTTTCCGTAGCCCCTGTCGAAGACAATCGATATGTTCTGATTGGGCGCGCCCAGAGGAAAGGCCGAAGACTTTTGGCATCGGTGGGTCGTGCCGGTCCACACATGGCCGCCCGTGTTCGCGGTTCCCGCCTCGTTGCGATAGTGATTCGTCTGAGCGGGATCCTGTCCGGCCTGGCCCGTGTTGTCCCATCCGTCGCCGTCGCAGAAGTCGAAGTAGTTGTCGGCCAAGATGGCGCCGTTGTTCCAGTAGACCGGTGTGCCCGAGTCCGTCGCTGTCGTCGAGCCGTCTGTCCATTTCGAGCCGTCCCACAGACCGCTGTGCCTCCTCGCAACCGTGTTGGATCCGCCGCTGCCGGTCGAGGCGAACGCCTTGAAGAAGCCGAGGTAGGGCAGCAGCGCCTTGTGGCCGTCGTCGACTGCGGCTCGGCGGACGAAATCGTCGTAGTAGGCGATGTCGTCGTTGCGGGCATCGGTCGTGTCGGTGGTCATGTAGAGGAGCCGGAAGCTGTCGCCCTGGCTGAGGCCCGACGGCACCAGCGGCCAGTTGGCGGGCACCTTGACGAGCCCGGACTCGTCGTCGGCGATCGCGAACTCCACCGGCGATCCGCTGCGGCCCACGATGCTGATCCCGCTGGAAACGCTCGGCGCCCTGGCGCCGCTGCCGTAGGCGATCACCACGTAGGGCTGGGTGCGGGCCGAGTTGTTCAGCGCCGCGAAGCGCAGCACGGCGCGGCGGGCGCCGGCGCCGAATCGCACCGCGGGGTTCTGGGCGCTGTGGGGTGCGTCGGTGAGCAGCTCCACTCCGGTCTGCGATGGCGGTTCGAGCTTGAAGGTGAAATCGGCGCCCTGGTCGGCGCCCGAGACCGTCAGCGGCACGGTCACGGTCTCGGTGCCGGTGAGCGTGCGTCCGAGGCCGATGCTGATGTCCTTGGTGGTAGCCGCCGTGCCGCCGCTTTCGGCGACATCGCCGGCGGGGGCCCACATGGCGATGCGCACGTCGCCGGCGCTGTCGCCGTCGTCGGCGATGGTGACGGTGGCCTCGGTGTATGAGGCGGCCAGGTCGTAGCCCGCGCCGTCGATCAGCCTCAGCACGATCGTCTCGGCAGGGTCGACGTCAGTGTCGTCGCGCACCCGCACCGCGATGTCGGCAGAGGTGTCGTCGGCCTTGACGGTGACCGAGCCGCTGAGGGGCGCGAAGTCGTCGCCGCTGGTGGCTGTGCCGCCCACCTGGTAGGCGATGGTGCGGTCTGTGGGCCACGCCCGGTCGAGGTTCACCGTCACCGTCGCCTGCCGGTCGCCGGCCGCCTCGCCCGCGGTGTGAGCCGTGCTCGCGAACGACGCCCTGGCGCCCACGCTGGTGATGACCAGGGCCTTGACCGAGGTGTCGCGGCTGAACCCGCCGCCCGATCCGGTGGTCTTGTAGGGGCCGGTCTCGGGGCTCAACCTCAAGATGACCGTCTCGGGGGGCTCGCCGTGGACGGTGTCGGCCAGCGCACTGGCGGTGATGGCGGCGGTGCGCACCCCGCCCGAGCCGTCGCCGGTGAAGGTGAGCGTGGCTCTCGCCGAGCCCAGGCCGGTGCATGCCACCCCGCGGCCTGAGCAGGCCAGGCTGGAATCGGACGAATGCAGGCCGGTGCCGGTGCGGGTCAGCGGCACCACCACCGTCTCGGTCGCGGTGATCGCGCGGCCCAGCCGCACCGTGAACACCGCGGTCTCGCCCTCCAAGATGCTCGACGGCGACGGTGTGCTGAGCGCGATCGCCAAAGGATCGTTGTCGGTGACCGCCGCCGTGGCTGCCGCCGCGGCGCCCAGGGTGTAGCCGGTGCCCGACGACAGCGTGAGCGTGACCGACCCGTCGGGCTCGTCGGTGCTGTCGCTGTCGAGGGTCACCGTCACGTCCACCGAAGCGGCGCCGGCGGCGATGGTGGCCGTCTTGGAGGCGCCGATGCCTCCCGACGCCACGAACGCGCCCGTCTGGGAGACCGCGTAGGTGATGTCGAGGTCCTTGCTCGGCACCGGGTCCGCGGTGAGCGTGAAGATGGCCGACGCGGACTCCTCCACCGACGCCGCTCCCTTCACAGCCGCCGTGATCTCGGGATCGGCGTGCAGCTTGAGCAGCGGCGACATGGCGTAGAAGGGCCGCTGCTGCGTGCTGTCGGCGCCGGTCGCGTGCAGGTGGTTCTGCGCCAGTGTGCCGTCGGCGGTGGCCCGTGAGACGCTGGCGGCGCCCAGCGGGAAGTCGAACGCCTCGCAGCCGTTGCCCGAGCCGGTCCACGCCTCATAGGGCTGATAGCTCGAGGGCGACGTCTGCGGGTAGTTGCTGGCGCCGTCCTCGTTGCGGATGCCGAGGCCGTTCGGCCCCCAGCCGGTGGTGGCGCCGCCGCCTCCCTGCCAGTTCCGGTCGCACAGGTCGGCATAGTTGTTGGCCAGCCGCACGCCGCCGAGCCAGTAGACGGGCGTGCCCTGGCTCGTGCTGCCGTTCGTCGCAATGGCCGACCCGTCGGTGTAGCCCCCCGACGGGTGGCCGTTGTGAACCGTGTGCAGGCCGTTGTGGACCCGCGCGCTGGTGCCAGTGGACTCGTCTTTGTCGCGGGTACCGCCGAACACCTTGAACAGCCCGGCGTAGGGCTTGACGGCGGCATGGCCGCCTCGGGCGATGGTGCGGCGCACGAACGCGTCGTAGTCGGCGATGTCGCCCGAGGCGGCGTCGCCGGTGGCGGTGGTGCGCAGGAACAGGCGGAAGTCGTCGCCCGCGGCCAGATCGCCCGGCGTCAGCGACCAGCCGTCGGGCACCACGCCGTCCCACGTCTCGTCGTCGACGATGCTGAACTCCACCAGCTTCACCCCGGAGAGGTCGAGCCCGCCGTTCACATCGGACGAGCTCGGCGCCCGGGCGCCGACGCCGGGGTCGATCACGACGTAGGGCAGACTGGCCCAGTCGTTGTCCACCGGGACGAAATGCAGCGTGGCCAGATGGGCGCCGACGGCGAAGCGCACCGCCGGGTTCTGCGGGCTGTGCACACCGCTGGTGAGCAGCGTCACGCCCGCGGCGCCCGGCGCGAGCCCGAAGGCGAAATCGTCGCCCACAGTGGCGCCGTGCACCGACAGCGGCACGGTGACCGTCTCGGCGCCGGTGAGCTTGCGGTCGAGCGTGATCGTGACGACTTTGCGGCCGGCGTTTCCGCCGTCGCCCTCCACCACGTCGCCGTCGTTGTTGCCCCCCGACGCGCCGATGGTGACCTTCACCGGCTTGTAGGTGACGAACACCGGCGACATGCCGTAGAGCGGCCGTTGCTGGGAGTTGGCCTCGGGCCTCGACTGGTGCAACAGCGAGAACGCAAGGTCGCCCCATGGCCGTCCGGCCGACACCGTGTTGCCGCCCAACGGGTTCTGGTAGGCCTCACACCGATTGCCCGAGCCCGTCCACGCCCCATAGGGCTGCTTGCCGCTCTCTGTCGTGGGTGCCGGATCGGGGACGTTGCGGGTGCCGTCCTCGCTGCGGGGATCATCGACGGCCCAGCCGGTGGTGGCGCCGCTGTGCACCCTGCTCCAATTGAGGTCGCACATGTCGTAGTAGTTGTTGGCGAGCCGGTGACCGTTCAGCCAGTAGATCGGCGTGCCGACGGCGGTGCTTCCCACGGTGGACTGAGAGGAGCCGTCAGTCCACGGCCCGCTGTGGAGCGGCCCGGTGTGAGCCGATGCCATCTCGTTGTGGACCCTGGCGCTGGTGCCGGTGGCGCCGTCGCGGTGGCGGGTGCCGCCGAACACCTTGAAGAAGCCGGCGTAGGGCTTGACGGCGGCATGGCCGTTGGCGGCGATGGTGCGGCGCACGAACGCGTCGTAGTCGGCGATGTCGCCCGAGGCGGCGTCGCGGGTTGCAGTGGTGCGAAGGAACAGCCGGAAGTCGTCGCCGAGCGCCAGGTCCGACGGTTTCAGCGGCCAGTCGGGCGGCACCGCCACCGGGCCGGTCTCGTCGTCGATGACCGCGAAGGCGGCGCTGCCGTTCACCTCGCTGCTTCGGTCCGACGGGGTCTGTCTGACGTTGTCGACCGATATCACCACATAGGGCTGCGATCGCTCGTCGTTGTCGGCGGGCTCGAAGCGCAGCTCGAGCGACGAGACCGATGTATTCGCCAGAATCTCCAGCGACTTCAGCC
Source organism: Candidatus Poriferisodalis sp. (assembly GCF_965219595.1). NCBI lineage: Bacteria > Bacillati > Actinomycetota > Acidimicrobiia > Acidimicrobiales > Candidatus Poriferisodalaceae > Candidatus Poriferisodalis > Candidatus Poriferisodalis sp. Next base: position 570,901 of record NZ_OZ244781.1, read on the forward strand.
GCTCGTTGGCGTTGGTGTGGTAAGTGGGGGTGAGGCCGGCTCTGGGGGCGCTTCGCAGTTTCAGCGTGTAGTCGTCGGCGTCGACCCCGTCGACCACGATGTCCATGGAGATGTGGAAGGCCGGGCCGCTGCCCAGCGGCGGGTCGAACTCCAAGGTGATGGTCTTGCGGCCCGAAGCGGCAAGCGGGTTGGCGCCCTCCACCACATTCCCGTCGGCGTCGCCGTCGGAGGCGACCACGGTGATGCGGACGGGCTGCTTGCCGCTCGCCGCCTTGAACACCGGCGACATGGCGTACATGTGGTAGCGGCCACCGACGCCCTTGAGTCCGCAATCAAGCGCACGGCCCGGCTTGCCGCGGTTGTCGCCGCAAGTACTCCCGCCTTGGCCGAAAGCGTGATCGGCGATGGCCCTGCCGCCGTCGCCGAGTGCCCAGATGAAGCCGCTGACAGAGTTGAAGCGAGTGCAGTCAGACTGGGTTCCGGTCCACACGTCGCCGCCGCCGTTCGGCGTTCCGGCCTCGTTGCGGTAGTGGTTGGTGCTGCCGCGAACGTCGGATGGACCTGCACCGGTCTGGCCGGTGTTGTCCCACTTGTCGCCGTCGCAGAAGTCGAAGTAGTTGTCGGCCACCTTGGCGCCGTTGTTCCAATAGATCGGCGTGCCCGCACTGGTGGCCGAGGTCGAGCTGTCGGTCCACCCAGGGGATGTGCCCATCGCGTTGTGGACGGTCGCGTCCGTGTCCGAACCGCTCGGCACGGTCGAGGCGAACGCCTTGAAGAAGCCGAGGTAGGGCAGCAGCGCCGCATGCCCGTCGCTCACTGCGGCCCGGCGGACGAAATCGTCGTAGTAGGCGATGTCGTCGTTGCGGGCATCGGTCAGGTCGGTGGTCATGTAGAAGAGCCGGAAATCGTTGCCGTTGGTGACGGCCGAGGGCTTGAGCGGCCAGTCGGCGGGCACCTCGATGTCGCCGGTCTCGTCGTCGACGATGACCGTGCCGATCTTGGCATTGATTCTGCCGAGCAGCTTGAGCGATGTGCCGTCCCAGAAAGACGGCGCGCCCTTCACGCCGATCTGCACGTAGGGCTGGGTGCGGTCGTCGTTGTCGACGGCCGTGAGTCGCAGGGTGGCGGCCGAGGCGCCGGCGCTCATCACCACCGCGGGGTTCTGGGCGGTGTAGGCGCCCGCGGTGAGCAGGCGCACGCCTGGCTGGGTCGCCGGATGCAGCCGCAGCGTGTAGTCGACGTCGGCAGTTGCGCCGAGCACCTCGAGCGGCACCGTGAAGGTCTGGCTGCCGGTGAGCTCGCGGCCGGCCGGGACCGTGATCGTCCTGTATCCGTCGGCGCCGTTGCTGCCCTCGCGGATGTTGCCGTCGGAGTCGCCGCCCGAAGCCGATATAGCCCCCGGCTTCGGCCCCACCGTGAACACCCCCGACAGGCCGTAGTAGGGATAGTTGTGCGTCCTGGAACGGCGGGCAATGAAGAGTCTTCCGTTTCCCTGGGCAGCATTGGCGAGGCGGGCAACGGTCACAGTCTCGTCCGAAGAAACGCCGCCCAAGACAAAATCCAAATGGCTCACACATCTCTTGGCGTTGTCGCTTTGATTGGTCTGGGTTCCGGTCCAAACAAGCGCGCGACTGCCCACCGGCTGACCGTTCTCATGCCTCAAGGGGTTGCTGGTGGTCGACCAGTTGGTGTCCCAGCTGTCGTCGCAGAAGTCGATGTAGTTGTCGGCCACTTTGTGGTTGCTGCCCGAACCGCCCAGCCAATAGATCGGGATGCCGTCGCTCGATGCGCTGGTGGAGCCGTCGGCCCACTTCGAGCCGTCCCACAGACCGGTGATGTCACGCGCGTCCACGTTGGCCCCGGCGCCTGCGTCGTACACCGAGGCGAAGATCCTGAACGCGTCGGCGTAGGGCTTCACCGCGCTGTGCCCGTTGCCGGCCACCAAGTCCTGGATCACGGTGTTGTAGTGGCTCACGCTCTGGGCTGTTGCCTGGCCAGTCGTGGACGTGGCGAACAGCAGCCGGAACTGGTCGCCTGCGCTGAGCCCTGAGGGGATGAGCGCCCAGTCGCTGGGCACCTCGATGTCGGCGGCCTCCCCCACCTCGAACACCGGCGACATGGCGAAATAGGGATAGGTGCTGCTTCTTACCGGCGCCCCGCCCTGCAGTGGCGGCTCGCTCTGGTGCCTTCCGGGGGCGGCTGTCACATAATTCCCGCCGCCCAAGGTTTGGTGGCTGGCGCCCGAGACATGGGCGGTGCATTGCTGGCCGACTGCGGTTGCGTGGTCGCGGGTCCCGCTCCAGATGAAGTTGGGCCCGGTCTGATTGCCTGCCTCGTTCTTCATCGAGACCTGACGCTCGCTGTGGCCGCCGTCCCACGAGTCGTCGCAGAAGTCCAGATAGCCGTCGGCCACCTTCTTGCCGCCAAGCCAGTAGATCGGTATGCCGTTCAGATTGGAGCTGGTCGATCCGTCAGCCCAGGCGTTTCCGTTGCGCATGTCGGCGATGTCGCGGGCGTGGACGTTGCCGTTGCCGGCTTCGTTGCGCACCGACGCGAACACCGTGAACGCACCGGCATAGGGCTTCACCGCAGCGTGCCCCTTGCGGGCGGCGACGCTGCGCACGATGGCGTTGTAGTGGGCGACCCCCCGAGCCTGCGCCGTGCCGGTCTCGGAGGTGATGAACAGCAGCCGGAACTTGTCGCCGGGGTCGAGGCCGACGGGAATGAGCGGCCAGCCGTTGGGCACCACGAAGGGGTCGGCCTCGTCGTCGATGATGGCGAAGCCCTGCTTCTGCCCGGTGGGAGCAGCGACGCCGTTGGGGATGTTGTGGACGAGGGTCTGCATTGCGATGGCGACATACGGCGTGCCACGGGAGTCGTTGTCCACGTGCGTGAAGCGCACGGTGGCAACGAAGGCGCCCTCGGTGAAGCGCACTGCCGGGTTCTGGGCGCTGTAGCTGCCGCTGGTGAGCAGCTCCACGCCCTTCTGGCCGGCAGGGTTCAGCGCCACCAGGTGGTCGGCGCCCGCCGTGCCGCCGGTGACCTTGAACGGGACGGTGATCGCCTCGTTGGCCGACAGGGCGCGGCTCAATGCGACGGTGAGCGTCTTGTAGCCGCTGGCACCGTCGGCGCCCTCCACCACGTCGCCGTCGCTGTTGCCGCCCGCGGCGGTGATGGACACCTGCAGCGCCTGGGACTGGCTCACATGGAACACCGGCGAGTAGCCCAGCAGGGGGCGCTGCTGGGTGTTGGGCCGGGGATCCACATGCAGCAGGCGGCCGCCGCCGTAGCCGCCCCGCGACACCGTGGCACCGCCCAGCGGGCGGTTGAACGCCTCGCAGTAGTTGCCCGACCCCGTCCACGGCTCGTACAGGCGCGCCGTGATGTTTCCGGGGGGCACGTTCGGGGTTCCGTCCTCACTGCGCGGGTCGGCCCGGTCGAACCCGTCTCGCACCCCGGTGCCCGATCCGGTCCAGGCGTTGTCGCACAGGTCGCGGTAGTTGTTGGCCAGCAGATCGCCGTTCAGCCAGTAGGTGGGGGTGCCCGACTTGTCGGCGTCGGTGCCCGAGCCGTCCACGTAAGCGGGGTTGTGGCCGGTGTGCTCGGAGGTCATCTCGTTGTGGACCCGCGCCGAGGTGCCCGTGGCGCCCGTGTCGCTGCGGGTGGAGGCGAACGCCTTGAACGCCCCCGCGTAGGGCTTGACGGCGGCGTGGCCGCCCTGCACGATGCTGCGGCGCACGAAGTCGTCGTAATCGGCGATGTCGCGCGAGGTGGCGTCGCGCTGAGCGGAGGTGCGGAACATCAGCCGGAAGTCGTCTAGGTTCTGCACGCCCGACGCCGGCTTGAGCGCCCAGTTGGCCGGCACCACGAAGGGGCCCACCTCGTCGTCGTGCATCACGAACGCCACGTCGCCCCTCGGAGCCAGCCCGGCGGCGATGTTGACGGCGGCCGGGGCGCGAGCGCCGGTGCCATAGCCGATCACGATGTAGGGCTGGGTGCGGTCGTTGTTGTCGACCGGGGTGAAGCGCAGCGTGGCGCGGCGGGCGCCGCCGGTGAGCTGCACGGCAGGGTTCTGGGCGCTGTGGGGGTTGGCGGTGAGCAGCTTCACCCCGGCCTGGGCGGACGGCTCGAGGGCGAAGGTGAAATCGTCGGTGACGGTGGCGCCCTGAACGCTGAGCGGCACCGTGGCCGTCTCGCCGGCCAGCAGCGACCGGCCCAGCTCCACGGTGACGGTCTTGTAGCCGGTGGAGTCGCCGGCGGCCTCCACCACCCCGTCGGCGGTGCCGTCGCCGGCCGACAGCGTGACCCTCACCGGGGCGCCTTCCACCAGGAACACCGGCGACATGGCGTAGAAGGGATAGGAGATCGAGTGGTTGTACAGAGCGGAATCTCCGTCCCACAGCGGTCCCCCGGCCCGGGCGCCGGCGCCGACCACCGGGGTTTCGCCGACGAGGCTGTGCGGCTCCGGGTCGCATCTGTTGGTGCCGGTGCGGATGTGGGTAGCGGTGCTGCGAGCGCCGTCCTCCTGCTTGAGCGGGTTACGGCCCGAGGTCCAACGGACGTCCCAACTGCCGTCGCAGAAGTCGACGTAGTTGTCGGCCACCTTGTCGTCGCCGCCCAGCCAATAGACGGGGATGCCAGGATCAGTGTGCTTCGTCGAGCCGTCGCTCCACGGTCCGCTCGGCTCGGTGTACATGCCGAGGTGCTCGCGTGCCGTCACCCCGGCGCCGCCTTGTGCAGTCTTGGTGCCGCCCACCACCTTCACCGCTCCCGCATAGGGCTTGATCGCGGCGTGGCCGTTGCCCGACACCACGCCCTGCACGAAATCGTCGTAGACGGCGATGTCGTCGGGCACTGCGTCGCGAGTCTGCGACGTGACGAACACCAGCCGGAAGGTGTCGCCCGCGGCGACGCCTGAGGGCAGCAGCGGCCAGTCGGCGGGCACCGTGAACGGGCCGGTCTCGTCGTCGACCGCGGTGAAGGCGAACGGGCCGCCGGTGGCGGCGGCGAGCCCGGCGGCGATGTTGGTGTGGCTCGGGGCGCGGGCGCCGGCGCCCACCGCGATCGTGTAGCTCGGCATGGTGCGCCGGGCGTCGTCGATGGGCGTGAAGCGCAGCGTGGCCGACGCCGGGGCGCCCCCGCTGCCGCTGAAGCGCACCGCGGGGTTCTGAGCGCTGTGGCTGCCGCCGGTGAACAGCTGCACGCCGTGCTGGGTGTTCGGCTCGAGGGCGAAGGTGAAGTTCTCGCCGGCGGTGCCGCCGGTCACGGTGAGCGGCACGGTGACCGTCTCGCCGGTCACCAGCCGCCGGCCCAAGGTGACCGTGACCGTCTTGTAGCCGGTGGTGTCGCCCGCGCCCTCCACCACATTGCCGCCGGCGTCGCCGCCCGACGCGGCGACCGTCACCGACACCGGCGCGGTGTCGGCCACCTGGAACACCGGCGACATGGCGTAGAAGTGGTAGGCGTTGCCTCTGGGCGCAACCAGCAGCCGACTCAACGACGGGCCGTCGTCCTGGGCGGCCTTGCCTGCCGCAACTTGCGACTGGCCGAGTGCTTGGGCATGCGGCGCGCAGTTGTGCGAGCCGAGCCAGACGATGCCCTTGTCGAGCACCTCGCCGTCCTCGCTGCGCACGGGGTTGAACCGCTCGTCGGTGCCCGCGGTGTTGGGATCGTCGGGCACGAACGGGTTGTCGAATGCCGTTCCGTCGCACAGGTCGAAGTAGTTGTCGGCCGCCTTGACGCCGCCCAGCCAGTAGGTCGGAATGCCGGGATCGCCCGCCGCCGTCGAGCCGTCTCTCCACCGGCCGACCCACATGCCGTTGTGGCTTCGCGCCGCCGTGCCGGCAGCGGAGGTGGGCGATTGCTTGGTGCCGGCGAACACCTTGACGGCGTTCACATAGGGGACGATGCTCGGGTGTCCATTGGCTTCCACCTGGTCGCGGACGAAGGTGTCATAGCCGGCGATGTCAGACGGGATTGCGGGGTGCACGCCGGAGGTGACGAACAGCAGCCGGAAGCCGTCGCCGGCGTTGAGCCCCGAAGGCAGCAGCGGCCAGTCCGCGGGCACCACGAACGGGCCGCTGTCGTCGTCGATGATGGAGAACTCGATCTGAGTCTCGTGGTCGGGGACAGCGACGCCCCCGGGGATGTTCTCGGTGCTGGGCGCGAGGCTGCCGGCGCCGAAGTCGACGAAGACATTGGCTGCGTGGCGGCGCTCGTCGTCGACCGGCGTGAGGCGCAGTATTGCGCCCGAGCTGCCGGCGGTGAACTCCAGCGCCGGGTTCTGGGCGCTGTGCGGCGCGCCGGTGAGCAGCCTCACCCCCGCCTGGCGCAGCGGGCGCAGCGCCAGCGTGTAGTGGGTGCCGGCGGCGGCGCCGGAGAACGACAGCGGCACCGTGACCTTCTCGTTGCCGACGAGCGGCCGGCCGAGGCTCACGGCGATCGTCTTGAAGCCCGCCGCGCTGGGGTCGCCCTCGAGCACATTGCCGCTGCCGTCGTCGCCAAGCTGCGACAGGTTCACCCGCACCTGGGCGAGATGCGCGGGCTGCACGGCGACCGACGCGTCAGACGCGGCGGAGTCGATCAGGTAGGGGCCGTCGCCCACCGTCACGGTCACGCTGCCCGCGGGGTTCTCCGCTCCGTCGTCCTGAGTGGCGACCGAGAAGGCCGCGGCGGTGGCGCCGTCGGCGATCACTGCCGTCTTGGCGCCCACGTCTGATGCGGCCGCATAGCCGCCGGTCTGCGACACGGCCAGCGTCACCGGAAGGCCGACGCCCGCCGCCTTGTCCGCCGACACGTCGAAGCCGGCGGCGTCGCCTTCGGCCACCAGCGCGGCGGAAGAGGCCACCGACACCGTGGGGGTGTCCTCGCTGCTGATCACCGCAACGCTGACCGGCGCCGGCGACATGTTGCGAATGCCGCCCTCGTGCGACGCGGCCCCGGCGCCGACGCCGCCGGGGAAGTCCGCCGCGGGCGCGGCCCGGAACAGGCCGTCGGCGCCGAAGGCAACCGAGAACTGCTCGAGCGCCTCGTCGGCGCCGTCGTCGGCGGCGGTGATCAGCAGCGTCGCCGAGCCGGCGCCGGCGCCGCTGAAGCGCACCTTGGGGGTGAGCGTGCCGGCGTTCACCAGCGTGACGCCGGTGTTGAGGCCGTTGCCCGGCTTGAGCGACACCGCGATGTCGGCTGCGGTGAACTCGCCGGCGCTGCCGCCGTGCTGGGCGATCACGAGAGGCACGTCCACCCGCTGGCCGGCGGCCAGGGTGTGGCTCGAGTTCGCCTTGTCCAAGGTCACTGCCAGCTCCACGGCGCGCACTCCCGCAGAGGCGTGCTCGGCGATGACGCCGCCGCCGTAGCGGCCTTCGAGGTTGACGCGCAGGCCGGCATCGACGATCAGCAGGACGACGCCGGCCGACCCGAAGCCCGGCGAGCACGTCGCCTCGGGGCAGACCTCGATGGTGGCGACCTCATTGGCCTCGAAATCGCTGTCGGCCACCGTCGGTATCTCGACGGTCGCCTGCGTGTGCCCGTAAGGGATGAACACCGGCTCGGGCAGCGTGTAGTCGGTGCCTTGCGTAGCCGTGTTGGCGCCACCGCTGTTCACCGCGAAGGTGATGAGAGCCGGGCCGGTGGCACCGTCGGCCAGCACCACCCGCAGGGCGACCGGCATCCCCTCCGCCGCGCTGGCATGCGCGAGAGGGGTGTCGCTGTCGGGCTTGTAGATCAGCACGCCGACGTCGGCGGCGGCGGGCGCCTCGTCATCCACGATCAGCACCCGGGTGCGCACCGGGTCGACCGTCGCGGGGTCGCCGTCGCTGAACGGCGCCTGGTTCAGGCCCGCGGTGGTGGCCAGGCTCGTGTCGGCCAGGTCGCCCAAGGCCACCGTCACGGTCTCGTGGGCGGCGTCGCCGTCTCCCCCGCCGCTGCCGTCGACGGCCTGGGCGCCCGCGTCGCGCCCGGTGGAGCTGAACGCGAGCTGCGCGGTCTGCACCTGCGCGGTGGCGTGGCCGGCGAAACGCAGCACCGGTGACGCGGTGAACGCGCCGGCCAGGCTCACCCCCGTGCCCGACGCAGTGATGAAGAAATCGCGGTCGCTGCGGCCCGACAGGGCCGTGCCGGTGCCGGTGGCGAGCACCAACGGCACTTCGAGCACCTCGCCGGCGTCGAGGCGGCGGCTCAGCTCCACGCCCACTGAGACGCTGGCGTGGCTGCCGCTGGCGGCCGTGCCGTCGATGCTGCCGCCGCCGGTCACCTTCACCAACAGCTGCGACGGCTGGGTGATCGTGAACGTAGTGGTCGGCGCGGTGACGCCTGCGGAATATCCCTGCGGGCACGTCGCAGCAGAGCAGAGGGTGACCGAGACGGTCTCGTCGGGCTCGGTGGGATCGGCATCGGCGCGCGCCACGAACTCGAACCGGGCCTCAGACTCGCCGAAGGGAACCTCCACCGTGGCGGGAAGGCCGAAGTCGGCGGTCGCCGCGGTGCCGGGCACGACATCGAGCGGGATGCTCACCGGGCCGACATGGCCGCCGGCCAGCCGCACCACCACGCCGCGGCGCGTGCCCTCGGCCACCGCAGCCTGCGCAGGCAGCGGCACGATCCCGCCGGCATCGAACCACCGCACCGCTATCGGCGCCGCGCCGCCGTCGTCGTCTCCCAGCGTGAACTCGGCCGCCTCGCCTGCGGTGTCGGAGGAGTCGTCGCCGTCGGTATAGGCCGCCGCGCCGCCTTGAAGGTCGGTGCTGAAACCGCTGCCGGGATCGCTGAAGTCGCCGAAGGCCAGCTTGACCTGCTCGTCGGCTGTGTCGGCGTCGCCGGTGCCGGTGCGGGGGGCGAACCGCAGCCGGGCCGTGGCCGCGCTGGGGCCGCTGAAGGCGAGCAGCGGGGTGGCGGTGTCAGCGTTGGTCAGCGACGTGCCCCTGCCGGTGGCGGTGAGTTTCCACAGCCGGGCGCCGCCGCTGAGCGGGGCACCGGTCGAGGTGGTGATCACCAGCGGCACGGCGAGGCTCTCGCCGGAGGCGAGCGGGCGACCGAGCTCCACATCGACGATCACGCCGCCGCCCGCTGCCTGCTCGCGGAAGGCGCCCACCGGCGCAGCCAGGCGAACCACGGTGGTGTCGTCGTCGACCAGGGTGAAGGCAGCGGCGGGCTTGTCGCCGTCGACGTTGTAGCCGGGGCCGGGTTCCAGCGTGAGGCTGAGGCTGCCGTCGGCCTCGTCATCGGTGTCGCTCGCCAGGGCGATCTGCACCTGGTGGGTGGTGGCGCCGCCGGTGAAGGTGTGGGTGTGGGCGCCGAGGTCGGTGTCGGAGGGGTCGTGCAGGTCGCCGGCGGCGCTCACCGTGTAGTTCACGGTGACGTTGTCGGCGTTCTGGCTGGCGGTGATGGTGAACGTGGCGGTGGCGGCTGTGCCCTCGGTGAGCGTGCCGGGGCCGGCGGGGGTGCGCTCCACGCTCATCTTCACCGGGGAGGCCACCGTGTACACCGGCGACAGTCCGTAGATGGAGTACTCGGCCGTGCCGGGACCCCGCTTGCCGGTGAGCGGGCCGACGGTGCTGTCGCCCAGGGCGCCGTAGGCCACGTTGTCTTTGCCGGCCCCTCGCGCGCCGAGCCGATAGCCCGCGGAGGCGCCGCTGCCGAAGGGGATGCCAGTCCAGTGCGCTTTCTGCGACGCGGTGGAGAGCGTCTTGGCGGCGCCGCTCTCGTCGGTGGCCGCTTCGCTGTCCCAGGTACCGTCGTAGAAGTCGTCGGTGTCGTCGGCCACCTTGTGCGTGGCGCCCGAGCCGCCCAGCCAGTAGATCGGCACGCTCGGGTCGCTCTGTCGGGTGCGGGTGTTGGCCCGCACATTGCCGAAGCCGCTCTCGTTGACCGCGACGACGGCACGGAACTGGCCGGCATGGGCACGAATGTCGCTGTGGGCAGTCGGCCCTCTCAGAGCGTTGATCACATGGTTGTAGTAGTAGAACGCGCCGCCCGGTGTGGCGTCAGTGGTGGTGGAGGTGGACATCAGCAGACGGAACCGATCGCCCGGGTTCAGGCCCGCGGGCAGCAGTGCCCAGTCGGCGGGAACCTCGTGAATCGGCACCCCGCGGTCCACGATGTCGACAGTGAGCGTCTCCGGGAGATTGCCGGCGCCGCGCCGAACACCCCCCCGGCCGATCCCCTTGATGAAGGCGTCGCTTCCTTCGTGAGCCACGATCTCCAAGGCCACCGTCTCGAAAGCCTCGGCAACGCCGTCGGCCACGGCTGCGAACGTGAATTCGCTGCTGAGTTGCCCGGCGGGGATGGTGAAGCTGAACTCCTGGGTCTTCGAGAGTGCAGTGCCGTCGGAGGCGGTGAGCGTGTAGTCGCCGCCCGCGGCAGTCGTGGAGCCTGACTTCACCCGGACGGGGATGGTGACGTCTTCGGCAAGGGCATCGCTCAGGTTCATGGTGAGCGTGACCGACTCGCCCTCGGTCACTTCGATGCCGCTCCCGCTGAGAGACTGGGGTCCGGCGAGCCCGAATCCGGCAGAGGCCTCGACAGAGCCAATGAAGACGACGATTGCGGTACTCAGACTTGCGATAGCGGCGTTGTCCGGCTGCTCCAATTGGATCCTTGCACTCGTGCTGCCCGGCGTGGGGATGCCGTCCTTGATGCTCTGAATCCGGATCAATTGCCTGGTGACGCCCGGGGCGAAACGAAGCACGCCCTCAGCAGCGATGTAGTGCTCTCCCGCTTTGGCGTTGAGGTCCTCTGTGCGGTAGCCGACCGAGATCGGCAGCAGCGTCGAACCCGAATTCGGATACTCCGCCACGACAGCGACTTCGCCTGCGTCGCCTTCCTGAATCGAGGCTGAAACCTGCTCGAAACGGACGGTGGGCAGATCGTCGTCGTCGGTGATGGCGCCGACAGCCGACGACTTGTCGGGATTCAGCGACGGTGCGTCGGTGCCGGTCGGCGTGCCGAGCGTGACCGTGAAGTACTGCGTGCTCTCGTAGACGCTGTCCTGGGTGGTGGCCACAGTGATGGCGCCGGTGGTGTCGCCCTGGGCGATCTTGAGGCTGCCGGTGGCGTTGGCGTAGTCGGCGCCGGTGCCGTCGCTGCTGCCGGTGGCGATGGCGGGCGTGGGGTCGCCGACGACGCTGCGGCCGTTGCTGAACCAGTAGGGGACGGTGATGCCGCCCGAGGGCGCTGCGGTCGGCAGCGTGACTGTGAAGGTGAGCTTGCCACCCTCGGCCGCGGCGGCCGAGTCGACCGAGACGCCGTCTTCCACGGTGAACAGGCCCGAGAGCGCGTACAGCGGCAGCTTCTCGGTGGCGCGGGCGCCGACGCAGTGACCGGTCGGGTCGGCGTTGCCGTTCGCGTTGGGCGCGCCGTTGACCGTGTCGCGGGGCCCGAGCGGGTTGTAGTCGGCGCCTGCCTTGTCGAGATAACCCACCCGGGGCTGCGACTGGCCCATGAGGCCGCGTCCGTCGAGGCCGCCGCCGGGCAGCGGGGTCAGTGTGCCGTCGCCGGATTTGTGATTCCTGGGGACGAAGACTAGACACGCATGGGGCTTGCTCCAGCCGTTGCCTGTCGATGAACTGCCGGTCCAGTAGCCGTCGGCGTTGACGGTGGCGGCGGTGCCGTCGGCGTAGCGGGGCTTGTCCTCGTTGGCCCAGGCGCCCCTCAGGTTGGCGTTGCTGACGGAGATCCAGTCGCCGTCGACCCAGTAGATCTGGCCGTGGGTCCTGCCTTGAGAAATCTCACGAAGAGCACTATCCGCGGGATAGGCGAAGATGTCCGGGTTCTCTTGCTGGCGGAACAGGGCATGGTCGATCGCATGGCCGGGCTTGTGGTCGGTGATCTCGTCGGCCTCGGGCGCCAGCTTGATCCCTCTTTCTTCGAAGTCGCCGGTCACCTTGCCGTCGCTGTCGGTCTTGCCGGTGGAGACGATGGCCCGGAACATCGAGGCGAACGGCTTGAGGGCGTCCACCGCGCTGGTGAGGCTGGCGCCGTCGCTGGTGGCCCCGGCGATGATCTCGTTGCGGACGAAGCTGTCGTAGTAGCTCGCCTCGGTGCTGGTGCCGGCGGTGGCGCCCTTGGTCACGTAGATGAGCCGGAAGGTCTCGCCGGGCTTCACTCCAGCCGGCAGCAGCGGCCAGTCCAGCGGCACGATGCCGGCCGCCGCCGAAGTGATCCCGGCATCGTCGTCGTCGGTGATGCCGTACCAGTGCTCGGTTGCGGCAGCGTCGGCGCGGGCCTTGACGCCGCCGCCGAGGTTGCTGGCGGGCGGCGGAGTGGTCGGCACTCCGTCGATGACTGTCGGCGTCAGATTGTCGGCCAACTCCACCGAGAACGTCTCATCGGCCGCCTCGCCGTCGTCGAAGCCGGCCCGGGTGCGCAGCTCGACGGTGGCGGTGGCGTTGTCGGCGGTGGGGCCGCGCAGCTCCACGTAGCGGAAGCCCGTATGGGGAGGGGTGCGCCGGTCGACGTGGGTCACCGTGACGCCCGTCTCGGCAGCGGTCATCTCGAAGTCGTTGTACTGCGGCGGGAAGGCCACGTTGGCGCCGATGCGGGGGCCGCGCACCGTCTGCACCACCGCCCCGTTGGCCTCCGATTCGAGATACAGCGGCACCCGCACCCACTCGCCGTCGGCCAGCGGCCGCGACAGGCTCACCGTGAGCACGTCGGCGCGTGACGGGTCGCCCTCGGTCATCACCTGCGAGGGGCTGGTCTCGGCGCCGCCGCCGCCGGTGAGGGTGACGGTGGTGGACTCGTCGTCGACGGCGGTGACGGCGAGGCTGGGGCCGGAGAGCCTGAAATAGTGGCTGTGGTCGGAGTCGGCCCCGTGGGTGATGACCGCGGTGCGGTCGGCCTCGTCGACGCTGGTGTTCTGCGCGGTGACGGTGACGTCCTGGGCGGTCTGCCAGTTGCTGGGGGTGAAAGCGAGCGCCACGCCGTCGGTGACGGTGGTGGCTGTGGAGACGCTGGTGGTGACCCGGGCCGCGCTGGTGTCGCCGCTGGTGACGGTGACGGTCACGTCGAACAGCGGCTTGGTGTTGAGGCGCACGCCGTAGGTGACCGAGCCGCCGTTCTCGTCGAGGCGCACGGCGGCGGGCAGCGCGCCGCTGCGGCCCGCCAGGGTGATGCCGGGCGACGCTTCGAGCAGGTCGATGTTGTAGCTGCGCTGCTCCGTGGTGCCGACGGTGTGGCCGGGGCAGCCTGCGCCGGCGCACGCCCCGCCGCCGAGGGTGCCCCCGAAGCGGTCGCCGGGGGCCAGCCAGCCATCGGAGCGCTCCGGTATCGACACCTCCAGCCGGTTGGTGATCCGGTCGGCGTCGGCCAGCGCCGTCACGATGAGCGTGGCCTCGGCGGCCGACTTGTCGGTCTGGGTGCCGGTAAAGGTGAGCCGGCCCTCGGTGCCGTCGGCGGAGTCTCGGTAGGCGACACCCTGAGGGCTGCCGTCGAGGGCCAGGGTGAAGTTCTCGCCGAGCGCGAGGTGGTGCGTGACGGGGTTGCCGTTCGAGTCGGTCTGGGTCTCGGTGCCGCTGAAGCGCAGCGGCACGGTGAGCTGCTCGCCCGCGGTGAGCGGCCGGGCCAGGGTCACCGTGAACTTGGCGGTGTCGTTCGGGTCGGCCTCGGTGGCCTCGTGGTCGGCGGCGCCTGCGGGGCCCAGCGTCACCTCGGTGGGCTCGTCGTCGCCGAACACCTTGATCGGGATGGCCTGGCCCCCGCCAAGGCTGAGGCCGGTCGCAACGGTGGGATCCGTGTCGAGGCTCTTGTCCTTGTAGTTGCCGTTGAGCACGTAGGCGACGAGGTTGAACGAGCCGGTGAGCACGCCCTCGTTGTCGACGCCGTTGTCGAATGCGACCATCTGGAAGGTGACGCTGGCAGGGATGTCGCCGTAGACCGGCTCGTCGCCCGCGTCTGTGCGGCCGTTGCCGTTGGTGTCCTCGTAGCGCAGCAGCGGGCGGGTGATCCGGGCCACCTCTCGGTACTGCGCCGACGTCTCCGGATGGTGAATGACGGGATCGCTGCCGACGCCGTGAGCGATCGAGCGCCGGTTCGGGTCGATGAGCTGGCCGAACTGCCCAGGCGATTTCTTCTCGGTGGTTGGGCCGGGCTTGACCTTGACCAGCTCGTGCACCCGGGCCACGATCGCCACGCCCTCGGAGTCGTCGGCGTCGGCCAGCTTCGCGATCTCGTCTCGCGCGCTCTGGTCGAAGTTCAGCGTGACGGTGTCGCGGTGGTCGCGGGCATCGCCGTTCTGGGTCCGCTCCATGAGCCGCAGCGCATCGCTGTTGATGTTCGCCGTGACGCTCTGGCCCACGGAGGAGATGCGCCAGGTGGTGCCGGCGGGCTGCTCGTTGACGGTGACCGTCCAGTCGGCGACCGCCGCCGCGTCCGAGCAGGTGGTTCCGCCCACGCAGAGCTGCACGCCGAACGTCTCGCTGGTGGTGTCCGCGTCGCGGCTGACCACCTGTTCGGTGACCTGGCGGCCCCGCACCGTGGAGGTGGTGGTGGTGATCGTGCCGGCGGCCACCTCGAACTGGATGCGCCCGCTGCGGATGTTGGGGTACACCCGCATGCTGGCGCCGGGCGCCACGGTCTTCTCGCGCCCTCGCTGGTCGCGGGCGGTCACCTTCATGTCGCTCGTGGTGGCCGTGTAGGGGTCGGCCAGCGGCTTGACCCGCAGGTGGTACTCGTCGGCGTCGGGCAGGTTGGAGATCTCGAAGTAGCGCTCGGTGCCGTCGTCGATCACCGTGCGGTGCAGGTACGGCACCTTGGAGGTGTCGACGGCGGTCGGCGTCTGAGCCTCGGCCTCGTGCGTGCCGTAGGGCACCACCGCGAGCAGCGAGGCCAGCAGCAGCACCGCCAACGCACCCGCTGTATGCCGCCGTGCCGCGCGCCGCCACGGCCGTCTGCCTGGGTTGCGGGTCCGGTCGGGATCGAACAGCCAAGCAGCGCTGCCCGGCCGGCTGCGGTCGATCACAGCGGCCGAACCTCTCGCCGAACCCGTCGAGCCAAGCAGCGTTGCAAGCCTGACCGAAGCAGCCAGCACGAGGCGAGCGCCTAGCCGACGCGCGCGCCGCAAGGACCCCCCCCGCAAATGGGGCAGATCAGCGCCAAGCACCACCGTCACGACACCCGAACGCCGCTCGGCTGTCATATCGGAACGGTCATCCGCCGGCGGCACCGAAGACTGCAGCGCGGCACCGCGCAAAGCGAAGCGCTCCGAACTCGGGCTGACCGGTCGCAGGCGGGGTCACAAGCAGAGCAAGATACCAAGCCTCTTGCCCAGCGTGAGCCCTTTCGTTCGTGCCGCGCGCTCATGTTCGGAAGTCCTTCCGAATCTCAATGAAAATGCTTGGCATTGTGTGACGCGGTGCTCCTACGGTGCTGCGAGACCAACCGCAACCGGGCCAGCGGCAGCACCTTGGCCGACGACGGGCGGTGCCGCGTTCAGACCCCGGGAGACCAGATGAGTACCCTTCGCACCATGGAGGCCGACAGCAGCATTTCCGAGGCCGAAAACAGCCCTGACGCCACGCCGCAGCAACAGACCCCAACGCCGCAACACGCCGTGCAACCGCCGGGCGAGCAGGCTGCACAGACCCGCCGACGGCGTGTGCCGTCGTGGCTGGAACGCAACGGCATCGCAGCCGCCGTCATCACCAGCTTCGCCACCCTGCTCGTCTACGGTTTCATGTCGCTCAGCAACCAGATCGACACCCTCGGCGACAGAATCGACCGCGTCGAAGACAACCTCAACCAGCGCATCGACCGCGTCGAAGGCAACCTCAACGAGCGAATCGACCAGATCGACCAGCGGTTCATCCAAATCGAGCGGCGCTTCGCTCAGATCGACCAGCAGTTGACGGATATCAACACGATTCTGTTCGACCACACCGGCCGGCTGTCACGCATCGAGACCACTCTCGAACTGGGCTCCAACACCACCCCGTAGACGCAGATGGCGAATGCTCAACTGAGATCGGCGCTGCTCACACCTGAGGCCGCGGCGCTGCTGCCGGCCGACGATGCTGCGCCCCGATGCGCCGCCCATGCCGCTGCGATCGGCGCCGATCCCGGCGGCACTGCAATTGCAGCCAACGCCGTGGCGCTGGTGGAGGCACCGCTGCCGTGGCCGAAGCCGGTCTTCGCGAGCGGCCTGCTCGCAGGCCTCTCGTCGATGATGGATCTTCAGGTGGGTCCGACCCGGGTGCTGGCCGTGGCGCCGGCGGGCGGGCACGACCAGCGCAACGGCACCCCCAGCAGGGTTCCTGCGGTGCTGCACTGGCGCTCGGGCGCGGGCACGCAGTCGGCCCGCTTCGAAGCCGACGGCGCCGAGGGACTCCACGAGCTCTTTGCCCACCTTCGAGAGCAGTCTCCCGCTGAACCGGCGCCGCAGAGCACCCGGTTCGCCTCGCTCGGCTGCGCCGAGAACGAACAGGCCGTGCTGATCTGCACCCAAGGCAGCCATGACGTGTGCTGCGGCAGCGAGGGCACACGCCTCGCGGCCGACTTCGAAGCGGTGCTGCGCGCCTACCGGGATGCGGATGTCGACGAGCCCTACGTCGGTGCGCCGACCGCAGGCGGGCGGGTCGCCGTGTACCGCGTCAGCCACACCGGAGGCCACCGCTTCGCCCCGACGGCGATGACGCTGCCCGACGGCCGCATGTGGGCCGGCATCGAGGCAGGCGAGATCGCCGCGATTCTGGACCAGACCGCCGATGCATCCGCCATTGCAGCGCGCTGCCGGGGCTGGTGGGGCGCCGCGACCGGGCCGGCGCAGGTGGGCGAAAGGGCCGTGTTCGCCGAGGTGGGATGGCCGCTCGAAGCCATGAGTCGCGAGGTGCGCTTGCGGCGCAACGCCGACGCTTGGGAAGTCGACGTGGCGGCAGCCGAGGCAGGGCGAGCTTGGACCGTGACCGTGCGAGAGAAGCGGACCGTGCCGACCATTGCATGCCGTGCATCGGGGGGACTGCCCGCCAAGCCCGCGACAGAATTCACCGTCACCGATATCTGGGAGACATCGACATGACATCACCGCTGGAGGGCATCCGCGTCGTCGAGTTCGCCAATTTCGCTGCCGCGCCGTCGGCCGTGGCGATCATGGCCGACCTCGGGGCGGAGGTGATCAAGGTGGAAGCCATCGGCGGCGACCCGATTCGCGGGCTGATGAAGCAGGCCAAGATGCCCGAGGGTGCACACAACCCCGACGTGGCCTTCCAGTTCATCAACCGCGGCAAGCAATCGATCCAGCTCAATCTGGAAGACCCCGACGGCTCAGCGATTGCGCGACGCCTGGTGGCGGCCTCCGATGTCGTAGTCATGAACCTGCTGCCCGAGCGCCGTGATCGCTTCGGGTTGAGCACCGACGACCTGCTGGCGCTGAAGCCCGATTTGGTGATCGGCGTGCTGTCGGGCTACGGCGAAGTGGGAGACGAGATCGACCGGCCGGGCTACGACGTGACGGCCTTCTTCTCGCGATCAGGCTTGTACGGCGCCTCGACACCTCCGGGAGGCGCCCCGCCGCACGCCCGGCCAGGCCAAGGCGACCACACCACGAGCCTGGCCTTCTTCGGCGCGATCATGGCCGGGCTGCGGGCCCGGGATGTGACCGGCGAGGGACAGATCGTGGAGTCCTCGCTGCTGCGGACGGCGACATGGACCATCGCCATCGACATGGCCACTTCGCTGGTGGACGGTCGCCCCAACTCCGAGCGTCCTCGCGAGAGCGGCCTGTCGCCCATGCTCGAAGCCTTCGAGTGCGCGGACGGGCGCTGGCTGCACTTCACAATGCCCGACACCGGCGACGCGTGGGAGCGCTTCTGCAAGGCCATCGAGCGCGAGGACCTGCTGTCCAACCCCGACTACCAGACCGGACGGCAGCGCTTTCGGGCCATGCGCGCACTGCTTGCCGACATCGACGACACCCTCAAGTCGCAGCCGTCCGAATACTGGATGCCTCGGCTGGATGAGCACCGCTGCATCTGGGCGCCGATCAACGACACGGCGCAGGCAGCGCAGGATCCGCAGGTGCGCGCAACCGGCGCCTTCGAGACCATCCACCACCCCGAGGCCGGCGACTTCGAGACCATCGCCGCCCCGTTCCGCATGCACAACTCCCCCGACGTGGGCGTGCGCGGCCCCGCGCCACGAGCCGGTGAGCACACCGCCGCCCTGCTGGGCGACCTGCTCGGCCTCGACGAGAGCGAGATCGCCGACCTGGCCGAACGCGGCGTCATCGCGTCCGACTCGGCATCGCCGGGTCTTCACCGCACGCCGCTGCCGAGATGGGGCACCGCAGGCGATCAAGTGCTCGTCGACCCTGCCGACAAAGAGGCGCTCGGCGACGCTCTCGACGCCGACGGCCAGAAGTGATCTGCCCCGATGTGAACGGCCCTGTGACTCGCTCCGTCGATCCCAACGTGGTGCTGACGGGGTTCATGGGCTCGGGCAAGACCACCGTGGGCCGACTGATCGCGGACGATCTTGGCCGAACGTTCGTGGACACCGACGATGTCATCGAGCAGCGGCACGGCCCGATCGATGCCATCTTTGCCGAGCGCGGCGAAGACGCCTTCCGTTCCATCGAGCAAGCAGTAGCGGCACAGGTCGCCCGGGGGAGACGTCAGGTGATCGCTACCGGCGGCCGGATGCTGCTCGACGCGGCAAACGCCGATGCGCTGGCGGCGACGGGCCGGGTCTTCTGCCTCGCCGCCGATGCTGACGAGATCATCCGCCGCCTGAGGGCCGATGTCGACGGCCCGGTGCGGCCGCTGCTCGCGGGCGACGATCCGGCTGCCGCAGTTGATCGCCTCCTGAACGAACGGGCAGCCAGCTACGGGCAGTTCGAACAGGTCCACACGGCGGGCCGCTCGCCGCAGGACATCGCGGCAGACATCATCGAGCGACTCAGAGCTTGATCGGCGCGCATTGCCGAAGCCGACTCAGGCTTCCCAGAGCATCTTGACCGGCATCGCGTACAGGCCGGGTGCTGCTTGTTGGACGCGATCGCCGTTGTGCAGGAGGACCCCGCAGGCGAAGCTGTCGCCCGCAGCGTCCTTCAGGCGTCGCAGCCCGGTGAAATCTCGGGGGTGCGCCGTGGCCCGCGACTTGACTTCGATGCCGACGACGGCGCCCGGCGAGCGGTCGAGTACGAAGTCGACTTCTGCGCCGCTCTTGTCGCGGTAGTGGCTGACGGTGGTCAGGTCACTGCTGAGCGCAACGGCCTTGGCGAGTTCCCCGTAGACAAAGCTCTCCAGCAGAGGGCCGAGCCGTTGCCGGTCGCTGGCGATGCTCGCGGCATCTACGCCTTGCAGTGCTGCGAGCAGGCCGGAATCGAGAAACTGGAGCTTCGGTGCCTTCACCAGGCGCTTCAGGTCGCTGCGATGCCAAGCGCGCACCCTGCGAATCAGGAACATGTGCTCAAGCAGCACGAGCCAGCGGTCGACGGTCTTACCGTCTACGCCGAGACGCGTGCCGAGTGCGGACATGTTGAGCAGTCCGCCGGCTGCGACGGCTGCGTGGGCGATCAGGCGAGGCAGCTCGTCGCGTTTGGCGACTTGGGCGATGTCGCGGACATCGTGCTCGGCGACCACGCGCGCATAGTTGCGCAGCCATGACCGTCGCCTGGCAGGAGCGGCGCGCGTCAGCGCCTCGGGGAAGCCGCCGCGCTCCACTCGCTCTACGAGGTCGTCGGTGGGTCCGGCAGCAGGCAGGCCCGCGAAGTCACTCGCGAATGCACGATCGATGAACGAGGACGGCTGTGTGCCGGCGATCTCGGCTTGTGAGAAGGGCAACAGCTCGACCGTTTCGACGCGCCCGGCCAAGGAGTCTGGCGACATTGAACCTGCGAACAGGTCGACCGAACCGGTGATGAGGAGCTGCCCGGGGCGCGGGTTTTCGTCGACAATCCGCTTCAACTCCAAGATCAGACTCGGCGCTCGCTGAATTTCGTCGATTACTGCTCGCTGCAAACCGCTGGTGAATCCCCTCGGGTCCTCTTGGGCGAACTGTCTCGACTGCTCGTCATCGAGGGTGACGAACTGCCGGCCATCGCCGCCGGCGATACGGCGGGCGAGCGTCGTCTTGCCCGATTGGCGCGGCCCGACAATGGCGACAATGCGAGTGTCGGCCAAAGCCGCGCGCACCTGCGGCTCGGCGTGTCGAGCGATGAGCGCTCCGCTCTGCATGGTCTGATCCGGCATGAAGCTCTGTCTAATTCGGAATGCACGCCTGGCCAATTCGGAATGCGCACCGGGCTGATTCGGAATCTAGCGACCGCTCACAGCCGACACAAACCACCGACAGCCCGCCGTTCAGATTGCGCCAGGGCCGCGAGTCGCTGCGCCAAGAGGCGCAGGGCGCGGCGTTACGACGTAGCCGCCTCGATCGCGGGGCCTTGGGGCGGCAGGCCGATCGGGAAGGCGTCCCGGACAGCGGCGTCGACCGCAGGGCTGATATGCGACGGCCAGTGGCTCTCGAGCGTGGCCACCACATGGTCGTGGGCCACATCGTGCGCGGCCCGACTGCCCGCCTCGGTCCAGTCCTCGGGAGTGTCCCGGTTGGACACCAGCGGGTAGAGGTACTCGGTTTCCATGAGCTCGAGCGTCTGCGGCGAGCCCAGAAAGTGGCCCGGCCCGGCGATGACTTCGCCGATGAGCTCTGCCGACAACGTGTCGGCGTTCACCTCGATGCCGCGCACGGTGCGGTTGATGGCGCCGAGCATGTCGTTGTCGATTACCAGCGCCTCGTACGAGCACGCCAGCAGGCTCGCCAGCATCCCCGCCGACTCATAGACGATGTTCGCTCCCGCATGGCCGGCCAGCCCGACGTTCAGGCCCTTCTCATAGCCGGCTTGGGCGTCGTTCACCTTGGAATCCGTCATTCCGGCCGCCACGCCGGTGGGCAGCCCGAGCCAGTGGCCGACTTCGGCCGCTGCGGCGTTGAGAATTCCCTCCTCGCCCGATCCCCCGCTCATGGCACCCGTGCGCAGGTCCGACACGAACGGCCACAGGCCCAGCAGGCAGGGATGGCCCGGCGACAGCAGGTTCACGAAGGTCAACCCCCCGAGGCACTCGGCCACCGCCTGCGCCAGAGCGCCAGCGAGCGCCGCAGGCGCAGTGGCGCCGGCCTGCAGCGCCGACAGCAGGTTGATGGGCATGCCGGTGCGCACCTGCGCGACGAGGCACCGCGCCGAGTCGTAGGCAAAGCGCAGCGGTGGCACGACGAACGTGTTGTTGGCCGCGATGAAGGGGCGCTTCGCGAACTCGCCCTCGCCTCCCAGCACGAGGTCGAACATCTCGACCGACTCGTACACCCACTCCGGCTCGAACCACGACGATCCGCCCGGCTTGGTGGTGCTGCACATCACTGCGTATGCAGTGGTCATGTCGAGGTCACGGGTCTCGACCATGTCGCGTGCCACCACCGTGCGCACGTAGAAGTGCAGGTTGTCGAGCGTGTCGACCAAGCGGCCGCAGTCGTACACGTCCTGCGCGAGCGAATCGCGGAACGTGCCGGTCTCGTGGTCGTACATCATCACCGCGGCGCCTGACGTGCCGAAATAGACGTGCTCGCCACCCACGTGCACCGATTGGTCGTCGTCGAAGCCGTGCCAGATCCACTCCTTGGCCGCCGTCTCGATGGCGCGTTCCACGACACCGCGAGGCAGGTGAATGCGTCCGTTGTCGTCGACCCACCCGCCCACAGGCGTCGCCGCCTCGACGAACTCGTCGAGGGGATCGCCCATGCCGACGTCTTCGAGCAGCCCGAGTGCGGTGTCGTACACCTGCTGCATGTCGCTCTCGGTCAGCGGTTTGAATCGACCCGCGGGCAGGCCGGGGCGAACTGGCCTGCGATCGCGCTCAGGTGCTGCTTCGCGGACGGCGATGCGGCCAGCCCGGCCGCCGCCGCGGCGGCGCCGGGGCGCCTCAGCAGTCTCGGGTGGCGGTGCAGCCGTGTCAGACATCTCCTGCCGGCACCTCCTGGGGCAATCTGTGTTGTGAGTGGCGGTGTACGCCGGGTCCTTGTGGTTCAGGGGCAGAGATGCGACAGCGCAGCCATGTCGGGATCAGGCGCGCAGCGCCGCATTGCGTGGGTCGTAGGCGGCCTCGGCAAGCACGGTCGCGGTGCGCCGCTCGCCGAGCAGATCCAGCTCGAAGCTGCTGCCGGGGGCTTCGAAGCGGGGATCGACGTAGACGAACGCGAGGCTGCGGCCCACCGAGTGACCCCAGGCGCCGCTCGTGCCGATGCCCATGGGCTCGTCGCTGCCGGGCGCGAACGCCGGCTCGTTGCCGCGCACGTCGTTGTCGCTCGCATCCACCTCGCAGTAGACGAGCACCATCGACAGCGGCTCGCCGCGTTCCTCGGCTTGGTGGCGGGCCACGGCCGCGTCGCGGCCGATGAATGGGCGGCTGTAGTCCACAAACCGGCCGAGCCGGGCTTCGACCGGCGTGATCTCGGTAGTGAGCTCGCTGCCCCACGCCTTGTACGCCTTCTCGATGCGCATGACGTTCATGGCGTAGCTGCCGAAGTGCACCAGGCCGTGGGGCTCGCCGGCTTCGGCGACCGCGTCGTACAGCCGTCCGAGCTCGTCCATCGGGCAGTGCAGCTCCCAGCCCAGTTCGCCGACGTAGGACACCCGCAGCGCGATGACGGGCACGCCTGCCACCGAGATCTGCTGGGCAGTCAGCCAGCTGAATGCGTCGTTGCTGAGGTCGGCGTCGGTCACCGGTGACAGCACGTCACGTGCACGCGGGCCGGTCACCCCCAAGATGGCGGTGCTGTCGGTGGCGTCGCGCACACTCACCTGCTCGTCGGCCTCGACGTGATCGCGCAGCCAGTCCAAGTCGTGGCTCTGGCCCATGATCGCGGAGGCCAGCCAGAACCGGTCCGGCGCCAGCCGTGCAATGGTCATCTCGCACTCGATGCCGCCCAGTTCGGTGAGCATGTGCGTCAGGCGGATGCCGCCGTCGCGCCCGGGCAGGCGGTTGGCTGACAGCCGGTCCAGCAGCGCACCGGCGTCGGGCCCGGTCACCTCGAACTTGGCGAAGGCGCTGAGGTCGGCCACTCCGACGCGCTCGCGAACGCCGCGCACCTCGGCGCCGACGATGTCATGCGCGTTGGAGCGACGGAACGAGTGCGCTTCAGGCGTGCCGTCGGGCGAGAAGTACTGGGGGCGCTCCCACCCGTAGATCTCCTGCCACTGCGCTCCCAGCGCGTCAAAGCGGCCCCACAGCGGCGTGGTCTTGACCGGCCTGCCGGCGGCTCGTTGCTCGCCGGGCAGCCGCACTTGGTACATCTCGTGGTACTCGTCGAGCGCCTTCTCGAGGGCGAACTGCGACTTGGGGCCGGTGTGGTCGCCGAAACGGCGCGGATCCATGGCCCGCACGTTGATGTCGGTCTGCCCGTGAACCATCCACTGCGCCAGGAACTTCCCGGCACCTGGGCCTTGGGTGATGCCGATGGATGCCCCGTTGCAGTGCCAGTAGTTGCGCACCCCCGGTGCGGGCCCCATGAGATAGCCCGAGTCGGGGGTGTGGGTGATCGGCCCGGACACAACTTGCTTGATGCCCGCGTCGGACAGCACGCCGATGCGCTGCTGAGCGAAGTCGAGGCATTCTTCGAGTACGTCGAGGTTCTCGCCGGGCAGGTGGAAGTGCAGGTCCCAGTCGATGCCGTCGACGCCGTAGGACCGGGAGCCGGACATCTCGTACGGCCCAATGAGCAGGCCGTCGATCTCCTGGCGGTAGTAGCACGAGGCGCGGGGATCGCGCACCACTGGCAGTTCGAAATCGAGGGCTTCGACTTCGGGCACGGTCTCGGTCACCAAGTACTGGTGGATAACCGACACGATCGGAACGTCGAGCCCGATCATGGCGCCGAGCTGGGGTGCGTAGTGCCCGGCGGCGTTCACGACGTGCTCGCAGTGGATGGTGTCCTGCTCGTCGCGGCCGTTCGAACCGTTGCGACGGCGGGCCGGATCGGCACCGCCGCGCACGATCGTGACATCCCAGCTGCCGTCGGCGCGCTGGGACATGCCGGTCACGAGCGTGTGGCGCATGATCCGGCAGCCGAGGTCGCGGGCACCCTTGGCCATGGCGTTCGTGCAGCTAGACGGATCGGTCCAGCCGTCATGGGGTGTGTAGAAACCGAGTCGCACGTCGTCGAGATCGGTCAGCAGCGGGTGCCGTTCGGCAATCTCAGCAGGCCCGATCAGGTGCGACTCCACGCCGATCTGGGTGAGCATGGCGTGGACGTAGTGGTGCCAGTCGGCCTCGTCGGCCGTGCGCGCCAGCCGGATGGCGCCGCAGCCGTGCCAGCCCGCTGACAGTCCTGTCTCGGCTTCGAGGCGCGGGTAGAGCGCCACCGCCTCCTGGTGCACCTTGGCCATGTTGAGATCGCCGATGAAGTTCGGGATCAGGCCGGCCGCGTGCCAGGTGGACCCAGAGGTCAGCTCGCCTTTCTCGACCAGGATCGTGTCGGTCCAGCCTTCGTGCGCGAGGGCATACAGCAGGCCGGCCCCCATCGCGCCGCCGCCGATGATGACGCATTGCGCTTGTTCAGGCATGCTCAGCGATGCCGGGCCTGCTCAGACATACACAGGTCCCCATTTGTCCAGGCCAAAGGTGAGCCGAACCCCCCGGTTCGGGCCCCGTGGCATGCCGACGTGGTGCGCGCAAATTACCACCGCTCCGCGCACCACTGCGCGCATCTTGACGCTCTTGAATATGCAATCCGAAAGTTCGGGTTGCAGATCGCAGGACTACTGGCGGACGCGCTGGTTGGTGGGGTCGTAGAAGCTGCGGATCGAGGGCGTGGCGGCAATGCGGCGGCCGGCGATCTCGATGTCGAAGCTGCCGGCTTCGAGCCAAGACTTGGTGACGGCCTGCGGCTCAGGGTCGGCCGCGGTCGGATGCGTCACGTAGCCCATCGCCAGGCAGCGGTCTTCGGTGTAGCTCCACATGGCCGACGTGACCCGTCCGACGAGCTCGCCGTCGCGGCGGATCGGTTCGTCGTGGTAGGCGAGCAGGTCGGGGTCTTCGAGACGGAACTGGATGAGCCGCCGCGTGCGGGGCTCGTGGCGCTGTGCCTCCAGCGCGGCGCGGCCGATGAAATCCCGCTGCTTGTCCCACGCGATCGCGAAGCCCAGACCGGCCTCCAGTGGCGTGTCCTCGTCGCTGATGTCGTGGCCCCAGTGGCGGTAGCCGCATTCCAGGCGCAGCGTGTTCATGGCGTGATAGCCGGCGTGCGCCAGATCCAGACCGTCGGCGGCTGCGGCAGCGTCCCGCAGTGCCTCGTACACCGCGACTGCTCGCTGGTTGGGCACATAGAGCTCCCAGCCGAGCTCTCCCACATAGCTCATGCGAACGGCCAGCACCTCCATCGGGCCGTCTGCTGTCGCGACATCGATGTGCTGAGCACTGCCGAAGCCGAACGACTCGTTGTCGAGCGGGGCGTCGGTGACGCGGCTCAGCAGCTCGCGTGAGCACGGCCCCATTAGCCCCAGCACCGCCCAGTCGTCAGTGACATCGGCGATCTCGACATCTCTGCCGCGGCAGTGTCGCCGCAGCCATGCCCAGTCCCGGGTCTGGCAGGCAGCCGACGTGACCACCCAGAAGTCGTCATCGCCGAGCCGGGTGACGGTCAGGTCGGCTTCGATGCCGCCGCGCTCGTTGCACCACTGGGTGTAGACGGCACGCCCGGCAGGCACATCGATGTCGGCGACGCTGAGCGTGTCGAGCACATCCAGTGCGTCTGGGCCCCGCACCGTGAACTTGACGAACGACGACTGGTCGAACACCGCCACGCCGTTGCGGACGGCATCGCACTCGCGGCCTGCGTTGGCCCACCAGTTCTGCTTGCCGTAGCTGTAGCGGTACTCCCGCTCCTGGCCGGGCTCGGCGAACCAGTTGGCCCGCTCCCAGCCCGCCGTCTCGCCGAACACGGCGCCCGTCGCATCCATGGCGTCGTGCAGTGCCGAGCGGCGCTGGTCACGGGCGCTCGTGTACTGGAAGAACGGCCAGTGCATCGCGTACAGCAGTCCGAGGCTCTCGCTGATGCGCTCGCCCAGATACGTCTCGTCGGCCTGGAACGGCATGGCCCGGCGGATGTCCACTGCGCACAGGTCCATCGGCGGCTGCCGGTCTGCGATCCAGTCGGCGAGCACCCAACCCGCCCCGCCGGCGGACTGGATGCCCACGGAGTTGAAGCCCGCAGCCACGAAGCAGCCGTCGACCTCGGGTGCCTCGCCGAGGTAGTAGGTGCCATCAGGAGTGAACGATTCGGGGCCGTTGAAGAACAGCTGCACTCCGCAGTCGGCGAGCACCGGCACGCGGTGGCACGAACGCTCATAGACGGGGCCGACATGGTCCCAGTCCTCGTCCAGCGTGCCGAACTTGAAGTTGCGCGGGATGCCGCCGAGGCGCCACACCTTGGCTGCCGGTTCGAAGAAGCCGACCATCAGCTTGCCGGTCTCTTCCTTGAAATAGGTGTAGTTGGTGGGGTCGCGCACGATGGGCGTGGAGGTGTCGAGCCCTTCGAGCGGCTCGGTAACTACGTAGAAGTGCTCGCACGCCTGCAGCGGAACGTTCACGCCGATCTGTGCGGCCAGATGGCGAGTCCACATGCCCGTGGCCAGCACCACGGTCTCGGTCTCGATGAGGTGGTCGCCCCCGGCGGCGCCGCCTGCCGGCTCAGTCCGGACACCGCTGATGGCACCGTTGCGGGTCTCGAGCCCGGTAACGGCAACGCCCTCGATGACGCGGCACCCGCGAGCACGTGCGCCCTTGGCCAGCGCCATCGTGACGTCGACCGGTGACACCATCCCGTCGTCGGGCAGGTACAGCGCGCCGACGAGGTCGTCGGTTCGCATCAGCGGCCACATCTGCGACAGCTCGTCCATGTCGAGCTCGCGGGACTCGACACCGATGGACCTGCCCATGGATGCGCCGCGCAGGATCTCCTCCCAGCGCTCGCCGTCGGATGCCACCGAGATCGAGCCCGGCGCCCGGAATCCCGTGGCCTGACCCGTCTCGTCCTCGAGCGCTTCGAACAGGCGCACGGTGTAGGTCGCCAGCTTGGTCAGGCTGTAGGTGGACTTGAGCTGCGCGGCCAGACCCGCGGCATGCCAGGTGGTGCCCGAGGTGAGCTGGTTCTGTTCCAGCAGCAGCACGTCGGTGATGCCTCGCCGCACCAGGTGGTATGCGACGGCGCACCCCACCACGCCGCCACCCACGACGACGACTTCAGCACGATCTGGGAGAGAGCGATCGCCAAGGGCGCGCCCGGGTGATGTTTGTTCTGCCATCAGTGCCGCCTCAGACGCGTTCGAGCAGGTCGGGGGTCAGGTCCGCAGTGGAGCGAACGCCATTCAGACGCATCGTGCGGGTCATCCCCTCGACGAAGTAGTTGAGCACCCAGTCGACGCCGGTCTCGCCGGCCGCGCCGAGCGCATACAAGTACGCCCTGCCGATCATCGCCGAGTCGGCGCCCAGCGCCAGCGCCTTCACGATGTCGCTGCCGCGCCTGATGCCCCCGTCGCAGATCACCTCGCAGCGATCGCCGACCGCCTCGCGGATCGCCGGCACGCACTCCACCGGCGCGGGCGCCCCGTCGAGCTGGCGGCCGCCGTGATTCGACACGATCACTGCGTCGAGCTCCATGTCGGCGGCGATCTTGGCGTCGTCGGGCGACAGCACGCCCTTCAGCATCACCGGGCCGTCCCAGCGCTCGCGGAACCACTCGATGTCATCCCACGACAGCGATGGATCGAATTGGCTGTTGATGTAGTCGGCCAGCGCCACGGCATCGCCGCCGTCGCCGCCCGTTGCCCCTTCACAGTTGGACAACTTGATGGGCTCGTTGCTGAGGAAGTCCAGCAGCCAGCGCGGATGCATCAGCCCGTCGATGATCGTGTCGGGACCCAGCTTGGGCGGGAGGCTGAAGCCGTGGCGGACGTCGCGCTCGCGGCGGCCGAGCACCGCTGTGTCGACTGTGATCATGATCGCCTCGTAACCGGCCGCCGCTGAACGCTTGAGCAGGTCGGCCATCAACTCGCGGTCGCGCCAGACGTACACCTGGAAGAACTTCCTGCCGTCGCAGACGTCAGCGACCTCCTCGACCGAGCGCGTCCCCATCGTCGACAGCGAGTACGGGATGCCGGCACGTTCGGCAGCGCGGGCCACGGCCAGCTCGCCTTGAGAATGAGCGATGCGATCGAAGCCGGTCGGCGCAATCACGAGCGGGATCGGCACCTCTTGGCCGAGCACTTTGCCCGAGATGTCCACCTCAGTCACGTCTCGCAGCACACGGGGCCGGAACTGCCAACGGTGGTAAGCGGAGACGCTGCGCTCTGCGCTGATCTCGTCTTCAGCGGCGCCGTCGATGTAGTCGAAGCAGCCACCTGGCATCCGGCGCTTGGCCATGCGGCGCAAGTCGGATACGTCGGCGGCGCGGATCAAATGCCGCTTGTCCGCGTCGCGTTCGAACTCGCCGAACTGCATGACGCTGCGGGCCGATTCGTAGGCCTGCGACACCCATTTCGTCAACCCCGCCATAAACGCGAACTCTACGATGTCGCAATGGCCACAACCGCCGACCTCGCGGAGCGCTACCGGGCTGTCCTGCCCAGCTTCATCAGCCCCTTGTACGCCCAGCCGATCTCGATCGAACGCGGCGAGGGGAGCTACGTCTTCGACAACGAGGGCAGCCGCTACCTGGACTTCTTCGGCGGCGTGCTCACGACCATGATCGGGCACGCCAATCCCGCCGTCGTCGAGGCCGTGCAGTCCCAGGCAGCCAAGGTGATGCACACCTCGACGCTGTACCTGAACGAGGAGATGATCTCGTTCGCCGAGGAGGTCGCCGCCGTCTCGGGCATCGCGGATCCGCGGGTGCTGTTCACCACCTCGGGCAGCGAGGCGAACGACACCGCGATCCTGCTGGCGACCAACTACCGCAACAGCAACCAGGTGCTGGCGATGCGCAACAGCTACCACGGCCGCTCGCTCACCGCCCAGGCCATCACCAGCCACAGGGGGTGGTCCACCACCAGCCACAGCGGGCTCGACGTGCATTTCGTGCAAGGCGGCTACCGGCTGCGCAGCCCATTCCGCGACCTCGACGACGATGCCTTCACCAATGCTTGCGTGGAGGATCTCGTCCAGCTCATCGACATGACCGACTCTGGGGGGTTCTCAGCATTGATAGCCGAGCCCATCCAGGGGGTCGGGGGGTTCGCCGTGCCTCCGGACGGCTTCTTCGGGGCGCTGGGCAAGGTGCTGCACTCCGAGGGAATCCTGTTCATCTCCGACGAGGTGCAGACCGGCTGGGGCCGCACCGGGGAGAACTTCTGGGGCTACGAGGCCCACGGCATCACCCCCGACGCGATCACCTTCGCCAAGGGCGTCGGCAACGGCATCACGCTGGCCGGGATCGTGGCGCGTGCCGAACTCATGAACTGCCTGACCCGCACGTCGTTCACCACGTTCGGCGGCAACCCCCTCTCGACGGCAGCGGGCCGTGCCACGTTGCGGTACGTGCTCGAGAACGACCTGCAGGGCAATGCCGCTGCGCGGGGGGCGCAGATGGCTGAACGGCTGGCGCCGGTGTGCGATGCGTCGCCTCACGTCGCCGAGCTGCGCGGCAAGGGACTCATGCAGGGCATCGAGTTCTGCCACCCCGGCAGCATCGAACCAGACGCGGCAACGTCGACGGCCGTAGTGGACGCCGCCAAGGAACGCGGCCTGCTCGTGGGCAAGGGCGGCCTGTACGGCAACGTCATCCGCATCACCCCGATGCTGAACGTGACCGAAGCCGAGCTGGACGAGGGCTTCGACATCCTCGTGCAGGTGATCGAAGCGCTCGACTGAGCCGAACATCGTCCGCCGAGTCTCAGACCAAGCAGGCGGCGGCGACGAATCGCCCATGCCTCACGCCCACAGAGCGTCAAATCTGTTGGCCAAGGTTGATTTCGAGCCGTATCTGAAACGTTCGTATTGTATACGTCTACGGACGTGACGTCAACCGGCCTGCGGGCAGGCCTCACACGGCCTGCCGCGGCGGCGCACCGGTATCGCCGGGCAACCCGTGAGCCTTTCTGTGCGCCTCGGCGCGGGCGCAGGCCGCTGCGTCGTGCGCGACAGTGCGCAGCAGCGACTGCGCCGAAGAGCGTGTCCAGACGGTCTTGCCGGTAGGCGTCGGGATCCCGAGCGAAGTGAGCTCGGCGGCGATCTGGCCGTGGCTGGCGCCCTCAGCGCGGCGCCGCGCGGCGAGCTCTTTGGTGGCCTTGCCGTGGCGGCTGGGCCGGCCGAGGCGCACGCCGCGGCTGCGGACCACGGCGAGCGCGTCGGTGGTGCGGGCGCGTGCCATGGCGGCTTCGAACTCCGCGACGAGGCCGCGAAGCCCAATGAACAGACGGCCCTCCGGGCCTGCGATGCCGACTGGCAGGTCAAGAGCGACAAGAGTCCAGCCCTCGTCCTGGGCGCGCTCGTGCAGATGCAGCAGCTCGAGAAGCGAACGCGCGAGCCGGTCCGACCTGGCCACAACGAGCACGTCGAGCCGGCCGCGTGCCAGCCGGTCGAGCGCTGCGGCCAGCTTGGGCCGCCGCTGGGCAGGCACCGTGCCCGACACGGCGTCGTCGGTGATGCGCTCCGCGACCTGCCAGCCGCGCAGCCGGGCCTCGCGGCCGACCGCCTGGTGCTGGGCGTCGGTGCTGAACCCCGACTGGGCCTGCGCGCCGGTGGACACCCGCGCATAGGAGACGACCCTCAACATATCACGAACATACGTTTGGTTATTCATGGGCGCGGACCGTACCCGAAACCAACGATTCGCGGACGCGTCGCCCGCACGGGCGGCACAGATGCATGGGTCCCCCCGCAGCGGGCGACGCAACCGCGGATCACCACCGCAACCCGCTACCTGCCCAGAGGAACCGACATGCCAAGACGAACCCTCGCAGCGCTCGCCGCGCTGCTTGTCGCCGCGTCCACGCTCACCGTCATCGCGGCATCGCCCGCCGGCGCTCACACGCAGACCAAGCGCTACTGCGCGTTCGATCCGTTCTCCGGAAACCAGTGCTGGACCGAGAACGTCGCACACAAGCACGCCCCGCCGCCGACCTGCGGCGAGGGGATGCTCGGCACCTACCCGAACTGCTACCCGGCCCCGTCCACCAACGAGAACCACGACCCCAACGCCGACAAAGACGACGACAGCGACGGCGGCGATGACTCCGGCGACGGCGACGGCGACGGCGGAGGTGATGACTCGGGCGGCGGCGACAGCGGTGATGACGACACGGGCAGCGGCGACGGCGGAGGTGACGACTCGGGCGGCAGCGACGATGACAGCACCCACACCGACAGTGGCGATAGCGGCGACAGCGGTGATGACGACACGGGCAGCGGCGACAACAGCGGCGACGACTCCGGCGGCGACGGCGGCAACCAGAAGGGCACGCGTCAGAACCGCGGCACGACCACCCCAACCACCAGCACCGATCCCTGCAAGACATGGGTTAGCAACACACGCGACGCGCTCCACACTGCCAACCCTGACGGCACCTACAACGTCAGCCCTGCCCCGTCTGGATGCAGATCCTCGAACCAAGAAATCCTTGCCTACATCAAGGTCTTGGGCGACGCTGCAGCGAGTGAAATCCGCGACATTTTGGAGGATTGGAGAGAGTCCACCCAAGGGGTAGCGGAACTCAACGACGCAGACCGTGAGGCGGCCATCAACGAATACAAAAAGGCTTGGAACGAGCTGCCCACGCCGGTGAGGAAGGTGGGCGAGGTGACAGCCACGTACGCAGGCTGCTCGGTGCTGGCCGGCGCTGCGTACTCCGCAGTTTTTAGGGGCAAGCCAGCGGCTGGCGCGAAGATTGCGCAGCATGCCGCCGGCCTCGGGTGCAATATCGGTTTGGAGCTAATTCCTCCGATTGACGACAGCGGCCCCAATGATGACGGCTCGGGTGGTTCCGGGGGCGGCTCGGGTGGTTCCAGGGGCGGCTCGGGCGGCTCGGGCCAGCAGCCGACGCCTGATCCGAACGATCCCGACGGCGACTACGACGGCAACGGCGAGACCGAGCACCACGAACTGGAGCGGGCGGGTCAGAGGCTCGAGGATGGGGAGATCACCGGTGAGGACTTCATCCGGATTTGGCGCAAGTACGCCTGCGACAGCGGCGACACGTTCGAATGCAGGTGAGGCGGTAAACGACGATCAACACCCCGAACTACCCTGACACCATGACGACGAACACAGCCGCCCCGGCTGAGTCGAGATGGCAAAGGCTCGCTTTGCGAGCAGGTGTTCTCGTGGTCGTAGCCATCCTCGTCAGGACGACGGCAAGGCTCTACATCGACTCAATGCCGCTGCGCCTTGCGATTGCTGGCCTCGGGTGGTTCGTCGTGTCGGCCGGCATAGATGCTGCTGTCAAATCTGCTCGACGTAGGCGGCAACAAGAGACCGAGCGGGCTGCGGTTTGATCGGGCTGAGGCTCGGCGGCTGGCTGTCCTGACACCATGAGCACCGCCGACACGCTGGCATCCCGGCAAGAGACAGGCCGCTCTTGGTTTTGGCCGGTTTTCTTGGCTGTGCAAGCAATCCAATTTTTCGTGAGTCGCCTCACGGGTTTGCCTTGGTGGGTGCTCAGCGCTCCCGTGGTAGTCATCGCGGCCCTTGTCGCCGCCTACTACTGGGCGAAGAACCGCCGTCGTGAGGCTGAGGCGGCTGCTGGGGTTTCGTCGGGCTGACGTTCGGCGCTGCCCGGCGTTGCGCCGGGCCGGTGCCTAGCCTCGCCGGCGTGAGCCGGATCGAGGGGCTTTTGGGCGACCCGACTCCGAGGCCGCGCGCCTTCAATCGTGATTGTGTTCGGCGGCCTCGCATTGCTTTACGCCGACGTATCGCCGCTCATCGGTCTGACTGCCGCGCTGGCAGCCCTCGCCGCTGTGCTGTGCTTCGGGGGCACGTCGTATCGACGGTTCGTGAGGCAGTGCAGAGAGACTGAGGCAGCGGCGCAGGGGGCGGCCGGGTCGGAGGCCGGTTGACCACTCTCAGCAGGTGGCTACCGTGACAGAGTGATGCGCCTCGCTCGTACAGGTCTCGGGATTGTGCTCTTGGCGTTGGCGACTACGGCGCTGCCCGCCGCTGGCGGCGCACACCGCCTTCCAGACGTTGCGGGCCAGCACGGCGCACATGCGATCGGCGGCGCTGCGAAGGTGCACACGTCGAAGATGGCGTCGGGTTTGTCGTGGCGACGCGCTGCCGATTCCATCGCTGTCGGAGAAACGCACTCGTGCGGGCTACGCGCCGACGGCCAGATCGAATGCTGGGGTGCCCCCGCGATGATCAGAAAGCCGCCAAAAGCTACGTTTACGGCTGTCACCTCTGGATTTGCTCATGCGTGCGGGCTGCACTCCGGCGGACGGATCCGATGCTGGGGTATCGACGCAGTCCTTGAGACACCGTCCATAGGTACCTTCACCGCAGTCTCAGCCGGCTCCTGGCATGTGTGCGGGCTGCAGATCAACGGCGAGATCGCATGCTGGGGCGACAACAGATACGGACAGGCATCACCGCCGACAGGCACCTTCACGGCCGTCTCAGCCGGATGGGCCCACTCATGTGCGCTGCGCACCGACGGGCAGATCGAATGCTGGGGCTACGACCGATGGGAGGCAGGGCCGTTCCTCGACGATATTGAGCCGATGGCCGCCGAACCGGGCCAAGACCCATCACGCTCAACGACCGCACCGTGCGTCGCTCCGCTCTGCTTCTTGGGGCGAGCGTCGCCGCCCGCCGGCACCTTCACCGCTGTCTCGGCCGGGAGCCTTCACGGCTGCGGGCTGCGCACCGACGGGCAAGTCGAATGCTGGGGCTTCAACGAACAGGGGCAGGCATCGCCGCCACCGGGCGCGTTCACTGCTGTCTCCGCCGCGCTCTGGCATACGTGCGGGCTGCGCACGGGCGGCGAGATCGAGTGCTGGGGTGACGACCACTTCGGACAGGCATCACCGCCAGCAGGCACCTTCGCCACCGCATTCCACTTCATGTGCGTGCTGCAAGCAGATGAACGGGGCGCCTGCTGAGGCGATGGCGGCGACATGCCGGGCAGCCCTCGACGAATTGGGGCTCGGCATCCTCGTGCAGGTGATCGAAGCGCTCGACTGAGCCGACTGCGTTCAATCTGCCGCTGTCAGATGCAGAAGAGATGAGAAAAAGTAGCGCTGCTGAGAATTCGCAGCACTCGCAACGCCGGGGGAACCCCGGGGTTATGCAGAATTGGGATCAGCGACTATACAGAATGTCGGTTAGATCTCTGACTAAACTGTGATTTGAGCACTACTCTGGTTCGCATGGACCTGGTCGACAGGCACATGCGGCCTCGGCTGGCGGACGCGCTCGACAACGCGCGGGTCGTGATCCTGCACGGTGCCCGTCAATGCGGCAAGACCACGCTGGCCCGTGCCGTTGCGGCAGCGCGCGGCGGCACATACATCACGCTCGACGACCAACAGATGCTCGATGCTGCGCGCGCCGATCCGCGCACCTTCGTGCGCGCCTATGCGCCGCCGCTGGTAATCGACGAAGTGCAGCTCGGCGGAGACCGACTGGTGCGCGAAATCAAGATCGCCGTCGACGGGAACGACACCCGCGGCCGCTTCTTGCTCACTGGTTCAACGAACTTCCTGACCGTGCCCACCGTCAGCGAATCGCTGGCCGGGCGGGCCATCATCTTGCGACTGTGGCCGTTCTCTCAGCTGGAGCTGGCTACCGCGGCGCGAGATGCCGCGGACGGCCGACGGGGCGACTCGACACCGGCACTCACCGGTGACCATCCAGTAGCAGTCACCGATCAAAGCGACGGCGGTATGGCACCTGCCATCGAGCGCTGGTTCGAGGGGGGCGCTGCCGCGCCGGAATCGCTCGCCGCCGGGGGGGCCGACTGGCCCGACCGTGACGGCTACTTGGGGATGGTGTGTGCCGGCGGTTACCCCGAGGTGCAGCAACTCGCGCCAGCAGGACGCGCCGAGTGGTTCGGCAGCTACGTCGAGACGGTCATCAGCCGCGACATCGTGAGCCTCGGCGACATCCGGCGCGCCGAACTCCTCGGACGGCTGCTGCGCCTTGCCGCCGCCAACACGGCCAGCGAGGCGAACCTGACGCGGTGGTCGCAGCAACTCGGTGCCGACCGAGCGACCGTGGAGTCGTATCTGGGCTGGCTGCGCACGGTGTTCCTGGTGCATGAACTGCCGTCGTGGACCCGCAACCGATCGGCACGCGTCGTGC
Organism: Candidatus Poriferisodalis sp.; assembly: GCF_965219595.1. Lineage (NCBI taxonomy): Bacteria > Bacillati > Actinomycetota > Acidimicrobiia > Acidimicrobiales > Candidatus Poriferisodalaceae > Candidatus Poriferisodalis > Candidatus Poriferisodalis sp. Next base: position 606,166 of record NZ_OZ244781.1, read on the forward strand.
GTCGGCCCAAGCTGCATCTCACCGACAGCGGGCTGGCCGCGGCGTTGAGCGGTGTCGACGCCGCCGCGCTGCGCACGCCGACCGCGACCGCAACCGGCTCGCTGCTGGAGACGTTCGCCGTGAGCGAGATCGCCCGGCAACTGGCAGCCCGCGCCGATCGTGCAACGCTCTACCACTATCGCGACAACGCGGGTCGTGAAGCAGATCTCATTGTGGAGCGGCCCGACGCCACCATCGTCGCGGTCGAAATCAAGGCCACATCCTCGCCACGCGCCACCGACCTGCGTCACATTGCCGCCCTGCGCGACAGCCTCGACCGTACGGAGCCGGGCGCATTCCGCGCCGGCATCCTGCTGCACACCGGCCGCCACGCGCTCAGCTTCGGCGACAGACTCCGCTCAGCCCCCCTAGCAGCGCTCTGGGGTCCCCGACTCGATCGGATGACTGAGCCAGCCAAGGTCAGTCGAAGCTGACCGACACTTTCAGCGCGCCGGCGTCGTGGGGTTCGTGGGCCAGCCGGAAGGCGTCGCCGATGTCGCTCACGTCGAACACGTGGCTGAGCAACGGCGAGACGTCGATGTCGCCCGAGGCGATCAGCCGCAGCGCCTGCCGGAATGACATGGAGCCGGGTTCGTCTTGGGCCCCGTAGGTGCTGGCGGCAGACAGCCGCTTGCGGAAGAACTTCTGGAAGCGCACATGGATGTTGTCGTCGGTCGACGGCAGCCCGAACCACAAAAGCTGGCCGTCCATGCGCACGAGCTCGACCGAGTCCAGGAACGTGTCGGAGCGGCCGACCGCCTCGACGACATAGTCGGCACCGCGGCCGTTGGTCATCTCCTTGACCGCCTCGATGACCCCGACATTGCCGAGCTCGGCAGCATTCAGGCACTCGTCCGCGCCGTAGGCCTCGGCGACGGCCAGACGAGTCGGCGACAGGTCCGAGACGATGACCCGTTCGGCGCCGGCCTGCTTCAGCAGGTAGGTGAAAAACAGCCCCGCCGAGCCTTGGCCCATGACCATGACGGTCTCGCCGGTGACATCACGTGGGTGCTGGCGCATGGCGTAGATCACGGTGCCGAGCTGCTGGCCCATGAGCAGGTGCGAACGGGGCACGTCACCAGCCGGCAGCGGCACGCAATAGCCGGAGTTGACCCGCTGGAAGGCGTTGAAGCACTCGCCCACCGGCGGGTTCGGGAACGTCAGCACATGTGTGCCCTCGGGAAGGCCGGGCGCCCGGCTCTCCACCACCATGCCGATGCCTTCGTGGCCCGGGAAGCCGTGCGGGCAGGGGGGCCGGTGAGCGAGGCCGGCGCCCATCATCACCATGTGCAGGTCGCTGCCGCAGATCGACGCCATCTCCGAGCGGATGAGCACGTCGTAGTTCACCGCCGTCATGCCCAAGGCGGCGTCTGGCCGGTAGGACGGGGCGGCGTCTGAAGAGGCCTCGTCCAGCGGCGGCACGGGAATCTCTTCGCATTCCATGCGACCCACGTCCACCATGCGGCCCGCCTTCATCATCTCCATGCGTCTGCTCGCTTTCTGCCGTGCGCGCTGATTCTGGTCGCTCTCACCGGTTCAGCGAATACTGGCTCATGAATGCCCAGCCGTCCGCGGTGGCGCTGATGCCGGCATCTGAGCCGCCACCATTCTTGCTATTGCCCTTCTCCCACGATGAGCCGGGCCAGACGTGACCGAGGCCCTCGACCGCGTAGAAGCGCAGTTCGACACCGCCGTCACAATCGGTGTAGCTCGTGAGCGATGTCGTGGAGTCGAACTCGCTCTCTGTCACGATCGCGCAGCCGAATACAGCTGCGAAGTCCGCGAGCTCGTCGGGGATGATCTCCGCGAAGAACGCTTCGAGTTCCTGGGCCTTCTCGTCATGGATCTGCATCCCCTGCAACAACACCGATTCCCGGCTGTCGTCGAAGGGCACGACTTCGTCTTCCGTGCCGTGAACGGCTGCCATGGCCACGGGGCGGGAGGGCTGACACCCTTCGGGATGGCTGACGCCGGCGACGGAGAACGTCGCCGCAATCTGGTCTGCCAATTCGCAGGCCAGGTACGCACTGAAGTAGCCCCCGTTCGAGAATCCGGTCGCGTAGACGCGTGATTCGTCGACGCACGCTTGTTCGGAGACTCGATCGATCAGATCGCTGACGAACTGCACATCGTCACGCGACGAGGTGTCGCTGTGGGCGAGCTCCCAACTCCGGACGCCTCCCCAGTCATCGTCGCCCAGACCGGACGGGTGGACGACCACGAAGCCCTCGTCATCGGCCAAGTCTGTGTAACCCGTGTAGGCCGCCTGGCCGGGTCCGTCGCCGCCCAGGCCGTGAAAGTTCATGACCAGCGGTGCCGGCGTTGACGCGGACGCCGGCACATAGAGCAGGTACCCGTACTCATTGCCGCCCGAGGCGAGGCGGTGGCGTCCGTGCGAACCGACGACATCAGTATCCGGCAGACAGTCGCCTGAGGCAGTGGCACCAGTCAACGGAGTGGCCTCCTGCGATGTTTCCGGTGCTAGCGCTTCTGCGGCTGCTGCCGACGACGTAGATGGCCCAGTCGTGCCGTCTGTGCCGTCCGCTGGAGTGCACGCTGCAGCGGCGAGTACGCACAGCGCGGCCACGCACACAACCTGCTGCGAACCGACGTGGGTGCGGTGCCAGAGCAGGCGCATCTGGGCAAGTTAGCTGGCAGGCTGTCAGGCGTGAATGTGCCGGTGGCGACCGCTGAGCGCAGCCAGCGGTCCCTCCGGGGCTGGCTGGTGCTGGCCGGCGTCTTCGGTGTGATGATGGTCACCTCGGGCATGGTCTTCTACGCCCTCGGCGCGTTCTTGGACGCGTTCGTGGACGAGCAGGGCTTCAGCACCGGCCTCGCGGGTGCAGGCGTGGGCGCATTCCTTCTGGCGTCGGGTCTGTGCGGGTACTACACGGGCAAGCTGGTCAATCGCTTCGACGCTCGCTGGGTGATCACCGCGGGCACCGCGGCCAGCACTGCCGGCATGGCGCTGCTCGCACAGGTGCACAGCGGCTGGCAGATGTTCGTCGTGATGACCGTCTTCGGCATCGGCTTCGGACTCTGCGGCCTCGTGCCCACCACCACATTGGTGACGCGCTGGTTCGAACGCCGCCGCTCGGTGGCGATGGCAATCGCGTCAACCGGTCTGTCGCTGGGCGGCATCGTCCTGCTGCCGCAGCTGAGCGTTCGAATCGAAGCCGACACGTTGGTCTACTGGGCGCCCCGCTTCGCCATCGTGTATTGCGTTCTGCTGCTGATCTCGACCTGGTTCTTCATTCGAGCATGGCCAAAGGATGTGGGGCTGCATCCCGATGGGGAGCGCCGGTCGGAGGAGCCGGGCGCTGCTCCGGACAGGCCGCCGCCGGGAACGCCGTACCAGCAGGCCATCCGCACACGGTTCTTCATCTTCACCGCCATCGGCTTCGTGCTGGTGATGAGCAGCCAGGTTGGGGCCATCCAGCACATGTACAAGCTCACCGGGGACCGACTCGGTTCAGACGCTGCAGCTTCGACCGCGGTTGCGGTGCTGGCCGGCACGAGCGTCGTTGCAAGGATCTGCGGCGGCGTCGCGGCGCTGAAGGTGTCGCTGCGCTGGCTCACGATGGTGCTGATGGTGGTGCAGGCCATCGGGCTCTGCCTGCTGGCTGTCGCCGGCAGCGGGCTCGCCATCCTGTTCGGCGTGCTGGTGCTCGGCAGCGCCATGGGCAACCTGCTGATGCTCCACCCGCTGATCCTGGCCGACGCCTTCGGTGTGCGGGACTACCGCGCATCTACGGATTCGGCTCGCTGCTGATGGTGTCCGGCTTGGCCGGAGGACCGTTTATCACCGGGGTCCTGCACGACATCTACAGCTACCGCTCCGCTTTCTTCACCCTGGCAGTGGTCGCGGTAGTGGGCTTGGTCGTGTACAGCTTCGCCGGCAACCCGGCCCGCGACTACCTCACAGCTCCGGCGCCGGAATCTGAGTGGGCAGCTCCGGTCCGGCCTCGATCCTCAAGGCCGACGCCGACACCCGTGCTGACCGTCACACGTGATCTCCCCGAGCCGGCTGAAAGCGGCCAAGCCGACACCGGTTGGTTCGCCGCCAACGAGTCTCGGAGCGCTCTCGTTGAAATCATCGCCCGCAAACGAGAAGCAGACCAATTCCGCGCCCGTGCCATACCCGCCGGCAACGGCATCAATGGCGCTCTCGAGGACGCAGCCGAGTTCGACGAGATCGAGCAGGCACGTAGCCCGACCGCCCCCGCAGTCTGGGTCGTGGAATCGGTGTGATCTGACCGATCGACGACGCCGACTCGCGACCTCGATTCACCCGCCATGGCAGCAAAAATGAGGTCGTGAAGCTCGCGGTACTCGGTGCGACGGGGTACGTCGGCGGCCGTCTCGTGCCATATCTGATCTCCGGCGGTCACGACGTGGTGTGCATCTCGCGCAATCCTCAGCGGCTGGCGAACCGCTCCTGGCGCCGAGACGTCGAGGTGCGCTCCGGCGACGTGGCTGACGCTGCGTCGCTGAAGGCGGCGCTGGCCGGATGCGACGTTGCGTTCTACCTCGTTCATGCCATGGGCATGACCGACGACTTCGCACGCGCTGACCGGATCGGCGCCCAGAACATGGCGCACGCTGCCGAGACGGCCGGGCTCCAGCGGATTGTGTATCTCGGCGGGCTGGGCAGCGACGCACCCTCGGAGCTGTCGCCCCATCTGGAGAGCCGGCACGAGGTCGGGCGACTGCTCGCCAGCGGATCGGTGCCGGTCACGGAGCTTCGAGCAGCGGTCATCATCGGCTCGGGCAGTGCTTCCTTTGAAATGCTGCGACATCTCGTCGAAGTGTTGCCGGCGATGATCTGTCCACGCTGGGTCACGGCCACTCGTTGCCAGCCCATCGCCATCGCCGATGTCCTGCACTACCTCGCCGCGGCGGTGGGCATGCCCGCGGCGGCACACGAGATCGCCGAGATCGGTGGCCCCGATGTCGTGTCGTACCGCGACATGATGCGTGCCTACGCGCGCTGTGCAGGCTTGCGACGAAGGCTGATCCTGCCGGTGCCGGTGCTCACCCCCCGCCTGTCGTCGCACTGGGTGAAGCTGGTGACCCCGCTGCCCTACGACCTCGCGCGGCCGCTCGTGGACAGCCTCGTCAATGACGTCGTGGTCAGCGAGGCCCGCAGCATCGACCGTCGCTTGGAGCATCGAACACTGCACCTGGACGAAGCCCTTGAGCGAGCCTTGCAGCATGTTCAGGACTTGGACATCACGACCAGCTGGATGGACAGCGCAGCCAGTCGCACAGCAGCGTCGCCGATGCCCCAAGACCCCGATTGGGCCGGGGGGACTGTGCTGGCAGACGAGCGCGAGGTGGTGGTGGCAACGACCATCGAGGATGTATTCGCAACAGTGTCCGGCATCGGCGGCCAGCGCGGTTGGTACGCGAGCCAATGGTTGTGGCAGCTGCGAGGTGCGCTCGACAAGCTGGTCGGCGGCGTGGGCATGCGGCGGGGTCGGCGGCACCCAGATGACCTGCACGTCGGCGACGCAATCGACTTCTTCCGCGTCGAGGTCTGCGAGCCGCCCAAACTGCTGCGGCTCCGCGCAGAGATGCGGGTGCCGGGCGACGCGTGGCTGGAATGGCAGCTCAGCGAGTCGGCCGAGGGTGTACGGCTGCGTCAGCGGGCACGCTTCCATCCCAGAGGTGTGCTCGGTCGCATCTATTGGTGGTCGCTCGTCCCGATCCACACGGTGATCTTCCGTAAGCTGATCGTGCGGTTGGCATCCTCGGCCGAGGGCCAGGCGGCGCCGCCAGATCAGGGTCGGACAATCAAGGCCTAAATGCGATCGGGCGGGGCACGAGCTGGGCCGGCCGGTTCACGACCCGGTAGGCGCCTTCGATCCACTCGCAGATCAGCCGGCGGGTCTCGCGAGGATCGATCATCTCCTCGATCTGGAACCGGTTGAGCGGCCCGATGGGGCCACGCGCCGCCTCGATGCGCGCTTCGAGCTCGGCCCGCAGCGCCACCGGGTCCTCCGCCTCAGCCAGCTGCCGCTTGTAGGCGGCCTCGATGCCGCCTTCGGGCGGGATGCCGCCCACATCGGCGGCCGGCCACACCACACGGGCGCTGTGCTGGCGCCGGGGCGTGGCGTAGTTGTTGCCAGCCACGCCGAAGCTGCGGCGCATGAGCACCGTGAAGATCGGTACCGCGGCCTGCGCGAATGCCGTCATCCAGGTTGCGCCCTTGCGGATGGTGCCGGTGATCTCGTGCTCGACGCCGACTGCGAAGCCGGGGTTGTCGCACAGGTTCAGGATCGGCATATGGAAGAGGTCACACAGGTCGATGTGACGGGTCAGCTTGTCGCAGCCGTCGGCGGTCAGCGCGCCGCCGTTCGGATGACGGCTGTCGGACGCCAGCACGCCGACCGGGTGCCCGTTCATGCGGGCAAACCCGACGACCTGATCGGTGCCCCACAGCGAACCGATCTCGAAGAACGAACCTCGGTCACAGATCAGCTCGATGCCCCGGCGGATGTCGAACGTCGTGGTGCGCTTGCGGGGGATCAGCGTCAGCAGCTCCTCGTCACGCCGGTCCGGCGGATCGTCGGGGTCCGGCGGCAGCACCGGCGGCGTCTCGTACACCGACGACGGCAAGTACGACAGGAATCGCCGAACGAGATCGGCTGCTTCTTCCTCGGTCTCGGCGAGATTGTCGACCGAGCCGTTCGTGCAGTGGATGCGCCAGTCGCCGAGATCTTCCTTGGAGATGTCGTAGCCCATGGCGTGGCTCACGACCGGCGGCCCTGCCACGAACAGCTGCGAGATGTCGCGCACCATGACGGCGAAGTGCCCCAGCACGGCCTTCGCCGCTCCGATGCCGACCACGCTGCCCAGCAGCATGTTGACCACCGGCACCGTCGCGAGCTGCTCCGCATACTCGGTGCTGCCCAAGTGCGACGGCAGGAACGAACCGCCGCCGCCCGTCACCCGAGGCCGGCCGGCTTTGATGGCCCCGGTGCTCTCCTTGGCACTGCTCTCGCCTTCCTTGCGCTGCTCGGGCACCATCGAGGCGACGCTGCCGCCGCCGGACGAACCGTCCAGCAGCCGGATGGACGGCACGCCCAGCTCGGTGGACAGCAAGTCCAAATAGAAGCTCTTGGCGCCGATAGCACCGTCGGCATGACCGCCTCGCGAGGTGAAGTCGTCGGCACAGACCACGACCTCCCGGCTGTTGATCTTGCCGGTCCCGCCGACATGGTTGGCCGGCGTGAAGGCTGCGATCTCACCCTCGTCGTCGTAGGAAGCGAAACCGGCCAGGCTGCCGACCTCCCGGAAGCTGCCGTCGTCGAGCAGGAGGCGGATGCGGTCGCGGCAATGCAGCTTGCCCCGGTTGCGCTGGCGGACCACGCCGGGCTCGTCTGAGTCGGGACCCAGTCGTTCCTCCGCCAGCCGCTGCAACGTCTGCACGTCGTCCAGCAGCGGCTCCCAGCCGCTAGGGGCTGTGCCCGCGCTCGGAGTGCCGCCGGCGTCTGCGCCGGACAGCACCACGGCCAGCACGGCGCCGGCCGCCAGCTGGTCGCCGGGCTGCAGGTCGCGCAGCGCTGAGACTGTGCCCTCGCACGGGGAGGTGACCTCCGTCTCCATCTTCATGGCCGACAGCACCACGAGCGCTTGCCCCGCTGTGACGGTGTCGCCGGCGCTCACCCGGACCTCGACGACACTCGCGGGCAGCGGGCTGCGAATCGCAACCTCACCGTCGGCGAACTCGCGGTCCGGCCATGTCGACGCCGGCGCCGTGGCCGGTGACGGCGTCGCAGGCATGACCGCTGGGGTGCTCTCCAACATCGCAGCGCGTCGCGAGGCGCTGCCTCGGGCATCGTCCGATACGCCGTTGGTGCTCGTCGCGACCGCCGTCCCGTCGCCAGGCAGCGGCACCATCTCTGTGAGCAAGGTGGTGCGTGCATCACCGCTGCGCACGGCGGGGTGGCTGAGAATCTGGCGAAGCATGTCGATGTTCGTGGGCAGCTGGCCGATATGGAAATCGGCCAAGGCGGCCGATGTGCGCGCCACTGCAGCTTCGAGAGTGCTCCTGGTACCGATGACCTTGGCAAGCAGCGGGTCATAGTGCGGTGGCGGCGTGTATCCGGCATAGCCGGCCGCGTCGACCCTGACGCCCGCGCCTGACGGTTCGTGGTACGCCGAGATCGCGCCAGAACCAGTCGCTACGACTCGTGCCTGCACGGCGTAGCCGCGCGGAGCAGCCACGGACGCCGCCGCGGCCCTGCCCCGGTCTGCGTTGTCCGCGACGACGCCGATCTCCTCCAAGTGCACACCTGCAGCGATCCTGAACTGCGCCTCGACCAGATCGACGCCGGTGACCTGCTCGGTGACGGTGTGCTCCACCTGGATGCGCGGGTTGCACTCGATGAAGAAGTGGTCGCCGGTCTCGGGCGACACCAAGAACTCCACCGTTGCTGCATTCGCCAGACCGGCCTGTGCAGCGAGCCGAACGGCATCAGCGTGCAGCCGGTCACGCAGGCTGGCATCAAGTCCCGGCGCGGGCGCGATCTCGATGACCTTCTGGTTGCGCTGCTGGACCGAGCAGTCCCGTTCCCACAGATGCGCCACGTTGCCGTGGACATCGGCCAGCACCTGCACCTCGATGTGGCGCGGTCGTTCCACGAGGCGCTCCACAAACACAGCGCCGTCGCCGAAGGCCGCTGCGGCCTCACTGGAGCACCGTTCGAACGCTTCGGCGATGTCCTCGATGCGCTCCACAGCGCGCATGCCCCGTCCGCCGCCGCCGGCAGCGGCCTTCAGCATCACCGGGAGACCGATCTCCGCGGCAGCGTCAGCGGCCGCGGCCGCATCGGCAACGGCACCCGGCGATCCTCCGGCGACGGGAACATCGATCGAAGCAGCCAAGGCGCGGGCGCGGACCTTGTCGCCGAAGAGCTCGAGCGTGTCTGCGGCAGGGCCCACAAACGTCAGTCCCGCCTCGGCGCAGGCAGCGGCAAGAGCTGCGTTCTCCGCCAGGAAGCCGTAACCCGGGTGGACGCAGTCGCAGCCGTGCTCGGTTGCGATCCGCAGCAGGGCGTCGATGTTCAGGTACGCGGCCAGCGGATCGCCGCCCGGCAACGGCGCAACCTGATCAGCGGCCACCAGGTGCAGCGAGCGCTCGTCGACCGGCGCGTGCACCGCCACTGTTTCGATTCCCAGGGCACCGGCAGCCTTGGCGATCCGGATGGCTATCTCGCCGCGATTGGCGATCAGGACACGGGTGAAGCTCACGATCCTCCCTCGGTATGACCATCACATGGCGATGACACGGCCAGGTACCCGGCGATTCTGACGCGAAAGCTATGCCCGGCGCGGAGTTGGCCGACCGGTGCGAGACTGGCGAGATGGAGATTTACGACGTCATGCGCACCACCTTCGCCGCTCGGGACTTCACCGACGACGAAGTCACCGACGAGGTGCTGTACCGCATCTTCGACAACGCTCGGTTCGCCGCCAGCGGCGGCAACCGCCAGGGCCACAAGGTCATCGTGGTGCGAGATCCCGCCCGCAAGAAGCGCCTCGGCGAACTGTGCATTCCAGCAATGCGGGTCGCTGCGGCTCAGGTCGCTGCCGGCGAGGTGTACTGGCAGAGCTACAGCCCGTCATCGGTGAACATCGAAGAGGCCATGGCCGACGAATCGCTGAAGTTCCCGCTACCGATGTTCGAGCACATGGACGAAGTGCCCGTCGTGCTGGTGATCACCGTCGATCTGCGCAACGTGGCCTCGATCGACAAGGAACAGGACCGCATCGGCGTGGTCAGCGGCGCATCGGTGTACCCGTTCGCGTGGAACATCCTGCTGGGTGCCCGTAATGAGGGCCTGGGCGGGGCAATGACCACGCTGCTCTCGGCAAGCGAGCCCGCAGCCAAGGAACTGCTCGGACTGGAGGACTGGGAGGCAGTGTGCGCCCTGCTGCCGATCGGCAAGCCGACCAAGCAGCTCACCAAGCTGAGCCGGAAGCCGGTCGAGGAGATCGCCGTGCGGGAGCGGGGCGACGGGGAGCCCTTCACGATCTAGACCGCACCGGCCAGCTCGCAGCGGTGCATCACAGGAGGACGCCCGATGGCCATCGACTTCAGCCTGAGCCCCGAACTCGAGGAGCTCCGCAAGCGCATCGCTGCGTTCATCGACGTCGAGGTGCGTCCGGTGGAAGGGCGCATCGACGACGAACGGCTCGAGGAGACCGACCGAGACGCATATGTGACGGCGCTGCTGGGCATGCGCAAGCGGGCGCGCGACGAGCACCTGTGGCTGCCGCACATGCCCGCTGAATGGGGCGGCATGGGGCTCGGTCACGTCGAGATGGCCATGGTGCAGGCCGAGGCCGCCAAGACCCGGTTCGGACCGTGGGTGCTCAACTGCCAAGCACCCAACGAGGGCAACATGCACACGCTCCTGCACTGGGGCACCGATGAGCAGAAGCAGCGCTACCTGGCGCCGCTGTGCGAGGGCCGCGCCGAGTCGTGCTTCGCCATGACCGAGCCCGAGGTGGCCGGCTCGGATCCCACGCTCATCCAGACCCGCGGCTACCCAGACGGCGACGAGTGGGTGCTGAACGGGCACAAGTGGTTCATCTCGAACGCGCACCGGTCCAAGTTCGCCATCCTCATCGCCCGCACCGAGGACAACCCCGACATCCCCCAGGCCGGCAACTCAGCGTTCATCGTCGACCTGCCAGCCGACGGCTGGACCGAAGTGCGCCAGATCGAGACCATGCACGGCTCAACGGGCCACAGCGAGATCCTCATCGAGGACCTGCGGGTCGGCGCCGGCCAGATGCTGGGCGGGCGGGGCCAGGGACACCTGTTGGGCCAGTACCGGCTGGGGCCGGCGCGCCTGGCGCACTGCATGCGCTGGATCGCCCAGGCTCAGACGGCGCTCGACATGATGGTCGACCGGTCGCTCAACCGGTTCGCCCACGGTTCGCTGCTCGCCGAGAAGCAGGGCATCCAGTGGATGATCGCCGACAGCACCATGGAGCTGTACCAGGCGAAGCTGATGGTGCTGCACGCGGCCTACAAGGTCGACCGGGCGCAAGCCGGCACGGGCGAAGACTTCAAGGCCGAAGTGTCGATGGCGAAGCACTTCGTGGCGAACATGCTCGGCCGGGTCATCGACCGGTCGATCCAGGTGCACGGAGCGCTGGGCTACTCCACCGACACCCCGCTGGCCCACATGTACCAGCACGCCCGCTGGGCCCGTTTCGCCGACGGTGCCGATGAGGTGCACCAGATGCGCATCGCGCAGCGCACCATCGCCGCCTACACCGACACCGGCAGCACCGGGGCCGCCACCGGCAACCTGCCGGTGTGAGCGTGCCCGACGAGTGAACTGCCATATGAGCGGCCAGCGAGACACCTCGTGAGCCGCGCCCAGCGGGTCCGATGAGTGTCCTCGAGTACTTGATCGCGGCGCTGTTCGTGGCCGCCGGGGCGGGAACGCAGGCGTGCATCGGCATCGGCATGGGCTTGATCGTGGGCCCGGTGCTGGTGACCATCGAGCCGACGGGGATTCCCGGACCCATGCTGATGCTCGCCGGTGGCATCAACCTCCGCAACGCCATCGCGGACCGAGCGGCCCTGAACGCTCCTGCTCTGCGCAGGCAGTTGATTGCAGCGCCGCTCGGTCTCGTCGGCGGTGTCGCGCTGCTGACCGTGCTGAGCGACCGCTCGCTGGCGATCGCTGTGAGCGTGTTCGTGCTGGCAGCCGTGGCGGTGCAGGCCATCGGCTTCCGGCCGCCCGAGGGGCGCCGAGCTGACTATGCGGCTGGTGCCGGAACAGCGTTCTCGTCGTCGGTGGCGGCCGTGCCCGGGCCGGTGTACGCCGTCTTCGCCAGCCACTGGGAGCCGGCAACCCTGCGGGCCACCTTGGCCACCTTCATGTTGTTCGTCGGCACGGCGATCATCGCTGCCCTCGCCGTCATCGGGGAATTCGGCCTGCGGGAGCTCTGGCTCGGGTTGGGCTTGCTGCCCGCCGTCGCACTCGGCCTGCCGATCGGCAGGTGGCTGCGGCCGCGGATTGCAGGACCGCGCTTCCGAATCATCGTGCTGTCGGTAGCGGCCACGAGCGCCACTGTCGTGCTCGTCCGCCAGCTCACCGCCGGCTAGGGATCCTCGGGGCCCGGCGGCGAGCAATCTGTGCCGCTGCTCAGCAGCAGGTGCTGGGGTTCTGCTGCAGGTCTGGCACCGGCGTGGTGGCCTCGGCGATGACGCTGGCCGCTGCTGCGGCCCCTGAACCACCCATCGGCGCATCCATGGATCCGAGCACGGCCTCGATAGTGCCGATGGTCCCGAGCAGCATCGGCGGGTTGAGGTGCCCCATGTGCCCGATGCGGAAGGCCGCGTCGGGGTCGCCTTGAATGTTGAGTCCCAAGGTGAGGCCGGCTTCGTCTTCACATGTATGGCGGATCTGGCCAGCCGGCACCTCGCCCGTGCGAACCAGCGTCACCGAGTTCGAGCGATGCGACGGCACCGGCACGTTCAGCTCGAGAGCGCCCGGCGCCGACCACGCATCCACCGCAGCGTGCACGGCTCGCGCCATCACATCGTGACGTGCCCAGATGTTCTCCAAGCCCTCCTCGTCGATCATGTCGAGCGCTTCGGCGAGGCCCCACAGGTGCTGGACCGGCGGGGTGCCGCAGAAGATCCAGTAGTGGGCGTCGGGATCGGTCCGCCGTGACCAGTCCCAGTAGGCGGTGCGCAGGTCGGCTCGCTGATGTGCTTCCCATGCCTTCGGGCCCACCCAGACAATGCCGAGGCCCGGCGGCACCATCAGGCCCTTCTGGCTGCCCGCAACCGTCACGTCCACACCCCAGGCATCCATCTCGAAGGGTTCGCAGCCCAGTGACGCCACGCAGTCGGCCATCAGCAGCGCCGGGTGGTCGGCCTCATCCAGTGCGCGCCGTACCGCGGCGATGTCATTGCGCACTGTCGTCGAAGTGTCGGTCTGGGCGACGAAGACCGCCGCAAACTCCCGTCCGACGTCGGCACGCAGCCGGTCCAGCACGGCATCGAATTCGATGGCTGCCCGATCAGGTGCGTGCAGCACTTCGAACTTGACACCGCTCATCGCGGCCATCTCGGCCCAGTTCGTGGCGAAGTGACCCACTTCGAGCACGAGCACCTTGTCGCCGCGTGACAGCGTGTTTGTCGTGGCCATCTCCCAGGCACCGTGCCCGTTGGAGATGGCGATGTAGGCCCGGTGCTCGGTGCGGGCCAGCGCGGGCAGCCGCTCGAGCAGCGAATAGGTGAGATCGACCACCTCGCCCTCGTAGATGTTCGGGAGGGGACGGCGCATCGCGTTCAGCACCCGATCAGGGATGACTGACGGGCCGGGAATCATGACCAGCGGCCGGCCGTATCGCAGCGACATCGAAACTCCCTCCAGCGGCAGCACCCTCGGGCAGGCCGCCAAACGCCATCAGCCTAAAGAGGCTGAGCCCGCAGGGCGAAGCCGTGGCCCGAGCGGCCCGTGAGCGAAGCGAACTAGAGCGGGAAACAACAGGTGCGACAACGAGAACGTTCACCTATCCGCGCGACCCTTGGGAGGCTGAGCCCCCGGCCCGAGCGCACGCGTAGGCTGCGCCCAGGCTCTCGGGAGCGCAAACACGGGGGTGTCCACCATGGACAGCAACGCACTCATCCATCCGTATTCGATTGTCGGCCGCAGCGAGAACGAGTTCATTCGGATCGTCTCGGGCGAGGGCGTCAAACTCACCGACGACGCTGGCAACGAGTACATCGACGGCCTCGCCAGCTTGTGGCTGTGCCAGATCGGCCACGGGAACCGCACCGTCATCGATGCCATCGGTGCGCAGCTCGATCAGCTCGCGACCTACAACACATTCGAGCCCTTCTCCAACGGCCCCGCTGTCGAACTCGCCGAGATGGTCCGCGCCCGATCGCAGCACCCTGACGGCCGAGTGTTCCTGGCATGTTCGGGCTCCGAAGCCGTGGACACGGCATTGAAGTTCGCCCGTCGCGTTCACCATCTCAAGGGCGACACCGATCGGCAGATCATCGTTCGCCGCTCCGCCGGTTACCACGGCGTGAATGTGGGCGGTACCAGCGTGCAGGGCGGAGCTGCGTACCGCGAGGGCTGGGGCGATCTCATGCCCCACGTGGTCGAGATACCCAACGACGACGTCGAGCCCGCCGCGCAGCTCTTCGCGGAGCAAGGCGAGCGCATTGCGGCGGTCATCTCCGAGCCCATTCAGGGCGCCGGAGGCGTTGTTCCGCCGCCACCGGGGTATTTCGAAGGGCTTCGTCGACTGTGCACCGAACACGGCGCTTTGTTGATCTTCGACGAGGTCATCTGCGGTTTCGGACGCACCGGGAGCTGGTTCGCCGGTCAGACGTTCGGCGTGGCACCCGACATGTTCACGTTCGCGAAGGGCGTCACGTCGGGTTACATCCCGTTGGCAGGCGTGTTGGTGTCACGCGACATCGCCAACCTGCTCGAGGCCGACGAGACCAAGTTCATGCACGGTTACACGTACTCCGGTCACCCGACAGCCTGCGCGGCCGGCATTGCGAATATCGGCGTCATCGAGTCTGAAGGACTGGTCGATCGGGCACGCGACATCGGCGACCGGATGGAAGAGGGCTTCCTCGCGCTCCAGGGTGACGGCATGATCGACGGCTACCGGGGTCTTGGCGGCATCTGGGCCTGCGATCTGGGTCGAGACGCCACCGAGGCCAAGGAGGCCTTCCTCAAGCGAGGCGTCATCACGCGGTCGATCGGCAATGCACTCGCGTTCTGCCCGCCGCTCATCATCGACGACGACGAGATCGGGCAGCTCTTCGACCGACTCGACGACGCGCTGCGCGCTACGGCGCCGTAAATCGCTTCGCAACAGGAGGAATGACGACCATGCAGAGTGCAGAGACGCGGGCCTTGATGGAGCGCTACTACGCGGCGCTGACGACGGCCGACCGAGACACCATGCTCGAGTGCCTCGACCCGGAGGTCACTTGGGTGCTGCCCGAGACGGCCGCGCAGGGCAACGCCGTCGACACGATGACGGGCGCAAAAGACGTGGTGGAGGCCTTGGGAGGCCGTGTCGTGAGGCAGACCTTCGACATCTCCCAGCCGATCAGCCTCGAAGTCCGCAGGATGATCGTCGACGGCGGCACCGCCGTTGTGCTGCAGCGGCTGACGGCCACCGCCAAGGCCACCGGTCGCGACTACGACAACCAGTACTGCTGGGTGTACGACTGCCGCGATGGATTGATCGCCCACATGGAGGAATACACCGACACGCTCTACGCGGCTCAGCGGATGGGCTGGGACATCGAGGGCTGACATTCCTCCGCGCCGGCAAGCACGGCTGTCGCCTCACGCGGCACAATCAAGACGTCGCCACCGAGACATCGCAGCCGAGACACTGGAACAGGGGCATCGGACGCGCAAGCTTCAGGAGATATTGCCATGAGCACCTATGACATCGTCATCAAGGACGGGATGATCTTCGACGGCACCGGGGCACCGAGGGTGCGCGGCGACGTCGGCATCGCCGGTGGGCGCATCGCCGCTGTCGGCCGGGTCGACGCCCGGGAGGGTGCCAAGGTCATCGACGCCTCCGGCATGCACATCGCTCCCGGCTTCGTCGACCTGCACACCCACTACGACGCGCAGGTCTTCTGGGACCCCTACTGCACGTTGTCGGGCTGGCACGGCATCACCTCGGTGGCCATCGGCAACTGCGGCTTCGGCTTCGCCCCGGTGGATCCCGACATGCGCGAGTACGCCATGCGCTCGATGACCCGCGTCGAGGCCATCCCGTACGAGTCGATGCGCCAGGGCATGCCCTGGGACTGGGTGACCTTTCCGGAGTATCTGGACAGCCTCGAACGCACGCCCAAGGCGATGAACATCCTGCCGTACGTGCCGATCGGCCCGATGCTGGTGATGGTGCTCGGCCTCGACGACGCGAAGTCTGGGCGCCTGCCCACCGAGGGCGAGCACGAGATGCTCGCCAAGCTGGTGCACGAGGCGATGGACGCAGGCGGCTGCGGCTGGTCGGCGCAGCGGCTGCCACCGACCGGGCCCGCTGCGGTGCAGCGCGACTGGGACGGCACGCCGATGCCGACCGACATGATGAACGACGAGACCGCCCGGGTGCTGGCCCGCGTGCTCGCCGAGCGCAACGAAGGCGTCGTACAGATGACGCTCACCAGCGGCAACGTGGCTCACGACATGGCCCACCTCGAGGAGATCGCGTCGATCAGCGGCCGGCCGCTGCTGCACAACGTGGTGCAGGCGTTCGAGGACAAGCCCACCATCCACCGCCGTCAGATCGAGTGGCTGGAACGCTGCCGCGAGCAGGGCGTTCCGGTGTACGGCCAAGGCGTGACCAGCGATGCCGGTTTCACGTTCACTCTCGAGGATTGGAACCTCTACGACGACTCCGAGGCCTGGATGGAAGCCTGCATGGGCGACAAGGACGAGCGCCTGGCCAAGATGGCCGATCCCGAGCGCCGGCAAGCCCTCAAGGACACGATGCCCCGCACGGCGACCGCGGGAATCGAGACCGTGACCATCCTGTCGCCGCGCAGCGAATCGACCGAGCAGTACCGGGAGATGTCGGTGGGCCAGGCGGCAGAGGTGGCGGGCAAGCACCCGGTGGACCTCATGCTCGACGTGGCCGTGACGGACGGGCTCGACACCTTGTTCTTCGTGGCACCGCCGCAGGGCAGCTCAGAGCTGCTGCGCGACGTGGTGCAGTACCCGCACATGCTGTTCGGCGTGTCCGACGGCGGGGCGCACACCAAGTTCCTCACGGCAGGGCGCTACCCCACCGAAACGCTGTCCGAACAGGTGCGTGAGAACCAGTGGGTGACCTACGAGGAAGCGCATCGTCGGCTGGCGGCGCTTCCCGCGCAGCTCGCCGGATTCCGCGACCGGGGCCTCATCCGCCAAGGCGGTCCTGCTGACGTCGTGGTGTACGACCCCGAGAACCTCGCAGTCGGTCCGAACGAGGTGGTGCACGACCTGCCGGGCGGCGAGTGGCGCCGCATCCAGCGGGCCAGCGGCTACCGCAGCGTCATCGTGAACGGCGCCGAAACCATTTCCGAAGACACCCAGACCGAGACCTACAGCGGCCAGCTCCTCCGCCACGGCGGCTAGCGGCCCGCACGCCCACGCTCGCCACGCCGCAGCCCAGCGCTGCCATGCCGCTACATTGATGTCACACCCTCCTGCGAACGTGCGTAACAGGAGCCATAGCCAATACCGAAGAGCCGATGCCGGCTAGCGCACTTGTGGCACAACGACGAGGCACAACGATGAGCCAGACAGACACCCAGCACGACGACATCGAGGTGATCGTGCTGAGCGACGACGAAGTGCGCGTCGCGGTTGACAACGCCCTCGCCGAGGCTGGCTGCACTTGGGAAGAACTCCAAGCGCAAGCAGAGGAAGGGTGTTTCACAAGCGAACTCGCTCGGCGCACTTGGTTCATCGTCTCGACCTTTGAGCCGTCAACCGCCTGACCTGCAGCAACAGGCCAAGGCCTTCGCGGGAGAGCTGACCGCGACGCTCAACGGCACTGTGACTGACGGCATCCGTCTCTCGGTGACGATGGATGCCTCGGGGCGCGCCGTGATCGGCTACCGGCTGAGCAAGGACGATCTCCACGGCCGCGCAATTGATCTGACCCTCGGAAGGTCACCAGCGCAACTCAGGCTGCGCCTGCACCACACGCTCGTGCTCGACGAGTCGGGGCAGCACCTCACAACAGACAAGAGCACGTACACACTTGTGGCCGCCGACAGCGACTCGGCCATCCTCACCTACGACTACGTGCGGAAGCCACCGAATCCGTACCCCGAGGCGCACCTGCACATCGACGGCAAGGCCTCAGGGCTACAGCACATGCTCGACGAGTGCGATCGGCCCAAGAGTCGCCCAGCGGACCTCCACCTGCCCGTTGGAGGCCGCAGGTTCAGGCCGAGCCTCGAAGACCTGATCGAATTCTGCGTGCTTGAACGGCTCGTCGAGGCGCGCGACGGTTGGCGGATAGCTCTCGACGCGTCGCGCGACAGGTTCCATACCCAGCAGCTACGCGCCGCAGTGCGCCGCAACCCGGGCCAGGCGGCCGAGTTGCTACGAAGCGAAGGCTGGGCGGTCGCCGCGCCCAGCGACCCGTAGGGAATGGCGATGGCTAGCGAGGGGTACTTGGCAGACGAGTCCGAGCGGCGACGAGTCCCTCTCGATGGCAAGCCGCGTCGGCCGTGCGGGACGTATGCAGCGTTTCAGCGTCACAAAAAGCGCGGTGAGCAACCCTGCGATGCGTGCAGCGAGGCGGCGGTCCGGTGGCAGCGCTTCACCAGCATTCGGGCCAAGCTCGACCGTCGCAGAAAAGCGAGTGCTCCTGAGGCCGAACTGCTCGCGCTGGGCGAGGAGAAAGTCCGTCGCGAACTCGAATACCGATCGCTTGAGCGCCTGAGCGACACCCCCGTACCCGCGAGCCACCGCTGGAGCGTCTACAGGTTCATATTCGATACCGGTCACGGATACGTCGGCATCACCGAAAGGAATGTCTCGGCTCGTGCGGCCGAGCATCTCTCTGGCGATGCACGCCTGACAGGTGGATCGGCCCGCATCAGCGAGCTTGTTGCCGCTGGTGTCCGCTACAAGCTCAAGGTCATCGCGCGCGAGCCTGCGGAGGGCCAAGCGCGGGCCTTGGAGCGCAAGGAGATCGCCAAGCTCGACAAGCCGCTCAACGTCCAGGGTCCGATCCGCCGTGGGCAAGCACCGCACTGAGAACGGATGCGCCCAGGGTGCGAGACTGGGACCGCCTCGACGGACGGGATACTCGACAGCAAGGGAGAGTCATGACGACGTATGCAGGCGAGCGGTTGATTCACGACACCGACAGCCATCTGATGGAACCGGTGGACTGGCTGGCGAGCTACGCCGACAGCTCCGTGGCCGCCAAGCTCCGGGACCTGAGCCTGTTGGGCGGGGGCGACGCGGCGACGTTCGAGCTCGTGGAGCAATGCTGGGCGCGGCGCGACGATCCTGAGGAGACGGCCAAGCTGGCAGCCGACGTGGTGGGCGGGCCGAAGGGCTACTTCGCCTACGGCTCCATGGATTCCAACGAGCGGGTCGGCGCGCTGGACCAGCTGGGCTTCGCCAGCCAGCTCGTCTTCACGACATTCGCACACACGCAGTTCCACGCCCGCGGTGATGTCGATCTGGCGTACGGCGGCGCCTCGGCGCACAACCGCGGCATCGCCGACTTCTGCTCGGTCGACCCGCGGCTGCTGGGCGTGGCGTTCGTGCCGTTGGAAGACCCGCAACGCACCGTCGAGAGTGCGCGGGAGGCCATCGAGGTGGGATGCAAGGCCGCATGGATCCCACACGGCGTGCCGACCCAGATGAGCCCCACGCATCCCGACTTCGACCCGCTGTGGGCGCTGTTGTCTGAGGCCAGCGTGCCGGTGCTGATGCACCTCGGGCCGAACGGCGGCAACCAGCTGCCGAAGACGTACCACAACAACGGGCGTGTTCCGGGCAAGGACTTTGTGGGCGGCGGCGAGAACATGCGCTCCAAGGACTTCCTGAACCTGTACCACGACGCCGAGAACCTGCTGGCCTGCATGGTGCTCGATGGCATCTTCGAGAAGTTCCCCGAACTGCGCTGCGGGCTGATCGAGCTGGGCGCCGGCTGGGTGCCGAACCTGCTGCGCTCGCTGGACAACAGCGTCAAGGCATTCGGCCGTCACGAGCCTGAACTGTCCAAGCTGACCATGGCCCCCTCGGACTACATCCGTCGCCAGGTGCGGTTCACGCCCTGGCACTTCGAGGACGTGGGCTGGCTGGTGGCCAACAGCGGGCCGGAGCTGTACCTGTTCTCGTCGGATTGGCCGCACCCCGAAGGCGGCCGCGACCCGATTGCGGAGTTCCAAGCCTCCTTTACCGCGGCCGGCCTCAGCGAGGGTGTCACAGCGCCGTTCTGGGCCGGCAACGCCTCGTTCCTGCTCGGCGTTTAGCGCTGCGAGGGCCCACTCGGGCCGACGGTAGATTTGGCGGTACAGCGCTGCGGGAGCCGCGCCCGGCGGCACGAGTCGCGGCGCAGGAGAGCAGACATGGCTGATAATCACGATCAGCATCCTGAAGGCCGGCAGCCGCGCACAGCACTGCTCATCGTGGACGTGCAACCCACTTTCTGCGAGGCCGGCGCGCTGGCTGTCGAGGGTGGCAACGACGTCGCCGCCAAGGTGGCCGAGCTGCTAGCCGGCGAGCACGGCTACGACCTGGTGGTGACCACCCAGGACTGGCACATCGACCCCGGTGACCACTTCAGCGACGAGCCTGACTTCGTTGACACGTGGCCGCCGCACGGCGAGGCTGGCACTGCGGAGGCCGAGCTGCACCCTGCACTCGACCCGGTGACGGATCGCATCGACGCACGCGTGCGCAAGGGCATGCACGCCGCCGCCTATTCCGGCTTCGAAGGCGTCGACGGCGACGGCCGGACCCTCAACGACCTGCTGAGCTCTGCAGGCGTACACGAAGTCGATGTGGTCGGTATCGCCTTCGACCATTGCGTTCGTGCCACCGCGATGGACGCTGCTGCGAACGGTTACGCGACCACGGTGATCGAGGGGCTCTCCGCCTCGGTAGCGCCCGAGACCGAAGCCGCAGCACGCACCCAGCTCGCCGATGCTGGCATCGAGGTCATCACCTCTCGCTGAACTGCCAGCTCAGCCGCCTAGCAGCATCGACGGTCTAGAGGGTTTCCTGCTCGATCGTGAACTCGCTGGCCGTTTCGGCAATGCGTTTGTGGTTGCGGATCACCTCGTCCATCACGAAGTGCACGAACCTCTCGCAGAAGTCGGGATCGAGTCCCTCGGCCAAGGCAAGCCGGCGCAAGCCGTCCACCTGCTCATGCTGCCGAGGCAGGTCAACCGGCGGCAGGTCGTTCGCAGCCTTGTAGACGCCGATGTCATGAGTGATGCGGAAGCGCTCCGCGAGCAGCCGAACCAGTTCCGCATCGACCTTGTCGATACCGCGGCGGAAATCAGCGAGCTCGTCGTCGGACATCGGCCCTGTTTCTAGCCCATCGAGCCGCGACAGCCACGGGACGAGGAGTGCAGCAGACCCGAGCGGCGCAGCGACTGGGCCGGGCGGGGGCGGGCAGGGCTTGGCTACGGTTTGCGCCGTGAGTGCCTCAGGTGCTGATCGCGGCCTGCGTGGCCGCACGGCCGTTGCAGGTGTCGGCGAGACCACCTACTACAAGCGTGGCCAGTCGACCGATCCTGAATTCGTGCTGGTCGTGAAGGCGATCTTGGCCGCGTGTGAGGACGCGGGCATCAACCCACGCGAGATCGACGGGTTCTGCTCGTACAGCAACGACCGCAATACGCCTGCGCGGTTGGCCAATGCCCTCGGCCTCGAAGAACTGCGCTACTCGAACATGCAGTGGGGCGGCGGGGGCGGCGGTGCCGCAGCCGTCGTGCAGAACGCCGCCAGTGCCGTGCACGCCGGATCGGCCAACGTCGTGGTGGCCTACCGGGGTCTTGCCCAGGGCCAGTTCGGCCGCTTCGGCCAGGGCGGGCGCCGCCCGGCCGTGCGGGGCGAGTTCGCCTACACGCTCCCCTACGGCGTGATGAGCCCGGCGCAGATGTACGCAATGCGCACCACCCGGCTCATGTGGGAGCACGGCATCGATCGCTCCACCATGCGGGCAGTGGCGCTGGCTGCCTACCACCACGCCCAGAACAACCCCCGGGCCGTCATGTACGGCCGCCCGCTCGACGCCGAGACGTACGACTCGTCCCGCTGGATCACCGAACCGTTCCGTCTGTACGACTGCTGCCTCGAGAACGACGGCGGCGCGGCCATGATCGTCACCTCAGCCGAGCGGGCCGCCGATCTCAGCGACACACCGGTGCTGGTGCTGGCGGCCCAGCAGAGCGGCGGGCACCGCTCGGGCGCCTGGGTCCACAACCCGACCGACTACGCGACCTCCAGCTTCAAGCTCGGGGCGCAGCACCTCTACGAGCAGGCCGGCGTGACGCCCGACGACGTCGACGTGGTGCAGAGCTACGAAAACTTCACCGGTGCCGTGGTGATGAGCCTCATCGAGCACGGTCTGTGCACCTACGAGAACGCCAACGAGGTGCTGACGTTCGAGAACCTGCGGGCGGACGGGGGGAGCATCCCGCTGAACACCAGCGGCGGCAACCTCGCCGAGTGCTACATGCACGGGCTCGGCATGCAGATCGAGGCGGTGCGGCAGGTCCGCGGCGACTCCACCAACCAGGTGCCGAACGTGAACGTGTCGCTCTCGAATGCCGGACCGATGGTCGAGATCGCCTCGACAGCGATCTACGGCACGGCGGAGGTGCTCGGATGAGTGCGCTCGCCGAGGCCACGTATCTGCCGGAAGGCCTCACCCAGCCTGCTCCGATGCGCGACGGGATGGATGCGCCGTACTGGGAGGGCACCCGCGAGCACGAGCTGCGAGTGCAGCGCTGCGCCGACTGCGGCACTCACCAATGGGGACCCGACTGGGTGTGCCATGCCTGCCAGTCGCTCAATGTCGAGTGGGTGACGGTCGAGCCCACAGCGCGCATCTACTCCTGGCAGCGCGTGCACCACCCGGTGCATCCGGCGCTGGCCGAGCACGGCCCGTACATCGTGGTGCTGGTCGAGCTGCCCCACGCCGACAACCTGCGCATGATCGGCAACCTGCTCGGCGACCCGATGCAGGACATCGTCATAGGCAGCGACGTCGAGGCCGTCTTCGAGGACCACGACAACGGCAGCCCGCCCTACACCCTCGTCCACTGGCAGGTCACCGCCACTTGAACGCTGGGGCCGGCCCTGCTCAAGCGGCTGATGCAAACGGCGGCAACAGCGTCGGCGATCGCTTCATCACCCCTACTCAAGAACGCGACCCATGCCGACGTCATCAATGAGCACAGTGTCCGCCGATCGTCCGGCACTGTCAGCGGGCCGCGTCACAGGTGCTCGACGCGGCCTCCACGCATGGCTTCGAGGTCGCCGTCCCAACCGGTGCCGCGCATGGCAAGCGCCTCCTCAGCTGCCGCCGACCCACACGTCGCAACGTGCGTTGTCGCCTTTCCAGCAGTCGACAAGGGTCTGCCCGTTGGCGAGGTCCGGCCATTTGTCGGTGTCGGTGCCGAGCCCGGAAGCGAAGCTGTCGCCTGCCCAGCATTGCACCCACACCGGCTCGGACGTGGTGCCGGTGACGGTCTGCCATTGGCTCTGCGGCACCCACGGCTCGGGCACCTTGAACGACGTCACCGACCGGACGCCTGCCTGCACGCAGCCGGAGCCGGTCAGCCAGCCGCCGGTGCTGCCGGGATGGGTCGGGACACTGGACTCGCCTGCACATTCGGGAGGAGCGTTGTCTGCACCGAACTGGGCGATGAGAGCGGCACAGTCCCAGCCCCAGTAGTCGATGACGTCCTGAGCGGACCCGCCCGGCTGCGTCGAGTAGTCGTACACGCCGTCGGAGTTCGCGTCGCCGGTGCCGTCCCCTGAGCCGACGTCAGGCGGGAACGCGTGGCACCAGCCGTCGCCGAAGCCACCGCTGTAGCAGTCGATGACGCCGTACGTGCCGGTCGGCGGCCACATATCGCCACTGTCGCCGGCACCGAAACCTGCCGCGAAGCAGTGAACGTGATACATGCCGCCTTGCCACACGACCGGTCCGCTGCCGCCTTTCACGGCCGCAGTCGAAGCTCCCCAGCCGGGCCACGTCCCGGTCCCGGAGCACACCACTGCGCCGTCCGGGGCGCCGTCAGCAGCGGTCTCCGCAGAAGCAGAAGGCACCGCGACAACGAGCAGCATCGCAGCAGCAAACGCTGCGCTCGCGAGCCGCCGACAAATCCGCCGTGTCCCCATCGAAATTTTCGTGGACTGCGTTGCAGGCGCGGTCTTCATGCTTCAGACATTAGAGCATGCGCCAATAGGCGCTGAACTGCGGAAACGCTGTGTCCAGCAACTTGCTCTCTGGTCCTCTGACCTGCGGGTTTGAAGCCAAGTCCGGCATCAAGCACGAAATGCACTGAAATCCGCGCCGCCCCAAGCGCGAAACGACTCCGTCAACTGCGCTGTGGCAACATCAGACAGGGCCATCGGACATGTCCTCCTCGATGAGTGAGTGATTGCTCTCACCGAGGATCGTGCCGATGGCCCACCAGACCGCGGACCCTCTCAGCTACCCCAAACCCCACCACTCACCGGGACGCTGCCAGCCATACGGGGATACAGGCGATCGCGCGCCGCAACTCCGCGCATCCCGACGACGTCGAGGATTGAGTAGAGCGTCTACGTGTTCGGCGAGGTACGGAGTCAAGTCGCAGATGCGGGATGGACTTGCAGCTGAGTGTGCTGAGCGAGCGCCGTGAAATCGCGGTCGGCGTGCAGCACCTCTGCGCCGCTCCTGATGGCGATCGCAGCAATGAGGCAGTCGATCGTATTGCGCACCGTCGCGCCAGACCGTCGGCACGTTCGGTACAGCAGCGCTGCTCGCTGGTAATCGACCGAATTGGTCGGAATCAACTTCGCACGACCGAGCAATGCACGCAGCCGAGCCAGATGCACTTCGTCACGGGCACCTGCCAGCACTTCCATGCGGACTGCGTCACAGGTGAGCACGCCGCCGACGAGCGCAGACTCGACTGCGTCAGCGATCGCGTCGTCGCTGCCACGCAAGTACGCGACCCATGCCGACGTCTCAATGAGCACTGCTTCCGCCGGTCGGCCGACACTGCCAGCGGGCTGTGTCACAGGTGCTCGACGCGGCCTCCGCGCATGGCTTCCAGGTCGCCGTCCCAACCGGTGCCGCGCATGGCAAGTGCCTCCTCGAGCGACATCGGTTCCTCGGAGGCGAGTTCCAAGGCGAAGTTCACTGCTGCTCGCTTGCTGCTGAGTCCATAGCGCTGCATGACACGCATGCACGCAGCCTCGTCGATGTCAATGTTTGTGCGTGCCATACACTAATAATACACCTAGCCGTTGTGGGCTGGATCGGTGGACGCGCTCGATTGGCGCGGGCGGGACTTACCATCTGCGAGAGCCGCAAGGGGGTGCATGCGGCATCGCGCTCCGACCGGGTCTGGGCGATCTCGACATCAAGCATCGGGAAACCGAACGACTCCTGCATCTCGACAAGCATGTCGAGCCGGTCCTGCTGGGACTGGAAGGGGTCGGGTGTCGTGTGGCCTCTGACAGGGACATGTGTCAGAGATGCTGCGCGTGTCACTGTCGGGTTTGGCGAGGACTCAGCCCGTCGTCGCCGTGACATGCGCAGTTGATGTCTGTTCGTGCTCGATTATTGAAAAAACAGCAGCGAACTGTGTAATTTCAAGGTATGGGTTCTGAGCTGGTCCCTCGCGATGCTGCGCTGCTCATCGAGGCTGCCCTCGGGCGGAGCCCGGTCGTGGGACTCATCGGGGCCCGGCAGTGCGGCAAGACGACGCTCGCGCGCCAGTTCGTCGCGGCCAGCTCGCCGAACTACTTCGATCTCGAGGACCCTCTCAGCCTCGCCCGGCTGGATGAGCCCATGACCGCGCTCGGGCCGCTGTCGGGCCTGGTCGTCATCGACGAAGTGCAGCGCCGGCCAGACCTGTTCGGGGTGCTGCGCGTGCTCGCTGACCGCGAGGGCACTCCGGCGAGGTTCTTGGTGCTTGGCAGCGCCGGCCCTGAATTGCTCCGTCAGAGCGCAGAGTCGCTGGCCGGTCGCATCGAGTACATCGAGCTCACCGGCTTGCAGGCAAGCGAGCTGGGCGCTGAGCGCATGGAGACGCTGTGGCTGCGCGGCGGGTTTCCGCGTTCGCTGCTTGCCGCCAGCGCCAGCGACAGCCTGATCTGGCGCAAGTCATACGTGCAGACATTCGTCGAGCGCGACCTGCCGCAGTTCGGGGCGGGGATCGCAGTGCCGACGATCCATCGCCTGATGCTCATGCTGGCTCACTACCACGGCCAGATTGTCAACGTCCGCGCGCTCGCGACCACCCTGAGCATCAGCGAGACCACCGTGCGGCGCTATCTCGACCTGATGGAGCACCTCTTCCTCGTCCGCCAGCTTCGCCCGTGGCACGAGAACCTCCGCAAACGACAGGTCAAGCGCCCCAAGCTCTACTTCCGCGATTCGGGACTGTTCCACCACCTGATCGGGGCAGGCACTATGGACGAACTGCTCACCGATCCCCGGCTCGGTGCGTCCTGGGAGGGCTTCATCCTCGAGAAGACCCTCGCCGAGGCGCGTCCCGACCAGGCGTACTTCTGGGCAACCCACGCGGGCGCGGAACTCGATCTGCTGCTCTTTGCCAGTGGCCGCAGGATCGGCGTGGAGATCAAGCGGGTCGACGCCCCCCGCCGCACGCCGTCCATGACCGCAGCACTGCGCGATCTGTCGCTCGACATGCTCTGTGTCATCTACCCCGGCGATCTGCGGTACCAGATCGGCGAGCAGATCATCGCGATCCCCGCAGCGGAGCCCTTCTCCGCCGAAGCGACGCACTGGACCGGCGAATAGGCCAAACCCGGCAGTGACACTCGGGAATCTTGTGTATCGGGCGCGGTGTTGGGCTCAAAACTGTAGTAGGCCTCCCAGACGCTCGGCCCTTGCTCGGGCGGCAGCGGCGCTTACCATCTGGGAGAACCGCATGAGGGGGTGCAGGCGATGGCGCGTCTTGACTCCGCGCATCCCGAGAACGTCGAGGGGCCTTGGTTCGTCGACACCCGCTGCATCCGTTGCGATGTGGCCCGGCACTGGGCGCCGGGGCTCATCGAGATGGACCGTGACGGGCGCTCCTACCTGGCCCGCCAACCCGACGGCCCTGAAGAAACTGCTGCGCTGTGGAGGGCCGCAGAGGCCTGTCCGACGCAGTCGATCGGCAACATGGAGATCCGCCGACCGCCTGACCCATCGTTTCCCCACCAGCTGACGCCCGGCGTCTGGGCGCTCGGTCACACCGAGGGATCGGTGGTGTTCCATGTGGACGGCCGCTGGCTGTTCACCGGCGACACGCTGCAATGGAACCAGCGTCGCAACGAACTCGACCTCTTCCCGGAGCAGACCTTCCAATCCTGGGATGTACTGGCCGACTCGATGGATCGGCTCTCGCAGCTCCGAGTCGAGTGGGTGTTCGCCGGTCACGGCATGTGGCACAACGTCGGCACCGAGCTCTACGCCGAGCAGATGGCCCGCCTCGGCGCCGACATGCGTCACATCGGCCAGGTCGGGTGGTCACAGCGGCCTCACGCAGCTTATGGCTGGTACTGAGCCCGACGAGCGGCCTCGCCGGAATGACGCGGCCGGCTCGAAGCCTCGCCGACCGGCGTGGTGGACCGTCGGCGTGATCCTGATCCGGCTCCTGACGAGCCAGGTATTCCTGATCGCGTTGGTGGTGTGGAGCTTTATGTGGGTCACCGTCGGTGCCAGCTGGGCAGGGCCGCTGTTCATCGTCGCAGTCATCGCCTTGGCAATCCGCAGGGGGCTCGACGAGCGACGCCGCGGACGTTCCGGGGCCGAATCCGCACGCCGTTCGCCTCGCCGCAGCCCTCGGCCTCGACGTGTACGCGGCCACCGCGACCTCGATGACGACTGGGACCCGGACGAGCTGGACTCAGAAGACTGGGACGCGGACGACGAAGGGGACGAGATCGAGGAGCATTGGGACGACGACTGGGACGATCGTCCGCGCTCACGGCCACGCAGGCACTGGACCCGTCGCGCCGCTTGGTGGGACGACACCGACGATGATGACGACGACGATGCCGACTGGGACAACGGCTGGGGCGACGACGAGAACAGTCGGCGGCCGCGGCGCAGGCACCGCTCGGACTCATGGGCGTCCGACGCCTGGGATGACGACGACTACATCTGACCTGCCGCACCGGCCAAGCCCGCCGGGCGCAGCGCCCTCACGCCACGCACGGCTGTTGCTGAGCCAATGCAGCACACAGCCCAGCGGATCAGCCGTGCTGGTCGGGGCCAGCCTTGGTGATGTGAAAGCGAACGAGGCAGCGCTTGTCCTCCACCATCGCGCGGCGGTAGTCGTCCCAGTCGGGGTGCTCGCCCTGCAGCGCGCGGTAGTACTCCACCAGCGGGCCCAGCGCGGCCTCGCCGGAAACGATCTCTGCCTGGCACTCGAGCTGGACCCAGCGGCCCAGCCATTTCTCGGGGAACACGCACAGCCACGACTGCGGGTCGCGATGCAGGTTCTTGACCTTGAACGCCGTGTCCCGGGTGCTCATCACCACCGTGTCATCGACCACGGCCAACGTCACCGGCGACAGCTGCGGCGTCCCGTCGCGTGCCTTGGTGGCCAGCACAGCGCGGTCGTTGCTGCGCACATAGTCCAATGCCTTGGAGATCTCCATGCGCGCAGCTTCGCACATACGAGCCCGGCGGCCGGGGCCGCCGACCCGGCCCGGGCCTCGCGCAACGAGCCGCAGCACGTCAGAACCGGCAGTCCTGTGGCACCGAGCGCGGTTCGCGAGACTGCCGCCATGAAGATCTCTGCTGCGTTCCCGCCCGTTCCCGAGACGCCAGACCACATCGTGCTGGCCGAAGAGCTCGGCTACGAGACCGCCTGGGTGTACGACACCCCGGCACTGCAGCTCGACGTGTGGATGACGCTCGCACTCGCCGGCGTGCGCACAGAGCGCATCCGCCTGGGTCCTGGCGTGCTGATTCCGTCGCTGCGCCACCCGATGACCACGGCTGCGGCCATCGCCACGCTGGTCGGGCTCATCGGGCCTGAACGAGTCATCATCGGTGCTGGCACCGGATTCACCGGCCGCCGGGCCATGGGCCAGAAGCCGCTGCGCTGGGCCGAGTTCCCCGGCATGGTCGCAGATACCCAGGCACTGCTTCGGGGCGAGACCGTCGAGGTCAACGGCAGGGCGGCACGCATGCTGCATTGGCCGGGCCAAGCGGTGGAGCGGCCCATCGAGGTGCCATGGATCCTGGGCGTGAACGGCCCTCGGGGCCTCGCCGCAGCTGCCCAGATGGGCTGCGGGGTGTTCACCTCACGGCCCCGCCCCGACGCCGACTACGCCGGGATCGACGACGTGATTCTCCTCGGCTTCGGAACCATCATGAACGACGACGAGACGATCGAGTCTGAGCGCGTCATGGACACCGCCGGACCGGGTGTGAGCGTGGCGTACCACGCCTTCCTCGAGCAGCGCGACGCCCGGCTCAGCACGCTGCCCAACGCCGAACGCTTCAGCGAGATCACCGGCCCCATGGACCCCGACACCCTCCACCTCTCGCTCCACGAAGGCCATCTCACCGAGCTCAACCCGATCGACCGGCAGGTGCTCACCCCCGAATCGCTGCGCATTGCCCCGTTCGTCTGCCATGCCGGCGAGGTGCCCGAGCGCATGGAACGCCTCGCCGCCGCAGGCATCACCGAAGTCGCGTTCCAGCCGATGGGCGATGTAGAACGCGAGCTGCGCGCCTTCGCCGCCGCGGCGCTCTGAGCCACGCAGCGCTTTCCGCCGGCGAGGGCAATGCAATGCTCAGTCCCGGCTCGCGGCTGCCATCTGGCACTATCGGGGCGATGACGAGCGGCAGGGAGGAGAACCCGGAGAGGGACGCAGATTCTGGGGCAACCCCCGATATCCGCCAGATCGACTCCTTGGAGCTCTCAGCGGCGGCAATGGACTCGCCGCTCACCACCGCGGAACTGTGCCGGGTGGTGGGCAGCCGGGTCCGCGAACTCCGCCAAGCGCTCAACATGACCATGTCGGCGTTCGCCGACGATGCCGGCATCTCGCTGGGGATGCTGTCGAAGATCGAGCACGGCCAGAGCGCGCCCAGCCTCTCGACGCTTGCGCGGCTGGCCGCGACCGCCAAGGTGCCGGTCACCGCATTGTTCCGCGGCCTTGACGAGGAGCACGACCTGGTGATCGTGCGTGCGGGCGAGGGTCACCAGATCCACCACGACCGCGGCGGGCCCGACCGGCTCTACCAGGATCTCGGGACACTGCGCGGCGCCAACCGGGTCATCGAGCCGATGATCACCACCATCACCGAGCGGGGCGGCGAGTTCCCCCTCTACCAGCACCCCGGCGTCGAATTCCTCCACGTGCTGGACGGGTCGCTCTACTACGGCTACGGGGGAAAGGCCTACCTGCTCAACACCGGCGACACCATGCAGATCCACGGCGAGGTAGCCCACGGCCCGGTCGAACTCGTCGAGTTGCCGGTGCGGTTCATCTCCATCAAGGTGTACCCCGCCAGCGAGTCGCGCACCGCGGCGGGAGGGTGACGCTTATGGGTTTCCTGCTCCTGATCGAATTCCTCACCCAGCGCCAGGGCATCGCGCAAAGCGTGATGCTGTGGCTGCTGCTCGCCGGGGCCGTCGCGCTGACGCTCTGGGAGTGCCGCGAACGGGGCTACCGGCTCAAGGTGCTGCTGTGGTGGGTGTCGTTCGCGGCGCTGACTCATGTGGTGGGCTACATCGTGCTGCGGCTCGTTCCACGCCGTGAAAGAGAATCATGATGGGAAATCGCAAGTGGGTGCTGATCGGAACCGGCGTGCTGCTGGCGATCATTCTGATCTTCTTCGACGGTTGCTCGGGCGTCGAGGTCGAGGAGGAAGCCGCTGTCGCTGCGGCACGAGCTGCGCTCGACGTGACGCCAGAAGGCTTCGAGCCCGACCGCTCAGAAGTGCGCCTGATCCGGCGGGGCTTCCCGCCACGGCCGGCGTGGGCGGTCGTGTTCACCCTCACCGATCCCGCTGGCGGCCGCAACGACTTCCTGCGGCAGGCTGCGATTGTCGTCGATGCCGGCACCGGCGCCGTCGTCGAATTCGAGTTCGTCGAACCCGACAGCGGTTGAGGGGCACAGATCACCCGCAAGGTTCAACATCCACCCGCCTGGCGGCAGGTGTCGGGCGCGAGATTGCAAACATGTTACGGTTTCCCGAACTGGTCTGCCGCTCGGATCATGGGGACTTGAGCGCAGAACGAGAACAGGGGGAGGCGCAATGGACATTGCTGCCGTGGCCACGGACGGGATTCTGACCGAGGCCTACTACTACTTCACCGTCGCGATCATGTGGCTATTGCACGTCGGCTTCATGACCTATGAGGCCGGCGTCAGCCGTCGCAAGAACATCATGTCGACGGCAATGAAGAACATCATGACCATCGCCGTGGTGACGCCGACGTTCTATTACGTCGGCTTCTGGGTGTACTTCTGCATGCAGGAGGGCCTGAAGTTCACAGGGACGGCCGACGGCAACGGCAACGCCGGCGAAGCGGCCTACTCCTGCGGCGAGGGTTACGTCGTGCCGTGGGACGCCAGCATGAGTCCCAACATCGGAGACAACCTCACGGGAGTCTTCTGGGCGGCGTTCGTGCTCTTCTCGTGGACGACGGGCTCGATCATGTCGGGCTCGGTGCTGGAGCGAATCCGGATCTCGGCCTATCTCTGGCTGACGGCCCTGATGGGCGGCATCGTCTGGGTGATCGCTGCTGCGTGGGGCTGGAGCTACGGAGGCTGGCTGGTCATCCACTTCGGCTACCACGACTTTGCCGCGTCGGGCGTGGTGCACGGCATCGCCGGCATCTTCGCCTTGGGCGTGCTGTTCAACCTCGGCCCGAGAATCGGCAGATACGACGCCAACGGCGGAACGCGAGCGTTCAAGCCCCACAACCTGCATCTCACGTTGATGGGGCTCATGATCATCTTCACCGGGTTCTACGCCTTCTACGCCGCATGCCTGTACATCCAGGCCGACACCACCGGCGGCTACGTCAACATCTACTTCGTCCCGGCCACGCTGTCGGCGATCACGTTCACCATCACCATGGCATTCGCGGGCGGCTTCGCCGGCGGCTACATCTTCGCCAAGGGCGACCCGTTCTGGACGCTGTCAGGCGGCCTGGCCGGCGTGGTGGCCGTATCGGCTGGTGCCGACATCTACAGCCCGTCGCTGACGTTCGTCCTGGCCTTTTTCTCGGCGGGGCTCGCGTATGCGGCAGGCAACTGGATCGAGCAGAAAGCTCGCATCGACGATGCTGTCGGGGCGGTCAGTGTTCACGGCGTGATGGGCTTCTGGGGCGTGCTGCTCCTGGGCATCTTCGCCGGCGGATTCCCCGCGAGCGGCGTGGTGGATGTCAAGACTTCGTTCTTGGGCCAGCTCGTCGGTGCCGCAGCGCTCATCGCCTTGGCGTTCTTCACGGGCTACATCGCTTCGTGGATACTCAAGAAGCTGAACCTGCTGCGGGTGCCGCCAGAAGTGGAGCTCGAAGGCCTCGACATGGCCGAGTTCGAGACGGACTTCTTCCCCGAATTCGGCCGCGCGGACGAGCCCATTGTCCACGCCGACGGTTCCGAAGAGCCCGCTGCAGGGGTCCTGCAGGGCGCCTACCGGGACAACCGTTAGCTCACGGTGTCGGGCGGATGGCTCCAGTTCATCGGCGCTCTCGTGCTGATGTACCTCGTGGTAGGTGCAGCAGGACTGTGGGCGAAGAAGCAGCGGGCCCGTCTGAACGACACCAGCGACAGCACACAGAACGCTGAGCACCCCGCTCACAATCGGTCTAGGAGAACCACATGAACACTTTTCCCTACGAAAGCTTCAATGAAGCCGTGGAAGCGGCTGGGGGCTATTCGACATGGGGCGCGCCCGCGGGCACCAACGGGACGATGGTCGTCCTCGCCCTCCTCGGCATCGCCATCTCGGTGATTTCCGCAGTGATGGTGACTGTCCGCGAAGACGCGCTGCTCAACCACGCGGCCGACCGGCTCGCTGAGAAGTACAACTAGCTCGTAGAGCTCACTCGTTAGGACTGACATGGCTCGCAGAAAGCAAATCGAGTTCCAGGGCTTGCAGGGACACAACAAGAACGTTGAGAGGGCCGTCGTGGTCTTCTGCGTCGCCTGCATCGTCTTTGTCATCATCGCCGTGCAGGCGGTCGGCGGCGGCACATTTCGCTGATTTCCGGCCTGGCCTGAGCAGTCAGCGCTTCTTGGGCCTGCGCACCGGCAAGCCTCGCGGCGTAAGCAGGTCACGGTGCCTGCTGGCTCACGTGCCAGCAGGCACCGGACTGACCGGTCGTCACGCGATGCAAAGATTGGCGCCGTGAACACTTCTCGCAAGCTGATCGCTCAGGCGTGCTTGGTGGCGGCGGGCGCAGCGATGCTGCTGCCGTGGCACCTCAACGCCGGTCTCAGCGGCAACCAGACGGTGCTCGGCATCAGCATCGGCGAAGGCCGGCTGCTCATCTTGGCCTGCGCGGTGACGATCGGGCTGATACGGATCGCATGGCGTCCTGCGTGGATCGGTGCCGGTTTCGCAGGTGCCATCGCGGCACGAGAGATCTTTGATCCGTCCGGGATCGGCCCGCCCGGCCAACCGCCCGATCCGGGCATCGGCGTATGGATCGCTGTTGTCGCCTCCGCAACGGCCGTTGTGCTGCTGGTGTGGGAGATGTTCGCCGACGTCTCGGGTGCCGCCGGCGGCGGTGACACTGATGAGCCGCCGAGACGCGGATTCTCGGGGCCGCTCGGCCGGCGGAGATGACGTCTCGATGACGTCTGTGGCCGCAGTCCAAGCCGAGGTCGTGGTGCCGGGCCTGATGCTGCTTGGGCCGGGAGTAGAGCGCTACCGGGTGACGGGGGGCGGAGCGACGGTGCTCGCGCTCGCCGCCGGCGATGAATTGGAGATCGTCGACCCCGAAGGCTGCCAGCCATGCGAGCTGGTCGCTTTCGATGCCGACGGGCAGTCGGATCCGGGCCTGCTCGAGGTAATCAATGGCAGCGCTGCAGCGTCCGCCCCAACCGACCCGGCGGCTGTCGGCATCCTCTCGGCAGCGCTGACCGACGCCCGCCGAGTACGGGCCGGTCTCGAGCGCGTCGGCGTCGACATGCGCGCCGTGCAGGCAGCGACTCCGCTGAGGCTGCTCGACGGTGACACGCCGGCGAACGTCACGGCTCGGGTGACCGCGCTCGACGATGTCGCCTGCGTGGTCGCGGCACCCGGTGGCCCCATGTCAGCGCACGAGGGTGCTCCGCCCACCGATCTCATCGCCTACATCCATCGCCGTGACCCTGCCGGCAACGACACCGAGCCGTTGCTGCCGACGCCGCTGGCCGACCCCAGCCAGGACTTCATCGTGCTGGCCAGCACGGCACGCGCCTACCAGGTGTCGAAGGGCGACTGGTTCCAGGTGGTGGACATGGAGGGACGGCAGTGCTCAGACTTCCAGTGCTTCGCCGTGGCGGATCTTGAAGCGGGCGAAGACCTCTGCCTCGATGCCACCATCACCCGGTCGCTCATGGGCGCGAGTTACCCGATGCCGGGCCTGTACTCCAAGTTCTTCAACGCCAAGATGCAGCCGCTCGTGGAGGTAGTGCAGGACACGGTGGGCCGCCACGACACCTTCAACACCGCCTGCAACGCCCGCTACTACGAGGAGATGGGCTATCCGGGCCACATCAACTGCACCGACAACATCAACGGTGAGCTCGAGTCCTACGGCGTCGCCGCACGGAGGGGCTGGGAGGCGATCAACTTCTTCTACAACACGCAGGTGGACGACGCGAATCAGATCTACCTTGACGAGCCGTGGTCACGCCCCGGCGACTACGTGCTGCTGCGGGCGCTGGAAGACCTGGTGTGCGTCAGCACTGCCTGCCCGTGCGATGTCGACGCTGCCAACGGCTGGAACCCCACCGACATCGCCGTCAGGGTCTATCCCGCAGCGAACATGTTCAAGAAAGCGACGGCCATCAGAATGACCGCGGACTCCGAAGCCCAGCTCACCAAAGAGACCGGATTCCACTCCCGCACCGCTGCGCTGACGCGCAGCTTCAGCGAGTACTGCGGGTACTGGCTCGCCGACCACTTCACGGCCCATGGCGCCGTCGAGGAGTACTGGGCGTGCCGGCAGGCCGCAGCCGCTATCGACCTGTCGCCGCTGCGCAAGTACGAGGTGACCGGGCCCGACGCCGAGCTGCTGATGCAGACCTGTGTCACCCGCAACGTCCGCAAGCTGGCTGACGGGCAGGTCGTGTACACCGCCATGTGCCATCCCACCGGCGGCATGATCGACGACGGCACCGTCTTCCGGATCGGGCGCGAGAACTTCCGCTGGATCGGCGGCCAGCTCGGCTACAGCGGCGTCTGGCTGCGCGAGCAGGCCGAGCGGCTCGGTCTGAATGTCTGGGTGCGCAACTCCACCGAGCAGCTCCACAACCTGCAGGTGCAGGGACCTCACAGCCGCCGCATCCTCGACGAGGTCATCTGGACGCGCCCCGACCAGCCGACGGTTTCCGAGCTGGGTTGGTTCCGGTTCGCGATCGCCCGCATTGGCGACTACGACGGCATCCCGATCGTGGTATCACGCACCGGCTACACCGGCGAGCTCGGCTTCGAGGTGTTCTGCCACCCCTCCGACGCCCCGGCCGTGTGGGACGCCATCTTCGACGCGGGCACACCCCACGGGCTCGTGCCCATGGGCCTGAACGCGCTCGACATGCTGCGCATCGAGGCCGGGCTGGTGTTCGCCGGCCACGAGTTCTGCGACCAGACCGATCCCTACGAGGCGGGGATCGGCTTCACCGTGCCACTCAAGACCAAGGAAGACGACTTCATCGGACGCGATGCGCTGTTCGACCGGCGCGACAACCCCCAGCGGAGGCTGGTGGGGCTGGAGCTCGACGGGGGTGAGCCGGGGGCGCTGGGCGACGGCGTGTACGTGGGGCGCAATCACGTCGGCGAGATCACCAGCGGCACCATCTCGCCCATCCTGCGCAAGAACATCGCCCTGTGCCGCATGACGCTGCCCTACAACGAGATCGGCACGGCCGTCGAGGTGGGCAAGCTGGACGGACACGAGAAGCGAATAGCCGCCGAGGTAGTGCGCTACCCCTTCTACGACCCGGACAAATCCCGAGTCCGCGCCTAGCTGCGTCCCGCGCCAGTGCACGCAAGTGCAAGACTGGGCGACGTTCTACTCTCATTGCATAAACGTCTAACCACATGGGGGATTCCGACATGACACGGGTAGCCATCATCGGTGCAGGACCGTGCGGACTGTCGCAGCTGCATGCGTTCGCCAGCGACAGCTCGGCAGAGGCCGCAGACGTCGAACTTGTCTGCTTCGAGAAGCAGGACGACTGGGGCGGTCTGTGGAATTACACATGGCGCACGGGCCTCGATGAGCACGGCGAGCCCTGCCACGGCTCCATGTACCGCTACCTGTGGTCCAACGGCCCCAAGGAGTGCCTGGAGTTCGCCGACTACGGCTTCGAAGAGCACTTCGGCAAGCCGGTGGCGTCATTCCCGCCCCGGGAGGTGCTCTACGACTACATCGTGGGCCGGGCCAACCGCAGCGGCATCCGCGACAAGATCCGGTTCAACCACGCCGTGCGGGGCGTGAGCCGTTCGGCTTCCGGCGACGGCTTCACGGTGACCACCCACAATCACGCCACCGACGCCACCACCAGCGAGGACTTCGACTGGGTGGTGGTGTCGACTGGGCACTTCTCCACCCCCAACATGCCTCACTACCCCGGCTATGAAACGTTCGGCGGCACGCTCATACACGCCCATGACTTCCGTGACGCCGTGCAGTTCGAGGGCGATGTGGTGATGGTCATTGGGTCGAGCTACTCGGCCGAGGACATTGCGTCGCAGCTGTGGAAGTACGGGGCATCGGAGGTCATCTGCTCGTCACGCAGCGGGCCGATGGGCTTCGACTGGCCCGAGGGCATCAATGAGAAGCCGATCCTCACCCACGTGGACGGCCGCACGGTGCACTTCACCGACGGCACCACCGCCGAAGTGGACGCCATCGTCTCGTGCACTGGCTATCTCCACCACTTCCCGTTCATGGACGACGAGCTGCGGCTGGTGACCGCCAACCGGCTCGCCAGCTCGATGCTCTACCGGGGCGTGGTGTTCCAGCCCGAGAACCGCGTCCTCTACCTGGGGATGCAGGACCAGTGGTACACGTTCAACATGTTCGACGCCCAGGCCTGGTACGCCCGTGACGTGATCCTGGGTCGCATCGAGCTGCCGAGCGCCGATGAGCAAGCTCGCTGGATCGACGACTTCCAGGCCGCCGAGGATGCCGTGGCCGACGACTACGAGGCCATCGACTTCCAGGGCGATTACACCCAGGACCTGCTCGACCAGACCGACTGCGGTGACCCGAACACGCAGCTCATCAACAAGATGTTCAAGGACTGGAAGAAGCACAAGAAGGCGTCGATCATCGGCTACCGCGACCACGGCCACACCTCGCCGGTGACCGGCACGATGGCGCCGGTGCATCACACGTCGTGGGAAGAGGCGCTCGACGACTCGCTGGCGTCGTACCTGGCCGAGTCCAGCTGATCGGCCGCAGCCCCAGCCCGGGCGCACGTCATGGCCGCGTTGCCCAGCGAAGCCGACGTCATTGTCATCGGCGCCGGGGTAACCGGTGCCAGCATCGGCTACCAGCTCGCCCAGCACTCGGACCTGCGCGTGGTCATCATCGATGCCCGGGCGCCGGTGGGCGGCATCTCGGGCCGTACCTTCGGCCAGATCCGCCAGCACTACTCCAATGAGCTGATGGTGCGGATCGCGCAGCGCGGCTTCCACTGCATCCAGAACTGGGATTCGGTGGTGGGCTTCGGCGATCCCGGCTACTCGCGCTTCGGCTACATGCTGCTTGTCGTTGAGGACCAGCTCGACGGCCTGCGCCACAACATCGAGCTCGGCCGCAGCCTCGGCGTGGACACCAGCTTCGTGGTGGGCAGCCAGATCACCGAGATCGAGCCGCTGGTGAATGCCGACGGCCTCGCCGGCGGTGCCTACGAGCCCGAGGGCGGCTACATCGACGTCACGAAGATGGTGCTGAGCTGGCTCACCGCAGCGAGCGCCGCAGGGGCCCATGTGCTCGCCCCGGTCAACGTCGAGGAGGTCATGACCTCGGGCGGGGCAGTCTCCGGCGTGAACACCGCCGGCGGCGAGATCCGCGCCCCAACTGTCGTTGCCGCTACCGGGGCATGGGCACGCGACCTGCTGGATCCGCTGGGTGTGGAGGTGCCCATCGAGCGGCGACGGCTGGAAATGGCAGTGCTCGAACAGCACGCCGGGGCACGGGCACTGGGAACCTGCATCACCGATGGCAACTCCAACCTCGTAATCCGACCTGACATGGGTCGTCACATCGTGGCGGTGGCCTACCCGCGGCAGATGCCTGTAGTCGACGATCCGCTCGCTGATGCATCCGGAGCTGACCACGCAGCTCACGACGTGCGACTGCGGGCCGCCATTTCCGAACGGCTCCCGAGCCTGACCATCGCATCCACCGTGAGCACCACGGCCGGGGCCTACGACGTCGCGCCCGACTACCACCCCATCCTGGGCTGGGCCTCGGAGATAGCCCCGGTGGAAGGCCTGTACCTCGCCGTCGGACTCTCGGGCCACGGGCTCAAGCTGTCGCCGGCCCTCGGCGAGATCGTGGCCGCACGCGTACTCGGCGTCGATCAGGTCGGCGACGCGCCCCCCATCGACATCAGCGCGCTGCGACCCTCACGCTTCGCCGAGGGCGACTTGATGCACCTGTCCTACGGCCCCAGCGCCCGCGCCTAACAGCCTTCTGGGGCGAGCGCCGGCGAAGCCTCGGCGCTCGCAGAGAACAGTTAGCTCCAGGGGTAAGGCGAGTTGCTCACCGGGTGGAGCCGGCCTTCGGCGTAGCGCGAGTAGCGAAACGGCTCCAGCAGCGCCTGAGGCTCGCCGAGCAGCTCCTTGGCAACCAGTGCGCCCACGCCGATCATCTTGTAGCCGTGATTCGAATCGGCGATGAAGAAGGCGTTGTCGCAGAAGGTGTCGAACACCGGGAAGTTGTCGGGCGAGAAGCTGCCGATGCCGCCTGAGGGCTCGTCGCTGATGAGGTGGTTCTTGCCCTCGAAACGCTTGTGGCAGTGCGCCAGCGCCGCTGTCCAGGTGCGGTAGAAGTCGCCGCCCACCACGAAGTCGGGCGAGTCAGGCCCGTAGGGGTCGACCG
Source organism: Candidatus Poriferisodalis sp. (assembly GCF_965219595.1). Lineage (NCBI taxonomy): Bacteria > Bacillati > Actinomycetota > Acidimicrobiia > Acidimicrobiales > Candidatus Poriferisodalaceae > Candidatus Poriferisodalis > Candidatus Poriferisodalis sp. The sequence goes on from NZ_OZ244781.1 coordinate 645,242, forward strand.
CCACTTGGTCGGACGGCTTGTCGACCACGTAGGGCATGTAGCCGCCCTGCACACCGCCGAAGTTGAAGTCGGGCTTGTAGTAGATGCCCCACGGGCCTTCGGTGACCAGGCCGTCGGTGTCGTACAGCGGGGCGTCGGTGTCGACGTGCACCACCGGCGGCATGTTGCCCTCGTTGTCGGTGAGGTAGCCGGGATCGACCGTCAGCGTGCCCTCCTGCAGGCACATGTAGGTCCACGTGGGCACGTTGTGCAGCTCACCGTCGCTGCCCGCGATGTCGGTGGTGGTGGGCAGGTTGAGCATCGCCCAGATCTTCTGCACCCACGGCCCCACGGCCACCACCACGTGCTCACAGCGCACCGGGCCCTGATCGGTGAGCACCGTGGTGACTGCCCCCGATGCGTCCCGGTCGAACCCGGTGACGGTCACGCCGCCGACCACGTTGACCTCTTCGGCTTCAGCCTTGCCCAGCAGACCTTTCAGCGAGGCCATGTTGTTGGCATACCCGCCGCGGTGCTCGTGCAGCACGCTGGTGATGCCCTGGGCCTGCCAGTCGTCGAAGATGCCCTTCATGTAGCTGTCAGAGGCAGCGGCGCCTTCGACGAACGTGGACGAGTAGCCGATGGCCTGCTGCTGGGCATGGATCGACGCCACATCGGCGCGCATCGCCTCGTGGCTGATCTGCATGTAGCCCACGGGGTGATACGAGAACGCTTCGGGATCGCTGTCCCACACGTCCACCGAGTGCGCCATCAGCTCCCGCATGGCCGGCTGGAAGTAGTTGTTGCGGATGACGCCGCAGGCAATGCCCGAGGCGCCCGCACCCACTCCCGACTTGTCGATCACCACGATGTCGGCGCCCGAGCCCCGACCCGACGACCGCAGATCGCGGGCCAGGTTCCACGCCGTGGACAGGCCGTGGATGCCCGAGCCGATGATGACGTAACGAGCGCCGCTCGGTAGTGCCATGTACCAGAACCTTCCTCAGTGAGCTGTGGGGGCTTCCCAGCCCTCCAGCACCGGCGGGCGCCATTCGGTGCCGACGATGCGGGAGTTCTCCACCCACGGTCCCAGCTCCACCTGCGGGAACTTGCAGTGGATGTCTTTCAGCGTGATGCCGTAGCTGTTGCCCTCGGTGAGGTGCTTCATCAGCACCTTGCGGGCGATCTCGTCTTCACGGCCCTCGGGGATGTCGAAGTAGATCTTCAGGAACGAGTTGGAGTAGCGGTCGAACACGGCGGGGACACCGTCTTCCTCCAGCAGCGTGATGTCCTCGAGCCAGTTGATGTCGGGACCCGGCGTGAGCGCTAGCAGGTCGATGTCCTCCACCAGCGACATGTCCTCCTGGTACCGGAACCGCTTGCCTGCCAGCACCTCCGCGTCGATGGCAACCGTGCGAGTCTCGCGGGTGCTCTCGCCTGTGCTTGCTGAGTTCGCCATGCCTACAGCCCTCCGTCGATTACGTGCTTGTCGAAGAGGTCACGGATCTCCGCCAGGGTCCGCTCCTCGGTGACGCCCGGGATGTAGTTGGTGCCGGCGATCGGCACCTTGGCCATGGCGGCCGCCTCGTGCGTCAGCGCTGCGAGGTCCTCGGGCTCGAGTGAGTGGATGTCGGTCTTGCCGCAGGCCCGGGCCAGCATCTGCACTTCCATGGTCAGGGTGATCAGGAAGTTGTAGACCCGCAGCGCCGCCTCGTCGACGTCGAGACGCTTGCGCAGCTCCACGTCTTGGGTGGCCACACCCACGGGGCAACGGCCGGTGTGGCAGTGGTAACACTCGCCCGCCGGTACGCCGATGGTGCCCTCATAATCGGTGACGCCGGGGATCTCCTTGTTGCAGTTGAGCGCCATCAGCGCTGCGGTGCCGAGCGCAACCGCGTTCGCGCCCAGCGCCAGGCACTTGGCCACATCGCCGCCGTTGCGGATGCCGCCCGCAACCACCAGGTCGATGTCGTCAGCCAAGCCGACATCCTCCAGCGCCCGGCGGGCCTCGGGGATGGCAGCCATCAGCGGGATGCCGGTCTCCTCAGTGGCCAGGTGCGGCCCCGCACCGGTGCCGCCTTCGGCTCCGTCGAGGTAGATGACGTCGGGGCCGCACTTGGCGGCCATGCGCACGTCGTCGTACACCCGGGCCGATCCCAGCTTGAGCTGGATCGGGATCTGGTAGTCGGTGGCCTCGCGCACCTCTTGGATCTTCAGCGACAGGTCGTCGGGACCGAGCCAGTCCGGATGGCGGGCCGGTGAGCGCTGGTCGATGCCTGCGGGCAGCGACCGCATCTCGGCCACCTGCTCGGTGACCTTCTGACCCATCAAGTGGCCGCCGAGGCCCACCTTGCAGCCCTGGCCGATGAAGAACTCCACGGCGTCGGCCAGCATCAGGTGGTGGGGGTTGAAGCCGTAGCGGCTCTGGATGATCTGGTAGTACCACTTGGTCGACAGATCACGCTCGGGCGGGATCATGCCGCCCTCGCCCGAGCAGGTGGCCGTGCCGGCCATAGAGGCGCCCTTGGCCAGCGCCATCTTGGCCTCCAGCGACAGCGCGCCGAAGCTCATGCCGGTGATGTACACCGGGATGTCGAGCTCGAGCGGCTTCTCGGCGAAGCGTGAGCCGATGACCGTCTTGGTCTCGCACTTCTCCCGGTAGCCCTCGATCACGAACCGGGTGAGGGTGCCCGGCAGGAACACCAGCTCGTCCCAGTGGGGGATCTTCTTGAAGATCGAGAATCCCCGCATCCGGTAGCGGCCCAGCTCGGACTTCACGTGGATGTCGTTGATGACCTCGCGGGTGAAGATCCGGCTCTTGCCGAGCACGTCGGTGCTCGCATTCACCTCGTTTTCGTCAGCCATGACTGTTCTTCCCCCTGCCTCTAGTGGATCACGAGCTTGCGCTCGGACGGCTCAAGCTGGTCGTAGTTGTGCAGCACCTTGCCGCAGACGAATTTCTGGAATTCGGGCGGGTCGCCGAGCCCGTGGATACGGAACTTGCGCTCGATCAGCTCGCTGTCGGCATCGTTCCACTCACCAGGAACACAGTCGACACCCAGCGAGGCCACCGTGCCGGCCACGTAGATCTCGCCGTCGTACATCGAGTCGCCCAGGTTCATGCCGGCGTTGCCGCAGATGATCTGCCGGCCCCGCTGCATCATGAAGCCGGTATTGATGCCGACGTCGCCGAGCACGATGATCGTGCCGCCCTTCTGGTCGATGCCGGTGCGGGCGCCCACATCGCCCTTCACGATCAGGTCGCCGCCGCGAATGGCGGCACCGGTCAGCGATCCGGCGCTTCGTTCGATGGTGACCACGCCCGACATCATGTTCTCGGCCACCGACCAGCCGACACGGCCGTTGATCGTCACCTCGGGTCCGTCGATGAGCCCGCAGGCGAACCAGCCCGGGCTGCCTTCGAAGTGGATGCGGCAGCGCTTCAAGATGCCGACCGCCAGCGAGTGCTTCGAGGCCGGATTCAGGATCGTGACGTCGGTGATGCCGTCGTCGTAGATGAGCTTGCGCAGCGCCATGTTGATCTGGCGGATGGTCAGATCGGCCGCATCGAAGCGTGCCCGGCCGCCCTCGACTTCGATGTTGTCGGGCATGTCGGCAGTGGGCTCGACCAGACCTCGGGCGTCGTAGGAGACGCCGCTGCGGGAACCTACACCTGCCACACCAGCACCTCCCGCTCGTAGGGATCGCGGGTCTCGACCTCTCGCTTCACCAATGACCGGATGGCCACTTCCTCAGTCGCGACCGCCACGAGCGGCTCCGACTCGAACAGCACCAGCGGCTTGGCCGCCATCTCGTCCTTGGCAACGCCCAGCTGGTTGCCGGTGACGCAGACGTAGGTGAACACGCCGTCGAGATCATCGAGGCTGTGCTTCATCGACGTTTCGAGCGTCAGGCCACGGCTCATGTACTCGGCGAGGTACACAGCGATGATCTCTGAATCGCACTCGCTCTGGAACCGGTGGCCGTGCTGCTCGAGGCGGCGGCGCCACTGGTGGTAGTTGGTGAGCTGGCCGTTGTGCACCACCGCCACGTCAGCGAAGGGGTAGGCCCAGTAGGGGTGGGCGCTGGCGAGATCCACCTCGGACTCGGTGGCCATGCGCACATGGCCGATACCGTGTGTGCCCTGGAACGAGCCCAGGTTGTACAGGTCGCTCACGGTGGAAGCGTCGCCCAAGTCCTTGATGATCTCCAGCGAGCTGCCCAGCGACAGCACCTCGCAGCCGGGAACGTCTTCGAGGTAGTCGGCCAGGGCCTTGAGGTCGCCGCCGTAGCGGATGGTGGCCCGGAAGGCGTACCCGGTCTCGCTGGTGACCGTGGCCACCTCGGCGCCGATCTTGGCCAAGCGGCTCTCCACCTCGGCCCGGTTGCGCTCGAGGCGCTCCGCCATCCCGATGCCCGTGCTCTTGTTGGGCTCGGCCAGCACGAACCGGATCACGACCAGGTCGTCGGCCGGCCCGTACACCGCGTAGCCGGTGGAATCGGGCCCCCGGTGCTTCATCGATTGGAGCATCGCCGTGAGCTCTGCTCCGATGTCGGCGGTTCCGTCGCGGTGGATCACTCCGGCTATGCCGCACATGGTGCTCCCCCCTTCGTGGGTGCTGTTGGTCTTTCAGGTTGTGTGCCGGGCCGCCTCGGCGAACCGGCCGGACGGCTGTCGGCCTCTCTCACGGCAGGACGTCGAGGTATTCCTCCACGTCCCAGTCCGAAACGGTGTGCAGGAAGCGCTCCCACTCGTCGGTCTTGTAGTGGAAGAACACCTTGGACATCTCGCCGGGCAGCGACCGCATCACGCACTCGTCGTTGCGCAGCGCCTCGAGGGCCTCGCCCAGCGTGAGCGGGATCTTCTGCACGTCCTTGCCGGCCTCCATGGCCTCGTAGATGTTGCGCTCTTCGGGCTCGCCCGGGTCGAGGCTGCGGTCGAGGCCGTCGTCCATCGCCATGAGCAGCCCGGCAAACGACAGGTGGGGGTTGACCGAGCTGTCCGCCGAGCGGTACTCGAAACGGCCAGGCGCGCTCACCCGCAGGGCGGTGGTGCGGTTCTGGAAGCCCCAGTCCGCGAAGACCGGCGCCCAGAAGCCTGTGTCCCACAGACGGCGGTAGGAGTTGACCGTCGGCGAGGACAGGCACGTCAGCGCCCGGACATGCTCGAGAATGCCGCCGATGGCCTTCATGCCGACAGGCCCGGGGAGCTGCGGATTGTCGCCTTCGGGCATGAACTTGTTGTTGCCCTCGGAGTCCCACAACGAGATGTTGTGGTGGCAGCCGTTGGCTGACACGCCCATGAACGGCTTGGGCATGAAGCACGGGAAGGCGCCCATCTCACGCCCGACCTGCTTGCACACCTGCCGGTAGGTGGTGAGGCGGTCCGCGGTGAGCTCGGCCCGGTCGAAGTTGAAGTTCAGCTCGAGCTGGCCGGGAGCGTCCTCATGGTCGCCCTGGATCATGTCGAGCCCCATGGCCTCGCAGTACTCGATCACCTTGTGGATGATGGGCTGCAGCTCGGCGAACTGGTCGATGTGGTAGCAGTTCGGCTTGGTCATGCCCTCCACGGTGGGCTTGCCGTCTGCATCGGCCTTGAGCCACATCATCTCCGGCTCGCAGCCGGCCCGCAGGTGCAGCCCGTGCTTGGCCTCGAAATCGGCGTGCAGCCGCCGCAGATTGCCCCGGCAGTCCGACGTGAGGAAGGCACCGCCGCCGACCTCTTCTTCGCGGCCCCGGAACAGGGTGCACCAGACCCGTGCCGTGCGGGGATCCCACGGCAGCGGCATGAACGTCTCGGGCTCGCCGATGCCCACGAGCTCGCGGGCTTCGGGGCCGTAGCCGATGTAGTTGCCATGACGATCGATGAAGAGGTTGGCGGTGGAGCCGTAGACGAGCTGAAAGCCCTTGCGGGCGATCATCCCGAAGTGCTTCGCGGGGATGCCCTTGCCCATGATCCGGCCGGTGACGGACACGAACTGGCAGTAGAGGTAACCGATGCCGTCGGCCTCTATCCGGCGCTCGACTTCGGCAATCTGTTCCTCGCGGCCGTCGGCGTTGACGAACATCTCAAGATCTGTGGCCATTGCTCCCCCTGTCGGCATGGCTGATGGATTCATGCGAACCGTAACGCCTCGCAGCATCCGCCTTCGAACGTGCCCGAACCACGCCGCAACCTAGCACAATTCCCGAGATGATGTCTAACCTGAGTAGCGACGCTTTCCCCTGAGTAGAGGATCACAGCACCTCCGCTTGCCCTGCTGCCCGACGGCGATCACTGCCGCGTTGGTGGCGGGGCTGTTCGAGCTCATGTTCTAAAGCCGCGACGGGCTGCGTGGTGACATCAGCGCGCTGCGCAGCCACATGGACACCCAGATCGGATCCCTGCGTGCCGACATGAACACGCAGGGTGCCTCGCTGCGTGCGGACATGGACGCGCAGTTCCGGGAAGTCAGCGCGATTTTGCTGGATCACACCGACCGGCTCGCCCGCATCGAGACGCATCTCGACATTCAGCCTCGTCCCGATGCGCCGCCGGTCGAGCTTCAAGGCCAGCCGGGCTAGGAGGGTGACAGTCCGACGCTGCGAGGACACACCGGCGGCCTCGGACGCACGGGCACGAGCAGCCGCGAACCGCAAGCCACGCTGCTGCTGTCGCGGCACGCACTGCACATCGCTGCGAAATCAGACGCCTAACGCCAGACGCCGACTCCGACGAGCAGCACCGTTCACCATGGCCGGTCACCCGCTCCCGCAGCGGTGTGGCGAAGGCGGGTGAGCACGGCTGCTGTGCCCGCCTCAGTCAGCGACTGTCGCTCATCTGGCCGTGTGCCTGCCGAACTGAGCAATCCACAAGCTGTCCACAGGTGCAGCGTTTCGGAAAACGCCCACGACGCTTCGTGCGCCGATGGCGTGCGTTGCTCGCCGTCGTTCCACGAGCGCCAGCCGCATTCGGTCGCCATCACGCTGACTTGGGCGTCGAGATCCCTGTCGGCCATCTCACCGCCGCTGCATAGGAGCGCCAGCGCTGCATTCTCGACGACGAAACCGTCCCAGCCGGTCGGGAACAGATGCTGCGTCAGCCGCTGCCACGCCAGCGACGGGTCGTGTGCCATCTTCGTGCCTGCCTGGGTGCGGTGCAACCTGTTGTGGCGCTTGCGCAGCGCATTGGCCCGCTGCAACCAGTGGCGCAGCGCCGACAGGATCACGTCGTCAGCCTCGACGTGGCGCTGCTCGTAGGGAGGCGGCGGCGCGAGCACCCGCCACGGGCAGTCCTGATGCACCGTGCGGATGAACGCCACTCGAAGGTTTCCCGCCTGGGTTAGCGGCTGTTCGTCGCCGAATCGCGTCAGCAGCCACATCGGCAGATGCAGAGCCTCGGCGACTTCGGACGGCGGTTCGATCGGATGCAGCAGCCGGTTCGCGGCCTGTGCCCGCGCAGCTCCCACAGATTCGCTCAGGGTGTCGCCCTGGCTGACCCAGCGGGCGAGCCGTTCAGTGACCAGCGCCGTGCGCCATGACTGGCCCGGCTGTGCATCGTGGTCAGCGTCGAGTGCCGTCGCCACTATCCTTTTCTGCTCCGCCCGCCAGCCCCGCGCTCCGACCGTCAACTCGCCGGCGGCGATCGCTGCTTCGAGCGCGTCTTGCGCGGCGGCATACGCGTCTGCCTCGTCGAAGCCCATGAACCTGTTCCATTCGAAATCGTCGAGATCAGGCGGCGAGATGCCCGAGTCGCGCATTGCCGTGCGCAGCGCCGCGAAACCTTCGCTGTCGCGCTCGCCGAATGCCGCGTGCACGGTCGCGGTGGTTTCGCTTCGACAGATCGCGGCGTAGCCATGCAGGCCGAGCTCGTCGAGCAGCCTGGCGGCGACATCCGCCAGGCGACCCATGTAGCCAGCCTCGTCGCTGACGTACTTGCAAGGCAGCTCATACCACAGCCACGACTGCACGCGAGCCTGCCTCAGCACGCCGGGTCCCTCACCCCATGTGAGCACCTCATAGACCTCGCGTGCGCGAGCGCCGACATCGGGGTCGTCTGCCTCGATGCGCCGCAGTGCCGCCTCCGCCTCGCTGTCGGCGATGTCGGCAGGGGCGAGGAGATTCTGGTGCTGTTGCGTGGGTGATGACGTCATCCGGCCATCTTTTCAGCCTCGCATGGCCGCGGAGGCGATCCGCAGGAAGCCACATCCTGGACAGTGGCGCTCTCGAAACCGCGGTCGCCCGCGAATGCGCCGACCGTCGCGCCCGCGCCATCGCCCGCCGAGCGGCCCGCGGATCAGCGGATGATCTCGAACCCGAGGTGCTCTCGAAGTTTGCCAGCGACTCTGTCGAGGTAGTTCGCGGCGTCACCAAGTCTCGTGTAGTGATGCAGGGCGTTGAACACCAGCGTTTCGAATGCCATGGACTCGGCCCAATCCACATCGGTGCGGTACCCCATGACTGCACTCGCGCCAGTCTGTTGGCGGAATTCCTGAAGCCGGGTGCTGCCGAGTCGAACGACAGAACATGCGCAGAAGTGAATGATCCGGCCCGCGGCCCGACCTTCGAGCCAGCCTCCTAGTTCTTCCAGCGTGAGGGGCCGCTTGCGCCCGTCCGGGAAGCAGAGCTCGCCGGGCGAGCCATGAAAGCTGAAGTACCCGATGTTGTACTTGCTGTTCTTGGCCAGTGTCCACTGCCGGAGGTAGTGCCTGAGTTCGTCGGCAGTGCCGATGTCTCGGAAGATGAAGTCCGTCCCGTTGAGGTCCCTGAGAAACTGCAGGATGGGCCGTACCGAGTAGCGGGCATTCAGACTCAGTTCAGGGTCTCCCTCTAGGGCGAAGATTCCGGATGCGACTCCCATGACTGTCTCCCGTGGCCGTTTGCTTGACGGTTGTGATGAGCGCGCTATGGGGCCGTGCCGAGGGTGCTGTGGTGGAGTTCGTGCCAGGCGACCAGTGATCCGTCGCTGCGGTGCTGGGTTTCGGTACCGCCGTAGACGGCGACGGCGACGGCGGACGCTCTTGGGTGCTCGTCCGTCAGATGTGCCCGGACGCGACGTGGACCGTCGAGCAGGCGCCCGCTTGGCGTGGCAGTGGCACGGGCTTCGACGAGGGAGATGCCCGCTTGCGGCTCGTCGGCGTTTTCCACCACGAGATCGACCTCGGTGCCGCTGCGGTCCCGGTAGTGCGTGACACCGCCGCGGACGCCTCGATTGGCACGATGCTTGACGATCTCCGAGGCCACCCACGTCTCGTACATCGCACCGCGCAGCGGATGGGAATGCAGCTGCTCGGGCGTGCGTATGCCCAGCAGCCAGCAGGCCAGCCCGCTGTCGTAGAAGTGCAGCTTGGGCATGCGTACCAAGCGCTTGCGTGTATTGGCGGCGAACGCGTCCAGGCGGAACACGACGAACAGCGCCTCCAACACGCTCAGCCAAGCTTTGGCCGTCGGCTGCGATATGCCACAGTCGCCGGCCAGCGCTGAGTAGTTCAGCAGTTGCCCGCTGCGGCCTGCACAGAGCTGCACGAAGCGGTTGAACGTGTTCAGGTCGCCGACGTTGGTGATGGTTCGGGCATCGCGTTCGAGGTACGTGGCGACGTAGGAGGCGAGCCAATCAGAGGCCTCGAAGCCGCGGTCGAAGATAGGCGGGAAGCCGCCGACGATCAGGGCTTCATCAAGGCTGTGCGGGAAGCTGTCGAAGCGGATCGCCTCGCTGCGAGCCAGCGGCAGCAAGTGCAGCACAGCGGTACGCCCGGCCAGCGATTGGCTCACTGACTGCACCAGCGCGAGATTGTGCGAGCCGGTCAGTATCCAGCGGCCGGGAACCGGGTCAGCGTCGATGATCCCCTGCAGGTACGACGGCAGGTCGGGAACGCGTTGCACCTCGTCGATGACTGCCCCGTCGTCGAACTGGGCCAAGAAGCCGCGCGGATCCTCATCGGCGAATGCGCGCGTGTCGGGATCTTCCAGAGACACCTGCGGACGGTCACCGAAGACCGCCGCACAGAGTGTCGTCTTGCCGCTCTGACGGGGTCCGGTCAGCGTCACCGCAGGCCACTGCTCGGCCGCCGCCCGGAGCTTGGGGGCGAGATCGCGCTCGATCGGCACGAATGCCAGACTACGCGACTGCGGGCTATTTCAAAATTTAATTTTGAATTAGCCGTCTAGAAGTGCTGGCAGTCTGCTGACCGAGAACAGTGACCTGCCTGCCGAGGTCGGGGTGCCGCGGTGGGTCTGGGCGACCAGATCGCGCACAGAAGCGATCAGCGTCGCGTCAATGGCCAGCGCAGACTGCTGCGGCGCTGTTCAATTGCAGAACTGAACGTGAAAGACGGCGTCGGCGGCGTCAGCGCAGAGAGAACGGCGGGTAGCGGTCGGTGATGAGGAGCCACATGTAGGCGCCGACTCGCAGACCCCAGCGATGCACGCCCAGCACGAAGTCGAACAGCCCTGGTGGGTAGCGACTCTTTCCTCACAGTAGATAGGCCGCTCGATGGAAGGCAGTCCGTCGTGCCGAGTGGCTCCCTTGACTGTGTTCATCCCTGCCAGTTGCGAGAGCATGAGTCAGTTTTGATATCTCTTGCAGTCAGATAGGCTAAGCCATGTGTCGAAACGACTTCAAGTCTTGGTGCATGAGGACGAATACACGGAGATCCAGGGAGCGGCGCGGACATGTCGCCTGACGGTCGCTGAGTGGGTCCGGCAGGCGATGCGCCAAGCGCTGCGCGACTCGAGCCGCTTGCCCGAACCGTCTGTGGCGAGGCTTCAGGCAATCGCAGAAGCATCACAACACGAATTCCCGACAGCCGACATCGACGGGATGCTCCGAGACATCGAAGCCGGCCGATTGGCCTCGTGATCTGCGGCAATGATTTTCGTCGACTCCAACGTGCCGATGTACCTCGTCGGCGCTGCACACCCGAACAAGGATCGAACGGTCGCTGTGCTGACTCGCCTGACGCAAGCCGGCGAGATGTTCGTCACTGACGTCGAGGTTTACCAAGAGATTCTCCACCGCTATGTCGCTCTCGGTCGGCTCGACGCAATCGACCCGGCCTTCGCAAGCCTCGATGCCTTGGTCGACGATGTCCTCGCATTCGGCGTGGCCGAGATTCGTGCCGCTCGGACACTGCTGGAGAACGTCAGCAGCCTGTCAGCCCGAGATGCGTTGCACGCGGCGGTGATGGGCAGCGCAGCTGTGACTCGCATATTCAGCTTCGATCAAGGCTTCGATGCCATCGGCGGACTCGAGCGCCTGAGTTAGCTCTCGCCCTTCTTGAACCGGCGAGCGTCACTCGCTCACTTGCAGAGCCGGAATCCTGCTGTCGCCGACGATTCGCCACAAGCACCGACGCCCTGGCGAGGCCTCGCCCCGGACCGAGCGTGACGCACGACTGCGCACATCGCGAAGCGCGCAGGTGAGAACATGATGCAGTGGACGGGCAGGGCCGGGACGGACACGACGCGGAAGTGCCGCCGACGGCCGTGCCGGTACGGCGAACCCCCAGCTTTATGGCTGCCTCCATGCCGCCCGCACTTGGCCGCGATCACCTCACTGCGGTATGGGCCGAGTTGGTCGTCGAGAAGGGATCAGTGCTCTTCGCTGACGAATCTGCACGCAGCGTCACCGTGCAAGCCGGCGGCACCGTCGCCATTCCGCCGAGAGTGCGACACCACATCGAGCCAGCCGACGACGCTGTGTTCCACATCCAGTTCTACAAGTGAGTTTCACCGACATGCTTCGATGCTGTGCCTCCCGTCTCACCTCGATCAAACCGAGCCGAAATGCGGTCCCGCCGGTGATGCGTCGTGCGACCGCCGGTGTCGGCAGCACGACGCGTGGGCGGTACGTGCGGATTGCGATTGCGGTGATGAGTGTCGTGCTGCTGGCTGTCGGCTGTACTTCGACAGAATCGGACGGAGGCGCAGAGGCAGCTTCGTCGGGGTCGAGCCCGCGCATCGTGCGTCTCGCGTTCTATGCGCACTACGCACCGGTCAGCAGTTCGCTGGACTCGCGACCGGGCACTGCGGGCTTCGACACTCATGTCGGCTACGAAGCCGACCTGCTGAGCGCTGTGGAAGCGATGCCGGGGATCGACATGACGTTCGAGCGTCACGGCGTGGACGCGTGGGACGGCATCTGGCTGCTGCCCACCGCCGAGGGCATTGACATGGCATGCGGCGGCATCACCATTGCCGCCGACCGCACCCGCGGCCCCGACGGGCAGGCCGTTCGGTTCACCGACGGCCACATCGAGTTCCGCCAGTCGCTGCTGGTGCGCGCTGGCGACGCTGACCGGCTGTCGTCCTATTCCGCGCTCGACGGCAGCGACCGGGTGGGGGTGCAGACCGCTACGACAGGCGAGTCGCGGCTGCTGCAGCTCATCGGCGTGGCGGATCAAGACGGCAGGCTGGCCGACGGCACACGCGTCGTCATCGACGCGGCTGACGGCAGCGGAGCAGAGCCGGTGGTGGAGGCCACAGCCGGCAACGATCTGTGGATCAGCCCAGGCGGTTCGTCGGACGAACTGGCGAGCAGGCTGCGGCTGATACCCGCCGACCCGGCCAAACCCAAGGTCGTCAACCTCGACCGGCTCCCAGAAGCCGATCTTCGCACCGAGGACTCATCCGAAACCCAGCTCGAGGCGCTGCGCAACGGCACCGTCGACGCCATCGCGCAAGGCATCGTCGAGACCGCTGCCACCGCGGCCGCCTACGGAGACGAGTTCGTTGTCAGCGTGGTCGACCGGCACATCGAGACCGGCGGATGCACCGTCGCCGCCGACGACACCGATCTCGCCGACCGCATCAACCTGGCGCTGGGTTATCTCACCGACGACGGCAGCATCGGCTTCGAGGACTGGGCCAGCAACCCCAACGTGTTCGCACAACGCGCCGCCGAGGGAGACTCGCTCGGCTAGCCGACGGTGAGGTCGTCGGAGAGGACGAGATCGCCGGTGTAGGTCGATGAGATGGCGGCGGCCAGTGCGGCGGGGTCGAAGGCGTCGGGGATGTAGTGGGTGAGCATGAGCTTGCCCACTCCGGCGGCCTGGGCGATAGCGCCGAGTTGGGTCTCGTCGGTGTGCCACTCGGCCATGACAGCGAAGACTCGTTCCTGGTCGGCCTCCGGCAGGCCGAAGGCCTCGAGCTGGGCACGTGTGGAGGCTCGGTGCTCGATCTCGTGCACCAGCACATCAGCGCCTGCCGCGAGCTCGACAAGGGCCTCGCTGGGCGAGCAATCGCCAGAGATCACGATCGAGCGGTCAGGCGCATCGAACCGGAACGCGAACGAGGGGACACAGTCGCCATGAGGGACGACTGCTGCGGTCACGCGCAGACCGTCCTCGTCGAACACCGGCCCAGCGCCGGTGATCTCAGTGACGTCCTGGCGGCCGCCTTCGTCGGACTGGAGCACCGGCCGATGCTGGCGGTCGTAGCTGAACGCGTCGTGCGTCGCTGCACAGAACGTGCTGGTGAACGGCGGGCCGAAGACGCGCCATGGCTTGGCGCGGCCCATCTGCCACCCCGACATCAGCAGATCGGACCAGCCGACGTTGTGATCCATGTGATGGTGGGTGAACAGCACCGCGTCGAGATGAGGCCACGGGATCCCCGCCTGCTCGAGCCGCAGCGACACCCACCGCCCCGCATCCACCAAGTAGTGGTGCGCCGGAGAATCCGGACGGCGTTGGTAGGTGATCAGCGCTGCCGGCCCGGCCCGGGTGGCGCTCACCATCGGCGACCCGGTCCCGAGAACGGTCACTCCGAGCATGGTGCCTCCCAACGGCGAGCCGGCTCGCCGGCAGCGACAAGCGGCGACGGCGCCAAGTATGGCAGCGCGGTTGGGGTCTCAAGAGCACACAGGCCCATTGGTGCGGGGCGCTAGGGCGCCGGTTCTGCGTCGACGATCTGGCCCATCTCACGATCAGGCGAGCCGTCCGTCGGCCCGGTCATGTGCTCGATCAGAAACTGCGCGGCAAAGTCCACCTCGTCCAGCGGAATCTCCGCATGCACGCCGGGATTGAGGTGAAGGCGCTTGTCGGCCGAGCCGATCGCAGAGAACAGCGAGACCGATCCGTCGACCGGGAGGAACTCGTCGTCGAGCTGGGTCAGGAACAGCGTCGGCGCGGTGAGGGCGCGTGCGCAGGCAAGCACCGTCTCGTTGTGAGGGATGGCCTCGACATCGGCCCACAGGCCGAGCACCGCCACCGCGACACGGCTTCGCTGGGCGAGGAACCCGATGCCATAAGCCGAGCCCATCGAGAGCCCGAAATAGCCGATCCGGGCGGGATCGAGTGCGTTGCGGGCGCATACCAGCTCGACCGCCTCGTTCCAGTCGTCACACATATCCGACATGGCGTCTTCTCGCAGCAGGTCGGCGATCATCCCGGCCCGTCCGCCCTCACCGGTCTGCCGCAGGCCATGATCGGGGCCCTCCACGCTCAGCATCGCGATGCCCTGTGCCGTCAGATCGGCTGCGAGCCGAGACGCAGGGAACTGATACCGGTCGCCAGAAGCACCGTGACCGAAGCACACCAGACTTCGTGCCCCCGAAGGCGTGTCCGGCGTCCACAAGGCACCGGTGATGTCCCGCCTCCCCACACGAGAAATGCGGAACTCGCGAGTCGCGACCCCATCGGGGCTCCGACCGGCCCACTGGTCAAGTCTCGTCGTCATCGCCAGCTTCAGCTATCGGGCTATTGCGGCACGCCGTTGATCGTCCAGGCGGTGCCGTCGGGGGCCATGAGCAGACCGTGGATGTCTACGATGTCGCCGTCGAAATGCATGCCGTCGACATCGATGCCGTCGATGCTGCCGGCGAGCAGCACCGTGCCGTCTCCCTCTACGGCCACCGTCAGTTCGCCGACTTCGCATACGTCGCCCGGGTACAAGATCAGCCAGGCCGTGCACAGGCCCCAGCCGCCTCCGACGCTGGCGCCGTCATCGGGCATCGAGCCGGCAGCGGCCGCCGGGTCGCCGAAGCCGGTCTCGATGTCACACGATTGAACGGCTTCGCCCAAAATGGCGCTCTCGGCCGCGGTCAAGCCTTCTGCGGAGGGATCGGCGCCGGTGAGCACCTCCAGGATCCGCTCACCGGCCGGCTCGCCGCTGAGTGCCTCCATCAAGCACCCCACCTCAGCGGGATCCGGTGCCGCGCCGTCACCTGGCGGCGTGAGCGCGGCGGCCTCCTCCGACGTCAGGCACGCGAGCACCTGCAGCATCGCCGGGCCTTCGACCGGCCCGCCCACAGCGAGGAATGTGTCCACCAGCGACGGATCCTCCACCAGAAGGGCAACCACGCAGTCATGGCTCGCGTCGCTCAGCCCGCCGACCGCAGCCGAGAGCCCAGAAACGATGGTCTGCGCCTCCGGCGACACTCCGGCGTCGGGGGCGTCCGTGACCGCGGCAGCGCTTGTCGAGGACGCGACGGTCGTCGAGACCGGCGCCTCAGCAGGAGCGTTGGTGCTGGGTGTCGCTGCAACAGCCTCGGATGCCGCAGGAGGCGCAGTCTCGGTCGAACCGCACGCGCCGGCCAGCAGCACCATCACCAGCAGATGCACAGCAAGCACCAGCGCCCGCGGCCTCCGGCGGCACCGCCCAAATCGTGGCGGCCGTGGCCGCGATGCCGAGCGATCCGGCGGCGACAGAACTGCGCCGTCGCCGATCATTCCACAGCAAGGAGTTCGGCTGCTTCCATGCAAACCCAACGTACCGTGCTCGACTTGGCAGCCACCGCATAGCAAGATGACATGAGATGCGAGCATGACGACGTGACGTAACCCCAAAACCCCACCACTCACCGGGACGCTGCGAGCTAGACGGTCTGCGGAAAGCGGCTGAAGACAGCGGACGGCAACTGCTCGCTGGACTGCTGCCGGACTTGGGACTGCCAGAATCCCGAGCGTCTGACAGACTCGGGCACGCTGGCTCAGCGGGCGCCGAGGAACGTCCGGCGAACGTCGGCATCGGCGAGCAGGTCGTCGGCTGCGCCGGAATGGGTGATCTCGCCCAGCTCGATCACATAGCCACGGTGGCTGGCTTGGAGGCCTTGGCGGGCGTTCTGCTCGATCATCAGCACCGTGAGGCCGATATCGCTGTTGAGCTGGGCGATCACCTCGAAGATCTGACGGGTGACGATCGGCGACAGCCCGGCCGATGGCTCGTCCATGAGCACGAGATCCGGCGACCACATGAGCGAGCGGCCGATCTCGAGCATGCGCTGCTCGCCGCCCGACATCGTTCCGGCCTCTTGGCGCGCACGCTCGGCAAGGCGCGGGAACAGGCCGAAGACGTAGTCGATGCGGTCGCGAATCTCGCCTTTGTCCCGCGACAGGTACATGCCCAACTCGAGGTTCTCATACACGGTCATCTGCGAGAACAGGCTGCGCAGCTGGGGCACGATGGCGATGCCGGCAGTGCCGAGCGCGTCCTGCGGCGCGATGTTGGTGATGTCGACCCCGGCGCAGATCACCTGCCCCGACCGCACCGGCGTCAGCCCGTACACGGCACGGAACACCGTCGTCTTGCCCGCTCCGTTCGGCCCGATGACGCACACGACTTCGCCTGCATGCACGTCGAGACTGACGCCGCGCAAGATGTCCTGGCCCGGCAGGTAGCCCGCTGCCACGTCGCAAACCTCCAGCAGCGGCGCCGGCGTGCGGGCGGCGGTCATCGATCTCTCCCGAAGTACGCCTCGATGACGTCGGGATTGCTCATGACCTCGCCAGGAGTGCCCTCGGCGAGCTTGCGGCCCTGATCCAGCACGACGACCCGTTCGCACAACTCGGCGATGAACTGAACGTTGTGCTCCACAAGCAGCAGCGCGACGCCCTCGTCGGCGTTGACTGCGGTCAGCCGGTCCTTGATGTCGTTGATGAGCGTCGGATTGACGCCGGAGGTGGCCTCGTCGAGCAGGATCAGCCGCGGCTTGCTCATCAGAGCCATGCCGATCTCGGCCAGGCGTCGCTGGCCGCCCGACAGCGTGTCGGCGCGGTCGTCTCGCAGCGGCCCCAGCAACAGGAACTCGATGAGCTGATCGGCGCGGCGGCGGGCAGCGGCGTCGGTGCGGCTCAGCATGCGGCGCAGCCCGACATGTGCCCAGCTCGCGCTGAGCTCGAGGTTCTCTCGCACGGTGAGCGCGCCGTAGACGCGAATGATCTGGAAGGTCCGCGACATGCCCAGCCGCGCCACGTCGTGGGGCGCCCGGTGGGCGATGTCGGCGCCGTCGAACCGGATGTCGCCGCTGTCGGCGCGCTGCACGCAGCTGAGACAGTCGAACAAGGTGGTCTTTCCGCTGCCGTTCGGGCCGATCAGCCCCACGATCTCGCCCGGCGCCACGGCGATGTCGACGTTGTCGACGGCTGCCAAGCCGCCGAAACGCTTGGTGACGCCCGCCGCTTCCAGCAGAGCGCTCATGGGTCCTCCCGCGGCGTGCTCTCGACGCCTCGGCGATCATCGCTGCGGGGGCGGACCGGGAGCGACCCGCGTCGCAGCCAGCCCGACCACATCTCGGTGATCGACGTGCCTCGCCGGTCGAACCATCCCGCCAGCCCTCGCGGCATGAACAGCACAATGACGATCAGCAGCACGCCCTGCGCGATGAGGTGGACATCGAGCAGGTTCGCCCAGAGGAACTCTCGCAGCCAATACAGCACCACCGAGCCGAGGATCGGCCCGGCGACCGTGCCGATGCCGCCCAGCATCGTGCCCATCACCGCGTCGAGCGTGCGCACCTCGGTGAACGCGACGTCAGGGTCCACGAACGTGTTCTGGTACGCCCACAGCCCTCCGAACAGGCCGGTGGATGCGCCCGCGAAGCTGAACACGGCCACCTTGAGCCGCGTCGTCGCGATCCCCCGCATCTCCGCCCCCACCTCGTCCTCGCGAATCGCCACCAGGGCCGTCCCCACCCGGGTGCCGCGCAGCCACCACACGAACACGCCGAGCGCCACCACCAGCACCAGCTCGATGAAATAGAAGAGCGAGCGGTTCAGGTACGGCGGCAGCGTCAGCCCCACGCCTCCTCCGGTCAGGCCGCCCCAGACGCGCACGATCTCGCGCATCGCGACGAACGTGGCGAGCATCGCTACCGAGAAATACGGGCCGCGCAGCCGCATCGTGGCCCGGCCGATGAGCGCCGCCGCCACGCCCGCCGCCACGACGCCGAGCGCGATCGCGGGAATCGGCGGCCATCCGATGCCCAGGCCGTTGGTCTGGCGCGACATCATGATCGCCGTGGTGTATGCGCCGATGCCGAACCACACCGCATGCCCGAAGTCGATGTAGCCGGTGAACCCGCCGGTGAGGTTCCAGTTGATCGCCACACCGATGCTCGTGAACATCAGCGTCATCGTGAACAGCGTCGAGTCGCTCGTCGCGGGCCACAGCGGCAGCAGCACTAGCCACGTCAGCACCAGCGCCAACAGCACGGCACCCACGCGCTCCGCCCTTCGCCGCAGCGCGCCGCCGGGCGGCCACCCGAACCGCCCAGTGCCGCCACGCCTCGCGGCGCGGCCCGCCGCGCCGCTGGGTGTGCCCGCAGACGTCATGACGCCGTCGCATCCACTGGGCGCAGGCCGCCGAACAGCCCTTGGGGCCGCAGCACCAGCGCCGCCACCAGGATCACGAACGAGGCCACGACCGCCAGATTCGTGCCCACCCCTCCCACATACACCGCAAGCCCCGCTTCGACCAGCCCCAAGACCATCGCACCGCCCAGCGCCCCCCGGATCGAGCCGAGGCCGGCCATCGCGGTGATGGCGAATGCCTTGAGCGTCAGCGGCGCGCCCTGAAACGGCTGGATGGCCAGCACCGGGCTCACCAAGGCGCCGGCCGCGCCGGTGATGCCGATGCACAGGGCGAACGTGATGACGTACACCTTGCCCACGTCGATCCCCACGATGCGCGCCGCCTCACGGTTCTGAGCTGCTGCCCGGATGCTCTTGCCGAGTCTCGTGCGCGACAGCAGCGCGCTCAACCCAGCCAGCACCGCGAGCGCGACGATCAGTATCCAGAACTTCGTCACCGGCACGCTCAGGCCGTCGGCTATCCGCCAGCTGCCGTCCAGCGCCGTGCTCGTGCGTCGGAAGTCCGCGGCAAAGATGAGCTTCATGACGTTCTGCAAGATGATCGCCAAGCCGAACATCACCAGCAGCGACACCAGATGGGGCCGGTCGATGATCCGATTGACCAAGCCCCGCTGGGTGAGGTAGCCCAGACCTGCCATCAGCACGAACACCGCAGCGACCGACACGAAGGGGTCGATGCCCCACAGATCCTGGGCCAGCCAAGCCAGGTAGGCGCCGATCATCACGAACTCGCCGTGAGCGAAGTTGATCACCCCCATCACGCCCCAGATCACCGAGAACCCCAGCACCAGCACCGCATACATGCCGCCGAGAGCGATGCCGTTCACGAGCGCTTGAGGCAGCTTGCCCACCGCCGTCGACCCGCCCGCTGCACCACCCTTGCCGTCGCCCAACGGGTACTCGAGCTGGGTCCGTGCTGCGGAACCGGGCGCGACCACATGAATGTCCCCGCGCTGCACCTGCACCAAGCCCATCGGCTTTTTGGTGTTGACACCCCGCTCGTCGAAGCCGATCGGACCGTAGAACGTGTCGGCATCCAGCGACCGCAAGGCGTCGCGCACGTCGTCGGTGTCGAGCGAGCCGGCCGATTCGATGGCCAGTTGCAGCGCCAGAGCCGCTGCGGTGGTGCTGGCGGCTTGGTACACGGGCAGTTCGCCCCACAGCTGCTGGTAGTAGGCGGCGTAGTCGGCGGCGCGGCCGAAGTACGGCCCTTCGTAGCCCATGGTGGGTTCCCACTGAGTGGGGCCGAGCACGCCGTCGACATCGGCGCCGAGCTCGTCGATGAGCTTCGGGTTGGACGGACCGACGGTGATCAGCATGCCGTCGGGCACGAACCCCAGCTCCTTGGCCGCGTTCACGAACAGGACGGCGTCGTTGTAGTGCCCGCCGCCGATGAACAGGTCGGGGTTGAGATCGCGGAACTTGGTCATGATCGCCGAGACGTCCTGGATGTCCTTGGGATAGGTCTCAGTTGCCAGCACCTCGATGCCGTTGGCTTCGAGATGGCGTCGGGCGCCGTCGGCGACTGCGGTGGGGAACGCCGTGTCCTCGTAGGCGATCACTGCGGTCTTCGCGCCCTGATTCGCCAGCGTCTCGACGCCTGACAGCGTGTAGTCGCTGGCGACTGTCGCCACCAGGAACAGGTTCTGAAAGCCGCGCTCGAACAGCGTGTCGGCAGCGCCGGTGCCCTCCACCATGATCACGTCGTTGGCTTCCGCGATGGCGCTGGTGCCCGACGTGAGGCCGCTGGAGTACGGGCCGAGCAGGAAATGGACCTGATCGTGGTCGATGAGCCGCTGGGCCAGGTTGGCGGCAGTGTCGGGGTCGGACTCGTCGTCGTAGTAGATGATCTCGGCCCGGTAGCGGCCGTCGCCGATCCGAATCCCCCCGTACTCCTCGTTGACCCAGCTGACCCAGGTGTCGTACCCCTGCCGAGCGTCCTTGCCCTCCACCGAGTACTTGCCCGTCTCGCTCAGCGCAGCACCGAGCCGCACCGTGCCGTCGAAGCCCGCCGCGGTGTCGGCGGCTGTGGCCGACCCGTCGCGCTGCGCATCGATGCCTGCGCTGTCACAGGCGACAGCTGCCGGTGCTGTGAACAGCAGCGCCGTCAGCAGCAGCAGTCTGGGCAACCGCATTGGGGCGCTCGGTCCCAACGGCATCCGGGCGCCGGCGCAGAGGGCACATCGGCCATGTCGGGGAGGATACGGCGCTCGCGCCGGAGCAGTCATGAGCAGAAAAACCCTTGGGGACGCCACAGAGGCGCGACCTACCGTCGCAGGTGATGCGACATAGGACCTGAACGCCTCCAACCGATCGGAACGCCATGAGTACGATTGCCACCATGCCCGACGAGGAGGCGCCGGCTGCCTCCGCTGCGACTTCGAAGCCAAGCGGCGCTTCGCACGACGCGGACGGCCAAAACGGCACCGGCAGGCGAGCACGCTCCTTGACCGTCCCGATGCCCACTGCGATCACCGCGGCGTTGATCGCAGGGATGTTCGGATTGCTCTTCCTCAATCTCAACGGCCTGCGAGACGACATCGACACGCTGCGCGCCGACATGAACCGGCAGTTCGACAGGGTTGATCAGCGGTTCGAACAGGTCGACAGACGAGTGGACGGTGTCGATGCCCGTTTGGATCGGATGGAGACACGATTGGACCGGATGGACGACCGGTTCGACGAAGTCCAGGCAGTCCTGCTGGATCACACCGATCGACTCGCTCGCATCGAGAAGCTTCTCGACCTCGACCCCCGCACGGGCAACGCGAGTCAGTAGGCCGCTACGGGCCGCCTTCTTCGCCGCCTTCTTGGCTTGGCGCGCCGCCAGGAGGCTCGGCTGAGGGAGCGGCGAAGCCGGTGACGAGGCGTGCCACGGCAATGGCCACGTAGAACACGCCCGCCATGGCTTCGAGCGTCACGATGACCCGGCCGCCGTCAGCCGAGGGCGTGAGGTCGCCGAAGCCCAGCGTGGTGAGGGTGACGAAGCTGAAGTAGACAGCAGATTCGGGCGTCAGCGCTTCGCCGGAATTCAGGAACGCCGATCCGCCGACCCGGTCGATCACCAGGTACAGCGAGGCGAACGCGTAACCGATGAGCAGGTACGCACACGCCGAGGCAGCTATCGAGGTGGTGCCCGCGAACGGTCGCAACAGCACCTGGCGGGTGACGACCGCGGCAGCCGCCAAGCCGATCAGCGTGAGCACGGCCGGCCCTACCACGGCGTCAGCGGCGTCGGCAATGGCGATGTCTGCCACCGCGGCGACCGCGGCAGCTGCGAGCAGCAGCCACAGCCGTCTCGGCGGCCGCTCGGCCGACTCGATGAGCGTGCCCACAATCAGCAGCAACCCGACGAGGCCCCCAGCGGAACTCAACGCGCTGACGCCGAACGCGGACAGCACCACGATGGCGACGCTGACCACCAAGATGAGGTCGTAGCGCTCCTTGCGCAGCGCGTCCAGCAGCGCCTTCATGGCGTCGCGCTCAGGCCGCGTCCATCTCGGCCATGTGGTTCTTGCGCCACTGGTGGTATGCGGCCCAGGTGACCAGCATCGGCGGCAGCACCACCACGGCAGCGATCAGCGAGTAGGTCACGGTGATGGCGGTGAGCAGGCCGAACTGTCCCATCGGGGCGATCGGGCTGAACACCAGCACCATGAAGCCCAGCGCCGTGGTGAGCGCCGAGCCGATGAGCGCGCCGCCAGTGGTGCCCATGGTGATGTTGATGGCCTCGCCGATCGACTTGCCGTGGTCGACTTCCTCGATGAACCGGTGGGTGACGTGAATGGTGTAGTCGACGCCGATGCCGATCGACAGTGCCGTGATGAGCGCCGTGATCACGTTGTAGCTGTAGCCCAGCAGCACCATGGTGCCCAGCACCCACACCAGCACCAGCAGGATCGGCAGCACCGACAGCACAGCCAGCATGGGCCGGAACTCGGTGATCCAGAAGAACAGGATCAGCACCATCAGCGCCGCCACGATGGTGAACACGATGGAGGTGGCCTGGCTCTCGGTGAGGCTGTCGGTGACCTCCAGCGAGGTGATCTCGCTGGCCACCGGGGTGATGTCGGCGTCGTCGCCGAACCACAGGCCGTCCACGTCGGCAAACAGTTCGCGGGTGCGGTCGGCATCACCGGTCAGCGCGTTGAATTGCAGGATCGTGCGGTCGTCGTCGCCCGCGGCGCCCAGCGCCACCAGCGAGTCGAACTGTGCAGGGTCGTGGTCGCGCATCAGTGTCAGCACCCGGTCGATGGTGGCGCTGTCGACGCGGAGGGCGCCGGCCTGGCCGAGCTGAAACTCGCTCTGGATCTGGGCTTGCAGGTCTGCTGGAAGCGTGCCGAAATAGACGCCCAGCGAACTGGTGATGTCGCTGCTGACCGCTGCGGGGCGCTGCGACGGGTCCTCGATGGCGGCGGAGAAGTCGAGCAGGTTGCGGATGGTGCGATCCTCGGAGAGGTCGGCCTCCACCAGCACGGTGACCGGCTCGGTGTTGCCGCCGAGGTTCTCCGACAGGAACAGCGCGTCTTCCTTGCTCTCGGTGCCGTCGGGGATGAAGTCGTTGGAGTTGAACTCGGTGCCCAGCTGGGTCGCGAGCGACATGAACACCACCGTGACCACGCCGGTGAGCACCAGGATGAGCGCCGGCCGGCGCACCGTGGCACCGCCGACCGATCGCACCAGCGTGCCCGCGCCGGGGATGGCTTGGTCGATGGGCCGCAGCTGCGGCTGGCGCCCCTTGGCCTCGCCCCGCCGATCCAGGATGGCCCGCACCGCAGGCACCGCAGTCAGGAACACCGTCAGGCCGCTCAGCACGCCCACGGCGGCCACCACGCCGAAGTCGCCCAGCCCCGAGATGTCGCCGAACAGGTTCGTGAGGAAACTCACGATGGTGGTGACCCCCGCGAGTCCCAGCGGCAGCATCACGCCGGCCACCGACTTTCCGATGCCGTCGGTCGCTCCCGCACCCTCCGCGCGCACCTCGCGATAGCGCGACGTGCCCTGAATGCCGTAGTCGACGCAGAGGCCGATCAGCATCACCGGCACCATCTGGCCCAGCACGCTGGGCGCGCCGATCACACCGAACCCGTCGGGGCCGAGCAGCCCCTGGAAACCCAGCGCCCACAGGATCGTCAGAACCAAGCCGCCCATCGACAGCAGCACATCGGAGAGCTGCCGGTAGAACAGCGTCAGCAGGATGGCGATCACCACGAAGGCCACGCCCATCAGCAGCATCATCGACGACTGGCTGGAATCGTCTGACTCCTGGTCGCTCTTGCCGCTCGATGAGGTGCGGGCCGAATCCAGACCGCCGAGTGACAACGACTGCACCGCGTCGTCGGCGGCCAGCTGCGCCTCGGCCAGACCGTCGGGATCGCCGTCGGCGTTCACCGTCACGATGCCGATGCCGCCGACCACGTTGCCGACGCTGTCACGGGCGACCAGCTCTTCGAGGAAGCCGGCCCGCTCGGGATCGGCCTCGGCCGCTGCAGCAATGCCAGCGTCGATCTGGTCTTGGGTCATCGACGCCAGGTCCACGCTGCGCGGGTCGCCGCCGGGCCCCGCTGCCATCACAGCGAGCACATGGCCCGGCGACACCGGCGGACGGGGCGCGAACAGGTACTGCGACAGCTCAGGGTGCCCGGCAGCAGTCTCGGTGGCCGCAATGGCGTCGGCTGCGCCCGCGGGGCTGAGCACGTCGCCGCGCAGCACCACCTGCACCGCTTCCAGCTCGGCCGAGGCGGGGAAGCTCTCGCCCAGATTGTCGATGGCCGTCACCAGCTCGCTGCCGCCGGGCAGGAAGGCTTCCTGCACATCGGCGGTAGGGGCGGTGCGGGTGAAGCCGATCACCGCCACCACGGTGACGACCAGCATCACTGCGAGCGCTGTCCACGGCCGGTTTCCGACCCAGCGCCCGTACACCCCAAAGAGTTTGCTCACTTGCGGTCTCCTGTAGTTGTGCGCCGCGGCTCCCCCGAAGTGCCGACGCGCCGGTTCAGTCGTGCCACGCCGAAGGGTACCGATGGCGCAACAGGGGGCCGCGACATCGAAGGGTCAGCTTGGCACCGACGCCGATTCGCCGTGTCACGCTCGAGGTCTTGATACGCCGCTGCGGCCCTTGGGTGTGACCGAACCAGTGCTCAGCCGCCGACGGGGATGCGCAGCAGCCAGCCGGCGGCGATCCGGTCGCCGTGGACGAACGTCTGGCCGTTCGCCTGGCGCCGACCGCGGTTGGCCAGCACGATGCGGTTGTAGAACGCGCTGTCGCCGTACACTCGCCGCCCCACCGACGACAGCATGTCGCCGCTTCGGACGCGGTAGATCACGTAGTTCGACTCGGCCGCAGTGGCGTTGCTCGGCGCAACGATCGGCAGCGGCACCCGCAGCACCCAGCCCGCCCGGATCATGTTGGGGCTGGTGAATGTGTAGCCGTCGCTCTGGCGGCGGCCTTGGTTGGCGGCGAATATCTGGCGCCACCTCCGGTCGTCTCGATAGAAGGTCAACGCGATGCCGCTGAGCGTGTCGCCGGGCTTGACGGTGTACAGCACGTACCAGCCGTCGCCGGTCGAGGTGACGGTCCCCAGTGACTCCGGGTCGACAATGTGCCCGTCGTCGTCGACGGCCTTGTTGTCTTCGTCAGAATCTTCGGTTTCGGCGGTCTCGCCGTCGCCACCCTGATCGTCCGCACCATCAGACTCGTCCGATTCGTCCGCGTCATCGCTCCCGTCGCCAGCGTCGCCGTCGTCATCGCCGTCGTCATCCTGACCGTCCGCACCATCAGACTCGCTGTCGTCACCGCCGTCGTCATCCTGATCGTCGGCACCATCGGATTCATCCGATTCGTCCGCGTCTTCGCTCCCGTCGCCGGGGTCACCGTCGGAGACCGAGGCCTCGGGGTCGCCCACCGAGACGATCTCCGCCTCCCCGACCGGCTTGATCGTCACTACCGAGCTGGCCGCAAAGGTGCGGTCGCCGATGGTCACGCTCAACGTCACGGAACTGTCAGGCGCGCTGGCGTCCAGAGAGTTCACCCGCACGACGGCATCGGTGTCGTTCGGCGGCAGGTCGAACACCAGCCGTCGAGGGTTGCTGCCCAGCGAGACCCAGCCGACGCCCCAGTTGGCATCCACGGTGTAGTCGTGGCCCAGCACGGCCGTGCTGTCGATCTCCACGAACACCCGCACCCAGCGTGTGACGGCCCGCTCAAGGTCCACCGTCATCAGGCTCGACTCGCCCAACGCAATGCTCGACGGCGTCGCCACGCCCAGCGTCAGCTCCACCACCGGCGGCGCTGCCGGTGCAGCGTTCGCCGACGAAGAACTCCCGGAGTTGGTGTTGCCGGGGCTGGAATTGCCAGGATTCTGGTTCCCGGTGTCGCCGGGATTCTGGTTGCCGGTGTTGCCGGGATTCGGGTCAGACCGCGGCGCCGGGTCGTCGTCGGCGATCGTGACGGTGGTGGCCTTCGGAGCGCCCAGTGTGTAGCCCGAGCCGCTGGTGAGCGTCAGCACGATCGTCTCGGCATCGTCATCGACGCTGTCATCGGTGATCGTCACCGCAACCGTGGCAGAGGTGCTTCCGCCGGCCACGGTCACCGTGCCGCTCAACGCCGTGTAGTCAGAGCCCGACGTCGCGCTGCCCCTGACGCTGTACGTCAACGACAGCCCACCCGAAGGCGCAACCGACGACAGACTCACCCCAACACTCACGCTGCGGCTGCCCGACGCCTCGCCACCCGAGTACGAGGCAGACCCGAAGCTCGCACTCGGTGTCGACGGAGGTGTCGAGCCGGGGCACGCCTCGTGCGCGGCCAGCGTTCGGGCCACTCGATCCCACCGGTCGCCGACGACACTCGATCGCGTCTGCGCGTCGGCGGCCGTCATGGCCGTCTCGCCGGTGCTCTCGCCCATCGCAGCCAGAACCTGGTTCCAGCGCAACACCCGCGCAGTGTCACTGGGGAACTTGTCGCGCAGGCCCGTGATCTCCGCCACCGTCACCGCATCCGTCGGGAGCGTCAGCGTGCATGCCTGCCCGTCGTCGTCGGTCACGTCCACCGTCACGCCGTCGATCGAGAGACTGGTGGGGTATCCGGCACCGTCGCCGGTGGTGACCGTGTGCGAAATGGTCACGGTGCGCTTGCCGCCGGCATTCTGGACGCTGTCATCTGCCCCCTTCACCGTCACGGTCTGGGGCTGATTCCAGTCGCTCGTCGTGAACGTCAGATTTTGCGTCGTCGAAAAACTCGGAGTTGCGTCCGCGTCCACTCGCGCAGCGATACTCCCGCCGACCGTCGAGATAGCGGCCCTGACCGTGACACTGCTCGCTGGCTGGCTGTCGAGCACGACGGTGTAGGTCGCTGTGCCGGCAGCCTCGGCTACGGTCACCTTGCTCTTCGAGATCGTCACGCTGGCAGATCCGCCCGATCCTCCCGAGTCGTCGTCAGTGATGGTGATGGTGTGCACCGAGCTCGAGCCCAGTGTGTAGCCGGTGCCTGAGGTGAGCGTCAGCACCACCGTCTCGTCCGATTCGACAGCAGCATCATCGATGATGCTGACGGGGATCCTGACAGACCGCGTGCGGGCCGGCACGTCGATGGTCACGCTGTTGCTCGTAGCGCCGCTGATGCTGTAGTCGCTGTTCAAGGTGGCCGTGCCCGACAGGCTGTAGTTCAGCGCGACATTCGCGGCAGGGACTGGGTCGAGACGCACCCACACGTTGTCTGGGTCACAGCCGCCTGGACAGGTGGTGTCTCCCGTGTTGTAGTCCTCAGGCCGGTCGGATCCGTAGCCAAGGTCCATGGGCGTGGCCCGGGTGAACTCGACCACGGGCTGGGCCGGCGCCTACGTGTTGTCGTCGATGGTGATGGTGACGCTCGCTTGCGCGCCGAGCCGATACCCAGCGCCGTCCGTGAGCGTGATGGTCACGGTCTCGGGACCCTCGCTCGGCAGCGTGTCGTTCAGCACAGTGACCAACCGGCGTCTGGTCAGCGTCGACGTGCCCCCGTCGAATTTGATGTCGCCGTCCAACCCAACGAAGTCCACATCCTGCACCGCGCTGTTGGATGAGACCGTGTAGCCGATCTGGATGTCTTGGGCGGGTGCCTTGTTGATGGAGACGGTCACGGTCTGCGCGCCAGCGTCTTCGCTGATCGAAGTGAGATCGGTGCTCAGGTCGATGGCGACGTTCGCAGCGTCGTCGTCTGTGACTTTGGCGGCTTCTGGCTTGTGCGACCTCACCGTGACGGTGACGTTACTGCTGGGCCTGCCGGTGAGCGCCACACTGTACGTGTCAGTGCCACCGTTCTCCGCGACCGAAGTGCTTCCGCTGGTATGGACAATGTCCAGCTTGTCCGTCCACAGACTCCGGTCGACAACCTTTGTGAAAACAACGGGCGGTTTATCGGCTTTCCTGCCTCCTGCACTCACCGATGTGATCTTGACCCTCACCTCTCCTTTGTTGGAGTAATGATTGAAGTCGTAGATGCTGCACTGGCGGTCCCCCTGTTTGACATCAGGGATAGCGTCACCTTTCTTCTCGTTGAGGGTGTCGTTCGCATACTTGAATCTTCCGACGAAGCGGGGATTGTCGGGATGGAATGGACTGCTCGTGTCGCCACCGTGATTCCCTTCGCCGCTCGGGGGCTCTTCTCTCCACGGCAATCCGCTGCCATTATTCTTGCAATAATGTCCGTTGTATCTGCCGACATATTTGGCTTCGTCAATGTTGCCGAGGGCGACGCCGCTGATGTTGTCATATCCTTGGCCCCAAGCCTCATCTGCGCCTGCCCAGGCGTAGTATGTGTCGGGACGAACCGGGATTTCGACTGCCACGCTGGCTTGATTCGCCGGGATAGTGACGGTGTGGGTTCCCGTCTGGGCGTCAGTCAACGAGTCGTTATGGTATTGGCTCTCGTCGACCTCGTACGTCACGACGAGATCCTTCGCCGGAGCGGGATCGGCGGTGAAGGTGAACACTGCAGTGCCGCCTTCGTAGATCTTGTCGAATTCGGCGGCGACGCTGACGACCGAGGCGGCACTGGCCGCGGCGGGTTGCGCCAGCGGTACGAGCACCGCCGCCGCGACCGCTACGGCCAGTGCCGCGGCGAATCGGCCCCGCATGGCCGACGGTCGAATGCTGAGGCTTTGCGTCACGCGCTGACTCCTGGGGATGGCTCGCGATCACGAGTTCTGCAAAATGACTACGAGCACCGTGAATGCCGCGCGTCGTCAAGGGTCGTTCCGCGATTCTGAGATCCGATGCTGCCGACGCCCAGACGACACTGGTGCGACGCTCGGCGGGGCTGAGCGAAGCGGCGGAAGCTGTCACAGCGTTGGCGTAGGGTCTTGGCGGCTCGCAAGACGAGCTGCCGCCCTGCCCGCGCAGTCGGGTCGGGCGCCGCCGAGTGCACAGCACGACGGCACGAGAGCCGAGAGATCGACTGGTATCCACAGCACGGGAGGCGTCATGGGGCTGAGACCGGGGGACGTGAACTTGGCGAGCCAGGCCGACATGGCCCGCATCGGCGGCCCGCCGTACGAGTACCTGGAGGTGTTGCGCCGCGAGGCGCCGGTGTGGTGGAACCCACCCCCGTCTGTAGACCACATGCACATCCCGTGTCCGGGCTTCTGGGTTCTGAGCCGCTACGCAGATGTGGACGCAGCCTCGAAGGACCCGAGCCGTTTCTCGGCATGGGAGAACTCGGTGCTGTGGGTGGACGTCAAGGAGAACCCGATCGCGCTGCAGGCGCAGCGTTCGGGGCTGATGGGCATGGACCCGCCACAGCACACCCAGTACCGGCGGCTGCTACAGCCGGGCATGACGCCGCGGCGCATCGCTGCGCTGGAGCCGTTCATCGAGGCCGAGGCGGCGAAGGTGATCGACGAGTTGGCATCGCGCGACCGCGCCGAGTTCGTGTTCGACGTGGCCGCCGAGCTGCCCATGGTGCTGCTGTGCCAGATGATGGGCGTGCCCCAGGAGCAGCGTCGCGAGTACCTCCGAATTGCGAACAACGTTGCGAATGTGGAGTTCGCCGAGAACTTCGAGCACAACATGTTCGAGCTGTACCTGTTCCTCGACGCCTTGGTGAAGAACTCCGACAAACTCGACGACAACACGATGCTGTCGAAGTACACCCATGGCGAGGTCGACGGGCGTGCGCTCACTCCCGACGAAATCACGCAGTTCTTCGTGACCCTGTCGATCGCCG
The DNA here is from genome assembly GCF_965219595.1 of Candidatus Poriferisodalis sp. NCBI lineage: Bacteria > Bacillati > Actinomycetota > Acidimicrobiia > Acidimicrobiales > Candidatus Poriferisodalaceae > Candidatus Poriferisodalis > Candidatus Poriferisodalis sp. Next base: position 674,990 of record NZ_OZ244781.1, read on the forward strand.
GGCACGAGACCACCCGCAACACCACCGCCCACTTCGTGCGGCTGATGGACGAGCACCCCGATCAGAGGGCGCTGCTGCTCGAAGATCTCGACGCCCGGCTTCCGAACGCCATCGAGGAGGTGCTTCGCTTCTCGCCGCCGGTGATGCAGTTCTGCCGGACTGCCACCGAAGATGTGGAGATCGGCGGTGCCGCCATTGCCAAGGGCGACAAGGTGTACCTGTCGTACATCTCGGCCAACCGCGACGACGACGTGTTCGACGATCCGAACCGGTTCGACATCCTGCGGCCGAACGCGCCGGCGCACCTGGCGTTCGGGTCGGGGCCGCATTTCTGCTTGGGTGCGGCGGTGGCGCGCACCCAGCTGCGCTGCGTGCTCGCCGAGTTGTACCGACGGCTGCCCGACATCACCCTGGCCGAGCCGTACACGCCGATGGGCAGCGTGTGGTTCAACGCCATCACCGAGATGCCCGTGCTCACCTGCCCCCACGCCGCTAGCGGGACTGGCAACGGCAACGCCGGAAGTTCGGAAGGCACGCAGTGATGAGCGAGAGCGGAGCAGACAGCGTGGTCGAGGGACGCCTGGTGGTGGTGACCGGCGCAGGCAACGGCATCGGCGCGGCGCTGGCGCACGAAGCTGCCCGGCGGGGCGCGGCGGTGGTGGCCGTTGCGGACATCGACGTCGCCGCGGCCGAGCAGACGGCCGCCCAGGTGCGCTCGGCTGGTGACGCTGGCGTGGCAGAGGCGGTGGCCGTGGCGTGCGACGTCACCGATCACGATGCGCTGGACGAACTGGCCCGCGAACTGTGCGCCGCGCACGGCACGCCGGGGCTCGTGTGCGCGAACGCCGGGGTGTCCGCGGCTGGGGGGCCGCTGCTCGACGGCGAAGCGAGCGATGCCCGCTGGGTGCTGGAGGTCAATTTCTTCGGGGTTCTGGCCACGCTGCGCGCCTTCGGACGACGCATGGCCGCTGTGGGAACGCCTGGCTGGCTGCTGGCAACCGGCTCAGAGCACTCGCTCGGCCTGCCCCATGCCGGCGCCGGCGCCTACACCGCATCCAAGCACGCGGTACTGGGCTTGTGCGAGGTGATGCGGGCCGAGCTGCCGCCCCATCTGGGCGTCAGCGTGCTGTGCCCAGGGCTCACCTCCAGCAAGCTGTGGGCCTCGGGTGGGCGGCGGCCCAGTGCATTCGGCGGCCCCACCGAGCCGCAGCCCATAGCGCAAGCCATTATCGAACGCGGCATGCCAGCCGATGTCGTGGCCCAGCGCGCACTCGACGGCGTCGCCGCCGGGCATTTCATCATCCCCACGCACTACAACGCCCGTTCGTACGCAGATTCCCGCGCCGGCGAAGTGGCAGCAGCTTTCGACCAGCTGGCCGAGGTCGACACCTCCAGCTGGGATGTCACCGAAGTAGCAGGAGCGGTGCTGAGCGAGCTTGCCGCCGCACAGCCCGGCACCGAACAGTAAGGACTCGCCCGGTCAGGCAGCGACCTGCTCGGCGTGAACTCGGATTTCCGCTCTGCTTGAACTGGAGCCTTCGCCTGCCAGCGCCGCGCCCGAGCGGCGACTGAGTGTCAGGCGAGACGACGGTTGATGCGGGCCACCTCGTCGATCAGCGTGCCGTTCACCGTGGCGATCTCGTCGACGCGAGCCTCCAGACGGTCGAAGCGCTCGTCCACCCGTGCCTCGAAGCGGTCGATGCGCTCGTCCATCCGGTCGAAGCGCTCGCCGACCTGGCCGAACATCTCTCCCAGCCAGTGCCGCATCGAGTCCATCTCGCTCACGCCCTCAAAGCCACTCTGCGCGGGCCGCGTTCCCGATGCAATATTCGGACCTGTCCGCTAGACGTCTCCGACGCGGTCGCCGAGGCAGGTGTTTCGTTGTTCGGGCGACAGGCCTGTCGCAGCTCCGCCAAGCCTGAAATGGAAATCATCCCGCGACGGCGCCGCGGGCGGGGTGAGGCAAGTATGCCGAAACCCCGGACAGCTCAGGCCGACCGTCGAAGTCGTTGCGGCACCAGGCGATGACGCCGTCGGGGCGGACGAGCACCACGGCGCCGGCTTGGTACGGGCCCCCACAGGCGTGAGCCGGCAGCTGACGTACCGAGACGGGCGCTGCGCCGGCCGGCAGGTCGGCGATCGCGGCCTGCCAGGCTTCAAGCGAGCACGCTGACCCCACGAGCAGCACATAGGAGTAGCCGTACCAGTCCAGCACCGACTCGGTCCCATCGGCGTCCACCCACACATGGGGGGCGCGGCGTCCTGACCGCAGCAGCGGGACGAATTCTGCGCTCACGCTCCCGCCCGGTGGCCGGCGCCGATTGGCCGGGTCCTGGCGGTCGGCCGGCGGCTCGGCATTGGGAGCGATCAGGCTCGACGACATCTCGAAGCCGAGCAGCAGGTCGTCATAGTCGGCGTACTGATGCGTCGCCTCGATGTGCTCGTCGACGTCGAGTCCGCCGATGTGGCCGAGCATCATCGCCGACATGTAGTCGGTGGTGCTGACGCCGTGCGCGATTCGCTCGACGGCGATGGGCCGATGCTCTTCCTCGTAGGTGTCGAGAATCGAGGGCGGCGCCAGGCCGCGCAGCACATAGGCAAGCTTCCACGCCAAGTTGCGGATGCCGGCGAAGCCGGTGTTGTTGCCCATGCCGCCGGTGGGCACCGACACGTGCGCCGCGTCGCCCGCGAGAAAGATGCGGCCCTTGGCGAACTGCGTCACGCAGCCCGGCGTCGGCTGCCACATGCGCATGCTGAGGATCTCGAGCTCCACATCGTCGTCGGTGCCCAGCGCCACCCGGATGCGGGCGCTCGCCGCCTCCTCGGAGACCAGGTTCTCGTCGCCCACCACCACTTGGCAGCGCCACCGGCGGCGCCCGTCGAGCGGCTGGAAGATCACCACGCCCTGCGAGGTCGTGGTGTACAGCAGCGAACCCTTGCGGTCGCCCACATACGCGTCGAGATCTGCGTGGAAGATCACGTCCTGGGAGTACACCGGCCGCGGCTCGGCCTCGAGGCGGGTGCCGATCACCTCGCGCGTGCCGCTGCCGGGCCCGTCAGCGCCGATGACGTACTGCGCCGTGACCGCTTCGCGTTCGTCGGTCTTCGTGTCGCGCAGTGTCAAGTGGGCGCTGTCGTCGGTCTGGCCGAGGTCGATGGCCTCGGTGTCGAAGCGGACCGTGATCATCGGGTCGTCGGCCACCCGAGTCATCAGCGCGGCCTCCACCTCGTCCTGCGCAGTCATCACGGGGATGCACGGGCTGTTCGGCCCCGGCACGCTGAGGAACGTGGGGCTCGGGATGGTCGCGTACGGCTCGGCGGCCAAGGTGTCCGACCACCGGTTGTACGCCGTCCAAGCGGGTCCCAAGCCCGTGTCCTCCACCCCCTTCTCCACGCCGAACTCGCGGAACAGCTCCATCGTGTTGGTGTCCACGAAGCGGGACCGGGGATGGGTGTTCAGCTCGCTGCGCCGCTCCACCAGCAGCACCGGCACACCGTGGCGAGACAGCAGCAGCGCACCGGTCAGCCCGATCGGCCCGCAGCCGATCACGCAGACAGGCACCTCAGTCATCGTTCTGCCCGATCCCCCGCAGTCCTGGTGTCGCCAGCCGAGCCGCCTCAGCCCGTCGGGCGCAAGGCCACGATCGGGATCTCCCGGTCGACGGATTCCTGATAGTCGCCGAAGCGGGGCATCGCCTCGCACATGGCGCTGAACGCCTCGGTGCGCTCGTCTCCCTCCAGGACAACCGCAGCAGCCGACAGCACATCAACGCCCACCTCCAAGGTGACTTGGGGGTTGGCGACAATATTGTGGTACCACGCCGGGTGGCTGGGATGACCGCCTGCTGAGGCCATCACGACGTAGTCGTCGCCGTGACGGTGGTAGGTCAGCGGGCTGGTGAGCTGGCGCCCGCTGCGAGCGCCGGTCATCGTCATCAGCAGCATCGGATTGCCCTCGAACATGCCGCCGCAGCGTCCTTCGTTCTCCCGGAACTCGGCGATGATCTGCTGATTGAACGACAGCACCTGGCCGTCTTCCATTCCCTTCATCGACATGGCGTTGCTGCTCCCCTCGCATCATTCGACCCGCGAACCCTATGTCAATACTGCGCAAGGCGGCACCGGCCCGTAGGTTGAGGCCGCTGCGGCAGCACCTCGATGCTGAGGCAACGGCGCAAGCAACCGGAAGGCAGACGTGGCGAGTAGACGAAAGCGCAGGGCGAAGCGCCGGCCCAGCCCAAAGGGCAATCCGCGTGCTGCGGCTGGCAGCAGCCGCCGTGTGACGCCCAAGGGCTCGGGCGGTGTGGCCGACCGAATCCTGCGGTCTTCGGCACCCACGGATTACGTGCGCATACGCATGTCGTCAATTGTCAGCGACGTGGCAGAGAACCTCGAGATTTGCGACAATGCGCCGTTCGCCGATGTCGAGGAGAACCTCGTCGCGGTGGTCATTTCCGCCGTGGAAACGCCTTGGAATCCGTGGGGCGACAGCGTCGGTGTTGCAATTCGGCATTTCGCTGCCATCGGCGGTACTCCGGGTGCCATTGCGCTGGCCGTCCTTGCCGCATTCGGCGAACCGACGGTCCAACCCGAGGCGCGCACCCGACTGCGGCGCCTCGTCGACGACGGCATCGAGGTGCCAGAGTGGGTACACGACCTCGGGACAGCTGAGCCCATCAGTGCCGTGATGACCAGCGATCAATGGGACGAGTACGTGTCGCTTTTCGTCGACTACCGGCGTCCCGACGGAACGATCCAAGAGGTGGGCGCAGCCTTCCACCCGCACGCCTGGGGTGCAGCGCACGGATTTTCTGTCCGTCCGGTGACGGCGTCCGAGTCTCGTGACGTCGCCGAAGGGCACCGCGTCGCCAGCATCAACCTCGCCGAAGCTCGGGCACTGATGGACCATGGGCTCGCCGAGTTCGATCGGGCGAGCCTGCGCCGTATCGAGGCAGCCGACGAGCTCGACGGTGATCCGGACTGGGGCGAAGCAGACGACGACCTCTGCCTGCGTGCGCTCATCGGACACTTCGTGCGCCTGCTGCCGAGCGGCGGTGAACTGCCCGAAGCTGTCGCGCCCGCTGCAGACCGGCACTTGATCGGCGACGATCCGCGTGCCGACCGCCAGTTCACCGAGGCCGTCGAGCGGTTCGTCGCCGACCGCTCGCTCGCCGAAGATGCCTCCGCTCTGAGTGACCTGGTCCTGATTGCAGCGATGTTTGCGAATTCATGCTGGATCGACGACGTGTTCCGCTGGAACCCACCGAGAGTGAAGATTTTCCTTGAACAGTGGATACCGAACTTCGGCTTCGAAAGCGGCGGCGCCCACATGGACTCGGCGGACTATCGGGAGACCGTCGAATACGGCTTCGAGCCGAGCGGCGAATGGCTCGCGACACTCGACGCTGCATTACCGCGGTGGCTGCGGCTCGCAGCCGAGCGGCGCTGCCACAGCGACGAACTGCTTCATGCCAATCTCGCAGCCGCCCGCGACTCCTTGCGAGAACTGCGCCGGAAGATGACCGGCTCGCCCGTACCGCTCACCAACCCACCGCTTCGCTTTCCCTGAGCACGCCAGACCTCTCCATCCCATCAGCGAGGCTGAACCCCGATCAGTCGCCTGCTGATGCCGACGGGAAGCGTCGGCCGCGAACGCAGGCCTCAGCCCGAGGGCCTTCCGACGACTGAGCGGCCCCTCGTCGGAGACCTGGGCGTTTCACCCGCCGCGCGAAGACGGCTTGCAGCGAGTTGGGTGCAGGCCTACGTTCACGTCGGCGAACATCCCCGACAGTGACGACCGACAGGGCAGGCATGGCGGCGTTGCGCTCTTCGACGACGCTGCCGGACTCTCGTCATGTGTGCTCGCCTCGAAGACGCTTCTGCGCACCGCCGTCGGGCTCGACGTGGCCGCGGCGATCGGGGTGCTGCCGTTCCATCCGGCGTCTGCCGCCGGCGCTGTCGCCGATCTGAGGGCCGAGCCCTCGCAGCGCTGACATCTCGATTTTGATGCGCCGTGGCACCCAGACGGCGGCAACAGAGCGATCGACTTGCCCGAGAAGGGGTCCGAGGCTCCGCCTGCTGCGATCGTGCTGGGTCCCGGCGAGTATCTGTCTGCTGGCCAGTCGGCAATATCGCCGAACGGTTGGTATCGGCTGACGCTCGAGCCCGACGGAAGGCTGGTGCTGAGCCCCACCGACGACGGGCTGGGTCTGCGGAGCATCCTGTGGTCGACCGAGCCGGCCCCCGCAGCGATGCCGCTGTTGGTGATGCGCGCCGACGGCGAACTCGTCCTCTACGACACGGCCCATCCCGCTTTCGGAGCCACGACATCCGACGGGGACGAGGCACGGCTGTGGACTGCCGATACGCGCAGCGCAACAGGCGCATCGCTGCAGCTTGCCGATGACGGCACGTTGTCCGCCCTCACACCACTGGGACAGACCTTGTGGCACGGCGGAAACACCGCACCCGATGTCGGGATCGTGGGTGCTCGCCATGTCATCTACGACCGGGGCAGCCAGTGGGTCTGGCTCATCGACGCCGACGGCGCCATGGTGGACAACTACCCGGTCAGCGGGCATGCGGAGTCGCCGTTGCCGGGCCGCTATTCGGTCACGTCGAAGTCGGAGGATGCGATCTCCTACAACTGGCTGGTCACCATGGAGCACATGGTGCGCTTCACCACCGACTCCGACGGGGACCAGATCGGCTTCCACTCGATTCCGCGCGGCAGGCGGGACACGCCCGTGCAGACCGAAGCCGAGCTCGGCGAGTTCGGGTCGCTGGGATGCGTGCGCCAGCGCGACGACAAGGCCGAACGCCTCTACCAATGGACCACTATCGAGACCCCGGTGGTGGTCATCGCCTGAGCGCGCGGGCGCGGGCCGGTAATCGAATGCGGGCGCCGGTCATGGTCACCAGCAGCATCGGGTTGCCTTCGAACCGCTCGCCGTGTGATCATGCAACTCGGCGTTTGCGGTGCTGCCGCAGGCATCTCCGGCAGCTGTGTTCGGTCAGTACAGGCGGTCTCGGTTGGCCTCGTCCTCGGACGCGTCGATTTCCACAGCGTCTGCGCCGTTGATCTGGTCGGCCAGCACTTGCCCGTAGCTGGGATACTCGGACCGGTCGATATGCACAGCGGGATCCCACAGCCGCGACCGGATGAGCGACCGTCCACAATGCAGGAATGCCTCTTCGACCGCGACCCGCAGGCCCGACAGCGGCGGCCGGTCCTTGATCGAATGCGGCGCCAGCAGGTCGGCGTCGGTCACGATCTCGGCGGTGCCGCTGACGCGCAGCGTCTCGTTCATGCCGGGCACCAAGAACAGGAGCCCCACATTCGGGTTGAAGAGGACGTTCTGCAAGGTGTCGACTTGCCGGTTGCCGGGCCGGTCGGGGATCAGCAGGGTCTGGTCGTCGAGCACCGTCACGAAACCCGGCGGGTCGCCGCGCGGCGAGGTGTCGGCCCGCCCGTCGGCCCCGATCGAGCTGATGACGCACAGCGGAGACAACTCGATGAATCGCCGCGAATGGTCGTCGATGCGGTCGAGCACCTTCTGGTGTGCCCGCGCCGCCGGCGGACGGTACGTCTCTCGCAGCTCGGACACGTTCGAGATAGCCATGTTGCCGCTCCCAGCAGCTGTCATTGTCGGGGGCAGATCAGAGGCCGTACGAGCCCCTCTGCCCCTCGATCAGCGTACGCCGGACCGTGGCCGGTGGAGAACCTCATGGCGTTGGCAAGCGCCATCGAGGCCGGCACTGCAGTGTCGCTCAGTCAGGCGAGAATCGAGCAGGCATGTGGACTTGCCGACGCACCTGCGGCCAAGCATGATGAGTCTCGTGGTCGAAGCGGGACGGACACGCGGCCTTGAGCGTGTCTGACGCCGCTGCTGCGCTCGAGTTTGACCCTGCGGTCGATCCGATCCTGTGCTCGCCCTACGACGAACCTGATCTGCACTGGGATCTCGATCAGGCGGGCCGTGCCATTGCGGGGCGGTCGCCGGCACCGGGTCGCAGGAGATCGGCCCTGCTGCGGCCGGTGCCTGACGACGACGCCACCGCCACGATGGCTCTTGACATCCCGACCGATCACGAGAATCGGCTCATCAACGACATCCGCGAGCGCGTCCGCGCCTGGCGGAATGACGGCTACCCGGGTACCACGCCGGTCACTCGCAAGCTGCTGGTGCACTGGGCCGAAGACTCCTCGCACCGGCAGCTGCGGCCGTTCTTCGCGCAGCGCGAAGCCATCGAGACGCTCATCTGGCTGCGGGAGGCCGCCCGGCGCGACGCGCGCGAACGGCGCGATCTCGAAGAAGCGTCGCGCGCCGCGAATGACGGCATCGTGCGCTATTGCGCCAAGATGGCCACCGGCACCGGCAAGACCGCGGTGATGGGCATGCTGATCGCCTGGCAGACGCTCAACGCGGCGCGCACCGAGCGCCAACGCAACCAGCAGCACTCGTCGAGATTCCTGGTGCTGACTCCTGGGCTCACGGTGCGCGACCGTCTGGGAGTGCTGCGGCCAGGCTCACCGGGGAACGTGTACGACGAGCTCGGGTTGGTGCCTAACGAACTCAAGGGCGACCTGACCGCGGCACGCGTGGAGATCGTGAACTTCCAAGCATTTCGCCGACGCGACCCCACCGAGTCCACCGGCGCGCAGAAGGCGCTGCTGGGCCACGACCGCATCGATCAAACCGAGTCGCCGCAGGCGATGGTGCGCCGAGTGGTGGGTGGCCTGCTGGCGCGCCGGGGCGCCCACGGCGATCTCGTCGTCATCAACGACGAGGCCCACCACTGCTACCTGCCCCGTACCGGCGAGGGAGACCCGAAGCAGACCGCCGAAGAACGCAGCGAGAACAAGATCGCCTCGGTGTGGTTCAACGCCGTGCGGACGCTGCGCGACATGGGCGCGCTCGGCGAGCGCGACCGGCTCGGCGGCCAGGCATCGCCGGTGTACGACTTCTCGGCAACCCCCATGTGGATCGGCCGAGCCGCCCGCGGCGAGGGGTCGCCGATGTTCGAATGGGTGGCATCGGACTTCGGCCTGATGGACGCCATCGAGTCGGGCCTGGTGAAGGTGCCACGGGTGCCTGTCGGCGACGACACGCCGCTGGCTCGCACGGCGTGGCGGCGGCTGTACGAGGCGACGCCCGCGAAGAAGCTCCCCAAGCGCAGCAGCGACCCTGCCGCAGTACTGCCGCAGCCGCTCGAGGACGCGCTGGCGGCGTCGGTCAGCGAGTGGCGTCGCACGTTCGCTTCCGCGCAAGACCGCGGACAGCCCACGCCGCCGGTGATGATCGTGGTGACCAACACCATCGACAACGCCGTTGCGCTGTACGAGCACATCGCCGGCTGCGAGACCGCGGACGGCCGGATCGTGGCGGGCCGCTACGACGAGTTCTCCAATGTTGTCGAGCCGCCCGCGGGTGGCTCCACACAGTGGCGGGCGGACCCTTGCACACTGCTGGTGCATTCGCGGCCCGACGACGATGACGCCATCACCGCCCGGTTCGCGAAGCTGCTCCGGCAACAGGCGGCGCATATGGGCGACGACATGCCGGCCGACGCGATCCGCGAGGCCCTGAACACGGTCGGCAAGCCGGGACGGCTCGGCGCCGGGGTGCGCTGCGTGATCTCGGTGTCGATGCTCACCGAGGGGTGGGACGCACGAACGGTGCACCAGATCGTGGGCTTCCGGGCGTTCAGCTCGCAGCTGCTGTGCGAGCAGGTCACCGGGCGGGCGCTGCGGCGCACGTCGTACGAGTCGTTCCGTGAAGAACCCGGCAAGACGCACCTGCTCACGCCCGAATATGCGGAGGTGCTCGGCATCCCGTTCGAGTTCATGCCGATGCGCGGCACGCGGGTCGGGCCGCCGCCGCCCGACCGCACCGAGGTGTACTCGGTGCGCGGCAGGTCCGGCCTGCGCATCATGTGGCCGCAGGTGCTCGAGTACCGCACGATCGCGTCGGAGCACGGCTTTCGGCTCCGCCCGGCGGCCGTGCAGCCCGCCAAGGTGTCCGACGATGCCCCTGCACAGCGGGTGGAGATGGCAGGCGTGGCGGGCGAGATGATCGAGCTGTCGCCCAACGATCTGCAACGCCACAAGGCTGCCCATGTGCGCTGTGCAGCCGAGATTGCCAACCTGCTCACCCTCGGAGGCAACGGCGCGCTGAAGCCGCCACGAGGCGACCTTCGCGACAGCGGGCGGTGCGCACTGTTCGGCTCGGTCTATCGGGCGCTGAGCGACTGGCTTGCCCATCCCGCTGTCGACTGTGCCGACGCGTCGGTGCTGCTGCGGCATCGCAACAAGCGCGACTTCTACCAGCAGCTGATCGCCGCGTGCGATTTCGGCACGCATGCAGCAGCGACCCCCCCCCGCGACAGATCGCGGTGCTCGGCCGGCCGTCGCTGGGCGACACCGCGGGGGTGCGGTTCGAGACCACGCTGCGCCACATCCACACGGCGAAGCGAAGCGAGCTGTCGCACGCCGCGTGCCACTCCCGGCTTGAGCTCGACGCCGCTCGCATCCTCGACAATCACCCCGCAGTAGCCGCCTGGGCTCGCAACTTCGGGCTCGACTGGGCACTGCCGTACCACTTCGACGGAGCCTGGCGCCGCTACGAGCCCGACTTCGTCGCCCGCTTGACGAACGGGCTGAATGTCGTGATCGAGTGCAAGGGCGTCGTCGACCCCAAGGCGCTCGCAGCCGAGCGCTGGACGCGCGAGCACTGGATACCGGCCGTCGCAGGCTCCGCTGAGATTCCCGAGGAACTGCGCCGCTGGGCCTACGAGGTGGTCACCGACGCCGCCCACCTGCCCGCTCGCCTCGACGCATTGACCGCCGACCCAGACAAGGAGCACCCGTGACGCCACCGCCTGCCGACGCCGAATCCCACTCCTACGAACACGCTTCCGCGCAGCGGCCCAACCAGCCCACAGCCGAGACGGCCGCTCTGATGAGCGACGACGATCGTGCGCCGACCCCCTTCGAGACGGCAAGGCGGCTCCCCAAAGCAGTCGCGCAGGTGTACGAAGCTGGCATCGACTGCGACAGCGTCAACCTCGACCGCGATCTGAGAACTCACCCCGTGCTCGCCTGGGATCGCCAAGGCGCTACCTCGCAGATCAGCGGCGATGCGCAGGCCGATGCCGTCCACAGCTTCGACGGTGTGCCGCTGTACACCCGCGAGAAGGTCACCCCGGCGCTGCTGGTGGAGCAACTGCGCCGGGGCGATGCGCACCGGGCACTGCAGCTCGACTTCGACGGACTCGACGACGAAGCGCTCGAATGGGAGTGGTACCAGCACGCGGGCCACTGGCAGAACCGCCTCGTCCACGGCGACTCCGCTGCGGTGATGCAATCGCTGATCGCCAAGGACGGCCTGCGCGATGCGGTGCAGATGATCTACTTCGACCCCCCGTACGGCCAGAACTTCAAGTCCAACTTCCAGACCACCACCGGCAGGCTCGAAACGCCCGAGAAGCTCGACGGGCTGCCGGTCGGCGACACCATGCCGCTGCGAGCGTTCCGCGACAGCTACCGCAATGGCATCCACTCCTATCTCGACGGCATCCACGAGCGGGCCGTGCTGGCGCGTGAACTGCTCACCGACACCGGCTCCCTGTTCGTCCAGATCGGCGACATCAACGTCCACCGGCTGGCCTTGGTGTGCGACGAAGTCTTCGGCCCCGAAAACCGGGTCGCGACTATCACCTGGCGCCCGACCGGTGGCTCCTCAGCGAGAACGCTGCCGGAAAGCGCCTCATACCTGCTCTGGTACGCCAAAGACAAGTCACGGTGCAGGTACCGCCAGCTGTACGAACCCCTGACCAGCCAGCGTGATGTTGCCGAGTTCTTTGGAATCGCTGCCATGGTGCAAGTAGCTCAGGGTGTGGACCGCAATCTCACCAAGAACGAAAGACGGAACGCTGATGCGGCACTACCGCAAGGTGCGGAGTTGTGGCAGCGCGGGAACCTCACGTCAATGGGCGCATCCACCACCGGCCGTACACGCTGGGTTGAGTACGATGGTCACCGGTACCACTGCGGGGACGGACGACAATGGCGCGTCTCCGTGCACGACGGAGACGCACCAGTGTGTACCCCGCCGGACGACAATGGCGCGCGCACGGAGGCTTCGCCTCCGTGTCCCGACCCCGAGCCATGCGGCTTGTGCTGGCTCGGATGGACGGGAAGACTCGGGGGCAGCGGAAAGATGCTCCGGTGGAAGCAATTTGCATCCGAGACTCCCGGCCGACGCATCGACAACGTCTGGCACCGTGTCACCTCGGCCCGCGGCCAAAAGCGCTATGTCGTTCAAACCGCTAGTTCGATCATCGAGCGTTGCATGCTGATGACGACCGATCCCGGCGACCTCGTGCTCGATCCGACGTGCGGGTCGGGGGTGACCGCCGACGTTGCGGAGGAATGGGGGCGGCGCTGGGTCACCATCGACGTGAGTCGTGTCGCGATCGCAGTCGCCCGCCAGAAGCTGGCCACCTCGGTCTACACGTGGCATCGCACAACTGACGGCGGTACCGATCCCGCATCGGACTTCGTGTGCGAGCAGATGCCGAAGGTGTCGGCCGGCCGTCTCGCCGACCCGAACACCGACTGGGACCATCCCGACAACGTCATCAAGCTCGTCGATCAGACCGAGACTGAGCCGAAACGCGTGCGCCTCGCCAGCCCGTTCACCGTCGAGTCGCACTCGCCGTACTCGTACCTGCCCTTCGACACGGCACCCGCTGACACACCAAGAGCCGACCCAGCATCGGCCCGCGGCAACGCAGGCAAGGACACCGCGCAGCTCAGCGTCGTCGACCTCGGCCTGGCTTCGGGCGAGATCACCGGCGCCGTCATCGACGCGCTGCATCGCTCGCCCGTCTGCGACTCCGGCGGCCGGCCGCTGCTGCAAATCGTCGATCACGAGCGTTGGCCCGAGACCCATCTGGCCACTCACGGCGTTACCTGCACCCGACCCGGACGCGACACGCAGACCCAAGCCGGACTCATGATCGCGGCCCCTGACGCCACCGTGACCGCACCACAGGTCACGCGAGCCGCCGTGGAGGCCCGTCGCAATGCACCCGACTGTGCCGACCTCATCGCCGTGGGCTTCGCCTTCGACCCTGACGTGCCTGCCGCTGTCGGCCCCTGCACCGTGCACCGGGTCGTGGCCTCGAAAGACCTGCAGATCCCTGAGTTGTCCAAGCAGGGCGCCGACGGCGGCACGTTCACCTTGCTCGGCGAGCCGGACTGCGAGGTGCGCCGCACCTCCGACGGCACCTCGCTGGTCGTGCGGCTGCTGGGCTGTGACACCTACGACCCCTCCACCGGCACAGTGCGCGAGACCGACGAGGACCACATCGACTGCTGGATGATCGACACCGACCACGACCAGATGAGCTTCATCGCCCGGCTCACCTACTTCCCCAACGGCCTGCGAAATGACGCGGGTCTGAAAGCGGCCATGCGCAGCCTCGGTCGCGACCTTGTGCCCGACGCGCAGTCGCACATCACCTCGTTCCTGTCGCAGCCGTTTCCGATCCCGCCCGACGGACGACCCGTGGCTGTCAAAGCCATCACCGACACCGGTGCCGAAATGAACACCGTCATCTACCCCTACGCCTGGCAGGACGCTCCCGACGGCTGACCGGCCTGCGGATTAGCCTCTGACTGTGCACTTGGACCGGATCACCGTTGATCCGCACCGCATGGGCGGCCTGCCGTGCATCAGGGACTTGCGGGTGACCGTGGCAACGCTGCTCGGGCAGCTCGCTGCGGGAAGGACCCACGAAGACTTGCTGTCCGACTATCCGTATCTCGAGACCGATGACATCACCGCAGCGCTGGAGTTCGCCGCTGCACGTGTCAGTGAGAGAGAACTCGCCGTTCATTCCGCGTGAGGATTCGGGTCCGAGAACTGCCCATCTGGTGAAGGCGCGCCGCGGCACCTCACGGCACTGGTCGTGGGCAGCCGCACATCGTGGCGTTCAGCTCGCAGCCGCTCGTCGGCCCCAGATCGCATCCCCGCTGTGGGTCGATGCGGGTCGTACGATCTGGTCTGGCGCAGCTCTTGCCCGTTCGATCGCCGCAGGGGGGCTCTGACGGCGGATTCGGGGGCATCGGCTCGCTGCCGACACAGCAACCCGATCATGAAACGGACAGCCCATGGCCACTTCATCCAATTCCAAGCTCTCGATGGGAACAGTGCTCAGCCTGTACTGGTTCCTGTTCTGGATCCTGAACGGATTCGACAAGTTCTTCAACGCCGACACGTTCTTCGGAGCGAACTTCAAGGTCGGCCTCGAGAACAACTTCCTGCCGGCACTCGGCCTGAGCACATCGCTGGCGTGGCCGATCGCCATCATCGTGGGCATCATCGAGCTGCTGCTAGGGCTGATGTTCCTCATGGCCCTGATCCGCTTCTGGGGCGGCAACGATGGGCGCTACGACACTGCTCGGACCGCCATCACCCTCAGCGTGCTGTTCTTCGCCCTGCTGTCAGCCGGCGCGATCCTGTTCGGCGCACGCGACCCCATGTGGCAGCACGGCACCTTCATCGCCACGCTGCTGCTGACCCAGCACGCACTGCACGTCGCCGCGAAATCCGACGCCTGACGCTGCAGCATTCAGAGCCGGATTCGGTGGCTGGCTTCCGTCCACGAGCGCATCGAGCAACGACCGGCTCCTTCTCGGTCCGGTTGATCGTTGATCAGGACTGACAGACCCAGTGGCGGGGGTGCATGACGCCGTGAACTGGGGCGTGCTGCTCAGAATGTGGCGTCTGCTTCGATGCAGTCGAGCACGCTGAGCAGATGTCCGATGAATGCTTCGGGCTGTTCTTGCATGGCGAAGTGGCCGATGCCGGCCATCTCGGCGAACGTCGAGCCGGCTATTGCCTCGTGTGCCGCTTGTCCGTGCTCGACGAGCCCAGACCAGTCGTGCTCGCCGCTGAGGATGTGAACGCCGACTCGGCTGGTGTCGATCTCGTGCGCTCTTTCTCGCAGGTCGTGCTCGACCATGTAGTAGTAGAGGTCGCCCCAGAACGCAGGCGGCCACGCAGCCGAGTAGACGTGCGACACCTCTTTCACATAGGGCGTGGGCGCGTCAGGACCGCACAGGCTCTCCATCAGTCGGGCCTTGGCGTGGCTGCTGACGGCCGGATGCGATGCCACGGCGAACCCGTCCCAGTCGCCGCCGACATGCAGCGCGCCGCCCACCGAGATCACTGCCCGGAACTCGTCGGGATGGCGCAACGCCAGGTCGAGCGCCAGCATGCCTCCGACTGAGCAGCCCAAGAACACCGGACGGTCCAGCCCGAGCGCTTCGCTCAGTGCCACGGGCACTTGGCGCAAGAATGCCCCTTCCAGCCGATAGTCCTCGCACCACCACGGCAGGCCGTGGGGCGGCAGTGACTTGCCGTGGTACGGCAGGTCGTAGGCGATGAGCCGGAATCGGTCGGTGATCTCGGAGCGCTCGAACAGATGACGCCACTGGAGGCTCTGCGCGCCGGCCGTGTGCTGGGCCAGCAGCGGGATGCCGTCGCCCGCCTCTTCGTAGTACAGCCGGTAGTCGGCGCGGCGCCCCGCCGAATCTCCCAGTTCGACATGCACGTAGCGGCCGACGGGACTGTCGTGGCGTGATGCTGAGCCATCCTGCGGTAAAACGGCTGTGGCAGCGAGGCTTGCTTCGTCTGCGAGTTCGCGCAGCAGTTCTGCTGTCCGCTCGAGCGCCGGCAGGTATTGCCACAGCGTGAGCTGCTCGGTCTCGCTGTTGTCGAGCACGCCGAGCACCATCATCGGCGCCAGACGGGCCAGCCGTGGCTGCGGAACCGCCAGCAGCGGCGCCCACCCGTCCGCCGATCCGGTCACGGTGACCACACCATCGCCCGCCTCAGCCGGCACCGAGCCAGTGATCTCGCCGTCGGCCACGGTGAAGCCGAGCCATTGGTCGCCGATTCCGAGACGGATGCCGCCGGTCCAGAAGCGACACGCCAAGACCAGCTCCCGATCGCCCGCACAAGCAAGGGCGAATGCCTCCTGTGCAGGCAGCGTCGCCGCGTCGGACTCGGTGCCGATCGACACCACACCGGGCGCATCGGCCGACGGCGCATTCGATCCGTTGCTGGCGGATGCTGCTGTCATGCTCATCGTTTCCCCCTCAACCTTCCAGCCACGCATGCCTCTTGGCGCCTCGCGGCGGTGGAATGCCGCTCTCGTTCTTATCAGTTGCTCTCCTCCGACAGCACCGAGCCAACGTCAGGCCCGCCTTCGTCTGCTGCTGTGCCGGTGCGGGATGGCGCCGCATGCCCTACAAGACCTTCATGGCGCCTCGCTCAGGCCGCTTCCAGTCCGGCGTGATTCAGTTCGGCAGGTATCGGGAGAGTTCTGAGAGGTCGGGCGGGCCGCCGGGGTCGTTGCGGCTGCAGGCGATGATGCCGTCGGGCCGCACGAGGACCCAGGCGTCGGCTTCGTAGGGGTCCGCAGCGATGCCGGCGGGGAACTGGCGCACCACAACCGGTGCTCTGCCGGAACCAAGGTCGGCAATGGCGGCTTCCCATTCGGTGCGGGAGCAGTCGGGCCCGAGCACCAGCACGTAGGAGGATCCGTACCAGTCGAGGACGGACTCGGTCGCCTCGGCATCGACCCACACGTGGGGGGCACGGCGGCCTGATCGGACGACCGGCACGAAGCCGGCGCTCCCAGCCCGGGCGGGCGGTGCGGGCTCGGTGTTCGGCTCGATGAGGTCCGATGTCATCTCGAAGCCGAGCAGGAGATGGTCGTAGTCGGCGTACTGGTGGGTGCGCTCGATGTGTTCGGCGATGTCGTCGCCTCGAACGTGGCCGCCCATCATCGCGGTCATGTACTCGGTGGTGCGGACGCCGAAGTCGATCCGCTCGACGGCGATGGGCCGGTGCTCGGTCTCGTAGGTGGCGAGGATCGACTCGGGGGCCAGGCCTCGCACCACGTAGGCCAGTTTCCAAGCCAAGTTGCGGATGCCGGAGAACCCAGTGTTGTTGCCCATGCCGCCGGTGGGAACCGAGACGTGCGCGGCGTCGCCGGCGAGGAAGATGCGCCCCGCCGAGAACCGGGTGACGCATCCGGGGGTCGGCTGCCACATGCGCATGCTGAGGATCGACAGCTCGACGTCGTCATCGGTGCCGAGAGCCACGCGGATGCGCCGGCTGACGGCGTCCTCGGAGATCAGGTTCTCGTCGCCGACGATGACTTGGCAACGCCACCGCCGACGCCCGTCGAGCGGCTGGAAGATGACCACGCCCTCGGGTGTGGTGTTGTACAGCAGCGATCCCTTGCGGTCGCCGACGTAGGCGTCGAGGTCGGCGTGGAAGATCACGTCTTGGGAGAACACCGGCCGCGGCTCGGCTTCGAGACGGGTTCCGATCACCTCGCGCGTGCCGCTGCCCGGCCCGTCGGCACCGATGGTGTACTGCGCCGTCACCGGCTCGCGCTCATCGGTGTTGGTATTGCGCAGGGTCAGATGGGTGGCGTCGTCGGATTGGGAGACGTCG
This sequence comes from Candidatus Poriferisodalis sp., assembly GCF_965219595.1. NCBI lineage: Bacteria > Bacillati > Actinomycetota > Acidimicrobiia > Acidimicrobiales > Candidatus Poriferisodalaceae > Candidatus Poriferisodalis > Candidatus Poriferisodalis sp. Next base: position 692,530 of record NZ_OZ244781.1, read on the forward strand.
ATGGCCTCGGTGTCGAAGCGGACCTCGATCATGGGGTCCGCGGCGACTCGAGACATCAGCGCCATCTCCACCTCGTCTTGTGCGGTCATCACGGGAACGCATGGGCTGTTCGGCCCCGGAACGCTGAGGAAGGTGGGGCTCGCGATGTTGGCGTACGGCTCGGTGGCCAGGCTGTCCGACCACCGGTTGCAGGCGGTCCAGTCGGGTCCGAGCCCCGTGGCCTCCACCGCCTTGTCGATTCCGAACTCGCGGAACAGCTCCATGGTGTTGGTGTCGACGAAACGCGACCGGGGGTGAGTGTTGAGCTCGCTACGCCGCTCGACCAGCAGCGACGGCACGCCGTGGCGCGACAGCAGCAGCGCCCCGGTGAGCCCGATCGGCCCGCAGCCGATGATGCAGACAGGAACCTCCATCAACGCCCTCCCTCACCCCGAAGTCGCATTGCACTGCCGAACCTACCGACACAACCGCCCGACTCGCAGCAAGCGACAGGGTCGCGGCCGTCGCGTGCACGAAATCGCGTACAGAACAGCGCAGTGCTGTCCTGACGTTCGCAGCTAGTGCTGTCGCAAGACTACATTTAGTGTCAAATATCTATTTGTAGTGTGTCAGACACGGATTTAGTGGCTACGTTCGAGGCCATATGCGTACTAGAGTGTCGTTGTGCCGAACCTGCTCAGCGACGCCTACGATGACGACCTGGCAGCTCCCAGCCCGTTCACACCGTCCTTCGGAGTCCCGCCGAACCTGCTCGTCGGACGCGACGCCTCCAAGCGCGAGATGCTCAGCGGTCTGCACAACGGGCCGATGGACAAGCGATTCGTGAGCGTGCTGCTCGGAGCGCGCGGCTCGGGCAAGACAGTCATGCTCGACGAATGCGAAGACGCAGCCGCAGCATCCGGATGGCTCGTGATCTCAGTGAACGCGACCACCGAGGGCCTCTTGGATCGCATCAAGAGCGAAGCGTCCCTCGCCCACAACGCGCACCCCATACTGCCCGACGCGCCGACGAGACAGACACGCAGCAACCGGCGAGGCCTCCGCCTCGGGCCGGCATGGTTCGAGAACGAAACCCAGCACATCCTGAGCGCTGACTGGTCATTGCGGCGCTGGCTCACAACTCTCGGGCAGCACGCCTTGGCGAACCGGACAGCCGTCTTGGTGACGGTGGACGAACTGCACGCCGCGGACCGCGAGGAAATGCGCAGCCTCTGCGCCGACATCCAGCACATCACACAACGCAAGCAGCTGCCGGTCGCAGTCCTGGCTGCCGGCCTGGGTGAGCTGCAAGAGATCCTCGCACGCGACAAGAAGCTCAGCTTCTTTCTGCGCTCCCACCAGGTGCATTTGCCGCCTATCTCAGCAGCCCAGGCACGCGGCTTCTACCAGACGATGTATGCCGATGCAGACGCCGGCATCGACACAGAAGCGCTCGACTACATGGCAGTGAACACCGGGCCGCTGCCGATCCGCATGCAGAGCATCGGCGACGCTGCATGGGAAAGCGCCAGCAGCGGAAGACGCCCGGTCACGCTGGACATAGCCAGGTTTGCCGTCGCCCAGACCGACACGTTCATGGACTCCCACGTCTTCACACAGGTCTGGCACGACCACAGCCGCGAAGAACACCTCTGCCTCGCCGTGCTCGCCGACCGCAACGGGACAGCAACCTTCGACGAGATCGCGGCCGGCAGCGGCCTGCCAAAGCACCGAGCACGCATCGCCACCGACCTGCTCGCCATGAACGAATGCATCACACAGGACCCACGCGGCGTCATCACCTTCGGGCCGGCCATGAGCATCCGCGTCGCCCAATGGGGCCGTCAGCGAATCCCGACTGCCGAACAGATCACCGGAGCGGCTCTGGCCAGCGAGGCCCCGGTGTCTTCGGGAACATCGCGAAGCGCCGGCGGGGACAAGCCGCGCTGCGGACACATGATGGTCCGCGCCGGGGTGCGCTGCGTGCTCGCCGCCGGGCACAACGGACCGCATCGCTCACGGCTGCGCTGACGACTAGGCCAACCGAGAGCGCCTGTACTGAACGCTGCCGCGGTTCGGCGCTGCGGTCAGGCGAGCACGACCACTGGGGTGCCGATCGAGGCCCATTCGTACAGGCGCTCTGCTTTGTCGTCTCGCTGGCGCACGCATCCGAGCGAGCCGAACTCGCCGAGGTCGGCCTCGGACTGCACCGGTCTGTCCTTCCAGCCGCGTGGTATGGAGTGGAAGCCGATCCAGTCGCCGTCTTCGTCGGTTGTGAACCGCACCATGTGCTCCATGGTGACCAGCCAGTTGTAGGAGATCGCATCTTCCGACTTGGACGTGACTGTGTAGCGGCCGGGCGCCGGCGATTCGGAGTGCCCGCTGACCGGGTAGCTGTCGATCACGCTGCCGTCGGCGCCGACCAGCCACACCCACTGGCCGCCCCGGTCGTAGATGACATGACGCGACCGCGTGATGCCCACATCGGGAGCCGCGTTTCCGCTGCGCCACAGTGCTTGACCCTGCGGCGTGACCACCGACATGACGCCGTCGTCGCCCAGCAGCAGCGATGCACCCGACTCGCTGCGGGTGTCGGTGGTCCACAGCTGTGCCGCCTCGCCGCTTGATCCTGCTTCACCGAATCCGAGGTGTGCGGTGTCGTACAGCGCGAGCTCGCCGTCGGCGCGCATCACCAGCAGCGGCATCGCCGGATGGTCGGGATCGCGAGGCTCGTAGGGCCCGGTCGACCACAGCGCGCCGTACAGACCCAGACCGTCGTCCGTGGCACGCAGCACCAGCCGGCCGTCGGGTTCGAGCGCCAGCCGGTACCAACCGTTCGGCGACGTGGCCGATTGGCCGACCGAGAAGTACTCGCCGGGTCCGAGCACCACCGTCGTCGGCACCTGTGGCGGAGGCTGATTGGTCGGACCAGCGATGCCGATGTCGTCGCTGAGCGGCCAAGACAGATCGAAGTCATGGTGCCACTGCTGAGAGGGCTCGGCACCCAGCGCCGTGATCCGGCCCGCGGCCCCCGCCGAGCTGGTGCCAAGCAACGCCAGCACCGCAACCAAGCCCAGTGCAAGAGCAATACGCGAACGCCCTGTCGAAACGAGCACGTACGGCGAGAGTACGGCAGCAACCGCAACACAACAAGACGGCATCAGCGACCGCTCCGGCGGAGCCGCATTGCGTGCCACACTTGGCGCATGCCGCCGCGCAGGCCTCGGCTTCTTCCACCCAGGGAATATCCGCCTCGCGAAATGACCGACGAGGAGCGAGGTGCCGAATTGGCCAGCCTGCTTGTGCTGGCGATGCATCTTCCGCGAAATCAGCCTCCCGAGCTGACCTATCCGCCGTTCAGGAGCCTCCGTGAGCGACCAGTCGGATCGCCTCCTCGCGCCTGACATTCTGGGGCTGATCTCCAGCCTGCACCGATCGCTTGAAGCGTCTGGGTTGCCTTACGCCTTCGGCGGCGCGCTCGCGTTGGCTTGGTGCATCCCCGAGCCGCGCTCGACCCGAGACATCGATCTCAATATCTTCGTCGAGGCGGAGTCGGCCCAGGTCGCACTGGCGGCGCTGCCTGAAGAAGTCATCGCATCCGATAAGGACGAGGCCGAACTGCGAGTTCGTGGTCAAGCGCGGCTGACGTGCAACAGCATCGCTGTCGACGTGTTCTTGACCAACGACCCGTTCCACGGCGATGTGGCAGCACGCGTTGTCAGACGACCGTTCTTGGGTGAGAGCATGCCGTTTCTGTGCTGCAAAGACTTGGCGCTGTTCAAGGCGTTCTTTGATCGACGCAAGGACTGGTTTGACCTCGGCGAGATGTTCGAGGCACGCTCGATTGAGTTCGAGGAGATGGCGAACCTGATTGCCGAATTGCTCGGATCAGATGATGCCCGCATAGCGAGGCTGCGGATCGCGCACGACGATGGCGAGCGAACACGCCGCCGCTCCGCCAGCGAAGAGACAGCCTCCTGACGTACCGACGGCTTTGCCGTTGTGATCGACTTCGCGATCAGGCTTGAGAATCCCCGTTGCTTGAGCAATGCTCGATGTCAGGTCACCACAGTTCGCTCAGCGGCGGCGATTGCATCGCGTCGGTCGTCTCGCTGGCCTACGAGTCCTGCCTGCCGATGCTGCGGTCGGTGCTGCCGAAGTGGCGGATCTGCCCGTTGAGGGCAGCGTTGCAGCGCCGGACCCGTTGGGCCCAGCGGCTCAGCTCCGACTCGGAGATGCCGTGGAGACGGCACAGGTCCGCAGTAATGGCGGCGATGCCGAGAGCAGCGGCGCAGTGCGCTCGCAGGCCGTCCTCGGAGGGCAAGTCGGGACGGTCCTCGACGTAGGTGAAGCCTTGCCGCCAGAGATGCAGGTTCTCAAGATCGACTTCGCTGCTGGCGAGCGCCCAGAAAGTGTCGGCGACCGATGCAGGCTGTGGCTCAAGCAGGCTGCGAATGTTGCGAGACCGCATCGGAGCGGTACCGCGTGACGCTACGTGGGTTACCTTGGCCGCTGACTCGATGATCGCCAGTACATCGGCCATCGCTGTTGCGAATCGGACGTCTTCGCGGTGACGGTGCTCGTCGGAGTCGTCTTCGTCGGCCGATGCGATCTCCGCGATGGTCGGCCGCAGGCTGGTTTCAAGGCGGACGACGGCATTGGACATGTCCATAAAGCGGCTCTGCAGCTCGGCGGTGGGGTCTGCTGGCGATCCGATCTCCTTGTCCCAATCGATGTCTGCATATGCGCCGACATTCGCCAGCTCGACTGCGTGGCTGACGACACGCGCTTCGAGCGAGCACGGCACCCGAGTGGTGCGAACTGCCCATTCGGGAGCATCGGTAACCACAATGTCCACGACGCAGCCGGCTGCCGCCGCGGCCGTAGCCTCAAGCACACAGCGGCGCTGTCCACGGTCGCTGTAGTCGCCTAGGTCGTCATAGATCGCCACGAGATCGATATCGCTTCGCTCGGTGGCCTTGCCGCGCGCCACAGACCCGAACAGCAGCACTCGCCCGGCGCCGGCACTGACGAGTGCATCTGCGGCCCGCCGGGCCGCATCCATGTCGGGAGCGGCCATAGGTGCAGATTACCGGCGCGTTGCCGCGGTGTTCGAGCGGTTGCGCTCGCAGGCAGCTTCGACGACTGAGGCGCCGACGACCACCGGGAGCCGCCCGTGCCGCGAACGTTCGCGGGTGAGGCGGCAACCTGTCGACATGTCCGTGCACCTGCCCCGAAACTCGACATGACCCGCTCAGACATCGACTTGCCTCGTGACGCAGCGCCGGTACGACGTACTCCGAGCTTCACCGCCGCTTCGATGCCGCCTGCGCTGGGGCGCGCCCACCTCACTTCGGTATGGGCTGAGCTGGTGGTGGAAAAGGGCTCCGTGCTGTTCGCGGACGAGAACTCGCGCCGCGTCACGGTTTCGGCCGGCAGCCGTCTCGTGATCGTGCCCCGGGTCTCCCATCACATCGAGCCCGCAGACGACGCCGTGTTCCACGTCCAGTTCTACAAAAGCGAGACCGGCTCATAGACCTGAACCGACCCGAGATCGAGATTTTGGCAAGCCTCACCGAGCCATGGATCTCGACGCGGCGGCGACAGCCGGTGCGGAGCGGGCTTGGTGTTGGCGATGGTTGGCGTAGGGTCGCGGCTGCGGACTATGCAACAAGCGAGAACACAGCAGACGGGGGTGTCATGGGGTTGCGTCCTGGGGATGTGAACTTGGGCGAGCCAGGCTGATATGGCTCGCATCGGCGGTGCGCCGTATGAGTATCTGGAGGTGCTTCGGCGCTGCGAATACTGAGCGCCGCAGCGCGGCCGAGGTCGAGTCCTGCGATCCTCGGCCGCGCTGCGGCGCTGTGAGAACTGGACCGGCGAGCGAGCCGGCAGCAGTCGTGTCAGTCGTTGTCGGTGATGGTGCCGATGCCTTCGCCGTCGGCGATTGCTGCTTGGACTGCGGAGTACAGCACGACGGTGAATGTCTCGTCGTCTTCGGGGCTGTTGTCGTCGACTGCTGCCACGGTGATGGTCTTGGAGGTCTCGCCGGGCTTGAAGGTGAGCATCCCGTAGGCCTGGGCGAAGTCCGCGTAGGTCGCGGACAACCCAGCCCCGTACGCAGGCCGCGCGTAGTAGTTCACCCACACATAACGGTCGCTGGCCGGGCTGAGCGTCACAGTGAACGTCAGGGTCCCGCCCTCGCCCGCCGACGCATCGCTGATCGACAACGACGGCGTCGCGTTCACCACCGGAGGCGGCGGCGGGTCGTCGTCATCGGACACCGCCACCGTCGCTGACCCAGCGGACTGCGACACGGTGTAGCCGCTGCCGACGGCGACAGCGACAGTGACCTGCCCGTCGGCCTCGTCGGCGCTGTCGTTTGTCGTCGCCACCGTGAGCGTCGCGGTGCCCGACGTGCCCACGGTCACCGTGCGCGATCCCGTCGCGACACCGAAATCGCCGGACTGCGAAACCGACACGTCCACCGACAGCGCAGCCGACGGCGCCGGAACAGCAGACACAGTGAAGGTCGCGTCGCCGCCCTCAGTCACACCGCCGCCCCCAGCAACGCTGATCTGCGGAATCACAGGCGGCGGGTCGTCGTCGTCTGCCACCGCCACCGTCGCTGTGCCCGCAGTCGGCGACACGGTGTAGCCGCTGCCGACGGCGACAGCGACAGTGACCTGCCCGTCGGCCTCGTCTGTGCTGTCGTCCGTGGTGTCGACCGTGAGCGTGGCGCTGCCAGAGGCCGGGATCGTGACAGTCCGGGTCCCCGGCGACACACCGAAGTCGCCGGACTGCGAAACCGACACGTTCACCGCCAGCGGCGCCGACGGCGCAGGAACAGCAGTCACAGCGAAAATCGCGTCACCGCCCTCAGTCACCCCGCCGCCCCCGGCGACGCTGATTTCCGGGTCGGGGTCGGGCGTCACCGGTTCAGGGTCGGGCGTGACCGGGTCGGGCGGCGCAGGATCCGAAGTTGTGCCGGCTTCGATCTCTGCGAGCGCGGTGACCACGCTGTCCCAACGAGTCCAGCCGCGGTCGGCGTAAGTCTGCGCTTCGGCCGCTGTCATCTTCGTGAGCGACGTGTCGGCCACGGTCTCACCCAGAGTGAGCAGCACGCGATCCCAGCGGTCGGTGTGATCCTGGTTCGAGACATAACGCGTGTCGTTGCGCCACTCGGTCACGTCGGCGATGAGGCCGGCGTAGGGACTCTCTGTTGCGGTGGGCTGGTAGCCGGTGGTGGTCACCTCGTTGAGGTCATGCGAGTACACGATTACCGCGTACACGGTGCCGGGCTTCAAACCGCTGATCGTGTAGCTGTGGGTGTCGGCGTCCACCTCGACCTCTTGCACGTTGGCGCCGTCGCCTGACTCTCCCCAGTAGACCAGATAGTGGTCGACATCTCGCTCGGGCCACGACAGCGTCATGGCCGTAGCTGTCACCTCTGAGAACGTCAGCACCCCGGGATCGGGGAACCCGGCATCGGTCTGGGAGTCGCTCTGGGAGTCGCTCCGGAAGCCGGCGAAGGCGCAGTTGCCGTCGCCGAACTTGTCAGCAGGGAAATAGTTGTGGTGGTGGCTGTGGCTGCCGCCCCTGCCGTCGGTGTAGCTGCCGTGCGTGTGGTCTGTGTGCCCGTAGTCCACCTTGCATGTGGTCCAAACCGTGCGGTAGGTGCGTTGGCCGAGGTCGTCGATCTCGTCGGCCGTGAGACAGTCGGTGATGCCCATGGCCGCATGCCGGGTGACATCCAGATAGTGGTGATAGTGCCTCGGCAGGACGCTGCGATCTAAGTCGAGCGCGTCGACTGTGCCGTCGCTGTTGAAGTCGGCCTCGTTCTCGTTCCTGGCGCCGAATACGCCGTGTCGGGCGAGCTGCTTGAGTGTCTCCACGTCGATTGGGCCGATCCTCACCGCATAGGGCGACGAAGCCGGGTAGTGGGTGTGGCCGTACCAGCACGGCTGCGAAGACGGATTGAACCTGGTGGTGTCAACCCAGGCGTGAGTGGTGCCTCCGCGGTTGTATGCGATGTCTTCTTGGACTTGCACGTTGACGGTGCGGCCGGGGCCCGTGCGGCTAATCCGTGTGGGCATCGCGAAAGTCGCGGTCCCGCTTGAACCCACATCAACGTGACGAAACGCCTCGTTCTGATCCTGCCCGCCACCGCGAAGGTACCGGTACCAGGTGCGGAGGTACACACGCTTAGTCTCACCGGTGCCGGGTGCCGGGTTGACCGATACCCGGAAGCGGGCGTCCTCCCCCGAAATGACTCTGCCGTTGTCCAAGGCGACGACGGTGGCGGCAGGTACACCCGGCCATGCCGACGGGCACGTGCCGCTGCCGACCGCCATGCAGGCCCACTCCGCATCCGGATGCGGCGCGGTCTTGCCGCTGGCAATCGACCGCATGGCGATCCAGCCGTTGTCGACGTCGCCGCCGGCTTCCTGACGGTTCTTGACGTAGATGTCGGTGTCGAAACCGGTGTTGTTTCGGTAGATGGTGCGCTCAAGCCCTGTCCGGACGTAGCCGCCTGGCCTGCCCGTGTCAGGGTGATACCAGAACTGATCCCATTTCGTCGGGCGGTGATCGGAGCGCGGGCTGATGACGTCGCCCGACCACGCCAGCTGTGTGCGGATTCCGGAGAGTTCGCGCGCCTGCGCCTCGCCGGTATCGAACTTGAACACCACTCTGGCGCCCGTGTGGGCAGGCCCGGTGCTGCCGTTGCCCAGGGCCACGCCGGCCGACAACTCGTTGAACTCCTCATCGCTCTCGATCACCGTCGAGGCCGTATTGAGGGTGTCGTGGGGGTCGTAGCTGGTGCCGTCGTTCACGGTGACCGTCACCCCGCCGTCGCGCTCGGAGCGATCGTTGTCCGTGGTGCGGACCGTGAAGGTGACAGTGCCGGTGTTGACCGGGACTGTCACGGTGCGGTCACCGCGTTGGGAGGCGGGGACGAAGTTGCGGCCGCCGTCGGTGGTCTCGTCCACCGTGACGCTGACCGACTTCTGCGTCGTCGGAGGCGGCATAGACCTTATGGTGAACCGGATCGTGTCGCCCTCGGTGACCTTCTCCTGGGTGGCCGCGATGCTGATGGTGGGATTGGCCGCGTCGCCGCTGTCCACCTCGAAGATGCCCGACAGGCCGGCATAGACGTTGTTGTTGCCCTTGGGGATGTTGCCCTGGCTGATCGGGTTCTGGCCCGGGTCGCCGCCGCCCCACCGAGCATGGGTGCCGCTGGTTCCCAGCGCGTTGTTGCCCCGCTTGGTGCCCGCGGTGGCATGGGTGGTGCCGGTCTGGGTGCCGGTGTTGGGGCCCCGGTTGTTGGTGGAGGCGTTGCCGTTGGCCCGCCGCTGGGCGCCGTGGCTGTTGTCGTCCCAGGTGCCGTCCCAGAAATCGTTGTAGTCATCGGCGATCTTGGGGCCGTTCAGCCAGTAGATAGGCGTCGAGAACGGCGTGTGGCTCGGCTCGCCGCTCACCATGATGCCCGTGGCGGTATGCCACGCCGCGCCGACCGTCGGCGTGGAGCCCACCACCCGGAACGTCGACGAGTACTGGCGGATGTCCGCGTGGCCGGTGCTCGCGCCGCTGACCCGGTTGCGCACGAACGTGTCGTAGGTGGCGATTGCGCTGGCGGTGCCGTCGCGTTCGTTGTGGGTCTTGAACAGCAGCCGGAACTGCTCGCCGGGGCCGACGCCGCTGGGCTTCAGCGCCCAGTTGTCAGGCACCACGCTGACGTTCACGATCTGCACAGTGGCTGTGCTGTTGGCGCCCAGCGTGAAACCCGACGGCGGCGGTGCCAGTGCGATAGTGAACTGCTCGTAGTCCTCGATCTGACTGTCGGCGAGGACGGGGATATTGCAGACATGGGAAGTCCGCCCCGAGGGCACGGTGCAGGAATGAGGGCCGACGGTGAAATCGTCCCCGGCGGTGGCCGTGCCCGCAGTGGTGTTGATAGTGAACGTCGCCTGCGACGTGGTCGCTGGGCTGAAGGTCAGCTTGGCGTGTGCCGAATCGCCCTCGGCGGCGTTGTAGCCGTCTCGGTCAAACTGGACGGTGGTAGTGGACTGGGCGCCTGCCTCCGGCGTCGGCGGGCCGACGAGCACCAACACCGAGGCCGCCACCGCCATCGCCGTCGAACAGAGCAGTGCGCGCCACCATGGGCTGCTCACCCCCCCCCGGTACGACCGCCGTTCAGTGATCGAGGAGGAATGATTTCTTCCGAGCCGCTTCATGTTCATGTCCATCACGAGAGCCTTTGCACATCGGGCCGACACGCGGGTGAAACCTCAGATGGGTCACGCGCATCATTAGCGGGATTTCGCCTTCACATCGGCTCATGATTGTTACATGGTCAGACAGCGCGCGACAAGACAAACAGCAGGACAGTCGTGTCGACGCCTCGGACGCGCGGTTTCGATGAGGTGCGAACCTGCGACAGTGACGCTGCAACTGCGCTGCGGGCCGAGCGGGGCCGCGGCGACGCTCAGATGCTGCGGCGCAGGCGGATGACTGGAATCTCCCGATCGACCGATGCTTGGTACTCGCCGAATCGGGGCATGGCCTCGCACATCGCGTCGAACGCCTTGGTGCGCTCGCTGCCCGACAGTTCAGCCGCAGTTGCCGCGAACGACTCGGTGCCGACCTCGACAGTGACCGCCGGGTTGGCGGTGACGTTGTGGTACCACGCCGGATGGCTGGGGTGGCCGCCGGCCGACGCGAACACGATCCAGTCGCCGTCGAGCTCGTGATAGGTGAGCGGGCTGGTGAGCTGACGCCCGCTGCGAGCGCCGGTCATGGTCAGCAGCAGCATCGGGTTGCCCTCGAACATGCCGCCGCAGCGCCCCTCGTTCTCACGGAACTCGGCGATGATCCGCTCATTGAACGACAGCACCTGGCCGTCCTCCATCCCCTTCATCGACATGACACACGCCTCCGCTCGATTCGACCGACAGCCGAACCCTATGGCATCGCAACGACTCGTCCATGGCGGCAGCCGGGCCCAGCGCGACCTCATGACCAGCACGCTCCTTGCCGCATCCTGACGTGCTGGCTGCGGTCGTCGCTCAGGCGGTCAGCAGAGCGGCGGGGATCACGCCGATGCCGTCTCGGCGGCGGTAGGCCTCCCTTCCGGTGGTGATGACGGCAGCGTCCAGCAGATCGCTGCCGAGGCGATCGCCCAGCCATCTCAAGTGCTGAACGTCCCTGTCACGGACAGTGGCGGACAGCTTCACTTCAAGGGCTACGACCCGTCCGTCGCGGCGCTCGACGATGAGGTCGACCTCGTGCTCGCCGCTGTGAGTGCGCAGATGGGCGACGCGAGCTCTGTTGGCTTGCGCGTACACCCGAACCGACAAGGCAACCAAGGATTCGAACATCGCGCCGAGCAAGGTCCCGTCGCGGGGAATCGCATGATCGGTTGTGCGACCTTCGAGCAGGCCCGTCTCGTCAAGGCCGAGACATCGCAGCGCCAGGGCAGGATCGGCCAGATGGTGCTTCGGCGCTGACGCTAGGCGGCGAAGCCGATTGCGGGTCGGCAACCACGCTGGCAGCTCTTCGATCAACCACAGCTGCTCGATCGCCCGCTGGTAGGCCGTTGCAGTGGGGGGTGACGGCAGTTCGCCCGAACCAGGCGCGGCGGCCCTCCGTACGGCGGCGAACGATGTCGAAGTGGCGGTGGCTGCGGCGTAGGCGGCAAGCCACCGTCGCAGCGTGGCGCGATCGCGAATGCCAAACCCAGTCTCGCCGAGGTCGTAGTCGACTACCCGGTCGAGATAGCCGTCGAGCAGATCGGTGCGCAGCGTCCGGCCGAAGGGCCGAATCGCGGGGAAGCCCGAACGTGCGATCTCTGCCGCATAGTCGGTCAGCGTTACCCCTGATGCGCCCGCCAACGGCCGCCGCTTGCCCGACAGCAGTTCGGCGAGGTTGACAGTGGGCGCTGTGAGCGCACGCTCGGCGAGTGACAGCGGGTGCATCCTCAGTGTCACGATGCGACCAGCACCAGAGTGCGTCGGCCGCTCGCTCGGCGCCGCCGAGCCGGTCAGCAGAAAGCTCGATCTTCTGGTCCTGTCGTCGACATGGCGTCGAACAAGGTCCCACGACGCCGGGTACCGCTGCCACTCGTCGATGAGCACGGGCGGTTCGCCTTCCACCAGTCGCGACGGGTTGCCGAACGTGATCTCCAGCTGCTGCTCGTCATCGAGTCGATGCACTGTGCGTGCTCGACGGAGCGCTGTTTCGGTCTTGCCGACCGCGCGTGGTCCCTCGAGTGAGATGGCAGGCAGGCCCGACAGCAGTTCATCGAGTTCCAAGTCGACGATTCGCGGGATGTATGGCTGTTCGCCGACATCGTTCATGGTCCGCAAGTTTATGATCTCGACGGCGAGTATTTGTCAATTTCGACGCTCTGAAGTTTCTTTTTTCGACAGCTTGAACTTGTATGAATCGACGGACACAATGAGACGGGCGCAGAAGTGCCGTCGAGCTGTCGTTCTCACGAGATCCACCGACTTCCTTACCGAGGCCGACGGCGAGGGCGGGGATCGGCCGTCATGTGCGATTGGGGCAGCCTCAGTTGTGCAGTGTTGCGGCTGTCTGCGAAAGTGGCCGTGACCGTCCTGCGGGTTTGCTCATGAGATAGCTGCGAGTTTGCACAGTAGCGAACTGCGGAAATGATCAGTAGCGCTAGCCGGGCATGGAACTCTCCGAACCGTGTTCTTGTTGCACGAACTGCCGGCCTGGTCACGAAACCTCTCGTCCCGCACGACCTCGCGCCCCATCGGCTGCCTGTGGTCAGACTGACCCCCTCCCTGCCAGCCCTTGCCCTCAATTTACGTCGCATCGCTATCCGCGCTTTTGTCGGTGCCCTACCGGTGAAATTGTCCTCCTAACGTGCCGCCGCGCGGACACCCCGCTGGCTGGCAGGCTGTCTGGTGTGAGTGTGCGGACGGCTTCCGCTGGGCGCGGCCAGCGGCTCGCAAGGAGCAACCGAGGTCTGGCCGGTGGGGCCGGGGTGACGGCGCGGCGACTGCTGCTGCGGGCTGCGGCTGTGCTGATGGGTGTTGCGGTGGCGGCTGTCGGCTGCGCTGGTACTGAGAGCGATGAGGATTCGGGTTCGGCTGCGGCGGCATCGAATGCGCGCACGGTCAGCTTGGCGTTCTATGCGCATTACGCGCCTGTCAGCAGCTCGCTGGACCCACGACCCGGCACTGCGGGCTTCGACCTGCATGCGGGGTACGAAGCCGATCTGCTCGACGCCGTCGAAGCGATGTCGGGCATCGGGGTGACGTTCCTGCGTCACGGCGTCGACGATTGGGGCGGGATCTGGCTGCTGCCCGCAGCCGAGGGCATCGACATGGCGTGCGGCGGCATCACCATCGACGACGGGCGCACCCGCGGCCCCGACGGGGAGGTCGCCGTGCGGTTCACCGACGGCCACATCGAGTTCCGCCAGTCGCTGCTGGTGCGTGCCGCCGACTCGGCTCGGCTGGACGCCTACGACGCGCTCGACAGCGACGACAGCGTGGGTGTGCAGACCGCCACAACCGGCGAGTCGCGGCTGCTGCAGCTCATCGGGGTTGCCGACGATGATGGGCGGCTCACCGAGGGAACGGTGATCGTCATCGAAGCTGAAGGCGGCGGTGCTGACTCGTCGGTCGTAGAGGCAACTGCCGGCAGCGACCTGCGGATCAGCCCCGGCGGCGCGTCGGCTGAACTTGTCGGCAGAACTCGGCTGATCCCCGCCGATCCTTCCAAGCCCGAGGTGGTGTACCTCGACCGGCTGCAATCAACCGGCCTCGACACCGCAGACACCTCCGAGTCTCAGCTCGATGCTCTGCGCAACGGCACCGTCGATGCGATCGCGCAGGGCATCGTGGAGACCACGGCCGCCGCCGCTGCCTACGGCGACGAATTCGCCGTCAGCGTGATCGACGAGCAAGTCGAGACCGGCGGCTGCACCGTCGACGCCGACGACGCCGACCTCGCAGACCGGATGAACACAGCATTGGAGTGGCTCACCGACCACGGCGAGATCGGCTTCGAAGAATGGGCCGACAACGCCGACGTGTTCATCGAACGCGCCGCCGCATGGGCCGAATCTGCCCCAGCATCCCCAACCGACGAGTGATCGGCAGCGTTCATGCGTCCGAGCCGGTCAGCAAATTGCGAAACCGGTCGGGTTCAAGCGGTGAGCTGGTCCAGCTTGCTGGCGATTCCCTCCAAGAGTTCGCGATGGCCGCTCAGCGCTTCGCTCGTGCCACGCTGCGACTCTTCCAGCCGAAGCTGCGATTCCTCCAGCCGACCGAGCCGCTCATTCGTCTCGACCTGCGACTCTTCCAGCCGACCGAGCCGCTCATTCGTCTCGACCTGCGATTCCTCCAGCCGACCGAGCCGCTCATTCGTCTCGACCTGCGACTCTTCCAGCCGACCGAGCCGCTCATTCGTCTCGGTCTGCGATTCCTCGATCCGCTGCAGCGACTTTCGATGCACCGCAAATGTCTCGTCGAGCATCTCGCCGACGGATGGCATTCCCTCCGGCAACGACTCTTCATCCATGAGCCGAGCGTAGCTGCGACCTACGCAACCGATGCAACGGATTAACGGCACGCCAAGTTCGGCTCTTCGCGACAGGGGCGAATCAGTCCACGGCCTAGCTGGCTGATGCAGCGGCGACCGATAGGCCGAATTCGTTGCCTGCGTCGATCAGCGCGGCGAAGAGGTACTGGCCGAAAGATCGGTCGCAGAAGATCAGGTAGGAGCGGACCCCGTCACGGTCATGGCGTGCGATGTCGCACGTGACCAGGGCCGCTGAGGCCGAGACCACGGCACCGTCGGGCGTCATATGGTCGCTCCAGTCGAGGCCGCACACCTTCTCGAGCATGCGCGCAGCGCTGCTGCCGGTCACCCGGAACATCGCGCGACCATGGGTCCAGTCCAGCGCGGAGCAGAACTCCTGCTCATCGAGCCCGTCGAGGCCGGCGACTGCCGCGGCCACTTCAGAAGCAGTGCCCAAGACGATCCACTCACCAGGACGGGAACCCAGCACGAGTGCCCCGTCGGGTGCTACCCGCGAGGCTCCGAACGGCGCGCCGAGCAGATCGGCCGTGGGCCCGTCGGTGCCGGCGCGTACGAGCCACTTGGTGACGGCGCTCTCATCGGACAGCGTCAGATCACCGGCTCGCGAAGCCGGATAGCTCTGTACGACCGGACTCTCGAACGCCGGGCTCTGGGGCGCCGAATCTTGGGGCAATGCCGTCTCAGCCACGGAGACGCTCCCCCGCCGGGTCGAAGTGGGCGTGGTGGTCGATCACCGTCGCGCCGATGCGCTCCCCCGATTCCAGCAGCACCGTCAGCTTCGTGCCGCCGGCGGCCAGGTCGGGCTCGACCTGGCCGAGGCAGATCGACCGGTTCAGCGTCGGCGAGAAGCGCGCCGAGGTGATGCGGCCCAGGATCTCGTTGGAGTCGCTCCGCACAATCTGGGCGGCCTCTTCGGGCACCACGTCGGGATCGTCGGGCTGGATGGCCACGACCATCGGGAGCGACCGGTCGGCCGCCCAGGCCAACTCTGGCTTGCCGGCGAAATCGTCCTTGTCGAGCTTGATCAGCGACCCCAAGCCGGTGCTGGGTCCCAGCGTCAGCCCGTCGGTGTCCTGACCCACGATGAAGTGCCCCTTCTCGAGGCGCATGATGCGCTGGCCTTCCAGGCCGAACGGTCCCACGCCGAGATCGCTGCCGGAATCCATGAGGGCTTCCCAGACATGCAGGCCGTGACCTGCAGGCACGTGCAGCTCGAACGACAGCTCGCCGGTGAAGCCGATCCGCCACATGAAGCAGCCCGCCACGCCCGCCACCGTGGCTTCTCGGACGGTCATGTACGGGAATGCCTCAGCGTCGAGGTCGACGCCCTCGCAGACCCTGCTCATGAGCTCGCGAGACTTGGGCCCCGCCACGTTGATGCTGGCGTACGCCGTGGTGACCGGGGTGACGTGCACCTGCCAGTCCGGGCGCTCGGTCTGGAGCCAGTTCTCCACCCATTCCCAGACGCCGCCGGCACCCGAGCTGGTGGTGGACATCATGTAGTGGTCCTCGCCGAGGCGACCGGTGACGCCGTCGTCGAGCACCACGCCGTCCTCGGCGCACATCATCCCGTAGCGCACCCGGCCCACGCCCAGCTTCATCCACTTGTTGACATAGAGCAGGCTCAGGAGCTTGGGCACGTCGGGGCCGCGCAGGTCGAGCTTGCCCAGCGGGGTGACGTCGATGAGCCCGACGTTCTCGCGGACATTGCGCACCTCGGCTGCAGGGTCGCCGTAGTGATCGGGGCGCAGCCACTGGCCGGCCTGGATGATGGAGACGTTGTTGGCCTCGTGCCAGGGGTGGATAGACGACACCCGCACCGGCTCGAACATCCGCCCGGCGAGCGCACCGAGCGTGAGCGGTGCGTAGGGGGGCCGCCACACGGTGGTGCCGACCTGGCTGATCGTCTCGCCGCGCGCCTCGGCAATGGCTGCGACGGTGTTGACCGTTTCCAGCTTGCCCTGCGAGGGTCCCATCGTGGCCGTGGTGTAGCGCTTGGCCAGCTCCACCGAGTCGTAGCCCTCGTGCGCCGCGGCCACCAAGTCCTTGGAGCTGATGTCCTCGGACATGTCCACCATGCCGTGGGTGTCGGCGCGGTAGAGCTCGGGATGGGGGTCGCGGCCGAGCGGTGCCCGCTCGTCGGGTGCCCAGGCGGGCTCGTCGCCGTCGACCGGCAGTGCCCGAGCGGTGCGCGACTGCAGGCGATGGCGGACCGCCGCGGCACGGGCTGCGGCGAGGCGTCCTGTGGCGGCGCCATGCTGACGCAGCCCGTCAAGATCGGCGTCGCCGGCCAGCCCGCCCGTCGCCAGCACATTGCTGGGGGGGTCGGACGGGAAGAACCTGGCTGCGGCGGGGTCATAGACGGGACGGTCGCCTGCCATGTTGAGCAGCGATGTCGGCGCCGTCCAGCCGGCTGCTACCACGAGCAGATCGGCGCCGATGGAGGCTCCGTCGGCTACGACTGCGTCGACCGCCCGCGACGAGCCGCGGGTCGAGCTGATGCTGCCCCCGGTGCGACCGTCGATGACGGCAGCGATCTCGGTGCCCACCCGTTCCAAGTCGGCGACCGCGGCATCTCCCTCGGCATTCGCACTGAACACCACCGCCCGCTCGCCCGGCTTGACGCCCCAGAGGTTCACCAGGCGACGTGCTGCGCCCGAGGTGATGACGCCGGGCCGGTCGTTGCCCTCGAACACGTAGGGACGCTCGATCAGGCCGGGCGCTGCCACCAGCGTCTTGGCGCGGGCCTTGATGAGACGCTCCACCGCGATCGGGTGGTTGCGCTGGACGATGCCGATCCAGTTGTCCTCATACCGACCGGTCACGGTCGAGTCAGTCAGCACCTCGACATCGGAAGCGTCCAGCGCAGTGCGCAGCTCGGCGAGCGCGGCTTGATCGGCGGCATCGCTCGAGTAGCGCAGATGGCCGCCCACGCTGTGCTCATGGGAGACCAGCAGCACGCTGGCGCCCGCGCTGCTGGCGGCCAGCGCCGCCTCGATGCCGGCCGGGCCTGCTCCGGCCACCACCACGTCGGGGTGGGTGTAGCGCTTGTCGTGGTAGGCGTGCGGGGTGTCGAGGTCGATCTTGCCGCCCGGGGCGAACGTGGCCAGCACCCGCTCGTAGGTGGGCCACAGCCATTGCGGCTTCATGAAGGTCTTGTAGTAGAAGCCGGCCGTCAGGAAGCGCCCGAGCAGACCGTTCACCGCCTTGATGTCGCGGTTCAACGACGGCCACGCGTTCTGCGAGCGGACGTCCATGCCGCTCTCCAGCAAGCGGTGGCCGGCCCGCACATTGGGGTCGTCGCCCACCTGGACCATCAGGTTGGGATCCCAGTAGTCGGCGGTGAGGATCCCCCGCGGCCGGTGGTACTTCATGGAGCGGGAGAAGATCTGCTCTCCTGCAGCGGCCAGGGCAGAAGCGATCGTGTCGCCCTCGAACCCGCTGAACCGCTTGCCGTTCCAGCGGAAGCGAAGCTTGGCGGCCCGGTCGATCACCTCGGTGGGCTGGACGCCCTGCCGGCTCATCGTCATGCCGCGCTGCCTCTCATGCTGCACCGCCTGGCTCGCCGTCGGGCTGGGTGCCCCAGAGAGCACCGGGCACACACGCACTCATGCCGCACCGCCTCGCTTGTCGCCGGGCAGGGGCGGATCGCGGAATTCGTTGGTGGCGGTGTTGCGCTCGATCGAGAACCAGCGGCGGCAGCCCGACGCGCAGTACCAGTTCTCGCGCAGCCAGCCGGCGGGGTTGTCGCGCAGGTACAGGTAGGCCCGCCATTCGGCCGGCGAGGCTGTGTTGGGATCGGGACGGGCGTGCGACTCGCCGCCGTACCGGAGGTCGGTCGAGTTGCGTGGACCGCAATTGGGGCACGGGACAAGCAGCATCAGTGGCCCACCACTGTCGTATCGGCGCCGGTGGGCCTCATGGCACTCGGGGGAAGCACGAAGCGAGACATCAGTGGCCCACCGACGCTGCACCCTTTTCGCCCACGAGTTCGCCGTTGTCGAAACGGCTGAGGGCGAAGGCCTCGATCAGCTTGGGCGTGCGGCCTGTAGCGGCGGCCTCGGCCATCTGCTCGCCGGAAACCGGTGCAGCCTTGAATCCGTAGGTGCCCCAGCCCACATCCACCAGGAAGCCGTCGACGGGTGTGAAGCCCATTACCGGCGAGTAGTCGGGGGTCATGTCGCACAGGCCTGACCACTGGCGCAGAATCCGCATGCGCGAAACGCCGGGCATCAGCTCGAGCACGTGCCCAGCCAGTCCCTCGGTGAACTCCAGCGAACCGCGCACCGAGTAGTTGGCATAGGGGTCGACCGAGGCGCCGAACACCAGCTCGCCCCGGTCGGTCTGGCTCACGTACACGTGCAGCGAACCCGAGACCACCACCGTGGGCAGGAACATCTTCACCGGCTCGGTGACGGCGGCCTGCAGGGGGTGGGTGGTGATGGGCAGCCGCACGCCGGCCATGGTCGAGATGAGCGATGCCCACCCGGCGGTGCAGTTGATGACGATCGGCGTGGAGATGTCGCCGCGATTCGTGCGAACGCCGGTGACCCGGCCCCCGGCGCCCTTGCCGTCGGGACCGTCGCCGCCTTCGCAGAGAATGTCGGTGACCTCGGTCTTCTGGTGCATCTCGACGCCCATGTGGTCCGCCGCCCGGGCGTACCCCCACACCACCGCGTCGTGGCGAACGACGCCGCCTGGCGGGTGATACAGCGCGCCCTGGATCGGGTAGCGGGGGTGGTCGGAGGTGTCGAGGCTCGGGCACTCCTTCTTGATCTCGTCGGGGCCGATCACGCTGGAGTTGACGCCGCCGAGCTTGTTGACCTCGGCGCGCCAGTGCATCGTGCGCAGGGAGGCGTCGGAGTGCGCCAGCGTCAGGTGGCCGCGTTGGCTGAACATCACGTTGATGTTCAGCTCCACCGCCATCTGCTCATACAGGTGCACCGACCGGTCGTAGAAGGCCACCCCTTCAGGGGTGAGATAGTTGGAGCGCACGATGGCCGTGTTGCGCCCCGAGCCGCCGCTGCCCAGGTAGGCCTTGTCGAGCACGGCCACGTTGGTCATGCCGTGGTTGCGGGCCAGGTAGTAGGCGGTGGCCAAGCCGTGCACGCCGCCGCCGATCACCACGGCGTCGTAGGACCGTTGCAGATCGCAGTCGCGCCACACCCGCGGCCACGACTGGCCCCGGAGGCCCTTCCAGGCCAGCGCCGCAGCCGAGTACTTGGGCGGACGCTTCCGCAGCCGGCCCGCAAGTCCTGCCATTGCTCTGCAGGCTAAGCACCCCGCTCGGTGACGAGAAGTATCAGTTTGCAAATAATTCAGATGCACTGCCTCTCAATCGCTTCTACGCTGTGCGGCGTGAACCTGCAGCGCCTGCGCTACTTCGTCACGGTGGCCGATGAGCTGCACTTCGGCCGGGCCGCGCAGCGACTGCACATGTCCCAGCCGCCGCTGAGCCAGCAGATCCGGCAGCTCGAGCGCGAGCTCGACACCGCACTGTTCGACCGCAGCACCCGGCGGGTCACGCTCACCGAAGCCGGACGGTTCCTCTATCCCGAAGCGCTTCGACTGCTGGCGGCCGCGGACGGCGTGGAGCGCCTCATGTCGCAGCGCCGCGAAGGTCACACGGGCACGCTGCGGGTCGGCTTCGTCGACTCGGCTGCCTACGAGGTGATGCCGCGCGTGCTGGCCGAGTACCGCCGGCGACGGCCCCGGGTCGACTTCGAGCTGCACACGCTGAGCTCCGACGAACAGGTCAAGGCGCTGCGTGCCGGACGCATCGATCTGGGCATCGGCAGGGCCGCCGGCGACGCCGACCAGGTGGAGGCGACCCTGGTGATGAACGAGCGGCTGCTGCTGGCCGCGGGCGGCGCTCACCGGCTGGCCCGGCAGCGGGCTGCAGCGCTGCGCGATCTGTCCGGCGAGCCGATCATCGGCTTCGACCGGGGAGTGTCGCCCAGCCTCCACGCCGTGCTGGCCGGGATGTTCAGCGCCCAAGGCGTCGCCTACGACCCCATGATCGAGGCCACCGAGTACACCACCATCCTCGGATTCGTGGCTGCAGGCGAGGGCGTCGCCATCGTGCCCGCCAGCGTGCAGACGTTCCGGCCGCCGGGCCTGCACTACGTGCCGATCAGCGACGACGCCGCCTCGGTCCCCCTGCTGCTGCTCACCCGCTCCGGCGAACCCCTGCCGCTGGTCACCCAAGCCCTCGACCTCGTCACCGAGCTCTACGCCCCCCAAGCCGCAGCTTGAGGATGTCAGCAGTACTCTGACGAATCGATGCCGAACGGCTCTGCCGACCAAGGACCGCCTGCGTGAGCGCGAGCGCGATCCGTCGCTGGGCCGCCGTGGCGGTCGCTGCATTGGCGGCTGCGGCTTGCGCAGGCGACGGCGCCGAGACAGCCGTTGTCGCGGACCCCGGAACAAGCGCGGCGGCCGAGCAGCAAGCCGGTGAGCCGGCGCGGCCCGCACCGGGCCCCCTCGGGACAGTCGAGATCCCCGCCGACGAGGCCATACAGATCCGCTCGCTCGAGGCCATCACCGGCGATGTTGCGTTCTTGGGGCTGCCCAACATGCGCTCGACGGAGCTGGCCATAGAGGACTACGGACCCATCCGGGGCTTCGACGTCGAGCTCGGCACACCGCTCGACGACCTGTGCTCGAGCGACGGCGGGCAGGCAGCAGCCCAGATCATCGTGGCCGACAGCGACGTGCTGGGCGTGATCGGCACCTCCTGCTCGGGTGCGGCAGTCGCGGCAGCGCCGCTCATCACCGAGGCCGGCATCACGATGATCTCTGCGAGCAATACCTCGCCGGCGCTGACCTCGGACCTGCGGGGCAATGCAGGACAGAACCACAGCGTCGGCTACTACCGCACCTCGCACAACGACCTCTTCCAAGCCGCAGCGGTAGCGCAGTTCGTGCTGAATGAGCTTGGGCTGGCTACTGCCGCGGTGATTCATGACGGCGACCCCTACACGCAGGGTCTGGCTCACGCGTTCGCCGACGCCTTCGCAGCCGAAGGCGGCACCATCACCGGCATGTCGGCCGTCAACAAGGACGACACCGACATGGTGCCGGTGCTGACCGAGATTGCTGCAGGCACGCCGCAGGCGTTGTTCTTTCCCATCTTCCAGCCTGCGGGCGACTTCATCGCCGACCAAGCACCCGGCGTGCCCGGCTTGGAGAACGCGGCCCTGCTGGCGTCGGGAGGGTTGCTGAACCTGAACTTCCTGGCGCTGCCGCAAACGGCAGGCATGTACCTGGCAGGTCCCGACACCCGTTTCGGCAACAACGCGAACCGCAGCACTGGGCGCACCACAGAGGAATTCCTGGACATCTACCAAGAGCGTTTCGGCGGGCCGCCGGCCGCGCCGTACTGGGCACATGCGTATGACGCCACAGTGCTGCTGCTGGACGCGATCACCGCCGCTTCCTATGTCGAGGGCGACACGCTGGTAGTGGACCGGCAGGGCGTGCGCGACTACCTGAGCTCCGTCGCGGGCCACGAAGGACTGACGGGAACGCTCACCTGTGACGGGTTCGGCGACTGCGGTGCCGGTCGGATCACCGTGGTGGAGAACCTGGGCGGCGAGGAGAATGCCGAGGCCAGCATGAGCAACGTCGTCTTCTCGTACGCGCCGCCGGCCGAGTGATGGCTAGATGGCGAGGTCGTTGAGGTTGTAGTCGCGGATGACGCGGTCGAACGTCTCGTCGTTGTAGCGGAAATCGTCTTCGAGGCCGACGAAAGGTGCGTAGGTGTAGCGGCGCTCGCCGGGGCGATGCTGCGCCCGGGCGTCGATGGCCACCGCGATCACCGATGACCGCTTGAACACCCGCTCCTCGTCGTAGACGACCACGCCGTCGCGCTCGTGCACCCGCAGTTGACCTGCCACGCCCACCACCGATGAGCGCCGGTGGAAGCCGAACGTGACCGAGATGCGCGGGTCTGCAGAGGTGTTGGCATAGGAGCCGTGGACCATGTGACGGTTCACCACGGTCGCATCACCCGGTTCGCACAGCAGCGGGATGGCGTCGGGCAGCATGGTGCTGCCGCCGTTGTCGGCAACCTTCGCACGCAGGTCGATGCGCCCCAGCTTGTGCGTGCCGGGCACGATCCACAGCGCATTCGCGGCCGTGGTCTCATACAGCTGCACCTGGAAGTTGAAGCCGTGGATGCCCATGTCCCAGTCGGGGTTGTCCCAGTGGGTCACCCCGTCCTGGTGCCACGACACCGAGCCGCCCAGCCCGGGTTCCTTCACGAAGATGGCGTCGTTGTAGGGAACGAAGTCGGGGCCGTTGATGCTCTCGGCGATCGACATCAGGTCGGGATGGCCGTACAGCCGCAGCGCGGAGGGCATCGACTGGCACATGCCGAAGATCAGGTAGACGACATCAGGCGGGGCGTCGGCATCGGGCGTCGGCTGGTCCATCTGGACCTGGTGGCGGCCGCCGAGGGCGCTGGTGCCGCCGAACGGGTCAGACAGCGGCGCGATGTGGATGTACGGCTCGACTGCATAGTCGCGGCCCAGTGCGGGCCGGCCGTGGCGGTCCACCTCTGCGCCTTGGCGCACCGGCGCCCGCTCGATGACCTCGCCCACCTCGGATCGGAGTTCGGCAATCTCGTCAGGGCCGACGACTCCGGTGAAGACATAGAAGCCGTGCTTCCAGTAGTTCTCCAGGATCTCGGGGTGCAGCTTGCCGTCGGACCCGTACCGGACGGGACCCCTGTTGCCGGTGTCGTGGGCTCGCTGCACGCCGCCAGCGAGGTAGTCGGCCATGTCTGCGAGGTGCTGCTCTCTCGTCGGCGCATCGGCCGCTTCCGTTCGATCCGCAACGTCAGTCATCGCGCTCCCCCAGGCAGTCCCTGTCGCAACGATGGTAATCGGGCAACCCGCCGGCTCTCTCGTCGTTATCCGCGTTCTGCGAGCATGAAGCCATGGAGTTCGCCGAATACGCAGACCGATACCGCACCGCCGAGGTGACCCGCGACGACGCCGGGGTGGTGACCGTTCGCATGAACACGCGCGGCGGTCCGCTTCAGTGGGGCGGCCGTCCGCACCGTGAGCTGCCCGAGCTGTTCATGGCGCTGGCATCGGACCGCGACATCAAGGTGGTGATCCTCACCGGCACCGGCGACTCGTTCATCGAGTTGCCCGACGAGGTCAACGCGCTCGCCGAGGGGCGCGCCAATGCCACCGTGTGGGACCGCATCATCTGGGAGGGCAACCGACTCGTCGACCAGATGCTCGACATCGAGGTGCCCATGATCGCCGCAGTGAACGGCCCGGTCACGGTGCACTCCGAGCTGGCGGTGCTGTGCGACATCGTGCTCGCCGCCGAGGGCGCCTACTTCCAGGACGCGCCGCACTTCCCCGGCGGGCTGGTGCCCGGCGACAGCATGCAGATCGTCTGGCCGCTGCTGCTCGGCCCGAACCGGGGCCGCTACTTCCTGCTCACCGGCCAGCAGATCGATGCCGCCGAAGCCCACGAACTCGGCATCGTGGGCGAGGTGCTGCCCGCCGACGACCTCATGGCCCGCGCGCAGGAGATCGCCGCCGACCTCGCCAAGCTGAACCCGATCCTGCTGCGCAACACCCGCCACGCGTTGGTGCGCCCCCTGCGGCGCGCCATGGCCGACGATCTGCACACGGGGCTGGCCCTAGAAGCAATCGCCTCAATGTCAGCCCGCGAATGGTTCCGCGACCAAGCCGCCGAAGATGCCTAGGCGACCGGGTTCTCAGCCGGTGATGGCGTCGAGAGTTTCCTCGCTGGGAGCGAAGTAGAAGGAACCAGAGGCCGGGTTCGAGAAGTCGGTGATGGCGTCGCGCACGCCATTGGCATCGTCAAGCCCGTACATCCGGCGCAGGCGGCGCCGCAGCGGTGCCTGGTCCTTGCAGAACGCCATGAAGTACAGCCCCACGGTGCCGTCGTGGAATGCGTACGGCGTGGAGCGGCGGGCGATCTCGTTGATCTTGTCGCTGCCCTCGTTGCCGTGGTTGCCATCCGCGCGCAGCTCCACATGGCTCAGGTGGCTGTAGGGCTCCTGGCTGTCGGTTTTGTCGGTCTCGGGGAACTTCTTGCGCCCGAAGTTCTTTTCCTGCTGCTCATCGGAGAGCGCGTTCCAGCCGTCGAGGTCGTGCACCCAGCGCTGGGCGATGATGTGGCTGCCGCCTGCGCCCGCGTCGCCGTCGGGCACGATGGCCACGGCAGGCTGATCCTCGTCGGCGGGGTTGCCGGTGCCGTCCTTGAAGCCGGTCATGTCCAGCGAGTCGCCGTAGATGAACGTGGGCGTCTCACGAGCGACGGCCATGTGGCCCGCCAGGGCGGTGCGGGCGTCGTACTGCGCCTTCCACACCTTGTCCTTGTCGTCGTGGTTCAGCCACAGCAACAGCTCTTCCTGTGTGCCCTTGGCTTCGCGCCCGGAGCCGTCCTCGGACTGGACCGTCACGTAGGCCTGGAAGTCGTCGGGCACGTCATCGGTCAGCTCCGGCAGCAGGCCCGGTCCGAAGCCGAGCGTCAGGTTGATGCCCTGTGCGTCGCACGCAGCCCGCAGGTCGGCAAGGACGGACGTGACCACACCGAGATCCGCGCCTTCGACGCGGCTCAGGTGGACGTACCACTGGTTGGTGCCCATCTCGTTGAAGATGGCCTTCTGCGGCGTTGGCATCTGTGCTCCTTGAGGGGTTCGATGGTGCAAGCGAGAGCGACCCCGCCGCGCAGCCCAAGCGGCGACACGGCGAGATTGCGGGGCTGATCGTAGGCCAACCGGAACGGCGCGCGCACCGCCGGTTCCCGCTCTTCGAACGGGCCGCTGTGTGGCTGTTCCGCGTGTGCCAGCATGTGGCCACCGACACTGTCCCCGGCCAGCGGAGATCCGGCTATGAGCATCGCAGCGCCACAGCGCACGTATGACACTGAGCTGCCTATTCGGGATGATCTGGGAGCTGCACATGGCGAGATCGCGGCCCGCTGGTCGAGGCCCGGCACCTGGTGGACCGGCGAGCAGCGTGCCGAGATCGTGCGGCAGGTGCGCGCCGCCCGGGACCATCGCGCCGACGATGGCAGCGTGCTGCCGCCGTGGGTGCAGCCCAGCAGCATCGAGGGCCTCGTCGATGCTGACGGCCCGCTGCGGGCCGCTGCAGTCGATGCGGTCTGGCGCATCACCAACCACCCGGGAACGCTGACTGAAGACTGGTACCAGTCGATCATCGATCGCGGCGTTGACCCGCTGGCCTACGTGGAGCTGGTGGGGCTGGTGGCGCAGTCCAATTGCGTCGATCGCTTCGCCGACGCGCTGGAGCTGCCGCGCATCGAACTAGACGAGCCCGCCGACGGTCCGCCGAGGCGGGAAGGCGCACCTGCAGCCGTGAAGTACCACTGGGTGCCCACTGCCGACATCAAGATGCCCAACGTCATCAAGGCGCTCAGCGCCGTCCCGGCGGAGAACGAGGCACTGTTCATCCTCTCCGACGCCCAGTACGTGCCCATGGAGCGTGTGCGCGGCGATGTGGTGTCCGACCGCAACTCGCTCACCCGGCCCCAGATCGAGGTGCTTGCGGCGCGGACATCGAAGCTCAACGAGTGCTTCTACTGAACGTCCGCACATGCGTTGCTGCTCGGTCTGAGCGGCCAGAACAAGGACATGGATGTCAGCTACGAAGCCGTCAACGGCTCCGGCGATGGCGACGGCGGTGTGCCCCACGGCGCGCTGCTGGCGCGCTTGGCCGAGGCGATGTGGGAAGGAGACCGCGAAGCCACGGCTGCGGCGCGAGCCGCGGTGGTCGACGCCGCGGGCGCCGACGTGATGGTCGATGCCGTGGCGGTCAGCGCCAACTTCCACATGATGACCCGGGTCGCCGACGGCACCGGCACGCCGCTGGATCCGGGCACCTACGACATGTCGGCGCCGGTACGCGAGGCCTGCGACCTCAACGGCTTCGTGTCGCGCCGCGATCCCCAGGGCGACCGCCAGACCGCCCAGGGAGCGTCGAGCTGACTGTCCGGCGCCGTCTCGATCTCAGGATCTGAAGCGCTTGGTGGGCAGGTGCGGGCCGATGTAGCCCACATGCACCTTGCCGGTGTTGCGGCCGGTGTCGTCGTGAAAATAGAGCCGCGGTGCAAGCCCGCCGTTGGAGAGCTTGAGGTGCGCCTCCATGACGATGTGGCCCGCGTCGCTGACTCGCGCCGACACCGGCATTTCCCGCAGGCGTCGCAGCTCGGATCGCCTCATCACCTCTTCGGACTCGCGCATCGCCAGCTTCTTCGAATTCGCGAACCACTTGCGCGGGTGCTTGCTCGACTTGCACCAGTCCCGGAAGTCGCCGAACTCGGCGCCTGAATGCGCGTAGGCCTCCAGCGCGAGCAGCCCGTCGAACACGCTGCGGGCCCATGACCGCGCCTCGATGGAGTTGTCGAGTTCAGCGACGTGCTGGTCGACCTCGCGCGGGATCTCGACCCGGACGAGGTTGGCCCGCGCCAGCTGCAGCGCGTGGCTCACCGACGTCACCGGCGGGTACTTCCTGCCCGCAGCATCGGTCACCATCGGGGTGCCGGCCTCGCCCACCCGGACCAGCATCTCCACCATCTGGTCTTCCTTGTCGATGAGCTTCTCCTGGAGCTCCTCGGTCCGGAGTTGCGCCAGCTCCAGCTCGTCCTGCATGTCGAGCACCTGCTGCGACATCTCGTCGCGCTGATCGCGGGCTGCCTGCCGCTGCTCGCGCGTCTCGAACAACGCTTCCCACAGGTCGTCGCGCTCGGACTCAAGCGCCTCGATGCGCTCGTGCAAGCCTGAGCCCGAGGCAAGTTCGGGCGCCCGGCGCTGGCTGCCGAGTTCGGCCTGAGACTGGCTGAAGAGCGTCGGCGGCTCGCGTTCGACCATGGCTAGGCTCAAGAGCTGGCTCGCCCAGCGGCCGGCTTGATGCGGGTCCGAACGCACCACTTCCTTGGCGAGCGTGCGGTGACGGTGCGGCTCGTGCTCACCGGGCAGGTAGAGCCGGGCCTCGCCGGGCTCGAGGTCCATCTCGCCGCCGATCAGGCGCTGGAACGGTGTCAGCGTTTCCAGCGGCATGACAAAGACGCGAGCCAAGCCGGCGACCTGCGACGCCGCGCTCTGCGCTCGCCGGGTCATGTCGCCCAGTGCCGTGCTCGGGTTGATGGGATCCCACGCCAGCACGAGGTACGGCACCGGTCGATCGGGCGACAGGACGGCATTGCGGATGGCCTTGGCATGCTCAACATCGCGGACAGGAACCGGCGAGGTAGTGAGCGGCTCACGGCCGAGGTGAGGCCGCCCGCCCCGGCCGTGGGCAGTGTCGAGCAGGTCAGACACGAGCGACTCCGCTCCCGTCGAGCGGAGCTGGGCCCAGCGCGACTGCCCGGAGTCGGTACCGGGCGCAGCGGGGACCCCCGGGTCGGCCGCGCCGAGGCTCCCCGGCGTAGCAGCGATATGAGGCGCCTCGACATCCACCCAGACCCAGGCTTCGCCATTACCGCTGAGCACCCGGATCCTGACTACCGACCTCCCCAGCGCCGCGTGCTGTGTGAGCTCCAGTGTCGTCGTCGTGACACCGCCGTTCGTCCTGGTGGCCCGCGTCAGGTCGACACGGCTGCCGTTCTCTCGCGCGATGTGGCCGTCGTCGCCGCCGTCACCCTCGACGTCGGCCACGTCGAGATGCGGATGCTGCGTCTGAGCCCACGCTCGAAAGCTGCGGGCCACGTGCTTGTGCAGCCCGGCGCCCTCGTCCTCCCACATGACGCGGTAGATGACCTCGAGGGCAGCGAGATCATCGTCGGTCAGGTCGTGATCGTCCTCAAGCACGGTTCCCCCACGTCGTCATTCCAAGCGAGGCGGCGCATCGCAACGCCATTCGCTGGAGCCGGAACGCCGCTGTGGGCGCTTCCGGCCGCCATCGCTAGCTCTGTTCGTAGATGGGCGTGAGGAGGGCGCGGCCCAGCGTGGTGCCGAACATGTTGAAGCCGCAGATTGCCGGCGAGACGTTCTCGTCGATGGGCAGCGAGGCAACGCTCAGCGCGTGCACCGCGAACATGTAGCGGTGCGGGCCATGGCCAGCCGGCGGCGCAGAGCCCAGGTAGCCGGACAGTCCGGCATCATTGCGAAGCTGCTTGGCACCGTCGGGCAGCCCGCTGCCTTCGCTATCGCCGGCACCTGAGGCGAGCTCGGTGCATGACGCGGGAATGTCGAATACGACCCAGTGCCAGAAGCCGCTGCCGGTCGGCGCGTCGGGGTCGAAGCAGGTGACGGCGTAGCTCTGTGTGCCCTCAGGCGCGCCCGACCATGACAGATGCGGGGATCGATCTTCACCTCCGGCGCCGAAAATGCCTGAGACCTGCGCCATCGGGAGCATCTGTCCCTCGGCGACGTCGTCGCTTCGCACGTCGAACGATGCGACAGAGGGAAGGAAGTCATAGGGGCTGGGAGGTTGTGGCATGACGGGCGCCTTTCTGTTGGCTGACCGGACAGTTGACACTATTCGTTGCACTGCGCTAGACAAGCCCTGTGTTCACCGCTCGGGGTGTGAACTCCGAGCCGCACATCACACAACCCAAACTGACAGACCAAGGACCGGCCCGCTTCGGCGGGTCGGTCTTTGGGTTACCGGGCCGGTCGTTGGGTTGCACAGTCCGGCCCGCTTCGGCGGGTCGGTCTTTGGGTTGCAGGAGGGGCTCGCTGCGGGTGATGCCGCAAACGGTTACAGACACGCGGCAGACTGACGGTCGATCAACGACCGGAGGTGGCCGTGACGCACTGCAGCCCCGCATCAGCCACAGACAGCCTCCGGCGCTGGTGGGCCGATGCCGTCGGCTACCAGGTGTACGTGCGCTCATTCGCCGATTCCGACAACGACGGCGTGGGCGACCTCGGCGGTGTGATCACCAAGCTCGACTACCTGGCACGCCTCGGCGTGGACTTCGTCTGGATCACGCCCTTCTATCCCACGCCCGGCCATGACTGGGGATACGACGTGGCCGACTACTGCAACGTCGACCCGCTCTTCGGCGACCTGGCCACGCTCGACCGGCTGGTGGCCGAAGCCCACGGCCGCGACATGCGCATCGTCACCGACCTCGTCCCGAATCACACGAGCAGCGACCACCGCTGGTTCCAGGCGGCGTTGGGTAACTCCGGCGCAGCCGACCGCGAGCGCTACCGCGACTACTACATCTGGCGCGATCCGGCGTCCGGCGGCGGCCCGCCGAACAACTGGGTCGGCTATTTCGGCGGCCCGGCATGGACACTCGATCCCGACTCGGGCCAGTACTACCTGCACCTGTTCCTGCCGTCGCAGCCCGATCTGAACTGGCGTAATCCGGCTGTCGCCGCCGAGTGGGACGACGTCCTGCGCTTCTGGTTGGACCGCGGCGTCGACGGTTTCCGCGTCGACGTGGCGGGCGGCCTGGTGAAGGACGAGCAACTGCGCTCCAACCCGCAGTTGCAGCCCGTCCCCCCGGGTGCATCGCGCTGGGAGCAATGGGACTGCTTCGAGCACCTCCACGACGTGTTCCAGCCCGAGAGCCAAGACGTCTTCCGGCGCTGGCGCACCATCTGCGACGGCTACGGGGCCTTCCTGCACGGCGAGACGTACCACCTCGACCCGCGAGGCATGGATGCGCTGCTGCCCGCCGACGGCATGCACGGCGGCTACTGGTTTGCGCCCATGCACATCGAGTGGGAGACCGCGGAGATTCGCACGACGCTGCGCGCACCCACCGGCGACCTGGCCGAACGGCTGCTGTGGGCAATGAGCAGCCACGACATGCCACGAGCCCCCACTCGCTTCGCTCCACGTGGCGTCGTCAGCAGCGACGACCGTGCCGCTCAGAACGGCTGGGGTGCCGCTCGCACGCTGGCCTTCAACGTGCTCGCGGCATTTCTGCCCGGCACGCTCGTGCTCTACCAGGGCGAGGAACTCGGGCTGACCGACGGCGAGGTGGCAGTGGCCGACAAGCTCGACCCCGTTGGCCCCGACAGCGACGTGGGTGCGGGGCGAGACGGCTGCCGGACACCGATGCCGTGGGGCAACGGCCCGCACAACGGCTTCTCCGACGCCGAGCCGTGGCTGCGGTCGGCTGATCGCCCGCACATCCACACGGTTGCGGCGCAGGACGGGGCCGCGCGCTCGTGGCTGGAGGCGTACCGCGAGCTGTTCGCGGTGCAGCGGGCCGCTCGCCACGACCTCGAAGCCGCCGGTGCGAACGTGACCTGGACCGACGGCGGCGACGGACCGATCATCTCGTATCGGCGGGGCGGCCTCATGGTGGCGGCCAACGTCGGCGACACGGCGTCCGACGTGCCGCTGGCGGTCGGTGCCACGTTGCTCTACGACTCGACGACGGCATGCCGTCACCCGGGCGCAACTCGCGCGGCCGCAGCGGCGCAGGATGGGTCCGGCGGAGTTCACTCGTTGCCTCCCGCGAGCGCAGCCGTATGGCGGATCTAGGCGAGGCATCGCTCGCCGAGAGGCCTGTGGCGCGAGCAGCCGGCGCCGGTTCCCCGGTCCGTATCGGCGATGTCGCACGGGCGGCGGAGGTGTCGACGGCAACCGTCAGCCGTGCCCTTCGCGGCCTGCCGCACGTGGCGACCGCGACACGGCAGCGAGTGCTCGCTGTAGCCGCTGAACTCGACTACCGGCCCAATCTGCCCGCCGCACGGCTGGCCGCCGGAACCACGAACACGATTGCGGTGGCGGTGCCAGACCCGGCTGCCTGGTTCAACGCCACGATGGTGGGCGCGCTGGGCCGTGAGATGACCGCCGCCGGGTACGACCTGCTGCTGTCAGGCGTTGCAAACCTCGACGAGCGGCAGCGCTTCATCGAGTTGAACGGCGTGAGGTCGGGGCGGAGCGATGCAGTGGTGCTCGTCGACGTCGCTCTCGACGAGGCGGCTGCGGAAGCCTTCGTCGCCCAGGGCGGGCGCGCTGTGAGCGTCGGCTTTCGTACGGATGTGCTGAGCTCGGTGACCATCGACAATGTGGCCGTCGGCAGCGACGCCACCCAGCTCCTGCTCCGGCACGGGCATCGACGCATCGGCCTGCTCAGCCTCGACAGCGGCGACTCGCTGAACTTCAGCATCCCCGCTCATCGAGCCCAGGGCTACGAACAGGCGCACGCCGAGGCTGGGCTCACGCCCGACCCGGCGCTGCGGGTGTCCACCAGCAACAGCTGGGCCGAGGCGCGCCGGGCGACCCACGCGCTGCTGCAATCAGCCGAGCCTCCGAGTGCGATCTTCGCCATGTGCGACGAGCAGGCGTTCGGTGTCATGCTCGCTGCTCGCGATCTTGAGCTGTGCATCGGGGAGGACTTGTCGGTGGTGGGGGTCGACGATCACGACCAGAGTCGCCTCGTGGGGCTGACCACCGTCAGGCAGCACGTTGCCAGGCAGGGAGCTGTCGCCGCCGAACTGCTGCTGCAGATGCTCCAGCCGAGCGTCGAGCCCCCGCAGCACGTGCAGCTCGACACCGAGCTCATCATCCGGGATTCGGTGGGGCCGCCGGGCGCCGATTGAGCACAGTTTGGACGTTGATCTGGGCCGGAATCCGGCCCTCGCAGGGCACAGATGACGGAATCGCATGTTCAACCGTCGCGCTAGGCTTCCGGCACGGTGACTGCAAGCGCTTGCAACGTCGATACACGAATGGGCTTGCGCCCCAAAAGGGAGGAACTCACATGAAAAAGCACCGCACCAGATCAACCCGCCTACGCACATCTCGACTGCTGGCAGTCGTGCTTGCCTTCGGGCTCATCGTTGCTGCCTGCGCCAGTGACGACGACGGCGATGACGCCGAGGAGGCACCCGCCGCAACCGAGGCGATGGCCGACGAGTCGATGGATGAGTCCATGGATGAGTCCATGGACGACGACATGGATGAGTCCATGGACGACGAGTCGATGGACGACTCGATGGATGACTCCATGGACGACGGCATGATGGACCTGTCTGGCACCAAGGTGACGGTGTTCGGCCCTGAGTCGAGCGAGGAAGAGGCCGGCGCCATGCAAGACGCCTTGGACGTCTTCGCTGCGGCAACCGGCATCGAGATCGTCTACACCGGCGCCCGCGACTTCTCCGACCAGATCAACGCCCAGGCCGTCGGCGGCAACCCGCCGGACATTGCGGTGTTCCCGCAGCCTGGCAAGGTCGGCGACTTCGCAGCCGAGAACTGGATCCTGGCCGTACCCGACGAGGTGCAAGCTGCGATCGGCGCCCAGTGGCCCGCCGGCACGCTCGACACTGTCACGTTCGGCGGCACGCTGTACGGCGTTCCCAACAAGACCGACCTCAAGTCGATCGTCTGGTACAACACCTCGATCTTCGAGAGCGGCGGCTACGCCATTCCGCAGTCGCTGGAAGAGCTGCAAGGCCTGATGGTCCAGATGCTCGGCGACGGCGTCACGCCTTGGTGCGTCGGCATCGAATCGGGCCCCGCCACCGGCTGGACGTTCACCGACTGGATGGAAGACCTGGTCTTGCGCATCCATGACGAGAACATCTACGACCAGTGGGTCGCGGGCGATGTGAAGTTCGCCGATCCGCGCATCGTCCTCGTGGCGCAGCAAGTGCTCGACATCTGGAACACCCCGGGGATGGTGTACGCCTCAGGCGGCTCCATCGCTGCCACGCCGTTCGGCGACAACGGCGAGCCGCTCGTCGCGGGCGACTGCGCCATGCACCGCCAGGCGTCGTTCTACGCAGCGTTCCTGCCTGAAGGCACGAGCGTCGGTCCGGGCCAAGAGGTCGATGTGTTCTACTTCCCCGCACTCGGCGTCAAGGGCAACCGGCCGGTGCTGACCGCTGGCACCTACGTCTCGGCATTCCGCAACGCACCCGAGGTGTGGGCCGTGATGGCGTACATGGGCAGTTCCGAGTACGCGGAAGTCCGCCAGGCTGCACAGGCGGCCCGCAAGGGCGGCGGCCAGTCCGGCTTCCTGTCGGCGAACCTCGACCAGGACCTCAGCGTCTACAACGACCTCGAGCGGTCGTTCGTCGAGATCCTGCAGACGGCCAGCCCGGCCCGCTTTGACGGGTCCGACCTGATGCCTGCCGCTGTCGGCGCCGGCACCTTCTGGACGGAGGGCACCAGCGCCGTCAACGGCGACAAGTCCATTGCCGAGGCGTTCGCAGCGATCGACGCTTCCTGGCCGCAGTAACCGGCCTGAGTAGAAGACACTCGTGAACGGAGGCCGGTCCAGCGTGCTGGGCCGGCCTCCTTCGCGTCTGGGCATCCCATGAATCCCGCCGGCGTGGTGACGCGCCTCGCAGTCATCGAGTGTG
The DNA here is from genome assembly GCF_965219595.1 of Candidatus Poriferisodalis sp. Lineage (NCBI taxonomy): Bacteria > Bacillati > Actinomycetota > Acidimicrobiia > Acidimicrobiales > Candidatus Poriferisodalaceae > Candidatus Poriferisodalis > Candidatus Poriferisodalis sp. Next base: position 726,380 of record NZ_OZ244781.1, read on the forward strand.
ATTGCGCGCCTGCAAGACTGCGACAATGGGCGCGCTAGGCGGTGCGCTGATCGGCGTGGTCATCGCCATCGGCGCCAGCACTGCTCTGTTCTTCGGAGCGAACTGGCTCTTCGACCTGGCGGTTGATCGCTGGCGCACGTTTCTTTCAACCTCTGGCGCACTCGTCGGTGCGCTGATCGGCGCAGTCATCGCCGGCAATGACGTTGCTGGTGGGCCACTGTGGCTCTGGGCGGCGGTGTGCGCGGTCGTCGGTGCTGCCGCCGGCATTGCGGCCAGCCTGCTGGGCACGCCGTCGAAGTCCAGCCGGACCCGCCTGTCCGAACGCGGGCGTCTCGTCACCTTCCTCGGGCCGTCGCTGCTGTTCGCAGCGCTGGGGCTGGTGATCCCGCTGCTCAGATCGATCTATCTCTCGCTGCTCGACTCGCGGGCCGCCGAATGGGTGGGGCTCGCCAACTACGGCGAGATACTCACCAACCCCAACAGCCTCGACCTGAGCGGCTGGACCGAGATCTTCACCAGCCGTCTCTTCTACGCCGCCCTTGTGCTCATCGCCGTCGGTCTGGGGATCGGCATGGCAGTGGGCCGCCGCCGCGGCCGCACCATGGAGGCCCTGCCCGGCTCGATCGGCCCGATCGCCATCGGGCTGTTCGTGCTCTCGTTCGCCGTGTTCACCACACTGCGGGGCACTGTCATCAACAACCTGTGGTGGGTGGTGGTGGTGACGGGGCTGTCCACGGCACTCGGGCTGGCTGCGGCGGTGCTCGCTGACGGGGTGCGCGGAGAATCGGTGGCCAAGAGCCTCATCTTCCTGCCCATGGCGATCTCGTTCGTGGGCGCCGGGATCATCTGGCGCTTTATGTACATCGCCCGGCCGCCCCAGAAACCGCAGACAGGGTTCCTCAACGCCATCTGGGTCTGGCTGGGCAGCCTGCGGCCGCGCACCAGCGGCGCGTGGGTGGCTGTCCTGGTCCTGGCCCTCGTCACTGTGCTGCTGGCGGGCCTGTGCGCGTTCGGGGTGAGGCGGCGGCAGACCGCGTTCGCCATCGGCGCCGCAGTCACCGCCATACCGGTGCTGTGGCTGATCTACCGGTTCCTGGGGCCCGGGCTGGGCGGTTCGGTGCCCGGCCCGAATGGCGAGCACATCGCAGGCACCATCCTGTTCCTGCAGGAGGCGCCGTTCAACAACGTGTGGCTCATGGTGGTGCTCATCTGGATCCAGACGGGCTTCGCCATGGTGATCCTGTCGGCAGCCATCAAGGCAGTGCCCTCTGAACTGATCGAAGCAGCGCGGGTGGACGGGGCCACCGAACGGCAGACGTTCTGGAACGTCATCATCCCCACGATCATCCCCACCATCACGGTGGTGGCCACCACGCTGATCGTGCTGGTGATGAAGGTGTACGACATCGTGAAGGTGATGACCGCCGGCAACTTCGGCACGCAGGTCATCGCGAACGAGATGTGGCAGAAGGCGTTCACCGAGCTCAACTTCGGCTTGGGCTCCGCGCTGGCCGTCGTGCTGTTCCTGGCCGTCGTGCCGGCCATGGCGTTCAACATCCGGCGCACGCAGCGAGCAGACGCATGAGCACGGTCACCGCTTCGAGCCCCGGCCCGGCTGCTGGAGGCGGCCGCGGCGCAGGCGGCGCCATCGAACGGGTCGACCGCACCGGCAAGCTGATCTACGGCTTCCTGCGCCGCATCCCGACATGGGTGCTGTGGCTGATGGTGATCGTATGGAGCATCCCGGCGAGCAGCCTGTTCCTGAACTCGTTCCGCACCCGTGACGCGCAGCGCAACAGCGGCTGGTGGGAGTCGTTCAACGAGGGCGGGTGGACGCTCGCCAACTATTCCGAGGTGCTGGGCACCGAGCAGACCGGCGGGTTGGCGCGGGCACTGGTGAACTCGTTCGCCATCGCCATTCCGGCCACGGTGATCCCGGTCGCGATCGCCGCCATGGCGGCCTATGCCTTCGCTTGGATCAAGTTCCGGGGCCGGGAGTGGCTGTTCATCGTGTTCGTGTCGCTGCTGGCACTGCCGAACCAGGTGGCACTGCTGCCGCTGCTGCAGCTCTACGCCGGCGGGGCGCACTGGACCATTCCCGGCACCGAATTCACGCTGACGCTGTTCCCAGATTTCGACCTCGCCGGCAGCGCCACCGCGGTGTGGCTGACGCACACCGCGTTCGCCCTGCCGTTCGCCGTGTTCCTGCTGCACAACTACATCGCGTCGCTGCCCGGCGAGCTGTTCGAGGCCGCCCGCATCGACGGTGCCGATCACGTCACGATCTTCTGGCGGCTCGTGGTGCCGCTGTCGGTGCCTGCGCTGGCAGCGTTCACGATCTTCCAGTTCCTGTGGACGTGGAACGACTACCTCGTGGCCATCACCATGATCGGCTCGAACGGCGAGGCATGGCCCGCCACCATCCGCATCGCCTCGCTGGCGGGCGAGTTCGGCTTGCGCGAGCACGTGCTGTCTGCGGGCGCGTTCGTGCAGGCAGGCGTGCCGCTGATCGTGTTCTTCGCCCTGCAGCGGTTCTTCGTGCGCGGGCTGCTGGCCGGCTCGGTGAAGTCTTGAGCGCAGGGAGCGCTGGGAACTTGGTGCGCGCGGGCGCGCGACGGCTCGGGCCGGGCGGCGTCGAGATCGGCCCGCTGGCGCTGGGCCTCTGGCGCTTCACCGGCACCGATGTCGGCCAGAACGCCGCGCTCGTCGAGGCCGGGCTCGAGCTCGGCATGAACTTGGTGGACACCGCCGACGTGTACGGCTTGGACTGGGGCGGCACGGGCTTCGGTGCCTGTGAGGAGAACCTGGGTGCGGTGCTGCGGGCCCGGCCCGAGCTGCGCGATCGCATGGTGCTCGCCACCAAGGGCGGCATCGTGCCGCCGGTGCCGTACGACTCGGGCGCGGCCGCCATGCGGTCGGCGTGCGAGGCCTCGCTGGCCCGGCTCGGCACCGACCGCATCGACCTGTACCAGGTGCACCGGCCCGACATGTTCACCCACCCAGCCGAGGTGGCCGACACGCTCGACGGGCTGGTTGCCGACGGGCTCGTGGGCACCGTGGGGGTGTCGAACTACACGCCGGCGCAGACCCGGGCGCTGGCGGCTCACCTGGACGCACCGCTGGTGAGCACCCAGCCCGAGTACTCGGCGGCCTGCCTGGACGCGCTGCGAGACGGCACGCTCGACCTGTGCTCGGAGATGGGCATGGTGCCGCTGGCCTGGAGTCCGCTCGCAGGCGGGCGACTCATGGCACAGAGCCCGCCGGCCGGCGACGACAGCGGGGTGCGGCCGGAACTGCTGGCCACGCTGGACCGGCTGGCCGAACGGGAGGGCGTCGACCGCGCCGCGGCGTGCGTGGCCTTCGTGCTCGCCCACCCCACCGCGCCGGTGGCCATTGTCGGCACGCAACAGCCTGAGCGCCTCGAATCGCTGCGGGCAGCGCTCGGCGTGCAGCTCGACCGCAACGACGTGTACGACATTGTCGAAGCCTCCGAAGGTCAGCCATTGCCGTGAGCGACGGCACCCAAGAGGCTGAGACGGAAGGCGAAGCCGTGGCCGGAGCGGCCGGTGAGCCGATTCGCTTCGGCGTGATCGGCACCGGCATGATGGGCCTCGAGCACGTCGCCAACCTCGTAGCGCTCGACGGCGCTGAGGTCGCGGCGCTGTGCGACAACTGGGAATCATCGCTCAAGGCGGCCCAGCACGAACTGGCCTGCAGCGGGCTCGACCCCGTCCCCAGCTTCGGCAGCCACGACGCACTGCTCGATGCGGGGCTCTGCGACGCAGTGGTGGTGGCAACGCCGAACCACCTGCACACCGACATCGTTCTCGACGTGGCGGACGCCGGTGTGCCCCAACTGGTCGAGAAACCGCTGGCCACCACGCTCGACGACTGCCGCCGCATCATCGACGGCGTCGAGGCGCTCGGGCCCGATGCACCGCTGGTGTGGGTGGGCCTGGAGTACCGCTACATGGCGCCGGTGGCTGCGTTGATCGAGCAGGCTCACGCCGGCGCCGTGGGCCGCATTGCGATGGTGGCGATCCGCGAGCACCGCTTCCCCTTCCAGCCGAAGGTGCGCGACTGGAACCGGTTCAATCGCAACACCGGCGGGACCTTGGTGGAGAAGTGCTGCCACTTCTTCGACCTCATGCGATTCATCGTCCGCGACGAGCCGGTCCGTGTGATGGCGTCGGGCGCGCAGGATCTGAACCATCTCGACGAGACCTACGACGGCGAGACGCCCGACATCCTGGACAACGCCTTCGTGATCGTCGACTTCGCCTCGGGCGCGAGGGCGTTGCTGGACCTATGCATGTTCGCCGACGCCACGCGGAACCAGGAAGAGCTGTCGGTGGTGGGCGAGCGCGGCAAGCTCGAGGCGCTGATCCCCGACGACGTGCTGCGGGTGGGCTTGCGGGGCCGCGACGGGATCGGCAACGTCACCGAGCACCCGGTCGCCAGCGCCGCGCCGGTGACCGGTCTTCACCACGGATCGTCGTACATCGAGCTAGAGCGCTTCCGTGACGCAGTGCTCACGTCGAGCCCGGCGGAGTGCACGCTGGTCGATGGGCTGTGGTCAGTGGCCATCGGCCGGGCCGCCCACGTCTCGATTGACGAGGGCCGACCAGTGCAGATGAGCGAGCTGCTCACCCCTGCCGAACTCGCCGGGCTGGGCCAATGAGCACCGCGGCCCAGCTCGCGGAGCCGCGGCCATGAGTACAGCCGCGCCGGAGATTGCGTGGTTCTCGGCGCTGTGCGACGACGACTACGAGTTCCTCGGCGTGCCAGACCCGAGCCTGGCCAGCTCGTGGGACCACTGCGCAGACATCGTCACCACCGCCGAGCGCAACGGATTCGACAACGTGCTACTGCCCTCGGGATACACGCTGGGAATCGACGCCACAGCGTTCGCCGCGGGCATTTCCACCCGCACCAGTCGCATCAACCTGCTGCTGGCCGTGCGCATGGGCGAACTCTGGCCGCCGCAGTTAGCGCGCCAGCTCGCCACGATCGACCAGATGGCAGGCGGGCGGCTCACCATCAACATCATCTCCAGCGACCTGCCCGGCGCCCCGCTGCCGTCGGCGCCTCGCTACCAGCGCACCCGCGAGTACATGGAGGTGCTGCGTACCCTGCTCAACGGCCAGCCGGTCGACTTCGACGGCGAGTTCGTCTCGGTGCAGCTCGATCCCCCACGCGTCGGCACCGTGAAGGGCCAGTGCCCGCCCTTCTACTTCGGCGGCTTCTCCGACGACGCCAAGCACACCGCCGCGCTCGCGGCCGACGTGTTCCTCACCTGGCCCGATACCGTCGCAGGCGTTGCGGCAACCGTCACCGAAATGCGAGACCGGGCCGCGGCAGTAGGTCGCGAACTCAAGTTCGGCCTGCGAGCGCACATGATCGTGCGCCCCACAACCGCAGAAGCCATGGATGCCACCCACCGCCTGGTCAGCCAGCTCGACGACGACACCGGGGCCACAATCCGAGCCCGAGCACTCGACTCGGCCTCAGTAGGCGTACAACGCCAAGCCCAACTACGCGAAGGCGCCGACAAAGACGGCTTCGCCGAAGAAGGCCTCTGGACCGGAATCGGTCGAGCCCGAAGCGGAGCCGGCGCAGCAATAGTCGGCAACCCCGACGAGGTGGCGGCCAAGCTCCACGCCTACCAAGAAGCAGGCATAGACGCCTTCATCCTCTCCGGCTATCCCCACCTAGCCGAATGCAACCGCTTCGGCCAACTAGTCCTGCAATCCATCCCCCACCAAAAGCTCTGGAACCCCTGATCCCTCAACCGCGGATGGCACAGATGCCATAGCTGCGGAGGCGGCAGGAGACTCGGCGACGTTGCGACCGGCTGGATCGCTGGTCGCCGAGGGTTCTGCCGCCTCCGTAGCGGGCCCACGATCAGCTGCGGATAGCGGCTTCGGTCTGGGGATCGAAGAAGTGAAGCCCGCTCACGTCGACGGTCAGCTCAACCGTGGAACCGGGCCGGGCAGCACTACGAGGATGCACCCGAGCAATCACCATCCGATCCTCAATGCCCTCCAGAGCATCGGGATCACCAGCCTCCACAGAAGGCGCATCAAGCGGGAAGTGCAGCAGCAGATCCGAGCCCAGCGCCTCGGTCAACGACACCGTCGCCGCCAAGCGCGGCGCCCCGTCGTCGGTAGCCACGGAAGCGTCCTCGAAAGCCTCCGGCCGGATGCCCACCACCACGTCGGCCCCGTCGTAGCTCCGCAAGGCGGGATTCGCCGCGAGCACCTGTTCATTGAGCAACAGCGTCTGCGAGCCCAAGTGCAGCTGCCAGGCGTCGGCGCCGCTCTCGAGCCGCGCCAGGCGCAGGTTCATCGCCGGCGCGCCGATGAAGCCGGCCACGAACAGGTTGTCGGGCCGCTCGTACAGGTCGGTGGGGTCGTCGACCTGCTGCAGCAGCCCGTCCTTGAGGACAGCCACACGGTCGCCCATGGTCATGGCTTCCACCTGGTCGTGCGTGACGTAGATGGTGGTGGCGCCCAGCCGGTGCTGCAGGGCCGTGATCTCGGCGCGCATCTGCACCCGCAGCTTGGCGTCGAGGTTCGACAGGGGTTCGTCCATGAGGAACACCGCCGGGTCGCGCACGATGGCCCGGCCCATGGCGACGCGCTGGCGCTGGCCGCCCGAGAGCTGTGCCGGCTTGTTGCCGAGCAGCGGTTCCAGCTCGAGCAGGCGTGCGGCGGTGCGCACCCGCTCCTCGACTTCTGCCTTGGGGACGCCCGCCAGCTTCAGGGGGAAGCCGATGTTGCGGGCCACGTCGAGGTGTGGATACAGCGCATAGCTCTGGAACACCATGGCGATGTTGCGATCCTTGGGCTCCACGTCGTTCATGCGCTCGCTGCCGATCAGCAGCTCGCCGTCGCTGATCTCCTCGAGCCCCGCCACCATCCGCAGCGCCGTCGACTTGCCGCAGCCCGAGGGCCCCACCAGTACGAGGAACTCGCCGTCGGCGATGTCGATGTTCAGGTCGGTGACGGCGACGAACCCGTTCGGGTACTTCTTGGTGAGCCGGTCGAGGGTGACCGTTGCCATGAGACCCCCCATTTCAGGCGCACAGACCTGCGTGGCCGAGACTAGTCCGCAAGCGATTACGGACGTATCCGGTGCACCCCGGGCGTGGCAGAATTCGCGAAGTGACTGCTTGCGACCCTGCCACCGAGACCGCCGAGCCGTTCGAGGCCGACCCGCACGCCGAGCGCTCCCGCCTGCTGGCCGACCTAGCCCAGGCATACCGCCTGTTCGGAACGCTCCGTTGGGGCGAGCTGGGCGACGGCCACATCACCTGCCGCGACCCGCTGCAGCCGGACCACATGTGGCTGCTGCGGTACGGCGTGCCGTTCGAACGAGCGACGGTCGACGACCTCGTGCTGCTGGCGCCCGACGGCACCGCCACCGACCAGCAAGGCAGGCCGGCAACCATCAACAACGCCGCCTACCACATACATCACCCCATCCACGAGGCGCGGCCCGACATCCGTGCCGCCGCACATACCCACACCCAGTGGGGCACGCCGTTCTCGGCTGAACGGCGGATGATCGAACCCATCAACCAGGAGGCGACCTGCTTCTTCGAAGACCACGCACTCTTCGACGACGGGGAAGTGCAGGTCCTCTCCACCGACGGCGGCAAGCGCATCGCCGCTGCCCTCGGCGACTGCCGCACCGTCATCCTGGCCAACCACGGGCTGCTCACGGTGGGGGCGAGCCCGGCCGACGCGGTGGGCTGGTTCGTGCTGGCCGAACGCGTGGCTGAGGTGCAGATGAAGGCCGCCCGCGGCATCCCGATCTCCGCCGAGGACGCACGCATCGCGCAGCGCAACCTCACTGAGGGAGACTTCGGCTGGATCCTGTTCGGCTGGGCGGCCCGCCGTCACCTGCCCCACGAGTTCGCCTAAGCAGGGCGGGCACTTCGCAGAGCGGCTGAACAGTGAACGAACCTGCCGCGACCGGCGACGGCGCGTCCGAAGCCGATGCTGCTGGCGACAGCCGGCTGGGGCCGGCGCAGCGGGCCGCGTGGCTCGACGAGCTCAGCGGCGGCCACGGTGACGGCCGCGTCGACGTGGTGGTCATCGGCGGCGGTGTCACCGGAGCCGGCTGCGCGCTCGACCTGGCGCTGCGGGGTCACAGCGTGGCCCTGCTGGAGCAGCGCGACCTGGCGTCGGGCACCTCGAGCCGTTCGTCGAAGCTGATCCACGGGGGCCTGCGCTACCTGCAGCGCCTCGAGTTCGGCCTGGTGAAGGAGTCGCTCACCGAGCGCCGGCTGCTGCTCGGACGGCTGGCGCCTCACCTCGTGCGCCCTGTCCAGTTCCTCTACCCCATCCGGCGAGGCTGGCGGGAACGGCTGCGCACCGGGCTCGGCATCGCGCTGTACAGCGCGATGGCCGGTCGGGGGCTCCACGCCCATGGCTCGCACCGACACCTCGGCAAGCGCGGCACCCATCGCCTGGCACCTGGCCTCGACGCCGATGTCGTGCGGGGCGCCATCACCTATTGGGACGGCCAGACCGACGACGCCCGGCTGGTGGTGGCCATCGCCCGCACGGCTGCCGCTCATGGTGCACGCATCCTCACCTCCACCCGCGTGCAGGAGCTGGTGGTCGCCGACGGTGCCGTCCGCGGGGTCATCGCGCACTGCGGCGAGACCGGTCGCACCTTCAAGCTGGACGCCGATGCGGTGATCAACGCCACCGGCGTGTGGACGAGCCAGATCGAGCAGCTTGCCGACCGTGGCACCCGGCCCCCCGAGGGGACCCGCACCCGGATCCGTGCATCGAAAGGGATCCACCTGCTGGTGCCGCGGGATCGGATCGACCTGCAGTGCGGGCTCATCGTTCCCACACCGCCCAGCGTGCTGTTCGTAGTGCCGTGGGGCGAGCGCTGGATCGTCGGCACCACCGACAGCGACTGGGATCTCGACTACGCCCACCCCGCTGCCAGCAGCGCCGACATCGAGCTGCTGCTCGAACGCCTCAACAGCGTGCTGGCCCGCCCGATCGGCCGTGACGACATCTGCGGTGTCTATGCCGGGCTGCGACCGCTGGTGGCCGGCGATGCCCCCGATTCGGCTGAGCAGTCGGCCAAGCTGAGCCGCGAGCATGCGATCACCCGGGTCGCGCCGGGACTGGTCTCGGTTGCCGGCGGCAAGTACACGACCTACCGGGTGATGGCGGCCGACACGGTCGAGCTGGCGCTCGGCGAGGTGTGGGCGGCCCGGGGCCACACGGCGCCACGGCTCGCCGGCCGCCGCCGTGACGCTGCCGCCCGCCGATCCGCCACGCTCGTCACGCCGCTCGTGGGTGCCGACGGCTACGAGGAGCGGCGCCGGCGTCACGACGAGCTCGGTGCCCGGGTGGGCCTGAGCCGCTCCACGGCCGCGCACCTGCTCGACCGCCACGGCGATCGGATCGACGAGGTGCTCGAGCTGATCGCCGCCCAGCCCGACCTGGGCCGGCCCCTGGCAGAAGGGCTGCCGTACCTGCGTGCCGAGGTGGTCCACGCAGTACGCCACGAGGGGGCACTGCATCTCGATGACGTGCTGACCCGGCGGACACGGCTGTCGGTGGAGTCGTGGGACCGCGGCGTCGACGCCGCGCAGGACACGGCCGAACTGATGGGCGCCGAACTCGGCTGGTCACCCGACACCGTCGAGCGCGAGGTGTGGCACTACCAGGCACGAGTCGAAGCCGAACGCGACAGCCAAACGAGGCCCGACGACCAGACCGCCGACGCCGCCCGCCTAGGCGCCCCCGACATCCGCCGCTGAACAGTCAGGTACAGATGCCAGAGCGGGCGCACCTAGCTGCGCGACTCCTAGATTGACGCGATGGTCGTTGATTACGAAGTCCAGGGGCGGGTGGCGATCTTCACGCTGAACCGGCCCGAAGCCCGCAATGCCATCAGCCACGAGGTGTCCTCGGAGATGGAAGCCCATCTCGACACCTTCGAGGCCGATCCCGAGGTGTGGGTCGGGATCCTGGCCGGCACCGGCACCGTGTTCAGCGCCGGCGCCGACCTGAAGTCGGTGGCCGCCAAGAAGCCCATCGAGACCGAAAAGGGCGGCTTTGCCGGGCTCGCCCGCTACCCCCGCACCAAGCCGCTCATCGCGGCGGTGGACGGGGCGGCGCTGGCCGGCGGTCTCGAGATCGTGCTGTCCTGCGATCTCGTGGTGGCCTCGCCGCGGGCCCGCTTCGGCATTCCTGAGGTGAAGCGGTCGCTGGTGGCCGCCGCGGGCGGGCTGTTCCGCCTGCCGCAGGTGGTGGGCCGCAACGTGGCGCTGGAGCTGGCCATGACGGGCGACCCGATCTCGGCCGAGCGGGCCCACCAGCTCGGGCTGGTCAACGAGATGGCCGCCGAGGGCGAGGTGGTGCCCGCCGCGATCGAGCTCGCCGGGCGGATCATCGCCAACGCTCCCAAGGCCGTGCGCGAGAGCCGCGCCGTGGTGCTCGAGAGCCATGCGCGCTCCGAGGACGACGGCTGGGAGATCACCAAGGATCACTTCCGCAACATCCTCGGCACCGAGGACTTCCTGGAAGGGCCACGGGCGTTCGTGGAGAAGCGCGATCCCGTCTGGACCGGCCGCTAGCCGAACCAAAACGCGTATTTCGCGCCTGTCCACGTAGGGCAGACTCGCGGTCTGCACCGGCCGTCCGGCCGGGAGCTCAACTGGCAGATTCCGACACATCAGCCCGTCGCTCACTGAGGAGCAACGCCATGACCTACACCGCGCCCACCGACAGGTTCCGCTTCGATGCGCTGCGCGGCGGCGTAGAGGGCAAGCGGGTGCTCATCACCGGTGCCGGCAAGGACGGCGGCATCGGCCAGGCGATGGCGCTCAGCGCCGGGCTCAACGGCGCCGACTCGGTCGGCATCCACTTCCACCGCAGCTACGAGGACGGGTTCGACCTGGTGGACCGCCTGCGCGACGAGGGCGTGCATGCCTTCCCCGTGCAGGCCGATGTCACCAACCTGCGGGACCTGTGGGCCATACGCAGCTACGTCATCGATCAGATGGGCGGCCTGCCGCCGAACCTGGTGATCTGCAACTCCGGGCTGACCGAGTCCGGCTACAGCCTCGGCCGCACACTGCGGCCAGTCGAGGGCGAGTCCTCATCGCTCAGGCGGGCCCGGGTGCGCCAAGCCTTCATTGAGAACCTGGAGCAGTCACGGTTGGTGCTCGACACCAAGGTCGACGGCTTCTTGGCATCGACCCACCTGTGGGCGGGCGAGGCGGTGTACGCCGGCGAGCAGGCGCAGTTCGTGTACGTGTCGTCGCGGCAGGCCGTCGACCCGGGCCCGGCGGTGCCCGGCTACGCGCTGAGCAATTGGGCGGTGCTGCAGCTTCCCAAGGTGCTCAAGGTGAACCTGGGCCGCAGCGCCGACCTCGTCACCTGCTTCACGCTGCTGCTGCCGTTCGTGCGCACGGGCATGACCAACGAGTACGCAGGCAACGAGCGGGTCTTCGGGCGCTGGCAGCCGCGGATGCTGGAGCCATGCGAGATGGCCGAGGCGTTCATGGAGTTGCTGGCCCGCCCCACCGACGAGACCGACGGCGCCATGTACGAGCTGATGGTGAACGCCGCCGACGAGGCCGACCCGGTGGGTCCGCCGGCGGTCGAGCTGATCTGGCACCAGCTCGCGCTGAATCTCGACGAGCAGCCCGTCGACTGGAGCGCCGCCGAGCCGCTTCGCTTCGACTGACCTCGATTCCCGTTCCCAGATGCGGAGAGCGGGCAGGCCCTGTGTCCGGCCGTGGGTGTGGGGCTGATCAGGTCGCTCGATATTTGTAGTTAGGTTTACTTTACAACAGGTGACAACCGCCGCTATAGTGCGGCGCCATGTTCAAGAACGACACGACTGCACTTCCCCGCCGACGAGCCAGCGGCTCCGCCAAGCGCTTGCGCCTCGCGGCCCTCATCGTCGCCCTCGGCGTGGCGGCGGCAGCATGCGGCTCCGCACGCACGCTGGAAGGCACCGCTGCGGAGATCTACGACGGGGAGTGCGTCTCGGAATCGGACCGGCAGCTCACGGTCTATTCGGGCCGCACCGAGAATCTGATCCAGCCGGTCCTCGACGCCTTCGAGTGCGAGACCGGCATCACGGTGGCGGTCCGGTGGGGCGCCTCCACCGATCTGGCCCTGCTGCTGGCCGAGGAAGGCGACCGCACACCCGCCGACGTGTTCCTGTCGCGCTCGCCCGGCCCCGTGGGCTTCCTGGCGAACCAGGGGCTGCTCACCACCGTCGACGGCGACGTGGCGAACCTGGTCACGGCCGACCACCGGTCCGACGCCGGAACGTGGGTCGGCTTCACCGGTCGCCAGCGCGTGCTCGTCTACAACCTCGACAGCGTCGCCGACGACGAGCTGCCCGCATCGATCTTCGACCTCACTGACGAGCGTTACCGCGGGCGGGTGGCCGTCCCGGCAACGAACGGCTCGTTCGTCGACTGGTTCACCGTGTTCCGCGACCAGCACGGCAGCGACACCGCGGCGCAATGGCTCGACGACATGGTGGCCAACGACGCCCGCTACTACCCCAACAATCGGTCCATCGTCGAGGCTGCCGGGCGCGGCGAGATCGATATGGGACTGGTGAATCACTACTACCAGTACCAAGTGGCCGCGGCCTTGGGCGACGATCACCGCGCCGCCAACTGGGACTTCGCCGGCGACGACGTCGGCTCGATACTCATCATCACCGCCGCCACGGTGACCACCGCCAGCGACGACACAGACATCGCCAACCAGTTCATCGCCTACCTGCTGAGCCAGGCCGCCCAGCAGTACTTCAGCAACGAGACGCTCGAGTACCCGCTGGCGGCCGGCGTGGCGCCCGCAGGCGTCCTGCCCCCGCTGGGCGGCCCCGAGATCGGCAGCATCGACTTCGACGCCTTGGGCGACGGATTCGCACGTTCGACGGAGATCATCGAAGCAAGCGGCATCCTGAACGAGTGACCTCAGCACAGCCGCGTTTAGTACGTGCGCGGATTGGCGGAACTCGCCGTCGCGTTGCCCGTTGCTTCCCGCTCTTGTTCGCTGCGCTCACGGGCCGCTCGGGCCACGGCTTCGCCATACGGCTCAGCCTCTCAGCCGGAGCGGCGCGATGATCCAGGCACTCCGGCGGCGACGCAGCCGCGCCCCTGCTGCACTGCGCATCGCCGGGGTGGTGCTGGCGTTCGGGTTCGCCTTCCCCGGTGTGTACCTGGTGTACCGGGCGCTGCGCGACGGCACCGGTCCCGAGGGGCTGCTGTGGAGCGCCCGGACCCTCGGCCCGCTGTGGCGATCGCTGCGCCTGGCGGTGTCGGTGTCGGCGAGCGCGCTGGTGCTCGGCACCGGTTTGGCGTGGCTCACCATGCGGACCGACCTGCCGCTGCGCAAGCTGTGGCGGGTCCTGCTGCCGCTGCCGCTCGTGTATCCGACGTTCGTGGGCGCGGCTGCGTTCATCCGCGCGCTCAATCCGGGCGGGCTGGCCAATGACCTGCTCAGCAGCGTCGGCATCGATTCGGTGCCCGAACTGCGGGGCTTCTGGGGCGCATGGTTCGTGCTGGTGCTGATGACCTATCCCTACGTGTACCTGCCGGTGGCGGCACGGCTGCGGCACCTTCCCGGCAGCCTCGAGGAGAGCGCCCGGCTGCTCGGCGACAGCGCGTTTGCCGTGTTCCGCCGCATCTGCCTGCCGCACGCCGGCACCGCCATCGGCGCAGGGACGCTGCTGGTGTTCCTGTACACGCTGAGCGACTTCGGCGCTGTGCAGCTCATGCGGTACGACACGCTGACACGAGCCATTGCCACGAACTACCTGGCCAACCCGCCTGTCGCCCTGGCCCTCAGCCTGATGCTGCTGGTGCTCGCAGCAATCGTGGTGCTGGCCGAGCGCTGGTTCTCGCGCCGCCTGCCCGACGCGATGTCGGCCAAGAGCGATCGGCCGCTCGACTACCGGCTCGGACGCTGGCGGCCGTGGGCCACCGCAGCGGTGGCAGTGACGGTCTTCGCGAGCGTCATCGCACCCTTCATCGCCCTGGCCGACTGGGCGCAGCGCGGCCTGTTCCGCTCGCTGACCGGCGACCGCGCGCTCACCGTCGACTACTCCTCCATCGCGGAGTCCACGTTCAACACCGTGTGGGTGAGCGTCGTAGCGGCCGTGGTGTCGGTGGCGGCGGTGCTGCCGATCGCCCTGCTGGTGGGGCGCTACCGATCCCGGACCGGGTCGCTCGCGCACGCCGTGGTCATCAGCACGTTCGCGCTTCCTGGGCTGCTCATTGCCCTGTCGATGCGCTTTTGGACGCTGCGCACCGACCTGGTGCTCGATCTGCTGGGCGACACTGCGGCGCTGCTGATCTTCGCCTACATCGTGCGCTTCGGCTCGCTCGCGATGGGCATCAGCGTGGTCGCTGTGCGCAGCGTGCCCGAGCGCCTGCACGACTCGGCCCGTCTCCTCGGCGCCGGTCCCCTGCGACGTTTCCTGACGGTGGACATGCCGGTCATGGGCCCTGCGCTCGGAGCTGGCGCGGGACTGGTGCTGCTGTCGGTGATGAAGGAGCTGCCGATCAGCCTGTTCGTGTCGCCGCTCGGCTTCTCGACGCTGACCACCCGGATCTACGGATCCTTCGAGGATGCCTTCATTGCCGAGGCCGGGCTGCTGAGCGTCATCTTGGTGGTGCTGTCGTTCGTGCTCACCTGGTTCCTGGTGGTCCGGCGCCAGGAACACGCCTGAGCGCCCGGGGCGCGCTAGGTGGGCCAGTAGTCGGCCTTGTGCTCGCGCTTCAGCACCTTGCCGGTCGGGCCCTTCAGCAATTCGCTGCGGAGTTCGACCGTCTTGGGCACCTTGAACGTGGCCAGCGTCTCGCGGCTGAAATCGATGAGCTCTTCGGGGGTGGTTCCCCCGCCGTCACGCAGCACCACAAGCGCGTGCACTGCCTCGCCCCAGCGGTCGTCGGGCACACCGAACACGCACACGTCCGCCACGGCGGGGTGCTCGGCGAGGGCGTTCTCCACCTCGACGGGATACACGTTGTACCCGCCGGTGATGATCATGAACTGCTTGCGGTCCACGAGGTACGCGTAGCCCTCGCTGTCGACGTAGCCCAGGTCGCCCGTGTGCAGCCAGCCGTCTTGCAAGGTCTCGGCGGTCTGTTCGGGCGCATCCAGATAGCCCGCCATGACCGAGGCGCTGCGCACACGGATCTCGCCCTGCTCGCCCGGCGCGAGCGCCTCGCCGCTGGTCCCGGCGGTCTCCAATTCGACGTGATGCATGGGCCGACCGCACGAGCGCAGCAGGTGCTCATCGCCCGCCATCGCCCGCAGGTGATCGGCGTGGGACAGGCGAGTGAACCAGCCGCCCGCCCCCTCAGTCGAGCCGTACCACTGCTCGATCTCGGTGTCGGCGAAGGTGGCCAGGGTGCGCCGGATCATCGCCGGCGTGGTCGGGGCCGACCCGTACACCACCTTGCGCAGGCTCGAGCAGTCGGCGGGCGCCGCCTCCTGGGCGTCGAGCACCGCTCCGAGCATCGTCGGCACCCACACCGTCGCGGTCACGCTGTGCTGGGAGATGGCGTCGAGGCAGTCAGCGGGCGTGAACGCCGGCAGCACGACGTTGGTCCAGCCCAGCACCACGTGCCAGATGCCCAGCAGCCCCGGAACGCCGGCGCCCGGCAGGCAGTGCAGCCAGATGTCGTCGGGTCGCATCTCGGCGTCCATCGCCGTGTGCGCCAGCGCGTGGGTGACGTTGCGATGGGTCCACAGGGCCCCCTTGGGGGCACCGGTCGACCCGGTCGTGTAGCAGATGGTGGACAGGTCGGCCTCGGTCACCTCGACGGTCGGCAATCCGCCGGGCTGGCCGGCGTCGATCAACGCGGTCAGCTCGCCGTAGTCGGCAGCAGCGTCGCCGCAGTTGATGAACCCGGGCGAGCTCTGCGCTACCAGCGGAGCGAAGTCGTCGCTGCACAGCCCGTAGCCCACCCCGCTGTGCGCCAGCAGCGTGTCGATCTCGGCCGGCGAGTACCGGTAGTTCAGCCCGACCCGCACCGCGCCCAGCCGAGCCAACGCGAAGATGGCCTCGTTGTGGAGCGGCCCGTCGGCAAACAGGGTGGCGACCCGGTCGCCCGCCGCCACGCCCGCTTCGGCCAGCCCGCCGGCCAGCCGCTCCGCCCGCTCGGCAACCTCCGCCCAGGTGAACTGCAGCCCCTCGGCGGGATAGATGTAGGCCAGGTCGTCGGGCCGCCGCCGTGCGGTGCGGCGCAGCAGGTCCCACGTGGTGCTCATCGGCCGCTGAAGCGGGGCGGCCGCTTCTCAGCGAACGCAGCCAAGCCCTCGCGGTAGTCGTCGGTGGTCACCAGCTCGGCCTGCAGCCGCGCCTCGGCCTCGTTCACGTCGGCCCAGGTCATGCCGAGGGCCTGGCGCAGCAGGGCTTTCTGGCGGCGGAACGCCAGCGTGGGCCCCGCCGCGATGCGCCGGGCGAGCGCCGAGGCCACCGCCAGCAGCCGGCTGCCGGCCACCGAGCGGTTCACCAGACCCCACTCGGCCGCCTGCGGGCCCCGGATGATGTCGGCGGTGTAGATCATCTCCATCGCCCGCCCCATGCCGACCAGCCGGGGCAGGTGGTAGTGGCCGCCCGAGTCGAGTGCCACGCCCAGGTTCGCGAACGGCGAGCTGAAGCGGGCATTGTCAGCCGCGATCACCACGTCGCAGTTCAGCGCGAGGCCGAGGCCAACCCCCATCGCAGCGCCGTTCACCGCCGCCACGCTCGGCTTGGGGAACTCCCAGAGCTGTTCGAGGACCGGGGTGATCGTCTGCGAGATGATGGCGTAGGCGTCCTCGCCGGGCTCGGCTTCGGACAGATCCCGGCCCGAGCAGAATGCCCGGCCCGCTCCGGTCATCAGCAAACAGCGCACGCCGTCGTCGGCTTCCGCGGCCTCGAACGCCGTCGACAGCTCGGCCAGCATCGCCTGGTTGGCAGCGTTCATGGCCCGAGGCCGGTTCAGGGTGATGGTGCGGACGCCGCTCTCGTCGTTGACGGCCAGCGTCTCGAAGGCGGGCTGGCCGCCCGTGTTCTCGGGGCTCATCGTGGATCATCCTCGGGGCGGGTCAGGGCGAACAGGGCCAAGTTCACGCAGGTGAGCACGAGCGTGCCGTTCTGGTTGAGCACCCGCCACTCGATGTGGGCCAGCCCGCCCACCTCGCGTTCTTCCTTCTCGATGATCTCGAGCTCGACGTGGATGGTGTCGCCGATGAACGTCGGCACCGGGAAGCGCAGGCGGTCCATGCCGTAGTTGGCGATCACGCTGCGGGTGTCGGCCGGCAGCAGCAGGCCGCCGGCGATTGCCTGCACCATCAGCCCGGGAGCGATGCGCTGGCCGAACATCGACTCCGCCGAGGTGACGACATCGGAGTGCAGCAAGAACCAGTCGCCGGTGAACATGCACCAGTTGACGACATCGGTCTCGGTGATGGTCCGCGCCCGGGTGACTTGCGTGTCACCCACCTCGATCTCGTCGAAGTAGCGCATCAGCAGCGGTTCTGCCATGGTCCCCTCCCGGTCAGTTGTCGAGTCGGCCGGCGTGTGGCCCCTCAGCTTCGCCCGCGACGCCGGGTGCGTGCACGGCTGACGCCCGCTACAGCGCCGCGACCACGACATCGTCGGGCGACACAGCGATCTCGTCGCCGTCGATCCCCAGCGCCGGGATGGCCGGGAAGTCGAGGCCGACCTCGTCCACGATCGACTTCACCCGCAGGAACGCGCCCCGCCACAGATCGGTGCGCTGATCAGGGTCGGGCACAGCAAGGCCCGCCCGACGTGCGAGGTCTTCGAGGCGGTGGTGCCAGTCCACCCAGCCGCTCGGCAGGTGGCCCCAGAACTGCTCGTTCGGCTCGTCCATGAAGACCGAGAAGTAGGCGTGCGAGCCCACGAGGTTCCGCAGCACCGCCGCCTGTTCGTCCGGGTCGATGTTGGGCAGGTAGCGGCGCATGAGGTGCGTGGCGAGGCTGAAGTGGCGCGATTCGTCACGGGCCACCAGCCGCATCAGCGAGCGCAGCACCGGGTGCGACGAGTCTTGTGCGAGCTGGCCGAACATGAACGTGCCCGCTGCCTCGCCGGCGGCGAACGCAGAGACGATGGTGCCGAAGCGGTAGCGCTCATGCGCCGACTGGTAGCCCCGCCAGTAGCGATTGATCTGCGACTGGACCCACGCGATGTTGCGCATGGCTGCACGCTCGAGCTCGTTCGCCGGTGTCATCGCCTCGCCGAAGGTCGGGTGCATAGCCCGGCACACCCGCATCGCCATCTCGTCGTGATGGTTCTCGTCGCGTGTCACCGTCACCAGCATCCGCCGGACGGCGTCGTGTTCGCGGGCCTCGAAGGCAGCGATCAGCGCCCGCGCGAAGGTGAGCACACCGGCGGCTTCGAAGCTGCCGTGCATGGCAAACCAGTAGGCGAGGCCCAGGCGCTCGTCGGGCGAGAGATCGTCGGGCGCGAGCGCCGCCCAGTCCACCTCGCCGGCCAGGCTGTAATGGTCGCGCTCGGCCCGTTCGTAGGTGCCCCACAGGCGCTGCGGGCCGCGGTCCCAGCTCAGCGGCATGATGCGCGGGCCGTCGTCGTCGAGCGCTGGCGGCCATGCCTCTGCGTCGGATGCGGCCAGGGCGGCCCAGTCGGCCGCCGCCGCCTCGCTCACGCCGTCGGCCGGCGGTGAGCTCACCGGTGGTCGACCATCACGTGTTCTTTGGCCAGGAACATCACTGAGCGGCCGAAGTCGATGAAGTTGGCCTCGTCTTCGTAGGCCCGGCGCGATGCCGCCCGGTTCTCCGGGATCGCGTTGCCCATGGCGCTGCGGTCCATCCAGACCTCGGCGTGGCCCGTGTAGGGCTCCACCTTCGATCCTCGTGAGCGGTTGACCGCCGAGGTGAACGAGTGCTCGTCGGCGTGCACCTGCTGGTAGCGCAGGATGCCCGACGACTGGGCCTGCCGCCGGATGATCGGCCCGTGGTGGGTGCGCCAGTACCGCTGCGCCTCGTCGATGCTGAGCGACGGCAGGTGGCGGAAGCTGAAGTACAGCTTGACCAGGCTGGACCGCTCGGTGGCCACGATGTTCTCGGGCGTCGGGTTCACCTGCGGATACTCGTAGCAGTAGTACGCCGAGGAGTTCTCGATGTCGGCGAAGTTGAGCTCGTCTTCCACCAGCACCCGGTCGAACTCGCGGCCGGCGTCGGTCTGCATGGCGGCAAGCATCGCCGCACGCGATTCCCACCACACCTCGGCAACCCCGTCGTAGGGCTCTTCCATCTCGCCGCGCCGGCCCGGCAGGCGGCTGTGGTCGTCGCTGGTGGTGTGCACCTGCACGTAGCGCAGGAACTTGGCAGTGGCCGAGTGCGATACCACCAGCGGGCCGTGCACGTTCAGCCAGTAGTCCTGCATCTCGGCCCGGGTCATGCCCTTCTTGCGCCGCAGCAAGAACGTGAGTCGCAGCATGGTCCGCCTCCTTGGGTGCGTGCAGCGAGCTTCGCGCAGATCCGGCTGCTGAGCAGACGGCCAGCCCGGAACTGCTGCGCGGGTGACTGGTAGTTTCGAATCCGGTGCCGACAGGCACCGAGAGGGGGCGCACACCATGCCGATCACCGAGTTCTTTCCCGGGATCAAGATCGTCGACTCCGACACCCACTGGACCGAGCCGCACGACCTGTGGACCAGCCTCGCCCCGGCGAAGTACCGCGACCTGGTGCCCCAGATCCGCGAGCACGACGGCAAGCGCAAGTGGGTGGTGAACGGCGACATCCCAATCGCGGGCGACTCGGCGGTGTCGGCGATCCTGCCCGACGGCGAGAAGATGCTCGGGCTGAAGTTCCTCAAGCACGACATCGAGATGGTGCACGCCGCTTCGTACGACTGCGACGCCCGCCTCGAGCTGATGGACGCCATGGGCGTGAGCCACGGCATCGTGTACCCCAACGTGGGCGGCTTCGGAAATCAGAACTTCCTCAAGGTGGAGGACCGGGCGCTGCGCATCGCCTGCGTGGAGATCTACAACGACTGGATGGCCGACCTGCAGGCCCGCTCGGGCGGCCGCATCCTGCCGATGGCGCTGGTGCCGTGGTGGGACATCGACGCCAGCGTGCTGGAGGTCGACCGGGCGCACCGCAACGGCGCCAAGGGCATCGTGATGTGCTCGAACCCGCACGACTCGGGCATGCCCAACTTCGCCCAGCCCGACTGGCGGCCGTTCTGGGAGATCTGCGAAGCGCTGGAGATGCCGGTCAACTTCCACATCGGCGCGTCGGAGGGCGACATCGACTGGTCGGGCAAGGTGCCCTATGACACCTGGTCGGGCGATGTGAAGATCTCGCTGGGCGGCGCGGCGATCTTCCTGGGCCAGCTTCGCTGGATGGTGAACCTGCTGGTGAGCGACGTGCCCGAGCGCTACCCGAACCTCAACTTCGTGTCGGTGGAGAGCGGCATCGGCTGGATCCCGTTCCTGCTCGACGCGCTCGACTACCAGTGCGGCGAGACGGCGCCCGAGCACTTGGCGCACCTGTCGATGAAGCCGTCTGAGTACTTCCGGCGGCAGTTCTTCGGCTGCTTCTGGTTCGAGTCGCAGACGCTGGCGCCGGCCATCGACCACATCGGCGCCACCCAGATCATGTTCGAGACCGACATTCCGCACCCGACGTGCCTGTACCCGAAGAGCGTCGAGCGGGTGCGTGACGCCATCGGCAACCTCGACGCCGCCACCCAGAAGCGGATCCTGCAGGACAACGCCGCAGAGCTCTACAAGATCGACGTGTAGCTGCGGCGCCGCGCCGTCAGCGAGGCGGGCGTGCGGCCCGTGCCCGGCCTCAGTTGCGGCGGGCGTCTTTGTAGGGGAGGTCCTTGGCGTCGTCGGGCTCCTTGGGCAGGCCCAGGACCCGCTCGCCGATGATGTTGCGCTGGATCTCGTCGGTGCCGCCTGCGATCGACATGGCCGGGGTGGACATCAGGATCTCCGACACGATGCCGTCGGCGTTTGAGCCGGGGCCGACGAGCATGCCCATGGAGCCGGCGATCATGGTGTGGGCGGTGTGGCAGGCCCGTGCGGTCACCGACATGTTCAGCTTGGTGAGCGAGCCCTCGGGGCCGGGCGGCTTGCCGGCGGCACGTGCGTCGCGGGCGCGCTGGGTGGTCCACGACGAGATACGGCGCAGCGTCTCGACCCGGGCGATCTGCTGGCGGATCACCGGGTCGCTGACCCGGCCGGTGCGCTGCGCTTCAGGCACGACAAGATTGGCCCGACCGGCGCGCTGCGGGTACCACTTGTAGGTGGCGAAGTACTCGTCGCTCTCCTGCTTGGCTCGCTCGACTGTCGGGCCGCCGTCAGCCGGGTAGCGGGGACGGCGTGTGGCCACCGCCGCCCGTTCGTGGGTCAGCGTGGTGAGGCCGATGCGCCAGCCGTCGCCGGGGTTGCCGACCAGTTCGTCGCCGGGCACCCGGGCATCTTCGAAGAACACCTCGTTGAACGTGGCGTGGCCGTTCATCTGGCGCAGCGGGCGCACCTCCACGCCGGGCTGTTCCATGGGGATCAGGAAGTACGAGATGCCCTGGTGCTTGGGCACATCCCAGTTGGTGCGCGCCATCAAAATGCCGAACCGGGCCTTGTGCGCGCCCGAGTTCCAGACCTTCTGGCCGTTGACAATCCACTCGTCGCCGTCACGGTCGGCCCGGGTCACCAGCCCCGCCAGGTCCGAGCCGTTGGTGGGCTCGGAGAAGAGCTGGCACCACTTGTGCTCGCCGGTCAGGATCGGGCGCAGGTGACGCCGCTTCTGGTCGTCGTCGGCGTGGGCGAGCAGTGTCGGCGCCACGAGATACATGCTCACGCCCGCCGCCACGCCCACCGCTCCGACCGCGTCGAACTCACGGGCCACCACAGCGTCCATCGACGGCGGCAGACCTCGCCCGTGCCATTCCGTCGGCCATGACGGCGTGCCCCAGCCGGTCTCGGCCAGCAGGTTGCGCCATTCGATCAGCGGCCGCTCACGGTGCCAATGCTCTTCCAGCCACGTCCGGGCTTCGTCGCGGACCTCGTCAACGCTGGCCATGCGCGCAGCGTAGAACCACCGCGCCAACCCCGCCCGAACGCCGCCACCGCCCGACCCGGCAGCCGCCGCTCGCCAACACAGCATCCGTCGAAGGCCCGGGGTTACGTTGAGCCGATGGATTTGGGGCTGACGGGCAGGCGTGCCGTGATCACGGGCGCATCGAAGGGCATCGGGCTGGGGTGCGCACTGGCGCTGGCCCGCGAAGGCTGCGAGGTGGCGTTGGCCGCACGGTCGGCGGACGTGCTGGCCCGGGCCGCCGACGAGGTGCGGGAGGCGGCCCCCGGGGCGGCCGTGACGACCCATGCCGTCGATCTGTCGACGGTTGATGGCCGACGAACGTTGCTCGCCGAGACCGGCTGCGACGGCGACGGGGCCGGCTTGGTCGACATCTGGGTGAACAACGCCGGAGCGATTCCCGCTGGCGACATCGTGACGGTCGACGACGAGACATGGCGCGATGCCTGGGACCTGAAGGTCTTCGGCTACATCGACCTGTGCCGGGCCGTCCTCCCGCTGATGACGGCCCGCGGCAGCGGGGTGATCGTCAATGTGATCGGCGTGGCGTCGCTGCGACCGCAACCGAACTACATCGCCGGCGGCGTGGGCAACAGCGGCCTGATCGCCATGACCGCTGCGCTCGGCAGCCGCAGCCTGCGTGACGGCGTGCGCGTGGTTGCCGTCAACCCGGGGCTGATCATCACTGATCGGATGGGCGACATGCTCCGCCGCCAAGCAATCGACGAACTGGGCGACGAGTCGCGCTGGGAGGAGCTGATCCCCGCCGACCCGGCGCCGGGCACCGTAGAACAGGTGGCCGACGTGGTGGCTTTCCTCGCATCGGACCGGGCGAGCCACGTCAGCGGAACCTCGGTCACGATCGACGGCGGCGCATCCGCCCGCTGAGAGGCTGAGCCAGCGGGGTCTCGGTGGCTCGCTAGTGTCCCGCGGCGAGGGGAACTGACGAGCGCAGCGGAGGCAGCCATGGACGTGCCCGACTTTCGGACGGTGACGGTGGAGGCGCTGGCGGCGATGGTGCGCGACCGGGCGCTGAGCGCTGCTGCGGTGACCGAGCATGCACTCGAGCGGATCGAGGTGCTGAACCCGCAGCTCAATGCATTTGTGGCGCTCGATGCCGAGAGCGCTCGCTCGCAGGCTGCTGCCATCGACGAGCGGCTCGATGCGGGCGAGGAGGTCGGCCCGCTGGCGGGAATTCCGATCGGGGTCAAGGACCTGGCGGATGCTGCGGGATTCGTCACCACCCGGGGGGCGATGCACTTGCGTGACTCGCCTCCGGTAGCTGCGGATTCCACCGAAGTTGCCCGCATGCGGGCCGCCGGTGCCGTGATCCTGGGCAAGACCAACACGCCCGAGTTCGGCTGCATGGGCGACACCTACAACAACGTCTTCGGCGCCACTTGGAACCCGTGGAACACCGGCCGCTCCCCGGGCGGGTCATCCGGCGGAACCAGTGCCGCGATCGCTTCGGGCATGGTGCCGGTGGGCACGGGCTCTGACGGCGGTGGCTCGATTCGCATCCCGTCGTCGATCTGTGGCATGTCGGGCCTCAAGCCCAGCCACGGGCGCGTGCCCAGCGGGCCGCCGCCACCCGGGTTGCTCGACCTGTCGTGCGTCGGACCGATGGCCCGCCGGATCCGCGATGTGGCGTACTGCCTGGATGCAGTCATCGGTCCCCATCCCTCAGACCTGCGCAGCCTGCCGACGCCAACCGAGTCGTGGCGCGCTGCGCTGGACGATCCTCCCCTGCCCGCGCGGGTGCTGTGGGTGCCGTCGTTCGACGGCGATGCAGTGGACTCGGAGATCCTGGCGAGCTGCGCCGCTGCGGTCGAGCTGCTGGCGGCCGAAGGCGTCGAGGTAGTCGAGATGGGCACGCTCTTCGACACCGTGTCAGCCGCGTTCGTGCCGCTGTTCCTGGGCGGGCTGATCGCGCCTTCGTACAGGCCGCTGCTCGGCACGCCCGCATGGGATGACGTGACCGACCTGCTGGCCGTGGCTCTTGAGGAATCCTTGGAGAACGTGACCGTGGAAGCGATCTCGTCGGCTCGCCAGCAGGCCACCGAGTTGTCCATGCAGCTCGGCGAGGTCATGTCGGGCTTCGACGTGATGCTGCTGCCGACCATGGCGTCGCAGACCCCCGTGGTGGGCGGCGACGGGCTCATTGACGGGGTCGAGACCGAGAACTGGGTGCGCTTCACACCGCTCGCCAATCTCACCCGGCGGCCGGCGGGAACGGTGTGCAGCGGCTTCACCGATGACGGGATGCCGATCGGCCTCGGAGTGCTCGGCCACCAGACCGACGATGTGGGAGTACTGCAGACCCTCGCGGTGCTGGAAGACCTGCTCGGACTGGACCCGATCGCACCCGACATCGACGCCGGCTGAGGCTGGTTGCGCCGGTGGATGCCGACGATGTGATCGAGCTGCTGGGGCTCGAGCCGCTGGCTGGCGAGGGCGGCCAGTGGGCGCAGACCTGGCGAGACGAGCACTCCTCGGCGATCTACTTCCTGCTGCGGCCCGGTGACTTCTCGGCCCTGCATCGGCTGGGCGGCGTCGAGCTGTGGCACCACTACTCGGGCGCTGCAGTCGAGATGTTCTTGCTCGAACCGGACGGCACCGTGCTGCGGCCACGGCTCGGGGCCGACCTGGCGGCTGGCGAGCGCCCGGTAGTGATCGTTGGGGCCGACACGTGGATGGCCGCCGGCACGACCGGCGATTGGTCGCTGGTGGGCACCACCATGGCGCCTCCGTTCGACGAAGCGAGCTTCGAGCTCGGCGACCGGGCGGTGTTGTCGGCCGCATACCCCGAGGCCGCGGACGACATCGCCCGCTTCAGTCGCGAGGATGCAGCCGATGGCTGAGCAGGACGAGTTGTCGGCTGGAGACCATCTGCCGGCGCCGGACGAATTGATCCGGTTGGACGGCCGGGTCATCGTGGTGACCGGTGCTGGCGGCGGCATCGGCAGTGGCATCGCCCGGCGGCTCATCGCCGCGGGTGCGAGCGTGGTGGCGCACACCCGCTCGTCGCCGGTCGATCATCTGGCGGATCTCGATGGAACGCCGGTCGCCTCAGTACAGGCCGACCTGGCTGCGCCCGACAGCCCGCAGCGTGTGGTCGATGCCGCGCTCGAGCACCACGGCCGCCTGGACGGGCTGGTCAACAACGCTGGCATCCAGCCGCTCGTGCACTTCACCGAGCTGAGCGATGCCGAGTGGGCCGAGATGATCGACGTCAACCTGACGGCGGTGCACCGGCTGACCCACGCCGCCGCGAACGCGATGCGCGCACACGGCACCGGCGGGTCGATCGTCCACATCGCCTCGATCGAAGGGCACCAGCCCACCGACCTGCACGGTCACTACGCAACCGCCAAGGCCGGCCTGCTGATGCACGCCCGGGCAGCCGCCGGCGCATACGGCCCCGACGGGATCCGCGTCAACAGCATCTCGCCAGGCTTGATCGACCGGCCCGGCCTCGCCGACGACTGGCCCGAGGGCGTGGCGCGCTGGCACGCGGCGGCACCGCTGGGTCGGCTGGGCACCGCTGCAGACGTCGGCGATGCGTGCGTCTTCCTGTGCTCGGACCTCGCCAGATGGATCACCGGCGTGGATCTGGTGGTCGACGGCGGCGTGCTCACCCGGCCCACATGGTGAGCCCGCGCTCTTGGTTGTCACACCCCCTTGGTGCACTGAGGGAAACACCACGTGCACCTCACGGGCACGCTTCACAGAAGCGGAGAAACCACCATGGACACCTCGACTCAGCCTCGGGCCCGGGCCGGCGACTGGCTGCTCGCCATCGCCGTGGCGCTGGCCGGCTGCCTGCTGGTCCTGAGCTGGACGATGGCCAGCGGCTAGCCGGGCCCGCCCGGTCACCGGGAGCGTTCTGCTAAGTAGAGGCCAGCCTCTACAAGGAGACACGAATGCTCATCGACAATCCCCGAGGCGGCTACCGCTTCCTCACCGGCATCTCACCGTTCTCCAGCGGGGTCGTGGCATCAGACGGCCATGAGGTGGTTCACGCCACACTCGGCGCCCACGTGCCGTGGCGCCAGGGGTTCGAGCTGATCGACGCCCATCTGTCCGCCGTCGGTCGGGAGCGCCCGGCCCTGTGCGCGATCGAGCTGCGCTGCCCCGAGCCGTACTCCATGCCCGGCTTCATCGAGTTCAACGCGGGCTACGTCGAGCTCATCCGCTCATGGGACCTCTACGTCGGGGATCACAATCCGCTGGCCCGCACCAACGTGGCTCCCGCGCATGACCCGCCTGCCGAGCCGGTGCTGCACGCCTTCTCCTACACCGTCGAGGCCGCAGCCGGTACGCCGACGACGTTCGTGGTGTCGGGCGCGGGGGAGATCCCCGAAGCGACGCTCGACGACAACGAGATCGTCCGCAAGGGCGAGACCGACCCCGAGGCCATGCGAGAGAAGGCCGGCCATGTCGTGGCGACGATGGGGTCGCGCCTGGCGGCCATGGGCGCCGGCTGGAGCCAGGTCACCACCACCGACGTGTACACGGTCTTCATGCATGAAGGCCTGCTCGAGGATGCGGTCATCGGCCAGATGGGAGCAGCCACCCGTCACGGCCTGCGCTGGTACCGGTCGCGCCCGCCCGTCATCGATCTCGACTTCGAGATGGACGTCCGCGGGATCCGGCACGAGATCATCGCGTGAAGAAATCCTCACGAGCACGGCTCGAATGAGGGAGCCCGTCGAGGTCGCATCGACCGATCAAGTGCGACGGCTACGCTCGGCAGTCAGTGACAGCGGCACAGGACCCCGGGCCTCCGATCCATGAGGAAACCACCCAACCCAGGCGGAAGTCCGAGCGGGTCACCGAACAACTCTTAGACGCGGCGACAGCGGTGTTCGGCGAACGTGGCTTCGAAGCCGCCACGGTCTCAGAGGTCGCCCGCAGATGCGGCATGACGTCTGGCGCCGTGTATGCGCGCTGGCCCAACAAGCGCGAGCTGTTCCTGACCGTCATCGAGCACACGTCGGCCCAGCGCATGCTGCTGTTGATCAAGCAGGCTGAGGCGGCGGCCGACGACAAGCTCGAAATGCTCGGCGCCAACCTGCTCACCTCGACACGAGACGAGATGCGCAACCTGTGGATCGAGGCATGCGTCAGCGCCAGCCGCGACCCGTCGGTGCATCCCACGGTTGCCGGGTGCATGGAGCTCGAAGCGGGCGATCTCACCGAGATCGTGGAGGACGGCAAGGCAACCGGAGTCATCGACCCGGCGCTGAGCACCGCCGCCATCGTGTTCCTCTGCCAATCGCTCGGCCTCGGCACATACCTGGCGCTGCGGGTCCAGTCCCCCGAGCGGCCCCAGCTGTCCGGCGACGACTGGTCAGCAGTGGTCGACCGGCTCATCACAGCAGTCGCACCCCGCTCCTAGCGCCCGGTCGTACAGCCTGACCGCGCCGCGGTCGGGTGGACGTGGCAAGGTGAGCGGCGCATGACGCCTGTTGAGCTTGAGGCCATCGCTGTTGATGTCGCCCGGGCGGCGGCTGCGTTCCTGCGGGAAGCGGCGGGCACCGGCGAGGCCTTGCGCACGAAGTCCTCCCCGACTGACGTGGTGACGGCGCTGGACATCCAGTCAGAGGAACTCATCCGTGGCGAACTGCTGCGTCGCTGCCCCGGCTCCTCGATCGTGGGCGAGGAGCTAGCTGACCAAGTGGGGCACAGCGGCGTCGGATGGATCGTGGACCCGATCGACGGCACCGTCAACTTCCTGTACGACCTGCCGGTGTTCGCCGTGAGCATCGCTGCCACCCGCGACGGCACGGTCGTGGCGGGTGCTGTTGCCGACGTGCTGCGCGGCGAGGTCTTCTCCGCGGCACGCGGCTCAGGCGCTCGCTTGGACGGCTCGTCCATTGCCGCCGCCGCGTCGGACGGCCTGGCGCAGGCGCTGGTGGCAACCGGCTTCTCGTACCACGCCGAACGGCGTCGCCAGCAGGCGGCGGCGCTGTCGCGTGTGCTTCCCGCCGCCCGCGACGTCCGAGCCTTCGGCTCCGCGGCGCTGCACCTGTGCTGGGTTGCCAACGGTCGCTGCGATGCCTTCTTCGAGCACGATCTCCGCATCTACGACTGGGCCGCCGGCGCGCTGATCGCCGAAGAAGCCGGAGCCCAGGTCGAGCTCCCGAACGAGCTCAACGACGACCTCGTATTCGCCGCCAGCCCGCCTCTCTTCGCCCCACTGCGAGCGCTGATCGTCGGCTGAGCGGTCGATGACGGTCGCACTGCGTCGTCCGTCGGCCACGCAGTCGCGGCCTGAAGCCCGGGTGTGGCGGTGACCTGAGAGACTGGGCGGCGTGGCCCGCAACGTTGTCGGAGGCGAACTGCAGCCGTGCTCGTATGACCCGCTGACGGGCTGGTTTCGGGACGGCTGCTGCAACACCGACTCAGGTGACTTCGGCGTGCACACGGTGTGCGCGGTGATGACGGCGGAGTTCCTGGAGTTCTCCAAGGCGGCCGGCAACGACCTGTCCACTCCGCAGCCGACGGTCGGCTTCGACGGCTTGGTTCCCGGCGACCGCTGGTGCCTGTGCGCGTCCCGCTGGACCGAAGCGTTCGAGGCGGGCAGCGCTCCCCCGGTCGTCCTCGAAGCGACCCACGCCCGCACCCTCGAGTGGGCCTCGTTGAGCCAGCTCGAAGCACACCGCCACACCGGCGACCCCACCTGATCCGACGGCGGCAGCGTCATGCCGCATTGCCTAGAGGTCAGGGTGGGGTTTGAGAGGTGCAGGTGGCATCAGGGCGCCGTTGAGCAGGGCTCGTTCGCCGAGCGGACGCGACAGATCCACCCTGACCGAGGTGGCCGGGGCCCCTTGGCAGGTGGCAACACCCCACACCGGAATCACGGCGAACGCCACCAGCACCTCGTCGTCGGTCTCGATGATCTGCGGCCCTCGCAGCTCGTTGTCGATCTCGCGCCCGTTGGAACAGCCGATGTCTTCTACGAACAGGAAGATGCTGGTGCTGGCGGGCCTGGGCAGCGTGTCGGGATCGAGGTGGACTCTGACGTGGGCGATGCCCGGCGGGAGCGGGACACGCGATTCGCACGGGCGGCCACCGCCCCCATAACCCGACAGCACCCACCGATCGCCGGCCAGGCGGAACGATGCACGACCGGCGATGACATTGCCCTCGACGATGGCGAACGTGGCGCTGTCTTCATCAACGTGCATGACGGACCAGTCGCCGGCAGGAAGCGGCTCGGGGCTGGGCGCTTCGATCTCCGCCCGCAGAGCCTCTACGGCGGCATGATCGACCTCGTCGACTGAGACCGGATCGACAAGCCGGGAATAGCGAACGGTGCCGATGCCGCGGCATTCCACCAGCGGATCCTCGGCATTGACGAGCGGGATGATGTTGAGCGGCCCGCTGGGCGGATCAGGGGGGTAGAAGACTTCGACGCACACCATCGCTGCAGGCACGAGCTCGACGAGCCGGTCCAACGTGATGTCAGGCGGGTCGACGAAACCGATCTCGACCCGGTTGAGAGGCGCCGGGGCTCCGAAACTGCTCAGTCCTTCAAGCTCGGCAACGTTGGCATGAATCACTGCCCGGACTGCGTCGAGCTCGGCGACGGAATTCTCGGCTCGGACGACGTCGAAGGGTGTGCCTTGCGGCAGCAGGGCAGTCAACGCTTCGCGGTGATCCTCAAGGTCATCAGTGAACGCGGCCACAAGCGCCCCGCCGTGTGCCCGGTCGATCCACAGATCAGCGAACGACTCATGCTGGCTGCCGTAGGAGCGGATGATGCCGATCAGCCGGTCAGAAGGGTTCTGAGTACCACTCAAGTTGCCTTCGACCGTGCCCTCGAGCTGAGGAACGTCATCACACGCAAGGAGTGCGTCATCGACGGTGGCAGCGGCCTCGGGCAATGACCCGTTTGACCCTCGAGGCTCGGCCGTCACGGGCGAAGCCAGTGCAGATGCCAGCGTCGATTCCGGGGTACTCGCTGCCCCCGCAGTCGAGACCTGCTCCCCTTGGTCAGCCGAGCCGCATGCCGAGGCGGCGAGGAGCGCAACAGCCCCCACTGTCCACGCACAGGCCCGCAGCCGAGATCGTGCCGCCAGGTCACACTGCCCACTGCCCTGAACGGCGTCGTAGCGAGTCACGGCAGGTCCTCAACCAGCTTGATGTGGACCGCTCCCCAAGTGTGGTCGTAGCTGCACGACGGCGCATCCCGCCCTTTCGCGAATTCGCCTCCGATGGCGCCGACCTGGTCGCCGGAAGCGAACGGACCGTTGCCGAACACCCACAGCTCTCCGGTCTCGGTGTCGTACCGAGCACCCAATCGGGGCAGATGCAACAGATGCCTCTCGGGGGGAGTCGTGGCGCCAGCCCCAGACGGCGGCGCCACGAGCAAGTACGCGCAGGGTGGCTCGAGGGCGAGTGTGCCCACTCGCACGCTGGTATCGACCGACATCGGGCCGTACTCGTACCCGTACAGCATCGACTCGAATTGGGGCGAAGGCACATAGTTGACGGCTTCGGCGGTGGCATCCTCCGCAACGTAGGCAGGCAACGCGTCGCGGATGGTTTGTTCAAGCTCGCTGAGACTCATGGTGTTGCTGTCGTGCTCGACCGCCGACATCGAGGCGTCGCCGTCGGTACCGGGCTCGCGTGGCAGCAGCGGATTCCGCAGACCATCGGGCGCGCCGATCAGCACGCCTTCGACCGAGGTCAGGTAGTAGCCGGTGTCCCACCCCGCGACGACCTTGGCTGCAGTGTCGGCATCGAGACCCTCGATCAGTGCCAACGGGTCGATGCCACGAGACGCGAAGTACGAGTCCTTCGCCTGCAGGAACAGCAGCGCAGGCCGCGTGCTGTCCGTATTGATCCACGTCTCCACGGGCGGGATGCCGCCCTGCCAAACCGACACCTCGATGTTGTCGGCGCGGTGGTGGCGGAACTCGCCCGCGACGACTCGCTCGACACGCACTCCCAAGTTGGCGTACGACAATCCGAGCGGACGCGGAGCATCCTGTGTGTAGTCATCCCGCTTCGGCACGTAGATCGGATCGAAGTCGATGAACGCGACCCGGCCGATAACGACCAACGTCGAATCGCCGGCGATCTCTCCGACTGATTGCGGGTCAGCAGCCCATGGCACCTCGTCGGCGATCAAGCGGCCCCACGCCCCAGCCGTCCAGGCCAGTCGCTCGCTGTTGGAGGAATCGAGCAACTGCTCAAAGCTCAGCGGTCGAGGGATCAGGGTCAAACCGGTCGCGGACCACACGGAGTCGAAGCTGCACTCAGCCGCGTCATCTTCCGGTGAGCCTCCCCCTCCACCGGCGCCGACCTGATCACCAGTGACGAAGGGGCCGTTGTCCCACACCCACATTTCGCCGGTCTCAGCGTCGAAGCGAGTACCCGACCGGGGAAGTTGAAGCAACGCGCGTTCAAGTCTCGGCTCGCCGCTCCCCTCGTAGTAGTTGTTCCCCACGAGGTACACGCACGGAGCCTCAATGACCAAGGTGCCCTCCAGCAACGCCTGATTTGCTCCATCGCCTCGCTCGTATCCCCACATCGACACGAACTGGGCCGGTTCGCCACCAGGAACCCTCGTTGGTTCGGTATCCGGCACGTTGGCCTGCGCATCACTTGAAGAATCGGGCGGGTCTGCCGCAGCGTCGATGTGACTCTGTGGTTCGGATGCTGCAGTCATCCCGGAGTCTTCGGTCGGCTCAGAAGCCGCCTCTTCGGAAGGCGTGCTGCAAGCTGCGGCAGCGAATACCGCAGCGATTCCCAGAAGCC
This sequence comes from Candidatus Poriferisodalis sp., assembly GCF_965219595.1. NCBI lineage: Bacteria > Bacillati > Actinomycetota > Acidimicrobiia > Acidimicrobiales > Candidatus Poriferisodalaceae > Candidatus Poriferisodalis > Candidatus Poriferisodalis sp. The sequence continues at coordinate 758,251 of NZ_OZ244781.1, forward strand.
AGACCCCAGCCCGCAGCCACTGACGTGCTGCCATGTAGCCCGGCTTACTACCTGCAGTGCGTGGCAGCGAGACGCGCCGCAAGATTGACACCGAGTTGCCGTCGATTCGACACCCCTCAGCCGAGGCAGTTCATGGATGTCACCCCGGCGAACGGAGTTCTGCCATCAAGCTGGCGACGGCGGCCATCTCGGTCCTGTCCGCTTCGTCAGCCTCCAGTGCAGCGGTCTCGGCGGCGAGGGCTTTACGGTCTCGAAGACGTTCGACTTCGTTCCCTTCGCTCACAGGGGATCCGCTCATTGCTTCGGATTGTGTCAGCTCCTAGGCCTCGACCCTGTGAAGGGCGTTGTTCATCGATGAATGCGCTGCGTCGTCCGAGACTGAGCCTGCTTGTCAGCGGTATGTGGCGATGGAGACGCCGGGCAGACCTTCGAAACCTGACGGATCGGCGGTGATGACGATGCGGATCGCTGGTGCTGCACTGATCGTCGGGGTCGTCTTGGGCTGCACTGGAAATGCCGCCGACAGTCAGATAGTCGAAGATCGACCTCGACATCAATTCGTCGAGTGCCGGGATGTCATCGACATCGTCTCCGACGAGCTGCTGGGTCACGGCTATATGGCATACGGCGCTGGCGGCGGGTTCATCGCTCTGCCTTCGCGGCAACTGCAGCTCGGGCGGTCGGGGCCGGAGGGCTCGGGCTACGAGGACTACCGATTCGCAAAGTTCGGGCTGCTGGTGCGCCGCTCACAGCAGGCATCGCTAGCGATCGTGAAAGCCCCGGGCCGTGCGTTCCTCGAATATGGGCGGGTCGAGTTCGGGTCTGCGGATGCACTGACAGCCGGCCCCTGCGACTCACACGGTCCCGCATGCGAGGTCGGCTCGGCCGAGTACGTAGGCGGCTGGCCCTGCGGGGCCGATCGCGGCGAGTGGATCGTCTGGGCAGGCGGAATCTGGGTGGACGAGCGCGGCTGCGTCGACGTGCTCGCCTCCTCCGGCGAAGAAGAGATCCCCATACCGCTCGCAGTCGGCACTTCCTGCAACTGACCGAAAGACCGATCGACAATCGGCGAGTCGGCTGGGCGCACCTGAGGGCTCGCAAACTTGGCTCATACGCTTGCCGGAGTGTCAGTTCTGAGGTGGTCCGATGGGCTGCCGCTGAGGCCGAAACGGGTCTTGGTGGCAGGTGCGGCTGCTTCTGGCAAGTCGACGCTTGCCCGACTGCTCGCTGCCCATTGGGAACTGCCGTACGCGGAACTAGACGCTCTGTATCACGGCCCGCAATGGCAGCCAAGACCGACGTTCCGCGACGACATCGTTGCGCTGGCCACTCAAGATGAGTGGGTCACCGAATGGCAGTACACGATCGCTCGCCCGCTGCTCGCCGTGCGTGCCGATCTGCTCGTGTTCCTAGACCTGCCCAGATGGCTGGCGACCACCCGCGTCATCAGGCGGACGCTGCGGCGTGTCGTTCGTCGAAGCGAGCTGTGGAACGGGCTTCGTGAACCACCTCTGAGGACGATCCTGAGCGATCCTGACCACATCATCCGCTGGGCGATACGAACACACCACGAGCACGCGCCACGTGTCCGGGCACTGGCAGAGCAGCGCCCCGATCTCCCGATCGTCTGGCTGTCGACTCGGCGTGAGGCCGAAGCGTGGGTCAGGTCACTGACAGCAACGCCACCCGGCACAGTCGACGGAGAGGCGTGACGGCCGCAATTGGTTCGGCTCGGACGAAGAGTTCGTGGCATTGTGAGGACGAGCGCGCGTCCCGGGAGGTTCTCATGGGTCAAGTCACGTCGCTGCTTCACCGTGAGGTGTATGTGATGAGCCAGGTGGATCGCTTGCTCGACTTGGGCGTCGGCACAGCGCGGCGTTGGATCGATGGCTACGAACGTCGCGGTCGCCAGTACGAACCGCTGGTGCGTGCAGAAACCACGGGTTCCGATGCGGTCACGTGGGGCGAGTTCGTCGAGACTCGGCTGATCGCCGAGTACCGAAGCCGCGGCGTCGCGGTCGTGCGAATGCGGCCGGCGATCATGGCGTTGCGCAGAGAGTTCGAGACCGACTATCCGCTCGCAACCGCTCGCCCATTTCTCAGCGAAGACGGTCGGGATCTCGTGCTGCGCATCCAGGACGAGACGGTGCTGAGCCCGTCGCTGCGATTCGTGGTGCGCACCAACCAGAACGTCATGCTCTCGATGGAGGTTCAGCGCTTTCAGCAAGACGCCGAGTACGAGGAGACAGATGAAGTGCGCCGCTTCCGCCTATTCGGCACGCCGAACGTGGTGCTGGACCCCGAATACGGCTTCGGCGAGCCCACTGTCCGGGGCAGGCGATTGCGGGTCTCCGCTATCGCCGAGGCGATCGCCGCTGGCGAACCACGTGACGACATCAAGGCGACTTGGGACATCAGCGACGACATCGTCGACGATGCCCTGAGATGCTCACGGGTCGCATGAGCCTGCACCACCATGGCGCAAGGCGGCACGTTCAGCGGAGTCTTCATTGACGAGAACATCCTGGGCGTCGCGCACGAGCTCGACGCGCTCCGCCCGGGACTTGTGTATTGGGTCGGCCACCCTGCGATTCCGGAGATTCCGGTGTCCGCCAAGGACCCGGATCTGCTCGACGCGCTCGGCGCGAGCAGCCGAGACCTGATCTTCATCACGCGAGACAAGCGGATCCGTCGCGACAAGAACGAGCGCGATCACCTGGTCCGGTCGGCCGTCAGAGCAGTGTTTCTCACCAGCACCAAGAACATGGACAAGTCCCAGATGGCTGCACTCATTGAGCGGCACTGGGATGACATCGTTGGCGAGGTCGGAACCCAGAGAGGTCCTTCACTCTGGTCCTTAACCCGACGCGATGGCTTGAAGCCGATCGGCTAGCGGATCAGGCCTTGGTCTGTGCGGTGAGCCAGTCGGTGAGGAGCTGCAGGAACTCTGGGGCGAATTCGGGCGCAAGTTCGGTGTACTCGTCGGGGCTGCCGGTGACCGCCGCTTGGAAGAGGTGGTTGGCGCCGGTGACGGTGCCGATGGCATAGCTCGGAATGGCAGATGCTGCGATCGCCTCGGACAGTGCTGCTGCGTTGGCTGCGGGCGGCACTTGGGTGTCGAGCTCGCCGAACAGCGCGAGCACCGGCACTTCGAGCTCGACGAGGTCTGGCCGGGGGTCGTGGGTGACCAAGGATCGGAAGTAGCGGCTACGCAGCGGGGACAGCTGCTGCTCGACAGAGATGTCCAGAAATGCCTCCTCATCAGGGATCGACTCGCGTTGCTCCTCGGACATGGCTTCGAGTTCTCGACGGACCGCTTCCCGAGCGGACATCTCTGCCTCGCCCCAGCCTTCACCTCTCAGGATCGCCTGCAAGATCAGTTCCTGGTGAGCTTGTTGGCGAGCGATCTCGTCCGGCGGTGTGCCCGCTACCCTCAAAATACGAGGCAGCTGCATCCGCAGCAGCTCGTCACCCGGCACGGCGGAGCCCGCCAGAAGCGCCACGAACGCGATGCTGTGGGAGCGGTTGGCCACGATTGGGGCGATAAAGCCTCCTTCGCTGTGACCGATGAGGCCGATCCGATCGGCGTCAATGTCGGGGTGCGTGCGCAGCAGCTCGACTGCGGCCTCGACGTCACCTGCCCGATCTTCGAGGGTGGTGTGCGGGCCATAGCCATCCGAGCCGCCCACGCCCCGGTCGTCCCAGCGCAGCGAGGCGATGCCCGCCTGCGCGAGGTGACCGGCGAGATCGGCGAAGAGCCGGAACTGCCCGATGGTCACGTCGCGGTCCAGGTCGCCGCTGCCGTTGATGAGGACGACTGCAGGGTGGGGACCGTCGCCGTCAGGCAGGGCAACCTCGCCGGCCAGGACGAAGGCACCATTGGCGAAGGTCACTTCCTCGGAGCGGTGGCCATAGTCTGGGTCGGACTCTGCGGCAAAGTCCGGCTCGGCCCCATGACGGTGCAATCGGAAGGGTCCCGTATTGCTGAGCTGGGTGAATTCGCCCTCGATCACTCCGTCACGCAGCTCGCCATCCCACTTGATGAGCCCGAGCGGCGACTTCAGCTCAAAGCGCAAGCGCGTTCCCTCCAGCACGAGCTCGCTCAGCGGCAGTCCGATATTGCCCTGGACATCGATGGTGCCGCCGAGGCCGTCGTCGACGACATGCAGGTCGATCGCAAAGGGCAGGGTTCCCAGCCCTGGTACGTCGGCAGTGCCTTCCCAGCGGCCCTCGATCTCGGTCACAAGGCCGTCGCCGCCGTCCGGTTCCGCGAGTGCGGTAGTGCTCGGCGGCTGCGTCGCCAAGGTTGTTGACGAAACCGGCGCCGAGGTGGTGGCCGGAACTGCGGCATCTGCCGTCTCGTCCTCGCGCTCAGCGGGCGCAGAGCCGGTCGTCGCGGTCGTGCTTCCCTCACCGGGTGCGTCGGTTGCGGCGCTGCATGCTGCGGAAGTGCCTGCCAGCAGCATCAGCGCAGCCGCTGCCGCTGCGACGGTCAGGGTTCGCTTCATGGCGTAGCGAGTATTGCGCGGTTGCTCCCGAATCCCTTCCGGTGAGGGTCGACGGCTGGACGGCGCACGCTGGTCGGCTGCTCGTTCGACGGTGGCGGCGACCTGAGAGACTGGGATGCGTGGCCCAGAACGTTCTCGGAGACGAACTGCAGCCGTGCTCCTATGACCCGCTCACCGGCTGGTTCCGTGACGGCTGCTGCAACACCGACTCGGGCGACTTCGGCGTCCACACAGTGTGCGCGGTGATGACCGCAGAGTTCCTGGAGTTCTCCAAGTCGGCCGGCAACGACCTGTCGACGCCGCAGCCGGCCACGGGCTTCGACGGGCTGCGACCGGGCGACCAGTGGTGCCTGTGCGCCTCTCGCTGGACCGAAGCGCTCGAGGCGGGCGTCGCTCCCCCCGTGGTGCTGGAGTCGACCCACGCCCGCACTCTCGAGTGGGCAAGCCTGAGCGACCTCAACGCCCACCGCCACACCGGCAACGCCAACTGACCCCCGCAGCGGCAGCGTCACATCGACTCGCCGGCTGCTCGCGCCCTAGGCCCTTCGGCGGGCGTAGCGTGGCGGTGTGGTCGCATCATTGCTGGCGGCCGCTGTGGCGCTTGCCCACGGGCTGCTGGCCGTCTTCATCGTGGTGGGCGCACCGCTGGCTGCGCGCAGCCCCCGGTTGATGCGCTGGTACCTGGCTGCGCTGGCGCCGATCGCTGCGATCAACCTGCCCGGGTTGCCGTGCCCGCTGACGGTCTGGGAGCAAGATCTCTGGCGCCTCGCCGGTCAGACGCCGTATAGGGGCGGCTTCATCTCCCAGTACTTCGTCGAGCCGTTCTACGCCCCCGGATTAGACGCTCGTGGAGAGACGGTTCTGCTGGTGGCAGTGACGGTCTGGTGCCTCGGCTGGCTGCTGTACGCCGCCGCGTCACGCCTGCGCCTGCGCGCCGCACGCTGAGCGGGGCGCTAGGTCTCGTCGGCTGGATCTGCTCGTTGCAGCCAGAGGTCGAGTGTTGCGGTCGTCCACGTCGGCACACCGGTGCCCAGAAAGTCGTTGTCGTTGGTCCACACTCCGGCGCCGAGCGACAACGCGCACGCCACGACAGGCCAATCGTCTGGGTCGCGCAACGAACGGGCCCGCGCCTCGTCTTCACGTGCCAAGTAGATCGGCTCGGCGACGATGTCGACGTTCCCCATGACCGCCTCCAGGCAAGCCGTCACCAGGTCACGCTGTGTCGTCGGCGCGAGCCCGTGCTGCTCGCCGAATCGCTCTATTCGGGCAGGAAGCATCCACTGCGTCTCCTGCCACATGCGTTCGGGGAGAAACAGGTCGAGGCGGTTGTCACGCAGGCGCTCCCGTCCGGCCTCCCGCAGCAGTTCGCCGACGAGAACGCTGGTGTCAACGACGAGCCTCATCGGGTTGGGGGACCCAGTGCGCGGTCGAATAGACCACCCCCGCTGACGGGTCGTCGCTCACCCGAGCGGTCTGCAGCTGGATTCTCCAGTCGCTGCCGTCGCCGGCACCGACGATCTCAGACACCAATTCGTCCTCGCTCAAACCCCGCTCTTCGAGCACTTCGGTGACCAGAACGTCCAAGCGCTCGAGTGCTTGCGCCCCTGCGCGCCGGTCCTTGGCGACAATCGGGACGAAGAAGCCGACCGGCTCGCCGTGCTTCTCGATGACGAGCGTCTCGCCGGAGCCGATCAGCTTCGTCGCATGGTCGCGGAACTCCCGCACCCCGACTGACCTCATCTGAGCCGCCTCCCGCACCGTTGAGCTGGTTTGTGACCACAAGCGTAGCCACACCGCCTCGTGCCCGGACGACCGCCGATGCCGGCGACTCGGTGGGTCGAGCCCGTATCTCGTGATGGTTCGGTCGTGTCGAATTCCTTCATGGCGTTTGACTAGCCGGTGAGGTCGCCCTCCAAGAAGTGAATTTCCGGCGAGCTGACAACTGCCGCTGATTGCGGTAGGCGAGCGCCTGCTGCGGCGGCGCAATGTCGGGCGGGCAGACTGCGGGGGTGCGCGTTTTGTGGCGCGGATTGACGCTGGCTTGCCCGTCGTGCGGGGGTCGCGGCCTGTTTCGACGCTGGGGGCTGTTTGCCATGCGAGAGCGGTGCCCGAGCTGCGGCCTGAAGTTCGAGCGCATGGAAGGTCACTGGCTGGGCGCCGTGGCGGTGAACACGGTCGTGTCCGCAACCGCCGTGATCCTGACCGTCGTGGTGGCCATGCTCGTCTGGGGCACAGACGTCAGCCGCGGCTTGCTGCTGGCAATCGCAGCACCCGTCGGCGTGGTGGTGCCAGTGCTGTTCGACCCGGTGTCGCGCACACTGTGGACGGCGATCGACGCACTGGTCAGGCCACCGACCCCGGCCGACTTCGACTGATCCAACCGGTGCCGAGGCTGGGTGTAGGTTCCGCTCGGTGACGCGCTCGGGACGACGCCCGAACATCCTCGTCGTGATGGCGGATCAGCTGGCGCCCCACTTCACCGGTGCGTACGGCCATCCGGTGGTGCAGACCCCGGCGCTGGATGCGCTCGTCGAGCGCGGCGTGCGCTTCGATGCGGCGTACTGCAACTTCCCGCTGTGCGCGCCGTCACGGTTCTCGATGCTGTCGGGCCAGCTGCCGGCGTCGATCGGAGCGTGGGACAACGGCGCTGAGTTCGCGGCGTCTGTGCCGACGCTGACGCACTACCTGCGACTGCTGGGCTACCGCACGACGCTGTCGGGCAAGATGCACTTCATCGGTCCCGACCAGCTCCATGGCTTCGAGCAGCGCCTCACCACCGACATCTACCCCTCGGGCTTTGCGCTCACGCCCGACTGGGATGCGGCGTCGGGGCCGCCGAGCGACTGGTACACCATGGCCACCCTGTCCGAAGCGGGCCCGGTGGTCACCAACTACCAGCACGATTTCGACGAGGAAGTCGGGTTCGCTGCGGTGCGGCACCTCTATGACCTGGCCCGTGCCCCCGACGAGCGGCCGTTCTTCGTGGTGGCCTCGTTCACCCATCCCCACGATCCCTACGAGGCTCGGCCGCAGTGGTGGGATCTGTACGACCACGACAGCATCGACCTGCCCGACCCGATCGCTCCCGACGCCGTCGATGCGCACACCCGGCGGCTGCGCCAGGGCATCGGGGCCGACGGCGTCGGCTTCACCGAGGAGCAGTGCCGCAACGCCCGCCACGGCTACTACGCCAACACCAGCTATTTCGACTCGTGGGTCGGGCGCCTGGTGGAGGTGCTGGACCAGACGGGCCGCACCGACGACACCGTCGTGATCGCCATCAGCGACCACGGCGACATGCTGGGCGACCGCGGCACGTTCTTCAAGATGTGCTTCTTCGAGCGGGCCGCGCGGGTGCCGTTCGTGATGGCCGGGCCGGGCGTGGCCAACCGTGCCGTGCCCGATGTGTGCTCGCTGGTCGACCTGCTGCCGACGCTGCTCGACATTGCGACCGACGGGGGCAGTGACGGCTGGCCCGAGATGAGCACGCCGCCGGCGGGGCGCAGCCTGTGGGAGCTGGCGTCGGGCGGTGGTGGCAGCGGCGCCGGTGGCGAGGGCGACGGCGAGGCGCTCGGCGAGTACACGGCGGTGCTGACCACCCAGCCGATGTTCATGATCCGCCGGGGGCGCCACAAGTGGATCCACTGCGAGGGCGACCCGGCCCTGCTGTACGACCTGGTCGACGATCCGCTCGAGCGCAACAACCTGGCGGCTGATCCTGCCCATGCCGATCTGGTCGCAGCGTTCGCTGCGGAAACCGCTGAGCGCTGGGACAGCGCCGCGCTGCGCGATCAAGTCCTGGCGTCGCAACGCTCCCGGCGGGTAGTGAGCGCCGCGGCACACGCCGCCGGCATCGACTGGTGGGACTACAGCCCCCAGCGAAACGCCGCCGGCGAGTACGTCCGCGACGGCATGAACTGGCTGCACACCAGCCGAGGCAGCCGCATCCCCACCCCTCCCTGACCAGCAGCTCCGCCGAAGCCACTTTCGTCTATGTCGGCACGCCGGTGCCCAGGATGTGGCCGTCGCCCGCGTGCGCGAACCAGGCCGCCGGCGACCGCCGCCTCACACGCTCCGTGTCTCGCCGGTTCGGCGGAGGAAGGCGTCGTAGGGGTCGGCGTCGTCTTCCTGGTCGATGATGGCTTTCTCCTTGGGGAGCGCTTCGAGCACGTCGTTGACGAACGTGACGAGGGCCTCGGGGTTCTCGACCTGCCGGCCGGCGGCTCGGGAGAGCTCGTTGCGGTGCTCGATGAACTCGTAGATGAGCTGGGCATCGTCGAGCCGGTCGCGGTACCGGGCCGGGATCGCGGCGATGACCGGTTCGTAGCGCTCCGACAGCCAGCGGTAGGCCTTCACTGCCTCGGGCAGCGGTCCGCCGGCGTCGTGCTCGAGCGACAGGCCGTAGGCGTCGAGCGCATTGAGCAGCGTGCGGGCCTGGTTCTCCTGCACTTCCAGCCCGGTCAGCTTGCGCAGGCGCAGATGGGCGTGCCCCTCCTCCACCACGACAGGCCGGATGCGCAGCCGCGAGCCGTCGGACGACTGCACCACAGACAGCTCCTCCACGTCGAAGCCCATCGCGTTCAGGCGCTGGATCCGCTCGTTGATGCGCCACCGCTCGTCGGCGGAGATCTCGTCTTCGCGCGTGAGCTCCGCCCACACCCGGTGGTACCGATCGAGCAGGTCGTCGGTGATCTCGACCGGGTCGACATCTTCCTCCAGCAGCCCGCCGGCAATGGCGTCGTACAGGCCGCCGGTGATGTTCTCGACGCCGAGCTCGAGGTCGTGTCGGCGCAGCGCATCGCTGAGAGCCGGACGACATTCGGCGGTCTCGGCATCGACCAGGTACGCCATCAGGGCGCCCGCATCACGCCGGAACAGGATGTTCGCCAGCGAGATGTCGCCCCAGTACACGCCCTCGAGATGCAGCCTGGTGAACAGCACCACCGCCGCGTCGAGGAGCCGGTCGCGCAGCAGCGACGGCGAGGTGGTGCGGAACAGGTACTGGTACGGCAGGGCGAAGTCCAAGAAGCGGGTCACGAGCACCGACTGCAGCAACGAGCCGTCGGCGCCGCGCCGCCCGCTCACCACGCCCACGGCACGCACCGCTGGCAGCCGCTCGTCCTCGAGGTGGCGCAGCACGCGGTACTCGTGCTTGGCCTGCGCCTGCTCGGTCTCCTTGAGGGCATAGACCCGGCCGTCGTACTGCACCATGCGCACGACGTGGCGGCTGAGCCCCCGCCGCACCCGGATCAGCCGCTCGGTGACGTCGTGCCATTCCGCCAGCGGCCGGTCCCACGGCAGATCCAGGTAGTCGGGATGCCCCTGCCGGGTGAGGATCGTGAGCCCCGACTCAGCCGCAGGCTCAGGCCCCGACGACTGCACAGTCATCGATCTCGCGGACGAGGCTGGTGCCGCTGCCGGGCTGGCTCTCCCATTCCCATTCCTCGTGCAGCTCCAGCGAGCCGTCATCTGACACGACGATGCGGCTGCGGCAGTGCCCGTTGGCCGTGGTGCCGCTCGTGGTCACGTGCGAGTACCGGAAGTCCAAGCCGTCGCCGTCGCGCCGCCCGACGAGATGACCGAGCCGCACAGTGCCGCCCTCATAGCGGGCCCACACGACCCCGTCGGATTCCTCGTGGTACTCGAAGCGCGTCTCCGAGCCCACATCGCCCGCAGGATCATTCGAGACACCGGCAAATGTGCGCCCGTCAAGACTCGGTGCAGTACCCATCAGCGCAAGCTATCCACCGAGCAGCACCGGTCCGGTTGGCGCATCAGCTCCGGCAGGCAAACGCGGCTGCAGTGCGGGAACGGCCGGTCGCGTAGTTTCGGCTCATCACGCCTGACAGTCCACGGGTTCCCGCCGGGGCCACGCCGGCGCGCCGAACGCCCGCCTTCGACGCCGCCAACGTCCCCCCGGCACTCATCAGGTCTCATGTGACGTCGACATGGGCCGAACTCGTCGTGCTCGACGGATCGGTGCTGTTCGTCGACGACACCCCACGGCGAGTCCGTGCAGCGGCGGGAGAACGCGTGCCGATCATGCCCGGCGTCCGCCACCACATCGAACCGGCGCCCGATGCCGCGTTCTACATCCAGTTCTACGAACGCACGCTGGAATCCGCCGACTGAGCTGAGGCGCCGGCGAACCGGCTCGCGCTGGGGTCCATTTATTCGTTTGGCGGCCAGAGTCGTCAGACCTAGCGTCGCTGGGGTGTCGAGCAACTCTGGTGCGCTGAGTAAGATGATCGGTATGACAGCCACGAAGAGCCGGCTCACGATCACTGTCGACGCCGACATCGCTGACCAGGTGAAGGCGCTCGTAGCCCAAGGTGGCGCGCCGAACGTGTCGGCCTACGTCGAACATGCCGTGAAGTGCCAGCTCGCAGCCGATGCCGACTTCGACGTGCTGCTGGCCACGATGCTCGACGAAACCGGCGGGCCGCTCACACCCGACGAACGCGCCGCCGCGAGGCGTGTGCTGTCGGGCGAGGCTGCTGCCTGAGCGGCGTGGTCATCGACACCGGGGCACTCATCGCGTGGGAACGCGCGACCCGCACCATGGTTGCGCTCGTCGCAGAGGCGCGGGCTATCGGTACGACGCTGACGGTCCCGGCTGGCTGTGTCGCCCAGGCATGGCGAAATCCACGCCGTCAGGCACGTCTCGCAGCGCTGCTGCGCAGACCCGAGATCAACATCGTCCCGTTAGATGCCAGCGATGCGCGTCGAGTCGGCGTACTGCTGGCTTCAACGCAGACCACCGACACCGTCGACGCGCATGTCGCCGTTTGTGCACTGCGCCGAGGCCAGCCGGTGCTCACCAGCGACCCAGGCGACCTGGCTCGCCTATCGGCTGACATCCGAACGGTCCGCGTCTAGCCACCGAGGCACCGGCGGGCAGCCTCGCTCAGTGCGGCGGTCAGGCGTCTTCGATCATGGCTTTGAGGAGTCTGAGCTGTTTGGCGTCGGAGGTTCGGATGGCGATGCGCAGCAGGGGCCACATCGGCCGCCACAGCACGCCGGTGCTCTGGCAGTCGGCGGTCAGCGTGACCCGTGACGAACCCTCGTCGTGCCCGTGGATCTCGTAGGTGTAGTCCGCAGTCACGCCGCCCTGAACCGAGCGCAGCACGAGCGACTGCCCGTCGACGCATCGCACGATGGTGCTGGAGCGATCCTTGCCGCGAGCCCGGAACGTCAGCCGGGTGCCCTCGGCGGTGTCCCCATCGGCGGTGATCGTGTCGATCCCGGGCATCCACCGGTGAGCGTTCGGCCAGTCGGTGAGCGCGGCCCACACCCGCGGAGCCGGGTGACCAATGATCTCCTCAACAGCGAAAGCCTGCGAAATGACGCGCCCCCTCGGCAGCCCAGTCTGCCGCCGACCATCCGGCCGTCCTTAAGCTGACCGCGTGCGCAGACGCGAGAAGGTGCGGTGCCGCAGGCTGCGACGCGACGGCGAGCGATGCCGCAAGTACACGCGCTACCCCGATGCCGACTGCGGACGGCATGCGCCTGTGCACGTCCCAGATTCCACGGTCTTCGACCTGCCGGACTGTGGATTCTGAGGCCCTCGCCGGGCGCCATCAGCCCGAATCCGAAGTGGACTCAGCGTGGACGTAGCTTGCCGCTACGCGGTCTCGAACTGGAGCGAGTTGAGGTTGAGATCTGGCGATCTGGCCGACACATTCAGCATCTCAATGCCGACCACCTGTTCGGCTGCATTGAAGTCCAACACCACCCCGGGCGCGACCTCGAGCGAGTCGACGATCGCAGAATCATCGAGATGGAAATACAGCGCGTCGTCCTCCTTGTCGATTCGCAGCTTCATGCCTCACCTCGCATTCCGCGGTCAAAGAACACCGTAACCACTCGCCACGGATCTGACGACGTGTTCACCGCCGCACGCAGCACTCGGCCGTCACGCTCGTGTATTGGCCCATAGAAGCGCTCCACTGTGCTGTCGTCCGGGTCCCGCACGCGATGAGACGGCGACGCCACGATTCGCTCTACCCATGACCAAGGAATCGCTCGCCGTTCCATCTGCTGTCGTGCGTGGAGCGTGAACCTCAGTCGCATCTCGGCCTCGGTGCAGCAGTGCAGCTCTCAGGCGACGAGCACGCCGGTGTCGAGGATCACCGTTGGCTGAAATGGCGCTCGTGCATCGCAGCCACCCCGTCGGGGTCTGGCGGCCCCGATTCGGCTACCCACTCGGCCATGAAGTCCGCCAGGGCACGTCGACGGCGATGCTCTTCGGCGAGCATCACCAGTCCTTGCTTGATCGCTGCTGAGCGACCGCCGAATTCGGACGCGAGCTCGTCGAGCAGCGCACGGTCCTCGTCATCGAGGCGCACCGTGGCCGTCTCAGCAGTCGCCCCGGTATCAGCGTCGGACTCCATTTGCTCAACGGTACTCGCCATGGTCGCTCCCGCTTTCACCGCGTCACATGATGAGTCAAAAGTAGATGAAACCGCATGACACGCAAAATTGTTTTGTCGCGTCAACCGGCAACACTCCGGGCGCTGTCGCGGCGCTAGAGTCAACTTGGCCCGTTGGGCACCATTTTGGTCCGGGTTCCGGTGGAACCCGCTTTGCTAGGGATCTCTGTCGAGGTCCAGCCGGGACCCCCGCTGGGGGTCCCATTTTTTCATTTGGCGGGAAGTGGCGCCAGACGTAACGTCGCCGGGGTGTCGAGCAGTAGTGCCACGGTTTCAGGCCCTTCCCGTCAGGCTAAACTGACAAACATGAGCCTTCTAGCTCACGATCGCCTGCCGGCGCAGCCCATCGACGCGCTGCGGGAACTCGTGCGCACCATCGACGAGTGCGACGAACTCAAGCGCGACACGGTCGCAGCGGCTCGCGAAGCGGGCGCGACATGGGAAGCCATCGGCACGGCCCTGGGCATCACTCGACAGTCCGCTTGGGCGCTCTACTCAGCCGACGCTGCCGCCATCAGTGCTGATCTCGCTGCAAGCGCCGCGAACAACCCAGACCTTTCCGAGGACGAAGCACTCGACATCGCCGTCGAGGAAGTGCGGGCAGTCCGCAGATCTCGCCGGGCACGCTGACCCAGCCCAATGCGAGAGGCGTCACGTCAGTAGAGTCGCCCCTCAAAGCCACGGAACCGTCCCTGCTTCGGCAAACGGCCGGGGTTACGTCCTTTGGGGGAGCCTCAGTCACCCGCCGCCCGAGGGTGACTCGGCACTGCCGGCAGCGGCGGCGTCGGCGATGAGCGGGCGGAGCTGTTCGGCGGCGCGGTGCTGGCTCTCGAGCGTGGCCAGGATCCCCTCGCGCTCCATCTGCACGAACGCCGGGATCCCTGCAGCGATCTTGCGCACCACCGCCCGCCTGCAGCCGGCGATCACCTCGGCCACCATGTCGGCGAGCTCATCGGCCCTGCCGACGCCCAGCCCGTAGCCGCCCACCAACGCCGCTATGCGCGCCGACCGATCAGGCACGCCGGGCCAGCCCTCCAACCACCGATCCGCATCGCCGCACACCGGCGCGAACTGCCACACGGCGTGCGCGAGGTCCCACATCGGCGACGCCACGAAGATCCCGTCCCAATCGATGAACGCCACCGCCCGCCCGCCGGCGAACACCGTGTTGCGCGCAGCGACGTCGCCGTGGCACACCACCTGCCCCGACCCCACCGCGTGGGGGCCCTCGGCGAAGCCCGAGCCCGCAGCGAACCCCGCGACGCAGTCGTGATAGGACCCCAGCAGCTCCCCCACCGAGGCCAGCTCGCCTGCGCCCAGCCGCCAGCACTCGACATCGGCCGGCACCCACCCCTCGACCCAGCTGAGCACCATCGACCCGTCAGGCTCGGTACCGAGATACCGGGGAGCGCCGCCGAAACCGGCCTCCTCGAGATGGATCAGGAGCTGCCGCATCGACGCTGAGGACCCGGTCGCAGGACGCCGCACCGTGTCACCGACCCTGACGAACTCAGTGACACGGCCAGCCAGGGCTTCGGGCTCGTCTGTCACGGTTGCGGCCTCACCGCTCGGATGACGATCTTGTCGTCGCTGAAGCTCTCGATCTGAGTCTTCCTGCGACGACTTGTCGGCATAGCGCCCACTTCAGCACACCGGCCAGGTGCACTGACGCCGAGTGCGACGGACTCAAGCGCGGCTCTGTCGCGGAGGCAGGCAGAACCACGTCTGATGCGCCAGCGCGGTCTCGAAGCGACCAGCGCGAGCCTGCGCCTCGAGTTCCTCGCGTGTGAATCCGGTCTCGGCGATCGCGCTGTCTAGAGCTTCCCGAGCCTCGTCAGGAGTCGGCCGATGCACGACGATCTCGCTCGGCGATGGTGTTGAGGGTGCGGCTGACGGCGACGACCCATGTCTGGCAGTCGGCACACATCCATCCAATCAGTTCCAGCAGCTGAGCGTGATCACGCCGAAGATTGCGGCGGAAGATCGGCTCGTGATGGGCGATCCGGTTGCGGAGCAAGTGCAGCCCTTCCATTCGGTGCTCGACATCGGCACGGATGCGGCGCGGGTCACCTTGGGCTGGGTGGCACGGGAACGCCGACGCGAGGGCTGGCACCCACAGGGCCGTGAGATAGGCGGGGACGCAGATAAACCTCCAGAACCCGAATCCGAGTTCGGAGATGACAGCGCCATGCGCTGGCGAACCGCGGCGGCGGCGACTCGCGCGTTGCACGGCAGTGTCGATGGCATCACGCTGACGCTCGCGAAACAGCAGTTCTTGGGCAAACCACGGCTGTTTCCAGCCGCTCGCTGCGGCGAGGTCTTTCAGTGCTCTGTCCACAGCGTTTCGGAAGACGACCTCAAGCCGGCCGAGATCTGCATGAATGGCACCCGCCACAGCGCTGTTCCAGTCGTACAGGCGCAGGGCAGCAGCAAGGTCGCCTGCAGCGGAGTCGAGATATGGCCCCATGCGCTCGACGGTGAGGCGCTCCACGACGACGTCGAGGCCGTAGGCAGACTGTTGCGGCGCTGAGGTCATGCGTCTAAGGTGACTCCGAACACCTCGGAACCGTCCCTGCTTCGGCAAACGGCCGGGGTTACGTCTTTCCAGGATCCGACACGTCGGGAACCGCCAAGCGGGTGCCCTCCGCTGCGAGCTCGATGCAAGCTCCGGTCGCACCGTAGAGCCGGGCTACGGATGGACAGGCATGGTTTTCGGGGACGCGTTCGTCACCCGCTGATCGGCATCGCCACACACCGGCGCGAACTGCCACACGGCGTGCGCGAGGTCCCACATCTGCGACGCCACGAAGATCCCGTCCCAATCGATGAGTGCGACCGCCCAGCCGCCAGCACTCGGCGTCGGCCGGGACCCACCCCTCGACCCAGCTGAGCACTATCGAACCGTCAGGCTCGGTACCGAGGTACCGGGGCGCATCGTCGGCATTCGCCGACGCATCGAGGGCTACCGTTGCCGAGATGGCGGGGCGCATCCGGTTCGGTCCGCAACAGCCCGAGATCACACTCCGCTCAGGTGAGAATGTGCCGCTCGTCAGGCTCAAGGAACGGGCTGCGGCACGCGCAATCGACCTGGTGCCCGCCGGACTCGTGCTGGTGTTCGCAACTGCGCTCATGGGGTGCTTGGCGTACGCCAGTCTCGCCACGGGCGACGAATACGAACCATACGGGTGGTTGCTTGCGCCGCTGGCCATCGTGTTCGTGGCGCTGTTCTTGACCGCTGCGTATGAAACCTGGACAACATCGGCGACTGGGCAGACGCGAGGAAAGCGCCTGAAGGGAATACACGTCGTGCGTTTGCGCGACGGACGCAAACCGGGAGTGGCGGCGTCGTTCGTCCGCGCTGCATTGCCCGCCTCGGCAAGTTTGCTTGGGTTGACACTCATCTGGAGGGCCAGCCCGCTGATAGCGACGCTCGTCGCAGCCGCCTTGTATTGCCTCACCTATCTCTCGGCGATCTGGAATCGACGCGGGCGCGCCTGGCACGACAGCCTCTCCCAAACTCTCGTCACCACCCGCGTCACGAACGGCCGCTGACGCGCATCGGCTCCCGGCGTGCAAGTGACCGTGATCCAGCGATGTCCGCGCAATGGTCGCCGCTACTCTCACTTGCCGTGAAACGGGATGACATACCGATCGACAAGCTCCTGCTTGATGCCGAGAATCCACGGCACGGCGAGGTAGAGAACCAAGACGCGGCCCTGGAGCGACTCGTCGCTGTGAGACCACAGCATCTCAGGAACCTCGCAGAAGACATCGCCGAGAACGGACTTCACCCTGGACTCGGCTTTCTGGTCTATGCAACGGGGGATGGCCACTTTGTGGTGCTCGATGGCAATCGACGATTGGCTGCGATCAAGCTCCTCACACAACCGGAGTGCGCACCTGCGTCTTGGCGCCCACTCACAACTGAGATCAAGGTCGACTTGGCATCGTTCGAGAAACTGCCATGCACCATCTTGGATTCGCGTGAGGAGGGAAAGCCGTGGCTTGAACGGATGCACACGGGCCAGCGCGACGGAACCGGGGTCGTGCAATGGCCGCCGATCGCACAGCACCGCTTCAGCCCGCGGAACGACCAGCGCGGTCGTGGTGCAGCGGCATTGGCCTGGTTGAGCAGCCGCACTGCGACCGATGCGATCGAGATCCATGAAGCGATCGAAACCGTGGAGCACGAGATCACGACATTTGGCCGGTTTGTGCAAACCAAGGACGTTCGCCCAATCTTGGGGTACGACTTCAAGAAGAGCGACCTGGTGCCGACAGCGGGCACCAGTGACGCGGTCCTCTATGGACGCTTGATCGCCGCCGTCAAGGACCTCGCAGGCGGCAAAGACGTCAACGATCTGCGGTCGATTCAGCAGCGTGTCGCATACGCGCACCACTTGGCCGGTTCAGACGATGCCACCGACGAGGGCGAACCCGAGACGCAGGAGGATCCTTCGGAGGAAGCCAGCGAATCAGAGGAACCAGAAGGCGAACAACCCGCTGACGATAATCAGGAGCAGGAAAGCCACCGCGGATCACAGGAACAGTCCGAGCCGACAAGGCGGAAGCGGACACGTCGGCAGCAGGCAAACGTTCTCGAGGCTCCGCTGCCGGATGCGTACAAGCCTCGGATCGTGCGAATCTCAGAGGAACTCTGCGACCTCAACGTTCACGAAAAGCCCAACGCAGTGGCGGTCCTCTTGCGATTGCTGATCGAGATGACCACGGAGCAATGTCGACGACACGAGAACCTGCAGAAGAAGGGCTCGCTGAATGATCACATTGAACGGGTGATCGAGCGCGTCCAAACACCTCAGGATCAACAGGACAAGGTGTTTCACGGCGTCAAGGTCAGCCTGCAGTCTCCGGACGACCGTGACCACACGAAGAACTTCAACCAGCATGTCCACAACGTTGACTACCTTCCCGCCCCAACGGACCTGATCAACACTGCCCACAACTACGGCATCTACTTCGACCGCATCGCGTTACGCCTCGCCACGAGCTCCTAGGTCCCAGCAATGCCTCACGTGAGCCCGCTGCGCTACCCGGGTGGAAAATCGCTGTTGGCGAATTTCGTCGCAGACGTGCTCGGCGGCCTGCCTGATGTCAAGCACTACATGGAACCCTTCGCGGGGGGCGCAGCTGTTGCGCTACGTCTGCTCTACGAGGGCCGCGTGTCGTCGGTGGCCATCGGCGACTCTGATCCCGCAGTAGCAGCGTTCTGGCGCTGTGCTGTTGCGGACACGGACGAGTTGATCGAGAGGGTGAACGAGTGCCAGGTGGATCTCAGCACTTGGCATGCTCAATACCGAACGTTGACGAGCTCAGAGCCCGCGAACGACCTCGATCTTGGGTTCGCGACGTTCTTCCTCAACCGCACCAACCGGTCGGGCATCTTGCGCGCAAGGCCAATTGGCGGGCTGCACCAGGACGGCCCTTGGCGCTTGGACTGCCGCTTCAACAAGAGCGACCTTGTCAAGCGACTGCGCAAGATCGCCCAGCACGCTTCCCAGATCGAAGTCTTCGAAGGCGAGGCGATCGACCTGCTCACCGGCACCGACGAGGATCGACGGCAACGCACATTCGTGTATGTCGATCCGCCATATCTGACGCGCTCTTCGGGTCTGTATCTGGATGAGATGTCGTTCGGAGGGCATAGGGACATCGCGCAGTTGCTGCGGAGTGAATTCCCTTACTGGATGGCGAGCTACGACATCGATGATCGCGTCAAGTCGGAGCTGTACCCCGGCAGCCACATTTTGACTTTCGCTCTGCGCCACTGCGCTTCGAGCCCGCATGTGGGGACTGAACAGATCGCGTTCTCCGACGCCTGCGCTCTTGGCGGCAAAATCCGCTACCCCAACGCTGCCGCTTCGGTGTGGACTCCAGCCAGCGCGGCACGTCGCTCGCAGAGCTCTAGCTCATGAGCCTGCCGCTCAAGAAGTGCCGCGGCGGCACTCCTTGCCCGAGCGCCCCTAGATCCATCCTCGCCCGACGAGGCATGCGCGCCCCAGGGCGCGGCTAGCGCATCAGGCCTGCCCGAGGGCGAATCTCGGCCACGAGCTCGACTGGGCGCAGGATTCGGATTCCGAACCGCTCCACGTCATCCCTCACTCGCCAGATCGACTTGTAGTCCATCGTGAGGAACACATCGCAGCGCAGCAGTAGGGCGTCGATCATCAACTGGCGATCGCCTTCGTCCGGCATCGCTGCCAGCAGCTCGGCCATGAAGCATCGTTGGCGTGCGGTGAGGACATCAGTGTCGACCGGTCTCCGTGATTCCGGTTCATCTGCACACGCCTCCAGGAGCCCAGACGAATAGCGGTCCAGATCAGCGCCCCACAAATCAAGCCGTACGCGCTTAACGGGATTTGGTGTGGCAGCAAGCTCGTCGCGGGTCCTGGGCGAAATGACGATTGGCAGTCCACCGCGACGGCCCAAGTCCATGAGTTCGGCCAACGCGTGTACGTCGTCGGCGGTTCTCGGGCCCAAGCGGCTCAGCTTCTCCTCCGACTCAGGCGAGAGATCATTGTCGTAGATGAACTCGCCAAATGTTGCGAGGTTCTGAACAACATTGGTGTCCAAGAAGATCAAGCGGGGAAAGTCCGGGCGACCGTGTTCGCTCGCGTTCGGCGGGTAGAGAGAATTCGCCATCACATTCTCCGTTGAGTGCAGAACGATTCGTCCGGCGTACGCAGGCCGAGGGGAACCGTCCAGCCCAGGCTGACTTAGGAAGATAGCGGTGACTCGGATCGCCTCCTAGCCCATTTTCTTGTACAACCGTCGGCGGCCCACCCGCATCACGCGCACACAACCTCA
This sequence comes from Candidatus Poriferisodalis sp., assembly GCF_965219595.1. NCBI lineage: Bacteria > Bacillati > Actinomycetota > Acidimicrobiia > Acidimicrobiales > Candidatus Poriferisodalaceae > Candidatus Poriferisodalis > Candidatus Poriferisodalis sp. Next base: position 778,016 of record NZ_OZ244781.1, read on the forward strand.
CGCGAACCCACATCTAGCTAGCTGTTGGGTCGGGTCCTCGTCACCTGCGAGAGCTCAGATGCCGTGACCGGGCAGATCAGATAGCGAGTGCCTCATCCTCAGCCCATGCCAGCCGAGTTGAGTGATGCACAGGCTCGCCATCGGAGTCCGAGCCCAGCTCCACTGTGATCAACTCGTCACCCTCGAAGGCAGGGCTCAGTTCGAGCGCAAGGTATTCGAATAGCTCACGTTCGTGAACTGCCAGCACCAATTGTCGTTCGTGGTGCTTCGCCAAGATACGAAGGAGTGCCGCGAACTGCGCTATGTGCACCTCATCCATCGACTGCACAGGGTCATCGAGAACGAGACACGGGAACTTCGGTTCGACTGCTAGATGGAGAGCGATGAACAACGACAGTGCAGCTGTGTTCAAGTTGCCGGTGCTGAGCATCATGGACGGCGTCCCGGCCGTGCCACCCGCTCTGTGAATTGTCTCTAAGTGGAGTTCAAGCGCGGTGCGCGTCGCAGTTGGGGGCCCGAAGCTCGGAACAAAGGGCTCGGCAGGTGCCAAGCGCGAAAAGACGTCCCTCCAGACGTCATTGAGCGACTGGGTGAAGACGCGCTGGACGATCGCCGTTCGACTGCGCGATGCGGCTGCGTGGACGGAGCGTGCAACCTCGCGTCGACGGTCGGCTTCCCTAATTCGCTGGTCCCACAGTTGTTTCGATCGGGCTGCCTCAGCGACTGCCTCCTTGAACCCTTCGGAGCGGGCGATTGCCGCCCGAAGCCGTCCAAGAAGCGCCCTTGCTTCGGACGACGACCGGGAGTGTTGGCCAAGCTCCTGCAGTTGGCTCGAAGCGAGGTTATGTAGCCGTGTCCAAACCTCGTCCGGTGACTCACGCGGTCCCGGGGTGATGGTGCGAAGCTCGGTCGCAAACTTGGTGAGCTCATCTGCGACGGCTTGCTGCTCGCGATCCTCGGCTTCAGTCTCGGCAAGCTCCCTCGCCGCATTCTCAGCGCCGGTTTGCAACTCCTGCCCTCTGTCCATCGAATCGGCCAATGCTTCAAGTCGGTCTTGAAGTCCAGCCACGGCCAAATGACGTGCAGTCAACTCATCGTGTTCCGCCTCTGTGAGCAAGGAAGCCTCAGCCGCGGGCGCACGTTGTTGCGCGGCGAGAAGTTGCGTCGTCAGCTGAGCTCTCTCATCTGACAGCGTTTGGATCTCGGCCCCAACGCTGGCGAGATCGGCGATCTTCCGGTCAATGTGCACCAGCAGGTGCTCCTCAGAAACTTCGGAGAAGTCTCGATCGCAAACAGGCTCTTCGTGTTTTAGCGTGGAGTCAGCGTGTCGAGCAGGGTCCAGTCGGGCTTGCCTGCATACAGCAGGACTCGTGTGCGGTAGTGGTCGAAGTTGGTGATCCCGAACGACACCCGCTTGATCAGCTTGGCGAGGTTGTTCGCTGCTTCGGTCGGCCCGTTGGTCACACGCGACCGGTGCCAGTTCGTGATCTGGGTGCGCCAGGTGGCCAGTGGGCTTCCCCCGGAATCTGGGAGGCATGCTCTTTGAGGAAGGGGAGCTGTGCCAGAGACAAGAAGAAGGTTCGATCCGGAGTTCCGCGCGGGTGCGGTGAGGATCGTGACAGAGACAGGCAAGCCGATCGCTGTGGTCGCCCGCGATCTTGGGATTCACGCGGGCACTTTGGGCAACTGGGTCAAAGCGGAGCGTCAGGCTGGCGGGGAGGGCGTTCTGGACGCTGACGAGCGTGCCGAGCTGGTCCGGCTGCGGCGCCGCTGCGCTGAGCTGGAGATGGAGCGCGACGTGCTCAAACGATCCGTGGTCCTGTGGGTGAACGAGGCGACAAGGTGACCCTGGCGCGGTTTGTGGCTTCCCAGAGGACCGATCACGGCATCCCCCACGCGGTCGCGTGCCGGGCGCTGGGGGTGGGCGAGTCGTGGTTCTACCGGTGGCGCCACGGGCCGCCGTCGGGCATCGAGGCGCGGCGGGCCGATCTCGACGCAGCGGTGAAGCGCTGCTTCGAGGACTCCGGTGGGACCTACGGGTCCCCCAGGGTGCGGGTGCAGCTGCGCCGAGCGGGGCGGGCTGTGTCGAAGAAGTCCGTGGAGGCCTCCATGGCCCGCCAGGGCCTGGTCGCACGCCCCACCAAGCGCCGTCGCTCCCGCACAGACGACCGCGACGCCGCCCCCGAGGACCTGATCGGACGCGACTTCACCGCCGACGCGGCCGACCGGCGCTGGGTGGGGGACTTCAAAGAGATCCCCACCGGCGAGGGCAAAGTGCACCTCGCCGCGGTCATGGACCTGTACTCGAGGCGCATCGTGGGGTTCGCGACCTCGAACTCCCATCCCACAGCCGAGCTCGCCCAGGCCGCCGTCGAGATGGCCGTCGCCACCCGAGGCGGCGACGTCGCCGGGGTGATCTTCCACAGCGACAAGGGCACCCAGTACACCGCCGGCGACTTCGCCCTGGCCTGCGAGAATCTCGGCATCACCCGCTCCACCGGACGGGTCGGCTGCGCTTTGGACAACGCCCCAGCCGAGTCGTTCTTCTCGACTCTCACCCACGAACTCATCCACAAGCGACACTGGGCCACACGCCGCCAAGCCAGACGCGACATCGCCAGATGGATCACCGACTGGTACAACCCCCGACGGCTGCACAGCACCCTCGACATGACCAGCCCCATCGACTACGAACAAGCCAACAACGACTGACCGACCCTCCCAAATTTGGGGGGAAGCCCACCAGGGTGCGGCCGAGCTTGTTCAGCTCCGCCGAGAACGTGTCGTCTTGGAGGTCGCGGGCGAGCTCGTCGAGCGTCTCGGCGGCGACGCTGCGTTTTGGGATCCGGTAGACGCCGCGCAGGGTCTCCTTCGCGTGCCACGCGTCGCGCACCTCGCCGCGGGGGTCGCCGGCTGCGAGCAGGCCCCGCAGCTTGGCTCGTCCGCGGTCGGTGACTCGCTCGGACGCTTTGAGCAGCAGTCTGCGTATCCGGTAGAGGGGGTCGTGTTTGGTGCCTCGCCCGCCGGTGGTCTCGTTCTGAACCCGGCGGCGCACGTCGTCGATAGCCGAGTTGGCGAGCTTGATCACGTGGAACGGGTCAGCGACCTGGCGGGCGTGCGCCAAAGCGTCGGTGAACGTCTTGCGATAGGGACCCGACAGGTCCATCACGCCCCAGCGGATCTGCTTGCGCCATAGCGACGATCTCGCTCGGATCCATGCGGTGGCCCCGTCGGCGCTGCGACCAGCGACTATGTCGAGCAGCCTGCCGCGGCGGGTGTCCACGATCGTGGTGCCCCAGTGCTTTTCTCGGTACCGGCCGCGGCGGAACATCAAAATCTCGTCCAGGCCCAAAGCGGTTACCCCGTCGAGGCGTGCCGAGTCGGCATCGAGCAGCGCCGATCCCCACCGGTGCACTGCCCGCATCACCGTGTGCCATCCCGCACCCAGCTCGGCGGCGATCTCGCTGACCGCCCGACCGGCACCCGCGCGGCGGGTCGCGTGACGCGCTGCCCGGCTGGTCATCCGCGCCCTGGGCGGCGCGACTGCGGGGTCCTGGTCGGTGAACGTGCCTACCGCGCACGACCCGTCGGGGCAGCGCCAGCGGCGCTTGCGCCACCCCAGCCGCACCGGCCGCCCGAACGCCGGCAGATCAGCCAGCCTCACCGTGCTCGCGCTGTGCGCCCACACCGGCCCCCCGCAGCCGACACAGCACGGCCGCCCCGCCAGCTCGACCCCGATCTCGAGCGGACCGCCGTCGCGGTCCCTCACACCGGTCACCGTCACGCCGGCGCCCAAGCCGACAACCACATGCAACGCGCGAATAGCGTCAACCCTCACAGGGATCCTCCAGAACTCGGGGCTACGAACACCTCCGATTCTGGGGGATCCCTCCCAATCAGGCCGTGACCCTCACACAGCTACTCCACGCGCAAACGCGAAGCGCCCGCAAACAGGGCAGATGCCCTCCGAGGCTTGATCCCGCAACTCGGCCAGCACCGTCGCCAACGTGCCCGCCTGTGACTCTCTTGCCGCGATTTCGGTATTGACGCGGTCTAGCCGGAGATGAAGATCGGCCGAGGTCTGCTTGACTTCGGCGAGCTGGGCAACAGCAGTGCCGTGCTCCGCGATGCGGAGCTCTATGGCTCTGGTTTCGTCTACCAACGATTGTCGAAGCGTGGGGCCGGCGCCTAGGCCGAGCGCGGCAACGTCGTCACGAAGTGCTTGGATCGGGGCCTCATAGGATGCGCGCCACTCCTGAAGCGCCGCCTCAGCGGCTGCGAGTAGAGCGCGGGCTTCCTCGAAGCGCGCCGCTGCCGGGCGCTGGCCGAGTCCGCGAATTCGGCCGCGGAGTTCAGTCATCGCCCTAACGCGCTACTCCGACGCAGCAAGCGCTCCAGCCTGGTCTCCCTCGGTGAGCAGAGACTCGATCTCTTCCAGATCTCCTTCCGATCCGGGGAGAGCCGCACTTAGGCCCAGACTCGCCAGCACCGCCACAAGCCGCTCACGTATCTCAGCAAGCTCGCCCTCGGCCCTCGACAGTTCACCGGAAGTAATCTCGATCACAGCAGTGGATTGCTTCACTTCACTCTCTGCGTCGGCGTAGTGGTCCGAGAGATTCCTCAACCGCCGAATATCTGTCGCGTCATGCAGGCCAGATCTCAGCGCGTCCAACTGATCAAGGCCGAGTAGCTCACTCACGAATCGAGCAAGCGCGGACTCCTGATTGCCTTCTGTGTACTGATAGAGGTCCAATAGCTGACCCAGAGATGCTTGGTCGAGATATGAGCGCTCAGCGAAGAACTGGGCCGTCTCTGGGTCGAGTGTCGGAGCGCCCCTGACCTCGTCTCCGCCTACCGTGGTCCGCGTCGGCAGATGCGCGCGACCGTCGTCGCCAGCGATGTCTACTTCGATTGTCGCAAAGGACGAGCCACGATGTGGCAGGTGTGCTGTGTAGCGGTCGTCTTGGCGGTGCATGGCCCGGATCTCACCCGTGAGTCCGAGTTCAATCGCGGAGAGAATGCTCGTCTTCCCACTCCCATTGGCACCGTGAATCAGGACGATCGGGGCGTCCAGCAGAATGCCCCAGCTGCCCTTGATACGCCGGAAGTTAGAGATCAGCACTCGGCGAAGGGGGAGTGGGGTCACGGAGTCTCCTCCCCCTCGTCCTGCTCCGTGCCGTCCTGCAGCGCATCGTCCAGGTAACGGCGGAGCGCCTGCTGGACTGCCTCGGGCCCGGTGCGTGCGGCATCAATGAGCAATCGGTGTCCGTCAGAAACCGAGTGGCCGAGATCGGCCACGACTTCATCGAGTGGGTCAACGACCTCCTGTGCGGTGGGCGGAAGGCGCAGCGGGAACAACACCGCGATCGCGTTTCGTATGTCCGAGGGCTCTGGAAGCTCACTCTCGATGACCATGACTCGAGCGTTGTCTTCGAGTTCAGCCAATGTCGCGGGCTCTGGACGAGACCCGACGAGTGCCAAGCTCACGGGCCTTCGCGACGCAATGCGATCCAGACTCCTGTTCAGACCTGACAGGAGCTGGATGAGGTGGACCGGGTCTGCCCCTTGGCCACCCACAACCACGAGGTCATGCGAGACTCCTGTGCCCGTGACGGCAGCGTCGAAGTCAAATGCCGCGCCGGCAACGACCAGTGGCTTCGGAAGTCTTCGGAATCCAGCCGACTCAAGCTCCGCGAGCACCGACTCAACCGCGGCGTTCACAAATCGGCCCCTTGGCGAAATGCCCCCATGAGTGCCTGGAAGTCCGGTGCGTCGCCGGCGATCGTCTCGATTGCGACCTGTCTCGCTGGCTGCCAACCGGTCCGTCCGTAGCGAGTCTTCGGCGACCGGGCTTGTCGTGGTGGAATCGCCTTCGCATGAATCGCAAGCACACTGCCGTCACTCATGTCGATGTGCCCATGCCCCTCTAGCTGAGCCAGCACGCTTGAGTCTCGCACCAAGAACACGTGTGAGTTGCCCGACGTGCTCTCGACTGTGAAGGCACCTTCCTCTGGAACATCGACATCGCCTGGCTCCAGTTTCCAGAGATGTTCGGCAGCACCTCGGCCGATCAGCGAGGCCGCTACTGCCAAGTACCCGAGCGCATCCGTATCGACGTTGGGGTCAAGCACCGTCTGCTCGATCGGCTGAGCTGTGAGTGGGTCGTAGCGGCGATCGGTGGCATCGAATGGCGCTCCGGTGCGAAACATCGACAGCACGATCCCCACGCCTGCGATAAGGCGTTCAACGAACCCTAAGGCGTCGTCGTCCGGAGCTCGCGCTACCAGGTCCCGCAAGTCGCGTATGCCTTCCTGTAGCGCCTCCTTGGTTGCATCGTCAATCACTTCGGACGAGATCACTGCAACGAGCGAAGACAGCTTGCCGGCCAGGATGTAGAGAACTAGAGCGAGGAGAAGCGGCTGCGCGTAGGCCCCGAGAAGGGCTGCCGCCTCGATCTCGTCACGATGTTCGGCGAAGCTCTGCCCATATGTGATTCGAAGAACGTCCCTTTGGGCCTGCTTCAAATCCTCTAGCGCAAACACAACAGCGGGTGGCATGACAGGCCAAGTACGCCCAAGGTTTTCGGCTGCATTGTGCAAGATCGTTTGAATATTCGCGTCTTGGGCCGACAGGCCGACCACTAGAGCGTTGCTCGTCGCCACGAGATGCTCAAGGTGGCCCTTCATCACAGGGTTGTGGGAACCGGCCGCCCAGCCCAAGACTTGCAAATGTTGCGCGATCAGTGCCTTTCGGTATGCATCAAGGTCTTCGCGAGCCTTCACTGCACATCCATGGAACTTAAGGAGGTCACATCGAGATTCGGGCTCTGAGAACTCATCAGGCAGGACGACGACTCGCAGATAGCCAGTTGCTTCGCCGGTCAATCGATGGATCGCCCGCTCGACGAGACCGTCCCAGTTTGCAGAGGCAGCGCTCCGGATGACCCCCTCGAGCATGAGAATGGCGAGGCAGAGGTGCTCCGCCGCCGGTTCGAGATCCGGAGATCCGTACGTGTTGACGACATCGACTCCCTCCCATAGCAAGAAGTCCGAGTCTTCGTCGTCCACGAGCACGCCAAACACCAAAGAGTATTGGCCTGTGAGTTGCTGCACGATCTCGTCGATCTGGGGCCAAGCATCGACCGAAGTCGTTAACGGAACCTGCGCAAGATCTTTCCCCGCGATTTCTAGGATCTCGCGAAGAGCTTTCCTAAAACGGCAAGCCTCGTCGGCCGGGTCAATTCGTGATTGGACGTACGACAGAAGTTTCCTGAGCAGCTCCCCTACATCGGGTACAACCGAACGCGATAATCCCGAGCCCAACCAGAACACGTATTCCCCGCGTGCCACTCCTGAGGCGACGCTTTGCAGCCGGCCGTCGAACGACTGCAGCAGTTCCAATGTCCCGCCACTGGCCGGCCCTTGGTCCGCCGCTCCGGTCACAGCGCAGCCCTGGCCTCGATTGCAGTGAGCACGCGGGCTACTCCTCCGAGAAGCCAGTGCCGTCATCGAACCTCAGTGTTCGAGCGTTCTCGGTGATCGTTCGAATGATGTGGTCGGTAAACCCATCTTGATTCTCAGCAGTGATGATGAGCTGTACATCAAGGTCGATGCCGATCTGGCTGGCGAAGTGATCGAGGATCTCCTTGCTGATGTCACCGAAGTGCCTTACGGGTCGTGTGTCGTCGAGGCTGATCGACCCTCGAAACACCCGGACGTCGGGGGGCGATTCAGGAGTCTCCTCGCCGTCTCCAGCCTCGGGCGCTCCGCCACCGGGACCGGGACCGGGTTGTTCCCCCGGGGTCTGGGCCTCGTTCTCCATCTGGCGGTTGGCGACCTCGGGTTTGACCACCAACGCAGTCGGAGTGAGCGGACTCGGGTGAAAGCCTGCCGTCAGCCCGAGATAGCGGCCGGTGCCGTCATCAAGGCCGACTGCGACGGCGAATCCCTCCGATTGCCAGACGGTTGAAGACGGCCCGGCTTCGATCGTCGACAACAAAACTCCTTGGTCTCGAAGACGGGGCAGATAGAGATACTTGGCGAAGTCCTCCCAAAGCTGCGAGACCGACACGTGGCCGTCCTCCCATCGCGATGCGAGCTCGTTGTCGAGCTTGAGGCGCAACATCACCGGTGGGAACTGAACTGCCAAGCTCCCTTGGGAGACGAGTTTGCGGCTGACCCGCTGTGCAACCGAACCCTGCTGGTCGAGCGAGACGACATCGAGCGCGACGGCACCGGTCGAGTCATCCTGTCGGGGAACGACCGCGTACTTGTAAGCCTCCGCTATTCGAAGACCTACGGCGTCGTCAGATTGCTGGCGACGGGTATTGGCCTGCGCGGTCTGGTGAGCATCGAGGTTCAGTTCTTCGACGCGTTCGCCGATCGACGACCACGCCAGAAACTCGGCCGTTGCCTCTTCGAGCCCTTCGAGGGATCGCTGGTCGCACACGGCGAACACCATCATGTTGCGGTACTGCCGTGGGCTGTTGCCGCGCTGGTCGAGGATCGTTCGAGACGCTTCGAGCGCCGGCGACTCCTCGGCCTTCGCGATGTGAGGAGCGTCGGGGCCCAGCACAACGAGCCGACACATCGGGTCGTCGGCCACATCGTTCGTGGTAGCAGGCGCGACATGAACTCGCCGGAAGTCACCGTCGCCGTGCTCGGCGCGGAGGCGTTGCACGATCTCGTCGCGAACTTCGTGCTTGTCACCGGACAGCAGTCGCGCTGCTTCGTCGCGGGCCGTGCGGTTGACGTTCTGCTGGCGGTCGAACCAGTACCGATTGCGATCGACGTACAGATACGGGGCGTGGGCCGAGAGTCGGTTGAGAGCGTCGGCCACGAACCCGGGCTTCTCGCCGGCGAAGGTGGCACCCAGACGAACCCGTTCGGTCTCGATCCCACGGTTTGCGTGTCCAACGTTCGGAGTCGCGCCGAGGAAGATCGTCCGCGCAACCCGGCGGGTTGCGTGGTGTTGACCGAGCGCAGGCACCTCGCGGTCGATCTGCCAAGCGCGCGACGTCGGGCCATCGACGTCGGCGTCAATGACCGGCGCCCAATAGTCAGGCAGCTTGCCGGCCAGCTCGCCACTGACGCGGCTGTCCATCAACGGAATCGAACAAGGCAAGATCAGTGGCGATCGATCATCGCTCTCCCATAGCGACGAGATGACGGCGGCCATGAGGCGAAGCACGCCGCGAGTCCGCTGGAAGCGATCGACGGTGGACCAATCCTCGTAGAGCCGGTCGAAGACCTCAGGGTGGATGGGGTAGGCCGTCTTGATCCTTTCGACATAAGCCATCTCCCTGCATTCGGAGGGAAAGTCGGCTCGTTGGCTGCGGTACAGCTCACCGAAGGCTTCAGCAGTCGCATCCCGGTCGGCGGCCTGATCGGGGTCGAGCGGCTCGAACAGGCGTCGCCGGACGATCTCGAAGGTTTCATCTCCCTTGGCCGGCTGCCATTGCTCGGCCTGACGGGCGACCACGTTGGTCAGCCGATGCAGTGCTTCTCGCCCCGCCACGCCTCCGACTTCGAGGCTGCTGGCCAGCGCCTCTTCGTCCGATGAGCTGGTTCCCTCGGACGCAGGGATCGACACGACAAAAAGCGCCCCCTCGGTCCCGCGCGCAGCTTCGGTAAGCGCCTGGGCGAAGCCGAACTGACTGTCGAAACTGCCAGCCTTGAGCGTGTCTTGCCCATAGAGCTCTCTGGCATAAGCGACCCATTCGTCAATAAGGACCATGCAGGGAGCTGCGAGCTTGAACACGTCACGGATACGGTCACCGGGATTCGTGCCGTTTCGGTCGGACTCCGCGACCAGCGCGTAGCCGTGCTTCCCAGCGAGCTGCCATGCGATCTCACCCCAGATGGTGTGAACGACGGTGCCGTCGGGCTTCTCGTGCGTCTCGCCAGCCGCGAAACGGTTGCCGACTACGACCGCACGGTTCACAGCCGGGAGTTCTTCAACACCGGCCGCTGCAGCTATGTGGCGGACTTCATCAGGTAGCGAGTCCAGAGGTACGCCCGAGAAGAGGTGGTAGAGGGCAATGAGGCTGTGGGTCTTTCCACCGCCAAAGTTGGTCTGGCAGTTGATGACGGGCTGACCGCCCTGATTGGTGACGCGCTTCACACCGAACGACAGCAGTTCCGCGAGCCCGACTGTCAGGTAAGTACGTTCGAAGAACAGGACCGGGTCCACGTACTCAGGGCTGCCTTCACCTCTTCGTACGAGCTCAAGGTCAGCGGCAAACTCGGCAACGCTGAACATCCCGGTCGAGACGTCGTCGTGCGGGCGAATGACATCGCGCCACGGCCTGAGGCCGGCCTTCGGAGCTTGGAGCACGTTTGAAGCGGCGCCCTCAGTCTCCACCTTCTTCCTCTCGCGTGCGAACAATGATCGGTTCAGCTCGTCGAGACTGATATGGACCCGGTCTATCTCGCGGGCGTCGATGGCCTCAAGAAGGGTCAGGATGCCGCTAAGCGTGAACTGCGCATCGTGCGGTTGGATGGCGCGGTTGTGGGCCCAATCGTTGCGCTTGTCGCGCAAGGTGAATAGCAGATTGCGAGTCGAGCGAGGCAACTGGCTGCGGAACACGCCGTCCCAACACTCGATCATCACGTTGAGCAGGAAGCTCGGGTCAGAGGTCGAGTACTCCCGGTCTGGGCTGCGCGACGTAGCGACGAAGTGCGCGGCCCACTCCCTGCCGTTCGGAGTCGTGCGTTGCATGTGACGTGCGACGAATGGCTCGAGGCCTCGGGCGAGGAGGTCAAACGCTTCGCCGATCCGGGCCTTATTCGTGAGTTCGGCCATACTTCAGTCCTCTCGCTGCGCTGGCTGCTGCGCGACGGTCATCCGTCGAGACTCAACTGCTCGTACTCAGCTGTGGGATCCACTATCTCTTTGGCGAGACGCTGGATCTCGGACCACGAGGCCACCAATGCGTTGTATGGCCCAGCCAGGTTCGGCCTCGTGCGTTCGCACACCGTGTAGAGACGGTACGCCAGCAGCTGGGCCGAATCGCCAAGAGCACCCATGCGTCTCAGCAAGCGTGCTGCGGACGCCTCGCCCTCGGTCTCCAACCGCTTCACCAGATGCTGCGTGGCCTCCCAGATCGGAGTGCGCTGGTCAGCGAGGGGGTCCCAGTCCGGCGGGAGTTCATTCCGGTTGAGCAACCGCACATTGCCCCCGCCTGACTCCAGGATCCCTGACTCCTCCATTCCGGTCACAGCCACATTCATGGACAGAGCCAACTGCTCCGCAGTTCCGTACGGACCATTCTCTAGAAAGAACTGGGCGAACCAGTGGATCGCCCATCGAGTCTCCGAGTCAAAGTCCTGCTCTTGTGAATCGAGAACTTCGTCAATAACCTGGTTGATCAGGCCCAATGCCGTCTGGACGGACATGCGCGAGTTGTCCGCTTCCACCACCCGATCGAATCCTGAGTAGATCGACATGCCCGGGCCAATTGCCGCTTGGCGTAGGTCTACGGGTGCGACGTGAGATCGCTGCAGGTCCCGCAGCGGATCGGGCAACCCGCGTCGCAGTTGCAGGACGAAGCCTTGTCGATCGACAATGGCCGCTCGCTTGGGTCGCTTCCGACATGTCAGGACGATCGACGACATAAGGGCATTGCTGTCGAGGCCACGTCGACGAGTCTTGCCTTCGGTCAGCAGGGGCCAAGTGGCCACCACTTGCCAACCCGCAGAGACTAAGCCCTCAAGCATGGTCGACCAGCCCGTTGAGCCAAGAAGATCCTCAGTCGATCGGATCTTCTCTCCCTGCTTGAATGCATAATAGACGCATACTGGAACATTGTCTACTGACGCTTCCCTCGCAGCGACAAAGAACTCATTCAGGCCCTGCTGGAACGTTGAATCCGCCACATGCCGCGAACCGGCTCGGTGTGCGTCGGCGACGATCTCGTCGGATTTGGGCGTCAGAGTCGTTGCTACAAGATCCGGCTCTGCGACGTGTACCACCTTGCGTAGCCAATAGTAGAAATGATCGGCCAGATCACTGTACGGAATGTTGTCGTAGTATGGGGGATCGGTACAGATGATTCTCCGTTCATCCACACCAATACGACGCGCATCATTCTGCGCAACCTTACCCTGAGCAGCGGGACGTAACCTGTCGAGCACATCAGCCGTTCCGGCGATGAGGCCATTGATATCGCCACCAGAACCAGCAAATGGATTCGCCTCAGCGAAATCCCATGTCATCTCCATCGCTGGTCCGCCAAAGGCTCCCCTGAACTTCTGCTCGTCGGGTCGCCAAGTGCTGAGAGTAGTATGGAATCGAGCCATCTTCGAAATGGTTAGCCCGAGAAGAACAGTCAGGTCTTTCGCATAGCGCTTCGCTTGGGGTGCCGATCTACACTGAGAGAGTGCATCAGATTCCACTAGTTTAGGCAGATTCTGCGCTAGTGACACCATAGTTTCCATCAGCTCAAGTTGGCGTGCCGTGTAAAACGATTTCACATCCCGGAGGCCGTACGACACGCCGCCCATATGCCGTGAGTTCCCGGAGAGTTCTGGCCCAGAGCGGTCCACGGGCGTCGTGATGACTTGGGCTGAACCTGCCAAAAACTCCCTTCCAGCTTCGGTCTGCACGCATGTGGCGAGCTCAAGGCAACTGTCCACTGACTCAGCGAGAGTCTCCTTGACGTGCGTCTCCTCGCAGATTTCGCCACACACGAGACATCTGAAGCTGGCACCCCGGGGAGTCACTTTGGGCGCCGGGGCGGGTTCACCTCGCGGACCCCGGACTTCAAGGTTGATCTCCCCGCTCTCGATCTCGGCGGAGAGATATCTTTCCTTGCCCTTCTTCCTGCTCAGCCAGAAAGATCGCGCAAGCGGCATCTGCGCACCGCAGGTCGGATTCGGGCATTTGACAGTACGCGCCCAGATCCAGGCAATCACCTCGGCAGTGGAGCCATCGGGGCGCATAGCCTTGGGGTAGTTGGGAGAGAGGCGTTCGTAAGCCTGTTCCCGGAGCCAATTCCCGTAGCGGCGCACATCCTCGGCCAGTCCCTCGGCACCCTGCCATCGTGTCCGATTCTCGGCGTCCGGATGAACCGGTTCGGAGCCATCCCAGCGCATCGTTATCTCTATCAGGGCCTTGTTGATCAGGACTGCTACCGGGTTCAAGTCAGAGGCGTACACGTCTAGCCCGAGCCGCTGAGCCTCTAGAGGGATCGAGCCGCCACCAGCGAACGGGTCGAGTAACGGCGGAGGGTCGTCACCGAGGGATCTTCGGATCTCGGCCCGTGCGGCGGCGAGCACATCATCGTTGGTGGAGTTCTCCCACTTGACAAGGTTCTCGATGATCGTGAACAAGCGCTGCCGCTCGGCACCCTGCTCAGCCTCCGTCGGGAACTCGTCGGGGTGTGCAGAGGGGTCGTCAACGAGCTGCGAGAACAAGACCGCTCGGCACGCTGCGAGTGGTCGCCGGGCCCACCAGAGGTGAAGGGTGGAAGGGTGCCCGTGCCGAATGGACTTCTCACGCGCTGACTCAGCATTGATGGCATCGAGCGGGAGGGCGACTTCGATCAGTTTCTTCTTGTCGGGCTGATCGCTCACTCGCTCTTCCTCACGATTGCCGCGGCGGTCCTGTACGCCCTAATCATGATGGTGTCTCGGATCGGTCCCAAAGCGCTGACCACGTGAAATTGACGCTTGTGACGTCGAAGACGAAGTCGTCGCTGCGTCCGTCGAAGGGTCTGCGGAGGTACCGAACGGTGTCTGTGCCGTCGGGCGACACTTCGACGAGTGCGAGCACGAAGTGCTCAGGGTCGTTCAGTCCGGTCAGGATCTCGTTGCGACTGATGGTCACCGTCGGTGCGCCGGCGATGCGTCCTTTGACCTCGATGAACTTCATGCCACCTGGTTCGTGATCTCGTCCTGGGCGACGTGACCGGATGTCATAGCCAGGGTGGTTGCGATGCTCCTCATTGAGATCGACTGCTTCCCAGCCGAGATGATCTTCGGCAGCGAGCACGGCTTGGATGGCCCGACGCTCGACCTCGGCGCGGGTAATGGCGAACTCCTCTGGTTCGTCGATTCCCGCAAGTCGGCGGAGGAGGCCAACCGGTACGACGAGAGCACCGCCAATCACGACGGGAGGGAGTGCCCGCAAGCTGCGTTCGGCCTGGAGCTCGCCAACGCGGTATTCAAGGCGGAGGGCGAGCTGGTCGGCTCGCTTGCGAGCCCGATCTGCATTGGCCTGGGGAGTCTTGCCGGCGTCAGCTCGCAGCTGGAGCTCGTTGGCGCGATGGTCCCAGTAGTTGACCTCGCGCGTCAGTCGTTCCTTGACGGCGGCGAGCGTGGCGTCAACGCGATTCTCGGTATGGAGCCGAACCCGGGCGAGGTGTTCGGGCACAGCGACGCTGATGGCGTGATCGAGTCCCACGGTCTCAAGGTCAGTATCGAGCCATTCTGATTCGAGAATCGACGTGACGTGAGCGATCTCGTCTTCGTTAGGCGGCCGGTAGTCGAGGTATGGGGCGTAGCCGGCAGCGACGGCGTGGTCACCACCCTTGATCTCAACAAACTCGAACCTTCGACTGACAACTGTGTGAGGGTGGCTGCGCGTGGGCCGCCCGTCAGCAATGGAATGTTCAAGCATGATGAGCACGCGGGGTTGGTCGCCTTGGTCGGTCTCATCTACCAGCACGGTCCCTTGAGTGAACAGACCTCGGTGTCGTTCGAGGATCAGGTCAATGGTGGCGCTCAGCAACGGATGGCCAGGGGCCAGAAGCTCAGCTGGAGGCGCGCCAACCTGACGGATGAGCTCCTTCTCGAAGGTGATGCGCTCGTAGCGCGTGAGCACTGGTGCACCGGTGCCGATCTGCCGGTCGCGTTGGCGGACCGACGCGGGCACGTTGGAGATCTGGAACCGACCGGCCTCGCGCTCGACGAGCTTGCCGCCAAGATGGGCTATCGCGGCCTCAAAGAACGCCCGTATGTAGTGGGGCTGAAGCCGTCGTGCCGAAGCCTCCTGCATCTCCTGGCGGACGCGTTCGACGTCGGCGAAGGCCATCGTCTCTTCGGCGAGAGGTGGGTGCTCGATGGCGTCCCGAATGCGTTGTTCAACGGTGTCGTCAATGACGTGGTTGATGCGGTCGCGAACTTGGGGGTCCTCTCCGTAGCGGATGGCGTCGAGGAGCAGCCGTCGGAGCTCGGCACCACTCAGTGCTTCCCCGAGCACATCGAAGACTTGGCCCTTGTAAGCGATTCGTTGCTGTTCGATCTTGTCGAGCAGACGAAGGTACACCTGCGCTTCGCGGGTCTCGGCGGCGACGAGATTCCACATATGGCAGACCTCGGTCTGGCCGATTCGATGGACGCGACCGAAGCGCTGCTCGATGCGGTTCGGGTTCCACGGAAGGTCGTAGTTGATGACCAAGTGGGCTCGTTGGAGATTGATGCCCTCACCCGCTGCATCGGTGGCAACGAGCACGAGGCACGTCTCGTCTTGGGTGAAGCGGGCCTGGATCTTGCGCCGATCCTCGCGTGGAGTGCTGCCGGAGATGTACTCGACGGCCTCTGAGTCACCGAGGAAGGTGCGGAGCCGGTCGACGAGGTAGTTCATGGTGTCGCGATGTTCGGTGAAGATGAGGAGCTTTCGACGTGACCCGTCGGGCTTGAACATCGCCTGATCGGTTGAGAGCAAGCCTGAGAGCTGGACCCACTTGGCATCGACGCCTTCACCCCGCAGGCGACGGGCAAGAGATTCGAGTTGCCCGAGCGTCTTGATCTCGAGCTCGAGTTCGGAGATGGTGGCCGCCGCAGTTGCGGCGTCGACGACTTCAGATTCCAACTCCTCCTGTTCTTCTCCGTCGAGGTCATCCCAGGCGTCGAGGTCGAACCCGTTGTCGTCGACCGTGTCATCCGACAGAAGAGAGGACAGCCGCTGTTCCTGTGGAGTCATTCCAAACGCTGCAGCGCGAGCCCGTTGGCGTTCTTCGATGATCCGCTTCTCCAGCCGTTTCCGACGGCGTGAGAGCGACTGGTAGATGGCTTCGGGAGACGAGGCGAGTCGACGCTGGAGCATCGTCAACGCGAACCCAACCGTGTTGCCGCGACGCCCTTGACCTTCTTCGGTGAGCCGGTCGGCCCGATTCATCTGCTCGCGGACGTACTCGGTGACCTCGTCGTAGAGGGTCATCTCGTCGTCGGACAGCTCGTAGTCGACGGTGGTGGCTCGTCGCTCGGGGAATAGGGGCCGGCCATCGAAGGTGAGCAGTTTCTCCTTGACCGTGCGGCGCATGAGGTCACTGGGGTCAACAGAGTGGACCCCGTCGCGGAAACGTCCCTCGAAACGGTCGCTGTCGAGCAGAGCCAGGAACAGCTGGAAGTCCTCCTCCTTGCCGGAATGCGGCGTGGCAGTCATGAGAAGAAGGTGCCTTGCGGCGGCGCCAAGGGTCTCGCCCAGCTGGTACTTCTTCGTCTTCTTGACCTCGGACCCGAAGAAGTGCGCGGACATGCGGTGGGCCTCGTCGACTACAACGAGGTCCCAGTCGGTTTGGGCCAATCGCTCCACCAGATCCTCTCGGCGGCTGATCTGATCGACGCGACATATCAGCCGGTCACGTTCCTGGAACACCTCACCGACGTGGGTACTGTCAAGGTGTTCCTTGGTGACCACCTCGAAGCGCATACCGAATTTGTCGAATAGCTCGTCCTGCCACTGATTGACGAGGCTTCCCGGCGCGACCACCAGCACCCGCTCGGCGTCACCACGGATGATGAGCTCCTTGATGTAGAGGCCAGCCATGATCGTCTTGCCAGCGCCTGGGTCATCGGCGAGCAAGAAGCGCAGTGGCTGACGTGACAACATCTCGCCGTAGACGGCCTCGACCTGGTGCGGCAGCGGGTCGACTTCGCTGGATGTCAGCGCCAGGTACGGGTCGAAGAGGTGGGCGAGGTGGATACGTCGAGCCTCGGCGGCAAGGCGGAACCTGTGGCCGTCACCATCGAAGCTCCACGCCCGCCGGGTTCCCTCGCGAATCGAAAACGTGCCCTCGTCAGAACGGTAGAGAAGTTGCTCTCGGGGCTGGTTGGCCGAGTCGCGATACGTCAGCGTGATGGCCTGATCTCCATGCCACACCGCTGACACCACCGTGACCGGTCCATTGGGTTCGACCCCGTCCGCAATCGATCCGGCGACGAGATCCTCCAGTTTCGACACATCTGAACTGTAGGAAGCGGCTGAGGGGCGCGTCGTATCTTCGTTCATGCGTGCTCGAGTCCCAGCCGGCGACGCTCCAGTTCAATAATTCGGCGCTCTTGCTCGGCCTGGCTCGCGACTTCGGTGGTGCGCTCGTCGTCGGTGATATCGATGGCTTCGGGCGTCGCTTCCTTCATGGCGCTCTGTCGAACGTACTCGGCGAACAATGCCGACTTGCGGGCGAGGATGACAAGCATCCGTTCGTCGACGCTGTTCTCGGTGAGCAAGCGATGAACCTCGACAGGCCGTAACTGGCCGAGCCGGTGACAGCGAGCGATGGCCTGGTCCTCGGTACTGGGCTTCCACTGCGGTTCGGTCAGGACTACGACCGAGGCCGCCTGGATGTTGAGCCCGACTCCCCCGGCTTCGATCTGGCTCACCAAGACAGCGGGATCCTTGCGGCTCGCGAAGTCGTCCACAATTTGCTGGCGTTGAATTGCCGACACGCTGCCCGTCAGCGGGCCGAACGCCAAGGACCCCAGCGCCGCGTGGACTCGGCCGATTACGTCACGGAAATAGGAGAAGACGACTACCTTGCGGTCGTTGTCTGCCGCCTCCTCCGCTATCTCGAGAAGGCGGCTGAGCTTCGGCGAGTCATGTGCCCGGTCAGTGAGGAAGGCAGCTCGGCGCATCGACATGAAGTTCTTCGCCGCGACTGCAGCCCGGTAGACCTCGGCTGCGGGACCGTCGAGCGGGAGCCACTCGGCCGTCTCGATCCGAGGCGGGAGTTCCTCGAGAACATCGGTTTGATTGCGCCGGAGATAGACGGGCCCAACTGACCTACGGAAGGCTTCAGCCCCGGCAATTCCATCGGTTGTGCGGATAGCAGCTGCTACGTCCGGTCGGACGTGATGCACCAGATTGCGGAACTCCTCGACGCGGTTCTCCATCGGCGTGCCGCTCATCAGCAGCGATAGTTCTGACCGAGTCAGCCACGACCGCACAGACCTAGTGCGCAGGGCGTCGGGATTCTTGACGTAATGGGCCTCGTCGACGACCATCGCTGCGATCCGAACTGCCGGGACGTCGAGGGATCGGAGCGTGTCGAAGGTGGTGACACCGATACCACCTAGCCGGGCCCAACTGGCGAGACTGCGATCGCGTTCCAGGCCGTGCAGCCTCCAAGTCCGCTCGATACAGGTGTGGCGATCGATCTCGTGCTCCCAATTGGCCAGGACACTGGCGGGACTGACGACGAGAAAGTGAGTGGCGCCTTGGGCCCGGAGATGCGAGAGCACCGCAAGGGCCTCAATGGTCTTGCCCAGGCCCATTTCGTCACCGAGTATCGCTCGACCCTGAATGAGCGCGAACTTGGCCCCGAATGACTGATAACCACGCAGGGACACCTGAAGCAGCGACGTGTCGAGCTTGAAGGCTCGGATCTTCTCGACAATCTCTTCGGGAAGGAACCCGTGCGACGCCTCGTCGTCGGGACCCTGGCCGCTGATCTCGATGAGAAGTCCGTTGTAGGTCACCGACCGGGCGATGTAGTCGTCCCACTGAGATTGAGCCGACAGGCGCTCGGGCAGCTTCGATCGGGCATCCGACATCTCGTGCGCCAGCAGCACCGTCGAGGCCTCATTCACCAGCGCTGCCAGTTGCTCGAGCGCTAGACGGGCCTTTTCCTTGCGCTGACGACCGGCGAAGAACCGGCGGACGCGCCGAGTTTCAAGTCGTGCTGGCCCGCGGCGTTCGTCGATTGTCGCTTCCAACCTGTCAAGCCGCTCATGCAGCGGATCGATGTGCCGGTGGGCTGCCTCCCACTCGCGCAGCCGAGCCAGAAGCGCCGTCTGCGTCTTCGGTCGACCATCGACGTCGAATCTGACCCGCGTGACGTCGTGAAGCGCCGTTTCAATCTGTCGGGCCGCTGCAACCGCCTGGACCGAAGTCTTCTCTCCAACCCCTGGAATCGACTGCAACCGGTAGCGACCCGCAGCCTGCACCGCGGCAACGGTGCGTAACCCAGCGGCTTCGACAGCACCCAGTCGTAGACGTCCCTCAGAAGCCGACCTCAGTGCGTCGAGCGGCATCCGTTCGAGTTGTTCCTGCACAATTCGAGCTCGCTCGGCTTCATAAGCCTCTTCGGCTCGGACACCGACAATTCGCAAATGGTCGAGGAGCCCAGAAGCCGCTGAGTGCAATTGCTCGACGCGTGCTAGTACCGCCTGTGGCGATTCGTCGGCCATGTCGCGTTGCCCGGCCTGATTGTCCGTATCGCCGGACGTGCCCACATTCACCTCCCGGCTGCCGACAGCACGAGTAGACCCGCCGGTGCATAGTAAGTGGGGCCTGTGACAACTGAGCGGGTTCGTCCCGCCGCTCCGGCCGGCAGCGGTCAGCAGTCGATGGCGGGAACCCGATAGTCGGAGCCGAGTCAGAAAGCCCCGTCACATTGGAGATCGCGCATGGCATTGTCCACTGGTCATGACTGAACCCATTCTTGATCCCGACAGGGCGCTGGTGCTTGCGCTCAAGCCGAGGTTCGCGGAGGCGATGCTGGCCGGCACCAAGACCGTCGAGGTGCGACGGGCCATGCCGCGCATCACCGTCCCGACGCTGGCACTGCTGTACGCATCAGGCAGCGTGCGGGCGCTTGTCGGCACATGCCTGGTCCGAAGCGTCGCCCGCTACCCAGCTGACGAGCTGTGGCATCTGTACGGCACCGACACTGCGCTGTCCCGCGTCGAATTCGACGCCTACCTCCAAGGCCGAGACAGCGGCGTCGCCGTGCTGCTTGAGAGCGCCGAGCCGCTTGCCGCCCCGATATCGCTGCACACACTTCGACGGGCTCACGGCTTCCGCCCGCCCCAGAGCTTCGCCTATGTGAGCCACGCCCAGCGCAGGAGACTGCTGGCGGCGTAGATACCTGCCACGCAGAACTGCGAAGGTCGGACCTTCCTATACGTCGTCCTTTGGCGGCAGCATCAGCACCCGGTCGTCTTTGGCGTTGGCGACGACGAGCCGGGGCATGCTCGGGTGTCTCCATCTGCGAATGTCGGGTGTGTTGCCCTTGTACTTGTTGCACCGCGGGTGGGCTGCTTGGAGGTTCTCCATGCCGTGCAGAACGCTCGTGTAGTACGTGCCCTGCTGTGCCTTGCCTTCGGCGGTGAGTTCGAACACCGCGAACCGTTTAGGGACCACGTGTTCGACTTGGGCCCCTTTCAGCTTCATGGTGCCGCCGCACAGCCCGCAGCGCTCCCCGTCACGAATGTGTAGGTATTCGAGCACCTTGCGGCGGTGCTTGGGCTTCCAGCGATCCGTCGCATCGGGCTCGTCTGCTTCGAGACTCCAGCGCCAGATGCCGTCCATGGCCGCGACGGCTTTCCGCAGCAGTCCCTTCTGCGGTGCAGGAGGCGGGCTGCTGAAGGGACAGATTTGGTCGCTTCGGTCAGCAGTCGGAGGCTCCTCTGGCGCTGATTCCTCGATCGGCACGATCGATCTGCACTTCGGGAACGTCGAACAGCCCCAGAACTGGCTCCCCGCGTTCTCGCCCCGCTTCGCGACCCGGCGCACCATCGCCGCACCGCACTTCGGGCACGACCGCTCGGCGGAATCCGCGGAGGCGGAGGGGTCGACACGTTTCAATGTCATGCATGGCCTCCCAGCGAACGGGGACTGTAATTCGGGGCTGCCTACACGGGCCGCAAGCTGGGATTGCGCTGCAGATGTCCATCCGCTGCGCGCGTCGTCGACCCTTCACGGGCGACTGCTCGCGGAGTAGCGACCGGCGAGGGGCCGCGTCGGCGTCAGCCGGTAGGCGTCTCTTGAGGGGTCGGGATCTCGACTTCGACCGTTTGGAACCGGGCCGACTGCGGCGCCATGACGTCGCCACCCGCAGCCAGCCATTCCGCGTCCACGTCGGCGAGGGACTGGCTGTGGTAGGCGATGGCGTCCTCGATGGACATCGCAGGCGTCGGCACCGGGTCGCCGCCGCGGATCAGGCCGTCAATGTGGAAGGCGAGCGCCTCGCGGATGTTCGCGAGCATCTCGTCGGGGGTGGCGGCGGTGCTGATGCATCCCGGGATGTCCGGCGCGTAGGCGCCGTAGTTGTTCGGGGTCTGCTCGATGACGACTGCATAGGTCAGCTTCATCGCGAACTCCTGCTGTGGCCTGCCTGTCTCAAGATGTTGAGCCACGTACCCCTCGGCATCTCGGCCGAAGCTAGCCGTACTGGTGGCGGTGCCCCGGCTCGTCTGGACGGCAAACCGGCGTGGCTGTTGTCCAGCGGCTGTCCACGGTGCTTGTCACACCCCTTCGCGAGGATGTCGCCCTATCCGCAGTCGAGTACGAGGAGCAGGGGTTGTGATGGTGCTGAGCAAGCCGGGTTGTCGAGGCCAGTCCTCGGGAGGTGGATACGCTGGACGTGTGACCCGTCTGCGTACCGATGTGTCTCGTACATCGGAGGCGATGAAGGCGCTGTTGGGGCTTGCAGCGGCCCGAAACTTGTGGATAACACGCACC
The DNA here is from genome assembly GCF_965219595.1 of Candidatus Poriferisodalis sp. Classification (NCBI taxonomy): domain Bacteria; kingdom Bacillati; phylum Actinomycetota; class Acidimicrobiia; order Acidimicrobiales; family Candidatus Poriferisodalaceae; genus Candidatus Poriferisodalis; species Candidatus Poriferisodalis sp. The sequence continues at coordinate 799,700 of NZ_OZ244781.1, forward strand.
AAGTACGCCAAGCTGCTGTATCTGGCCGATCTGCGTTCAGTCGAATATGACGGCGTCACGGGCTCCGGTGTGGTGTGGCAGTGGCACCACTACGGACCGTTCTCGGACGATCTATACAGCGTCGAGAAGCAACTGGCCGCGAACGGCGACATCGTCATCGACGAGACCAGCAACTTCTTCGGCAACCCTGAGTACCGCTTGCGGGCCGCGTCTGAGACGACGAGCCTGGACGAGGCAGATCGTTTTCTGGTGCACCTCGACGCCGTGCTCTCCCAGCACGGTGACCTCAGCCCGACCGAGCTCAAGGACCTCACCTATGAGACCGAGCCGATGCGCGAAGCCCAGGCAGACGGCGAACGCAACGTGATCCTCGACATGGGGGACTCGCCTTCCATCCCCGATGCGTCTGCGACACTGCGCCGTTTCCAGCGCATGCTCGACAATCACGTCGATGACGAAGAGCCGGCACCACCCGGCTGCAGCCCAGAAATCTTGAACCCGCTACGAGCAAGCCGAGCGCGAGCGAACCGGATCCTGCTCGACGACTAGCTGTGGCCCGGCCTGTCACCGGCGGCATCTACCTGGTCGCGGACGAACTGATCTCGCTGGATGACGGCAAGCACCGGAACGTGCACGATGCACGCCGGCCGTTTCTCGTTCTCAGCGCTGCCGATTACAACGATCAGGACGACTGGCGTGTCGTGCTCGGCTGCCCGATTTCGAAGTCCACCAGATTCCGCACCGAGCTCTGCGTGAAGCTGGCAGCCGGCGAAGGCAACGTGCCCGAGAAATGCTGGATACGGGTGCCGGCGCTGCAAGCCATCCCCAAGTCGGATCTCCAAGACCTCACCGGCAGCGTCCCGCGGCCCAAGCTGAACGAGGTGCAGATGCGAGTGCTGCAGTACTTGGGGCTCATCGACGAGGAAGTGCCCTTCTAGCGCACCTGGCGCGCAGAACGGGAGGCCTGTCCGCAGGACTTCGACGCGATGTCCCATGGAGAAGCTGAGCGTACGCTGTCGGACGGAAATCACGTTCCGGTCCAACATGCGCATTTGGCGGTCGAGCCACATCAACACCGGCCGAAATGTGTCGCAGAGACCATGGCTCGGGACACGCAGCCAGCCACCGGAACTCAACTTCCATTGAACGGTATATAATTTCCAATGAATGGAAACTAAATCGGCTCCGAGTCTGCTTCCCATCTTGCGATCGCGTCAGCAAGGCGAAGTGCTCACCTATCTGATGTGCGACCCGGATCGGGAAACCAGCATGAGCGAGCTGGCCCACCGTGTCGGGGTGCCGCTCAGTTCGGTGCACCGAGAGGTCGAGCGCGCCGAGGCGGCCGGCATCGTCACCAGCCGCCGATTGGGCAACACCAGGTTCGTACGGGCGGACACCGACAGCCCTTACTTCGACAGCCTGTCTGACCTGTTGGTCAAAGCGTTCGGGCCGCCGCATGTGCTCGCCGAGGCGCTCGACGGCGTCGTCGGGATCGAGGCTGCGTACGTGTTCGGCTCGTGGGCGGCGCGCTTGCACGGCGTCTCGGGCAGGCGGCCTGTCAATGACATCGACGTGCTGGTGCTGGGCGAACCCGACCGGGGAGAGCTCTACCGAGCACTCAGCGGCGTCGAGGAGCGTCTGGGGCGCCCTGTCAACGTCGTCATCCGAGACTCCGAATGGCTGCAAGACGGGTCAGGCGGCTTCCACGCGACCGTCACTGAACGCCCAGTCGTCGCAATCGAGATCAAGAAGTCACGCGGTACGGACCGAGTTCGACAGAGCTCGTGAGATCTTGTGCGCCCGACAGCGCATCATCGGCAAGGCTGACCGCCCACTGAGCATCGCTGTGGGTCAGCTCCGGAGATTCGAAGTCCGGGTATTGCGAGGCGTTCCTCATCTGGCGGAACTGCTCGAACTCCGGCTTGGAGAACGCTGATATCACATCGCCGAATTGACTCGAGACCGCTTCCTCGACCGTCCGATGCGAGCCTTCGCCGCCTGTAACCCGTAGACACTGCCGAGCCAAGAGCGAGTCCGCGGCCATTCGATACGCGTCGTACGCCAACGAGAATGCCGACCCGCTGTCCGAACCGAGCAGGCTGCGCGCCGAACGAAGCCTCTTCGACGCGTCGTGAATCAACCGATCAGCGGCTCTGTCTCGTCCTTCCTCCGATACCGATTCCAGTCGCTCTTTTTCGATCAGGAAATCGATTGCAGAGCTCCCCTTCCGCACGTGCTGCTCGCGGCGGTGCTCGGGCCTGTCAGGAATTTTGTGTATCGGGCGTGGTCTGATGGTCCGCAGCTTGGGGCTGTGGGCCGGGGAGGATCATGTCTGTGACTGATCTTGACAGGCCGGCTGTGCCGGCGAGCGATGCTGCCGGTGAGGCGGCGATGACCGAGTGGGCTGAGCAGCTGGTGGCCCAGGCGCGCGCCGAGGGCGTGGAGCTGACCGGCGACGATGGCCTGTTGACCGGGCTGGTGCGTCGGGTGCTCCAGACCGGCCTGGAGGTCGAGATGACCGAGCATCTGGGCTATGAGCGCCACGCCGCCGAGGGCAGAGGGTCGGGGAACTCGCGCAACGGGTCGACCCCGAAGCGGGTGACGACCGAGATCGGCGAGGTCGACTTGGCGGTGCCCCGTGACCGTGCGGGCACGTTCGAGCCGGTGACGGTGCCCAAGCACCGCCGTCGTCTGGACGGCCTGTCGGGCAACGTGATCTCGCTGTATGCGAAGGGCCTCACGACCGGCGAGATCCAGGCGCATCTCGAGGAGATCTATGACGTCTCGGTGAGCCGGGAGACGATCTCGAAGATCACCGACGAGATCGTCGCCGACATGGCCGTGTGGCAGAACCGGCCCCTCGAGCCCGTGTACGCGGTGGTGCTGATCGACGCGATCGTCGTCAAGGTCCGCGACTCCCAGGTCGCCAACCGGCCCGTGTATGTCGCCATCGGCGTCGATCTTCAAGGCGAACGAGACGTGCTGGGCCTGTGGCTGGGCCCGACAGGCGGCGAGGGCGCCAAGCAGTGGGCGACGATGCTGACCGAGCTGAGAAACCGCGGCCTGGCCGACGCGTTGATCGTGCGCTGCGACGGCCTGGCCGGCCTGCCCGAGTCGATCCGGGCCACCTGGCCCGACGCCACGGTGCAGACCTGCGTCGTGCACATGGTCCGAAACAGCCTCCGCTACGCGTCCAAGAAGCACTGGGGCCAGATCACCAAGGCCATGCGGGAGATCTACACGTCCCCCACAGTCGAGGCCGCCGAGGCCCGCTTCGAGAGCTTCGCCGACGACTGGGAAACCACCTACCCCGCCATGATCCGCAGCTGGCGGACGTCCTGGCACGAGTTCGTGCCGTTCCTGGAGTTCCCCGCCGAGCTGCGCAGAGTCGTCTACACCACCAACGCCATCGAGAGCCTCAACGCCAGATTCCGACGAGCCGTCAGACACAGAGGGCACTTCCCCAACGAGCAGGCAGCCATGAAAGTGCTCTACCTTGTCGCCACGACCAGACGCAAGAACCGGTCCAACCTGACCGGCAAGACCAACGGCTGGAAAGCCATCCTGAACACACTGACCGTCCACTACGGCGACCGGATCGCCGACCACATCCGATGAACACCACCACAGCCGGATACACAAAAAACCGGACAGTCCCAGCTCAGGGCCAGCAGTACATTTCGAGGGAGTCCCCGCCCTCGTAGCTCAGGGGATAGAGCGTCGGTTTCCTAAACCGTGCGTCGCAGGTTCGAATCCTGCCGAGGGCGCATGGACGGCCGGTTCAGGCGAGAAGCGTGTTCAGGGTCGAGGTGAGCACAGCCTTGGTCTCAGTGGCGGACAGGCCGCGGTGGCGGCGGAGGTAGTCGATCGAGTCGAGCTGGGTCAGCAGATCGCCTGCCGCGAGCACTGCGTCGCCGTCTGCCGCCGTGTCTGACGTCGGCGCACTGGTCTTAGGCCGAGGCGAGCGCGACGCCGACTCGGGGGCGTCGGTCCCCGAGTCAGGCGTGCGGGCTTCGAGTTCGGGGGCGAACTGGAGCTTGAACTGCTGACGCATCTCGTCGCGGGCCGTGGCGAGCTGCTCGCCGATGCGGGGCAGCCGGTGGGCATGCGCCAGGGTCGCCCGGTATTCCGGACCGATCGAGTCGTACAAGCGCAGGCGCATCGTCACGAAGTCGTCGATGCGGCCCTCCAGCGGACCCTGGCCGATGGCGTGCAAGCGTGTGAGGGGAGCGGTGCGCTCACGGTTGCGCCTGATCGTGGCTTCGAGCAGCTCGCCCGGATCGGCGAAGTACCGGTACAGCGAGCGCAACGAGAGTCCTGATCGGGCCGCCGCTTGCTCCATGGTCGGGAACAGCGACTCCTCGGCGAACATCTCGAGCACCACGTCGAGCACCGCGTTGATGTTGCGCTCCCGCCGAGCCACCCGGCCATCCGCCGGCGTCGCATCATCAGGCGGAGGGCCAGCCTCCACACCCGGTGGCACCCGATCAGTCACTGATGCACGCACCCGCTTCTGACGCCCAGCCATCTGCAGTCGCCTCGGCGCCGGGCGTAACGGATGACGCGCCACCTCGGGGGCCGGCCGCATCCCGGTCAGTCATGACATCAGTCTCAGCATCTCGCGGGCCACCATGGGGCCGGCGTTCTGGTTCTGGCCGGTCACGAGGTTGCCGTCGACCACCCAGTGGTTGGCGAGCGGGTCGCGGAACCGGGTCACGCTCTCGAACAGGGCGCCGGCCTTGCGCAGCTCGGTCTCGGGATGCTGCGGCGTGGCGGTGATGCGCAGCTCCCGGACTTGCTTGTCGGTTACCCCGGTCACCCTGCGGCCCGCCACCAGCGGGCTGCCGTCGGCGGCCTTCGCCTTGAGCAGCCCGAGCGGGCCGTGGCAGACGCCGCCGATCACGCTGCCGCGCTGGTTGGCCTCGGTGATCTTGCGGCCGAGCTCCTCAGAGAACCCGAAGTCGAACGCAGCACCCCAGCCGCCTGCCAGGAAGACGATCGAGTAGGCGGCGATATCGACCTCGCCAATGGCGAGCGAGTTGTTCACCTTGGCTTTGAATTCATCGTCGGCCAGGAATCGGTCACAGGCCTCGGTGCGCAGCGGGGCACGCACCGACTGGGGATCCACCGGGATGACTCCCCCGTTGGGGCTGGCGATGTCCACCGACATGCCCGCATCGGCGAAGGCGTAGTACGGCACGGTCATCTCGCTGGCGAACACCCCGGTCGGCTTGCCGACGTCGAGCACGCCGTGGTTCGTCGCCACGATCAGCGCCCGCCGCCCGGCGCCGTCGGCGTCAGTCGTCTCGGTGTCTTCCGGGTGCATGCCGAGCCGCTGCAGCACCTTGCGTATGGCACGAGCGGGCGGTGGCACTCTCTTCGAAGCAGAACCCGTCGTGGCCGGGATGGGGCCGGGCGTTCGGGTGGCGTAGGGCCATGGCTGGTTGCGTTCGGGCACGGCCCGGGCTCGTTCGACGGCCAAGCGTTGCTCCAGCTCGGCGAACACCTCCTGCGCGCTGGGATCCGCCCAGCGGTTGTGGGCCTCGATCGGGTCGGCGTCGAGGTCGTACAGCTCCCACTGGTCGGGCAGCGGCTCGGTGCGGTACACCTCTCCCGCAGGGCCGTCGGCCGCCAGATGCCGCACGCCCGGCTCGGTCCACGTCGCCGGATCGTCGAACGTGCGCACGATCTTCCACAGATGGCCCGCGTCGTCGTCCCCGGCCCCGTCCGTATCTCTGCCCCCGCCCGCGCCGCCGTCCCCACTCCCGGCCGTGCCTCCGGCCCCGGCCACCCGGCAGACCAGGCTCTCGAAGTTGGCACCCACATGGGCGGGCACCTGGATGCGCAGCGGCGGCGGCGTCCTGCCCATCCGGCGAGCCATTCCGCTGGCCCCCGAGTCGCCCTCGGGCATGTTGTCGCGTGTCATCAGATAGACCGAGCGGTCGCGGTCGGGCTCGGCATCGCCATCGACCACACCCATCAGGTCACGGCCCGGCAGCGGGTGCACCTCGGTGTGGCTGCCCCGCAGCTCCTCGGCGGCCGACGCCGCATCGATTCCCGCCGCCGAAAGCAGCGTCGGCACCAGATCGACATGCGACGTCGGCGCATCGACAGCCCGGCCAGCCGTCGCCTTCGAGCCCACCCGGGCGATCACGAACGGCACCCGCGTCGCCTCGTCATACAGGTTGAACCACTTCTGATGCAGCCCGCCGTGGGCGCCCAACAGTTCTCCATGGTCCGACGTGCGCACCAGCACTGCGTCAGACGAGCCGCCCTCTGTCACTGCACGGCGCACCCGGTCGAGCGGGCCGTCGACCTCGGCATGGAGCCGGTAGTACAGACTGCGGTATTCGGCCGCGTGGTTGCGATACAGCCGCTCGACCGCCGGCGCCAGCCCGTAGGTGGTCGGATACGACGCCCGGTAGGCAATCTGCGCCGCGGGCTTGGTCGACAGATCCTCGTCGTCGGTCGGCGATGCGGGGATCGGCGGCGGTTCGGCAGCAGTCAGCGGAATGTCGCTGCTGCCGCGGCGCAGCCACGCCGGGCCGAGCCACACCGGAGCAAACACGATGTCATGGGGGTTGACGAAGCTGGCCACCAGCAGGAACGGCCGAAGCGCTGCCGCCTCGCCCGCCCGCCGGCGTGCGTACCGGTCTTCCAGCCAGGCCACCACCCGGTCAGCGAACAGGGGGTCGCGCACGAGGCCGCTGTTGGCCAGTGCGGCGCCATGAGGCTCGGGCCCGATCCAGCCGGAGAATCCGAACTCGTCGAGCGGGTCGGCGTCGAGGTACGCCTGCACGGCGTCGCCGTCGACTACACCCTCGTCGTCATTGGTTGCCAGCGGGACCCCCGCAGCGCCGACCAGGTCGGCGTGGCTCATATGCCACTTGCCCTGGTAGTGCGTGTCGTAGCCGCCGGCCCGGAACCAGTGGCCCAGCGTGGGCACCTCGCCGGGCCGCAGCCAGCGCATCCGGCTGTCGTCGGCCATCTTGCCGAGGCCGTTCGTCTGGGTGACGCCGTGCACATCGGGGTACTGGCCGGTGAACAGCGTGGGCCGGCTCGGCACGCAGGCCAGCGAGCCGGTGTAGTGGCGGCTGAACGATACGCCATGATCGGTGAACCACGCAGCGCCCAGACTCTGGCGCCATGCTGCGACCTCAGGCGGCTCGTAGGGAGGCGCGGCCCGCTCCTGGTCGGTCATCAAGATCACGACATCGGGCCGAGCGCTCATCGAGCGGCCTTTCGCAGGTGATCGTCGAGGCCGTGCAGCATCTGGTTCGACACCTTCGAGAGCTGGCGGCTCAGCACCGTTGCTGCCAACTGCTGCGGCGGGCGCGGCCCGACATCCACGGAACTGGTCAGCGTGATCTGCGTCGAGCCGTCCCCGTCGTCGAGCTGCCAGGTGTTGCGCAGCGACCGGATCGCCGACGGCAGTCCTTCCACGACGTAGCTGAGCCGTTCGCCGTCAACCCATTCGACGACGCGCTCGACAAGCGTCCTGCGGCCGGACTGGATGCGCCGCACCATGCCCACGCCTTCCCGCTGGGCGCTGAGCAGGCACGAATGATCCACGATGGCAGCCCAGCGAGCGATCTCGCCGAAGTCCGCCAGCACCGCCCACACCTCGGCGGCCGGTGCCGGGACCCTCAGCGTGGCCGTGGTGTCGCTCACGCCGGCCACCCTAGCCCCGGCGCCATCAATTGTCGTGAGGACTGGCACTTGTTTCGCCTGTTCACATCTGCGGCCAGCCGGCGCCCGCGGCAACATTGGGGCCCAGCGAAGAGGAGCCAGCATGCACGTCAGCGCCACCCTGCCCCAGCACAACCTGCGAGCCGTGCCCGACGAGGTGCGGCGGATCGAGGCCGACGGGTACGACTGCGTCGTCACCATGGAGAACCGGCACGAGCCGTTCATCCCGCTGGGCATCGCAGCGGTGCACAGCGAGCGGGTGCGGCTGGCGACCAGCGTGGCGATCAGCTTCCCCCGCAGCCCCATGGTGACTGCGTCGACCGCCTGGGACCTGCAGGGGGCCTCGGACGGACGGTTCGTGCTCGGCATCGGCAGCCAGGTCAAGGGGCACAACGAGCGGCGGTTCAGCGTGCCGTGGTCGGCGCCGGCGCCCCGCATGGCCGAATACGTGCAGGCGATCCGGGCCATCTGGCGTGCTTGGTCGACCGGCGAGCGGTTGAGCTACGAGGGCGAGCACTACCAGTTCTCGCTGATGACGCCGAACTTCACGCCCGAGCCCATTGAAGCTCCGCCGCCAATCATGATCGCTGCGGTCGGGCCCGCCATGCTGCGGGTGGCCGGCCAGCACTGCGACGGGGTGCGCCTGCACGGCTTCTGCACGCCCGACTACTTGCGCCAACATGTCATGCCTGAGCTGCAAACCGGCCTCGACCGGGCCGGGCGCAGTCGCAGCGACTTCTGGATCACCGGCGGCGGGTTCATCTGCACCGGCCCAGACGACGAGACGGTCGACCGCATGGTCGAGTGGGTGCGCTACCGGATCGGCTTCTACGGCAGCACCCGGGCGTACTGGCCGGTGCTCGAGCAGCATGACCTGGGCGATCTCGGCGAGAAGCTGAACCACCTCTCGCGCAACGACGGCTGGGGCGAGATGGCCGGCTGCGTCGACGACGACGTCGTGCAGCTGTTCGCCGCAGTCGGACGTCATGACCAGATCGCCGGTGCGATCGCCGAGCACTTCGACGGGCTGGTCGACGAGGTCAACGCCTCGGTCTCGATGGACATCGGCGCCGACCTGCCGCCCGACGTGATCCAGGACATCCAGGCCATCCCCACCGACGGCAGCTGAGCTTCATGTCACAGGCCCCTGCAAGACTGCGTCTCGCAGGCAACGAAAGGAACTGCCATGTCAGAAGCAATCGTGGAAGTCCGCGACTACACCATCGATCCGGAGTGGTTCGAGGCGTACAAGGAGTGGGCCGCCGAGCACGCAGCGCCGTGGCTGCGAGAGAACCTCGACGTCATCGACTTCTGGGTTGATGACGGTCACGAGCCCGAGGTCGCCGGGTCGGATCCGCAGGTGTCGCCGCACGGCCAGCCGAACGTGTGCTGGATCATCCGATGGCCCAGCCGCGAGGCCCGCGAGGAGGGCTTCAGGTCACAGCTCAGCGGCCCCGAGTGGCAGGCGATCTGGGCGAAGCATCCCAACCCGAACGCCTACCTCCACCTCAACGTCCGCTTCATGGCGGCTGCCTGATCAGAACTCGCGCAGCACCGACGAGCGGGCCACCTGCACCTGGCGGGTGGTGGGCGGCGTGTTGCGGCTGCGGCCGACGAATCGGGGCACGCCGTCGGTGATCACGGCACCCACCGCAACCATGTCGCCGTTCTTCATGGCGTCAAGCGCGGTGTCTTTGGTGCCGCCGAGCGGGGCGTCGATCACGATCAGGTCGGCGTCGCGGCCCACGGCGATCAAGCCGTTGTTCAGCCCGAACATCTGAGCCACGTTGCCGGTGGCCGCGCCGATCAGATCAGTCACCTCGAGATCGCTCACTGCCGCCATGTGGATGATCGTGTAGAGCATCCCGAGCGGCATGATCCCGCTGCCGGTGGGCGTGTCTGTGCCGATGAGCAGACGGTCGAAGGCGTCGTGGCGGTGGGCTGCTTCGGCGGCGAGGATGCCGGTGCGCAGGTTGCCCGCGGCGCACACCTGCATGCCCATCTGCGTCTGGGCAATCACGTCGTAGTAGCGGTCTTCGATGGCGACCGGGCCGCCGTTGATGTGGAACGAGATGTCGGGATTGATGTCGAGCACGTCCTCGCCCGTCACCGGGAACGTGCCGGGGATCGAGCAGCCGCCGGTGTGCAGCGTCGTCATCAGCCCTGCTGCCTTGGCCATAGCCACGAGCTCGACGTAGTCCTTGGCGCTGTCGACGGCGCCGAATCCGGCCTTGGAGAGCCACACGCCGTCGGCTCGCACGGCCGCGAAGTCGTCCGGCTCGAGCCCCGGTTCGAGCAGCAGCGAACCGGCGTGGACGCGCATGCCGCCTGGACGGAAGTTCTCGAAGCACTTGTGCGCTGCGACGGCGAGCGCCTTGACACCCGCGACGTCCTGCGGGCGGCCGGGGATATGCACCTCGCCGGCTGACAGCACGGTGGTGGTGCCGCCGTGGAGGTAGCTCTCGAGGTAGCCAATCGTGTTCTGGCGTGGCGTGAAGTCGCCGAACGCCACATGCACATGCGAGTCGATCAGGCCCGGCGCCACCGTGGCACCGCCCGCATCGATCACCACATCGCATGAGCCGAGATCAGCAGCGCCGACGGACTCAATCAGGCCGCCGTCCGCTACCACCGTGTCGGCCTCAACGAACGGATCGCGCCAGTCCCCCGACAGCACCACGCCGATATTGGTGATCGCAGTTCGCATGAGCTCAGCCCCCGATCATGTCCTCGCCGATGGCGTCGTCGATGCTGAGGCCGCCGACTCGGTGGTGCGGGCGGCCACGGTCAGCAAGACAGCAGAGCACCGCCATCGCGCAGATCGCAGCAGTGCCGACGGTGGCAGGGGTCGGCATCGGATCTGCCGGCATCAGGTCAGACCGTCCTCGCCGGTGGCGTCGTCGATGCTGAGGCCGCCGACTCGGTGGTGGGGCCGGCCACGGTTGGCGAAGCAGCAGATCACGGCGATCTCGTCGGACAGCGGGGCGTCGTGCAAGGTGATGCTCATGGCGTCGTAGTGCGAGCGCACATACAACGCATCCTTGTACGCGAGCGGAATGTCGATGGACGCCCCGGGCTGCGCACGCTTGGTCGCCGAGGAGATCCAGGCCGCGCCGCCGCCAGCTGCCTCGCGCAGCACGTTGCCGTACGGCGTCGTCAGCAGCGCCACGCCGTGCTCCTGCTCGCCGTCGAGGCCCACGATGGCCGCCTTGCCGTAGCTCTCGATCGAGTACGGCTTCATCTGCTCCACCGCCAGCCCGGCGATCTCGTTGCCGATCTCGACGCTGGCCTCGTAGTACGGCGACAGATCGTCGACATGACGACCGGCGTACTCGTTGCGGACGACCGCCACCACCGCCACCTTGCGCAGCACCGGATCGACCGCCTCGCCGGCCTCGCTGCGCGTGTCCTCGACATAGGTCAGCATCTTGCGAATCTCCATCAGCGTCCCTTCCAGTCGGCGTCGTTGCCTTCGAGCATCGCCTCGAGCAGCCGGTCGGCACCCTCCCAGTCGTAGGTGCGGAAGCTGTGGCCCTGGGTCACGAACTGGGCGCCGGCGTAGAACATCTCGTACTGGGTGTGGCGGCTGGCGAACTCCGAGCCGACGGCGTCCCAGGCCAGCTTCAGGAACTTCATTCGCTCGTAGGCCCCCTCGCCCTCACGAGCCGACACCAGCGTGCTGTCGAGCACCGACGCCACCTCATCACTGGACAGGTCGGCCGCCGACGACGGCAGCATGATCAGCCCGCCGCCGGCCAGCTCCCGGATCTCGGTGATCAGCTGCGGGTACAACGCCTGGGTGGTGACCTGCGCCGAATACAGCAGGTGCCGGTTGGGCACGTAGTACTCGCCCATACGACATCCACTGGCCTCCATGCCGAACAGCAGACCCTCGATCGAGGCCACCCGGGCGGCCAGCTCGCCCAGCTTCCCCTGCACCATGTTCAGCGTGCCGATGGTCTCGGTAAGGCGCCGGGCTACCGCCAGCAGGAACCGGAGCTTCACCACCAGACGAACTTGCGCTTGGTAGTTCTGGTACACGTGCCCCGGCGTGTCATGGAACTGCCGCCGGCACATGTCGACGTCGCGGTACACGAAGACCCGCTCCCAGGGCACCGTCACGTCGTCGAAGTAGATGATGGCGTCGTTCTCGTCGAACCGGTGTGACAGCGGATTGTCGAACGGGCTGACTGCATGCTGCTCGAAGCTCTTGCGCGACACGATCTTGATGCCCGGCGTGTCGAGCGGCAGGGCGAATGAGATGGCCAGATCCTCCTCGCCGGCCTGAAGCGGCTGCAGGTTCGCGACGAAGACCTCCTCGGCCATGATCGAGCCGGTCCCCAGCATCTTGGCTCCACGCACCGTCGGCCCGTCCGGCCCCTCGTCGACGATGTGGGTGCTGATCTGCTTGGCCTGATCGCCCCACGCCCGGGACCGGTCGCCCTGTGGGTTGATGATCACGTAGGTGAGGAAGATGTCGTTGGCCCGGGCCCACTCGTAGTAGTCCCAGTAGGCCTTGGCGCAGCGGGGGTTGTGCTCTTCGAACAACTCGAGGGCCATGAGCTGCCCCGACACGGCGCACGCCAGATGGTCCGGCGAGCGGCCCATGAAGCCCGCATGCAGCTCAGCCCACGCCGTCATGGCCTGGCGCTTGGCCACCAGATCGCTATACGAGCGAGGCATCTGCCACGCCCGGTTGGCCCGACGGCCGTCGCCGACGTCGAACGTCATCAGTTCATGATTCGCGGCCTGGAAGTCGTACAGGCCCGCGATCGCCCGGCAGCTCTCGGCAAACGCAGGATGCTCTGCGACCCGGGAGATCAGCTCGCCGTCCAGGAAGACCGCTCGGTCAGTGTCGAGCGCAGCCAAATGGGCCTGCCCGTCCTTGACCGCCCCCGCCATCATGCCCGGACCTTAGAGGCTCGGCCGAATGGCATAACCGTGGCCCATGCGGCCCGAGCGGCCTGCGAGTGACGCGAGTTCGACCGGAACGCACAGGGCGAGACGGTGGCTCACGCGGCCCGCGCGGTTGTCTAGTTCATCGGCGCGAGCGCAGCGGTACCGAAGACCACGCGGAACCGGACGCACCAGACCGACACCGTGCTGTAGCGGTCGAGATCGACGTCGCTGGGAATCACGAAGTTCTGCGCCCCGATGTTGCCCTTCAGGTCGCCCAGGTCGATGAAGTCGCCCACAAGATCATCGACCGATGCGTCCGGACCCGCAGTGTGCAGGTACACGTTCAGGTCCGGGCCGTTGTCGGTGGCGAAGTCGTCGTCGAACCGCAGGAACGTCTGCGTGCCGTCGGTGAGCACCACCGCCGTGCCCTCGGCCGGGTGCGACCGGGGCCCGAAGCTCCCCACGTAGGCCACCCGCACACCCTGATCCTCGGTCTCCCCTGATTCCCCAGAATCGCTGGACTCGGCAGACTCAGTGGACCCGTCGGAACCGGCGGACGCGTCAGACTCAGCGGGCTCGCTGGGCTCACCGGATGCGTCAGTCTCGGCAGACTCGGCGGACTCGCTGGTTCCAGCAGACCCCGCTGAACCGTCAGTCTCCGCCGAACCGGCTGACCCGTCTGATGCGTCAGTGTCAGCATCATGCTCACCCACCGACATCGACTGGTCGGCGGGCTGGTCATCGCTGCCGGTCTCGGCGACGGCAGCCGTCGTCGCTACGGGACCGGCCTCGAGCGCCTCGCTAATCAGCTCGTCGATGTCAACCTCGACGGCGAACTCGGGGCCCGCCTCGTCGACCACCTCGTCCACGAAGATCAGATGGAACGCAAAGACGAAGAACACCAGGTAGATGCCGACCCCGATCACACCGGCAACGCCGAGGCCTGCCGCCCAGCGCCCACCAGTGGATCGAGGAATGAGCTTGCCGAGCAGCCGTCTCATTGCTCGGTCGCATTCATATTCATGGTGCACACCGTAGGAGCACAGCGGACCGACTCATGTTCACGAACTCTGAGTTCGCCGAGGCAACTGATGGCGAACGGCAACGTCAGGCTCGGTGGCGCGACAGGTTCAGCAGCACACCGACGAGCACGAACACGCTGCCGGCCATGTAGGGGATCGACACGAACCCGAACTCCCACGCGTACCGCACGGCGCACGGGCTCGTGATGCTGCACGTCGTGGCGCCCTCGAGATCCGGAAAGTGCTGCAGCAGGTAGTGCCACGTCGACATCGCAGCGCCCGCCAGGCACATCGGCAGCCCGTACAGGTGAACCCCACGGTCCCGCCGCAACCAGCCCACCACCAGCACCAGTGCGAGCGGGTACATGGCGATGCGCTGGAACCAGCACCACCGGCACGGCTCCAGATGCGCAATCTCGGACAGGTACAGCGAACCCAGCGTGGCACCCACAGCCAGCAGTGCCGCAACGCTCACGAGCGCTCGAGCGCTGACCGCTCCACGCCCGGCCGAATCACGGCCACGGCGCCGCACTACCGCCAGACTCAGCGTCGCGACATTGCACGCCAGCGCAGCCACCGCGAACAGCCGGAGCATCTGATCCAACGACACCGTCGCTCAGCGTGCCAGACGCACGCGCCCGGCATCAACGCGAATCGGCTAGCGATCTGACTGGCCAGGCCGACTCATCGGAATCCACAGCGACGCGAAGCCCACGCAGGCGGCGATCAGGAAGAGCACGAGGGCCCGCTGGTAGTAGATCAGCGAAGCCGCACCGGAGTCTTCGGTGAGCACCGCAAAGAGCGCCGCTATGCCGATCGCCGCGGATGCGTAGCGCAAGGTGTTGAACAGCCCGCTGACTTCCCCGAAGTACTTCTCGGGCACCGCTTTGAGCGCCACGCTGTTGAGCAACGGCACGCACATGCCCCAGCCCAAGCCGAACAGGGCGATGCTGGGCGCCATGACGAACCAGTAGCTCGGCGTGGTCCCCAACGTCAGCACCATCCAACCGACGGAGGCGATCTGCATCGCCGAGCCGGTCCGGCAGAAGCCGACCGCATTCCAGCGTTCGCCCAAGCGGCTGAAGGTGATGGTGGAGAAGCCCGCGGCGATCGGCCCGAGCGTCAGCGCCAATCCGACCTTTGCGACGCCGTAGCTCCACACGTTGAGCAGGAACAACGGCCACAGCAGCCACAGCGACTGCGACGAGAGGCCGACGAGGAAGTTGGCCAGCTGCGTCACCCACACGTTGCGCCGACGGAACAGGTGCAGGTTCAGCAACGGTTCCTGATGGCGCAGTGAGTTGAAGACGAAGATCGCGAGCGCCACCACACCGACGCCCCCGAGTGCCAGTGCGACAGGTGAGAGCAAGCCCCAGTCCCTGCCCTGCATGAGCGGCGTCACGATTGCCAGCAGTGCCACCGTGCCGGCGGTCGCTCCCACGATGTCGAGCCGCTGGTGTCTCGGCGGTGTCGGCTGTTCTCGCAGTACGCGCCAGCCCACGACGAACAGCAACGCAGCAATCGGAGCGCTCACGAAATACAGCACGCGCCAACCCGCTGCCGCCAGCATCAGCGTGGACACCTGCGGTGCAATCGCGGCGGCCAGCGGCCCCGAAGCCGACCACAGCCCAACCGCGGTCGTTCGTCTCGACTCGGGGAACAACGGCAGCACAAGACTCAGCGACGCCGGCAGGATCGCTGCACCGCTGATTGCCTGCAGCACTCGGGCCATGTTCAACGTCCACACCGTGGGCGCGATGGCGGAGAACACCGCAGACAGCGCGAACAGCGCAAGCCCGATCTGGAAGATGCGCTTGCGGCCGATCCTGTCGGCGAGACGTCCGGCAAGCGGCAGAAACGCAGCCGTGCCGATCATGAACCCGGCGATGCCCCAGCCCACGTCGGCTGCCGATGCGCCGGCGAAGCTGTCGCGGATCGAGTCCAGCGCCAGGTTGGAGGCCGTGCTGTTGAAACCGACCAGCACGGTTCCTAACGAAGCGACTGTGAGCGCCCGCCAGGCCCGCCCCGACACCGCTTCGCGAACTTGCGAAGGCGCCGCAGGAACCCGACGATCTGCAGCGGGGACGGGAGGAGCTGCCGTGGCCGGACGAATCGCAGCGGCCGAACGAGTCGCCGTAGCGGAACGGGGTGCCGTGGCCAGGCCGTTTTGCAGACCCGTCTCGACATCGCGACGCTCGATAACCGGGGTACCCGCCGCCCTGACTCGGGAACCCACCGGCTCACCCGACTCAGCCGGAGCGTCTGACCCAGCTCGTGCAACCTGCGGCACGCGCGCCAGATCAACCTGAACTGGCTCGACCTCGTTCCGCATCCGTACCAGCGTACGGCTCAGCCCGAGCCGCCAATCGCAGAAATCGAATGTCCGTTAGAAGATGGACTCGCCGTCAGGATCAACGACCGTGGAACACCGGCTCGCGCTTCTCCACGAATGCCTGCGCCGCTTCCTTGTGGTCGTCGGTCTGGCCGGTATGGATGTGGTGCGCCGCTTCCATGTCGAGGCACTCGCCCATGTCGCCGTGAACTGCCCGGTTCAGGTTCTCCTTCATGTACCGGTACGCCACGGTCGGGCCGTTGGCCAGCCGCCTTGCGACCGCTCCCACCTCGTCCATCAGGCTCTCCGCGGGGAACACGCCGTTCACCAGGCCCAGCGACACCGCCTGATCCATATCGACCCGGTCGGACAGGAAGTACAGCTCACGCGCCTTGGCCGAGCCGATCAGCCGCGACATGAACCACGTACCGCCGTAGTCGCCGCTGAACCCCACCCGGGCAAACGCCGTGGTCATGATCGCGTTGGGCGCCGCATACCGCAGGTCGCACGCCAGCGCCAGCGACAGGCCCGCCCCAGCAGCCGCCCCCGGCAGCGCCGCAATGGTCGGCTTGGGCATCTCGTACAGCTTCCCGGAGGTGTCCCGCTGGCTGCGGCGCTGATTGTGCACCCGGGCGTCGTACTGCAGCGGGCTGCCGCCGCCCTCGCCGCCGGCCGCAGCCATGCCCTTCACATCGCCGCCGGCACAGAACGCACCGCCCGCACCGGTCAGCACCAGCGCCCCCACATCGGAAGCCGTCTCGGCATCGGCAAGCGCCGCGACCAAGCCTTCCATCATCGGCGTCGACATCGCATTGCGACGGTCAGGACGGTTCAGCGTGACGGTCATCACGCCGTCGGTGATCTCGACAGCAATGTCGTCGGTCCCCGTATCGAAGATTCGGTCAGCCATCATTTTCTCCTTGCGGATGTGTTGAGTCGGCAGCCAGCCCCCGCAGTATCGCGAACCGCTGTGACACGCGCCGGATCACCCCTCGGCGTCGTCGGGCACGAACGAACCCAGCTCCACCTGGACCTGCCTGAGTTTGCCGTCGTTGCCGATCACACCGATCTCGACCTGATCCCCCGGCAGCCTCGCCAGAATCTCCACCACGAGGTCGTTGCTCGTGCGAATCTCCACGCCCTCGAAGCCGACGATCACATCACCGGGCTCGATGCCCGCCCGATCGGCGGCCCCGCCGGCCTCGACGCCCACCACCAGCGCTCCAAAGGTGACCTCCGGCAGCAGCTCGATGCCGGCGAACTCGTCGTCGGGATCCGGCCCCGGCTCCACGGTCTCCGGGCCGCCGTCGCCAAGCTCTCCGCCCGGATCATCGGATTCATCAGGTTCTTCAGGAACTCTCGAACCAATGAAATCCTCCACCGACACGATCCGCACGCCCAGATACGCCTTGGCCTGCACAACGCCCTCAAGCAGCTGATCGATGATCGGACGGGCATGGTCAATCGAGATGGCGTAGCCGATGCCCTCGGCGATGCCGCGAATGCTCGACGAGGCAGCCTGGATCGCCGTATTGACGCCGATCACCTCGCCCGCAGCATTCACCAGCGGCCCGCCCGAATTGCCCGGATTGATCGCAGCGTCGGTCTGTATCAGCCGCACCAACCGCTTGCCGTCTGGGAACTCGAGGTAGCGATCCAGGCCCGACACGATGCCCGACGTCACCGTCGGCTCGCCGATGATGTCGAGCGCATTGCCAATGGCAATCACCTCGTCGCCCACCTCGACGCCGTCGGTGGAGCCCAGCCGCACGGTCGGCAGTTCGTCACGTTCGACCTTCAGGATCGCAAGATCTCGCTCCGGGTCGACGGCCATCGCCTCCGCCGGCAGGAGCTCCCCGCCGAACAACCGCACAGCCACCGTGGTCGCTGCCTCGACCACATGCGCATTGGTCACGATGTGTCCCTGCGGCGTCACGATGAAGCCGGAACCGCTGCTCTCGCCCTCCTCGGCGGTGACCTTGACGATCACCACCGCCTCCTGCACCTCTTCGAGCACCGCCTTGACGTTGATGCCTTCGATGCGGCTTCCGAGCGGCGAACCCGGCTGGTCCGATTCGCCGGCCAGCATGCGCGCCCACGCCTCAGCGAGCGTGTCCGGGTCGAGATCGACGGGCCCCGAGCTGGCGCCGGAGTCGCCGGGTGCGGCGCCGAAGAGATTGGAATTGGCGAGCACCTGGCTCCAGAAGTCGGCATCGCCCGTGGATCCCTCGGGCGGCTGCACGTCGCTCGCCTCGCTCTCGTTGCTTACCGGCACCGCCACCGTCGGCGCCGGCGACTCCGGCTGCGAAGAAGAAGATGCCTGCGTGTCGTCCTCGGGCTCCGACGCCTCCGGGGAAGCCGGCGCCGTCGGCGCGGCAGTGTCCGGACCGTCGTCGCCGGCGAGCACGATGACCAGGAGCAGCCCGGCCACCAGCGCCCCGATGAGCGCCCCCACAGCCCCCGCAATACCGACCAGCAGGCACCCCGGCCGCCTTGATTCAGACGACTCGGTCGCGATCTCCAGACCTGCCTCCTCCACGGGGAAAGCTGCCGTCTCGTCTGCTGGTTCGACGGGCAGATCCGGTTCAGCCATCAGCGAACGGCGAGGCGTTCGGCTGCGCTGGTCGACAAGAAATCGACGTTCTCACGGAACTGATCGGTGTCGGCTTCCTCGGTGTCAGCCATCACGCCACGCAGGTACCGGTTGAGCACGCCCTCCGATATAGCAGCCAGACGCCAGTACGAGAACGCGCGGTAGTAGTCGACCTGCGACAGGTCGCGCCCCGACGCATCGGCATACCAATCCAGCATCTGGCTGCGGGAAGCGAACCCGCCCGCCTGCGTGGGCGCCGAGGAGCCCGCCGACACCTCATCGGGCGACACCCAGTTGTTCATCAGGTAGCCCACATCGGCCATGGGGTCGCCGAGCGTGCACAGCTCCCAGTCGAGCACCGCAACGATGTCGCCGGAACCCGACAACATGTTCCCCAGCCGGTAATCGCCATGGACGATCGCCGAGCCGACCTGCTCAGGCTTGCGAGCCTCCAGCTCCGCAGCGACCTCATCCATGATCGGCAGCTCACGAGTCTTGGACTGCTCCCACTGGCGCTTCCAGCGACGCAGCTGCCGCCCCAGGTAGTCCTCCCGCCGCCCCAGATCGCCGAGCCCCACATCGTCGGGCTCGATCGCATGCAGCAGGGCCAGCACATCAGCAACCCGGCGGCTCAGCGGCACACGCTCGCCGTCAGGCACCAGCGCCGACTCATCAGCCGAATGCAGCACCGCCCCCTCCTCGTAGCTCATGACATAGAACGGCGCCTCGTTCACGGTCTCATCCGCGCACAGCGCGATCGCCCGGGGCACCGGCACCTCGGTCTGCCCCACACCCGAGATGATCTTGTGCTCCCGGCCCATGTCGTGCGCCGTGGCCAGCACATGGCCCAGCGGCGGCCGCCGCAGCACCACCGACGAGCCGTCGCCGCAGTGCACCCGGTAGGTCAGGTTCGAATGCCCGCCGGCAATCAGCTCGAAACGCAGCGGTTGAGCAGCCTGCGGCACATGAGCGGCGAACCACTCGCTGACCGCAGGGGCATCGATGCCCGTCGGCACCTCACCGTCAGCCGACATGTCAGCCGTAGGTGTAGAAGCCCCGGCCGGTCTTGCGCCCGAGCAGCCCGGCGTCGCACATGCGGCTGAGCATCGGCGGCGGGGCGTAGAGCTGCTCGCGGAACTCCTCATACAGCGACTCGGCCACCGCCAGCGTCGTGTCGAGGCCGATCAGGTCGCACAGGGCCAGCGGGCCCATCGGATGGTTGCAGCCCAGCACCATGCCGGCGTCGATGTCTTCGGTCGAAGCGAAGCCCGATTCGAGCATCCGGATGGCCGACAGGATGTAGGGGATCAGCAGGGCATTCACCACGAACCCCGCTCGGTCCTGACTGTCGACCACCCGCTTGCCGAGCCGTTCAGAGGCGAACGACCGGCAGCGCTCTGCCGTCTCCTCAGCGGTCAGCAGCGACGAGATGACCTCCACCAGCCCCATCACCGGCACCGGATTGAAGAAGTGCATGCCGATGACCTGCGACGGCCGATCGGTGGCCATGGCCAGCTTCATGATCGGGATGGCCGACGTGTTCGACGCCATCACTGCCGCCGGATCGTCGAGCACCTTCGACAGCCGCCCGAACACCTCCAGCTTGGCCGGCTCAGACTCGACCACCGCTTCGATCACGAACTCACGATCCGCCAGCTCGTCGAGATCCACGCCGAACGACATGGCGCCCAGCGCCGATTCCCGCCCCGATTCGTCGAGCTTGCCGGCGTTGACGGCCCGGTTCAGGCTCTTCTCGATGCGGGCCATGCCGGCGGCCAGCGCATCCTCGTTGACCTCCACGATCTTCACGTCGCACCCGTTGCGGGCCGCAACCTCGGCGATGCCCGACCCCATCAGGCCGCAGCCCACCACACCGATCTTGTCCATGAGCCCCTGCCCTCAACTCGACGCCGTGGGCAATCTACCCGTCGAGGCCCGCTGACTCCGTGGCCGGGGCCCAGTCTCAGGATTCGGCCGGCGTGCTCCGGGATCGGTCAATGGCGCCCTGCACAGCAGCCACCACCTCGTCGGCGGTGGCACCGGGCGTGAGCACTGCCGCCACGCCCGCCTGCTCCATGGCTTCGAGGTCGCCGTCGGGCACGATGCCGCCCAGGATGACCGGGATGCTCTCGGCGCCGGCCTCGCGCAGGCGCTCGACGACCAGCGGCATCAGCGCCTCATGCGCACCCGACAGCATCGACACCCCGATGGCGTCCACGTCTTCGTCGATGGCAGCGGCCACCACGCTCTCGGGCGTCTGGAACAGCCCGGTGTAGATCACCTCGAAGCCGGCGTCGCGCAGCATCCGGGCCACCACCTTGACGCCGCGGTCATGCCCGTCAAGACCGAGCTTGGCAATCAGCACCCGTGACACGGGCCGAGATTACCGGCCTGCCCTGCTGATCTGCCGTGCCGATCTGCCCTGCCGGCTAGCTGTCCATCAGTCCGGGGAACGGAATGGCCTCGGGCAGCGGACCGGTGATGACCGGCGCCGCGGCCTCCAAGCCGGCGGCAAGCCGGAACGCCGTCTCCCAGCCCGTCGGGCGCGCCCCGAGCTGCGCGATCCCCACCTCCGCCTCCGACCGCAGCGCAGCAGTGTCGGGCGCATCGAAGCACTCATGACCGATGGCACGGGCCAGCCGCACCACGGTCTGGCTGAGCCGGCTGTCGGTGGCCTCGGTCAGGATCATCACCTGCTCGAACGCCGCCTCCATCGCCGGCAGGTCGGCGTCACGGGCGTGCGCCAGCGCCCGTGCCACCAGGGCATTGCGCACGTCGACGTAGGTGCCGGTGCCGCTCGCCATGGCGAAGCGCGACTGCTCGAGTGCGTCCACCGTGCGTCCGGCGGTGGCATAGGCGATGGCGAGGCACGAGTGCAGGTAGGTCGACGGCAAATCCGCAGTGGGAACGGCCTCGAGCGCAGCAATGGCGTCCTCCGCCTGGCCGAGCTGCGCCAGCGCCAGCCCCAGCGAGACGTCGAGATCACGCTGGCCGATCACTGCGGTCTGGTCGGGGCCCCGTCCCGGCTCGCGCGGCCGCTGATCAGCCGGCTGCTCCCAGCCGGCACGGGCCAGATCCTCACTGACCATCTCGGGCTGGCCCATCTGCACCGCGGCACCGGCCCGCACCGCCCGGGCGAATCCCTCCAGCGGCTGGCCCGGCATGTCGTTGGCCCGCTGCAGGCATTCGGCCAGCATCGCCCGGCTGCGCTGCAGCTCGCCGACGGCCGCGTACGCCCGGCCCAGCAGCCCCATCGCCTGCACCTCGCCGAAATCGCTGTGCACGTCGCGGAACACCTGCTCGGCAGCCTTGGCCCGCTCGACGGCATCCGCGGCCCGGCCCGACCACAGGCTGAGCGACCCCAGCAGCAGGTCCATCATGGCCTCGGTGAAACGCTCGCCCCGCTCGTGGGCGATGGCATGCACCGACGTGGCCAGCTCCTCGGCCTCGTCACGATCCCCGGCATGGAAGCGCAGGAACGCGAGCAGCCCTTCCGCCGTCGCCAAGCCGACCGTGTCGCCCAGATCGCCGAACCGTTCGATGGCGGTGGTGATGCGATCGCCGGCCTCGTCGATCAAGCCCTGCTCGAACGACAGCCACGCCAGATTCTGCAAGCACCACGCCACGCCGCTCTCGTCGCCCAGGTGCCCGAACGTGCCGTTGGCCTCGTTGATGTAACGGTCGGCCCGGGCGTACTCACCGGCTCGCAGCGAGGCCAGCCCCCGCAGCCGCAGCGACTCGGCCGCCTCGCGCACCTCGCCCAGCGTGCGGAACTGGTCGAGCGCGTCGGCCAGCAGCTTGTCGGCCGCCGCGTGCTCGTCGCCGGCAAGCGCCACCTCGCCCAGCACCCGCAGCCCATGAGCCGCAGCGAGCCGGTTGCCGTTCAGCGTTGCGAGCGCTCGGGCCAGCTCGGCGTCGGCATGGGCGCCGTGCAGCTCCCCCAGCCGCAGGCGTGCCGCCGCCCGGCCCAGCGCCATGTCGATGAGGCGCGGGTCGGCATCGCCGAGCATCTCGATGGCACGCCGGTAGAACTGCGCCGCGGCGTAGTGGCTGTCTCGGGCCGCGGCCCACTTGCCGGCACGGCCCAGCCACTCGATGGCCACCTCGGTCATGCCGCCCTCGAACGACTCAGGATCTGCAGCGGTCTTGCTGGCTCCGGACTGACCGGCGTCGGCACCCATCTCCACCGCCGAGGCGAAGTGATCCGCAATCACGCCCACCGAGTCGCTGGCAGGGTCGTCGCGGTTCTGCGCCAGCCACAGCGCGACGTCGAGATGCCGTTCGGCCCGGTCGGTCTTGGTCAGCATGCTGTAGGCCACGTCGCGCACCACGTCGCTGCGGAACGTCCAGACATCGGCCTCGCTGGTGAAGATGTCCTTGTCGACCAGCCGCTGGAAGGTGGCGGAGTCGCTCTCGGCACTGGTGTCGGGATTGGTGGCCGCCGTCATCTCCAGCAGCTCGCTGGTCGAGCCGCCGCCGCCGAGCACCGATGCGGCGTCCACCAGCCGCCGCTCGGGCGAGCTCAGCGTGTCGAGACGGGCCGCAACCAGTCCGCGCAGCGTGTCGGGCATCTCGGCCAGCGATCGTTCCTCGTGATCCGGGCGAGCACCAGGACCCACCACGCCCGATTCCCGCAGCAGCACGCACATCTCTTCGAGGAAGAACGGGTTGCCGCCGCTGCGCTCGTAGAGCTGATCGGCCAGATAGGCGGGAGCGCTGCCGCCCAGCAGCTCGGCGGCCAGCTCGGCGGTGGCCTCGCGGCTCAGCGGATCCAGGTTCAGCACCACCGTGCTGTGGCGGCCCGGCGGCACCGTCCAGCGCTGCTCGTCGACGTTCCAGCGGGCCGTGGTGATGACCACGAACGGCTGGTTGGCCAGTGCTGCCAGCAGCTGCTCGAGCACGCTGAGCAGCCGCTCTTCGGCCCAGTGCACGTCGCTCAGCAGCAGCACGACGGGCTGGCGACGCGTCATCGCTCCCAGGAAGCGGCGCAGGGAGCGGAAGGTGGCCTCGGCGCGCCATTCGATCTCGGCGGGGTCGCCGCTGCCCACCCGGCCCAGCACGGCGAGCACCACGTCGGTGATCTCGTCGATCTCCTCGTAGTTGACGATCTGGCTCTCGCCGTTGTTGTTCGTGGGCCGCAGCACGTCGGCCACCAGCGACGAGATGCGCCGGGTGGCCTGCACGGTCGAGTCGCCGGCGTTCACCCCTGCTGCGGTCGCGATGGCATCG
Source organism: Candidatus Poriferisodalis sp. (assembly GCF_965219595.1). NCBI lineage: Bacteria > Bacillati > Actinomycetota > Acidimicrobiia > Acidimicrobiales > Candidatus Poriferisodalaceae > Candidatus Poriferisodalis > Candidatus Poriferisodalis sp. The sequence goes on from NZ_OZ244781.1 coordinate 823,464, forward strand.
CCCAGGCAGCGCAGCGGGTTGGTCTCGTCGTAGGGCAGCGCCATGCTCTCGAGCACCATCGCGTCGTGGCGTTCGGTGGCGCCGTGCGCGGCTTCCCGGGCGAGGCGCGTCTTGCCCATGCCGGCCTCGCCCACGATCTGGCACAGCCCCGCGCGGCGGCGGGCCACTGCGGTGTCGATCGCGGTCTCCAGCAGGGCATGTTCGAGATCGCGCCCTACCAGCGGCGAGATCGTGGCGCTGCGGTGGCGACCGGGCGGCGCCAGCTCGCCGCTGGCCAGGAAGACGGGCACGGGCTCGTCACGCCCGCGCAGGCCGATCTCGCCCCGGGGCGTGTAGTCGACGATGCCGACCGTGGCCGCCTGCGTCGTCGGGCCCACCAGCACCTCGTCGGCCTCGGCCAGCGTCTCCAAGCGGCTCGCGATGTTGACCGTGTCGCCCATGGCGGTGTAGTCGCCGCCGGCTCGCAGCGCTCCCACCAGCACCTCGCCGGTGTTGATGCCGATGCGGATCCGCAGATCGAGATTGCGCTCGGCGTTGAAGGCTTCCAGTGAGCGCTGCATGCGGAAGGCGGCCCGCAGCGCCCGCTCAGGGTCGTCTTCGTGCGCCGTCGGCGCGCCGAACAGCGCCAGGATCGCGTCGCCGATGATCTTGTCGACCGTGCCCCCGAACGCGGTCACGTCGGCCACGAGCCGCTGGAAGCACTGGTCGATCAGATGCTTGATCTCTTCGGGGTCGGCGGCCTCGCTCATGGAGGTGAACCCGACCAGGTCGGCGAACAGCACCGTGACGACGCGGCGCTCCTCGGTCGAGACGAGCAGGTTGCCGCAGGTATGGCAGAAGCGTGCGCCCTGCGGGACCTCGGTGGCGCACGCAGGACACTTCATCGCGGCATTCTAGAAACGACGCCCGGAACAGGCTGAAACCCGCTATTCGTGGGCGATCGCGTCCAGGATCTCCATGCGCCCGGCGCGGCGGGCCGGCAGCACTGCTGCCAGCAGACCCGCCAGCCCCGCAACCACGATGTAGACGGCCAGCGTTGCGTAGGGCACATCGACGGTGGTGATGAACGAGTCTGGCGTGGCCAGCGAACCGGCCACGCCCAGCACGGTGCCGACTACCACGCCCATCAGGCCGCCGAACGTGGCGACGATCGCCGCTTCCCACCGCACGGCCCGACGCAGCTGGCGCCGGGTCATGCCCACGGCTCGCAGCAGGCCGATCTCACGGGTGCGCTCGAACACCGACAGCGCCAGCGTGTTGGCGATGCCGATCAGCGCGATCACGAACGACAGGCCCAGCAGCACCGTGATCACCGCGAAGATCGAGTTGACCAGGCTCTGGTTGGCTTCGCGGAACTCGACCCGGTTCTCGCCGATCACGCCGGGATAGCGGTTGACCACATCGGCGAGAGCGACCTGGCTGCTTTCGGCGTGGCCAGCATGAGCCAGTGCAGTGCCGAAGCGGTAGTCGCGGCGGCCGAAATGCTGCTCCCACAAGGCGTTGTCGATGAGCCAGTTGCCGTAGATGGCCGCGTCGGCGAAGATCGCTGTCACGGTCAACGTGACGGTCTCGTTGTCGGGGAACGTCGCCTCGAGCGTGTCGCCGACGGCGACGCCGAGATCTCCGGCGGGGTCGACGTGCAGCGCGATGCCCGTGAGTGGATCACCGCTCGTCATCGACCCGGAGATCACATCGCCGTCCATGTGGCCCTCCACCGTGTCGAAATCGGCAGTGACGACATCACGGCTGTCACCGCCCACGACCATCCCGCCGAACGCCACCCGGTAGCCGACGACGCTCTCGATCTCGTCGCGATCTTCGAGGTCGTCGAGCAGCTGCGCCGGAAAGCCAGTCGCAGGATCGAACGGTGATGCTTCGCTGCGGACGAAGTAGTCGGCCCGCACGGCGTCGCTGAGGACATCGGCGATGGTGCTGCTCACCGAGGCGCCGACGACCGACGTCGTCGCCATCAGCGTCACGCCGATCATGAGGGCGCCGGCGGTGGACGCCGTGCGCCGAGGGTTGCGGGCGGCGTTCTCGCGCGCCAGCCGGCCCGGCATCCCGAACAGTGCCTGGATGGGCCGTCCCAGCACGCGCACCACCGGCCGCGCAATCGCCGGACTGGCGACGTTGAGGCCCACGAAGGTGACGAGCGCGCCGATGCCCGTCAGTGCGAGCACCGCGGCGGTGCTGCCGACGCCGGCCATGCCCAGCGCCAGGCACACCACGCCCGCGGCGGTGACAGCTCCGCCCACGGCGACCCGCCGGCGCCACCCGCTGCGCTCGATGCGGTAGTCATGCGCCAGAGCGGCAATCGGCGTGATGCGGCGCGCCCGCATGGCAGGCACGATCGAGGCGATCATCGTGACGCCGAGCCCGATCACCAATGCCAACACGACGGTACGCGGCCGCAGCACCAGCGGCCCCGACGGCAGGCCGAAGCCGCTCGCACGGATCGCTGCCCGCATGACGAGGCTGACCAGCATGCCGACGGCAATGCCGATGGCCGTGCTGAGCAACCCCACGATCGCCGACTCGACGACGATCGAGCGCGACACCTGCTTGGGCGTCACGCCGATAGCCCGCCACAGCCCGATCTCGCGCACCCGTTGAGTGACGACAATCTGGAACGTGTTGTTGATGATGAACGCCGACACGAACACCGCGATGAAAGCGAACACCAGCAGGATCGAGGTGAAGATGTTGAGGACAGTCTGGAACTGCTCGGTCTGCTCCTCGGCGGCAACCTCCTGGGTGATCACCTCGTAGTCAGCACCCACCGCCGCGCCGATTGCCGCGCGGACCTCGGCGACATCGGCGTTCACGAGCACGCGTATCTCCACCAGCCGGTCGCCGAAGCCCAGGAACTCCTGGGCGGTGTCAGTGTCGAACACCGACATCGTCTGCCCGAGGCTGGTGTTGGTGTCGGGCGATCCGAAGTTGAAGATGCCGACCAGCTCGAAAGGCTGCGAGCGAACCGGGCCGTTGATGTCGTAGGTCTCGCCGACCTCGAGGCCGTTGTTCGTCGCCGTCGTCGCGTCAACGACAAACTCCCCGGGCCCGTCAGGCGGTTGGCCCTCGATGAGGAAGAAGACCCGTGACGAGAAGTTCATCCCCAGCGCGGGCGGGCCCTGCGGCCTGATCGCATTCCCCTCGCCGTCCACGATGACCACGTTGCGCGCCTGCACCGTGCCCGAGGCCTCGACCACGCCGTCAATCGCAGCGACCTCGTCGAGCAGCGAATCCGGCATGGTCGGGCGGTCGGCTTCGTTGCCGACCTCCTGCGAGGCCCGCACGGTCAGGTCGGTCTCACCAGCGATGTCCTGCGCCAGGTCGCCGAAGGTCGAGCGCAGGCTGTCAGTGAGCGCGAACGTGCCCACCACGAACGTGACGCCGGTCACCACCGACAGCGTCGTGAGCGCGAAGCGGATCTTCTTGTCGAGCAGATTCCGCAGGGCGAGCTTCAGCACTGCTTCACCTGCCCCGCACCTGTCCGACCAGCGTTACTCGTCTGCGATCGCGTCGAGCACGTTCATCCGGCTGGCCCGGAATGCCGGGAACAGCGCAGCGATCAGCCCGAACCCGACCGAGATGACCAGGAAGATGAAAAGCTGCAGGTAGGGCACCGCGATGGTGTCGATGATGTCCTCGGGGATCGCCGCCGAGGTGGCCATACCGAACGCTGCACCCAGCACCACGCCCACCACAGCGCCGTACAGCGACACGGCGGCAGCCTCCCAGCGGATCATGCGCCGCATCTGGCGGCGGGTCATGCCGACCGCCCGCAGCAGCCCGATCTCGCGGATGCGCTCGAACACCGACAGCGTCAGCGTGCTCACAATGCCGATCAGCGCGATCAGCAGGGCGAAGCCCAGGAACACGTTCACCAGCACGAGCACGGTGTTCAGGCTCGACTCGATGCTCTCCTGGAACTCCTGCCGGTCTTCGAGCACAGCTTGCGGGTAGCTGTCCAGCACGTCGTCGATGGCCGCGCGGGCGGCCTCGGGGTCGTCGATAGCCGACTGCACCATCACGACGTCGTCGAACGCGGTCGTCGCGAACTGGTCATACAACGCGCTGTCGATGAACCAGCTGCTCCAGAACCCGTTGCCGTCGAAGATGGCCGCGACGCTGACCGTGGCACGGTCTCCGCTGACGAAAGTCAGTTCGACGGTGTCGCCGAGCCCGAGGTTGTCATCTGCGGCTACGTCGCTCTGTATCAGCAATCCGGTCTGGGGATCGAAGCCGTCCAAGCTGCCCTCGATCACATCGATGTTGATCACCGCTTCCAAGTCGCTGACGCGGGCCGCGGTCAGCTGGGTCTCCACCTGTGAGTCGCCGATGTCGATCTGCACGAGGTCGAGATCGAATCCCACCGGAGTGCCGATGCCGGCGGCGCGGATGTCGGAGCTGAGCGTCTTCGGCAGCCCGGCCTGCGTGTCGGCGGTCACGATGAAGTCGGCAGTGAATGCGTTGGCCAGGCGGTCGCCGAAGGACACCTTGAGCGACTGCCCCACGATCGACACCATGGTCACCAGCGCCAGGCCGATCGTGAGCGCCACCGCCGTGGCGGAGGTGCGCCGCGGGTTGCGAGCGGCGTTGGCACGGGCCAACCGGCCCGAGATCGGCATCATCCACTCCAGCGGCCGCGCCAGCAGCGACACCACTGCCCGCGACACCAGCGGGCTCAGCACGGAGACTGCCACGAAGGTGACCGCGGCACCGGCGCCGAGCGTGCTGAGCTGCGGCGTCGCGCCGTCGAAGTCGCCGAACAGGCCGAGGCCAGTCGCCACCAGGCCGATGGCCAGCAGCACACCGCCGCTTGCCAACCGGGGCCAGCCGAGGCTGGCACCCTCGTCGCTGCTCGTGCCCTCGGCCAGGCCCGCCACCGGCGAGATGCGCGAGGCCTTGATGGCCGGCACCAGCGACGCCAGCACGGTGAAACCCACACCCACCACCACGGCCCACAGCACGGTGCGCGGCACCAGGGGCAACGGACCGTCAGGCAGCGACGCCCCGAAGAAGTTCAGCAGGGCTTTCAGACCCAATGCGCCCAACATGCCCAGACCGAGCCCGGCCACCGAGGCGACTGCGCCGATGATCGCCGACTCGGTCAGCACCGACATGCGCACCTGCCCGGGCGTGGCACCCACGGCTCGCAGCAGCGAGAGCTCCCGCACCCGCTGACCCAGCACGATGTTGAACGTGTTGGAGATGATGAACGTGCTCACGAACAGCACGATGAACGCGAACACCAGCAGGATCGTCTGGAACGGCCCGATGAAGGTCTCGGTGGCGTCGCTGAACTCCTCTTCGGAGTCGGCTGCGGTGATCACCTCGACGCCGTCGGGCAGCACGGCTTCGATGCGGGTCTGCAGCTCGGCGATGTCGGCCCCTGCTTCGGCCCGCACGCTGATCACGGTGAACTCGCCGGGGAAGCCCAGAATCTCTTGGGCTGTCGCCGTGTCGAACAGCGAGAAGATGGCGCCAACGCCGGCGTTCTCGGGGAAGCCGAACTGCGCCACGCCGGTCAGGGTGAACTCACGCGGACCGGTGGGCGTGACCACCTGGTACGTGCCGCCCAGCTCGAAGTCGTAGCCGTCGTCTTCGAAGGTGGTGATGTCGATGGCGAACTCGCCGATGCCGACGGGCCAGCGGCCCTCCATCAGGTAGAACTGCGACAGCGACTCGTCTTCGAGCCAGTTGGTGCCCGCCACCGGCGGCCCGAACGTGGTGACGGCTTCGCCGTTGCCGTCCACCGGGATCACGCCGTTGACGAACAGGCCGCCCTTGGCGATCTCCACGCCGTCCACTGCGGCAATGTCGTCGACGAGGTCGGCGGATACGGCTGGTGCCACGGCTTCGGTGATCTCGCCGAACGGCAGCTCGCCGCGCACCGTGTAGTCGGTGCCGGTGTTGATGTCCTCAGCGAGCTGGTCGAAGCCCGAGCGCAGCGAATCGGCCGTCACGAACGACGCCACCACGAAGGCCACGCCGATCACGATGGTGCTCGCGGTCAGCGCAAAGCGGACTTTGTGCGCGAGCAGCGATTTGATGCCGAGTCGCAGCATGTATCAAGCGCCGAGCTGGTTCATGTGGGCGCGGATGCGCTCGGGTGTGGGGTCGACGAGCTCGTCGACGATCTTGCCGTCCACGAGGAACACCACCCGATCGGCGTATGAGGCCGCGACTGCGTCGTGCGTCACCATCACGATGGTCTGCCCCATCTCGTCCACGGCGTTGCGCATGAAGCCCAGGATCTCGGCGCCCGTGTTGAGATCGACGTTGCCGGTGGGCTCATCGGCGAAGATCACCTGCGGCTGGCCGGCCAGCGCCCGTGCCACCGCCACGCGCTGCTGCTGGCCGCCCGACAGCTCGCTGGGCCGGTGCTTGAGGCGGTCGGCCAGCCCGGTGGCGCTGACCACCTCGTCGACCCAGTCAGTGTCGCCTTGGCTGCCAGCAAGGTCCATCGGCAGCATGATGTTCTCGATGGCGGTCAGCGTGGGGACGAGGTTGAACGCCTGGAACACGAACCCCACGTTGTCGCGGCGCAGCAGTGTGAGGTCTCGTTCGGACAGGGTGGACAGGTCGATCTCGCCGATGAGCACCTGCCCTTCGGTCACCCGGTCGAGCCCTGCCATGCAGTGCATGAGGGTGGACTTGCCCGAGCCCGATGGTCCCATGATGGCGGTGAACTGGCCTCGCTCGAACGTGACGTTGATGGCGTCGAGCGCGCGCACCGCAGTGTCGCCTGAGCCGTAGATCTTCGTGGCGGCGACGGCTCTCGCCGCTGCATGCGTGGGTGGAGCCGCGACAGACATGAAGCCTCCCGGAGAGGTTGCAGACCAGCGCGCAACTCTACGCACACCGTCCTCCCGCCCATGTTCAGGTTTTTCTCAGGTTCGCAGCGTGGGACCTCGGTATCCGGCGGTGAAGCCATGCTCGATCAGTGCGTCGTGGATCGGGTGCTCGGCTGCAGGGCCAGCGTCGATGCGGGCCAGCTCGACCTTGGCAAGACGGCCGTCGGCGAGTGCTCGACGCAGTGCGTCGATCCAGCGCAGATCGACTGCTGCGTGCTCGAAGGTGTGCAGGGTGCGCCCGCCGCGGTCCAGCGCCACGAGCGGCGCGCCGTCAGCCAGCACCACGTGCGCGCCGGCCGTGCGGCTGGGGCGGCCCTCGCTGGGCGGCCAACTCAGTGCGGCGCCGTAGGGCTGGGCCGGGTCGGCCGCGCCGAGCACCACGACCTCGTCCGAGCTCTCGCGGTAGTCCCGCAGGCGCTCGACCGCTGCGGCGGTGGCGAACTGTGCCGCGCCGAGACCCTCCACGAAATGGCCGCGCCGCACGCTGCCGCGTTCTTCGAGCGCCCGCAGGATGCCGTAGGCCGCTGCGAAGCCCCCCGGATGGCCCTCGGCCAGCACGCCGGGGCGGGTGACGATGCCATGCCGCTCCAGCAGCGCTTGCGCGCCGCCGTGCGCACGCTCGGTGGGAGACGGCGCGGGCTCGCGCAGCAACGAGGTCAGCGACCAGCGGCCCGCCGCGCTCGGCGGCCCGCCCGAGCGCAGGCGGCCGGGCCGTCGACGGGCCGGGCCCGAACGGGTCAAAACGCCTGACCGGCCCCGGCGTGCACCCTGCCGGGCGCCTGTAGCTCGGCCAGCGCCAGCGGATCGGCCGCTTGACTTGCTTCGGCCGCTGCGACGCGGGCCGAGCGCTCGCAGCGGCGCCAGCGTGTCGTTGGTGACCAGCCCTGCCCACACCAAGTCCCACAACGCAGTCAGCACCCGCTCGGACAGGTTCGCCAGATCCGTGGGCCGTGCCGAGGCGGCGGACTTCGGTGCGAGCGCTCGCCCATCGGGTGCACCATCTGTCGACTCAGCGGGGAGTGCCGCACTGTCACCCTGCTGACTGCTGTCGGCGGTGGCGGCGTGGGCTGCACTGAGCAGGTCGGGCCAGAAGGCGGCACCGTGTTCGCTGAGGTGAGCGAGCACTGCTGCTGACACCGGGTCGTCGGGCTCGTCATCGGTTGGCGGTGCCAAGGTGGCGATTTCGTCGCGCCAGTAGAGACGGATGCGGCCGTCGTTGGGGCCGAGTGATCCCGCACCGATCCACACCAACTCGCCGCTCGCCAGCAGTGCATCCAGGTCGGCACTGCTGTAGCGCGCGACGCGCGCCGGCAGCACATCGGTCTCGAGGATCGAGGCGGCCACAGGCGCACCAGCGAGCTGCGTGATGGCATCGGCGAGCGCATCGGCGCCCCGTCGCGGCCGGTCGATGCTGTGCCACGCCGCCAGGAAGCGCGCGTATGCCTCGGGCGGCACCGGCTCCACCTCGCGGCGCAGCCGTGCCAGCGAGCGTCTTCGCACGGTTCGCAGCACCGACGTGTCGCACCATTCGGTGCTGGTGCCGTCGGGCCGGAACGCTCCCCGGGTCACCCGTTTGGCTGTCTCGAGCCGATTGAGCGCAGCCGTGACGCGCACAACCGCAATGCCCAACCGCTCGGCAACCGCATCGGCTTCGAACGGCACATGCGTGGATGCGAAGCGGGCCACGAGCTCGTCGAGCGGATCGGCACCCGGCGTCAGCACGTCGACAGTCAGCGCCGCGGGCAGGCCCACGGGCAATGCGCACCCCAGCGCATCCCGGTACCGCGCGGCGTCCTCCACCGCCACATACCGGGTCTCGCCCGCCACCCGCAGCTCAACAGCACGACGCTCGGCCACCAGCTCAGCCAGCCAGCCTTCGCCCGGCGCACTCGGCTCGCAGCGGTGCTCGATCTCCAGCGCGGTGAGGTCGCCGACTCGGCTGAGGATGTCGGCGAGCTCGTCTGCGCTGCGAGCCCGGCGTCCGTCGGCCAACCGCTGCAGCTCCAGCTCGAGCGTGGCGAGCACCTCCGCATCGAGCAACTCCCGCAGCTCCTCGGCGCCGAGCAGATCGGCCAGCAGGTCGCGGTCGAGCGCCAGGGCAGCGGCCCGCCGTTCGGCCAGCGGCGCGTCGCCGCCGTACATGAACACCGAGATCCAGTCGAACAGCAGGCTCTGTGCCATCGGCGAGGCACCGTCGGTGTCGACCGTGACCATGCGGATCTTGCGCGACCGGATGTCAGACAGCACCTCGGTCAGCGCCGGCACGTCGAACACTTCCTGCAGGCATTCTCGCGACGTCTCGAGCAGCATCGGGAAGCTCGGGTATTTGGCCGCTACCTCCAGCAGCCCGGCCGAGCGCTGGCGCTGCTGCCACAGCGGCACCCGCTCGCCGGGCCGGCGGCGAGGCAGCAGCAGCGCCCGGCCCGCCACCTCCCGGAAGCGCGACGCGAACAGGGCCGTCGAGGGCAGATGACTCACGATGGCGTCGCGCACCTCGTCGGGATCGAGCGCCAAGTCCGTCGCATCCAGCACGGGCGTACCGCCGGCACCCGGCGAGTCCCACGCGGACCCATTGGGGGCAGCGCCGTCATGGTCGTCGGGCAACCAGACATCGGGCAGCCGCAGCACGATCCCGTCGTCGCTCCACAGCAGCTCGACGCCGCCCATGCCGTTGACTTCCCGGCTGCCAGCGGCCTGCTCGGCGAGCTTGGCCTGCAGCGCGATCCCCCACGGGGCATGCACCCGGGCGCCGAATGGCGTGAGGATGCAGATGCGCCAGTCGCCGATCTCGTCGCGGAAGCGCTCCACCACGATCGTGCGGTCGTCGGGCACCGCACCGGTCGCCGCCCGCTGCGCGTCCAAGTAGCGCAGCACGTTGACCGCGGCCGAGCGATCGAGGCAGTTCTCACGCTGCAGCTGTTCGACGAGCCGAGCGGTCGGCTCCGCTGCCTTCGAGGCCCGGCGCGGCGGCGCTGCTGCGCCGCCCGTCTCCGATGACGGCTGGCCTGCCGGATCCACGTCGCCGCGCCGGGCCATGACAGCAGCGCGCTCGGCCTCGGCGTCGAGTTGCATCAGGTGGGACTCAAGATCTGCCGGCAGCTCGTCACCGATCGTGCGGATGAACGCTCCCACCGCCCGGCCCAGCTCCAGCGGCCGGCCGGGCCTGTCGCCGTGCCAGAACGGCATCTTTCCGGGCTCGCCCGGCGCCGGCGTGACCACCACCCGGTCGAAGGTGATCTCGGCGATCCGCCACGTCGACGCTCCCAGCAGGAACGTCTCGCCCACCCGGGCCTCGTACACCATCTCCTCGTCCAGCTCGCCCACACGCGACCCGTCGGTGGTGAACACTGCGTAGAGGCCCCGGTCGGGAATCGTGCCGGCGTTGGTGACCGCCAGTCGGCCCGCGCCCTGGCGAGCCCGCAGCATCCCGGTGGTGCGGTCCCACACGATCCGCGGCCGCAGCTCGCGGAACTCCTCGGACGGGTAGCGGCCCGCCAGCAGATCGAGCACCGAGCTGAACACCTCCTCGCTGAGCTGCTCGTAGGGCGCGGCCCGCCGGATGACCGCCAGCAGGTCGGGCACCGACCAGTCGTCGACCGCCACCATGGCCACGATCTGCTGGGCCAGCACGTCGAGCGGCTGACGGGGGTAGCGGATCGACTCGATCTCGCCGGTGCCCATGCGCTGCGCCACCACCGCTGCCTCGACCAGATCGCCCCGGTGGCGCGGAAAGATCTTGCCGACGCTGGGCTCGCCCACCTGGTGCCCGGCCCGCCCGATGCGCTGCATGCCTGCGGCCACCGACGGGGGCGACGCCACCTGCACCACCAGGTCGACCGCGCCCATGTCGATGCCCAGCTCCAATGACGAGGTGGCCACGATGGCGCGCACGCGGCCCGCCTTGAGATCGTCCTCGATTCCCAGTCGCTGCTCGCGGCTGAGCGAGCCGTGATGCGCCCGCACCAGCTCGGCACCCTCCGGCGGCGAGGTGCCCTCGGCTTCGGCAGCCCGGTTGAGCCCCTCCAGATGCAGCTCGTTCAGCCGGGTGGCCAGCCGCTCGGCAAGCCGGCGCGCATTCGTGAAGATGATGGTGGAGCGGTGCGCGTAGACAAGCTCCAGCAGCCGGGGATGAATCGCCGGCCAGATGCTGTTGGAGTGCGTCTGCGGCGCCGTCGCGTCCGGCTGGGTCAGCGTCTCTGGGGGCGCAGTCTGAGGAGGCACCGCTTCGTTCGGCGCTGGGTCGGCCTGAGCTGCCGGCACGACCGTGTCTGATGGCGCCACCGCCACCGCCACCGGCGCGGCGAAGTCGTCATCATGATCGACACGCACTGCGCCATTGGGCGTAGCGCCGGCACTGGCAGCCGCCAGATCGCCCATGTCGGACACGCCGACGATGACCTCCACGTCAAGCTGCTTGGTCATCCCGGCATCGGTGATCTCGACATGCCGAGACGCCGGCTGCTCGGGATCGCTGCCGCCCAGGAAGCGGGCAACCTCCGACAGCGGTCGCTGCGTGGCCGACAACCCGATCCGCTGCGGAGGCTCAGCCGTCAACTCGCACAGCCGCTCCAGCGACAGCGCCAGGTGCGTGCCCCGCTTGGTGGCCGCAACCGAGTGGATCTCGTCGACGATCACCCACCGCACCCACCGCAGCGTCTCGCGCGCCTGCGACGTCAGCATGAGGTACAGCGACTCCGGCGTGGTGATCGCAATGTCGGGCGGCCGGGTGACCAGCCGCCGGCGTTCAGCAGCGCTGGTGTCGCCCGTGCGCACCCCCACCGTCGGCATATGCACGTCGACACCCAGCCGTTCGGCGGCCAGGCTGATGCCGGCCAGCGGCGCCCGCAGGTTCTTGTCGACATCGACGGCCAGCGCCCGCAGCGGCGACAGGTACAGCACCCGGGTGCGCTCCGCACGCGCCGGCTCCGGCTCGCTCATCACCCGGTCGATCGCCCACAAGAACGCGGCAAGCGTCTTGCCCGACCCAGTAGGAGCAGCAATCAGACAATGCCGCCCCGCAGAAATGCTCTCCCACCCAGAAACCTGACACTCAGTAGGAGCAGCAAAAGTAGAAGCAAACCACTCCCCCGTAGGCGCGGAAAAAGCACCCAGCGCCGGGTGCATCCGGCCAGAAGCACCGTTATCAGCAATAGCGCCAGCCATCCAGCGCCATTACTACCGCCCCGGTGTCACACCAACCGCCCAGAAAGGCACAGACGCCAAGGTTCTACCGCCGCGGCGTCGCACACACCGCCCGCAAAGAAACGGACGCCATAGCTGCGGAGGCGGCAGGAGAATCGGCGACGTTGCGACCTGCCGGATCGCTGGTCGCTGAGGCGCCTGCCGCCTCCGCAGCGGTCGCGCGCAGGAACGCCCGCTAGCTAGGCGGGTTCAATGTCCCGTCGAACCCCTGGTTGTGGCTGCCATCGCACATCGGCTTGGTATTCGACTCACCACACCGACAAAGCGCAACAACCGCATCGCCCTCAGACAGCGTGTTCCCCTCGTGGTCCGATACCTGGCACGGACCACGCACCAGCAGCGGTCCATTGTCCAGCACTGTCACCGTGACATCAGCCATGTGAATCTCCCGAGCTCGCCTCTGCCGCAGCGGCGTTTGCGGCAATGCGGCCAGTGTTGCACGCCCCGGCGTCGCATGACGCAGCAGCCGAATGGAGCGGTTCGGGCAGCGGCCGCGACGACACCACCGCAACACGCTTGGTGGCGCGGGTCAGCGCCACGTACAGCGCCCGTAAGCCCTGCGGCTCCTCGTCGATCATCGCAGCCGGCTCCACTACCACCACGCCGTCGGTTTCCAGCCCCTTGCACAGCCGCACCGGCGCCAGGGTCACATGCGGATGCAGCGCTCCAGTGGCGTTGCGGCTCGCCGCGGTGGCGCGGCCGAAGTCGACGCCGGCAGCAGCGAGCAGCTCGGCAATGCCGTCCATGTACTCGGCGGGCGACACCACCAGCATGCTCCCGCCGTCCAGCTCGGCCGCCTCAAACACCACCGTGTCCAGCACCGCCTGCGCCACACCGCCGGACGCTGTCACGAAACGGGGCGGCGAGCCGTCGATGCGCACCGCAGCGGGCGGTGCCAGGCCGGGTGCGGCGGCAGCGAGCACCTGGTTGGCCAGCTCGAGGCTGGGCTGGGGGATCCGGTAGCTGAGCGTGAGCTCGGACAGCCGTGGCGCAACGGGTCCCGACGGCAGGTGGGCCAGAATCTCGTGCCAGCTCGACGGCGCATGCGCAGACGTGGCCTGGGCAACGTCGCCCACCAGCGTCATCGAGCCGTTCAGCGACCGCCGGGCGATCATCCGCAGCGCCATCGGCGGCTGGTCCTGGCATTCGTCCACCACGATGTGGCCGTAGGTGCGCATCTCGGTGTCGCTGCGGCGCTTGCGCGAGCGCGACCGGGGCCCGAGCACGGAATAGGCCTCGTCGAGCATGGGCACATCGGCGTCGCTCCACTCGTAGTCGGCCTCGCCGTCGCCCCGGGGGCGGTACAGCTGCTCGGTTTCGGCATCGGCCAGCACCCCGTCGGCCGCCGACCGCAACAGCGCACGCGAGCCGTAGAGGTCGCGCAGCAGTTGCGCAGGGGTCAGCAGCGGCCACATGCGCTCGAACGCCTCCATCACATCGGGGTGACGGGAGAACCGTTCGCGCAGCTTGGACGGGTCGGGGCGGCGGCGGTGCGACGCCGACATGGCTGCATAGGCCGCCTGTTCCACATATGCCCGGCCGGCGTTGTGATGGCGGAAGCGGCGGCGAGCCTCGGCCACGATGGCCCGCGACGTGCTCGCCGCCAGCGTGACGTACCCCAGGCCGAACTCGAGGCGCAGATCGCTGCGAAGCGGGCGCTGCCGGTCGCGCACAGCGTTCTTCACCACCTGCGACATGCGGACATCACCCTTGATGCGCGCCACGTCGGGCGCGTCGGCCAGGCGCACCCGCACCTCGGGGAAGATCTCGTTGAACAGGTCGGCCAGCACGAACAGGTGCACGCCCGCCTCGCCCAGGCTGGGCAGCACCCGTTCCACGTAGCGCAGGAAGAGCCGGTTGGGCCCCACCACGAGCACGCCCTGCCCGGCCAGCGGGAACCGGTACGTGTACAGCAGGTAGGCGGCGCGGTGCAGCGCCACGATGGTCTTGCCGGTGCCGGGGCCGCCTTGTGTGACCAGGATGCCCTTGCGCGGGCTGCGGATGATCTCGTCCTGCTCGGCCTGGATCGTGGCCACCACCTGGCGCAGCTGGCCGTCGCGGCGCTGTTCGAGCGCGGCGTACAGCGCCCCGTGAGCGCTCAGCCGGGAGCGATGGCCGCCGCTCTCGCAGTCGAGCGCATCAAGGTCGAAGAACTCGTCTTCGAGGTCGGCAAGGACGCGGCCGCGGCACACGAAGTGCCGCCGGCGCAGCAGGCCGAGCGGGTCGCCACCGGTGGCCCGGAAGAACGGCTCGGCGACCGGGGCCCGCCAGTCCACCACCACCGGCTCCTGGCGCTCGTCGGCCACCGCAAGCCTGCCGATGTAGAAGGTCTCGCTTGCGCCATTGCCATCAGGGCTGCCGTCGAACTTGTCAGCGCCGCCGTTCGGCCGCGCGGACCGGTCGATGCGGCCGAACACCAGCGACGACGAGCCGAGCTCCAGCTGGCTCAGGCGCCCGGCCACGGCATCTTCGATCACGTCGCGTTCGAAGCGGGCCTGCCGTGTGCCGCCTCGACCCACCTCAACCATGTCGCGCAGCCGCGTCGCCCGCTGCCGGGACGACTCCAGCAACGCGTACGCACGGTCGATATGAGCTTGTTCTGCCTGGATTTCGGGATGGCTCACGCTTGGCTCGTCACCGCTTTTGAGGCTGATCAAGGCTACTCGCGGCTCGTCACCCCTCCGCACGGTTGCTGCGCGTGCCGACCGGCGAAACGCACCACGCGAGTACCAGAGCCGCAGCCACGATCAGCGGCCAGGAGCCCAGCGCCACAGCGGGAGTCGAACCGGATCGAAGCTCCGCATCTCCGGCCAGCACGATGGATTCGCGCAGCTCGCTGCGGTGAGTGACCTCGCCGTCGGGCGACACGATGGCGCTGTAGCCGGTGGTGGACGCCTGCAGAACCCAGCGCCCGGTCTCGACCGCCCGCAGCCGGGCGCTGGCGAGCGATTGAGAAGGCACCACCGATGTGCTGTACGACGACGCCAGCGTGGGATTCGCGACGATGCGGCCTCCCGCCCGGACCCCGTCGCGCACGAGGTCGCTGAAGTACACCTCATAGGAGGTGACGACGGCGAGGTCGCCCAGCGAGGTCGACAGCACGCCAGGACCCTCGCCGGCGATGGCTTCGCGGGCGATCAGCGACAGGTCGGCGAACGGTTCCACCACGCTGCGCAGCGGCACGTATTCGCCGAAGGGCACCAGGTGGGCCTTGTCGTAGCGGTCGGCGAGACCCGTGGCGGGATCGATGGCGACCGTGGCGTTGCGAAAGCGCTCGGCGTCAACTGCCCGCTCGTAGAAGTTGGCGATCAGGACCGTGTCGCGCCACCCGGCCAGCGCCTCCAGCTCAACCAGGTTGTCGGAGGCCTCCAGCGGGCCGTCGGCAGACGTGCTGCTCTCGCTCCACACCATGAGATCGGCGCTGCCCTGCCAGGCATTGGTGGTGTCGAGGTGCCGCAGCCGCACGCTGCGCTGCGGCGTGTCGACGTTGGTGCCCAGTTCGCCGCCGGCCTGCACCACCGCTGCGGTGATGGTGGCGTCGACGGTCGTGTCCGGCACGGCCAGCGCCGCGATCGGAATGCCGATGGCAGCCACCGCCGGCCAGGAGACCGCGCACCATTCGCGTGCGCAGAGGCGTTCGATGATGACGGCCCCGACGCCGACGAGTGCCACCATTCCGAGCGGACCGGCAAGCACGGCCGCGCCCAGCCAGGGACCGTCGACCTGCCCGAGTGCGAGGTTCGACATGGGCACGCCGCCGAAGGGCAGCTGCCAGCGCACCGCCTCGCCCAGCACCAGCGCGGCGGGCACGCCCAGAGCTCGCCATCGGCCGCCTGCGGGGACGAGCGAGAGCGGCAGCGCCATGATCAGCGTCTCGACCGGCACCGCCGCAATCCATCCCGGCACGGTCAGCTCGGTCATCCAGAACAGCCCGAGCACGTACGCACCCAGCCAGAATGCGGCGGCCACCTCAAGCCGGTCACGCCAGCGCTGCGCTCCCCGGTTGCAGAAACGCAGCCACAGGCCGAGCCCGACCGGGCCGAGCGGCCACAGCCCCCATGGCGGCAGCGACAGCATGGTGAGCGCGCCCAGCACGAGCGCAAGGCCGTCGCGAAGCAACCGGTTCACGGCGAAGCGGGGGTGCTTGCTGAGGCGAGGTGCGCTCTGGCCTTCTCGGCCGCCTCATTGCCCTGCCGGATGCACGCGGGGATGCCGAGACCCCGGTACGCAGCCCCGGTCACGAACACACCAGGCATCTCGCGAGCCAGCGCCTCTTCGACCCGGTCGACGAGATGACCGTGTCCGGGCCGGTACTGCGGCAGCGAATGGAGCCAGCGCGAGACCCGCCACTCGGCGACCGCGTCAGGGTCGCTCAGGCCCCGCAGCGGCGGCAGGCTCGACAGCTCGGCGAGAACGGTGTCGCGCAACTCGGCATCGTCGAGGCGCGTGTGGCGGTCATCGTCGTCCCGGCCCACCGACACCCGCAGCACGATGTTCGGATTGCTGCCGACGCCGCACCAGTTGGGCCACTTGGCCGAGCCGTAGCTGCAGGCCGTCGTGAGCCAGCCGACGTTGCGGGTGACCAGGAAGCCGGCTTCGTTGGGTGCTTCGAT
Organism: Candidatus Poriferisodalis sp.; assembly: GCF_965219595.1. Taxonomy (NCBI): domain Bacteria; kingdom Bacillati; phylum Actinomycetota; class Acidimicrobiia; order Acidimicrobiales; family Candidatus Poriferisodalaceae; genus Candidatus Poriferisodalis; species Candidatus Poriferisodalis sp. The sequence goes on from NZ_OZ244781.1 coordinate 840,139, forward strand.
GGCATCGGCGCGCACGCTGAGCGTCACCACCGCGACCGACGCGTACTTGATGAGCCCGAGCGCTGCCGCAGCGTGCGGTGCGGCCGGCAGCATCTGCGCCGCCGCATGGGCGGGTGCCGCGATGACGACGGCATCTGCGTCATGCACCTCGGAACCGGTGTCCACGGCGAACCGTGTGGCGGGATGGCGGATGGCCTCCACCGGTGTGCCGAGCCGCAAGATGCACCCGTCCAACCGCTCTGTCAGCGCCTGGACCAGCCGGCCCATCCCGACATCGAAGCTGCCGAAGATCGGTGCTGGTGCGGCGCCGTCTGCGGCAGGCGCCGGCTGCATCTGGCGCAGTCCCCGCATGAGCGAGCGGCTGCGCTCCAGCGCCTGGCCGAGGATCGGCGCAGAGGTCGCGGCGTCCAGCCGGTTGATGTCCCCCGCGCTGATGCTGCCGAGCAGCGGATCCACCACCTGCGCCGCCACCGCCGCTCCCAGCCGGGCGCGCACGATGTCGCCCACGCTGGCGGAGCTGAGCCAGGAGCCCAGTTCGTCCCTCTCGCCCTCGGTCACGACGTCAATCCCGTCCGGCCCGAGCGGGCGTGTGATCGTGAACCAGCGAGGCAGGACGTAGTCGGCCGCGGCACGCAGCGTGTCCGCCCGGCCCAGCAGCGGCGAACGCAACAGCGGTCCGAGCCGGGTCGGCACCCCGCCCACGAGGCCATCAGGCAGGGGCGTGAGCTGTGTGCCGCGTGCGGCCGGATGGGCCACCGAGGCCCCGCCGACCGCCGGCGAGATGCGCTCGGCCGAGATGCCCAGCTCGTCGCACAGCTCGATCGCCCACGGAACCCGCAGCAAGAAGGCGTCGGCACCTTCGTCCACGAACCGCCCTTCGAACGGCGTCGAGAGGATCTTGCCGCCCAGGCGCTCGGCGCTGTCGATCAGCACCACACGGGGCACCTCGGCCCCCGCGTCGGCAGGGTGCAGCAGGCGGTATGCAGCAGTCAGCCCGGCGATGCCGCCGCCGACCACAACAACCCGCTGAGTTGTCATGCCGACAGGTCACCACGGCTACGGGGTGCCACGATGCAGGCCACCGCCCGCTCAGTCGGGTTGCTTGGGCAGCGGGCGCCGGTACGCGTGCACATGGTCGGTCAGCCGTTCAAGCACGGTGGGGTCAGTCTCGGGCAGCACGCCGTGGCCCAGGTTGAAGATGTAGCCGTGCTCGGTCGTGCCTGCGGCCAGGATGCGGTCGGCGGCGGGGCGCACGGCATCCCATCCCGCCACGCACAGGGCCGGGTCGAGGTTGCCCTGCAGCGCGACGCCCGGCCCGACCCGCTGGCGAGCCACCTCGAGCGGCACCCGCCAGTCCACGCCCACCACGTCGGCGCCCACCCCGGCCATCTGATCGAGCAGCTCGCCGGTGCCCACGCCGAAGTGCGCCCGGGGCACGCCCAAGTCGGCCAGCTCGTCGAAGACCCGCTTGCTGTGGGGCGCCACAAATGCCGCATAGTCGGCGGGCGACAGCGTGCCCGCCCACGAGTCGAACAGCTGCACGGCGCTGGCGCCGGCCAGCACCTGTGATCGCATCGAGGCCACGGCAATGGACGCCAGCCGTTCCATGAGGTCGTGCCACAGCGCCGTGTCGGTGTACATGAGCGACTTGGTCCGCAGGTGCTGGCGGGAAGGTGCGCCTTCGACCAGGTAGCTCGCCACCGTGAACGGCGCCCCGGCGAACCCGACGAGCGGCACGTCGAGCTCAGCGGCCAGCAGCCGGACGGTGTCGAGCACGTAGGGGGTGTGCGCCTCGGCGTCAAGCTCCGGCAGCCGATCCAGATCAGCGCGGCTGCGCAGCGGCTGGCCGGCCACCGGCCCCACTCCGGGCACCACGTCGATCCCGAAGCCGACTGCGGCGGCCGGCACCACGATGTCGGAGAACAGCACGGCCGCATCGACCCCGTAGCGGCGCACCGGCTGCAAGGTGATCTCAGCGGCAGTGGCCGGATCGGCGATGGCGTCGAGAATGCTGCCCTGCCCTCGCAGCGCCCGGTACTCGGGCAGCGAGCGCCCCGCCTGGCGCTGGAACCACACCGGCACCTGCTCGGTCCGCCGACAGCGGGCCGCCCGCAGGTACAGGCTGTCGCCCAACCGGTGGATCGGATGATCCGCCGGCAGCGTTGCAGCCGGCGCCGCAGCGCCCTCAGGTGTGTCAGCCATGCGCTGCGAACGGTACCGGCACCGGGTCGGGATACTCCGCTCCCGTCCGGGCGTCCAGATCGGCCTCGGCAGGTTGGCAAGTAGCCTCACGCGACCTTGACGAGCTCGCCCGCTCAATCCGGTTCTGCCGGGACGGCGCCTGCCGGGTTCTCGCTTTCCGACGGAGGCTGCGATGGGTCCCGACACCGGGCCGGCAGACATGCAGTCCGACGACGAGCCGGCTGACAGCGGGCCGCCGTTGCGCATCGCACTGCTGACCTACCGCGGCCATCCCTGGGTCGGCGGCCAGGGCATCTACGTGCGCCACCTGGCACGTGAGCTGTCAGCCCTCGGCCACAGCGTCGAGGTGTTCAGTGGGCCGCCCTACCCACACCTCGACCCGGGCATCAAGCTGACCGAACTGCCCAGCCTGGACCTGTACCGCATGCCCGACCCGTTCCGGGTGCCCAAGCTGGCCGAGTTCCGCTCGCCCATCGACGTGCTGGAGTGGCTCATCACCTGCACAGCCTCGTTCGCCGAGCCGCTGACGTTCAGCCTGCGAGCGTTCCGGGCACTGCGCAGCCGGCTCGACGACTTCGACCTGGTGCATGACAACCAGTGCCTCGGCTATGGCATCGACTGGCTGCGGCGGGCCGGCGTGCCCACGCTCGGCACGATCCATCATCCGATCACGGTCGACCGGCGGCTCGAGATCGCCCATGCACCGAACCGCGGCAAGCGCCTCGCCATGCGGCGCTTCTACGCCTTCACCCGCATGCAGAACCGGGTGGCGCGGCGCCTCGACCGGATCGTGACCGTGTCCACCAACAGCTTCGACGACATCGTGACCGACCTCGGCGTCGATCCCGCCCGCCTGAGGGTCGTGACGGTGGGCGTCGATCCGGCCCAGTTCCGACCCCTGCCCGACGTAGTGCCGGTGCCGGGCCGGCTCATGACCACTGCCAGCGCCGACGTGGCCATGAAGGGCCTCGCATACCTGCTCGAAGCGCTGGCCAAGCTGCGCACCGAAGACCCCTCGCTGCACCTCGTGGTGATCGGGCGGCCAAAGGACGGCTCGGCGGCGAGCCGGCTCATCGATCGGCTCGACCTGGCCGGCAGCGTCGAGTTCGTGAGCGGCGTGCCCGACGAGCGCATCGTGGAGCTCTACAACGAGGCGCAGCTCGCCGTGGTGCCGTCGCTGTACGAGGGCTTCTCGCTGCCCGCCGTCGAGGCGATGTCCTGCGGGGTGCCGCTGGTGGCGACTACCGGGGGCGCGCTGCCCGAGGTCACCGGCGCCGACGGCGAGACCTGCCTGCAGGTGCCGCCTGGCGACTCGGAGGCGCTTGCGGCACGCATGCGCTGGGCGCTCGCTCAGCCCGATCTGCGTGCCACCGTGGGAGCGGCAGGACGGGCGCGGGTGGCAGCGAACTACTCGTGGGCCGCTACGGCCCGCAAGACCGTCGAGCAATACCGTGCGCTGCTGGCCGGGGCCCCAGCGCGGCCGCCGCGCAGGTCGCCGATCCGGAGGCTGAGTCGGCGCTGATGCTCACTGTCGACTACGAGCGTCTCGGCGCTGTTCGCGGCGACCGGGTGCTGGACCTGGGCTGCGGCGCGGGCCGTCACGCCTTCGAGAGCGCCCGGCGAGGCTGCGTCACCGTGGCGTCTGACCGTGACGCCGACGAGCTGCGCGCCGTCACCGGCATGTTCGCGGCCATGGACGATGCCGGCGAGATCGACTCGCCGGGCGACCAGCAGCTCGGCCACGCGGTCGTGGCCGATGCCACCGCCTTGCCGTACCCCGACGCCAGCTTCGACCGGATCATCGCCGCGGAAGTGCTCGAGCACATCGTCGACGACGAGCGGGCCATCGCCGAGCTGGCACGGGTGCTGCGGCCCGGCGGCACGATCGCGGTGACGGTTCCGGCGCGAGCCGCCGAACGGGTCTGCTGGGCGCTGTCGGCCGACTACCACGCACCCGCGGTGCCCGACGGACACGTGCGCATCTACAGCTCTGGCGAACTGCGGGCGAAGATGGCGGCGGCCGGCCTGTACGTCTCCGACAGTCACGGCGCGCATGGCCTGCACACGCCCTACTGGTGGCTGCGCTGCCTGGTCGGGCCGCGCAATGACCAGCATCCGCTGGTGCGGGCGTACCACCGGCTGCTGGTGTGGGACATGACGGCGGCGACGCCCGTGACGCGCACGCTCGACCGCTTGCTCAACGCGGTGCTGCCGAAGTCGACAGTGCTGTATGCCTACAAAGCCCGGGCTAGTCGGGCGGCCGAGCCGGTCGCCCAACCAGTAGGAGCCGCACATGCAGCCTGAGTTCGCGCCCGCGGAATTCGCCGCGGAATCCGACGTCGGACCGAACGGTCACTCAGGGCTCGCCACGGCACCCGACCGCGGACGTGTCCGCCAAACGCAGGCCGTTGAACAGACCACGCCGCTGCTGACAGGCGCTGAGGTCGCTACCACCGCAGATGCCATCGAGGCGTGCCAGCAGCCCGACGGTCTCATCCTCTGGTTCGACGGCGGGCACGCCGATCCGTGGAATCACGTCGAGGCGGCCATGGCACTCGCGTCGGCAGGGCGTCACCGAGCGGCCGAAAACGCATACGAGTGGCTGCAGGCGAACCAGCACGACGCAGGCAGCTGGCACAACTACTACACCGCACTCGGCATCAAGGATTTCAAGGTCGACACGAACTGCTGTGCCTACGTGTCCGTGGGCGTCTGGCACCACTGGCTCGCCACCGGCGACCGGGGCTTCGTCGAGGCGATGTGGCCGACGGTGGCACGGGCGCTCGACTTCGTGGTGAGCCTGCGCACTGCCAGCGGGCACATCCCCTGGGCGGTGCACGCCAACGGCACGCCGTGGCCATACGCGCTGCTGACGGGTTCGTCGTCGATCGTCCAGTCCCTGCGTTGCGGTCTCGCGCTGGCCGAACTGACCGGTCACGAGCGCCCCGCATGGGCGCGCACCCTGGCCCGCACCGAACACCAGATCCGCCACCGGCCCGACGGCTTTGAGCCCAAGGACCGCTGGGCCATGGACTGGTACTACCCGGTGCTGTGCGGCGCGCTGACGGGCGCGCAGGCCCGGTCTCACCTCGCTGCAGGCGCACCCAAGTTTCTGTTGAGTCAAGGCGTGCGCTGCGTGGCCGACCAGTCCTGGGTGACCGCGGCGGAGACCTGCGAGTGCGCGCTCGCCTACCTGCGGTCCGGCAGCGCCGCCACTGCCCGCCGGCTCGTCGAGGCCACATCTGCGATGCGCAATGACGACGGCAGCTACTACACCGGCTGGGTCGTGCCCAAGTCCCGGACCTTTCCCGACGGCGAGCGCTCCAGCTACACCGCCGCGGCCGTGCTGCTGGCCGCCGACGCGCTCGACCGCCGCAGCAGCGCCGCGGGCGCACTCATCACGACGCCGAGCGGCTGACCGGTCTGGCCGGAGGCCGGATGCCGTGGCCCGACCGGCCCGAACAAAACGCGGACAACCGGCGTCGCGCCGGCCAGCGTCACCGGCTGACGGATCTGCGCAGCACGCGCAGGCTGCCGGCGGCTGCATGTTCAGCGAAGCCGTCGTCGAGGGCCCGCAGCCAGATCTCATAGGGGGGCCGCCCGCCGTCGGCGGGATCCGGGAACACGTCGTGGATGGCCAGCAGCCCACCCGGCATCACTCTCGGCGACCACGCCTCGTAGTCGGCGTGGGCCGGCGCCTCCCCGTGGCCGCCGTCGATGAACACGAGTGCCGCACTCGACCAGTGCGCCGCGACCGTGACCGAGTCGCCCACGATGGCCACGACGGTGTCGTCGAGGCCGGCGTCGATGAGGGTCTGGCGCAGGACCGGCAGCGAGTCCATGCGACCGGTCCGGGCGTCCAGCAGCCCAGGGTCGTGATGCTCCCAGCCGGCCTGCATCTCTTCTGAGCCACGGTGATGGTCGATGGTGAACAGCACGCCGCCAGCGGTTGCGGCAGCAGCACCCAGGTACACCGCCGACTTGCCGCAGTACGAGCCGATCTCCACCAGCGGTCCCAGCGAGGCGACCTCGGCGGCGGCGCGGTACAGCGCCAGGCCTTCGTCGTGGGGCATGAAGCCCTTCACCTGCCGGGCCAGCGCCGCCAGCTCGGGGTTCATCACGCTTCCGGGGCGTCCGCCGCGCGGCGGGCATCGGGACGGCCGCCGGCGGGGACCTCGGGCCGAGCGAACAGCACCCGGTCCAGCAGAATGAACTTCCCGGCCCACAAGACGCCGAAGCCGATGAGGTTTGCCGCCGAGACGGCCACGGTCGACTGCCACCACCGGTCGGCCAGCGCTACCAGCAGCGACGATATGCCGAGCCCGGCGAGGCTGTAGGCCCAGAAGGGCAGGATCTCACCGGTGAGCGAGTGGCGGTCGGTGCGAGACCACACCCAGCGCCGGTTCGCGTAGTAGGCCGGCCCGGCGGCGACGCATACCGCCACCACGTTGGCCGCGACTGCCGGCCACCCCAGCACCGCATAGGCCACCACCAGCACGGCCTGGGTCACCACCACGGTGCCGGCCGACACCGTGCTGTAGCCGACCAGCCGCCCGAAGAACCCCCACCTCATCGCTCGCGCCTCACAACGACGATCTCACTGCGGGGATCTCGGCTGCGCGGATCTCTGGGCGCGAGAGGATCCGGCGAAGTGTTGCAAGCGGAACGAGGCGGTCACTGCTCCGCTGGAGCGTTCGGCCGGTAGAACGCGGCCAGCAGCAACAGCGTGGAGACCAGCCCGCCGGCGATGGCGATCACGAACCAGACCGGCCCGCTCCAGTCGAGGCCAAGCGCGTTGTCAACCGACCAGTCGCCCGGACCGGTCGCCGCCACGGCCGCGGCGGCCACGGCCAGCACGAACACGTACTCCCAGCCCTCACGGATGATGAAGAAGCCATTCTTGCGGTGGCCGACCCACCCGGCGGTGGTCATCACGCCGATGAAGGCCATCGCGCTGAGGGGTGTCAGCAGCCCGAGCGCCAAGCCGATGCCGGCGCCGATCTCGGTGAGGGCAGCCAGGTAGGCGTGGAGCAGTCCCGGGCGCAGCCCTTCGGCGGCGAACCAGTTGCCGACGCCGCGGATGCCGCCGCGGAACTTGGCGATGCCGTGGAGCGCCAGGGTGACGCCCACGATCACTCGCAACACGAACAGACCCAAGTTGATGCTGTCGGGATCCATGGTTCTGGGGCCTCCTCAAGATGGTGCGGCGCGACGCTCGCGCTCAAACCGTACTTACAGGTCGAGTCGGTAGACGTTGGTGCTCCGCTGGTTGAAGCCGAGCCGGGCGTAAAGGCGGTTGGCGGCCTCCCGGTCGGGTCGCGAGGTCAGATCCACCGTGCGGGCGCCTGCCTGCCGGGCGATCTCGATGGCCCGCCGGTTGAGCGCAGCACCAATGCCGCGGCCCCGCGCCGACTCGTCCACCACAACGTCCTCGATCCAAGCCCGCAAACCGCTGGCCAGCGGGAAGAGCACGAGGATCATCGCGCCCAAAATCTCCCCGGCGCCGTCTCGCGCGATGAGCACCGTGTTCGCCGGATGACCGACGATGCGCTCCAGCGCCGCGGCATCAGGCGGCGGCGAGCTGGACAGCTGCGGGTGCAACCGCGCGAACGCCCCCACCAACGCATCGTCGACAACGTCGCACACCTCAATGCGAACACCAGCGTCCGAGCCAGCCGCCGACGTGCCAGGTTCCGCCACGATGAGCATCGTACGACTACGGAACTTGCCGAAGGCATGGGCCTCGGGGCACAGACGTCATAGCTGTGGAGGCGGCAGGAGACTCTGCGACGTTGCGACCTGCTGGATCGCTGGTCGCTGAGGCTGCTGCCGCCTCCGCAGCGGGCGCGCCGCACAGGGTCGGCTCACAACAGGGTGCCGCTAGCCTCGCCGACGTGGGCCATCTTGAGTGGTTGGAGCGACCCGAACCCGGCAAGGACACCATCCTCATTGCAGCGTTCTCGGGCTGGAACGACGCCGGCGATGCAGCCACCGAATCCGCCAAGTACCTGCGCCGACGCTTCCGCTGCCACCCGGTGGCCCACATCGACCCCGAGTACTTCTACGACTTCGCCTCGGTGCGGCCCAGCGTGCAGGTTGTCGAGGGCGAGCGGAAGATCGACTGGCCCACGCCCGATGTGCGCATCGGCGAGGTCGACAACGGCCGGCCGGTGGTGACCGTGCTGGGCGTGGAGCCCCGGTTGCGCTGGCGCACCTTCTGCGACGTGATCATCGAGATGGCCGAATCGCTGGGTGTCTCCACGGTGGTCACGCTGGGCGCGCTGCTCACCGACACACACCACAACGCACCGGTCAACGTGGTGGGCGCCTCCAACAACACCGCCCTCAACCTGAACATGGGCCTGCGCCAGTCCACCTACGAGGGTCCCACCGGGATCATCGGCGTGCTGAACGACGCCTGCCACCGGGCCGGCTTCGACAGCGTGTCGTTCTGGGCCACCGTGCCCACCTACGTGCACAACTACCCGTCGCCGAAAGCCGCCCTGGCGCTCGCCGAGCGGGTGGGGCAGTTCCTGGGCGTGACGTTGGGCGAATCGGAGCTGCACAGCGCCGCCGCCAACTACGGCCGCCAGATCGACGAGCTGGTTGCCGGCGACGACACGCTGGCCCAGTACGCGCAGCAGATCCTCGAGGAGTCGGCCGCCGAAGCCGTGGAGGACTTCAGCGAGATGGTCGAGAACCCCGACGGCCTCATCGACGAGCTGGAGCAGTTCCTGCGTCAGCAGGAACCAGACTGATCAGCAGCGCTAGGCGAGGGCGTGGCGCAGGGCCAGCTCTACTTCTCGCTGGTGCGCCTCGTCGATGACCGGCCCGTCGGGGCCGACCACGTAGAACGAGTCGACCACTTCGTTCGCCAGCGTCTGGATCTTGGCCGAGCGGATGTCGAGGCCCATCTCGGCCAGCACCCGGGTGACCTTGTAGAGCACGCCGATGTGGTCCTCGGTGCGGACCTCCACGATCGTGGCCCCGGTGGCCGATCCGGCATCGAACGTGATGCTCGTGGCGGCCCGGGTCGCCGACAGCGCCCGGCGGCGCCGGTACACCCGCGCTCGCTCGGCAATACGCGCCTCCAGCGCCAGGTGCCCTCGCAACGATCGACGCACGTCGAAGGTGACCCGGTCCCAGTCCACCGGCGTGTCGGGCGGCACGATCCGGAACGACGACACCGCCATGCCCGCCGGGCTCGAATAGGCGTCGGCCTGCAGCACGTCGAGCCCCCGCAGCGCCAGCACACCGGCTGCTCGGCTGAACAGGCCCCGCTCGTCGGGCGCCACCACGGTCAGCACATCGTCGTCCACTCGCAGCGCCGTGTCGCCCGCCGCCATCAGCTCCACGACCTCTTCGGTAAGCAGGCGGCGGTGGCCCGGCGATGCCTGGTCCGCGCCGCTCATGTGCTCGGTGGTCATCTCGACCAGGGCGGTCACCAAGTTCGACGTCCACTCCCCCCATGCCATGGGACCGGTGGCCAGGCAGTCGGCTTCGGTCATCACGGCCAGCAGTTCCAGGAACTCCGGCGTCTCGGCGGCCCGGGCGACCGTGGCCACGGTCAGCGGGTCGTCGAGGTCGCGCCGGGTCGCGACGTCGGTCAGCAGCAGGTGGTGCTGCACGAGGCGCACCAGCGTGTCGGCGTCGACGGCGCTCCAGCCGCAACGGCGGGCGATGGGACCGGCCAGCCGCATGCCGGCCTGCGTGTGATCGCCGGGATAGCCCTTGCCGATGTCATGCAGCAGCGCACCCATCACCAGCAGGTCGGGGCGTGCCACGCGGTGGGTGAAGCGGGCCGCCTCGGCGACGGCCTCGAGCAGGTGCCGGTCCACCGTGAAGCGGTGGTAGCGGGAGCGCTGGGGGCGATTGCGGTTGGGCGCCCACTCGGGCAGCACCCGCGTCCACACGTCGAAGTAGTCGAGCGTCTCGATGACGTCGATGGCCTTGTGCCCGCAGCTCAGCAGCTCGACGAAGAGCGCTCGTGCTCCGTGGGGCCACGGGTCCGGGAAGTGCGCCTGCCGCTCGGCCAGCTTGTCGAGGCTGGCCCGGCTGATCGGCATTGCGCTGCGGGCCGACTGCACCGCTGCGTGCAGTACCAGCACGACATCGGTGGCGGGGTCGCCGTCGATCACCAGCTCGCCGTCGCGCGCCGACAGCCCGGCGATGTCGACCTCGGGGGCCGCGAGCTCAGCGTGCTGGCGGGCGACGCTCGACCACAGCTGGTCCGACAGGAAGGCGATGATGCGCCCGGCCTGTGCGATCTCGGCCACGAACGCATCGGCGTCGATGGCGCCTGATCGCTCGGCCACGGCATCCTGGTCGTCGGCCGACAGCACGTCGCTGCGCAGGCCGGTGGTGCGATGCAGCTCCACGCGTGCCCGCAGCAGCGTCTGGTAGGCCTCGGCGAGACGTTCGCTGTCGGCGGCTGGGAGTTCGGCACCCGCCAACCGCGCCCAGCGGATCGCGTGCGCGTCGCGCAGCCCGCCGCGGCCGGTCTTCAGATCGGGTTCCAGCAGGAATGCCACCTCGCCGCTCTGGCTGTGCCGGCGGCTCACCGCGCGCTGCAGCTCGTCGAGCCGCCCCGATGCGTTGTCACGCCAGTCGGCCGTCACTCCCTCGATGAGCCGTTCGGTCAGGCCTTCGTCGCCGGCGAGGTGGCGGGCATCGACCAGCGCCGTTGCCGTGTCGATGTCCGAGGCTGCCAAGTCGAGCGTGTCGGACAGCGAGCGCACGGCATGGCCCAGCTTCAGCTTCTCGTCCCAGATCGGGTACCACAGGCGGTCGGCCAGGTTGCCGCCATGCGAGCTGTCCCCGAGTGCACCGTGGCCCTCCAGCAGCGACTCGCGGCCGTCGTGCAGCAGGAGCAGGTCGATGTCGCTGCCGGGGCACAGCTCGCCGCGGCCGTAACCGCCGACGGCCACGAGCGCCACGCCCGTGCCGACCCCATTCGCACTGTCCCCCGGCGCGCTCGCCAGCCCGCACTCTGCAGCTTCCGTTTCGAAGCGCTCGGCCAGCCACGCGTCGGTCAGCGCGGACAGCGCCGCCGGCAGCTCGGCTGCGTCAGCGGTCCGGACCAGGGCAGCCCGCCGCTCGCCGAAGGCCGTCATCGTTGCCCCTCTGCTGTGTGATCGCGCCTCGCAGGCTCGGCTGCGTCATCGGGCCTCGCAGGCTCGGCCGTGCGCCGACGCTGCAGCACTTCGAATGCCTTCGCTGCGCCCCAGGCGATACCGATCGGGCCGAGATCGGGGTCGATGTCGGCGAACGAAGCCGGGGTGAGTCCGTAGGGATCGTCAGGGAAACGGGAAGCATCGAAATCGTCACGCTCGGGTGCCGGCACGCCGCCGTCGACCAGCACCTCGGTCGGGAATCGCACGGCGCTGCGCAGCACACTCAGGGGCGTGGTCTGCTGCTCGTCGACATCGGTCTCAAGCAGCTCGCGTAGCGGCGGGCCGATCTCAGCGACGCACTGCAGCCCCGCTGCGCGCACCGGCACGCTGAGTTCCTGCGCAGTCACGCCCGCACGCTCGCACGCCCAAGCCACGCATCGCGCCACCCACCCGGGCAGCGCAGCGATCGCCCCATCCGCAAGCAGCGTCGCGGCCTCCTCCACCGATGCCGGCACCGGCGCGGCAGCACCTTCACCGCACTGCCTGCTGGCTTCGTCCGCCGAACCAGGCACCGGAGGGACGGGCGACGGCGGTGCGTCGGCGTCGGTCGCGATCATCGATCGGTCCCGGAGAGGCCGGCGCTCATTGGTGGGCCTCTTGGGCGGCGGCAGGTACCACGCAGTTGCCGTCGGCGAGGGCGCCGTTGAGATTGCCCGAGCGGAAGCCTTCTAGATCGAGCGTGACGTATCGGTAGCCGACACCGCTGATCGCCTCCACGATCGCTTCTCGCCGCTGGATCGCTTCGGCCAGGTCGTCGAGCGGCAGCTCAATGCGCGCTGTGTCGCCGTAGTCGCGTACCCGTAGCTGGCCGAAGCCGAGCCGGCGCAGCGCCGCTTCGGCCCGATCCAGCCGTGCCAGCAACGGCACCGTCACCTGCGTGCCATAGGGCACCCGCGAGGCCAGGCACGCGGCTGCCGGCTTGTCCCACGTGCGCAAGCCGAGCTCGGCGCTGAGCCGCCGGACATCGGCCTTGGTGAAGCCCGCCTCCACCAGCGGGAAGCGGGCGCCCCGGTCGCGTGCAGCGTGCTGACCGGGCCGGTGATCGCCGAGGTCGTCGAGGTTCACGCCGAGCACCACCGTCGCGCCCCGCACCGCCACCAAAGGCTCGAGCTGGTCCATGAGGGCCGATTTGCAGTGGAAACAGCGGTCTGCATCGTTGACTCGGTACGCGGCGCGTGTCATCTCGTCGGTCTCGACGGTCTGCCACGAGAGTCCCCACTCGGCCGCCAGGGCCGCGCAGTCGGCCTCCTCGTCGGTCGCGAGGCTCGGCGAGACGGCCGTCACGCAGAGCGCATCGTCGCCGAGCACGTCGTTGGCCGCCCAGGCCACCAGCGACGAATCGACACCGCCGCTGAATGCCACCACCACCGGCCCCGACTGTTCGAAGAAACCGCTGAGCCGCTTGATCGACTCGTGGGCGGGCTCAGCGCCGGGCATCTCGCCGCTCCCGTTCTTGCCCTCGCCCAACGTCATCAGTGCGGCGCCGGGCGGCTCAGAGCCGGTCGGCCGGGATGGCGTAGAACATCTCGGCGCCGCCGGTGACCGCGGGCACCAGCCCGCGAGCCGACGGCAGGATCTGGTCGGCATAGAAGCGAGCGGTGGCGACCTTGTCGGCCAAGAACTGGGGCGACGCGGCACCGTCGGCCGTCGCTGTGCCGCCGTCGCGGGCATCAACGACAGTCAAGCCCTGGTCTGCCAGCAGCCCGGCGGCCGCCTCCGCGCTGCGGCCCAGCAGCCAACCGCCGACCACAACGCCGGCGAGCCGCATGAACGGCGACGAACCAGCAGCCACGTCATTCGGCGCCGTCGAGAGCTGACCGCCCAGCCACATCGCCGCGTCGCCCATCGCCGCCACGCCATCGCCCAGCGCAGCGCCGATCGCAGCCAGATCGGCATCGTCACTGGCGGCCAAAGCCCCCGCCGTCGCGCCCATCTCGCCGATGAGGCGGGCCATGGCCTCGCCGCCGCCGAGCGGCAGCTTGCGGAAGGCCAGGTCCGCCGCCTGGATGCCGTTGGTGCCCTCGTAGATCGGGGCGATCCGGCTGTCGCGCCAGTGCTGCGCTGCACCGGTTTCCTCCACGTAACCCATGCCGCCGTGCACCTGCACCCCGAGCGAGGTCATCTCGACGCCGAGATCGGTGCCCCAGCCTTTGCTGATCGGCGTCAGGATCGCGGTGAGCTCGTCGGCCCGCTCGCGCTCGTCGGGATCGGTCGCCACGATGGAGCGGTCGATCGCCGCCGCGTTCAGGTACATCACGCAGCGCATGGCCTCGGCGTTCGCGCGCATGGTCAGCAGCATCCGCCGCACGTCGGCGTGATCCACGATCGGCGACGACTCGCCCGGCGGCAGCTCAGCGCCGATCGCCCGCCCCTGCTTGCGGGTCAGCGCGTACTCCCGCGCCTGCTGGTACGCCCGCTCGGTCAGCGACAGCCCCTGCAGGCCCACCGACAGCCGGGCGTTGTTCATCATCGTGAACATGGCGCGCATGCCGCCGTGCTCGGGGCCCACGAGATAGCCGACGGCGCCGCCCTCGTCGCCGTAGGACATCACGCACGTCGGGCTGGCGTGGATGCCGATCTTGTGCTCGGTGGACACCGCCCGCAGGTCGTTGCGGGGCCCCAGCGAGCCGTCGGGGTTCACCAAGAACTTGGGCACCAGGAACAGGCTGATGCCGCGGGTGCCCGGGGGCGAGTCGGGCGTGCGTGCCAGCACGAGGTGCACGATGTTGTCGGCCAGCTCGTGCTCGCCGTAGGTGATGAAGATCTTCGTGCCGGTAATGAGGTAGCTGCCGTCGTCCTGCGGGATCGCACGGCTGGTGAGGGCGCCCACGTCAGAGCCGGCGTGCGGCTCGGTCAGATTCATCGTGCCCGACCACTCGCCGCTGATCATCTTGGGCAGGAACGTCTGCTGCAGCGTTTCGTCGGCGTGGTGGGTGAGGGCGTCGATGGCGCCCTGGGTCAGCAGCGGGCACAGGCTGAACGCCATGCTGGCCGACGTCAGCATCTCCTGGACGGCCAATCCGACGCACCACGGCATCCCGCCGCCGCCGAAGTCGTCGTCGAAGGCCATGCCATTCCAGCCGGCGTCGACGAACTTGCGGTACGCATCTGCGAAGCCGTCGGGATGGGTGATCACGCCGTCGTCGAAGTCGAGCCCCTGCTGGTCGCCCGGCACATTCAGCGGGGCCACCTCGGCAGACATGAAGCGGCCGGCTTCGTCGAGGAGCGCGCTCGCGGTCTCCAGGTCGGCGTGCGCGAACCGTTCGTGCCCGGCCAGATCCTCCAGATCGGCCACATGCTCAAGCACGAACAGCATGTCGTCGACGGGGGCGGAGTACTCAGACATCGCAACCTCGCAGAGTGGTCTCGCCGGGCAGCCCGAGCAGGGCCCGGATGTGCTGGCCAACAGACTACGACTCGCGCCTAACAGGCTTCTGCGAGACAGGGCAACTGCCCTTCAGGGGTCAGGCGATCCGATGCCATCGAGCTCGCGGCCTCAATCGAACCGGCTAGAAGATGGACCGTCTTCCACCATTCGGGTGTAGCGAAATCCCGCCCGTCGATGTAGCACTTGCACAACACCAGAATGATGCTGACGCCGGGCCTCGCAGCGAGATCGCACTACCTGAGCTTGCTACCCAAAGCCGAGCTGCGCGGGTTGCACAGATCGAATTGCAGGCTGAACCAGCGAGTGCGGCAGATACTCTGCGAACGTGGGGCCGAACGGGTATACCGACGACGAACTCGCGGCCATGATGACCGACCCCGAGTCGGACCTCGTCGAACGTAAGCAGTCGTTGTCAGGCAATGCAACCGAAAAGGTGAGCAGGAGCATCTGCGCCTTCGCCAATGATCTTCCGAATCACGGAACGCCCGGCGTGATTCTGATCGGGGTCACCGACGATGGGCGATGCGCCGGCTTGAGCGTCGACGACCAGCTCCTTAAGCGTCTCGCGGACCTGCGCGACGACGGGCGGACGCTGCCGCTCCCGTCGATGGACGTGCAGCGTCGAACGCCTAATGGCTGCGAAGTCGCGGTCGTAACGGTCCAGCCTGCTGCCGAGCCGCCAGTCCGATTCGAGGGCCGTGTCTGGGTGCGCGTGGGTCCGACGGTTCGACTCGCGTCGCCAGGCGATGAACGCCGCCTCGCAGAGCGGCGGCGCTCAAGCGACACTCCATTCGATTTGCGGGCTTCGCTCAACGCACACATTGACGATCTCGACCTTGACCAAATTGAGCGCCAGTATCTACCGAGAGCGATCTCATCCGATGTGCTGGACGAGAATCAGCGCACGCTGAGCGAACAGCTGCACTCGCTTCGGCTCAGTGACGGCGAGCATCCGACTAACGGCGCCTTGATCGCTTTCGCCCGCGACCCGCAGCGATGGTCGCCAGGCGCATATGTTCAATTTGTCCGATTCGATGGTGATGAAATCACGGACCCAATACTGAGCCAGTCAGTCCTCTCCGGTTCGCTCGCCGATGTTCTCTCGTCCGTGAGCACGATCATCGAACTCAACATTCAAACCCGCATGGAAATCGCTTCATCGGCCCGCGACCAGCGCTTTCCGGACTATCCCGTGGAAGCACTGCGGCAATTCGCCTACAACGCCGTCATGCACCGGAACTATGACGGTACCCACGCGCCGATCCGCCTGTATTGGTACCGGAACAGCGTCGCAATCGAGAGTCCGGGAGGTCTCTTCGGCACCGTCACTGCGGAGAACATCGGCGGTGGATCCACCGACTACCGCAACAGGTTGATCGCAGAGACGATGCACCATCTGGGGTTCGCGCAGCGCTTCGGCTACGGCATTCCGGCCGCCAAACGGACGCTGGAGGCGAATGGAAACCCGGCACCAGAATTCAACATTGAACCAGACCGGGTGATCGTCACGACAAGGCCTGCAACATGACCACAGTTGCGTTCTTCAACAACAAGGGCGGCGTTGGCAAAACATCGCTCGTGTACCACCTCGCATGGATGTACGCGGACTTGGGCGTCACAGTCGTAGCGGCCGATCTCGACCCGCAGGCGAACCTCACGAGCATGTTCCTTGACGAATGGGAGATGGACGATCTCTGGTCGCCGTCGCCACCGAGGGAAACGGTTCACGGTGCCTTGCTGCCGCTGCTGGAGGGCATCAGCGACATCAGCACCCCCGCAACACTCATGCCGCGCCCAGGCCTGAGCCTCGTGCCTGGCGACCTCTCACTATCAGTAGCCGAAGACGAATTCTCTGGTCAGTGGCCCCTGTGCCTGGACCGCAATGTGCGGGCCTTTCGAGTGATCTCGGCGCTTAGCCGCATCCTGCAACAAGCCCGCGAGGAGGCAGAGGCAGAACTCGTCCTCGTCGATGTCGGGCCCAACCTCGGCGCCATCAACCGAGCTGCCCTCATCGCGGCGGACTTCGTCGTCGTCCCGCTGGCACCCGACCTGTTCTCGCTTCAAGGCCTCCACAACCTAGGACCCACGCTGGCGACCTGGAGACACGGTTGGGAGCAGCGTCTGGAGCAAGCGCGCATGACCGAAGGGCTCAAGGCGCTGGAGCTTCCCGCGGGACGAATGAAACCAATTGGCTATGTGGTGCAACAGCACGCGGTTCGTCTGGACCGACCGGTCAAGGCATATGCGCGATGGATGGATGCCATCCCAGGTGAATACCGTTCAGCGGTCCTGAAGAAACCGGGCGGTCGAAACAAACAAGTCGAGTATGACAAGCACTGCCTCGGGTTGCTCAAGAACTACAGAAGTCTCATGCCGTATGCCCAGGATGCTCGCAAGCCCATGTTCTTCTTGAAGGCTGCCGACGGTGCTGTAGGCGGTCATGTGAATGCGGTCCGCGATTGCTACTACGACTACCGAGACCTGGCCTGTGCCATCGCAGACCGAATCGGAGTCCCCTGCCCACAACTGGACTAAGCAGTTCCGTTGACATTCGCCGCACTGTCGGTGCGTCGGGATCGCTCGTTGAGCTAGTGCTGCGGTTCGGGTCGTCCGAGGGTTGGCAGCAGGGCGCTAAGCGCCGCCGCATATCCGAGCGGAATAGTGACGGCATTGCCGATCCACTTCGACAGCTGCGCGCTCGTAGCAGGGTTGCCCGCAGTTGGCTCAAAGCAGTACACGTCCGGAAAGCCCTGCAGCCGCGCCGCTTCTGCGTGGCTGATCGTGCGTGGCAGGGTGGGATGAACGAAGCGGCCTCTTCCGGGCGTGGTGTACCCGGTGGTGATGGTGGGCGAAGGTCGGTCGGCGTGCATCCGGCCATAGGAGGCCCCGTACGTCGTTCCGTCACGATGTGACTCGGGGCGTTCGGTGAGCGCGAGATCATGGGCGTCGTTGTCAAACAGCCAGGCGATGCGCTCTCGGTTTGTACCGCTGATTTCTGGCAGTTCGTGCAAGCGCGCGTCGCCCGACATCGCTTGGTCGTCGCCGATGGCCCACATCACTGACCGGCCATGCGGGTCACGCAGCGCCGCGGCGACATCAGCGAGCGGCAGCGGCCCGCTCTCGCATCCGTCCACCGGCATACGGGCAATCAGGAAATGTCGCTTACGCGTCTGGGGCCAGCCCATGTCGTCGGCTGCGAGCACCCCATCGGTGACTCCGTACCCGTGCGCCTCAAGCAACGTACGCGCGCTGTCAACCACACGATCCCTGTCGTGAATCACTGAAGTGACATTCTCAATAACGACTGCCCGCGCTCGGCAAGCCAGCGCAAATGCCACCGCGCAGAGGTACAGATGGTTCCGTCGGTCGCTGCGCCGAGTGTGGTTGTTCAGATTGGAATGCCCTTGGCATGGCGGCCCTGCGACTACCAGATCCACTCCTGCAGAGCACTGCGCTACATCATCATCCAGCAGTTCCGGCGCATAAACGAAGGTCGCAGATTCGCCTTCTCCCCGTACGCGGTAGTCGACGAGGGCTTGTACCGATTCGTCAACAAGCCGTCTAGCGCGATGGTTGCGAGCGAAGACGGCCAGAGCATCGGCATCGGCATCGGCGGCCAGTTCGCATCGAATCTGCTGTCCCAATTCAGCCCCGGCGAGTGCCACCCCGGCCGTCAGCCCGCCGACACCGCAGAACAGATCAACGGTTCGAATCCGGCCCAGATCCTTGGAGCACACATCATCCCGATGCGCCGAGTGCAAGTGAGGTTCCTTGACAGAGGCCATCGGCGGTGAGGCATCTTCGCCTCGGCCGCCATTCGACGCAGACGGGCTTACTCCAGCCAGTACTGCCTTCCACCACGCGCCTTGCGGGTCACTGTGCGCCTCACGCCCGATGACATGGGCGGACTCGCTGCCGAAAATGGCCCCGGCACTCAGGTCTATCTCTGATTCCAGCCGCATGCCACCGACAGTGACCACACGCCTCAGCAGGCGCCCATGTGCCGTAACCACGCTCACGTCGATTGCCGATCCCACAGCTCGCCCACCAAGTCGTCGGCAGCTGTGTCGTCAAGCATCGCGGGTGCCAAGTTGACCAGCGTGCGATTTAGCTGCTTGGCGAACTCGCGCAGAGGGTCCCTGTTGAGTCGAGTTGCCTCGTCGGCTTGACGCCGAACGAGGGCCCGCACGATGGGCGGGTGCTCGCCCGCCACTACTCGCAGAATGTGGCTGCGCCAGAAATCGGTACCTTGGCGTACTGCGCTGGCCAGGTGAGCGTGAGCCGCTCCACCCAAGCACCGCACCCGAAGGTACATCCGCAACGGCACGCACTCATCCGGTTTGCGACCGTCCACGTAGACGCCAAGGTTTCTTGACGCCGCGATCGTGCCGCTCTCGACCATCACGGGCGCGAAAGCGCGGGGCTCTCGCCACGCAGCAAAGTTCCATACATGAGCCAGTGCAACGTAACGCCAGAAGCCCGGGTCGTCGAGCGCTGACGGCTCGATTCCAGTGCCGACGACTGCGCTGTACACAAGTGAAGCTGCCTCACCCTCCACCATGTCCTGATCCGATGTTGCCGCAGTGCCGTCGAGATCGCGATCTGCCGCGGTGAGATTCTCGATCTGCACCCGTGCATGTTCCAGCGGAGTCACGTCAATGCGTGATCCGATGCCTGTCCATCCAATGCCATCGCGCGTGTCGGTCGCCAGATCTTCGAGAACATCGCTTCCGCCTCGGTGCATCTGACGGATGCGTTCCTCGGCCACCGTCAGGGCGGTTCGCAGCGGCAAGTGGGGATACATCAGGCTTCGCCCTTGAGTGACGCGACCGCAGCCCTTCGCAACCGAAGACGGTCCTGAGCGACTGCGATGACCTCAGCGGGCGAATTCACACAGGTGTTCAGTAACGCATCTAGCTGTTCGTCATCTGCACCGCGACCCGCCAAGAGGAGCACGATCCGGCCGAACAGGCTGTCCCGAATGTCGTCCATGCGTTCCTGAGGCGCCGATGTACCAAGAGCCGCTACGCCGTAGCGATGTAGCACCGCAGCTACGAACTCAGCAAACAGCCAGCGTTGCAGAACCTCCGCCGTGCCTGATCGCGCCTGAGCGTCGATGGTCTGAAGCAGTTCCTCATCAACCCAGAACGTGCACACATCGGCGCTATCGGCTTCCGCGTCGGCCACGTCACCGTCGAATTCGGCGAACGTGACCGTTCCCTCGGGCAAGCCCAACTCGGTGCGCTTCTCTTGGTCAAGCGGCTGGGGCCGGAACAACTCCGCGTCTTCCCAGCAACGCACGCGAAACCTGGCGTGCGACAGCCAAGTGCCGATTCGCCAAGGAACCAGCGGCACCCGTTGATCCGAGGGCAGTGTCCGTGCGAGCGCCAAGTAGCAGTCGACCGTTACGCCGTGAGTTGCCGCGCGGAACACTTCACGTCGTTCACCGGTCCCGGATTCGTCCAGCCGGGGCACGCGCGCCAAAGCGCTCGGATCGTCCAATGAATGACAGTAGACAACTTCACTGGACTTGAGGTAGCCCGAGCGAGCGGCGACTACCAAACAAGTGTCCGCGAGCCTCAACCCGGTGCCGATCACCCCTTCACGCAGGCGTTGCACAAAATCTGCGAAGCAGTCCTGTGGCGCCAAGTGCAGCGCGACCGTGCACCGCTCAAAGTCCTCACGAATCGAAACCGATGCGCCGGAAAGGCACTGCTCACGTCCGAAGCTGAGAATCGCGCCCGCAAAGAGTCCGTCAAGTCGCGCATCCGTCCGAAACGGGCGAACCGTCCGTTTCTCGCTACTCACTGGCCGTCACTCAAACCGTCATCAGCCGAAGGCTGCGTCTGCACAGGCACCAATTCGGCTTCCACGCTCAGCGCTCCCGACCATTCCGGGTTGTAGGGGTCACTCTCATATCCGAACTTGGCAGTCTCATTAGCCCTCAGCCGGCCTCGGTATGTGCCGACCCGACCGCTTACTTCCTCAAACTCCTCAGGCCCGGTTACCAGCAGCGCCACATCAGCAGCTTCTTTGCGATCAGCACCTTCGAACTGATAACGCACCCGCACCTCAATGAGGTCGCCTTCCGGGACCGTCGGAGTGTGGTGTTCGCTGAAGCTGATCGATGCCCTTCCTGTCAGGCGTACTCCGCCGTTCGGTGCAGGCTCCAAGCGCTCGCCGGGATGAATGGAAAGCAACCTCGGGGGAGCCGGTGGGGGCGGTCTCGGTGGACCTGGGCCTCGCACGCTGCCTTCAAGCTGGCGAGCCAACTCATCCCAGACTGGGAGTTTCAGATCGCGGTTGGGCTTGGGCTTCGGCTTGATGTCCTTGCGGAACCGGTTGACGTGGTTCGTGATGCGCCTCAGCACAGCCTTGGCCAGAGCCGCTGAGTCAGCGGGCACATCGCCAGATCCGGCATCTGCGTGCCACTCGTCGTGCGCCTTCGGCTCGGTATCTCGCAGCATGTCGTCCGCTTCGTCAGACGCCACGAAAGTGCCGCGAATGTGTGGCGCTACGCGCGACGGTTCGAAGTACTCAACCACCATTCTCGGCCCACGCACGAGGGCCACCAGACTGCAATGTTCCGTCTCTGTACTCGTCAAGTCGTCGCTTGAATTGGCGCCCGCATCTGAGGTGTCATCGGCCTGGTCCGTATCTCCTGAGATGACACCAGTTCCCCAGCTGGGTCCAACACTTGGAAACGACCAACCGTCTGGATCGCTTGCCAATGCAACCGTGCCCGGATGCTTGACGCCATCAATCGAACCTAAGCGGTGCTCTCGGTGGCGCTCCCGCTTCGTACCCGGCGGCATTAGCGCGTTGCCAAACGTGTCCAGAAACGCCTTCAGGTCGGAGTTCTGCTTGGGCCTTGGGTGACACTCGCGGCCATCGGACGTCTCATCGGTGACCGACACCTCAAACGCCAATTCGTCGTCACACAGCGCCGGCCACCAAAAACGCTCGGTAGCGCGCAACAAGCCATCGGCGTCAACTGTCGGCTCGATGACCAGCAAGGTGGTCCCGAGCTGAGCCGGTTCGCTCTCGCTGCGAAGCGAGATACCAATCCGACGGGCCACCTCGTCGGCATGTTGATTCACATAGGGAACACCCTTACCGTCGGCGGTTCGGTCGCTAAACCAGCGCGTCCCGTTGAAGCTGCTGCCCTGCAATTGATGGCTACCCCAGTAGGTCATGCCCAGCAGACGACGGGTCACGCCGGGGTCGTCTGGATGATCTGGGAAGCATGTGTAAGCCACGACAGTGCGAATCGCCGAACCTCGAATCAAGCCTGCCTTGCCATATCCGTACGAACCACCCCGGCCCGAGGTGGACGGCGTGATGCCCAACGAGCACATCGCCTTGAACAGCTTCGAGCGGTCTCCCTGCCAAGGACCACCCATCCCGCCTCCGTGCTCCTCCGACACCTCTAGCAGCCGTAGCGTGTCACCCTCATTAAGGCGCGACAGGCAGTCCCGTTCACTCAGGCCAAGCATCCGGCGACCGCCAGTCCCGTGCTCGGCGCGGACGTTGGCAACCCGCCGGGCCAAGTCGTCCAGTCCAAGCTCTTCAACAATTCGCTGACGGTCGCCGCCTTCCAGTTCGTACAGCCGAAATCGAACCGCGAAATCCTCCGGCCCACGCCCTTCGTATCGCTCGCGCGCTGCGTCCCAAGAATTCTGGATGGCCTCGCGCACTAGCAATACGGCCTCGGCAGAAATGTGATCCGCTGCGAAGATGCCCGGCTCCTTGACCGTTTCGTTCTTGAATTCCTTGGAGAAGTCGCCGCTCACAGCGGTGAATCCCGCATCAATCTCTTGCCAGAACCAGGGAACGCTGCCCGACACCGCAATCACCTGCCCGTGCAACTGCGCCGGTCCAGCGCAAGGGCATTATTGGGGGGGTGCTCCGCCTTCACTGCGGTGCTGAGAGGCGCCTTCGCGGCGGTGCACATCATCGGCGACAGATTATGCAGATGCCTGCCGACAACGCGGATGCCTGCGCCTGCTAACGCAGGCCGATGCGATCGAGGACCGTGGGGGTGTCGGCGAGGAGTCCCGTGTAGAAGGTGCCGAACTCGCCGTAGACGGCGCTCGCCTCGTCAAAGCGCATCGTGTACACAACCTCTTTGAGGTCGTCGAGGTGCTCGCCGAACAGCGTCACGCCCCACTCGAAGTCGTCGACGCCAGTGGAGCCCGTGACGACCTGCAGGATGCGGCCCCGGAACTTGCGGCCTGACGTGCCGTGTTCGTACATCAGCTCGCGGCGGGTGTCGTACGGCAGTGTGAACCAGTTGCCGCTGCCGTCGCCCGTTGCGTCACGGCTCTTCGACATGGGGTAGAAGCAGAAGGCCCGCTTGCCCTCGGGCGGCAACTGGGGATAGAGCCGTGGCGTTTTCATCTCGGGCGGCAGGTCGGGCGCGTACTCGCTCACCTCGGTCATCGAGACATAGCTGTCGGCGACCTCGAGTCCGGCCTGCTGGAGCTGCGTCTGCAGGTTGCGCAGCCGCCACAGGTCGGGCCCCAGCGCCATGAAGCCGACATCGGCCTTGTGTCCCAGCACGGCCACGGTCAGCACCTGGTGGTCGCTGTCGGCAGTGGCCTCGACGGCGGCCAGCACACCCGAGCGGTCCGCAGCGGGGGTCAGCTTGCAGAACAGGTGCAGCACCCCCCACCCGACCGACGTCGTCACCTCCGGCATCTGTGACACCCGCGCAGCCTAGGGACGGGCCCCGGCAGGTGCGGCGGTGTCCCCGAGACGCTCGGGAACCCCTGCCAGGCTGCCGCTGTACACGTTCAGCTCGTCGCCGCGTGCGAAGCCTGCCAGCGTGATGGCCGCAGCCCGCGCCGACTCGATGGCCAGCGAGCTGGGGGCGCTGACGGCGATGAGGGTGCCGATCCCCGCCGCCCACGCCTTCTGCACCATCTCGAAACTGGCCCGACCGCTCACGAACAGGGCCATCGCGCCGGCATCGTCACGCCCGTCGAGGAGTCGCCTCCCGATCACCTTGTCGACGGCGTTATGGCGCCCGATGTCCTCGCGCAGCACGTCGATGCGCCCCTCGGCGTCGAAAGTCGCAGCGGCGTGCAGCCCGCCGGTGCGGCCGAACATCTCCTGCGCATTGGGCACTGCAGCCAAGGCCCCGCTCACCGCATCGATGCTGAATTGACGGGTGCCCACCAGCGGTCCCAGGCGGGCGGCCATGTCGGTGATGGTGGTGCTGCCGCAGATCCCGCAGGCGGCGCTGACGTTGCCGAGACGGGGCGTCGGCACCGGCGCCTTGCCGCCGGTCTCCACAGTGACGACGTTGTATTCGAACTCGGCCGCAGGACCCTCGCCGCAGTAACGCACCCCCGTCACTGCCGCATCACCGAGCAGCCCATCACCTGCGCAGAACCCCGCCGCCAACTCGTAGTCGTGGCCGGGCGTGCGCATGGTGGTGGCCACCATGTGCCCGTCGAGGCGGATCTCGAGCGGCTCCTCCACCACGACTTCATCGGGCGACCGCCGCCACTCGCCCTGCCGCAGCCGGTCCACCAGCACCCGCATCGTGCGCCCCCGCCGCATCCGGTCAGGGTACCGGCACCCCCCGCACGGCTCAGTCAGACATCGGGTGCGGGCGCGAAACGGCCCGGGTGGGGGACCCGGGCCGGTTCGATTGGGTTGGGCTGTTCTTTGGGGGTTTGGGGAGGCTTCCGCTAGAAGTCCATGTCCGGCATGCCGGGAGCACCGCCGCCGGCATCGGGCTCGTCGCAGATCACAGCCTCGGTGGTGAGGAACAGCGCGGCAATCGACGAGGCGTTCTGCAGCGCCGACAGCGTCACCTTGGCAGCGTCGATCACGCCCGCCGCAACCAGGTCCTCGTACTCGCCGGAGGCAGCGTTGAGGCCCATGGCACCGTCGAGCTCGCGCACCCGGCTGACCACCACGCCGCCTTCGAGGCCGGCATTCTCGGCGATCTGCTTCAGCGGTCCGGCCAGCGCGCGCTCCACGAGCCGCGCACCGGTGGACTCGTCGCCGTCGAGGCCGTCCGCAACAGAGCGCACCGCTTCTTCGGCACGCACCAGCGTGACACCGCCGCCGGCCACCACACCAGCCTCGATGGCCGCCTTGGTGGTGCTGACCGCGTCCTCGATGCGGTGCTTCTTCTCCTTCAGCTCGACCTCGGTGGCCGCGCCGACACGCAGCACCGCCACGCCGCCGGACAGCTTCGCCAGCCGTTCCTGCAGCTTCTCGCGGTCGTAGTCAGAGTCGGTGTTCTCGATCTCGTTCTTGATCTGCTCGATCCGGCCGCGCACCTCGGACTCGTCGCCGGAGCCCTCGATGATGGTCGTCTCGTCCTTGGTGACGACCACGCGCCGG
This sequence comes from Candidatus Poriferisodalis sp., assembly GCF_965219595.1. Classification (NCBI taxonomy): domain Bacteria; kingdom Bacillati; phylum Actinomycetota; class Acidimicrobiia; order Acidimicrobiales; family Candidatus Poriferisodalaceae; genus Candidatus Poriferisodalis; species Candidatus Poriferisodalis sp. The sequence goes on from NZ_OZ244781.1 coordinate 865,264, forward strand.
GCCGTGCCCAGCAGGTCGAGCGTGGTGTTCTCCAGCTTGAGGCCGACGTCCTCGCTGATGACCTGGCCACCGGTCAGGATGGCCATGTCGGCCAGCATCGCCTTGCGACGATCGCCGAACCCAGGGGCCTTCACGGCCGCCGAGCGGATCGTGCCGCGGATCTTGTTGACCACCAGCGTGGCGAGGGCCTCGCCCTCGACGTCCTCGGCGATGATCACGAGCGGCTTGCCCGCCTGGGTGACCTTCTCGAGCACCGGCAGCACGTCGCGGACCGCGGAGATCTTGCCCTGCATGAACAGCAGGTACGCGTCGTCGAGCACCGCTTCCTGCGAGTCGGGATCGGTGACGAAGTAGGGCGAGATGTAGCCCTTGTCGAAGCGCATGCCCTCGACCAGATCCATCTCGAGGCCGAACGTCTGCGACTCCTCGACGGTGATCACGCCGTCCTTGCCGACCTTGTCGAATGCGTCGCTGATCAGCTGGCCGATGTCGCCGTCGGCAGCGGAGATGGCCGCCACCTGGGCCACATGGGTCTTGGAGTCGGTCACGCTGATCGACATGTCCTCGATGGCGCCCACAGCGGCGTCGACACCGGCCTCGATGCCCCGCTTGACGGCCATCGGGTTGGCGCCGGCGGCCACGTTGCGCAGGCCGTCGCGCACCATGGTCCACGCCAGCACGGTGGCCGTGGTGGTGCCGTCGCCGGCCACGTCGTCGGTCTTCTTGGCGACTTCCTTGACCAGCTCGGCCCCGATGCGCTCGACCGGGTCCTCCAGCTCGATGTCCTTCGCGATGGACACGCCGTCGTTGGTGATGGTGGGCGCGCCCCACTTCTTGTCGAGCACGACGTTGCGGCCCTTGGGCCCCAACGTGACGCGCACGGCGTCGGCGAGCTGGTTCATGCCCGACTCGAGTGCGCGGCGGGCCTCGTCGTCGAACGTGATCATCTTGGCCATATCGGCTGGCTCCTGTCTCAGGTGACTCTCGGAAGGGGTGACTGGGCGTCACGATGCCGCTGCGTTCGCAGCAGCCGTTAGCACTCTAGAGATGAGAGTGCTAACCGCCAACCCCGGAGGCTGAGCCGAAGGCGAAGCCGGGGCCCGAGCGGCCCGTGAGCGAAGCGAACAAGAGCGGGAAGCGAAGCCTTCAACCGCCTCCCTGCTGGTCCACGCTCGCGGAAGCGGGGAGGAGACTGGCAGCGAGGTCGGCGGCGGCGTCGCGGGTTGCCGCTAGCGTGTCGTCCATCGACCGCTCGGCCCCGTATCGCTCCGACAGCACCACCAGGCTCGTGGCCGGGACGTCGCCGGCAGGCGGCGGGCGCCAGTCGGCGAGATCGGTATCGGGGTCGCGAGCTCCCACCACGACGCCCACGGGCACGCCGACCTCGGCCGCGATCTCCAGAACGCCGCCCACGACCTTCCCGTCGAACGAGCTCGCATCGAGCCGTCCCTCACCGGTGATGACCAGATCGGCACCTTCGATCGCATCGGGCAGGCCGACCTCGGTGGCGACGACATCGAATCCCGGTGCCAGCTCGGCCCGGAGGCCGGCCGCGAGCCCGCCCGCCAAGCCGCCTGCGGCACCTGCGCCCGGCATCTCGCTGACGTCGATGCCGTAACGCTCGCTGTAGAGGTCCACGAGCCGCTCGAGGCGGCGGGTGAGCAACTCGATCTGCGGCGCCGACGCGCCCTTCTGCGGGCCGAAGATGCGCGCAGCATCGCAGAAACGGGTACGGACATCGCAGGCCACCACCACCGAGACGCCGGCGAGGCGTGCCAGCGGCGACATCGCGTCCAGCGCGCCGAGCCCGCCGTCGGTGGTGGCCGAGCCGCCCACGCCCACGATGACCCGCCGGGCACCGCTCGCGACCGCTTCTGCTATCAGCTCGCCGGTGCCCGCGGTGGTGGCGGCGAGCGGATCATTTCCCTCCGCGCCGCCTGCCAGCAGCAGCCCGCTCGCGCAGGCCATCTCCACGATCGCGACGTGGCCCTCCAGCCGCCACCCCGCCTCGGTCCGTTCCCGCAAAGGCCCGATCACCAATGAGGTGCGATTCGGGCCGCCCAGCGCGTCGAGCGTGCCCTCGCCGCCATCCGCCACGGGCAGGCAGACAACCTCGACGTGCGTGCCGAGCTGCCGGCGCACGCCATCGGCGATCGCTGCTGCCACCTCCGCAGCGGAGGCAGTGCCGCGGAACTTGTCCGGGCACGCGACGACCCGCATGTCGACTGCTCGGCTACTCAGCCAGATCGGTCCCCAGCGCCAACAGCACGTCGGGCGTCTCGAAGCCTTGCACGGCTGACGTGTCTGCCAGCATCGGGAACACGTCGTTGTCGGCGTCGAGCTCCAACACCCCCGCTATCGCCCGCGCTTCGAGCAGCGAGCCCGGCTGGTAGTAGATGCGCGTCCGGTCGATGGGCGTCCCCACGTAGTTGGTGGGCGTCTTGGTGATGTAGCTCAGCGTCTTGAACCGGTCGGTGAGCCGCCCCGCCGCCCCCCGGACGGTCGTGGAGTTGGCAACCTGCACCGACACCTCGGCCGCCGGCCTCGGCTGGAACGGCTCGGCGCCTGCCGAGGTGGTGTCGGTGGCGGGCGCGGCGGTGACGGTGGTGGCCACGGTGGCGACCGTGCCCGAGCCGGAGTCGCCGGCATCGGCGGGGCCGCTCGTGGGTGTGGGCGCCTCTGTGGCCGTCGGGAGTGTGTCGCCTGGTGCGGCAGGCGGGGCTGTGTCGGTCACGGTCGTGTCGTCTGGATCGTCGACCGAGCGGAGCAGCAGCACTCCCACGACGACGGCAACCAGCACCAGCAGCAACCCGCGCACTGCGGCGCCGCTGTTGGATTCGCCAGCTTGGCTATTCACGGCTGTGAGCGTAGAAGGAAAGATGCGCTGCCGGGTGTACCCCTCAGTAGTTTGCGAAACGGACCCCGACCGTGAGAGCCAGACCATGAGTGTCACCATTGTCGACCACCCCGTAGCCGCAGCCCTGCTCACCCGGCTGCGCGACAAGGACACCGCCGTGGAGGAGTTCCGCCAGCGGCTCGATGCGCTGACGTTCCTGCTGGTGTCCGAAGCGCTCACCGATGCGACATCGGTGCCCGAGGCGGTGGAGACGCCGCTCGGGCCGGCCGAAGGCTCGCGCCTCGAGCCGATGCCGGCGATCGTGCCCGTGCTGCGAGCCGGGCTGGGCATGCTCGATGCAGCGCTGCGGCTCCTGCCTGCTGCGCCGGTGGGTTTTGTCGGGATGCGCAGGATCGAGACGTCCGACGGTGTCGGCCACGAGTGCTACCTCGAGTCGCTGCCAGGTGTGCTGGAGGATCGACCGGTGCTGGTGCTCGACCCGATGCTGGCGACGGGCGGCTCCGCGGCCGCGGTGATCCGGGTGCTCGCGGAGTCGAGCGTGGGACCGGTGACGATGGTGTGCACGCTGGCCGCACCCGAGGGGATCGCTGCCCTGCAGCGCAGCGCCGCCGATGTCCGCATCGTGACGGCCGCCGTCGACAGCCACCTCGACGAGCGGGCCTTCATCGTTCCCGGTCTGGGCGATGCCGGCGATCGTCTCTACGGCTCTGCCTGACCGACAGTCCGCTCTTGTTCCCCGCCCTCATCTGATACGGGCTCACGGGCCGCTCGGGCCCTGGCTTCGCCCAACCAGGTCCTGCAGCTGCACCATCGTCGGCAGGCTCGGCTGCGCACCTGCGACTGTCACTGCCCAGGCGCCAGCTCGCACGGCCAGCCGCGCCGCTTCGGCCACGGTCGCGCCCGATGCCATGCCGACTGCGAACGCCCCGGCAAACGCGTCCCCTGCACCGGTGGCGTCGACCGCGGCGACCCGCGGTGCGGCCACGATGATCTCCCCATCGACACCGGCTGCGGCGTCGGCGGAAGCATCAGGTGATTGCTGCGATTGCAGTGCCAGTGCGGCAGTTCGAGACGGGTCAATGACGCAGCCCGCTGCGCCTCGCGTCTCGACGAGCACCGCTTCGGGACGCAGCTCGGGCACGCTGCCCTCGGCGTCGGGATGGCGCAACTGCTCGGCTTCGGCGCGATTCACGATGACGAAGTCGGCCAGCGGCAGCACAGCGGGGGCAACGTCGTTGTACGGAGCGGGATTCAGCACCACGAACGTGCCGTGCTCGCGGGCGATCTCTGCTGCGGCCCGGGCCGCGGCGGCGCTCACCTCGCCCTGCAGCAGCAGCGCATCGGCCGCGGCAATCTCGTTGGCGGCTGCCTGCACGTCCCCGGCATCCAGCGATGCGTTGGCGCCCGCAGCCACCACGATCGACACGTCATCGGGATCGACGGTGATCACCGCCAAGCCGGTCGGCACATCGACACTGGCCACGTGCCGGCAGTCGATCCCCTCGGCCTCCAGGCCAGAGCGCAGCCACCGGCCCTGCTCGTCGTCGCCGACCCGGCCCACCATCACCACCCGCGCGCCCAGCCGGGCCGCGGCCACTGCCTGGTTGGCACCCTTGCCGCCGCGGAACCATGCGATGCGCTCGGCGTGCATCGTCTCGTCGGGCGACGGGCGCCTCGGCACCCACAGCGTCACATCAGCGTTCAGGCTCCCGACAACAGCGATCCGCGGCACGCCTGAGGGTGTCACCGGTTCAGCGCCCGTTCGATGCCCGTTCGTGGCCGAGCGCCGACAGCAGCAGCGTTGCGAGATGGTCCACAGCGTCCTCGCTGTGCACCGAAGCGATGCCGGACTGCTCGGTCACCAGCGGCCCGGGCCGGTAGCCGCGGCTGCGAATGCCGCGCTGGGTCGATTCGACCAGCTTCAGGTCTTCGGACACCGTCGTGTTCCAGTCGAGGTCGATGATCTCGCGCAGCTCATCGGTCGGCTCGGCGACATCGAACCACCACTCCCGCACCAGCAGTGTTCGATCCGGAGCGCACGGCACCCAGCGGTACGTGTTCACGGCCTGGCCGGGATACACCTGGATCGACGAAGCCGGCCAGATGTAGAACGCGGCATAGTCATCGCTGGCGACCGGGCGCGTGTAGGTGGAACGGTCGCCCTCGACGCCTCTGGCCGTATGGCGGATCACCGTGCCGCTGGGCGTGACCCGGTAGCTGGCGGGGTCGACCACGCCGGAAGTAAACGATCGATGCACGTTCGGGCAGTGATAGCACTCGTTGTAGTTCTCCACCGCGATCTTCCAGTTGGCAGCGATGAGGTGGGTCCGGCGCCACGTCAGCATGCGCGCCGGCGTCTGCGGGGCAAGCGCCAGGACCTCGTCGCCGACGCCTGGGGCGTGCTCGGCCAGCGGGGTCGCGCCGGCATCCGTATTGACGAACACGAAGCCAGCGAGCTCGTCGACGGCGACGGGCGGCAGGCAGATCTCGCCGACATCGCGGCTGCGTGCGCTGAGCAACGTGCCGTCCAGCCCGTACACCCAGGCGTGATACGGGCACATGATGACGCCCGGAGTCTCGGCGACATCGCCGCCCGGCTGCTGCGGCGGGAACAGCTCGTGCCCCCGGTGCTGGCACACGTTGAAGAAGGCGCGGATCTGGCCGCCGTCGTTGACCACGAAGACCGGCTCGTCGCCCACCGTCGCCGTGAGCACCTGGCCGGGTTCGCTCACCTGGCTGCGGTGACCCACGAGGTGCCAGGACCGGGCGAACACTGTGTCCAGCTCGACCGCGAGGATCTCGGGATCGGTGTAGTAGCGAGCTGCCAGCGCGCTTCGCCCAGCCGCATCGGTCGCACTGGGCACCGGTGTCTGGCGGGCTGCCACTGAACGGTATTGTGCCGCGTCCCGATGGCCGCCTGTGACCCCCGCGAGAGCGAATGAACCCGCCGAACACCATGCGTGCCGCGCTGCTGGTAGGCCATGGCGGGCCCGAGATGCTGCAGGTGCGCGATGACGTGCCCGTTCCGGTGCCTGGTCCCGACGACGTGCTGATCGCGGTGGCGGCGTGCGGCATCAACAACACCGACATCAACACGCGGGTTGCCTGGTACAGCAAGTCGGTGACAGCGGCGACGTCGGGTGAGGGATACGCCGACGCAGATGCCGCCGATTCCACCTGGGGTGGCCGGGGCGTGGAGTTTCCCCGCATCCAGGGGGCCGATGTGGTGGGACGAGTGGTGGCCGCCGGTGAGCGCGCCGATGCAGCACTCGTGGGGCGGCGGGTCATGGTGGAACCGTGGTTGAAAGACCCCGCCGACCCGACCGACCGCAGCAAGGCGCGCTACCTCGGCAGCGAGGTCGACGGCGGCTTCGCCGAGTTCGCCGCCGTGCCGGCCGTGAACGTGTATCCGGTCGAGTCCGATCTGTCCGATGCGGAGCTGGCGACCTTTGCCTGTGCGTCCTCGACGGCTGAGCACATGCTCCAGCGCATCGGGCTCACCGCCGGCCAGAGCATCGCGGTGCCCGGTGCGAGCGGTGGCGTGGGCTCGGCACTGGTGCAGCTCGCGAGCCGGCGAGGCGCACATGTGGTGGCCATATCCGGTGCTTCCAAGGCGACACAGGTGCTCGAACTCGGTGCGGATGCGGTGGTGCCACGCCAGGGCCCTGATCACGATGTCGCGGCGGCGGTCGAAGCCAACGGCGGCCCGTTCGACGCCGTGGCCGACGTGGTGGGCGGCGATGCCGTGGGGCTGTGGCTCGATGCGCTGGCAGGCCGCGGGCGCTATGTCACCTCGGGCGCCATTGCCGGACCCATCGTCGAGGTCGATCTGCGGACGATCTATCTCAACGACCTGGAGCTGTTCGGCGCCACGATCTACGGACCGGGGCTCTTCGCCGACCTCGTCGGTTACATCGAGCGGGGCGAGATCCGCCCGGTGCTGGGCGGCACGTTTCCCCTCGAGCGCATACGCGAGGCGCAGGAAGCCTTCGTGCGCAAGGAGCACTTCGGCAATCTGGTGATCACCCTGTCGTGAGCCCGAGGTGGGAATCGAACCCACAACCCCCGCTTTACAAGAGCGGTGCTCTGGCCGTTGAGCTACTCGGGCACCGGTCCCAGCGTATGGGCGGCGCCCCGGATTTCAGGGCGTGCGGGCGCGGGCGATGTCGAACAGGGCCACGGCGGCCGCCGCTGCCACGTTGAGCGATTCGATGCGTCCGAGCACCGGGATCGAAACCACCTGGTCGCAGCGGCGCTCCACCAGCGACGACAGGCCGCGTCCCTCAGCGCCCAGCACCAGCACCAGCGGCTCGTCGCCGACCCGCAGCGACTCGAGCCCGTCCGGCGCGTAGCCGTCGAGACCGATGGCCCACAGGCCCGCGTCGCGGAGCTTGGCGAGCGCAGCGGGCAGGCCGCCGACCAGCGCGATCGGCAGGTACTCGATGGCACCCGCGGCGGCCTTCACGGCGGCCGGCGTGAGGTTGGCCGAGCGGTGGCTGGTGAGCACGATGCCGGTGGCACCGGCGACCTCTGCCGTGCGCAGGATGGCGCCGAGGTTGCCCGGGTCGGTGACGCCGTCGGTCGCCACGACGAGCGGCAGCGTGTTCCCCGCAGGTCTGGCCAGCTCTTCCAGCGGCACGGGCTGCACGGCAGCGGCCTTGGCGATCACGCCCTGCGGTGCGGCGGTGAGCGCTGCCTCGTCCAGCTTGCGGCGGGTGACCTCGCGCACCGGCACACGCCGGTCGCCGGCGAGGTCGACGATCTCGGCCAGCGTGGCCGCCGAGTGCGCGTCCTCGGAGATCAGCACCTCGTGCACCTTGCGCTTGCCGGCGCGCAGCAGCTCGCGAACGGCCTGCCGGCCTTCAACGTGATCCCCGCCAAGACCCTTCGGCCGTCCCTGCGGCCGACCAGCCTGCACCTGATTCGCACCACCCCGCTGCTGTCTCCCGTGTCCGCGACCTGGAGAACGATTGCTGCGCTCGCTGCGTTGGGGAGCAGACCCCCGCCCGCGGCGTGAAGGAGCGCCACGCCGCTCGCCCCGTTCTGCGCTCATTGTTGGCGTCCGACGACTACGAGTGCCACGGCGTGGGCCACGATCCCGTCGGCGTTACCCAGTCCCTCGGTGCGCTTGCCACAGACCGTCACCGGTCCGCCGGCTGCGCCGCTGAGCCGCTCCTGCATCTGATCGCGGTGCGGGGCGATCATCGGCCGGTCGCAGATCACCGTGCAGTCGGCATTCGCCAACATCCAACCGCCCTCCGCGAGCAGCGCCGAGACCTGCCGCAGCATCTCGATGCTGTCAGCACCCCGCCAGCGCTCATCGCTGTCAGGAAACTGCGTGCCGATATCTCCAAGTCCAGCAGCACTCAACATCGCATCGATCACCGCATGAGCAACAACATCGGCATCGCTGTGGCCCACTAGCGGCCGTTCACCCGGAAACCGAACTCCGCCCAGCACCAGTATCCGCCCCGAAGCATCGGCATCGGCAAACGGATGGGCGTCATACCCATGCCCCACCCGCATCACCAGCCCAGCCCCGCTGTCAGCAGCACTCACGCCAGTTGACGCTAGAGCCCGTCGCCCGAGCCGCGGCCACCCAGCAGCGCCTCCACCACGACGAGATCCGCAGCCGTAGTGACCTTGTGCGCCGCCGCCTCGCCCGGCACCGCCATCACGGTGCCCCCCGCAGCCTCCACCAGCGCAGCATCGTCAGTGGCCTCAGGCTCTCCGTCATGCGCAGCCACCAGCGCCGCCCGCCGAAACGCCTGCGGCGTCTGCACCCCAAACAACCCCGAACGATTCACCGTTCCCGCAACGACTCCCCCCGAGTCGCCCCACTCCGGCACCCGCTTCAACGTGTCGCTCACCGCCAGCGCCGGCACAGCAGCATCAACCCCACCCCGAACAGCAGCAATCACCCTCTCAAACAACCCAGCCGAAGCCCCCGGCCGAGCAGCGTCATGACAAACCACAACATCAACATCACCAGGAACAGTCGCCAACCCAGCCCGAACCGACCCCGACCGCGTATCGCCACCCTCGACAATCACATCGACACCGGTGTACTGCTCCTCGACCATGGACGGCGCAACGACAAGCGTCACCCCATCACAAGCCACGCCAGCGGCTTCAACGCTCCAACCGACCATCGAGCGCCCAGCAACAGAAACCATCGCCTTCGAAGCCCCACCGGCAACTGCCCCGAACCGAGTCCCCGCCCCAGCAGCCAACACAAGCGCCCAAGTCCGAGCCACCCACCAAGTCTGCCCCCGTGAGGGACACCACGAGACAAGGGCTGGGGAGGGCAGCGGCACCCGCGCACAGTCACGAAGCACCCCGGTCCAGGACACCACGAGACAAGGGCTGGGGAGGGCAGTGGTGCCCGCGCGCAGTTCGCAGCGCCACAGCCCATCCACCTCGTCACGGGCGGCGCTGCGCATGTTTGAAGCACGGGTGCCACTGCCCTCCCCTGCCCGGCACCCAGAAGCCCAAGCGCAACTAACGGAAGGTGAGCCCGCGCCGGCGACGCCGACCCCGAAGAGCAACAACAAGCACAACCAAGACGATCAAACCGAGAACAATCCACCAGACCACCGCAATCCGAACCCCCCGCGAAGCCCGCTCAGCAAGTCGCTCAGCCTCCGCCTCAGCCGCAGCCAGCTCAGCATCCAGCAGCTCACCCGAAACCCGCAGCTCCCGAACACCCCCCTCGTTCAACGTCATCGCGCCGTCAACAGGCAAGCTCCCAGCCCCCTGGGGAACCGTCGCCCGCACCACCAGCGTCACCAGCTCGTCAAGCGGCGCCCCCGCCCGCGCCTCGATCTCAGGTATCGGCAACCCGAACAGCTCGCCTTCCAGCGCGTCAGCAGTAGCCGGATTCACGAGCCCGGCAACTGGCCGGTCCAAGCCGACGGTCACCGTCAGGTCGTACCTCACGTGCACCCCATCGCGCGAGCCCACGAACGTCGCCGACCGGAACAGCCCCGCAGAGCCATCGGCAGGCCGGTCGATCTCCGCGAGCACCGCTGCCAACTCGGCAGGCGAGGAGAAGCGCTTGGATGCCGTCACCCGGAGGCGCTCGCCCTCGGGCGTCTGCTCGCCGAACTGCCGGATGTCCCACCCGACCAGGCCGTCGGTCACGATGAGCTCGCCCAGGTCGGGCACCCATCGCATCACCTCTTCGTCGAACGTGATCTCCACGGTGACCCTGCCGGCGCCGTCATGCGCGATGTCGATGTCGACGACGATGTCGACCCGGCAGCCCGCCGCCAGCACCAGCACGGCGACGCCGGCCAGCGCAGCGCACAGCATGCGCCGCCGCGGATTGTGGCAAGCGTCAATCCCCGGCGAACCGCACGCAGGCATTCGCCAGGACACGCTTACTCGGCGGTTGCGGCCTCTTCGAGCTCGATCGGCCCGGGGTCGAAGCCCTCGATGGCACGGAACACGATCTCGTCGTCCTCGACGTCGACCACGATGATCTCGCCGGCGTGGAACTCCTTGTAGAGGATCCGCTCGCTGAGCGCGTCCTCCACATGATGCTGCAGCGCACGGCGCAGCGGCCGGGCACCCAGCTGCGGGTCGTACCCGGTGCGCGCCAGCCATTCCTTGGCGGAGTCGGTGAGCTCCAGCCCCAGGCCCTGCGCCCGAAGCTGGTCAGAGGTGCGCTTGATCATCAGGTCGACGATCTGCACCACTTCTTCGATGCTCAGCTCGTGGAAGACGATGGTGTCGTCGATGCGGTTCAGGAACTCCGGCCGGAAGTGCGCCTTGAGCGCATCGTTGACCTTTTCCTTCATCCGGTCGTAGCTGGCGTCCTCATCGGCGGTCGCGAAGCCCACACGCGCCTTGCGCAGGTCTGCGGTGCCCAGGTTCGAGGTCATGATGAGCACGGCGTTGCGGAAGTCGACCGAGCGGCCCTGCGCGTCGGTCAGCCGGCCCTCTTCCAGGATCTGCAGCAGCGTGTTGAACACGTCCGGGTGGGCCTTCTCGATCTCGTCGAACAGCACCACCGAGAACGGCTTGCGGCGTACCGCTTCGGTGAGCTGGCCGCCCTCGTCGTAGCCGACGTACCCGGGCGGGGCGCCCACGAGGCGGCTCACGGTGAACTTGTCCATGTACTCGGACATGTCGAGGCTGATGAGCGCTCCCTCGTCACCGAACAGGAACTCGGCCAGCGTCTTGGCCAGCTCGGTCTTGCCGACGCCCGACGGGCCCAGGAAGATGAACGAGCCGCCGGGCCGCTTGGGGTCTTTCAGGCCGGCGCGGGTGCGGCGGATGGCCTGACTGACCGCCTTGATGGAGTCGTGCTGGCCGATGACCCGCTTGTGCAGCTCGTCTTCCATCTTGAGGAGCTTCTGGGTTTCCTCCTCGGTGAGCTTGTACACCGGGATGCCGGTCCAGATGGACAGCACCTCGGCGATGCCTTCCTCGTCGACCTCGTCGAACAGGTCGTGCCCCTCCGAGCGAGCCTGGGCCATCACCTCGGTCCGCCGCTCGAGCAGCTCCTTCTCCTCGTCGCGCAGCGCCCCGGCGGTCTCGAAGTCTTGCGACTCGACTGCCTGCTTCTTGCGCTCGGTGACGTCGGCCAGCTTCGTCTCGATCTCCTTGAAGTCGGGCGGCGTCGACATGCGCTTGATGCGCAGACGCGACCCGGCCTCATCGATGAGGTCGATGGCCTTGTCGGGCAGGTGGCGGTCGGCGATGTAGCGATCGGCCAGGTTCGCCGCGGCCACGAGGGCCTGGTCGGTGATGGTGACCCGGTGGTGCTGCTCGTAGCGGTCGCGCAGCCCCTTGAGTATCTCGATGGTGTGGCTGAGCGTGGGCTCGTCGACGGTGATCGGCTGGAAGCGGCGCTCGAGCGCAGCGTCTTTCTCGAGGTACTTGCGGTACTCCTCGAGCGTGGTGGCGCCGATGGTCTGCAGCTCGCCGCGCGCCAGCATGGGCTTGAGGATCGACGCAGCGTCGATCGCGCCCTCTGCGGCGCCGGCGCCGACGAGCGTGTGCAGCTCGTCGATGAACAGGATGATGTCGCCGCGGGTGCGGATCTCCTTGAGGACCTTCTTCAGGCGCTCCTCGAAGTCGCCCCGGTAGCGGGAGCCGGCCACCAGCGCCCCGAGGTCGAGCGTGTAGAGCTGCTTGTCTCGCAGCAGCTCGGGGACGTCGTTGTTGACGATCTTCTGGGCGAGGCCTTCCACGATGGCGGTCTTGCCCACGCCGGGCTCGCCGACGAGCACCGGGTTGTTCTTGGTGCGGCGCGACAGCACCTGCATGACGCGCTCGGTCTCGCGCAGGCGGCCGATGACCGGGTCGAGCTTCTTGGCCCGAGCGTCCGCGGTGAGGTTGCGCCCGAACTGGTCGAGCACCAGCGAGCCGCTCTGACCGCCCTGCTCGCTTCCCTGCCCCGACGAGGCGCCGACGGTCTCGCGGCCGCCGCTCGAGCCGCTGTATCCGGAGAGCTGCTGGATGACCTCTTGGCGGACCTTCGACAGGTCGGCGCCGAGTTTGACCAGCACTTGTGCGGCCACGCCCTCGCCCTCACGGATCAGGCCGAGCAGCACGTGCTCTGTGCCGATGTAGTTGTGGCCGAGCTGCAGCGCCTCACGCAGCGACAGCTCGAGCACCTTCTTCGCGCGCGGCGTGAAGGGGATGTGGCCGCTGGGCGACGAGCTGCCCTGCCCGATGATCTCTTCCACCTGGCTGCGCACGGCCTCGAGCGAGATGCCCAGCGACTCGAGCGCCTGGGCTGCCACGCCCTCGCCCTCGTGGATCAGCCCCAGCAGGATGTGCTCCGTGCCGATGTAGTTGTGATTCAGCAGGCGCGCTTCCTCTTGCGCCAACACCACCACTCGGCGAGCCCGATCAGTGAAGCGTTCGAACACTGGGCCTCCTGGTTTGAGCCTTGCGCAGGGTGCAGAAGGTCTCCTGAGCGCAGTGTAACGATGCCCTGCCGCATCGCTCCTTGCTGTCGCTGTCGTTTACGGTTGCGCCGTGGCGCCCCTTTCCCCGTTGCAGGCCCGGCCCGATGCCGAGGCTGACCTGGCCCGTGTGGAGACGGCCCTGCGCGCTGCAGCGGTCACCGGCGACGAGTTCCTCACCGAGGTGACCTCGCACCTGATCCCGGCCGGCGGCAAACGGCTGCGGCCCGCGTTCGTCATCGCGTCGGCGCTCGCGCTCGATCCCGACGGCGCTGCGCCCGACGCAGTCACCGACGACATGGTGTGCGGCGGCGTCGCGGTGGAGCTGGTGCACCTGGGCTCGCTGTACCACGACGACGTCATGGACGACGCGGAGACCCGGCGCGGCATCGAGGCGGTGAATCACCGCTGGGGCAACCTGAAGGCGATCCTGGCCGGCGACTTCCTGCTGGCCAAGGCGTCAGAGCTGGCGGCGTCGCTGGGCACCGAGGTGGCCGCGCTGCTGGCCGCCACCATCGGCCGGCTGTGCGAGGGGCAGGTGCGCGAGCTGCAGCTGATCTATGACCGGAGCCGCACCGAGGATCAGTACTTCCTGGCCATCCAGGGCAAGACCGCCGAGCTGTACGCAACGTCGTGCCGCATCGGCGGGCTGGTGGCCGGCGTCGACGGCGAGACCCTGGACCGGCTGAACAGCTTCGGGCTCGCCTACGGCATGGCGTTCCAGATCGTCGACGACGTGCTCGACCTGGTTGCCTCCGACGAGGAACTCGGCAAACCCTCGGGCAACGACCTGCGCGAGGGCGTGTACACGCTGCCGGTGATCCGGATGCTGGCGGACGCGCACCCCGACGGCGATCGTCTGAGCGAGCTGCTGGGCGAGCCGCTGGACGACGACCGGCGGGACCGGGCCCGAGCGATCGTGGTGGACGGCCCCGAGATCGCCAGTTCCGTGCAGACCGCGCAGCACTATGTGACCGCTGCCCTCGATGCGTTGGCACCGCTCGACGCCACACCCGGGGTGGTCGGGCTCCGTGCCGCAACGTCGAACCTGCTCAGCGCCCTGCCCTCGTCGGCCGGCGCTGCAGCAGCCACGGGCGCCGCGGGCCGATCCTGAGCGTGTCCACCGACGCCATGGGTTCCCTCTGGCCGGTCCGTCGCCGTTACCGCCATGAGCAGTGGGACCCCGGCCGGGGACTGTGCTGGCAGTGGGGCACCCGCACGTTCGTCATGGGCATCATCAACGCCACCGAGGACTCGTTCTCGGGCGACGGCGTCGCGGACCGGCTCGACGAGGCGCTAGCCCTGGCGCGGGAGCTAGTGGCAGCCGGAGTGGACATCATCGACATCGGCGGCGCGTCCAGCCGGCCCGGCGCCGAGCCCACACCACTGGAGGTGGAGAGGCGCCGCGCTGTGCGGGTCATCGACGCCGTCCGGGCCGAGTTGGACCGGATCGGGGCTGACCTTCCGATTTCGGTCGACACGACGTGGGCCGAGGTGGCGGCTCCCGCTCTCGATGCCGGCGCGTCGGTCGTGAACGACATCACCGGATTCCGCCTCGATCCCGGAATGGCGCCGCTGGTGGCCGAGCGCGGGGCGGCCGCGGTCATCATGCACAACCAGCGCGGCCGGCCTCATACCGACCTGGTCGCCGATGTGACTACCGGGCTGGAAACCAGCCTTCAGATCTGCGCTGATGCCGGCGTGGGTTCTGATCGGATCATCGTCGATCCGGGCTTCGGCTTCGGATTCGGCGTGTCACAGAACCTCGAGATGATGCGCCGCCTGCCGGAACTGTGGGCACTCGAGCTGCCAGTGCTCATCGGCACATCGCGCAAGTCCACGATCGGCGCCGTCACCGACACCAAGCCCGGTGATCGTCTCTTCGGGACGGCTTCCACCATCGTGGCTGCTATCTGTGCGGGCATCGACGTGGTGCGCGTGCACGACGCTGCCGAGATGATGCAAGCGATCCGGATGACTGACGCCATCGTCCGCCCCGCCCCCTGAGGAACTGGCGGGTCAGCTCTCGACTGGGGCGACCGTGCCGTCGGGCATGAGCTGGCGGCGGGTGCCGTCGGCTGACTGGGCGTAGAAGGTGGGCTGGCCCGATGCTTCGAGTGTGGCGAGCATCGCCGGCAGCGGGGCATCGATGCCGCGCAGGAACTCGATCACCCGGGCAGGGCCGAGGTGGTCGAGCATCTCGAACGGGCCGTGCACCCAGTTGAAGCCCCAGCGGATGGCGTTGTCGACGTTCGCGATGTCGTCGGCGATCTCGGGCACCAGGTCGGCCGCGTAGGCCAGCGTGCCGCCGAAGACGTGCCGAGCCAGCTCGCCCTGCGGGGAATCGGCGAACATCACCTCGCCCAGGTCGGCGGGCACGCCTTCGAGATCGGGCGCCGACGCGGGGCGCCATTCGCCGGTCACGAGATCGAACGTCTCGGCCTTGCGGGACCCGTCGTCGAGCTTGGTACGGCGGCTGAAGCCCCCGCCGGTCTTGCGGCCGAGCTGGCCCCGGTCGGCCATGTCCTGTTCCGCGGCAGGAAACGCAGTGAAATCGAGCCCCCGATCGCCGGCAGGCAGGTTCTGGGCCAGGTTGGCACCAACCAGCTCCATGACGTCGAGGCCAATGAGGTCGATGAGCCCGTACAGGCCGGTGGGCGGCAGCCCGACGGGAGCTCCCAGCACGGCGTCGATGGTCTCCTGGGTCATGCCGTCGGCCAGGAACGGCTTGGCCATGTGCAGGCCCGACAGCATGAAGAAACAGCCGATGCGGTTGCCGATGAAGTTGACGGTGTCCTTGGCGTGCACCACGCCCTTGCCCAGACGCTCGGCGCCGAATCGGGCGAAGGCGTCGATCACCTCGGGCTCGGTGTCCTCGCCCGGCACCAGCTCGAACAGCTTCATCACCCGCACGGGGTTGAAGAAGTGGGTGATCGCCACATCGCGGCGGAAGCGCTCGCTCATGCCGTCGGAGATTTGGCGCAGGGGAATGCCCGAGGTGTTCGACGAGATGACCGAGCCGTCGCTGCGCGCAGCTTCGAGCCGCTCGAACAGCTCACGCTTGGTGGCCAGATCCTCGATGACCGCCTCGCACACCCAGTCGTAGCCGGCAATGTCGTCGAGCCGTTCGTCGACGGTGCCGATCTCGACCAAACCTTGAGCGTCGGCGTCGACGCCGTCCAGCGCACGCCGCGCTGCGGCCTCGTCGCTGTCGAGCACGAGCACCCGGCACCCTGCCGCTGCGGACGCGGCGGCGATGCCGGCACCCATCGTGCCCGCGCCGATGACTGCTACTGAATTGATGCGCCTCATGGCCCCTGCCTACCGGGTGCCGGAGACTTCGCGGCCGATGATCTCCTTCATGATCTCGGTGGTGCCGCCGTAGATGGTCTGGATCCGGGCGTCTGCGTAGGCCTTGGAGATCGGGAACTCGCTCATGTAGCCGTAGCCGCCGAACAGCTGCAGGCAGCGGGTGATGAGCCGCAGCTGCATCTCGGTCACCCACCACTTGGCCTCGGCGGCATCGGTGGCGGTGAGCTCGCCGGCGTTGAGCGCCTCGATCTGGCGATCCACGAACACCCAGGCAATGTCGAGCTCGGTCTTCATCTCGGCCAGCTCGAAGCGGGTGTTCTGGAACGAGGCGATGGTCTGCCCGAACGCCGTGCGCTCGCCGACATAGTCCACCGTCCAGTCGAACGCCGCCTGCGCGTGCGCCACGCCGCCCACTGCGATCGACAGGCGCTCTTGGGGCAGGTTCCGCACGAGGTGCAGGAACCCGTTGCCCTCGCCGCCGAGCAGGTTCTCCTCGGGCACGAACACGTCGTCGAAGAACAGCTCGGCCGTGTCCTGGGACTTCAAGCCCAGCTTGTCGAGATTGCGGCCCCGCTCGAAGCCCTCCATGCCCTCCTCCAGCACGATCAGCGACATGCCCCGGTGCTTCTCGGTGGGGTCGGTCTTGGCCGCCACGATCACCAGGTCGGAGTTGATGCCGTTGGTGATGAACGTCTTGGCGCCGTTCACCACGTAGCCGTCGCCCGAACGCACCGCCGTAGTGGTGATCGAGGCCAGATCGGAGCCGGTCCCCGGCTCGGTCATGGCGATGGCGCTCATCAGCTCGCCGCTGGCGAGGCCCGGCATCCAGCGCTCGGCCTGCTCGTCATTGCAGAGGTTGATGAAGTACGGCAGGCAGATGTCGTTGTGCAGCGTCATGCACTGCCCCGAGCTGGCCGCGCCCGACGCGTGGACTTCCTCGTTGACGATGGCGTTGTAGCGGAAGTCGAGAACCCCGCCCCCGCCGTATCGCTCGTCGACGGCCGTCGCGAGCAAGCCCACGTCTCCCGCCTTGCGGAACATGGCCTTGTCGATCTTGCCGTCGGCTTCCCATTTCTCGTGGTTGGGGACGATCTCGCGCTCCACGAAGGCTTTGGCCGTCTCGCGGAACATCTCGTGCTCGTCTTCGAAGATGGTGCGCCGCATGAGGCGAGCGTATGCGGCTGCGCTGCAGCGAGCCACGGCCGGTCGCGGCGGGCAGGCGTCGGGGCTGCACAGATGCCGCACAGATAGCGTCTCGGCCCGTGACCGAGCACGACTCGCCGAGCGATCTCAGCGCCACGGTCGAGCCCGGTCACGACTGGAGCGCGGTCGAGCGAGCGGCTGCCGCGATGCGGCGGCTGAACCAGGCGCTGGCGAACCGGCGGGTCGACGACGAGGTGCTCGACGAGATCACGGCCACCGTCGAGGCCACCGCGGCGCGGCTGGAGCAGGGCACGCTGCGGGTGAAGATCGACGACATGCTCTCGCGGCCGTATCTCCGAGAGATCTACGAAGGCCAGTACTTCCCGCTGCCGCTCGAGCCCGGCGACGAGATCGAATTCGATCCGTTCTCGATCGGCGGCGGCACGCTGCATCCGGCATCGGTGAACGTGCGGTACTTCAAGGAGTCCGACGACGCTGTCACCGGCGAGGCCGTGGTGGACCCCATGTTCGCCGGGCCGCCCGAGCGCACCCACGGCGGCGTGGTGGCGCTCATCATCGACGAGCTGATGGGCGCGCTGAACCGCATGCGGGGCCGGCAGGCCTATACCGGCCGGCTCACCGTTCATTACCGTGCTGCGACCCCGCTGGGTGTGCCGTTGCATCTGCGGGCGTGGATCGAGAGCACCTCGGGCCGCAAGATCGTTCAGCACGCCGAGGTGCACGGGCCCGAGGGTCTGTGCGTCAACGCTGAGGGCCTGTTCATCCTGCGAGCCGACGCGCCGCCAATCCCCGAGGGTTGAGTCGCGATCCTCAGTGCGCCCGCTGCGGCGGCGGCAGGACCCTCAGCGACCAGCGATCCAGCAGGTCGCAACGTCGCAGAGTCCCCTGCCGCCGCCTTCGCTATGGCATCTGTGCGTCTCGGGTGAGGTGCTTAGTGCTGGTCTGACCCCGGCGCGGAAGCGGCCAGTTGGCGCAGCATCTTGACGGTGCCGACGTACTCGCAGTCTTGGTCGGCGACTGCTGCCAGTTGGCCGAGGGTGACCAGTTCGGGCGCCAGTTCCGCGAGGGGGTCGAGCACGAAGCGACGCTCCCGTAGGCGAGGGTGCGGGATCTGCAGCTCGGGGTCATGCATCTCCACCTCGCCGAACAGCAGCACGTCGACGTCGAGCGTGCGCGGGCCCCAGCGCTCACGGCGCACCCGCTGTGCTGCGGCTTCAAGGGCTTGGCAGCGGGCAAGCAGCTCGTAGGGGCCGTCGGGTACCGACAGCTCGGCGACGAGGTTCAGGAACTCCGGCTGTTCGGGGCCGATCGGCGCGCTGCGGTACACGCCCGAGACGGCCACGAGCACGCCTGCGGCGTCCAGTGCTTCGAGGGCGTCGGCCAGCTGTGCGGCGGGATTGCCGATGTTCGCGCCCAGCCCCACAAAGGCCCGCACGCTGGGCGGGCTCACCGGCTCAGGATCCCCCGCCCGGCTGGCTCACGCCGGGCGACGGGTGATGCGCACGCCGCTGGTGCCGAGGTCGGCCGCAACGGGCGGGCGGAGCTTGGTGACCGCGACCATGGCGGCGGTCACGCCGTCGATGCCGCACAGCTCCGCAGCGATCAGCTCAGCCAGCCGTTCGAGCAGCTGCGGCTGAGCCTGTTCGCACAGCGCCACGATTCGGTCGCACACGGCGCCGTAGTCGATGGTGAGGCCTAGGTCGTCGGTGGTGCCCGCTTGGCTCAGATCGGCGTAGAGATCGATGTCGATGCTGAGCGGCTGCGGCGCGGTGCGCTCATGCGCCAACGCCCCGATCACGCACGTCACCCGCAAATCGCGGAGTTCAATGCGGTCGCTCGTGGCGACCGCATCATCGACACGGCGGTCTGGTGCCGTCACTGCAGGGCTCAGCTCGTTGTGCCCTGGCCGGGGAGGATGCTCAGCGCCACGTCGACCACACGGCGCCCTTCAGGGCCGACACGCTGGCCGAAGATCCGCTCGGTGATGGCCGTGGCCTGGGGACCGGTGGGCACCTTGCCCGACAGCAGCAGGTACGACGCCACAAACCCGCACACGTCCTCGCCGACTCGTTCCTTGTGCAGGATGACGCGCTTGCGCTCGCCGGCCAGCCGCTCCAAGTCGTCGTGGACCGACTGCAGGTACTCGCCCAAGTCGTCGAAAGCGGGCCACGGCCGGTGCAGGTAGGGCATGTCCAGCTCGTCGTAGTTGTGCAGGTTGTGCGGCGCCGAGATCAGCGACACGACGATGTCGAACTCGTTGCGGCGCAGCCAGATGATCTCTTCCTGACGGCGGACGCGCCGGTGGCTGGCGCCATAGCCGCCAGGACGCTCGCACACTGCGAGGCGGTCGGCGACGACCCAGTTGAAGTTGCGGGGCTGAATGCCCTCCGCCCACTTCCCTCTCATAGCTCGCCGTCCCTGCAAGCGTGTACCCGGCAGAATTTACCGGTGCCCGACTGAGCCTGCACAGCCGTTCTGCAAGACCTTCAGGCGCTGTCTGCGGAAGCAGCGTCGTACGCGCGGATCTCAGCCAGATTGCGGTACTTCTGCGCCAGATCCAGCCCGTAGCCGATGACCCACACCGGCGGCAGCCGGAAGCCGATGTAGTCGACGAGGCCGTTCAGGCTGCCGTTGTGTTCGCGGGTCAGCAGCGAGCACACGGCCAGGCTGGCCGGGCCGCGGGCCAGCAGGCTGCGACGCAGGTACGACAGCGTGAGACCGCTCTCCACGATGTCCTCCACCAGGATCACGTCGCGCCCCGCAATGTCGATGTCGAGATCCTTGAGAATGCGCACGACGCCGCTGGATCGGGTGCTGCTCCCGTACGACGAAACGGCCATGAAGTCCATCTCGACCGGCAGGTCGATGGCACGGCTGAGATCGGAGGCGAACATCACCGCCCCCTTGAGCACCGCCACGAGCAGCGGTTGGCGACCCGCGTAGTCGGCAGTGATCTGCGTGCCCAGTTCGGCCACCCGCTCGGCGATCTCGGGGCCCGAGACGAGCACTTCGCCGACGGCGGGGTCGCCGGCGAGCATCGAGTCGAGGTCGCTGTGGGATTCCTCCGAAGCCGATGCGCCTGCCACGTGAGCCGAACTTAGTGGTTATGCGTTTCCGATGGCGGAACAGCTTGCTCGAGTCGGAGCCGATCGGCTGAGCGGCTGACCCGCCGCCCGCCGCCGACCTCGGTGGCGCGGTGGCTGTGCCTGGCCACCTCGAGCACCCGCTCGACCGTGCCGGCGTCGGGCGGATGATCGGTGCGCAGCCACGCCCGGATGGCTCGCCGAGCCAGGGCCACCGGCGCATTCCGCAACTCGGACGCACTGGTGGGATCGATGTCGGCCGCCAACACGTCGAGGAGGTCGGCGTCGGCAGCCGCCAGCCCGGATCCACGGGCCAACAACGGCACCACGTCACGCCCGGCGACGTCGCACAGCAGCGGGATCACCTCGTGACGGACACGGCTGCGCCAGAAGCGAGGGTCGGCGTTGGATGGATCTCGGATGGGCTCGTAGCCGACCAGCTCGCAGACCCGCTCAGTCTCGGTGCGCCGCAGCCCCAGCAGCGGCCGCCGGTCGGCTCTCATGGCGGCGAGCGCATCGAGCGCGCCGCCGCGCAGCAGCTGCAGCAACACCGTCTCTGCCTGGTCGTCGGCGGTATGGCCCAGCAGCGCGTCGGGGCCGAGCGCGGCGTGGCGGGCCTCGCGAGCCCGCGCCTGCAGGTTCGCCCCAGGGGCAAGGTCGAGGTGCATCACGCTGAACCCCGCCCCGAGCTGGTCGCACAGCGCCTCGACTCTCGCCGCTTCGGCCCTGCCCGCTTCGCGCAGCCCGTGATCGACATGGACTGCAGAGACGGCGGTGATCCCGCTGCCGCTCCGCTGGGCAAACCGGCAGGCAAGCACCAGCAGAGCAGCCGAATCGGCGCCGCCCGACACTGCGCACACCAGATCAGGGCCCTCGATGTTGCCGAACGTGCACCGGTCCACCAGACACTCGAGTTCGTCTGAGCCCCGTGACGCATCGCCAGCAGGACTGGGCGACGCGGTAGGGGTGCCGGCAGCCGTCACCCGCGGCGAGCGGGGTCCGGCGGCTCGATCAGGCCGCGGGGACACGCTCCAGCCAGGCTTGAGGGTCGCGGATCTCCGCCATGGACGGCAGGTGCTCGACGCGCTCCCAGATCCGGTCCACCGCCCGGGGGCCGCGCTCGGCCTCGATCTCGGCGATGAAGTCCTCGCCGGCCTGGTATTGCGCCAGCTTGGCCTCGATGCCCAGCAAGCGCTGGATCAGGCGCGCCATGCCGCGCACATTGCGGCGCCGGTGGTGCATCACCACGGCAAACCGGTCGGCGTCGGGGATGTGCCCGCGGGCGGCGCGCGCCATCGTGACGTCGCCGTGCCCTTCCACCAGGCTCATCATGCCGCCCACCTGGGCGATCAGCTCGCGCTGTTGGTCAGTCGCGAACACTGCGGCGAGCCCTCCCTCGCCCAGCAGGTCCTGGCCGTCTTGGTCTGAACCGCGGCGACGCAGGGACACCAGGCTGCGCAGACCCTCGCGTACACGCTCGGGATCGGGTTGGGCCTCGTCGACCAGCCCGTTCACCAGTTGCAGGAAGTGCGGCCGCAGCCACGGCACGCCGGTGAACTGCGAGCGGTGGGTCAGCTCGTGGAGCGCCAGCCACAGGCGGAATTGAGCCGGGACGAATGCGTAGCGCTTCTCGGTGACCAGGATGTTCGGGCCGACAAAGTAAACGGTGTCTCCCGCTGTCGCCGTCTCGTCGTCTGAAGCCCACAGCAGGTCGTATTGGCCGAGCACCCGCTTGGACATCCAGCCAAGTACGGCGCCCAGCTCCACCGCTCCCAGCGTCTGCGTTGCCCGCGAGGTCGCTGCTGCGCCGTCGGCGCCGGCCGCTGCGCCCAGCAGCGGCTGCAGCAACCGCCGGAATGCAGCGATGTTGGCGTCGATCCAGCCCGTCCGGTCGATGACCTCTGCGTGCGCCTCGCCGGGCGTCTCCAGCCCGGTCTCGATGGCCACCAGCTCAGCCGCAACCGGCACGAAGCGGGCGAAGTCCTGTCGCAGCGGTTCAGCGAGATAGGACTGGTACAGCGGCTCGGTGCCCGCCACCCGCACCGCGATGCGACGCGCCAAATCCCAATCGACGTGCTCGTCGGCGGGATCGCTCATCGTGAGCTCAGCGCTTGGGGTACCGCGGCGCAACCACCTTCTGCACGTAGCCCGCGACCAGCTTGAAAACGGTCAGCACCGTCACGATGGTCAGCGGGACCGCCAGCCAGTAGTGCCAGACCTGCGCGCCAAGGAGCTCCATGGCGCAGATATTAGTGGTCGACTGCGCCGGAACCCCATCGGGAGGGTGGCCCGCCGCTGCTACCGTGAGCCGCCCGTTGCCCGAGTAGCTCAGTGGCAGAGCGGCTCTCTCGTAAAGAGCAGGTCGTGGGTTCAATCCCCACCTCGGGCTCGTCGGCGGACCGCAGGGCCGGCTGGTGGGCGAGGCCTTACCCGCCGAGTTGGCCGAGGCGGATGAACAGGCAGCTCAGGGCCAACCGTTGGTTGGCGTTGAAGCGCAACGCCTCGGCGGCGTTGCCGATGGCGTCAAGCTGTCCCGCTGCCGACTCTGCACGCAGGCTGCCGTTGCCGGATTCATCGCGGATCTGCGACGCCAGCACGGAAAAGCCCATCGTGATCTCGTCGGTGCGCACCCGGCGCAGTTCACGGCGGTGACGCTCGTCGAGCGAGCTGCGGCCCACATTCGTCCCGTAGAGCTCGGCCTGCTCGTCGGCTGCTGCTCGCTCTGCCTCGTGGCGGGCTTCGAGCGGTGCCGCTGCCTGCTCGGCTGCCTCCAGCGCGGTATCCACTGCTGCCATCGCTGCGGATGCCGTGCCGTTCAGGGTGCCCCGCAGGCCGCGCCACGTCTCGATGCGCACGGCAGCGTCGTCGTCGGAGGCCAGCAGGCGAGCACGGTCGATCGAACCGCCGGCAGCGGCTGCAGCGAAGCTGGCACGCCCCTGCTCGATGCCCTCGGCGACGAGCAGCGCTCGCAGATCGGCGTCGCCCAGCGATTCGAAGTCCACACGTGCACAGCGGGAGGCCAGTGTCTCCATCGACCGGTTGACTTCCTCTGCGAGCAGCACGAAGACGCACGATGGCGGCGGCTCCTCGACGGACTTGAGCAGGATCGGCGCGCTCAGCGCTGCACGGTCGACGTCGCAGAGCACGATGACCTTCTGTTCGCCGGCGACGGGCGCAGCCGCGGCGGCACGCACCGCCTCGCGAGCTTGCTCGGCCGTCATAGCCGCACCGACACGGTCGAAGACCAGCAGGTCGGGGTGCTGCTCGGCGAGCGCGAGACGGCGTTCACGCTCAGGCGTAGCGCTGCGCGCCGCCAGCAGTTCGCCGGCGAAGCGGCATGCGGCGCCGCGCAAGCCGGCGCCTGCAGGGCCGACAAAGAGGTAAGCGGGCAGCGGCGAGGCCAGCGCTGCCTGCAATCGATCAACCGCGGCCGGCTGGCCCACGATGCCGTCGAGCAGGTTGCCAACCGGCGCCTCGTCCACGGGCGCTTCGGCCGGTGCCGGCTCGTCGATCGATGGCGGGGCAGGCGGAACCGGGAGGTCGGGCTGCGCCGGTGGCTCATCGACCTGCGAGGACGATTCGAGCGGCGGCGGATCGGGGGAGGCGGGCGGCGGGTCACCAAAGTCGAACAGCGACAGCGGGGCCGGCTCGGCAGCGGCGTGCTCGGATGTGTCCCCCGGATCGTCGGTGCCAGATTCTGAGGTCACGATGAGCGCTCTAGTCCGCCATCGCAGGATGCTCGGCAACCGCAGCTCGCACCCGTTCAGCCACCTCGTCGACGCTGCCGGTGGCGTCCACACGGACCCAGCGATCGGGTTCCGCGTCGCACAGTTCGCGATAGCTGCGCCACACGCGCAGCGCGAACTCCAACGCTTCGCCCTCCAGCCGATCCGGCCCGTCACCGTCGAGCTCGTCGGCGTCGGGATCGGCGTCTGAGTCGCCTTCGAGCAGCGACATCTGCTCGCCGCCGACCCGGTCCAGCCGGTGAACGCGCCGGTCGGAGTCCGCGAGCGGCACATCGAGCAGCACCACCACGTCGGGCAGGATGACGTCGGGCAGCTCCTCGGCAGCACCGGCGGGCCGCCGGCAGGCGTAGTCGATCAAGGCGCGGAGCTCGTCGAGCGCCAGCCCCCGCCCGTAGCCCTGGTAGGCCAGCGTGGAACCGTAGGAGCGGTCGGTGACCACGTCGCGGCCCGAACCCAAGGCGGGCGCAACCACGGTCGCAATGTGCTGCGCCCGATCGGCACAGAACAGCAGCGCCTCGGTCCGGGCCGACGGCGCCTCGTCGGGCGCGGCGTGCAGCAGTACGTCCCGCAGCGCCTCACCAAGCGGCGTCCCGCCGGGCTCGCGGGTAAGGACGGCATCGAGGTGCGACGCCAGCATTTCGGCCTGCGTGGACTTGCCGCTGCCGTCGAAGCCTTCCAGGGCGATGTAGCGGCCGCGAGAACTCATGCCGTTGCCTCGCCGCAGGGCGAGCCGTCGGGCCTGCGGGCGGTCATGACGCATCCTCGCGGCTATTGGCGGCCTGCGGTGCCCGGCGCCCCTCGCCCTGCCGGCTGCGCAGTGACAGGGCCGCCAGCACGCCCGCCATCAGGATCAGCAGAGCCCCCAGCCACAGCGCTCCCCGCACGCCGGGCAGCGCCAGCACCGAGTCGCCGACGCGGATCTCGTTGTCGAACGCGACCTCGAAGAGCCAGTGGAAGCCGTCGGACAGGAAGCCCCCGGCCGCCATGGAGATCAGCAGGCAGAAGCGCACCAGCGTGTACATGGCCGCGAACACCCGCCCCCGCAGCACCTCTTCCACGTTCTCGTGCAGCAGCGTCAGCCCGGTGACGTACACCGAGCCGGCGGCCAGCCCCAGCAGCAGCACACCGGCGAGCACCAGCAGCGTGATGGACACCGAGGCGGCGAACATCAGCGAGGCGCCGGCGAGGAACACCGAGAACACGAAGAGGCGGGCGCGCCCCTCCGCGGCAAGCGCGGACTGGCGCCCGAGGTAGTTGGCGGCGCTCTGCAGCAGCGTCACCAGCGCTACCCCGCCGCCCACGCCCAGGCCCATCGCCACCAGGATCGAGCTGAATCCGGCGCTGCCGGCACCCAGCACTTCGTCGTTGAAGACCGCTCCCAGCGGCACGAG
The DNA here is from genome assembly GCF_965219595.1 of Candidatus Poriferisodalis sp. NCBI lineage: Bacteria > Bacillati > Actinomycetota > Acidimicrobiia > Acidimicrobiales > Candidatus Poriferisodalaceae > Candidatus Poriferisodalis > Candidatus Poriferisodalis sp. The sequence continues at coordinate 890,737 of NZ_OZ244781.1, forward strand.
CATGCCGCCGCCGATCATGCCGGTGCCCAGGCCCACCAGCACGGCACGCACCTGCGGGTTCAGGGCGATGAAGTCCCAGCCTTCGCGCAGCTCGCGGAAACCCTGGCGCCAGTCGATGCGGCGACCGGTGTCGCGCTTGCGGTGCGCTGCGGTGATGTGCGGCGAGAGCGGCAGCGTGGCGATGATCGCCGCGGCAATGAGGAAGGTGGCCGAGTCGAGGACCAGCGACATCTCCACCTGGCCGATGTCGGTCCAGCCGATCAGCTCGCCCAGCTTGGCCATGAGGGCGAAGGCGCCGGCGCCCAGCGGGAACGTGCCGTACGCGGCCACCAGGCCCAGCGAGTTCGCTGCGGTGAGGTGCCTCGCCGGCACGATGTTGGGGACGATCGCCTCCTTGGCCGGGCTCCACAGCGAGGTGGCCAGCTCCAGCGCCAGCGACGCCAGCACCAGCAGCCACACCCGGTCGATGAACGGGATGGTCAGCAGCACGCTGGCCCGCACGATGTCGCAGATCACCAGCAGCCGTTTGCGATTGAAGCGGTCCACGATGATGCCGCCGGCCGATGCCAGGAAGAAGCCCGGCAGCACCCGCGCGGTCACCACCAGTGCGATGGCGGAGCCTGGCTGATCGCCGCCGATGCGGCGCGCCACCTCGATGGTGGCGAGCAGCCCGATCCAGTCGCCGAACGAGCTGACCACCTGCGCGATCCACAGGCGCAGGAACCCCGGCGCTGCGAACAGCCCCGGCTGCGGCGCCTCGGCCGCAGCGCCGGCGTCGTCGACGGCTTCAGCGTCGGCGTCAGGCGCTTCTGAGTCCCCGAACGACTGCATCGAGCGGTCCGAATCCATGGCACTCAGCAGGCTAGAAGCCGGGCGCTCCCTGCTAGCCCGGTTTCTTCTTGGCGGCGCGCTTCTTTGCTGGCGACTTCTTGCCGGCGCGCTTGCGGGCCGGCGACTTCTTGGCCGCACGCTTCTTCGCCGGCTGCTTGCGCCGGGCAGCACGCTTCTTTGCCGGACCCTTGGCACGCCGCATCGCAAGCAGCTCAGCCGCCCGCTCCACGGTCAGCGTCTCGGCATCGTCGCCCTGGCGCAGCGACGCGTTGTACTCGCCGTCGGTCACGTACGGGCCGAAGCGGCCATCCTTCAGCACCATCGGCTTGCCGCTGTCGGGGTCCTGGCCGATCTCGCGGCCCGCATTCGCCGCCTGCTGGCCCCGGCGGCGGCGGGGCTGGGCGAGCAGCGCCAGCGCCTCGTCCAAGGTGAGCGTGAAGAGCTGCTCCTCCGATTCGAGGCTGCGGTTCTCTGCCTTCCCATCGCCGACCGGCGCCTTGGTGAGATAGGGGCCAAAGCGGCCGTTCTGCACCGTGATCTCGCCGCCGTCCGCCGGATCGGCGCCGACGGTGCGCGGCAGCGTCAGCAGCTGCAGCGCTTCTTCCAGCGTCACGGTCTCGGGCGACTGACCAGACAGCAGCGAGGCAGTGCGTGGCCGGTCGTCGGTCTCGTCGGGCCGTCCCACCGAGACGTACGGCCCGAAGCGCCCAGGCCGCACGATGATGTCGAGGCCGCTTGCCGGATCGGTGCCCAGCACCCGTTCGGTGGGCGCAGCGAGCAGCTCGAGTGCTCGTTCGATGGTGAGCTCGTCGGGCGCGAGGTCGTCGGGCAGCGGCCGGGTGGCGTCGCCGCGCCGCAGGTACGGCCCGAAGCGTCCCACCCGCGCCACCACCGGTTCGCCGTCGCCGTCGGTACCGATGGGGATGCTGTTGATCTCGGCCGGGTCGATATCGGCCAGCCGGTCGTCGGAGACGAGGTAGCGCAGGCCGCCGGCGGCCTCGGGCGTGGCCGCGCCGTCATCGCCGAAATAGAACGCCGTCAGCCACGGCTGGGCGTCGCGCTCGCCGCTCGCGATCTCGTCGAGGTCCTCTTCCATGCGGGCCGTCAGCGCGTAGTCGACCAAGTGATCGAAATGCCGCTCCATCAGGCCCACGGTGGCGAAGGCAGTGAACGCCGGCACCAGCGACGAGCCCTTCTTCCACACGTACCCGCGTGCCTGGATGGTCTCGATGATGCTGGCGTAGGTGCTGGGCCGGCCGACGCCCAGCTCCTCGAGCCGCCGCACCAGCGACGCCTCGGTGAACCGGGCCGGCGGGCTGGTGCTGTGCTCGGCAGGTTCCAGCGACACCGCCGTTGCTGCATCGCCCGCGTCGAGGTCGGGCAGGATGCGCTCGGGCTCCTCATCGGCACCGGCCGGCGGCGGCGCGTAGACGAGCCGGAAGCCGGGGCTGCGCACCACGGTGCCGGCGGCGGACAGCTCGACGCTGTGGCGCCCGGCCGCCGGCGAGCCCTGCGACAGTGCCGGCGCCAGGTCGCAGGCTGCCGTGCCGGCCAGCCTGATCGTGACGGTCTCGCCGGTTGCATCGATCATCTGGCTGGCCACGGTGCGCTGCCACACGAGGTCGTACAGCCGGGCGGCGTCGCCGCCGAGATCGGTGACGCTGCCAGGAGCGGGCCAGCTGTCGCCGGCGGGGCGGATGGCCTCGTGCGCCTCCTGGGCGTTCTTGACCTTGCGGGTGTAGATGCGGGGCTTCGGCGGCAGGTTGTCTTCCCCGTAGCGGCCGGCGACGATCCCCCGGGCCGCACCGAGCGCCTGCCCGGACAGCGTGGTGCTGTCGGTGCGCATGTAGGTGATGCGACCGTTCTCGTACAGCCGCTGGGCCGCGGCCATCGTGCGCGAGGCGGAGAAGCCCAGCCGAGCACCGGCCGCCTGCTGCAGCGTCGAGGTGATGAACGGCGCCGGTGGGCGGCGCCGGTACGGCTTGGATTCGCGCGAGGTCACGGCGAGCTGGGCCCCGGTCAAGGCGCCGGCGAGCGATGCCGCAGCGCCGGCGTCGAGCACGGACACCGAGTCCGCGCGCAGCTGGCCTTGCTGATCGAAGTCGCGACCGGCGGCGATGCGGCGCTCGTTCAACGACACCAGCGATGCATCGAAGTGCTCGCCGGCCGGTGCGCCCGACCGAGCACCGGCTGCTGTGCCGGACTGGGCCTCGAGCGTGGCGGTGATGCTCCAGTACTCGGCGGCCCGGAAGGCCATCCGCTCCCGCTCGCGCTCCACGATGAGCCGGTTGGCCACGCTCTGGACCCGCCCCGCGGAGAGCCGGGGCGCCACCTTGCGCCAGAGCACCGGCGACACCTCATAGCCGTAGAGCCGGTCGAAGATGCGCCGTGCTTCTTGCGCATCCACCAGCCGCCGGTCGAGATCGCGGGGGTTGTCGATGGCGTCGCGGATCGCCGCGGCGGTGATCTCGTGGAAGACCATGCGACGCACCGGTATCTGCGGGTTCAGCACCTCGAGCAGGTGCCAGGCGATGGCCTCGCCCTCGCGGTCCTCATCGGTCGCGAGGTAGAGCTGGTCGGCCGAGCGCAGCAGCGATTTGAGGCGCCGCACCTGGTCGCGGGCCGTCACCACATAGAGCGGTTTGAAGCCGTCGTCGGGGTTCACGCCCAGCGTCGCCCACGACTCCGACTTGTAGGCAGCGGGCACCTCGGAGGCATTGCGCGGCAGGTCGCGGATGTGGCCCACGGACGACTCCACCACGTACTCGTCGCCCAGCAGGCGCGAGATCGTGCGCGCCTTCGCGGGCGACTCGACGATGACGAGAGAAGTGGCCATGGAGATCCGAGGTGAGCGGCGCCCGTGTCGCAGTGCCGAAGGTGACGGAGCCGACACGAACAGCGCCGGACGGTAGCGCAACTGTCTCAGTTAACAGCAGAAGATCTGTTCTACGGGGATGCCTGCCGGGTGCCCATCCGATGCAGCGCCACCGCAACAGCGCCCGCAGCGACAGCAGCCACGACGGCCACCAGCAGTTCGGACGCAGGCGGCGCGCCGAGCGCAGCATTCCCGAAGCCGCCCGAATCGGCGTCGCCCACCGGCCAGGGCCACAGCACCCGCAGCGATCCGGCCATGAGGCCCATCAGCACGGCAATCATCGCGTCGCGCCAGCGGTCGAGCAGTCGCTGCAGCAGCCGTGAGAACACGGCGAGGCCGATCACCGCGCCCAGCCCGAACAGCACGACGGTGCCGACGTCTCGATCGGATACCGCTTCGGTAATGGGGTCGTACAGCCCCAGCAGCAGCAGCACGAACGCCCCGGAGATGCCGGGCAGGATCATGGCGCAGATCGCCAGCGCACCCGCGCCGACGATCACCACCCAGGCCGGATCGGCAACGCTGCCCGAGCGAATCCCCAGCAGCAAGAACACCCCCACCCCCACCGCCACAAAGATGCCCACAAGGCCGACCCGCCATCGGCTCACCTGCGACCTCGTAGCCACCACGGTCACCGCAACCAGCCCGAAGAACGCCGCCGACAAGCCCACCGGCTGCTCATCAATCAGCAACCGCACCACCTCAACAAGCCCCAAGATGGCAATGCCAATGCCCGCCGCCAGCGCAACAAGGAACCCCCACTCGGCCCGCAACGCCATGCTCGCCGCGCTGCGAAGCCGACCCCGCAGCACTTGCGAAGCGGCCGCGCTCAGATGCGCAATCTGCCCCACCAGCCGGTCATAGATCCCCAACAGCAGCGCCACAGTCCCACCAGACACCCCCGGCACAACATCCGCAGCCCCCATCGCCAACCCTCGCGCCAGGTTCGTGAGCGCTCGCCGGAACATCAAGTCGAAGCTAGACGCGGGAAGTCCCCGGGCGATCACCCGGGGACTTCCGCTGACAGCAGAGATGGTGCCGCTGGGCAACTCAGCCCATGGCCGAGTGTCAGCCGCTCGAAACCACGTCGTCCAGCGCCATTCCGGGGCCCCCGTGTTCGGAAACGTCGAGACCCACCATTTCCTCCTCCGCCGACACCCGCAGCCCGATGGTCGCCTTCAGGACCCCGAACAGGATCATCGAGGTCACGATGACCCACACGGCCACGATCACCACCATCAGGAACTGCACGATCAACTGCTCGATGCCGCCGCCGTAGAACAGGCCGGCGTTCTCGCGGCCCAGGAAGGCATCGTCGTAGCGGGCGAACAGGCCGATGGCGAGCGTGCCCCACATGCCTGCGGCGCCGTGAACGGCGAAGGCGCCGACCGGATCGTCGACCTTCATCTTGCGATCCACGAAGCCCACCACGACCACCACGATGAGCCCGGCGATGAAGCCGGTGATGATGGCGCCCCAGGGCGTCATGGTGCCGCAGCCGGCGGTGATGCCGACCAGGCCGGCCAGCGCGCCGTTGCCTGCCATCGGCACGTCGGGCCGGCCGGTGCGCAGCCAGTTCAGCGCCGTCGCGCCGATGGTGCCGGCGCACGCCGCCAGCACCGTGTTGAGCGCCACGAACATCACGAACTCGTCGGCTGCGAGCTCCGAGCCGGGGTTGAAGCCGAACCAGCCGAACCACAGGATGAACACGCCCAAGATGGCGAGCGTCACGTTGTGACCCGGGATGGTGCGCGACGTGCCGTCGGCTGCGTACTTGCCGATGCGCGGCCCGAGCATCCAGGCGCCGACGAGGGCGATCCAGCCGCCCACGCTGTGCACGATGGTGGAGCCTGCGAAGTCGCTGTAGACGGCGTCGCCGATCGAGATGTTGGCGATGAGGCCGCCGCCCCACGTCCAGTGGACCACGATCGGGTAGATGATCGCCGTGGTCACGAGGCTGAAGATGAGGTAGGTGCTGAACTTGGTGCGCTCCGCCATGGCGCCCGAGGCGATGGTGACCGCCGTGGCCGCGAAGACGGCCTGGAAGAAGAAGTCGGTGGAACCCGACAGGCCTTCTGAGATGTCGAACAGGTCGACGCCCGACAGGGCGAACGAGCCCCAGCCGAAGGCGCTGTTGCCGTCGCCCCCGTAGGCCAGCCCGTAGCCGACGAGGAAGAACGCCAGGATGCCGATGGATGCGTCGGCGAGGTTCTTGGCCATGATGTTGGCCACGTTCTTCGAGCGGGTGAGGCCCGACTCGAGCATGGCGAACCCGGCCTGCATCAGGAAGACGAGCACGCCGGCGATGAACACCCACAGGTTGTCCATGACGGCCTGCACCATCTCGGCGGACAGCGAGTCGTCCTGCGCGCCGGCGGGACCGGCGAACAGGAACAGGCCGCCGAGGGCGCCCGCGACGATGAGGAACAGCTTGCGTTTCATGGCCAATCTCCTACGACTCGGCTCCCGTTGGCTGGCTGATGTGGGGGAACCTAGAAACGACGTGTTGCGCGGGAGTCACCCCGACGTGACCGCTCGATGCACAGCGCGGGTCGGGCCTGTTGCCGAGATGTTTCGGCCGCGTTGCGGGATGCGCTTGCCGCTCTTGTTCCCGAATTCGATTCGATACGGGCTCGCGGGCCGCTCGGGCCCGGGTTACTCGGCGTCGAAGGGGTAGCGGAGCTTGGGGCCGGCTTCGGCCCAGTCCATGTGGTCGCGGACGTACTCGTTGGCAGCATCTCGCGGCGGCGAGTAGTCCCAGCCCGCCCCGGCGGCGGCGTGGACGACCCGGCGGGCGCGCTGAGAGGCCACCACCTGCTCGCGGATCGCGGCAGAGTCCCAGCGCTGGACGACCTCCGTGGCGAACGCAGCCGATAGATCCGCCAGCTCGGGCGACCCCGCCAGGTTCCGATGCTCGGCCGGATCGGCCTCGATGTCGTACAGCAGCGGCGGATCGGTGTCGCAGTGGATGTACTTGTAGCGGCCACGGCGGATCATGAACATCGGCTGAGAGGTCATCTCTGCCATGTACTCGCCGATGGCTTCGCCGCCGGCGCTCCCGGCCGCACCAGCGCTGCCGCCTGCTGCCGGCCACAGGCTGCGTCCGTCGAGCGGTGCGCCGAGCTCGACAGGCAGTCCTCCCGCAATGTCAATCAGGGTGGGCGCCAAGTCGGCCAGGGAGCACACATCGGGCACGATGCCCTGGGCGATGCCAGGGCCGGCGATCAGCAGCGGTACCCGTGCAGACTGCTCGAAGAAGGAGAACTTGAACCAACTGCCCCGCTCGCCGAGCATGTCGCCGTGGTCGCTGGTCACGATCACCACGTTGTCGTCGGCCCGACCGGTCTCGTCGAGCGTCGTCAGCAACTCGCCGAGCCACCAGTCGAAATAGCTGGTGTTGGCATAGTAGGCGCGGCGGGCGTTGCGGCACTGATGCTCGGTCCAGCCGACGGTGTCGGCCTCGATGCCCGCCCGTAGGCGCTGCGTGTGGGGGTCGAACTCGGCCGGCAGTGACCCGGGCAGGTCGATCTCGTCGTCGCTGTAGAGATTCCACCACTCCGGGCGCGCCACATAGGGGTCGTGCGGGTGAATGAACGACGCCGTCAGGAAGAAGGGGCGCTCGTCTGCGTCGCGGGCCAAGTCGTAGAGGCAGCGGCGGGCGGCGAACCCGACTTCGTCGTCGTAGTCGATCTGGTAGGTGGCGAGCGCCGTGCCGGCCCCCGACAGGCTGTCCATGTTGTGATACCACGCATCGATCCGCTCGGCGGCGGCGTCCCAGTTGGGGGTCCACGCGAAGTTGGCCGGGTAGATCTCGGTGGTGAGCCGTCGGCTGAACCCGTGGAGCTGGTCGGGGCCGACGAAGTGCATCTTGCCCGACAGCACGGTGCGGTAGCCCGCCAGGTTCAGCCAGTGGGCGAACGTGGGAATGCCGGCCCGCCACTCGGCGGCGTTGTCCCACGCGCCGATCTGCGATGGCAGCCGCCCGGTCATCATCGAGTAACGGGACGGCGCACAGATCGGCGAGTTGCAGTAGGCGGCATCGAACCGGGCGCCTCGCTCGGCGAGCGAGTTCATTGCGGGTGTCTGCACGACGGGGTGGCCGTAGGCACCCGTGAAGTGCGGCGCCAGCTGGTCGGCCATCACCAGCAAAATGTTGGGTGCGGTCATCAGTCCGCACAGTAGGACCGCTCGACGCGGTCGGGCACATCGAACTGTCAGCGTCTCGATGGTCCGAGCGATCAGCCGGATCGTCAACAATCTGACCTGTGACTGAACCCCTGTACGACTTCATCATCGTCGGCGGCGGATCGGCCGGCTGCGCGCTCGCCAACCGGTTGAGCGCGGATGCCGCCAACAAGGTGCTGGTGCTCGAGGCCGGTCGCCGCGACTACCGGTGGGACGTGCTCATCCACATGCCGGCCGCGCTGGCCATGCCGATCGGCAACCGCTTCTACGACTGGCAGTACGAAACCGAGCCGGAGCCGCAGATGGGCGGGCGGCGGGTGTACCACGCCCGCGGCAAGGTGCTCGGCGGCTCCAGCTCCATCAACGGGATGATCTTCCAGCGCGGCAACCCGGCCGACTACGACAAGTGGGCCAGCCGGCCGGGCATGGCGGCGTGGGACTACCGGCACTGCCTGCCGTACTTCAAGCGGATGGAGACCTGCCTGGCGGGCCCCGATGTCTGGCGCGGCGGCGACGGCCCGCTGGTGCTCGAGCGGGGCCCGGCCACCAGCCCGCTGTTCGAGGCGTTCTTCGACGCTGTGCGGCAGGCCGGCTACGAGCTGACCGACGACGTGAACGGATTCCGCCAAGAAGGCTTTGCAGCGTTCGACCGGAACATTCACCGCGGCCGGCGATTGTCGGCGGCACGGGCCTACCTGCATCCCGTGCTCGACCGCCCGAACCTGACGCTGCGCACGGGCGCGCTGATCGAGCGAGTGCTCTTCGAGCGGAACCGGGCCGTCGGCGTGGCCTATCGGCAGACCGGGATGCGCCGCTTGGTCCTGCGCTCGCCAGGTGGGGTGCAAGCCGGCGGCGGCATCGGGCATCGAGCGGCCCGTGCGGGGCACGTCATCCTGTGCGCAGGGGCATTCGGCTCAGCCCAGCTCTTGCAGCTCTCCGGCGTGGGCGACCTCGAACTGCTCGGACGGCACGGCATCGACGTCGTCTCACCCCTTGAGGGCGTCGGCGAGAACCTTCAAGACCACCTTGAGGTGTACATCCAGCACGCCTCAAAGCTGCCTGTGTCGATGCAGCCCCACCTGCGGCGTCGGCGACGGCCGTGGATCGGCTTGCAGTGGTTGGCACGGCGGGGGCCGGGGGCCACCAACCACTTCGAGGCAGGAGGCTTCGTGCGCAGCAACACCGACGAGGCCTACCCCAACCTGATGTTCCACTTCCTGCCGCTGGCCGTTCGCTACGACGGCTCGGCGCCGGCCAATAAGCACGGCTACCAGGTGCATGTCGGGCCGATGTACTCCGATGCCCGCGGCTGGGTACGCATCCGCTCACGTGACCCAGCAGAAAAGCCGGCTGTCCAGTTCAACTACCTCTCGACCGCCCAAGACCGCCGCGAATGGGTCGAGACGGTGCGCATCACGCGGAACATCATGAACCAGCCCGCTTTCGAGCCCTACAACGACGGCGAGCTGTCGCCCGGCCCGACCGTCCAGTCCGACGACGAGATCATGGACTGGGTGGCACACGATGCCGAGACGGCGCTGCATCCCGCAGGCACCGCCCGCCTCGGCACCGACGAACTGGCTGTGACCGATCCGTCCACGATGGGCGTGCACGGCACGTCAGGCCTCAGCGTGGTGGACGCCTCGGTGATGCCCACCGTCACCAACGGCAACATCTACGCGCCGGTGATGATGATCGCCGAGAAGGCCGCCGACCTGCTGCTCGGCAACGAGCCGCTCAAGCCGGTCGACGCACCGGTACACCAAGCCACCTCGCCAAGCCCAGAGGCGCCCTAGACGCGCAATGCTGAGGCGGCGGTGATCGGCGCGCTCGACGTGCCCGTTGGAATCAAGCGCCGAGCCTGATACGAGCTTGGGCGGCGCTGTACATATGTAGTCTCGATTCACCGCATTTCGTGGCTACATCATGCGCTAATGTAGTCACATGAGTGCGCACATCGGCATCCGGGAACTGAAGGCAAAGCTCTCAGACTGCGTGCGGCGGGCCGCCGACGGTGAGTGCATCGTTGTCACTGACCGCGGGCGCCCCGTCGCGCAGCTGACGGCCTTGGACGATGCGACGCTGGACGACCTAGCACGTATCGAACAGGGCGTCGCCGAAGGCTGGATCACCCCCGCCAAGCGGCGCGGCGGCCTCAAGCACTTCGATCGACCGCAGCTGAGCGACGATGCACCGACCATCCAAGAAATGCTCGACGAAGACCGCGGCGACTGATGCTGTACGTCGAATCGAGCGCGCTGTTCAAGAGGTACCGGCCGGAGCGCGATTCCGACGTCGCGCTCCGATTCATGGCCGAGGATCAGGTGCTCGTCACCTCGCGTCTGACCGAGATCGAAGTCAGGCGCAACCTCACGCGGCTCTTTCGGGGAGACGATCTGGCGCGAGTTCAGAATCAGCTGCAGATCGATCTCGACGAGTTTGCGCTCATGAGCCTGGATGCCGAGGTGTGTGAGGACGCGGCTCGGATTGCTGAGGACACGCTCTGCCGCTCGCTCGACGCGATCCACCTGGCCGCGGCCCGACGGGCGAGCCCAAATGCGACCGTGCTGACGTTCGACCGGCGTCAGGCAGAAGCGGCCCGCGCCATCGGCATGGCCGTCCTCGGCGCCTGATCTCTCAGCGGGCGCGCCTGCCCGCGCGGCTGGCTAGAGGAAGGCGGGGACGAAGACCAGGCTGACGATGGTCATCACCTTGATGAGGATGTTCATCGCCGGGCCGGAGGTGTCCTTGAACGGGTCGCCGATGGTGTCGCCGACCACGGCCGCCGCATGGGCATCGGTGCCCTTGCCGCCGTGCGCGCCCGCCTCGATGTACTTCTTGGCGTTGTCCCAAGCGCCGCCCGAGTTCGCCATGTAGATCGCGATCAGGAATCCGGTCACCACCGCACCGGCCAGGAAGCCGCCCAGCGCGTTCACGTCGATGAAGCCGATCACCAGTGGCAGCACCACGGCCAGGCCGCCCGGCAGCAGCATCTCTCGCAGCGCCGCTTGGGTGGAGATGTCGACGCAGCGGCGGCTGTCGGGCTTCACGCCCGGCTCGCCCTCGCGCAGCCCGGGGATCTCGGCAAACTGGCGCCGGACCTCCACGATCATCGCCTGCGCTGCCCGTCCCACCGAGCTCATCGTCAGCGCCGCAAAAATGAACGGCGTCATGGCGCCCAGGAACAGGCCGATGGTGACCGCCGTGTCGTTGATGTCGAGGAGCACCTTCTCGCCAGCGGTCAGGCTGAACGACTTGAACAGCGCCAGCGCCGTGACCGCAGCCGAACCCACGGCGAAGCCCTTGGCCACCGCCGCAGTGGTGTTGCCCAGCGAGTCGAGGCTGTCGGTGACGCCGCGCACCTCGGGCGGCAGCTCGGCCATCTCGGCTATGCCGCCGGCGTTGTCGGCGATCGGCCCGTAGGCGTCCACAGCCACGATGACACCGGTGACCGCCAGCATGCCGATGGCCGCCAGCGCCACGCCGTAGAGCCCGATCTCGTTGCCGGCCTCGCCGAAGGCCATCCCGCCGAATAGGTACGACAGACCGATCATCGCTACCACGAGCACGACCGCTGGCAGCGTCGAGAGCTTGCCCTGCGCGATGCCCTCGATGGTGACCGTGGCGGGGCCCGTCTCGGACTGCTGGGCAATGCCCTTCACTGGCCTGAAGTGCTCGGAGGTGAAGTACTCCGACGTGAACCCGATGGCCCAGCCGCCGAGCAGGCCGACGATGATGGTGAACGCCAAGAAGATGGGGGCACTGAGCTCGTAGGTCGTGTCCTCTGTGACGAACGTCGGGCTGCCGCTGAACAGCACCAGCGTGCCGACGATGGCAAACACCACGGTAAGCGCCATGGCCACGTACTGACCGGTGTGCAGCTGCCCCGGCAGGCTGCGGCCCTCACGGCCCCGCACGAACAGCGCTCCGATGATTGAGGCGATCATGCCGAGCGCCCCGATCAGAATCGGGTACATGAGCAGCCCTTCGGCATCGCCGAAGCTGCCGGCCAAGCTGTCGCCCTCGAGGAACACCGGCACCAGCAGCGAGGCCAGCACCACCGGCGCCACGATCGACCCCGCGTACGACTCGAACAGGTCGGCGCCCATGCCGGCCACGTCGCCCACGTTGTCGCCGACCGCGTCGGCGATGGTGGCCGGGTTGCGGGGATCGTCCTCGGGAATGCCGGCCTCCACTTTGCCCACCAGGTCGCCGCCGACATCGGCTGCCTTGGTGTAGATGCCGCCGCCGATGCGGGCGAACAGCGCGATCGAGCTGGCACCCAGCCCGAACGCGGCCACCACCTGGAAGGCCTGGTCGACGCCCAGCCACTTCACCCACAGCAGGTAGTTGATCGAGATGCCCAGCAGCGCCAGGCCGGCCACGCTGAAGCCCATGACGGCTCCGCCCTTGAACGCCAGCGGCAGCGCCTTGGCAGCGCCCTCGCGGGCGGCATTGGCTGTGCGGGTGTTGGCCGCCGTGGCGATGCGCATGCCGATGAAGCCCGCCACCGACGAGAGCACCGCGCCCATGAGGTAGGCGAAGCTGGCCGCCAGCCGAGGTGCAAAATCATCGGCGATGGGCACGATCAGCAGCAGCACGAACATGGCTGCCACGAACACCGACACCCACCGGTACTCCCGGCGCAGGAACGCCATGGCACCCTCGCGAATGGCTGCGCCGATCTCGCGCATCAACTCGGTGCCCTGGTCGGCCCGCAGCACCACCTTGGCGAAGTAGTAGGCCAGCAGCAGCGCCAGCACGGAAGCGATCAGGGCCAGATACGGAACAGCAGTCACATGGGCCTCCAGGGGCACATCGGAATCAGGTCACGTCGGAGTCGGGGGAATATCGGGGCGCCGAGCCCGCGGTGCACGTTCCGGCCGGGCCGACGCCGCACACGCCCCAGGCGCTGCTGCGGAAGGCTCGACCGGCGTCGAAGCGTCCGCGACGCCCCGGAAACGCTAGGCCCCGCGCCAGTTGGCCGCAAGCAGCGCTCGGCATGGGTCCGGGTTGATGTCACACATCACCAGTACGGTGCTGCTTGGCGACACAGATCAGCAGCAGATCGACAGGAGCAGGGCATCGGGAGGCGAACGTGAGTCCACGCATGGCCGAGCCGGCCCTCAATTCGTTCGTGGCAAGCGCGCTGGGTGCGCGTCTGGGGGGCTGGACCGTCTCGGCTGAAGCGACGCGAACGCTCACAGAAGCCGGGCTGCAACCCGACATCGTGATCGAGACCGGGGCGGCGCCGGTCGTTCTCGAAACCGAGTATCTGCCGGCGCACAGCGTGGAAGACGACGCCATATCGCGCATCGGGCAGACGCTGGCGTCGACGGGCAGAGCCATTGAAGTAGCAGTGGCCGTTCGCCTCCCGGGGGCACTCGGCGAGGTCGCCCCCGTCGATCTGCTCGCGTCGGTGGCGTCGCGCAACGATCTCGAATGGTGCGCTTGGATCGAAGGCGCTGACGCAGTTCGTTTTCCGTCGTCGGGCTGGCTCTCCGGCGACGTCAACTCGCTGGCCGGTTTCGTCGAGACCGTGGCCATATCCGAACGGCGCATCGCCGCAGCCGCCGACGCCTTCCAGTCCGGGGTTGCACAAGCGGCTCAACGCCTTCGGCAATCGTTGCTCAGCAGCGATTCCGGCGCAGTGCTGGACAAGATCGCCGCGGCGCTCCATCAACGCGACAGCGAGCAGACGACGTTGATGGCCGTGGCCGTTCTGGCGAACGCCTTCGTGTTCCAGAATGCGCTCGCCGGCATTCACGGCACGCCAACACTGCTGGAGTCCCGCTCCGACACTGGCGTCTTCTCCGCCGGGAGCGTCTCAGACGCGTGGCAGCAGATTCTCGCGATCAACTATTGGCCCGTCTTCGCCGTGGCCAAGGACATCCTCCAGCCCGTACCGCAGGCACCGGCGCAGCAGCTCCTCGCGCAGCTGGCCGAGACCGTCGAACGGCTCTCCGGATCGGGTGCCGCCTCGGTTCAAGACTTGGCAGGGCAAATGTTCGGCCGTCTGATCGCGGATCGAAAGTTCCTCGCCACGTTCTACACCCTTCCCGCTTCTGCTGCGCTTCTGGCGGAACTGGCCGTAGGCCAGCTGGACGGGCACGTTGCATGGGACGACATGGTCGCCGTCGGGCGGCTGCGCGTCGCCGATTTCGCCTGCGGTACCGGCACGCTGCTCTCTGCCGCGCACCGACGCATCGCATCGCGTGTTCGGCGTGCCAACGCAGCCGACGGCACCGACGCGTCGAAGCGGCTCCACCACGCCTTCATGGAGGACATCCTGATCGGCTGCGACATCATGCCTGCGGCTGTGCATCTGACGGCGACCATGCTCTCAGCAGCTCACCCGGCCACCCCATTCGGCGACACCAACATCCACCTCATGCCGTATGGCTATCCGGAGGGCGACAAGTCGCAGCCTGCGGCCATCGGTTCCCTGGAACTGCTCGGCGACGAGACAGTGCCCTCGCTGTTCGGCACCGGGCGACGGCGCTCGAGCGGTCACGGCGACATCTGTGACGTCGGCAACGGTGCCGTGGGCTTCGCGGTCGACGATTGCACCGTCGACCTCGCGATCCAGAACCCCCCGTTCACGCGGCCGAACGGTCCCGAAGCCTCGCGACTTGGCGTGCCCATTCCATCCTTCGCCGGCTTCGACACTGGCGAAGACGAACAGCGTGCAATGACTGGGCGCCTGCGCAGGCTGTATCGGGCCATGGACCGGCCCGCCGCAACCGGACATGCCGGCTTGGCAACGAATTTCATCGACTTGGCTCACGCAAAGCTGCGCCCCGGCGGCGTGCTGGCACTCGTGGTCCCAGCCACGGTGGCTTCGGGCGACGCATGGGCCGCCGCACGCGCCTTGCTCGCTCGGGCCTACCGCGACATCACGGTGGTCACCATCTCCGCAGGCGGCAGCGACGATCGCTCGTTCTCGGCTGACACCGGCATGGCTGAGGCCCTGATCGTCGCCACTAAGCGAGAACACGAATGCAGCGACGCCGAAGCGGCCAATCACGACATCACATGGGTGAGCTTGAGGCGCCGCCCTGTCAACCCTGCCGACGCTGTCGGGATGGCCTGCGCCATCGCAGAGAAGAGCACCGCTGTCTCGGAGTTCCTGAAGGTCGGTGGCTCGGAAATCGGCTGCCGGATCACCGCTCCACTGAGCGAAGGCGGATGCGCACACGCCGCCGAGCCGACAGTCGCCGCAGCCGCAAGCCGTCTCCGCGACGGCCATCTGCTGCTACCCAGAATGCACGCCTTCGAAGCGCCGACGGTGGCCCTGGGGGAACTCGGCCAAGCCGGCCCCCATCACGGCACATTCGCCAACAAGCAGGTACTGACCGGGCCCGATGGGCAGCCGCGCCTCGATGCCCACGGCGGGCCCGTCTACAACGGAGTCTTCGATGTCAGCAGACAACTACCGCCTGGCAGCGTGGTCGAGTACCCCGCCTTGTGGGCGCACGACGCCGCCTCCGGGCGTGAGGCGCAGATCGTCGTGGCGCCCGACCGTGACCTGCGCCCATGGCCTGCCCACGTCGGTCGAGCCCCCGAGCTCTGGCGCGACGCCACGCGGCTTCACATCAACCGTGACTTCCAGCTCAACAGCCAGATGCTCGGTGCTTGCATCACCCCCGAGCGGTGCCTCGGCGGCAGAGCATGGCCGTCCTTTGTTGCCGCTGAGACCGAGTGGGAGCAACCGCTCGCCCTCTGGGCGAACACCACACTGGGCCTGATCGGGCATTGGTGGGTAGGAACCCGCCAACAGAACGGCCGAGCCATGCTGAGCATCCGGCTGCTTCCCGATCTGCCCGCCTTGGACTGCCGTGCATTGACCGCGGATCAACTGGACACGCTCAGCGAGATCTTCGACGAGTTCAGTCATCGCGCGCTGCTGCCAGCGAATGAAGCGTGGCACGACGAGACGCGCCGCGCGCTCGACGAAGCAGTGCTCTGTGATGCGCTCGCGCTGCACAACGCTGGCGGAGTGAGCCGCAGCGATTTCCTCGAATCGCTGGCAGCCCTGCGCGCAGCATGGTGCAGCGAACCCACGGTCCATGGCGACAAAGCAACCGCTCCACCCGCCGACTAGTCCGCCAGCGGCCCGCCCTACTGTGGCAAGGGCCCTCAGGACTCGGAGGGGACCTCGTCCATATTGGGCGGGATCTCAGTGTGGTCGCCGTGCTCGCCGGACATTCTCAGGAGTATCAGCGCGGCCACCGCAGCGCACGCCGATGCCACCAGGATGCCGATCTTGGCGAGATCGATGATGCCTCCGTCGTCGAACGCGAGCCCCGTGATGAAGATCGACACCGTGAAGCCGATGCCCGCGGCGAAGCCCATCCCGACGAACTGCGGCCAGTTCATCCCCTGGGGCAGCCGGAAGCCGAACAGGGTGGCCACCCAGGTGAACAGCGTGATGCCCAGCGGCTTGGCGACGACTAAACCCAGAATCACGCCCCACGTCACCGGCGAGCCGGCGGCATCGGAGATCGCGTCGCCCGACAGCGGCACGCCGGCGTTGGCCAGGGCGAAGATCGGCACGATCAGGAACGCGGTGAACGGGTGCAGCATCACCTCGAGCCGCTCGGTCATCGGCACCGATTCCTGCACCACGAACGCTGCCTGGTGCACTTGCTCGATATTGGGATCGTCCGGCAGGTCGTCGACTGCCTTTTGGGCCGATTCCCGTTTGACCAGCGGCCGGGCCGGCGTCAGCAGGCCGAGCGCCACGCCGGCGATGGTGGCATGCACGCCTGATTCCAGCGCGCAGTACCAGATCACGATGCCGATCACCCAGTAGACCCCGATGGCCCACACCTTCATCAACGTGAGCGTTCGCACAACGAAGAGCAGCGCCACGGCGGCGACCAGCCAACGCAGATCGAGGTTGCCGGTGTAGAAGATCGCGATGACCGCGATGGCCCCGATGTCGTCCACGATCGCCAGCGTCAGCAGAAACAGCTTCAGCATCGGCGGCACGCGTGAGCCCAGCAGCGCAACGACGCCCACCGCAAACGCGATGTCGGTGGCCATCGGGATGCCCCAGCCCGCCGCGGCCTCGCCGGACGTGTTCAGCATGAAATAGAACAGCGCGGGCACGACCATTCCGCCGACGGCGGCTATCGCCGGCAGTGCGGCGGCACGGGCACTGGCGAGGTAGCCCGTCACCAATTCGCGCTTGATCTCGAGGCCCACCACGAAGAAGAACAGCACCATGAGGGCGTCGTTCACCAGCTCCCTGAAGTCGAGCGGGTGGATGTGGTAGCTGGCGATCGTGATGTCGATGTGGGTGTGCCAGAAGTCAAAATAGGTGTCGCTCCACGGCGAGTTCGCCCAGATGAGTGCGATGGCCGTGGCGAGTAGCAGCAACACGCTGCCGGCAACCTCGCGGTGAACGAAGCTGAGGATCGGCCGGGCCACGAACCGGGCCAGCCACCTGTCGCCGCCCGCGAATGTCTCGCGCTGGAACAGGTACTCCGGACCCGCCATATGGCCGCACAGGATAGGTGCAGCTACGAGGGGTGCCTTGCCGCGGAGCCTGTGGTTCGCGGCGGATGGGGCGAACCTATCCGCGCGGCTCCGCAGGCATCTGCACCTAGTGGTTCGAGTGCGCTGCTTCGGAGATGCGCGCAAGCGCGGCTTGCAGTTCAGTTGCCGTCTCGAAGAGCGAATCGACCCCGGTCTCAGACAACGTCGCGGCCACACCGGCCGTGCTCACCACCAGCACCAGGCCACCGTCGGCGGTCCGGCAGCGTCGACGCGCGTCAAGCAGCACACCGAGCGTGACTGGCTGCAAGACATCGACATCGGACAGGTCGATCACCAGCCGCGGCTGCGGGCCCGCTGTCGCCAGCGCCGAGCGCAGCGCACTGTCCAGCGACGCGATGGCGGCCAGATCGAGCTCGCCTCGGGGCGTCACCACCACAGCCGCGGTGCCGTCGGCGGCCGTCACCGTCTGCTCAGCGATGCCCAGCATCAGGGCGACTGCGCTGATTGTCGTCGTGGCGCCGACAGGCGCATGGAACCAGCCGGCGGCTCACGCAAAGCGGGGCATCACCTTGTCGCTGATGAGCTCGAGCGATGTGTTGATCTGATCGGCGGAGTGGATGCCCTGTGGCACCAGGAAGAACGCTTCCTCGACGCCGAGCACTGTCTGCGCCTCTTCGATCTGGCGGCTGATCGTGTCGGGGCTGCCGACGAGCTGCAGCGGCATGCCCTGGCCGAACTGAATGGCCCACTGGTTCCAGAACCACTCCATGTCGGCGAACAGCTCCCAGGCCTCGGCGTCGGTGGGCGCGCACACCGCCACGCCGCCCCAGCCGCACTCGTGGCCGCGGGGCTTCTCCACGCCATGCTGCGCGGCCTCGGTGCGGTACGCGTTCCACAGCGCCTCGCAGAAGTCCATCTTGTCGCTCAGCACGATCGGCGTGCCGCCGTAGCGGGCCCAGAAGACCGCCGAGTCCATCGACATGGTGAACCCGCCGTACAGGGGCGGGTGCGGCGACTGCAGCGGGCGCGGGGCAATGCCCACCTCGTGGATCGTCATGTCGGGATCGACCCCGGCGCCGTAGTCGGAATAGACGGTGTGGGTGTGCGGGTTGAGGTTGTCGTTGGGGAAGCGCCAGAACT
Organism: Candidatus Poriferisodalis sp.; assembly: GCF_965219595.1. NCBI lineage: Bacteria > Bacillati > Actinomycetota > Acidimicrobiia > Acidimicrobiales > Candidatus Poriferisodalaceae > Candidatus Poriferisodalis > Candidatus Poriferisodalis sp. Next base: position 909,272 of record NZ_OZ244781.1, read on the forward strand.
CGCCCTCGTAGGAGAACGTGTTGTTCTTCAAGGCGGTGAGCACCACGTCGACGAACTCCTCGAAGAAGCGGCGGTTGTAGGCGTCTTCGTCGGTGCCACGGTTCCACTTGCCCACCGCTGCGAGGTCGGGGCGGATCTTGAACTGGTCCACCCAGCGGTGCTGGTAGCCGCGCACCACGCCGAAGCACAGCCGCCCGCCGGTCATGTGGTCGAGCGTCGCCACCTGCTCGGCGACTCGCATCGGATTGTGCGTGGTCGACACGTAGCCGCACGCGATCGGCCGCAGCCGGCTGGTGTGCTGGCCGATCCAGCTCGCCATCAGGTTCAGGTCGTTGGAGATCTCGAAGCCCTCGATCTGCAGGTGATGCTCGGGGTGGCCGAAGCCGTACCAGCCGTTGTCGTCGGCGAAGCGTGCGATCTCGGCAATCTCGCCGAGCATGCGCTGGTAGTAGTCGTTGTTGAGCCCTGCGAGGCCGGCTTCCAGCTCGTGGCGCCGGCCGATCGTGCAGTACATGAACAAGCTGAACTTCACCCTGGCTCCCGCTGCCTCGTTCCCCGGCACGATCCGGGCTTCTCCGCGGAGTGTAGGTGAGTGTTCTCTGGAGAGTCCCGGGCGCCGCCGCACGCACCCTCAGGCAGTCGACCACTGCATGAACGCCCGTTCAGGACTAGGTTTCTCCGAGGCATGGAAAGCACCGAGGCAGCCACTGGCAGCTCGGCCGAGCCGGATACCGAAGACAGCACCGTTGCCGCTGGCGCCGACGAGAACGGCGGCAACGGGAACGGCAATGGCCGGCGGATCCGCAAGGGCGAGCGCAGCCGTATGCGCATTCTGGACGCCGCCGCGCGCCTGCTCTCGTGCCGCGGCTACGCCGCCACCACGCTGACCGACATCGCCGGTGCTGCGGAGATGCAGGCCGGCAGCCTCTACTACCACTTCGACTCCAAGGACGCGATCGTCGAAGAGGTGCTGAGCGTCGGCATCGACCACGCCCGCTCTGCGATCGATGCAGCGCTGGAGGCGCTGGGTCCCGAGGCACGGGGTTCCGACCGCCTGGCCGAGGCCATCGTGGCCTACGTCAACTGCATCGTCGCCGAGAGCAACTTCACGGTGGCCAACATCCGCTGCTTCAACGAATCGCCCCCGCAGACCCGCGAGAGCCTGGCAGTGCCGCTGCGCGAGTTCACCAACCTCTGGGTCGGCCTGCTGGCAGAAGGTCAGGCCGACGGTTCACTGCGGGCCGACACCAACGCCAAGGTGCTCGCCCGGATCATGATCTCCGGACTGAATTCGCTGGCCAGCTGGTATCGCCCCGGCGGCGAACTGCGGCTCGAAGATCTCGCCCGCCAGTTCGCCGACATGGTCCTCGACGGCCTGCACCCTCCGGAGGCTGAGCCCACAGGGCGAAGCCGTGGCCCGAGCGGCCCGTGAGCGCAGCGAACAAGAGCGGGAAGCAATAGCTGACAGCGCTGACAGCTACATACGGCCGCTGGTGATGAGCTTGCGACGGTGCTCCAGGAAGTCGACCAGCACGTAGTCGCCCAGGTTGTGGGGGCTGGTGAAGAAGGCCCGGCCGCCGTTCATCTCGGTCATCTTCTCCACGAACGCCCGCAGGTAGCTGTTCGGGTCGAGCATGAACACGTTGATCCGGATGTCCTCGCGGGTGGCCCGGGCCACCTCGAGCAGCGTGGCCTCGATGGTCTCACGCACCGGCGGGTAGGCGAAGAACGGCCGCCCGTCACGAGCCAGGTGAGCGGTGGGCTCGCCGTCGGTGATCATGATGATCTGCTTCGAGCCGGTCTGGCGGGCCAGCAGGCGCCGGGCGATCATGAAGCCGTGCTGCATGTTGGTGCCGTAGGCGAAGTCCCACGAGACCTCCGGCAGCTGCGCCGCGGTCAACTCGGAGGCTGATTCGGCGAAGCCCACGATGCCCAGGTAGTCGCGCGGGAACTGCGTGGAGATCAGCGAGTGCAGCGCCATCGTGACCTTCTTGGCGGGCAGGAAGTTGTCGCGCATCGGCATCGACAGCGACAGGTCCAGCATCAGCACCGTGGAAGCCCGCGACAGCAGCTCTGATCGCTCGATCTCGAAGTCGTCCGGCGTCAGGCTCACCGGCGTGCCGGTGCCCTGTCGGGCCACGGCGTTGCGCACGGTGCGCTCGATGTTCAGATTGAACGTGTCGCCGAACTCGTACGGCTTGGTCTCGTACGCGAACTCGTGGCCGACGCCCGACTTGCGCACCTGGTGGCTGCCGACCTTGTCGTCCATCAGGCGGTTGAACAGGTCGCCGAGCGCGTTCTGCCCGATGCGGCGCAGCGCTCGCGGCGTCAGCTCCAAGCGGCCTTCGTTGTGCTGCGCGAGGCCTGATTCCTCGAGCATGCGCGCCATCTCGCTGAGCCGTTCGAGCGCCTCGGCCGACTGGTCGCCGAGCAGCTCGCGCACCCGCTCGGGATCCACCTCTGCCAGCGCCGAGGGGCTGACGGCGCCCTGCAGCATCTCGGCCAGCGCGTCGAGGTCGCCGAGCTGGGCGAGCACGTCGGCCGCCTGCGACATCGACAGCGGGTCGTCGCCGCCGAACTGGTAGTTGCGGTCCCAGCCCATGTCGGGGAACGCCTGCTGGAGATTCTGGGCGAGCTGCTGGGCCTGCCACTGCAGGTCCATGTCGTCCATGAGCTGCGACGCCAGGTCGGCGAGCTGCTGGCGCTGGGCGGGCGTCATCGAGTTCAGCATCGAGGCCATGGCCGCCATGCGCTTGGCCATGATCTCGAGCAGCTCGTCGAGCGTCTGGGGGTTCTCGGGGAAGAAATCGCCGTAGCGATCCATGAAGCCCTCGAAATCGGGTTCCTCGCCGCGGGCACGCTGCTCGAGCATCTGGTTGAGCTCGGCCATCATGTCCTTGGTGCGGGCCAGGTCTTCGGGGCTCATGTTGCCCATGGCGCCGGTCATCTGGTCGAAGTAGCTCTGGGCGACTTCCTGGCGCAGCCGCTCGACGAGCTCGTTGAACTGCTCGCGGGCCTCGGGCGACTCGAAGTCGTAGCTCTGCAGGCCGCGCATCTTGCCGGCCAGGTCGGGGGGCAGCATGTCGAGCTGCAGGTTCCGCTCCGCCGCGCTGGACTGGGCGATCTCTTCGCGCCGCTCGTCGCCGCTGTCGGACGCGTCCTGCGCGAACTCCTCCAGCGCCTCGCGCTCGGTGTCGGTGATCTCGTCGAGCTCGCGGGCGATGTCGTCGTACACGCCGCCGAGGTCGAACTGCTCGAGCATGTCCTTGCGCCGGTCGCGCAGCCGCTCGATCATCTCGCGCAGGCCTTCGAGCCGGTTGCCCTCGGGGTCGGTGAAGCCCTGCTGCATGAGCCGGCGCAGGGCGGCATTGAGATCGCCGTGATACAGCAGGTCGTCGGTCATCTCGGCGAAGAGGCTCTCCGCGTCGAAGTCGAAGCCGGTCTGGGTGCCGTCCCACGCCGAGTAGCGGAACCGGGCGCCCTCGCGGCGGGCCCGACGCCAGCGAATCTTCATGGGTTCACTCAACCACGCGAGCGGTAGGTGGCCCGGGCGCCGACGTGCTCCTTGTTGAGCCGCTTCGACAGGTGCAGGCCCTCGAGCACCAGCTCGACGGCCGAAGCCAGCACTGCAGGCGCTGCGCCCTCGTCCGACTGCGGATCGGCCGCCGCGGCTACCAGCGACTCAGCGGCAACTGCCAGTGCCTGGTTGCCGGCGAGCAGCTCCATGTAGGCCTCCGAGCCGAGGTCGTCGCCGGTGTGCACCACCTTGCCCTCGCCGAAGCTGGCAACCACGTCGCTCAGCTCGTCGGGCGAGAAGCGGTTCTTGAACACTTCGAGCACGGCCGCCTTGAGCATGGTCTCCACGATTTTGCCGTCGCGCCCCTCCTCCATCGACTCGATCTCGATCTTGCCGGCGGTGGAGCTCATGAGCGATTCCAGGTCGCTGACGCGGGGCACCACGTGGCGCTCGCCCCGTTGCAGCGCCCGGCGGGTGGCGTTGGCCGCGAGCGTCTCGGTGTTGGTGACGGTCATGCGCACCGACACGCCCGAGCGCTGGTTGACCTGGCTGCTGGCACGGGCCACATGGCTGAAGGTCGCCACGATCTCGGCCATGAAGTCGGGCAGCGTCACCACCACGCCTTCGCCCATCTCGGTCAGGTCCAGCGGGCGGGCCTCCGCCGACGCGATGTCCATCTCGGTGTCGACATCGAGCGGGTAGTGGGTGCGGATCTGGGCGCCGAATCGGTCCTTCAGCGGTGTGATGATGCGGCCCCGGTTGGTGTAGTCCTCGGGGTTGGCCGTGGCCACCAGCAGCACGTCGAGCGGCAGGCGGATCTTGTAGCCGCGGATCTGCACGTCACGTTCCTCGAGCACGTTCAGCAGGCCCACCTGGATCCGCTCGGCCAAGTCGGGCAGCTCGTTGATGGCGAAGATGCCGCGGTTGGTGCGCGGCACCAAGCCGTAGTGCAGCGTCAGCTCGTCGGACAGGTACCTGCCCTCGGCCACCTTGATCGGGTCGACCTCGCCGATGAGGTCGGCAATGGACGTGTCGGGCGTGGCCAGCTTCTCGCCGTAGCGAATGCTGCGATGGGCCCAGGCGATCGGCGTGTCGTCGCCGTGCTCGGCAACCAGATCGAGGGCATGGCGGGACACGGGGTTGTAGGGGTCGTCGAAGATCTCCGAGCCCTCGATGTAGGGCATCCACTCGTCGAGCAGGTTTACCAGCGAGCGGATCATGCGGGTCTTGGCCTGGCCCCGCTCTCCCAGGAACACCACGTCGTGGCCGGCCAGCATGGCGTTCTCGAGCTGGGGCAGCACGGTGTTCTCGTAGCCCAGCACCCCGTCGAACAGCGGCTCGGACGCGGCGATGGCCTTGGCGGCATTCGCACGCATCTCCTCTTTGACCGGCCGGGAGACCCAGCCGATCTTGCGCAATTCGCCGAGCGTGGTGGGTTGGGTCATGGCGGGCAACCTACCCGCCCACTTCGATACCGCGCAGGTCGGTACGGTCGCGATGTGGGCCCGGTCGATCCATACGTCTGGTCGTTGGCCTCAGCTGCTGGCGGAGGCGCCCAGGCACTGGCGGGCGGCTGGCTGGTGCGGGCCGCTGGGCAGGGCGAGTGGCGCACGGTGGCTGAACGTGGGCTCGACGAATCGGGCTGGCAGGCCACCCCGACTCCCGGCCGGTGGTGGCTGGACCCTGGCCTCGCCGATGAGAGCGCCGTCCTGTACCGGCGGCACTTCGAGCTTCCGCTGGGCCTGGCGGCTGAGTTGGACGGTGCTGCGCACGGGGACACTCACGGAGACGCTCGCTGGTGGCTCGTTGCGACCGGGCTGTGCGACCTCGGCCACCTGTGGCTCGACGGCACGTACCTGGGCGACCTGCGCGGGCGCCACGCAGAGCACGCCTTCGAAGTGAACCCGCTGCTTCGCTTCGGCTCTGAGCACCTGGCGGCGGTGGAAGCCGCTCATGGAGCTGTTCGGGTGCCCCAGACCGAGAACGCGCAAGTGCAGATCCAGCGAACCGGACCCGCGCGCATCGAGCGGGTGCGTGCACTGGTGATCGAGGCCAGCCCTGACCGGGCCGTGCTGCGCATTGCTGCCACCGTCGACAGCGCCGGCACGCATCGATGCGAGGTCACCACCACGGTGCTGCCCGCCAGTGACCCCGACGCAGGCTGGTCGAGAGACGCCACCCGCAAGGTCGCGTCGCTCGACGACGGCATGACCCTGTCCGAACCCGTGCTGGCGCGCGGGCGCAACGAGCTGGAATGGCTGGTCGCACTGGAGCGGCCGTCGCTCTGGTGGCCGGCCGGAATGGGCGACCAGGCGCTGTACTGCATCGACATCGACGTCGCCATCGACGGACGCTCCAGCCACGCAGTCAGGCTCCCGACGGGCATCCGGACCGTGTCGGTCCGCCGCGGCAGGCTGGCGGTGAACGGCGAGCCGCACCGTGACGGGCTCGACGCCCTGCGCGTCATCGAGCACGAGCTGAGCCATCCCAGCTTCTACGAATCAGCGAACACCGACGGCAGGCTGCTGTGCCAGCAGGTCACGCTCGATCCCAGCGTGTTCACCGGCGCCGAACGCGGCCTGCGCGCACTCGCCGCCCAAGCCGCCGCGGCAGCCGCCGATCACGCAGGCCACCACCCCAGCGTCGCCACCTGGCAACCAGTGCCAGTCACCAGCGAACACCGACGTGGATCCGGAATGGCGCCATGGGCACACCGCACAGCGCGCACAGCCATGCAAGCCGCCGACCCCACCCGCCCCGTGCACACCTGAGCAGTGCGGCAGGCGCGCAAGTACCGTACGGCCCTGGCGCGAACGGCCTCCAAGGCAGACCGCGCCGATCGCCGCACCACGCCACGCACGGGAGGAACACATGGCGCCGACTGCCACGCAGGCCGCCGGGTCTGCACCGGTGTTCAAGACCAAGCGCCCGCTGCCGTTCCCGCTGAACATCTACCAGTCAGCGATCGGCCGCAAGTGGGTCATGGCGTGGACAGGCATCGGGCTGCTGGGCTTCGTGATCGTTCACATGATCGGCAACCTGCACCTCTACGAGGGTCCCTCGCGGATGTACGAGTACGCCGAGACGCTGCGCGACCTCGGCGGCGGGCTGCTACCCCGCACGCTGCTGCTGTGGATCATGCGGGTCGGGCTGCTGGCCATGTTCGTGGTGCACCTGCACTCGGCGTACACGCTGAAGGAACGCAGCCGGCTGGCCTCGGAGCGGGCGGGCTTCGTGGGCGGCGCCAAGAAATACGCATCCAAGCGCGACTACATCGCCGCCAACTACGCCTCGCGCACCATGCGCTGGACGGGTCCCATCGTGGGCCTGTACGTGCTGTTCCACCTGGCCGACCTGACGTGGGGCTGGTGGCTGGGCGACGCCTATGTACGGGGCGATCCGTATCACAACGTGGTGGAGTCGCTGTCGTCGATCCCGGTGGCGATCATCTATGTGGTGGCCAACGTGGCGCTGGCCGTCCACATCTTCCACGGCACCTGGAGCATGTTCCAGAGCCTCGGCGTGAACAACCCGCGTTACAACGGGCTGCGCCGCAACCTGGCCACGGCGCTGGCCGGCGTGGTGCTGGTGGGCAACCTGTCATTCCCAGCGCTGGTGCAGGCCGGGCTCGTCGACGAGGACAACCGGGACTGCCCGATCAACGACACCACCGGCCTGGAGTGTCTGGGCGAAGCTGCGGAGGCGCACTGACATGGCTGAATCACACAGCGGCCCGAATGGTGCAGTGAACGGCGTGCTCGACTCCCGCGTGCCCGACGGGACGATGGCCGACAAGTGGACCGACCACAAGTTCTCCATGAAGCTCGTCAACCCGAACAACAAGCGCCGCTTCGAGATCATCGTGGTGGGCACCGGCCTGGCGGGCGCCTCCGCAGCGGCATCGCTGTCGGAGCTGGGCTACCGGGTGAAGGTGTTCACATTCCACGATTCGCCCCGCCGGGCGCACTCGATCGCTGCCCAAGGCGGCATCAACGCCGCGAAGAACTACACCAACGACGGCGACTCGGTGCACCGGCTGTTCTATGACACGGTCAAGGGCGGCGACTACCGCAGCCGTGAGGCCAACGTGCACCGCCTGGCCGAGGTGTCGCTGAACATCATCGACCAGTGCGCCGCCCAGGGCGTGCCGTTTGCACGCGAGTACGGCGGCCTGCTCGACAACCGGTCGTTCGGCGGCGCGCAGGTCAGCCGCACGTTCTACGCCCGTGGCCAGACCGGCCAGCAGCTCCTGCTGGGCGCGTACCAGGCGCTTGCCAAGCAAGTCGCAGCCGGCAGTGTCGAGCTCTACACGCGCACCGAGATGCTGGACCTCGTCACCAAGGACGGGCGGGCCTGCGGCATCATCACCCGCGACCTCATCTCGGGCGAGATCGCAGCGCACACCGGCCATGCGGTGGTGCTGGCCACCGGCGGGTACGGCAACGTCTATTACCTGTCCACCAACGCCATGGCGTGCAACGTCACTGCTGCATGGCGGGCGCACCGGCGTGGCGCCTACTTCGCCAACGCCTGCTACACGCAGATCCATCCCACCTGCATCCCGGCCAGCGACGAGTTCCAGTCGAAGCTGACGCTGATGTCGGAGTCGCTGCGCAACGACGGCCGCATCTGGGTGCCCGAGGCGATGGACGATGAGCGCTCGCCGGACCTGATTCCGGAGTCGGAGCGCGACTACTACCTCGAGCGCAAGTACCCGGCCTTCGGGAACCTGGTGCCGCGTGACGTGGCCAGCCGCAATGCCAAGACCGTGGTGGACCAGGGCAAGGGCGTGGGCCCGCTGCGCAACGGCGTGTACCTCGACTTCTCCGAGGTGATCGAGCGCGACGGCCACACCGCCGTGGCGGCGAAGTACGGGAACCTCTTCGACATGTACGAGCGCATCACGGGAGAGAATCCCTATGCAGTGCCGATGCGCATCTACCCGGCCATCCACTACACGATGGGCGGGCTGTGGGTCGACTACCACCTGATGACCACGGTGCCCGGCTGCTACTCCATCGGCGAGGCCAACTTCTCCGACCACGGGGCCAACCGGCTGGGCGCCTCGGCGCTGATGCAGGGCCTGGCCGACGGCTACTTCGTGCTGCCGTACACGATCGGCGACGACCTGGCGGCCCGCCTGGGCGAGCCGGTGGTGCCGCTCAGCGACCCGGTCTTCGCCCAGGCAGTGTCGGAGGTAACCGACGCCACGCAGCGGTTCCTGTCGATAGGCGGCACCCGCTCGGTGGACTGGTTCCACCGGGAGCTGGGCAAGATCGTGTGGGACTACATCGGCATGGAGCGCACCTCCGCCGGCCTCGAGAAGGCCCTGTCGGAGATCCCGGCGCTGGAGGCCGAGTTCTGGGCCGATCTGCGGGTGCCGGGCTCGGGGGCCAACCTGAACTCGAGCCTGGAGAAGGCCGGCCGGGTGGCCGACTTCTTCGAGCTGGCCAAGCTGATGGCCCGCGATGCGCTCGTGCGCGAGGAGAGCTGCGGCGGCCACTTCCGGGCCGAGCACCAGACGCCAGAGGGCGAGGCGCAGCGCGACGATGAGAACTTCGCCCACGTCGCCGCCTGGGAATGGCACGACACCGACACCGTGCAGACCCGTCACGTCGAGGAGCTGGAGTTCGAAGAAGTGGCACTGACACAGCGGAGCTACAAGTGAGCGGGGCAAACGGCGTGACCAGTCAGGCCAGCCATGGCGGCACCTTGAGCCTCACGCTGCGCATCTGGCGCCAGGACGGACCCGACGCTCCGGGACGGTTCCACACCTTCGACGCCCCGAACATCAGCGAGGACATGTCGTTCCTGGAGCTGCTCGACATCATCAACGAGCGGCTCATCGAGGGCGGCGATGTCCCGATCGAGTTCGACCACGACTGCCGTGAGGGCATCTGCGGCATGTGCAGCCTGATGATCAACGGGCGGGCGCACGGGCACGAGCTGGCCACCACCACCTGCCAGCTGCACATGCGCAAGTTCTCCGACGGCGACGTCATCACGGTGGAGCCGTTCCGGGCGAAGGCGTTCCCGGTGGTACGCGACCTGGTGGTCGACCGCAGCTCGTTCGATCGCATCATCGAGGCGGGCGGCTACATCTCGGTCAACACCGGTGCGGTCGGCGACGCCAACCAGACGCCGGTGCCGAAGGAAGCCGCGGACACCTCGATGGACGCAGCGGCCTGCATCGGCTGCGGGGCCTGCGTGGCGGCCTGCCCGAACTCGGCAGCGCAGCTGTTCACCTCGGCGAAGCTGGCACATCTCAACCTGATCCCCCAAGGCCAGCCCCAGCGCTGGGAGCGCACTGAGGCCATGGTGGAGACGATGGAGCAGTTCTTCGGCTCGTGCACCAATCACGGCGAGTGCACGGAGGCCTGCCCGAAGGAGATCAGCCTCGACTTCATCGCGTTCATGAACCGCGACTACGTCAAGGCCAAGATCAAGAACCGCAAGCTGACCGGCCAGAGCTGAGCCGGTCAGGCAGGGCTCGCAGGCGTGGCTAGCGTGCCGCGTTCGTGGAGAGGCTGTGCCAGTGACGCGTGATCATCTGCCCCGCTCGAGAGCCGTCAAGGCGGCCGTGGCGCTGGTTGTGGCGCTGGCGCTCGCCGTGCCTGCGGTGCCGGCTGCGGCTCAGCAGCCGTCGAACTTCGTGCGCAGCGGGCCGAATCTGACGTTGGTGGTGGCGAGCTGCCCCGGCCCCGCCGACAACGCGGTCGCAGAGGCGCTGGCCGCCCATGCGCGCAACGCCGCCAAGGTGTGCGTCGATCCGAGCGGTCTCTCGCCGGAGACAGCGGCGCTCATAGCCGACTTTGCGCCGGATCGCGTGATCGTGGTGGGTGGCGAGGTTGTGGTGCCCCCTGCGGTGATGGACGATCTGACGGCGGCTGTCCGAGCTGCCTACCGCTGGGCAGTTGTCGAGCGCCTCGACGGCGCCACCCGGATCGACACCGCTGCATTGGCGGCGCGCGTGTCGCTGGAACACCCCGACGTGGCCGGGCCGGACGCGGTCACCCTCATCGTGGCCGACGGCTGGAACGGCAACGAGGTCCGCACCGCGGCCGACGTTGCCGAGCAAGTCGCCGACGCTGCTGTTGCCTACATCGCGCCGCGCACGATTGCCGACGGCCTGCCGGCCGCCACGGCCGCGCTCATTGCCGACTATCGGCCTGCCCGGGTTGTTGTGGTGGGCCTCCCGGACGAGATGGGGTCGGTCACCGAAGCGGCAATCGAGTCAGCGCTCGACGCACACGAGCTGACCGTGGAAATTGAGCGAGTCGCCGAAGCCGGCGAACCTCGCTTCTTCACTCCCGAGGCATCGCCGTCGGTCGAGCGCGCCCGCGAGACCATCACCTCCATCGTCGAGGGCACGCACCGGCCCGGAACGATGACCGATGAGCAAGCACCGGTCCTGGCGGCGAGCTCGGCGCGCGGCCCCCTTGGCTCGGGCCGCGGACACCGGCTCTGGACGGTTCGCGCTGACGGCTCGGGGCGCCAGCTGCATTCGACAGAACACCGGGGCTGGGCGTGGAACCCGAGCAGCGGCCAGTTGAGCTGGACCGGCCTCGACGGGCAGCTGCGAGCCTCCGAGCTCGCCGGCGACGAGAGCGTCCTGTTCGAACCGGGTCAGTACCCGGCCTGGTCGCCCGATGGCAGCCACGTCGTCACCTTCAGCTTCGCCGGACCCTCCGCATTCGGTGCCCGCAACCGCACGACGGCGCACATTGCCGCCGCGGACGGGCGAGGCCTCCGGCGAATCGGTCTGGTCGACTACCGCACATTCCTCTATGCAGACTTGCCCCTGTCGGCGTGGTCTCCCGACGGGAAGCACTTCGCCTACGTCGAGCTGGTTGCCGATGGCGACAGCGGCGACACGACACCGGTCGCCCGCATCTGGTCAACCGATGCATCGGCGCCGACTGTCACCCTGGGCCCTGACGTCACGTTCCTGGGCTGGTCGCCCGACGGCAGCCATTTCGCCTACGGCACCCCGAGCGACTGCGACGGCAACGGGCGAGACGAGAGCCAGAACCTGTGGATCGCCCGCTCCGACGGCAGCGACGCCCGCGACCTGGGCTTCATCCAGCGCATCCAGTGGCGCCTGCTGTACGTGTGGTCGCCCGACGGCACCCACCTCGCCTACGAATCGCTCGACCCGGCCGACTGCTCGCAGCACCTGAAGGTGACCGCGGTCGGCGGCGAGGCCACTGCGCTCGCGCCGATCGCCGAGGGCCGGCTGCTCGGCTGGTCGCCCAACGGCACCCACTTGGGCTACGGGATCACCGTGGGCACGCCGGGCAAGGGCGTCCCGCTGCGTGAGCATGCGTGGGTGGTGCGACTCGACGGCAGCGACCGGCGCGAGCTCGGCGAGGCCAGGCCCACCGTGTTCGGGTCGGTGCTGTGGTCGGCCGACGGCGATCACCTGGCGTACACCGAGACGCTGCGTGACTCCGACGGTGCTGTGATCGGCGCTCGGCCGGTCGTGCAGCGGGCTGACGGCATCGGCGGGCCGGCGGTCGTCGCCGAGCGGGGGAACGTGGTGGCCTGGTCGCCGGTCGATCAGCGTCTCGCCTACGTCTCGCACCTCGACGAGTACGGCGACGACGGCATCGACCGGCGTGCGCTGCGAGTCCACACCGCCGGTTCGCCGGATGCCGACGTGACCCTCGTGTACGAGCTGTCCGACATCACGCTGGGCGGTCGGTGGTCGCCCGACGGCGACTACATCGGGTACGTGTCGGGTCCCACCGAGCTGCTGTTGGACTGGTTCATCAACCGCCGGCGTGGCTCGGACGCGTGGGTCGTGGCCACGAGCGAACCGCGCTGGACCCACCGCGTGGTCACCGACATCACCTGGGGCGAATGGCAGCCCCGCTGAGCGTTGGCCGCCGCCCAGTGGCCGAGCAGCCCAGCGATAGCATTCCGCCCCGATGAAGATGCTTCATGCAATTGCGAGTTCGCACGCGGCGTCGGTCCGGCGGCGCGGGCGGCGGGCGCGAGCTGCCGCTGCAGCAGTGGCGCTCGCAGCCCTGCTGGGCTCCGTGCTGCTGGCGACTCCCGCAGCAGCGCAGGAACGGCCGACGAACTACACGCGCAGCGGGCCCAACCTGACGCTGGTGCTGGCGAACTGTGAACGCTCCGCCGACACCGTGGCGGCGGTGGAACTGGCCCGGCATTCCCGCAACGCGGCCGCCGCCTGCCTGAGTGCAGACGGCGTGCCCGAAGAACTCGCAGAGCTCATCGCCGCATTTGCGCCTGATCGTGTGATGGTCCTCGGCGGTCCCGATGCCGTGCCGCCGCTGGTGATGGACGATCTGGCCAAAGCAGTGCGTTCGGCCTACCGGTGGGGCGTGCTGCAGCAGCTCGACGGCGCCACCCGCGCCGAGACAGCCGCAGCGGCAGCCCGTATCGGGCTGGACACGCCCGAGCGCGTGGGCCCCGACACCATGGTGCTGATCGTGGCCGACGGCTGGAACGACGCCGACATCAACACAGCGAGGGAGTTCGCCGCAGGCTTCGAAGATGTCGCCGTCACCTACTTCTCGCCTGCCACGATCGCCGACGGCCTGTCCGAGGCGACCGTGTCGCTGATCACCGACTACCGACCGGCGCGGATCGTCTTCGCCGGGCTCGCCGACGAGCACGACCTGGCCGCTGAGGCGGCGGTCGAGGAAGTGCTGCAGGCGATCGAGTCAGACGTCTCCGTGGAACGGGTTGCGCTCGCAACCGACACGCCGTCCCCCGCCGTGGAGGTGGCAACGCTCACCAGCGACGCACGCACGACCTTCGAGGCCATCAGCCGGGGTGAACGAATTCGACCCGCTGTCGCCGACGAAGGCGAGCGGCCGCCCTTCCTGGCGCTTACCGAGGCATCGGGCCTCCGGGGCATCGGCTCCACGCTGTTCACGGTTCGGGCCGACGGCAGCGAACGCATGCTCCGCACCGTCGACCACAACGGCTGGGAATGGCACGACAGCGACGGGCGGCTGACATGGTCCGACGATGAGGAGCAGGTGCTGGTGGCCGCTCCCGGCGGCGAAGCCGAGCCGGTGGGGCCCGAGGGCACGTGGCCGTGGCGGTCGCCCGACGGCGAGCACCTCCTCGTCTGGAACAACGCCGACACCGACGACAACGACCGTCTCGATTCCTTCGAGGCGTTGCTGTTCGACGCCGACGGCACCCTGATCCGCAGCTTGGGCCAGATGGATGTGCGCACCTGGTACTACGGCGACATCCGCGACTTCATCTGGTCGCGTGACAGCGCCTACCTGGCGTACGTCACCGAGCACACCGACTCCGAGACGGGCGAGGACGTCAACGAACTGCGCATCGAACCGACCGACGGCAGCACCCCGCCGGTCACACTCGCCGAGGATGCCGCCATCCTGCGCTGGTCGCCCGACAGCAGGCACCTCCTCTACGCCACGCCGCACGAATGCGAGGCCGACCCGGCCCATGAGGGCTGGAGCTTGTGGATCGCGTCTGCCGACGGCAGCGAGACACGCGAGATCGGCCCGATCCACTTCCACGCATGGACGGTGGTCATCACCCATCCGTGGTCGCCCGACGGCAAACACTTTGCCTATGAAGCCATCGATTCAGACGACTGCTCGGCGGAGTTGCGCATCGAGTCGGTGGACGGCGACGCCGAACCGGTGAGCATCGCTGAGAAGGTGGAGTTCCTGGGGTGGTCGCCAGACAGCACCTACTTCGAGTACGGGGAGGTAACCGACCGCCCGGTGACCGACTACATCACCCCCGAACTGTCGTGGGTGGCCCATCGCGACGGGAGCTCGAAGCGCTTCATCGGCGAGGTCTCCCCGTCCCTCTACGGCTGGATCTTCTGGTCGCACGACGGCACGTACCTCTCCTACACCGAGATGCTGCGCGACGACGACGGCGAGGTGGTGGGCCTGGTCGCCCGCGCCGAGCGAACCGACGGAACGGGCGAGGTGACGACGCTGGCAGAGGCGGGCAGCTCGCTGTCGTGGTCCGACGACGGCCGTGTCGCCTACGTGGCACAGCACGACGACGACGGCGACGGTGTGCCGGAGCGGGAGGCGTTGTATGTGCACACGCCAGGCTCGCCGGATAGCGATGTGGAGCTCGTGCGCGAGTTGCCCGCGCCGACGCGGGTTGCCATCTGGTCGCCGACCGACAGCCACCTGATCTACGCCTCGGGATCGATCGAGTCGCTGGTCGGCTGGTTCCGTGACCGCAGGGGTGGAGTGAACGTGTGGGGCATCGAGACCGGCCAGCCCCGGTGGATGCATCGCCTGATCACCGATGTCACCTGGGGCGAGTGGCAGCCCGAGATCAAGCCAGAGGCCGCGGCTGAGGCCGACGCCGAGTAAGAGGTTGAGCCCCGGGGCCGAGCGGCCCGCGAGCCCAATCGCATGAGAATGAGGAGCTGGAGCGGAACGCGCAGGGCGAAGCCGTGGCCGCTAGGGCTCTACGGCCGCCAGGCGGTACACCGTGCCTGCTGCGCTGAGCGCGTAGAGCTCACCGTCGGCGTCCTCGCCGAACGACACGAGCGTGTTGCGCGGCACTGACACGCCCAGATCGATGCGCTCGGCTGTGCCGTCGGGGCCGCGGACGAGGCCCCACAGGTCGCCCGTGCAGTAGTCGCCGAACACGTAGGTGCCCGCAAGCGCCGCGATGGCTCTGCCCCGGTAGACGTAGCCGCCGGTCACCGAGCAACCCTCGTCGTGGGTGTAGGTGTAGACGGGGAACACGAGATCAGCGGGCGACTCGCCGCCGCTGAAGCGCTCGTTGCCCTCGAACAGCGGCCAGCCCAGGTTGGCCCCCGGCAGCCAGCCCTCAGCTGCGGGCAGCACGTGGATCTCTTCGATGCGGTTCTGGCCGACATCGGCGATCCAGAGGTCGCCGGTCAGCCGGTCGAACGAGAAGCGCCACGGGTTGCGAGCGCCGTAGGCCCACACCTCGGGCGCTTCGCCGATCGCTGCGAAGGGGTTGCCGGCAGGTATCCCGTAGCCCTGCCCCGAGGCGGGGTCGGGGTCGATGCGGGCCATCGTGGCCAGCAGGGTGGAGCGGTCTTGGCCCTGACCGAAGACGTCGTCCGCCCCGCCGCCGTCGCCGAAGCCGATCCACAGGTTCCCATCGGGCCCGAAGGTCAGGTCGCCGCCGTTGTGGTTGCACGCCGGCTGATCAAGCGCCAGCAGCACCCGCCGCCGGTCGGCCTGGGGCGTCTCGCCGTTCATGGGCATCACGGCGATCCGGCTGTTTCGGGCGGTGTCGGTGTAGCTGAGGTAGAGCTGCGACCCGTCCGGGCTGAAGGTGATTCCCAGCAGCCCGTTCTCGCATCCTTGGCTGACCCTCGAACCGAAGTCGGCCACGAGCTGCGGAGCGGCCCCGGCATCAGCGCCGCCATCGTCGTCGCGGCCGTCGGTGGGGTCCAGCAGCCACACCTGCCCAGTCAGGGTCGCGACGTACCGCTGGCCGGTTCCGGGCCGAGCGACCAGCGCTATCGGCGCTTCGATCTCGGCCACCGGCACCAACTCGAACCGTGCCTCGGCCAGCGACGGGCCATCGCCGTCGGCCGATCGCGCACTCGTCTGCGGCGTCGTCGCCGATCCCGGCACATCTTCTGCGATGTCGGCGTTGTCAGGCGCGCCCGCTGGACGTGGCTCGTCAGCTGTGGCTGATGCGGATGCTGCGTTCGCAGGGACGTTCTCGTTGCTCGCCGGCGCGGGAATGGAACTGGCTGGTAAGTCAATGGTCCGCAGCGCAGGCGGTGCCGTCACGACCGGTGTCGTTCCTGCGAATGCAGGGTCGACCTGCTCGACGACCGTCCATTCGTCGGGATCGCCAGACGTGATCCCGCACGCGCCCGCCACAAGTGCCACCGCAATCAGTGCCGCCGATGCGCGTGCCAGCCTCACGGTGGCCGACCGTACCTACAGCGCTGGTGCAGAATCACGCGGGATGGACAGCGGAGGTGACCTGATGGGTGCGCACGGCGGCGACGTGGATTGGGGAGCGTTTGCGGCGGCCAGCCCGGAATTGGCCGCACGCATCCAGAAGCGCTTCGAGAGCCACCTGCATGCGGTCATGGCCACGATCCGCGCTGACGGCGCCCCTCGGATGTCGGGCATGGAAGCCCCGATCCGAGACGGCCATCTCTGGCTGGGGATGGACCGCAACTCGCGCAAGGCCGCCGATCTGTATCGCGACCCGCGGTTCGGGCTGCACTCAGCGCCCGAGAGCGGCGAACTCAAAGCAGGCGATGCCCGCATCGAAGGCACGGCAGTGCCGGCCGACGCCAACCAGCTCGAGACCTTCATGCGCGGGCACCATCACGAGATCGACGACGCAACACCGATGGCCCTGTTCACCGTGAGAATCGCTCACGCCGTGCTCGTGCGGGTCGATGGTCAGCAGCTCGTCGTCGAAACCTGGACGCCCGCAGGCGGCCTGACCGAACGGCGCCTCAGCTAGTACCTCCCCCGGCCTCCCGGCAGATCTGTCTGCGGCAATCCGCGCAGACGGGCGGGCCGTATCGACACGTAGAGTTCCCGCAGGGAGGCAGTTCATGGGCGACTGGTGGCAGGCTCTGACCGGCGATCTGCAGATCTTCTATGCGATCGCCTTCATCTCCAGCTTCTTCCTGCTGGTGCAGATTGCGCTGCTGGCATTCGGCATCGGAGCGGATGTCGACATCGGCGACGACGACCCGAGCAGCGGGTTCCTCTCGATCCGGACGTTGACCGCGTTCTCGTTTGCATTCGGCTGGACGGGCGTCCTCATGAAGCAGGCAGACCGCTCCACAGCTCTGTCAGTCGGCGTCGCTATCGCCGCCGGTCTCGCAGTGTTCCTTGCCGTGGGCTTCTTGTGGCGCTCGTTTGCGAAGCTCGGCGAGAGCGGCTCGATCGACTACCAGTCCGCCGTGGGCGTACACGGCACCGTCTATCTCACGGTTGCTGCGAACCGTTCGAAACCCGGCAAAGTCGAAGTGATGGTGCAGGGACGCCTGCGGGTCATCAATGCCCTGACGGAGTCCGACGAGAGCCTGCCGGCGCAGACTGCCATCACCGTCGTCGGCGTCGTCGACCCTTCGACCGTGCTCGTGGCACCTCACTAGCCTGACCTTCCCCACCACTCAATACGAGAGGCAAATATGGCTGTCATCGCCCTCGCAGGTGGCATCTTCGCCATCCTGCTGATCGCCCTGCTGTGGATCTCGTCGCGCTTCAAGCGCTGTCCATCCGACCGGATCCTCGTGGTCTATGGACGCGTCGGCGGGGAAGGCGAGTCGGCGAGGTGCCTGCACGGCGGCGGAGCCATGGTGTGGCCCATCGTGCAGGGCTACGCATACCTGGATCTGACGCCCATCCCGATCGAGATCAAGCTCCAAGGAGCGCTCTCCCAGCAGAACATCCGGGTCAATACTCCAGCGACGTTCACGGTCGGCATCTCGACCGAGCCCGGTGTCATGCAGAACGCTGCGGAGCGGCTGCTGGGCCTGTCGCTGCTCGACATCGAGAACTTGGCCCGCGACATCATCTTCGGCCAGATGCGCGTGGTGATTGCCACGATGCCGATCGAGCAGATCAACGCCGACCGCGAGCAGCTCATCACCAACATCACCGAGTCGCTCGAGCTCGAACTTCGCAAGGTCGGGCTGCGCCTCATCAACGTCAACATCCAGGACATCACCGACGAATCGGGATACATCGACGCCCTCGGCCGCGAAGCAGCGGCCCGCGCCATCAGCGAGGCGAAGGTCAAGGTGGCCGAGCAGGAGCGCGACGGCGACATCGGCGCCGCCGAGGCCCAGCGCGAGCAGCGCATCCGTGTGGCGCAGGCCAACGCCATTGCAACCGAAGGCGAGAACGAATCGCATGTGGTGATCGCCGAATCTGCCAGCGAGCGGCGCCAGAAGGAAGCCGAAGCCGAACGTGCCGCCAACGCTGCCGAACGCGTCAGCCAGGCCCAGGCCGAACAGGAATCGTTCATGGCTGAGGCAGAAGCCGAGCGGGTGCGCGCAGAGCGCGACAAGGCCGCGCAGGACGCTGACATCGTGGTGCCCGCTCAGGTGGAACGCGAGCGGGTGCGGACGCTGGCCGAGGCCGAGGCCGACCGCATCAGGCTGGTCAAGGCCGGCGAGGCCGACGGTCAGCGGCTGCTGATGGAAGCCGAGGCATTGGGCTTGCTGGCGTTGCTGACCCGCCGCGCCGAGGGCCTGGGCGCGCTGGTGACCGCCAGCGGCGGGGCAGCGCCAGAAGCAGCGCTGCTGCTGGTTGCCGAGCAACTGCCGAACCTCGTGGCCGAGCAGGTGAAGGCGATCTCGAACCTGCAGATCGACAAGATCACCGTATGGGATTCCGGCGGCGGTCCCAATGGCGAGAACGGCACCACCGCCAACTTCATCTCCGGCCTGATCGGCGCGCTTCCCCCGCTGCACGAAGTTGCCAGCCAGGCGGGCATCCGGCTGCCGGAGTTCTTGGGCGAGCTCGACAACGCAGACACCGTCGAGCGGCTGCGTCAGATTGCCGAACAGCTTCGTGACCGCTCGGCAAACGCGGACGTCACCGAGGCCGAGGTGGCCGAAGACGGCGGCAGCAACGCCGACGTCTAGCGAGCGCGTCTAGGGAGCGACCCCTGGATCGTCGGGCGGAGTGTCGGCGGTCCCGCTGTCCTCGTTGCCGACTGGATTCGCATCACCAGCAGGTGCGAATTCGGGGAGGCGGCGTTCGTGGAACTCGACGGGCGGCGTGCTCGGCTGGCGGTTGCGCTTCATCCGCAGGTTGAGCGCTTCCACCAGCACGGCGAAGCCCATGGCGAAGTAGATGTAGCCCTTCGGGATATGGAACTCGGCGCCTTCGGCCACGAGCGACATGCCGATGAGCAGCAGGAACGCCAGCGCCAGCATCTTGACCGTCGGGTGCTTGCCCACGAAGCGCATCACCGGCCCTGACGACCACAGCATCACGCCGACGGCAATGACGACCGCGGCGATCATCACGCCGACCCGGTCGGCCATGCCCACCGCAGTGATGACCGAGTCGAGGCTGAACACCAGGTCGAGCAGCAGGATCTGGATGATCACCCGGGTGAACGTGGCGCCTGCCCGGTCGCCCGCGTCGTCGTGATCGTCGCCTTCCAGCTTGTGGTGGATCTCGAACGTCGACTTGCCCAGCAGGAACAGCCCGCCGCCCAGCAGGATCAGATCTCGCCCCGACAGCTCGTGGCCGAACACCGAGAACAGCGGCGTCGTCAGCCGCACGATCCACGAGATGCCGAGCAGCAGGAGCACCCGCATGCCCATGGCCAGCGACAGGCCCACGACGCGGGCGCGCTCGGCTTCCTTGCCGCCCAGCCGTCCGGCAAGAATCGAGATGAAGATCACGTTGTCGATGCCGAGCACGATCTCGAGCACCGTCAGTGTGACCAGAGAGATCCAGACCTCAGGATTCGCGACCCATTCCACGAGCGCACACGCTAGAGCGAGCGCGTGTCACGCTCACTGCTCGCTCTGGTGCGGGGTATCCACCGCGGCCCACCAGGCGTCGAGGCGGCGGCGGACCTCGGCGTCGCCCAGCTCGCCTTCGGTGCGGCGCAGCTCCAGCAGGAACTTCATGGCGCGGCCCACGTCGGGCCCCGGCGAAAGCCCGAGGTGGGTCATCACCTCGTCGCCGTTCAGCTCGGGCCGCACTTCCTTTTGGGCCTGCTCGCGGGCCAGCCGGGCGATGCGCACCTCGAAGCGGTCGAGCGCGTCGTGCAGGGCCTCGACACGCTTCACGTTGCGTGACGTGCAGTCGCTGCGGACCATGTCATTCAGATCGCCCAGCAGCGGACCGGCGTCGCGGGCATACCGGCGCACGGCAGCATCAGTCCAGCCGGTGTCGTACCCCTTGAAGCGGCCCGACAGGTGCACCAGGCGGGCGACTTGCGACGTCAGATCGTCGCTGTAACCCATCTCGGGCATGCGACGGCGGGTCATCTTCGCCCCCACCGCCTCGTGGTTGCGGAACGTCACACCGCTGTGGGTGATTTCGCGGGTGAGCGGCTTGCCGATGTCGTGGAACAGCGCGCCGAGGCGCACCCGCAGGCGGGGCGGGCTCTGGGCCACCACGGCGATCGTGTGGGCAAGCACGTCCTTGTGGCGGTGGATCGGGTCCTGCTCCAGCGCCAGCGCCGGCAGCTCGGGAAGGTGCTCGTCGGCCCAGCCGCTGTCGACCAGCTCCCACAGGCCCGGGCGCGGATCGTCGACCACCAGCACGCTGTTCAGCTCGTCGCAGGGCAACACGGCGCCTGCGTCGAGCTCCAGCTCGTCCACATCCGCGCGTTGCTGCGAAGCCATGCCTCCATGATGCAGCCCTGCGAGCGGTCCTCCAACCATGTTTCTTGGGGTTTCGCGTATCTCGGGCTGCGAGCTGCCCGCGGGTTCGCCGCGCGCAAATGAGACCGGTCTATGTTCGACAGACGGGTCGTTTTGGACGAGATCGAGGAACAGCGTGGCAGCGTCGTTCGTGCACCTGCACACCCACACCGAGTACTCCCTGCTCGACGGCGCGGCGCGCGTCAATGAGGTGGTCGCGGCGGCGGCAGCCGACGGCCAGCCGGCGCTGGGCATCACCGACCACGGCAACATGTACGGCGTCCTCGACTTCTACCGGGCCTGCAAGACGTACGGCATCAAGCCGGTCATCGGCACCGAGGCCTACATGGCACTCGAGAGCCGACACGAGCGTCCCAGCCGCAACCGGGCCAAGAACGCCAAGGTCGACGACACCGGCGACGACGGCGAGGGCGGCGGGAAGCTCTACTACCACCTGACACTGCTGGCCCACAGCGACGCCGGCTACCGCAACCTGCTCAAGCTGGCCAGCCGGGCCTTCCTCGAGGGCTACTACTACAAGCCCCGGATGGACTGGGAAATGTTCGCCGACCACGCTGAGGGGCTCACGGCCACCACCGGCTGCCTCGGCAGCGTCGTGCAGCAGGCCCTGCTGAACGGCGACTACGACGAGGCCCGCCGCCGGGCCGGGCGCCTGCAGGACATCTTCGGCCGCGACTCGCTGTACGTGGAGCTGCAGGACCACGGCATCGACGCCCAGCACGACTGCAACCCGCAACTCCTGCAGATCGCTCACGATCTCAACGCGCCCCTGCTGGCCACCAACGACCTGCACTACACCCACCAGCACGATGCGGTGGCGCACGACGCGCTGCTCTGCGTGCAGACCGGTTCGCTGCGCAGCGACGCCGACCGATTCAAGTTCCACGGCGACCATCACTATCTCAAGTCGGCCAAGGAGATGCGGGAGCTGTTCAGCGAATTCCCCGAGGCGTGCGACAACACGCTGGCCATCGCGGATCGGGCCGAGACCAACATCTCCTTCGGCCAGGTGCTGCTGCCGCACTTCGAGGTGCCCGCTCCCCACGCCGACGCCGACGCCTACCTGTCGCACCTGGCGTTCGAGGGGGCGAAGCGGCGCTGGGGCTCGAACGTGCCCGAAAGCACTGCTGCACGCATCGCATACGAGCTGCGGGTCATCTCCGACATGGGCTTCAGCAGCTACTTCCTGATCACCTGGGACCTCATCCGTCATGCCCGCGAGAGCAACATCCGGGTGGGACCGGGGCGGGGCTCGGCGGCAGGCTGCGTGGTGGCCTACTGCCTGGGCATCACCGACCTCGACCCGATCAAGTACGGCCTGCTGTTCGAGCGCTTCTTGAACCCGGCACGCATCTCGATGCCCGACATCGACATCGACTTCGACGACCGTCACCGGGACGAGATGATCCACTACGCGGCGCGCAAGTACGGCCATGACCACGTCGCGCAGATCATCACCTTCTCCACCATCAAGGCACGGGCGGCGGTGCGCGACGCAGCCCGGGTGCTGGGCAAGCCCTATGCGCTGGGCGATCGCATCTCCAAGGCCATGCCGCCGCTGATCATGGGGCGCGACACCCCGCTGGGCGCCTGCCTCGAGCGCGACGACAAGCACGCCGACGGGTACGCGGCCGCTGCCGAACTGCGCACCATGTACTCCACCGACGACGAGGTGCGCGAGGTGGTGGACGTGGCCCGCGGCCTCGAGGGCCTCATCCGCCAGGACTCGGTGCACGCCGCGGCGGTGGTGATCAGCCCTGAGCCGCTCACCGAATACCTGCCCATCCAGCGCAAGCCCGAGTCGGGCAGCGACCCCGACGAGGCGCCGATCGTCACCCAGTTCGACATGGGCGGCGTGGAAGACCTGGGCCTGCTGAAGATGGACTTCCTGGGGCTGCGGACGCTGTCGATCATCGACGATGCGGTAGGGCTCGTGGAGCGCAGCAGCGGCACGCAGCTCGACATCGACTCGGTGCCGCTCGACGACGCCGCCACATTCGAGCTGCTATGTGCGGGCGACACGATGGGCGTGTTCCAGCTGGAGTCGACGCCGGTGCGGTCGCTGCTGCAGTCGATGCGCCCCACCCGCTTCGAGGACATCTGCGCGTTGGTGGCCCTGTACCGGCCCGGGCCGATGGCCGCCGACATGCACAACAGCTACGCCCACCGCAAGAACGGACGCCAGCCCGCCACGCCGCCGCACCCCGATCTCGCCGAGCTGCTCGATGAGACCTACGGGCTGATGATCTACCAGGAGTCGATGATGCGGGTGGCCCAGGAGATCGCCGGCTACTCCATGGCCGAAGCCGACGACCTGCGCAAGGCGTGCGGCAAGAAGAACCGCGAGCAGATCGCCGAGCACCGCACCAAGTTCGTGGAAGGCAGCGTGGCGAAGGGCTACACGGAAAACCTGGGCAAGCAGCTCTTCGACATCATCGAGCCGTTCGCCGATTACGCATTCAACAAGAGCCACGCCTTCGCCTACGGGCTGATCGCCTACCAGACGGCCTACCTGAAGGCCAACTACCGCACCGAGTTCCTGGCGGCCGTGCTGACCGGCTCGAAGCGCAACATCGACAAGGCGGGCGTGTACCTGGCCGACTGCCGCCAGTCGGGCATCGACGTGCTGGTGCCCGACATCAATCGCTCCGAGCTCGACTTCACCGCCGACGGGCGCACCATCCCGTTCGGGCTGTCGGCAGTGCGCAACGTGGGCGTGAGGGTGGCCAAGCCGATCCTGGACGAACGCGCGGCCAACGGCCCGTTCGCCGACTTCGAGGACTACTGCATGCGGGTGCCACGCGAGGTGCTCAACAGGCGATTCACCGAGTCGCTCATCAAGGCGGGCGCTTTCGAGACGTGCGGGCACAGCCGGGCGGGGCTGCTGCGGGTGTTCGAGCAGGTCGTCGAGTTTGCACTGCGGCGGCGTGAGGAGGCAGCCGCAGGGGTGCAGTCGCTGTTCGGCGGCGGCAACGGCCGGGCCGACAGCGGCAACGACGACGGCGGGCCGGGCTTCGACGAGCGCATCGAGGTGCCCGACATCGAGGCCTCCGAGCGCGACACGCTGGCGTGGGAGAAGGAACTGCTCGGGCTGTACGTGTCCGACCATCCGCTGCGCGGCGGCGAGGCCCAGCTTCGGCGATCGGTGACCTGCCCGGTGTCGGGACTCGGCGACCTGCCGCCCAGCCACGATGGCGGCCAGCAGTGGGTGACGCTGGGCGGCGTGGTGCAGAGCCTGCAGCGCCGCTACACGCGCGGCGGCGACCCGATGGCCCGGTTCATGCTCGAAGACCTGTCCGGCTCGATCGAGGTCACCCTGTTCCCCAAGGGCTTCGCTGCGGCGGGCGCCACGCTGGCCGAGGATGCGGTGCTGCTGGTGCGGGGCCGCCCCGACCGTCGCGGCGAGGGCGAGACGACGTTCCTGGCGAGCGAGGTGGAGGCGCTGGAGTTGCGCAAGGGGCCCGTGCCGGTGTCGCTCGACGTGGAGCGGGTGGACATCGACGATCACTGGCTGGAAGCGTTCGAGCAGATGCTGTCGGACTACCCCGGCGATGCGCCGGTGCACATCCGGGTGGGCGACTCGGTAGTGCAGCTGCCAGAGTCGCGCTGGGTGGATGCCCGCACGCTCGCCGGACCGATGCGGGAACTGCTCGGCGCGGACGCCGTGCGCACCTAGCCGGCGGCACCGAGCGATCGGCTGCGGCGGGCCCCGAAGCCGAGACCTCCGCACGGGTCGCTCCGCCATGCCGGGGCCAGACCACTAGTCTTTCCCGGTGGCTGCGAGCGCAGCCGGCCCCATCACCGCGGCATCGGCCGCTGAACAGCTGCTTCAGGAGAACGCATGAGCGACGCCGATACCCGCAAGGTCGACGGAAAGGCGCTCGAGGACCCGCACAAGATGATGGTCCCGTTTGCGAAGTTCAAGAGCTTCGAGTTCGCCGACAAGCTCTGGGTGCTCGGCGGGCTGCTGTTCCTGATCATCCTGATCAACATCGTCTTCTCCGGCGGCACCGGGGGCTAGTCGCCGCTGCATGTCATCCGCACTACGCACGTCGCCTGCGCTGTTGCCACAAGCTCAGCCGGCTGCGACCGGCGGCCATCGATCTCGGTGAGCACGAATCACGCCCGCGCAGAACGCCGCATGCTGAAATTCGTTGGAATGCGCGGCACCGAGACAGGGAAACTGTCCTTATGAGCGGCAGCAACGGCGCAAACCCGGGTGATGCGAGCGACGGACGCGCCGCGGTCACGGTGGTGCTGCCCGACGGGCAGACCCGGGAGCTTGCCGGCGGCGCGACCGGCGCCGATCTCGCTGCGTCGCTGGGGCGGCGGGCGGCCAAGGACGCCTTGATCGCCGTTGCCGACGGCGAGCAGCTCGATCTGAACCGGCCCCTGCCCGACGGCGCGTCGGTGTCGCTGGTGTTCCCGTCGTCGGACGAGGGGCTCGAAGTGCTGCGCCACTCCACCGCCCACGTGCTGGCCCAGGCGGTGCTGCGGCTGTACCCCGGTGCCACTTTCTCGATCGGGCCGCCGATCACCGACGGCTTCTACTACGACTTCGACCTTGGCCTCGACGACAGCGGGCGGCCGCGCACGTTTTCCGATGAGGATCTCGAGGCCATCGAAGCCGAGATGCGAGCCATCGTGGACGCTCGCCAGCCGTTCATTCGCGCTGAGGTGGACCGCGCTGCTGCCGATGAGCTGTTCGCCGCGCACCCCTACAAGATCGAGATCCTCGACGGCGAGGCCGACGACCCCGCGTCGGGTCCCGAAGGCGGGGTGATCACCACCTACCGCAACACCGACGAGTTCGTCGACCTGTGCCGCGGCCCCCATGTGCCCGACACCGGGCGGCTGGGTCACTTCAAGCTCATGCGCGTGGCGGGCGCGTACTGGCGCGGCGACGAGAACCGCCAGATGCTCCAGCGCATCTACGGCACCGCGTGGGGCTCGAAGGCCGAGCTGGCTGCACACCTGGAGCGGTTGGAGGAGGCCGCCAAGCGTGACCACCGCCGGCTCGTCACCGAGCTCGACTTGCTGAGCTTCCCCGCCGAGCTGGGCGGCGGGCTGGCCGTGTGGCATCCCAAGGGCTCTGTGATCCGCAAGATCATGGAGGACTACAGCCGTGACCGCCACGAGGCGGGCGGCTACGAGTTCGTGTACACGCCGCACCTGGCCAATGCCCGGCTGTTCGAGACCTCCGGGCACCTCGACTTCTACGCCGAGGGCATGTACCCGCCGATGGAGATGGACAACGGCGTCTACTACCCCAAGCCAATGAACTGCCCGATGCACTGCCTGATCTTCAGTCAGCGCCAGCGCTCGTACCGGGAGCTGCCGCTGCGGCTGTTCGAGCTGGGCACCGTGTACCGCTACGAACGCTCTGGCACCTTGCACGGGCTGATGCGGATCCGAGGATTCACCCAAGACGACAGCCACATATATGTGCCGCCTGAGCAGCTCGGCGACGAGATCGAGGGGCTGCTCGACTTCGTGCTGTCGGTGCTCGGTGCGTTTGGTTTCGACGAGTTCACGTTCAAGCTGTCCACCCAGGATCCCGACAAGTACGTGGGCGACGACGAAGGCTGGGAGCGCGCCACCGCAGCGCTGCGGGCTGCCCTGGACCGGCGGGGCTACGACTATCTCGAAGCGGCGGGCGAGGCGGCCTTCTACGGGCCGAAGATCGACATCGACGTGCTCGACGCTGTCGGGCGCTCATGGCAGCTGTCGACCATCCAGGTCGACTTCAACCTGCCCGAGCGGTTCAACCTGCGCTACACCGGCGCCGACGGCGAAGTGCACCGGCCGATCATGATCCACCGGGCGCTGTTCGGCGCGATCGAGCGGTTCTTCGGCGTGATGGTGGAGCACTATGCGGGTGCGTTCCCGCCGTGGCTGGCGCCGACCCAGGCGGTGGTGCTGGGCGTGCGGGCCGATCACGACTCGTTTGCCGAGTCGGTGGTGGCTCAGCTCGGCGAGGCGGGTTTCCGGGCCGAGACGGTGCCGGCAGATGATCCGCTCGGGGCTCGGATCCGTCGGGCGAAGCTGGACAAGGTGCCCTACGTGCTGGTGGTGGGCGACGACGACGTGGCCGCGGGCACGGTGGGCGTGAACCCCCGTGGCCAGAAGGTGCGCCGCGATGTGCCGCTCGCTGAATTCGTCGCACAACTGGCCGACGAAGTCGACAGCAAAGCCACTGATGTGGGTTCTGCCGAGCAGGGCTGAGACAGCGTGCGCGGAGTCGCGACAGTCGGAGGCATGCGGCCCGCAGTCCCCGTTGCCGGTGCAGAATTGCCGACGATGAGCTGCAGGCGCATGGCTCCAGCAAATGGCGTGACGTGAAGGCGCTGGTCTTCGAGCGCAAGGAACTGCGGTTTGCCGCGGCGATGGCTGCGGGAAAGCTGAAGCCGGGTTCAGGGGCGGGCGTGGGCCCGCTGCGGCTGACCGAGATGGATCCGCCCGAGCTGCCCGACGCCGGCTGGCAGTACGTGCAGACGGCATTGTCGGGCATCTGCGGTTCCGACCTGGCGACGGTGGACGGGAAGGTGTCGCGCTATTTCGAACCGCTCGTGTCGTTCCCGTTCGTGCCCGGGCATGAGGTGGTCGGCCACACCGCCGACGGCTCCCGGGTGGTGCTCGAGCCGGTGCTGGGCCACGAAGCGCACGGCTTCGCCCCGCCGTGGCCCGAGGCCGCACCTGCCGACGGCGACGACTACGGCCACCTGATCGGCGGCCAGATCGAGGCCGGGCTGCAGACCGGGTCGTGCGCATCTACCGGCGGCGGCTGGTCGGAGACGTTCGCTGCGCATGAATCTCAGCTGCATTCGCTGGGGTCGCTCGGCCCGCAAGAGCTGTCGGACGAGGCCGCAGTCATGATCGAGCCGACCGCGGCCGGCGTTCACGCGGTGCTCCGGTCGGGCGTGACCGAGGGCGGCACGGCGGCGGTGATCGGGGCCGGCACGATGGGCCTGGTTGCAGTGGCAGCGCTGCGCCAGCTCACCGGTGTCGCGGCGATCGTGGTGGGCGCCCGCTACAGCCACCAGCGCCGCTTGGCCCGCGAGCTCGGCGCCGACTTGGCCGTGTCGCCCGATGAGCTGGGCCGGGCCGTGCGCCGGGCTGCCGGCACCCGGGTGATCGGCGAGACGCTCGGCTCGGGCACGCACGTCACGATCGACGCTGTGGCCTCGTCGGAGTCGCTGACCGACGCCATCGCCCTCACCCGCCCCCGCGGCAGGGTGGTGGTGCTGGGCATGCCCGCCAACGTCGAGCTGAACCTCTCCGCGCTGTGGCACCGCGAGACCGAGCTCGTCGGTGCGTATTGCTATGGCACCGAGCCATCGCTGGATGGGGGCCACACCTTCGAAGCCGCCATCAAGCTGGTGCGCGACCGCGACCTGGGCCGCCTGGTGTCTGAGCTGTACCCGCTGGAGGAGTACCGCAACGCCCTCGAGCACGCCGCCAACGCCGGTGCTCGAGGCTCGGTCAAGATCGCCTTCGACCTCCGCGACAACTGAATCTCTCAGGGGTTCCATAGAAAACGCTCAGCCCGAGGTCGGTTCCGCGGCAGACAAGCACGATTACGGTTCGGCGCTCAGCCTCCGTTTGATAGTTCGCGGCACTAGCTGCCTCGTTCTCAAGCGGGGGCTGTTGTGATTTCACATCCCCCATCAGAGGCAGCGGCCCGGCCGCAGTGTCTCAAGGAGCGCGTCCCCCGTGCGATACCTCCCCCCGTTCCGTCGATTCGTCGCGCCCGCAGTCACGCTGGCTTTCGTCCTGGCGGTGGCTGCACCGCCTCCGGGCCAGGCCCTCAGCGTCGACGCCGCAGACACGGGCACCGATGCCGTTGGCGACACCGACGACGACACGGCCGCCGGTTGGGTTCCTGACGGGGGCAGTGCGGTCTGGGAGGCAGACCTGACCGTCGGAGGCGACACGACGTCGCTGGGGTACAGCTCGTCGCTAGGCGGCGATCTCACCGATGGCAGCTTCAGCTGGGACGGCACCGACTATCGCGTGACCGGCGTCACCTTCACCCTGGCGTCGGCCGGCGCCGACACCGGCACGGTCAGCTTCGACATCGACCCCGCACTGTCCGGCGAAGCCAGTGCGCTGCGGCTGCAGCTCGGCTCACTCGGGCTCAATCTCGCCGACGCACGCATCGACGGCGGCACTCACACATGGAGCGACATCGAGCTCGACTGGGAGAGCGGCGACTCTGTTGCGGTCGGCTTGGAAGAGTTCCCGCAGCACTTCACGCCCCGGGCGTTCGACGGCCGCCGCAACAACGCAGACAACCCGACATGGGGCTCGGCCGGCACCGCACTGCTCAAGCTGGCGGCCGACGCGTACGCCGACGGAGTGTCGACGCCGGCCGAAGGACGGCCGAACGCCCGCACCGTCAGCAACCTCGTTGCCGCTCAGGACGGGTCGGTGCCGCACTCGTTACAGGGCAGCGACATCGTGTGGCAGTGGGGCCAGTTCATCGATCACGACATCACGCTCAGTCTCGACAACACCGACGAGGCGTTCCCGATCGCGGTCCCGAGCGGCGACTCGGTGTTCGATCCGGCGAGCACCGGCGAGATGACCATCCAACTCCACCGCTCCGCGTCCGACGCCAGCACGGGCACAGGAACAGACAATCCGCGCCGGCAGATCAATGCCCTCACTGCATTCGTCGACGGATCGCAGGTGTACGGCTCGGATCGTGCACGCGCCAGCGCGCTGCGCACCAACGACGGCACCGGGAAGCTCATCACCTCGGGCGAGGGCAAGTTCCTGCCGTACAACGCGCAAGGGCTCGAGAACGAGGGCGGGGCGCATCGCACCAACCTGTTCGTGGCAGGCGATCTGCGGGTCAACGAGCAGATCGGTCTCATCGCGATGCACACGCTGTTCGTACGGGAGCACAACCGCCTCGCTGATCTCATCGCCGACGAGAACTCCGACCTCAGCGGCGACGAGATCTACGAGCTGGCCCGCAAGATCGTGGGCGCCGAGATCCAGAACATCACCTACAGCGAATTCCTGCCGCTGCTGCTCGGCTCCGACGCACTCGGCACCTACGAGGGCTACGACCCCGATGTCGATCCGACCATTGCGAGCGAGTTCTCTGCTGCGGCCTACCGGGTCGGCCACACCCTGCTGTCGCCGAACCTGCACCTGCTCGACGACGACGGCGCGTCGTCCCACGTCGGGCTGCGGGATGCGTTCTTCCGCCCTGCGTTCTACGACGACCATGACATCGCAGAGGTGCTGCGCGGCTTCGCGACGCAGCAGGCCCAGAACGTCGACGCGCTGGTCATCGACGACGTCCGGAACTTCCTCATGCGCGGGCCGGGAGGTCCGGCATTCGACTTGGCGGCGCTGAACATTCAGCGGGGCCGCGACCACGGCCTCAGCGATTTCAACACCGTGCGTGAGGCGTACGGCTTGGACCCGGCGGCGAGCTTCGCGGACATCAGCTCGGATCCCGCTGTCCAACAAGCACTCAGCGACGCCTACGGCGACGTCGACGGTCTCGACCTGTGGCCTGCCGCTCTGGCCGAAGACCATGTCGACGGCGCATCGGTCGGCGAGACACTGCAGGCCGTCATCGGTTAGCAGTTCCGGCGCCTGCGCGACGGCGACCGCTTCTGGTTCGAGAACGATCCGTTCTTCGTGGCTAATACCGACCTGCTCGACGAGGTGCGCGACACCACGCTCGCGGACATCATTCGCCGCAACACCTCCGTCGAAGACGAACTGAGCGACAATGTCTTTGTCGTCTCCGACGGCAGCGAAACCGCGAACGGCTCGGTGTCCGCCGACGGCGCTGCATTGGATGGGGCCGCCAGTCTCGGCAAGCTGGTCGCTCGCCAGCCTGCGCCCGCGACGGTCAAGTACACGCCACCGCTGGTGTTCTACTAGGCGGCCTGCGGGCCAGGGTCGGCGTGGACTGAGTGTTCACCCGGGAGACAGGGTTCGTTTGCTTGTGAGTGGCAGGCTGTCCCGGTGCCGCAGCTGCGTGAGACCACGGCCAGCCGTCTGACGTCGGAGCTCGTGGGGACGGGGTTCCTGCTGCTCAGCGTGGTGGGCTCGGGGATCATGGCCGAGCGGCTCAGCCCGAACGACGTGGGGCTGCAGCTGCTGGAGAACTCGATCGCCACGGCCGGTGCGCTGACGTGTTTGATCCTGCTGTTCGGGTCGACGTCGGGGGCGCACTTCAACCCGGCGGTGACGCTGTGGGCGCGCCTCGCCGGCGACCTCGACAACCGCATGGCCGGGCTGTATGTGGTGGTGCAGGTGGCCGGCGGGATCCTGGGCGTCATGGCTGCCAACGTGATCTTCGAGCTCGATGCAGTGTTCTGGTCAACCAAGGACCGGATCAGCGGGGCCGCCTTCCTGTCCGAAATCATCGCCACGTTCGGGCTGGTGATCGTCATCATCGGCGTGGTGCGCTCGGGCAAGACGCAGTTCGTGGCCTTCGCCGTGGCTGCCTACATCGGCGGGGCGTACTTCTTCACGTCGTCCACGAGCTTCGCTAACCCGGCGGTGACCGTGGGTCGCATGTTCTCCGACACGTTCGCCGGCATTGCTCCGGCCAGCGCGCCGCTGTTCATCGTGGCGCAGTTCATCGGCGCGCTCGGCGCCATCGGCGTGGCCCGGGTGACCCACCCGTCCCGCTGATCTGAGGGGCTGGCGGCTACTGGAGGGTTTCGGCGAACTCTCTGGCGAGGTAGGTGAGGGTCAGGTCGGCACCGGCCCGCTTGATGGCCGTGAGGTGCTCGACCGCCGTGGCCGCCCCGTCGATCCAGCCGTTCGCAGCGGCCGCCTTGAGCATGGCGTACTCGCCCGACACGTGGTACGCCGCCAGCGGCAGGTCGAAACGGGCCCGGGCCGCAGCGATCACGTCGAGATACACCAGCGCCGGCTTCACCATGATGATGTCGGCGCCCTCGGCGATGTCGAGCTCGATCTCGGCCATGGCCTCGCGGGCGTTGGCGGGGTCTTGCTGGTAGCCCTTGCGGTTGCCCCCGCCGGCGATGGTCACGTCGACTGCGTCGCGGAACGGCCCGTATTCGGCCGAGGCGTACTTCGCCGAGTAGGCCATGATCGGCAGGTGCTCGTAGCCATTCCGGTCGAGCGCCTGGCGGATCGCCCCGACCTGGCCGTCCATCATCCCCGAGGGGCCCACCATGTCGGCACCGGCCTCGGCCTGGGCCAGCGCCACCCGCTGGTACAGCTCGAGCGTGGCGTCGTTGTCGACATCGCCGTTGTCGGTCACCACGCCGCAGTGGCCGTGATCGGTGTACTCGTCGACGCACAGGTCCGCGATGATCGCCATCTCCGAGCCGTGGTCGTCACGCAGGTTGCGCAGTGCCACCTGCACGACACCGTCGGGGTTCCAGGCCTCTGAGCCCACCGGATCCTTGCGGGCCGGCAGGCCGAACAGGATCACCCCGCTGATGCCCAGGTTGGCCAGCTCGTTGACCTCCTTGCGCAGCGACTCCTGGCTGTGCTGCACGATGCCGGGCAGCGAGCCGATCGGCTGCGGCTCGGCGACGTCCTCACGCACGAACAGCGGCGCAATGAGGTCGCTGGGCGTGACGGTGGTTTCCGCAACAAGCCGGCGCAGCGCCGGAGTGCGACGCAACCGACGAAGGCGGCGAGCCGGAAAGGTCACCCCGTCATGCTATTGGGGCTCTGCGCTCGAGGAAGCAGTGGGTGCCTGTGCTGTAGCCGGAGGCGGTGCGGATACCGCGGGCGGATCGACAGCCGGCGGGGGTGCGGACGCCGACGGGGATGTGGTCGCCGGTTGACCAGCAAAGGCGAGCGGCGGAGCGGCGATGCCGAGGTGCGCCTTGACCGTCGCCATGTCCATCACCAACTGCGCGAGCGTCTGCTCCACCCGTTCGAGGCGCCGCTCCACCCTGTCGATGCGCCCGTCGAGACGGTCTTCGAGTCGGTCAACACGCCGGCTGAGCGAACGGCAGCACATCAGGCTGGCAGTGAGATTGAAGCTCATCACGACAGTCACTGCGGCGAGGATGGAAAATGTCGACGCGTCCATGGGACTTCCTTTCGGAACGGTAACAGGCGGGTATGCCGCCCTGTGAGTCCGACGAACTGCCAGCGATACGGATCTGCGCAGCGATGCGCTGCTATGCAGCATAATAGATTGTTTCAATATTTATTAGTAATTTTCAATCTTTTCGAGGGTCATCGAGTTTGGGCGGCGCAGGCCGCTCGCGGCGACTCGAATGGAACTCGCCCAGGCGGCGCGCGCGCAGGCCGGTGGCGTGACATGGGGTGGCGAGCGGCATAGGTTCGCTGGCGTGGAGATCGGGTCCGAGAGCTGGTGCACGGCTATGTCCGATGTGCTGGCGGACGTGGAGCTTCCGGAGGTGCAGGCCACCGTGGAGCAGCGGATCGGCGGCGGCAACGGCGGGCCGGTGGTGGCCTACCGGCTGGTGATCGACAGCGGTCGGGCGCATCTCGAGCCGGTGCCTGCCGATGCTGAAACGGCACGCGGCGAGTCGGGCGAGCATGGCGAGGTCGGCGAGACGGTGGTGATGAGCCAGTCGCGGGAGACGGCGGAGGCCGTGCGGCGGGGTGAACTGGGGGCGCTGGCTGCCTTGCAAGCAGGGCTCATCACAGTGAACGGCGACGTGCGGGTGCTGATCGCGGCATCCGAGGCGCTGGCGCTCGTGAACACGGCGCTGGGCCAGGCGCTTGCTGACGGGGAAGACAGTGCTTCGACCGGCGATGCCGCTGCTACTGACGACGGCGCCGATGGCGACAGGCCAGACGGCCCCGGCGATGCTGGTGGGACGAGCGAGCCTGACGGACCCGGCGGGGGCTGACGCTTCGTGCCGGAGATTCCTGAGATCCGGGCGCACGCTGAACGACTGGAAGCGCTCGCTGCTGGCGAGGTGCTGAAGCGGTTTGAGCCGCTGTCGTTCACGGCACTCAAGACCGCCAGCCCGCAGCCGAGGGAGGCCGTCGGCTGGCCGCTGCGCAGCGTGGGCCAGCGAGCCAAGTTCCTGCTGCTGCGGTTCGCTCCCCCGTCGCACAACGCGGCCGACGATGGCGAGGCCGCAGCCGACAACGTTGGTCAGGCCCCGCGCGACGGCGGCGGAGTCGCGGCCAACGATTCGAGGACAGACAACGCGGAGTGTGACGAAGAGGGGCTGACGTTCCTGGTGCATCTCATGCAGGGCGGCAGGCTGCGGGTGCTGGAGCCCGATGCGAAGCGGCCCCGTCGGCCCCGCGACGGGCTGGCCCGCTTCGAATTCGAAAGCGGCCTGGGGCTGCTGCTCACCGAGCCGGGCACGCAGAAGCGCGCCGGCGTGTGGGTAGTAGCCGGCGATCCGGCCGGGGTTGAACCGCTCGGCCGCCTGGGGCCCGAGGCCACCGACCTCGACGCTGCAGCCATGACCGAGCTCATGGCGGCGCATCCGTCCCGCCTGCACAACTTCCTGCGCGACCAGCGGGTGATCTCGGGGCTCGGACGGCGGCTGGCCAACGAGATCTGCCATCGGGCCAAGCTGTCGCCATTCGCACCTACCGGGCGGATGGACGCCGACGGTGTCGAAGCAGTCGTGGCTGCGATCAGCGCCGTGGTCGACGAATCGCTGGCCGCCGAGCGGCAGCTCCCCCAGATGAGCCGATCGGCCGAGCGTCCCTCGGCGGTGCACAGCCGCACCGGCGAGCAGTGCCCGGTCTGCGGCGACGTGGTGCGGGCCGTCGAGTACCGCGACTACTCGGTCAACTACTGCGCCAGATGCCAGGCCAGCGGGCGGGTGCTGGCCGACAACACCACCAGCAAGTTCCTCCGCTGATGCACTGGCGGCATCCGCGCCGCCCGTCAGTCCCCATCGGGAATGCGGCACCGTGAGCGCCCACATCGACGCAGCATCGGCAACGGCTTCCACGCGGGTGTGACAGGCCCGGTGCGTCTGACAGGCGCCGGTTAGGGTGCTGCGCGAAATTCACCACACCAGCAACGCCCGCCGGGCGCGAGGAGCACACCATGAGCGACGACGGAATCAAGCTGGGCCTGACGGCCGACGAGGTGCTGCAGTCCACCCGGGCGGTGCGCAAGCGGCTCGACTTCGACCGGCCGGTGCCCGAATCGGTGCTGCGGGAGTGCGTCGAGATCGCCGTGCAGGCGCCGACGGGTTCCAACATGCAGGGCTGGCACTTCGTGTTCGTCACGGAGCGCGACAAGATCGAGGCCATCTCGGCGCTCTACAAGCAGGGCTTCGACGCCTACCGCAACAGCCCCATGTATGCCGGCCGGGTGGGCTCGGGCCTCGGCGCCCAGCGAGAGGCCCAGCAGGCTCGGGTGACCTCCTCGGCGGAGTTCCTGTCGGAGAACATGCATCGCAGCCCGGTGCTGTTCCTGCCCTGCATCACCGGCCGCACCGACGATGCCCGCATGATGGTGGGCCAGGCCGGCTCGATCATCCCCGCAGCGTGGAGCTTCATGCTGGCTGCCCGCGAGCGGGGTCTCGGCACCTGCTGGACCACCCTGCACCTCGGCTACGAGCGCGAGGCCGCCGAGATCCTGGGCATCCCCTACGACAACGTGCGCCAGTACGCGCTGAGCCCGGTGGCCTACACCGTGGGCACCGACTTCAAGCTGGCCACCCGCACCGATCTCGACTCGGTGATGAGCTGGAACTCCTGGAGCCGCTGAGATGGCTGGCGAGTCGAACGCAGCGTTGTTCGACCTGTCGGGCCGGGTGGCGGTGGTCACCGGCGGGTCGCGCGGGCTGGGCCGCGAGATGGTGCTCGCATTCGCCCGGGCCGGCGCGGATGTGGTGATCGCCTCGCGCAAGCTCGACAACTGCGAGGCGCTGGCGGCCGAGGTGCGCGACACCACCGGCCAGCAGGCGCTGGCGGTGGAGTGCCACGTGGGCTACTGGGACCAGAACGACGCCCTGTGCGAGCGTGTCTATGACGAGTTCGGGCACTGCGAGGTGCTGGTGAACAACGCCGGCCTGTCGCCGCTGTACCCGTCGCTGTACGAGGTGTCCGAGGGGCTGTTCGACAAAGTGATCGACGTGAATCTGAAGGGGCCATTCCGGGCCTCGGCGGTGTTCGGCAAGCGCATGTACGAAGCGGGCGGCGGCTCGATCATCAACGTGAGCTCGGTGGCAGCGGTGGCGCCTTCTCCCAACGAGACGGCCTACGGAGCGGCCAAGGCGGGCATCCACGCCATCACGCAGTCGTTCGCCCGGGAATATGCGCCCCGCGTGCGGGTGAACTGCATCATGCCCGGGCCGTTCCTCACCGACATCTCCAAGGCCTGGGATATGGACGCCTTCAACGAGCGGGCCGAGAACGAGATCGCTCTGGGCCGCGGCGGCGAGGCCGACGAGGTCGTCGGCGCCGCGCTCTACTTCGCCTCAGAGGCGTCGAGCTACACCACCGGCTCGGTGCTCAAGATCGACGGCGGCACCGCCTGGCAAACCGGCTGAGCGCAGCCCCAGTTTCAGGCCGCCATTTCGAGAATGGCGGCACAGCGTCCGACGCGGCCGTCGATGAGTTCGACGAGGCGCTCGGCGAAGTCTGCCGCCCCGCAGTCGGCGATGACCGGATCAGCCGCTGCCTCAGCGACGGCAGCTGGAACACGGCGGACGAGGTCGGCTACGCGTGCGACAACGTCATCTGCATCGAGTCCGAGTTCGCTCGCAGACTTCAGCCATGCACCGGGACGGTCGGCCCGCGTCAGCCGGTAGCCGTCACCGATCTTCATCGCCAAGTTCACCTTGTGACCCTTCGAATCGTCGTACGGCAGGAACGAAGCGACATCGAACAGCGGCGCGAGCCGCGCCCACGAACCATGCAAGAGCAGCGCGTAGTTCTTGGCATGGGCATCGGTGCCCGCGATCAGCCAGTTGAAAGCGAGCGCATCCAGGAAGCGCCACACGTCTTCAGCGGCTAGCTGACCCGGCACCACCGAACGCAGCAGACTGGCAACGTCTTGAGCCCCGGGCCCGCCATCGGATTGGTACTTGTAATCCGGGTGCACAGACAGGGCTTGGCAGAGGTCTTCCTGGTGAAGGCGTTGCACCTGCGGGCCACGCCAGACCCGGTCAAACCGCTCGACCACGATCGCTGTCTCATCTTCGAAGGTCATCAACGACGTTCGCACTGCCGGCAGATCCGACTTGGCCGCGGCGGCGAGGCAGAGATACTCGTTGACCTGACTCCAGCGGTACTCGGCAATCGCAGGCTTGAGAATGTGTGTGCTCGGCAGCGAGCCACTCGCCAGATACCACTGCCCGTCACGGCGGTGCAGCGCAGTCTTGGCCTGCGCACCGCCGAGGCTGAACTGGCCGCGGAAATCACTGCCGAACCACAACGCGCGGTTGGCACGCAAGTCACGCAGCCGCACAGCGATGTCGGCCTCGCTCATCATCTTTGCCTCAGCCGCTCGCTCCGAAAGCGCGTCGATCTCCGACGGAGGGCACAGCTGCACAGCCCCGGGACAGTCACGGCCGATTGGTGTGCTCAACAGCGAGAACGGGTTTGCGCTCGACACAGAGAACTCACGGCCCCAGCGCCGCAGCACTTCGCGGTCGTCGGGCAGCAGGCCCCACAGCCATGGCGTAACGACCGGGTCGTCGTAAGCAGCCGACGACAGCGGCATTGACACCGACAGTGGCGTTGCTGCGGGATCGGCGCGGTAGCTGTCGTCGTAGCGAAGCCGCAGCTTGCCCGCGGTGGTGAGATACAGCTCAGCAGCAATGTGCCCGCGCAGCAACACGACGAGAACGCTGTCAGTCATGGTGCGCGCACGAGCGCTCGGAACTGGAGCTCCCGGCGTTCCAGTCAGCGATGTACCGATTGAGATCGAACCGGTCGCTCCCGGTGCCGAGGCCGGTAAGGACATCAGCATCAGCCCGAACGAGACCGAAGCCGAGACCCAGTGCGATCATCACGCGCAAGACCCCTTCCAAAGAAACCGTCGGCTTGCCGTTCTCGAAACTCGACAGCCACGGGCGGGCCACGCCAGCCTTGCCCGCCAAGATCGCCTGCGACCAGCCGCGCTCCTTACGGGCCGCCGCGACGGCTGCTCCAAGGTCGCGGCTGGTGAGCAGCGGACGAACTGCGTTTGCAGTCTCCATATGGGGACACTCCGGACATATCGTTGATTAGTAACATAATATGTATGTCTCTGAACATTGACAAACATTGATTGTCGTCGTCAAGCTACTCCAAATCGCGCACCCTCTATGTTCCGCTGCAGGACGTGCAAGGGATGCATGACAGAACGGAGATGCCGACATGACCACATCGCGGATCACTTACGCTGACGCCGCGAGAGCGGAGATTGCGTTCACAATTCTGAACACCATGCGAAAGGTCCACCATCTGGTGGGAGCGAGTGCGGAAGCCTCACGCGGGTGGTGGACCACCAGCAAGGCAGAGCTGGATGGCCGAACGCCATCGGAGGCTGTCATCGCTGGCGATCACGAGGCCGTGGCCCGACTAGTCGATTCGTACCTCGATCCAGACTTCGTCTAGCGACAAAGCCACAGTCGCACTCAAAGCCTCGTTCGGCAGGTCGGCTGAAGCCGTTGCGGCTACGTTGAGCGCCGCCGCGGGCCGTGCGCAGTGCCCGACGAGCACTGGAGGATTGCTGTGGGGACGACGAAGCGACTGTCGACACTGAACCGGTCGATCGAGGGCCGGGTGGCGCTGATCACCGGCGCCGGCATGGGCCAGGGCCGGGCCACGGCGCACCTGTTCGCCGACGAGGGCGCGCACGTTGCGGTGACCGACCTTGGCCAGGCCGAGGTGGACGCCGTGGTGGCCGAGATCAACGACGCCGGCGGCTCAGCGGCAGGCTGGACGATGGATGTGGCCAACCGCGACCGCGTCAACCAGGTCACCAACGAAGTAGCCGAGCGCTTCGGCGGCATCGACCACGTCATCAACAACGCCGGCATCTCCCGCTTCTCGCCGATCGACGCCGAGGAATACGAGGACAACTGGGCCATCTCCCTCGAGGTGCTGCTGACGGCGCACACCTACACCGTGCGGGCGGCGCTGCCGTACCTGCGCCAGTCCGATGCGGCCCGCATCGTCAACATCGCCTCCACCGAGGGCTGGGGCGCCACCAAGTTCGGCTCGCCCTACACGGCTGCCAAGCACGGCGTGATCGGGCTCACCAAGTCACTGGCGGTGGAGCTGGGCCGTGAGGGCATCACGGTGAACTGCATCTGCCCTGGGCCGATCCGCACGGCCATGACCGCGGAGATCTCCGAGGAGCACAAGACGATCTTCGCCAAGCGCCGCACCGCCCTGGGCCGCTATGCCGAGCCCGAAGAAGTGGCCCACGGCACGCTCAACTTCTGCCTGCCCGCCAGCCAATACATGACCGGCGCCGTCCTCCCCGTAGACGGCGGCCTCCTCATCAAAAACGCCTGACCGTCTCGCCCTCGAACGCCGCCGCGGCCTGCAGAAGCCGGCCGGCTGCGATCGGCAGGCGCAGCGGCTACTGGGTGAGGGTTATGGACAGGGCGGCGGGCATGCCCTCGGCGTCGAGGGTGAGCGTGCCGGAGAGGTTGCCGCGCTCGGCGAGCGGCAGCGACTCGGTGCCGGTGGCGGTGAAGAAGCCGGTCATGGCGAGCGAGCCGTCGTCGTTGGCGGTGCCGCGGGCAGCCAGGCGCATCTCGGCGGACATGCCGTCGTCGCCGGGGGCGAAGACCAGCAGGGCGCTGAAGCGTCGTTCGTCGACCGCCGGGTCGGCAGCACCGAGCGAGGCTGTACTCGGCGAGATCACCGCAACCGACTCGGTGGAGGTGACCGTCTCGGAGGTCTCGACGCCGTCAACCGTCGTAGTCGTGACCGTGGTGACCGTCAACGACAGCGAACCGGCCACGTCGTAGCGGTCGGCACCTGAAGGCGTGAACGTCAGCTCGGCGCCCTGCACGCTGCCGCTGGCCGACACCTCGGTGTCGGGCTGGATCACGACCTGCGTCGCAACGCTCGTCTCGATGATCTCCTCGGCACCGCCAGCGGCGGCCTCCGAAGTCTGGCTGTCGTCGATCACCGGAGTCGCAGCAACAGCAGCAACCGTTGCCACTGCCTCGCTCTGTTGAGGAGCTGCCTCGACCACGGGCGCAGCAGCCGCTGCAGGAGCCGCCTCAGCAGGCGCCACGGAACCGGCAGGGTCAACCACATCGGCAACGGCGGTCACCGGCGCGGCGGCGGGAACGATCACGGGCGCATCGGGCGCCGGCAGCTCCACGGCCAGCGGCGTCAGCACCTCCATCACCGAATCGGGCAGCACCCGGTCGGCCGCCTTGTGCACCGGCGAATCGACTGTCGGGGCGATCACGGCCGTGGCCAGCCCGAAGCCGACAGCGGCCTTGGCCACCACCGGCACGCCGACGGTTGCCGCATTCGCCGTGGCAGCAGCGGCCCGTGTGGCCATCGGGGCGGTCTCGGCCAGCATCGGCATCGCCGAATGCAGCGCAGCCCGCCCGCTGCCGGGCGACGACTGGCTGGTCACCGCAGCGGCGGCACGCTCGCCGCGGCGCAGCAGCCCGATCAAGGCCACCGGCGCAGCAGCCGCCAGCTTCAGCGCGGCCCGAACGGCGTTGCGGGCCCGCGACACCCGCGCCCGGGCATTCTCCTCGGACACGCCGGCCTTCTCGGCCACTTCCTCGTAGCTCAGCTCCTCCACGAAGCGCAGCATGAGCGCCTCGCGGTACTGCTCGGACAGGTTGTCGACGGCGTCGGCCAGCTCGGAATCGTCGATGTCGAGCCCCAGCTCGTCTTCGATGGATGACGGCGGGTTCAGCGCCCGATCATTCGACGCGAACCGCTCGGTCTTCTCGCTGTCGCGGCGCAGGCGGTTGCCCTCGTCGCTGCAGACGTTCGACAGGATGCGATGCAGCCACGGCCCCACCAGGTAGTTGCCGTTGAACCGCGGCATGGCCCGCAGCGCCCGCACCAGCGCTTCCTGCACAGCGTCTTCCGCCGCCTCGGGGCAACCGAGCTTGCGGCGCGCGTGACCGAGCAGCTGCGGCCGGTACTCCCGCACCAGCTCGGCGAACGCTTCGTCGTCGCCGGCTTGGTACGCGAGAACCAGATCTCGGTCTTCAAGACGCAAGGCCATTGCAGTTACGCATCCGAACAGCGGGAACGCCATCGCTCCCGTCAATCACGATGCTACCGCGGCCCCCAAGAGCTATTGCCGTCACATTTCGGGAGGTCGCGAAGTTGCAACCGATCCGCCTGCGGGCCGCAATGCAGCAAGGCTGCGGCTGGTCCAGCGCCAGACTGGAGTCAGGAATTGCGTGTGATGGCCACTGTATGGGTGTCGCCGTCGTCTGCGGTGACGGTGATGGTGTAGCCGTGCAGCGTCACTGACTCGCCCACACCGAGCACCGGGAAGTCGTCGACCTCGCTGTTGCCGCTGTCACCGGCCACCTTCACGGGCAGCTCGCCCGAGCCGATGAACGAGTCGACGGTGTACACCATCACGCCTTCGGTCACGAGGCCCGGGAAGGTGGTACGGGCGTTCGAGCTTGGATCGACCCACTCCTGGCCGGTGTCGTAGCCGACCGCACGGCGGCTCTCGATCACGATCACGTTGTGGGCGGTCAGCGGCACCACTGCCAGCGCCACGCCGTCGCCAGCCTCAGCGATCGGCGCCAGCGACACGGTTGCCCCGGCGCCGCTGTCGCAGTGCACCTGCGACGGGTCGAGCCAGCCGAGCTGCCACCGGCTCCAGCCGAGCATCTCTTCGAGCTCGAGGTGAGCCGCCGTGCCCAACGACGTGTTCCCGTCGGGGAAGCGCCACACATGCTGCAGCCGCTGGTCGCTCGACTGTGTCTGGAACTGGACTCGCAGGCCCATCAGCCCCATGTCCACGAACGCCCACACGTCGTCACCGGACAACTCGGGCAGCGTGTGCCGGTCGAAGTCGTAGGGATACATGTCGAGCAAGCCCAGGTTGTGGGCGATCTCGTGGGCGCCAACGGAACCCCACTCGTCGGGTTCCTGGGTTTCTTCGAGCTCGTTTGTGTTCACCCTGGTGGTGGTGATGGTGACGTCATCGGCGGTGGCTTCGCCGGTGGCGTTGCCGCCCGAGAAGTGGCTGCCAGGGAACACCGTCAGCACCATGTCGAGCGTCGAGAAATCGACCTCGTCGTCTGCCAGGGCGACAGCGTGCGCCGATGCGCCGCGGACCAGACCCTCGCCGGTGGCCGTCGGACCGATGTACTCGGCGGTGTCCTGCTCGGCTCGCAGCCAGCGATGCAGCGGCACGAACTCGACATCGAGCCTGCCGTAGCTGGCGGCCTCCAAGTACTCCTCGGCCCACGGCAGCCCTAGCGCAGCCTCTTCCTCGGTGGTGTGGGCGGCCTGGGCGTCGGGGAAGTCCATGAACAGCACGCCGATGCGGAGGGTGCCGACCGCCGACGGCGCCCAGTGGGGCAGCGGGAACCCTGCCGTCGTGTAGCCGAGGCCGCTGGGCCGGCAGTCGTCAGCGATGCCTGCGGGCTCGCCGCTGGCTCCGGCCACATAGGCGCGGTGCTTGCCCTCAGTGTCGATGGTGTGGACGGCGATGCGCTGCCCGTCGGGCGACCACCGCGGCGCGAGCGTGCGAAGGCCCTCGTCGTAGACCACCTCTTCGTCGATGCCGTCGATATCGGCAATCACGATGGATGACTTGATGCCGTCGCCGCGTGCAAAGGCCATGCGTGTGCCATCGGGCGACCACGACAGCCCGCCGGCGAAGTACACCGCGGCGTGCACGCGGCGCTCATTGCTGCCGTCGGTGTCGGCCACCACCAGGAAGCCGTTGGCCTGGTAGGCGAGCTGGCTGCCGTCGGGCGACCAAGTGGCCCAGCGATCGATGACGTCGCCTTCGGTCCGCTGGTTGTTGTGGCTGCCGTCGGCGTTGACGGTCCAGATGTGTGATTGCCAGTTGCCGTTCTCGTCATTCTGGCCACGGGAATAGGCGATGCGGGTGCCGTCGGGCGACCAGACGGGGGCGTACAGGTAGCCGCCGTCGTGGTCCACCAGCTTCCGGGCATCGGTGCCGTCGTTGTTCACGGTCCACAGCGAGGCATTCCCGGTGTAGACGAGGCGACTGCAGTCAGGCGACCATGCGGGGTCTTCGGCGCTGGTGGAGGGCACGAGCTGTGTCGGCTCGTCGTCGATGGCGCCGCCGCAGGTGCCGGCGGGCAGCACCCCGGGCGCGGTACTGGGCTCGCTGTCTTCGGCTTCTTAGGCGGCCTCGCCGTCGCCGGTGTCGGGTTCCTCGCCGGTGAGATAGGCGTCGATGGCGGCCTGAGACACGGCTGCGTCGCCGCCGAACACCCGCAGGCCCACGGCGTCGTGCTGGTCGCGGGCAGCGTCGAGATAGGCGGCGGTGTCGTCGGGAATGTCGCCGGGGTCGGCGAGCACCAGCGGAGCGCACAGCCGGCCGAGCAGCGGCGCTGCGCTGAACGAATCGAACGGCACCCGTGCTCGGGCCACGCCGATCGTGTCGTTCGCGAAGCATGTCCTGCCGGCCACAGCGCTGTATTTGTCCTCGGCCAGCTCGGCAGCCTTCACCGCGGTGCCATAGCGGGTGCTGCCCGCCACCCGCGACACATCGATGCCGAGGTTCTTGACGGCCTGCTCGACGGCGTCGCTGAGCGCGGCGGTGCCGCCCATCAGCACCACGTGCTCGATGCCCGCGCCGCTCAGGTAGTCAGCCACCTCCGCGTGCAGCTCTCCAGGCGGGCTCAGCAGCACCGGATGGATGCCCCGCGCAGCGAACGGGCCCGCCACCAGCGCATCGGCGAACACCTCCCCGCTGGCGATCACCGCCGTGGGGCCCAGATCGCCCATCGCACCCGGCGTCACCCGCCCCGCAGCCGCCACACCGGTGGCGTACAGGTCGTCGCCTGTGACACGCTCCGTCGTGATGTCGGCCTCGCTGAGCGCGTCGAGAACCTCAGCGCTTACGCCGCGCCCGGAACCGTGCGCGCCGCCGCTCGCATCAGGCCCCACCACCAGCGCCTTGGAGACGCCCACCCGCTCTAGGTACTCCAGCGCGTCGGCGCGCAGCTCCTCTGGCGGAGTCATCAGCACCGGCGCGCCCAGCGATCCCGCCAGTGGTGCCGCAACGACGGCATCGGTCCAGCGTTCGCCCGACACCAGCACTACCCACTCCAACGAGCCATCGGCATCAGCGGCTACCGCCTCGGCCACCTGCAGCGACGTCTCATACCGGTCGGCGCCGCCATACCGTGTCGCCCACACATCTGTGCCGGCGGAACCGTCGTCGCCCTCTGCAGCACCAACCGCGGTAGCCGGAACCACCAGCACACCACCGAGGCCCGCCATCACCGACAGCACCACCAACGTCAGACGTCGCACCCGTCGCAAGCTAGTAGCCGTCTGTACGCAGAAATCCCTACGCATCAACGCCTATTGGTGTGAAATTACTCGCCGATTTCGCCATCGAGCAGCGCCAGCACGTCCACTGCCGGTGCCAGCAGGCTGAGACTGCCGACAGCGAATCCGCCGCTGTCGGTGATGGCCACCCGCAGCTGCGTCGCTACGCCGACCACCTCGA
The DNA here is from genome assembly GCF_965219595.1 of Candidatus Poriferisodalis sp. Classification (NCBI taxonomy): domain Bacteria; kingdom Bacillati; phylum Actinomycetota; class Acidimicrobiia; order Acidimicrobiales; family Candidatus Poriferisodalaceae; genus Candidatus Poriferisodalis; species Candidatus Poriferisodalis sp. The sequence goes on from NZ_OZ244781.1 coordinate 953,729, forward strand.
GCCGGTCGTTCAGCACTGGGCCGCCGCTGCTGCCGGGGGCGACCGGCGTGTCGGTCTTGATCCAATTCAGCCCGTCCAGCATCGTGGTGCCCGAGTAACGGCCGGTGGTGAGCGTGAGGGTGTCGCCGCCGATTTCCGGGTAGCCGAGTGCTGTCAGCGTCTCGCCCGCCGATGGCAGCTGAGCGGCGATCGTCAGGGCGGGAAGCGGAGCGATATCGGGATCCATGGTGAGCAGCGCCAAGTCGCGTTCCTCCGCAGCCCGCACAAGAGAGAGCGGCACGAATCGCTCCGGTGCTTGTTCGAAGGTTCCGCCCAGGTAGGCACGAATGCGACGGCACTCGCGCCCGTCATCGTCGACGAGCACATGGTGGTTGGTCACAATCTGGTAGCCGTCGCCGACGATGAATCCGGATCCCTGCTTGCGCGTGGCGCCGGCGGCGCTGAGGCAGCGCACTTGCACCACCGATGGGGCCACCGAATTCCAACCCAGCCCGCCCGACACGCCTGCGTCAGCCGAACCGGAATCCCGCACGATGCCGGTCGCCACAGCCGACAGCGCCGCCGTGGGAACGGATGATCCCATGCCGACGCCGGTCACCGTCGCCCGAGTGCCGCCGTCGATGGCCAGCCGCCAGTCCTGGCCGAACCTGCCCAGCGTCTCGGGCACAGGTTCGCCCTGGGGCGGGGCAAGCAGCAATGGCTCGCAGGGGCCGCGGACCGCTCCGGCGGCCAGGCCGCCGAACGGCACCGTCCCGCTGGCGACGGCCACGTCAGTGACCGGGTGACAGCCCGAGTTGCTGAACGCACGGCTGGCGATCAGCGCGGCCGTCTCGTAGCGGTCGGCACCGGCAATGCGATCGGTGTCGATGCCGAGTTCGGCGATCTCCTCTTCCACATCAGCGGAGATGGCCGCCGTGCCGCCCAGGATCGTGACCGAGGACACCTCCCGGTCCCCGTCGGTCAGAAAACGGCGTGCCTCGTCACCAAGCTCGTCGGGCGTGGTGAGGATGAGCGGGGTCGCCATGGTGACGCTGGGGGCCGCAGCTACCGCATCGGCGAAGTTGACGCCAGAGGCCAGATAGACGGTGTCGATCTCGTCAGGAGCGAAGGTGCGTGCGACCCGGCGGGCGGTTGCGTACCGGTCATCGCCGGCAAACCGGTCCACCCGGAACCCCATGCCGCGCAACGTCTCGGCCACGCCCTCGGACACCGCCGCAGGAACGCCCAGAATGATCACCTTGGCCTTGGCGTGCGATGCGCACGGCTCCAAGTACTTGCGGGTGACCGCCGGCAGGAACGCCTGCTTGGTCAGCAGCAGCGGCCGGTCGAGCGCTGCACCGGCCAGAGCATCGGGCCAGTTCTCGCCCGATGCCAGCGCCACGCTGTGCGAGCCGATGTCGCTGTCGCAGCTGCCGCCGGCGACATTGGCCGCCAAGGCGTACACGCTGGCGCCGCTCACCCGCTGCACCGTGATGCTGGCCGACTGGGCACCTGCGGGCTGCGGGGCGAACAGCACCGAGCCCGCCAGCGCGACGCTGCACATGGCGAGGAACGACCGCCGTGGGCTGCGCCGCGGCCGACTGCTTGCTGGACTCATGCCGACCTCACACTCCAAGGCTCGCCGTCGCAGAAACGCTAGGGGAAGCGTCGGCGGCACAGACGGCGCGTTTCGTCACAAGTTGCACGCCTTTGCATGAGCACACTTCGGGATACGCGGTCGTAGGCGTTTGCTGGCCGCTAGGGGCGGGCATTGATGTAGGCGTCGACTCGCCAGACGATGGTGTCGTCGTCGCTGCCGAAGTCGTTCACGGCGATGGTGGACATGAACCCGCCAGCTCCGTAGCCGTCGTCGGCCAAGCCCGCCACGGCGGCGCCGGCGAGGATTTCTGACGGCTCGTCGGGGTGCGTGCCGTACACCGAGCGCATCCACGATCCCGACCGCACCACGCTCATGCCGCGCAGCTCCCACCGGTCCGACACAAACTTGGCCTCGCCCTCGGCGATGCCCGACACCGTGCCCGCCGGGGTCTCCACCGACCACCGGGCGTTGAACGTGTGCGGGCGCCCGGCGCCGAAGCCGCGGTCGATCTCCAGCGACACGAATGCCTCGGTGACCTGCTGGCGGTGCGGCGGCAGGTGTGCGAACACGCCGGGGCTGCGGTTGCGGAATGCCAGCCGGGTGTTCTCGCCGGTGGACGGGCTCTCGTCGCTGGGCACGCCGCCCGACACCGGCTCGGCCGCCTCCACCACATCGGTCAGCCAGAAGCGCCGGTTGGCGTTGGCCGCCACCGTCACTGACCGTGAGGTTCGCCCGTAGGGCCCCACCGCCCGCGCATAGGCGGCTGCCGTCTCGGACAGCTCGAAGGCCACGCAGCCCGGGCTGGCCGGCAGCGGCTTGCGGCGCTCGCCGTCGACGTCGCCCCGGTACCAGCCGAGCGCTGTCAGGTCGGCCTCGAGCACCGGTGAGCGGTCGGGCGATGTCTCTGCCAACAGCCAACGGGCCTCGGCATAGGTGCCTCGGGGGAAGCACAACCACGTCTGATCGGTGCTGATCGAAGCACGCGTGGAGCTGCCAGCGCTGTCTATGGGCCCTTCGGCATTCGCTCGATGGAACACGGTTCCGTCGATAGCAAGCCTGGTAGCGAACACACCGATGCCTCGCTTCGCATCGGGCGCCTTCTCGATGCGATCGGGGTCTTCGTGGTGCGGCGCATACGCGCCCACGAGCACCGGCACTCGCGGCTCGGCATCGGGTGCCAGCCTGCCGCTCACCAGCGACGAGGCTTGGGCCAGCACTTCAGAGGAAATGACTGCTTCGCCGCCGAACGCCACGACTAGGCCAGGGGCGAAGCAGCTTCCTGAATTGACTGCGGCGGTGTACGCGTCGTGGTCGTCGGCCCCTGATCCATCGGCGTCGATCCTGCCGACATCTCGCAAGCACAACCGTCCCGGCACGAACACGTCCTGCAGAAACTCCGCTACCGACGTGGGCAGTTCGGTGGCTCCCGCCGGCACCAGCAGCATGGGAGTTGCGGTTCGCTTCGGACGAGGCACCGCCGTCGAGGTTGAGGCGCTCACAGGCCGCCGCGCTATCGCGACCAGGCCCGGCTCATTCGCGTCGACCGGCCCCGCCAACCGCTCGGTGACGTATGGGTGATCGTCAGGCGACGGAGCCGACGCGGCACCGCAGAACGCACCGGCACCGAGTGCGTCAGGCCAGCCGTAGGTGCGGCGGGGACCGTCGCTCAGCGCCGCCAGGCACAATGACGACCGAGCAAAGTGGTCGCCTGAGCCGGTGGGCCACCAACCGCCGAAGATCTTGGCCATCTCCACGCTGGTCTCGTATCGGTCTGCTCCCGCCACCCTTCGCAACTCGGCTCTGGCGATCTGAGCGGCCAGTTCCGCGACAGCTGCAGGCACCCGTGACGAGTCGCCGAGCACGATCAGGTTCTCGACGTCGAGCAGGCTCAGCGCTACCGCGGTCTCTTCGGGCAGTTCGTCGCTGCCGTCGTGCAGCAGCACCGGCACTTGCCAGAAACTGGTCCACCAGCCGGCTGCCAGGGCATCGAGGCCCTCAGCCAACACGACGGCGCGGCCCAGCACTTCGCATCTGCTGGCTCGCTCACGCCACTCCACCACCGAGTTGGCATAAAAGGCCGGCACCGCATCGCCGTCCGATGCCGATGGGTCTTTGCAACCGGTAACGCTGCGTGGAACCGAGCGTGTTCCTAGCGACAGCGCGACGGACGCGGCCGTTCCGTATCGGGACTCGCCGCTCACCCTGAAGACCTCGTCGTAGCCGATAGAGACGAGCTCTCGTTCGATCTCGACGGGCACGGCGGCGGGTCCGCCCACGATGATGGCCTGGCGGGCGGAATTGCAACCGCCGATCCGCAGGTCTTGCGCGGCCAGCTGGGCGGCATGGTTCAGCGAAGCGGCCCCGTCGCGGACCGAGTCGGTCAGCAGAATAGGTGCAGCGAATGTGTCGACCCGTGCGAAGCCGCCTATGGGGTCGAACAGGGGGTCGCTGGCGGCGACACGCCGCAGGTATGGCTCGCTTGAGCGGCCGGTCGAATCGGACAGCGAAGCGGCGGTCACCGCATCGGCCGGAACATCCGACGCCACCACGATGATCGACCGCGGGCACAGGCCCAAGCCCCACCAACCGTCGGCCGAACCCAGGCTTCGGCCGGTGCCAGAGGTGGCGTCGGGTGAGTCGAAGGGATAGCCGCCGTTGCCTCGCAGAGTCAGCGCTACGGCCAGGGCGGTCTGGTGACGGTCGGGACCCCACATGCGCACCGCGTTCGGCCATGCTTCCAGCTCAGGTATTGCCAAGTACGAACGTGGCCACTGGCGAGGCGAGATCGGGCCGTCTTCGGGTGCGCTCTGGCCGCTCGCGCTCGGGATGGCCAGCAGCGATGCCGCTGTCATGGCTGCGGCCAGCGCAGCAACCCACCGAACCCGCCTGCGCGGCCGCGTCAATTCCACGAGAGGACAGCTTGTCTCAGCAGCAGCATGGCTCCAGCGCGCGATTCGGGAATCGGCGGCGATGGTATCTCGCTGTATCACCGCGTCGGCGGGCTGGGGCTGTTCGGCCGGGAATGTCCATGCAAGAATCCTCCCGGTGCAGATCCGCGAGACGCATTGCGAAGGCGTGGTGATCCGGACGATCGGCCCGAGGTCCAATGCTGTCTTCGGTTCCAGCTCGCAGAGCGTCACCGCTCCGCAAGAACAGGTGTCGATTCTGCTTGCCGATTCACCGGAACTGATTGCCGAGCCGCCTCAGAGCGAGGTCGCAGTGATGCTGTCAACACTTCCGCCGATCGCGACGGTGCCCGCATTCGACGTGAGCAGGGTCAATCCGATCGGATGGAAGCCGGCTCACGGCCCTCCACTGCACCCGACTGGCTCGCTCTCCGAGAGTGGATTGAGCACCGTCGACATGCGCAAAGCGCACCACGTATCGGACTGGACTCGGCCCGGCGCCGATCCGGCACTGCGTGCGGGCGAACTCGCGGCCGCTGCAGCCTCGGGCGTGGTGGTATCCGTCGGGCCCAACAGCACCAAACTCGAGCCCTTCCTCGGCAGCGAGCTGTACGAGCTGATGTCTGCAACCGACCGCATCGAGGGCGCCGACGCCCACGGTCGAGAGTTGCTCAGCATCGCTCTTCGACGCGCCGCCCTTCGCCATCATTCCCCGAGCGCCCGCACCCGGCAGCTGCTCACCGCCGCCGGCTTGGAGCCGCCCCGGCTTCACCTGATATCGGTACTCGCACCCACGTGCCGACCCGGCCGTGTGCCTGCGCTTATCGACGCCATTGCCGCCCAGACATATCCGAGCGTCGAACTCGTTGTGGCCCAGCACGGCAGTGGCTTTGAGCGCTCCGAGACAGAGGCACAATTGGGACGTCTGCACTGTCCTGCGCGAGCCGTTGATGTCGAAGCGGATCGCTCCCTGGGGGAGGTGCTGAATATGGCACTCTCAGCCGCATCGGGAGAGATGGTCGCGAAGATCGACGACGACGATCTCTATGGCCCAGATCACCTGTGGGACCTGGTGCTTGCCGCTGAGTATTCAGGCGCCGCTCTCGTGGGCAAGGTGTCTGAGTACGTGTACCTGGCCGAAACGGGCCGCATGGTCCGCCGGTTCGTCGGCTTCGGGGAACGCCACATCGACCCGGAGCGTCTCAGCGTTGCCGGCGGTGCCGTGGCAATGCGCCGCGACGCGCTCGACGCCATCGGCGGATGGCGTGCGATGGGTGTGGGGGAGGACAAGGCACTTGCCCGCGACATCGCGACGAACGGCGGAAGCGTGTACCGAACCCACGGCGCGGGGTATGTCCTCATGCGTCACAGCGCAGGGCACACCTGGGAAGTCGACGACTCGTATTTCTTGGAGCAGGCGCACGAGACGTGCGAGGGCTGCGACCTTCAGTTCGCCGGCATGAACTGAGAGCCGGCGGCATGGGAGACACCGACCCGGGCTCCGCTGATACTCGGCGCTCGTCGCCGAAGCTGTCTCGCCTGCGATCGGGCTGGGCGGCGATGGTCCTCGTGCCCCTGGCGATGCTGGCGCTCTGGCTGCCCGACCTCGACTTGCCCCTCGGCAACAGCGACGACGGCCGTCTCGTGGCCTTTTCGGGCTTGCACGCACGCAGCTTCTGGGAGATGGGTCCGATCGAGTCCAGATTGGGCGCTCGGGTCGATCCGTTCGTGCGTCCTGAGTTCGGCGTGATTCCTCGCACAGATCCCCCGGTCGAGGCCGTGACGTACGCACACCATCCCCCGCTGAAGGAGTTCCTGTCGATCGGGTCGGCCGGTGTATTCGGCGAGAACCCCTCGGCGCTGCGAATACCGATATATCTGCTCGGGGCAGCGACGCTGCTGTTCATGGCTTCGCTGCTGCGTGCATGCGATGTCCGCTGGGGACCGATCATCCTGGCGATCGGCGCCATGGCGTGCACCGGCTTCTTCTACGTGTTCGGCCGTCTGGGGGTCAGCTTTTCCCTGCTGGTGGCCTCCACAGCAACCGTGGCGTGGCTGATCAAGCATGAACGGCCGTCTCGGCTTGCGCTGGCTGGCACAGCGGCACTCGCGGCGCTCACCGCCATGCAGTCGTGGATCAACATCGCATCGTTGGCACTGCTGGCAGCCTGGCTCTTCGCGAACCGTCTGCGGCAAAGCCGCCAAGCCGACGCGGGGTCGAATCGGTCGGGGCTCGGACTGTGGAATCGCTTGAACGACGGCTGGTCGCCAACGCTCAGCTGCTTCGTCATCGGCGCTTCTGTCGGTGTCTGCATCACCGCCGCCTGGATGCTGTACGCCACCGGGTTCACCGAACTCAGCGATCAAGTCGCCGTGCGTGTCAGCAACCGCGTCACCTCGGGCGAGCAGTCCATCACGTTCACGTTCGACGAGTTCCTGTCGAGGCAGTGGCGCTTCGCCACCGAGGAACTGCTCGTTCCCCCGTGGCTGCGGCTCTTGCTGGCGCCGGCCCTTCTCGCGGGGCTGATCGACCGGCGTACCCGCGTGCCCACGGCAATCACGCTGACCGTGGCCGCTGCGCTCACGTTCGGTGTCCCCCAAGGAGCATGGGTTCACAGGCTCTGGAACTTTCCATGGCTCGTGCCGGTGACCATCGGGCTGGCCGCGCTCCTCGACGCAGTGCGGCGAAGGCTGCCCTCCGGTGCCCGGGGCGCTGCGGCGTTGGTCGCGGGCGCAGTCATTGCCGCCACGATGTTCGCCGTGGTCAACGGTTCCACCCGGGACCGGTACATCTCCAACCCAGCCCACGTCGGCGAGGCGCTCGAACAGGTCGTCGGCACGCCGGCAGCCGCCGGTGCCGAGCTGGCCTGGGTGGGGCCGGGATTGCCAGCACCTCGTTGGGTCTCGTACTACCTCGATGTGCCGGTATGGGATCTCGATGCGGCCCGGCTCGACCAGATCGAAGACTCCGACATCGTGGTAGTGCGAGCCAGCAGAGTGCCCGAGTACTTCCCGGCAGATGCCCTCGCCGACCCCTTGGCGTCGGTCGGCGACTTCCGGGTCATCAGTGCCGCTTCGCTGTTGAGATAGCCCGGGGCCGGCACCACCGCGCTCCGCGGCCGGCACAACGTGTGGTTCGTGCCCGCAACCCTTGACGACCACCGGGTGCATGGCTTCCGCTGAGCGCGGTTCAGGACCAGCGGAGACTCTGTTCACCGCAGAACGAATGCTCGGCTACTTGGCCGAACTGGACGCACTGCTCGCCGACGAGGGCGTAGCCGAAGTACTGCACCTGCACGTGGCCGTTGGCGCGGTCATCGCCCCCAAGACCGACGCCCGGCTCACTTCAGATGTCGACGTCGTCTCTGAGGCGATGACTGAGCAGCTGCGACGCGCCGTTGCGGTGGTGAGCGAGCGTCACCCAGGACTTCGCCGTGATTGGCTCAACGACGGCGCCAAGCCCCAGCGCGTCAACCTGCCCATGGAACCCGAGCGCATCTACACCGGCAGTTGCCTGGTGGTGGACTCGGCGGGCGACCGCTACGTGCTGGCAATGAAGCTCGCCAGCGGACGGCCGATCGACGAAGCCGACTGCGAATTGCTGATCCGCAGCCTCGCCATCCGCGACGAGCGTGCAGCTCGGGTCACCCTGCGGCACGACACCCACGTGGGCATCATTATCGACGACGCCCGCAGAGGCGGTTCTTGCAGCGTCGTGACCGTCTACGGCTGCTGCACTGTCCGCGACTCGACGCCCAAGGTCGTCTCGATGCGCGCCAGACGCTCGGTGTGATCAAGCAGCACAGCGTTGACCTCCCCGAACCTCGCATTCATGTCGTCGCGCAGGGTGTTGAAACCCACCACGGCCAGCCCGAGCACGCCCGCGATCAGCGCCGCGCATGCCGTGCTCAGCACCGGCACCAGCAGCGACCGCCGCTCAGCAGCCCGTGCCGCCGACAGCGCAGCCGACTCAGCCGGCTGCTGGCCGCCAGCATCCGGTGCGACAGCCGACGGGCGGTCCTCGGTCACATCAGCGATGGTACTCACCGTGCCTCCCGGCCCTCGCGCGCACCCGGCCAGCGCGCTCGTGAGCGAACCTAGAAGCACCGCCGCGCGGCAGCCAAGCGATTTTCGCCCAGCGCAGACGGCCCGGCCCGGCGCCCGCGGAGCGCTCCAGAGCAGCAAGCACCGTTGCAGCGCACCGACCGCCTCAGCCGGCAAGGCGATTGCTTCGGCTCGACAGTTCGAATCTGTCGAGCGGGGACGCGGGGGAGCCCCGGGGCGGGTGCCCCGGGGCTCCTCTGTTGTTGTCAGTCGTGTGACTGTTGGTTGTCGGTCTGTGCCGTTCGGGCGGGTTGCCCGGTCGGTTCGGGCCGACTGTGCAGCAGCTCGCTAGTTGCGGGCCTTGACGCTGCTTGTCACCGCGATGCGACGCTGCGAGCCGGCGTTCATGCTGTCGTCGGTCCTCGCCCTAGCAGTCGAGGAAGTGACATCAGCCGCATAGCCGGTCGCAATCGCAGCCACCGCAGGCCGGAAAGCGGTCTCGGTGGCATCGGTGTTCGGGTCATCAGCCAGCTCAGCCGCGCCTGCTGCGGTGTTCACCAGATCGCGTGCCATCGGCAGGTTGGCGGCCAGAGCCGTCTCGCCCTCATAGCGGACGACCTGCACCGGACCGCTCACCGCTGTCTGATCGGACGACACCAGACCGAGGCCGCCGCCGGCGGTCCCCGCGGTGACAGTCCCGTCATCAGCGACGGTGCCTCCCGCCACAGCAGCCCGGATGCCCGCATCGGTGTTCGCCGCCCCAGCACGGTGGGCTGCCGCGAACAGCAGGTCCTCGAGCAGCTCGTCATGATCGACGGTGCTGACATAAGCATTGAACCGCACCTCGATCGCGAACTGGGTGCGGCCCGTGTCAGCCGAAACGGCCTCCACGTTGCGCGGCGCCGGCGAACCCGCCGTCACCACACCCAGCGCAGTCGCGGCCCGCCCGGTGGTGCAACTCGTGAAGCCCGCCGAGAACCGAGCGTCGAAGTCGGCGTTCGCTCCCAAGGCCGCGAGCAGATCGCCCAAAGCGGCCGGATGAAGACCTGCTCGGCATGGCCTTCGAGGACTGTTGAATCAACAGCTCAGGCACCCTCGCCACTTGGACCGAATACGGCTGGCATCGGAATCGAACAGGGTGCAGAGTCACCCGCGCAAACGTTTGTGGACACAGCACTAGTCGGTGGTTGCGGCAGGAAAGATGGCACGCGCAGTAGGGGGTGCGAGCAAGCCGCTGCCCACTCTGAGGAAGGCATGACCTTGGGCCTCCGCGTCTCGGATGGCCGTCTCAATGCGATCAGCCACACTGAAACCGAACGAGATCAGATTGTCGAACTGCGCACGCATGTCGGGCCCGAAGAAGTCGTCCGGGCCTGAGCCCTCCAAGGCTTCTCGCAACTGCTCCACAACGCCTTGCGCCTTCTCAAGTGCCATGCCGTTCAGGGCTGTCACGGCGATAAACCGGGCGATGCCTATCGCAGCGTCGCTGGCGGCTTGATCCTCAGTCATGCCCGCACGCTATCTACGGCCAGCCCTAGTCGGTCATGGAACGCGAGGCCCGCGAGCGTCGCCTACGCGTGCTCAGCGGGGCGGTCGCTAGCGAACCCTGCTCGGAACGACAACGGGATTTCCCCAGCGTTCTCAGGAACCACTACGACTTGGTAGCGGCCTTCCTTGGGCAACTGGACCAAGCGCAGATCAAGCGCGCCCGGCACCACCAGCATCTCGCCGGGGTCCAGCTCTGCGATCTCACCGACTTGGAACGCCCACGTCATCTCTGCGATCTTCCCGCCGTCGCTGTCTTCCACACGCACCAAGACTTCGTGCGGCATCTTTGCATCAACCTCAGAAATCTCGATCAGGAGCGCCAGCATGACCTCCATGCGTGCCGGGTAGCTCTCACGCCATGCGCGGGTGACGCCCGCCGAAGCGAGCGTCAGCAGGTTCTCGCGTACTTGCGCGTAGTCGCAGAGCGCGGCGACGCGGACGATCACTGGCTATACAGCCGTGAGAACTGGGGGCAGGGTACGGCTGACGAGCAGCGTTCCGCCGTCCGTGGCTGGCATGTACCCCGGTTTGGTGAACGTGACACGCTCAGGCTCTGGCGGCGCTGGAGTCGATTCGACCTCTAGACGCACTTCGAGTTCGTCAGCAAAGCCTTCTGCCTCGGCCCATTCCTCGATCATTTCGATCAGCGAAGCGAGTCGGTCGGCTGCGCCGGTGAAACCGCGGTCATCCTCAGCGCACCAACGAGGGCCTGCTTCGAGATTCGGGTACACCAACACTTCTGCCATTGTGCCCTCCAGTGAGTGTCCTGTGCTGTTCATAGTAGATCGGCTATCTCGGCGTTGGTCAACCCGGCTCGGTCAACCAGCATCCGACGCAACTGATGCGGGGGAACGTCCACACCATCGTGGTACGCAAAGCCTATGGGCAAACGTCCCTCAGCGACGAGCTTGCGATGCGAACCGCTGCGCCGCGCCTCTTGGTACCCAACCTTCTTGAGCAGGCGTAGCACTTCTCGCGCCTTGAGCGCAGGCAAGCTGCTCACCGAGACTGCCACACTTGCAGATGCCTAGTCCTGCGGATTGTCAACGCCTGCGTCGCGCTGGTAGCGCCATTCGTCGGGTTTGCGTGGCGGACTCGACATCAGCGCAGCAGCGACGTTCTCAGGCATGTCGTGGATCGGCTCAGGCATCGTGCGCTTGCGTTGCTTGCGGGCCGTCATGCGTCCACCGTAGCGGCTACGGAGCTGTCAGCCATCAACGCCGTGCATGTCTCAAGATGTCACGCAACCAGAAGCGCGGGGGATCATTGGCATTGCCATGGTCCCCTTCGGGCCAAATGCAGCGCAACAGCCGCGACGACAGCCCACACGACCAAGCTGACGACGAAGGCTGCTGCGATGACCGCGGCGACGATGCGGCAGCCTGCACAGCCGACAGGCTCCACACCCGGACGCGACACACCGCAATGCGGACAGCGCTTCGCGGCGGAAGCCGACGGCTCGGCGGCAACTGTTCGTGGACGCGGGGGAGCCCCGGGGCGGGTGCCCCGGGGCTCCTCCGTTGCTGTCAGTCGTGTGACTGTTGGTTGTCGGTCTGTGCTGTTCGGCCTGTGCCGCCCGGGCGGGCGGCTCGGGCCGACTGTGCAGCAACTCGCTAGTTGCGGGCCTTGACGCTGCTGGTCACCGTTATGCGGTTCTGCGAGGAGCCGTTGAGGTTCTCGTCGACCTTGTCCTGCGCACCGGTGTTGTCTGCCCCGGTGTTCGCGTCGGCGGCGTAGCCGGTCGCGACCGCAGGCGAAGCTGTGATCGCCGGGAATGCTGGCGGGCCAGTGATGGCGGGCGCGCCAGCGTGTCCCTCAGCAGTGGTGACCAGGTCGCGGTTCATCGGCAGGTTGCCGACCCGTGCGGTCTCGCCCTCGTAGCGGACCGTCGTCACCGGACCGGCGACTGCCGCCGGGCTGGCAAGGCTGAGACCGCCTGCCGCATCGGCGCTGTCGGCCGCCGCGGCCCGGATGCCGGACGCATCGTTGGTGGTCTTCGCGCGGCTCGCCGCTGCGGCCAGCACGTCCATCAGCAGCTGGTCGTGGTTGGCGGAAGCGATGTACGCGTTGAACCGGACCTCGATAGCGAACTGGGTGCGGCCAATGTATGACGTAGTGGCCGACACGCCTCTGGCGGCGGCCGTGTGCACCAGCGGTGTGCTCGGCGGGGCGCTGCACGGATTGACGCTCGCGCTGAACCGCTGATCGAAGTCGCTGTTGGCGCGCAGCGCCGCGAGCAGATCGCCGACCGTGGCCTTGCCGTTCGTCCATGTCACCGTCGCCCACTTGCGCTTGGAGTCGACGAGCACGTCAATGTCCAGCGGCTTCGCGGGGTCATAGCCAGAAGCAGTGTCGAACGTGATCGTCCAGTCATTGCCCGCAGCGCCCGCAGCGTCACCGCTGCCCTTGGCGTTGATCGTCAGCACCGCAGCGCCGCCGGACGCGATTGGCGTACCGAACGGGTTGCCCGCCGGCACCGTCCAGGAGTTGTGCTTGGAGTGCTTGAGGTTGCTCATCAGCACCGCGCTGATCCGCGGGCTTGCCTGCGCCCTGAACGCCGAATTCGACGCGCCTGCACTCATGTTGCCCGCTGCGTCTTTGACCGCGCTCGGCTTCACTGTGAGCCTGTCGCCCGTCGCGAGCTCACGGCCGATGGGGACCGAAACAGTGAACGACTTCGCGCCGTCCGCGACAGCGTCATGCGTGGGGCTTCCGACGGACCCGCCGGTGCTCCCCGTCGCGTCCCTGAACGAGAACTGGCCTGCTGCGACGCTGTTGGCATCCATGGCAGCGAAGCCGCCGGCGTCGCGGAAGGTCACCGTGAACGCCTGCTGCTCCGTCGGCGACGCATGCGCAATGCCCAAGATCATGGCTGTCGGACGCGCTCGGTCAGGCGCTGGCGCGCTCACCGAAGCTGACGCCGGAGCGACAGTGCGCTGATCGGCTGCTGTGCCGAACTTGTGCGATGACTGAGCAACCGAGACCATGTCGCCCGCGCTGAGCGCCCGGCCCAGGGTCACATTGACCCTGCGGTCCAAGCACGAACCAGCCGCCGAGGTCGACGCAGCAGTGACCGGCGCCGGCAGGCCGTTGATCTTGATGATGTCACGCAGCTTGCCCAGCAGCGCATTGTTCTCATTACTGCCGGCATCGCCAGCAGCCATGATGTCGTCGCTGAAGTACAGCGAGATCTGGTTGCCGGGCCGCACCGGGTCATCAGCGTTCGCCACGCCGTCGCCGTTCGTGTCGCCCTCGTCGGAGCCGTCGCTGCTGGGATCGTCCCCGCCCGCGATGCTCACCGACAGCGCGCCTGAGGACGCTGCCGCTTCGAGCGCGTCGTCCATGGTGCTCTGGCTGACCGCAGCAGTGCCGCCGACGGCGACGATGCCCAGGTTCAGCTTGTTGGCGCCGATGTTCTTCGGCGTCGCGGCGAGATAATCGCTCACCGACGCCGGCAGGCTGTCGCCCACGACCAGCGGCGGCACCAGATAGCCGCTCGCGAAGCTGGAAGCCAGCACCGGAGCAGCGACAACACCGTCAGGGTTGCCGCGCACCAAAGCCACCCGGTCGTTGGACACAAGACCCAAGGCGGCGCTGCAGCCGTTGCCGGCCATCTGCGCCAGCGCGACCGACACCGCCGCAGCAGAATCACCATCGACCCGATCCACAGTGTCCACACCGAGCGTGGTCAGCGCCGAAGCGACCTCAGCAGACACCGCGCCGGTGCCGCCGATGATCTGCACATGCTCCACATCGTTCTCGCTGATGAAATCAGCAGTCGCGTCCGGCAGCATGTCACCAGCGGTCATCAGCACCGGAAGCTGCAGACGATACGCAACCGTCTGCACCGCCACGCCATACGGCATCATGTCCGAGGCGCCGTTGATCAGCACCGCCGACGCAGCGTCGGTACCGCACCACGACGACTCAGCATCAATCATCGACGCGATCGCAGCAGCAGTCGCATACCGATCATCACCCGCAATCCGGGTCACCTTCGGCTCAGACGACAGACCCTCAATGGCAGTCACCGCAGCGTCGCTCACCGCAACAGAACCGCCCAGCACATACACCGTGCTCACGCCGTAATCCTCGATGAAATCAGCAACACCGCCGTGCAAGCTGCCCGAAGGCGTCAGCAAGATCGGAGCATCCACATAACCGGCCAAACCGGCAACCGAGATGGAATCGACCAGCGTCTCACCCGACGACACAAACGCCGACGGAACGGCACCAAGACCGCCCTTCGACATAGCGAAATTCTTCGCCAAACGCAACGCCGTGTCATAACGATCCTGACCAGCGAACTCACGCACCGTCGCCGTCGACGCATTGCTGTCGTGATCGATCCTCACCTCAAAAGAAGTGTTCGCAGCCTGAGCCGGCGACCCCGCCACGACCGCCAGCACCGACGCCACAAGCATCGCCACCACAACCGCAGCCAAAGAGCGCCAGCCCCGCCGCTTCGAATAAATAGTCAAGGTTCCGAGCCTCCTGCTTGGAATGTTGGGCTATTGGTATCCGGGCACGGGGCCTCGTGGCACCGATCTCCCGCCTGACATGTAGAACCGCGGCAGGGCCTTCCCTGTGACACGGCAACGCGCAAGAGTACGGACAGTTTCCCGGCTGCGCAACGCAATAATGATGTTCGCGCTGCGTGCGGCTCAGGTCACCCTGCGGTACGACACCCACGCTGGCATCATCACCGACAACGCCCGCAGAGGTGGTTCTTGCAGCGTGGCGGCCGTCTACGGCTGCTGCACAGGACGCGACTCGACGCCCAGGGTCGTCTCGATGCGCGCCAGGCGCTCGGTGTGATCAAGCAGCACAGCGTCGACCTGCGCGAACCTCGCATTCATGTCGTTTCGGAGCATCCCGATCTCGGCGTGCATGTCGTCGCGCAGCATCCCGATCTCGCCGCGCACACTGCCGATCTCGCCGCGCACGCTGCCGATCTGTGTGTCGATCTTGGCGTCGAGCGATCTGATGTCGTCGCGCAGGGTGTTGAAGCCCACCACGGCGAGCCCGAGCACGCCCGCGATCAGCGCCGCGCATGCCGTGCTCAGCACCGGCACCAGCAGCGACCGCCGCTCAGCAGCCCGTGCCGCCGACAGCGCTGCCGGCAGGTCGCCGACCGCATCCGGTGCGTCAGCGGGCGGGCGGTCCTCGGTCACATCGGCGATGGTACTCACTGTGCCTCCCGGCTCTCGCGCGCACCTGGCCAGCGCGCTCGTGAGCGAACCTAGAAGCACCGCCGCGCGGCAGCCAAGCGATTTTCGCCCAGTGCAGACGGCCCGACCCGGTGTCTCCGCAGAGTGCGCCGACGCAGCAAGCACCATTGCCGCACATCGACCGCCTCAGCCGGGCTCGGCGATGGCTTCAGTACGCGGCAGGCAGTGCAGCTGCATCCAACATGCGGATGCTCGTGACCTGCGCGGGTGCGTTCAGGCGTCCTGCTGACGTTTGTAGATGTCTGCAACCGAGTCGATCAGAGCAGCAGTCTCGATCTTGACACTTCCGAGCGTGCTCTTGATCTGGCGAAGCTCGCGGTCTTGATGGTCAAGGCGCCCGTCCAGATGGTCAAGGCGCCCGTCTTGATGGTCAAGGCGCTGGTCCAGATGGTCAAGGCGGCCGTCCAGATGCTCTCGCAGTTCCGCGATCTCACTCTTGGCCTCGTCTCCCATGCCGTCATCCTAGACACAGCGGTACGGATGGGGGTCGCAACTTGGGAGAGTGACCGCTCTCGCCGCAGTCGGTTGTATCGTTAGTCATCAAACTGTTAGGTGAAATATTCTCAGAACGTTATATGCGAGTGCGACAAAGCGACAAGGGGCCGACCGGCGGGGGCGGTGCGCCGTGAGCAGGCCGTCGCAGCATCCGTACCCGCGTTACCGGTCGCGTGTGTGCGAGGCCGAGATCGACGACGCGCTGGGCCGACGCGGCGCGGTGCTGATCGAGGGCGTCCGCTGGTGCGGCAAGACGTGGGCGGCACTGCGGTTCGCCCGCAGCACGCTTCGCCTCGACGATGAGGACGAGCTGCTGCTCGCGCAGATCGATCCGTCCGCCGCGCTGGGCGGGCACACGCCTCGGCTGGTCGACGAATGGCAGAACGCGCCGCACTTGTGGAACCGGATCCGTCGCGAGTGCGACGAACGGGCCGAGCCGGGACAGTTCATCCTGACCGGATCGGCCTCGCCGCGCTCAGACATCACCCGGCACACGGGCACCGGCCGCATCGCTCGTGTGACGCTGCGGCCGATGTCGCTGTACGAGAGCGGGGCGTCCGACGGCGCTGTGTCGCTGTGCAGCCTCATGGAGGGCCAGATCGCCTCGTGCGCGCCCCGCGAAGGCATCGGGCTGCGCGACATCGCGTCGTTCGTCTGCGTGGGCGGCTGGCCCGCGAACCTCGACGTCGAGGAAGCCAGAGCCACACGGTCAGCACGCGACCACCTCACCGAATCGGTGCTCGTCGACGTGCCCGAGGCGTCGGGCGTCCGGCACCGCCGCGAGACCATGCTCGCGCTGACACGCTCGGTGGCGCGCAACTCGGCCACCGAGGCGCGCACCTCCAAGCTGCTCGCCGACATGTACCCCGACTACGGCCAGAGCCCGGTCGCACGACAGACCGCGGCAGCCTGCCTCGATGCCCTGCAGCGGATCTTCGTGCTCGAAGACCAGCCGGCGTGGCCCGTGCACCTGAGATCACGCGCCGTGCTGCGCAAATCGCCCAAGCGCCACTTCGTCGACCCGTCGCTGGCCGCCGCCGCGCTCGGCGCGGCACCCGACCATCTGCTGCGCGACACCAACACGCTCGGCCTCCTGTTCGAATCGCTCGTCGTCCGCGACCTGCGCGTCTACAGCGCCCCCCTGCCCGCATCGGTGTACCACTACAGAGACAGCGACAACCTCGAGGTCGACGCAGTCATCACCCGCGACGACGGCGCCTGGCTCGCAGCCGAAGTCAAGCTCAGCCACCGCCCCGAGAGCGTCGACGCGGCCGCCGCACGCCTGCTGCGCCTACGCGACAAGGTCAGCGCCTCGCGCGCAGCCGACCTCGCCGCGCTCGTCGTCATCACCGCTCGAGGCGCCGCATACCGCCGCCCCGACGGCGTCTGCGTCACACCCATCACCTCACTGGGCCCCTAACCCACCGCCGCCCCCCAAGCACTCGCCCCGCCACTCTTGGGGGTCGCAACATTGGGGAGTGACCGCTCTCACCACCGCTCTCTCGGGTGGCCGGGGACGCGGGGGAGCCCCGGGGCGGGTGCCCCGGGGCTCCTCCGTTGCTGTCAGTCGTGTGACTGTTGGTTGTCGGTCTGTGCTGTTCGGCCTGTGCCGCCCGGGCGGGCGGCTCGGGCCGACTGTGCAGCAACTCGCTAGTTGCGGGCCTTGACGCTGCTGGTCACCGTTATGCGGTTCTGCGAGGAGCCGTTGAGGTTCTCGTCGACCTTGTCCTGCGCACCGGTGTTGTCTGCCCCGGTGTTCGCGTCGGCGGCGTAGCCGGTCGCGACCGCAGGCGAAGCTGTGATCGCCGGGAATGCTGGCGGGCCAGTGATGGCGGGCGCGCCAGCGTGTCCCTCAGCAGTGGTGACCAGGTCGCGGTTCATCGGCAGGTTGCCGACCCGTGCGGTCTCGCCCTCGTAGCGGACCGTCGTCACCGGACCGGCGACTGCCGCCGGGCTGGCAAGGCTGAGACCGCCTGCCGCATCGGCGCTGTCGGCCGCCGCGGCCCGGATGCCGGACGCATCGTTGGTGGTCTTCGCGCGGCTCGCCGCTGCGGCCAGCACGTCCATCAGCAGCTGGTCGTGGTTGGCGGAAGCGATGTACGCGTTGAACCGGACCTCGATAGCGAACTGGGTGCGGCCAATGTATGACGTAGTGGCCGACACGCCTCTGGCGGCGGCCGTGTGCACCAGCGGTGTGCTCGGCGGGGCGCTGCACGGATTGACGCTCGCGCTGAACCGCTGATCGAAGTCGCTGTTGGCGCGCAGCGCCGCGAGCAGATCGCCGACCGTGGCCTTGCCGTTCGTCCATGTCACCGTCGCCCACTTGCGCTTGGAGTCGACGAGCACGTCAATGTCCAGCGGCTTCGCGGGGTCATAGCCAGAAGCAGTGTCGAACGTGATCGTCCAGTCATTGCCCGCAGCGCCCGCAGCGTCACCGCTGCCCTTGGCGTTGATCGTCAGCACCGCAGCGCCGCCGGACGCGATTGGCGTACCGAACGGGTTGCCCGCCGGCACCGTCCAGGAGTTGTGCTTGGAGTGCTTGAGGTTGCTCATCAGCACCGCGCTGATCCGCGGGCTTGCCTGCGCCCTGAACGCCGAATTCGACGCGCCTGCACTCATGTTGCCCGCTGCGTCTTTGACCGCGCTCGGCTTCACTGTGAGCCTGTCGCCCGTCGCGAGCTCACGGCCGATGGGGACCGAAACAGTGAACGACTTCGCGCCGTCCGCGACAGCGTCATGCGTGGGGCTTCCGACGGACCCGCCGGTGCTCCCCGTCGCGTCCCTGAACGAGAACTGGCCTGCTGCGACGCTGTTGGCATCCATGGCAGCGAAGCCGCCGGCGTCGCGGAAGGTCACCGTGAACGCCTGCTGCTCCGTCGGCGACGCATGCGCAATGCCCAAGATCATGGCTGTCGGACGCGCTCGGTCAGGCGCTGGCGCGCTCACCGAAGCTGACGCCGGAGCGACAGTGCGCTGATCGGCTGCTGTGCCGAACTTGTGCGATGACTGAGCAACCGAGACCATGTCGCCCGCGCTGAGCGCCCGGCCCAGGGTCACATTGACCCTGCGGTCCAAGCACGAACCAGCCGCCGAGGTCGACGCAGCAGTGACCGGCGCCGGCAGGCCGTTGATCTTGATGATGTCACGCAGCTTGCCCAGCAGCGCATTGTTCTCATTACTGCCGGCATCGCCAGCAGCCATGATGTCGTCGCTGAAGTACAGCGAGATCTGGTTGCCGGGCCGCACCGGGTCATCAGCGTTCGCCACGCCGTCGCCGTTCGTGTCGCCCTCGTCGGAGCCGTCGCTGCTGGGATCGTCCCCGCCCGCGATGCTCACCGACAGCGCGCCTGAGGACGCTGCCGCTTCGAGCGCGTCGTCCATGGTGCTCTGGCTGACCGCAGCAGTGCCGCCGACGGCGACGATGCCCAGGTTCAGCTTGTTGGCGCCGATGTTCTTCGGCGTCGCGGCGAGATAATCGCTCACCGACGCCGGCAGGCTGTCGCCCACGACCAGCGGCGGCACCAGATAGCCGCTCGCGAAGCTGGAAGCCAGCACCGGAGCAGCGACAACACCGTCAGGGTTGCCGCGCACCAAAGCCACCCGGTCGTTGGACACAAGACCCAAGGCGGCGCTGCAGCCGTTGCCGGCCATCTGCGCCAGCGCGACCGACACCGCCGCAGCAGAATCACCATCGACCCGATCCACAGTGTCCACACCGAGCGTGGTCAGCGCCGAAGCGACCTCAGCAGACACCGCGCCGGTGCCGCCGATGATCTGCACATGCTCCACATCGTTCTCGCTGATGAAATCAGCAGTCGCGTCCGGCAGCATGTCACCAGCGGTCATCAGCACCGGAAGCTGCAGACGATACGCAACCGTCTGCACCGCCACGCCATACGGCATCATGTCCGAGGCGCCGTTGATCAGCACCGCCGACGCAGCGTCGGTACCGCACCACGACGACTCAGCATCAATCATCGACGCGATCGCAGCAGCAGTCGCATACCGATCATCACCCGCAATCCGGGTCACCTTCGGCTCAGACGACAGACCCTCAATGGCAGTCACCGCAGCGTCGCTCACCGCAACAGAACCGCCCAGCACATACACCGTGCTCACGCCGTAATCCTCGATGAAATCAGCAACACCGCCGTGCAAGCTGCCCGAAGGCGTCAGCAAGATCGGAGCATCCACATAACCGGCCAAACCGGCAACCGAGATGGAATCGACCAGCGTCTCACCCGACGACACAAACGCCGACGGAACGGCACCAAGACCGCCCTTCGACATAGCGAAATTCTTCGCCAAACGCAACGCCGTGTCATAACGATCCTGACCAGCGAACTCACGCACCGTCGCCGTCGACGCATTGCTGTCGTGATCGATCCTCACCTCAAAAGAAGTGTTCGCAGCCTGAGCCGGCGACCCCGCCACGACCGCCAGCACCGACGCCACAAGCATCGCCACCACAACCGCAGCCAAAGAGCGCCAGCCCCGCCGCTTCGAATAAATAGTCAAGGTTCCTGTGCTCCTTGTCTTGTACGACGGGAGATGCTCCCGCTCTGTGTCGTCAAACCCCGCGTCGTCGCGGTTTGTGACGGCGCCGACCGGTTGAAGGACTCGCCGCAGCGCGATTGCACCTGGTGAGCCCCACTTGCTGTTCCGCCTACGCGAGTACGCGCAACAGGTCCAGTGTAACGGCCTTCGCCGCCGCGTCATAGAGGAATTTTCGCCGTCTGCGAACACACCGGGCGCTACCGTGGCTACCCGTTGAGAGGAGACCGGTGCGCTACGAGCCGAACCCAAAGCACAAGCCAGCAGCGCCCGGTCGCAGGGGTTCGCGGTGTCCACGGGATGCAGACGCGGGCACGCTGCTCGAGAACAGCACGCCTCACAAGCAGAAGCGATATGCGACGGACGGCAGACAGGCGTACTGCGCGCAGTGCCACGACGGCGAGCGCGACGTGTGGCATGGGTACCCCGTCGATTGGAACGAGGTTCCTCCGGCGATCGTGAACGACTGGGTCGCCACGAATGCCGTCGCGCGCCGCACGGTACGGCAGGGAAACAGGCGCAGGCGATGAGCGTCCGCTGGGAAAGGCTGTTCGGCGAGCCGTCGTCGTTCGCGGTGAGAATGGCGTTCCACCACGATCCGGACGAAGGTGCAGCAGCGTCGCCGGAGATGGCTGCCAGTTGGGGGGCATTTCAAATCTGGGTGCGCAACGTGAACCTGTGCGCCCATGTGGATGAAGGCGAAACACTGCAGTACTGCCACTGGTACCTGCTTCCCCTGCTCGAATGGCTGACCGAGAACTGGGACCCGATGCTGCATGAGGAACGTCACCCCTCGGCGGTGCGGCCCGCTGCTACCGCCGCTGAAGTCGGCAGCATTGCCTCGACGCTGAGCCTCGGATCGACTGGTTCCGAGAGTGCATTGGCCACACAGGAAGCCTGTTTCGCGTGGCAGCAGAGACATGCTCTGCGGTCCGCTCGCGACGGCGGGATCTTCCCCGGAGTGCATATTCGGCGGCTCAGAGACGAGGTCGAGGTTTCCTGGACGGCTGACCATCTCGCGGGTGCCGAGGACATTGGCTTCCTGGCGACTGAGGGGGCTACGCGCGGCGATCTGACCGCTGTTGCCAACGCGCTGTACGAAATGCTCGACAGCGCATCAGAGTGGCTTCATGCCCAGGTCCCAGAATCGCAGCGGTGCCAATCGCTCGTTGAGTCCGTCCGAGCGTTGCGTCAACCAAATCGATCTGAGGAGCGAGCTGCGTGGCTTGCGGGCCTAGGCGATCTTCGGGACGAGATCGTCACGCGCTGGCGACGTTTGCGCAACCGAGTCAGCGACTTGGGGTCACCGCAAGCCGTCGAGGCCGTGTTCGGCCGAAAGAGCTCAGACGAGACCGTGCTGAACGGGTGCCTAGCACCTCTTCTCTTCGGTTCCGCAAGCCCCACAATCACCGAAGACGACGCCTTGTCGTTGGCTGTGCTGTTGCTCGAGACCTACGAGAGATCGCCCGAGGACGGTCTGGCCCACCTAGTTTGCGATGAACCAATCGATGCCGCGCGGCCGCCTTGGCAGCAGGGATACGACCTCGCCGATGATCTGCTTGACGAACTCGGGAATGACCTCACGGCCTCGAGCTCGATCTTGAACGCATGGCTGGCGGACTGGCGCGTCCGGGTGGGTGAGATCACTCTGGACGACCCGGAACTGCGAGCTGTTTCGTTCGTCAGTGCTCATCACGCCCCCAGCATCTATGTGAACCAAAGCCACTGGTCAGCGCCCCTGCCGCATGCGAGGCGATTCACGCTCGCGCATGAACTGTGCCATTTGCTGCACGACCGTTCAGTCGGGACGAACCTGGCGGTCGCCAGCGGTCCGTGGGCGCCGCTTTCGATCGAACAGCGCGCCAATGCATTTGCGGCATGGCTTCTGATGCCACCCGGCCGCTTGAATTCTGCGATTGCGTGGATTGATAGTCCAATCAACACGCCGGAGGGCCTTGGAGCCGTTGCTGCCGAGCTCGAAGTGAGCAAGCTCGCCTTGCTAGAGCATCTGGGCAACCTGGGCTTCCTCAACGAGGATGACCGACACCGCTTGCGCCTCGATATCTGAAACACCCTGAATGCAGGCTTGCGGTCTTCGCTGCTTTGGCAGGTGACCACCAAGAGAGAGCTGCGGAGCGCTCAGCCGATCACGCCGGCAGCGTCGAGCCAGATCGACACCAGGGCCGACAGACCGATGCCAGCGAGCCAGTAGTGACGAACTCGACCCGCGACACGGTCCTCGGCGCGCTGGGCCACCAGAACATCGACCTTCGCATCAACGGCGGCGAGGTCTTCCTTGGTGGCAAACCGTGACAGCTCGGAGGTCAGGAAATCCTTGGTCACCAAGTCCGGCTGCGGTGCGGCAGGGAGGCACGACATCATGTATTCGGCGATCGGCTCGTCAGCGTGCTCACGCAGCCAAGCGTAGAGGCGGGAACGATCTTGTTCAGACACGGCGAGATTCCTTCGGTAGCGATCTGCGGCGCACCGTAGGCGGTATCACGCTGAAGCTGAAATGAATTTCAGTATTTTTCGATGTTTCGCTGATCTGCCGTTCTGCGCTGGCGGCGGGGGCAGTTCTGCCTCACGGGCAGCCCGCTCCCCGCACACATCTTCACTGTTTTGCGCAGGCTCCAGAGATTGGAGCAAGCATGGGATCTATGGATGCAGAGCTTCGTCCGGCGGCGACGTCGAGGCGGTATTCGCCTGAGCAGAAGGACCAGGCGGTGCGCATGGTGCTGGAAGTCTTCCTTGGTGGCGAGCTCGGCCAGCGGCACGTGGTTCAAGCAGGACATGGCGTATTCGGCGAACGGCTCGTCGGCCTGCAATGACCAACCTGGTTATCGCAGAGTTCGCTAGCTAGATTATCTGTCTAGCTGCTAATGACTTGAGGTGTGGAGGGCGTTATGGCGGATGCAGCGCAGAAGTGGCAGTTGCAAGATGCCAAGAACCGGTTCAGCGCCGTTGTCGATGCGGCGCTGGGCGGCGAGCCGCAGCATGTGACGCGGCGCGGCCGACCCGTGGTCGTGGTGGTGGCGGTGGATGAATTCGAGCGGCTCTGCCGGCTCGACAGCGGCGCCGCGCCCACGTTCGGCCGTCTGCTGGCCGCAATCCCGACCGACGACGGCGAATTCGAGCGGCTCGAAGTGTCACCCAGGGACATCGAGTTGTGAGCTTGCTGCTCGACACCGATGTCCTCTCGGCGCTGCGCCGCCGCGACCGCAACCCGTCGGTAGCCAGATGGCTGGAGAGCCAGCGCACCGCCGACCTGCATCTCAGCGTGGTCACCATCGGCGAGATCGAGCGCGGCATCTGCCGGCTGCGCGATCGCGACACTGCGTTTGCCGGGGAGCTCGCCGCCTGGCTCGACAAGGTGCTCAGCTGGTACGGCGACCGTGTGCTCGCCGTCGACACCGGCACCGCCCGGCGATGGGGCCAGCTCTCTGGGCTGCTCGGACACGCCAACGCCGACCTCTTGATCGCGGCCACAGCGCTCGAGCACGGCCTGACCGTGGTCACCCGCAACACCCGCCACTTCGAGCCCACCGGAGCGAACGTGCTCAACCCCTGGGAGTAACGGACGCTCAGTCGGCGGCGGTGGGGGTGGCTGTTTCGGTGCCGATGGCCGGGATGCCCATGTCGCGGTAGGTGGCCATCGGGAAGTACGGCACTTCGAGCTCGTCGAATGACCGCTGGGCGTCGTGGCCCCGGTCGGCCAGCGTGACCGCGGCCACCACCTGTGCGCCGGTGTCGCGCACGTTCTCATACGCCCGCAGGATGGAGCCGCCGGTGGTGACCACGTCGTCGATGAGCAACACCTGGTTGGCGTCGCCGATCCGTGTGCCTTCCACCAGGCGGTTGGTGCCGCGCCCTTTGGCTTCCTTGCGCACGATGAACCAGCTCGAGCCGCTCACCACCGCAATGGCGGCAGCGAGTGCGTCGGCGCCGAGCGTCAGGCCGCCGACCGTGTCGAAGCGGATGCCGGCCGCGGTCACCCGTTCGGTGATAGCTTCGGCGGCGAGGCGGAGATCGTCGCCGGCGCCGAGCGCCACCTTGCCGTCGATGAAGTAGCGCGAGTAGCCGCCCGAGGCGAGCTGGACCGGTTCGGGCAGCTCGGTGAGGCCCTTGGCGCGCAAGATCTCTAGCAGTTGCTGCGACGCCCCGGTGCTCATCGGCGCCAAGCGTAAAGCCGTGAACGCCGGGCGCAGGCATGCCGTCAGCTCGCTATCAGCAGTGCTGATTGGGGGTGCAGCGCTGCGAGGCCGCGGTCGAGTGTTGCCAGACGGCCCCCGAAGTGCCGGGCGAGCGCGGCGAGGTAGGCGTCGGTCACTTGGCGATGCCCGATGACCCCGGCGAGCGTTGCGGCGTCGAAGCCGATCTCGTCTGCCCAGAACACGTGCTGGGGCAGCGACTGCACCTGCTGCAGCGCGCCGAACGCGTCGAGCGCGCCGATGCCTTCGCGGATCAGAAAACGCAGCAGCGTCCCCTGAGTGATGGGGCAGGTGGCCAGATCATCGTCGTGGCCGTCGAACCAGGCTCGGGCCAGACGGTGATGGACATGGTCTTCGACGACGAGCGCGATGAGGACGTTCCCGTCGGCGAGCGCTGCGGTCATTCGTCTTCGAGGGACCGGACGTCTTCGGCTGTGACAACCCGCCCGACCCGGAGGGTCGGCAGCCCCGCGGCAGCCGGCGTTGCGGGCGCATCGACCGGGCTGAGCGCCAGCCGGATCAGCTCAGTGACGACTTGGCTCAGCGACTTGCGCTGTTGGTGCGCGATCTCGCGGGCGAGGGCATGCACATCGGCCGGCAGGTCGATCGTCGTCCGCATCACTGCATCATAACATCACGATGCTGCTAGCGAGCGCCCGACCTACCGCGACGTGGTGGCCGACCGGCCATGACGCCCGACGCGACACCGCCCAGGCTCTGGAGCGCTTCGGCTGGGTCGAGGACCGATTCGGCGTGTCCTGGCTCCTGAACATCAGCTGACCCAAGCCCCTCGTCAGCTTCTCCAGAGTGACGAGATGGGCCGCATGCTGATGCGGTCGCCGAGGCTGAGGTCGTGCTCGCCCATGTGCAGCACGATCCCGCCGGCGAACGCCCCGGGAGCCACGGTGTCGAGCCGGTCGCGCAGCCAGCGAAGGTGGTCTGCTGCGCGGGGCGAGGGAGAGCTGCTGGCCTTGACCTCGATGGCAGTCACCGAGCCGTCGGGCGTCTCGAGGATGATGTCTGCCTCGTGGTGCGCGTCGCGGTAGTGCCACAGGCTGATGCGAGCCGCGGCGCTGGTGGCTTGACGGGCGATCTCGTTGACGACGAATGACTCAGCGAGCATGCCGAATGCCTGTGATGTCGGTGCCAGCAGCGCCTGTGGCCCGGTGCCGAGCAGGTGCGCGGCGAGGCCGGTGTCGGCAATGTGCAGCTTGGGGCGCCGGATCGCTCGCGCCGACAGGTTGCGCGACCAGGCTGGGAGCTCCTGGGTCAAGAACACGGCCCGGAGCCAATCGAGGTAGCTGACGACGGTTGGCTGGCTGATGGCGAGCCGCCTCGACGCCGCTGTGAGGTTCAGTTCCTGGGATGTCTGGGCGGCAGTCCAGCGCAGCAGCGGCGCCAGCGCCGTGGATCGCCGGATGTCCGCGAGCGCGGTGATGTCACGGCTCACGACGGTCTCGATGTAGCTCTCGAACCAGCCCGCACGCAGGTCCTCGGGCAGCCGCAGCACCTCCGGGTAGCCGCCAGTGCAGATCAGCTCGGCATAGTCGCGTCGGGTCAGCGACGGCGAGCTGCCACGGCGCGGGGCGCCGGGCTGGCGGTCTGCGCTCATCCATCTCTCGATCAGCGGCTCCTCGGCGCCGGCGATCTCGGCTTGGGACAGAGGGGTCAGGCGCATCAGCCGCGCCCGCCCCGCCAGCGACTCGCTGATAGTCGGCACCAACAGGAAATCGGTGGAACCGGTCAGCAGGAACCGGCCCGGCGTCTGCTCTTCGTCTGCCAGACGCTTGACCGCCCTGATCAGCCGGTCGCCGGCCAACTGCACCTCGTCGACAGCCAGCGGCGTCGGCCATGCGGTCAGCAACGCCGCAGGATCGTCAAGCGCAGCCTGCAGCATCGGCTCGTCCTCGAGGGTCACATAGGTGCCGCCTGCACGCTCTGCCACCCTGCGCGCCAGGGTCGTCTTCCCCGACTGGCGCGCACCGTGCAACACCACGACGCGAAAGCCGCCAAGCGCATGACTGACACGAGGACCGAGATGCCGGGCGATGTGCCCCTCGATGTGCGCGACCACACTTCCACACTAGCGCAAATGACTATTTCGCACGGACACTAATTGAAGAATTGCACCACCACTGCTTGCTATATTGCACAGCGGATTCTTCAGGAGGTGATTCTCGCGCAGCTGGGCTCTCGCCAGCACGCCCCGCCCCGTTGCCGAAAAATGCATAGTTGCCGATCAGAATTCGGCGATTTTTGGATGTACCTGCGAGAGGAGATCCGGTCCGAAGCGGCGGTGCGCAACCTGGCGGCATTCGTGCGGTTCTTGCCCGTGGCTGGGCTGATGCACGGCCAGAGCATCAACGCAGCGCCGGAAACCGGGTGGAATAAGATAAAGGTATGACCAAGCGCCGCATCACGGTCACCATCGATGAAGATCTCCTGGAGGCTGCGAGCGCCGCTGTGAGCGCTGGGGAAGCTTCCTCGGTGAGTGCATGGATCAACGAGGCGCTGTCCGACAAGTGCGAACAGCGGCGGCTGCTCGATGCCCTCGGCGAAGCAATAGCCGACTACGAGGCCGAGTTCGGCAAGATCACCCTGGAGCAAGTTGAAGAACGGCGCCGCCTTGATCGCGAAGAGGCGGAGCAGTTCCGCATCGAATGGCAGCAGCGGAGAGCCGAGCGTGAGCTTGGTGCTTGATGCGGGGGCGCTGGTTGCCCTCGAACGCGATGAGCAGGGGCTCTGGGAACGCGTGGAGGATGCTCATCTGACCGGCCGTCCCCCGCTGACCCATGGCGGCGTGGTGGCGCAGGTGTGGCGGGGCGGTTCAGGGCGTCAAGCCCGGCTGGCGAAAGCGCTGCTGGGTACTCGCGTTGTGCCGCTCAACGATGAGCTGGGCCGCCGGGCGGGCGTGTTGCTGGCGCGGACAGGCCTTGTCGATGCCATCGATGCCGCGCTCGTCGCCCTGTGCCGTGGAGGCGACCAGATAGTGACCTCTGACCCTCACGACATCGCGGCGCTCGCCGACGCGGCCCGCATCGACGTCGACATCGTGCGCGCATAGCTGCCAGCGCTCGCGCCGGGCCCAAGACCTGCCGGGCGGCGCTGAATCGGACGCGATTGCCACGTAGTCATGACTATTTTCATCCAGCTTGATCGCTTCGACGACGCTCGCCCTCGATGGTGAGCACGAGGAGAGTGGTGATGAGGACAGCGAGAGCAGGGGCCTGTGCCGTGCTTGCAGCCGGGCTGCTGGCGGTGGCCGCAGGACCCGCGGTGGCAACGAACGACATGACGATCACCGGCGTGTGCATGAGCTATTCGCTGCACTACGAGGTCTCCTTGGACAACGTGGGCAACACGCCAGATGCCACCTTGCACCCCGACACCGAAACGCCGGTGACCTTTGAGGTGGATCCGGCAGACGCCAGATTCATGGCGTACGGCGAGCGCTGGGATCTGCACTCCAATGGTCAGCAGTTCGTTTCCAACGACAAAACTGAACCCGTCACCGGTTCGACCTCGTGCGCTTCCTCTTCACCGTCGACCCCGAAATACACAACGGTCGAGACCAAGTCCATTGCCGTGGTGAACGCCTGGCACGCCGCCGAGGAAGGCAGGACGCGTGCTTCTGGCTACACGGCTGTGGCGCAGGCATGGAACAGCTACTGCGCTGTGGAGAAGGGCTGCACCGACACGCTGCCGACGAGTCCAGCGGCCTACTGCACGGAACTCGGGATCACGGGCACGGGCTTCGAGCTTGTCGGCGGCTATGTGTGCTGACAGCTTGACGTGATATGAGCGCTGATCTTCGCCAACCTCACGTGACGCAGTAGCTAGCTCATCGGCGGGGTGGCTCGGCCCCCGCGGTTGTCTCCCCAGCAGTGGATGGTGCCGTCCTCGGCCAGTCCGCAGGTGTGCAAGCCGCCAGCAGACAGTGCGACAAACGGCACGACGTCACCGTTTTGATTCTGGACTACGTGGGCGTTGCCCTCACCGCCGCCCGTGACTTGGCCGTGCGAGTCCTCTCCCCAGCAGAACACGGTGCCCAAGGCGATCCCGCACGCGTGGCGGCCCCCGGTCGACACCGCAGTAATGGCGCCCTGTGGGATGCTGATCCTCACCGGCCCCCCGCCTTCGTAGATCGCACCCCAGCAGGTGACCGTGCCGTCGCCGTGCCGCACGCACACTTGGGGGCCGAGATGCGCCGACAGCTGCGCGAAGTCTCCCGATCCGCTACCCGTCAGCAGTCCCCAGCAGAAGAACATGTCGTTGGTCGCCGCCAGCCCGCACGTGTGGAACTCCCCGGCCGAGACCGCTGCGAACTCGCCGACATTCGGCGTCGACTGGCCGTCTTCGTCCAATCCCCAGCACGCGACGGTGCGGTCGGTGCGCAACCCGCATGTGTGCTGCCCGCCCACAGACACAGCAGTGAACGTGCCCTCGGGCGGGCTCGCCTTGCCCTCGACATTCGAGCCCCAGCACACAGCGGTGCCGTCGGAGCGCAGGGCGCACGAATGCTCGAACCCCGACGACAGCGCCGTGTAGGTCACGGCGCCCTCCTCGGTGGCCTCAGTGGGCTCCCCTTGGGCGATGCGGCGTGCGTGGGTGCTGACGAGCTGTGCGGTGTGCCAGCGATCGTCGCCGGCTATCCGGGTCAACGAGTAGCTCAGTCCTTCGAACTTCTCTTGGGGCACCGCGTCGAGGCCGCCCACGATGATGCAGTCGGTGCCGATGACGCCGGCCAGCGTCACGGCGCTGTACAGGTCGGACTGCGCCGCCTCGTCAGAGGCCACCAAGATCGCCACGTCGCCAGTGCAGTCGGTCGTCGGGTCTTCGGCGCCCGCCGACGCCTCGACTGTGCCCGTGTCGACGCCGCCGGCAGAGATCAACGCCTGCGCGCCCACCAGGCGAGCCGTATGCCAGCGGTCGGTGCCGGCCAGCCGGGTGAGGGCATGATTGGCCACCTTGGCATCGGGCACTGCTGCGCTGCCGCCCACGATGAACCCGCCGTCTGCAGCAGCTTCCAAGCGAGCGAGCTGCGCCTCTGGCATGGGTTCGTCTCGCGGTCCAGCAAGCACGACGCATCGAGTATCCAGCACCCCTGCCAGGGTCACGGCGCTGTACAGATCCGACTGCGCCGGGGCGTCGGATGCCACCACGATCGGCACCTTGTCCGTGCAGTCCGTCTCGGTGTAGCTCGGCGGCGGCAGTACCGCCTCCTGGCCATGTGCTCCCGCGGGGCTCGCAATCGCCAGCATCGATGTCGCTACAACGAGCGCGCTCCAGGCGGCGGACTGACACCGCCGACGCTTCGTGCCCGGCATTCCGAAGACACGGGCAGCTGGGGAACGTCGTCGGCACAAGTGCATCGGCGCAATCTAGTGATGCAATAGTGGTTGTAACTATTCCTGTCGGTCGGCTAGCGCCGGTGGGCTTCGATGGCGGCGAGGGCTTCTTCGAGGGTTTCGACGCCTACGACGGCGACTGAGGGCTCGGCCACGGCTACTGCTTCTTCGACTTGGGATGCGGGCACGAGGAACAGGTCGGTGCCGGCTCGCACGACGGCGTGGGACTTCTGCGGCACGCCGCCGATGGGACCCACCGAGCCGTCGTGGTGGATGGTGCCGGTGGCGGCGACGTCGAGGTTGCCCGTGAGCGGTTCGGGCGTGAGGGCGTCGATGACCGACAGCGTGAAGGCCAGGCCGGCGGAGGGGCCGCCGATGTTCTCGATGTGAAGCCGCACGTCGATGGGCGGCTCGGCGAATTCGACGTGGGTGGTGACGATGACGCCGAGCAGGGCGACGCCGTCCCGGGCGGCCAGGGTGACGGTGACGGTGCGGGTCTGGCCGTCGGGGGCGAGGGCGGTGAACGTGGCGGTGGCGCCCGGCTCGTGGGCCTTGACCGTGTCGGACAGCTGCTGCGCCGTGGTGATGGCCGTGTCGCCGACCGCTTGCACGATGTCGCCTTCCAGGAGGGCGCCGTCGGCCGGGGCGTCGGGCATGACCCGTGCGATGCGGGCGCCGATGGGGGTCATGATCTCGTGGCCCAGGTGCTCGAGGGCGACGGCCACGGCCACCTGGGTGGACTGGTCCATCTGGAGGCGGCCGGCATCACGGTTCTCGGCGACGGTGCGCTCGCCGAGGATGTCTTCGAGGTCGACCACCTCAAGAGCGCCGTCGAGCCAGCCGCCGATCACTTCGAACAGCGACGGGGCGAAGCTGGTGCGGACGCTGACGAGGGAGATGGTGGCGTCGGAGGCGTAGGAGGGGTGGTCGCGCACGTCGACGAATTCCTCGATGTCGGCGGTGTGGCCGGGGGCGATGACGGCTTTGTCGATGAGCGTGGTGGTGAAGCCGGTGATGATGAGGAGTGCCAGGACGAGCATGCCCCCAATGAGGGTGTTGGAGCCGCGGGAATACTGGCGGGGGCGCGGGTGGCCCGAGCGCGTGTGGGTGGGGTCGGTGGTGGTGGGGTCGGCGTCGGCGTCGGCGGCGGCGGCGGCGGTGGTGGTGGCGGCGACGGCGGCGAATCCAGTGGCGGCTTCGACTGCAGGGTCGGAAGCGTTGGACTCGGCTGCGAGCGCGGCTGGAGTCTCGGGTGCGGGGTATGCCCGGTCGGGTCGCTCGGTTTCGGCGGCGGGCGGCGGGGCGAAGCCGAGATCGTCGAGCGATCCCGCAAGGGCGCGCCAGCCGAGATCTGCGTCATCGTCGGGCACGTCGGGCACGTCGTCGAGCCGGTCGTCGGGCAAGTCAGCCGGCCGGTCGTCGGGCCCGTCTGCTGGCGGGCTGCCAGGAGGGGCGTCGAGACGAGCGTCGGGATCGTCTTCCGGCGAGCCGCCGGTCGCGTCGGTCACAGGCGCACAGCGTGCCATGCGCCCTGTCCAAGGCACGCGCGGAGGGGTCGCAGATGGGGCATATTGGGCGCATGGAACCGAGACGCATCGAGCCGAGGCACATGGGAGCGCAGCGCGTCGAGCCGGGGCACTTGGAATCTGGGCGCCCAGAACCGGGGCGGTGGCCGTACAAGCCGACTGCGATCTGGCGCAAGCTGGTTGCAGTGCTCGGGTTGGGGGCGTTCACGGCCATCTGCGTGATCGCACTGGTGGCGCTCGTGCTGGTCGGCGCGTTGGTAGGGGCGTTGGTGCTCGAAGCGCTGATCGGGTGAGCAGCAATGAGGCCACGGGCTACGAGCGAGAGCACTGGCGCTGGTCTGATGACTTGTGGGTGGGCCCGCGGACGGTCTCGGTGATCTCTTGATGGCAGGCGATGACAGCAGGGCGGAGGGCGAGGCGTACGCACGTCGGCTGGAAGCGGTGGTAGCGGGTCATCGGGGTGAGGCAACCGTGGCGGAACGGCTGTTGGACGACGACGATCCGGGCGTGCGGGCGGCGGCGCTCGGAGCGCTGGCTCGGTGCGGGGCGCTTCAAGCGGAGCAGGTCAGGCGGGCCTTGGGAGACGAAGCGGTGGCGGTGCGGTGCCGGGCCGCGGAGCTGGCGCCGCCCGAAGTCGAGTTCGTGGCGCTGCTGAGCGATCCGGATGCGTCGGTGGTTCAGGTGGCAGCGGCGGCTCTTGGCGAGCGTGACCGGGATCCTGGGTCAGTCGAGGACTTGTGCCGGGTTGCGGGCGGCCATGACGATCCGCTGTGCCGGGAAAGCGCTGTGGCAGCGCTGGGAGCCATCGCCGCCGGCTTGGACGCCGAAGCGGGCGCGCCCCAGGAGGCTGCCGCCGACCCAGTGGCCGGGCCGGGTGCGACCCCCACCGCTACGGCAAGCAAGCAGGCCGAGCCAGGTGCGGCGCACGTCGCTGCCCGTGGGATGGCGCTCGAGATGTTGCTGGCCGCCATGGATGACCGGCCGCAGATCCGCCGCCGTGCGCTGCTCGGGCTGTACCAGTTCGACGACGACCGGGCCGCCGATGCCGTGCGGGCAGCGCTCGAGGATCGTGACCGCCAGGTGCGGGCCATCGCCGGCGAACTGCTCGGCGTGCCCGTGCGCTGAGCTAGCTGCCGAGGCGGTCTCGCAGCATTTCCATCAGGTGGGTCACGTCGAGGGCGAGTACTTGGCGCAGCCCGAGGTCGTCGGCGGCAACATCGCTGCGTCCGTAGAGACGGAGAGTGCGCAGCGGTCCGCCGCCGATCGGCTCGGAGATGTCCATGCCGATGCGTGGCATGCCGGGCAGTGTGTTGCGGTCGGGATCGACTGGCTCGATATGCGGCGTCAGGGCAACGAGCCGTTCCCGACTCACATCGCCGGCAGCGACCGCTTGTTCCAGCAACAGGTGCAGGCGCAGCTGTGACAGCCATCCGGCCCGCACCCGGGGGTCTGCCAGAGGGCGGTCGCCGGGCTGGGTGGGCGACGCCGGCTGCGCAAGCGGCTCGGCCGCAGCGGCGGCGCTGAAGCTTGACCAGTCGGCGGCGAACGCATCCATCACGGCGGAGCGGCCGGTCTGCCAGGGCGGGGCGGGGTCGATAAGCAGCTCCACCTGTCCTGGCAGCTCGATGCCGGCGGCAAGGGTGGAGCGCCGTACGACGGTCAGGTTCGGCGGGAGCCGTTCGAGCACGCTGATCGCTCTGGGATCGGCCACCTCGACCAGCACGTACCGGCACTGGCGGTCGCTGACTGCGTCGGTGATGTCGAAGACGGACGCATCCAGATTGAGCACCTCGATCTCGCCCACGTCGAGGTCGAGCATTGCCGGCACCGTCTCACGGGCAGCGCCTGCGGCATAGGCCGCCGCGGCGACCTGGCGGCCCAAGGGTGAACCGTCGACGATGACGCACCAGGCGGCGCCAGGTCCGCTCGTGCGGAATCGGTCCAGCAAAGCCAGGGTGGTCAGCTCCACCGGCGCCGCTCTCGTGAGGACCCAGGCCAGGTCGTCGCCGGCCAGCGTGGCGACGGCCGGCACTACCGGCAACGGCAGCTCGGCCGTCACGTCGGCGGCGTCGATCGCGCTGCCTGCGTAGGCCAGCGCTGCGACATCCCATTCACCGAGTGCGTCGGCATCGAGGTGCGTTACCGACAGCTCGACCGGGTAGAGCCCGGCAATGCCGTCACGGGAGTTGACGCCATCCCAGTAGGCCTGCACGCCCGCGAGCGCCGCACGATCAGCCTCGGAAGCAGGGCCCGTCAGGTCAACCAGCACGCCGAACGTGAACACACCGGCGTCGTAACCGTCGGCAGGAGCAAGCTGCGGCGGCACTGGCGGGCTGGCCTCAGGGGGCGATTCCGAGCAGCCGGCCGCCAACAGCACCGCTGCGAGAAGCGCCGTAGCCCGACGCACGGCCAAGCGCACCGGCGCGGCGGGGCTAGCGGCCGGGGATCGTGTGCGAGGCGTGGAGCGACTCGAAGTTCTCGAGCGCCCGGCCAGCGCCCAGCACGACCGTCTCGAGCGGCGACTCCGAGCGCAGCACGGGCACACGTGCCTCGGATGCGATGCGCTGGTCGAGGCCCTGCAGCAGCGAGCCGCCGCCGACCATGAGGGCGCCGGTGTGGATGAGGTCTTGTGCCAGCTCGGGCGGTGCCTCGCCCAAGCACTCCAGGACGGCCTCCACGATGAGCTCGACCGTGTCGGCCAGTGCGGAGCGCACCTCGGTGGGGGTGATGACGAAGGTGCGAGGCAGACCCGTCGACAGGTCACGGCCCTTCACCTCGGCGTCGAACTTGTCGTCGACCGGCCATGCCGAGCCGATGCTGATCTTCAGCTCCTCCGCCGTGCGCTCACCGATGGCGATGCCGTGCACGCGGCGGGAGTAGTTCATCAACGCAGTGTCGAAGTCGAACGATCCCACACGGACCGCACGCAGCGATACCAGGCCGCCGAGCGACACCATGGCGATCTCGGCGGTGCCGCCGCCGACGTCAATCACCAGCGAGCCGGTGGGCTCGTGGATCGGCAGGCCCGAGCCGATGGCTGCAGCGATCGGCTGCTCGATGAGCCGGACGTCCGACGACCCGGCCCGGCGCGCTGCCTCGATCACCGCCCGCCGTTCGACCGGCGTGATCAGCGACGGCACGCAGACGGCAACACGGGTGCGGCCGAAACGGCCGACGCCCACGCCCTGGAGGATGAGCCGGATCATGCGCTGAGTGATGTCGAAGTCGGTGATGGCGCCATTGCGCAGCGGCCGGGCAGCGATGATGTAGCTCGGCGTGCGCCCGATCATCTGCCAGGCTTCGCGCCCCACCGACAGCACCTCGCCAGAGCGCTCGTTGAGCGCGATGACCGACGGCTCGTTGAACACGATGCCGCGCCCCCGCTCGTACACCAGCGTGTTCGCGGTGCCGAGATCGATCGCCAGGTCACGAGCCAGGGTGACGCCCCTGGTTGGGCCTCTGATTGGCGGAGATCACGCGGTCGTGCCGTCGTTCGGCTTCGGGTGGGCGGGGTATCGCCCGGCGGGTCCTGCGCTCGCCTGGCTGCGGCGGGAGCTCTTCAAGGTCGGCGTTCAGCGGCGGCAGCACCGGCACCGAGTAGTCACGCTCGACCAGCCGGATGCTCGCCGGCGCAGGCCGCTTCCGGTCCGAAGTGTGCGGCCCAGGCTGATCGGCGACCCCTGCGTCTTCGGACGCGGCAGCAGCCCTGTCGGATGCCCCCCTGCGGGAGTTGCCGCCTCGCCGCCGGCGCATCGCCCGCACGAGTCCCGGCGTGCCGGATGGCAGGTCTTCGGTATCAGGAGGCGCGATCGACTCGAGCTTGCGCCGGAACGGCTCCGTCTCGTCGTCGGTCACCTTCTGGTGCTTGATGCGAGCGCCGATACCCAAGACGATCATCCCCAGCAACGGCACCACGATCGCGATCGCCAGAAACAGCAGCGGGCTCATGACCGGGGCACCTGTGCGATCGGCTGCGACTGCAGGCCCCAGTCGGTCCCCGCGTCGTGATGCTCCTGCTTCCAGATCGGCACCGTGGCCTTCAACGTATCGATGCCGAAGCGGGCAGCTTCGAATGCTTCACCCCGGTGCGGCGCCGAGGCGGCCACCACCACCGAGCTTTCCTTCAGGTTGAGCGAGCCCACCCGGTGCAGCAGCGCCACCTTGCGCACGCTCGGCCACCGCCGGCGCAACTCGGCGGCAATCTCGGCGAACCGCGGTGCCACCTCCGACTCGTAGGCCTCGTACACCAGCCGGGTCACGCCCGTGCGGTGCTCGGCATGATCCCGGACCGTGCCGGAGAACAGCACGACCGCTCCCGCCGCCGGATCAAGCGCCCATTCATAGATGGCGGCGATCGGCAGCTCGTCGTGAGTCAGCTCCACCCACGTGTCGGCCGGGCTCGCATCGGGCTGCATCATCGCAAAGCGTAGGAGCGCCGGAGCCAGGCCGCGGCAGCCCAGCCGCCTGCCGCCACCGCGGCCCCCGCGCCGAGCAGCGTGGCGTACTGGCGCTGGCGGGCATTGAGGTCGTCCCAGGGCATGCCGACGTCGGCGATCACGAACGCCTGGGCGCTGCTGTAGCGGGGCTCCCAGCCCTCGGCCCGCAGCCGATCGTTGGCCACCACCCAGCTGTAGCGGGTGTACGGGAGCAGCCCTTCGGGCGCAGCGTGGCCCACCCGCCGGGCCACATAACGGTCGAGCCGCTTGGGCAGCGGCATCGGCAGCCGGATCTTGGGGCGGGCCCCCAGCAGCGCCCGCAGCTCGCCCGGCGACAGCCAGCCGTCGGGAGCCACGTTGAACACGCCCGACAGGCGGCGCTGCGTGGCCAGCACCACCGCGGAGGCCAGATCGTCGAGGTGCAGGAACTGCACCGGCGGGTCGTCGCTGCCCGTGCGGATCGGGGCCGCGGCCAGCATCGCCTCGCCGATCGGGCCGCCCAGGCCGCTCGACACCACCGGCGCCGGCCGGAGGATCGCGGCGGAGCGATCGCCCTGATCGCACCACTCCAGCACCATGCGCTCGGCGTCGGCATGATGCACGGCCCACGACGCCTCCAGATTGGGGCGCACGGGCAGATCCTCGGAGATCGGCGTGGGGTGGTTGGGCCAGGCCCCGTACACGCTGGCGCTCGACACCATCGTCAGATGCCGCACGCCGTCGGCCGCCGCCAGCACCCGCCGCACCCGGTCGGAGGTCACCTCCCGGGTGAGCCGCAGATGCACGAGCGTCTCGGCGCCGCCCAGGTCGTGCTGACTGTCGGCATCGGCGGCGTCGACGTCGAGCACGTCGAACGACTGGGCCAGCCATTGCAGCACCCGGGCGCCGATCACGCCGCCCGTACCCGACACGGCAATCCGGCTCATATCCCTACCATGCCTCACTCATGACCCTGCCCCCGGTCACTGCGCCCGACGGCAGCGGCAGTTGATCGCAGCACACAGCGGCGGGGGCGCTGTTCCGGTGCACCGTGACCCGTCGTACGATGCCGTTGTGGCCGACGATGACGACAACCCGTTCTCGGGCATCCCGTTCCTCGGCGACATCGCATCCATCTTCGGGGGCAACGACGAGCAGCTCTGGGAAGGCGCCCGCCAGGCCGCCAACCAGCTCGCCACCGGCGGCAAGCTCGAGCACAACGTCGACCCCGTCGAGCGGCACCGCCTCAGCGAGATCAGCCGGGTGGCAGAGCTGCACGTGGCACATGTCACCGGCCTGCAGGTGGCACCGCAGCTCGAGCCGGTCACCCGCTCGGGCTGGGCCACCAGCGCGCTGGAGACCATCCGCCCGCTCATGGACCGGCTGTCGGAGCGCCTGAAGCAGCCTGACCCAGCGAGCAGCACGGCTCACGACCCCTTCGCCGGCCTGCTCGCCATGATGAGCCCCATGACCGTGGCGATGACCGCCGGCATGATGGCCGGCCACCTCGCCACCAACGCGTTCGGCAATTCGGACCTCATGATCCCCATGCCCCGCGTGCTCATCGTGACCGCCAACATCGCCGAGTTCGCCAACGAATGGAGCCTCGACGTCGACGACGTGATGCTGTGGGTGGCCATCCGGGAGCACACCATGCACGCCGTGCTGGCCGAGCCCGGCGTCCGGGAACAGCTCGACCGGCTGCTGGTCGAACATGTCGACGGCTTCCGCCGCGGCGACCCCATGGACTTCGGCGAGCTGGAGCTGCCGTCGCTCGACGATGCCAGCGACCCGCAGCAGCTTCAGGCGCAGTTCGGCGAGCAGCTCCAGCGCATCTTCGGCAATCCCGAAATGCTGCTCGGCGTGACCCGCGACGAGCACCAGAGCATCAGCCAGCTCGAAACGCTGATCTGTGTGCTCACCGCCTACGTCGACGACGTGGTCACCCAGGCGGGTCCCCGGCTCATCGGCGGGTTCGGTGCGCTCAGCGAGGCCGTCCGCCGCCGCGCCCTCACGGGCGCCGACTATGCCGACCGGCTGCTCGGAGTGCGGCTGACCGCCGAGGCACGCGAACGGGGAGACAGCTTCGTCGCCGGCGTGATCGAGCGAGCCGGCCGCGAGGGGCTGGCCCGCCTCTTCGAGCCCGGCGGGCTCCCCACGCCCAACGAGCTCGTCGCACCAGGCCTCTGGCTCGCCCGCCTCGACCTGCCCCTCTAACAAGCGTCAGCCGGCAGGCACAGCGGCATAGCTGCGTAGTTGCGGGCGCACCTATGCAGGCGGTTCCGGTCTGTTGCGGCGGATGCGGGTGCGGACCCGGGTGGCGATGATCTCCGACGGCGGACGCCGGCCCCGCGCCAGCGCCCACAGCCCGCCCGCATACAGCACCACTGCAACCAGGCCGGCAATGCCCAGCAGCATCACCCCGGCCCGCAGCGGCAGGATGCCGCTGGGCGCCGCCACCGGCACCAGCCCGCCGATCACCCACATGAGCTGGAAGCGGGTCTCGAAGCGGGCGAAGGTGCGGCCCCGGTCGGCGGGCACCTCGTCGCGCTGCACGATCGCGTCGAAGCACAGCTTCCCCAGCGCGGACATGAGGCCGATCACCATGGCCAGCACCAGCACCGAGAAGCGGTCGGGCGCAGTCACCACGTAGAACGACACCGCAGCCGCCAGCAGCAGCGTGCTGGCCAGCAGCACCTCCTCACGGACACGGCGTCGCAGCCACGGCGCACCCACGGCGCCGATGAGCTGGCCCACCGCGCTGGCGGTGAACATGAAGCCGAACCACCACGGCGCTGCGTCGTCGGTGCGCAGCCAGAACGCGATCAGGAACAGCGTGAAGCCGGTCATGGCCCGCACGACGCCCATGGCCGAGCCCGCCAGCAGCATCCCGCCCCGCCGCCGTGTGGCTGCGGCGGGCGCCGGTCTCATGTCGTCGGGGGGATCGACCCATGGACCGGTGTAGTTGTCTGAGGGTTGGCGCCAGCGCTGAGGCGGCGGACTCGGCGGCTCCGGTGCTGGACTTGCAGGCGGCGCGTCGTCCAAGGTCCGCGGCCGCACGGCAAAACGGGGCAGCCGCCGGGCCGGAAACGTCATCAGCACGAACACCACCGCCGCCAGCACCAGCACCCAGCGCGACGACGCCAGGCTCAGCAGCACACCGGGCCCCGCAGCCAGCGCACCCCCCAGCCCGCTCAGGAGCATCAGCTTCGAATTGGCCTCGACCAGGTCGCGCTCCTCGCGCACCAGCCCCGGCACCACCGCGCTCTTGGCCACGTGATAGGTCTTGCCTGCCACCAGCGCGCCGAACGCCTCGGGGAACAGCAGCAGCGAATCGAGATGGCGCACCATCAGCAGCGCCAGCACCGCCCGGGCAATGCCGGCGCCGATGATCATCCCCCGCCGCCCGCCACGGCTTCGGTCGACCAGCGGCCCGATCAGCGGCCCCACCACCGCAAACGGCGCCATCGTCACCAACAGGTACAGCGCCACCCTGGGCCGGGCAGCCGCCGGATCGAGGTTGAAGAACAGCGATCCGGCCAGCGCGATCGCAATCAGCGCATCGCCGGCAGCAGACAGCAGATGCGTGCGGGCGAGCCACGTGAACGGCTGCATCAGCCGCTGCCCCAGGTCATCAGCACCATTGTGCGCCCTCGCTGTGACAAGCGGGCTGTGCGTCGTTCAGCATGCAGCGCCGGTCGGCTGCATACGGGGTCAAGCAGCAGGCGGCGCCGCCCGCTCGTAGCGGTAGCCCAGGCCACGAATGGTGGTGATCCGCTGCGGGTTCGACGGATCGTCCTCGATCTTGGCCCGCAGCCGCTTGACGTGAACGTCGATCGTCTTGGTGTCGCCCACGTAGTTGTACTCCCACACGTTCTGCATGAGGCTGTCACGGGTCACCACCCGCCCGGCATGGGCCAGCAGGTATGCCAGCAGCTCGAACTCCTTCAGCGCCAGGGTGACCAGCTCGCCGCGCACCCGCAGCTCGTGCCGGTCGATGTCGAGCTCCAGATCGCCCTCGACCAGGCACGCAGCGTCGGACTGCGCCGGCGGCGGCTGGCCCGACGCACGCCGCAGCACCGCCCGCATGCGGGCCACCAGCTCGCGCATCCGGTACGGCTTGGCCACGTAGTCGTCGGCCCCCACCTCCAAGCCCACCACGGCGTCGATCTCCTCGGCCCGGGCGGTCACCATGATGAGCGGCACCCGCGACTGCTTGCGAATCTCCCGGCAGACATCGAGCCCGGACATGCCGGGCAGCATCACGTCGAGCAGCACCAGATCGGGCTCGGCCTCGCTGATCTCGGCCAGCGCCGCCCGACCGTCTGCCGCCGTGCGCACCTCGAAGCCCTCGCGCCGCAGGCCCACCGAGAGCGCCTCGGTGAACGACGGCTCGTCGTCAACCACCAGTACCGATGTCATGTGATCGCCCTGTCCTGTTCTGCCGGCAGCCTGAGCGTGAAGGTGGTGCCCACGCCCTCACGGGTCTGCAGCATCACCTCGCCGCCATGGTTCATCACCACGTGGCGCACGATGCTCAGGCCCAGCCCGGTGCCGCCCGTGGCCCGGGCACGGGCCTTGTCGACCCGGTAGAAGCGCTCGAAGACCCGCTCGGTCTCGTCGGCGGGAATGCCGATGCCCTCGTCGGCCACCACCACGTCCACCCACGCCTGCTCATCGGCATCGGCCGGCACCTCCGACGGGGGCCGATCATCCTGAGAGCCCAGCGCTGCAGACAGCCGAACCTCTGAGCCCGGATCGCTGTACTTGATGGCGTTGTCGACCAGGTTGCCCACCGCCCGCAGCAGCTGACCCCGGTCGGCATGGAGCACGGGCTGCTGTTCGGCGACATCGG
Organism: Candidatus Poriferisodalis sp.; assembly: GCF_965219595.1. Lineage (NCBI taxonomy): Bacteria > Bacillati > Actinomycetota > Acidimicrobiia > Acidimicrobiales > Candidatus Poriferisodalaceae > Candidatus Poriferisodalis > Candidatus Poriferisodalis sp. Next base: position 994,441 of record NZ_OZ244781.1, read on the forward strand.
GGCTCACCAGCGACACATCGTTCTTGCGAGCGTGCTCGGAATACTGATGCGCCACCTCGCACAGCAGCGGCACCACCGGCACCGGCTCCTGCCGCATCGAGCCCTCCAGCTCCACCCGGCTCAGCTCCAGCAGGTCGTCGATGATGTGCCGCACCCGATCGGCCTCCGCACCGATCCGGTCGACCAGCCGGGTGCGCACCGCAGCGTCATCCTCCCCGGCCAGCGTCTCCGACAGCAGCGCAATGGCACCCACCGGCGTGCGCAGCTCATGGCTGAGGTTGGCCACGAAGTCTCGCCGCACCTCGTCCACCCGCACGCCGTCGGTGCGGTCGGCCATCACTGCCACCGCCCCCAGCGCATGACTGTCGCTCGCCACCGGATGCCCGCTGATCTCGATCACCTGCGGCGGCGGCCCCGTCAGCTTCACCGTGCGCGAACGAGCCTGCCCCTCCTGGGCCGACTCCAAGAGCTGCGTCACCCCTGCACCCACCAGCGCCATGGCATCACGCGCCGACATCATCTCGTCGGCCAGCGCATTGCTGGCGCACACATTGCCGTCCTCGTCCACCAGCACCACGCCCACCGCCAGCTCGTTCATCGCGAGCTGCCAGCGAGCCCGGTCGCGCTCGGCCAGGTTGGCCGTCATGGCCGCCGTGGTGGCGACCGACTCCAGGTAGGTGATCCAGCCGTCGAGGCTGTTGCGGTCGAGCCTCGCCTCGCCCGGACGCGGCGCCTCGCCTTCTCCGGCGAACCGGTGCACCACACGTCCCAGCCGCTCCGAAGCCGAACTGCGCCCTCGCACCAGCAGCAGCACGGCAACCAGCGCAACTGCCAGTGCGGCCGCCACCGCCACCAGCGCCGCAATCACATCTCGTCCTGCTCCCGGCGGGCTCGGGCCCGGTTGGCGCCCAGATGCTCGGGCAGCTCCCCGGTCACCAGGAACTCGACGCGCTCAGCCACGTTCACCGCGTGATCGCCGATGCGCTCGTAGAAGCGGCCCACCACTGCGAGCTGCACCGCATGCTGGATGCTGATCTTGCCGAGCTCGTGCGAAGCGAACACCGACACGATGTACTCGTTGTGCAGGTCGTCGAGCACATCGTCCATGTCGTTGAGCACCGACGCCAGGCCGGCGTCACGCTCGGCGTAGGCATCCATGGCCCTGGCCGTCAGCTTCACCGCCTGCTCGCGCATGCGGTCGATCAGCCCGCGCACCCGGGGCTCCAGCTCCGCCCCGTGCAGCCGGGCCACCGCCTTGGCAATGTTGGTGACCAGGTCGCCGCTGCGCTCGATCTCGGAGATCATCCGCAGGTCGGTCAGGATCGTGCGCAGGTCCACCGCCACCGGCTGCTGCAGCGCCAATAGCTGCACGCACTTCTCCTCGGCTTCGAGGCTCAGCAGGTCGAGCTCGTCGTCGGCGGCGATGATCTGATCGGCCCCGCCGATGTCGCCGGCAAGCAGCGCAGCGCTCACCGCCGAGATCCCCTCGGCCACCATGCCGCCCATCTGCACGAGATCGGCACGAACCTCGTCCATCAGCTGATGGAACTCGGTCCGTACTTCTTCGGTCATGTCATGCAGTGTGGCGTATTTGCGCTGCTCGGTCGCTGTTCTGTGGCTAGCCGACCCGCCCGGTGATGTAGGCCTCCGTGCGGGGATCGTCGGGGTTGGTGAAGATCAAGCTCGTCGGCGCGTACTCGACCAGCTCGCCGGTGCGGTGACCCATCTCGTTGGCCTGCACTGAGAAGAAGGCCGTCATGTCGCTGATGCGGGCGGCCTGCTGCATGTTGTGCGTGACGATGATGATCGTGTACTCGGTCTTCAGCTCGGCGATGAGCTCCTCGATGCGGCCCGTGGCGATCGGGTCGAGCGCGGAACAGGGCTCGTCCATCAGCACCACGTCGGGCTGCACCGCAATGGCCCGGGCAATGCACAGCCGCTGCTGCTGGCCGCCCGACAGGCCATAGGCCGACATCTTGAGACGGTCCTTCACCTCATCCCACAGCGCCGCCCGGGTGAGCGAGCCCTCCACCACGTCGTCCAGCGCGGACCGCTTCACGCCTGCCAGCCGCGGCCCGTACGCGATGTTGTCGTAGATCGACTTGGGGAACGGGTTCGGCTTCTGGAACACCATGCCCACCCGCCGGCGCACCTCCACCGGGTCGACCTCGTCTTGATACAGGTTGACGCCGTGGTAGTGGATGGTGCCGTCCACCCGGGCGCCCTCGATGAGATCGTTCATCCGGTTGAAGCAGCGCAGGAACGTGGTCTTGCCGCAGCCTGACGGGCCGATGAACGCCGTCACCTCATGGGCTGCGATGTCGAGCGTGACGTCACGCAAGGCCAGAAAGTCGCCGTAGTACACGTTGATGTCGCCGCATTCGAACACCGTCTCGGTGTCGGCGCGCTGGCCGGCCATGGCCGCGACCGCGCTCACGTCGATGCGGGTCTGCGTGTGGGGTTCCGATGGCGCCAGGATCTCTGGTGCTTCGGACTCGTCGGTCATCAGTGCCTTCTCGGGATTCACGTGTCACCTGTTCGGGGCTGCGGGTCGAGGTCGGTCACGGCGGCGCGGTCACCACTGCTTCTCGAAGCGATTGCGCAGGTAGATGGCCAGACCGTTCACGGCCAGCACCAGCACCAGGATGATGACGCTGGCCGCGGCCGCGTTCACCCCCCAATCGGCGCCGGGCTGGCGGGCGAAGTTGAAGATGAGCACCGGCAGTGCCGTGTAGGGGCCGGTGAAGGTCTCGAAGACGTTGGCATCGCCGAAGCTCATAAAGCCGGTGGCCGCGCCCACCAGGATCAGCGGGGCAGCCTCGCCGAGGGCGCGCGCCAGCGCCAGCACCGTGCCGGTGAGAATCGTTGACAAGGCCGCAGGCAGAACCTGGCGTGAGAGCACCTCCCACTTGGTGGCCCCTACACCGTAGGCAGCTTCGCGCAGCGAGTCTGGCACGGCCTTCAGCGCCTCCACCGAGGTGATCACCACGATCGGCAGCACCATGGCGGCCAGCGTCATGCCGCCTGCGATGGCAGTGGTGCCGCCGCTGAACCCTCGCAGCGTCTGCGCGAACACCGCCAGGCCCAGCAGCCCGTACACGATCGAGGGCACGCCGGCCAGGTTGCGGATGTTGAGCTCGACGATGCGGGCGAAGCGGCTGCCCTGGGCGTACTCGACGAGGTAGATCGCCGTGGCCACGCCGGTCGGCACCGCGAACAGGCCCGTCACCAGCGCCACCTGCAAGCTGCCGAGGATGCCCTGCCACACGCCGGCTTCGGCAGCGGAACGCTGGGAGAAGCCGTGAGTCAAGAAGTGCCAGAGGTTGCCCGACAGCACATCCCAGCCGTCCACGATCATCACGGCGAGCAGCACGGCCAGGAAGCCGGTGGCGAACAGGGTGGCGCCGATGAGCAGCCACTTGAAGGCCGAGCCGGCCACGTCGGCGCCGGGGCGGCGGCGCAGGGCATCGGCGGCGCCGGTGGCGATGCCTGAGGGAGTGGTGAGAACAGACATCAGTACTTGTTCTGCAGCCGCCGGACGATGACGTCGCCCAGCATGTTGAGCACGAGGGTGATGGCGAACAGCAGCGCCCCGAGGAAGTAGAGGCTCTGGAACGCCAGCGTGCTGCCCGCCACCTGGTCGGTGCCGAGGCCCAGCGCCGCCATGGCAGAGGTGAAGGTGCCGCCCGGCTCGAACAGCGACAGGTTGAACAGCGACGTGTCGCCGCCGCCCGACGCGATCGTGACCACCATGGTCTCGCCGATGGCGCGGCTGAAGCCGACGATGATCGCCGCCATGAGGCCCGACATCGCGGCGGGCAGCACCACCCGGATCGACGTGGTGACCTTGCGTGCGCCGAGGCCCGAGGAGGCTTCCCGCAGCGCCACCGGCACGGCCCGCAGCGCGTCTTCGGAGATCGAGGCGATGAGGGGGATCACCAGCAGGCCCACCGCGATGCCCGCCGCCAGCTTGTTGAAGAAGTTGATCTCGCTGAAGAAGTTGCTGAGGATCGACGGCGTGATGAAGCTGATGGCGAACACGCCGAGCACCACGCTGGGCACGCTGGCCAGCAGCTCGAGGGTGGGCTTCATCACCTTGCGCACCTTGGGATGCGCGTACTCGGAGAGGTAGATCGCAGCGCCGAAGCCCGACGGCACCGCCACCAGCATCGCGATGACGGAGATCTGCACCGAGTTGACCAGCAGCGTGCTGAGGTCGAACAGGCCCCGGCGGGGGAACCAGCCGATCTCGGTGAGGCTGCCCCAGGCGACCTGGCTGATGAAGGTCCACGCCCCAGAAGCCACCGTCCAGATGATGAGCGCGCTCACCAGCACCGTGGCGAGCGCCGCCAGCGCGAAGGCCCAACGCGCCCCGGCCGACCAGGCCCGCCGGCTCGCCGACGTCCGCAAGTCGGCGACGCTCAGGTCGGAGGTGTCCTGTGGCATGGGCGGTGTCATTCTAGAAACACGCCGATGCCCCCCTCGGGTACCCCGAACGCTGCGCGTGGGCGCAAGCGAGAGGGCACCTGAGGAGGACCATCAGCGGGAGGGAGGGATTCCCGGATCGGTGGGTTCAGCCTGCCTGCGGCTAGAACGTCTTGCCGGTGGTCAGGTTGGCCCAGTTGCTGCGCGACTGCTCGAGGTCGGCAGGGTCGAGGTTGACATAGCCGGCGTCGACCACGTAGGTCTGCCCCTCGTCGCTCAGCATGAAGTCGACGAAGGCCTTGATGGCGGGGTCGGAGGCCTGCGCAGCGTCGATGTAGGTGTAGAGGAAACGAGCGATCGGGAACTCGGCCGACGCGATGGTCTCGGGCGTGGGCGCCACGCAGCCGTCGCCGCCGTCGACCTCCACCAGTCTCACCTTGTCGCGGTTCTCGTCGGCGAAGGCGAAGCCCACCCAGCCGAGGCTGTGCTGGTTGCCGGCGATGCCGTCGATGATCACGTTGTCGTTGGCCGAAGCGTTGTAGTCGGGACGGACGGCGAAGTTCTCATCGGCGTGGCCCTCTTCGACCCGGTGCTCCCAGACGTCCTCGAGTGCGATCTCGATGAAGCTGTCGAAGGTGCCCGACTCCTCGCCCGGAGCGAAGATCTCGAGCGCGCCGTCGGCGAATGGACCGCTGCCGCCGAGCTCGGCGTTCAGGCTGTTGGCATCTGCCCATGAGTCGAATCCGGTCGACTCGATGCCGACCAGGCTGTAGAGGTCTTCAAAGTTGAGGCAGTCGACTGAATCGTTGCTGGCGGCGGTGATCACCGAGATGCCGTCGATGCCGACGCGCAGCTCGATGAACTCGATGCCGGCGGCGTTGATGTCTTCGGCCTCGGAGTCCTTGATCTGGCGAGAGCTGTTCCAGATGGGCACTTCGCCGGCCGCTGCGGCCTTGTGGCCGTCGCCCGAGCCGGGTCCTGCGACCGAGAACGCCACGTCGGGATGTTGCTCGGAGAAGGCCTCAGCCAGCAGGTTGGTGACGGGCTCGACGGTCGAGGAGCCGGTGACGTCGATGGAACCGCTGATCGACATGTCGTCGGCCATGTTGTCCGCGGGGGCCTGGGTCGCGGCGGGAGCCGCCGCTGCGGCTGTCGTCGCAGGAGCGCTGGCGGCGCCGTCGTCAGACGAGTCGTCGTCACTGCCGCATGCAGCAGCGATCAGAGCAAACGCGGTGAGCAGTGCCGCTAGCAGCTTCGTGCCGCGGCGGGATGACAAGGGGGTCTTTCGCATGGACGCGCACGCTACGAACGGACGGTGACAGCCTCGCGGGTTCGTGGTGAACGGCGGGAACGGATGCCGTGAACAATCCGTGAACGCGTCTGTTCGCGTCTATTCGTCTTCTTCCTCGGGCATGCCGAGGTCCCAATGGAGCTCGTAGTTCTCACGCTCGGCGTCGCGCACGACCCGCTCGCGGTTGCGGCGGAATTGCGGGTCGTGGGGCGGCAGGAGCTGCAGGCGTGCGTTGGTGCGGCGGCGGAACTCGTCGACGGCTGCTTCGTCGCCGTAGATGCCCTCGATCTCCCAGTGCGGTGCGACGGGGCCCAGGTAGATGATGCGGATGCCGACCTCAGGCGGGAGCTGTTCGGCTTCGGTGGCGATGTCGGTCACGGTGGTCCTTGTCTGCGGTGGCGCAAGGGTACCGACGCGCGCCCGCTGGGCAGGCGGCGGGCGTGCTTCCTGAGAGTTTGATGAGAGTCGGCGAATCAGGGAACCGGTTGGCTGGTTGGGGCGTTGGTTCTTGTGATGTTGCAGATCAATCCGGTGTACGAGCCGCAGATGTCTCAGGGCTCCGAGAGCCTGGCCGCGGAGTGGGTCGCGTTCCGCAGGTGCGCCGACATCGACCCCAACGTGTTCTTCCCCAATGACGGCGCCGGCGTGATCGTGGCTCAGAAGGTGTGCGCCCAATGCCCGGTGGCCGACGCCTGCCGCGAGTACGCACTGGCCAACAACATCACCCACGGCGTGTGGGGCGGCACCTCCGAGCGACAGCGTCGGCGGATCCTGCGGGACCGCCGCCGGGCAAGCAAGACCGCCCGCGCTGCCTGAGCCTCGGGCTAGCCGAGACCGGGCTCAGGAGCCTGGCTGAGGAATTCCGGTTGGCTCAGGAGTCGCTTGACGAGCTGTCGCCAGACGCCTTGTCGCCGGCCGCCTTGTCCTCGTCGTTCACGCCCTCACGGAACTCGCGCTGAGCCTGGCCCAGCGAGCGCGCCAGCTTGGGCAGCTTGGCTCCTCCGAACAGCACGAGCACAATGATGAGCAGGATCAGCAGTTCGGGCGGTCCGAGCGCTATGGCCATCACGCTCGCGAGCGTACCAGTGCCCGATCAGACCGGTAGCCGAGTCAGGTCAGCCGGCGACTGCATTCGCTCTGCCGTCGGCCAACAGCCAGCCGACGACGCGGCGGCCCGTGGCCTCAGCCGGCGGCGGCGCGCCTCGTGAGGGCTCGCTGGCGGCGTACCCGGCGGCGTTCCCGCTCGCTCATGCCGCCCCAGATGCCGAACTTCTCGCTGTTCTGGAGTGCGTATTCGAGGCATTCGTCGCTGACGACGCAGCCGCGGCAGACTGCCTTGGCCTCGCGGGTGCTCGCCCCGCGCTCGGGAAAGAACAGGTCGGGATCGACCCCGAGGCAATTGGCCTCGTCCCACCAGTTCCCTGCTGGTAGCTCGACTGCTACGTCAGTTGCGAATGCCACGGGCCCTCCCCGAATCCAACTCGGCGGCCGTGTCCGGTGCGCTCATCGGCGGCCGAGATTGCTCACCTGTAATTACAGGTGTGTGACTTGCCATTGAACCCCATGGGTGTGACATGCGCAAGCGGCAATTTCGGAGGCTCAGCCTCAGGGATGCAGGCGCTCGTCGGGCATCGCCGCGGACTCGGTCAGATGGACGTCGCCGACCAGCGCACCGGCCAGTGGAACCTCTGTTGCAGAGCGGTAACGCACGGTGACGCGCACCAGTTCTGCCTCGACTCGCCGCTCCACTTCCAGCCGGTCCGGATCGAGCGCAGCAGCATGCTCCACGGCCTTGCGGACGGCGTCCATCGACGGCTCCACCGCGGCGATGCGCGCACCCACCCGGGCTGCATGCGACACGAGCACCGCGTCGCGCGCGACCAGCGCCGTCTGGACGATGCACATGAGCAGCAGCACTAGGAACGGCAGCAGCAGGGCCAGCTCGACGGTGGCCTGCCCAAGTTCCTGCGCCGCGCGTGTGCCCGGAGGCCGAGCCAGCGAGACAGTGCGCCTCTCGATGCTCGAGTTCGGAGGCCGAGCCAGCGGGATGGTTCGCCTCACTGCGCTTCGGTTCAGGAGATGGCCTTGGTCAGGTAGTTGAAGACCGCGTCGAGCAGGCGGCCGATCTTGCCGGTGCTGGTGGCCCAAGCCGTGACTGCCGCGACCAGCAGTGCGATGGCGCCGGTGAGCAACGCGTACTCGGCCGTGGTCTGCCCGGCCTCGTCGGTGGCCTCGGTTGGGTCAGACGCAACGGTCGCATCGGCCTGGTCGGCGTCTAGCCGGCGCGTGCGGCGCACCTGAGCGTGAGGGCCTGCGGCATGGGCAGTCGAGCGTTCGGACATAGGAACTCCTTGGGGTTGCTGTGGTGATGTGAGCGTGGAACTTGTGGTGACCAGATCGACCTGGTGATCTGCGGCGCTGCGCGGTGCCGTGGCAAGCGAGGCATGTCAGCCGTCGAAAGCCGCGACGAGGACGGGCACGATGGCGACCAGACCGAGCGCCGGGAGCACGCACAGCACGAGCGGGAACAGCAGCAGCACTGGCAAGCGGCGCACCTTGCCCTCGAGCCTGCGGCGACGGTCCTCGCGCAGCTCCCGGCCAAGGCGATCCATCTCAGGCGCCAGCGGGATGCCGGTGCGCATGGAACCCGTGACCGCGGCAGCGAAGGCGCGGGCGCGCGGGCCGCAGGTTTGCCCGAACTCCTCCAAGGTCTCGTCGAGATGCTCGAAGGCGGCCTGCCCTGCCAGCCTGCGCTTGAGAGCACTCGCCGCGTCGAGATGACCGAGTGCTAGCTGCAGCGAGGCGATGATCGACAGCCCGGACGTCAGGGCCACGTTCATCACGTCGACGACGGCGCCGAGCTCTGCGGCGACACGATCCGGATGCGGGACGTCGCGCCGCCGCAGCCACCGCGTCAACAGGCTGGCGGCGCTCTGGTCGTCGCGGGCGGTGCCGACGGCAGGCCGGCGAGTCGTGAGGCCGGCGGCACTCCGGCCGCTGCGGGACGCGGCACCGGCAGACCACTCAGGTGCCGCGAGCTGCAGCACACGACGACGGCCGGGATCGGGACGGGTGACGTAGCCACCCCAGCACACCGCCGCTGCTGCCAGGCCGCCGATGACGACCGGGTTCGACAGCACAACGCTGTCGGCGACCAGCGCGCCGACCGGCGAGCCCAGCAGCCCGGCCGGGCCCGGCGCAGCGGCCGCGAGCGCAGCAACGAAGCCGGCAGGTGCCGACCCAGCAGGCGGCAGCCCCGCAGCGAGACCGGCGGTCATCGCAGTGCCCGCGCAACGGTGGCGCGCATCCATGACACGCCCGCCAGTTCGAGCAGGAGCGCGCCGCCGGCGCAGAACCAGCCCAGCGGTGTGGCGGTGAGCACCCGGGCAGCAGCACCGCCCTCGGCGAGCAGGGCCAGCGCAACCGCCCACGGCAGCGCCGCCACCACCCACACCGACGCACGGGCCTGCGCCGCGTGCACCCCAGCCTCGGCGGCCATATCGGCACGTGCCCGGACGGTCGCGGCGACATGATCGAAGAGCTGCGGCTGAGCGCCCACCCGGTCCGAGGCCAGCGTGACCGCCGTGGAGAGCAGCGCTGCCTCCGAGGTCTGCTCGCGCGCCGCCCAACGCTGTACTGCACGGCTCAGCGTGACCCCGCGCTCGTGCTCGGCCGCGATCTGTTCCACCGGTGCCCACATGGGCCCGTCGGCAGCGGCTCGCAGCGCCTGCAGCATCGTGTCGCCGCCTGCCAGGCCGCGCGACACGGCAGCGCAGAAGTCGCCGATGCCTGCCGAACGGGCCGCGACCGCCATGGCAGCACGACGCCGGTCTCGACGCCGGCGCAGCCAATCGCGCGCCGCCGGCGACGTGACAGCGCCCACACCGGCCAGCAAAACGATCAGCCTCATCACGGGGCCACAGCACCGAGTTCCCAAGGGGGCCGAGTGAGGTGCTGCACTCCGCAGGACAGCGTCGGGTCTTCGCACGGAGCTGACGGCGTGGGCATCAGACGGCCGCTGTCAGGGGCGCTGGCGTTGCAGCTCGTTCCAGCGAGCCGTCGTTGCGCACTTCGTAGATAGCGGTGACAGCCCGGCGGCCGGCCGTGCCGCGGCTCATGTGAACCAGGCCGTCGAGCACCGACGCGATGTGTGCGGCCACATCGCCGACCGCGCCGCCGCCGCGGGCGAGCTGTTCGAGCCGCCACAGCGCATGCGCGGGATCATCGGCATGCAACGTCGACAGCGAGCCGCGATGACCCGTGGTGAGCGCTTGCAGCAGTGCCGCCGCTTCGGGGCCGCGCACCTCGCCGATCACCAGGCGGTCGGGCCGCATCCGCAGCGCCGCTGCCACCAGCTCGGCCATCGTCACCGCGCCGACTCCGTCGACGTTGGGCGGCTGGCCTTCGAGGCGCACGGTGCCGGCACCGAGCCGGGGCAGCTCCGCGGCTTCCTCCACCACCACCAGCCGCTCCCGCTCGGCCACCGTGGCGAGCAGGCTCGCCAGCAGCGACGTCTTGCCGGTGCTGGTGGGGCCGAAGACGATCAGGTTGGCCCGCTCGGCAACCAGACGGTCGAGGCAGGCAGCGAAGCCGGGATCGGCCAGCTCGTCGAGGCGGCGGGTGCCCGCGGGAAAGCGGCGCAGCGTGATGTACGGGCCGTCGACCGCTACCGGCGGCACGGCGATGTGGCAGCGGGTGCGGTCGTCGAGCCGCACGTCCACCATGGGCAGTCGACGGTCGACGCGCCGCCCCGTCGGCCCCAGCAAGTACTCGACCAGGCGATGCACCTCGGCGGTGCTGATCCGGCCTGCCATGGTCAATACGCCGCGCCGCTCGATGACGATCGGGCCGGGGCCGTTGATCATCACCTCGGTCACCTGGTCATCGGCCCAGATCTCTGCCAGCGGCCCGATGCCCGCGAGGCGGGCCAGTACTTCGGATACGAGATCGGCCGCGTGATGGCGATCGAGCAGCGGCGCCGCGCCCTCGACGGCGGCAGCGACATCGCGGGCAGCCGGCGCGGGCGCCGGAAGGAATCGTTCGTGGATCTCCTCCACGAACGCCGGGTCGGCCGGCGCCCGGCTCGCCGGGTGGCGGACAACGGCACGCGCGATGCGACTCACAGGAACGCATCCAGCGACCGCGCCGACTTGGCGCAGCGGTCCAGCAACAGGCCGGCGTCGGCCCAGCGCGAGATCGAGCGATCCACGGCCACGACCGCATCGGCATGCCGTCCCAGCGCGGCCTCGATGTCGGCGAGGCCCAGCGCGCGCTGCGTATCGGTCAGCACCATCACGTCGTCGACGCCGGCCACGAGCCCACGGGCGCGGTGCAGCGCCTGGTAGCAGCAGGTCATCGTGAGCAAACGCCTCACCCGCGGGCCCGCCACCCGCTCGAGGGCTGCGCTGCCGCGCCCCGCATCGATGATGTTGACCCGCGGCTTGCCGGCGAGCAGCGACCACAGCGTGCCCAGCCGGGCATCGTCGATGTCGCCGCTGCCACGCGGCAGCAGGCTGACGCCCGGCGCGACATCCACCGCGAGCGCCGAGGCTGCACCCAGCGACAGTTCCTCCGCCGCCGTCCACTCGGCGATTCCCGGCAGATCAGGCGCCGTGCCCAGCACCACGCCGAAATCGCCGGTCAAATCGACAAGAACCACATCACGACCGGCGCGCTTGGCACTGCTGGCGGCGAGCAGGGCGGTCACGGTGTTGCCGACGCCGCCCTTGGCACCCACATAGGCATAGATCATTGGTGCTCCTGAATACATGACAACAAATGAAATTCATCGTGAGCACTGACTCTGGCCGATGCGTAGGGGCGCGATCAACTGGTTTTCCGGCGGGCCCGCTGCGCCCGACGGCTGGCGCGCTGTGTTCCATCGCTGGCGCGGACTGCGACCGTGGGCAAAGATGACGAGCGGAGGTGTCTGAGCGCCTGGTGGGCTCCCCCGCCTTCAAAGCGGGCGGGACGGGCGATCCCCGTCCGGCGGGTTCGATTCCCGTCCACCTCCGCCATTTCGTGCGCGCGTTATTCGGGAGATGTGCGCCTAGCATTCGCTGTGCCGGTGACCCCAGTCATCCCGCACAGACATCTCGCTCAGTCATCCCGCACAGAGGACGCTGCACCATGAAAAAGCTGTTGCTCGCCGTGATCGTCGGCGCTCTGATCGTCATCGTGGTTCGACGCCTGACCGACGCCTAGCCGCAATTGCGACGGCGCTCTCGCCGCGCCGGTTGCTAGCCGCTCTTGTTCGCTTCGCTCACGGGCCGCTCGGGCCACGGCTTCGCCCTGCGCTTGCCGCTCTTGTTCGCTTCGCTCGCGGGCCGCTTGGGCCCGGGGCTCAGCCTCTTCGCTACACAGACAGCAGGTCGCGGGCACCGGTGTCGGTGCTGGGGTGGCGCAGCTTGGACATCGCCCGGGCCTCGATCTGGCGGATGCGCTCGCGGGTGAGCTGGAAGTGCTCGCCGACTTCCTCGAGCGTGCGGGGCTCACCCCGGTCGAGGCCGTAGCGAAGCTTGAGGATCTCGCGCTCGCGCTCATCCAGCGGTGACAGCAGCCGGGTGATCTCGCTGGGCAGCAGCGTGGTGGCCGCCACCTCGAACGGCGACTCGGCAGCCCGGTCCTCGACCACATCGCCCAGCTCGGCATCGCTGTCCTCGCGCAGCGGCTCCGACAGCGACAGCGGCTCGGCGGCGAACCGCAGCGCCTCGGTCACCTTCTGCTCGGGCATGTCGACTTCGATCGCCAGCTCGCCCAGCGTGGCCGGGCGGCCGTACTTCAGCTCGAGCCGGGAGCGGGCCTTCTGCAGGCGTGCCAGCGTGTCGCCGGCATGCACGGGCAGCCGGATCGTGCGGCCGGTGTTGGCGATGCCGCGGGTGATCGCCTGGCGGATCCACCACGTGGCATAGGTGGAGAACTTGAAGCCCTTGCGCCAGTCGAACTTCTCGACCGCGTGCATCAGGCCCAAATTGCCCTCCTGGATGAGATCCAGCAGCGGCAGCCCCGAGGCCTGGTACTTCTTCGCGATCGACACCACCAGCCGCAGGTTCGACTGCACGAACGTGCGCTCGGCACGGGCGCCCTCGCGCTGGGTGCGCATGAGCCGGCGGCGCTGCGCACCTGATATCTCGCGCGGAGATTCGAGCTGCTCCTTGGCAGCGATGCCCTTTTCGATCTGCTGGGCTAGGCGGACTTCGTCGTCCTTGTTCAGCAGGGGGTACTGGCCGATGTCGGTCAGGTACAGGCGGACGAGATCCTCCTCGTCACGTTCGACCCTCTCTTTGGCCACCGCGCCACCTCGACTGGTCGTCCCCCGCTTGCTGCTACCGGGTTTTGCTGTTGCTTCCCCCGGTTTGGGGGAGCGTACCTATCACTTGCTCTGATGCCTCCGCGCGACCGTGCCTTGCCGCGCGCCCGGTCGATGGGAGGGGCCAGGCACCCGTGCTTCAAACAGTTGCGACGCCTTTGCGCGGGCGCGGGGTCGCTGGGGCGTCGCAAAACTGCGCGCGGGCACCTGGCCCCTCCCATCGCCCTAGTCGCCTGGGGTGCTTAGCGCGGGGTGGGCGTAGGGTGAGCTGATGTCAGTGCGTGTGGGGCTGGCTCAGCTCAATCTGCGTCTTGGCGATCTGGCGGGCAACGCCGAGATGATCGTGGCTGCCTATGACTCTGCAGTTGCTGATGGCGCGCGGGTGGTGGTGTTCAGTGAGCTGACTGTTACTGGGTATCCGCCTGAGGATCTGTTGTTGAAGCCTGCGTTTGTGGAGGGGGCTGCTGCCGCGCTGGCGCGGATTGCGCAGCACACGGGTGAGGTGCCTGCGGTGGTGGGATTTCCGGAGGACAGCGGTGCTGGTGGGCCGGTGCGGTTGTGGAACTCGGCTGCTCTTTGCTGGGGCGGGGCGGTGCGTGGGGTGTTTCGCAAGCACCTGTTGCCGAACTACGCCGTGTTTGATGAGCAGCGCTACTTCGTGCCGGGGACTGAGGCTGGGCCATTGCTGACTGTCGACGGCGTGGCGGTGGGTGTGTCGGTGTGCGAGGACTTGTGGGGGCCGCCTCGCACTGCGGATGCTTCTCCTGACGATGGTGGGCTGCCTTCGATCGTGGGGGGCGACGCCGATACCAGTCCGGCGCTGGCGCAGGTTGCTCTGGGGGCTCAGCTGCTCGTGAACCTGAATGGGTCGCCGTACCGGCGGGGCAAGCAGGCTGACCGGGAGGCTGTGGCGCGGACGCGGGCCGCGGCGCTCGGGGTTCCCGTTGTCTATGTCAACCAGGTGGGCGGGCAGGACGAGCTGGTCTTTGACGGCAACTCGTTTGTGACCGATGCGTCCGGGACGGTGATCTGCCGGCTCGAGGCCTTCGCCGAACAAGTTGCCGTGTGCGAGGTTCCCCTGGCGGGCGAGCACGATGCTGGCGGCGGCGTGGTTGCAGCACTGCCCGATCCGTTGGAGGAGGTGTGGCAGGCGTTGGTGGTGGCGACGCGCGATTACGTGCGCAAGAACGGGTTCGCCGATGTGGCGGTGGGGCTTTCTGGTGGCATCGATTCGAGTGCGGTGGCGGCCATCGCCGCTGATGCGCTCGGGCCGGAACATGTGCATGGCGTGTCGATGCCGTCGCGCTATTCGAGTGAGGGGTCGCAAACCGACGCCGCCCAACTGGCCGCGAACCTGGGCATCGACTTTCGCACGGTGCCTATCGAGCCAGCGCACGCGGCCCTCGGCGGCATGCTCGAAGAATCGGCCGGTGCTGGCCCGGTTGACGCTGGCTCGACCCGCGACAGCGCGGCGGCCGACCTCACCGATCAGAACTTGCAGAGTCGCATCCGGGGCGTGCTGCTGATGGCGCTGTCGAACCGGTTCGGCTGGCTGGTGCTCACCACCGGCAACAAGACCGAGACGTCGGTGGGCTACACGACGCTGTACGGCGACACTGCCGGGGCGTACGCCGTCATCCGCGACGTGCCCAAGCTGCTGGTGTACGAGCTGTGCCGCTGGCGCAACCGCCAGGGCGACGGCGAACGCATCCCGCAGGCATGCATCGACAAGCCGCCCTCAGCAGAGCTGCGGCCCGACCAGCGCGACGACCAGAGCCTGCCGCCGTATGAGCTGCTGGACCCACTGGTGGAGGCCTACGTGGAAGGCGACCTGAGCGCCGCCGAGATGCTGGATCAGTACGGGGCTGACCCCGATGTCGTGCACCGCATCACGCGGCTGGTCGACATCGCCGAGTACAAGCGGCGTCAGTCGCCGCCCGGTCCTCGCATCACTGCCAAGAGCTTCGGCAAGGACCGGCGCATGCCGATCACGAACTTCTACCGCTGAGCGCGCGTGTCGCTGGCAAGCGCTGCGCGTCTGCGGGTTGGCTAGGCCAGCGCCTCGCCAATCGTCTGGCTGAGCAGGGCGGTCACCACATAGGGATCGGCGTTGGCGTTCGGCCGGCGATCCTCGATGTAGCCCTTGCCGTCCTGGTGGACCTGCCAGGGGATGCGCACCGAGGCGCCGCGGTCGGACACGCCGTAGCTGAACGTGTCGTAGCGCTCGGTCTCGTGCTCGCCGGTGAGGCGCAGCTCGATGCCGTGGCCGTAGCCGGCGATGTGCTCCTCGGGCTTGCCCGGCGCACCCAGCGACTGGGCAGCCTTGACGACGGCGTCGTAGTTCTCACGCATCGCCTTGGTGGACACGTTGGTGTGCATGCCCGCACCGTTCCAGTCGCCCTGCATGGGCTTGGCGGCCAGGCTGACCTCGATCTCGTGGTCCTCGCCGGCGCGATACAGCAGGTAGCGGGCCAGCCAGATCTCGTCGCCCACGGTGAGCGCGTCGACCGGGCCGATCTGGAACTCCCACTGGCCGGGCATGACCTCGGCGTTGGTGCCCGAGATGTTCAGGCCCGCCTCGATGCACCAGGTGGTGTGCTGCTCCACGACGTCACGACCGTGGATGCGCAACGCGCCCACGCCGCAGTAGTACGGCCCTTGGGGGCCGGGGAAGCCGTTGGGCGGGAAGCCCGAGGGCCACTTCGTGACCGGATCGAGCATGGTGTACTCCTGCTCGAGGCCGAACCAGAAGTCCTGATCGCCGTACTTGTCGAGGATCGCCCGGGTCTTGGCCCGCATGTTGGTGGGGTGCGGCTCCATCGTCTCGGGCAGGAAGGTCTCGCACATCACCATGATGTCGTTGCCGCCCCGCAGCGGATCGGGGCAGGTGTAGACCGGCTGCAGCACGACATCGGAGTCGCTGCCTTCAGCCTGGTTGGTGCTCGAACCGTCGAAGCCCCAGATGCCCGGCTCGTCGCCGTCGGCCAAGACTCTCGTCTTGGAACGAACCTCGGCCGTGGGCTCGGTGCCGTCAGTCCAGATGTACTCGGCCCGGTAGGTCACTGCATGCTCCTTCGCTGATTCGCATGTACGTCAACTGCGGATCGGGTCAGCCGCATTGCCCAGCCGGGCGGCCTGCGGGCCCGCGCTCGGCTGGCCCGGTTGGCGGCTGACACCAACATCCGTGCGCACGATACAAACCACCCAGGGTTTCCGGGCCATTGCCCAATTGTGAACAGCGCGTGAAGCTCGCTCCCACCCCTAGATCGGGCACCGGTGCAGCGCCGACAATGGGGGTTCAGCCATTGGCCCGGTCACTGTGGCGGGGATACGCCCCGCTGCGGGTGCAGCCAGCCCTCAGTGCCCAGCCAGCAGCGTCCGACCGGAAGGGGAAGGCCACTGTGACGATCCCAAGCCCGACGATCCCGGAGCGGGAACGACCCCAGGACTACGTGCTGCGCCGCGTCACCGAACGGCGTGTGCGGCTGATCCGCCTGTGGTTCACCGACGTGGCGGGGCAGCTCAAGTCATTCGCCATCTCGCCGGCGGAACTGGAGGCGGCCTTCGAGCAGGGCATGGTGTTCGACGGGTCGTCCATCGAGGGCTTCAGCCGCATCGCCGAGGCCGACATGGTGGCCCTGCCCGACCCCGAGACGTTCGAGCTCATGCCGGCTCGCAACGGCAGCAGCAGCGACGAAGTTTCCGCCCGCATGTTCTGCGACATCACCGGCGCCGACGGCACCCCCTTCGACGGCGACCCCAGAGGTGTGCTGCGGCGGGTGATGGACCGGGCGCGCGCCGCCGGCTACACGTTCTACGTCGCGCCCGAGATGGAGTACTTCCTGTTCGAGCCCGACCGGGTGGACGGGCGGCCGGTGCCGCTCGACGCCGGCAGCTACTTCGACCTGACCACCGCCGACATCGCTTCTGACATCCGGCACCGCACGCTGAGCGCGCTGGAGACCATGGGCATCCCAGTCGAGTACTCGTTCCATGAGGACGCGCCCTCGCAGCATGAGATCGATCTGCGCTACGCCGACGCTCTCACCATGGCCGACAGCGTGATGACGTTCCGGCTGCTGGTGCGCGAGATCGCCTTCGAGCATGGCGTGCACGCCACGTTCATGCCCAAGCCGCTGGCCGGGGTGCAGGGCTCGGGGATGCACACCCACATGTCGCTGTTCGCAAACGGGCGCAACGCGTTCAGCGACTCCGACTCAGCCGACGGGCTGTCCGACGTGGCACGGGGCTTCGTGGCCGGGCTGCTCAGCCACGCCCGCGAGATCACCGCCGTCACCAACCAGCTCGTCAACAGCTACAAGCGGCTGATCGCCGGGTACGAGGCGCCGGTGGCGATCTCGTGGGCCCGCAGCAACCGTGCGGCCCTCATCCGGGTGCCGCCGACGCGCAACGAGGGCGAGGAGGCCACGCGGGTGGAGTACCGGGCGCCCGACCCCGCCTGCAACCCGTACCTGGCGTTCGCCGTCATCCTGGCGGCGGGGTTGAAGGGCATCGAGGAGGGTTATGAGCTGCCGCCCGAGACTCCCCCGTCCATTACCGGCTACAGCGACCACGGCGGGCCGGCCTACGGGCATCATCTGCCGGCCTCGCTCGACGAGGCGCTCGACGAGATGGAGGGCAGCGCGCTCGTAGCCGAAACGCTCGGGCAGCACCTGTTCCGATGGTTCCTGCGCAACAAGCGGCGAGAATGGTCGTCGTACCAGACGCAAGTGACCCAATTCGAACTGGACAACTATTTCGCTGCCGTGTGAAGTTGAACTCATGTACGCCGTTCACCCCGCCGCTGTCAGCACCGAGCTGGCGCAGTTCCTGGACCTCGGCGGCTACGCCTGGAAACCGGTGGCCACCACGGCCGACGTGACGGCGGGCGCGCCGCCCGAGGGCTGGGCCGGAGCGATCATCCGGCTGGGCGGCGACGACCCGAACAGCGATGGCGCGAACAGCGGGGGCACCGGCGGCGCGGGTGGCACCGACGTGGCCTGGGCGGTGGCGAGGGCGCTGCGGGAGCACGCCGCGGCCACGCTGCCGGTGCTGGTGCTGGTGCGCGGCAACGCGCTCGACGAGCTGACCATGCGCGACGAGATGTTCGACGATTTCTGCCTCGACCCGTTCCACCCGCGCGAGCTCGAAGCCCGCCTGGCGCACCTGGCCGCCACATCGAACGGTGGGTCGACCGAGATCATCGAGTACGGGCCGTTGCGCATCAACCTCGACACCTACGAGGCGGTGGTGGACGAGCGCCCGCTCGACCTCACCTACATGGAGTACGAGCTGCTGCGCTTCCTGGCGTCGCAGCCGGGGCGGGTGTTCACCCGTGAGGCGCTGCTGAACCAGGTATGGGGGTACGAGTACTACGGGGGGGCGCGGACCGTGGACGTTCATGTGCGGCGTTTGCGGGCGAAGCTGGGCGAGGAGAATGCGGACCTGATCCAGACCGTTCGGTCTGTGGGGTACCGGCTCGGGACGTATCGCTGGCGCTAGTTGTCCTGCGTCCGGGGTGGACGAGGGCCATGGCACCCGTGCTTCAAACAGATGAAGCGCTTCGTGCGCTCGCTGGATGTCCTTGGGGCGCTTCATAACTGCGCGCGGGCACCATTGCCCTCGCCCACCCCTCGTTCGTCTGGGCGTCAGACGTTGGTCTGGATGAGGGAGCTGCCTTCGTGGCGCTGCTCGGCGTCGTCGGTGAGGAGCTTGCCTAGGGCTGCTGCTACTGCTGCCAGGGAGATCGTGATGATGAACGGGCTCAGCAGGAGCACTACCACGATGACTATGGCGCCGGCCATGGATCGCAGCGTACTGATGCGCGGTGTGCGGCGTGACTATTCGGGGAGGTGGGCGATGGCTTCTATCTCTACTTCGGCGCCGAGGGGGAGGGCGGCTACGCCGATGGCGCTTCTCGCCGGGCGGTGGTCGCCGAAGGCTTCGGCGTAGATCGAGTTGATGAGCGAGAAGTTGCCGATGTCGGTCATGAACACGAGGCACTTGACCACGTCGTTGAGGGTGCCGCCGGCTTCTTCGAGAGCCTCGACGACGTTGGCGAGCACGGCGCGGGCCTGAGATTCGACGCCTTCGACGAGCGCGCCGTCTGCGAGGCCGATCTGGCCGGAGACGAACACGAAGTCACCGGCTCGGTACCACTTCGAATAGTGAGCGACGGGTGCGGCCATGGAACTGCCCCTGTTCTGTCAGCCTGTGTTGTTCAGGAAATGGTGCCGGTGTTGGAGGTGATGTGGTCGAGGGTGACGAAAATGGCCAAGCGGCGCTCCTTGGCCATCACCCGGTCGTACTCGTCCCAGTCCTCGTGGGTGCCGCCGGCCGAGCGGAACACGTCGCGCAGCAGCTCGGGAATGTCGGTGACGCCCTCGGCCGGGTCGTCTTGGCCGATGAGCTGTGCTGTGCCGTGGACGGCCACCCAGTCCCAGCGGTGGCGGAAGGCGACTGCGGCGCGGGGGTCGCTGCGCAGCAGGCGGGCCTTGCGGGCGTTGGCGCGCACGACGCAGGCCACGCTGGTCTCGCCGGTTACTGGGTTGTCCATCACGCCGGCGTTGATGATGGATACGTGTGGGCTTCCGCTGCTGTCTAGGCAGACGAAGCTGCACAGGCCGTTTTCTGCGGCTACTAGGCGGCGGAGTTTGTCTTCTGCTGGTTCAGCCATCGGTGGGTGACGCTAGCGCAGTGGCGTCGATTGGCCCGTGGGGAGTTGGGCGGGTGCTCCGCGGCTCATCCAGGTGGCTGCTGCTACTGCTGCGAAGACTGCGTTGCCTGCGGGAACCGGTGGTTGTTGCGACGGTTCGATCGTGACGTTTATTGGTGGGGTGTCGGCTGAGCGGGCTATTCCGAAGCTGCGGATCGTCAAGTCCTGGACTTGGCCTTCGTTGTCGACTGTGAGTGACTCTGATGTGACCCAGCTCCAGGCCATGTGGCTCGCACCGATGATGTAGCTGCGCAGGGTGACCTGGTCGAGGGGGTCGCCGGCGTCGATGTGCACGTCGATGCCAGCGGGGGTGACTGTGGCTCGTGCGGTGGCGCCATCGAGCGATGTGACCTCGACTGTGGCGGTGGTTGCTTCGAGTGATTCGCCGGTTTGCAGGCGGTTCAGGGCTGCGGCGAGCATTTGGGCTTCGGCCCAGACTGCGGCGCGCAGGTTCATTGACGTTGGTGGACCGGGAGTGTCGACTTCGACTATGTCGGCGTGCGGTAGCACCGCTTGCAGCACTTGTGTTGCGCCGGGGGTGCGGGCTATGTGGATTATGCCGGTGCCGTCGGTTTGTAGGCCGGCTGCTAGGGGTGGGCGTTTGGGGCCGCGGCGGACTGTGTCTTCTCTTGACCAGAGGACACGGACTGGTTGGTGGCGGTTGGTGGCGAGCTGTCTTGCCTCTTCGCGCACCGGTGACTCGGCCTTGCCGCCGAAGGCTCCTCCGTTGGCTAGGGGGTCGGAGGGTTCGTTGCCGGGGGCGCACCAGGCGGCGTCGGTTTCTAGGTAGGCGGGTTCGGTCCAGCAGGTGGCGAGCTGAACGTCCCATTGGGTGCCGGGCGGGGGGTCGGGGATCTGGATGGGCGGGGTGGGCTCGAGGGTGGTTCGGCGGCCTTGGACTTTGCCGGCTTGGCGGCGGGCTTCGGTGAGGCTCTCGGCGGTGTGCCAGTTGCCGGTCGGTCCGGTGATGGCGGTCAGCGTGCCTGGGGGGGCGCCGTCGGCACCGAAGTCGAACCCTCCGAGGACGCTGGACGGAACGGATCGCTGGGGGCCGTCGGTCTCGATCGACGCGCGGTGGGCAGCTGCTTCGGGATCGCGTTCGGTCGCATCCGCGGACCGGGGTGCGGCGACGGGGGCAACGGCATCGCGCACGGAAACCTGGGACGGCGTGGCGGCGTGGGTGGCGGCTTCGCGGATGGTTTGCCAGCCAGTGCAGCGGCAGAGGTGTGCGGCCAGGGCCTTGTCGACCGTGGTGCGATCGGAGAGGTCGGCGCCACGGCGTTCGTGGCCGACGAACCGGCAGACGATGCCGGGGGTGCAGAAGCCGCATTGGGATGCGCCCCAGGCGAGGAACGCGTCGGACCATCGTTGCTGCTCGTCGGGGCTCAGACCGGCGGCAGTGGTGACGTGCCGCCCGGCTACCCGGCGTGCCGGGGTGACGCATGCAACGCGGGGCGCGTCGTCGACCAGCACGGTGCAGCAGCCGCATTGGCCCTGTGGGCTGCAGCCGTCGAGGACCGTCTCGATGCCGAGGCGGTCGCGCAGCACGCCGAGCAGGGTGTCTCCGTCGTCGGGAACTTCGACGGCGCGGCCGTCGACAGTGAATTGGAGTGATTCGCCGGTCTGCGCCAATCGCCCGGCCGGTTCAGGCTCGGGCAGTTCTGGTCTGGCTTCCGGGTGGCTCAGCTGAACGAGTTGCCGCAGCCGCAGGTGCGCTGCGCGTTCGGGTTGTCGATCGCGAAGCCCGATCCCATCAAGCCGTCGCTGAAGTCGAGCGTGGCGCCTTCGAGCAGCTGCGCGCTCATCGGATCGGACACGACCTTGACGTCGCCATAGGCCTGGGACATGTCGTCGTTGGCCACCTCGGAATCGAAGAACATCTCGTAGCTGAAGCCCGAGCAGCCGCCCGGCCGAACGGCAACGCGCAGCGCCAGCTCGGTCTCGCCGCCGGCCTCGGACAACTCCTGCGTGATGAGCTCGTGGACCTTCTCAGCGGCGGTATCGGTCAGGGTGATCACAACAGCGACTCCCGAATCAGCCCCACATGGGCAAAGGTTCTGCGACCGATGCTAGTGCCATCTGCCCCTTTTGCACCGGCGAGCGCCGTGCGCAGATGCTGTTCGACGAGCCCGGCGGAGGGGCCGCAGCATGCGCCGACTCGTGGGCCCGCGCACAGCGCCATTACCCTGCGCTCCGTGAGCGCGTCCACCGATGCTCCGGCGAATGACGAGGCGATGATCGCCATCCTGCGGGGCGTCATGGATCCCGAGCTGGGCGACAACATCGTCGACCTGGGCATGGTGCGCAACGCTTACCGCGAGGGCACCACCGGGCACGTGACCGTGGCCTTGACCACCGCCGGCTGCCCGCTGCGCGCCACCATCAAGCGCGACTGCGAGACGCGGGTGGCCGGATTGGCGGGCATCGAGAACGTGCGGCTGCACTGGGACGAACTGAACGCTGCCGAGAAGGCCCGGGTGATGGAGCGAGCCCGGCGCACTGCACGCGACAACGCCGCGCCGACGCAGGTGCACGCCAGCACCCGGGTGCTGGCCGTGGCATCGGGCAAGGGCGGCGTGGGCAAGTCGTCGGTGACGGTGAACCTGGCGGCGGCGCTGGCCGCACGCGGCTTCGTCGTGGGCGTGCTCGACGCTGACATCTGGGGGTTCAGCATTCCCCGGATGCTCGGCATGGAGGGTCGCCTCGGCGCCCGCCCCCCGGCCGACGGCGAGGAGCGGGGCAAGATCGTGCCCGACGAGCGCCCAGCCGGCGAGGGCCTGCTGAAGGTCGTCTCCACCGGGCTGCTGGTGGAGACCGAGGAAACCGCCCTGATGTGGCGGGGGCTCATGCTCGCCAAGGCCGTGGAGCAGTTCCTGCACGACGTGGACTGGGGCGAGCTCGACTACCTGCTCATCGACATGCCACCCGGCACCGGCGACGTGCAGATGGCGCTCGCCCGCCTGCTGCCCCAGGCCGAGATGCTGGTGGTAACCACCCCGGCGCTGAGCGCGCAGAAGGTGGCGGTGCGCGTGGCCGACATGGCCCGCCGCAGCCACATGCCGATCGTGGGGGTGGTGGAGAACATGGGTGCGTTCACCGCACCTGACGGCCAGCGGTGGTCGTTCTTCGGCGAGGGCGGCGGGGAGCGCCTCGCTGCCGATCTGGGCGTACCGCTGCTGGGCTCGATCCCGCTGGAGCCTGCCGTGTCTGCCGGCGGCGACACCGGCGAGCCGGTGACCGGCAATGGCGCCGGCGGGCCGGCGGCTGGGGTGTTCGAGGCGATCACCGAGCTGCTGGTGACCGAAATCTGCCCACCGGTGGACATGGGTACCTGCACCGCCCGCATGGACGGGCCCATCCCCGTCACGCTCGGCACTCGCCGCTAGCTCACCCGCTACTGCATGGAGCCTGGCTGCGGCGGGTTCGCCATCGCCTCGTCGTAGCCCTCGTCGCCTGGCAGCAGCGTCAAGACCTCGCCATCGGGGCTGACGGCTATTGCCGGGAGCAGGGCCGGGATGTCTTCGAGGCCGTCGGCCCAGGCCATGAGGTCGGCGACGGTGTCGACGTCGAGCAGCGGCTCGAGGTTCTTGTAGGTGGGGAAGATCATCATGAAGGTGCCGTCGGCGTGCTGAGCGAAGGCGTCGGCGGGGCGGATCCAGGTGCTCTCGACCGTTTCGCTGCCGTCGTGCAGCGGCTCCTGGCCGTCGGGCACGTGGGCGATGAAGAAGCGGGTGTCGAAGCGGCGGGTCGGGCCGACTGGCGTGATCCAGTGGCTGACGTAGCGAAGGTCGTCGAGCTCGAGCACGAGGCCTTCATCGAGACACATCTGCGCCAGGCGGAGGTCGCCGCTGTGGACCTGGCGGCGCAGCGCGGCGAACCTCGATGCCATCGTGGCATCGTCGAACGACACGTGCTCGCTGCCGTTGCGGGCCAGCAGCACGCCCGCCTCCTCGAAGCACTCGCGGACAGCGGCCACCCAGTAGGCGAGGCCGCCGTGATCCACGTCGATCCGGGCCGATGCCGTTGCGTCGTCGAGGCCGATGCAGACCGATTCCAAGCCCGGGTCCTCCCGGTCTTCTGCGTCCACGGCGCCGCCGGGGAACACGAACTGGCCGGGCACGAACTCGCTGCGCGGGTTGCGCCGCAGCATGAACACCTCGAGCCCGCCGGCGCCGTCGCGGACGAGCATCACCGTGGCTGCCTGCCGGAGCGGAATCTCGACCGGCGCGGGCGAGTCGGGCGCAACAGTGTCTGGCGCAGCAGGTTCTGGCACAGCGGCTCCCGACGTCGGCACGGCCCCGGGGACGCTACCGCCGGGCCGATGAGGGGGTGCCAGTAGTGTCCGGGCGATGAGGCCGCCGTCGGTGAACGACCTGGCGCTGCGGATCGCGGACGTGGGCTTGCCGCACCCGCTGCTGGTCATCGCCGCCCGGGCGGCCATTGCCGCCGGCGACCCCGACTCGGCCGCCGACGAAGCGCACCGGCTGCGCCGCAGCCTGCTGGGGCCTGCGGTGAACGCCACCGGCGTGTTGCTGCACACGAATCTCGGCCGAGCTCCGCTCGGGAATCAACACAGTCGAGCACTGCCTGACCTGGAGTCTGACGACCAGCCGGTGCGGTTCAGCAACCTGGAATTCGACCTGGCATCGGGCCGGCGCGGTTCGCGCACCACGCACGCGTCGCTGCTGCTGGCGACGCTGACCGGCGCCGAGGCGGCGCTCGTGGTCAACAACTGCGCCGCCGCGGTGACGCTCGTGCTGGCGGCCCTGGCCCGTGACCGCGGCGTGGCCGTGTCGCGCGGCGAGCTGGTGGAGATCGGCGGCGGCTTCCGGGTGCCCGAGGTGATGGAGCAGTCGGGCGCACGGCTCGTGGAGGTGGGCACGACCAACCGCACCCGGGCCGCCGACTACCGGGCCGCTGCCGAGCGGGATGACATCGCGCTGCTGCTGAAGGTGCACCCGTCCAACTACCGCATCACCGGCTTCACCGAGGAAGCCGGCGTGGCAGACCTGGCCACCATCGGGCCGCCGGTGGTGTCGGACCTGGGCTCGGGACTGCTGGATGAACGCTGCGATTGGCTGGGGCAGCGTCCCGACTGGCTGGCCGGCGAGCCGGGTGCCCGCCAGACGCTGGCAGCGGGAGCGGCGCTGGTCACGTTCTCAGGCGACAAGCTGATGGGCGGCCCCCAGGCCGGGATCATCTGCGGCCGGGCCGACCTGATCGCCGCCTGCGCGGCGCACCCGCTGATGCGGGCCTTCCGGCCCGGATCGCTGGTGCTCGACGCATTGCAGTCGGTGGCTCTGGCGTACCTGCGCCGCGATGCCGACGCGATCCCGTTCTGGCGCATGGCCAGGGTGCCGGTCGATGAGCTGGCACAGCGCGCCGAGGCGCTCGGTGTGGGCCGGCCGTCGCGAACGACGGCGCTGGCCGGTGCCGGGTCGCTGCCGGGCCAGGAGATCCCCTCCGCGGGCATCGAACTCGACGGCGACTACGCAGCTGCGCTGCGGGCGTTCGACCCACCGGTCGTCGCCCGCGTCAACGAGCAGACCACCGTGATCGATCTGCGCACGGTCGATCCCGCCGACGACACCGTCGTGGCGGCCGCAGTCCGCCAAGCACTCAGCGAGCAGGCCTGAACCACGGCATCGGGCAAGCTGGCAGCGTGCACATCGTCGGCACTGCGGGGCACGTGGACCACGGCAAGTCGACGCTGGTGCGCGCCCTCACTGGCACCGACCCTGACCGGCTGGCCGAGGAGAAGGAACGCGGGCTCACCATCGACCTCGGTTTCGCGTTCTGCACGCTGCCGTCGGGCCGGCAGGTCAGCTTCGTGGACGTGCCCGGGCACATCCGGTTCGTGAAGAACATGCTGGCCGGCGTGGGGGCGGTGGATGCCTCCCTGTTCGTGGTGGCGGCACCCGAAGGCTGGAAACCGCAGTCGGCCGAGCACCTGGCGATCCTGGAGCTGCTCGGCATCTCGCACGGCGTGGTGGTGCTCAGCCAGATCGGCCTCGTCGACGACGAGCTGGCCGAGCTGGCCCGTCTCGACATCGCCGACCACGTCGACGGCACGTTCTTGGAGCACGCGCCGGTGGTGGCCACCGACGCCGTCGACGGCACCGGTCTCGACGAGCTGCGCGGCGCGCTCGACGATTTGTGTGCTGCCACGCCCACCGCAGCCGACCGTGACCGGCCGCGCCTGTGGATCGACCGGTCGTTTGCCGCGACCGGGGCGGGCCGGATCGTGACCGGCACGCTCGCGGGCGGCAGCATCTCGGCCGGCGACGAGCTGCGGACGGCGCCCGGCGGCCGCGCGGCCCGGGTGCGGGCGATCCAGACCCAGAGCACCGCAGTCGAGCGCATCGGCCCGGGCCACCGCGTTGCGCTCAATCTCACCGGCGTCGACGCCGACGGACTGGGCCGTGGCATTGCCCTTGTGCGATCCGACCAGTGGCACCACACCCGTGGTGTCGACGTGGAGCTGACCGTGCTCGGCAGCCTCGGCAGCGATGTGACCCGGCGGGGCGCCTACGCGCTGTACCTGGGGTCGGGTGAGTGGCCGGTGCGGCTGCGCGTGCTCGGGCCCGAGCGCATCGCCCCTGGCGCGACCGGCTACGCCCGGCTGCACCTGCCGGTCGCGCTGCCGCTCGTGATGGGCGACCGGTTCGTGCTGCGCGACTTCGGCCGCGGCCAGACCGTCGGCGGCGGCACAGTGCTCGATCCCGATCCGCAGCTGCGGGCCGCCGTGGCCCAGCCCGACGCCCGCGTCGAGCGCATGATCGCCGAGCGCGGGTGGATCGAGGCGACGCAGCTCGAGCGGCTGACCGGCGAGCGGGTGGAGCCGGTGCTGGGCGGCTGGGTGGCGCCACCCCAACTGGTCGAAGCGCTGGTGGACGATCTTCGGGAACAGATCGAGCGCGCCGGTCCCCTCGGCTTGGACCTGGCCGGGCTCGACGAACGCCAGCGTCTGGCAATCGGCACGCTCGACGGCGTCGCCATCGAGGCCGGGCGCGCCCGGCCGGCCGAAGCCGCCGACGTTCTCGCCGACCACCCGGTCATCGCCGAACTGGCCGCAGCGCCCTTCTCCCCGCCCGCACCGAGCGGCGTCAGCCAGCGGGAGCTCCTCGCACTGGCAGCGCGCGGCGATCTCGTGCACGCGGACGGAGTCTGGTTTGCGGCGTCTGCCGTGGATGCCGCAGCCGAGCGCATCGCCGGCCTGCTCAGCACTCAGCCCGACGGCATCACTGTGGCCGAGATCCGCGAAGAACTCGGCACCACGCGGAAGTACGCGCTGCCGCTGGTGGGCTATCTGGACCGGACAGGAGTGACGCGGCGGCGCGGGGATCTGCGCATCGCCGGGCCGCGGCTGCCCGAAGTATCTGAATAAAGCGGGAGAGCGCTAGCTGGCGTCCGTGCGCAGCAGCAGCATGTTGCGGCGCTCGATCTCGTTGCGGCCGCCCCAGATGCCATGCGCCTCACCGACGTCGAGCGCATGGTCGAGACAGTCGTCGATCACCGAGCACTGGCCGCAGATGGCCTTGGCTCGGGATTCGCGCTCAGCTTTCTCGTCGCGCCGCTCAGTGCGGGGCGGCGGAAAGAAAACCGCCGCCTGAGGTCCTCTGCAGGCTGCCTTGTCCTGCCACTCATCGACCAGCAGAGCGCTCATATGTCCCCCTTGTCGGAGGGGACACTAGATCACGAAAAATCGCTTGACAAGAGGTAAACGAAACCTCATTCGGTTTCGGAAACCGTCGAATCAGCCCGTTTCTTCCAGACCCGCACACGGATCCAGCAGCTCGTCGAGCCGCCAGTTACTTCCCGCTCTTGTTCCCAGTCTCTACTGGATGCGGGCTCACGGGGCCGCTCGGGCCCCGGCGCATCTGGCGGTAGTCGACGGCCGCACCTTCGAGCGGCTCCACTTCCAGCACCACGCCGCTCAGGCCGCTGACGCGCAGCGGCTCGCCCGCCTGCAGCGGCGTGAGACGGTTCACGCGGGCCCGCCACCGGGCGCCATGGACTTCGACGGTCCCGTCGGGATCGATGTCGGTCACCGCGGTGCCCTCCACGCCGATCAGCCACTCCCGCCCCACGGTGGCGGTGCCGTAGCGGGTGCGGACCAGCGCAGGCAGGCCCGACAGCACAAAGGCGCCGACGCCCACCAGGCCCACCAGCAGCGGGATCCAGCTCATGGAGTGCTGCCCGAACAGCGTCAGCGAGCCAGCCAGCACGGCCGCCCCACCCGCCGCTGTCCAAAAGCGCGGCACACCGGTCTGGATGTCCACCGCGAACGCCACGAAGCCGGCGACGAGCAGCGCCAGCGCCCACAACCGGATGTCGAGCGTGCCCAGGCCGAACGCGGCAAGCAGCCCGCACACCGCGGCGACCACGGCGGCGATGCCGATGCCGCCGGTGTAGAAGTCGAGCAACAGCAGCGACAGGCCGGCCAGCAGCAGCAGGTAGGCAACCGCCGGGCTGGCAGCGGTGTGGAACAGGCCGTCGAGCAGCGGCAGCTTGACGAACGACACGACCACGTCGTCGGCCGGAGCCCGGCGGATCACGCCGTCGTCGCCAGTCACGTTCTGGCCGATCGGCGGCAGCAGACCCTCGTCGGACATGGCGAACAGGAACTCGCCGATCACCGGCGCCGTGCTGTGGGTCAGGCCGGCACCCATCGCCGTGTCGGCGTCGTAGTAGCGGACGCTCGTGCCCGAGTGAAGCCCGTCGCCCTCATGGCTGTGGACACTGCCCCTGTCGACTCCACGAGCGCCAGACCCATGAGCATGGACGAGGCCCTCGACTGCAGTGAAATCGCCGATGCGGCCGCCGGGCGCGATCGCGGCGAAGTCGGCTGCTGTGACCAAGTGCGCGGCACCGCCGAGCGCCTGCGCCCCGCTGGGGCCAACCCACACGCCCACCGGCAGGTGCGCCAGCCGGACGCTGTCGAGCAGTTCGACCAGCTCATCGTCGTGGAGCGTGGATCCGGCGCTGTCGACCTGCAGCACCACGCCGACCGCGTGGAGCCCGGTGGCGGTGACGAGCTGGCGCTTGATGTACGACGCCATGATCGGGTCGATGAGCCCGTTCACCTCCACCACGACGATCAGGCGCGGGCTCTCATCGCCCACGATCTGCGGGGTGTCGGACTCGTGCGAGCCGTCAGCCGGGTCGTGATCCAGCCCATCGTGGGCAGATGCCGGCGCGGCGACCAGGCCCACCACAGCCGCCAGCAGCAGCGTTGCGGCCACGAGGCGCGCGAAGCCGCGGCGGTGCTGACGTACGTTCACCCGGGCTCCTTGGATCGACGGCCGCCCGAACTCTAGAAGCGTCGCCGCGATCCGGGACACCCCCAACGGCTGCACAGACTCGACGCCGGGCACGGTCAGCCCCATTACGCTGCCCCACCGTGACCGACGTGCTGCTGGCCACCGACGCCGACTGGGTCGTCGAAGAGGTAGCCGCGGCGCTCTCCGCCCCCGAGGTGACGTTTCGGGTGGTGCGATCGGGCCACGACGTGCGGCCTGCAGTGAAGGCGAGCACCCCGGACCTGGTGATCCTCGACTTCCAGATCGGGAACATGGGCGGCATGGCCACCTGCCTCGACCTGCGCCTGGAGTCGGGCATGGGTCGGCTGCCGCGGGTGCCGGTGCTGATGCTGGCCGACCGCGAAGCCGACACCTTCCTGGCCCGGCGCTCCGAAGCCGATGCGTGGCTGGTCAAACCGCTCAACCCGCTGCTGCTGCGGCGCACTGCTCAGGAACTGCTGCAGCGGGATGCCGCGAGCACGGGCTGAACCGGCTCGTATTGCTGTAGCGCTCCTGCGTGTCATACCGGTAGCTTCGGCCGGAGCGATTTGCCAGCGGCGGTCGCATACGGGCAGTGGCGCAGGTTGGTAGCGCGCTTCGTTCGGGACGAAGAGGTCGTGGGTTCAAATCCCGCCTGCCCGACTGGTTAGTGCGAGCGAGGAAGGCTTCGCCCCTCGCTCGCGACAACAGAATGCGCAGGCTTTGCCTGCGCATTCGACCACTGATGGCGCAGAGTTTCGCTGCGTTCGCGACTTGGGTCGCGGGCGGCGGATACTTGCGTTATGGCAGAGGTATTTTCCGGATCCGCCACCGCTCGGTGTGTGGGATTCATCGGGTTGGGGAATGTTGGGGGGAAGCTGGCTGGGTCGTTGCAGCGCAACGGGGTCGAGCTGGTGGTGCGCGATCTGGATCCGGCTGCGATGGCGCCGTTTCTGGATGCCGGTGCGTCGACGGCTGCGTCGGGGGCTGAGCTTGCGGAACGCTGCGATGTGGTGATCACCTGCCTGCCTTCTCCTGCTGCTGTTGCTGGGGTGCTCGAGGCACCTGACGGTGTGCTGGCTGGAATTGGCTCGGGCCGATCTGCCGACTCGACGGGGTCGGGGGCGAAGATCTGGGCTGAGATGAGCACTACCGACCACCATGAGGTGCGCCGGTTGGGTGCGCTGGTGGAGGCGGCGGGCGGTGTCGCCATCGACTGCCCGGTGTCGGGCGGCTGCCACCGGGCCGCCACCGGCAACATCTCGGTCTTCGCCGGCGGCGAGCGCGACACCTTCGAGGCGATGCTGCCGCTGCTCGTGACCATGGGGCGGCGCGTCCTGCACACTGGGCCACTGGGCTCGGCATCGATCCTGAAGGTGGTGACGAACTACCTGGCCACCGCCAATCTGGTCTCGCTGTGCGAAGCCCTGGCCGCCTCACAGGCGGCGGGCATGGACCTGGCCACCACCTACGAGGCCATTCGCATCAGCTCAGGCAACTCCTTCGTCCACGAGACCGAGAGCCAGGTGATCCTGAACGGCTCGCGCGACATCAACTTCACCATGGACCTGGTGTGCAAGGACATCGGCCTGTTCGCCGACATCGCCGCTGAGCACGGTCTGCCGCTGGAGCTGTCGCCGGTGCTGGTGGACGTGTTCGCCGACGGGGCCGCTCGCTATGGCGACCGGGAATGGTCGCCGAACATCATCAGGCGGCTCGAGGACGCCACCGGGCAGACCGTCACGGCACCCGGCTTCCCGGCCGAGATCGTTGACGACGAACCCGAAGTGCCAGGTGCCGAGGTCGTAGTTCGCCGCGATCCGCGTTCGCCTTGATGCTCAGAATCTGAGTGTGTATAAAATATCGGAATAATGATATATTGCCGCTCGCGATGCGGGCGGCCAGCTCTCCTCAAGGCACTCCCGGGCAGGCCAGTGAATCAATCGCTGGGGTGGTGCTCAGCTACGCCCGCTGCTCTACCTCAGAACAGGGCCGAAGCGGCTTCGGCTTGGATGCCCAGCACGACGCTGTGGACGCTTGGGCAGCAGTCAGCGGCCGAACGGTTGAGCACCACAGCGAGGACGGCGCCTCGGGGTTGCTGGCGCCCGACGCCCGCCCGGTGCTGTCCGCACTGCTGAACCGTCTCGCAGACGGCGACGACCCCGCCGACACGCTCGCAGTGAGCCGGCTCGACCGTCTCGGCCGCAGCGCTCTTGACGTGCTGAGCCTGCTGGACCGCGCCGAGCGCGAGAGATGGAACGTCGTCATGCTCGATGTCGCTGTGGACACCACCACCCCCGCCGGCCTGATGGTCGCCACGGTGATGGCCGCTATGGCCCGCATGGAACGCGACATGACAGCCCAGCGCACCCGCGATGCCCTCGCCAGGAAGGCCGCTACCGGAGCACGGCTCGGTCGCCCTGTCTCTGACGCCACGCGGGCTGCCGCCGCGCGAGCCGAGGCTCTCGCCGCCGAGGGCCTCAGCCAGCACGCCATAGCCGACAAGCTCACTGCGGAGCAGTGGCCCCGCGCCACCCCCGCCGCTGGGCCCTGGACTGCTCGCGCCGTCGGCCTCGCTCTGCACTCACTGCACCTCGACCGCGCCGCCGAGCAAGCAGCCGCCGCCCATCGCAGCGGCGGCACCACATCGGCGCCCGATGCCTGAGAGACGACATCTGCGGCCAACCGTCTGAGTCGCCCGACACCGAACGCTCGCCGACAGTCCCCACGACGGGCACTCACCACTCCACCAGCAACAGCCCCGGAGTGCAAGCGGAACGTCAGTCCGACGAAACCGCCTCAGCCACACGACGCACCCGCCTCACGAAACCCGTACACCACACGACGCGGATCGGCTGGCGGCTCGGGCCGCGCTCTGACGACCGTGGCCGGCTCGACGCTCAGAACGCGCCGCTGCTGCCAGCGGGCCAGCAGCGGCACAACCGCCAGCCAGTAAATCGCCAGCGTTCCCGCCGCAGCTAGGAACACAGGAAGCTCAAACGGGACCCAGCCGATTGCTAGCCACGTCAGCACTCCCGCAGCTGCTGCGGCCGGTGCTCCGGCAGCGAAGAAGACCAGCCGTTCGCAGCGGTCGCGAGGGGGTAGCCTTTTCACGAGCACTTTCACGATTAACAATCGCCAAGGCAGCCTAGGCGATGTGTTCGCACGCAGGGTGTCAGTGTAGTTCGCGGCGTTCATCGTCGTTTCCCGCCTCACTTGCAGTAGTAGCTGTCGCCGCTGTCACAGAAGAACTTGTGCACAATCCGCGTGTACTCCTCATCGGTGATCTCTCCGTCCCAGAGCTTCTGATCCGCCTTCTTCAGTTCCTCGCGCTCGGTCGTGCCGTCGCCGTCGGGGTCGTTCGGGTCCGGCGTCGGCTGTTGGCTGGAGCCGCCCGAGCCGGAGCCGGAGCCGCTGTCATCGCTCGGCGGAGTCCACCCTTCCGGGATCAGCTGCGGCAGCGGCGCTTGGGTGGACGCGTACGCAAACGCGCTACATCCCCCAGCAAACGCAGCGCCGCCGGCAATCGCGCCTCCGCCACTCCCGACGGCGATAGCTCCGCCAGCCCCGTGACACACCACGCCACCGATGGCGGCCTGCGCTGCGGGGTTGAGGTTCTGCCATGCACGCAACACGGGAGTGACCTGCTGGATGTTGGCGTTGATGCGCTGCCGCTCGGACTCGCTGAGATCCTTCACGAACGCCTCCAACCCGTTGACCACTCCCTTGGCGGCGGACGCAGCGGCGTTCTTGGTGGCTTCCGATTGCGCCTCCCAGGCCTTCGCCTCGGCATCGGTTACCTCGGCGTTGTTGTCGGCTACCCATTTCACAGCGCCGCTCAGCCAAGACCAGCCCTTCGCCAGTGCGTCCCTCACCACGCGTTGCGTGGGCCGCTGGCCCGAACCGTTGCCCGAGCCGGCGACGCCGGGCCGCTCCCAGCGAACAACCAGCCGCCGAGCCTCAGCCCGACGAAACCGCCTCAGCCCTGAGGCGCTGCTGCCTCACAAAACGCCGACATGACACAACGCTGAAGCACACGCAAGCCGCTAGCGATAGCAACCAAAACGCGAGCCGTTGGCCGGGCGATAGCCAATAGGTGACCAGACCCGATACGGCAGCGAACACAGGTATGAGCCAAAACAGAAAGCCCCACCCCGATTTCGCTTGCTGTCGGTCGGGCGATGCCGCCGCTGCACTCATGGTGTCAGGGTAGCTCGCGGTGCTCATCGTCGTTTCCCGCCTCACTTGCCGCAGTAGGACGTATCGCCCTGATCGCACGCGTACTTGTACCAAATCCGCATGTATTCCTCGGGGGTGATCTCCTCGTCCCAGAGCTTCTGATCCGCCTTCGCCAGCTCGTCACGCGAGGTCGTGCCATCGCCGTCGTAGTCGCCGTCAGGATCGTCCGGGTCCGGCGTCGGCTGCTGGCTGGAGCCGCCCGAACCGCTGTCGTCGGAATCGGAATACGTATACCAAGCAACTGCTGCTGTAACGACAAGGCCGCATGTGTTCGCTAGAGCTTTCTTGCCCGCCGATGACGCGATCCACGCGACCCATCCCGGAGCAGCAGCGCCGGCCGAGGCTGCGCTTGTCTTGACGATCACTGCGGCCAAACCGGCGCATCCTGCGGCGCCAAGCGCGCCCAGCGCTACAGCTTTAATCGTCGCTTTCGTGCGCCCGTCCGCTTCGTCCCAACGCCGTTCCAGCTCTTCGGCAAGTGCAATGCCCGCCTCACCCGGTAGGTCATTGAGATCTTCGGCCGCATCCAACCCAGCGAGCAGAGCGCGAATGGTGGTGTCTGTGTAACTCTTGTAGAGGTCCTTGAGCTTGCCCAACAAATCGGAACTCGTGCACAGCGCCGGCTGTTTGGGCAGCGAATAAATAGTGCCGGTGCCGTCGTTGTTCTTGTTGATCGCCGCGATCAGGTCATCCGTGTAGTCGCTGCAGGGATCGTTGCTGGTGGTCGTGGAGCTACCCCCGGGAGCCGCCGCTGCCGGAGCCGCCGCCCTTTCCGTTCTTGTTCGGCTCGGTGCAGTTGGGCGGGGTGCCGGTCTGGCCGTCAGGGCACACGTCGGAGCTGCCGCCCTCGTCGGAGCCGCTGCTGTCGTCGGAGCCGGAGTCATCGCCACCGCCGGAGTCGTCGCCGCCGCTGTTGTCGTCGCTGCCGCCCGAGTCGTCGTTGTCGGTGCTGGTGCCTTCGCCTCCATCGCCGCCGTCGTTGCCGTCGTCGTCGTTGTTGGGGTCGTGGTTCTCGTTGGTGGACGGGGCCGGGTAGCAGTTCGGGTAGGTGCCGAGCATCCCCTCACCGCATGTCAGGTTTCGCTGGACCGGCGTGTGAGGGTGGTTGTAGCTCGTCTCGTTCCAGCACTGATTTCCCGCGAACGGGTCATACGCGCAGCGGCGCACGGTGACGCCGTGAGCGCCGGCGGGCGCCGCGGCTACGGCGGTGAGCGTGGACGCTGCGACGAGCAGCGCGCACAGCGCTGCGAGGGTGCGTTTGGTCATGGGTGGGTGCCTCCGGGCGTGCTGGGCGGATGTGGGCGATCCGTGTCCGCGCCGGCTGCAACGGGGAACCCATGCAACTGATGCCGTCCGTGCAGCCGGCGCGGTCACGAATCGTTCGTTTTGCGCACGCCCGAATCGGACAGCAACCGACATCTGGGGCCCGTCGACGAATGGACGCGCCCAGAGGGGCACGAGAGGCGGAAGCCCAGCAGTCATGGGGGTTTGGGGCTCTCGGCCGTGGCCGCGCCCGCTCAGCGCCCGGCAGGTGCGCGGCCGGGTTGCGGGGCCTGTCCGGGTCAGGTACTATACGAACATATATCGCGCATCAGAAACGCGTGCCCTGCCAGTGGACACCGACGCCGAACCGGCACCGCGCAGCCTCGCGCAAGCGGCCCGCCCGAGCCGAATATCGCCGCTCGGCCGAACGCCGAGACAGCGGCCGGCGGGCAGGAAGAGCTAGGCGGCAGCCAGGGTCTCCGCTATCTGGACAGCGTTGAGCGCTGCGCCTTTGCGGAGATTGTCTCCTGCCACGAACAGCGCCAAGCCGTGCTCGACGGTGGGGTCGCGGCGGATACGGCCGACATAGGACGGATCGCGGCCTGCCGCTTGCAGCGGCGTCGGCACGTCGGCCAGTTCCACGCCCGGCGCCTCGGCCAGCAGCTCCGTTGCCCGCTCGGGCGAGATCGCTCGCTCAAAACGCAGGTTCAGCGACAGCGAGTGGCCGGTGAACACCGGCACCCGCACGCATGTGCCCGACACTGCCAGATCGGGAATGCCCAGGATCTTGCGGCTCTCGAAGCGGAGCTTCTGCTCCTCGTCGGTCTCGCCGGAGCCGTCATCGACGAAGCTGCCCGCCTGGGCCAGCACGTTGTGGGCGATCGGCCCAGGGAACTTGTCCGGCGCAGGATGGCTGACAGCGTCACCGTCGTAGGCGAGCGCTGCGGCACCTTCCTTCGTCGCGGCCAGCGCCTGGTCGAGTTCGTCGACACCAGCCAGGCCAGCACCGGACACGGCTTGGTAGGTGGCAGCCACCATGGACACGAGGCCAGCTTCGGCATGCAGCGGCGCCAGCACCGGCATCGCCGCCATCGTCGTGCAGTTGGGATTGGCGATGATGCCCTTCGGCGCGTTGAACACCTCTTTCGCGTTCACCTCGGGCACCACCAGCGGGACGTCGGGGTCCATGCGCCACGCAGACGAGTTGTCGATCACCGTGGGGCCTTGGGCGGCAACCCGCACGGCGATGGCCTTCGACGTGGTCTTGCCTGCCGAGAACAGCGCAATGTCGAGACCGCCGAAGTCGGCCCCGGCGGCATCCTCGACGGCAATCTCAGACCCGTTCCAGCCCAGCGTACGGCCAGCCGAACGGGCCGACGCGAAGAGCCGCAGCTCGTCGATCGGGAATGCTCGCTCGGCCAAAATAGCCCGCATCACACCGCCCACCTGGCCGGTGGCCCCAACGATTCCTACACGCATGGAACCGAGGCTACCGAGGCACTCTCAGCGGTCTGTTGTGAATTACTGGGGTGGGCGGGGGCAGGCGCACCCGTGCTTCAAACAAGCGCAGCGCCGCCCACTGCAGGGTGGACGGGCTGTGGCGCTGCGAACTGCGCGCGGGCACACCTGCCCCCGCCCACCCCTCCTCTTGTGTGTTCTTCCATCCAGTCCGAGTCCGATCCGCAAACTTGACGATGCAGTCGGCGCTTCGAGTGCTCCCGCGGCTGCACACCACGATGGGGCGGCCTAGTGTGCGCGCATGGCAGACCAGCCGACATCGCAGGAGCTCACCTTTCGGCTCGACGACGATGTCTCACCTGGCGGCGTATATGCGAACTTTGCAGGGGTCTGGCACACTGAACATGAGTTCACAATCGACTTTGCCGCGCTGCCGCACTCACCGACCGGCCCCAACTCCGAATCTGTTGAGGGCCTGGTCGTCGCCAGAGTGAAGATTCCGCCCTCTGTGATCTTTGCCATCGCCCGAGCCATCTCCGAGAATGTTGCGAAATTTGAGACCCAGTACGGTGCGCTGACGCCACCGCCGCCTGAACCGCAGGATCGACCATGAACACAGTCACCAGCTCCGAACAACGTCGAGACCACTTCACCTACAAGCAGCGGATGCCAGCACCCGCGGGCCGCGACGACCTCGAAGCGCTCGAAGCGCTCGCCATCCGTGATGCATGCAGTCGCGCATGGGCAGATCACCAAGAACGTGTCGCTCAAGGTCTCACCTACGGCGACCCGGTCTCTGCGGCCGAACTCCAGGAACGCATCGCCGAGCTCCGCACGACGGGGTGAACGCCCCCAGCGGGTGGCGTTGGTTCGAAATCGACGCTCCACTCAATGAATGGAGCACCGGCCGCAGCCTCGCAGAAGTGATCGCAGCACACGAGGCGCTTCTGCACATCACCGCGATGCCGTTGGAGGTACGACCTGGGCAACCGCTCCCCGAGGCCGCACCCAACAACCTCGTCCGCTACGTCGACCACGGTGACATCCGCGTCATTTTCTTGGTCACCCACCCGATCATCGCCGACGGGCTGCGTCTCATACGGATCACGCCCCGCCCCGGTACGCACTGAGCCCGGATCCACCGGTGGGGGTTGGGGTTGGTTCGTGTCCGCCGGAAAGGCCTCCTGACGTGGCGTTTTGCCGTTGAGGATTGTTCGGCGTGATGCCAGGTCGGGAGAAACTCTCCGTGAGCACGATAACGCAGGGTCTGGATCGGGTGGAGGCAGTGTTCGACGACGGGTCTTTGGTCGCGGACGCGGGTCTGTTGCTGGCGGGCACGCTGATGGATCGGCTGGGCCTGGAGGGGCTGATCGATGAGGCCGTGACGCCGCCGGGGGCGGGCCGCGGGGCGGGCGCGAAGGTGCTGCCGACGGTGTGCTCGATGCTGGTGGGCGGATCCTTCTTCTCCGATGTTGATCGGCTGCGGGCCGGCTCGACGGGGGCGGTGCTGGCGTTCGCGCCGGTGGCGCCTTCGACTTTGGGGTCGTTCATGCGGTCCTTCACGTGGGGTCATGTGCGCCAGCTCGACCGCGTTACCGCCTCAGCCACGCGACGCGCCCGCCTCACGAAACCCGTACACCACACGACGCGGATCGGCTGGCGGCTCGGGCCGCGCTCTGCCGAGCGCGGCCCGCTCGACGCTCAGAACGCGCCGCTGCTGCCAGCGGGCCAGCAGCGGCAGAACCGCCAGCCAGTAGATCGCCAGCGTTCCCGTCGCCGCTAGGAACACAGGGAGCACGGGGAGTTGAAGCGGGGTCCAGCCGATCGCTAGGCCCCCCAGCACTGCGGATGCTGCTCCTGCAGGTGCTCCGGTAGCGAGGAAGACCAGCCGTTCGCAGCGGTCGCGAGCGCGTAGCCCTTTCAGCCCTTTCACGACTAACAATCGCCAGGATGGCTTAGGCGATGTGCTCGTACGCATGGTGTCAGGGTAGTTCGCGGCGGTCATCGTCGTTTCCCGCCTCACTTGCCGCAGTAGTAGCTGTCGCCACGGTCGCACCAGGACTTGTAGATGATCCGGTAATACTCCGCGTCGGTGAGTTCCCCGGCCTCGTATCTGAGGGCTGCCTCGTGCGCTTCCTCGGCTGTGGTCTCGCCGTCGCCGTCGTAGTCGCCGTCGGGATCGTCCGGGTCCGGCGTCGGCTGCTGGCTGGAGCCGCCCGAGCCGCTGTCATCGCTCGGCGGGGTCCACCCTTCCGGGATCAGCTGCGGCAGCGGCGCTTGGGTGGACCCGTACGCCAACACGCCACATCCCGTAGCAAACGCAGCGCCGCCGGGAGTCAAGGCTCCGGCACTCCCGGCGCTGATAGCTCCGCCGGCCCCGTAACACACAGCGGCGCCGACGGCGGCCTGCGCTGCGGGGTTGAGGTTCTGCCATGCACGCAACACGGGAGTGACCTGCTGGATGTTGGCGTTGATGCGCTGCCGCTCGGACTCGCTGAGATCCTTCACGAACGCTTCCAACCCGTCGGCCACTCCCTTGGCGGCGGACGCAGCGGCGTTCTTGGTGGCTTCCGATTGCGCCTCCCAGGCCTTCGCCTCGGCATCGGTTACCTCGGCGTTGTTGTCGGCTACCCATTTCACAGCGCCGCTCAGCCAAGACCAGCCCTTCGCCAGCGCGTCCCTCACCACGCGTTGCGTGGGCCGCTGGCCCGAACCGCTGCCCGAGCCTGAGCCGCCGCCCTTTCCGTTCTTGTTCGGCTCGGTGCAGTTCGGCGGCGTGCCGGTCTGCCCGTCAGGGCACACGTCATCGGAGCCGCCCTCGCCGGAGCTGGAGTCGTCGCTGCCTCCGTCGTCGGCGTTCTTGGGGTCGGGCTTGTTGTCGTCGCTGCCCGTGTCGTCATCACCGCCGTCGCCGCTGTCGTTGTCGGTGCTGGTGCCTTCGCCTCCATCGCCGCCGTCGTTGCCGTCGTCGTCGTTGTTGGGGTCGTGGTTCTCGTTGGTGGACGGGGCCGGGTAGCAGTTCGGGTAGGTGCCGAGCATCCCCTCACCGCATGTCAGGTTTCGCTGGACCGGCGTGTGAGGGTGGTTGTAGCTCGTCTCGTTCCAGCACTGATTTCCCGCGAACGGGTCATACGCGCAGCGGCGCACGGTGACGCCGTGAGCGCCGGCGGGCGCCGCGGCTACGGCGGTGAGCGTGGACGCTGCGACGAGCAGCGCGCACAGCGCTGCGAGGGTGCGTTTGGTCATGGGTGGGTGCCTCCGGGCGTGCTGGGCGGATGTGGGCGATCCGTGTCCGCGCCGGCTGCAACGGGGAACCCATGCAACTGATGCCGTCCGTGCAGCCGGCGCGGTCACGAATCGTTCGTTTTGCGCACGCCCGAATCGGACAGCAACCGACATCTGGGGCCCGTCGACGAATGGACGCGCCCAGAGGGGCACGAGAGGCGGAAGCCCAGCAGTCATGGGGGTTTGGGGCTCTCGGCCGTGGCCGCGCCCGCTCAGCGCCCGGCAGGTGCGCGGCCGGGTTGCGGGGCCTGTCCGGGTCAGGTACTATACGAACATATATCGCGCATCAGAAACGCGTGCCCTGCCAGTGGACACCGACGCCGAACCGGCACCGCGCAGCCTCGCGCAAGCGGCCCGCCCGAGCCGAATATCGCCGCTCGGCCGAACGCCGAGACAGCGGCCGGCGGGCAGGAAGAGCTAGGCGGCAGCCAGGGTCTCCGCTATCTGGACAGCGTTGAGCGCTGCGCCTTTGCGGAGATTGTCTCCTGCCACGAACAGCGCCAAGCCGTGCTCGACGGTGGGGTCGCGGCGGATACGGCCGACATAGGACGGATCGCGGCCTGCCGCTTGCAGCGGCGTCGGCACGTCGGCCAGTTCCACGCCCGGCGCCTCGGCCAGCAGCTCCGTTGCCCGCTCGGGCGAGATCGCTCGCTCAAAACGCAGGTTCAGCGACAGCGAGTGGCCGGTGAACACCGGCACCCGCACGCATGTGCCCGACACTGCCAGATCGGGAATGCCCAGGATCTTGCGGCTCTCGAAGCGGAGCTTCTGCTCCTCGTCGGTCTCGCCGGAGCCGTCATCGACGAAGCTGCCCGCCTGGGCCAGCACGTTGTGGGCGATCGGCCCAGGGAACTTGTCCGGCGCAGGATGGCTGACAGCGTCACCGTCGTAGGCGAGCGCTGCGGCACCTTCCTTCGTCGCGGCCAGCGCCTGGTCGAGTTCGTCGACACCAGCCAGGCCAGCACCGGACACGGCTTGGTAGGTGGCAGCCACCATGGACACGAGGCCAGCTTCGGCATGCAGCGGCGCCAGCACCGGCATCGCCGCCATCGTCGTGCAGTTGGGATTGGCGATGATGCCCTTCGGCGCGTTGAACACCTCTTTCGCGTTCACCTCGGGCACCACCAGCGGGACGTCGGGGTCCATGCGCCACGCAGACGAGTTGTCGATCACCGTGGGGCCTTGGGCGGCAACCCGCACGGCGATGGCCTTCGACGTGGTCTTGCCTGCCGAGAACAGCGCAATGTCGAGACCGCCGAAGTCGGCCCCGGCGGCATCCTCGACGGCAATCTCAGACCCGTTCCAGCCCAGCGTACGGCCAGCCGAACGGGCCGACGCGAAGAGCCGCAGCTCGTCGATCGGGAATGCTCGCTCGGCCAAAATAGCCCGCATCACACCGCCCACCTGGCCGGTGGCCCCAACGATTCCTACACGCATGGAACCGAGGCTACCGAGGCACTCTCAGCGGTCTGTTGTGAATTACTGGGGTGGGCGGGGGCAGGCGCACCCGTGCTTCAAACAAGCGCAGCGCCGCCCACTGCAGGGTGGACGGGCTGTGGCGCTGCGAACTGCGCGCGGGCACACCTGCCCCCGCCCACCCCTCCTCTTGTGTGTTCTTCCATCCAGTCCGAGTCCGATCCGCAAACTTGACGATGCAGTCGGCGCTTCGAGTGCTCCCGCGGCTGCACACCACGATGGGGCGGCCTAGTGTGCGCGCATGGCAGACCAGCCGACATCGCAGGAGCTCACCTTTCGGCTCGACGACGATGTCTCACCTGGCGGCGTATATGCGAACTTTGCAGGGGTCTGGCACACTGAACATGAGTTCACAATCGACTTTGCCGCGCTGCCGCACTCACCGACCGGCCCCAACTCCGAATCTGTTGAGGGCCTGGTCGTCGCCAGAGTGAAGATTCCGCCCTCTGTGATCTTTGCCATCGCCCGAGCCATCTCCGAGAATGTTGCGAAATTTGAGACCCAGTACGGTGCGCTGACGCCACCGCCGCCTGAACCGCAGGATCGACCATGAACACAGTCACCAGCTCCGAACAACGTCGAGACCACTTCACCTACAAGCAGCGGATGCCAGCACCCGCGGGCCGCGACGACCTCGAAGCGCTCGAAGCGCTCGCCATCCGTGATGCATGCAGTCGCGCATGGGCAGATCACCAAGAACGTGTCGCTCAAGGTCTCACCTACGGCGACCCGGTCTCTGCGGCCGAACTCCAGGAACGCATCGCCGAGCTCCGCACGACGGGGTGAACGCCCCCAGCGGGTGGCGTTGGTTCGAAATCGACGCTCCACTCAATGAATGGAGCACCGGCCGCAGCCTCGCAGAAGTGATCGCAGCACACGAGGCGCTTCTGCACATCACCGCGATGCCGTTGGAGGTACGACCTGGGCAACCGCTCCCCGAGGCCGCACCCAACAACCTCGTCCGCTACGTCGACCACGGTGACATCCGCGTCATTTTCTTGGTCACCCACCCGATCATCGCCGACGGGCTGCGTCTCATACGGATCACGCCCCGCCCCGGTACGCACTGAGCCCGGATCCACCGGTGGGGGTTGGGGTTGGTTCGTGTCCGCCGGAAAGGCCTCCTGACGTGGCGTTTTGCCGTTGAGGATTGTTCGGCGTGATGCCAGGTCGGGAGAAACTCTCCGTGAGCACGATAACGCAGGGTCTGGATCGGGTGGAGGCAGTGTTCGACGACGGGTCTTTGGTCGCGGACGCGGGTCTGTTGCTGGCGGGCACGCTGATGGATCGGCTGGGCCTGGAGGGGCTGATCGATGAGGCCGTGACGCCGCCGGGGGCGGGCCGCGGGGCGGGCGCGAAGGTGCTGCCGACGGTGTGCTCGATGCTGGTGGGCGGATCCTTCTTCTCCGATGTTGATCGGCTGCGGGCCGGCTCGACGGGGGCGGTGCTGGCGTTCGCGCCGGTGGCGCCTTCGACTTTGGGGTCGTTCATGCGGTCCTTCACGTGGGGTCATGTGCGCCAGCTCGACCGCGTTACCGCCTCAGCCACGCGACGCGCCCGCCTCACGAAA
Source organism: Candidatus Poriferisodalis sp. (assembly GCF_965219595.1). Lineage (NCBI taxonomy): Bacteria > Bacillati > Actinomycetota > Acidimicrobiia > Acidimicrobiales > Candidatus Poriferisodalaceae > Candidatus Poriferisodalis > Candidatus Poriferisodalis sp. The sequence continues at coordinate 1,036,753 of NZ_OZ244781.1, forward strand.
CCCGTACACCACACGACGCGGATCGGCTGGCGGCTCGGGCCGCGCTCTGCCGAGCGCGGCCCGCTCGACGCTCAGAACGCGCCGCTGCTGCCAGCGGGCCAGCAGCGGCAGAACCGCCAGCCAGTAGATCGCCAGCGTTCCCGTCGCCGCTAGGAACACAGGGAGCACGGGGAGTTGAAGCGGGGTCCAGCCGATCGCTAGGCCCCCCAGCACTGCGGATGCTGCTCCTGCAGGTGCTCCGGTAGCGAGGAAGACCAGCCGTTCGCAGCGGTCGCGAGCGCGTAGCCCTTTCAGCCCTTTCACGACTAACAATCGCCAGGATGGCTTAGGCGATGTGCTCGTACGCATGGTGTCAGGGTAGTTCGCGGCGGTCATCGTCGTTTCCCGCCTCACTTGCCGCAGTAGTAGCTGTCGCCACGGTCGCACCAGGACTTGTAGATGATCCGGTAATACTCCGCGTCGGTGAGTTCCCCGGCCTCGTATCTGAGGGCTGCCTCGTGCGCTTCCTCGGCTGTGGTCTCGCCGTCGCCGTCGTAGTCGCCGTCGGGATCGTCCGGGTCCGGCGTCGGCTGCTGGCTGGAGCCGCCCGAGCCGCTGTCATCGCTCGGCGGGGTCCACCCTTCCGGGATCAGCTGCGGCAGCGGCGCTTGGGTGGACCCGTACGCCAACACGCCACATCCCGTAGCAAACGCAGCGCCGCCGGGAGTCAAGGCTCCGGCACTCCCGGCGCTGATAGCTCCGCCGGCCCCGTAACACACAGCGGCGCCGACGGCGGCCTGCGCTGCGGGGTTGAGGTTCTGCCATGCACGCAACACGGGAGTGACCTGCTGGATGTTGGCGTTGATGCGCTGCCGCTCGGACTCGCTGAGATCCTTCACGAACGCTTCCAACCCGTCGGCCACTCCCTTGGCGGCGGACGCAGCGGCGTTCTTGGTGGCTTCCGATTGCGCCTCCCAGGCCTTCGCCTCGGCATCGGTTACCTCGGCGTTGTTGTCGGCTACCCATTTCACAGCGCCGCTCAGCCAAGACCAGCCCTTCGCCAGCGCGTCCCTCACCACGCGTTGCGTGGGCCGCTGGCCCGAACCGCTGCCCGAGCCTGAGCCGCCGCCCTTTCCGTTCTTGTTCGGCTCGGTGCAGTTCGGCGGCGTGCCGGTCTGCCCGTCAGGGCACACGTCATCGGAGCCGCCCTCGCCGGAGCTGGAGTCGTCGCTGCCTCCGTCGTCGGCGTTCTTGGGGTCGGGCTTGTTGTCGTCGCTGCCCGTGTCGTCATCACCGCCGTCGCCGCTGTCGTTGTCGGTGCTGGTGCCTTCGCCTCCATCGCCGCCGTCGTTGCCGTCGTCGTCGTTGTTGGGGTCGTGGTTCTCGTTGGTGGACGGGGCCGGGTAGCAGTTCGGGTAGGTGCCGAGCATCCCCTCACCGCATGTCAGGTTTCGCTGGACCGGCGTGTGAGGGTGGTTGTAGCTCGTCTCGTTCCAGCACTGATTTCCCGCGAACGGGTCATACGCGCAGCGGCGCACGGTGACGCCGTGAGCGCCGGCGGGCGCCGCGGCTACGGCGGTGAGCGTGGACGCTGCGACGAGCAGCGCGCACAGCGCTGCGAGGGTGCGTTTGGTCATGGGTGGGTGCCTCCGGGCGTGCTGGGCGGATGTGGGCGATCCGTGTCCGCGCCGGCTGCAACGGGGAACCCATGCAACTGATGCCGTCCGTGCAGCCGGCGCGGTCACGAATCGTTCGTTTTGCGCACGCCCGAATCGGACAGCAACCGACATCTGGGGCCCGTCGACGAATGGACGCGCCCAGAGGGGCACGAGAGGCGGAAGCCCAGCAGTCATGGGGGTTTGGGGCTCTCGGCCGTGGCCGCGCCCGCTCAGCGCCCGGCAGGTGCGCGGCCGGGTTGCGGGGCCTGTCCGGGTCAGGTACTATACGAACATATATCGCGCATCAGAAACGCGTGCCCTGCCAGTGGACACCGACGCCGAACCGGCACCGCGCAGCCTCGCGCAAGCGGCCCGCCGCCTACAACGGCGTCAGCACCTCGGCCAGCTCCACGCCCGGCGCATCGGCCAGCAACTCGACAACCCGCCCAAGCAGCACCGACCGCATCACATCGCCTACCTGGCCGTTGGCCCCAACGATTCCTACTCTCGGGGAGTCAGAGCTGCCGGGCAGCCCTTGGCGTTCTTCTGTGAATTTCAGTCGAGGCCGAAGGCTGTGTGCAGGGCGACGGTGGCTCGGTCTACGTCTGCTTCGGCTACTACGCAGGAGATGCGGATTGGCGAGGTGGAGATCATCTCGATGTTGATGTGCTGGGATGCCAGCGTCTCGAACATGGTGGCGGCCACGCCGGGGTGGCTGGCCATGCCGGCGCCGACGAGCGACACCCGGGCGATGCCGACATCGGTGTTCGTCGACGAGAAGCCCACCGTGTCCACCATTCCCTCGCAGATTCCGCGTACCTCATCGGCGCTCTCCGCGGGAACCGTGAACGAGATGTCGGTGCGATCGTGGCCGCCCACGTTCTGCACGATCATGTCAACCACGACCGCAGCGTCAGCGAGCGTGCGGAACACCTTGGCGGCGATGCCGGGCTCGTCGCGGACGCCGACCAGCGTCACCTTGGCCTGCGATGTGTCCGGCACGATGCCGGTCACGATCGGCTTTTCCATTTCCCTCGCGTCCATGCCTGACTCCCCCTCGACGACCCATGTTCCCGGTTCCCACGTGAATGCCGAGCGCACGTGCAGGGGAACGCCATACGTGCGGGCAACCTCGACCGAGCGGGCGGCCGGCTTGGGGCAGCCCATCGCAGTCATCTCGAGCAGCTCATCGAACCCGATACGCGCAATCTTGCGAGCAGTGGGGCACACCCGTGGATCGGTGGTGAACACTCCCGACACATCGGTGTAGAGCTCGCAGGCGTCGGCGCCGAGGCCGTGCGCCAGGGCGACGGCCGTGGTGTCTGACCCGCCGCGTCCCAGGAACGTCACGTCGTTGTCGGTCGACACGCCCTGCGCGCCGGCGACGACAGCGACGCGACCGGCTTCGAGCGACTCGGTCACCCGCTTGGGCGTGACCGACAGGATCTTGGCGTTGCGGTGGTTCGTGTCGGTGAGAAAGCCCGCCTGGCTGCCGGTGAACGAGTCGGCCGGCACGCCCACGTCATGCAGCGCCATGCACATCAGCGCGATGGCCTTGCGCTCGCCCGCGGTGATGAGCATGTCGAGTTCGCGGCCCGACGGCTCGTCGGTGATCTGGGTGGCCAGCGCGATGAGCTCGTCGGTTTCGGAGCCCATGGCGCTGACGACGAGCACAATCTCGTCGCCGCGGGTGCGGCAGTGCTTTACGTGGTCGGCTACCTCGCGCATGCGCGCCGCGCTGGCGATTGACGTTCCGCCGAACTTCTGCACGACTAGGGGCACGTTGGGCGAGGGTATCGGGGGGGCTTGCGGGCGCTTTCTGATCAGGTGGGTTCGGGGTGGAGGATGCTTCCGGGGTGGACGGGGGCAGACGCGGCCTGTGCGTGCGTCCGGGGTGGGCGGGGGCAGGCGCACCCGTGCTTCAGACAAGCGCAGCGCCGCCCGCTGCAGGGTGGATGGGCTTTGGCGCTGCGAACTGCGCGCGGGCACACCTGCCCCCGCCCACCCCTCGTTGCTCTGTGTGTTTGCCCGGGGTGCTATCTAGGCGTCGGTAGTGTGACCGCCGGCACATCTCAGGGGCACTTATGAGCAGCGAGAAGCGACAGCGGCAGCGCGAGAACCGGATGCGGGCGGTTGCCGAAGCGGAACGCGCGAAGAAGCGTTCGAGCACTACTCGCAAGGTGTTGCGCGTGGTGATCATCGCGGCGGCCGTGCTGCTTGCGATCTTCCTTTGGAGCTACTTCAGCGGGGACGACAGTGACGATGGCGGCGATGCTGCGGTCGCTGCTGAGGCTGAGGCGACTGAGGTCACTTCGTTTGAGACTGATGAGCCGGGCGACGAAGCGGCGCCGGTTACTGAGGCTGCGGCCGAGTCTGAGGCCGACAGCGGTCCCGATGAGGCGGCTGCGCCGGACCCGACGTCGTGTCCTGCGGAGGACGGCAGCGATGGGCCGCTCAACCAGTTCGACGCCCCGCCGCCGCTTTGCATCGATCCCGACACCATGTACGCCGCGGCCTTCGACACGAACATGGGCAGCTTCACGATGCTGCTCAACCCGGCACTCGACATCGACAGCGTCAACAATTTCGTGGTGCTGGGCCGCTGGGGCGCATTCGACGGCACGCTGTTCCACCGGATCATCTCCGACTTCGTGATCCAGGGCGGCGATGTGCAGCTCGACTTCGGCCGCGGCGGGCCCGGCTACCAGTTCACCGGTGCCTTCCCGCCTGCGGACGACTGGTACCGGATCGGATCGGTGGCCATGGCCAACCGGGGCAATCCGGCCACTAACGGCTCGCAGTTCTTCGTGATCACCGGCCCCAACGGCGCCGGCTTGCCGCCGCTGTACTCGCCGCTCGGCCATGTTGTCGAGGGCATGGATGTCGTGATGGAGATCGAAGGCGTCGCTACCGGCGCAGGCGACGTGCCGGTCCAGGATGTCGTGGTCAAGAGCGTGACCGTCAGCGAAGCCAGCCAAGCTCAGATCGACGCATACACCGATGCGCGTAGCTGAGGCTGAGCCGATAGGCGAAGCCGGGGCCCGAGCGGCCCGTGAGCGCAGCGAACAAGAGCGGGAAGCAATAGGTGCGACAACGAGAAGGTTCAACTAGCCGCGCAGCCTCTAACCCGCGCGGGGCGGCGGGCCCAACGCGTCGAACCGATCAGGCGTAGGCTCGCTCCGATGCAGCGCCAGTCAGAAGACGGCCCCACGGAGCCGCCCGAGTCGGGATGGTCATTCCCTCCCGCGTCGACCGCAGACGAGAACGGTCTCGTCGGTGCGGGCGCCGACCTCGAGGCGGGCACGCTGCTCGGTGCCTACCGGGCAGGGCTGTTTCCCATGCCGCTGGGCGACACCGTCGGCTGGTGGTCGCCCGACCCGCGAGGCATCCTGCCGCTCAGCTACCTGCGGGTGAGCCGCTCGCTGCGGCGAGCCTGCCGACGGTTCGACATCCGCATCGACACCGCCTTCGAGCAGGTGCTGGAGTCGTGCGCCGATCCCGCCCGCCCGCACGGCTGGATCAGCGACGACATGCACAACGCCTACCTGCAGCTCCACGAGCTCGGGTGGGCCCACAGCGTGGAGACCTGGCTCGACGACGAGCTGGTGGGCGGCCTGTACGGCGTGGCCGTGGGCGCCTTCTTTGCCGGCGAGTCGATGTTCCACACCGAGACCGATGCCTCCAAGGTCGCCCTCGTGGCGCTGGTGGATGCGCTCAAGGTGACCGGCGGCGCGCTGCTGGACGTGCAATGGAACACACCGCACCTGGCCGGGCTCGGTGCCGTGGAGGTCGAGCGTGCGGCCTACCTGGAGCTGCTGGCCGAAGCCATCACGCGGCCGCTGCCTGAGATCTGGCTGCGCCCGATGGTCTTCCGCATGCTCGACGGCTGAGCCCGGGCCCCGGGCCCGAGCGGCCCGTGAGCCCGATCACATGAAGACTGGGAACAAGAGCGGGCAACACGGGAAGGCTCTGAGGGGCCGTAGCGTTCACGACCGTGACGGCTTCCGACTCTCCAGGACGCTCGCGGCCGTGGCTGATGCGCACGTACTCGGGGCACTCCACCGCCCAGGCCTCCAACGAGCTCTACCGGTCGATGCTGGCCAAGGGCCAAACGGGGCTGTCAGTGGCGTTCGACCTGCCGACGCAGACCGGCTACGACCCCGACCACTCGATGGCGCGCGGCGAGGTGGGCAAGGTGGGCGTGCCGGTCACCCACTTGGGCCACATGGCCCAGCTCATGGACGGCATCCCGCCCGATGCCATGAACACCTCCATGACCATCAACGCCACGGCGCCCTGGCTGCTGAGCCTCTACATCGCCAACGCACAGAACGCCGGGGTGGCGGCCGAGGCGCTGCGGGGCACCACCCAGAACGACATCGTGAAGGAGTACCTGAGCCGGGGCACGTTCATCTTCCCGCCCGAGGCCAGCCGCCGGCTCACCGTCGACGTAGTGGCGTACTGCTCGCAGCACGTGCCGCAGTGGAACCCGATCAACGTGTGCAGCTATCACCTGCAGGAAGCCGGCGCAACGCCCACCCAGGAGATCGCCTACGCGCTGGCCACCGCGATCGACGTACTCGACGCGGTGCGCGACAGCGGCAAGGTGCCCCCCGAGCGATTCGACGCTGCGGTGGGCAGCATCTCGTTCTTCGTGAACGGGGGCATCCGGTTCATCGAAGAGGTCTGCAAGGTGCGGGCCTTCACCCAGATGTGGGACCAGATCTGCGCTGAGCGCTACGGCGTGGCCGACCCCAAGCTGCGGCGCTTCCGCTACGGCGTGCAGGTGAACTCGCTCGGGCTCACCGAGGCGCAGCCCGAGAACAACGTGGCCCGGATCACGCTCGAAGCCCTGGGCGTGACGCTGTCGCAGCGGGCAAGGACCCGCTCGCTGCAGCTGCCTGCCTGGAACGAGGCGCTGGGGCTGCCGCGGCCCTGGGACCAGCAGTGGTCGCTGCGGATCCAGCAGGTGCTGGCGCACGAGACCGACCTGCTGGAGTACGGCGACATCTTCGACGGCTCGGTGGTGGTCGAGGGACGTACGGCCGAGCTGGCGGAGTCGGCGCAGGCTGAGCTGGACGAGGTGCTGGCGATGGGGGGCGCGTTCGCCGCGATCACCGAGCTGAAGCGGCGCCTGGTGGCGAGCCACACCGAGCGGGTGCGCCAGATCGAGGCCAGCGAGCTGACCGTGGTGGGGGTGAACGAGTTCACCGAGACGGCGCCGTCGCCGCTCGAGGGCGATGAGTCGATCCTGCGGGTGGATCCCGAGGTCGAAGCCGAGCTGGTTGCCGATCTCGAACGCTGGCGGAGCGCACGCGACTCGAACCGGGTCGTCGCAGCCCTGGACGACCTGCGGGTGGCCGCATCGGGCGATGTGAACATCATGGGGCCGAGCATCGAGGCCGCCCATGCCGGGGTGACGACCGGCGAGTGGGCCCAAGCGCTGCGCGAGGTGTTCGGCGAGTTCCGTGCACCGACTGGCTTGGGCGGCGGCGCTGCAGGGCGGGCGTCGAAGGGAACAGCACTGGCAACCGTGGCCCAGCGGTGCGCGGCGATGGAGGGCGGGCCGCCCAGGGTGCTGGTTGCCAAGCCGGGCCTCGACGGACATTCCAATGGCGCCGAGCAGGTGGCGGTCGCGGCGCGCGACGCCGGCATGGAAGTGGTGTACGAGGGCATCCGGCTGACCCCGAGCCACATTGCCGCAACGGCACGTGACGAGGACGTGGACGTGGTGGGCCTGTCGATCCTGTCGGGGTCGCACCTGGAGCTGGTGCCCGAGGTGCTGGCGTGCCTCAACGCTGAAGGCGTGAGCGCTCCGGTGGTGGTCGGCGGCATCATCCCGCCCGCGGACCATCAGGCGCTGCGAGACGCCGGGGTGGCTGCGGTCTACACCCCGAAGGACTTCGAGCTGGCCGCGATCATGGCCGACATCGCCGGACTGGCCGAGCAGTCACGCGCCGGCACCGGCTGAAGCACGCACCACGCTCATGTCGTGCACGCATCGCCGACGACAGCCCCTTTCGGAGACGTGAGGATCCTGTGACGGGCACCGCCGCACGCACCAAGCGCCGCCGTCTGTGGAAGCTGCTTGTACCGGGCTTCATCGTGCTGTACATCGCCATGATCCCGCTGAATTCCGTGCTCGAGTCCGAGCACGTCGAGGTCTTCCCCTTCTTCAAGTGGAAGCTCTTCACCCACATTCCCGATTGGGAATCGTTCGAGTACGGCCTCGTCATCGACGCGATCGACGGCGAGCCGCCCGCAGAGACCTATTACCTGATCCCGAGCGACGACGTCCGCGACTGGAAGGCGCTGCGACGCGTCGCGATCGCGTGTGCAAAGGACCGTGGCTGCGAAGAGGATGTCACCGACGTGCTGTACCCGATCATCGAGCGGGCACTCGGCGAGCGCAGCATCGATTTCAGCATCGTCAAGGCCGACGTCGACCTGCATGAGCTGCAGGACAACATCGACGATTTCGCCGACGGACGGTTGACCAGGACGGATTTCTTCCGACCCAGCGAAGTCATCGCCCAGTGGAATACCCGCACGGGCCGTCTCGACGCCACGCTGGACGGCGGCTGAGCCATGTCGCTGCGAATCCGGCAGGGCTTGCGACAAGTCCGCAGGGGGATGCTCAGCGTCGACACCGCCGAGCATCGAACTCCCGCCGAACTGACGCGCAGTGCGAACAACGTGGTGCTGCTGAGCCGCTTCTACTACGTGTTCCTTGCCTACCTCGTCGGCACGGGTCACTACCCGTTCGGCGATGCGTACTCCGGCGGTCCTCCGACCGCGCCGCTGTGGCCTATCAGGCTGGCGGAGCAGCTCGTGGGAACGGATTGGCTCGGCTACGAGATCGCGCTCACGGCAGCCGGTCTGCTGTTCGCCCTCGGGGCAGCGGCGGCCCCGGGCACCTTCGTCTTGCGGTTCGGTGCGTTCCTGCACCTGTTCGTGCACGTTGCGATACGGAATTCGTACGGCTCCATCAACCACGGCGTCCCTGTGCTGCTGCTGGTCGGCTTCGCGCTGCTGTTCCTGCCGGGCCGTCGGCATCGCCAGCTCCACGAGCGGAACAGCGTGCGGCGGTGCCTCACGTCCTTGTGGCTGGCGCAAAGCGTCATCTTGCTGTCGTACACCTTGTCGGGCATCTGGAAGATCTGGTACGGCCGGCTCGAGCTGTTCTCGTCAGATGCCCTGACGCGCATCCTGCTGGACCGGTTGCTCGCCGAGGCCGACGAGATTCCGCTGCTGCTGCCGTTCGTGGCGCAGCACAACTGGCTGGCGCAGTCGATGTGGTGGCTGACGCTCTACATCGAGATCTTTGCGCTGCTGGTGGTGTTCCGGCCTCATCTGCACCGGCCGATCGGCGCTGTCCTGATGCTGTTCCACATCACGAGCGATCTGCTCATGAACATCTCGTTTTCCCTCAACATCGTGATGGTGGGCTTGTTTCTGCTGCTGTCGCCGCTTGCCCCTGACCGGTTCTCGCTGTCGGGGACCGTTCGGTCGCTGCCGATCGTGGGCCTACCGTTCCGCATCATGAAGCGCCGGCAGCGGTCGCAACGGCCGCAGCAGACCGAGCGGGTCTGGCTCGTGTACGACGGCGAGTGCCCGATGTGCAACAACTACGCCCAGTACCTGCGGCTGCGGCAATCTGTCGGCGAGTTCGTGCTGGTGGACGCACGCCAGGGCGGCCCGATCGTCGACGAGGTCCGGCGGCTGCCGCACGATCTGAATGACGGGATGGTGGTGAAGATCGGCGACCGGCACTACGTCGGTCATGAAGCGCTGCACGTGCTCGCGCTGCTGTCGACGGATCATGGTGCTTTCAACAAGTTCAACCGGCTGGCGTTCAGCTCGCCGCTGATCTCGCGCTTCACGTACCCGCTGATGAAGGCCGGGCGCTGGGTGCTGTTGAAGCTGAAGGGTGTGGCGCCTATTTCGCCCGACGGCTGATCAGGGGTCGGGCCAGGGGTCGGCGGTGTCTGGGATGTCGGGGATGTCGGCCAGGGAGTCGTTGTCGGCGCCTTCTTTGCGGCCGGTCCAGCGGACGTGACCGGGTGTAGCGCTGAGGCGGGCGATCACGTTCTGCTGCATGAGCCCGTCCACTTCCACGAACACCTCGCGGGCTTTGGCGTGGGGGTCGTCTGCTAGCTGGCTCATGTCGAGGACCGGTGCCGCGGCGGCCTGAGCGTTCTCGAATGCCTCGACTGCTTCGGCGAGCGTGCGCTGCGACACCCAGTCGGCCATGGCCTCGTCGAGCTCGGCGCGGTGGGCCATGCGGCCCTCGAAGGTGGTGAATCGCGCGTCGTCGCCGATGCCGATCATCTCCATGACCCGAGCCGCCACCGAGTCGGTGGAGCTGCTGACGGCCAGCCATCCGCCGTCGGACGCCTGGTAGGTGCCGCGGGGAACGCTGTAGGGGATGCCCGATCCGAGGCGGGGCTGCAGGTAGCCCTCGGTGTGCCATGCGGTCATGAGCGGGCCCATCGCCTGCGACATCGACTCGAGCAGGTTGACGTCGACCACCTGGCCGACGCCGCTGCGCAGGGCAACCATCGCCGCGAACGCTCCGGCCAGGCCGGCGATCTCGTCGGTGAGCGCCACCGGCGGCAGCAGCGGCGCACCGTCGGCCTCGCCGTTCATCGAGGCGAAGCCGCTCATGGCCTCGGCGAGCGTGGCGAACCCGGGGCGGTCCCGGTACGGGCCGTCCTGGCCGAAGCCAGTCAGCCGCACCACCACCAGCTTGGGGTTGGCTGCGATCAGCTCGTCGGGCACCAGCCCGAGCGCTTCGAGCTTGCCGGGCCGGAAGTTCTCCACCAGCACATCAGCGACGGCCAGCAGCCGCCGCAGCACGGCCAGGTCGGCGGCGGCCTTGAGGTCGAGCGTGACGCAGCGCTTGTTGCGATTGACGAGCCGCCACCACAGGGTCTCGCCCTGTGCGTCCTTCCATCCCATATTGCGGACGGTGTCGCCGCCCGGCCGCTCCACCTTGATGACATCGGCACCGAAATCGGCCAGGTAGCGGGCGCAGTGCGGCCCGGCGAACACCGATGACAGATCCAGTACTCGTAGGCCGTCGAGCGGCATAACCGCAGCGTGGTTCGGGCCTGCTGGCACGGCTAGCGGTAGCGGACAGCGGGCCAGGACGTGGGGGCTTGCCAGGGGCGGCCGCTGAATCGCCACTTGCTGGACGGCACCGCGTGCGGGTCGGCCGGGACAGGACGGGGCCACAGCAGCTCGAGCGCCGTGACGATCGCGGCGGCCTCTTCCGCGGTCGCTGCGGGGGTGATGGCCACGTGCGAAGCGTCGATCACGGGTCCAGTCACCGGTCGCTCGCCCGTTACAGCGGCACGTTGCCGTGCTTGCGGCGAGGCAGCTCCTCGCGCTTGGCGCCGATCATGTCGAACGCGGCGATGACCTTCTGGCGGGTCTCGGCAGGGTCGATAACCGCATCCACGATGCCCCGCTCGGCTGCGATGTAGGGGTTGGCGTACTTGCGGCTGTACTCGTCGACTAGCGCCGCCTTGCGAGCCTCGGGATCGGCGGCCTGCTGCAGCTCACGCCGGTTCAGGATCTCGACCGCTCCCTGCGGGCCCATCACGGCCAGCTCGGCCGTGGGCCATGCGAAGCTGACGTCACAGCCGACCGACTTGGAGTCCATCACGACGTAGGCGCCGCCGTAGGCCTTGCGGGTGATGACCTGCACCCGGGGCACGGTGGCCTCGCAGTAGGCGTACAGCAGCTTGGCCCCGTGACGGATGATGCCGCCGTGCTCCTGGTCGACGCCGGGCAGGAAGCCGGGCACGTCCACGAAGGTCAGCAGCGGGATGTTGAAGGCGTCGCAAAAGCGCACGAACCGGGCCGCCTTCTCTGACGACTCGATGTCGAGCACACCGGCCATCACCATCGGCTGGTTGCCCACAACGCCCACCGAGCGGCCGTTGAGCCGGGCGAAGCCGCACACGATCGAGCCGGCCCAGGCGGCGTGGTACTCGAAGAACTCGCCGTCGTCGACGACCTCGCCGATCACCTGCTTCATGTCGTAGGGCACGTTGGGGCTCTGCGGCATGAGGTCGCGCAGCGTCGGGCACCAGCGATCGGACTCGTCGGCGGCTTCGACGACCGGGGGCGCGTCGAGGTTGTTCGACGGCAGGAACGACAGCAGGTAGCGCACATCGTCGAGCACAGCCTTCTCGTCGGCAGCGACGAACGTGGCCACACCCGACTTGGTGCTGTGCGAGCCGGCGCCGCCGAGCTCTTCGAGCGTGACATCCTCGCCGGTGACGGTCTTCACCACGTCGGGGCCGGTGATGAACATGTGGCTGGAGTCGCGCACCATGAAGATGAAGTCGGTCATGGCGGGCGAATAGACGGCACCGCCGGCGCACGGCCCCATGATCACGCTGATCTGCGGGATGACGCCCGAGGCCAGCACGTTGCGGCGGAAGATGCCGCCGTAGCCCGCCAGCGAGACCACACCCTCCTGGATGCGGGCGCCTGCGCCGTCGTTGAGGCCGATGATCGGCGCGCCGACCGACTCTGCGAGATCCATGACCTTGTGGGTCTTCTCGGCGAACACCTCGCCGAGGGCGCCGCCGAACACGGTGAAGTCCTGGCTGGCCACGAAGACCTTGCGGCCGTCGATGTTGCCCCAGCCGGTGATGATGCCGTCGGTGTAGGGGCGCTCGTCGAGGCCGACATCGTGCGCCCGGTGGCGGGCGAGCATGTCGAGTTCGTGGAACGTGCCCTCGTCGAAGAGGTAGTCGATGCGCTCGCGGGCGAGCATCTTGCCCTTGTCGTGCTGCCGCTGGACCGCGCGCTCGGTGCCGGCGTTCAGCGCCTCGTCGCGGCGGCGGGCCAGCTCACCCAGCCGCTCGTCCATGGTCGGCTCAGACATTCAGGAAAGCCTACGAGAGCGAGCCGTCCGGTACCGAGGCCCTGGGAATCGCCTTGGGCTCAGCCTCCCATTTCTCCCGCTCTTGTTCGCTGCGCTCACGGGCCGCTCGGGCCACGGCTTCGCCTTCGGCTCAGCCTCTAGGCTGCGGGCATGGAACTGGGGCCTGTGCATCACGTTTCGATCAACTGCGCCGATGTGGATGCAGCGGCGCCGTTCTACACCGACATCCTGGGCATGAAGCAGCTCGACCGGCCCGACTTCGGCTTCAACGGGCGGTGGCTGCAGACGCCTGGCGGCGGTGAGGTGCACCTCATCGAAGTGGCCGACTGGGTGGCCCCCAAAGGCCAGCACTGGGCCTTCAAGGTGGACGACATCGATGCCACCGTGGCCGAGCTGCGCGATGCCGGCGTGAGGGTCAAGGACCCGGTGGCGCTGCCGGGCACCACTGCCCGCCAGACGTTCTTCTTCGATCCGGCCGGCAACATGATCGAGCTGAACCAGCCCGCCTGAGGCCAGCCTCGCTTCAACTCAGGTGAGCCTCGACTAGGTGTCCGTCCGGTAGGCCGCGAGGTTCATCACCCGGTCGAGCAAGTTCTCGGCGCCGATGCGTTCGCAGAGTTCTTCGAAACCCCGATGCGGGCCGCGCCAGGCCAGCTCGTCGACGCTGTCGGACACCGGCGCATCGGTGCGCACCGTGGCGATGCGGCGGAACAGCAGGGCGAGATCACGCTCGTCGGCGAGCGTTGCGGCGAGACCGGCCGCGCCCCGGACCTTCGGCGCCCAGTCGTCGTGCGAATCCGGGATGTTCTCGATATGGCCGTAGTGCGACAGCATCACCGACGTCGACTTGGCGCCCCAGCCCTTCAGGCCCGGAAAGCCATCGGCACTGTCGCCCACCAAGCCCAGGTAGTCGGGTATCGACTCAGGGCTGACGCCGAACTTCGCTTCGACGCCAGTCACGTCAATGATCTCGTCGGCCCGGCGGTCCCATTGGACAACCTTGCCGCCGACGCACTGGCCCAGATCCTTGTCGGGCGTGCAGATCAGCACCTGCCCGACACGATCGTCGTCGGCAGCCATCGCCGCGCCTGCTGCCATGGCGTCATCGGCTTCGAACTCGATCATCGGCCACACGGCTACGCCCAGCAGCCGCAGCGCGTCCTCGGTGGGATGGAACTGCGACAGCAGGTCGGGCTCGATCCCCGAGCCGTCCTTGTACCCGGGCCACAGATCGTTGCGGAACGACTCCACGACATGGTCGGTGGCCACAGCCACGTGGGTGGCACCGCCTTCGAGCAGCATCACGATGTTGCCGAGCACCCCTCGCAACGCTCCGACCTCGCTGCCGTCGGGCGCCTTGCGGCTCGGGACGGCAAAGAAGTGGCGGAACAGCTCGTAGGTGCCGTCGATCAGGTGGACATCGACCTGACCGCCTGCGGGCGGCGCTCCCGCTGATCCCTCCATGGCCGCGACCCTAGATGATTGGTTCCAAGGGGTCAGTGGTCGTAGTGGGTGAGGGTGCGTGCTGGCAGGTGGGGGTGGTGGGTTCTGTTGTGCCAGATGGCGGCGGTGAGAGCGAGGATGCGTGCCAGGACGCGCACGGCGACGCCGGCGCGGGTGCGGCCGTTGTGGCGTTCGAGGCTGAGCTGGCCTTTGAGGGTGTCGCAGACCGATTCGATGATCTGGCGGAACGGGCGCAGGAACCGCTGGTGGGGGCGGGCGGGCTCGTTGCGGGCGGCGGGCCGGATGAGGGTGATCCCGGCGTCGTTGAGCCGGTTCTCGAAGTCTTTGCTGCGGTAGCCCTTGTCGGCGATGAGCGTCTGGCCGGGGCGGGCCAGGTCTGCGTGGTCGATCATGGCGGCGCAGGTGTCGCGTTCGTCGGCCTTGGCGCCTGCCAGGGCGAAGCTGATCGGCAGCCCCGCCGGGGTGGTGATCAGGTGCAGTCGCAGCCCCCAGAACCAGCGCGAATGCGACGCGCACCAGCCGTATTGGGCCCATCCGGCGAGCTCGGAGCGCACCGCGGTGGGTCGGCTCGTGCCGCACGGCACCGGCGTGGAGTCGGCCAGCCACACGTCGTCGTGCCAGTCCGGGCAGTCGCGGGCCAGCGCTGCTGTGACGTGGCCGATCATCTCGCCGGCGCGGCGCAGCCGCTTGTTGAAGCCCTCTCTGTTGGGCAGGTACGGGAACCACGGCCGCAGGTGCTGATGAGCGAAGCGCACGAACCCGCGCTCGGAGTCGTACCCCAATAACGCCGAGATCACCGCCAAAGTGACCAGCTCCGCGTCCGACAGCTTCGGTGCGAACCCCACACGGGGCCGCCGCGGCGCCCAGCCGGGATTGTCGGCCAACAGATCGTCAATCCTCACATACAGTGCCGTCGCGAGGGTGTCCAAGTCCGGGTTCATGCCCAGGTCCTCCAGGATCGAGGTGCAGGTACACACCCCGAGCTTGGACACCCTCACCCCACCAACAGCGGACCCCCCACCCCTTGGAACCAATCATCTAGGAGGCGGCTCAGCCTCTCAGGGCACTGCCGCGGCAGCCCGCTCTAGAGTTGGCGCGGCCGATCTGCCGGGAGACACCTCCGGTGGGGCACCGCACACCGAGGCGACCGCCGCGTATGACAACCCATGACCCTGAGGGGACGACATGAAGGTTCCGTTTACTGTTTCCGACTTCCTGTACCGGGCCGAGAACGTGTACCCGGACCGGGTGGCGCTGGCCGACGAACCCGAAGCGCCCGGCGGCGGGCTCGGGGAGATCACCTACGCCCAGTTCGGCGACCTCGTACGGGCCCAGGCAGCCAAGCTGGATCAGCTCGGCATCGGGCATGGCGAGCGGGTGGCGATGGTGTCGCAGAACGCCGGCCGGCTGATGACGTCGTTCTACGGCGTGTCGGGCTACGGCCGCATCTTCGTGCCGATCAACTTCCGGCTCAGCCACGACGAGATCAGCTACATCATCGATCACTGCGGCGCCACGATGCTGCTGGTGGATCCCTCCATGGAGGACACCTGCAAGGACATCGACGTGGAGCACTTCGTGGTGATGGGCACCGACGCCGATGACCAGATGTACGCGCCGGGCGCGGAGCCGGCCCCGTGGACGCCCGACGAGGACGTCACCGCCACCATCAACTACACCTCGGGCACCACCGCACGCCCCAAGGGCGTGCAGCAGACCCACCGGGCGCTGTGGGTGAACGCCACCACGTTCGGCTGGCACTCGGGCGTCAGCGACCGTGACGTGTACCTGCACACGCTGCCGATGTTCCACTGCAACGGCTGGGGAATGCCCTATGCCGTGACCGGCATGGGCGGCAAGCACGTGGTGCAGCGCGAAGTGCGCGGCCCCGAGATCCTGAAGCGCACCGAAGACCACGGCGTGACGCTGATGTGCGGCGCTCCTGCCGTGGTGGCGGCGGTGCTGGATGCGGCGGCCGACTGGGACGGTCCCATTCCCGGCAGCGGACGGGTTCGGATGGTGGTGGCGGGCGCGCCGCCGCCCACGCGCACGATCGCCCGCATGGAAACCGAGCTGGGCTGGGAGTTCATCCAGATCTACGGCCTCACCGAGACGGCGCCGCTGCTCACCATGAACCGCTGCCGGCCCGAATGGGACGACTTCGAGCCCGACGAGAAGGCCCGCAAGCTCAGCCGGGCCGGTGCACCGGCCATCGGCGTGAAGATCGACGTGGACAACCAGGGCGAGATCCTGGCCCGGGCGAACGTCGTGCTCGAGGGCTACTGGGAGCAGCCCGAGGCGACTGCGGAGGCCATCGTGGACGGCTGGTTCCACACCGGCGACGGTGGCTCGATGGACGACGAGCACCACGTCACGATCTCGGACCGCAAGAAGGACGTGATCATCTCCGGCGGTGAGAACGTGTCGTCCATCGAGGTGGAGGACGTGCTGTTCAGCCATCCCGCGGTGACCGAGGTGGCCGTGATCGGCGTGCCCGACGAGAAGTGGGGCGAGACCATCAAGGCCCTCGTGGTCGTCGACGCCGCAGCCGATGCCGTCACCGATCGTGATCTCATCGACTTCTGCCGGGACCGGATGGCGCACTTCAAGTGCCCCACCAGCGTCGAGTTCCGCGAGGAGCTGGCCCGCACGGCTACCGGCAAGCTGCAGAAGTTCAAGCTCCGTGCGCCCTACTGGGAGGGCATGGAGAAGCAGATCAACTAGGTCGCCACCGCTGCGGCTAGAGGGGTTCGACGCCGCCTTCTGCGCGGCGGCGCTCTACGAAGTCGGCGAGCTCGGCGCGGATGGCGTCGTCCATCGGCGGCTCTTCGTAGTCGGCGAGCAACTGCTTCCAGATGCCGTTCGCCCGCTGGGTGGCGTCGAGCGCGCCGTCTTCCTGCCACGTCTCGAAGTTGCGCCAGTCCGACAGCGTCGGCTCGTAGAAGGCGGTGTTGTAGCGCTCGAGCGTGTGAGCAGCGCCGAAGAAGTGGTTCGCCGGGCCCACCTCGGCGATGGCATCAACCGCCAAGGAGGCATCATCGATGGCGGTGGGCTGCAGCATCGCCCGGATCATCTGGATCATCTCGGCGTCGATGATGACCTTCTCATAGGAGGCGCACAGCCCGCCCTCGATCCAGCCGAGTCCGTGCAGCACGTAATTGATGCCGCCCACGATGCACGCCCACAGCGACATCTGCGACTCGTAGGTGGCCTGGGCGTCGGGAGCGTTGGAGGCGTTCGCGTTCGAGGCCCGCAGCGGCAAGCCGTAACGGCGCGCCAGCTGGCCGCTGATGATCGTGGCCTTCACGTACTCGGGCGTGCCGAATGCCGGAGCACCCGACCGCATGTCGACGTTCGAGGTGAAGCTGCCGTAGACAACCGGCACGCCGGGGTTCACGAGCTGCGCCAGCGTGATGCCGGCGAGCGCTTCGGCGTTCTGCAGGGTGAGCGCGCCGGCGATCGTGACCGGCGCCATCGCCCCCGCCAGGGTGAACGGCGTGTACACGACCGGCTGACCGTGGCGGGCCAGCTCGATGGCGCCCTCCAGCATCGGTTTGTCGTACACGAGCGGCGAGTTCGCATTGACGACCGTGTGGATGGACGGCTCGCGCAGCAGCGTCTCATGGTCGATGCCGCGGGCGATGCGGGCGATCTCGATGGCGTCGCTGACACGGGTGCGGCCCAGCGAGTAGCAGAACCCGGGCTTGGTGGACAGGGTGTACATCGCCGACACCGCGTCGAGGTGACGGGTGCGCACCTTGAGATCGATCGGCTCGACGGAGTGGCCGGTGCACGTGTCCGCGGCGTCGAGCGATTGCTGCAGGCGCAGCATGTTGCAGAAGTCGACGTAGTTGCCGCTGACCCGACCCCGATCGAGGTCGGACACGTTCGGCGGGCTGCCGACCATGCCGAAGACAACCCAGTCATCGCCGAAGACCACGCTGTTGGCCGGATCGCGGGCGTGCAGGGTGAAGGTCGATGGGGCGAGCGCCACCTGCTCGACGACCATCTCGGGATCGAACCGCACCCGCACGCCGTCGTCGGAGCTGGCGCCCGCCTCGAGCAGGATCTGCACTGCTTCGGGCAGCAGGAAGTTCATGCCGATCTCGGACAGCACGCGCAGCGACGCCTCGTGGATGCGTTCGACTTCGTCGGCGCTGATGAGCTCGACGGGCCGGAAGGTGTTGCGTGCCTGCTGCCGTGGCGCCGCTGCGGCGACTGCGGTCGCGTCCCGGCGTCTACGGCCTCGACGCGTCATCGTCGCTTTGCCGCTGAGGGGCTCTGACTCTCAAGCCTGGGCTCACTGGGCCGCACCGTACGGTCCTGTCTGGATCAGGTCAATATGAACAAGATGCACGTTGCGCAATAACTGAATGTCAGAGGCGCAACCCGGCCAAGATGGCCGCTCGCTCGTCATCGGTCGGCGGGCGCCCCACGTAGATCTCGAAGTAGTACGTGAGCGCTTCGATGCGGGCATCCATCGGCTCATTGACCTCGAGTTCGTACCAGCCCATCTGCAGGAAGTAAATCGTGCGCGCACGGTGAAGTCTCATGACCGGGTCGCTCACCTCGGCCGCGAGCATCTCCACGCACGCATTCACCCGCCGCTCGTCGGTGGCTCTCAGCTTCTGCCACAGCTCAGGATTGCTACGGCCCCAATTACGCACGGCCACCTCGAGGCGCGGGTCGAAGCGTTCCATCCCCAGCCAGCAGCGCATCAATGCGACGTACCTGTCGACGATGCTGCCCTCGAGCGTCGCGGCCCGGATGATCGAACCTGAGTTGGTCTCCTCCCACACCTCGAGCAGACGGTTGAGCAGGGCTTCGTGGTTCTCGAAGTGCCAGTAGAAGCTGCCCCGGGTGACGCCGAGCCGCTTGGCGAGCGGCAGGATCTTGACAGCACCGATGCCGTCGGAAACGAGCACCTCCAGTGCGGCCGCCACCCAGTCATCGGCGCTCAGGCGTGCCCGTTGAGCCATCGGACCACCCTATCCAGCGACCTGCCGGTCGGTAATTGGGGGAGCGAGAGCCGCTGCGGATGGACAGAGCGGGCACTCTGGGAGTTATCACTCCCATAATGCGCCTACGCTGAAGGCGTGCGAGTGGAGGAGCTGGCGTCGACGCATGAGGTGAGCGTCGACACCGTGCGCTATTACCAGAAGATCGGGCTGCTGCACCCGCCTGCACGCCAAGGGCGCATGGCGCGCTACGACGACAGTCATGCGCGGCGGCTCGGCGAGATCCGGCGCCTGTCCGCGGCGGGCTTCTCTCTGGCGCAGATCCGCCAGCTCGGCGACGGCGGCGACGACCCGATGCTGGTCGCGCTCGGCGCACGCCACGGCGACACCCTGACCTTCGAGGAGCTGGTGCGCCAGTCCGGGCTCGACGAAGAACTGGTGCGGCTCGCGACCGACACCGGCCTCGTGCGGCCGTTGCGCACCTCCGCCGACGGTGCCGATGGCGCGCCCGAGGCTGCCAGCGGTGCCGCCGGTGCCAGCGAGGCGGCGGACGGCGAGGGTGCCATAGCCGGCACGCTCTACAGCACCGGCGCACTGACGATGCTGCGCGCGGCGACGGAGCTGCTCGCCGCCGAGATGCCGCTCGACGATCTCATCGGCCTCGCGCTGCGGCACGCATCGAACATGGAAGCTGTCGCCGCGGATGCGGTCGGGCTGTTCGCCGACCGCTTCGCCGACGTGCCTACTGCACAGCGCGCCGACCTGGCTGCTCGCCTGATTCCGCTGGTCACCGATCTGGTGGCGCAGCACTTCCGCGAGTCACTCGTCGAGCACGCCACCGAGCGCATCCTGGCCGGCGACATCGACGATGAGCCGGCTCGTTCCGATGCGATGGCAACCGGTTCGCCGAACGCCCGGTCCGCAGGGGATTCGGGACGCCGCACCTCAGCGGGGTTGCGTACCCGGACTGCTGTGACGCTGGAATGCCGGGAGCTGTCCGGCGAGCTGGATCCGCTGGCAGTGTTTGCGGCATCCGACGCGCACCAGCGCGTGTACTGGGCGTGTCCCGACGGCGACTTGGAATTCTGTGCGCTCGGCAGCGCCTTCGACGCCACCGCCGAGGCCGACGCCGACCGTTTCGCCTCTGTCGCCGACACGCTGAGCCTGCTGGACGTCACCATGAGCGGTGACAGCGGTCACCCGATCGGGCCGCTGGCCGTGGGCGGCTTCTCGTTCCGTCCCGAGGCACCCGCGGCAGGTTCGGTGTGGGCGCCATTCGGCACCGGCTGCCTGACCGTGCCCGAAGTGCTCGTCGTGCGCCGGGGCGGCCAGTCGTGGCTGACCTCGGTGCCCGGTGCCCCCGTCTGGCCGGTGATGGTTGCATCACGGTCGGGAGTCGGGGGGGCATGTGCCACCTGCGGCGCGGCTGACGGCAGCGGAGTCTGCGGCCTCGCCGCTGCCGCCGGTGCGCCCGGCGCGGACTGCGCCCGGGATGACATGACCGTGCGAGGCGACGCCGGCGGCGATCTCACCGGCGCAGCCGCTCGCAGCCTGGCCGATCCTGAACTCGAAGCGGGGCCCGCGAGCGATCTGAATGCGGCAGCGCTGGCCGTGCTCGGCGAGAGCTATCGAGCCGACGACAGCTACACCGACCTGGTGCGGCGTGCTCTCGGCAGGATCGCCGAAGGCGGGCTGGACAAGGTCGTGACGGCGCGGGAGCTGCGCATCGCGTCGGGGCTCGAGCCCATCGCGGTGCTCAACCGCCTGCGGTCGCGTTACCCGTCCTGCGTCACGTTCGCGTTCGGACGCGGGGCGCAGACGTTCTTCGGCGCCACGCCCGAACAGCTGGTGCACTTCGACGGTCTGCGGCTGCAGACCGACGCGCTGGCCGGTTCAGGCGCCCGTGTCGGCGATCCAGCGCGGGACGCCGATCTCGCGGCCGAACTGCAACGCGATCCCAAGGAGCTGACCGAGCACGCGATCGTGGTCACCGATGTGCGCGACACGCTGCGTGCGTGCGGCGCGGCACTCGACGCCCCCTCGCCGACCCGCGTCATGGAACTGCGGCGCATCATGCATCTGCACACGCCGATCAGCGGGCGCGTCCCCGCGGGCACAACGGTGCTGGAGCTCGCGAGTGCACTGCACCCGACGGCAGCGGTTGCCGGTCTCCCGCGGCGCGTCGCCCGCGACTGGATCTCAGAGCACGAGGGTTTCGAGCGCGGTTGGTACGCAGCTCCGGTCGGCTGGACGACGCTGGACGGACGCGGCGAGTTCCGCGTCGCGCTGCGCTGCGCGCTGACCGGTCCCGCCGAGACCCGGCTGTTCGCCGGCGGCGGCATCGTGGAGGGCGCAGAGCCCGATGCCGAGCTGACCGAGACCAACATCAAGCTCGAAGCCCTCCTGTACGCACTCGAGGGCGACTGAGCGGCGGCATGCAGATCTCCGACGACGATGCTGCCTATTCGGCGTGCCGCTCGCTGTGCGAGGGTCTCGTGGGCGCGGGCATCACCGATGCGGTGGTATCGCCGGGCTCACGATCGATGCCGCTGGCACTCACCGTCGATGCCACCACCGGGCTGCGCACGTGGGTCCGGATCGACGAGCGATCGGCCGGGTACTTCGCGCTCGGGCTGGCCAAGGGCTCGGGAAGGCCCGTGCTGCTGGTGTGCACGTCAGGCACTGCGGCGGCCAACTACCTGCCGGCGGTGGTCGAGGCGCACTATTCCTGCGTGCCGCTGGTGGTGCTGACCGCGGACCGGCCGCCAGAGCTGCGGGGCTGGGGAGCGGGGCAGACCATCGATCAGCACGGGCTGTATGGCAGCCACGTGCGCTGGTTCTGCGAGACGCCGGTGCCCTCGGAGTTGCCGGTTGATCAGGCGGTGCGGTGGTTCGGCGTCGCCGCTGCCCGGGCGGTGGAGCAGGCGACCGGCTCGAACCCTGGTCCCGTGCACCTCAATATGCCGTTTCGGGAGCCCCTGGAGCCGCTGCCGTGCTGAGCGAGTGGGCGGCGGCGCACGAGCGAGGGGTGGTGGTGGCCGGACCCATGTGGGATGGGGACCGGTGGGCGGACGCAGTGGCGGAGTTCTGCCGGGCCTCTGGGTGGCCGCTGCTGGCCGAGCCGTGCTCGCAGCTGCGGCGTCAGCTGGACGGGGTGGTGGTGAACGACCATCACGACCTGCTGCTGCGCACGCCGTGGGCCGACGCCGAGCCGCCCGATGCGGTTCTGCGCATCGGCGGCGCGCCGACATGCAAGCCGCTGCGGCTGTGGATCGAGCGGCACCGCCCGGCGTTCGCATTCGTCGATCCGGCCAGCACCTGGACCGATGGGAGCTTCAGCGTCTCGCTGCACTTGACGATCGGGCCGGAGGCCGTGACCGATACGGCCCGCACGCTGTTGTCGCCGGAGTCCGGATGGGCGCAGCGGTGGGCCGATGCGGATGCACGTGCCGCCGCGGCAATCGACGGCCTGCTCGACGCTGAACCGTTGCTGGAAGCCGGCGTGGCTCGCCAGTTGGGGCGCAGCCTTCCGGCGGGTCACGCGCTGTATGTGTCGAACTCGATGCCGGTGCGCGACATCGATTCGTACTTGCGAGCCCGCGCCGAGCCGCTGGCAGTGCACGCCAACCGAGGTGCGAGCGGCATCGACGGCGTGATCTCCGCTGCGACCGGCGTGGCAGCGTCGGGAACCCCGACCGCGGTGCTGGTCGGCGACCTGGCATTCCGTCACGATCTCGGCGGGCTCGTGGGAGCGTTCGACACTGTGCCAGCCACCCATGGCGGGTCTGGCGGGCTGGATCTCACCGTGGTGGTCGTGGACAACGGCGGCGGCACGATCTTCTCGTTCCTGCCTGCCTACGGGGTCATCGACCCCGGAGCGTTCGACCGTCTGCTGACGACGCCACCTGAACGCAGCAGCGCGGAGCTGGCGAGCGGACTCTCCGCGGCCATGGGCTTCGAGCACCACCACATCGGCTCGTGTGACGAGCTGCATGCGCTGCTGGCCGCTCCCGGGTCGAATCGAGGCGTGCGCGTCATCACGATCGATGTCGACGCGGACGCAAACCGGGATCAGCACCGGCGCCTGGCCGACGCAGTCGCGGCGGCAGTCCGGGGCGCAGAGCCCCGCTCGCAGTAATGCCGCTGTCGGAACCGTTGCAGCTCGCCGCTGAGGTCACCGGCAGCGGCGAGCCGGTCATCGTCGTCCACGGATTCACCGGCAGTGCCGAGGCGATGGCACCGCTGGTGGAACGGCTGGACGACTGGCGGTGCATCGCCGTGGACCTGGGCGGCCACGGCCGCAGCCCTTCCCCCGCCGACCTCGCGCCCTACAGCGTCGAGGCCATGGCAGCGTCAGTGGCCGTACTCGCGACTGGCCTAGATGGCGGGCCGTGCCACGTTGTCGGTTACTCCATGGGCGGCCGCGTGGCACTTGCGCTGGCCGCCACGTACCCGGAGATCTGCAGGTCGCTGACGCTCATCAGCGCCACCGCCGGGATCGCGGATGCCTCGGAACGGGCACAGCGCCGCCGGGCCGATGAGGCACTCGCCGGTCGGATCGACGAATACGGCCTGGCCCGCTTCGTGGACGAGTGGATGGGCCTGCCGATGTGGGATCCGCTCCGGGCGAGTCTCGGCCCCGAGGCGTGGCAGGCGTCCATCGATCAGCGCCTGCGCTCCGATCCCACCGGGCTGGCGAACTCGCTGCGTGCCGCCGGAACGGGCTCGATGATGCCGCTCTGGGATCGCTTGGGCGCCCTCGACGTACCGACGCTGCTCATGTGCGGCGAGCTGGACACCAAGTTCGTCGCCATCGGCCACGAGATGAACGGCCTGCTGCCCGCCAGCGAGCTGATCGTGTTGGCCGGCGCGGGCCACGCCGCGCACCTCGAAGTGCCCGACGATTGCGCCACGGCGATCCGTCGGCACCTCGACGCGTACTGAGAGCTGTCAGTCCTGCGGAAGCGGGAACTCGAATGCGCCGGGCAACAGCTCGGCAACGGTGGTGTTCTCGTTCACCGCGCAGTCGGGACCGCCTGCTTCGAGCAGCAGTTGGCGGCAGCGACCGCACGGAGCAAGCAGTTCGCCATCTGCATCGGTGACGGTCACCGCAACCAGGCGGCCTCCCCCACCGCCGTGCAGATCGCAGACCAAGGCGCACTCGGCGCAGAGCGTCAGCCCGTACGAGGCGTTTTCGACGTTGCAGCCGGTGACGATCCGACCGTCGTCGACGAGGCCTGCCGCGCCCACATGAAAGTTCGAGTACGGCGCATACGCCGTGCGCGACGCCTCGTGCGCCCGAGCGCGCAGCTCGGCCCAATCGATGGCCGTGTTGCTTGGCGCTGCGTCGTCTGGCACTGGGGCGTGCCTCCCGGCTTAGATGGTCGATGAGCGTATGGCGTTGCCGTCGGTCGACTGAACAGTGCCATTGCGTCCACCGTGCGCGGGCACCGCACATGCTGACTTGGGGCGGCAGAGCAATAGCGTTCGGCCAGTGCAGGCGACGTTGGCCGAATTCGAGTTGCCGCTGGTCCGGCCGCTGCTGACCGCCCACGGTTCCATCACCGTGCGGCGCGGCATCGAGGTGCGGGTGGGCGACGACGCGTGCGTGGGCCGGGGCGAGGCGGCGCCCTTGCCGGGGTTCGGCGTGGAGACCTATGACGAGGCGCTTGCCGCTCTGGAGCGCTGGGCCGACGATCCCGAGGGGGAACCGCCCGCCGAGCCGTGTGCCGCTGCCGCTGTCGAGTCTGCATTGACGCAGCTTGACGCCGAGATCGAAGGGGTCACGCTGGCCACGTTGCTCGCAGGAGAGGCGCCCACCCAGCGACGCATCGCGGTGCATGCGCTCGTGTCGGATCTCGATCCTGAAGCTGCGGCGCAGCGTGCCGCACGTGCCGCTGCGGCGGGCCATCTGGCGGTGAAGCTCAAGGTGGCAGCCCGCGAGCCGAACGGCGGTGCCGACGCATCCGTTGACGGACAGGCGGCGCGCATCGCCGCGGTGCGACGGGCGCTCCCTGCGGGCGTGGCCCTGCGGCTGGATGCCAATGGGGGATGGGACCGCTCCACGGCGGTGAAGGTGCTGCGACGTGTCGGTCATCTCGACATCGAGTTCGTGGAGGAACCGACGCCACAGGCGGCGGACTGGGCGCAGATCAGCCGGACTGTCGGGCTGCCGGTTGCTGCCGATGAGCATCTGCGCGACCCGGCGTCGCTCGACCGGCTGGTCGAGGTGGGCGCCATCGAGGTGGCGGTGCTCAAGCCTGCCGTGCTGGGCGGCCCGCATGCCACCTACGACTTGGCCCGCCGGGCGGCGATGCGTGGTGTTCGCTCGGTGGTGTCGTCGTTTATCTGCGGGCCTGCGGGGTTGCGGATTGCTCGCGAGACCGCTGTTGCGGTTGATCCGCATGGAGTGCACGGCATCGGCACTGCGACTTTGTTTGCTGAGGCTTTGCCGGAGGATGTGGTGCCTGCTGGCGGTTATCTGGCCGTGCCTACTGAGGCTTCTTCTGTGGCTGGTTGAGCTTTTGGCTTTCAGACTTTCCAGCGTTGTGTCTTGCCGAGGGGCGTCTGCGGCAACTCGTTGACGAGTTCGAGATTGCGGGGGGCGCAGTAGGCGGGGAGATGTTCTTTCACCGCGTCACGCACGGCTTCGAGTGCGGGCGGTTGGGTGGGGTCGGTGGGGACTACTACTGCTGTTACTGCTTGGCCCCATTCGGGGTCTGGTCGGCCGACAATTGCCACGTCAGCGATAACCGGCATCTCCGTCAGAATCCGCTCTATTGCTACTGGCCAGACCTTTTCGGCTCCGGTGGTGATCATGTCGTCGACTCTTCCGAAGACTGAGAGCTGGCCTTCGTCTGAGAGGGCGCCGGCGTCGCCTGTGGGGAACCAGCCGTCGTTTGTTCGGGGGTCGCTGTTGTCGCGGTAGCAGCGCAGGAGCATTGGGCAGCGGAGCTGTACTTCGTCGTCGTGGATGCGCAGCTCTACTCCTTCTAGCGGCCAGCCTTCGTAGATCACGCCGCTGAAGGTCTCGGTCATGCCGTAGGTGGCGACGGTGTTGGGGGGCCGTTGGGGTGGCATGGCGGAGCCGCCGAGCAGGATTGCCCGGAACGCTGCTGCGTCCATGCGCGCAAGCGCGGTGGGCACTACTGAGGTGAGGGTTGCGCCGTGGCGGGCTGCTGCTTCGACTGCGGCTGCGTCGAAGCCGTCGTGGACTTCCAGCGGTGTGTCGGTCAGCAGTGCGCGGACTACCACTGCCAGGCCGCCGACGTGTGCGAGGGGGAGGCATGCCAGCCAGCGGTCGGTGCTGGGGTCGACGGCGAGCGCGGAGCTGGTTGCCATGGCGTTGGCCTCTATGGCTGCGTGGGTGAGGACCGCGCCTTTCGGATCTCCGGTGCTGCCGCTGGTGGCCATGACGAGCGCGTCGCCGGCCTCGATGTCCCAGCCACCTCGGCGGCGGTGGCGGCCCGTGGCGTCCACCACCACGCTGGCGCCCATGCGCTCGATGAGCGACTCCTGCGCAGCGGCCGGGAGTCGCTGATCGACGGGCAGGACTGCATCGCCGGCATCCCAAGCTCGCTGCAGCTCCGCGACGAAGCGATCACTGCCGCCGATCGCCAGCGCTACCAGTCGTGGCAGGTGTTCAGCCCAGCCGCTTGTTGATGTCGGCGACGGCGTCGATCAGCGAGTTATTGACGGCTGCCAGTTCCGCGAATCGCTGATCAACCTTTTGCTCGACCTGGTTCATGCGCGCATCCACCGTGTCGAATCGCTCATCGACGCGGTCGAACCGCTCGCCGATCTGGCCGAACATTTCGGTCAAGAAGTCTCGTGTCTCGTCTGGAGTCACCGTCGCTCTCCCTGTGCCGCGTCACGGTACCCGCTACTCCGGCAAACGATTGGTCAATTTTCGGCGAGACGCTGTACTCGACAGCGCTGCGAAGCATGCGGAGATCTTCGCGACGCCGGAAACGTCGCACGTGGGCGCGAGACTGTCGGCTGCATGGACGCTGCAGCCATTACGCCGACGCTGCGCTGGACGGGCGACAGCATCGAGATCATCGATCAGACGCGGCTGCCGGCCGAGTTGGTGCTGCTCGATGTGCGTGATGTGGCCAGTGCCGTGGATGCCATCGAGCGGCTTGCCATCCGGGGGGCGCCAGCGCTCGGTGCGTTCGGGGCGCTTGCGCTGGTTGTCGGCCTCGACGAGGCGCAACCCGACTCGCTGGACGCGGCACGCGAGTTGCTGGAGCGGTTGCGGCACGAGATCGGCGACGCCCGCCCGACCGCGGTGAACCTGCGATGGGCGGTGGATCGCACGATCGACGCTGCGCTCGCCGCCCCAGAGCTCTTCGGCGCGAGCACGAACGTCGACAGCAACAGCGGCAGTGCAGGCAGCGTTGACGAACTGCGGCGGCGGCTGCTGGAGGAAGCCTTGGCCATTGGCGCCGAAGACGCTCGGGCATGCGCCGAGATCGGTCGGCTCGGGCGAGAGGTGCTTGCGGAGGCCACGGTGATCGCCACGCACTGCAACGCAGGGCGCCTGGCAACCGCGGGCATCGGAACAGCGCTGGCCGCGTTCTATGCAAAGGCTGCTGCCGGTGAGCCGGTGCGCGTGCTGGCGGCAGAGTCGCGCCCGCTCCTGCAGGGTGCCCGTCTCACCGCATGGGAGTTGGCGGACGCGGGCATCGACGTGTCGGTCGTGCCCGACGGTGCCATGGCGTCGCTGATCGCGGGAGGCGAGGTGGACGCCGTGATCGTGGGCGCGGACCGCATCGCTGCCAACGGCGACACTGCCAACAAGGTGGGCACGCTGGCCCACGCTCTGGCCGCCGCCGATGCGGGCATCGGCTTCTACGTCGCGGCGCCGACCACAACCATCGACGCAGCCGTGCCATCGGGCGACGGGATCGTCATCGAGCAGCGGAGCCCCGATGAGGTTCATCACGCCGGCGGGCAGCGTCTGACGCCGGAAGATGCGAAAGCCGTCAATCCGGCATTCGACGTGACTCCTGCGCGTCTGATCACGGCGATCATCACCGACGCAGGCGTGCTGCGACCGCCGTATGGCGAGTCCATTGCCCAAGCGTTGGCCGAGGCTGAACCAGCCGGATCGGAGGCGGGCCGGTGCTGAATCGCTGGGATGCCAGCGAGGCGGCGCGCTGGGCCGAGTTGGGCGACCTCGGCGAGATCACCTACGGCTCGCGCCTGGTGGGGGCCGACCCGGCGCTGGTGCTGCACGGCGGCGGCAACACCTCCATCAAGGGCCACAGCACCGACGCCTGGGGCGAACCGGTCCCGACGCTGTGGGTGAAGGGCAGCGGCTGGGATCTCGCGACCATCGAACCGCCCGGCTTCGCGCCGCTGCGCATGGAGCCCGTCCGGCGTCTGGCAGAGCTGGCGGCGCTGAGCGACACCGAGATGGTGAACCAGCTGCGGATCCACCTGCTCGATGCCAGCGCCCCGAACCCGTCAGTGGAAGCGATCCTGCATGCGCTGCTGCCTCATCGCGCAGTGCTGCACAGCCACGCCGATGCCGTGCTGGCACTCACCAACACCGCCGACGGCGACGCCAGGGTGCGAGACCTGTGGGGCGACCGGGCCGTCGTGGTGCCCTACGTGATGCCCGGCTTCGATCTGGCCCGTCGCTGTGCGAACGAATGGCAGGCGCAAGCCCACGATGGCACCGAAGCGATGGTCCTGCTGAACCACGGCATCTTCACCTTCGGCGAGACCACGCGCCTGGCCTACGACTCGATGATCGACCGGATCAGCGAAGCCGAGCAGTGCCTTGCCGATGCGGGCGTCACCTCATTCGGCGAGAGCAATGCGGGTGCGACCGAGGGCCGCAGCGGGCGTCGTGTCAGCCCCGACGACGTCGAGTCGGTGGCGGACCTGCGCGCGGCAATCTCTGCCGCGGCCGGAACGCCGATGCTGCTGCGCGCCGTGCATGACGAGCGGGCTGAGGCGTTCTGCGGCCGTGATGACCTGGCTTCGGTGGCGCAGCGGGGACCGGCGACGCCCGATCACATCATCCGCACCAAGCAGTTCCCGATGGTGGGCCGTGACGTGGACGCCTTCATCGAGGACTATCGCTCCTACTTCGAGCGCAATGCGGCCCGTTACGCCAGCGGCAGCCAGCTCACGATGCTGGACCCTGCGCCGCGTGTGGTGCTCGACCCCGAACTCGGGCTGTGGACTGCGGGACGCCGAGCCGTCGACTGCGACATCGCCGCGGACATCTACCTGCACACCATCGACGTCATCAACGCAGCGGAGACCCTCGGGGGATACGTCGCGCTCGGCGAGTCCGACCTGTTCGAAGTGGAGTATTGGGAGCTGGAGCAGGCGAAGCTGGCGCGCGCCGGCGCGCCGGCTGCCCTGGCCGGACAGGTGGCGCTGGTGACCGGTGCCGCGTCGGGCATCGGCCGGGCTGCAGCCGCGGCGCTGGCGGCAGCAGGCGCGGCCGTGGTCGGCATCGATGTCGACCCCGCAATCACGTACGACGATGACAGCGGCGGCCGGCCGCCGGCACTGCACGGTTCGGCATGGCTCGGCATCGGGGCCGATGTGACCGACCCCGATGCGATGACCGCAGCGGTTGCCGGCGCGGTCGAGCGCTTCGGGGGCATCGACATCGTCGTGGCAGCGGCCGGCATCTTCGGCCCCTCGGCACCGCTGGGAGACCTGGCGACCGAGGACGGGTTGGTCACGGCCTGGCAGCAGACGTTCGACATCAACGTGAGCGGCGCAGCGAACACCCTCGCTGCGGCTCATCGGGTGCTGCGGCACTCTCCAACCGGGGGGCGGGTCGTCGTCGTCGGTTCGAAGAACGTGCCCGCGCCCGGTAGGGGCGCTGCTGCTTACTCGGCGTCGAAGGCGGCGCTGACGCAGCTCGCCCGTGTCGCGGCGCTCGAATGGGCGCCCGACGGCATCACCGTCAACGTCGTGCATCCTGACGGCGTGTTCGACACGGGGCTGTGGTCCGACGAGCTCATCGCCCAGCGTGCCGCCAGCTACGGGCTCACCTCCGAGCAGTACCGGCGGCGCAACCTGCTCGGCCGCGAACTGGCATCAGCCGATGTGGGCGCCCTGATCGGCCAGATGTGCGGCCCCGCGTTCGCCCACACCACCGGTGCTCAGATCCCCCAGGACGGCGGCAGCGATCGGGTTGTCTAGCTGCCGATTGCTGCGCCGGGGGCCGCTCCGGCCATGAGCAGGCCGATCTCCTCGCGGGTGGCGCTGCGGGGATCGACCGTGGCCACGATGCGGCCCTCGTACATCACGGCGACACGGTCGCTGAGCGCCAGCACCTCGTCGAGCTCGGCCGACACCAGCAGCACTGCCGTGCCCTCATCGCGGCGCTCGCGGATGCGGCGCCAGATGAACTCGATGGCACCGATGTCGATGCCGCGGGTGGGCTGGGCCGCGATGAGCAGGTCGATCTCGTCGGAGAACTCGCGGCCCACGATGAGCTTCTGCTTGTTGCCGCCCGACAGGCTGTCGGCCGGGGACTCCACGTCGGGCGTCCGCACGTCGAAGGTTGCCACGACATCGCGGGCGTGGGAGTCGATGCGGTCGCGCCGCAGCATGCCGCCCGCCGCGAAGGGCCGCTTGAAGTAGCGGTTGAGGACAGAGTTGTCGGCCACGGAGTAGGAGCCGATGAGGCCGTGCTTGGCCCGGTCCTCGGGGATATGCCCCACGCCGATCACCGTGACCTGGCGCGGCCGTGCACCCGACGCATCCCGGTCGCTGATCGACACGGTGCCGGCCGTGGCGTGGCGCAGGCCGGTGATGGCTTCCACCAGCTCCCGCTGGCCGTTGCCCTCCACGCCGGCGACACCGACGATCTCGCCGGCACGGACCGTGAGCGACAGCTCGTCGACGGCTCGCTGGCCGCGGTCGTCATCGGTGCAGAGGCCAGCTATGTCGAGCACCACCGGCCGCTCGCCAGCCTCGGCGATCGGGGCTTCGTCGCTGGGGGCAGCAGTCGTCGAGACTGCCGATCCGACGCCGGTGGCACCCGACTCGAACCGGTCGCCGTGCAGATCCACTGCGCGGCCCACCATCAGCTCCGCCAGTGCCGCCTCGCTGGTCTGCGCAGGCGTGGTGGTGCCCACCACCCGGCCCTCGCGCAGCACGACGATGTCGTCGGCCGCGGCCATGACCTCGCGCAGCTTGTGGGTGATGAACACGATGCCGACGCCCTGGTCGGTCAAGCCACGCAGCACGCCGAGCAGGTGGTCGGTCTCCTGCGGGGTGAGCACCGCGGTCGGCTCGTCGGCGATCAGCACCCGCGCATCGCGGTACAGCGCCTTGAGGATCTCCACCCGCTGCTGGGCCCCGACCGGCAGGTCCTCCACCGCCGCGTCAGGGTCGACTCCGAGTCCGAACCGGTCTGCCAGGTCCATCACCCGGCGGCGCGCCTGGGCCACATCGATCATGCCGAGCTTGCGCGGCTCGGCACCGAGCACGATGTTGCGCACCACGCTCATCGGCGGCACGAGCTGGAAGTGCTGGTGCACCATGCCGACGCCGCGGGCGATGGCGTCGTGCGGGCTCGACAGCTCCACGTTCTCGTCGGCAATCACGACCTGACCCGCATCGGGCCGGTGCAGGCCGAAGAGCACGTTGACGAGGGTGCTCTTGCCCGCACCGTTCTCTCCCAGCAGCGCCAGGATCCGCCCAGGCCGCAGCTCGACCGAGACATCGTCGTTGGCCACCACCGGGCCGAAGCGTTTGGTGATCCCGTGGCCGGCCAACAGCACCTCGGGTTCCGCCTGCGAAACAACAGTCTCGGTAGCGGTCGCCATCAGCGGACCTCGTAGGGCTGGCCCAGCGCGGCCGGGTCGCGCATGCGGCCGAACAGGCCTGCCGCCGCCACCACGATGATCGTGACCACGAACGGCAGCATCCCCACGAACTGCGCCGGGATGTCGAACGTGTCGTTGAGCTGGAACTGGCCTTGCAGTGCCGTGGTGAAGCCGAAGAACAGCGCCGCCGCGTAGGCGCCCAGCGGGGTGCGGCGACCGAAGATCATCACGGCCAATGCCAAGAAGCCCCGCCCGCCCGACATCGCCCGGGTGAATGTGCCCACCGACTCCAGCGCCAAGTACGCGCCGCCGAGGCCGGCCAAGCCGCCCGCCAGTGTCACATTCCAGTAGCGCAGCCGGATCACATCGATGCCCACGGTGGCCGCGGCGCCAGGGTGCTCGCCGATCGCGGTCGTGCGCATCCCCCACACCGAGCGCAGCAGCAGCACATGGAGCACTACCACCAGCACGAGCGCCAAGTACGTCAGCGGCGGGCGGTTGAACAGCGCCGTGCCCACGACGGGCAGATCGGCGAGCGGGCCGAGCTCGATCGACTGATACTTCGGCTGGCCCAGCGAGCGCCCCCGGTCGTAGAAGAACGAGGTCAGGCCCAGCGCCGCGATATTCAGGACCGTGCCGGCGATGATCTGATCGGTTCGCAGCCCGACCGACATCGCAGCCAGCATCCAGCCCATCGCGAGACCGGTGCTGACGCCCGCGACCACACCCAAGAACAGCGAGCCGGACATCGACGCCACGGTGAAGGCCGTAAACGCCGACATCAGGAACTGGCCTTCGATGCCGATGTTCACGATGCCCGAACGCTCGCCGATCATCCCGCACATGGCGCCCAGCACCAGCAGGGTGGCGGCGCGCACGGTGCCGCCGAGCACGGCGGTGGTCTGCGCCCCGTCCCAGACGTAGAAGCCCCACACCAGTGCCACCAGCACGACGGCCCCCGCCACCGACCACATGCGCTGCGGCGACCAGCCAGGCAGGCCGGCATCTCTTGACGCCAACGCCAAATCCGGTCTGGTGGCAGCACCGCCCGGGGCGGTCATCGGCCCCACCCCGCACCGAGCGTCAGGCGTCGATCCGGCGCATCTGGCCGATCACGCAGCCGCAGCAGCCACCGCACGATCAACGGTGCCGCCACGAACAGCAGGATCAGCGCCTGGATCACGTCGATGATCTCGGGCGCGACCCCCGACTCGAACTGCATCTTGGCGGCGCCCGCTTCCATCAAGCCCACCAGCAGGCCGGCAGGGATGACGGCAATGGGATTGGTGCGGGCCAGCAGCGCAATCGTGATGCCTTCGAAGCCGAGGCCCACGTTCACCCCAGCCTCGAAACGACCGTCGACGCCGAGCGACTCGATCGCCCCGCCGAGGCCGGCCAGCAGCCCCGCCACCGCCATGGTCGACGCCATGATCCAGCCCACTGAGATGCCCGCGTAGCGAGCGGCGTGACGGTTCGCGCCCACGCTGCGCACCTCGAAGCCGTAGGTGGTGCGCTCGAGGATGAACCAGCAGGCGAATGCGGCCATCACCGCCAGCACGAAGCCCGCCGGCAGCCATTCCCACGTGGGGATCTCCGCCGACGGCTCCACCAGCGGGGTCCGGGCGATGATGTTGGAGCCCGATCGGTCCTGCCAGGGGTTCGCGGCCAGCCAATCGGTGAGATTGCCGGCCACGAAATTGAGCATGATCGTGACGATCACCTCATGGGCGCCCGACGTGGCCTTCAGCACGCCCGCGATGGCGCCCCAGGCGGCGCCTGCAGCACCACCGACCAGCAGCGCCAGCGGGAGATGCACCACCAGCGGCACGCCCTCGAGCCCGAAGCCCACGCCCGCAGCGAACGCTGCGCCGACCAGCAGCTGGCCCTGCCCGCCGATGTTGAACAGGCCCGCTTTGAAAGCGAAAGCAACAGCCAACCCGCCGAAGACGAGCGGCGTCGCCTTCTGCAGGGTGCGCAGCAGCGCATCGGCGTCGCCGGCCCCGCCGAGCACCAGCGCGCCATAGGCGCTCAGCACCGAGTGGCCCTGCACGGTGATGAGCACTGCACCTAGAAGGAGCCCCAGCACCACCGATGCCAGCGGCACCGCCGCGGCGCGCAGCACCGTTCTGGTCATCACGCGGCGGCTGTCGTCGGTCGTGCCAGGACTGCCTGTCGGATCTGTCTCAGCGGGCGCCTGCGGAGCAGCGGGAACGCTCACGGTGAGGTGAGATTCCCGCGGCCCGCAGCAACCAGCTCAGCTCGTGCCTCGCTGGATCAGCCCGGCGGCCACCCGGTGTCGATCTCACCGGCCTCAAGGCCGGCCAAGACGTCGTCAAGCGTCGCCCGCATGTCGTCGGTGACGATGCTGTCGAAGTCGTGGAATGGTGCCAGACCGACCTCGCCGAGGTAGTTGCCCCCGGCAAACTCGCCGCTTTCGGCTTGAGCAACCAGGTCAGCCACCCCCGGGGTGATGAGCTTCATGGCGCTCGTGACCAGGCACGGCTGCGCCTCGGGCACCGTGTTCCATTGGTCGGTGTCGACGCCGACGCAGTAGGCGCCTTCCTGCGAGGCAATCTCGATGAGCGCCCCGTTGCCGGTGGCACCGCCGGCGCCGAAGATGATGTCGGCGCCCTGGTCGAGCGCCTGCCGTGCGGTGGCAGCACCCCAGTCGGGATCGCCGAACGCTACGTCCAGACCGCCGGGGTGGTACGTGGAGATCGTCTCCACCGCCGAGTTGGTGTAGCGGGCTCCGTGCTCCCAGCCTTCCTTGAATGCCACCACGGGCGGTACCAGATCGGTGCCGAGCACGGCGCCCACGATGTTGGTCTCGGTGAGCATGCCCGCGAGAGCGCCGGCCAGGAAGCCCGACTGGTCCTCGGGGAAGATCAGCCCCGCCAGATTGGGAAGCGCCTCGGCCTGGAACTGGTCGACGCCGATGAAGAAGATGTCGGGGTTCTCCTTCGCCGCAGCGATGGTGGCGTCGCCGAGACCGAAGCCGACGGTGATGATGACGTTCACACCGTCTTCGACGAACAGGTTGATGTTGTTCTCGTAGTCCTTGGCCTCTTCGGTCTCGATGTAATCGGCCTCGGCTCCCAGCGCGGCGGCGGCCTCCTGCGCGCCTTCCCACGCCGACTGGTTGAAGCTCTTGTCGTCGACCTTGCCGGTGTCGGTGACCAAGCCGATCTTGAATGCATCGCTGTCGTCGCTGCCCGTGCAGGCTGCAGCCAGCAGCGCAACGATCGCGAGCACTAGTGCCAGCCGCTTTGTCAGTCTCGTCATGGAGGCCCTCCCGTTCGCACCCGTGACGTGGCCGGACCTCCGCGGCCCCGCCGTTTGCAGGGGAGCCTACGCGCGCTCATTCCTCGACGAGTTCGACCAGCGTGCCGAGATTGCCTTTCGGATGGACGAACGCGACGGTGGTGCCGCGCGAGCCCGGCCGGGGTGCGGTGTCGATGGGCACGGCACCCGCGTCGATCATGGCCTCGAGCGCGGCGGCGCAGTTGTCCACCCGGTAGCCGACGTGGTGCAGGCCCTCGCCCCTGCGCTCGAGGAACTTGGCGATCGGCGAATCAGGTCTCGTCGCGGCGGTGAGCTGGATGTAGCTGTCCGCCACCTTGATCAGCGCCTCTTCCACACCGTCAGAGTCGACGACTTCCCGGTGGGCCACCTCGGCTCCGAACGCCTCGCTGTAGTACGCGACGGCGGCGTCCAGGTCGTTCACGGCAATGGCGACGTGGTCGATCTCGGTCAGGATCATCGGGCTGCCCCTTCCGCGGCTTCCAGCGAGGCTGCATGACGGGCGAACAGCGTGATGCGGTCTTCGCCGATCCGCTCGCGCTTCTCGGGATCGGTGATGCCCTGCCCCGGCTCCGAGGCCAAGCACAGCACGCCGAGCTTGCCCTCGTGCAGGTTGTGGTGGACCTGCCAGGCGGCCAAGCCCGTCTCGTCGAGCGTGAATGTCTTCGACAGGATCGGCTGGATGCGGCCCTGATCGATCAGGCGATTCATCGCCCACGCCTCGGCGTAGTTGGCGAAGTGGCTCGACACGATCCGCTTCAGCTTCATCCACAGGTGCCGGTTGTCGTATTCGATCATGTACCCGCTGGTGGCGGCGCACGTCACGACGGTGCCGCCGCGCTTGGCGGCGAACACCGATGCACCCATGGTGGACCGGCCTGGGTGCTCGAACACGATGTCGGGGTCGTCGCCGATGAGGCCGCGGACCTTCTTGCCGAAGCGTCGCCATTCACCTTCGTCCTGGGTGTGATCGTCGCTCCAGAAGCGGTAGCCCTCGGCGCTCCGGTCGATGGTGTGCTCCACGCCGAGCTGGCCGAGCAGCTCCGCCTTGTCGGGCGAGCTGACCACGCCGATGGGCACGCCGCCGCCGTTGAGCACGAGCTGGCAGGCGTAGCCGCCCAGCCCGCCTGTCGCACCCCAGACGAGCACCGAGTCGCCCTGCTTCATGCGAGCGGCGTTGTCGCCCACCAGCATCCGGTACGAGGTGGCAGCGCACAGCGCATTCACCGCCGCTTCCTCCCAGGAGAGGTGCGCCGGCTTGGGCATGAGCTGGTTGGCCTTGACGATGGTGAGATCCGCGAGGCCGCCGAAGTTGCTCTCGAAGCCCCAGATCCGCTGGTTGGAGGCCTTCATCGAGTCCTCGTGGGCGGCGGGATCCTGATCGTCGACGTAGTTGCAGTGAACGACCACCCGGTCGCCGGGACGCCAATTGCGCACTGCCGATCCGCACTGGAGCACGACGCCGGAGGCATCGGAGCCGAGCACGTGGTAGTCGAGCGCGTGGCGGGCACCCCAGGCGCTCTCACGGCCCAGCCGGTCCAGGAAGCCGAACGTGGGCAGGGGCTCGAAGATCGAGGTCCACACGGTGTTGAAGTTGATGGCGCTGGCCATCACCGCCATGTACACCTCGTCGGGCGCGAGCTCGGGCGTGGCGACCTCGCCGATGTGGGTGGCCTCGCGCGGATCCTTGTCGGCCGAGGCACGGCCTTCGAACATCGTCTGCTCGTCGCGTACTACGTAGGCAGCCCTGAAGCTCTCCGGGATCGGCATGGCCTCAAGTTCGGGACCGGACGCGCCGGCATCGATGGCATCAGCGAACTGCTTCACGGGCCCGAACGCTAACGGTGCGAGAGAGCTGCAAGTTCCACCGTCTTGCACGCCGCAGCCGGTGCTCGGGCAGCCTCGCAGGCCGTTTCGTACACTCGCCGTGCACAGATCGGTCGCCCAGCCCACGGGCTGGCGCGTCGGTGCAGGCGAGGGGGTTGCAATGGCTCGTGATGCGGGTTCTGGTTCGGTAATCGTCGGGGGCGCACGCACGCCGATCGGCAAGTTCAACGGCGGACTGGCCGGCCTGACCGGTGCACAGCTCGGCGGCATTGCGATCGAGGGTGCACTGGAGCGATCCGGCGTTGCGGCGGGCGATGTCGACTACGTGGTGATGGGACAGGTGCTGCAGGCCGGCCAAGGCCAGATCACCGCCCGGCAGGCTGCGACCCACGCCGGCATCTCCATGGAAGTGCCGGCCATCACCATCAACAAGGTCTGCCTGTCGGGTCTCAACGCGATCTACATGGCCGACCAGATGATCGCAGCGGGCGACGCGGACGTGGTCGTGGCGGGCGGCATGGAATCGATGACCAACGCGCCGTACCTGCTGCCCGATGGGCGCAACGGCATGCGCATGGGCTCGGGCACAGTGCTCGACGCGATGATCCACGACGGCCTGTGGTGCGCCTTCGACGACGGTCACATGGGCGACGGCACCGAGCGGGACGCGGCGAGTGCAGGGATCTCGCGCAGCGCGATGGATGAGTACTCGGCCCAGTCGCACGAACGCGCTGCGGCCGCGCAGAAGGACGGCCGCTTCGATGACGAGATCGTGGCCGTCAGCATCCCTCAGCGCCGCGGCGATCCGCTGACGGTGCTCGACGACGAAGGCATCCGGCCCGGGACAACCCCCGAGAGCCTGTCGGGCCTGCGGCCGGCGTTCGCATCCGACGGTGCGGTGACGGCCGGCAATGCATCGCAGATCTCCGACGGCGGCTGCGCGCTGGTGGTGATGTCGCCCGAGGCCGCCGAGCGCTACGGCGTCGAACCGCTCGCGGAGGTTGTCTCGTACGGCATGGTGGCTGGGCCCGACACCTGCCTGCTGCACCAGCCGGCGAATGCGATCCGCCGTGCGCTCGAGCGCACCGACCTCGACGTGAGCGACTTGTCGCTGTTCGAGATCAACGAGGCCTTCGCCGCGGTGGCCGTGGCGTCGACGGAGGATCTGGGCGTGTCACCGGACATCGTGAACCCCAACGGCGGTGCGGTGGCGCTCGGCCATCCCATCGGCATGTCGGGAGCTCGTCTGGCACTCACCCTCGCCAGCGAGCTGCGCCGCCGTGACGGCGGCTTAGGTGCAGCGGCGCTGTGCGGAGGCGGCGGCCAAGGCGACGCCATCGTCCTGCGAGTTGCATAGCCGCCCAATCCGGTCGATCCCTCCTCACCGACGCCTCGCAACGGCAGGGGCGCGAGCCGGCTCAGGCGGCCTCGGGTCGGGCGAGCACTTCGGTGGCAACACAGAGCGGCCAGAGGGCAGCTTGCACGGCATCGCTGATCGCGGCAGCGTCGGCGGCGGGAACCTCCAGGTAGATGCGGCTCGCTGCGAGCAGCTCGGTCAACCGGGCGAAGGGTGCCGGGTCGACCAGCATCGCCCCGACGACGGCCGCCGGTGCGGTGGCGATCGCCAGCAGCGCGCCGCACGGATCCACGAACACTGCAGCGACGCCTCGCGGCGAGGCACCGGCACTCAGGCACAGTGCCCGGGCGTGGCACGGCCCGGCCACCATCAAACGCTCGTTGGGCGACGGACGGAACACCGCAACCGGCAAGTCGTGTGATGTTCGGTTGTCGGGATCGAAGGCAGCCATGGCACTCCTTGGGAGTGCAGGCCGCCGGGGAAGTGTCAGCCGGACCGTAAGCAGGTACAGCTCATCCGTCCAGCGATTTACGGCGTGAGGGTGCGGCGGTTGCGGAGGGCTCGTTCGAGGGTGAGCTCGTCGGCGTATTCGAGGTCGCCGCCGACCGGCAGGCCGCTGGCGAGGCGGGTCACTTGCACGCCGAGCGGTTCGAGCTGGCGAGCGAGGTACATGGCAGTCGTGTCGCCCTCGATGTTCGGGTTGGTGCACACGATCAGCTCGGTGACCGACTCGCTGTCGAGGCGGGCGAGCAGCTCGCGGATGCGCAGCTGCTCGGGCCCGACGCCTTCGAGCGGGTTCAGGGCCCCACCGAGCACGTGGTAGCGGCCCCGGAAGCCCGCCTTCTCCATCGCAACCACATCCCGCGGCTCCTCCACCACGCAGATCATCCCGATGGCACGGGCCGGGTCGGCACAGGTAGGGCACGGGTCGGTCTCGCTGAGGTTCCAGCACTGGCTGCAGAAACCGACCCGGTCTTTGGCGGCGGTGATGGCTGCGGCGAGGCGATGAG
Organism: Candidatus Poriferisodalis sp.; assembly: GCF_965219595.1. Lineage (NCBI taxonomy): Bacteria > Bacillati > Actinomycetota > Acidimicrobiia > Acidimicrobiales > Candidatus Poriferisodalaceae > Candidatus Poriferisodalis > Candidatus Poriferisodalis sp. Next base: position 1,076,021 of record NZ_OZ244781.1, read on the forward strand.
CGTCTGCAGCCGGGCGCTTCAGCAGCCAGAACGTGATGCGCTGGGCGCCTTTGGGGCCGATGCCGGGCAGGCGGCTGAGTTCGTCGATCAGGTCTTCGACGGCGTCGTCGTACACGTCTGTCCCTGTTGCTGGTGGTGAGTCAAGGCGCCCGCGCGGGATAGTGCGCCCGCTGTGGCATGTGTGCCTTCCGGCTCACGCGCCAAGGCTGTCAGGTTGTGGCCTCATCGTCGCGGACCACGACCGAGCCGGGGAAGCGATCCACGATCCGCTGCACCTTCGCTTCTTGCGAGGATGCAGGCGCGACTGCCTCCTGCGAAGGCGCTGATGGGGTCGGGCTGGAAATCTCGGCCGGTTGCGCAACGTCCTCGGGCGGAGGACCAGGTGCACTGCTTGGATCCGTCACCTCGAGGCGGACTGTTTGATCGAGCAATTCCGACAGGACCGGCTCTACCTCGTTGCTGCGGCGCCGGGCCTGCGCGAGGGGCACGCCCTCGTTCAGCCGGACGGTCACCACATTGCGCTCGTGGGCGAGAACGGTTGCGTCACGGAATAGACCTGCGGCGACCGGACGCAGCTTCCCAACAATCAGGGACTCCCACATGCGTTGGAGCTCGGGAGCCGTCATCGCCGAGCCGGAGGCCGGTGCAGGCTCGGCCGTCGTGGGCGGCTGCGCGTCCGCGCCGGGCGACGTAGCGGGAGGCGAGGGCGCGGCAGCGGCCTCGATCGTCGGATCCGGCCGAGGTTCGGGAGGCACCTGCGCAGCAACGGACTCAGCCGGGGCGGGCGGCGCAGCCTGAGCGGAGAGCGCATCGGATGCACCGGGCGCAGCGTCGGCAGGGGGCGCTGGCGGGGGCGGCGGGGCTGCGGGCGGGGCATCTAATGAGGGGGGCGCGGTGGTTGCGGCCATTGCTGCCCGGGCTGCAGCGGGGCCGGCGGCGGGGGGCGCGGGAGCGCCGGCTTCACCACGGGCCGGCGCTGAGGCGGGCGGCGCAGCGTCGGTCGTGCCTGCGCCCAGTGCTTCATCGGCGAGCAGGCCTACCAGGGCGCCTTCCAGCGTCAGGCGGCGGTCGGCCGATTGGGGCATCTGCGCCAAGGCACTGCCGAGCGCCTCGAGTGCCCGCACGTTTCTGCGGCGACCCATAACATCGCTCAGCTCCCGCGCCGAGACGATGTCGGCCGGTGGCAGCTCAGCGGGCTCCACGCCGGCACCCACCAGGAACATGTCACGCAGGCGGCGTGCAGTGCGCTCGGCCAGATCACGGGCATCGACACCCGCAGCAGTGGCCTCGGCGACGGCGATGAGCGTCGCGGCCAGATCGGCGCGTGCCAACGCCTGCACCAGCGCATTCACATCAGTGCGATCGTCAGGGATGCCGCCGGCCGCCAGCACCGTGTCGAGCGCAGACAGCGCGTCGCGGACCGACCCGGCACCCCGTTCGGTCACGTAGTCGACGACGGCATCATCGACCGGCGCACCGGCGGCTTCGGCGATGGCTCGCACATGCGGTGCCATCTCGTCGGCGCCCACCAGCGACAGCTCGTACTGCTGGGTGCGGCTGCGGATGGTGGGCAGCACCTTGTTCGGATCGGTGGTGGCCAAAATGAACACCACGTGGGACGGCGGTTCCTCCAAGGTTTTGAGCAGCGCATTGGACGCCGCCGCAGAGAGCATGTGCACCTCGTCGAGCAAGTACACCTTGCGTCGCCCGGAGCTGACCAGGGCCGCCTTCTCGGTCATGTCGCGGATGTGATTCACCGAGTTGTTGGACGCCGCGTCGAGCTCGATGAGGTCCATCGAGGTGCCCGCAGCAACGGCGATGCAGCTGTCGCAGATGCCGCATGGCTCACCCTCGTCGGTGAGCGCCTCGCAGTTGAGCGCCTTGGCCAGGATGCGGGCGGTGGAGGTCTTGCCGGTGCCGCGAGGACCGCTCAGCAGGTACGCATGACCGACGCGGTCCTCGCGTACGGCGTTGCGCAAGGCCCGAACCAAGTGCGGCTGTCCGACCACCTCCGCAAACCGCTGAGGCCGGAACCTCCGGTAAAGCGACTGGTGCTGCATCTCGCGGCGATCCTAAGAGGCGGGGCAGAGATTCGCCGACCGCTTTCTGACCGCCAGTTGCTTGCCGCTCCTGTTCGCTGTCGCTCACGGGGCCGCTAGGCCCCGACGGTGACTTATTGGGCGGTGCTGCGGTTATCGTTCGGGGCGTGTCGCCGTCTGACGTGGCGGCCGGGTCCTGTGCGACGGCGACCCGTGAACCGAGTCAGGGCCGGGAGGCAGCAGCTCTCAGCGGACCTCGTTGTGTGCCGCAGATCGCCTGGCCGCCTCGCCAGACGGCGACACGCCTGCTTCGCAGGGATCGTCGTGCGATCCCTGCAACGGTACGGAGAGTTGCCAGAGTGGACGAATGGGCTCGCTTGGAAAGCGTGTGAGGCTTTCATCGGCCTCCGTGGGTTCGAATCCCACACTCTCCGCATGTCAGACTGAGCAGTGATGACCAGCTCCGGGCTGCCCACTCGGGACGCCAAGGGTTACGAGCCGGACCTGCCCATCTCGGTGTCCACGATCCTGGACTGGCCGCCGCGGCCGCTGGCGACCCTGCGGCACATCTCACTCATGATGCTCCCCCAGGGAATGCTCTGGGTGGCGATGTCGGCGGTGGTGTGGAACTTCTTCACGCCGTCCATGGAGCGCATGGCCAGCCTGCACCCCAGGTGGATCTTGGAGATCTACGTCCGCAACGTGGTGCTGTTCACGCTGGTTGCGGGGACGCTGCACGTGGCGCTGTACGTGAGGCGGGTGCAGCAGCAGCGCTACAAGTACAACCGCCAGTGGCTCAGCACCACCAACCGGGCGTTCCTGTGGAACAACCAGACCCGCGACAACATCTTCTGGTGCCTGGTCAGCGGCTGCGCCGTCTGGTCGGCCTATGAGGCGCTGACCATGTGGTTCTACGCCAACGACTGGATCCCGTCGGTGGAGTGGGGAACCTGGTGGCCGTACATCTGCGCGCTCACGGTGATTGCGTCGCTGTGGTCGGTGGTGCACTTCTATTGCATCCACCGGGTGCTGCACATGCGCTGGGTCTACGACCACGTGCACTACCTGCATCATCGCAACGTGAACACCGGACCGTGGAGCGGGCTGTCGATGCACCCGGTCGAGCACATGATGTACCTCAGCATGATCGTGCTGTGGTGGGTGGTGCCCGCCCACCCGTTCATCCTGATCCTCACCCTGCTGTCCAACGCCGTGGCCACCTCGTTCTCCCACTCGGGATTCGAGCGCTTCGAGATCGGCAAGCGCGAGGGGCCGACGATGGCCGGCGCCGACTACTTCCACCACCTGCATCATCGCTACTTCGAGTGCAACTACGGCAACCGGCCCGTGCCGCTCGACAAGCTGTTCGGCACCTTCCACGACGGCACTCCCGAGGCCCACGCCCGGATGCGTGAGCGAGCCAAACGGAGGCGCGGCATCACTGCCGCTTGAGACCGTTGCCTGACACTGCCGCTTGACATTGGGCAGCAGCGGCCACACTGCGGGTGTGACAGACGAAGCAGCCATCGAGTTGGCGTTGGAACAAGCCCGGCTGGCTGCGGCGGCCGGCGAGGTGCCGGTCGGCGCTGTGGTGATCGTCGACGGCCAGGTGCTGGCCTCACGGCACAACGAGCGCGAGACCACCAACGACCCCACTGCGCACGCCGAGGTGCTGGCCCTGCGCGATGCCGCCGCGGCGATCGGCGACTGGCGGCTGAGCGGCGCCACGCTGGCAGTGACGCTCGAGCCGTGCCCGATGTGCGCGGGGGCTGCGCTGTCAGCCCGGGTGGCGCGGGTGGTGTTCGGGGCCTACGACCCCAAGGCGGGTGCTGCGGGAACGCACTACAACCTGCTGGTGGACCCCCGCTTCAACCACAACGCCGAGGTAGTAGGTGGCGTGCTCGAAAACGAGTGCGGCGCCCTGCTCAGCGAGTTCTTCAGCGCCCACCGCTGATTCGCTCACGGCGCAGCCGCACGACGCTCGGGAGCGGCCGGTGTGTGGCGGAAGGTGTGGGATTCGAACCCACGGTGACCCGAAGGCCACAACGGTTTTCGAGACCGCCCCATTCGTCCGCTCTGGCAACCTTCCGCAGCGCACCCTATCGACGCCTGCACGGCTGACCGCTTGGCTCGCAGCCCGGCTGGCGTGGCGTAATTCGGTCGCGACGCGGACGAATTCGTGACAGCCTCAGAGCCGTGAGCAGCGCTGTCGAAGGCATCAGGGCCGCAGCCGGGGACCCGGCAGGCCAGCCCGACGGCACGTGGTCGGTCTCGGACCTGACGGCCGCAGTCGGCGACACGATCAAGCAGGCCTTCCCCAGTGAGGTCTGGGTGCGCGGCGAGATCATCGGCTACTCGGTGGCGGCGAGCGGCCACATCTACTTCAACCTCATCGAGCCGGGTTCGGGCAACGATCGCCGCGGCGCCCGCATGCGGGTGGCGCTGTTCAAGGGGCGCCAGCGCCTGGTGAACCGCGATCTCGCCACAGCCGGCGGTCTGACGCTCGACGACGGCATCGAGGTGCGGATCCGCGCCGAAGTGGAGTACTACGCCGGCAGCGGGCAGGTGCAGCTCATCATGAGCGGCGTCGACCCGCACTTCACGCTCGGCGTGCTGGCCGCCGACCGCGAGCGGATCCTCGCCGAGCTGGCCGAATCGGGTCTGCTGCGGCGCAACGCCGCTGTGCCGCTGCCGCTGGTGCCGCTGCGGGTCGGGCTCGTGACGGCCGACGGCAGCGCAGCCCACGCCGACTTCACCCATGAGCTGGCGGCAAGCGGTTACGCGTTCGAAGTGCTGTTGTGCGACGCCCGAGTGCAGGGCGTCACGGCCGAGACCGATCTGGTAGCTGCGCTGCACACGCTCGGGCAGACCGACGTCGACGTGATCGCCGTGGTGCGCGGCGGTGGCGATCGCACCGACCTGCTGGCGTTCGACCTCGCGAGCGTGGCAAAGGCCATTGCGCTGTGCCCGCTGCCAGTGTTCTGCGGGATCGGTCACGAGATCGACACCTCGGTGGCCGACCAGGTGGCACACACGGCTGCCAAAACTCCGACGGCTTGCGCCGCCGCGCTCGTCGCCCACGTCGCCGCGTTCGACGAACGCCTGGCTCGAACCCATCGCGAGGTGGACCGGCTTGCCCGCTCCCGGGCCGCTGCCGCAGCGGCACGCCTCGCCACTGCTCGGAGCGCGCTGGGACTGCAGGCCGAGCGTCGCCTTGCCCGCCCGCGCGCGTGGCTCGGCGAGGCTCGGCTACGGCTGGGCCATCACACGCAACGTCACTGCCGCGCTGCGGCCGCCACACTCGCCGGCGCCCGCCAAGCGCTGCAGCGCAGCCGTAGCCATGTGCAGCGCGGCGCGGTGTCGCTCGCTTCCCAAGGACCCCGGTTAGAACGAGCCTCGGCGCGACGCCTCGGCGCCGCGAAGGCCCGGCTGCGCTCTGCATCGGCACTGGTGTCGGCGGTTGGGCCCAAGCGAACCCTGGCCCGCGGATTCTCGATCACACGCGCGGCTGACGGCAGCATCGTGCGCCAGATGCCTGCCGCTGGCGACACGATCTCCACCGAAACCCAGCACGCCGTGTTTGCCAGCGTTGTGCGAGACGACGACGCGACCGGCGATGAGCCCAACAGGCTGGCTGACGGTCCGACAACGGGAAGGACAACTGATGGCTGAAGAAGCCGACAACAGCGCGGACCCGGGTGATGCCGAGTTCGGTGGCTACGCCGAGTCGATGGCCGAGCTCGAGGGCATCTTGGCGAGCCTCGAGAGCGACGACGTCGACATCGACACGCTGGCGTCGCAGGTCGAGCGAGCCTCCCTGCTGATTGCACACTGCGAAGGGCGCCTACGCGCCACTGAGCTGTCGCTGACCAGCATCCTCGCTCAGCATGATCCGGCGGCGACTGCGGAGGAAGACTCCTGAGCCGTGGCCGTAGGGGCGTGTGTGGACCGAGGGAGTTGGTGGGCGCTCCCCCGGTCCACTGGCGCGTCACGGGCCGGTGGAAAACCCGGAGCGCACGCTCACGCCGCCGCGGAATCTGCCCACTGTGAGTGACCGCGGCGGCTCGTCTGAACCAACGAGGAACCTATGAGTTCGCCATCGAATTGTCAAGATGATGCGGCCCGATACCCCAGTAGTTCCGGGGAGTTTCCGCATGGTGCGTGGCCGTCGCCGCTGCAGGCGGCCGACGTCGCCGCGGGTGCTGTGCGCCGGTCCGAGCCGCGCATCGCCGACGATTGGGCTTATTGGGTGGAAGAGCGGCCTCTCGACCGTGGGCGAGGCGTCGTCGTGCGGGTGCGCCTCGGCGAGCCCGGTGCAGAGCCCGCCGACGTGCCCCGCACCGCGGAGGCAGACATCCGCACTGCCGTCCACGAATACGGCGGTGGCGCCTGGCTGCCGTTTGCAGCAGCCGACGGCAGCCATTTCGTGCTGGCCAGCTGCATGAGCGATCACCGGGTGCGGCTGTTCGACGCGACGGGAGAGGCCGCGCCGCGTGCGGTGACGCCGGAGCCGGACACTCCGCGGGGGCTGCGATACGCCGACCCAGCGCTGGTGCCACCAGCCGACCACTCGCAGCACCCAGTCGGCGACGGCATCGAACCCGTCACGATCTGGGTGCGCGAGGACCACAACAGCGGCGACGGCGACAGCGAGCCGCGCAACGAGCTGATTGCGGTGCGGCTGGACGGGACGGTGGGTGTTGTGGCGACCGGCGCCGACTTCTACTCGTCGCCACGATCGTCGCCCGATGGCAGCGTGCTGGCCTACCTCAGCTGGGATCACCCCAACATGCCGTGGGATCACACGCGCCTGCATGTCGTCGACCTGGACGGCGGCATGGCGGTGCCGGGAACCGATCGGGTGCTGGTCGACGGGCCGGCGATAACCCAGCCTGCGTGGAGTCCCGATGGCGTTCTGCACATCGTGACCGACATCGACGGCTGGTGGGCTGTCCACCGCGTCGATACCGAGACGGGTGCCACCGAACCGGTGCTCAGAGACGCAGCGGCCGGCGGGGAGCACGGCCGCGAGTTCGGCGTGCCGGCATGGGTCTTCGCCGTGGACACCTACGGCTGGGACGGATCCGGCGCACTGTGGAGCGCGTGGAACTCAGGCGGTGTCAGCCACCTGGGCACCATCCGCGACGGGCGGCTGGAAGAGATCCCGAGCGGGTTCACCGACTTCGGCCGCTTGGCGGTCACAGCCAGCGGATCGGTCGTGACGGTGGCCGCCAGCTGGACTCGCCGGGCTGCGGTGGTGGAAATCTCGCCCGACGGCGAGCACCGCCAGCTCAGCGCGAGCGAGCCGCTGGTGCTGGCGCCCGAGGATGTCTCGGTCCCTCGTGCGTTCACGTTCGACAGCGATGACGGTCGCCAAGCGCACGCCTTCTTCTTCCCGCCTGCCAACTCGGCCGTGACCGCACTACCTGCCGAGCTGCCGCCGCTCATGGTGCTGAGCCATGGCGGGCCCACCGGCTCGGCCCGCAGCTCGCTCGACCTGGGCATCCAGTACTGGACCACCCGCGGCATTGCCGTGGTGGACGTGAACTACGGCGGCAGCACCGGCTACGGCACTGCATTCCGCAACCTGCTTCAGGGCCAGTGGGGCGTCGTCGACACGCAGGACTGCATCGCCGCAGCGCTGCACCTGGCGCGCGAGGGTGCTGTGGACGCCCAGCGTCTCGTCATCAAGGGCGGCTCAGCAGGCGGCTACACCACGCTGTGCGCACTGACCGGCAGCGACGTGTTCGCCGCCGGCATCTCTCGCTACGGGGTCGCCGACCTAGAGGCCCTGGCCCGCGACACCCACAAGTTCGAGGCCCGCTACCTCGACGGGCTGATCGGTCCCTGGCCCGAGCAGGCCGACCTGTACCGGGAGCGATCGCCCATCTGGCGGACCGACCAGCTGCGGACCCCGATGATCGTGCTGCAAGGCACCGAGGACCGGGTGGTGCCACAGAGCCAGTCCGAACAGGTGGTGACGGCCCTGGCAGATGCGGGCGTGCCGCACGCCTACTTGCTGTTCGAGGGCGAGGGTCACGGCTTCCGGCGCGGGCCCAACATCGTGGCGGCGCTCGAAGCCGAGCTGTCGTTCCTCGGCCAGGTCCTGGGCTTCGAGCCCGCAGGCGACATCGCTCGCGTCGAGGTGCGCGACGGCGGCCAGCAGCGGTCCCAATAGGTTCGGGCCGTGTACAGCTTCGCCCGCAAGCCGGTCTGGCTGGCCGGCCACGCGCTGGCCGGCGGCCTGCTGGTGATCTTCGTGATCGCAGGCTTCTGGCAGCTCAGCCGCCACAACGAGGTAAGCGACCGCAACGCTGCAATCACCGAGCGCCAAGACATGCAACCCCTCGAAGCCGGCCGCTTCTTCGAAGCCGTCGCCGACTCCGAGAGCCTCGACCAGCTGGAGTACCGGACCGTGATACTGCCGGTCGAGCGCTTCGACTGGGACGAGAACGTGCTGATCCGCAACCGCAGCCTCGACGGTTTGCCGGGATGCCACATCGCTCTGCCAGCGGCGGCGACTTCCGACGACAGTGCGGAACCATTGGGCGTGCTCTTGGTCGCAGGGTGGCTTCCCCAGCAGACGTGCGAACCGCAGACTGGCTCCGAAGCCCGAGTTTGGGCGACCCGCCTGACGGAACCCAGTTTGGTTGCCGGCCGCATCCGTCTGAGCCAGGAGCGCGGCTGGCTCGGACCGTCGGACCCGGACCAGGGGCAGCTGGAATCGCTGGCCCGAACGGATGTCGAGCGCATCGATGAACAGACCACACTCGACCTGATGCCCCTCTACGTCGAGGTAGTCAGTGCAACTCGCTCAGACGGGGTGCGACTCGCGCTCGGGAGAACTCTTGCCGACGGCACACCGGCACCGGTACCGCTGCGGCCGCCGGAGCTCAATGCCGGACCGCACTTGGGCTACACGGTGCAGTGGTTCAGCTTCGCCGCAGTCGCCATCGTGGGCTACACGCTCGTGCTGCGGCACCAAGCGCGCAAGGGCGAATCCGAACAGATCGCCGACGACTGACGGGCTAGCGGCCGATGGCTTTGGCCATGCGGGCAGTGGCCTCGTCGAGCATTGCAGGCGACGTGGCGAAGTTGAGCCGCACGTGCCCGGCACCTTCGGGCCCGAAGTCGAGCCCGGAGTTCAGGTACACGCGACCCCGCCCCAAGAACACCGAGGCGGGATCGTCGCCCAGGCCCAGCTCGCGGCAGTCCATCCACGCCAGGTAGGTGGCATCGGGCGGCCGGTACCCGACCTCGGGCAGCCGCTCCGCCAGCAGCTCCGCCAGCAGGTGACGGTTGCTGTCCAGGCCGGCCACCAGCTCGTCCAGCCAGTCCAACGCTTCGGTCCAGCCGGCAATGGTGGCGACCTGCCCGAGGATCCCGATGCCGCCGATCAGCCGCTTGGGAATCTTCTTGACGATCGGGCCGTAGCGCGACGACGCCGAATGCAGGAACGCCATCCGCAGCCCTGCCATGTTGAACGACTTCGTGGCAGCGGTGACGGTGACCGTTCGCTCCGAGGCCAGCTCGCTGACCGAAGCCACCGGGATGTGCCGCCGGGGCGCATACACCAGATCGCAGTGGATCTCGTCGGAGATCACCACCAGATCGTGACGCTCGGCGATGTCGATCACCGCAGCGATGTCGTCGGTGTCGAGCACCATGCCACACGGGTTGTGCGGCTGACACAGGATCACCGCAGTCACGTCGGGCGCCGACGCCACCGATTCGAAATGGTCCAGGTCGAGCCGCCAGCTGTCATCGTGGCGGATGAGCGGGTTGGGCACCACCCGGCGCCCGTGCCCCTCGACGCTGGAGAAGAACGGCGGGTAGGCGGGCGTCTGGAAGATGACGCCGTCGCCGGGCTCGGTGCAGTAGGTGATCGCCAGCTCCAAGCCTTGGATCACGTCGTGCACCCGCACGACGTCGAGCGGGTCGACTTGCCAGCCGAACGCCTCGCCCATGCGCTTGGCGAAGACACGCAGCACCGGGATCGGCTGGTCGTAGAAGTCGTAGCCCAGGCCGCCCGAGTCGATGCGCTCGCGCACGGCGTCGAGCACGACTGCGGGCAGCTCCACGTCCATGTCGGCGACCCATGCCGCCAGCACGTCGGGGCCCTCGCGGCCCCACTTGATGCCCGGGCGGTTCCGAACCCGTTCGGCGTCCAGTTCGAATATCACGGCGTGACCCTACGCGCCCAGCCGCGCTGGTTACCCGCTCTTGTTCCCAGTTCGTATTCGATACGGGCTCACGGGTCGCTCGGGCCCCGGGCTCAGTACAGGCCGACCATGCGGCCGGCGAGGCCGAGCACCGCAACGGCCAGAACGGGCCGGATCAGCCGCTCGCCGCCGCGCACCGCCCAGCGGGCACCCAGCCAGCCGCCGACAGCAAAGCCCGCGGCCACGATGACAGCGAATCCCCAGTGCACCTGGTCGTTCAGGATGAACACCGGCACCGCCACCACGGTCAACACAGCGATCACCACCACCTTGACGGCGTTGGCGTTCACCAAATCCAGCCCGGCGTGCGACAACGCCAGCACCAGCAAGAGCCCCACACCAGCTTGAAACGCCCCGCCGTAGGCCCCGATCAGGAAGAACACCACCACGGTCAGCGCCCTCGGCCAGACGATCTCGTCGCCTCGGGCCTTCGGCGGCCACAGGCTCAGGACGAGCAGCGGCACCATCAAGATGCCGAAGACCCGCTCGAAGGCCGTGTCGCTGAGCAGGCTGGAGACCGCGTAGGCGCCGATCACCGAGCCGATCAGCGCCGGCAGCAGCACGGGCACCGAGCGGCGCAAGCCCGACACACCCTCAGACCGGTAGCCGGCGACCGACGCCAGATTCTGCGTCACGACGCCGATGCGATTGGTGCCATTGGCCACCAGCCCGCCCAGATCGCCGACCACCGTGAGCAGGCTGACCGTCAGCAGCGAACCGCCGCCGGCCATGGCATTCACCACGCCCGCAACCACGCCCGCGGCCGCGACGAGCGCAATCTGTGCGATGTCCATCGGCTGACCGTCAGCCGGATGGCTGCGGCGGCGAAGGAGTATCTGCGAGCTGGGTTGTCTGCTGGCGCAGGAGATGGTCGGCCAGCACGAGGCAGACCATCGCCTCGACCATCGGCACCGCCCGGGGCAGCACGCACGGGTCGTGGCGGCCGCGGGCGGCGAGCACGGTGGCCTCGTTGGCGTTCGTGACGGTCTTCTGCTCGCTCGCAATGGTGGCGGTGGGCTTGAAGGCGACACGCAGCACGATGTCGGCGCCGTTGCTGATGCCGCCCTGGATGCCGCCGCTGCGGTTGGTCACCGTGACGGGTCGGCCGTCGGGACCAGGCTCGAACTCGTCGTTGTGCGTGCGCCCCGTCATGAGCGTTCCGGCGAAGCCGCTGCCGATCTCCATGCCCTTGGCCGCCGGCAGTGACATCACCGCGCCCGCCAGCTCGGCGTCCAGCTTGTCGAAGACCGGTTCCCCCAAGCCCGGCGGCACGCCGCGGGCCACGCAGGCCACCACCCCGCCCAGCGAGTTGCCGTCGCGGCGGGCAGCGTCGATGGCCTCGATGATGCGAGCGGCAGCGTCGGGATCGGGGCAGCGCGTCGGCCCGGTTTCCACGTCGTCGCGGGTCAGCTCCGCGGGATCGACATCGGCGTTGATGTCGCTCACCGAGCTGACCCAGCCCAGCACTTCCACCCCGGCCATCGCCAGGATCTTCCGAGCCACGGCACCCGCCGCAACCCGGCCGACGGTCTCGCGGGCCGATGCCCGGCCGCCGCCCTGCCAGTTGCGGATGCCGTACTTGGCGTCGGTGGTGTAGTCGGCGTGGCTGGGCCGGTACTTGGTGGCCATCTCGGAATAGGCGCCGGGCCGGGCGTCGGTGTTGGTCACGGTCATGCCGATCGGCGTGCCGAGCGTGAGGCCTTCGAAGACTCCCGAGTGGATCGTCACCCGGTCAGCCTCCTGGCGCTGGGTCACGATGCTGCTCTGGCCGGGCCGGCGGCGGTCGAGATCGACCTGCACATCGGCTTCGCTCAACTCGATGCGCGCGGGGCAGCCGTCGATGATCACCCCCAGCGCTCCACCATGCGATTCGCCGAACGTGGTGACTGCGAATCGTTCCCCGAACGTGCTGCCGCCCATGCCAGAACCCTACGACGGCTCGTCGGGGGGCGATTCGCGCTGCTCGGCCAGGAACTTCTGGAATTCCAGCGCTATGTCGTCGCCGCTCGGCAGGTTCTCCTCGGCGGTGCGGTCTGCTTCGGCTTCGAGCTGCCGGATATAGGCCACGATCTCGGGATCTCGCGCCACCGCCTCATCGACCCGCTGCTCCCAGGTCTGCACGCTGCTGTCCAGCTCGCGGTAGCCGGTGGTCACGCCGGTGACCGTCTCGAAATGGGCCAGCAGTGCCCGCGTGCCCTTGGGATTCGGCGGGCCCGCGACGTAATGGGGCACCCCCACGCGCAGCGACACCACAGGAAACGCGGCCCGGTCCAGCACGTCGTGCAGCGTGCCGATGATGCCGGTGGGGCCTTGGTAGGTGGGGCTGTCGAGGCCCAGGCGAGCGGCCAGCTCCCCGTTGGCGGCGCTGCCCTTCACCGAGGCGGTCCGCGAGTGCGCCACGCCCGCGACCATGGCTCCGAGCGTCACCACCATCTGGCAGCCGAGTCCACGGGCGATCTCCGCCACTCCCTCGCAGAACGTGCGCCAGCGCATCCGCGGCTCGATGCCCGACAGCAGCACGAGGTCGTGCGGCGGGGCAGCCGGCACGACGTGGCACTCGATCTCCGGCCAGCGGATACGCCGCTCGCCGCTGTCGGCGATCTCGATGTGCGGGCGGTTCTCCTGGAAGTCGAAGAACTCCTCGGGATCGATGCGGCACACCCGGCGAGCCTCGCTGCGTCGGCGCAGCCACTCCAGCGCGCCGGTGGCGCAGTCGCCGGCGTCGAACCAGCCCTCGAACGCCACCAGCAGGAGCGGGTTGTGCAGGTTCGGCGCACCGTCCCACACAACGATCGGCTGTTCTGCTGGATCTTCGGCCCCGGTCACGGCCTCACTATGGCCGATGCGCCCGAGAATCGCGCACACATTTGCTTCGACACGCCGACGCCCAGCCACGATTCTCGTGGCGCTCATCACATCGGACTCGGTACAGATGCACTCCGGCCGCCGAACTCCGCTCCCTCGTCGCATAGCAACACACAGGCCCCACATCTCGGTCTGCCGCGACTCACCCCCACCGCTGTCACAGCACTTACTGAACGTCCAGTAAGGTCGCATCAGAGGAAGGCTCGTGGCGAGCCGTCTCGCCCGAGTCCGCCGTCGGCTCGAAAGGAGGCAACACATGCAACACCACCCACACCGACAGGCCCGAGGCGATCCACGGCATCGCAGACGACGACAAGCACTCGTCTCGCTTCTCGTAACCTGCGCACTCGGTGCCTTGCTGCCGACGAGCGCTCTCGCCCAGACTTCTACCGACAACGCGCCCGCGGCACACCCAATCGTGGCCTTCTACGCATCGGATTACTCGGTCACGCTCGCCGAGGCGCAGCAACGGCTCGAACGCATCCCAGAATTGCAGGAGATCGTCGCCGTTCTCCACAGCCTCGAAGCGGACCGGCTCGCTGGATGGGACATCGATCATCACGGCCCGATGACCGCTTGGGTACGGCTCGCCGGATCAGAACCGCCCAGCAACACTGCCACCGAGCTCGCCGACGCGCATAGCGATGTGCAGATTCGTACCGGCGCCGAGGTCACATTCGCGGCACTTGCCGCAGCCCAAGACCAGTTCGGCATTGGCGAGAGCGTCGGGCCAATCGGCAATACCGGTGCAGCAGACGGTGTCCAGATCGAGGTGAGCGATCTGATCACACACACCGCCGTGAACATGAGAAGCAATGCTCTCGAAATCGGTATCGACACCAGCAGAGTCCCAGCCTCACCATCAGGTGCCCTTGACGCTCTGGAAGGTCGTGGACCGTTCGGGCCGGTTGGCAGCACCGGTGCCGCCACAGACGGATCCGACAGACTGGCCACCATCAACGCCTTACTGGCCCCGCATATCGCCGTCCCTTACAGCGTCATTGAGGCGGACCCAGTTGAGGACCAAGTCGCTTTCGAAGGCGGCCGCAGGATGAGCCACAACAGTGCTGTTTGCACATCGGGCTTCACCGCATACCACAGTGGAGACAACCGATACGGCCTCATCACGGCTGGCCACTGCAACAAGCGGACATGGACGACTCAAGGCGTGACACTTGCATTCAATAGCCGCGTATACAACGCTAGCAACGATGCGGCCTTCTACGTCATACCCGAGGGCCAAGGCCACTCGGCCACACACAAGATTCGTTGCAGCGACAATTCTGGAGTAACTCAAACCTGTTCAATTCATAGTATCGGCCCTGGCCGACTGTTCATGATGGGCCATTATGTGTGCCACATGGGCACGAATTCAGGTGTCAGCTGCGGGACGGTTGACAACGTCAGGTATCAACCTAATCCCAGCAATGGGTGTGACGGCAACGGAGTCACATGCAGCCCCGTCTTTATTCGTGCGTCAGGGCCCGATATGAGGAACTGCAGCGGTGACAGCGGCGGCCCCGTCTACAGCTATAACGCGGCCTACGGAATCCACAAGGGCGGTCGCGCAAACAACTCATGCACTAGGTCAAATTCCTACGTCTTTTTCAGCGGAATTCGGCGCGTACAGAATGTACTTGGCGTGACAGTCATCACTAGCTGGCCATCGACTGTGCCATAGCCAGAGTTCGGCAGTCAGCGATAGAATCAGCGGGTGACGACATCCGTGCGTTCAAGAGACATAGTTCTTATGAGTGTATTCTTAATTGTGTCAGCGTGTGTAAGCGATACATCCGCGACAAGTGAAGTCGATCCTGATCAGATCGAATTCCAGGCCTCCGTACAACAGTCCGCCGTGCTCAAGCCCACTACGACGACTAGTCCTCGTGACGAGATTTCCACGATGCCGACATCGACATCGTCGGCACCACCCGAAGCAGAATCGCTGTGGGTGCCGGACGCCGAGTGGGTTTTGCCTCTGCCGTGGGCAAATTTCCATGAAATGCATGAACGCCGGCCTGGTTCGGACTCGGAGCTGATGGAGACAAGCGGTACTCTGCAGATCGATGGCAAATGCCTCTATCTGGATGAATTGTCTATAGAACCGCGTCGTCCCGGAGACCCGCTGCGTTGGGTGCTGTCGCTCCCGAACGACCTTGTTCAATATGACGACAGCGACGAGGCGCTCTGGGTACACCGTCGACTCGGGCCCGTCGGGCCATTTGTGACTGGAGATGAGATAATTGTTGGCGATATATCGTGGGGCAGCCGTCGCAGCTCAGTATGCGGAGATCACCAAATCCTGCATGCCCCAGAGTCTATCGAACTATGTTCAAGCCGTCATCGCTACTCATGCTCCGTCAGCTCATATTCTTCGATTTACGGGGTGCCGCCGTCGGAAGCAGATCGTCGGCTTGATCGCATTCCGCAGATGAAAGCGGTACTCGCAGAGCTACGTGACGCCGAGCCACAGCGGACCGCGGGTTGGGGCGTCGATCGGGCGGATCCGTTCATACGAATCGGGGAATCATTTGTGGCATGGCTGTGGCTCGCCGGTGATGATCCACCAAGTCCACAGGCACAAGCACTCGCCACAGCACATCCTGACATCGAGCTACGGACCGGCGCATCAGTTACCTATGCTCAGCTCCGATCCGCTCAGCAGCAGTTCGCTGGAGGGAACGACATCTATCTTCCGCGCGACACCCTCGACGGTGCCGTCCAAGCAATCGAACTGTCAGAGACTGTCGCGTGGACATGGATCAATCACCGGTCCAACGCGCTGGAAATCGCAATTGACACTTACCGAATCCCGCACGACGTCGGGTCTGTCATGCTTACCGGCAACCCGACTTTCTATGACGACAACCGTTGGCCGCCTCGAGACGAACTCTTCGCCGCCATTGCGGACGACGTTCAGGCTCGCGTTGATGTTCCTTTCGACATCGTCTTTCGAAGGATCGACCCCGACGAACGGCATCGATAACCCGACCGTGGGCAACTCGGTGTCCGCTTATCAGCGGGTCCAGGTGAGCAGCGAGGCGCGTTCCAGCGAGTCCAACCAGACTGATTCGAGCGCCTTGTGCGATGCGAGGTACAGGCGGTCGCCGACTACGGCGCTGGCGGTCACCTGCGCCTGCCAATCGGTGTCGAACCAGCAGTAGCGCTCCCACGGGCCGAACTCTTCGGTGCCGTCGGGCCGGACGACGATCTCGCGCGACTCGCGGCACCTGCGCAGCGGCGGGTCCGCGTGGCTGAGGCGTGCGCGCTCGGTGAGCTCCGCGCCTGCCGTGCCCAGCGCCACAGCGCCGAGGAACGGAGGCTCGCTGCCGCTGTCGTCGAAGGGGTGCTGGTTCAGCGGCAGCACCGCCAGATCGCTCGGCTGCCAGTGCAGGAAGGCTAGCGCATTGAACTCCACCTGGCTGTGGCCGCCCGGGGCCGTCCACTGGGCAATGCGCTGGGGCCGATCCAGATCTGCGATGTCGAACAGCGACACCTGGGTGCCCACGGTGAAGCCCTCGTCGGTGGCCTCCTGACCGACGCCGAGCAGCAGGTCGTCACCGAGCGGATGCAGGTACGCGGAGTAGCCGGTGATCTTCAGCTCGCCGCGCACCACGGGCGCGGTCGGCTCGGACAGGTCGAGCAGGTATAGCGGATCGATCTGGCGGAACGTCACGACGGCGGCGATGTCGCCCAGATAGCGCACCGCGTAGATCCGCTCGCCCACACCGAGCCCGTCGACGCGGCCGACCTCTGCGAGGCCGTCGGCGCCGACCGCGAGCACCGTGACGAGGCTCTCGGACTCGGGGGCGAGCTGTCCGCGCCAGGTCCACGGCTGAGCGGTGGTGGTCGCGATGCGCAGGTGGCCCTCGTGCTCCGACATCGAGTACTGGTTCAGCACCGTGCCCGTCACCGACGCCGAGCCGAGGTACGTGCTCGTGGCTCGCCCGCTGGTGTCGAACATGTGGATATCGGTCTCGACGGGTGCGCCGTCGCCGGGACCTGCCGGCTCGACACCCCAGTCGTGCCAACGCGTCGTGGTCACGTAGAGATGATCGTGCGAGGCGTACACCGTGCTGCCGTCGGACATGATCGTCGTGGTGTCCATCGCTCCGGCAAGGCCTTCGGCAGCAATGTCAATGGTGGTGACGCTGAGCGTGCCCGGGCCTGCGTAGTGCGGGGGCGCCCAGACGCGGTCGCAGTCGGCGAGGCGCCCGCCCGCGACGGACGCGCCGGAGGCGTCGCTCAAGACGAAGCGCGGCAGCCAGTCATCGAGCGTGGTGCCGATGATGAGATCGCGGTTTGCCTCAGCCGACCGCTCCTGCGCACCGAGGTCGGCCGTCTCGGGGATGGCCCAAGGAATCGCACGCGGACCTGAGGTGGTGACCACCCGCACCACGCCATCGGCCAAGCGGGCGCCGATGTAGCTGCCTTCGATGTCCAGCCGTCTGGTGACGCTTGGCGTGGTGCTGCTCAAGTCGATCTCGACGATCTCGGTCGTGGGTCCCCAGCTCGGCGCCGGATCGCTGTCGGTGCCCTCGCCACCCGGTTCGACGAACGGCACAATGCTGTCCCACTGCGAGGCAAACACGAGCACACGGTCGCCGTGCAGCAGCAGATTCGAGACCCAATGGCTGTCGAGCTGGACAGAAGTGACCAGTGTCGGCTCGGGGCCCGTCACGTCCACCACATGCACCCGGTTCTCGCTCGCCACCACCATGCGCCGAGCGTCGGCCTTGAGCACGTGGGGCTCATCGATTCCCGCCTCTTGCACGTTGGACGTGCTGTAGTCGACCCCGGGCTGCAGCGAGGCCGCTCCGGCCCCCGCGGCGTCGTCGGCAGCCGCCTCAGCCTCCAGCACCTCGCCCCCGAAACCGAGATCGCCGCCCAGGCCCCACGGGCCCACAGCCGCTGCCGCGTTCGTGTGGATGTAGTCGAGCACTGCGCCGCATTCGTCGAACTGACGCAGCGCGGCGGCCTTGATGGCGTCCGCCGGCACCGCCGCGTCGGCACTTGCCGACCCGTTCTCAGCCGCGCTGTCGTCCGAGTCGGCGTCGCCTGCAGATGGACCATCTTCGCCGGGATCAGCCCCAGCCGATGACGTGCCTTCAGCAGCAACCTCGTCTCCGGTGTCATCGCCAGCCATGCCGGATTGGAACCCGGCCGACTCATCGGACCTGCCCGGCTCGCCCGGAGCGTCGTCCTCAGCGCTGGAATCTCTGTCGGAGGCAGTGGTGGCCGCGGGCTGCGTGGCGTCCGATGGCACATCGTCGGTGGCACTGTCATCGGCATCGCTCGCGCAAGCAGCTGCGAGCAGGGCCACAGCAGCCAGAACGGCGAGCAAGCGCGATGTCCTGGCGACTCTGGACTTCGTGTACTCGGGCTTCTCAGTCATCAATTCACACAACGCCATAGGTGCCAGCGGCGTTCCGCTCGCGACGTTACGTTCCGATGAAGTTCCCCACATCACATCGCGAAGCGCTCGGGCGAAGAAAATCAGAGTGACCGCGCAGCAACGCTCTCGTAGGTTCGGCACGGGACGGGACCGCCCGCGCTACCGGAGTAGCTCTGACCACCGGGCGGATCCCGTCCTCACGACACGTCGTGTGTGCCGCTCACATCGTAACGCCGAGGTACGAAGGCACCTGACAGATTTCAGCGACTAGTCGTCGTCGGCTGCCTCGTCGTACAGGCCGTTGCGGCCCAGGCGCACGAGCAGCTCTTCGGTGCTCCACGGCAGCATCGTGGCCCCGCAGCGGGCATCGCGGTAGTGCTGCTCGAGGCGACCGGGCCGCAGCAGCGACCTCCCGCCACAGGTGCGCAGTGCCAGCGATGCCATCTCGGGGGCGCTCTCCATCGTGGTCACCGTGGCCACATGCGCCCGCCGCAGCTCCTCAGGGCTGGGATCGGCCCGGAGTTCGCTGAGCACCCGGTAGGTCAGCGACTGCGCCCGGTCGTAGATGAGCTGCAGCTGCGCCCACCCGGTCTGCTTGATCGGGTGATCGCGTGACGCCTTCACCCCCGACTCGCCGCGCAGATAGGTGCGGGTGGCGTCGAGGATGGCCCGCATCAAGCCCAGATAGCTGAATGTCAAGGTCATGTAGAACTGCGGGAAGCGGGACACCATCGCGTTGAACATGCCCGGCGGCAGCACCTCATTGCGGGCCGGCACGAACACGTTGTCCATCACCAGCGTGCGGGAGTCGGTGCCGCGCATGCCGATCGGGTCCCAGTCGCCGACGATCTGCGCGCCGTCGCCATCGGCCGGCACGCCCAGCAGGCGGATGTGGGGATCGCCCTCCACCACCGCCAGCACGTTGTGTACGTGCGCGGCACCGCTGAGCGAGGCGAAGATCTTGCGGCCCGTCACGCGGTAGCCGCCCTCGGTGGGCACCGCCATGGTGCTGAAGCCCGATCGGGCACCCGGCGCCTGGCCCTCGGAGAACGGCTGGGAATGGATGACGGTGCCTTGAGTCATGCCTTCCCACAGATGCGGGCGGGTCTCGGCAAGGTGTGCGGCCATGGCCCCATCGGGATCCAGCTCACGCCCGCGCTCGCCGGCCAGCAATGCCTCGGCGATCGGGCCGGACAGCAGCGCTGTGGCCGTGTGCATGTTGAACGTCAACGCCGTGGTGGCGCAGTGCCGACCCATCTCCTCGGCCACAAGCGCGTAGCCCACGAAGTCGGCACCCAGCCCGCCGACCTCTGTGGGCACGCACAGGCCCAGGAAACCGGCATCGGCCAGGTCGGCCCAGTTCCCGTGCGGGAAGCTGGCATCGCGGTCGTAGGTGGGCGCACGCTCGGCAAATGCAGGCCCCAGCTCGGCCATCCGGGCCACGAGCTCGGCTCGCTCGGGCGTCAGCACCTGTTCATTCATCACTCGCACCATTCCTGTCGAAAGTCGAGAAGTCGCCATTGCCGCTCGGCGTGCCGTAGCCGCCGCCACCAGGCGTGTGGATCTCCATCACGTCGCCCTCGCCCACCTCCACCCGGGCACAGCCGGCCAGCTCGGTGACGGTGCCGTCGACCCGTTCGAGCAGATTGCGCCCGCGCGCACCGTCCTCGCCGCCGGCCACGCCGAACGGGGCGATCCGCCGGCAGCTCGACAGCAGGTTGGCCGTCATGGGCTCGTCGAAGCGCAGGCGCCGCACGACGCCGTCGCCCCCGTCGTTCGCGCCACGGCCGCCTGAGCCTCGGCGCACCTCGAACCGCTCTAGCAGCACCGGGTGGCGCTGCTCGAGCATCTCGGGGTCGGTGAGGCGGGTGTTGGTCATGTGCGTGTGCACTGCATCGGCGCCCGGGCGGCGAGCCGTGGCGCCCGCTCCCCCGCAGATCGTCTCGTAGTACTGGTGGGCGGCATTGCCCCAGATGAAGTTGTTCATGGTGCCCTGCGAGGCCGCGATGACGCCGAGTGCGCCGAACAGCGCATCGGTGATCTGCTGGGACGTCTCGACGTTGCCGGCGATGACCGCGGCGGGCGGGTGGGGCGACAGCATCGAGGGGTCGGGCACCACGAGTTCGATGGGCCGCAGGCAGCCGGCGTTCAGCGGGATGGCGTCGTCGACCATGCAGCGGAACACGTAGAGCACTGCCGAGCGGCACACCGCCACCGGGGCGTTGAAGTTGCCCGGATGCTGACCGCTGGTGCCGGCGAAATCGACAACCGCGCTGCGCTGGTCGGCATCCACCGAGATGCGGACGCAGATCACGCTGCCGTCGTCGAGCTCCATCCGGTAGCTGCCGTCATCGAGGGCATCGATGACCCGGCGCACCATCTCCTCGGCATTGTTGGCGACGTGGCCCATGTAGGCGTGCACGACGTCGAGGCCGTAGTACTCGACGATGCGGGCCAGCTCGACGGCGCCCCGCTCGCAGGCCGCCACCTGGGCGCGCAGGTCGGCAATGTTCTGGTCGGGGTTGCGAGCCGGCCACGGACCGCTGGCGAGCACGTCGCGAACCTTGTCCTCGAGGAAACTCCCCTCGGTCACGATCTGGAGGTTGTCGAGGACCAGCCCCTCCTCGTCGATCGTGGTCGAATCGGCCGGCGCCGAGCCGGGCACGCAGCCGCCGATGTCGGCGTGGTGGCCGCGGGAGGCCACATAGAAGATGCGCTCGCCGCCCGCGGCGTCGAACACCGGTCGCACCACGGTCACGTCCGGCAGGTGGGTGCCGCCGTTGTAGGGGTTGTTGAGCACGAAGACGTCACCGGGTGCCATGTCTGGGTTCTGCTCGATGACGGTGCGGATGGACTCGCTCATCGAGCCGAGATGCACCGGCAGGTGGGGTGCGTTGGCCACCAGCTCGCCGGAGAGATCGAAGAGCGCACAGCTGAAGTCGCGCCGCTCCTTGATGTTCACCGACACGGCGGTGTGCTCGAGCACCACGCCCATCTGCTCGGCGATGTTCATGAACAGGTTGTTGAAGATCTCGAGCTGCACCGGATCGACGCTGGTGCCGATCGCGATGCGTGAGGGTCGGGCCACCACCCGATCCAGCACGAGATCGCCTCGGTCGGTGATGGTGCCCTGCCAGCCCGGCTCGATCACCGTCGTGGCGTTCGGCTCCACGATGACCGCCGGGCCTGCCGCCACCGTGCCGGGCGCCATGACGGTGCGGTCCCAGAACGGCGTGTCGTAGCGCTCGCAGGTCGGCTGCGTGTCGCCGTCGGCTGGTGCGGTGCCAGTCGCTGCCGTGCCGGCGGTTGAGCCCATGTAGGTCGGATGGGTGGCCAGCAACGGTTCGCAGTCGCCGGCCGGCGGTGCGGCAGGTGGCGGGTCGACCGCTTGGCCGCGTGCCTCGATATGCAACGCATCGACCACCAGAGCTGTTGCCGAGTTCGTCGCTCCGGGCGGGCTGAAACCGAACCTCGTGCGGTGTGCGAGCTCGAACGCAGCAGCCACTTCGGCCGCGGTCCCAAGCGGCACCTCGAGCGTCGTGTCCGAACCTCGGTAGCGGACGGCGAGGCGGCCGGTCACCTCGATCCGATCGGGCGACACACCCGCGGCGGCTACGACTTCTATGGCACTAGGAGCAGCAGCGGCCAGCCGTCGGTGCAGATCGTCAATGAGGGCCTCATCCAGCGGGGCTTCGACTGGTTCGGCCCGCAAGTTGGTCACATCGGCAAGTCCGATGCCCAGCGCCGAGAGCACGCCTGCGTGCGGGTGGATCAGCACCGTGGTGATGCCGAGCCGATCGGCGACCCGGCAGGCGTGCTGGCCGCCGGCACCGCCGAAACAGACGAGCGTGTACGCGCTGACGTCGTGGCCCCGTTCGGTGCTGATCTTGCGGATCGCGTTGGCCATGTTCTCGGCTGCGATCTCGCCGTAGCCAAACGCCACCTCGGCGGCACTGCGTCGCGCGCCGCTCGCTTCCGCGATCCGGTCGGCCAGCTCGCCGATGCCGCGGACCGAAGCATCGGCGTCCAGCGGCTCGGTGCCGTCGGCGCCGAAGATCGCCGGGAAGTACTCGGGCCGGATGACACCCAGCACCGCGTTGGCATCGGTGAGCGCGAGCGGGCCGTCGTTTCCGTAGCAGACCGGCCCGGGGTCGGCGCCAGCCGACTCGGGGCCGACACGCAACCGGCTGCCGTCAAACGTGAGCAGCGATCCGCCCCCGGCAGCGACCGTGTGCATGTCGATGATCGGCGTGCGGACGCGGATGCCCGCCACCTCGGTCTCGTTCGCCCGCTCGAACTCGCCGGCGAAGTGGGAGACGTCGGTCGACGTGCCGCCCATGTCAAAGCCGATGAGCCGCTCGAAGCCGGCCGCTTGGGCGGTGCGGGCCATGCCCACAACGCCGCCCGCAGGGCCTGACAACAACGCATCGCGGCCGGTGAAGCGCCGGGCATCCGCCAGACCGCCATTGGACTGCATGAACTGCAGCTGCGGCCCCGCCACTCCGTCGTCGAGCGCGGCATCGGCCGTGCTGTCGCATTGTGCAGCGTCGCCGCTGCCGATCCTTGACGCGACAGCGTCGACTGTGCCGATTCTCGACGCCACGGCATCGACGTAGCTGCGCAGGATCGGGGACAGGTAGGCGTCGGCCACGGTGGTGTCGCCGCGGGGAACGATCTTGACCAGCGGGTCCACCTCGTGGCTGACCGAGACCTGCGAGAAGCCGATCTCGCGGGCCGCAGCTGCCAGAGCTGCCTCGTGGTGGGGGTGGCGGTAGCCATGCACCAGCACGATGGCCACGGCCTCCATGCCGCGCTCACACGCTGCGGCCATGCCGTCGGTGGCCGAGGCCAGATCCAGCGGGCACAGCACCGTGCCGTCCGCCGCGATGCGCTCGTCGACCTCGAGTACCTCCGAATAGAGCATCTCGGGGAGCACGATGTCGAGCTTGAACAGGTGCGGACGGGTCTGGTATCCGATGCGCAGCACGTCGCCGAAGCCCGCCGTGGTGACGAGCAGGGTCGGCACACCGCGGCGCTGCAGCAGTGCATTCGTCGCCACCGTGGTGCCCATCTTCACCGACCGGATCCGGTCCGGCGGCAACGGCTCACCGCGAGGCACCTCGAGCAGGTCGGCGATGGCGGTGGTGGCTGCGTCGTCGTAGCGGCGCGGGTCCTCGCTCAGCAGCTTGTGCGAAACAAGACCGCCGTCGGGCCGCCGAGCCACGACATCGGTGAAGGTGCCGCCACGATCCACCCAGAAGTCCCAACCACTGGACGCCCGACTCATCCCATGACCTTAGGTGTCATTCTGGCGGCTGAGATCAGAATCAGGCAGTCGCGCATGTTTCCGACAAGCACAACTGATTGGCATCCCAATAGCTGACAGGTCGCCGTCGTTGTCACCGGGGCTCGCTACTGTCGGCCACATGGCAGGTGACGACGATTCGAGCGCAGTTCCAGCTGCTCCGGGCCATCCCGATGTCGCATTAGCCCGGCTCATCGAACTAGGCGTGGTGTGGGGCGACGCTGCCGATTGGCTTTTGCGTTTACCAACTGATTCTGTCGATCTTTTCTTTACATCGCCCCCTTACGCGGACGCACGGCGGTACTCCCAGATTCATCCAGATCGGTACGTGGAGTGGTTCTCTCCGTTCGCTGAAGCCATGCTGCGGGCGACGACCGAAACCGGATCGTTTGTGCTGAACATCAAGAACCGCGTCGCTGCGAGCGGCCAACTCAGGGGGCAGCGACACCCGTACGTCTACGAGCTGGTGCTTGAGCTGCAGCGCATGGGCTGGCGTTGGCTCGAGACCTACATCTGGTCGAAGCCCAACGCGATTCCGGGTCGGTTCGGGCCGCGGACGAAGGACAGCTTCGAGTACGTGTACCACTTTGCCAAGGGCGGTCAGCCGTACTTCGATCTCGACGCCGTCCGGGTGCCGTACCGATCGAGCGAGCAAGAGATAGCGCGCCGTCGCCGCGACCGGAACGGCCGGAGGAACACCGAGGCCGGGTTCGGCCGTGACCGTCGGCTCACCTACAACAAGGGCGGAGCCGACCCCGGCAATGTCATCGAGGTCAGCCAGACGTACAACCAGCACTGGGGCCCGTCGGGCCGACATACCGCAGTGATGCCCGAGGGGCTCGCCGAGTTCTTCGTCCAAGCTGCCTGCCCTCCAGACGGTCTGGTCGTGGACCCGTTCGCAGGCTCAGGGACCACCGTGGTGGTAGCCCGCCGCCACGGACGTCGCGCCGGCGGCGTCGAACTGCACCGCAAGTACGTCGAAGTGTCCGTGGAGCGCGTGGCGAGCGATCAATGCGAGCCTGAGCCGGGTGAACTGCGGCTCGCAGTCTGAGCATGGCGCTCTCAGATTCCGAAGAACGGATACTGCGTGCAGCGGGTTCCGACCCGAGCCCGGTGGCTCGCCTGCAAGCGGTGGGCATCACGCTCGCAAAGCACGGTGAAGATGCTGACGCTTCGCGTGATCTCTTGAACCAGAGCTACCTCACGCATACCAGCCCGTCGTTTCACCTGGTTCCGAGAGGCGACTCGATGTTCGCCGAAGACGCCTTCACCAAGGCGTACGCGGCACTCGCTGCGGGCACCGACGACTTCACCCGCGTCGACGCGGCGACGCTGAAAGCGACGCTCCTTGAGTGCCCAGCGGCATTGGCGCCGCTGCGCATGATCCTCGGGCTGACGCACAACGAGTTGGCAGTCGCCGTCCGTCTTCACGACCCCGAGTCGAACGTGGCAGGCGGGTCGCTGAAGAACCTCGAACGCAGCGCTCCACAAGAACACCCGACGGCGCCGAGGCAGCGAATCGTCGGGTCCATAGCTGGCGCCGTACTGGCGATGATGAACCGTGACCTGCTCACCGTGCCACCCCGCGCAACGACGCACTTCCACTCCAAGCTCGATAAGCGCGACACGGTGAACGGATGGCCGAGCGTACGCGACCACATCGCCGGTGTGCCCTACTCGGCGCTGCTCTTCCAGCGGTACGTCGGAGGGGTGTGGCGACAGGTGCAAGACGCGTACTCCGAAGTGAAGGGAGACGCCGTACTGGAGATCCCGCTTCAAGACTTGCTCGACGCCCATGGGGTGCCATACCACCGCACGAAGCGCGGAGCCCCCGGTGCCGCCGAGACCGCCACCCGATTCGGCCTCAAGCCCGGACCGGATTTCGTCATTCCTGATGACTCACCCACGCTGGTCATCGAATCGAAGGTGGCAGAAGACGGCGGGACCGCCCGCGACAAGGCGGCACGCATCCAGACCTTGGTGACGGCGGCAAACGAACGCGGGTTGAGGGCGTGCGCACTGATCGACGGCAAGGGGTGGACAGAACGGCCGAACGCGCTCTGCGATGTCATCTTGGCGACGCAGGGTCGCACCTACACCATGGCGACGGTCGAACAGATTCTGCAGCTGCCCGAAATTCAGGCGCTCACGGGTCCGGCTTCGTGATCAGTGTCAAGTACGCGACGTTGACGGACGGGGCTTCGGCACGGGGAACCGCATCAGCAAGAGCCTTGCGGCGCTTATGGCGCTCGGTCTCGTGACTGCGACCTGTAGCGGCAACAGCCGCACGGCCGACGACGGATCCATGCCAGATGGTGACGGCGGAGACGGGCTCGCTAATGCAGCATCGGCTGAGGGCGCGGCGCACGATGCAGACGGCGCAGCCAACTCCATTGAGAACTAGCGAACCGACGACCATCGAAGAGTTCTTCGATCTGCTGGACGCCGTCCGCGACGACGGGCGCTACGTCCCCCTGGCCATGGGCGCCCATGACCGCTGGGAAGCGGCAACGCTGGGCGTTCCGAACATCGGCCCCAGCTACTGGAAGGGCGAGCCCGGGCGGCTGGCGCTCATCGACGGCACAGCCAAGCTGTCCGATCAGGCCTGTGTCGACACGCTGGCGGCGCTGCAGCGCTGGAGCGCCTATCTGCCGGCCAATGCATCTGCGGTGACCTATGCAGATGCGCAGCAGACGTTCATCTCGGGTGCCGCGGCGATCTATCCGGCTGGATCGTGGGAGATCGCCGGCTTCGCCGCTGCCGCCGATTTCGAGCTCGGCGCGTTCGGACCGCCGCCGCTCGCCGGGCAGGACACCTGCTACATCAGCGACCACGCCGACATCGGCTTGGGCATGAACCCGGCGACCGAGCATCCTGAGGCCGCGAGGACGTTCCTGGCATGGATCGCGTCAAGCGAGCTCGCCGAGATCTTCTCGAATGCGCTGCCCGGCTTCTTCACGCTTCGCGACTCCCAGTACTGCTGCGGTAGAGGACGTGAGCCCCTGACATCGGTAGGCGGCCTTGAAGTCCTATCGCTTCCATCACGATGGGTAATCCATCGGCACGTATGCGTAGGGAAGCGCCTCGCACTCGGCGTGCGGTGTCGTGATCCACTTCAAGCGATGTGCAGCGAAGGGACGAGTTGACGCCAGCATGATCTCGCCGGCAACGACATTTCCCGTGACAACGAGTTCTTCGTTGATTGGATCATGACCACGCGCGTCCAACCAGAATCCCTCGGAGTCGCGATACACACGAGTCCTTCCCGGCATGATGTACTGATGCGAAACTGAATTCGGCAATTCTACGCCGGGTTGCATTTCCGAGTCTGTGCGGCCTGATTCTGCCTGCTGCCGTCCACTCAAATCAGGCCGAAATACTTGACTTATGTATCGTCCTTCGGCCGACTCGATCAACTCATGACCAACCTCGAACAACAACAGCAGTTGTGTACCGTCTCTTGCATGCCCTACGATGCATCTCGATCCGATTTCAAGACGCACTTGTCGTGGAGCGTAAAGTGCTGAGTCTTCGTCAGATTCCGTATTCTCGACGACTACAAAGAGACTCGGCGGCCCCTTCGACACTTCTCGCAACAGAACTGTACACGCGTTGCCAATCGCAATTGCAGCGACTATAGCAAGCACTGCGATACTCAATAGTCGGGTGCTTGACCTATATCGTTGACTTCCAAGTGCCCATGACAAAATATGGACTTCACCGACTAAGCATCGAAACGTCGTATTCTGCTGTCGCTTTGCGAACCGTAATCGCTCCGTCCGCTCTGGCCCATCCTTCCAATTCGCGCTGAACTTGGACTCTGAGGGCCACAATGTCAGTCCCCGTGGGGGCACCTGACTCATGAGGAACCTCCATGCTGTGCAACCGCACAGCTTCAGCGACCGGATTCGCGCAGTAGCCGGCAAGCGCTAGGTACAGCGCGCGCAGCAGCAAGCTTCGAGGCACTGGTTTGTTCGCAAGGTTCCGCACTGTCTCCCGTGAGAACCGAGAAGGACCAAGACCAGTTTCTCGAGTGTTGAAGCACGCTAGTTCGTCGGGTCCGCAAGAGACCTGCCCGTCGGAGCCGCAATTCTCTGGATGGTGGTTGGATGGACTAATCGGCACGTTGAGGGCGATTTGCTCGCCTATGGCAAAAGTTGTATCGAGCCAGTCGGCAACGTAGAGCGCTATTGGTCCTGAAATAAGCTGAATCCTGTGCGCCGTCCACAAGATCGATGGATTCGGGAACCCTTCTTCCACTATCGACATTAGTAACGACCTTCAGAAATCAGGCTGAATCTACCGCCCCAATTTCACTCTCTAGACATCACAGTCGAACAAGTACCATTCGGTCTCGCGCAGAGGCAAACTGCGTATTTGCCCTGAGTGGAATCTCACTACTACATCATTACGAGCACGCCACATTTCCGCGTCAAGACTGTTACATACCGCTCTTGGGGCAGCTACCATGCGCTCAAAGTTACGGCTGCTAGAGACTTGATCCCATGCAGCCTGCCTGTCGGGAGACCACGGTTGTGCGATCCGAAGTGTTCCCGTCAATTGAACCCACCTGAAGTTGCCGAAGCACTCTGCCTGTACACGGCCAACGACCGCATCGTCGGGGAAAGTTGCGTACCAGATTCGAGTGCGCCGGTCGCAGGTTATATAACCTTGAGATGCTTGTAGCTGGCCATCTATCAACCCATGATTCGACAAGTATTCACGAACGAGGGTTTGGATGCCCTCATTGGACAAACCGAGATTTTGGCCTGACAGTATTGTGCGTGGTTCCTGGCCCTCAATATAGACTTCTACATAGCGGTATTCCGTCACTGTAGGTTGCATGCCGCCAGGCCTATCGGAGCCGATGGACTGTGCAGATGCCGGCGTCGGCAGCATTGTTGCCACAAGGGCAATCGCCGATAGTAAGAGGGCGGCTTGCTTGAGAGTCTGCCGACGGACTGCCGAACGCTTGTGGCCCGGTGGGCTACACTGACTATTCGGTTTCATATTTGCTACCTCTCACGTTAGGTCGTCGAATATGGCGAATACGGCATAGAACTTCGAATGATTCCGGTTGCTCTTTTGCACCCTATGCCGGGTACTAGCGCCGCGTCAAGTGCAATATTCCTGCCCATATTTTGATTCGAATTCATATTCAATTCGTAGCAGCAGACCCGTGTTTGGCGAGGCCGTCAAACGCTCTGGCTTTTGGAGCCTTCGCGTTTTTTTGGGATGGGGCTGCTGGGCTCGGTGGGGTCAGGCTATGTGGTGAGGATGCCGCGGGCTTCGAAGTTGGCGTGGTTGGTGAAGCCGTGGGCTTTGCGGCGCAGGACTTGGAGCAGGTTGTTGGTGCCTTCGATGGGGCCGTTGCTGGGCCGCCCGGCGCGGTGCCAGCCGAGGATCTGTTCGTGCCAGGCCAGGAACGTGTCGACGATGCCGCTGAACTCGGGGATCTGGCCGGTGCCGTAGATGTCGGCGAACCGGTCGAGCGCTTCGAGGGCGCCTTTGCGGTCTTTGGCGAGGTAGAGGTTGTGCAGCTCGCCGAGCGCGTCCCAGGCGGCTTTGAGCCGAGGGTGGGCGGCGAACAGGCCGTCGAGGCGTTCCCGCTCGGCGGCGTCGAGGGTGTCGGGTCTGCGCATGAGCAGGAACCGTGCCCGGAACACGTCGGGGTCGAAGCGGGGCTTGGCGCCTTCGGGGCGGCGCTGGACGTCTCGGCGCACCGCGGTCAGCCCGGCTGCGAACCATCTGATGACGTGGAACCGGTCCAGCACGTGGCGGGCGTGGCCCAGCCGGGCGTCGATGGCTGCCTTGTATGCCTTCGAGCCGTCGGACACGACGACCTTGACGCCGCGGCACCACTTGTGGCCCTGGGCGGCCAGGAACGCCGTCAGGGCTGCCTGGCTGCGGTGGGGCACCATGGCGAGCACCTCGCCGGTGTCGCCGTTGACCAGCACCGTCACGTAGCGGTGCCGACGGCGGATCGAGGTCTCATCGACCAGCAGCAGCCGGCACCTGCGCCGACGGCGATGCTCGCCGACCAGCCCCGCCCAGGCGACCACCAGCGCGTTCACCAGGCCCCAGCCCAGCCGGTGCCGGCGGGCCGCCGCGTTGACCGTCATCGCCTGGGCGTCCTGGACCACACGGCGTGCCAGCCGGGCCGTGAGACGGCCCTCGAACGCCGGGTGGTCCTCACAGAATCGACGGCCGCACGGCTCGCAGACCATGCGCCGCCGCTCCCAGATCAGCGTCACCGGCCGGCCCGACACCTCCAGGTCGCGCACCTTGTTGTCGCGGCGGTCATGGGTCCGCCCGCTCGGCGCCGAACAGTGCGGGCACTTCGGGCGCACCACCGTCGAGGCGACCCGCACCACCAGCCGCTCCGGCAGATCGGCAAGCACTCCCAGCACCCGCACCTGCGGCAGCCACAGCCGCACCGACATAACATCTCTCGCCATCGAGGCCCTCCAGGGTTCGGCGTCTCACGAACACCGATCCCAGCAGGGCCTCGACCCCTACCCAAGGACCCTCAACCCACCGTCATCCCAAAAAAACGCGAAGAGCCAAGAAATCGGGCTCTTCGTGTTTTAGCGTGGAGTCAGCGTGTCGAGCAGGGTCCAGTCGGGCTTGCCTGCATACAGCAGGACTCGTGTGCGGTAGTGGTCGAAGTTGGTGATCCCGAACGACACCCGCTTGATCAGCTTGGCGAGGTTGTTCGCTGCTTCGGTCGGCCCGTTGGTCACACGCGACCGGTGCCAGTTCGTGATCTGGGTGCGCCAGGTGGCCAGGGTGCGGCCGAGCTTGTTCAGCTCCGCCGAGAACGTGTCGTCTTGGAGGTCGCGGGCGAGCTCGTCGAGCGTCTCGGCGGCGACGCTGCGTTTTGGGATCCGGTAGACGCCGCGCAGGGTCTCCTTCGCGTGCCACGCGTCGCGCACCTCGCCGCGGGGGTCGCCGGCTGCGAGCAGGCCCCGCAGCTTGGCTCGTCCGCGGTCGGTGACTCGCTCGGACGCTTTGAGCAGCAGTCTGCGTATCCGGTAGAGGGGGTCGTGTTTGGTGCCTCGCCCGCCGGTGGTCTCGTTCTGAACCCGGCGGCGCACGTCGTCGATAGCCGAGTTGGCGAGCTTGATCACGTGGAACGGGTCAGCGACCTGGCGGGCGTGCGCCAAAGCGTCGGTGAACGTCTTGCGATAGGGACCCGACAGGTCCATCACGCCCCAGCGGATCTGCTTGCGCCATAGCGACGATCTCGCTCGGATCCATGCGGTGGCCCCGTCGGCGCTGCGACCAGCGACTATGTCGAGCAGCCTGCCGCGGCGGGTGTCCACGATCGTGGTGCCCCAGTGCTTTTCTCGGTACCGGCCGCGGCGGAACATCAAAATCTCGTCCAGGCCCAAAGCGGTTACCCCGTCGAGGCGTGCCGAGTCGGCATCGAGCAGCGCCGATCCCCACCGGTGCACTGCCCGCATCACCGTGTGCCATCCCGCACCCAGCTCGGCGGCGATCTCGCTGACCGCCCGACCGGCACCCGCGCGGCGGGTCGCGTGACGCGCTGCCCGGCTGGTCATCCGCGCCCTGGGCGGCGCGACTGCGGGGTCCTGGTCGGTGAACGTGCCTACCGCGCACGACCCGTCGGGGCAGCGCCAGCGGCGCTTGCGCCACCCCAGCCGCACCGGCCGCCCGAACGCCGGCAGATCAGCCAGCCTCACCGTGCTCGCGCTGTGCGCCCACACCGGCCCCCCGCAGCCGACACAGCACGGCCGCCCCGCCAGCTCGACCCCGATCTCGAGCGGACCGCCGTCGCGGTCCCTCACACCGGTCACCGTCACGCCGGCGCCCAAGCCGACAACCACATGCAACGCGCGAATAGCGTCAACCCTCACAGGGATCCTCCAGAACTCGGGGCTACGAACACCTCCGATTCTGGGGGATCCCTCCCAATCAGGCCGTGACCCTCACACAGCTACTCCACGCGCAAACGCGAAGCGCCAGAAATCGGCTCGCCGGACCTGCTGGTTTCGGTGATCACCTCAGCCAGACGATTCCGTGCATCGCTGAATGCGATTTCGGTCATGTACGAATTGTACAATCACAGCACCCTGCGGGGGGGGTTGCCCGTGGCTGGGTTGCTACAGGCCAGGGGCCGGTAGCTGCTTCTAGCGCGGGTACCAAGGCCTCGTCGGCGGGCAGCTGATCGGCTGCCCCGAGCTCGGGCGATAGCCGGCAGACGGGACCGGGCCCCGGGACTTCGCTGCGCAACAGGCTGAACGCGGTCGCTGTTCTTGCTGGGAGCGGCCGTCACTCATTCGTTTGCCGGGATGCGACAGCGCCCGAGCAAGGTTGACTGCACCGCCTGCACCGTTCACTATGTAAGCGATTGGAGAAACTGAATTGCAACTCTCGTTGAACCATGAACTGCAGTCACTGTATCTCCGTTTGAATACTCAACTCGAATCTCAATGCGATCAAGAGGCGCTTTGACCATTGTGCCCATCTCAAGCGTTGAGAGAAATTCCGCCGCGGCCTCGGGTATTGGAAACTCGGAGCTCGCGCCAGCAAGAGGCAGTACCACAATTCGATCAATTCTTCTCAACAATGATTCGGACAGCTCAGAAACAAATGCCTTAACTGTTGATTTGGTCGGCGTCAGCAAGGCATCGTCAACCCTGCGTCTTTCACTTAATGGGAGATTCTCCCATTCCGCCAGCTTCTGTTCAAATGCAGTGAGTGAGGTATTTTCATCGGACGATGCATCGATGCCAACCACGGCAAAGGCATCAAGGACTTCTGAGTACGGCAGGTAGAGCACGGCAAATCCGTGAGAGCGAAGCTGAGTTAAGGCGCCATCAGTAAATTCTCCCGCTACAATTGCACCCAAGAAGGGATGCGTATTGGCGTAGCGTGCTGCGACGGGCAGCACCGCTCCTTGGATCTCCTGCGCCTTGTTTCGAGAGTGTTTAGTATAGCGACGCCATGCTGCCTCGATAAAAGCGAGTGGCTCACCGACATTTATGTCAGATCCGCCTCGCTCCATCACGTAATCTAGGTCGTGACTATTGCCAAATTCATCGATCCAAACTACCTTAACGCCCCGACGCGTGCCTCGCGGGCCCTTCGAATCAAGATAGAGAACATGTTCGTCGGCTACTTGCGAGAGGACTCTCTTTACGGCACCCTCAAGAACGTTACCGATTACTTGACCCCAGGTGTGCGCAGGTGATCGAGCCAATGTTCTATCTCAGCCACAGGTGGCCCTCATGAAGGGGCACTCGATGTTTGCGATTCTTCCATTTGATATTTCGATCGCGAACTTTCTCAAAAGAGAACGTATCGAAACCAGTTGAGATGGCGAGACGTCCGAGCCAGTTTTCGACCGGCACATGTACGCCGTAAGGGGCACTATCTCCGATCACGAGACAGGCCCGGCGTCCAGGAACCAGAGATTCTCGAATTGCCTGTAGCGCTAGCGCCATGCCGTGGAAGTAGCCAACGATCATCAGGTGATAGGCCTTCCGCCCACCTCGACTCATGCGTACGTGAGCGAGCTCGGCGTAAACTTCCGTCAGTTCTTCTCTGATGCACTCGAGTTGTACGGAGGCTAGCGCCGCTTCACCATCGTATCCTGTCATGTGCTGCGTGCAACTGTGAAGAAGGACATCGCGTAGAGGATGCAAGTCAGCCCATGTTTCGACTTCGCCTAAGAACGTGAGCTCAAGCCGAGTAGCATCCGCATAATCGAAATTGTTGGCATATGGCGGTGACGTGAGAACAAGATCGCATTCGGGCAGGTCAGATGAGAGTGCTCGGACATCGTCCTCAATCACTTGTGCGGATGGTGGGTTGAGATTAAACGATTGGTACGTGGCCATGTCATTGGCCATTGTTTCGCATTGGATCTTATAGGCCTCAATGGGAGCGCTTACTTTGGATTTGGACTTGTTTGGAAGCACGTACTGCCATTGGGCAGTTCCTACGTGGGATGCAGGTCGAAGCACCGCCATGAGCGCGAGCCACAGCAGCGCGCGCACATTCGCCGAGGCATGGGACTGCTCCACTGCAGATTGAAGTGTCCGAAGTGATCCGAGGTTCCCGGCGGAATAGCACTTCTGGAGGAGAGCTGGCTCGCACTCGAAGCTTGGCGCATCGGCTAGAGATTCGCGTGCCCGGGTGATTACTTCACGAGACGAAGCTTGGAATTCTTGAATCGACGCGGGCCAGCACAATTTAGACCGCGCGATGGACGCAACAAACGGATGGCTCTCGATTCCGATTGATGTGCAGCCTGCCGTTTGAGCGGCCAGCAGTGTCGTGCCGGACCCGACGAATGGATCAAGGACTCGCCCTTCGCCACCGAGTTCGGCATGAATTATGCTCTCAGCCCATTGTGCCGAATAGCCGGCTGAATATCGAAACCAGCGATGAACTGGTAGCTTCATGTTCTTCACGAAGTTGGTCGTTGACCAGGTGCCGGGTTGTCCGTCGAGCAGTTCGAGTTGTCCCACTGTCCGCTCCGGTCTAGTACTGGTAGCCAGTGCCTTGTCGGCGCACCGTAGCAAGCACCCGTGACAGGGGCCGCCTTATTTTCGCACGCCCTCGTGGGGAGGCGTCTGGAAGCGCGAGACCGATGCTGGCCTTGCGCGAGGTCGGTTGCCGACGCGCGCAAGCCTGTATGAGCATGATGTAGTCGGCCCGCTGATGGCGGCCTAGATGATTGGTTCCAAGGGGTGGGGGGTCCGCTGTTGGTGGGGTGAGGGTGTCCAAGCTCGGGGTGTGTACCTGCACCTCGATCCTGGAGGACCTGGGCATGAACCCGGACTTGGACACCCTCGCGACGGCACTGTATGTGAGGATTGACGATCTGTTGGCCGACAATCCCGGCTGGGCGCCGCGGCGGCCCCGTGTGGGGTTCGCACCGAAGCTGTCGGACGCGGAGCTGGTCACTTTGGCGGTGATCTCGGCGTTATTGGGGTACGACTCCGAGCGCGGGTTCGTGCGCTTCGCTCATCAGCACCTGCGGCCGTGGTTCCCGTACCTGCCCAACAGAGAGGGCTTCAACAAGCGGCTGCGCCGCGCCGGCGAGATGATCGGCCACGTCACAGCAGCGCTGGCCCGCGACTGCCCGGACTGGCACGACGACGTGTGGCTGGCCGACTCCACGCCGGTGCCGTGCGGCACGAGCCGACCCACCGCGGTGCGCTCCGAGCTCGCCGGATGGGCCCAATACGGCTGGTGCGCGTCGCATTCGCGCTGGTTCTGGGGGCTGCGACTGCACCTGATCACCACCCCGGCGGGGCTGCCGATCAGCTTCGCCCTGGCAGGCGCCAAGGCCGACGAACGCGACACCTGCGCCGCCATGATCGACCACGCAGACCTGGCCCGCCCCGGCCAGACGCTCATCGCCGACAAGGGCTACCGCAGCAAAGACTTCGAGAACCGGCTCAACGACGCCGGGATCACCCTCATCCGGCCCGCCGCCCGCAACGAGCCCGCCCGCCCCCACCAGCGGTTCCTGCGCCCGTTCCGCCAGATCATCGAATCGGTCTGCGACACCCTCAAAGGCCAGCTCAGCCTCGAACGCCACAACGGCCGCACCCGCGCCGGCGTCGCCGTGCGCGTCCTGGCACGCATCCTCGCTCTCACCGCCGCCATCTGGCACAACAGAACCCACCACCCCCACCTGCCAGCACGCACCCTCACCCACTACGACCACTGACCCCTTGGAACCAATCATCTAGAGCCGAGTGCACCGGTCGTCGCGGACGCGGAGGAGCTTGTAGCGCGCAGTTGATCGCCGAGACACTCGCCTTTAGGTGCCGTTGCCGCCGGTTGCGCAGCATCTCCAACAAGTCATTCCGGCAGCTCTCCTTGTGCTTGGGCTGATTGGGCCATGGTGCGTGGTCGTCTCGCCTGATGTGCGATGTCGGCCGACTGTCGGGTGGCCAGCAGGTGTCTGTCGGCGAGGTTCTCAGCGGCCCGTGCTCCCAGACAATCGCGCAGTGACCCCCCGTCTTCGCAGGCTCTCTAGGGCCTCCACATCGGCAGCAGGGTCACACATTCAGCTTTCTGGGCGATCGCGGTGGCAGCAGGCCGCTCACACAGGAGCCCAGATAACAGCAACGTTCGAACTAGCGCAATAGAACGGGAGCCGCTGCACGTCGTGATTGGGCGCTCAGCACGCCCGGATCCTCCCTCCGCAGCAGGCTGAGCTGGTTCAGGCCAAGGGGCCGGTGGCTGCTTCCACCGCTGGCACTAGGGCCTGATCGGCAAGCAGCTGATCGGCTGCGGCGAGCTCGGGGGACAGCCAGCGGTCGGGACCGGGGCCCGGGACTTCGCTGCGCAGCAGGCTGAGCGCGGCTGCGGTGCCCGCTGCGGGCTGCAGGGGTGCGCGCAGCTCGATGCCGCGGGCGGCGGTGACCCATTCGATGGCCAGGATGCGGCGCAGGTTGGCGACGGCCCGGCGCAGCTTGCGGGCTGCGCCCCAGCCCATGGACACGTGATCTTCCTGCATCGCGGAGGTGGGCAGCGAGTCGACTGCGGCCGGTGCGGCCAGGCGGCGGTTCTCGGCACACAGGGCGGCTGCGGTGTACTGGCCGATCATCAGGCCGCTGTCCACGCCTGGGTCGTCGGCCAGGAAGGGGGGCAGCCCAGCGGAGCGCTTGGGGTCGAGCAACCGGTCGATGCGGCGCTCCGCAATAGCGCCCACCTCGGCCGCGGCGATGGCGAGGTAGTCGGCTGCCAGCGCCACCGGCGCTCCGTGGAAGTTGCCGCACGACTCCACTCGACCGTCACCCAGCACCATCGGGTTGTCGATGGCCGACGCCAGTTCCCGATCGGTCACGTCTGCGGAGAAGTCGAGGGTGTCGCGGGCTGCGCCGTGGACTTGGGGCGTGCACCTGATGGAGTAGGCGTCTTGCACGCGGTCGTCGCCGTGGCGGTGGCTGGCCACGATGGGCGAGCCGGCTAGCACGGCGCGCAGGTTGGCCGCGCTGGCCTGCTGGCCAGGATGGGGTCGCAGCTCCAGCAAGTCGGCGGCAAAGGCCCGGTCGGTGGCCAGCAGCGCCTCGACGCTGCAGGCAGCCACGATGTCGGCAACGGTGAGCAGGCTGGCCAGATCGTGGACGGCTAGGCAGAGCATCCCCAAGATTCCGTCGGTGCCGTTGGTGAGGGCGAGGCCCTCCTTCTCTGCAAGCACCAAGGGCTCGATGCCCGCCGCCGATAGGGCATCGGCCCCGCCGATCGTGCCCCCGCCGTCGGCGAGCACTTCGCCTTCCCCTATGAGCACGAGCGCAGCGTGGGCGAGCGGGGCTAAGTCGCCGCTGGCGCCCAGCGAGCCATGCTCGGGCACCACGGGCACCACGCCGGCGTTGATCAGGTGCACCAGCGACTCCGCGACCTGCGGTCGCGCTCCTGAGGCGCCGAAGGCGAGCGTGCGTGCCCGCAGGAGCATCATGGCCCGCACCACCTCGGGCTCGACCGGTGGACCCATCCCGGCGGCGTGGGAGCGGATCAGCGACTGCTGCAGTGTGACTCGACGATCAGCGGGAATGGTGGTGTTGGCCAGGGCGCCGAAGCCGGTGGAGACGCCGTAGGCCGGCTCGCCCTCGGCCAAGGTCTCGACGATGCGGCGGGCCGTGGCCATCCGGCCGAGCGCGCCAGCGCTCAGGTGAACCTGGTCTCGGTGGCGGGCAACCGCGACGACGTCGGCGACGGTGACGCCCGGGCCGTCGAGTTCCACCGTCATGCCGAAGGCTGATGCGGGGGGACCGAAGAGAACGCGGCCGATGTGGCGACAGCCGCTTCGATCACGGCGTCGGCCGCTGTCTGCAGGCGGGTGCCGGTGAGCCTGTCAGCCGGGCCCAGCACGGACAGCGCGGCGATCGCACCAGAGTTGCCATGGACAGGCGCGCAGACAGCGGTGACATCGGGCTCGATGGCGCCGGTATTGAAGATGGGCGTGGGGCGTGCACCGGGCGTCAGCGCGCCAGCGAGCAACGCCTCGCCCACGGCGGTGCCCGCGATGGGCACCGAGCGGCCCACCCACCCGACGTGGCGGATGGCCCGGCGGCCTTCGACCGTGGCGATATAGACGGCAGCGTCGCCGTCGCGCACGGCGAGGTATGCGGATTCTTCGGTGGCTTCCACCAGCCGTTCGAGTTCCGGCCCGGCAGCGGCCCGGAGCCGGGCGTAGGGACCGGATTGCAGCGACGCCAGAGCGGTACGCACGAACGCCGGACCCACCGAGTACGAGCCGGAAGCGTTTTTGACGAGATAGCCGCGGTCGGTCAGCACCCGCAGATGCCGCAGTGCTGTGCTGGCCGGCATGTCCGTGCGGGCGGCTGCCGCAGTGAGGCTGAGTTCGCCATTGGTGACCACGGTGTCGAGCAGCTCCAGCACCCGCTCTGCCGAGCGCGACCGGTGCAGCGGAGACACAGCAGCTATTTCACTACCTGAAATCTCTTGCTGCATATTGACAGCATAGGCCGAAGCTCGGTAACGTGAGGCGCACCGCACACCCGGCGCCGAGGTTGTCTATGGCCACCAGCACACAGCACTCCGCCAGCGCCCCTGCAGGCGGGGTGAGGGCTCCCACCGGCACTGCTCTGACCTGCCGGAGCTGGCCCCAAGAGGCCGCCTTCCGGATGCTGCAGAACAATCTGGATCCCGACGTGGCCGAGCGCCCCGACGATCTCGTCGTGTACGGGGGCACCGGCCGGGCGGCGCGCTCATGGCCGGCATTTCACGCCATGATCAGGGCGCTGACCGACCTCGCCGACGACGAGACCATGCTGGTGCAGTCGGGCAAGCCGGTCGGCGTGCTGCGCACCCACGAATGGGCGCCCCGGGTGCTCATCGCCAACTCCAACCTCGTGCCCGATTGGGGCACCTGGGACGAGTTCCGCCGGTTGGAGCATCTCGGCCTGACCATGTTCGGCCAGATGACTGCCGGGTCGTGGATCTACATCGGCACCCAGGGGATCCTCCAGGGCACCTACGAGTGCTTCGGGGCAATCGCCCGCAAGCGCTTCGGGGGGTCGCTGGCTGGGACGCTCACCGTCACCGCCGGGCTCGGCGGCATGGGCGGCGCCCAGCCCCTTGCAATCACCATGAACGAAGGCGTCGCCCTGTGCATCGAGGTCGATCCCGAACGGGCCGCTCGCCGGGTGGAGACCCGCTACCTCGACGTGGTCGCCGACGACTACGCCGACGCGCTTCGACGCTGCGAGGAGGCAGTGCAGGCCCGCCGCCCGCTGTCGGTGGGATTGGTCGGCAACGCGGCCGACCTGATACCGCGCCTGCTGGCGGACGGCGTCGCTGCCGACATCGTCACCGACCAGACCTCCGCCCACGACCCGCTCACCTATGTGCCCAACGACCTGTCTCCCGAGGCGTCCGAGGAGATGCGGCGCAACCAGCCCGACGAGCTCATTCGCCGCGCCCGGTCGGCCATGGCCACCCACGTGGAGGCGATGGTGGGTTTCCTCGACGCCGGCTCCGAGGTGTTCGACTACGGCAACAGCCTGCGGGCCGAGGCCCAGCTCGGCGGCTACGAGCGGGCCTTCGACTATCCGGGCTTCCTTCCCGCCTACATCCGGCCCCTGTTCTGCGAGGGCAAGGGGCCCTTCCGCTGGGTTGCGCTGTCGGGCGACCCGGCCGATATCGCCGCCACCGACCGGGCCGTGCTCGAGGAGTTCCCCGACGATGAGCCGCTCAAGCGATGGATCAAGCTCGCCGGCGAGCGGGTCGCGTTCCAGGGCCTGCCGGCTCGGATCTGCTGGCTTGGCTACGGGGAGCGTCACCGGCTGGGCCTGCGGTTCAACGAGCTGGTGGCTTCAGGAGAGATCAAGGCACCGATCGTCATCGGGCGCGACCATCTCGACTCGGGCTCGGTGGCCTCGCCCTACCGCGAGACCGAGGACATGGCAGACGGCAGCGACGCCATTGCCGACTGGCCGCTGCTCAACGCGATGGTCAACACCTCGTCCGGAGCGTCATGGGTGAGCATCCACCATGGCGGCGGCGTGGGCATCGGCCGGTCGATCCATGCCGGACAGGTGAGCGTGGCCGACGGGACTGACCTGGCCGCGCAGAAGCTGGAGCGGGTGCTGCTCAACGACCCGGGCACGGGCGTGATGCGCCACGCCGATGCCGGCTACGACCGGGCGTGGGAAGTGGCCGCCGCGCGCGGCGTGCGCATACCCGCCGACAGGCCCGCCGCGCCATGAAGCCCAGGCAACTCAGGCACGCGAGATGACCGTCCGGGAGATCCTCTCCATCGGCCATCCGGCGCTGCGGGCGCGGGCCGCAGCAGTGCCGCGGTGCAAGATCGACAGCGAGCGAACGCAGCGCATCATCGACGACCTCATTGACACGATGCGCCACGCCAACGGGGCGGGCCTGGCCGCCAACCAGATCGGCGAGACGGACCGCATCGTCGTCATCGAGGTGAACGACAACCCCCGCTACCCCTACAAGCCGCCGATCCCCTTGACCGTGGCCATCAACCCCGAGCTGGAAGTGCTCGACGACGAGACCGTGGTGATCAACGAGGGCTGCCTGTCGGTGCCATTGCGCGGCGACGTGGTCCGCTCGGTCAACCTGGGCGTCCGCTACCTGGACCGTGACGGCACCGAGCACTGCACCACCGCACGTGGCCTGACAGCGGGCACTTGGCAGCACGAGTGCGACCACCTCGACGGCGTCCTCATCACTGACCGGGCTGATCCGTCCACGCTGAGCACCTGGGACGAGTTCCAGCGCCACCACCGCGACGCGTTCATCGAGCGCATCACCCGCTTCAACCAGCAAGTTGGAACATGACGGCGCATTACTGGTGCGAACTGGCCTGGCTCGGCGGTTCCCGCGCCTCCGAGGGCGTGGTGATCGCGGTCGACGGCGATCGCATCTCCGCGGTGTGCGCAGGTGTGCCGGTCCGGCCCGAGGGCGCCGTGCCGCTGGCGGGACTGACCTTGCCGGCGCTGGCCAACGCACACAGCCACGCCTTCCACCGGGCCCTGCGGGGCCGCACGCACGCTGGGCGGAGCAGCTTCTGGACGTGGCGTGACCTGATGTACCGGGTGGCGGGCCGGCTCGACCCTGACTCCTACCGCAGGCTGGCCCGGGCGGTGTTCGCCGAGATGGCGCTGGCCGGAATCGGGGCGGTCGGGGAATTCCACTATGTCCATCACCGCCCCGGCGGGGATTCCTACGAAGACCCCAATGCCATGGGTGCAGCGATGGTGGGTGCGGCCGCCGACGCCGGCATCCGCCTGACCTTGCTCGACACGCTGTACCTGCACGGCGGGCTCGACCCGACGCTGGACGGCGGCTACGGGCCGCTGGCACCTCCCCAAGCTCGCTTCGGCGATGGCAACGCCGACCGGTGGATCGACCGGGTAGAGCGCCTGGCCTCGACGGCATCCGGTCCGACGGTGCGCATCGGCGCCGCGGTGCACTCCGTCAGGGCGGTCGATCCACCATCGATCAAGGCGGCGACGGACTGGTCACGCGAGCGCGGCACCCCGCTGCACTTCCACGCTTCCGAGCAGCCTGCGGAGAATGAGCAGTGCATCGCCGTTCACGGCATGTCCCCCATCGAGGTGATCGCTCAAGCCGGAGGGCTCGGTCCGGGCACGACCGTGGTGCACGCCACACATGCCAACGGGCGTGACCAGACCATGATCGGTGAGGCCGGCGCGTTCTGCTGCCTGTGCCCGTCCACCGAGCGGGACCTTGCCGACGGCACCGGGCCCAGCGTCGGCCTGTCCCGCCAGGGCGCCGGACTGTGCCTCGGCTCGGATTCCCACGCCACCGTCGATCTCTTCGAAGAAGCTCGCACAGTCGAGCTCGACCAGCGGGCGGCTTCTGGTGTCCGCGGTGTGTTCAGCACCGAGGCGCTGGCGGAGATGGCGACCTCAGGCGGCTGCCGTTCGCTCGGTTGGCCCGAGGCAGGTCGGCTGGAGGCCGGCGCGCTCGCCGACTTCGCAACGGTGAGCCTCGACTCGGTGCGAACGGCCGGAGCTGACGCCGATTCCGCGCTGGCTGCGACGATCTTCGGCGCCTCCAGTGCCGATGTGCATCACCTCGTGGTGGGCGGCAGGACCGTCGTGCGCGACGGCCGCCACACGACGATCGATGTCGCGGCCGAGCTGGCCGCGGCCATCACGGAGGTCACCGCGCCATGACCCTGGTGATCGACAACATCGCTGAGCTGGTGACCAACGATCCCGAGCTGGGGGACGGCCCGCTGGGCGTGCTCACCGATGCTTCGGTGGTCATCGACGGCGACATGGTGGTGGCGGTGGGCCCGTCGGGCGCCGTTGCCGACGAGCGACTCGACGCAGGCGGCCGGTGCGTGCTGCCCGGATTCGTCGACTCCCACACTCACTTGGTGTTCGCAGGCGACCGCTCAGAGGAATTCACCCGCCGAATGGCCGGCGAGCCCTACGACGGCGGCGGTATCCGGGTCACCACCGAGGCCACCCGCGGCGCCGGCCGAGACGCTCTGGCGGATTCGCTCGACCGGCGGTTGGCCGAGACGCACCGGGCGGGCACGACCACGGTGGAGATCAAGACCGGTTACGGCTTGTCGCTCGACTCCGAGATCGAGCTTGCCTTGCTGGCCGCAGAGGTCACCCCCGAAGCCACATTCCTGGGAGCTCACCTGCTGCCCAGCGAATACGCGGGACGGACCGACGACTACATCGACCTGGTGTGCGGGCCGATGCTGGACGCAGTCCGCGACCACGTCCGCTGGATCGACGTGTTCTGCGAGACCGGCGCGTTCAACATCGACCAGTCCCGCAGAGTGCTCGAGGCGGGTCGGGCCGCCGGGCTGGGCCTGCGTGTGCACGGCAACCAGCTCGGCCACGGACCAGGCGCGCAGCTCGCCGTCGAGATGGACGCCGCGTCGGTGGACCACTGCACCTATCTCTCTGATGACGACATCGAGGCTTTGGCGGCCAGCGACACGGTGGCCACGTTCCTGCCGGCCACCGACTTCTCCACCCGCCAGCCCTACCCGGATGCCCGGCGGGCCATCGATGCCGGCGTCAAGGTGGCGATGGCCTCCAACTGCAACCCGGGCTCGAGCTACACCACGTCCATCTCGTTCTGCATCGCCATGGCGGTGCGCGACATGGGCATGACGATCGACGAAGCCGTCGCCGCAGTGACGGTCGGCGGAGCAGTCGCGCTGGGCCGGACTGACGTTGGGCGGCTCACCAACGGCAGTCCGGCTCACGTGACCATCCTGGATGCACCCAGCCGCCACCATCTCGCCTACCGGCCCGGTGTCCCCTTGATCTGGCGGACCCTGGGAGTCGACTACCGGCTCCCGCCCGCCGACGACCAGACGTGATCCCTA
Organism: Candidatus Poriferisodalis sp.; assembly: GCF_965219595.1. NCBI lineage: Bacteria > Bacillati > Actinomycetota > Acidimicrobiia > Acidimicrobiales > Candidatus Poriferisodalaceae > Candidatus Poriferisodalis > Candidatus Poriferisodalis sp. The sequence continues at coordinate 1,119,207 of NZ_OZ244781.1, forward strand.
AATGAAAGAAGGACAGCCATGACCAACTCCATCCCCAATCCGACAGAACACAACCAGTGGTACCCGTTCGCCAACCGGCCCCTGCCGCCAGAGGTGGACGGCCAGGCGGTCAACCCGGCCGCCATTCCGGTGTTCGACGCTGTGTCGCTGCCGCCTCACGCTCGTTTCGTGGTGGTGGGTGCGGGCGTGCACGGGCTGTCGAGCGCCTACCACCTGGCCATGTACCTCGAGCGCACCGGCAAGGGCTCGGGCAGCGACGTGGTGCTGATCGACAAGCAGGGTCCGGGGGCGGGCGCCACCGGGTTGGCCTGCGGCTGTGTCCGCAACATGTACATGACCGGGCCGCTGCACGCCATCCTGCGGGCCAGCGTGGAGGTGTGGGAGTCCGACCCGGTGAACCTCGGCTTCCAGCAGGTCGGTTACGTGTCAGTGGGCGAGGCCAACCAGACCGACGACTACCTGAAGCTGCAGGCGTCCCAGGCTGCGAGCGGCTACCCGTCCGACGTCTACACCGGTGCAGAGGCCCGTGCCTTCCTCACCAACCTGTGGCCCGATTTCAAGACCGACAACTGCGACGTGGTGCTGCACGAGCACCGCTCCGGTTACGCCGGCACGCACCTGGCCGTGTGGGGTCTCGACCAGAAGTGCCGCCAGTGGGGCGTGCAACGGGTGTACGGCGCCACCGTGACCGGCTACCAGTTCGACAACTCGGGCTCGGTCACTGCGGTCGAGACCACCCAGGGGTCGATCACCTGCGAGCAGGTCGTGGTGGGTGCAGGGGCGTGGACGCCTACGCACTGGGAATGGCTCGGCGGCCCCAGCCAGCTCGACGTGCTGTACCCCGACGGGCATGTCGAAGAGCAGATGGACATGTGGACCTACTGGCGGCTGCTTGAGGGCGAGGTGCTGTTGCCGCCAGGCGTCGATTTCCGCACTGCCCAGCACCGAGATTCACCGGTGCTGCATGTGGAGCTCATGAACACGCCGGTGTACTCACCCGACGGCCGGTTCCTGAAGGACCACTTCTACTCCTATACGCGGTACGCGGCGGAGCGGGTGGGCGCCCCGGGCCTGCAGGGCGGGACGATCCCGATCAAGATCGGGCCGCGGGCGGCAGTGGAGCCCTACGGCCACCTGAACGACGAGTATCAGGCCGAGGAGTGGTTCGCCGACTACTACCGCGCCACGCTGGGCATGCTGTTCAAGCGGCTGGAAGACCTGCGGCCGTACTTCAAGGAACGCCGCAACGGCGGCATCGGCGCCTTCACCCCCGACAACGTGCCGGTGTTCGACTACGTGGCCGACAACGCCTGGGTGATTGCCGACTCCAACCACGGGTTCAAGATGATCGGCGTGGGCAAGCTCACCGCCGAGATGATGGTGCACGGCGACAAGCCCGACGAGCTCAAGCCGTTCACGCTGGACCGCTACCGCATCGGCGGCACCTTCGGCGACCGCAACTCCAACTGCCCCTGGGTCTAGCCTTCCCGGGGCTGATCAGCGGATGAGGCGGCGGAGCGACTTCATCCAGTCGTCTGACGAGGTCCAGGCTTCCTCGCTGACGCGCTCGCGGCCTGACGAGTTGCCGTTCGCGGCAGGGAACGAGCCCAGGAACTTGACGTCGCGCTGCTTCATCTTGAGCGCGCGCAAGCAATCGGCAACCACTTCGTCGGAGATGTGACCCTCGAAGTCGAGCAGAAAGCAGTATTCGCCGAGACCGCGCCGGGTCGGTCGCGACTCCAGCCGTGACAGGTCGAGACGGCGGGCCTCGAACTCCATGAGTATTCCCAGCAGGCTGCCGGGCTCATTCTGCTGCTGGAACACCACGATGCTTGTCTTGTCGTTGCCGGTGGCCGGCGGCACCTGGCCCTTGGCGAGCAGCAGGAAGCGGGTCTGGTTGTCGCGGTGGTCCTCAATGCCGGGCGCGACGGTCTCAAGCCCGTAGAGCTCGGCTGCGGTCGGGCTGGCAATCGCCGCGACGCCGGCAAGCTGTTCCTCGCCGATGCGCCGGGCCGCCAGCGCAGTCGAGGTGGCCGCCTCGATCTCGACATCGGGCAGCTGGGTGTGCAGGAACGCACGGCATTGGGCGATGGCCACAGGGAACGACAGCACCGTGTGGATTGCTGAGAGGTCGTCGGCTGTGGCCGTGCCGGGCAGTGCCATGAGGTCGAGCTGCACGTTCACGACCACTTCCCGCTGGATGAGGAAGTCGAAGTCGAACGCCAGCGCGTCCTGGGTGACATTGACGGCACCTTCGATGGCGTTCTCGACGGGCACGAAGCCGTAATCGACTGCCCCGTCGTCGAGCGCAGAGAGCACCTCGGGCACTGAGATGAGCGGCACAGGCGTGCACTGCGACAGGTCCGGCTGGGTCGCCAGCGCAGCCTCGGTAAAGGTGCCGTGCGGGCCCATGTACCCGATGCGCGTCGACGGCGAGAGGGCAGAGGCGCCCTGGGGTGCAGCGGCAGCAGCCATCGGGGCAGGATACGCAGCGGGCCGTGGGCACCCGACCCCGGGCCGCGGCGGGTAGAACGGCAGGCGATGGACGCTGAACAGCTCGCCGGATTGCTGGCAGAGGTTCGTGACGGGACGGTGAGCGCCGACGAAGCGCTGGCGCGCTTGCGGCGGCTGCCGTACGCCGACATTGCCGGGGCGCGCATCGATCATCACCGGACGTTGCGCACCGGCCATCCCGAGGCGGTCTATGGGCCCGGCAAGTCGCCCGACCAATGCGCCCGCATCGTGGCTGAGATGCTGAGCGGCGGGTCCGGCCCGGTGCTGCTGACCCGAGCGAGCGCCGATCAGGTTGCAGCAGCCCTTGCCGCGTGCCCCGATGGTGTGGCGCACCGCCCGGCCGACCGGCAACCCGACCCGCCGGATGGCGCTGCTCAGCCTTCGACCGATCTGGCGACGGTGGTGTGGCGCGCTGCGCCTGCCCGTCAAGAGCACATGGTCGTGGCCTCCGCGGGAACGTCGGACGGACCGGTGGCGAGCGAGGCGGCAGCGGTGCTCGGCGCCTTCGGCGTCGATGCCGAGATGGTGACCGACATCGGCCTCGCGGGTCTGCATCGCTTCCTCGCCGAGATCGACACGCTGACATCCGCTGAGGTCGTCATCGTGGTGGCAGGTATGGAAGGAGCGCTGGCCACGGCCGTCGCGGGGGTGACTGCTGCACCGGTCATCGCCGTGCCGACCAGCGCGGGCTATGGCGCAGCGCTCGACGGTGTGACGGCGCTGCTGGCCATGCATGCGTCGTGCGCAGCCGGGATCACCGTGGTGGGTATCGACAACGGCTTCGGTGCCGCGATGGCCGCTATGCGCATCGTGGATCTGGCGGCGGGCCGCGACGGCGGAGCCGAATGATGCACGACATCGCGGCTGCCGACACGTCGCCGGTGACGCCACACGCGCCGACGGCCACATCGTCATCCGCGAGCGGCGAACGAAGTGCTCCCGACGGCACGGTGGCGTGGTTCGATCCGGTGTCGGGGATCGCAGGCGACATGGCGCTCGGGGCGCTGCTGGATGCCGGTGCAGACCTCGATTTCGTCATCGAACGGCTGCAGACGCTGGGTGTTGACGGCTGGCAGCTCAGTGCTGAGCGGGTCCGACGGAACGAATTGGCCGCGACGCGGGCCGTCGTGGACGCCCCCGAAGGACATCACCATCGGCGCTGGCGCCACATCCGGGAGTTGCTGGAGCGCGCATCCTTGGAGGACCGGATTCGGGGCCGCGCGCTCGCAGCGTTCGAGGCGCTCGCTGTTGCCGAGGGCCAGGTGCACGGAGTGCCGCCCGACGAAGTCCATTTCCACGAGGTCGGGGCGCTGGATGCGATCGTCGACATCGTCGGCGTGTGCGCGGCGCTCGAATCGCTGGGCGTCGACGAGGTTGCCTGCGGACCGGTTGCCGTGGGCAAGGGCACGATCCACGCCGCGCATGGCGTGCTGCCGAACCCGCCGCCCGCAGTCGGGTACTTGCTGGCGGGACACCCAGTGGTGGGCGTCGATATCGACATGGAGCTGACGACCCCGACGGGGGCTGCCATCGTGGCCGCCCTGGCATCGACGTTCGGGCCAGTGCCGCCCATGACGGTGACTGGCGTCGGCTTCGGTGCGGGCACCCGCGAGCTGCCTGGTCGCCCCAACGTCACCGGTGTGTTGATCGGTACTCGGGCAACCGAATTGAGCCGTACTGATGCAGGACTGGCCGCGACTATGGCGGCCATCGGAGGCGCCGAATTCACCGCCGAGCTGGTGGAACTGGCCACGAATCTCGACGATGTCTCCGGTGAGCTGCTGGGCCACGCAATCGAGGAACTGCTGGCAGCCGGCGCGCTGGATGCGTGGGCGGTCCCGATCGTGATGAAGCACAGCCGTCCGGCGCACACGCTGATGGCGCTGTGCAGTGCCGACGAAGTGACAGCGATGGGCGACCGGATGGCGCGTCTCACCGGCACGCTGGGTTTGCGTGCCCGCACCGTCGTACGCACGGCCCTCGAACGCCACACATCGACGGTCGACGTTGACGGCCAGGCCATCCGGGTCAAGCACGGCCCCCACCGCAACAAGCCCGAATGGTCCGACGTGGTCGCCGCAGCCAACGCTCTCGCCCGCACTCCCGCCGAGATCGCTCGCGAAGCGATCACCAGAGCACAGCACAACCGCAACTAAGGGTTCGAGCCAGAGGGCACAGATGCCGAAGCGGGCGCACCCCCGCGCGCGGCCCCAAATCCTCGGCGCTCGCAGAAAACAGCCTCGTACACTGTGCGGGCGCCGACGGGCCCTCCGGCCCGGCCAGTGGCAACCAGCGCTTGTAGCTCAATTGGACAGAGCATCTGACTACGGATCAGAAGGTTCGGGGTTCGAATCCCTGCAAGCGCGCGAACCGGGAGCACGATGACGCAGCGCAGGATCGCAATCATCGGCGGAGGCATGTCCGGGCTGGGCGCCGCGTGGGCGCTGGCTCACCATCCGGACCGGTTCGACATCCGGCTGTTCGAGGCCAACGATCGCCTCGGCGGCAACGCTGTCACTGTCGACATGCCGCAGGACGACGGCACGTCGCTTCCCTTCGACATCTCGGTCACTGCGTTGATCCCGTCGGTCTACGACCACGTCCTGCTGCTCTTGGAGCGCTTCGGCATCGAGCTGTTCCCGACCAAGTTCAACTACAGCGTGAAGTACCAGGGCGGCAGGTACGCCCACGACTTCGACTCCGACATCAGGGACCGGCTGCAGCCCGAGATCGAGCGGTTCCAGCGCCTGCTGAGTCGCCTGCACTCATTCGGTCGACTCACCCGGGCGCGGTCGAAGTTCCTCAATGCGCTGAACCCGTTCAACTACATCAGCATGCGGACGGTCCTGAACGTCGGCAGGTTCTCCGCCGACTTCAGGTACAAGATCCTCAAGCCGATGTTCGTCAACTTCCTCATGGCGACGAACGTGTTCGACATGCCCGCCGCGCTGTTCGCCAGGTACCTCGAGTTCTTCGACATCGAGACGGCAACGCCCATGCAGACCTGGGACCAGGGCACGCGGCGCATCTATGAACACCTGTCGGCCGACTTCGACGACAAGATCTACCTGAGCCGACCTGTCCGCAAGGTGTACCGGGGGGCATCGGAGGTGGTCGTCGAGGATGCCGAGGGGGTGCGCGAGACCTTCGACGAGGTGATCTTCGCCTCGAATGCCAACCAGACACTGATGATGCTCGACAAGCCCACGGCGCTCGAGCGCTACGTGCTCGCATCAGTGCGCTACGAGAGCGAGCTGCACAACCACACGCTGGTGCACTCCGACCCGTCGGTCCTGCCCGACGACGAGGTGGAATGCCTGCGCACACGCACCAATCACGTAGAGCAGTACGGCGCCCGGCCCGACAACTACGAGCTCACCTACATCATGCACAACCAGCAGCCATGGATTTTCGACTCCGACAAGCCCTGCCTGGTGACCTACAACTCGAACACCCCGATCGACGAGGACAAGATCGTGAAGCGCTGGTGGTTCCAGCACGTCGTGCATGACGTGCGCCAGGTGACGCTGCTCGTGCCGCTGTTTCGCTTCATCCAGGGCAAGCGCCGCAGCTGGCACTGCGGGGCGCACACGCTGGTCAACAGTCAGGAGACCTGCTTCGTGACCGGGCTCGCCGCAGCCACCCAGATCGGTGCGGACTATCCGTTCGACGACGAAAACGCCCGCGAAGTCTTCAACTACTACGGCGGCATCATGTACGGTGCCCGCTTCCGCAAGATCACGTCCTGACCGGGGTGGCAGGCCTGCTCGTCTGCCATCAGCGGCGCTCGTGCGTCTGCTCGCTGTCGCCCGCGAGATGTTCGCTGACTACGGCAATGATGCACCTCCGGCGCTGCGGACATGTCCGCCGCGGAGCGGCTGCTCTGGTAGCGAAGCCCTTGAATCACATAACGACGCCACTGAATGAGTTGAATCCAACGGATAGCGCTACCAAGTCGCCGAGGCACACCTCAAAAGCCGGCTCTTCGCGTTTTTTTGGGATGACGGTGGGTTGAGGGTCCTTGGGTAGGGGTCGAGGCCCTGCTGGGATCGGTGTTCGTGAGACGCCGAACCCTGGAGGGCCTCGATGGCGAGAGATGTTATGTCGGTGCGGCTGTGGCTGCCGCAGGTGCGGGTGCTGGGAGTGCTTGCCGATCTGCCGGAGCGGCTGGTGGTGCGGGTCGCCTCGACGGTGGTGCGCCCGAAGTGCCCGCACTGTTCGGCGCCGAGCGGGCGGACCCATGACCGCCGCGACAACAAGGTGCGCGACCTGGAGGTGTCGGGCCGGCCGGTGACGCTGATCTGGGAGCGGCGGCGCATGGTCTGCGAGCCGTGCGGCCGTCGATTCTGTGAGGACCACCCGGCGTTCGAGGGCCGTCTCACGGCCCGGCTGGCACGCCGTGTGGTCCAGGACGCCCAGGCGATGACGGTCAACGCGGCGGCCCGCCGGCACCGGCTGGGCTGGGGCCTGGTGAACGCGCTGGTGGTCGCCTGGGCGGGGCTGGTCGGCGAGCATCGCCGTCGGCGCAGGTGCCGGCTGCTGCTGGTCGATGAGACCTCGATCCGCCGTCGGCACCGCTACGTGACGGTGCTGGTCAACGGCGACACCGGCGAGGTGCTCGCCATGGTGCCCCACCGCAGCCAGGCAGCCCTGACGGCGTTCCTGGCCGCCCAGGGCCACAAGTGGTGCCGCGGCGTCAAGGTCGTCGTGTCCGACGGCTCGAAGGCATACAAGGCAGCCATCGACGCCCGGCTGGGCCACGCCCGCCACGTGCTGGACCGGTTCCACGTCATCAGATGGTTCGCAGCCGGGCTGACCGCGGTGCGCCGAGACGTCCAGCGCCGCCCCGAAGGCGCCAAGCCCCGCTTCGACCCCGACGTGTTCCGGGCACGGTTCCTGCTCATGCGCAGACCCGACACCCTCGACGCCGCCGAGCGGGAACGCCTCGACGGCCTGTTCGCCGCCCACCCTCGGCTCAAAGCCGCCTGGGACGCGCTCGGCGAGCTGCACAACCTCTACCTCGCCAAAGACCGCAAAGGCGCCCTCGAAGCGCTCGACCGGTTCGCCGACATCTACGGCACCGGCCAGATCCCCGAGTTCAGCGGCATCGTCGACACGTTCCTGGCCTGGCACGAACAGATCCTCGGCTGGCACCGCGCCGGGCGGCCCAGCAACGGCCCCATCGAAGGCACCAACAACCTGCTCCAAGTCCTGCGCCGCAAAGCCCACGGCTTCACCAACCACGCCAACTTCGAAGCCCGCGGCATCCTCACCACATAGCCTGACCCCACCGAGCCCAGCAGCCCCATCCCAAAAAAACGCGAAGGCTCGATTTCTTTGACCCGGCGCGGCCGTCGCGTCGCAGTGATTCTCGGCGCTGACGCGTTCGATGAGCTCGTCGACCGCGCCGATGAGGCCGAGGACCGTCGCGAGCTCGACGCTGCCCGAACCGAAGATGACTACGTGCCTTGGAAGGAAGTCAAGGCTGCGCTCGGGCTCGAGTGAGCCGGCACTTCAGTGAGCCAGTACAGGGTCGAGATCTCCCGCCGAGCGGTCAAGGCGATCGCCGGGCTCGAATGCGCCGACCTGCTCCGGGTTCGGGCAGCGATCGATTTGCTTGCTGGCGAGCCGCGTCCGCCCGGCTGCGTCAAGCTCGCCGGCGAAGCGTCCGCGTACCGGGTACGAGTAGGCAACTACCGGATCGTGTACGAGGTCATCGATGACCGGCTCGTGATCCAAGTCGTCCGGGTAGGCCACCGCCGCGACATCTGCCGAAGCCCCTGAACCTGCCGCTGCCGGGGAGTTGCTCACCGATGAGCGGCCGCGAAAATCGTTCGGTCCTACTGGAGGCGATCAGTACGCTGAACCTAATGGCGATGGTCGTTCAACTGCCCGATCACGTCGCCGCCCCTCGGCACCCAGCTCGTCGAACCGGTTCTTCCACCTGTAGAACACCGTGCGGCTGATCCCGCAGTAGCGGCACGTCGCCGCGACGTTTCCTGAGACCTCCTCGGCGTGGCGGAGCACCGCCAGGCGATGCCGGATCTTGCGCCGCTGTTCTCGATCATCCATCAGATGTTCCTCTCACGAGAAACCCCGACTGTCAACAACCTCCGTCAGTTTCAGACCTAGTCGGCCCGGCATCCGGCGCGGCGCACACCTCGAACCCGTTCATCCGCTCCCCAACTGACTCGCCAGGGTCGCCGCTGTGGACTCTCGAACTGTCGGCCGGACCGGCATCGATGGGCAGCTTCTCGCACCTGCACCTGACGAGGGCGTGGAGTCGTCATGAGGCATTCGGCTCGGGACCGAAACGGGACGCTGCCGGAAGGCTCGTCAGTCACCTGCTGGAACATCGAATACGAGCACGGTGAGGGTCAGGTCGCGCTCGGGGTCGTCTTTGTGGGTGAGGGTGTACCGGAATCCGGTTTCGGAGTCGTAGTTGAGCGTCGCCTTGTGGTTCGGGTGCTGCTCGACGACTTCCGGAATCCGGTCGAGCACGGTCGACATCTGTACGTTGCGGTTAAACACCAACAGTGCTGTCTTGGTGTCCCGCCAGGTCGTGTAGCTGAGCAACTGGTCGAGAGCTTTGGCGAGATGGGTGGGACCGTTCCAGAACTTGCATTCGGCGATGAAGATGTTCTTGCCTTCGACGCGGATCAGGATGTCGGTCTTGCCGTTGGCGTTGAAGGTCTCGGCTGTTGCCTGACCTTCGTACTGTGCGTTCAGTTGCACCAGGAAGTGCTGTCGGAGGTCTTCTTCCTGCATCTCCCGAAATGCGCTGGGGCTGCGCTCCATCACCGTGACCATGTTCGACATGACTCCCAGGATGTGCTCATACTCCGCCGCGTCGAGTACGGGTTCGAGAGCACCCCGACCCGGCGTCATTGGCGGCAACTTGGGAGCGATCTTGCGGCGCACCTCCGGGGCGGAATATGTGCTCGGAGCATCGGCGCGCCGCTTGACTGGGAAGCCCAAGCTCAGTGCGGTCTCCTGAGCGCGCATGAGTGAGCCGCGGCGAGCCTCGATAGCGCCTTTTGCGATTTGGCGAACTCGCGAGTTGAACTGTTTGACTTGTTCCTCGACCCAGCCCAGATTACGCCTCAGTTTCGACAAGTCACTTTCGATTTGTGATTGCAGCGCCGATGTGTCACTCGGCAGTGCGTCATATTCGAAGACAAGCCGATCGTTCCGAATCCGCGCACGCGGTGGACTGAAGTCGTATCTCGAAGGCTGCCACCTGAACAGGTCTGCGTCGCCGTCAAACGGAACGTGGATTTCGTACCTCGTGCCATGGGCTTGTTGAGGTCCACCAAATCTAGAAGATCCATAATCGAACCTCCTGCTGACATCAACGATTGTATCGCCATGATCCGTGTAGGTGCCTTCCTCGTTTAACTTCGGCATGTCAACCTCGTACTTCTCACAGAAGTAGTCCAGCAGATCATCGAGCGACGTGGTCAGGATGCGATCTTCGCTCAAGCCTAAGATCTCCTTCTTGAGGTCATTCTCGTGATTCGTCAATGCACCCGCAAGATCTCGCTTCGAAAACAGAAGCTCTGTCATTAGCGCCCCGCTGCCTGCATGTCCGATGCCCTCCAGACGGATAAGCCCAGCACAGCATAGCGACCGACGCTTGTAGAGCCAATTCGTCCGCACAGATTCAACGTATACCTAGCTGTCTCGTCAATGACGGGCGACAGGCGTCGCAGAGCTCAGCTTCTCTATGTTGACGGCGTATTGCGAGTCGTCATATCGAATCACACGACCGTGTGGCGCAACATGACCACGTGTGCAGTCTTCAATCGCACGGTTTAAATTGTGACACGCTACGAGCTTTCGTGACCGCGCTATGGACATTAGCGGCTAATCGCTGCTTGGTTTCCCCACGTACGCGGGGGAGCAGGGCTCAGAGGAAGGAAACTTGATTATGAACCTATTCGAGGAATTGATAGAGTCGCACGGCGACACGCCGGAATCGCTAGAGGAAGAGCATCCGACGTATTCGCAATGGAAGGGAGAGGTTCCGCGACCTAACGACATGAACGATTTCATCCTGTCGCTGAAGGACTTTGCCGTACAAACCGCGAACGCAGACGGAGCTAGCGGCGAAGCAGCTGACCCGCAACTCCAGGAATTACAGGATCAGATTGAGGTATAACTCGGAAATAGCTAACCCGCAAGTTCACGTCACAGAATCGAACGCCGAGAACTCACATAGGCGTTACTGCTGCCTGGACACTCGTTGTCATGCCTAAGACATTCACCACGCAAGTAGCGGTGATCCGATCATTGGTGACCGAGTACTCGGACCGTCAAATGAATGCCCACGCAAGTGGAAGGAACTGGCAGGCAAGACAACGAGTGTTGTTTATTGTTGTAGAGCTCCAGCGCCAAGATAAGCCTCGAAGACGAAATGTTAAACATCGTTAACAATAGTTTAATGGCATTCGAATGCCGACTTAAGCTGTGACTAATGTACCCCCTCTAGGGTGATGTTTGCGGTTGCGCAATCCGGCAGTCCGGTAGCTCAACGGACAGAGCCGGTGGAACGATCGCCGAGATGTGGGTTCGAATCCCACCCGAGACACCGGATGTGCACCTGCAATGCACTAGAGCGACTCGCTTCCGAAATGCACTTATGAACTCAATCCGTGTGACGGGCTGGCGTCATCCAACCCTTGTCTGTATGTTGTACCAAAACTGATATTTGATAAAACATTTGAGCTCCGGTTTTGTGGCGTCATATCTGTCATAAACAGTGAAGTAGGCCTTCTTACCTGCAATAGCACATGTGACACACCCCTCATTTGGTGCGTCACAAGTCTGTCTCAGCAACAGAGGAACTGACGCCCCGATGGTATCAAGTTGTCGGAATGACGCCCAAAACGCCCAGTTAGTGTCCACCGCGTAACGCGTGCCAGAAACTGAATAAGGCGTCAGACTCGCAGTCGGCTTTCAATTTCCTCAACGACTGCAGATACCGAAGCCCTCGCTTTCGTCTCCGTCATGCCATTCTGAATCAGCCATTAGCGAGCATCGGCTCGCACCTGCTGTCGGCTCCAGGGCATCGACTCGTAGGGGCAGCGTTCACCGGCTTCATGGTCGTCGGGGCACGTGTTGGCCTCGCACCGGTGTCCGTCATGCATCTGCAGCTCTTCGTCGTGGCAGCGATATCGCCCGGTCGCAATGGCACTGTCCGCGGAGGCAGTGATGAACCGAGACGTCTCGTCCCCATCCGCGGTCGCTCCCGCCGCTCGGTTGCTGCGCGAGAACAGGCGACGCTGCCGCTGCCGCCTCCACCGCGAAGCCGAGTCAGCGACCGGCGTCGACCACCCTGAACATCTTGCGTTTCTGATCATCCAGAGAACGCCGATGGCGTGCCCATTGTTCTCTGCCGTCGGGGTGCACGACCAGCCCGTCCCACATTCCGCGGTTCCGTGGAATGAGAACGCACCTGCATCCGTGTTTCGTTCGCGTCAGAGTTCCGCTCGGATGCTCTTTCCATGTGTGGTCCATCCAGTTCGCCAGCCGCTTCGAGCAGTTCCGGTGCAATCGCTCACGTCGCGACGATGCCGTGGGTGACCCTTCCATCTTGCCAGCGCACACGCAGCCAGCCCCGAGGCTGAGTCCTTCCGGATGTTCCATGATGTGCACAAATCTGATTTCCTTCACCTCGCACATCTGGCATATCTCGTCCAAACCGTCCAACTCCTCGATACCGACGCACTCCCACCCGTGCTTGGGGAAATCCGGTAGTCCCCACTTGCCTGGAGCAGTCATCTCGACGTCTCCTACGAATCTCTTGGCTTCGTCAGCCCGGTGTTGGGCTGCTCCCGCAGCAGTTCTGCGCGTCCGGCCTCGGAACCTCTGCGGCCGTGGCTGCGGGCGAATGCGCTCGATGAACCACAGCCGCGCGATCGTCGCGCGCGCGTCCCCGCTTCGCGCGGATGGTTAGCACACGAGCATCTGCGGACCGCGGGCGCGGCCCGCAAGCTGCGCCGAGCGATCGCCAACCTGCGCCGCATCCTGGCCATCGAATGGGTCACCGCCGCCCGCGGTATCGAGCTGCGTTCACCCCTGCAGCCCGCCGCCGGCACCGCGGCAGCGCTCAACCTGCTACGCAGCGAGGTGCCAGGCCCCGGTCCCGACCGCTGGCTGTCACCCGAGCTCGCCGCAGCCGATCAGCTGCTCGCCGACGAGGCCCTCGTGCCCGCAGTCGAAACCACCGTCGGCCCCCTGGCCTGAACCAACTCAGCCAATGGCCTGGTATCTCAATCGGCGGCGATGGCCTCGATCTCAATCATGAGTCCGGGGAAGGCGAGCTGGGTGACCCCAAGCAGCGTCATCGGAGGAGTTGCGCCCAGCGGGCCGAACCGTTCGCCGAACGCGCCGAAGTGCTTCAGCGCCTCGTCCATGTCGGTGACATAGACGGTGAGTCGCGTGATGCTGGACAGATCCATGTCGGCAGCGTTCACGACGGCTTCAAGATTGTCGAGCGCCAGCGTCATCTGGGCGCGCATGTCCCCGGCGTGCTGCGGTTTGCCTTCAGCATCCACCGATGTCTGACCAGCACAGACCAGTTGCCTGCTCGCTCCCTCGATGATCTCGGCTTGGTTGAAACCGAAGTTCAGTGACCAAGGCCACGGGTTGACTGGCGTCCTCTTCATTGCATCGTTTCCTTTGGCCTGAACGATTTGGCGGAGGGAGGGGGATTCGAACCCCCGGAGGCTTGCGCCTCAACGGTTTTCAAGACCGTCGCAATCGTCCACTCTGCCACCCCTCCACCGGCCAACCTAGCGGCGCGCTTCTGCCTCGCTGCCGGGAACTGGGATCGCTGAAACCCGCTGGTTGGGGTTATCTTGAGTCGGCGCGGCTGCCGCCCGAGGGCTCTGCCGCACATGGAGAGGTGGCCGAGTCAGGTTGAAGGCGCTTCCCTGCTAAGGAAGTAACTGCCGCAAGGTGGTTCGTGGGTTCGAATCCCACCCTCTCCGCACCCGTGAGACCGCCGTCAGCAACGCTGCGGTGAGGCCGCGTCGGCGTGGGCTAGCCGCCCTGCACCACGGGGAGGACTTCGGTCTCCAGCAGCCTGCGCGCAACAGCTCCCTCGGGCGACGCATACACGTTCTCGTTGAACTGGCCCGACAGCAGGACCTTGTCGATGCCCATCGACTCCAGCTCGTTGAGCTTGGCGATGCAACTGTCCGGCGTGCCGACCACGCCGAACCGGTCCATGAAGTCGGCCGGGAGCGACGCGGCCTGCGGCGACTCGTTGCGCGAATGCCCGCCGAAGTCGTAGACCTCGTGCAGCGTGTGCAGCGTCTTCGCCGTCTCTTCGCTGGTCGGTCCGACCGGTGTGCCGCCCTGCATCACCTGGAAGCGAGCGAAGACCGACATCGGACCCCTGATCAGGTCGCGTGCGGTGTCGGGGTCGGCGTGGCACGCCATGTTCAGGTATGCGCCGAACTTCACGCCGTCGGGATCGAGGCCGGCGTTGCGCCGGGCCGCCTTGGCGACATCGATGCCCCACGCGAGGCGCTCGGGGTCGGCGCCGACGGCGAACATCACCCGGTCGGCATGAACCGCTGCGATGCCGATCACCTTCGGGCCGGTGGCGGCCACCTCGACGGGAACTTTGCGGCCGTCGCCGCCCAGGGAGTCCTCGCTGAGCGTGCCCCATGCCATGCGGCTGACGCCCGGACCCTCCGCAAGCTCCAATGCATCTGCCGGAGCTGCGTATTCGAGCGGGATGTCGATCTCATCGAAGGGCACATCGCCGCCGCTGAGATATGCCTGCAGCTGCGTCAGGTGACGCTCGAAGTGCCCCAAGCGACCGGGAGCGCAGCCCAGGTGCACCAGACACGAGTCGCCACGGCCGATGCCGAACTCGAAGCGCCCGCCCGAGACCTGGTCGATGCTCAGGCACGCGGCTGCATTCACCGCCGGGAGGCGGGTCACCGAATTCCCCACGGCAAGCCCGAGTTTGAGCCGCTCCGTCGCGGTGGCAGCCAGCGCCAGGGCGACAAAGCATTCGCCGCTGAGGTTCTGTGTGTCGACGACCGCCAGCCCGTCCCAGCCCCCGTCTTCGGCCGCCTTGGCCACATCCCTGATCTGCAGCGGCGCCGGGAATGCGTGAAGCCAGAGTTCCATTGTCGTCACCGATCTTTGTCGTCAACCGTCGCAGGGACGCTAGTGAACGGTGCTTCGAAGTGCCGAAGCTCGATGAACTGCCCGCACTGCACGTCTCGCCGCGTACGGTTGGCCGAGCATTTCGGGACGAGGAAGTAGGCCTGCATGAGAAACCGGCTGCTTCGCTTCGCGACATATGTCGCCGTGGGCGTCGTCACCGGCTTCATCGTCGCCGCAGTCGCCGTGCTCACCGAGAAGGTGCTGCTCGAGCGGGTGCTGCACCTGCCGCCCTGGCAGCGGGTGATCGCGCCCGCGCTCGGGCTGTGGGGCGCCGTCATCATGCTGCGCTGGGCCGATGCCGGCCGCCGGCTCTCGCCGTCCACCTCGGAGGAGTACATCCGGTCCTTCCACGACCGCAACCATCCGATGCGGTTCAGGGACCTGCCCGCCCGGCTGGTTGCCGGCATCGTGACCGTGGGCTCCGGCGGCGCGGTCGGCCTCGAGGGTCCGTCCATTTACGCCGGCGCCACGGCCGGCAATGCGATGCAGCGGGTGGTCCGGCGGCTGTTCCGCGGCCGGGAGGGCTACGCGCTGCTCGTGGCCGGTGCCGCCGCAGGAGTCAGCGCCATCTTCCAGGCGCCCGCCACCGGTGTGCTGTTCGCGCTCGAAGCCCCCTACAAAAGCGACCTGGGCCGCAGGGCGCTGCTGCCCGCCCTGCTCTCCAGCGCTGCCAGCTACGTCGTATACGTGCTGGTCACCGGTTTCGACGACCGTCCCTTCGAGATCGGCACCGAGATGGTGAGCGTCCAGTTCGGCCGCCAGGAGCTGCTGGGCGCCGCGGTTGTCGGTGCCCTCTGCGGCCTCGCGGCGTCAGCGTTCTGCCGTG
The DNA here is from genome assembly GCF_965219595.1 of Candidatus Poriferisodalis sp. NCBI lineage: Bacteria > Bacillati > Actinomycetota > Acidimicrobiia > Acidimicrobiales > Candidatus Poriferisodalaceae > Candidatus Poriferisodalis > Candidatus Poriferisodalis sp. The sequence goes on from NZ_OZ244781.1 coordinate 1,134,736, forward strand.
TGCTGGCCATGGCCAAGCGGATTCACGCTTCCGACCGGCCGTGGTGGATGATCGCGCTGACTGCCGGGGGAATCCTCGCGGGCCTCGCTGCGCTGAGCGAGGTGCTGTTCGACGCACCCCTGTCGCTGGGCCCGACCGCTGAGGGACAGCTCACCGACTGGGCGCTGAACCCCGAGGCATCGCTGTGGCTGCTCGGCGCCCTGCTGGTCATCAGGATCCTGGCGACCTCCACGGTGCTGGCGGGCGGCGGTGTAGGCGGTGTGTTCATCCCGCTCGCGGTATTCGGTCTGATCGTGGGTCGCCTGGTGGGCGGTTGGATCGAACTGGGGCCCGAGTCGCTGGCGTTCTTTCCCTTCATCGGCGTGGCGGCTTTCCTGGCGGCCGGCTACCGCACCCCCCTGGCAGCGGTGATGTTCGTAGCCGAGTCCACCGGGGCCCCGCTGTTCGTCGTGCCCGCCCTGGTGGCGGTGGCCGTGTCGCAGGTGCTCATCGGCAATGCCTCGGTCTCGCAGTTCCAGCGCGACAGCCGCACGGGCCATCTCGAGCGGCGCTTGGAGATGCCGGTCAACTCCGCCATGTCCACCGAGGTGCCGACCGTGAATGCCGATGCCCCGCTGGCCGATTTCGTGTGGGGAGTGGCACTGCCGCGCAAGCAGCTCGAAGCCATCGTGACCGGGCCCGAACGGGAATTCCTCGGCGTGATACGGCTGAGCGATACCCGTGACGTGGATCGCAACGACTGGATGTCGGTGACGTGCGGCGAGGTGATGACAACCGACATCGAGCCGGCGCGCCCGTCGTGGACGCTGCGCGAGGTCACCGAGGCAATGGCAGACGCCGACATCGAGCTGTACCCCGTGATCGACAGCGGCGGGCGTATCGCGGGCGTCGTCACCGAGAATGCCATCGTCAAGCTGGTGGACTTCCTCAACGAGACACAGGGCGACCGCTGAGCTCGCTCGGACTGAGCTCGCCAAGACACAGCACAAGCGAGGCCGATGATGAGTGAGTTTGAGCCGCAGCCGTTGGGGCTGCTCGAGGGTCTTGCGACAACCCGGGCAATCCGCCGCTACCTGCCCGAGCCGATCCCCGACGAGGATCTGGCATCGATCCTGTGGCATGCCAGCCGGGCGCCCAGCGGCTCCAACCGGCAGATGTTCCGCTTCGTGGTGCTGCGCGACGGTCCGGCGGCGCAGCAGGCGAAGGCCCTGCTCGGCCAGTGCTTCCGTGACGGCTGGAATGCGAAGCGCTCGGGCGACGGCTACACGCGGGGCTCTGGCGCTGCCGACGACTCGCCGAAGGCCCGAATGGCTCGCACCATGCAGCACTTCGTCGACCACTTCGAGGAGACGCCGGTGGTGATCCTGGCGTGCTTGGTGCGCTACCGGAAGCCCACGTTCACCGAGGGCGCATCGGTGTACCCGGCGGTGCAGAACCTGTTGCTGGCGGCACGGGCGCTCGGCTATGGCGGCGTCATCACCGGCTGGCATCGCGACGTCGAGGACGAGCTGCGCGAGCTTCTCGGCATCCCAGAGGGCGTGGCGATCCACGCCACCATCCCGCTCGGGCGGCCCGCAGGGCGCCACGGGCCGGTGCGGCGACGGCCGCTGCGGGAACTGGTGTATGAGGATCGCTGGGATCAGGATGCGGCCTGGGCTATTGACCCGCCCGACACGCGCTTCACCTCTGCAGGCCCGCCGCCCGGCTCACCTACCTAGACGCGCCCGCTGTGCCTGTCCGCTCAGGCGGTCTCGGCGGGGCGGTCGGTGTGGCTCCATTGTGACCATGAGCCGACGTACACCTGCGGGCGGCCGAGGCCGGCGCGCTCCATGGCCAGGGCGTCCATGCAGGCGCTGACGCCTGAGCCGCAGTACACGACGGCGTTGTTCGCGCCGTCTGCTTCCTCCACGCCTTCGTCCGCGTAGCGGGCGCGCAGCGTCGCGGCGTCGGCGAAGCGGCCTTCGGGGCCGAGGTTGTCGGTCATCGGCACGTTGACCGCGCCTGGGATGTGGCCGGGGCGTGGATCGACCGGCTCGGTCTCGCCGCGGTAACGGTCGCCGCCGCGGGCGTCGATGAGCACGATTTCGGGGCTGGCACCGGCATCGGCCGCCGCGTCGATGTCGACGAACGCCCCTGCTGGCCAAGCTCGCACCGGGCACTCGCAGGCGGCCCGCTTGCTCGGCGCCGTCTCGGTGGCACCCGTCCACGAGCCCAGGCCGCCGTCGAGCAGTGCCGCATCGTGGCCGAGCACTCGCAGCATCCACACCATCCGGCCTGCGGCAGTGCCGTTCAGGTCGTCGTACGCCACTACCGGGTCGTCGGGGCCGATACCCAGGACCCCCAAGGATGCGGCAAAGCTCTGCGCGGTCGGCAACGGATGGCGGCCATGCGCGGGCGCGCCGTGCGCGGACAGATGCGCGTCGAGGTCCACCCAGATGGCCCCGGCGACGTGGCCTTCGAGGTAGGCGTCATAGCCGGACCAGCCGTCGAGATACCAGCGCACGTCGCACAGCACGACGTCGTCGCGGCCAGACAGCTCTGCGGCGCTCACCACGGGCGGCAGCGGAGCCATCAACCCTGCCCGAACATCATCAGCCACTGCGCCTCGCTGCGCGGCTTGAAGACGTAGTTCATCTGGCGTGTCTGGCCCATGGTGGCACTGGGTTCGAACGAGTACCGGTGGCCGGGAAACAGCACGGCCGAGTCGGGCACCTTGGCAAGCGTGTCGTGGAGCGAGCGGTACATCGCAGCCGGATCGCTGCCGGGCAGGTCCATCCGCCCGCAGCCGTCGAGGAACAGCGTGTCGCCGGCGACCAGCGCTCCGCCCACCAGGAAGCACTGGCTGCCAGGGGTGTGCCCGGGGGTGTGCAGCAGTTCGATGTCGATCGCACCCACCGACACCACATCGCCGGGAGCGTGAAGCTCCATGTCGCTCATCGAGATGCCGGTGGTTTTCTGCACCAGTTCGGCCTCGGGCGCCTGCAGGTGGATCTTCGTGCCCTGACGTTCGAGCAGCTGGGCGACGCCCTCGATGCTGTAGCCCATCATGTTCCCGCCGATGTGATCGGCGTGGAAGTGCGTGGCCAGAACGCCGGTGAGCTGCATCTCGTCTTCGGCGAGGATGTCGAGCAGATCGTCGACGGCATACGCCGGGTCCACCACGACCGCCTCGCGGGTCTCCCGGTCGCCGATGAGGTAGGCGAAGTTCACCATCTGGCGGGCGATCGGGTCGCTGGTGGCGAAGTCCTGGCCCGACAGCAGCTGGCGAAAATACAACCGGCTCTCGCCGGGCTGGCGTGCCTGCGGATCGTCGGCAGTGTCGTCACCCATGGCAGCGCACAGTACTCACCAGCTGCGCAGAACGGCACGCCCGCAACGCAGGTGGGTTGGCCCCTCGGGCGCCAGCGCGGCAGTATGCGCCCATGAGCCAAACGCCTGCATCGCTGTCGGACTTCTACGAGATGGACGAAATCCTGTCCGACGAGGAAACGATGATCCGCGACACGGTCGCCACGTTCGTGGCCAAAGAGTGGGACCCGATCGTGGGCGACCACTTCGAGGCAGGCACGTTCCCGATGGAGCTGATCCCGACCATCGCCGACATGGGCCTGCTCGGCATGCACCTCGACGGCTACGGATGCGCGGGCGCTTCAGCCATGGCGTACGGCGTGGCCTGCCGCGAACTCGAAGCCGGCGACAGCGGGCTGCGCAGCTTCGTGTCGGTGCAGGGGTCGCTGTGCATGTTCCCGATCTGGCGCTACGGCTCCACCGAACAGAAGGAGCACTGGCTGCCGCGCATGGCGGCCGGCGAGATCCTCGGCTGCTTCGGGCTGACCGAGCCCGACCACGGCTCCGACCCAGCCTCGATGACCACCCGGGCGGTGCGGCGGGGCGACTCGTGGATCCTCAACGGCGCCAAGCGGTGGATCACCAACGCCGGACTGGCCGATCTGGCCATCGTGTGGGCCAACACCGACGACGGATTCCGGGGCTTCTTGGTGCCGACCGACTCGCCCGGCTTCGAGGCACGCAAGATCCAGAACAAGCTCTCGCTGCGGGCCTCGGTGACCGGCGAGTTCTACATGGACGACGTGGAGGTGCCCGAGTCGATGCGGCTGCCCGACGCGCTCAGCATTGGTGCGCCGCTGAGCTGCCTGTCCGAGGCCCGCTTCGGCATCGCCTTCGGCGCCGTCGGGGTGGCTCGCTGCTGCTACGAGCAGGCGCTCAGCTACCAGCTCGAACGCCCCCAGTTCGGCAAGCCGCTGGCCAGCTTCCAGATCAGCCAGATCAAGTTCGCCGACATGCTTACCGACATCACCAACGCCAACCTGCAGGCCATGCGACTGGGCCAGCTCAAGGAACAGCACCGGTTGCGACCGCATCACATCTCGATGGCCAAGCGGCACAACTGCCGCGTTGCCATCGACACGGCCCGCACCGCCCGGGCGATGATGGGCGCCAACGGCGTCTCCACGGAGTACGCGCCGATGCGCCATGCGGCGAACATGGAATCGGTCATGACCTACGAGGGCACCGAGGAGATCCACGGGCTGATCCTGGGTCAGCAGATCACCAACATCCCGGCCTTCCGCTGACAGCGCGTATGGCCGCATGACAGCGGCGCGCGTCATGGTCTCGCGACCGACACGCAACCGCAATGGCCCTGCGGGAACGACCACGGGACCATGAGCGTCACTCAGGTAGCGCTGCTCGACGAGCGGCCAACCCAGGGAGGGGACGCCATGGGGGTTCCAAGCAAACGCACGCTCAGCAGATCGTCAGGCAGACGGGCACGATGGCTGGCCGTCGCTGCGGCGCTCCTGCTGCTGACTTCCGCCTGCGTCGGCGGCGGCGACGACGATTCCGGCGACGCAGACAGCGAGTCCTTCGCCATGGCTACTGAGGCCGCGTCGCATGAAGATGCCATGTTCGACGAGGAAATGGCCGATGAAGAGATGGCCGAAGTCCAGATGACCCAGGAAGAAGGACTGGAGACGGGCCGGCGGGCCGCGGGCGGTGACGCCGCGGAGGAAGACATGTCGGATGACTCGGGCACGAGTGCCCTGGCGGCGGGCGTGCCGGCTGTGCCGGCCGACTTGGGCCGCGACATCATCTACACGGCGTGGATCGCAGTGGAGACCGCCGACGTGGCAACCGCCGCAGCACAGGCCAATTCGATTATCGAAGGACTCGGCGGATTCACGTTCTCCCAGGACACCCGCACCCAGGACCGCGCCCGCACCACGCTGACTTTCAAAGTGCGGCCGGAGCAGTTCTCGACCGCGCTGGAGCGGTTGTCCAACGTGGGCGAACTGGTCGAGCAGTCGGTGAACGCCGAAGACGTGACCGACACCGTCGTCGACCTGAACAGCCGCATCTCGACCGCCGAGATCAGCGTGAACCGGTTGCGCGACTTCCTGTCGCAGGCGACCGACGTGGAGGGTGTCGCCGAGCTGGAACGCGAGCTGGCCAACCGCGAGACCAATCTGGAACGGCTCCGTGGGCAGCTGCGCTCGCTGCGCGATCGCGTGGACCTGGCCACGATCACACTGTCGATCACGGAGTCCGTCGAGGCGGTCCCGCGCACCTCGGTGATCTTGCGAGCCTGGATGGCAGCCGGCGACGAGGACCCGTGCCTCGGGTTCACCGATCTGGCCGCGCCACCGGACGGTGATGTGGGCTTCTGCTTCGAGCTGGAGAACGAAGGCGAGACCGTGCTCACCGAGGTGATGCTGAGCTCGAATGAGCTGCGGTTCAACACCGACGATCTGATCGTGCCGGACGGCACGGATCTCGAGCGGATCGAACCCGGCGAGCGAGCAGTGGCCACGTTGGCCCTGCCGGTCACGGACGGGCGCATCGCTGGGCGGGTGGCGACCCGCGGGCTGGAGATCAACGTACGGCTGAGCGCGGTGCCGGTCACCGAGAGCGGCACCGAACTGGCCCGACTGGCCCGTAGTCAGGGTCTGTATCTGTTCGTTGAGGAAGAGGACACGCCGCCGAGCTTCGGCGATGCGCTGAGCGGCGGCTGGAACGCGCTGGTTGCAGTCGGCAACGGCGTGCTGCTCATCATCGGTGCACTGCTGCCGTTCCTGCCGGTGATCCTGATCGCGCTGGCAGTGGCGTGGTGGTGGCTGCGCCGCCGCCGGGCCCGGCAGGCCGTGGCGGCACTCGACGCCGACGAGGCCTGATCTTCTTCTGACTCCTCGGCAATCGCTGGCGGCATCGGACATATTCGGACCTCGATTGGTGATGTCCGTTTGTGTCCGATGCCGCCTGCCAAACTCGCCTCATGCAGGTATCGGCCGTTCGCACGACGGGCATCTACTGCCGGGCGGATTGCTCGGCGCAACCGCTGCCGCACAACGTGACGCACTACTCCAACCCGGTGGCCGCCGAGGTCAACGGCTTTCGTCCCTGCCTGCGCTGCCACCCGGAGCGTCGCGCCGGGTCCCTCGCCGATCTGGACGTGCCGGCGCCGGTCGAGGCGGCTTTGCTGCGGATCAATGACGGCTATCTGGATGACCACGACGAAGAGGCGCTCGCGGCGCACGTGGGCTACAGCGCTCGCCAACTGCGGCGGCTGTTCGAGCATCATGTCGGCGCGACGCCCACCACCATCGCCCGGTCACGCCGTGCGCATTTCGCCCGCTGCCTGATCGACGACACCGACCTGACGTTCGGCGAGATCGCCCGGGCTGCGGGCTTCGGCGGGCCGCGCCAGATGCACCGGGCCATGACGTCGGTGTTCTGCTTCACGCCCACCGAGCTGCGCTCGAAGCGGCGGCGGGGCGAGCGGCCTCATCTCGACGGTGGCCTCGTGCTCACGGTGCCGTACCTGGCGCCATTCGATTTTGAGGCATTCATCTCACACCAGGCCGCTCGCGCCATCCCCGGCGTCGAGGCTGTCAGCGCTGATGCTGGCGGGAGCTCCAGCTACATGCGCAGCTTCAGCGCCTGCGGCCACCCCGGCATCGCCGAGCTAGCTATGCCACCCGACGCCGCCGCCATGGCGGCTATGCCACCTGACGCCGCCTCCATGGCGGCTATGCCACCTGACGCCGCCACTGTGCCTGCTGAGGACGGTGACAACCACAACCAGCTGCAGCTGCGGCTGCACCTGCCGACGTACGACTCGATCATCGATGCAGTCAGCCGCTGCCGGGCGATGCTCGGCACCGACGACGACCCGTCGATAGCCGAAGCTGCGCTGGTCGATGACCCGCTCATCGGTCCCCTGGTGCGGCAGGCGCCCGGGCTGCGGGTGCCGCGATCATGGGATCGGTTCGAAACCGCCGTCCGCATCGTCGTCGGGCAGCAGATCTCGCTCGCAGCGGCATCGACGATGTGCGGCCGGATCGCGCAGCGCTTCGGCACGCCCTTCGACGCCCCATCGGAGTGTTGCGTCGACCAGCAGGTGCCCCTGACCCACCTGTTCCCGGGCGCGGCGCACCTGGCCGATGCCGGACCGTCCGGACTCGCCGGGCTGGGCTTCACCCGACGCCGTGTCGACACGATCGTGGGCCTGTCGGAGGCGGTTGCGAGCGGCGAACTCGACTTGAGTGCCGCGGACCCACTCGATGACACCGTGGCTCGGCTCTGCGAACTGCCCGGCATCGGCCCGTGGACCGCGCACCTCATGGCGATGCGCGTCTTCGGCGCAGACGATGCATTCCCCGCCTCAGACCTCGGTCTGCGCCGGGCCGCCGAGCGCCTTGTGGGTCACCCCGTCACTGCTGGTGAGCTGGAGACACTCGCCGAGCCGTGGCGCCCCTACCGTTCGTGGGCTGCACAGCACCTGTGGCACGCCGCCGGCAAGTCCAGCCCAACGTCGGGTGACAAACCCAGCACAACCGGGAGCAACTCATGAGCACCGATCCTCACTGGCACACCACCATCGACAGTCCCATCGGGCCGTTGGGCCTCGTGGCGACCGACGAGGGACTGCGTGCCGTGTCGTGGCGCGGTGACGAGACGTCCGTCAAGCTGCCCGACGACATGGTCGAAGACCCCGACCATCCGATCCTGCGCCAAGCAGCGCTTCAGCTCAGCGAGTACTTCGACGGCGACCGCACCAGCTTCGACGTGCCGCTCGACCTGCGCGGCACCCCGTTCCAAGAGGCAGCCTGGCGGGCACTCGGCGACATCCCCTACGGCAGCACCCGCAGCTACGGCGAGCAGGCCGCGCTCGTCGGCAGGCCCAAGGCTGTGCGAGCCATCGGCCAGGCCAACGGCCGAAACCCGGTGCCGATCGTGCTCCCCTGCCACCGGGTCATCGGCGCCGACGGCTCGCTCACCGGATTCGGCGGCGGACTCGATCTCAAGACCCAGCTGCTCCAGCACGAAGGCGCGCTGTAGCCGCCGCATGCACGGTCGCACAGGGGCCGAAGGCGGGCAGCTCTGATCATGACGAACACCCAGCTCGTCACCGACATCCGCCGCGCGCTCGCCGACCACGCCGACCCCGACAAGGCCGAGGGCATGCGCGCTTACATGAAATCGGAGATGCCCTATCGCGGCGTGCAGAAACCGGCCCGCCGCAAGCTGCTCAGCGCACTCCTGCGCACTCACCCCTTCGACGACAAAACGATCTGGCAGAACACGATCTTCGAGCTCTGGCGCAACGCCGAGTTCCGGGAGGAGCGCTACATCGCGCTCGACATCGCGGGCGCGCCCAAGTGCCGGCCCTTCCGCACGCTCGACACGCTGCCGATGTTCGAAGAGTTCGTCGTGACCGGCGCCTGGTGGGACTACGTCGACGACGTTGCTACGCACCGCTTGCGCGAGCTCCTCGAGATCTACCCCAGCGCCATGTCCGGCCACATGCGCTCATGGAGCGGCGACAGCGACATGTGGAAGCGCAGGTCGTCGATCATCTGCCAGATCAACAGAAAAGACGAGACCGATCTCGACCTGCTCTTCGATTGCATCGAGCCCAACCTGTCCCACGCAGATTTCTTCGTCCGCAAGGGCATCGGGTGGGCGTTGCGCTCGCTGGCGTGGACCGATCTGCCGACCGTCGAGAACTATGTGGCCCGCAACCGCGACCGCATGAGCGCACTCTCTGTTCGCGAAGCCCTCAAGAACGCCGACAAGATCCGGCGCACTTCGTGATCCACCGCCGGCGCTGCCCCTGCCGGTGCAGTGCGCGAGGAGGGACTTGAACCCTCACACCCTTGCGGGCACAGGCACCTGAAGCCTGCGCGTCTGCCAATTCCGCCACTCGCGCGTGGGGCGAACAGACTAGCCCGCGAACCCCCGCTCCTACACTGGCCCATCGTGGGTGGCGCCAGCCTGGTCGGCAGCGACGGACAGTGCCACGAACTGGGCTCTTCGACAGTCATCGGGCGGCGTGACGACTGCGACATCGTGCTCAACGGGCCGAAGGTTTCACGGCGGCACGCGCAGATCAGCTCCAGCGCGGACGGACTGTTGCTGGTGGACCTCGCCAGCGTGAACGGCACGCTGCTGAACGGGATCGAGATCACCAGCGAACGCTTGGCACATGGCGATGTCGTCACCATCGGCACCCACGAGCTGCGGCTGGAGCTGGACTGATGTCCGAGCAGTTAGTGCGGCTGCTCGCGCTGTGCGTGCTCGTGTTGCTGTACCTGTTCTTCTTCCGCGTGATGCGCGCCGTGTGGGCCGGTGTCGCCGCACCTCGCAATCACCTCGGCTGGAGGTCGTTGCGCACGCTGCGAGGCAACGGAGCCGCCAACGGCAACAGTGCTCCGCAGCCAATTGCGCTCGTCGTCCGCTCGCCGCTGAGCGCCCAGGGAGAGCGACACCTGCTAGCTGATGCGCTGACCATCGGGCGCGGTCCCGAGTGCGACGTGATCATCGACGACAGCTACTCGTCACAGGCTCATGCCCGTCTCTACCGCGACGGCAGCCAGCACCTGCTGGAGGATCTGGGCTCGACGAACGGCACATACCTGAATCGCCAGAAGGTCGACAACGCAACGGCCGTACGTGTCGGCGATTTCGTGCAGGTCGGCTCCACCGTGTTCGAGGTGGGCACATGACGGGCGCGCACGGTGCCGCTGCACCGCGTAGCCGCGAGACTGGACCGTCATGACCGCGCCCGCCCGCCAGATGCGCATTCGCTGGGGCGGAGCGTCGGACCGGGGCCTGCGCCGCGCCGAGAACCAGGACGCCATGTACGCGGACATCGGCCTGTTCGTGGTGGCCGACGGCATGGGCGGCCACCTCGGCGGCAGCGTGGCCTCGAGTCTCGCGGTGAAGACCGTCGCCGCGAACTCCCCCTCGACGCCGGCTGAGCTGCTGGCGGCGGTTCGCCATGCCAACCAGGTGGTGCATCACCGGTCCACCGCCCATGCGGACCTGTCAGGCATGGGCACCACGCTGTGTGCCATCGCCGTGGTGCAGCAAGACGACAGCCGAGTGTGGTGCCTGGTCAACGTCGGCGATTCCCGCGTCTACCGCTATCAAGGAGGCGAGCTGACCCAGCTCACGATCGACCACAACTTCGTGGCCGAGATGATCCGGGCCGGCGACCTCACCGTCGAGCAGGCCGCCGACCATCCCCGGCGCAACACGCTGACTCGGGCTATCGGCGTTGAGCCGGACGTCGTGGTCGACGACTGGATCCTCAAGCTCACCGGCAACGATCGCTTCCTGCTCTGCACCGACGGCGTCACCAACGAATTGGACGAGTCCGACATCTCCGAGCTGCTCGACATCGATGAGCATCCTTCAGACGTGGCACGCGCCCTCGTCCGGCAGGCCAATGACCGCGGGGGCCGCGACAACTCCACAGCTCTGGTGGTCGACGTTGACATCGAAGGGGTCGCACACGAGCCGACCTCGACGCAAGCCGACGGTCCGCAGCCCGACGGCAGCACCCAGCGAACGCCGAGACGGCGCGGCTGGCGGCGTTCCCGCTCACGCTGAGGCCTCCGCTGCGGGTCCGACGCCGTACCGAGACAGCGCTCGCCGCAATGGCCGGCGTGGTGGTCTGCACGACGTTTGCTGTCGCCGCGCTCGGTGTGGACCAGAACTCGTTCTGGGGCGGCGCAGGCAGGACTGACGGCACCGAGTCGCTGTGGGGTACTGCCGGTTGGCTGGCAGCCGTCGTGGCCGGCGGTGCTGCTGCTCGCGTCGCCATCAAACGATGGGCACCGAACAGCAACGAGATCCTCTTCGGGATCATCGGGTTGCTCATGGGCGTCGGCTGGGTCTTCGTCGCGCGGGTCGATGCCTCGTTGGCATCCGAGCAAGCAGTCGCCGTGCTGCTGGGATTTGCCGCCATCGCCGGAACCCTGGTCGCCGCCCGGCAGCTCGACTGGCTCTTGAGTCGACCTGGCGTGTGCGGCCTCGTCGCTGCCGCCCTGCTTGCCGCGGGGAGCTTCTCCAGTGGGCCCGATCTTTCAGCCGGCGCGTACGAGCCGCCGCGACAGTGGCTGAATCTCGGGTCGCTGCTGAGCGTCCAGCCCTACGACCTCGCCAAGATCGTCGTGGCCATCGCTGCCTGCGGACTCACGGCGACCGCCCCGCGCTGGCTCGGACCGCGCTTCATTCCACATCGCCATGCCGCGGGTGCAAGCGCCGCGGCGGTCGGCGCGTGGGCGCTGCTCATCATCGGCGCCGACCTCGCCTCGTCGGTGATCGTGTTCGCGGCGGCTTGGCTGCCGCTATGGCTCGACGGAGACGATCTCGTCGGCAGTGACGTGCCGACCGTTCCCCGGTCAACGCGTGCGAGGGCACTCAGCGGGGTCATCATCACCTACGCCGTCGGCGTCGCGGTGCTCGCCACCGTGTACGACCGGCTGTCCGCACAAGTGCATTACTGGCTGAACCCCTGGACCGAAGCCGACGGCGCGACTGTGGTCGATGCGGCCTTCGCGATTAGCGCCGGCGGCATCAGCGGGGTGGGCCCCGGACTCGGCGCGCCGCAGCACCTGCACGAACCGCACAGCGATTTCATCTTTGCCGTCATTGTCGAAGAGCTCGGCATCCTGGGCGGCGCAGCGCTGCTCGTCGCGTTCACGCTGCTGGTCGGCGTCGGCGCGGGCATCGCCCAGCGGGCGCTGGGAACCCATCGACTGCTGGCAGCCGCCGCAACATCAGTCATCGGGCTGCAGGCACTGCTCACCATTGCCGGTGTGCTGCGGTTGCTGCCTCACACCGTGGGAGCCCTGCCGTTCGTGGCCTACGGGCAGTTGGCGATGGTCGGCAACGGCATCGCCGCCGGGCTGTTGCTCGCCATCTCCAACTCCAGCGATGCCTCCCGAGCTGAGTCTCAGCAACTGTCGCAGGGCGCTCCGTGAGGGGGCGCATCATCCGGTTGACCGTCGCGCTTGCCGGCGGCTTCGCGCTCCTGCTGGTGCAGCTCACCAATCTGGGCTTTGTCTCCGCCGAAGGTCTCCGCAATCACGAACTCAACACGCGTACGGCGGCGGCGGCCGTCGGCAACCCACGCGGTGCGATCGTCAGCGCTGACGGCGAGGTCCTCGCGCTCCCCATCGGTCACGACGACACCGGTCAGCGGCTGCTCCGTGCGTACCCGCACGGCCCGCTGTATGCGCACACCGTGGGCTACCTCGGGCCCACGGCCGGAGCCAGCGGCATCGAGCGCAGCTACGACAGCGAGCTGTCGGGCACAGCGACTGGCATCGCGGTGCAGGAGCTGGCCGACCTGTTCGCCGACAGCGGTCGAGTGGGAGATGTTGTCCTGACCCTGAACCACGGCGTGCAGCTCACCGCGCGTGCCGCGCTGGGCGATCGTGATGGTGCAGTCGTCGTTATCGACCCGGCGACTGGTGCTCTCATCGCGATGTGGTCGCGCCCCAGTTTCGATCCCGAAGCACTGGTGTCACCGGCGCCCGGTGCCGTTCAAACCGGTGCTCGGCTTCCGCTGGCACGCGCCTACCAGCACCACTACGCACTGACCGCCGACGAATCGCTCAGCACGGCGGGTGCCGAGCTTCTGGAGGGTGCGCGCCGGAAACCGAGTTCGACCGGCATCGATCTGCCCGGCGAGCCGGGCGGGGCTGAACCGGACGACAGCGGCAGCGGCGACGATGCACCAGTGCGGTTGACGCCGCTGCAGTTGGCGGCGGCGGCCGCTTCGATCGCCAACGACGGGATACGGATGCGTCCCCACGTCGTGCACCGCGTCGACAGCCGCTCGACCGGAGGCGAACCGTCAGCTCCCGACGCGTCGGTCGAGAGCGCTCCACGCGACGCCGGACGCGTCTTCGAGACTGCCGGCGCGGCCGGACTGCTGGCTCGCATGACCGCAGCGGCGCAGCAGGCCGCGATCAGCCTCGCTCCCGCTGAGGGTGCCGCGCTTCCCGCAGCAATCGCGGCCGGCTGGCTGGCCGATCCGTCCGACACCAGCACCCGAACCGGGCGCTGGGCCGTGCTGCTGGCCCCGGCCGATGCGCCCACTGTCGCCGTGGCGGTGCTGATCGAACCCGACGCCACCCTTGACATCGGCAATGGACGAGGCGGCGGTACCTTGGCAACGATGATCGCTGCGACCGCAGCGGAAACCGCCCTTGCGCTGCGGGCAGTCCCCGGTTCCGACCTCCCGTAGCCCGAACACTTCGCAGTCACCCCGCCGGTCCGACGGCCCGATCTGGCAGCAATTGCCCCTCGCTCATGGCAGACACCGACAACCCAATCTTCGGCGGTCGCTACGAGCTGTTCAGCCGCATCGCGCGGGGCGGAATGTCCGAGGTGTTCCTGGGTCGCGACCGCCTGCTCGACCGGCCCGTCGCCGTCAAGGTCCTGTTCCCCGAGTTCGCGACCGATTCGTCATTCGTCGAGCGGTTCAGGCGTGAGGCTCAAGCCGCGGCGAACCTGAGCCAGCCGAACGTGGTCGGCGTGTACGACTGGGGCAACCACGAAGGCACCTACTACATCGTGATGGAGTACGTCGAGGGCCGAAGCCTCGCGGAGGTGATCCGGAGCGACGGCCCGCTGCATCCCGACCGGGCTGCAGATATCGCCATCGACATTGCCGCTGCGCTCGCGTTCGCTCACAGCAATGGCGTGGTGCACCGCGACATCAAGCCGGGCAACGTCATGATCACCCAGTCCGGCCAGGTCAAGGTGGCCGACTTCGGCATCGCACGAGCGCTCGGCGGCGAGACCGACGACCTGACACGCACCGGATCTGTGATGGGCACAGCTACGTACCTGTCGCCCGAACAAGCTCAGGGGCTGGAAGCGGATCCTCGCAGCGATGTGTACTCGCTGTCCGTCGTGCTCTACGAGGTATTGACCGCGGGGCCGCCGTTCACCGGGGACAGTCCCGTCGCCATCGCCTACAAGCACGTTCAGGAAGCACCGGTGCCGCCGTCGCGCTACAACGCCGACGTTCCCCACGAACTCGAGGCCATCTGCCTGCGCGGGCTCGCCAAGGACCCGGCCGCTCGCTACGGCTCGGCTGCAGAGCTGCGCAACGATCTGCTGCGGTTCCGGGCGGGGCAGCCGACCCATGCCGCAGCAACCGATGTCACCGCGTATTTCCCGGCAGTGACAGCCGCCGCTGCCGAGGTCGCAGCGCACGTGCCCGCAGCCGAGCAAGCCGCGGCGCCTTCGCAGTCAGCGCCGCCCGCGTACCAACAGCCTCCGCCGGCACCGCCCTACGGCGGCCATGGGGGCGGCGCAGGCGACTACGGCGGGCCGCAGTACCCGCCGCAGTACCCGCAAGGTCCGCCGCCTGGCGCCGTCGAGCCTCCGGACCGCACGCCGATGTGGATCACGCTGCTGGTCATCTTGCTGCTGGTGATTGCAGGGCTGGTGTTCCTGCTGGTCAACGACCGAGGTGAACCGGGCGTGGTGACCGAGCCCGAGAGCACCTCCGATGTGCGGCTGCGGGTGCCCAGCGTGGTGGGCCTGCATTTCACCGAAGCCGAACGCGAGCTCGCCGATGTCGGCTTCGAGCACGTCAGCATCGAATTCTCCGAACGCGACGACGTCGACGAGAACGTCGTGTTCCAGCAGAATCCCCGTGCCGGGCTGCTGCTCGCAGAACCGAACGATCCCGACAATCCGATCACCCTGTTCGCGGCCGCGCCGCGCACCCTGATCCTGCTGCCCAACGTGGTCGGGCGGACCTACGAAGAGGCAGAGGCGATGCTCGTCGCCGCAGGCTTCAGCGTGGAACGCATCGACGTACGCAACGACAACTTGGCGATCGGATTGGTGACCGAGCAGAGCATCCCGAGCACCGAGCAGCGTCCGGCAGGCACGATCGTGACGCTGACGGTCTCCGCCGGCCGTGGCGAAGTCGAGGTGCCGCGCTTGGCCGGTCAGACGATCGACGACGCCAGGGTCACGCTGGCACGCCTCGGACTCGTCGACCGGGTGGAGCGCGAGTTCTCCACCGAATTCAGCGTGGGAACGGTGATCCGCAGCAGTCCCGACGCCGCCGAGCCGGTGGAGCGGGGCAGCGTCATCACGCTGGTCGTGTCTGACGGTCCAGAAGAGCTGGTGGTGCCGTCACTAGAAGACTTCGGCACCACGCTCGCCGACCGCATCGAAGCCCAGCTGCTGGCGCTCGGTTTCACCGTGAAGCGCACAGCGCGTGAGGTCTCCAATCTCGACGTCAACACGAACGTCGTCCGCTACATCAGCCCCGAGCCCGGAACGGTGCTCATCGCCGGATCCGAAGTGGTCCTCCACATGTACAAACCGCCGGAGGTGCTGGCCATCCCGAGCCTGCAGGCATTGGAGACATTCGATCCCGACGGCGTCGAAGCGGCGTTGACGGAGCTGGGCTTCACGGTGGAGCGGCGCACGCAATCGGTAGCCGAGGGCGATCCCGCCGACGGGCAGGTCATCTCCCTTGATCCGTCGCCAGGCACCGACATCAGGATCAACTACGACACCGTCACCATCGTCATCGGCGAAGCCACCCCAGCAGAAGCCAACGGCGAAGAAGCCAATAGCAACGGTTAGGTTGACCCGTCATGGCCCGGCCCCGCAAGACCAGCCGCATCACGCCCAAGGGCACGCGACCGCAGAATGCGCCAGCCCAGCAGCACAGCACCGGCGGCGATGCGCCCCAGAGCGCCTCGTGGTTCGGCTGGCTGATCGTGGCGCTGCTCGGAGTCGGCACGGCGGTGATCGTGGCGAACTACATGAGCTGGCTGCCGGGCAGTCCGGCGAGCGCATGGATTGCGGTCGGCTTGGGCATCGTGTTGGTGGGCATCCTGCTGGCCACGCGCTGGCGGTAATGACACAGATGTAACTTTCCCCAGGTTGTGGACAACCTGTGGGAACCGGCGGCTCGCGGCGGAGGCGGCAGGACCCTCACTGGCAGCGCTGTTACTCGTCGGCGTTGGCTATGAGATCCATGTCTTCGCTGCAGCAGCGCGGCGGCTCCGGGTGTTGTACCGGGGCGCGTGTCATGCGCATCTCGGTGCCGCAGAGGCTGCACCGGTAGGTGAGTCGCACCCGTCGCAGCTCCCCGGGCGGGGGCGGCGGGGGAATCGGCCGCGAGAACGTGGCCATCATTCGCAGGCCGAGCCGGTACACGATGTAGATGAACACCAGCGAGAGCGGCACGGCCAGCCACAGGCTCACGTTCTCACGCTAGTGGCGCGCGCCTTTCTTGCCGTAGGAGCCTGACCGCTTGTAACATTGTTTGTCTCGTGCGGCCTTCTGGAACTGAGCCGGGGGATTTTGTCGAATACGACATGGACCTCTACGAAGCGCAGCGGCGCAGCGCCATGCGGGCCGCGCTGGAGGCCAGCCGGGCAGAGCTCTCTGCAGAACTCGGCGTTGAGCTCCAGGTCGCCAGCGAAGGCAACGAGCTGGTGCTGGTGGACGCCGAGGGTGTTCGCTACCGGGCGAGCTTGAACCCCCGCGGGCGTCTGGTGCTGACCGCCGCCCGGAAAGCAAGCCTGCTCTAGCCCGAGGGTGCTGCTCGGAAGGCTCGTTCGAGCAGCGACGGCGGTGCCGGTTCGCGGTCGGGCTCTGGCTGCGGCATCTCGGCCGGCTCGGGTCGGGACCGGGGCTTGAAGAGCGGTTCGGCGCTCTCGGCGGCCCCGGCGCTCGGTTCAGAGGAGGCCACGACTGGTTCCGGCTCGGGAGCCCGCTGATCGTCCAGCTCCCACCCGACCGGAACCTTGATCCGGTCTGCATGGGTGCGACACAGCGGCATGATCATGTCCCGCTGGCGGGAGGTGCCGGCGATGGTGGCGGCGTCGAGGTCGTAGAGCCACGCCCTCGTTCCGGGCACGTCGTAGCCCAGCCCTGCGGTGGCCATCTCGGTGCACATCCCTCGAACACACTGCAACATGGCATTCGAAGGTACCGGCGCGCCCCGGCCCGCTAGGGGATAGGCAGCTCGCCGCTCGGGCCCAGGCTCAGCCTCCCAGAACCGATCTCGGTAGGGTTCACTGCGCCAGCGGCAGACCTGCGGCTGGCGAGCACACGAGGGGAGCAGCTGTGGTTGGCGGAGCATTGAAGTCCGCGAGCATGGACGATTTCGATCTGCGGATGTCCACCGAGGTCGAGCCGCTGTACGAAGCGGTCAAGGCGTTCATCCGCGACGAGGTCGACCCCATCACCGAGGAATTCCACCGGATGGGCGAGAACCGCGAAGATCGCTGGAGCTGGGCGCCCGGTCAGCTCGAGCTGCTGGAGAGTGCCAAGACGAAGGCACGCGAGCAGGGGCTGTGGAACTTCTTCCTGCCCGACGCCGACACCGGCGAGGGCCTGAGCAACCTGGACTACGCCTACATCGCCAATGAGCTGGGCAAGAACCGGCTGGCCTCGGAATGCCTGAACTGCTCAGCACCCGACACCGGCAACATGGAAGTCATCGAGCGTGTCGGCACCCCGGAACAGAAGAAACAGTGGCTCGAACCGCTGCTCGAAGGCAAGATCCGTTCCGCCTACGCCATGACCGAGCCTGCAGTGATGAGCTCGGACGCAAAGCAGGTGCAGACCAATGCCGTGCTCGACGGCGACGAGTGGCTGATCAACGGCGAGAAGTTCTACATCTCAGGTGCCGGCGACCCGCGCTGCAAGATCATGATCACCATGGTCCGCACCAACCCCGACGCGGACACCTACAAGCAGCAGTCGCAGATCCTCGTGCCGATCGACACGCCCGGCGTGGAGATCCTGGGGCCGATGCACGTCTTCGGCGCCGACGACGCGCCGCACGGGCACATGCACATCCTGTTCAACGACGTGCGCGTCCCCAGGGAGAACATCCTGCTCGGCGAGGGCCGGGGCTTCGAGATCAGCCAGCTCCGGCTGGGACCGGGCCGCATCCACCACTGCATGCGCTCGATCGGCTCGGCCGAGAAGGCCATCGAGATGATGGTCGACCGGGGCGTGAACCGCGAGGGCTTCGGAAAGAAGCTGATCAACCTCGGCAAGAACATGGAGATCGTGTCGCGCTCACGCATCGAGGTGGAGGCGATGCGGCTGATGGTGCTGCGGGCCGCGAAGGCCATGGACACGCTGGGCAACGCGGAGGCCCGGGTGTGGGTGAGCGCCGTCAAGGCGATGGTGCCCGAGAAGTGCTGCGACATCATCAACGAGGCCATCCAGATGCACGGCGCAGCCGGCGTCTCGCAGTGGTTCCCGCTGGCGGACATGTGGCATGCGCAGCGCACGCTGCGGCTGGCCGATGGGCCCGATGAGGTGCATCACCATGTGGTGGCTCGGGCTGAGGTTCGCACTCGTGAGTCGGAGCGGGCCATGGGGTTCGCTGCTGATCACACGCTGGACGGGCCTCGCCAGCCAGCCATGGCGTTCTCTGGCCCGTAACTACACCCGCTCAAGCATGAGTGGGGTCGCCGAGGTCTTGTAGGGCCCAGTCGCGGAGTTCTACTTTGCGGATCTTGCCTGAGGGGGTGGCTGGCATCTCCTTGACGAAGATCACATGGCGGGGGATCTTGAAGCTGGCTATGCGGCCTCGGCAGCGCTCGATGAGCGCCTCTTCGGTGACGTCTGATGGCGCTGTGGCGGTGAGCTGCACGAAGGCGACGGGGACCTCTACGAGGCGGGGGTCGGGGTAGCCGACTACTGCTATCTGCTCGACGCCGTCGACTTCGAGCAGGTAGCCCTCCACCTCGGCCGGTGAGACGTTCTCGCCGCCGACCTTGAGCATGTCCTTGTGACGGCCGATGAAGACGGCGTGGCCGTCGGGGCGCATCCTGGCGATGTCGCCGGTGTCGAGCCAGCCGTCATCGCCGAGCACTTCGGCTGTGGCCTCAGGGCGGCGCCAGTACTCCTCCATGACCGTGTAGCCGCGGACGAACAGAGCGCCTGGGGTGTCGGGCGGGCATTCGGCGCCGGTTTCCAAGTCGCGAATCTGGTACTCGATGCCGTCCATCGGGTAGCCGGAGGCCTCGGTGCGCTGCTCGACTGAGTGGGTGGGGTGGCTGCAGCTCACGAACGCCCACGACTCGCTCATGCCCCAGCCTGAAATGGTCGGGCAGAACACTTCTTGAGCCCGGCGAGCGATTGGCGTGGACGATTCCATGCCGGCCGCGAGGGTTCCCATGCGCAGGCTGGACACGTCTCGGGGGTGCTCGTCCTGGGCTCGCAGCAGGTCGCCCCAGTGCGAGTCGAATCCGTGAAGGACCGTGCCGCCGATGTCCTCCACCGCAGCCAGGACCGCCGCTGGGTCGAAGACGTCGAACAGCACTTGGCAGCCGCCGGTGAGGACCGCCTGGATCGACACCTCGCCGTAGCCGAACAGGTGGAACAGCGGCAGGTAGCTCATGTGGATGTCATTGGCGGTGTGACCGAGCAGCATCGAGCGCTCACGGCTGTTGCGCAGCGGGCGGTGGGTATGCACCACACCCTTGGGATGACCGGTGGTGCCCGACGTGTACGCCAGCATCATGCGGTCGTCGACGGTCACGCTGGCGGCGCGAGCGGCCAGTTCCTCATCGGAGACGCTCTCCCCCGCGGTGAGCAGATCGTCCCAGCTCATCGCATCGGCCAAGGCGTCGTCGCGCGCGGCGCCAGTGAGCACCAACTGTTCCAAATGGCCTGCGCCAGCAATCTCGGCGTAGGCCTCGCAGAGCATCTGGCGGAAGTCGATCGGCCCCGACTGGTCGATGGAGATCATGAACCGGCTCTCCGACTGCGCCGCCGTGTACGCGACGTCGTCGGTGCGGTACCGGGTGTTGAGCGGCACGATGCAGCCGCCCACCTTGGGGATGGCGTACTGCAGCCACAGCCACTCGGGCAGGTTGGTCATCCATACCGCAACGTGATCGCCAATCTGGGCGCCCAGCGCCATCAGCCCCTTGGCCACGCGGTCGACTTCAGCCGCGAAGTCGGCGTAGCTCCACTGACGGTCGCCGAAGATCACCGCAGGACGGTTTCCCCACTTGCTTGCCGCCCGGTCGACGGCGTCGCCGAGCAGCAGCCAGTCGTAGGTCGCTCCTTCAGAGGAAACGCGGACTGCATTGCCTTCTCGTTGCTCCGACATCACTTCCCGCTCTTGTTCCAGTCTCGAATGGATACGGGCTCACGGGCCGCTCGGGCCACGGCTTCGCCATCCGGCTCAGCCTCCGCGCCATCGTCGCAGCGTAGAACGGCAGCCCGACGGTCCGCGGGGCTACGTTGAGCGGGTTCGTGCCCCCGCCTGAAGGAGACCCCGAGGTGGAATTCGATCTCATGACCGGCTCGTCCACCTGGAGCGATGCGGCCGATCTGGCCCGCAAGGTGGAGG
Source organism: Candidatus Poriferisodalis sp. (assembly GCF_965219595.1). Lineage (NCBI taxonomy): Bacteria > Bacillati > Actinomycetota > Acidimicrobiia > Acidimicrobiales > Candidatus Poriferisodalaceae > Candidatus Poriferisodalis > Candidatus Poriferisodalis sp. The sequence goes on from NZ_OZ244781.1 coordinate 1,155,419, forward strand.
GCGCCGGTTTCTCCGGGATGCTCTACACCGAGACCGGCCAAGTGCCGTGGATGCAGCTCGCCGCGGCCGCCATGGCGGCCCCCAGCCTGACCTTCACCACTGGCATCGCCGTGGCCTTCCCCCGCAGCCCGATGGTGTCGGCCCAGATCGCCTGGGAACTGGCCGGCGAGACCAACGGCCGGTTCCGGCTGGGGCTCGGCAGCCAAGTGAAGGGTCACGTCGTGCGGCGCTACGGAGCCGAGTTCGATCGGCCGGCGGCGCGCATGCGCGACTACGTGGGAGCGGTGCAGGCGTGCCTGCGGGCGTTCCGGCGGGAAGAGAAGCTCAGCTATGAAGGCGAGTTCTTCAACCTGAGCTTGCTGCCAGCCCAGTGGGCGCCTCGCAGCCACGACTACGGCGACGTGAAGGTCGACATCTCATCGGTCGGGCCGATCATGAACGGCGTAGCCGGCGAGGTTGCCGACGGCGTGCACGTCCACCCGATGCACACCATGCATTACATCCGCGAGCGACTCCTGCCCGAAGTGGCCCACGGTGCCGAGCGGACTGGTCGCGACGTCGATGAGATCGACCTCATCGTGCCGGTGTTCGCCGCACCAGGCGACTCCCCCGAGGAACTGGCACCGCTCGTCCGCCGAGCCAAGACGCAGATCGCCTTCTACGGCACCACGCCGAACTACTCGTTCCAGTTCACCGACCTGGGGTACGAAGGGGTGACTGCTGCGCTGCGCGAGCGCATGGCGGCGGGCGACATCGCCGGCATGGCCGACTGCATCACCGACGACATGCTGGAGCACTTCGCGCTGGTCGCCCCGTGGGACGAGATGGCCGACCGGTTGAAGGACCGCTACACCGGCACCGCAAGCCGGGTGGTCATGTACCTGGCGGAGGAACAGATCCGCAAGGACCCCGACATGGTGCACAAGTGGGGCGACGTGGCGCAGGCCACCCGCTCCTAGTACGCATCACGGCCCGAGTACTTGACGACAGGAGACAGCGTGAGCGATCCAGACAGCACAGCCAGGGTGGCGCTGGTGACCGGCGGCGGCAGGGGCATCGGGCGCGAGATCTGCCTCGGGCTTGCTCGGGCTGGCCAGAAGCTGGCCGTGGCCGACCTGCGGGTGCCTGAGGCCACTGAGACGGCGGCCATGATCAACGCGGAGGGCGGTACAGCCATCGCCGTCGAAATGGACGTGTCTGACGCTGATGCGGTTGCGGGAGGCCTGCTGACGATCGTGGACGAACTCGGACCGGTCGAAGTGCTGGTCAACTGCGCCGGCTGGGATGTGTTGACACCCTTCGTGGCGACCGATGAGGACTTCTGGGACCGGGTCATCGAAATCAACTACAAGGGTCCGCTGCGCACGACGCACGGATGCCTGCCTGCCATGATCGAAGCGGGCTTCGGGCGGATTGTGAACATCGGCTCCGATGCCGGTCGGGTGGGCTCGTCGGGCGAAGCCGTCTATGCCGGTGCCAAGGGCGGTGTGATCGCCTTCACCAAGACCATTGCTCGCGAGGTGGCGCGCCGCGGCATCACTGCGAACGTGGTGTGCCCGGGGCCCACCGATACCCCGCTGCTGGAAGAGATCGCCGCGGCCACCGACACGAGCGACAAGATCATCGGGGCGATGGCTCGGGCCGTGCCGATGAAGCGCATCGGTCAACCGCATGAGGTTGCTGCTGCCGTCGTGTTCCTGTGCAGCGAAGAGGCTGGGTACATCACCGGGCAGACGCTGTCGGTTAGCGGCGGCCTCACCATGGCTTAGGCGCGCGCCCGCTGTGGCGGCGGCAGTGCCCTCAGCGACCAGCGATCCAGCAGGTCGCAACGTCGCAGAGTTCCCTGCCGCCGCCACAGCTCGTGCGTTCGGTTCTGCCCCGTCGTGGTCTCAGTCGGGTGGGGTTGTGGCGATGGTGTTGGAGTCGTAGAGCGCTGCGATCTCGGTTGGGGTGTAGCCGAGTTCAGACAAGATCTTGTCGTTGTGCTGGCCGAGCTTGGGAGGTGGGCTGACGGCAGCCTGAGTGGTGTCGAAGCGGAACGGCAGTCCCGGGAATAGCTGAGGTTGCTCTCCGGGGCGGGCGTGATCGACCATGAGGTCGCGGGCTGCGCTGTGGTCGTCGTTGACTATGTCCGCGATGGTCATGACTGCTGAGGCCGAGATGCCTGCTGCTTGGAGTTCGGCGGCGGCTTCGTGTTTGTCTCGGGTTGCTGTCCAACACTCGATCATGGTGTCGATGGCGTCGTGGTTGGCGTGGCGTGCTGTGGCGGTCGTCCATTGGGGGTTGCAGGCTGGGTCATCGAGTACCCGGGCCAGTGCCTTCCATGCTGCGTCGTCTTCGACTGTCAGGGCGAGCCAGGCGTCGTTGCCGCGGCATCGGTAGACGCCGGAGGGCGCGGCGTCTGGTGTGCGGGCGCCGCGGCGGGGTGGGGGCGAGGCGCCGGCCGGACGCAGTGAGGCTTCGGCGAATTGGTCGCCAGCGACGTTGATCGCTGTCTCGAGCTGTGACAGGTCGACGGCAACGGGTTCGCCGGTGTGCCAGTGCTGCCACAGGGCAGCTAGGGCGACGACCGTGCCGTGCAGGCCGCCGACGACATCGGGGAATGCGATGCCCTGCTTGTAGGGGCCCGAGTCTGGGTAGCCGGTGGTGGACGCCAGGCCCGAGGCGGCATCGAGCACCGGACCCCAGCTGATGCGCTCGGCGTCGGGGCCGGTGGCACCGAAGCCGGACATATCGAGCGTCACGATGGCGGGATTCATCTCGCGGAGCTCGGCCGGCGTGATGCCAGCGGAGCGAACGCCGCGAGGGCTGTAGTTGTTCACCACCATGTCTGCTGTCTCGACGAGCCTGCGCAACACATCTCGGCCGCCGGGAGCCTTCAGGTCCAGGCAGAAGCCGCGCTTCGACCGGTTCATCTTGTTCCAATGGCCGAGGCGGTTGAACCAGTCGTCGCCGGGGTCGTTGTCGAGGAAGATGCCGTTGCGCGACAGGGGGCCAGGAAGCTGTCCCCATTCCCAGCCGCCACGTTCAGCCAGGATCATCTCGGCAGGCGGCATGGCCAGTCCCCGTGCGGTGGGATGCTCGATCTTGATGACGTCAGCGCCGAGATCGCCGAGCATGCGGCAGACCAGCGGGCCCGCCCAGGCGATCGTGAACTCAACCACCCGCACACCCGCAAGCGGCTTGGCACCAGCGGGCCAGCTCCGTTCATCCGGCACTGTGACATCGAGGCCAGCGCCGAGCGCGGGCGCTCCGCGGAACTGCGGCGTTGCACCTTCGATGTGCGCCGGAGGTCCCGGCAGCCGTGTTGTTGGCCGGACGCCGTCGGTCGGGGCATCGACGACGTCGAGGTGTTTCCAGTAGCCCCGTGCGGCGAGCTGCTCGCTTGCCAGCATGTCGTCGAGGCTGGCTACCGGGCCAGAGGGAACCTGGTTGTCCTGCAAGACGGCGACGGCATCGGCGACGGTTTTCGTGGCGGCCCAGGCGGAGATGATCTCGTCCAGCTCGTCGGCGTGGTCGAATCGCACCGCGGGGACATAGAAGTCATCCCGGGCCAGCAGCTCCACCTGGTCCATTGCGATGCAGAAGCCTTCCCACTGGTGGATCGAAACCGCAGCGATGCAGATCCAGCCGTCGACGCACTCATAGAGCGCCAGCGGATGGTGCTGCTCGCCGAAGCGGTTCCCCCACCGTCGCTTGGTGACGCCGTTGTGGGTGTACAGGCTGAAGCTCCACTGGTGGGCATTGGCCAGCGCTTCCAGCGCTGACACCTCCACCAGATCGCCGCGGCCAGTTGTGACGGCGTTGACGAGTGCCGCCTGGATGCCGATCGCCGCCGTCGCACCGACCAGGTGCGTCAGCCACGGACCGCCGCCCGGCAGCGGGTGCCGGTCGGGCTCGCCATTGAGGCTCATGTGCCCGCCCAGCGCCCAGTGCTCGAGCGGACCGGCGCGCCATGCCGACTTCGGTCCGGTGAACCCGTACGGCGTGATGGCTGCTGCCACCAGTTGGGGATCCGCCTCGCGGGCCGCCGCGATCTCCGCTTGCGCAGAGACCAAATCGCCGTGCACGTCCAGCACGACCACGTCGAAGTCGCCAGCCAACTCAGCCAGCGACGTCCCGGGATCGACGACGACGCTCGCCGTGTTGGCACGCAGGTACTCCCACGCTGCCGATACCGGCCCTGCGGCGGTGTCGATCACACGCGATCGCCGCAGATGCGATCCCTCCGGCGGCTCGCCCACCACCACGTGGGCACCGGTCATCGCGAGCAGCCGAGCGCAGTACGCGCCCGCGCGCCCGTCGCTCAGATCCAGTACCCGAACGCCTCGCACATCACCCCTGGATCGCCGTCAACCCCAGCGGGCCCGGATCGTACTGATCCTGCTGGCGGGCCGCCGCTGGGATCGTCCGCGACGATTCGGTTGTCGCGCTAGGCGCCGTAGTCGGGATCGCGGCGTTCGGCGAAGGCCCGCAGGCCCTCTTTCGCGTCGGGGGAGGCGAAGGCTGCCCGGGTGTATTCCTGGTAGAGCCGCAGGCCGTCGGCCAGCGACATCTCCCTGCCGCGCAGGGCCATCTCCTTGGTCATGCGAATGGCGGCGGGACCGTTGGCGGCGATCTGGTCGGCGATGCCACGGGCAGTCGCCTGCAGGTCTTCCGGCGCTGTCATCTCGCTGACCAGCCCGATGCGCAGCGCCTCGGCAGCGTCGACGAACGAGCCGGTCAGCAGCAGCCGCATCGCGTCCGACGAGCCGATCAGCCCCGGCAGCCTGAGCGCGCCGTAGCCGTGCAGGATGGCCCAGCGCACTTCGGGGCAGCCGAACTGGGCAGTGTCGTCGCAGACCCGGATGTCACAGAACAGCGCCAGCTCCAGCCCGCCCGCCAGGCAGTAGCCCTGGATCGCGGCGATCGTGGGCTTGGCGGTCTCCATACCGATGTCGAACCGGTCAGGCCGCCACGGCATCCAAGCAGTTCGGTCTGCGAACTCGCCGAGGTCGTGGCCCGAGGTGAACGCCCTGCCGGTTCCGGTCACGATCGTGCAGCGCACAGCAGGGTCAGCGTCGGACGCGAGCAGTGCCTCGCCGATGCCGTGGTACATCTCGTCGGTCATCGCATTGAGCTTGTCGGGCCGGTTCAACGTGATCGTCGCCACGTGCCCGTCGACCTCGTAGGTCACCTCATCCATAGCCAACCCCTCTCAGCCTCTGGGCGAGATGCTTGCACGGCAGGCAAGCGAGTGCCGACGGATGCCGTCGCACGTGCGAGAAAATCGGTCGTGTGGCGCGTGCAGGCAGCGGTACGTTGCCGTTGTAGGCATCACTCCTCGACCCGTTCCCCTCATGTGCATCAACTCAGGACACGCAGCGCCCGATGACCGTCACACTGAATGACCTGGTGAAGTCCAAGGGCTACCTGGTGGCCGACGGTGCAATGGGCACGCAACTGTTTGCCGCCGGGCTGTCGGCGGGATGGTCGCCAGAGGAGTGGAATCTCAGCCACCCCGACGAGATACGGGCCGTCCACCGCGGCTACCTGCGGGCGGGTGCCGACCTGATCGTGACCAACAGCTTCGGCGGCAACTGCTTCCGCCAGTCGCTGCACGGCTTCGAACGCCAAGTGCGCGAGCTCAACATTGCCGCTGCGCAGATCGGCCAGGTCGAAGCCGACGCCGAGACGCAACGGTCGGGGCGGCCGGTGCTGGTGGCCGGCTCGATGGGTCCGACGGGCGAACTGCTGGCGCCGCTCGGCGACATGAGCATCGAAGCGTGCGAAGCCGCATTCGCCGAACAGGCTGCTGCGCTCGATGCAGGCGGGGTCGATCTGCTGTGGATCGAGACGATGAGCGCACTCGACGAAGTCGAAGCTGCCGTCCGCGCAGCGCGCCGGGTGTGCGACCTGCCCGTCGCGGTCACCATGAGCTTCGACACCACCGGCTGCACGATGATGGGCGTCAGCGGCAACGAGCTGGCCGATCGTCTGGGGCCGCTGGAGCTCGCTGCCATCGGCGCCAACTGCGGCAACAACGTGCCCGACACCGAGGCAGCGGTGCTCGCCATTGCCGAAGTCGCTCCGGGCACCCCGGTCATCTCCAAGCCGAACGCGGGCGTACCGGTGTGGCACGGCCATTCGCTCGTCTATGACGGCACGCCAGATCTGCTGGCGGCTCACTCGCACCGGGTTCACGCCGCCGGCGTGAGCGTGATCGGCAGTTGCTGCGGCAGCACCCCCGAGCACACCGCGAAGATCGTGGCCGTGCTGGCAGGCGAGGAACCCACGCCCGATGTCACCGCAGCGCCCAACCCTCGCGAGACGCTCGACGAGCGGCTCGTCCGCAGGCGTCCTCGCCGTCGACGGCACCGCCATTGACCGCGACCGGATTCCGGCGGAGCGGTTTGATGGCCTCGGGTGCGCGCAACCGAAACAACGGCAGGCAATGACATCGAACGGGGACATCGAGCTGACCGACCCGTGGCAGGCCATCGAAGCCTGCTTCGAAGCCGGCTGGACCGACGGGCTGCCGGTGGTGCCCCCGACTGAACCGCTGGTGGACGCCATGCTTGCCGGCGGCGTCTGGGACGCAGACGATGTTCTGCTGCGCGAGCCCGCACGAGGCCTCGAGGTCAGCGCCCGCAAGGCGGCTGCCAACGCCGTCATGGCCGGATGCCTGCCGGAGTATTTCCCGGTGGTGGGCGCGACCCTCGCCGCCATCGGCGACCCGACCTTCGAGCTGCACGCCGTGTCGGCCAGCACCGGCGGCGCCGCCATCCTCCTCGCAGTCAATGGCCCGATCCGTGACGAGATCGGTGTCCACTGCAAGGAGAACCTGTTCGGCCCAGGCTTCCGGGCCAACGCCACGATCGGACGTGCGGTGCGGCTGGTGCTGCGGAACTGCCTCGCCGCCATCCCCGGCAAGCTCGACAAGAGCACCCAGGGCTGGGCTGGCAAGTACGCGATGTGCTTCGGGGAAGACGAGGACACCAGCCCGTGGGAGCCGTACCACGTGTCGCTCGGCTACTCGCCCGGCCAGAGCACAGTGACCGTCATGGCTGCCGAGTCGGGACACAACGTGCTGAACCATGCATCGCCAGATCCCGAGGGACTGCTGGGCACGTTTGCCGACACGATGTCGGCGCTCGGCTCGCTCAGCTCGGGCCGGTCGCTGGTGGTGTTCTCTCCCGAGCACGCCTGCAAGCTCGGGGCCGCTGGCTGGAGCCGGACACAGGTGCAGGAGTACCTGTTCGCTCACGCCACTCGCACGTACGCCGAGGTGAAACGCGGGGGCAAGGTCGAGGCAGCCGGGAACGTCACCGGCTTCCACCCGACGCAATGGATGGAGACCGACCCGCAGGTGCGGCCCGGCGACGAAGACATCTCCGTTCCCCGCGGGACATGTCCCGACGACATCGCGCTCATGGTCGGCGGCGGCGATGCCGGCGGCCACTCGTCGTTCTTTCCCACCTGGAGCCGGGATCGCAGCGTCCCGCTCATCACCCAGGAGATACTCACGCCATGACCGTCACCCTGGTGGATCCGACGCTGCCCGCCAGCGGTGTGGGCGCAGCGCTCGCACCGCGGCCCGAATCGCTGGCTGGTGCCGTCATCGGATTGGTGAGCAACGGCAAGACACACGCCCCTGCGATTCTCCAACGGGTTGCTCAGAACCTCATCGAGACCCACGGAGCGCGCGACGCCGTGCTGATGCTCAAGCCCACCGCCAACTTGCCTGCAGCCCCCGAAGAGGTCGAGGCGCTGGCCGCCGACGTGACGGCGATCATCGCCGCCATTGGCGATTGAGGAAGCTGCTCGTCGAGCAGTGTGCTCGATGCCGTGCACTCCGAAGAGCTGGGTGTGCCCGCCGCAGCGATCCTGACCGAGCCGTTTGCTGCCACCGGCGAGGCCATCGCTGAACTGCAGGGCTTCACCGACTACCCATTCGCCACCGTGCCGCACCCCATCGGCAGCCTGACCTCAGCCGAGGCGATGGCCGTCGCCGATGCAGTGACCCCAACGGTGCTGGCACTGCTCACCACCGCTGATGCTCAGGATGGCAGTGCCGACGAGTCGAGCGCACCGGCGACTGGTATCACTCCAGCCGATGTCGTAGAGGAACTGGCCGTTGTCCTGCGAGCTGACCGCGCCGACCTCACTGCGTCGATCACCGGACGCCACATCACACTCAGCCTCCACATTCCCGACGAAGCCTGCGCTGAGTGCATCCTGCCCGCGTCGATGCTCGTGCCCATGTTCCAGCACCGCTTCGACACCGAACTCGGACCCGGCTGGGCTATCTCCCTCAACGACCCCCGCGCGCCCGAACACAGCAGCCCCGCGAACAACTGAAGGGCCCGAACCCGCCATTTCCGCGTGCGATCTAGGGTGAGCCCATGAACGGTCAGCTGCTTGCGGGAACCACCAAGGGCGTCTTCGCCATCGACGACGCGGGGTCCAGACAGACGCTCGAAGCACGCCACGTCCGCGACCTCGTCAACCTCGACGGCCGCCTGTTCGCCGGGTCGGCCGCCGGCCTGTTCACCAGCGAGGACGGCGGCATCACCTGGGCCGGGCCACAGCTCGCCGGGCGCGAGGTGTGGCAGATCCGGGCCGCCAGCGACGGCCGGCTGTACGCCAGCACCGAGCCCGCGGCCCTGTTTCGCAGTGACGACGACGGCGCAACGTGGGACGAGATCACGGCATTCGCTGCGCTCCCCGAAGCGGAGCGCTGGTGCGTGCCGGTCGAGCCTCCCCTGCCGGGGCGGGCACGTGCGCTCGTCATCGACGAGGACGATCCCGACCGCATCTGGGTCGGTGTCGAGGTCGGCGGTGTGGCCCGCACCACCGACGGCGGCGAGAGCTGGACGGTCGACCTGCCCGGCGACAACCCAGACATCCACATGATGTTCGCCCACCCCGCCGAGCCGGGGGTGCTGTTCATCAGCACCGGATACGGCCGCTTTGACGGCGTCGCCGAAGAGCTCGAAGGCAACGCCGGCGTGTTCCGCTCCGACGATTACGGCGAGTCATGGCAGTACGCATGGAAGGGCGTCGTGCCGCGCTACTCGCGTCCCCTGTGTATCGATCGCCGCGACCCCTACAGCGTCACCGTCGCCAGCGCGCCCACGGCCTTCTCCCACTACAAGGACGACGGCGGGGCTCATGCGGACCTCTACAGGTCTGATGACCACGGTCAGTCGTGGCGGTCGCTCTGCGACGACGCCCACTCGCCGTCGCCGGTCAACTTCCATGGCCTGATCGCCGATCCTGACAACGTGGGCGGGGTGCTGGTCGGCACCGACACCGGCGAGGTATGGCAAGTGTCCGACGATGCCCAGTGGACCGAGCTGGGGTCCGGCCTCCCGCTCGTCTGGTCGCTGGCGGTGATCTGACGCGACCCGGGAGGCCACCGACAGCCCGACGGCGGCGAAGCTGGAGACGGAGCGCATGCAGGACCGCTACGGCCTCGAAGTGAGCACCTCATCCGCCGCGGCCCGTGACGCCTATGTCCAGGGCATCGACCGCATGCTGTCGGCCGAGGCTGGGGTCGAAGAATGCCTGTCGACGGCGATCGCGGCCGACCCAGGGTTTGCCCTCCCTCACGCCGCCTTGGCCCGCCAGCACCAGCTCTACGTGCGGCCCGACGAAGCACGGGCCTCAGCGGAGGCCGCCGTCGAGCTGAGCCGGGGCGCGACCATCAGGGAACAGCGGCACATCGAGATTGTGCGGCTGCTCATTACCGGCCAGGTGCCCCAAGCGCTCAACCTCATCCGCCAACACGTCATCGACTTCCCTCGCGACGCGTTCGCCCTGGCGCCCGCCTGCGGCGTGTTCGGCGCCATCGGCTTCAGAGGCCGTATCGGCCGCGAAGCCGAACTGCTCGCCTTCCTCGAGCCGCTCGCCACCCACTACGGCGACGACTGGTGGTTTGCCACCGTGCATGCCTTCGCCCTCATCGAGACCGGACGGTGGGACCGGGGCCGGCAGCTCGCCGAGCATGCGCTCGAACAGCGGCCAACCACCCCCCACGGTGCCCACACGCTGGTACATGCGCTCTTCGAAGCCGGCGCAGATGACGAAGCGGTCGACTTCCTCGATCGGTGGCTCCCCGAATCTGACCCGGCGAGCGTGCTGCACTGCCACATCTGGTGGCACTACGCGCTGGTGCTCATGGCAGTCAGCCGCCACGACGATGCATGGCAGGCCTTCCGACACAACTGCCTGCCTGGCACCACGACTAGCCCACCGATCACCGTGTTCTCTGACTCGTCATCGTTCATGTGGCGATCGGAGTTGGCAGGGCAACCTCGCGATCGCGCCGTCTGGCAGCAGGTTCGAGAGTTCTACGAGGAGCGGTTCCCACAGCCCATCGTGTTCGTCGATGCCCATGCCGGGCTCACCTACGCCGTCCTCGGCGAGACCGAAGAGCTCCAGGCGTGCATCACCCAGCTGCAGGAGCTTGGCGAGGCAGGCCGCCTGCCGGCAGGCACCACCGGAGCAACGCTGGCTCGGGCCTACAGCGCGTTCGTCGATGAGAAGTGGTCGACGGTCATCGATGTCCTCGAGCCGCTGATCCCCCAGGTCGTCCGCATCGGCGGCAGCCGGGCCCAGCGTGACCTGATGACCAATACGTTGCTCGCGGCCTATGTCAAAGCCGGTCGTACCGACGAGGCACGAGCGTTCTGTGCCCAGGTCGTCGACCGCCGACCCACTCGCCCGGTGGCTGGCTTCGAATTGTGCTGATCGCGGTTGTGAGATCGCAGCCCGCCGTCAATCAGAACCCATGCCAGCCGTCGAGTGCTGCCGACTGTTCAATCCACGCTGACATCTGCGCGGTGTCGAATTGATCCTCAGGGATGTCCACCCAGCGCGAATCAGGATCTTTGCCCGAGCCAGGCGGCTCGGGAACGAGCAGCGCGCCATTCAGGAACGTCACCTTGACGTAGCGGGTGAATGCATGGCAGCTCGCGAACCACCCGCGCCCCTCGATGCCGTAGAAGGGTGAGTTCCAGCGCACGGCCTTGCGCACGTCGGGCACGACGTGCTCGACCAGATCATCCAGCTGGCGAGCGATGGTGCCCTTCCAGCCCGGCATCGCCGCGATGTAGGCCTGCACGGGAGCGTCGCCATCGCCTTTGGGAATCTGCGGGTTGCCGCCTGCGAGCAACTTCGGTGACTGCGCATCGGACATCGAGCGTGCGCTGTCTGGCGCACCTTCTCGTCGTGCTGCCATTTCTTCCCGCTCTTGTTCGCTGCGCTCACGGGCCGCTCGGGCCACGGCTTCGCCCTGCAGGCTCAGCCTCATGGTGGAGCTGACGGGACTCGAACCCGTGACCCCCTGCTTGCAAAGCAGGTGCTCTTGCCATCTGAGCTACAGCCCCAAGAAGCGAGGGCCACCGAGGGTACCGGCCAGCGGTCCCCGCGATTCCGGGCGAGGTCAGCGGAACCCGCGGGGCAGGCCGGCGCAGGGCAGGCTTGGAGACTGGTGGCCAGCACATCGAGTCTGAGATTCCCGGGCGAACCGGAGGACGCGTCGGCCCCGTGGTCGATTGCGGCTGCGGCGTTTGCTGCCAACTTCGTGACGTTCGGGATCCTCTTCTCGTTCGGAGTCTTCCTGACGCCCATCGCGGACGACCTCGACACCACGACCGGACCGGTGGCCGCCCTGTTCTCGACGGCCGTCTGCACCTACTACGCCGGCGGCGCCATCGGAGGTCGCATAGGGGACCGCTACGGAGCCCGCCTGCTGGTCGGAGTCGCAGCGGTGGCGATGTCGGCGGGCCTTCTGCTGACCGCCTGGTCGAATGCGCTGTGGCAGACCTACGCCGCCTTCGGGGTCTTGGTCGGGCTCGCCACGGGTTTCTGCTACCCGTCGATGATCGGCCTGATCGGTCGCAGCTTCAGCGAGCGACGGCGGCCAGCGGCGATGGGCTTCCTGCTGGCCGGCGTGGGAGCCGGGACGCTGGTCATGCCGCTGGCGAGCCATGCGTTGATCTCGAGGCTGGGCTGGCGCCAGACCTACGCCGTGCTGGCGGCTGTGGCTCTCCTCGCCATCGGCTGGGCAGCGACGCGCGGCGACCGGGTGAGCTTGCCGACGGCCGGCCTCGTTCGTGTCACCCGGCTGGTGCGCTCGCGCCGATTCCTGCTGTTCTTCGCGGCAGTCGTGGCAATCGGGCCGGGCTTCTACGCGCCGGTCGCGTTCTACAACGACTACGCGGTCGACCGCGGTGTCGCGCCGGCATTGGCCGCCGCACTGATCGGCATCTCGGGCGCGACGAGCGTCGCCGCCCGCCTGGCCTGCGGCGCACTGGGTCACCGCGCCGATCCGATGTGGCTGTGCCGGGCGGCCTTCGCAGCCATGACCGCAGCGCTGGCGATCTGGTGGATCTCAGACGGGAACCCCGCCATGCTGATCGCCAGTGCCGTTGCTCACGGCGTCGGCTGGGCGGTATGGGTGACCGCCACACCCTCCGTGCTGGCTGGCTGGTACGGAGTTGCGAACCTGGGCGGCGTGATCGGCATCCACTACACGGGCCTCGGAGTCGGCGCGCTCGCCGGTCCGGCGGTTTGCGGCTTCATCATCGACGCCTCCGGGTTCGGACCCGCAATCGGGCTCGTCACCGTCACCAGCTTGGCGGCACTCGGTCTGTTGATGCTGCCGATGCGGGAAGCGGCCGTCACAGGATCGCCATAGGGCGTACATGGATCGGGCCCGGGGCTCAGCCTCTTAGAACATGCGCGGACTGTTCCACCAGCTAGTCGCGTCGCCTATTGCTTCCCGCTCTTGTTCGCTGCGCTCACGGGCCGCTCGGGCCACGGCTTCGCCCTGCGGGCTCAGCCTCTTAGGCTCCCCCGGGTGAGCAGCATCTGGCAGGTCGCACGCGGACTGAAGATGTCGTACCGCGGCTCGGACCTTCGACACCGGGTGGAGCAGCTGAACGGGCGGCTCGACGAGACGTATGCGTCGAGCGACGGCCCGACTTCCGACCACGCCGAGACGGCAACGGAGTACTACGACATCTGCAGCCACCTCATGATCTACGGCTGGGGTGAATCGCTCCACTTCGCACCGCTGTCTCCGCAGGAGAGCCTGGAAGACTCGAAGCTCCGGCATCAGCGGCTGATGATCGACAAGCTGGATTTGCGCGAGGGCATGTCGGTCATCGACGTCGGGTGCGGGATCGGCGCGCCGATGCGGACCGTGGTCCGTGAAGCAGGAGTCACGGTCACCGGCATCAACAGCAGCGAAGTCCAGCTGGCCAGGGCGAGAGAGTTGACCGCCCAAGCAGGCCTCAGCGACATGATCGATTACGTGGAAACCAGCTTCATGGACATGGGCACCATCGAAGACGGCAGCTACGACCGGGCCTACGCGATCGAGTCGACCTGCCACGCACCGGACAAGGTGGGCGCCTTCACCGAGATCGCGCGCGTGCTGAAGCCAGGCGCACTGCTGTGGGGCCAGGAAATGTGCCTGACCGACACGTTCGACGCCGACAACACGAATCACCAAGAGATCAAGCGAGAACTCATGCGCGGGATCGCGCTCAAGAAGATCGCGACGTTCGCCGAAGTCAACCAAGCACTGGAGTCGGCAGGATTCGAGGTGATCGAAGGCATTGACCGCGGAACTGCCGAATACGGATCGACGACGCCGTGGTATCAGCCGATGGAGGCGCGCAGCGGTACAGCCCGTAACACCCCGCGCGGGACACCACTGAGTCGACGACTCGCGATCGGGGCCGCACGCTTCGTTGAGACGTTGAGGATCCTGCCCCGAGGCACCGCTGAGGTCGCCAAGCTGCTCGATCGCACCGCCAACGCGTACGTCGCCGGCGGCAAGACGGGAATCTTCACGCCGCTGTACTGCTTCGTGGCCCGCAAGCGGCCCTGAGAGCCTCGCGGCTCAGCCCACGGCGGCATTCGGGCACGTCTGCTAGGAAACCCCGCATGAACATGCCTGCCATCTCGCTGGCGGCCGTGCGCGGTCGCCGTGAACGCACCCTGGAAATCGCCGCTGAGATAGAACAGCGCGGCTTCAGCGGCATCTACTGCCCCTCGATGGGCGATCCGGTGGCGCTGTGCCAGGCGATTGCCCATGTCACCAACGAGATCCACTTCGGCACCTCGGTGCAGCCGATCTACTTCCGCAACCCGGTCGATATGGCCTCGACTGCGGCATTCATCCACGAGGTCTCGGGCGGGCGATTCTGGCTGGGCATCGGCGTGACGCACGGGCCGGTGCATGAGCGCCTCGGCATTACGCCCGGCAAGCCGCTCGCCGACATCCGCGAGTACATCGCCGCCATGGAGGCCGCTTCGGCACAGCACGGCGAACTGCCGCCGATCGTGCTGGCCACGCTGCGCCAGCGCATGGCCGAGCTGTCGGCCGAGATCAGCTCAGGGGCGGTGTGGGCCAATGCGAGCTGCAACGACTTCCAGAGTTCCGTGGCGCACCTCGGCGAGGCCGCAAGCCGTGACGACTTCTTCGTGGGGAACATGATCCCGACGGTCATCGATGACGACCGCGCCGCCGGAGCAGCGCGGAACCGCAAGACGCTGGCCGGCTACGTGTCGCTGCCGAATTACCGGAACTACTGGAAGCAAGCCGGCTGGGTCGACGAGATGGACGCGGCTGAGACGGCGATCGCCGCGGGCGACTCCGAGGCGTTGAACCGGGCCATGACCGATGACTGGCTGTCGAACGCGACGCTGTACGGGTCGGCCAGCCAAGTCCGCGACGGCGTCGAGGCATGGTTCGACGCTGGCTGCAAGACACCGATCCTGGTGCCGTCCAGCACGAGCGGCGGCCAGCTCAAGGCGCTCGAGGAGCTCTTCGACACATTCGCCTGAATTCGGCGCCTGAGGCCATAGCGGAGAAGCCGCAGCTCGGAAACACCGATGGGCGCGCCGTTACGCTGCCGGGCATGCATATCGAGCTGTTCGGATTCGACACCACACCTGAGCGCTTCGAGGCCAGCATCCGCGAGGCCTCCGAGCAGGGCTTTCGGCGCTACTGGACGCCTCAGATCTTCGGCCACGACGCGCTGACCACCATCGCCGTCGCCGGCCGCGAGGTGCCCGGCATCCGGCTCGGCACCGCCGTGGTGCCCACCTACCCGCGGCACCCGATGATGCTGGCCCAGCAGGCGCTCACGACCCAAGCCGTGATCGGCGGCCGGCTGGACTTGGGCATCGGTCCGTCGCACAAGCCGGTGGTCGAAGGCATGTGGGGGTACTCGTTCGACCGGCCGATCGCGCACATGCGTGACTACCTGACGATCTTGACGAAGCTGATGACAGATCGGCGCGTCTCCCACGGCGGCGATGCCGTCGTCGGACGTGGCGAGATCACTCCCCCGGCTGCCGATGCGCCGCCGGTGTTCGTCGCTGCGCTGGGCAGCCAGATGCTGCGTCTGACTGCACGCATGGCCGACGGCACGTTCACCTGGATGACCGGACCGGCGACGCTGCGGGATCACACCGCGCCCACCATCAACGAGGCGGCCGCCGAGGCCGGGCGGCCGGCGCCACAGGTAGTGGCCGGCTTCCCGGTGTGCGTGACCGATGACGCGGGCACCGCCCGCGAGCGAGCCGCCAAGGACCTGGTGGTGTACGGCACGCTGCCCAGCTACCGGGCGATGCTCGACCGGGAGGGCCTCAGCGGCCCCGAGGACATCGCCGTCATCGGCAGCGCCGCCGAGGTGAGCGACCGGATCAATGCGCTGGCCGATTGCGGCGTGACGTCATTCGCCGGATCGGCCTTCGGCACCCTCGACGAGCAAGCCGCCACCCGCGAGACCCTGATCAGCTTGCTGAGCTGAATCGGGGCCGCGGCGCAGGCCCACCAGCACGGCAATCAGCGCTGCGAGGCCGACCACGATGCTGGTCCACACATTGATCCGCACGCCCCACAGCTCGTTGGCAGTGTCGATGCGCAGCAGCTCGATCCACAGCCGCCCAGCGGTGTAGCCGAGTACGTACACCGCGAACAGGTAGCCGGCGCTCAGGTGCGGCAGCACCTTGGGGACCACCCACACGAGCGTCGCGGCCAGGCACAGATTCCATAGCGCTTCGTAGGCGAACGTGGGATGAAACGTCTCTTCGAGGCCGTAGCCGGCCACACGATGCGCCTGGTCGATCTCGAGCCCCCACGGCAGGTCCGTGGGCTGACCGTACAGCTCCTGGTTGAACCAGTTCCCCAGCCGGCCGATGGCCTGGGCCACCGCGAGCGCGGGCGCCAGCGCATCGAGCATCGCTCCGGTGCTGTGCCCGCCACGGCGCAGCATCCACACCGCCACCAGCACGCCGACCGAGATGCCGCCCCAGATGCCGAGGCCGCCCTGCCAGATCCTCAGCGCGTCGCCGAGGCTGTCCTGGTACCGGTCGAAGTCGGTGATGACGTGGTACAGCCGGGCACCGATCAGGCCAGCGGGGACCGCCCAGATGGCGATCGTCCCGACCAAGTCGTTGGCGCTAGCCCGATACGCATCGTCCCGGTCTGCGATGGCCCGGCGCCAGCGGCGGGAGGTGATCCACAGCGCAACCAGCACCGACACCGCGATGGCAACGCCATAGGCTCGAATATCGAGCGGGCCGAGCGAGATGTAGCTCCGCGACGGGCTGGGAATCGACGCCAGGAGCCCGCTCACGTCATGGCTGCGGCCATTGGCTCGACCGGCAAGAGCAGGAGATCACAGGCCATGAATGCCACAGGGTACGCAGAGTTGCGGGCTGCAGAAGGCGCGCGACTCAACGAAATCGCCGCAGATGCTGAACGCTCGCCGGACATGTGGGCCAGACGCGTCCCCAGCTGCGGAGACTGGACCCTCGAAGCACTGATCGAGCACTGCGCCACGGTGTGGACGTTCGTGCACAGCAGCATCACCGCGGGAGCGCGCGTCGACCCGGCCAGCTTCACCAAGCCTGCCGGTTCGGTGTCGCAGTGGCACGCAGAGGCATTCGGTGCACTCACCGATCTCATGACTGAGCGCCCACCGGACGCCGAAGCCTGGACGTGGGACCCCGAGAACCAGTCGATGAGCTTCTGGTGGCGACGCATGGCCCACGAATCCACGATGCACCGGTGGGATGCCGAAGCCGCCCTCGGCATCACGCCTGCTCCGATAGCACCCGAACTCGCGGTCGACGGCGTCGACGAACTCTTCGATGTCTATGTGCGCCTGCGGCTACCGGACGGGTTCGCCGGAAACGGCGAGACCCTGCACCTGCACGCCACCGACGCTGACGGAGAATGGGTCATCACCCGCACACCCGACGGGATGCAGGTGGAGCGTGCGCATGCGAAGTGCGACGTAGCTGCACGAGGCCCGGCGCAAGACCTCCTGCTGTTCGCGTGGGGTCGCATCGGCCCCGAACGGCTCGAAACGTTCGGCCGCACCGAGCTGCTGGATGAGTGGCAGCGGGACGTGCGCTTCTGACCGTGTGCCCGCAGCGGAGGCGGCAAGCGCCTCCGCTCCCAGCGTCACAGGCGCGCCCCCTCGTAGGCGGCGGCGCGGACGCCTCGCTCGGCCAGCTCGGCCAGCCACGGCAACGGGTCGTCGAGCATCCCCAGCCCCCACGCGCCGGTGGGCAATTCGTCGGCCAGCGCCCAGCCGGCAGCGGTCGCTGCCACCGCGGCAGCAGCCGCACTCGGATGGTCGATCACGCCCAGCACGTCAGTGCGGTGGCGGCCGTCTCGCACGCCGCGCAGCTCCACCCGCACCCCGCCCGGCCCGCCTTCGGGATGGGGCGGCCGCAGCATCGGCAGCATGGCCGTGAGGCGATCGCGCCGCGTGCCCGCCACCCGAGCGGTCACCCGTTCGACATCACTGAACGCCGGCACCAGCAACAGCGCATCCGCCAGCGCCGCCCGGTAGCAGTCGTGGGCGCCGAGCGGGTCGGGGAACCACACGAGCTCCCGACCCGATCCGCCGCGCCGGCGGCGCCATTGACCGTCGCGCCAATCCACCGAGGTGCCGGTTCTGGCACGGTGCAGCTGCCGCTGGCATGCCGGACCGCCGGTGCCGACCCGGGCGATGTGCACCTCGGTGACCACGTCGAATCGGGCGGCGCCGTGGCGCGCCAGCAGGCAGCTGTATCCCGGCGAGAAGCCCGCACCGACCACGACGGACCGCTTGGCATTCATGGCTCGCTTGTTCATCTCGAGCAACTGCTCGACGTCGGCCACAGCACCCGACAGCGACACCACGTGCGAATGGCGCTCGAGGGCCTTGCCGGCCAGCGCAGCGTGGCCGCCGCTCGGCAGGCTGAGCACCACCACATCCGCTTCGGGCAAGGCACCGGGTTCCAGCACCTCCACGTCCACATCGAGCAACTGTGCAGCGAGGCCGCGCAGGCGAGCAGTGTGGCGCGATCCCAGCACGAGACGATCGACGTCGGGCCGTGAGGCCAGCTGCCGGGCGATTCGCTGCCCCACCGCGCCCGCACCGATGACCGCGACTGTGCTCATCCGATCGAGCTCATGTATTCAGCAATCACCGCAGGTCTGGTCCGGCCAGCTCACGCCAGCTGCCTTCACGGCGAGGGATGTCCTGCGACGAGCGCAGCCGCAGAACGACCGTGACCAATCCACCCACGACGACGGCGAGCAACGCACGGCGAAGAAAGCTCACTGAGCTTCCCGCTCTTGTTCGCTCCGCTCACGGGCCGCTCGGGCCACGGGCTCGGCCGCTGGAAGCATGCAGTGTGCGTGTGGGGCTAGATGGAATCGAACCAACGACCTCACCCTTATCAGGGGTGCGCTCTAACCGACTGAGCTATAGCCCCGCGGAGCCGCACACACTACAGCCAAGTGGCCAACTAGTGCGCCCGCTGGTTTCAGCCTCTCAGCGGGCGGGCGGGCGGCGCTCGTCTTCGAGCACCGTGACCCGGATGCCGCCGGTGAGATCGCTGATCAGGTTGAACATGATCGCCATCACCACGTTGAAGGCCACGCCGACCGTGGCGACGATGAGCCCGATGATCCGGGCACGCCCGAAGATCACCATGCCGTCGATGGTCCAGCTTTCATAGGAGCCGACTTCGGTGATGAACGACTCCACCTTGTCGACGAGACCTGAGCGCTGAGCCGCATTCCACAGCAGCACACCCGCTGCCAGCACCGCGACATACAAGCAGGCGTACAGCAGCACCGACACTTTGAACACCGACCAGGGATCGATGTGACGCAGGATCCGATGCGTTCGCCGGACCCGGGCTCGACGCTGGCCCAGCCATGCCCAGCGCACCGCCGGGGATTCTTGGGGGTGCGTCGAGGTAGAGGGGGGTGGGGCCATCGCCGGCTGGCTGGCTGCAGCAGGAGGTGGTGGTGGCAGCGTCTGGCCCGGCGGCAGATGGGCCGGCGCGCTCTGGCCCTGCGACGGGGGGATCTGAGGCGGCATGGATGCAGCGGGCGCCGGATTCTGTGCGGCCGGCGTGCGGCCACGGCGACGACGGGTGCTGCTCGCTGGGGTAATGCCCAGCGCCTCGGCGAAGAGTTCGTCGGTGGGAGTCGGCCCGCCCGGCTCCGGCGACGGCGGCTCCCCACCCGATGTCGCATCGGCCACGCTTCGCAGTGTAGGAGTCAGCCCGCAGGACCCCCGGTCGCCGAATCCACCGGCGGCAACGGTGCCGCGGCGGCAGCCGACGCTCGCTGGCCATCGAGTTCCACGATCACCTCCACTTGGACCGTGTCATCGCCGACGCGAACTTCGAATGATGCCAATTCCCCGCCAGCGTCGAGGGCTATGGCCGACGCGGTCGCGTCATCGGGAAGCACGCCGTCCGCGATCGCGATGTGGTCCGAAGCTACGAGCGTCGCCAGCGCTGCAGCGTCCGCGGCGGCTTGGGCTCGTGAGCTTGCCAGCGCCGCCTGACCCCAGCGGGCCACCAAACCCAGCGCTACGAGCAACGCCAGCGCCAGCAGCGCCACTGGCAGTGCCGCCTGCCCGCTCTGGATCTGAGTCGTACGCGACGCACACGTCGGCATCAGCCGACGCTACGACGCCGGATCTGCCTCATCCGAAGGATTTTCGAGCGACTCGCCATCGGCTTCGCTGGCAATGGGGAGATCTGAGAGCTCGACCGGCGCGATCGCCACGACCTGCTCGCCGTCGTCGAGCGACATCGCACGCACACCGGACGCGGCACGTCCCTGGCTGGAGATATCCGACACCCGTGTTCGGATCAGCACGCCGCTGGAGGACACCAGCAGTAGCTCATCGTCATCGTCGACAAGGCGGGCGCCTACCACGTGTGCATCCGGCTCGGCCAGTCTCACGGCCTTCACTCCGAGGCCACCGCGGCCCTTACGAGTGAATTCCGCTGCCCCGGTGCGCTTGGCTGCTCCGGCGCTGGTCACCACCAAGAGGTCGCGGGCATCGTCGGGGTCCAGAACATCGGCTGATGCCACCACATCGCCCTCGCGTAAACGCATGGCGCGAACGCCGGCCGCGTTGCGGCCCATCGACCGCACGTCATCTTCGCCGAACCGTACGGCTTGGCCCGCCCGCGACACCACCAGCACGTCGTCATCACCGGATGTCTCGAGCACGCGCACGAGTTCGTCACCTTCGCGCAGGCTCAGCGCAATCAAGCCGTTGGCGCGGATGTTCTCGTACGCGCTCAATGGTGTCTTCTTCGCCTGACCGCGACGGGTCACGAACATCAAGTACCGATCCGACGGGAATTCCCGCGCTTCCACTACGGCCTCGACTCGTTCGTCTGCCGTGAGCTGCAGCAGGTTCACCAGCGCCGTGCCCCGCGCGGTGCGGTTGGTCAGCGGCACCTCGTACGCCTTCAACCGATGTACCCGGCCGCGGTTGGTGAAACACAGCAGCCAGGCATGCGCGGTGGTCAGCAGCACCCGCACCACCACGTCGTCGTCCTTGAGCCGTGCGCTCTGCACACCGCGACCGCCCCGCCCCTGCGTGCGGAACACGTCGGGCGAGGTTGCCTTCACGTAGCCCTCACGCGTCAGCGTTACCACCAATGGCTCGTCCTCGATGAGATCTTCCGCGTCCATCTCGCCGGGGTCGGTGACGATCTCCGTGCGCCTCGGCGTCTGATGCCCGTCACGCAGTGCGCTCAGCTCATCGATGATGACCTGCCGCAGTCGGCCATCGTCACCCAAGATGGCCTCTAGCTCGGCAATCACCTGCGTCAGCTCAGTCAGTTCGTCGCTCAGCCGTGTGCGCCCCAGCCGGGTCAGGCGGCTGAGCTGCATGTCCAGAATGTGGTTCGCCTGCTCAGCGCTGAACGACATCGGCTCATCGCAGAGCCCCGCGAGTGCTGCAGCCCGATCATCGCTGGCGCGGATCAGGGCGATGATCTCGTCGATCAGATCCAGCGCACGCAGCAGGCCCTCCACGATGTGCGCTCTCGCTCTGGCTTCGTCCAGCCGGTGCTGGCTGCGGCGGGTGACCACCTCGATCTGATGGTCGACATACGCCACCAGGGCATCCCTGAGATTCAGCGTGCGCGGCACCCCGTCGACCAGCGCCACCATGTTCACTGCAAAGCTGGACTGCAGCGGCGTGTGCTTCCACAGATTGTTCAGCACCACGTTCGCCGGGGCAGACGGTCGCAACTCGATGACGAAGCGCGTCTTGCCCTTCGCAGACTCGTTGCGCAGCTCGGTGATGCCCTCGATGACCTTGCGATTCACCGCGTCGGCAATCTTGCGCTCGATGTTCTCGACCGAGGTCTGGTACGGGATCTCGGTGACCACAATGCTCGACCGCTTGCCGTTCTCGACGATCTCGGCTCGGGCCCGCAGCTTCACCGAGCCGCGTCCGGTGGCCATGGCTTCACGGGCGCCGGCGCGGCCCAGCATTCGCCCGCCGGTCGGGAAGTCGGGTCCGTGCACGAACTCCATCAAGTCCTCAACGGAGGCCTCGGGATTCCCGATCAGGTGGATCGTGGCGTCAATGATCTCTCCGAGGTTGTGCGTGGGGATATTGGTGGCCATGCCCACCGCGATGCCCTGGCTGCCATTGACCAGCAGGTTCGGGAACCGCGACGGCATCACCAGCGGCTCGGTGCGGGAGCCGTCGAAGTTGGCAGCGAAATCCACTGTCTGTTCATCGATGCCCTCGGCCATCGTCATGGCCAAGTCGGTCAGGCGACATTCGGTGTAGCGGTACGCAGCCGGTGGGTCCGACGGCGAACCGAAGTTCCCGTGCGGGTCGATCAGCGTGTTCGCCAGGCTGAACGACTGGCCCATGCGCACGAGCGCGTCGTAGATCGAGCCGTCGCCGTGTGGGTGATAGTTGGCGATGACATCGCCGACCACGGTGGCGCATTTCTTGTGGGGGCGGTCTGGGCGCAGGCCAGTGTCGAACATCGACCACAGGATCCGGCGATGCACCGGCTTCAATCCGTCACGCGCATCGGGCAGCGCCCGCGAGGTGATGACCGACATGGCGTAGTCCAGAAACGACTGCTCCATCTCGGTTTGGATCTCGACGTCCACGACGCCAATGGCATCGCCTGCAGGCGAGCCGGCACTGCCAATAACACTGCGTTCGTCGGGCGTGCCTGCGCCGGTACCGGGTTCGTCGTCGCTCATGGCAATACCAGCCGGATCCGTCTGCCCGCCACGATCAGACGTCGAGGAAGCGGACGTCGCTGGCGTTGTTCTGGATGAAGCCCCGGCGGGCGTCTACGTCGTCGCCCATGAGGATGCTGAAGATCAGATCCGCCGTGGCGGCCTCTTCGAGCGTGACGCGCAACAGTGTCCGGCTGGCTGGGTCCATAGTGGTGTCCCACAGCTCCTGGGCATCCATCTCGCCGAGGCCCTTGAGGCGCTGGAACTCATTGCGATGGTTGGGCCGCGCCGCCAAGAACGCATCCTTGGCCCGGTCGTCCTTGAGATACACGGTCTCGGTGCCGACCTTGGTGGAGTACAGCGGTGGCTGAGCGATGTAGACGCAACCGTGCGACAGCAGCTTGCGCATGCGGTGAAAGAAGAACGTCAGCAGCAGCGTGCGGATGTGGCTGCCGTCGACATCGGCATCGCACAGCAGGATCACCTTGCGATAGCGCACCCTGGCGATGTCGAAGCCGCCCTCGCCGGTGGCACCGTCGACACCGGCACCGATGGCCGAGATCAGCGCACTGATCTCGTTGTTGTCGAAGATGCGCTCGGGCCGGCTGCGCTGGACGTTCAGGATCTTGCCCCGGATCGGCAGGATCGCCATCGTGGCCGGGTCGCGGGCCTCCTTGGCCGATCCGCCCGCCGAGTCGCCCTCCACGATGTACAGCTCGGCCTCTTCGGGGTCGCCCGAGGAGCAGTCGGTGAGCTTGCCGGGGAGACCCGCGCCTTGCAGTGCAGATTTGCGGACGGTGTTGCGGGCCTTCTGCGCGGCGATACGTGCCCTGCGGGCGTCGACGGCCTTGCCGACGACCAGCTTGGCCTCGCTGGGGTGTTCTTCGAGCCACTCGCCAAGTCCGCTGTAGGCGGCTTTCTGCACCAGGCTGCGCATGGCGGTATTGCCCAGCTTGGCCTTGGTCTGGCCTTCGAATTGCGGTGCTTCCATGCGTACGCTCACCACAGCGGTGAGGCCCTCACGGATGTCGTCGCCCTGCAGGTTGCCGTCGTCGGGCCGCAGCATCTTGCGGTCTTTGGCGTAGGCGTTCACGGCCGAGGTCAGGGCGGAGCGGAACCCCTCCGCGTGCATGCCGCCCTCAATGGTGTTGATGCCGTTGGCGAAGCTGTGGATGCCATCGGTGTTGAAGCCACTGTTCCACTGGAAGGCGATCTCCACCTCGTCGCCGCGCTCGGCAGCAGACAGGTAGCCGACGTCGTCGAACAGCGCCTCTGAGGTCTCGTTGAGATGCCGTACGAAGTCGCGTATGCCGCCCGGGTAGCAGTACTCGTGGCGGACCGGATCGGGTCGCCGTTCGTCGGTGAAACCGATGCACAGGCCGGCGTTGAGAAACGCCATCATCTGCAGCCGCTCAGTCAGGGTCTGGGCCCGGAATTCGACATGATCGAACACCGTCGGATCGGGTTTGAACGTAATGGTGGTGCCGGTGCTGCCGTCAGGCGTCGGGCCAGTGTCGGTCAGCTCGCCGACCGGCTCACCGCCATCGCGGAACTGCAGCTTCCAGCGGCGGCCATCCCGGTCGATGACAGCCTCTAGTTCCGACGACAGCGCGTTCACCACGGACACACCGACGCCATGCAGCCCGCCGGACACCTTGTATCCGGTGCCGCCGAACTTGCCGCCTGCATGCAGAACGGTCAGGACAACTTCGGCCGCCGACTTGTCGGGATACTGCGGATGAGCCCCGACGGGGATGCCGCGACCGTTGTCGGTGACGCTGCACGTTCCGTCTGCTCGCAAGGTGATTTCGATCGAGCTGCAGTGCCCTGCCATGGCCTCGTCGACGGCGTTGTCGACGACCTCGTAGACCAAATGGTGCAAGCCGCCGGGGCCGGTCGAGCCGATGAACATTCCGGGACGTTCACGAACCGGCTCGAGACCCTCGAGCACCGTGATCGCATCGGCGTTGTAGTCGCCGGCAACGGTGCTGTCAGTGCCGACGGCACCCACCAGGCCGTCGCCGGTGCCCGCCGACGCGGGTGCCAGAGTCGTGTCGGTCACAGTGCAACCAGTCTACTGGACGGCGACTGATTTTCGGCGTAGGAGCAGCCGTTTCGGTACCGGTAAAACCGCAGGTCAGAGAGGTTTTTTGTGCCCAGCGCCAGGATGCACGCGGAGGTGTAGCTCAGAGATCGTGGCGGCCCTCGATTCGGCGTTCAGCGCGGCCAGAATCCGGCTGGAGTGATAGCGCAATTCGGTCGCCCAGGCGGGATCGTCCACGACGACAGTGAGCCGGCCTGCGTCGAGCCGTTCGGGTTGCGAGTGCGCCGCTATGGCCTCGCCGACGGCCTCAGCCCAGCGCTCGTTGAGGTCGATCGCGCGGCCTCGTGAACCGAAGCCGGCAGTGACTGCTTTGAGCGAGTCGCCGATCGACCGCGGCTCGCGGCCACCTGTTGCGCGACGGCGTCTGCTCATCTTGAGACTACCTCGCCGTCGTCAATGTGGATTTGGCTGCGGGCTTCGATTCCGGGTGGCACGTGACCGGTGGCCGAGGTGACCACGGTCTGCGCGGCGGGCAAGCAACCGATGAGACGTTGGGCCCGACCTTCGTCGAGCTCAGAGAAGACATCGTCCAGCAGCACAATCGGTTCGGTCCCGCTGATCTGCGCTGTGTACCGATGCTGGGCCAACCGCAGCGCCAAAGCGATGCTGCGCTGTTCCCCTTGTGACGCGTGAGTGCGTGCCGGCAAACCGTCCAAGCAGATCGTCATGTCGTCGCGGTGCGGACCAACCGTGGTGGTACCGCGTCGCAGGTCGACCGAGCGTGCCTGCGCCAGCGCGGTAGCGAGGCTGCTGTCGCGCCACTCGGCCGCATAGGACAATCTCAGGTTCGCGGCGCCTCCGGCGAGCTGGCAGTACGCGTCCTGAGCCGGAGACACCAACGCTGTGCACAGGGCATCGCGCCGTTGTGCGATGGCCTCGCCCACGTCCGCGAGCTGTGCATCCCAGACATCGAGCGTTGTGAAGGCCTCGTCGTCGGGGCGGTGTCCGGCTTGCTTCAGAAGGTTGTTGCGCTGTCGCAGCACTCGCTCGAAATCGAGCCGCATTGTCCGGTACTCACGGTCAGTGCCGGTCAGCACATTGTCGAGCAGCTCGCGGCGCACCGACGGTCCGCCCGCCGCGATCGACAGGTCAGCAGGGCAGAACACCACCGCGCTGACCACCTCAGCGAGGTCGCGCAGTGACCGGATCCGCTGCCCGTTCACCTGCGCCCGAGACTTGCCGGCCACCGCGATCTCGATCTCCACCAGGTGCGTGCGGCGCGCTCGCCGGACCTCGGCACGCACGAAGGCCCGATCGCAGCCGGCGCGCACCAGTGTCTCCGCACTCGCCCCGCGGAACGAACCCGAGCCATCCAGCAACGCGACGGCTTCCAGCAGGTTGGTCTTGCCGTGTCCATTGGGCCCGACTACGAGCGTCCGCTCTGCGTCGAGCGACAGTTTCGTGGACCGGTGATTCCGGAAGTTCTCGATGCTCAGCCAGACAATGATCACGACACCCGAACGGGCATCAGCAGATACAGGAATTCTCCCTGTCCGGGCGTCCGCAGCACAGCGGGCTTCAGTGCATCGAGACGCACCAGCTCGACAGTGTCACCGCCGGCCGCGTCGAGTCCCTCGATGAGATAATCGGGATTGAAGGCGACCGTGGTCGGCTCACCCTCGTAGCTTGCATCGACTTCCTCGCTCGCGCTGCCGACGTCCTGGCTGATGACCGTCAATTCGATGCTGTCGGGACGCAATTCCATTCGCAGCGGTGCATTGGTATCGCGGGCCAGCAGACGGAGCCGGCGTGCACCGTCAAGCAGCGCGGCACGGTCGACCTCCAGCCGGTTGTCATGAGAGTCAGGAATCAACGGCTCATAGCTGGGGAAGTCGCCCGCGATGAGGCGGCACGTCACCTGAGCCGACTGAGCATCGTCGCTGACTTCGAAGGCAACCTCCCGCTCTCCGAGCCGCATGGTCACGTCTTTGCTGGCATCCAGGATCCGACCAAGCTCCTCCAGGGCCCGAGACGGAACGAGCACTTGCTGCCCCGGCTCGAGCACCTGCGCCTCGGGCAGGTCCCGCAGGGCAAGTCGGTACGAGTCGGTGGCCACCAGCCGCAAGCCGTCGCCCCGGGCCGCCATGAGCACTCCGGTCAGGATCGGCCGGGCATCGTCAGAACTTGCCGCGCGGACCACTTGGCGAAACGCCTGCGCCAAGTCGCCGGCCGGCACGGTGACGTCGTCTCCTGTCGGCTGCAGCAGGGTGGGGAAATCGGCGGTCGGCAGGGTCCGGACGGAGAACTGCGCTCGTGCGCTGGTGATCTGCACCTCGTCATCGTCAACCTGAACGTCCACTTCGCCTGGCGGCAATGCCCGGGCGATGTCGGTCAGCAGCCGGGCTGGCACCACGGTCTCGCCCTCCGTCTCCACTGGCGTACGCAGCTGTGTGCGCACGGTGAGATCAAGATCGGTGCCCGTGACCGTGAGTCCCTCGCTGTCAGCTCGCAAGTGCAATCCGGTCAGCACGAACAAACCGCCCCCGCGCGCATTGACCCCCCGGCTCGCCAAGGTCAGCTGGTCGACCAGTGCATCTCGTTCAATGCGCAGTTTCACGGGCGGTTCTCCTTGGCCGTACAAGACCGATGAGACGGATCATCCTCAATGAGAAGGTTGAGACTTATTCGGTAGTGGTTGTAGGGGCTGTGAATTGTGGATGACTGACCGTTGTCGCAGATCAGCGCAACGCGGCCTGTCAACAGTCTTGCCTGCGCGTCCACAGCTTCACCCTCCCTTTTTTGCATAGCCAGCATGATCGTGGAAAAGCGCGACTTTTCCCGAGGTTTGTCGAGAACTTTTCCACTCATTGTCCACAGCGTGTGGAGACACCCTAGATCCAGTCCCCACCCGCGCAGCGGACAGCACGCGGCGGACCAGCGTCAGGCAGCCCGGACGCGCGCAATCAGCTGGGCAACCTGGTCGTACACCTTGCGTTCGGCAGGCAGCAGGCTGTTGATCTTCTTGACAGCGTGCATAACGGTCGTGTGGTCGCGCCCGCCGAAGACGCTGGCGATCGCTGGGTAGCTCAGGTCAGTGAGCTCCCGCATGACATACATGCTGATCTGGCGGGCGTTGACCAAGCCTTGTTGACGCCGCTGGCTGGTGAGCTCGCTCACGTCATAGCCGAACATGTCCGCAGTCATGTTCAGGATCCGGTCGGTGGTGATGGGCGTCTCCTGCGGTTCACGGACATCGCTCAGTATTTGCTGTGCCATCTCCAGCGTGACGGAACTGCGGGTGAGGCTGGCGTACGCGGTGACGCGCACCAGTGCGCCCTCGAGTTCGCGGATGTTGTTGGTGATGAGGTGCGCGATGTGCTCCAGCACTTCGTCGGGCACATGGCCGTGCTCGGTCTTCTTCCGCAGGATGGCCACTCGGGTTTCGAGGTCAGGCGGCTGGATGTCGGTGATCAGGCCCCATTCGAACCGGCTGCGCAGCCGATCCGACAGAGTGGAGATGCTGCGAGGCGGGCGGTCGGAGGAGATCACGATCTGGCGACCTGCGACATGCAGCGAGTTGAACGTGTGGAACAGCTCTTCCTGCAGGCCTTCCTTGCCCTCCATGAATTGGATGTCATCGAGCAGCAGCACGTCGAGCTCGCGGTAGCGCCTCTTGAACGCGGGCGTCGTGTTCGTCCGGATGGCTTCGATGAACTCTGAGAGGAAGGTCTCCGTGGAGACGTACCGGACACGATGCTCGGGCAGGGTGGCGCCGAGGAAGTTCACGATGGCCTGCAGCAGATGGGTCTTGCCGAGACCGGTGCCGCCGTGAATGAACAGGGGGTTGTAGGCAATGCCGGGAGTCTCGGCAACCGCAAGTGCCGCCGCTTGTGCAAACCGGTTGCTGCTGCCGGTGACAAAGCTCTCGAAGGTGTAGCGGGGATTGGTGATGTCGACGCCCGGCACTCTGCGCGGCGTTGCACTGGCATCGGGCGTCGGTGTCGCTGTGACGGCGTTATCGGCAGGGGCCGCTGAGTTGGCGGAACCGGTCGCGGGATGCCAGGCCTCGTCATCGCCTGGGCTCGCAGCGTCACCGTCAGCCGTCGCATCCACGTCGTGCGGATCTGCATCTGCGCCGTTGGCGCCGTCCAGATCGCCAAGCTCGGGGCGGGTCTCGATCTCGTAGGTCTGAGGGCGAACAGGCAGTTGCTCGAAGGCGGCGTGGAGCATCGGGATGTATCGCCGCTGGATGCGATCGCGGATCATGTTGCTCGGCGCGATCAATACGGCGAGTTCGCCGTCGATATGCAGCGCCTGCAGGTGACGGAAGTAGCCCAGCCAGAGCGCGTCGGACACGGTGGCCCGCAGGATGTCGCGGCACTGCGACCACAGCTCGTCGGTGTTCGCGCGGGCGCCCTCGGGCAGTGCAGACGCCGTGTCCGGAGTCGCCTGGGCAGATGCCGACGGCGGTGATGGGGAGCCTGGCGATTGGGAGATGTGGTGATGATCCTCAGGTTCGTGTGCTGTGGCACCTGCCTGCGGAGAACTCACCACGACAACCTCGTTCGCCTCTGTCCGTTGTGCACCCGCGGAACCTGTTGTTCGCCTGCGAGCCACCAAGCGGCACCCGGTGGTCGGAACCTATGGCCGCGCTGTCACTGCTGCAAGCGCGTCTTTGCACGCCTGCGCGGTGCTCGAGTTGACGGGAACGCAACAGTTCAGCGACAGACCCATAACGCCCGCAAAACAAGCGGATGACAGGGAAATTTGCTGTCCTGGCGACGAGCGTCGTGATCGACATCAGGCGCCTGCGACACGGCTCTGTGCGCAGGCGCCGCGCGTCTTCGCGCGCGCCGTCCGCGTCACGGTTTCGCCTGCGAGCTCGCCTCTGCGCGCATCGGAAGGGATCGGCACCCGTAGGCTGTCCATGCTCTCGGGCCGACACCCGGGCACGCTCCGGCCGCCGCACCGCATTTCGCGGACCTGCCCGCGGCCTGAACCTCCAGGAGGCTGCAGCGTGAAGCGCACGTACCAACCCCACAACCGCAGACGGGCCCGCCGCCACGGCTTCCGCCATCGCATGTCCACCCGTGCGGGCCGGGCGATTGTGAACGCTCGCCGACGCAAGGGCCGGCAACGGCTGAGCGCCTGATCGATTCGTGCCGCAGCAGGGCCGACTTCGCAGCACTGCGCCGCGGTCGTCGATTCGACAGCGAGCTGCTGTGGATGACGTTCGCGGCCGACCGAGGTCTGAGCGGGCCGCGCGTGGCATTCGCGCTCAGCCGCCACCGCGGAACGGCAGTGCAGCGCAACCGAGTTCGACGTCGTTTGAGAGCGGTCTTTTGCGAGCTCGCAATCGACCTGGCACCTGGCCGCTATCTCGTCGGTGTGCGAGCGGCAGCGTCGGCGGTGACCTACCAGCGGGCTCGAGCCGAGCTGATGCGATTGCTGCTGGCCGCGGAAGCCCTGAGCGACCGGGGGAACCAGCGGCTATGACCTCGGGTCCGCTCGCTCGGGCGCTGATCGCCGCCGTGAAGCTCTATCGAGCACTCCCCCGCTCACGGCTGCCGTCGTGCCGCTTCGATCCGACGTGCTCGCAGTATGCGCTGGACGCCCTGCGCACCTGGGGAGCAGCACGCGGCGGCTGGCTGGCCCTCCGCCGCATCTGCCGCTGCCATCCCTGGGGCGGCTGGGGCTACGACCCGGTACCGGAGACGCGCTGATGTTCGACTGGGCTGACCCGATATTCGACGGCATCGCCGCCGTATTGGCGTGGTTCTACTCGTTGGTGCCTGACTACACCTTCGCGATCTGCATGCTGACCCTGGCGATCATGCTGCTGTTCACCCCGCTCACCCTGCGGGGCGCACGGTCGATGACCAAGATGCAGGCACTGCAGCCGGAGATGACGGCGCTGCGCAAGCGGCACGGCAGCGACCGCCAGAAACTCAACGAAGAAATGATGAGGCTGTACCAGTCGCACGGGGTGAGCCCCCTGGGCGGGTGCTTGCCGAACTTGGTGCAGATTCCGATCTTCATCGTGCTCTACCGGGTCATCTGGAACCTGCGCATACCCGACGACAACCATCTGATCGACAACCCGTTTCCCCGAAACCTGAGCCCTGACTCGCAGATGTACAAGGACATCGTCGATGCGGAGGGCGAGATGCGGTCCTTGGGCATGGACCTGTCGAAGGTGGCGAAGGACGTGGTTCAGGCCGACTTCGTCGACGGGCTGCCGTACTTGGGGCTCATAGCTATCACCTTCCTGCTGGCCTGGCTGCAGCAGCGCCAGATGGCGCGGCGGCGCGGCAATGCGGCAATGCCGAACCGCCAGATGGAAATCATGATGAAGTACCTGCCGTTCATGCTGCCGGTCTTCAGCTTCTTCGTGCCGGCGGCGCTGGTGCCCTACTTCATCGTGTCGAGCATCTACCGCATGCTCCAGCAAGCGTTCATTCACGCCACGATGAAGCCCCCGCAGTCACTGACCGCCGCGGAGTCCGACGCCAAGGTCATCGAAGCCGAAGAGGTCCCCGAACCAGAGCCGCCGCGCCAGGTGCCGAATCAGCGCTCACGCAAGGCGCTTGATGCTGAGGCGGAGCGCCGTGCGGAGCGTGAGCGTCGCCGTGCAGAGCGACGCGAGAGCTCACAGAACTCGTCGGGCGAACGCGCACCGGAGCCTGCGCCGCCGGAACCTTCTGAGTCTCCTACGATCCGCCGGACTCGCTCATCGGAAGAACGAGTTGTCGATGCGCGCAAGCGAGCACGTCGCAGCACCGGCTCCTCGAATCGGAATCAGGATCGGCCGCAGCCCCGCGAGCGCGGCAGGCGGCGTGGGCGTGCCGAACCGGAGCCGGAGTCGAAGCCCATCCAGAGTCGTCGTACCTCAGGAGACGGCAGGACCCGCAATCGCCGCAAGCGATGAACACACCGGCAACCGCTCCCCACAGGATGCGAGCTTTGGTGGACCTTGTCGTTGGGTCACCTGTTGTTTCCCGCTCTTGTTCCCAGTTCACATTCAATACGGGCTCACGGGCCGCTCGGGCCACGGCTTCGCCTGCCGGCTCAGCCTCTCGGAGTTAGGCACTGCGTCGTGGAGTGGATCTTGGTGACCGGGCATACCGTTGCAGAGGCTCGTAATCGCGGCCTCGATGCGCTCTCGGTCGCCGCCGAGGATGCAGACATCGAGATCGTGGCTGAGCCGGGCCGCTCTCACTGGGGGCTTCGACGCCAACCCGCTCGCGTTCGCATGCGAGTGCGGCCGACTGGGCCGCCGCCGCGAGTGGGCGACCAGCGCCGAGACCGCCGCAGATCCCGCCGGCGCTCCGGCGGCGGCAATCGCGGCGCGAACCGGCGGCAGAATTCCGGACAAGGTCAGCACAGCGGCGCCAGATCTTCGCGCCGTCGTTCCCGTTCAGGTCGTCGATGACCCAGAACCGCTCAACTCGTCAACGGGTGCCGCTGCTCCACGACTTTGAGTTTGAACCGCTTGTTCGGCGACATTGATGGAAACGGGCTGATCTTCAGCTTGTAGTTCGACGGCGCAATCTCGAAAGTGAAATAGTGCGCGAGCATCAACAGGCTCAGCAGCATCTGCAACTCCACCATGTGAGAGCCAAGACAGCTATGCGTGCCGAGGCCGAACGGCGCGTATCCAGGTGTACGGTGCTCGCCGCGTGAAGGCAGGTAGCGATCGATGTCGAATGTGAACGGATCCGGAAAAATCTCGTTCATGTAATGCGGTGCCGTAGTGGCAATGAACACCTTGGAGCCCACCGGCAATTCGTAGTCTTCAACGACGCATGCGTTCATTACTGTGCGGATGGACATCGGCACCGTGGGCCACAGCCGCAAGCACTCCATGATGAAACGTCGAGTGACATCGATCGCGGGAGAACTCAAATCATCTGCCGACGGATCTCCGTTCCTGAACAAGGCGTCAGCCTCTGCTCGGATCTGCTCGTACAAATGCGGTTGAGACACCATCGCATGCAAGATGAAGCTGAGCTCGTCTCCCGCGTACATTCCCGCAAGTACTGGTGCCGAGAAGGTAAAGCTCAGATTTGACTCGGGTACGAAAATCGGATCGCTGGTGTGCAGGCTGAGTACGTCGTCGGCAAGGTCGCGAGGGCAACCAGCCCTCTGCGCGGCCGTGTGAGATTCCAGCACGCGTTCGTACAGAACGTCGACAACCTTCTTCTTGCGCTTCATGCGGGGCGTATTGAGCATGAAGTTCGGCAAGACGTTGACGACTTGGGTCATGAGCACTCGGGACTTATACGCAATGAGGTCATCGATGACATCATCTGCCTCGATGCTCGCGAGAAACGGCGTGACCTGAGCGCCGGAGAAGCCGCGACACATCGATACGGCTCCAAATGTGTCCCCGACATTCCACTTGCTGATATACGTTCGAGCATGTTGATATACCGTTTCGAGCTGCTGTTCGAACCGCGCGCGGCCGTAGCCAGCACGCAGCGATTTGCGCATGCGGAAATGATCTGCACCATCCAGCGCAGGCAGCAGCCCGGAGGCGTGATACGCAGTTTCGAGACCTCGGAGGTAATCGCTCGACCTAAGGTGCATGCGACCGTGACGGTGAACCCAGCGATTGACGCGGGGGCCGGATAGGAACGTGATCTCCTGCCCGGAGAACAAGGGGCTGAGCCTGAAGACTGGACCGAATTCTTCGGTCAATTGTGCATAGACAGCCGGGATATTCCCGCGAAGGAAATGACGATTGAGCAGCAGTTTGTTGAGCGGCAGCTTGGGCACCGACTTCGTCAGTGCAGAGCTTCTGAGCAGCGACGCCACCAGGTTGTGCGCGACGGCATCCGCGATGGCCCTGCCGATCAGGTCCATCTGGCAGATGAGCTGGACCCGCTCCTCCGCTTCGTCGTCGAGCTCGAAGATGAAGCGCAGCACATCGCAGGTGTGGGCGAGACCGATGATGATGACGTCTCTCGGGCTCGGAATCTCGCCCAGCAAGATCGATCTGCCAATGCGCGTCTTGATGAACTGGGCAGCCGTGTCGTCGTCATCGCCGGCAAAGAAATCGCTGTGCCGGGCCGCTGCCGTCAAGCTCCAGAATTCGCCGTCGTGATGCTCGAGGATCCCGAGTCTGACCAGTTGTTCCAGTGCCAAGTCGAGCATCATCTCGGCGCGAGGCGCGAGGCGCTCCACCCAGTACTGGGCGCTGCGCTGATCGGGCTCGCTCGCGATCTGCTGGAGGGCGAGGTCCAGGATCGGCTTGCCCGTCGGCGTCTTGTCCAGCAGGATCAGCGACTCCATGTCGGTGTCAATGCGCGCCTGCAGCGAGAGCTCGGCCAGCGCCGCACCGGCCATGGCGCAATTCAAATGCCAGCCGGGAACCTGGTGGAAGTACCCGCTCTCTTCGCTGAGCAGCACCAAGATGAGTTCCTCGGTCAGGTCGAGCGGCTGCGCAGCAGTGACCTTCGTCGAGGCTGTCGATGCAATAGTCAAGTGACACTCCTGATCACGCGGGGCACGGTGGTCGGCCCGGCGTTCGGGAAGATCGTCTCAAGTGTACGGATAGTTACTGGTACGGAGTACAGCACCGGCACTTCCCGGAGGTGCCGATCATCCGGTCTAGCCTGCCGGCATCGCTTTGGATGGAGAGCGCGGCTCGATGGCCAGACCCCAGCAGGCAGCAAACGTTAGTTCGCTTCCGCCATTTCCAGAAGGCTGGTTTTTCATCGCGACGCGCGACGCAGTCCAGAAGGCGGGATTGATTCAACGTACCTGGATGGGCGAAGAGATCGTCATCTGGTCTGATCCGGCCGGTCAGATCTGCATCGCGAAATCGGTATGCCCTCATCTGGGCTCCGATCTGGGACCTGAGGCCGGGGCGAGGGTGGTCGGCGGGAGACTTGTCTGTCCCTTTCACGGGTTCGAGTTCGAGATCACTGGGCAGTGCGTGGCCACGCCATCTGGAGCGCCCGCCCGCTCCGCGAAGCTGGACCTCTTCGAAGCCCGTGAGATCGAAGGCCTCATCTTCGGTTGGTGGGGCCTCGGCGGTCGAGCCTCGCAGTGGCAGCTGCCCGATGTTCCTCAATCCGTTGACGACTGGACTGACTTGCAGATCCGGACGATTCGCTTCGATGGCCATCCGCAGGAAACCAGCGAGAATTCGGTGGACATCGCGCACCTGAGCTACATCCACGGCTACCACAACGTCACCCACGAAACGCCGGTGTTGATCGACGGACCACGACTCGAGAGCCGGTTCGGCTTCTCGACAACCCGGAAGATTGCCAAGCTCGCCAAGCTGACCATGGACGTGTCGGCTATCGCCCACGTAGTCGGGCTGGGCTACTCGTTTGTCGAATTCCAGGAGCACTCGATTGGCATCGATGCCCGGCTGTGGGTGTTGGCAACGCCTGTCGACGGCACGCTCATTGACTTGTCCATCGTCTCGCGGATGCGCACACTGCACAAACCCGAGCGACCGATCGCCGGCCTGCGCTTCTTGCCGACACGGATGCGGGCACCCATCGTGAACAAGTTCATTGCGGATCTGCAGATCCGGGATGTTCAACAGGACGTCGTCATCTGGAGTCGCAAGCACTATGTGCCACGCCCCCGGCTCGTTCGCACCGACGGCGAAATTGGGAAGTACCGGGAGTACTGCGCACAGTTCTACCCCGGCGAGCGTCAGTGCGAGCCGTCCCGCCTCTGAACTCCTCGATCGGTCGCCATGAGCGTTGCGAGTCTCATGGGTTCCGCGGCGGCGGACCCGTAGGCTGAGCACCGCCCACGTGGTGCGAGCAATCCACGAGCAGCGCCCGTGGACTGATGCCGCCCGGCGAGCAGCGGGCCCCAACGC
Organism: Candidatus Poriferisodalis sp.; assembly: GCF_965219595.1. NCBI lineage: Bacteria > Bacillati > Actinomycetota > Acidimicrobiia > Acidimicrobiales > Candidatus Poriferisodalaceae > Candidatus Poriferisodalis > Candidatus Poriferisodalis sp. The sequence continues at coordinate 1,190,852 of NZ_OZ244781.1, forward strand.
ATGCGTGCCCGATCAGAGGTGATGAAGATGACAGATGAGACGACGACAGCCGAACAGCAAGTCATGGTCAAGGAGTTTCTGGATGGCTTGGTACATGCGTTCGGTATCGAGGCACAGGCGGTGCCAGTCGCAGCAGACGACGACAGCTTCGAGATCAACCTCGAGGGTGAGAACGAGGCGCTGGGGTTACTGATCGGGCCGCGCGGCCGCCATGTCGTTGCACTCCAGGAGGTCGCGAAGACCATGCTGCAGCGCAGGCTGCCAGGTGTGCGCCGCGCGCGAGTACGGGTTGATGTGGGCGGCTACCGGCAGCGCCGCCGCGAGGCGCTGGAGGCGTACGTACGCGAGCTCGCGGGCGCGGTGTTGGAACGCGGAACGGAACGTGGACTCGAGCCGATGAATGCAGCTGACCGCAAGGTCGTGCATGACACCGTCAACGAGATCGCCGGTGTCGACACGATCTCGGTGGGCGACGAGCCCCGCCGGCGGGTCGTGCTGGTGCCGTCCAGCTCGAGCGACGTGCCCAGCCCGAGCGACGAGGCGCAGTCCGCCTGATCGATCAGAAGAGCGGTCGCTTCCGGATCTGTTTCCAGGTTCGGGGGTACGCCGGGTCGGCCGCTGCCAGGCATTCCAGCTCGGCAAACGTCGGTGCGCCTGCGATTCTCTGCACGAAGCGCATCCCGAGCCGAGCGAGAGCCTCGGTCGGCCAGCGCGCCTCACCACATCCGGGCGGCTCGCTGACCACCAGTCTGCCGCCGGCGCGCAACAAGCCGGCACTGCACTCCGCGACCGCGGCTGGAGGACCGAACGCCCGGCTGACGACGCCGTCATAGACATGGCGATGTTGGGGGAGGTGAGCGAGCTCGGCGGCATCGCCGAGCGCGATCGTGACACGATCAGCGAGCTTGAGGTCCTGAACAGCAATTTCGAGGAAATCTGCCCGTCGCTGGGACCGATCCAGCAGCACGAAGTCGATATTGGGTTGCTCCAGCGCCATCACAAGTCCGGGCACTCCCCCACCGCTCCCGAGATCGCACCAGCGCTGACCGGACATCGGTCGAGCCGCCGCGTGATGAGCTCGTGCGTGCTCCACGTGGGCCAGGAGGTCACCCGGGCCCAGAAAGCCCTGTTGTTGACCGTACCTGAGCACGGCAACGAGGCGTTCTTCTGCCGCCGCCATGATGCGTGGAACCGTACCCGACGAACGATGCACATCAGCAGGCCGCGCCGGTCGGGCCCTGGCGCCCCGCTCTTGTTCCCCGTCCTCATTGGATACGGGCTCACGGGCCGCTCGGGCCCTGGCGCCCCGCTCTTGTTCGCTGTCGCTCACGGGCCGCTCGGGCCCTGGCATGTTTCACGTGAAACACTGCGGCCCCGCAGCGGGTCGACGACTGGCCTACGCTGACCCTCAGGCGTCAATGAACGGAGACTGCATGGGTCGGATCATTGCGGTGACGAACCAGAAAGGCGGCGTCGGCAAGACGACGACAGCCGTCAATCTGTGTGCGGCACTCGCCGATCTGGGCCAGAAGACGCTGCTTGTCGACATGGATCCGCAAGGCAATGCCGCTACTGGCGCCGGCATCGACCCGCGTGTGGTGGACACTTCCATGTACCAGGTACTGCTCGGCACAGCAGAAATCGTCGACTGCATCCAACCGACCGGCATCGAGCACTTCGATGTGGCGCCGGCACGGCTAGAAATGTCTGGCGCGGAGATAGAACTCGTGTCGGCCTTCAGTCGCGAGTTGAAACTCCGGCACGCTCTCGCCCCGGTCGCTGACGGCTACGACTACATCTTCATCGACTGCCCGCCGTCGCTTGGACTGTTGACCGTCAACGCGTTGAGTGCGGCAGTCGAGATCCTGGTGCCAGTCCAGTGCGAGTACTACGCGCTCGAGGGGCTGGGCCAACTGCTCCACAACGTCGAGATGGTGCGCCAGGGTCTCAATCCCGCCCTCGTTATCAGTGCCATCGTCATGGTGATGTACGACGCCAGGACACGGCTTGCGGCGGAGGTGGTCTCTGATGTTCGGCGGCACTTCGGTGATCGGGTGTGCCGGGTGGTGATCCCGCGGACGGTGCGCTTGTCTGAAGCCCCGAGCGTGGGGCAGCCGGTGACGGTGTACGCGCCCAACAGCCGTGGCGCCGTGGCCTACCGAGAACTCGCCCGGGAGATTCATGAGCGCGGCGGCCAGGCGGAGGCAGCCGGTGCCCGCACGGCTCATGATCCCGGTTCGAATGAGGGCCGGGAACATGAGCAGGCAGATCCGAGCGGCGTCTGGTCGATCAGTCGCGAGGGAGCCCCCACATGAATGCCCAACGAGGGCTCGGGCGGGGGCTCGGCGCACTCATCCCGACCGGCCAATCGGCCTACCGCGAGGTGCCCGTCTCGGCCGTCGAAGTCAATCCGCTCCAACCCCGACAGCATTTCGACACTGCGGCACTGGACACCCTGGCCGATTCAATTCGCCAGATCGGGGTCTTGCAGCCGATCGTCGTGCGCGAGACGGGCATTGTCGGCCGTTTTGAGATCATCGCGGGCGAGCGGCGCTGGCGGGCGGCGCGCAGCATCGGCTTGGACACGATTCCGGTCGTCGTGCGCGCCGCGGACGACGAGACCAGCCTGACCCACGCGCTGATCGAGAACGTTCACCGGGCAGATCTCAATCCCTTGGAAGAGGCGGCTGCGTACCGGCAGCTCATCGATGACTTTGGCGTCACCCACGATGAGCTCGGACGTCGCATGGGTCGCAGCCGTGCGACGGTCACCAACTCACTCAGGCTCTTGTCGTTGCCGGTCAGTGTGCAGCGTTACCTGCTGGATGGAGAGCTCTCCGCCGGGCACGCCCGTGCGCTGCTCGGATGCGACGACCCTGTCGAACTCGAGCTGCTCGCCGAGCGCGCGGTCGATGAAGGCTGGTCAGTGCGCACGGTGGAGGAGGAAGTCCGATCTCTCGGCGCACCGTCTGAACGCGAGTCGGCGCCGGGTCAGCCAATCGACGAACCCGCTGCGCCGACCCCTGCTGTCGAGGACCGTCCGGCAGCAGTGTTGGAGGTCGAGTCGGCCTTGGCCGCCGCCCTCACCACTGCCGTCGAGGTGCAACTCGGCCGCCAGGGGGGTCAGATTGTCATCAGATTCGCCGATATGGAAGATCTCGGCCGGCTCTACGAGGCGCTGACCGCCAACTTTCAAGCGACCCTCGAAGGTTGAGTGGTGTATGCCGACCGACTCAAGCTACCGATGACGGAGGCGTTGGCGCCGAGATTCGTAGCCTCAATCTGAACTTGTTGTCCACTAGTTGTGGACAACGTGGGGAGAAACTTGCGTCGAGGTCAGGCTGCAGGCTGATCAGCGAGCAGATCGCGGGTCGACTGGGCCACGACGTCGGCCACTTCCCGGTTTTGTTCAAGCAGAGCGTCGATGCGCTCGAACCTGCACAGCACGGCGGGCATGGCGCTCTCACGCAGCATGGGGAGCCCCATGCCGTTCGTTTCAACGGAGCCGAACATTGGTTCCAGTCCGTCCGCGATGTCGGTGGCGAGCTTCTGGCCGGCGCGGCTCACGAAGTGACGACCCTGGAAGTAGCTGACCGAGGGCGCGGCTGGCTTGACCTCGAAACCGATGTAGACGGCTGCACCGAATCGGTTGACCTGCGCGGCTTGCGTTGACCAGTCAGGATGGTGAACGGTCAGCACCTCGGCGCCGTCGCGCCCGATCTCGCGCCGCACCGACGCGGTGACGGGCTCGAGACCGCCGGCTTCACCCACGGCGATGCGCCGTCCGATCAACTGGCCGCCGGCGGATTCCAAGCGTTGCCGCTCGGTGATGTGGGCGACGACCGATGCGTCGCCGAGCGGTCGCACGAGCTGCTGCAGTGTCTGCAAGGTTCGGCCGCCGCAGACGCCGTCACCGCCCAAGCTCATATTCGTCTGGAAATCGGCGAGCGCGGCTGCGGTCAGCGGACCCCAGATCCCATCGATGCGTCCGACCGAGAACCCCAGCGTGCTGAGCATCCGTTGCACCTCGGCGACGTCATCGCCCCGCAGGTGCGGAGTGCGCAGGTACAGGAAGCGATCTCCCAGCCGCTGGCCCGCCTCGATCAGCAGTCCCCATGTCTCGGGGCCGCAGATGCCGTCGACATCGATCGAGCGCTGCGCCTGGAATGCCTTGACGGACTCGGCAGTTGCCGAGTCGAAGATGCCGGTGATCGGGCCGTGCCAGTGACCAGTCGCGGTCAGCCGATGCTGGAGGTCTCGAACGTGCGGACCTGCCGCGCCGACGCCGAACGGTCGGATCAGAGGAACTCGCCGATCTCAGCCAGCAGGGCACTCTTCGGCTTGGCGCCGACGAGACGCTTAGCCGGTTCGCCGTCTCGGAACATGATGAGCGTCGGAATGCTCATCACCTGGTAGCGCATGGCCAAGTCGGGACTCTCGTCGACGTTGACCTTGGCGATGCGGATGTTGTCGTGCTCCGAGGCAATCTCCTCGAGAATGGGGGCGATCATCTTGCACGGTCCGCACCATTCGGCCCAGAAATCCACCAGCACAGGGCTGTCAGCACTGCCGACCGTCTCGTCGAACGTGCTGTCATCCAAGGTGGAAATGCCTTCGGCCATCGCTGGCTCCTCGTCTCGTGGTTGCCGCGAGGCTACCGCTGCGGTCTCGTCTGACGGCGGTTGACGTCTGAGTCTCAGTGACCTTGGGCTTCAAGCCAGCGCTCGGCGTCGATGGCAGCTTGGCAGCCCGAGCCGGCGGCTGTCACTGCTTGGCGGTAGTAGTCGTCTTGCACGTCGCCGCAGGCGAAGACGCCCTCGATGTTCGTGCGAGCGCTGCCAGCCTCGGTCACGAGATAGCCGTTGGGCTTGCGGTCGAGCCAATCCGCGAACAGCTCGGTGTTCGGTCGATGCCCGATCGCGATGAACAGGCCTGAGATGTCGAGCGGCGAACGCTGCTTCGTCTGTGTGTCCTCGAGCATGACGCCCTCGAGGCGCTCGTCACCGAGGATCTCCACCACCTGCCGGTTCCACAAGAACTCGATCCGCTCGTTGGCGAAGGCTCGATCCTGCATGATCTTCGAAGCGCGCAACTCGTCGCGTCGATGCACGACGTACACCTTTGCTGCAAAACGCGTCAGGAAGGTGGCCTCTTCGAGTGCGCTGTCGCCGCCGCCCACCACCGCGATCTCCTGACCCCGGAAGAAGAAGCCGTCACAGGTGGCACAGGTGGACACACCGTGACCGATGAGGCGCTCCTCATTGGGCAGCTCGAGCAACAAGCTCTGCGCTCCGGTGGACACGATCACCGTGCGGCTGCGATAACACGTGTCGCCAACCCAGACTGAGAACGGCTGTTCGCCTAAATCGACTTTGGTGGCTTTGGCAGTGAGGAATTCGGCACCGAAGCGTTCTGCTTGAGCCCGGAAGCCGGCCATCAAGTCAGGACCCAGGACACCGTCTGGAAATCCGGGATAGTTCTCGACATCGGTGGTCAGCATGAGCTGCCCGCCCGGCTGGTCGCTGGTGGAGGACGGCTCGCCCTCGATCACGAGCGGCTGCAAGCTTGCTCGAGCGGTGTAGATGGCTGCGGTAAGACCGGCCGGGCCGCTCCCGACGATGATCACGTCGCGCGGCGCGGCGTCAGGAGATCCGGCGCCGCTGCTCATGCTTCCCTCGCCGTACGCGGTCGCCGCTTGGACCACGCCCATGCTCCGGCACCGCCGAATATGCCGCCGGCGATCAGGTGCGCAGACCACACGTCGCCCGGCACCGCGATATCGAGTGCCCTGATCGCCGCAATGGCCACCAGCACCACGACACCCACCGCCGCGGTGACGATGACCAGGCCGTACACCAGCCCTCGCGTAGCCGTGATCAGCGGTCCGCTCGTCCGGGCGCGAACTGCATCGACGGCATCGGTAAACCGAGCGACGGCTGCGTCGATGCTGTCGTCGGGCGTCTCGCCGGAGCCCTTCGAGCGCTTCGAGATCATCGGCGGAAGCCTAGAGGCTGAGCCAGAGGCGAAGCCGTGGCCCGAGCGGCCCGTGAGCGCCGGCGAACAAGAGCGGGAGGCACAGGGCGAAGCCGTGGCCCGAGCGGCCCGTGAGCGCCGGCGAACAAGAGCGGAGAGAAAGAAGTTTTGCGGTCGCCGCTAGGGGGTTACGGCGTCGGTGCTGGGGGGTGCTTCGGTGGCATTGCTCGTGGTGGCGACCTCGATCCGGGACACGGTGACCCGATGCCCGCCGTTGGGCAACTCGTCACCGAGATCGGTGATCCACACGAGCAGGGCAGCGGCCTCGGCAGATGGCACCTCGAGCGTTGTCGAACCCGTGATGTCCTGCGCTGTTGCGACCGGGCTTCCCCAATCGATCAGCGTGCGATTGCGCTCGCTCGATGCGTACAGCTCGAAGGACCACCCGACGGTGGGAGAGTCGATCAGCAGGCGCTCGACCGAGTGTGGCTCGTCGCCGTACAGCACGACGATCAGCCCGACGCCGTCCTTGAGCCCGCCGAAGTCGCGGGTGTTGTAGCGCGCGGTGCTCCAGCCGGTGCCCGGATCGCCGTCGTTGATGAAGATGAGGCGCTCGGGATGCTCGATCCGGTCGTCGCCGGCCGGATCGAAGTCGGTGATGGACTCCAGCAGGATCGGTACGCGGCGAACTTGGGTCGTCGTCGGTGCCGGCGCGGCGGTCGGCACAGTCTGCGGCGCGACGGTCACAGCGGTCGCGACGACGGTTGCCGACGGCACGACGGTGACGACCGGCTGCGTACCTGCGTCCGGGGCCGCGGTCACGGGGGGCGGCGATGCTTCCGGGGCCGGTTCGGATGGCTGCCCGATGACCACGGCGACCCCGACAAGCGTGGCCGCTGCGGCTACCAGAATGCCGACGGGCGCCAACCAGTGCCGTTCTGCCTGCCATACCGATCTGCGATCGGCGCCGGTGCCGTCGGCCGCCGGCAGTTCGTCGACGACCGAACGCAGTGCGAGCAGCATCGATGGGACATCGGGCCATGGGTCCGAAGCGCTGATGGCCCGTGCGAGCACCGGCGCCACGACATCGGGCACGACAGGGTCAAGTTCCCAGGTGCCATCGGGTCGCCGCTGAGGTGCTGCTCCGACAATGAGTCGGTGCGCGAGCACAGCGATCGAAGCCAGATCAGTACGCCGTGTCGCGGGAATGGTGACGGCGTCGTCGGTGGGCGGGCCGTTGAGAATGACCCAGCCCACCTCGGCGCGCCACCCGATGTACTCAGCATCGACGCCACCGTGGGCGAAGCCCGCGCTGTGCAGAACGGCCAGCGCCTCAGTTACCGCGATGACGACGCGGATCGCCTCGGTTGCAGCCAGACGCCTGGTGTCTCCATTGGGTGCCGCGAGTTCCTCAGTGAGCATCCTGGTGGGCAGTTGCTCGGTGACGATCGCAAAGTGATCCGCTTCGTCGTAGGTATCGAGGATGTGCAGCAGGCCATGGTGCTCGACACGCGCCAGTGCCTTGGCCTGCAGGCGCAGGCGGTGACCGATCTCGCTGTCGGCGGTTGCCCGGCGGATCGTGACCGGTCGATTGAGCGTGCGATCCAATCCGGACCACGTCTCGACTGCGCCCGGCTGCAGCAGTTCGTGCCGCTCGTACCGTTCGTTCGAGCCGGTGTCGGTCACTCCTTCGTGATGAAGACCACGCCGATGGTGCCGACACCCGCGTGTGCTCCGACGACGGGACCGATCAGCATCACCCTGGGCTCAGTGTCAGTGAGCGGCGCGATCCGCGCCACAAAATCGTCGACATCGTCACAGTCCGCATGCATCACCGCGATCACCGAGATGTTCGGGCCCTCTGTTGCCACCAGGTCGACCAGGTGCGCGAGTGCGCGAGTGCGTGTTCGCTGCTTGCCCGCCGGCTCGACGCGGCCGTCGGTGACGGTGATCAGGGGCTTGATCGACAGCACCGAGCCCAGCAGCGATTGCGCAGCGCCGATGCGGCCGCCCTTGCGCAAATTCTCCAACGTGTCCAGAGCGGCGTGAACGCGGACTCGCTGCGCTGAGGCCCGTACGGCATCGGCGATCTGCGATCCGTCGGCGCCGGTGGCGGCAAGTTCCGCGGCAGCGATGACCAGCAGCCCGAGGCCGGCACTGACCGTTCGGCTGTCCACCACATGGCAGGTGAGCCCGCTCGGGGGCTCCGATGCCGCCTGTTGAGCGGCTTCGATCGTCGCCGAGAGGTCCCCGCTCAGCGTGACCACGACGACTTCGCTCGCGCCGGCGTCAGCGGCGCGCTGGTATGCCTGCGCGAAGGCACCGGGGGAGGGCGCGGCGGTGGACGGCAGCTCCTCGCTGGTCCGGCAGCGCATCCAGAAGTCGGCCGTGCTGAGCTCGACGCGATCGGTGAATGACTGCATGCCGAACCGGATCTCCAACGGGACCACCGTGATGCCAAGGCCTGCAGCGACCTCTTCGCTGAGGTCGCAGGAACTGTCGGTGATGATGTGCACTGGGGCTTGCGCTGTCATTGCGGCTCAGTTTCTTTCGCTGTCGTCGGTGGGGGATTCGTCGGGTTCGGGGCGGGTGTCAGTGTGCGTGGCGTCGTGCGAGCGTTGCGCGCGCTTCGGGGCCACGCGGGACAGTTGCGAAGTTAGTGCTCGGGCCGCAGGCAACCGGAGCGCCAGTCCGCAGCCAAGGTGAAGCCCTGCCATGGTCACGCCGGCAACCGCGACTCGCAGTACGGAAGGCACTGGTGCCAGCACGAGCGTGACCCCCAGACCGACAACGAATGTCACAGCCGCTGGCACCAGGTGACGCGCAATCGCGCCGCCGAACAGCCGCCCCGCCGGCCAGTCGGCCGCCGTCGGCATGCCAGCCCGCGCGGGACGGCGTTGCATGACCGCTCGACGCAGCAAGCCCAGTTCGACCCAGGCGCCCAACGCCGCACCGAGCGCCAGACCTACCGCGCCCAGCCGGGCGGGCAGTGCAGGATCTGAGCGGATCCCCGAATCCAGCAGCGACCACGTGGATTCCAGCGAGAACAGGTCGATGTCGCCGAATCCGGTGAGGGCGCCCTCGAGCACGAGCACCCGGTCCAGCGGCAGCATCAGTGCCGCGCCGACTGCCAGCGAGACAGCCAGCCGGATCGCTGCGATAGTGGCCGCCGTGCGCGTGTCGCGCGCGGCGAACAGGACGTTCTGGCACAGCCTCGATGCCACGAGCGGCACCAGTCCGAGCGAGTAGGCACCGAGCACGAGGGCGATCAGGGTGATGTCGTCCTCCGCGATTGCCGTTCGCAGCCCGGCGAGATTGAACACCGAGTCGGTGAGCGGTCCGCCGGCTGCGAAGTAGATCGCCACCACCCCAGAGACGCCGAAGGCAGTCGCGCACAGGCGTGCAGACGTGCGCTCGGCAATCGTGGCGGGTTCCCGGATCCGACTCAGCTCGGTCAGCTCGGCGGCGGCGATGCTGGTGCCGATCAGGCTCAGGGGCAGCAGGTACAGCGTCTGCGCAGCGGCCATCGCTGCTGCGGCTCCCACGCTGAGCAGTGAGGCCAGCGCGAGATCCAGGAAGGCCGAGATCTGCAGTACCCCGCGACCGGCCACCGCAGGCCCGAACCGCTTGATGACCCCGGCGGCGTGCGGCTCCCTCCAACCGAAGTTCAGGGAGATCCGCGGGTCGGCCCGCCAGACACCCCGCAACTGCACGAGCACCTGGGCCGCTGCGCCTGCAGTCACGCCCCAGGCCAATGCGGTCGCGCGGTCGGCGCCCGCCACCCCCCATGCGAGCACGCCGACCAACACGGCGATCTGGGTCGCGTTCCACACCACCGGCGCCACATAGGAAAGGAAGAAGCGACGGTGGCTGTTGAGCACCCCCAAGCACCATGCACTGAGCACCGCTAGTGCCGTGCCGCACACCGTGATGCGCACGAGCGTGACCGTGAGCTCGAACCGCTCGCCCACAAATCCCCAGGCGATGAGCCGCACCAAGGGCCGTGCGGCAAAGATGCTGATCAGCGCGGCAGTCGCGGTGACCGCGACCAGGAACGTGGCGATGGCGCCGGCCAATCGACCCGCGGCGCGCTCATCGCGCTCGGTCAGCGAGCTGTAGGCGGGAACGAATGCTCCCGACAGGGCACCCTCGCCGAGCAGGTTCTGGAGGAAATTCGGGATGCGCATCGCTGCCGCGAACGCATCGCCGATGGTGCCGATCCCGAGAACGTTGGTGACGAGCGCTGTGCGAGCGAGACCTGACAGGCGTGAGACGCCGATGCCGGCTGCTGCCGCCGCGGCGCCCTGCTGTCGGCGCATGGTGGCGCCCGATCGCTGCCCGCTCAGCCGGCGAGCCGCAATTCCACTTGCTGACGGGCCTCGTCCTCGGTGACGTCCATGCTGATGGACAGTTCCGACACGAGAATCTGGCGGGACTTCTCCAGCATGGACTTCTCGCCGGCCGAGAGACCCTTGGCGTTCTCGCGCAGTGCGAGGTTCCGGACTACTTCGGCGACTTGGTAGATATCGCCGGACTTCAGCTTCTCCTGGTGATTCTTGAAGCGCCGGCTCCAGTTGGCCGGCTCGCGGACGTCCTTCTTTGCGAGCAGCTCGAAGAGATCCTCGACGTCATCGGTGTCGATCGGTGGCCGCATGCCGACCTCGTCGACCATGTCGGCGGGCACCTTCACCGTCAGGTCGCCGTGCGCGGTCTTGAGCACGAGGTACTCGCGGGCCTCGCCGAATTCGTTTCGCTGCTCCCGGGCCATGATCTCCGCCGCACCGTGGTGGGGGTAGATCACGCGGTCGCCAAGCTCAAACTTCATCGTCACCTACTGAATTCGCCGGTCAGGACTCATCGGAGGATGCCAGAAACTCTCACTGCTGCCACCGGGCCGCCGCAGCCGCAGCCGCGCGCCAGATCAGCCGGCGCCGAGCGGGTACTTCCGGATGAGGTGATTCCAGCCGCACTCCGGGCACACCTCGAGCTCGTAGGCCATGAAGTTGCCGTTGCGCTGGGCGACACGCTGGAGTTCTGCGTCCGAGAGCACGCACTTGCCCCCGCTACCCATGCGCGGGCCGAAGACGTAGCCGACAATCCGCAAGTCGCCGTCGGGGCACAGCGGGCAGCGACGGCCGAGCGGCGGGGCAGCGTTGCGAGCGGCTCGCAGCAGGTCGGGGTGGGCATCGCATGCCTCGGCACGCGACACCAGGCCCGCTTCCACATCTGCGAGCAGGCGTCGCCGCCTGAGCCGGTAGTCAACCGATCCGGGAACAGCCGGGGCGGGCTCGGGTGCGATGCGAGGCTGGAGCGCCACGCGGCTCACGCTAGTGCGCGGGCTCAAATGTCCCCGGCCCCTAGTGCTCCCGGCCCTGGTTCCGGGCTGTGAGCAGTCGGCAGGCCTCGTCGGCGTCCAGTGGGCCGCGTTCGATCTGCTGGATGCGCAGCCATTCCAGAGCTTCGCCGACTGCCGGACCTGAGATTCCGAGCACTTCCATGACGCGCCGACCGTCGATCGGCAGATGTCGGAGACTGGCACCTTCGTCTGCTCGAACCTCGGCCAGCAATGAGGCGAATGGCTCGTGGACGGCCCGACCCCACGCAGCCAGGCTGGCGGCGGCAGCGTCCAGCTCCGGCTCGTGATCAGCGATCAGTTGCCGTGCGGTCATTCGCCAAGCTGCGTCGTCGCCCAATGCGGTTGCGGTCGCGGCTGCGACCTCGAGTGCTCGGGCTGCGCGGAGGATCGCTGCAGCTTTCCTGCGGGTCGCGTTGTCGCAGCGCAGCGCAGACAGGCATCGGGTCGCGGCTGCTTCGTCGCACACGGGTCCCAGCAGGATGGCCCAGCGCAGGGCGACCAGATCGCTGAGATCAGCAACGTCGTCCAGCGCGGCAGCCGGCACCGCGGCATCGGCATGCCGCCATGGCGGCAGAAGATCTCCCAGCAGACCCGTGTCATACAAGAAGCGGACACCGGCAGAGGGCTGAGGCAGTTCGAGCAGCTTCGTGAGCTCAGCCTGGATGCGTTCGCGCGACACGATGGCCAGCCGCGGGCGCGAGCTGCGCACTGCCGCGACGAGTTCGGACGTAGCGATGAGCGAGAGCTGCGCACAGAACCGGGCCGCTCGCAGCATTCGCAGCGGGTCGTCGGCGAACAAGCCCTCTGGCGGCGATGGCGTGCGCAGTACTCCGGCCGCTAGATCCGTCAAGCCGTCGAACGGGTCGAGCAGCGCCCAGCCCGGGAGTTCGATCGCCATGGCGTTGACGGTGAAGTCGCGCCGGCTCAGATCCGTGGCGACATCGTCGGAGAAGCGCACGTGCGGCTTGCGTGAGCCGCTGTCGTAGGACTCGGCCCGATGGGTGGTGATCTCTACGGTCGTGCTGCCGCGCCGAGCGCCGATGGTGCCGAAGCGCTTCCCTTGGTCCCAGACGGTGTCTGCCCAGCCCGCTGCGAGCTCCGCAATCCGATCCGGGATGGCGTCCGTCGTGATGTCGATGTCGCCGGTCAGGCCGTGACCGAGCAGCGCATCGCGGACAAGCCCTCCGACGAGGAAGAACCGGTATCCCGCGTCGGCGAACGCTGCCGCCAGCGGTTCGATTCGCTCCAGGAGCTCTCGCCGGTCATCGTCGCTCAGCACGTGTGTGCCCGGCTCGAGCCCACGGGCCGAAGTCGATCCCGCCGGGTTCGATGTCACTGCGTCGAGGGTACAAATCGGTTGCAACCGCCGAGTCCCGCTCCCAAGCAGTCAGCGAATTCGCGGTACTCTGCGCCGGATGCCCGCTCGCCAGCGCTGGGCTCGATGGCTCCTGTGGCTTGTGCTGGCGTTGGCGATTGCAGCAGGCACCGGAAGCCGGCTGCTGGACAATCTCCCTTCGCCACCGCAGCACGCGACGGTGGCGCCGAGCGTGCTCTATGACCGCTACGGGACACCGATTGCCGAGATCGGCCCCAGCGTCCCGCACGCATCGCTGGGCCTCGAGGACATGGCACCTGCGCTCGTCGATGCCCTGGTTGCGGTGCTGGACCCGAGCTTCCTGGAGCGTGACGGCGTCGATGCCGGGACATACGCCGCTGCGCTGCGGCGACTCTGGGGGGAACCGGATCTGGCGCGCGACGGGATCATGCGCAGGTATCTCGAGACCGTCCACGATCCTCACGACGACGCTGCGAGCGAGGCCCGCCTGCTGCTGGCAGAGCTGAGGCTGGGTCGCCAGCTCAGCCGGCCGGAGATTCTCGAGCGCTTCGCCAACATCGTGTACCTGGGTCGTGGTGCCTACGGAGTCCATGCCGCGGCCAACGCTTGGTACGGCGTCCCCGCCTCGGACCTCACCGTGACCCAGGCGGCCTACATCGCGTCGCTCGTCGACGCTCCCTGGGGCGTCGATGCAGTGTCGGGTCCTGCCGAGGACCGGTACCGGTCGGCCCGGCAAGATCGCGACCGGGTGCTGGTGACCATGTACGAACACGGCATGCTCACCTCCGACGAATTGGCAACGGGGCGATCCCAGCCGGTCCCTGCCGGCGTCCGTCCAGCGGCCGCTCTCGGCGTGGGCGCGGCCGGACCGGGCGCCCCTGACCATGGCACCCCAGACCACGGCGCCCTCGACGCTGCGGCGGGTGGGTTCGTCCGGATGCTCATCGCTGAGGCTGGCCTGACGGCGGCAGTAGGGCAGGCGTATGTCCAGCTCGTCGAGCGGTACGGCATTCATCGAGTGGTGACCGGCGGGCTGCACGTCACGACGAGCGTCGACGTGCCCGCCCAGCGCGCCGCGGTACAAGCCGTTCGTGCCCAGCTCGACAGCACAGCCAGCTCTGCCGCCGGCGCCGAAGTCGCGGTGCTGGACCGCAGCGGCGATGTGCGGGTGCTCGTGAGCGCCGCCAGCGCCCCGACGGCAGGCAATGTGGACATCGAAGCCGGGTTGCGACCGCGGCCGCTCGGCGATCTGCTCGGCCCGGCGGCAGACGCCCTGGGGGCGTGGATCGGCGATGACGTCGACGACGGGATCTCCGCCGTCACCGTCCCGCTCGCCGGCGACGTGTCGCAGGTTGCGGCGGCGTTCAGCGTTATTGCCACCGGCGGGGAAAGGCGCACCTCGCGGATCGTGCTCGAAACGAGCGACATCCCGCCGAGTCGGTCGCTGCCCGACCGCGACACGGATCGATGGCTGATGGAACGCACCCTGGTTCCCGCAGCGACGTCGATCACCGAGCTGCGTGCCGGCATGGACTCGCTCACGCTGCCGTCCGGTGTACCGGCGCTCGGCCGAGCCGCGGTTTCGACAGGCACGGGCGACGCATGGTTCGCTGGATGGACCACGCACTACAGCGCCGCGGTGCGGATCACTTCGAGGCTCCCCACAGCCGGGATCGAACTTGCACCGGCGACCGGTGAGCTGTTCGCGGCGGTGCTGGATCCCTTGCAGCATCCGCCCTAAAGGCTGAGCCCCGTGGCCCGAGCGGCCCGTGAGCCCGAATCCAATCGAAACTGGGAACAAGAGCGGGAAATGATGGCAGTACGACGAGAAGGTGCGCCAATCCGCGCACGCTCTCAGAGCCGGCGCGCCAGTAATTCAGGGTGTGATCGGCGAGTGCCGCGCCTAGCGTTGCGAGCGCACCACGGGCATTTGCGTGCTCGTCCAGCCACAGGCGTCAGCGACGCTTGCAGCGAGCCTGCTCATTGGGGCCGGGTTCGCAGGGTGGGTGCAAGAACATATCCCTGCCCCGCAAGGGGCCCCGCCCCGGCGGGTCCACAGGAGGTCGCCCCCAATTGCGCGCGTACGAGCTGATGGTCATCTGCGATGGTGACCTGGAGAACGCTGAAGCCCGCAAGGCCATGGATGAAGTCCAAGGCCGCATTTCAGAGATCGGCGAGGTGGCCTCGTTCGATTTCTGGGGTTTGCGTGATTTTGCGTACGAGATCAACCACAAGACACGCGGTTACTACTCGGTGATCGAGCTGCGGGCTGAGCCCGGAGCGATGGACCCAGTTGAGCGGTACCTGCGGATAGCGGACGACGTCGTCCGCCACAAGCTCATCCGACTCCCCGACGACGAAGCGCAGCGGCGCGGATTGCTCGACGAGGGGTCGACCAACAGCCACTAAGCGGAGGCGTCATGGCTGACAACACCATCACCGTGGTGGGCAATCTCACCCGCGATCCTGAACTTCGATTCACCCAGACCGGCCGCGCCCGGGCAGTGCTCGGCGTAGCCGTGAACCGGCGGTGGATGAACCGCCAGACGAACGATTGGGAGGAGCAAGTCAGCTTCTTCAACGTCGTCTGCTGGGCCGAACTTGCCGAGAACGTCAGCGAATCGCTGGCCAAGGGCAACCGCGTGGTCGTCACCGGGCGGCTCGAGCAGCGCAGCTGGGAGACACCAGACGGCGACCAGCGCAGCGTTGTAGAGATCGTTGCCGACGAGATTGCGCCATCGCTGCGCTGGGCGACTGCCGAGATCACCCGGATCCC
Organism: Candidatus Poriferisodalis sp.; assembly: GCF_965219595.1. Classification (NCBI taxonomy): domain Bacteria; kingdom Bacillati; phylum Actinomycetota; class Acidimicrobiia; order Acidimicrobiales; family Candidatus Poriferisodalaceae; genus Candidatus Poriferisodalis; species Candidatus Poriferisodalis sp. The sequence continues at coordinate 1,206,293 of NZ_OZ244781.1, forward strand.
GCGAGGCCCGGCCGGCGACGGGGGCGGACCCCGCGAGCGCCGCGGCGGCGGCACCTGGGAGTCCGGCGACAGCGCACCACAGCAGTCACCTGAGGAGGAACCGTTCTAATGCCACCACGCAAGCGAACCGGTCGGGCCCGCGCGAAAGATCTGCGGAGCCGCCCGCGTCGGCGCAAGGTCAGCCCGCTCACCACAGCTGGGGTGTCCTACGTCGACTACAAGGACGTCGAACTGCTCAGGTCGTTCGTCTCTGAGCGAGCCAAGATCCGGGCTCAGCGCGTCTCAGGGAACAATCGCCAGCAGCAGCGCGAGGTGGCGCGAGCGATCAAGACAGCCCGGGAGATGGCCTTGATCGAGTACGCGCGCCGGCCGATGACGCAGCGGCGCGGTGACAAGCGACGCGGCCAGCGGCCGGGCGACGACCGCCGCCCGCCTGCTGACCGAGCAGATGGCCCGCCGGGCGACGAGCGGGAACACCACGATGACGTGGTCGACGAGCATCGCGACGAGGTCGTTTCACCAGCACCTGCTGCGGTGGCAGGGGAGCAGGCATGAAGGTCGTGCTGCGCAGCGATGTCGACGGGGTCGGCACTGCCGGATCGGTGATCGACGTGGCCGACGGGTTCGCCCGGAACCACCTGATACCGCGTGGGCTCGCCTTGCGAGCGACCGACGGCACCGTCAGCCAGGCGGCGGCCATGGCCCGAGCGCGGTCCGCGCGTGATCTGCGCGAGCGCGACACAGCCGAGCGTGTCGCCAAGGAACTGGTCGCGGACGGTGTAACCATTGCTGCCCGGGCTGGCTCGGGGATGCATCTCTACGGATCGGTCACGACCGCGGAGATCGCGGCGGCGATGACGGCCCGGACGGGCGCCGAGGTCGACCGCCGCAAGCTGACGATGGAGGCGCCGATCCGGACCATCGGCACGCACGAGGTCTCGGCAGAGCTGCACCCTGACGTGTCGTTCACCTTCAACGTCGAGGTCGTCGCGCTGAGTTAGTCAGGCGCCGCGCGGGTGCCGCCACTGCGGCATCGCCGATATTCGTGTCACACCCCCCTGGTGCGATGGCGCCATGGCCGTACCTCGCAGTGGTGCTTGTGGAAAAACGGCGGCTTGTACACACGTGGCCAGGCTGATTTCCACCGGAAATCCCAGTGATGTGCCCAAGCGTTCCAGAGGGTCCGCACGGCAGGATCGCGGGCGATGAGTCTCGCCGAGTTGCCGACCGAACTCGCGCGCCGAGGCGGCGGTCGGGTGCCGCCGCAGAACATCGACGCCGAGGAATCGGTGCTCGGGGCGATGCTGCTCTCGAATGATGCCATCGGCGCCGCTGTTGAGCGTCTCGCCGTCGATCACTTCTATGTGCCCGCAAACGGCCTCGTGTTCGAGGCGATCGAGTCGCTCTACGTCTCCTCCGAGCCCGTCGACTGCTTGACCGTCGCCGATCAGCTCGAGCGCAGCGGCAACCTCGCCGCGGCCGGGGGCGCCGATCGCCTGCTGGCGCTCGAAGCCGCCACGCCGACGCTCACCCACGTCGACCGTTATGCGCGCATCGTGGAAGACACCGCGCTGCTGCGCCGCTTGATCGCCGTCTCGTCGGAGATCTCAGAGCTTGCGCATAGCCGCCCCGACGACACGGCTGCGGCCATCGATCAGGCAGAGTCGTTGGTGTTCAGCGTGGCCGAGCGCCGAATTGTCGACTCCACCCAGTCCCTGCACGACTTGCTCGACGAGAGCCTGGACCGGCTGGAGGAGCTATACGAGCGGGGCGATGCGTTCTCCGGCTTGGCGACCGGCTTCTCCTCGCTCGACCGCATCCTGGCGGGGATCCAGCCGTCGTCGCTGGTCGTCGTGGGTGCCCGGCCCGCAATGGGCAAGACGTCGCTGGCGCTGACGATGGCCTCCAGCGTGGCCTTGGAATTGCAGCAGCCGGTGCTGCTCTTCTCGCTGGAGATGAACCATGCCGAGCTGACGGGCCGGCTGCTGGCCTCCGACGCACGGGTCGATGCCACGCGGGTGCGAACGGGGCAGCTGCGCGCCGACGAGTGGAATCACATCACGCGCAGCGTGGGTCGCTTGGGTGACGCGCCGATGTGGATCGACGACAACCCGAACGTGACCGTCACCGAGATTCGTGCCAAGGCCCGGCGGCTGCGCAGCCGGCTGGGTGGTCTGGGGCTGATCGTGGTCGACTACCTGCAGCTCATGAGCGGGCGAGCGAACGCCGAGAACCGCCAGGTGGAGATCGCTGAGATCTCACGCGGCCTCAAGATCCTGGCCCGCGAGCTCGAGACGCCGATTGTGGCGCTGTCGCAGTTGAGCCGGAATCTGGAGTCGCGTAGCGACAAGCGGCCCATGCTGTCGGACCTGCGTGAATCGGGCTCGATCGAGCAGGACGCGGACATCGTCATGTTCATCTACCGCGACGAGATCTACAACGAGGACACTGCTGATCGAGGCATGGCGGAGATCATCGTCGCGAAGCACCGCAACGGGCCCACCGGCACCGCGCGACTGGCGTTCATGCCGCAGTACACGCTGTTCGCCGACATGGCGCACGAGTAACCGATGGCCGAGGACTGCTTCTTGAGTGCTGCCCACATGCTGGCCGCCGACGGCGGCGGCACGATGTTCCTCGGCGACGATCTCATCCCATACCTCGTGCTGGCAGTGGGCGGCGCGCTGCTGGTGGGCAACGTGGCGGCCATGGTGCGCCCGCGGCGTGACGGCGGTGGGGGAGAGCCGGTGCGCGCGCCGGCACGGCGGGCGGTGCCGCTCGCACTCGTAGGACTGGTCGCAGCTATCTGGGCGCTCGCGACGCTGCTGGTGGGGTGAGTTGAGCGGGTGAGTGGAGCTGCACGCGGCTTGATGTGTTCCCGTGAAACTAAAGATTATGTTGAGGTTTGATTCCGTAGAACTACAGTTTCGATATAGGATCGATGGATGCCTGGAAACCGCCAAGCTCTTCGCCAGACGCTATATCGCCTAGCCGCCGGCCAGGCCGGGTACTTCACCGCAGCCCAAGCACTGGATATTGGTTACTCCTATCAGGCGCAGAAGCACCACGTTGACCACGGCAACTGGGCCCGGATTGACCGGGGGATCTTCCGGATTCCCGAGTGGCCTGCTGGAGTGAACGACGAGCTTGTCCGATGGGTGCTGTGGTCTAAGCACCGTGCAGTCGTATCGCACGACTCCGCGGCAGCAGCGTACGGATTCGGTGTCGCTAACCCGGCCAAGGTTCATCTCAGCGTGCCACCGGGGTTCCGCATGGATGATCCGGCTGTGGTCCTCCACTATCGAGCTCTTGCGGAGACTGACGTGACGGTGCTCGACGGCGCTGCGATTGCCACCGCTCTGCGGACGGCGCTCGATGTGGTCGAGTCGCATTTCGACGAAGAGTTTGCGGAGGGCGTCATTGCCGATGCGATTGCGAGCGGGGCGATCACTGCGGGACAACTTGAACGCCGATTTCACGAGCTCGACGAAGAGAACCAACAGCGGGGTAAGCGACTCTTGGCGAGGGTGAGGTCATGAGGTATGCCGACGCTGAGGCGTTTCGAGCGGCCTTGGAGACTCGACTCCGGCAGGCGTCGAACGATGCACAGGACCTTTCCCGCCGCCGACGGATCGTCGCATTCGATCGCCTCCTAGCGCGGTTGGCAGTGGCCGATCACTGTGCTTGGATCCTCAAGGGTGGCGCCGCGCTCGAATTCCGTATGCCCGAGCAGGCGCGCTCGACTCGAGACATAGATCTCGCGCTGGCAAGCGATCGCGATCCGGCTGACCGCCTGCTCGAGGATCTCGTGGGAGACCCCTTTGGCGACTACTTCTCGTTCCGTGTCACGCGTCGCAGGGAGCTGTCTGATCTTCCCGACCGCGGTCTCGTGGTGCGTTTGTCTGTCGACGCGCTGCTTGGCCGCCGAGTGTTCGAGAGCATTGTCGTCGATGTCGTCGCAGGCGAGGGGATGCCGGCCATAGCGGAACGGGTTGAACTCGGTCGTGCGCTTGGCTTTGCCGGCTTGCCGGTTGTGGAGATGGCTGTCATCGATCTCCGCACGCATTGGGCCGAGAAGCTGAGTGCGTACCTGAGGCGCTATGACGACCGACCCAATACGCGAGTCAAGGATCTCGTCGACTTGGTGCTGCTCGTGGAGCACGGGTTTGAACCGGATGACCGCTTGCGACAAGCGGTCGAGGCGACCTTCGCCCGGCGCCGCCAACACCTGCCGCGATCGAACCTGCCTTCGATGGCAGATGCTTGGGCCGTGCCCTATGCCGAGATGGCGTCTGATCTTGGCCTAACGACTGTGGCAGCGAGCGATGCCCACGATCTGATCGAGAGCTTCTGGTGTCGCGCCCAAACTGGTGGCCAATCGACTGCAGGCGACCATCAGCCGCCCACGACCTGATACGCGGAGTTCCGTCCACCCTGTGAAGCCAAGGCCCAGCTGGTCGCAGTGCAGCAGGTCTTGGAAGCCATGCGGAGCGGGTGAGGGGAATCGAACCCCCGTTATCAGCTTGGGAAGCTGAAGTTCTGCCATTGAACTACACCCGCTGGCGAAGGCCCGAGCCTATTCAGTGCTATTGCGACCGGGGGCGTCCAATCCGATGCTCGGCCACTAGGGTCGCCCGGCGACGGATGCGGCGCACGCCGACTGCCAACGACGGAGGGGGAGTGGGGTGATCCTGTCGGACTGGAGCATCCGTGAAGCGCTCGAGAAGGGCCGCATCATCATCGAACCGTTGGGCGATGCCGCCGTGCAGCCCTCATCGGTGGATTTGCGGCTCGACGCCACCTTTCGGGTGTTCCGCAATCACACCCGTCAGGTCATCGACGTCGTCGAGGATCAGACCGACCTGACCGAGGAGGTGGAGGTCGCGGCCGGCGATGCGTTCATCCTGCACCCAGGCGAGTTCGCACTAGGCGCCACGCTCGAACGCGTCGCGATGCCTGATGACCTCGTCGGACGCATCGAGGGCAAGTCGTCGCTGGGGCGTCTCGGGCTGCTCATCCACACGACGGCCGGGTTCGTGGATCCCGGCTGGGACGGCTACCTGACCCTCGAACTGTCCAACGTGGCCAACCTGCCGATCACGCTGTACCCCAGCATGAAGATCTGCCAGATCAGCTTCATGGAGATGACCACGCCGGCCGAGCATCCCTACGGCACCGAACTGCTCGGCTCCAAGTACCGAGGCCAGCGCGGCCCCACCCCCAGCCGCTACCACGAGAACTACCGCTCCCCCCGCATGCTGTGACCATCGCTCGCGCAAAGTGTCGCACCGTTCGGTTACCCTGGAACAAACGCGCGCATCCAAGGGAGAAGCCATGACCGTCGCCACCGCAGCCGCTACGTCGTCTGATTTCGGTTTCGTCGATCTGTTCGCCGGGATCGGCGGCATGCGCAAAGGCTTTGAGTCTGCTGGCGGGGAGTGCGTGTTCACCTGCGAGTGGGACAAGTACAGCCAGCAGACCTACCGCGCCAACTTCGGCGACGAGGACATCGCTGGCGACATCCGCGAGGTTCCCGCGTCCGACGTTCCGGATCACGATGTGCTGCTCGCCGGCTTCCCGTGCCAGCCGTTCTCCATTGCTGGAGTGTCTAAGAAGAACGCTCTCGATCACCCCCACGGTTTTGCCTGCGAAGCCCAAGGCACGCTGTTTTTCGAGGTCGCTCGAATCTTGGAGCACTGTCGTCCCAGGATGTTTCTGCTGGAGAACGTACGCAACCTCGTGAGCCACGACAGCGGCCGCACTTTCCGAACGATCTGCAGAGTGCTGCGTGAGGAACTGGGCTACGAAGTCAGCCATCGCGTCGTCAACGCCCGCGCGTGGGTGCCGCAGAACCGAGAACGCATCTTCATATTGGGAGTGCGCGACGGCACGCCCTTGGATCTCGACGACCTGCCAATCCCCGACGTCGGGAACGGTCCGCTCCTCGACACGGTGTTGCATCCAGAGGACGGCAGCGAGGTACCCGAGCCTCACTACACCCTCGGCGACGACGGCCAAGTCTCGGATCGATACACGCTGTCTGACCATCTCTGGACCTACCTGCAGGACTACGCCACCAAGCACCGCGAGCGGGGCAACGGCTTCGGCTACGGCTTGGTTGACGGATCGCGGACGGCGCGCACGCTGTCGGCCCGCTACTACAAGGATGGCTCTGAGATCCTCGTTGACCAAGTAGGCGAGAATCCGCGTCGCCTGACTCCCCGCGAGTGCGCCCGTCTCATGGGCTTCGACGCCCTCGACGCTGAACCGTTTCAGATCCCCGTCTCTGACACACAGGCCTACCGCCAGTTCGGCAACGCCGTCGTGGTCCCGGTCGTCGAGCACCTAGCTGACTACGTCGCCAACGCATTCTGAGCTCGGCAAGCTGCCCGAAAATGCCGCCCATGATGGCGTGGCCGTTCTGTAGTTTCTGTTTGCGATGGCTGCCGAAAGTCTCACGAAGAAGCTCTCACGGACTGACGTCGGCGTGAGCAGCACTCATCAGAGTGGGATCTTGATTCCGGTTCGAGACGGCGCACGGGTCTTTCCCGCGCCACTCGGCCGCGGTGACGACGACGGATGGTTCAAGTGTCTCGACCCGGACGGTCACGAATGGGACTTCCGGTTCAAGCACCGAGCAAAGCGAAGCGAGTCGCGAGTCACCTATACGACGCCGTTCGTCGGGAAGTACGGCCTTCAGGCCGGGGACTCGATCACGATCACCGCGCCCGAAGACGAGAGCTCGCACTATCGCATTTCCTTTGACCGCGACGATTCGCCAGAGGTGGTGCTCGGCGAAGAGGAGCTTGAGTTCGCTCCCGAAGGTACAGTGCGTCGTGTCTGGGCCAACTCGTACGAGCGTGACCCACGGAACAAAGCACTGGCCAAGAAGCTCCATGGCACTGCCTGCTTCGGCTGCGATCTAGAGATGTCGGCTACCTACGGGGAGATTGCGGCGGGTTTCATCCACATCCATCACGTCATCCCGCTCAGCGAACTGGACGCCCCACGAGCGCCCGACCCGCGCGATCTTGTCCCACTGTGCCCAAACTGTCATGCAGTAGTGCATCTGCGCAAACGGCCGCTGACCATCGCGGAGCTACGGGAGCGGATCCGATTGGCCACACGTCCGACAGGCCCTGCGACGAGTCAGACGAACCCATAAACGGAACAGGCCCAATGGAGGGCCACGTGAATATCGCCCCGTACTTCTACAAAATTTACAGAGTCGACGGCAAGGGCGCTCCGGCCCGTTACTTGGGAATGTCGATACCGGTAGCTCCACGCGGTGGACTGCTGACAGCGAGGCATGTCGTGGATGTGGAACTCGCCAGCGACGAGCGAATCGCTGTCGCCGATCACGGGATGCAGCACTTGTGTCCGGTCGACGCGGTCCGATTCTCAACTGATTGCACGCTCGATCTTGCGTACATCAGTTCGAACTCGATGCGAGGCCAGCGCGAGTACCTTCCCATTCTGTCGCCGCCCGAAATCCGGATGGGCCTCGATGTCTACACCTTCGGGCACTATCTCCCAGAAGGCAGCAGGACGGAGACACGGCATGGTTACTTCAAGGGCAACGTCGTAAACGTCTCGGACGCGATGCCGACCGGTCATGTGGGGCTGACGCTCTCCTACCCAATTCTTGAGGGGCTCTCGGGATCAGCGATCCTCACTTACCACAATGGCGTCAAGATCGTGGGCTTGGCAATCGGTAATGCGGCCTCGCGAGTCCTCGCCCAAGAGCACGTTGAGTACGTGCATGCAGGCGACGAGATACATGTAAGGGAATCAGTTCATCGGATCATTGAGTTGGGTCAAGCTCACAATGCTCCGTCGATAATCCGTTTTGCAGATGAGCTATCGCTTCCGATTCTGGTGACTTCGGAACGAGCAAATGTGTGATCCGCTGACATCCCGATGGTCATGTCGGCGGACGGCTCCCGCTCGGCCAAGACTTCATGGCCTAGCTCGCGGAGGTCACTGAAGCCCACTTGAGCCGGTACCGCGACGCGTTCGAGCGAAACCGGACGGTCCTCAGCTAGCTCGGCTCTCTTCGAGCGGCGCCGCCGTCATTTCGAGGTTGAGCGCTCCTGCGAGGGCGACGAGGGTTGACAGCGTCGGGTTTGGGCTCTCGGCGGAGAAGAGGCGTCTGATCACCTCCGGACGCAAGTCCGCCCTGCGAGCGAGTTCGGCCTTGCTGAGCTGCAAGCTGCGTCGGCGCTGGTCGAGCGCTCGGATTATTCCGTCGATCTGGTCAATGCGCTGACGCGCGGCGTCGTAGGCGCGTTCGTAATCTGGATCTGCCCTGCGGTCTCGCAGATACCGCTCTGCACCGGTGCGCGCCCTTGCCATGAGACCCACTCTAGCGTGACATAAATGTTACGCCAAACCGATCGAGCGTCGTTCGGTGGCCGCTCCGCGACATATCGTCGCTGGGCCTTTCGCGCCTTTTCGCGGCGAGTTGCCCACGCGAAGGCGAGGATCAGTCGTCGGCGGCTTCGAGGGCGTCGATGAGGTGGATGGAGATGTCGGCCACCTTGACCTCGTCGTCCTCGACACCGTGGCCCTTTACGCCGTCGTCGATCATGATGAAGCAGAACGGGCACGCCGTGGCGATGCGGTCGGCGCCGGTGTCGAGCAGCTCGCGTGAGCGCTCGTCGTTGACCTTGGTGCCGATGGTCTCCTCCATCCACATGCGCGCACCGCCGGCCCCGCAGCACATGCCCTTGGTGCCGTTGCGGGGGGCCTCCACGATCTCCACGCCGCCGAGGCTGCCGATGACGTTGCGCGGCGCCAGGTACACGTCGTTGTGGCGGCCCAGGTAGCACGAGTCGTGGTACACGACCCGCTCATCCAGCCGCGCCTCGGAGAGATCCAAACGCCCGTCGGCCACGAGTTGTTCGAGGAACTGGGCATGGTGGATGACCTCCCAGTTCCCGCCGTACTGCGGATACTCGTTGCGCAGCGTGTTGAAGCAATGCGGGCACTGGGTGATGATCTTGCGGACGCCCATGCCGTTGAGCGCCGTGATGTTCTCCGCTGCGAGCATCTGGAACAGGTACTCGTTGCCCGAGCGCCGAGCGCTGTCGCCGGTGCAGTTCTCGCCCGGGCCCAGGATGGCGAAGTCGACCCCAGCGCGCTGCAGCAGCTTGGCGGTGGCCACCGACACCCGGCGATTCTTGTCATCGAACGATCCGGCACAGCCCACCCAGTAGAGGTACTCGTGATCGAACGGGTCATCCGCGTCGACCACCTCCACATCGAGACCGTCGGCCCAGTCGGCCCGTTCGCCGTTGTTGAGGTTCCAGGGGTTGGCGTTGTTCTCCATGCCCCGGAACGCACCGCCCAGCTCGGCGGGGAACTCGCTCTCCATCAGCGTCAGGTAGCGACGCATGTCGAGGATCTTGTCGAGGATCTCGATGTTGACCGGGCAGTTCTCGTCGCACGCCTTGCACGTCGTGCACGCCCAGAGTTCTTCGTGGGTGATCCGCTCGAAGACCGAGTCCGCCGCCACAGTGATCTCGGCATCAGTGCCGATCGGCGGCGTCACCCCGCCGTGCTCACCGGTCGCGGCCATGATCTCGCCGGTCTTCAGCACGATCTCGCGGGGATCGAGCGGCTTGCCCGTGGCATGGGCCGGGCACACCGCAGTGCAGCGGCCGCACATCGTGCAGGCGTCGGTGTCGAGCAGCTGCTTCCAGGTGAACTCGTTCACCATCGATACGCCGATGGTCTCGATGTCTTCGGCTTCCATCAGGTCGGGCACCATCCGCATGGCGCCTTTGGGGCGCTCGCGGTCGCGCAGGTACATGTTGAGCGGCGAGGTGAACATGTGCCGCAGCATGGTGATGGGCAGCATTACCAGGAAGGCCATGAAGCAGCCCACGTGGGCGATCCACCACACCTGGTGCCAGCCGCGGATGTTGGCGAGGCCGTCGAATGCAGCCGACAGCGGGTAGCCGATGAACGACCACTGCTCGTATGCCGGCCGACCGTCGATCACGATGCGCATGGCCTCGGCCACGAACCCGGTGGCGCCCAGCGCGGCAAGCACGATCAGGATCACCATGTGCTCGGGCCGCGATTTGATCCTGATGCGGTACGGGCGAGCGGCATACCGGCGCACAATGGCCCAGATCGCTCCGGCCAGGAAGATCGCTCCCGCCAAGTCGCCGACGAAGCTGAAGCCTTGGTAGGTGGGACCGACGAGGAACTTTGCGGCCGTCGGCAGCTGGTGGTTGATCTCGAGCGTGGTGGTGACGGCCAGCAGCACCAGGAAGCCGTAATAGAGCAATGCGTGCATCACGCCAGCGGCCGGATCGCGCAGCAGCGTCTGCATGAGCACGCCGCCGCGGTAGTCGTGCAGCCGCCGGCTGGCGTTGGACGCAGTGGTGGAGCGTCGATCAGGCGCGCCCCGCTGCCAGTTGCGGGTGCGCTGGGCGAAGTTCCATGCTCCGTAGACGATCAGCACGCACGTCAAGGCGTAGAACGCGAACTTGACCCCGCCCGGCACATTGCCGAACACCTCGCGATGCGCGGCGTCGGTGTCTTCGTGGAAGCCGAAGGCGGCCGCGGCAATGCCCGACGCAGCGGTGATCGCTGCGAATGCGATACCGATGCCCAGCACGAGCTGGTGCGGTCGCAGAGGCGGCTTGCTCACGCTGGCGAAGTTAGCTGACGGCCCTGCGACAGCCGGGAGCCTCGAACGCCAACGGCGCCCGCGGGCTCACGATGCCGCGAGCGGTTCAGCCGTAGAGCTTGCGGTTGGCCTTGCGCAGGCGAGCTGCCAGCTCTGACAGCAGCTTGTGCGCCACCGACGGGGTGCTGTCGATGATGCCCTTCAGCTCCCGCCGCGACAGCATGATCGTCTCCATGTCGGTAGCGGCAACCACCGACGCGGTGCGCGGGCCATCGTCGAACAGCGACATCTCGCCGATGGACTCGCCCGGGCCGATCTCGGCGACTTTGCGCCCGTTGCGCCGCACGACTGCGGTGCCGTGCACGATCACGAAGGCGTAGCCGGCCGTTGGACCGCCGCTGCCTTCCTCCACGATGTTGTCGCCGGCCGTGAAATCGATTTGCTCGGCCCTGCGTGCGATGTGCTGGAGTTCCTTCTTGCTGCAGTCGGAGAACAGATCAACTTCACGAAGACTCTCCGCACGATTCGCTACCGACATATCCCGCTCCTTGCCGCCGTGGGCTGTTGCGCCGGGGCTGGCTGGCCCACAAGCGCCGGACCGTAGCACGCGCCCGGCCCCCAAGACGCGCCAGAGACTAGCGCCCGCCGCCCGCCAGACGGGCAAGTTGCGTGCAATCGGCCCTGCGGCGTGCGACGCTACAGAGGCTGAGTCGGGAGGGCGCAATGGTTGAGGCCTCGGTTGCGATGGTGACAGCGGTCATCAAGCCGCACCGGCTCGAGATGGTGCTCGAGGCGCTGCGGGATCTCGACATCACCGGGCTCACCGCATCGGAGGTACGGGGATTCGGCCGTCAGGGCGGCCACACCGAGACGTACCGGGGCACCGAGTACCACGTGGACTTCATTCCCAAGGTTCGCATCGAGGTGCTGGTGGCGACCGAGCTGGCGGAGCGGGTGGTGGATGCCATAGTCGAATCCACGCGTACTGAGCGGATTGGCGATGGCAAAGTGTGGGTCACTGCCGTCAACAGCGTTGTGCGTATTCGCACTGGTGAGCGCGGCATCGACGCTCTCTAGCCGGAGGGCGCGCTGAATCGTGTGCCCGCGGCGAGGGCGGCAGTGCCCTCAGCGACCAGCGATCCGGCTGGTCGCAACGTCGCCGAGTTCACCGCCGCCCTCGCCGCTATTCGCCTGGTGCGCTTTAGGCGATACTCAGCGGAGGTAGCGGGTCTCTACTGGGCACTGCGTTGTTACTTGCAGGTCGGCGTCGAGTTCGTAGACGAGGGGTATGCCGGTGGGGATGTTGAGCTGGGCGATCTCGCTGTCGCCGATGCCGTCGAGATGCTTCACGAGCGCCCGCAGGCTGTTGCCGTGCGCGGCGACCAACACGGTCGCGCCGGCTCGCAGATCGCCGACGATGCCGTCATGCCAGTAGGGCAGCATGCGCTGCACGACGTCGGCTAGGCACTCGCCGCGCGGCACCTCGCCGGCGGCCAAGCCTGCGTAGCGCGGGTCGCTGGCGACGTCGAATTCGTGGTCTGGGGGCATCGACGGGGGAGGCACGTCATAGCTGCGCCGCCAGAGATGGACTTGTTCGGCGCCGTGCCGTTCGGCCATCTCCGCCTTGTTCAGACCGGTGAGCGCGCCGTAGTGCCGTTCGTTGAGACGCCAGTGCCGCCGTACCGGCAGCCAGCTCCGGCCCATCGCGTCGAGTGTCGCGTTGGCGGTCTGGATGGCACGCCGAAGGAGCGATGTGTGCACGACGTCGGGTGCGATGCCTGCAGCGAGGAGGGTGGCGCCGGCGGCGTGGGCTTCCGCCTGCCCGTCGTCAGTCAGCCCGACGTCCCACCAGCCGGTGAAGCGGTTCTCGAGATTCCAGGCGCTCTGGCCGTGGCGCAGGAGCACGAGTGTGTGCGTGTCGCCTGGCGATGGCATGGGCTTGCACGGTAGCCCGCCACGGTCGTGGTCAGTTGTGGGCCCGCAGCGAAGGCGGCAGGACCCTCAGCGACCAGCGATCCGGTTGGCCGCAACGTCGCAGAGTCTCCTGCCGCCTCGGCTGCTATGACGCTTGTGCGGCAGTACCGGTAGCATGACTCAGAGAAGTTGCTAATAAGACACTCAACTTATATGCTTATCTCCACTACCAATCTGCATTCTTGGCCGGTTTGGGCCGGGATACCACACAAGGAAAGGCACAGCAATGCCCAAGGCTGTCGGAATTGACCTCGGAACCACGAACTCGGTGGTGGCTGCGATGGAGGGCGGCGAGCCCGCCGTCATTGCCAACGCCGAAGGCGACCGCACGACCCCGTCGGTCGTGGCGTTTGCCCGCAACGGTGAGGTGCTGACCGGCGAGGTCGCCAAGCGGCAGGCGGTCACAAACCCCGACCGCACCATTGCCTCGGTCAAGCGGCACATGGGCACCACCTGGGGCAAGTCCATCGATGACAAGAACTACACGCCGCAGGAGATCTCGGCCCGGGTGCTGCAGAAGCTGAAGCTCGACGCCGAGCAGTACCTCGGCGACACGGTGACCGAAGCGGTCATCACCGTGCCGGCGTACTTCGACGACGCGCAGCGGACCGCCACGACCGAGGCGGGAAAGATCGCCGGCCTCGACGTACTGCGCATCATCAACGAGCCCACGGCCGCCGCGCTGGCGTACGGCCTCGACAAGGAAACCGAGGACCAGACGATCCTGGTGTTCGACCTCGGCGGCGGCACGTTCGACGTGTCTGTGCTCGAGATCGGCGACGGCGTCTTCGAGGTGAAGTCCACAGCTGGCGACACACACCTCGGCGGCGACGACTGGGATGCCGCGGTGGTCGCGTGGCTGGTGGCGTCGTTCAAGGGCGACCATGGGGTCGACCTGAGCAGCGACGCAATGGCTTGCCAGCGTTTGCGGGAGGCGGCCGAGCAGGCCAAGAAGGACCTGTCGTCCAAGCAAACCACCCAGATCAACCTGCCGTTCATCACGGCAACCGACAGCGGCCCCCTCCACCTCGACTACGAGCTGAGCCGGTCCAAGTTCGAGGAGCTGACGTTCGACCTGCTGAAGCGCTGCCGGTCGCCGTTCGAGCAGGCCATCAATGATGCGGGCCTCGCGAAGTCCGACATCGATCACGTGATCCTGGTGGGCGGCTCCACGCGCATGCCCGCCGTGCAGAAGCTGGTGACCGAGCTCACCGGCCGTGAACCCCACAAGGGCGTGAATCCCGACGAGGTGGTCTCGGTGGGCGCGGCCATCCAGGCCGGGGTGCTCAAGGGCGACGTCACCGACGTGCTGCTGCTGGATGTCACACCGCTCAGCTTGGGCATCGAGACCAAGGGCGGCGTGATGACGCGCCTCATCGATCGCAACACCACGATCCCGACGCGCCGGTCGGAGATGTTCACCACCGCCGAAGACGGCCAGCCCTCTGTGGAGATCCACGTGCTGCAGGGCGAGCGGGAGATGGCGGCCGGCAACAAGACGCTGGGCAAGTTCCAGCTGGTCGGCCTGCCGCCGGCGCCGCGAGGCGTCCCGCAGATCGAGGTGGCATTCGACATCGATGCCAACGGCATCGTCCACGTGTCCGCGAAGGACAGCGCGACCGGCAAGGAGCAGTCGATCACCATCACCGGGCAGTCGGCCATGTCGCCCGAGGAGATCGAGAGGATGGTCTCCGATGCCGAGGCGCATGCCGCGGAGGACGCCCGCCGGCGGGAGGAGGCCGAGATTCGCAACAACGCGGACACGCTCGTGTACCAGACCCGCAAGCTGCTCGATGAGCAAGGCGACAGCGTCTCCGCCGACGACAAGGAGCCTGTGGAATCCGCCTTGGCGGCTGCCAGCGAGGCACTCGAGAGCGACGATCTCGACGCCATCCGCTCGGCCACCGAGACGCTCGCTGCGGCCAGCAGCGCGTTCAGCCAGAAGCTGTACGAGTCTGCGGCCGCGAACACCGCGACTGATGCTGATGGCGCCGGTTCTGACGACGATGTCGTCGACGCGGAGATCGTGGACGAGGAGAAGTGAGCGAGACCGAGACCGAGCTCGATGCAGCGGCTGCGGAAGCAGTCGGCGAGAGCCCAGCGGATCTGGACGGTCCAGGGTCTGAGCTGGCTGATCTGCTGGCCCAGCTCGACGCCGTGACCGCCGAGCGCGACGACTACCTCGACCAGCTGCAGCGCCAACGGGCGGAGTTCCAGAACTACCGGAAGCGAGTCGAAGCGGAGCGGCGTCAGCAGGTGTCTGCCGGCGTCAGCCGCTTGGTCGAGTCGCTGCTGCCGGTGCTCGACGGGTGCGACGCCGCCGCTGCCCAGGGACACAGCGAAGTGACCGCCGTGGGCCAGTCGCTCATGGTGGCGTTGGGCAAAGCGGGGCTCGAACGCATCGACGCCGTCGGGGAGCCGTTCGACCCCACCCAGCACGAGGCGGTGACGATCGAGCAAGCGCCCGCCACTCCGGCGCCGGACGAAGACGCTGACGCCTCCGATGCTGATGATGCAGACTCTGCGGCCGCCGCGGAGCCAGACGATGCCGATGCGCTGGCCCATGCCGACGGCGCCCGTCAAGTGGTGACAGCGGAGCTGCGCAGCGGCTTCCGCTTCGGCGGCCGGGTGCTGCGCGCCGCCATGGTCAAGGTGCGCACGGGGTAGGGGGCCACGATGGACCCACGACGCGAGTGGTTCGAGAACGACTACTACGCGGCCTTGGGTGTCTCGCCCGATGCGTCGGACAAGGACATCACCAAGGCGTACCGGAAGCTCGCGCGCAAGCACCATCCGGATTCGAGCGCCGGCGACGAGGAACGCTTCAAGGAGATCTCTGCGGCGTACGACGTCATCGGCGACTCCGAAAAGCGCGCGGCGTATGACGAGGCGCGCCGTCTGGGGCCCGCCGGTTTCGGCCCCCAGATGGGGGGGTTTGCGTCGGGGCCGGGCGGCTTCAGCATCCGCATCGAGGATCTGGGCGACCTGGGCGGCATCTTCGGCAACCTCTTCGGCGACGGCCGCGGGCGGGCCGGCCGCGGCGGGCCCATGCCGATGCGCGGTCACGATCTCGAGACCCGGCTCGGCATCTCGTTTCGCGACGCCGTGGAAGGTGCGGTGACCGAGGTCAGCGTTCCGGACCCGTCCGGAGGCGGCATGCGCATCGTGAAGGTGCGCATTCCCGCCGGAGTTGACGACGGCGGGCGGATCAGGCTTGCGGGCAAGGGCTCGCCCGGCTCGGGCGGAGGACCCAACGGCGACCTGTTCGTGCTGGTGGACGTGGCACCCGATGCCGACTTCGTCCGTGACGGTCGCAACCTCACCGTCAGCGTCCCGATCACCTTTCCCGAGGCCGTCTTCGGGGCCGATGTCAGGGTGCTGGATTTCGACGGGAACTCGGTGACGCTGCGTATCCCGCCAGGCACCCCGTCGGGCAAGACCTTCCGGGTGCGCGATCGAGGCGTCACCACCCGCCGCGGCACCGGCGATCTGCTGGTGAGCGTCGACATCGTGGTGCCGACGAAGCTGTCGTCTGCCGAGCAGGAGGCCATCGAGGCGCTGCGCGACGTCACCGACTTCGAGGCAGGGACAGGCCGGCGACAGCGCGAGGCCGAGCCGGAACCGGCGACGTTCGCCGACACCGCAGGAGCGAAGCAGTAGCGACCAGGGGACGAACCGAGGAACACCGTCATGACCGAACAACCCAGGCGAACGCCATCTGCGTCCGAGCGCAACCGGGCGCTGTATGTCATCTCGGTGGCGGCCGAGCTCGCTGGCGTGCATGCCCAAACACTGCGGATCTATGAGCGCAAGGGATTGCTGGCCCCCGCACGCACCTCCGGCGGCAGCCGTCGCTACAGCGACCGCGACATCGCCATGCTCAACCGCATCAGCCAGCTCACCAGCGAGGGCCTCAACCTGGCAGGCGTCAAGCGCGTGATGGAGCTCGAGGAGCGCGTGGCGGCGCTGGAGCGCAAGCTGGCCGACGTGCAGGCCGAGGCAGCCACGCTGGTGGCCGAGACGCACCGGCAGTACCGGCGTGACCTGGTGCCGCTTCCGCAGACCGATCTCATCAGGCGTCCGGGCTCGGCGCCCGGCTCGGGGCCGCTTCCGCAAGGCTGAGCCAGTCGGCTGCCTATTGTTCAGTCAAGAAATCTAAGTCTTCTATTGTCAAGTTTTCTGCTAAACTTGACATCATGAACGACGACGCAGATCCTCACAACCGTCCGCTGCCGTCGAGCCCGCTGATGCACCAGTGCTCCGAGGCACTCGAGCGATTCGGCCGCGATCTCACGGCCGAGGCTCGCGATGACAAGCTCGATCCTGTTATCGGCCGCGATGACGAGATCCGCCGGATCATCCAGGTGCTGTCAAGGCGTACCAAGAACAACCCGGTCCTGATCGGCGAACCAGGCGTGGGCAAGACGGCGATCGTCGAAGGCCTAGCCCGCCGCATCGCCGAGGGCGACGTTCCCGACGGTCTGCGCGACAAGCGTGTCGTCGCGCTCGACCTGGCTGCGATGGTGGCAGGGGCCAAGTACCGGGGCGAATTCGAGGAACGGCTCGAAGCCGTGCTGAGCGAGATCACCGAGTCCGATGGCGAGATCATCACGTTCCTCGACGAGGTGCACACGCTGGTGGGCGCCGGCGCGGGCGGTGACAGTTCGCTCGACGCAGCCAACATGCTCAAGCCGATGCTGGCGCGCGGGCAGCTGCGACTTGTGGGCGCGACGACGCTCGACGAGTACCGCCAGCACATCGAAGACGACGCAGCGCTCGAACGGCGCTTCGCCCCCGTCTATGTCGGCGAACCATCGGTCACCGATGCGGTGGCCATCGTGCGCGGGCTGAAAGAGCGCTACGAGGTCCACCACGGCGTGCGCATCACCGACGCAGCACTGGTGGCCGCGGTCACCCTGTCGGATCGATACCTGCGAGAGCGATTCCTGCCCGACAAGGCCATCGATCTCATGGACGAGGCTGCCAGCCGCCTGCGGATCGAGATCGACTCGGTGCCCCTCGAGATCGACGTATGCGAACGGCGCATCCGCCAGCTCGAGATCGAGGAACTGGCGCTGAGCGGCGAGGAATCGTCGAATGAGTCGAGCAGCAGTTCATCGGGAAGCCAGGGGCACGAGAACCAGCGGCGCGACGCAATCGCGGAGGAACTCGCATCTGAGCGCGAGCGTGTTGGGGGGCTCAAGGCGCACTGGCAGGCGGAGAAGGCGGCGATCAACCGGATCCGGGCGCTGAAGTCCGAAGCCGAGGCACTGGCTGCCCAAGTGGAGCGCGAAACCGATCTTGGGCAGGCCGCGAAGATCCGCTTCGGTGAACTGCCAGAGGTGCACCGGCATCTCGATGAAGCAGCCGGGGAGCTGGCACGACTGCAGGCAGGCAAGCGGATCCTGCGGGAAGAGGTGGACGCGAACGACATCGCCGAGGTGGTGTCGCGCTGGACGGGCATCGCCACGAGCCGGCTGCTCGAAGGAGAGGTGCACAAGCTGGTGCACTTGGAAGAGACGCTGGCTCGCCGAGTCGTCGGCCAGCAACGTGCGGTCGCAGCGGTCGCCAATGCCATCCGGCGCAGCCGCGCCGGGCTGAGCGAGCCGGATCGGCCCATCGGGAGTTTCCTGTTCCTGGGTCCGACCGGTGTCGGCAAGACCGAGCTGGCCCGTGCGTTGGCCGAAGCGTTGTTCGACGACGAACGCGCCATGGTTCGGATCGACATGTCGGAGTATCTGGAACGGCACTCGGTCAGCCGCCTGATCGGCGCACCCCCCGGGTACATCGGCCATGACGACGGCGGCCAGCTGACCGAGGCAGTCCGCCGCCGGCCGTACTCGGTCGTCCTGCTCGATGAGATCGAGAAAGCACACGCCGACGTGTTCAACGTGCTGCTGCAGGTGCTCGACGACGGTCGGCTGACGGACGGTCAAGGTCGTACCGTCGACTTCTCCAACGTCGTGCTCATCATGACGTCGAACCTGGCAGTGGACCCAGCGGAGTTCTTCGCACCGGAGTTCATCAACCGCGTCGACGAGATACTGCAGTTCGACGCCCTCAGCCGCAGCGATGTGGCTGCTATCGCCGAGCGGCAGCTGGAGATCCTGCGCAGCCGCCTCGCCGATCGCGAGATCACGCTGGAGGTCACGACGGCAGCTGCCGAGTTGCTCGCCAACCGCGGGTACGACCCCGCCTACGGCGCCCGGCCGCTCCGGCGCTTGATCCAGCGCGAGCTGACCGATCCGCTGGCCTCTGGTCTGCTCGACGGCACGTTCGCCGATGGCGACGCGGTGACGGTGGACAACGTCGACGGCTCGTTCAGTCTCAACACGACGTTGCCGCCGGCGCGCACCGCACCTGACGAGCACGACGGCGCGCAACCTTGGCCGAAAGCCTCCTGACCGATCAGCGCAGTCTGGCCGCCCGGGGCCGTATCTCAGCCTCTTGAACGCCCCGCAAGTCGGCCAATTCCACCGGAAATCCGGCGGCCCCGGAGGGGTCACTCCCTAGACTGATTTGGTGACGACGACAGCGTCCTGCCGGCTGGCGATGGGCTGAATCATGCCGGGCTCGATCGTCGTAGGAACGCAATGGGGCGACGAGGGCAAGGGCCGCATCGTCGACATCGTCGCCAAGGAATGCCAGCACGTCGTTCGCTACCAGGGCGGCCACAATGCCGGGCACACGCTCGTGGTCGACAACGAGACGTTCAAGCTGCAGCTCATCCCGAGTGGCGTCCTCTACGACCACGTCACGCCCATCATCGGCAACGGCGTCGTGGTGAACCCGTGGGTGCTGCTCAGCGAGATCGACATGCTGACCGAGCGGGGCGTCGACTGCGGGCGCCTCATGCTCAGCCCGGCGGCACACCTGGTGCTGCCCTACCACCAGCTCGTCGACGAACTGGTGGAGGAGCGGCACGGGCAAGCCGGGCTGGGCACCACCAAGCGAGGAATCGGGCCCGCCTATGCCGACAAGGCAGCGCGGGTGGGCCTGCGCATCGAAGACTTGCTGGAACCAGCGGTGCTGCGCGAGCGGCTGCACAACGTCCTCGGTGACCGCAACGACTACCTGCGCCGGGTGTTCGACCATCCGGGCATCGATCCCGACGCGCTGGCCGCTCAACTGCTCGACGAGGTGGCGCCGCGCCTCACGCCGCTGTTGGCCGACACCATCGGCTGGCTCCACGAAGCGCTGCACGCGGGCGAGCGGGTGCTATTCGAAGGCGCCCAAGCCACGTTCCTCGACCTCGACCACGGCACCTACCCGTTCGTCACGTCGTCGAACCCGGTGGCAGGGTTCGCGCTGGTCGGCTCGGGTATCGGCCCCGGCGCGATCGATCAGGTCATCGGCATCGCCAAGGCGTACACCACCCGGGTGGGTTCTGGACCCTTCGTCACCGAGCTGGACGGCGAGACGGCCGAGCATCTGCGAGATCGCGGCGCAGAATACGGCACCAACACCAACCGGCCGCGCCGCTGCGGCTGGTTCGACGCCGTCATGGGCCGTCAGGCCGTGCGGCTGAACGCCTGCACCGAGATCGCGCTCACCAAGCTCGACGTGCTCGACGAGCTCGACACGATCAAGGTCTGCGTCGCCTACGAGGTGGACGGCCACCGCTACGACTACCTGCCGCACCTGCGCTCCCTGCACGATCGAGCTGTCCCCGTGTACGCCACGCTGCCGGGCTGGAAGACACCGCTCGACAAGGTCACCCAGCGGTGGCAGCTGCCCCGCCAAGCGGTCGATTACATCGTGTTCCTCGAACGCCAGCTCGGCCTGCCGATCCGGTATGTCTGCGTCGGCCCCGGCCGTGAGCAGTACATCCGCTTCGCAGCGTGAGCTGCGAAGTTTGGACCCAGCGCAGCGTGAGACACCTTCCGTTCGCACCCCCTGCCCATGAGGTTGACGGCCGATGAAGGTCTGTGTGGTCGGCCAAGGCGGTCGTGAGCACGCGTTCGCGAGCGCTCTCGCCCGCAACGCCGATGTCGTTGTCACGCCGGGCAATCCCGGCATTTCGGGCAGCGTCGCAACACCGCCCACCGAGATCGATGCCGACCTCTTCGTGATCGGCCCGGAAGGGCCGCTGGCAGACGGCCTCGCTGATCGCCTGCGAGCAGACGGCCGGCTCGTGTTCGGACCGGGCGCGGACGGCGCCGCGCTGGAGAGCTCCAAGGCGTGGATGAAAGAAGTCGTCAGCGCCGCCGGCGTGCCCACGGCGGCCTATGCGGCATTCGACAGCGACCCCGCAGGCCGCCGTGCAGCGCACGCCTACCTGGAGACGCTGCCGCCGCCGTACGTTGTCAAGACCAGCGGCCTCGCTGCGGGCAAAGGCGTGCTGGTCACCGACGAGCTGGCCGAAGCCCACGCCGACGTCGACGCCAAGCTGGACGGCACTGCATTCGGGGATGCCGGTCGCCGCATCGTGATCGAAGAGGGAATGGGTGGCCCCGAGGTGTCGCTGTTCGCGCTGTGCGACGGCCGCCGCGCGGTGCTGCTGCCCACGGCCGTGCGCGATCACAAGCGCATCGGCGACGGCGACACGGGTCCCAACACCGGCGGCATGGGCTGCGTCTCGCCGCTGGCCGATGTCGACCGGGCCGCCTGCGACGAACTGGCCGCGATGGCATTCGAGCCGACGCTGGCTGAGTTGATCCGGCGGGGCGTCGACTATCGCGGCGTGCTCTACGCGGGCTTCATGCTGACGCCCGACGGACCCCGGCTGCTGGAGTTCAACGTCCGCTTCGGCGATCCCGAGGCACAGGTCACGCTGCCGCGCATCGAGAACGATCTGGCGCAGCTCTTGGCGGAAGCGGCAGCGGGAGAGCTGACTGACGAGGTCGTCGTCTCCGACGATGCCATGGTGTGCGTCGTCTGCGCCGCCGAGGGATACCCCGCAGCGCCGCGCACGGGTGATCTCATTGCGGGCCTTGAGCGGGCGCGCGAAGTTCCGGGCGTCACCGTGTTCTGCGCAGGCGTCGGCGCTGGCGACGGGCGGACGGTTCCGTCCGAGTCGCTGGTGACCGGGGGCGGCCGGGTGCTGAATGTGTGCGGCCGCGGGCCCGATGTGGCGGTGGCACGCGACCGCGCATACGAAGCCGTGCGGCAGCTCAGCTGGCCGGGCATGACCTACCGCACCGACATCGCCGCCGCCGAGGCTGCGGCAGCGGCCTCCCTCAGCCGATGAGGGCGTCAATGGGTGTCGTCGGGTGCCTCGGACATCGCCCCATCACCCGCTCCGGGCGGCGAGACTCGGACGGTACGTCGATGGGCAACACGCCGATGCATGTCAGGAGAGCAAATCGATGAAGGTCGCCATCTTGATGGGCTCACCGAACGATGCGTCGAAGATGGCACCAGCCGCCGAGATGCTCGACAGGTTCGATGTCGAACACGTGACTGAGGTGATGAGCGCTCACCGCACACCTGCAGCCGTGGCGTCGTTCGCGACCGGAGCACGCGACGCCGGCTTTGCCGCGGTCATCTGCGGGGCCGGCATGGCAGCGCACTTGGCCGGTGTGGTGGCTGCGCACACCACCCTGCCGGTGATCGGCGTGCCGCTCAGCGGCGGCCTCGCCGACGGCCTCGATGCGCTGCTGTCGACGGTGCAGATGCCAAAGGGCATCCCGGTCGCCACCGTCGCGGTGAACGGCTCGGCGAATGCGGCTGTGCTCGTGGTGGAGATGCTGGCGGTGACCGATGCCGAGCTCGCTGCCCGCCTGGACGAGTTCCGCGCCGCTGGTGCCCGGTGAGGCTGGGTCCGGTGAGGTCGGTGTGAGCCCCGAGGTCATTCCCAACGTTCTGGCGACTCGCTACGCCTCGGCGGAGATGGTCGAGCTCTGGTCGCCCGGCCACAAGGTCATCCTCGAGCGTCGCTTGTGGATCGCGGTGCTCGAGGCGCAGCGAGATGCGGGTGTCGACGTGCCTGACGGCGCGCTGGAGGCGTACCGAGACGTGGTCACCCAGGTCGACCTCGACTCGATCACCGAGCGGGAACGGATCACGCGCCACGACGTGAAGGCGCGCATCGAGGAGTTCTGCGCGCTCGCCGGCTACGAGCAGATCCATCGCGCCATGACCTCACGCGATGTCACCGAGAACGTCGAGCAGTGCCAGATCACCGCAGCGCTGGGTTTGGTCGGGCAACGCATGGCGGCCTTCATCGTGCGCATCGCCGCGTTGGCGACCTCGCACCGCAACCTCGTGATGACCGCACGCACGCACAATGTGCCCGCGCAGGCCACCACCTTGGGCAAGCGCTGGGCCACGATCGGCACCGAGGCGCTCGTGTCGCTCGAGCGCACCGAGGAGCTCTTGGCCCGCTACCCGCTTCGCGGCATCCGCGGACCGGTGGGCACGCAGCAGGACATGCTGGAACTGTTGGGCGGCGACAGGGCAGCTGTGGATCGCCTGGAGCGACGCCTCGCCGCCGAGCTGGGCTTCACCCGGGTGCTCGGTTCCGCTGGGCAGATCTATCCCCGCTCGCTCGACCTCGACGTCGTGGCAGCGCTGGTCGGTGCCGCGGCACCGCTCGGCAACCTGGCGCTGGGCGTACGGCTCGGCGCCGGTCACGAACTGGTCACCGAAGGCTTCGCTGCCGGCCAGGTCGGTTCGTCTGCCATGCCGCACAAGATGAACACCCGCTCGTGCGAGCGAATCACCGGCCTCGTGACCATCCTGCGCGGGCACCTGACGATGGCTTCGCAGCTCGCCGGCAACCAATGGGATGAAGGTGATGTGAGCTGTTCGGTAGTGCGCCGCGTCGTGCTCCCCGATGCCTTCTTCGCACTCGACGGAGCGCTGCAGACTGCCTTCAGCGTTCTGGACGGCTTCGCCGTCTTCCCGGCTCGGGTCGAAGCCGAACTGGCCGCATACCTGCCGTTTCTCGCAACCACCCGTCTGCTCGCCGCCGCCGTGGCAGCAGGCGCCGGCCGCGAGGAAGCGCACGAGCGCATCGGCGCGCATGCGACCGCTGCAGTGCTGGCGCTGCGCGAGGGCACCGTCGACCGCAACGATCTCGCGGCTCGCATCGTGGCCGATCCTGAGCTGCAGCTCAGCGACGACGATGTCGCGGCAGCGCTTGCAGATCCGGCGTCGTTCAGCGGCCGCGCTGCGGACCAGGTCGACGAGTTCGTGGCTGCCGCGGCCAAGGTTGCGGAGCGGTACGGCGCAGCCGTCGACTACGAGCCGGGCGAGGTGCTGTGAGCCGAGCGGCGGGTGACGCCGAACGATGACCGGCGAGACGATGACAAGAGAGGCAACGTGAGCGAGCTTGAGCTAGTCCACCGCGGGAAGGTACGCGAGATGTACCGCGTCGACGACAGGCACCTGTTGATGGTGGCCAGCGACCGCATCTCGGCCTTCGACGTCGTGTTCAACGAACCGGTGCCCGACAAGGGCCGAGTGCTGACGGCCATGACGGCGTGGTGGTCGACCTGGCTCGGCGACATCGCCCCGACCCATGTGGTCTCCGCCGACCCTGCCGACTTCCCGGCTGCGGCGCGACGACCCGAATGGGCCGGCCGAGCGCTCCTCGTTCGGCGGGCGGAGATGCTGCCCATCGAGTGCATCGTGCGCGGGTACATCACCGGCTCGGCATGGAAGGAATACCGCGAGCGCGGCACCATGCACGACGAGCCGCTGCCGGCCGGTCTGCTCGAATCACAGCAGCTCCCCGAACCAGTCTTCACGCCGTCCACCAAGGCAACCGATGGACACGACGTGAACATCTCGTTCGCTGCTGCCGCGGAACTGGTGGGCTCCGAGGCGGCTGCGGCCGCCCGCCGAGTGTGCGTCGATGCCTACAGCACGGCGGCCGCACATGCGTCCGAGCGGGGGATCATCATCGCCGACACCAAGTTCGAGCTGGGCTATGTGGACGGCACCCTGGTGGTCGCCGACGAGTGGCTCACACCCGACTCGTCTCGTTTCTGGCCCAAGGATCACTGGCAGCCCGGCGCATCGCCGCCGTCGCTCGACAAGCAGCCGGTGCGCGACGCCACCGAAGCCACCGGATGGAACAAGGAACCACCCCCGCCGCCGCTCACTGGCGATGTGGTTGCCGCCACCCGCGCTCGCTACATCGAGGCGTACGAGACACTGACCGGTGAGTCATTCGACGACTGGTTGGCGCACTCCGGCGTGCCGGCGGGAGCTCCCGCTTCATGAATCGCTGGGATGTGCTGGTGGAAGTCTCGCCACGAGCCGAGATTGCCGATCCGGCCGGCACCACGATCGAGCGAGCCCTCGCAGCGCTCGGGTTTGCGGGCGTGAGCGGCGTCAGGGTCGGCAAGGCCATCCGCATGGAGGTCACCGCAGCAGATGTGTCCGAAGCCCGGTCGGTGACTGAGCAGATGTGCGACCGCCTGCTGGCGAACCCGGTGATCGAGGACGCTCGCATCGAGCTGCGTGCCGCGGCGCAGGATCACAGCCCATGAGTACGACCATGAATGTGCCGATGAGTGTGCCGATGAGTGTGACGGTCGGCGTCGTCCAGTTCCCCGGCACGAACTGCGATCTCGACACGCTCGACGCTTTGGCCGAGCTCGGGGCGCGGACAGCGCTGCTGCGCAGTGACGAAACCTCGCTGGGCGGTGTGGATGCCGTCGTCATTCCGGGCGGATTCGCGCACGGCGACTACCTGCGTACCGGCGCAATCGCCCGCTTCTCGCCGATCATGGATGCGGTGGAGTCATTCGCGAGTGCCGGAGGTCCCGTGGTCGGCATTTGCAACGGATTTCAAGTATTGACCGAGGCAGGTCTGCTGCCGGGAGCATTGCGGCCCAATGCTGGGCTTTCGTTCCTGTGCCAGCCGCAGCAGTTGATGATGGCATCGGTGAATCATGTCTTGGGACATGGCCTGTCGCCATCGGATCAACTGAGCATTCCCATCAATCACTTTGAAGGGAACTATGTGTGTGATGGCGCGACACTGCAACGTTTGCGTGCGAACGGTCAAGTGGTGATGCGCTATATCGGCAATCCGAATGGTTCAGTGGACGACATCGCTGGCGTTTGCAACGAAGCGGGCAATGTGGTGGGCCTGATGCCCCATCCGGAGCGGGCCACGTCTGAGCTATTGGGTTCTACTGACGGACGCAAGTTGCTCGAAGCATTGCTCTGTGCGGCAGCGAGCACACGTCAAACCGTCGGTCACCACGCGGCATGAAGACGCGCAGGCCTGCGGTGGCTCGGGCTTCGTTGGCCGAGAGCCAGGAGATCTGAGGTGTCAGCCGCCCCGTGTGATGCCGGCACGAGCCAGCATGTCGGCTGGAACGCCGAATTCTCGCCAGGTGGCGTACTGAATTCCCTTGCGCTGTCCGTAGTTGGCAGCGTGGGTGACAAAGCCATCTTCGACAGAGGCCATATCGGGCTCGACCTGCAGTTCTTCGATCGCGGCTTCGATATCGCGACGTTCCTGCATCAGGAGCAAGCGCTTGATCGGCTTCGCCTCACCGATCTCGGCGTCGATAGCGTCCCGCTTGGACTTCAGAGACTCAGCACTCGGCCGGCGACCCGGCTTCGGGCGATTGGTCTCAAGAGCCTCGAGATAGTCGCGCACCGCCGTGGCCTCGATGCGGCCCGCGGCGATGGCGGCTTTGTGTTCGTCGGACATAGTGCGTTCGCTCATGGTGTGTGTATAGCACGACGCGTTCCCATATCCAATGAACTCGGGTCGAAGTGATTGCCGTGCCTTCTGACGTACTCGCTTCCGACTCCACCAGCATTCATGCGGCACTCGGCCTGACTGATGCCGAATACGAGCGCATTTGCGAGCTCTTGGAACGTCAACCGAACCATCTCGAACTCGCGATGTATGCGGTGATGTGGTCCGAGCATTGCTCGTACAAATCGTCGCGCCGCCATCTCGCCCGATTGCCGACCGAAGCCCCGTGGGTGCTCGTAGGACCAGGTGAGAATGCCGGTGTTGTCGACGTCGGCGGCGGCATTGCCGTTGCCGTGCGCATCGAGAGCCACAACCATCCCTCGGCTATCGAGCCATATCAGGGTGCGGCGACCGGAGTCGGCGGCATCCTGCGAGACATCTTCACCATGGGCGCGCGACCCATTGCCCTCGCGGACCCTCTGCGCGTGGGGCCGTTGGACGAGCCGCGCAGCAACTGGATTGCCGAGGGCATCGTCAGCGGTATCTCGGGGTATGGCAACAGCGTGGGCGTTCCCACTGTTGCCGGCGAATTCGTGTCGTGCGAGACGTATCGAGACAACCCGCTGGTGAATGTGGCGGCCCTCGGGATCATGCCGACTGAACGCCTGGTGCTCGGCCGAGCGACCGAGGTGGGCAGCGCAGCCGTGCTCATGGGCGCGAGCACCGGCCGCGACGGCATCGGCGGCGTGAGCGTGCTGGCCTCAGCAGGATTCGACGAGGCCGTCGACGATTCGACGAAGCGCCCGAGCGTTCAGGTCGGCGATCCCTTCGAGGAAAAGCGTCTCATCGAGGCATGCCTAGAGCTGCTGGAGGCAGGGCTCGTCAGCGGCATCCAGGACCTCGGCGGCGCGGGCTTGACGTGCGCGGCGAGCGAAACGGCGTCGCGTGGCGGCACCGGCATGGAGGTGGATGTCAGCGTCGTGCCGCTGCGCCAGCACGGCATGGAGCCGTTCGAGATCATGACGTCGGAGTCTCAGGAGCGCATGCTGGCGATTGTCTCGCCGGCCAACGTCGATCGGGTGCTCGAGATCTGTTCCCGTTGGGAGGTGAGCGCGACGGTCGTCGGGCGCGTGACCGGCGACGGCATGCTGCGCGTGCGCGACGGGGTGGACGGCGCGTTGCTGGCCGAAGTTCCTGCGAGCACGCTGCACGACGATGCACCGTCGTACGACCGGCCGATGCGGCCGCCGGCGGATCTGGCCCTCCGGCGCAGCGTCGACCCGGCGGCCGATCCCGCCGCGGGCAGCTCCAGCGACTGTGCTGCCGATCTGCTGGCGATGCTCGCCGACCCGAGCTGGGTGTACCGCCAGTACGACCACCAACTGTTCTTGAACACGGTTGTCGGCCCGGGCCGCGACGCCACGCTGCTGCGATTGCGAGATCCCCGCGACGGCACTCCTACCGGTCGCGGCCTCGCCGTGTCGGTGGACGGCAATCACCGCTGGTGCGATGCCGATCCTCGCGGTGGCACCGCCATGGTGGTGGTCGAGGCGGCGCTGAACCTCGCCTGTGTAGGCGCCGGCCCCCTCGCACTCGTCAACTGCCTCAACTTCGGCAATCCGACCCATCCCGAAGTCATGTGGCAGCTTTCCGAGGCCATCGACGGCATGGCTGAAGCCTGTGACGCACTCGGCGTGCCCGTCGTCGGCGGCAATGTCAGCCTCTACAACGAGACGAACGGAACCAATATCAGCCCGACACCGGTGGTGTGCCTGCTCGGCGTGCATCCCGACCTCGTGCGCCGGCCGATCACTGACGAGCTGCCGCCGGGCACAGCGCTCATGCTGCTGGCCCCGCCCGGCCCGGCCGCGCACGACGGCGATGCAGCTCTCGATGTGGCCGCCGAGCAAACGGCGAGGGTGGCTGACGGACCGGCTCGCCAGGTGGCGCTGGGCGGCAGCCGCTGGGCTTGGGAACGTCGTGGCTGCCGTGATGGAGCGCTGCCCGAGCTCGATCTGGCAGGCAGCGTCGCAACCGCCCGATTCGTGGCTGCAGCCGTGCGGGATGGCCTCGTGCAGTGCGCGCACGATGTCTCCGACGGCGGCATCGCCGTGGCCATCGCGGAGATGTGCTGTCACGGCGGTGCGGGCGTGCATGCGAGAGTGCCATCGCTGGGAAGCCCGGCGCCGGCGGCACGAGCGCTCTTCGCCGAGCCGCCGGGCCGCGTCCTGGTAGCTGTCGAGCCGGGCAACGTCGAGCGCCTGGCGAGCGCAGCCGCGGCAGCGGCCGTTGCCTGCCGCCCGCTGGGGTCGTTCGGCGGGTCGAGAGTGCAGATCGGCCGTATCGCCGAACCCAGTCTCGACATCGACCTCGCGCTCGACGACACACGTGCCCGGTGGAGCGGTGCGTTGCCCGAGGTGTTCTCGCAACCCGTCGAAGGGGCGGCGGCATGAGCGTCACGCCGGAGAGGGGAGCGCACCTCGACGGGGCGAGCGTGCCGGAGGCGGGCGTGGATCTGGTCAAGCCGCGCGAAGCCTGCGGCGTTGTTGGCGTGTATCAGCCGGGCGGCCCCGTCGCTCACCTGAGCTACCTGGGGCTGTATGCCCTGCAGCACCGCGGTCAGGAATCAGCCGGCATTGCAGTGTCGGACGGCACCCACATCACGGTCGTGAAAGACATGGGCTTGGTGGCCAGCGCATTCGACGACCGTGTGCTCGCAGGGCTCGAAGGTGATCTGGCCATCGGGCACACCAGGTACTCCACCACGGGATCGAGCTCTTGGCGTGCGGCGCAGCCGTTCTACCGGGGGCTCGACGGCACCGAGTTCGCGCTCGGGCACAACGGCAACCTCACCAACACGGCCGAGCTCGCGGCGGCCTCAGGCATGCTCGATGGCACCGTCACCAGCGACAGCGACTTGGTCGCCGAACTGGTTGCCCAGCGCATCACCGCTACACCGCAGATCACCCGTACCCGACCGCGCGAAGCGGTCACCGAGGCGCTGCTCGAGGTTCTGCCCAGCCTGCGCGGTGGTTTCACGTTTGTGGTCGCCGATCGCGACCGCCTGATCGGCGTTCGCGATCCGCACGGCATCTGGCCGCTGTGCCTGGGTCGACTCGATGCCGACGAGCACGCGGCCGAGGGGCCCAAGCGCAGCCGACCCAGCACCGGCCTGTCCGGCATCGATCAGCCCGGCGGCCATCAGCCCAGTGTCGGTCAGCCCGGCGTCAGCCAGCCGAGCGGCGGCTGGGTGCTGGCGTCGGAGAACCCTGCGCTGGAGGTGGTGGGCGCGACGTTCGAGCGCGAGATCCAGCCGGGCGAGATGATCATCGTCGACGCAGCCGGATGCCGCTCACTGTGGCCGTTCGCGGCCCGGCCGGCAACCGGTCACGGGGCGCCGCCCCATCTGTGCATCTTCGAGTTCGTGTATTTCTCGCGCCCCGACACCGCCTTGGCTGGCCAGAACGTGCATGCGGCCCGCCAACGCATGGGCGCCCACTTGGCAACCAACGCGCCGGTCGATGCCGACCTGGTGATGCCTGTTCCCGAGTCGGGCATTCCTGCTGCGCAGGGCTACGCACGTGCCAGCGGCATCGCCTACGGCGACGGTCTGGTCAAGAACCGCTACATCGGTCGCACGTTCATCGCTCCAAACCAACACGTCCGTTCTCTGGGTGTGCGGACCAAGCTGAATCCGATCAGCCCCAACATCGACGGTCGCAGGCTCGTGGTGGTCGACGATTCGATTGTGCGTGGCACCACCACCCGGTCGATCGTGGAGATGCTGCGCAGCGCCGGCGCTGTCGAGGTGCACCTGCGCATCTCTTCACCCCCGTACCGCTGGCCGTGCTTCTACGGCATGGACACGGGCACCCCCGACGAGCTGCTGGCTGCGAATCGAGACTTGGCCGAAATCGAGGCGTACTTGGGAGTCGATTCGTTGGCCTACTTGAGCCTCGATCAGCTTGTCGAAGCCACCGGCGTGCCTGGCGGCGGCTTCTGTCACGCATGCCTGACCGGTGAGTATCCGGTGGAGATCGGAGCGGGAGCACGGGCTGAAGTCTTCGGCAGCCTCGCCGACGAGCCGAGCCGCTCGCTGATCGCGACGGGCAGCGTGCAGCCTGCCGCTGTCGCCGAGCCCGTGGCAGGGTGACTCCCGAACCGTTGACCTACGAAGCGGCGGGAGTGAGCATCGACGCGGGCGACGAAGCAGTGCGGCGTCTGGCGCCCCACGCCCGCAGCACGTACCGGCCCGAGGTGCTGAGCGACATCGGAGCGTTCGGGGCCGTCACGGCCCTGCCCGAGGGCTTCATCGACGCAGTGCTGGTGAGCGCGAATGACGGTGCGGGCACGAAGCCCCTCATTGCAGCGGCGCTCGGCCGGTGGGACACGATCGGGATCGACGTGGTGGCCATGTGCGTCGACGACATCGTCACGCTCGGCGCACAGCCGCTGCTGTTCCACGATCAGATCACTGCAGGACGCCTCGACCCCGACGTCGTCGAATCGATCGTGACGGGTTTGGCAGCCGGCTGCCGCAGTGCCGGCTGCGCATTGGTCGGAGGCGAGCTGGCCGAGCACCCCGATGCGCTCGCTCCCGGCGACTATGACATCGCCGGTTTTGCCGTGGGGGTGGCCGAACGCGCACGGTTGCGAGGCCCCATCACCACCGGCGACGCAACCCTCGTAGGACTGGGGTCAGGCGGGCTTCGGTGCAACGGCTACAGCCTGGCCCGCCGTGTCCTGCTCGGTGAGACGCCCGATCCGGCCGTGCTCGGCTCGCCGGCCTGGCCGGGTGCCGACCACTCGTTGGGTGACGAGATGCTGCGACCGTCGGTCATCTACGCCCCTGCGGTGCTCGCGCTCTTCGACGAATGCGGTGCCGCGGGTGCAGCGCACATCACGGGCGGGGGACTGGTTGCCAATGTGGCCCGCATGCTCGGCCCCAGCGTCGATGCCGTGCTGCGGCGCGGCTCCTGGCCGATGCCCAGGATTTTCGACCGCATCGCGGATGCTGGCCCAATCGCGCCCGAAGAGATGGAACGCGTCTTCAACCTCGGCATCGGCATGGTGGTTGCGGTGCCCCCGTCGGAGCTCGATGCGGCGCTGGGGATTGCGCAAGGCGCCGGCCACGAGGCTTGGGTGATCGGTGAGACCCGCCCGGGCGCGGGCAATGCCCACCTCATCGACCCTGATCCTCGCTGAAGCACCGCTCTGTTCGAATGAGCAGCCGGACGTATCCAGTGTTGTGGCTGCTGCGATGGCTGTGACATACTGGGCGTTCCGAGTCAGCCTCAGGAGGTTTCTGAATGTCTGATGCAAGGGTCGAAAAGGCCTCCCCCCCCCCCCGTTGAAGCGGATGTCGACGAGCGCGAGCTGACTTCCGAAGAGCTCCAAGACGTGAGCGGCGGTGGCAACAAGACGACTGCGTATAACAACGCACACTCGCCCTACTATCACATCTAGAAGTCTTACCCCCGGGCGTGTCGGCGTCGGCCCTGGTTTCTGCAGACATGCCGCGCTGCTTGGGCGAGTTTCGCGTTGTGGCTGCTGCTCTGACATACTGGGCGTTCCGAGTCGGCCCCTGGAGGTTTCTGAATGTCTGATGCAAGGGTCGAAAAGGCCTCCCCCCCCCCCGTTGAAGCGGATGTCGACGAGCGCGAGCTCACCTCTGAGGAGCTGCAGCATGTGAGCGGCGGCAAAGGGTCTGGGTCGAGCGGCTCGTCATCCCCCTACGGCACTCACACGACCCATAACAACTACTCAGGCTCCAATAAGTAGGGCGACGTTCCATCTGGCGTTGGCCCCTCGAATGAACACGGTCAGCTAGCGCGGGAAGCGTCCGCGCCACAGCAGGGGTTCGCCGATACGCGTGCGTCCTAGTGTGTGAGCCCGATGGCACGACGCAGACAGCTTTTTCGCGAGGAAGCCCTCGCTCGCCGAGGGCGAGCGGAGCCTGTCGACGGGCTGCTGCGCATCACAGCACCGCACGAGTGGCTGTTCCTGGCGCTGCTGGCCGCGGCGCTGCTCGGCGTGCTGGCTTGGACGGTCTTCGGGACGATTGAGCGGGGCCACTCAGCCGACTGCCTGCTCGTGGGGCGTGACAACGTCGGTGAAGCGTTAGGCGCAGACGTTGCTGTGCCTGCGAACTCGCAACTGGCAGTTCTCGCGCTCCTCAACCCTCGTCAAGCGCGTGATGTCACGGCCGGCATGGGGGCGCGTGTAACACCGGTTGGCACCGATGGCGCCTTGGACGCAGTCGTTCGGGAAGTCATGCTCGGCGACTCGCAAAGAAGCGAATTTCTGCTCGACACCGCGCTGTGGGACCCTGCCGCCACACACCGTGTCTGGCTGGAACTGACCGATGACGTCTCCACAGCGGCGCTGTCGGGCAGCACCTGTCGTGTGCGCATCGTGACTGAGCACCGGTCGCCTATTCGCTTCATCGCCACGGCCGGCCTCCGGTAGGCGCCAGTGCCGACGCTGCTGCGACGACGCAGCATTCGCACGCCGCTGATTCCCCAGCTCGAGGCGGCCGAATGCGGAGCAGCGTCGCTGGCAGCCGTCATGGCCCATTTCGGCCGCTGGGTTCCCTTGGAGGAATTGCGAGACGACTGCGGCGTCGGCCGTGACGGCGCCAGTGCCGCAGGGATCGTGCGCGCCGGCAACAAGCACGGCATGGAGGTCCGCGGCTGGCGCAAGGAGGTCGACTCGCTCGCTGAGACAGACCTGCCGGCCATCCTGTACTGGGAGTTCAACCACTTCTTGGTGCTCGAAGGCATCGTCGGCGACCGGTACCACCTGAACGATCCGGCCAACGGCCGTCGCCGCGTGAGCCGTTCGACTGTGGAGCGCGCATACGCGGGCGTGGTGCTCACCGCGTCGCCGACGGCGTCGTTTCGGCCCGTCGGGGAGCGCCCCAGTGCGTGGCGTGCACTGTGGCCGTGGCTTGCCGGCACACGCGGCGCGCTCGCATACGTGGCGCTGGCCGGGCTGCTGCTGGCAATCCCGGCCCTCGCGCTGCCCGTGCTGCTCGGCGTCTTCGTCGACAGCGTCTTGGGCGGCGAGGCGCCCCGCTGGGGCGGCTTCGTGGTTGCTGCCATGGCGTTGGCGGGCGCTGCGGTCTACCTGCTGACCTGGCTGCAGCAGCGCATGCTGCGCCGGATCGCCATCGGCGTGGCCGTGGTGCGTTCCCAGCGACTGCTGCAGCATCTGCTGCGCCTGCCCAAGCAGTACTTCGCTCACCGCTTCGCGGGCGATCTCACCACCCGAGTCGGATTGGTGGACGAGATCGCCGACGGCGCCGGTAGGCATCTCGTGGGTCTCGCGGTGGAACTGGCGACCAGTGTCGCGTTATGGGCCCTGCTTGTGGCCTACGACCCGCTCATTGCCGCGAGTGTGCTGGCTGTGGCGCTGGTCAACGTCGCCATCGCGCGCTTGGTGAGCCTGCGCCGCGCGGATCACCAGCGGCTGCTGCGGCGCGAGCAGGCCCTGCTGTTCGGCATCGAGACCACCGGGCTGCGCCAGGCCGACATGCTGCGCGCCACCGCGGCCGAGAACGACTTCTTCGTCCGCTGGAGCGGCCACCAAGCGCGTGAGCTCTCGGCTCGTCAGCGGGTGGTCGAGCTGGCGTATGTGAACGCGGCGTTGCCGGGGCTGTTCCTCGCGTGCGGCACGCTGGCGGTGCTGGGGCTCGGCGGCTGGCGGGTCATCGAAGGGGATCTCAGCATCGGCGAGCTGATCGCCGTGTACGTCTTGGCCGGCAGCTTCCTCGCTCCCATCGGGCGTTTCGTGCTGTACGCGGACACGTTCGAGCTGCTCGGCGCCGATGTGCAGCGGGTGCGCGACATCTCCGCCGCCGAGCCGGACCCCGCGGTTGCCGGCGACGCGGCAGGCGGTGCCGGCGACGGGTCGCAGCCCGGCCGCGTGATGACGCTGAATGGCCGCCTGCGGCTGGCGGGCCGGGTGGAGGTGAGCGAGCTTCGCTTCGGCTACCGGGGTCGGACTGAACCGCTGATCGACGGGCTCAGCCTCGCGATCGAGCCCGGCCAGCGCGTCGCGGTGGTAGGGCCGACCGGCTCGGGGAAGTCGACGCTGCTGCGCTTGGTCAGCGGCGAGTTCGAGCCGTGGTCGGGTGAGGTCCTCTTCGACGGTGTGTCGGCGCGTGAGATCCCGCGCCCGGTCTTCGTCGGATCGGTGGCCACGGTCGATCAGCAGATAGCGCTGTTCGACGGCAGCGTGCGCGACAACATCACCATGTGGAATGCTGCCGCTTCGGAGGCTGACATGGTGGCCGCAGCGCGCGACGCCATGATCCACGACGACATCATGCGTCGACGCGGCGGTTACGAGGCTCATGTTCGGGAGGGGGGCGCCAACTTCAGCGGCGGCCAGCGCCAGCGCCTCGAGATAGCGCGTGCTCTTGTCGCTCGCCCCTCTGTGCTGCTGCTCGACGAGGCCACCAGCACGCTCGACGCCGAGACCGAACGGCGCATCGACGACGCGCTGCGCCGTCGCGGCTGCTCGTGCCTCATTGTCGCGCACCGCCTCAGCACGATCCGCGACTGCGACCAGATCATCGTCATGGACGGCGGCCGGGAGGTGCAGCGGGGCAGCCACGACGTTCTGCTTGCCGACGCCGACGGCCTCTATAGCCAGCTGGTGCGTTCGCAATGAGCACGCTGCGGGCGGCATCGGCAACGTGGGGCGATGACGGAGGCCCGCACGATGCTCCGCCTGCGGTGGCCGCGCTGGCGCAGATGAGCCGCACGTCGCTCATCGCGCGAGTCGCGCTGGGCGAGAGCGAGGACGTGACGAGTGCGGCCAACATGCCCATCCCGCTCGCCGACCCGTCGCAGGTCTGCCTCGTGGTTCGCGGCGCAGTCGACGTGTTCCTGTTCGAGGTCGAAGACGGACAGGCTGCCTCGAGCGCGAGGCACTTGGCACGCGTGGAGGCCGGTCAGCTGGTGTTCGGGTTCGCGACGAGCGACGTGTCGTTGACGGCCGTGGGCAAGGGCCTGCCCGGCACGCGTCTGGCGATGCTGCAGCGCTCAGATCTGGCCGATCCCGCACTGGCCGACGAGCTCGCAGCTCAGGCCGACGCTTGGATCGCCTCGGTCTCGCGCGCCATTGCTGAACCGATCGAACCGCGCCCGCGCCCCGATGCCGTCGTCGACCCCGCTGCCTCAGAGAGCCTGCCCGCCTCAGCCGTCGGCACGATCGTGTCAGCGCGGCCTGGCACCGTTGCGTGGGCTGCGTCTGATGCAGTCGATGTCGCCTATCTGGGCACCGAAACGCTGCCGCAGTCCGCCGCCGCTGTGCCGTTGACCTCCGACACCTGGCTCACCGCGCCCCCGCACGGCACGCTGCGCATCTCCACGTCTGCGGACCTCGCAGCAGACGGACGGCTCCTCGAAGCGCTCGACGACTTCCACCGGCTCGCGCTGAGCGCGGAACAGCTCAACCGGATGCTGGCGCGCGCCGATGCGGTCAATGAGCAGACCGCACGCGAGGCGCTGCGCCGCCGTGACGCCGAGTCGGCTGCGGTCGGCCTCAGCCGGATTCATGAACGCCACCCCACGCAGGACGCGCACGGCGCCTCGATGCTGATGTCGGCGCTGGCGCTGATCGGCAAGCGCCAAGGCATCGACTTCAGGGCGCCGGTCCGTCATGGCGACTCGGGCGACGCTGAGCCCAGCTTGGCCGATGTCGTGCGTGCATCGGGCGTGCGGGCGCGCGAGGTGCGGCTCAGCTCCGAGGACCGCTGGTGGCTCGGCGACAGCGGCGCGATGCTGGGCCGCCGCGCAGCAGATGGCCAGCCGGTCGCGCTGCTGCCGCATTGGACCGGCCGCTATCGCGTGGTCGATCCTGTCGACGGAACCTCACGTCGCCTCAGCGCCGAGCGCGCCGCCGAACTCGCGGAGACGGCTTGGCTGTGCTACCCGACGTTTCCGCCTGAGAAGCCGGCGAGCGCACGCGACCTTGCCCGCGTCGCCCGTCAAGGGCTCGCGGGAGATCTGGTGCGCTTCGTTGCGGTCGGGCTTGTCGCGGCTGTGCTGATGCAGGCGCCGGCGGTGGCAGTCGGTGTTCTCACCGACTGGGTGCTCGTGAGCGCGGCCGGCGACATGCTGGTTCAGGTGATGATCGCTCTCGCCGGCTTCGCCGCGGTGGGCGTGGTACTGCAGATTCTGCTCGGGACCTCGCTGATGCGCATCGAAGGGCGCGCTGCGGCACGCGTCAGCGCCGCAGCCTGGGATCGTGTGCTGTCGCTTCCGCCGAATTTTCTTCGGAGGTTCACTACCGGCGATCTCGCCTCGCGCATGGCGAGCTTCCAATGGATGCGCGATCAAGTGTCGGGTGTGGTGGCGAACTCGCTGCTGGCGGTGGCGTTCCTGGCGCCCACGCTTGCGATCCCCTTCGCCTACGACCTGACGCTCGCGCTGGTCAGCCTCGCGCTGGGTGCGCTGAGCGTGGCCGTCGGCGCGCTGGTCGGGCTGTGGCAGTTCGGCCCGCAGCGGCGCAGGTTCGCAGCTGAGCGTCGCGCCACCAGCGAGCTGCTGCAGTCGATCAGCGGGATCAGCAAGCTGCGCAGTGCCGGCGCCGAGCCGTCCGCCTTCGCCCGATGGGCGGGCCACTATCGCGATCAGCAGCTTGCGACCATTGCGGTTGCACGCCTCAACGAGCACCTGATGTCGCTGGGCGCGGCGACGCCTGCGCTGATCGGTGCGGCCCTGTGCGGGGTCGCCGTGTGGCGCGGGGAGGATCAGCTGCAGGTCAGCGATTTCCTCGTCGTCTACGCAGTCGCCATGACCTTTTACGCAGCCGCGGCCAACTTGGCCCGTTCGTTCGAGGCGGTGGCAGCGGCAGTGCCCGCGTATGAGCAGGTCCGCCCGGTGCTGCGGGAACGCCCGGAGCCGTCCGGCATCGGCCGCGTCGGATTCGAGATCGGGGGTGAGGTCAGCTTCGACCACGTCAGCTTTCGCTACGACCCTGACACCGAGATCATCACCGACGTGTCGATCAGCGCCCGCCCGGGCGAGTTCATCGCGATCGTGGGCGACTCCGGTGCCGGCAAGAGCACGCTGATGCGGCTGGGGCTCGGTCTGGAAGACCCGACCTCAGGCAGCGTGTACTACGACGGCCGCGACATCGCGTTCCTCGATCGTCATGTGCTGCGGCGGCAACTCGGCGTGGTCACCCAAGACGCCGCTCTGCAACCGGGCAGCCTCCTCGACAACATCATCGGGATGGGCGACGACTTGACTGTCGATGACGCGTGGCACGCGGCGCGTCGCGCCGACATCGCCGACGAGATTGCCGGCATGCCGATGCAGATGCACACCGTTGTCACCGAAGGCTCGACATTCTCAGGCGGGCAGGCCCAGCGAGTCCGTATAGCTGCGGCGCTGGCACGAAACCCACGCGTGGTGTGGCTCGACGAGGCCACGAGCTGGCTCGACTCGCGCAGCCAAGCACAGGTGATGGCCGGCATCGAGCGCCTTGCCGCCACCCGCATCGTGATCGCGCACCGGCTGTCCACGATCCGCCAAGCCGACCGGATCTATGTGATGCAGGCGGGGCGCGTCGTGCAGGTCGGTAGCTTCGACGAGCTGTACGGCGCCGACGGGGTGTTCCGGCAGCTCGTGGAGCGCCAGCTCGCCTAGCCGCGGGCGCTGCAACCCTTCGGATCAGGTCGATCTGCCATTCGGCCGATGTTGTCCTGTCGGTCTCCGGCATGAGCTGCCGACGCCGACGCCGGGTGAGTGGGTTTAAATTTGCCCTGCGGCGATTGCGGCCTTGGCCGAGCCCGACGCGGCGGCCCCGGCCCCGGGGTTGACTTGTTGGCTGCCGGTTGCGCCTTGGACCTGTTCCAGCTCGGCTTCGGTCAACTCGTCGCCCTCAGTCGCAATGATCGCCTCTGGGTCATGCTGCTCATCGATATCAGACATTGGCTGCTCTTTCTTCGTCGGGCAGCCCATTCGTCGGGCAGCCCATTCGTCGGGCAGCCCATTCGTCGGGCAGCCCATTCGTCGGGCAGCCCATTCACACTCGACGAATGCTAGCAGTCGCTCGGATTTGGGCTTGAGCGACACTGCGGCAACGAGATCGCTTCGGCGCGGCCGCCGACTCCTGCTGCATCATCGAGATCGAAGGTCAGGCCAATACCCTGCCGGTGCCCGAACACGCAGGAGCACTGATGACGGCCACTGCAGGGTCTCGACCCACCGCCGCTTATTCCGCCACGCTCGAAGTCGAGCTCGCCCACCGGCCGGGCACGCTCGGCCGGCTGTGCACCGCGATCGGCGACGTGGGCGGCAACATCCAGAGCCTCGACGGCTTCACGATCACGCAAGGCTCGCTGCGCCAGCACATCGTGGTGGATGCGTCGAGCGAGGAGCATGTCGCTCGTATCTGCGCGGCGGTCGACGGCCTCGAGGGCATCAAGGTCATCTCAGCGCTCGACCGCACCTTCGAACTGCATGACGGCGGCAAGCTCTCCACCGTCAGCCGCATCCCGCTGCGCAATGCCGATGACCTCTCCATGGCCTATACGCCTGGTGTGGCTCGTGTCTGCCGGGCGATCGCCGATGAGCCCGAGCGGGTCCATGACCTGACGATCAAGGGCAACACGGTTGCGATCGTCAGCGACGGCACGGCGGTGCTGGGTCTCGGTGACATCGGCCCGGCGGCCGCGATGCCGGTCATGGAGGGCAAGGCGCTGCTCTTCAAGGAATTCGCCGGTGTGGATGCGTTCCCGATCTGCCTCGACGTCAATGAACCTGACGAGATCGTGGAGACGGTCATCCGGCTGGCGCCGACCTTCGGAGGCATCAACCTGGAGGACATCGCAGCGCCCGGGGCGTTCGAGGTCGAAGAGGCGCTGCGCGCCGCGCTCGACATCCCCGTGTTCCACGACGACCAGCACGGCACCGCAGTGGTCGCCTTGGCGGCGCTCGAGAACTCGGCGCGGATCGTGGGCAAAGAGCTGGCGAACTTGCGCTGCGTCATCCTGGGGGCGGGCGCGGCCGGCGTTGCAACCGCCAAGATCCTGCTCGGCGCTGGCATCGGCGATGTGATCGCCTGCGACCGCAAGGGCACCATTCACCCGGGTCGTTCCGAGCTGAACCACGCCAAGGAATGGCTGGCGGCCAACACCAACGCCGAGCACGTGGCCGGCTCGGTGTCCGATGCCATGGCCGGCGCCGACGTGTTTCTCGGCCTCAGCGGGCCCGGCCTCATCACCCGCGACGACGTGGAGACGATGGCGGAGCGACCGATCGTGTTCGCTATGGCCAACCCCGACCCCGAGATCCTGCCCGACGCCATCGGCGACATCGCCGCCGTGGTGGCGACCGGCCGCAGCGACTACCCCAACCAGATCAACAACGTGCTGGCATTCCCCGGGATCTTCCGGGGTGCCTTCGACGTAGGTGCTACCGACATCACCGAGAACATGAAGATCGCCGCCGCCGAGGCGATCGCGGCGGGCGTCTCCAGCGACGACCTCAGCCCCGACCTGGTCATCCCCACAGCCTTCGACCGCTCAGTAGTCCCAGCAGTGGCCTCCGCCGTAGCAACCGCAGCCCACAAAGACCAAGTCACCCGCTCTTCCTAGTGGTCGGGACCGGCGTCGATCCGGTGACCTCACGCTTTTCAGGCGCGCGCTCTGCCAACTGAGCTACCCGACCGCGGTCCCGACGGGATTTGAACCCGCGACCTCTGGCTTGACAGGCCAGCGTGAACTCCAGACTTCACCACGGGACCAGTTGTATTGCTGTGTGCTTGCGCCGACGTCGAGACCGGGATCTCTGCCGATGCAAGCGCAGCAACGATAGCCACCTCGATCAGCAATCAGCGCCAGCGACCGCAGCGCGCAGTCGGTCGGCCAGATCGCCGCGAGACAGCACCGTTACTCCCTCGCCGCCGCACCACGCCGACAGCGCATGCAACTCGGTTGCGAGTGCCTCCAGAGCGTCTGCTGAGGCCGCGGCGCCGCTGGGCCACGACCCCGGCTCAGCCCACGAAGCCGGTACTTCCAACATGTCGCGCTCCCGGTCGAAGCGCACATCGAGGCGCGCCACCAGCGCATCGTCGTGGAGGAACGGCAGTACGAAATAGCCGTACTGACGTTTGGCCTTGGGCGTGTAGATCTCGATGCGGTAGTGGAAGCCGAAGAGCCGCTCGGCGCGCGGACGGTGCCATACCAGGGGGTCGAACGGGCTGAGCAGCACCGATCGAGATCGTCGCCGGACGGCGCGCTGACCGGCGGGGACATACCCAGGCCGATCCCAGCCCTCCACTGCCACCTCCCGGAGCTGGCCGTCTTCGACCAGTTCGGCGATGCGAGCGGGCGCGATGCGCTTCGGCAGGCGGTGGTAGTCGATGAGATCGTCGGCGGTGGCCACGCCGAGGCATCGAGCGGCGTCTGTCAGCAGAGCCCGGTGTGCGTCGGGTTCGTCCACAAGAGCCTCAACCATCTCGCTCGGCAGCACCCGTTCGATTACGTCGTACCGGCGCACGAAGCCGGTGCGGTCGGCCACGCCGACCCGACCCGCCCAGAACAGCCACGCCAGCGCCAGCTTTCCGTTGCTGCGTGTTCCCCAAGGCCCGCGTACGCCGGGTCCCCAGCCCATCGCGGCATCCACCTCGGCAGTTGATGCAGGACCGTTGGCATCCAGCCAGGCAAGCGCCGCTCGAATCTTGGGCTGGTTGGCCTCTCCGAAGCGGGCGTACCCGCTCCACATGTCGCCGGCAGCTCCTCGGCGCATCCGCCAGCCGAACAGCGGCCAGTCGGCCACGCGCACGAACGACGCCTCATGGCCCCAGTACTCGGTCAACACCCGCTCGTCTGCCCGGCGGGCGTACGCCGACCGCTCGAGCAGTGCCAGCACGGCGTCGTGCGTGCCGCCCATCCGGGCTCGCAGCACCAGCAGGTGCGAGCGAGCCAGCACGTTGACGGCGTCGATCTGCAGCAGGCCCATGCTGTCCATGGCCCGTCGCAGATGCCGGACGTCCAGCCGTCCGCCCGGCAGCGGCGCGGCCAGCCCCTGGGCGCCGATGGCAAGCCGTCGCGCCGCCCGCAGGCTCAGACGAGCAGACCGCGCCGCGGTCATGCGGTGCTCATGCAGCGCCCTCGACGGCGCCGCCGCTCAGCGTTCTTCTTTGAAGATGACGTGCCGGCGCAGCACCGGGTCGTACTTGCGCAGCTCGATCCGATCGCGGGTGTTGGTCTTGTTCTTGCGCGTCGTGTACGTGTAGCCGCTGCCCTCGGTGGACTTCAGCTTGATGACGGGACGCTTGTCGCTCTTGGGCATCAGACTTTCTCCCCACGACGGCGCAGATCGGCCACCACCGACTCGATGCCGCGCTTGTTGATGGTCTTGATGCCCTTGGCGCTGACGGTCAGCGTGACCCAGCGCCCCTCGTTGGGCACCCAGAACCGCTTCCGCTGGATGTTCGGCTTGAACCAGCGCTTCGTCCGCCGATGCGAGTGCGAAACGTTGAAGCCCGAGTGCGGCCGACGGCCGGTGACTTGGCAGATGTTGCTCATAGGTGCCGGCTCCGCAGGATGGGCTCAACAGCAGCGCACAAGGCTAGCGAGCGGTTTCGTACTGACCCACTCAGCCGGCCGCCAACCGGGGAATGATCTCGTTGCCGACGCGTTCGAGCACCTCGTAGCGGGGATCGAAGTTGGGCAGGATCATGATCTGGTCGAGCCCCCGCTCGCCCAGGTCCACCAGCCGTTCGGTGACCTGGTCGGCAGTGCCCACGATGCAGGTGGCATCGATGAGCTCGTCGGTGAGAAACCGGGCCTCTTCGGGCAGCACCCAGCAGTTGTGGCCGGCGTGGATGCGCTGGTGGATGCGATCGGGGTCGGTGTCGTCGAGCATCGCGCAGTACTCGTCCCAGACCGCTTCCAGGCGGGCTCCGGGTGACCGGCCGAACTGCCGGTACTGGTCGTAGGAGTAGTGCAGCGACGCCATCGCGAAGGCACCCGCCTCGTGGTGGACCCGCTCACGCTGGCTGGCGAGGGTCTCCCCGTCGTCGAGGATGACGATCGTGGTGAGCGAGCACATCAGGTACTGGCTGCGATCAATGCTGCGGCCGTCAGCCGCCGCACCCTCTTCGATGTACTCCCAGACGCGCGCCGTCGCCGAGCCGTCCGGTGGCACCGAGAGCACGGCGCCATCGCCGTAGCGACCTGCCAGTCCCAGCGACCGCGGCCCGAAACCCGACACGTACAGCGGGATCTCGTCGTCGAAGTTGACGAACCCGTTGTACGGCATGATGTGGCGGATCGGCTGCGCGCTGCCGCCGAAATGGTGGACGGCTTCCTCGCCGCGCAGCAGCGGTCGCAGCGCCGCCAGGTACTGGTCGAACTCGGCGATGCGCTGAGGTTTGTGTCCCATGATCCGCATCGCCGTGTTGCCGGTGCCGATGCCGAGGAACGTGCGCCCGGGCGCGAGCGCATTGATCGTGGCGATCGACGCGGCGGTCACCGGAGCGGGCCGCGTGCCCGAGACCGATACGCCGGTGCCGAGACCGATGGTGCTGGTGCGCTCAGCGGCGAGCGCCAGGGTGGCGTAGCAGTCCGACCACAGCATGTGGCTGTCCGCGAACCAGGCATGCGTGTAGCCGAGTTCT
Organism: Candidatus Poriferisodalis sp.; assembly: GCF_965219595.1. NCBI lineage: Bacteria > Bacillati > Actinomycetota > Acidimicrobiia > Acidimicrobiales > Candidatus Poriferisodalaceae > Candidatus Poriferisodalis > Candidatus Poriferisodalis sp. Next base: position 1,249,162 of record NZ_OZ244781.1, read on the forward strand.
TCGGCTCGCTCGACGTAGTCGAGATCGCCAATGTGCGACGCGATGCAGATTCCCAAGTCCATGTCTGTCCCCCGTTGTCGACCCGGCCGACCCCGGACATGTACATCCCGGCCAGCGCGGACACGCTAGACACGAACCGTGGCATCCGATGGGGCGAAGCCGTCAAAGAAGGGCCGCAAGCAGGCGGCGCAGGCTCCTGCCGCGCAGGTCACGGTGAAGGCACGCCGGCGCCACATCGAGCGGGGCCGCTATTCCAATGCGCCCGTGGACCGGGCGGCCGGCGGCGTCGTGTGCCACGACGGTGCCGTGCTGGTGGTGCACCGGCCGCGGTACGACGACTGGTCGTTGCCGAAGGGCCACCTCAACCGAGGCGAGTCCTGGGAAGAGGCGGCATTGCGGGAGGTCCGCGAGGAGACGGGCGTACGGTGCGCGATCACGTCTGCGCCTTACCCGGTCAGCTACCTGATTGCCAGCGGGGTGCCCAAGCTGGTGCTCTTCTACGCGATGGCACCCACGAAGGTCCCCAAGCGGCTCGCGGGCGACCCGAGCGAGGTCGACGACGTGGCCTGGTGGGACATCGCCGACGCCGTGCGGGCGCTGAGCTACGAAACCGAACGCGAAGCCTGCGCCGCGCTCACCATCTCCCACCTGCGCCGCCGAAGCTCCGCCGCCGGCTAGCAGCCGAGTCGGCGGTCTCGGCCTTTCATGGGTTTCTCATGATCCGCGTTCCAGAATGAGGCCATGGGTGCTGATCGGCCGCGCGGTGCCAGCCCCGCGGTAGCCGTGGTCGACGACGATCAGCGCATTCGAGCGGCATTGCGACGCGCCCTGCAGCTCGAGGGCTATGACGTGCTCGAAGGCAGCGATGGCCTCGAGGGCGAGGCGCTAGCCGGGCGAGCAGACGTGATGGTGCTGGACGCCACCATGCCGAATCTGGGCGGCTTCGAGCTGTGCCGTCGCCTGCGCGCCGCCGGGAGCCGTCTGCCGATCCTGCTGCTGACGGCGAGGGGCGCCACCGCGGACCGGGTGGAAGGCCTCGATGCCGGTGCCGACGACTACTTGGCCAAGCCGTTTGCGCTCGACGAACTGCTGGCTCGGCTGCGGGCGCTGCTGCGCCGGAGTGCCGAAGGCTCGCAGGCGGATGAAGGCGAGCGACTCGAATGCGCTGGCATCGTGCTCGATACCGCCAGCTACGAGGTGAGCTGCGCCGGCGAGCCCGTCACGCTGACTCACACCGAACACCGGCTGCTGGAGCTGTTCCTGCGCAACCCCGGCCGCGTATTGCACCGCGACGAGATCTACGACACGGTGTGGGGCTACGACGCGTCGCTGGCCTCGAACTCCTTGGAGGTCTACGTCGGCTACCTGCGGCGCAAACTCGCAGCGGCAGCGGGTTCCGACGGTCACAGGCCGATCCAGACCGTGCGCGGCGTGGGCTACGTGCTCCGACCCACATGAGCTTCCGTACCCGGCTCGGACTGCTGGTGGCAGCCTCGGTTGCCGTCGCAGTGCTGGCTGTCTCGGGGGTAGCGCTCTGGATTGCCCGAGCCGAGGCCCGGTCGGCACTCGATCGCAAGCTGGACGACCGCGTCGCCGTGTTGGTCGCGAGCGGCGGACGCTTGCCCGAACGCCGCAGCGTGCAGTTCTTCGGACGATTCGTGCCCCGGGACGTGCTCGCCCAGATCGTGGCCCCGAACGGTGCAGTGGTGTACGCGTCTGACGAGGTGCTGCCGGTGACGCCCGCAGACGTTGCCGTGGCCAATGGCCGAGCTCGTCGGCATCGAACCGATGTGTCAGTGGACGGTGTGCGCCTGCGAGTGTTGACCGTACCGGTGGCACCTGCGGGAGCGCTGATGGTCGCCAGCCCGCTCGACGAGGTCGACGCGAACGTGGCCGGCCTGCGCAACGCGTTGGCCGTTGTGGCCGCCATCGGCGTCGCAGGAGCCGGATTGCTGGGATTCCTGGTGGCGGGTCGCGCCATCCGACCGGTCCGACGGCTCACCGACGCGGCACGGAAGGTCGCGCAGACCCAGGATCTGGACCAGCCCATCGAACTTGAGCGCGACGACGAGCTGGGCGAGTTGGCGCGCAGCTTCAACGCGATGCTGGAGGCGTTGGCGCTGTCGCGCGCCCAGCAGCATCGACTGGTCACCGACGCAGGCCACGAGCTGCGGACACCGCTCACCAGTATCCGCACCAACATCGAATTGCTGGCGCGAGCCGAACAGGCTGCGGCCCAGCCAGCGGCTGCGACGGCTTCCGACGCGCCCGTCGGCGATGCAGTCGTTGCACTTGACAGCGATGAGCGCCGCCAGATGCTTGACGATGTCCAGTTCGAGCTCGACCAGCTCACCGAACTGGTGAACGAGCTCGTCGAGCTGGCGACCGACCAGCGATCCCAGGGCGAGCCAGAGCGCGTTGATCTGGCCGAGCTGGCCGCGTCGGTGGTGGGCCGACACCGCCGCCGGACCGGGACGGAATTCGTGACCGCGTTCGAGCCGTGCGAGACGGTCGTGAATGCAGCGCTGGTCGAGCGGGCGATCGGCAATCTCGTCGACAACGCGGTGAAGTGGTCGCCACCGGGCGAACCCATCGAGATCAGCGTTGCAGCGGCCGACCGGGAGGCTCATGTCCGGGTGCGCGACCGCGGGCCCGGAATTCCCGCAGCCCTGCGTGAGACCGTCTTCGAGCGCTTCTACCGGGCCCCCGAAGCACGCTCCCAGCCCGGTTCCGGCCTCGGACTGTCCATCGTCGATTACGTAGCTCGCAGCCACAACGGCTCAGCGTCGGTCATCGACACCGACGGCCCGGGCACAACCATCGAACTCCGCCTGCCCCTGGCCGAACTCGACTGAGGCGGCCGCCAGAGTCCAGCACCCCCAACGGGATTCGAACCCGTGCCGCCGGCGTGAAAGGCCGGTGTCCTAGGCCGCTAGACGATGGGGGCAGGGCGTCTCAGGCTACGCGGTGGTGGCGTCGATGAGTTCTGCGAGCAGCCCGCCGAGGTAGTGGTAGCGCAGCCGTGGCCGCTGTGCGGGATCGTGGGGATCGATCTCGGCAGGATCGTCCTCCTCGGAGATGTCGAGTTGGGTGCCGACCACGAGGCGCAGCTCGTTCAGGCCCTGCATCCAAGCGGTGATCTGCTCGTCGTCGAGGTGGTCGGCGGCGAGCGTGCTGTCGAGCAGATCGAGGTGCTCGAGGCGTTCGGCCAGCAGATCGTCGCGCATCAGCCGCTGATACTCGGCATCACGGTCGGGATCGCTGAGGTAGGCGGGCGGGAACAAGCGGCGCAACGAGGGGTCCAGCCCGTCGCCGCCGTCGCGCGCGGGCGTGTGGTCGAGCAGGTTGGATCGCAGCTCGCCCACCATCTCGGCCAGCAACCGCCGCTCCCAGTCGGCGAGGTGCACGCTCACCAGCGAGCCGCGAGCACCGAACCGTGTGCCGCTCACGGGAGCTCCGCCGTCAGACTGCCGCCGCCCAGTCGTCGATGCAGCGCGGCGAGCACAGCTCAGCTGTCCTTCTGCATGGTGGCCCAGAGGCCGTATTCGTGGAGTCTGAAGACGTCGAGCTCGGCCTTCTCACGCGAACCCCACGCGACTGCGGCACGGCCCTTGTTGTGCACGTCCAGCATCAGCTCGGTGGCCTTGGCCTCGCTGTAGCCGAACAGCTTCTGGAACACGTACACGACGTAGCTCATCAGATTGATCGGGTCGTTCCAGACCAGCACCACCCACGGCACGTCAGTGCTGTGCTCGTCTTCGCTGGTCGGATCGCGGACAACTTCGGGGTCGGCAACGGCTGGAGCGGTCGGGCTCACGGGTTCATTCTGCGAAGCCGCGGCCCGCGATGCCAACCGATTCGGCAACGCCAGTCTCCGCTGAGGCGTGCCGTCGCGTCTCTGCTGCAAGCACCAAGCGGGTCATCGTGATCGTGAGCAGCGTCGCGCCGACGACATGCAGTGCCACGAGCAGTACGGGCAGCTCATTGAAGTACTGCACGTACCCGATCGCCGCTTGCACGGCCATCGCGCCGATCACGATCCGAACGCGCCGGCCAAGCTCGGTCGCTGTCTCGCCCCCCGTTGTCGCGGCCAGTCGTCGCACCCGCAAGGCGAGCAGCAAGGTGGCCGCAGCCAGGACTGCCACGGTGATGCCGTGAATGCGGGCCACCGACGGCAGGGCGTACTGCAGGCGCTCGACATGCTCGTCACCGCCGTGGGGCCCGGTGCCGGTCACCACCGTCCCAGTCCACAGGGCCCCGGCCGTGAGCGCTGCAGCCAGCCATGCGAGCGTCCGGACCTGGGTCGGCAGCCGGACCGTGCCGATGCTGCCAGGCGGCTGCCCGCCAGATGCTCGATGCTGCAAGACCACCGCAGCCGACACCAGCACCTGCGACGCCAGGAAGTGCGACATCACGATCGGCGGGGACAGGTGAGTCAGCACGGTCACAGCACCGAGAACGATCTGGAAGACCACGCCGGCCACCAGGCCCAGCGACCACCACACCAAGTCGCTCCGGCGTGGTCGCCGCCACCACGACGCCGCGACCGCCACAACGACAGCCGCCGACACCAGGCCGGTCACGATGCGGTTGCCGAATTCCACCCAGCCGTGAAAATCGGCCGCGGGCACGAACTCGCCGGGTTCGCAGGTCGGCCAGTCGCTGCATCCCAGGCCGCTGCCGGTGAGCCGCACGAGCGATCCGGTGACGACGATCGCTACGAGCGACCACAGGGCCCAGCGCGCGATCACGGCGAAGCGCTCGGGGGTGACGTACCGCCTGCGCCCTTGCGGCGGCGACGGGTCCGGCAAATTCACGCTGAAACGTTAGGGGCGACTCGTAGCCTCACAGCAATGCTGGCGGCGCTGCGCCCAACACTGCGTGGATCAACATTGCGGGGATACGTCGCGCTCACCAAGCCGCGCATCATCGAGCTGCTGCTGGTGACGACGGTGCCGCCGATGTTCGTGGCTGAACGTGGCGTGCCCTCGCTCGCGCTGATGCTGTTCACCGTGGTCGGCGGCACGCTGTCGGCGGCCGGCGCCAACACCTTTAACATGTACATCGATCGCGACATCGACGCGACGATGGCTCGCACGGCCCACCGCCCACTGGTGGTCGGCACGGTGACACCGCGCGCTGCGTTGATCTACGGCGTGGTGCTCGAAGCGGCAGCGTTCGGGATTCTGTGGTGGGGCGCCAATCTGCTCGCAGCCCTGCTCGCGCTGGCTGCGTGCCTGTTCTACGTGTTCGTGTACACGCTGTGGCTGAAGCGGTCGTCGGCCCAGAACATCGTCATCGGCGGTGCGGCGGGTGCCGCGCCGGTGCTCGTCGGCTGGGCGGCCGTGACCGGCACGCTGTCGCTCGAGGCCTGGATCGCGTTCGCGATCGTCTTCTTCTGGACTCCGCCGCATTTCTGGGCGCTGGCCATCCGCTATGCCGACGACTACGACACCGCCGAGGTGCCGATGCTGCCGTCGGTGGCCAGTGAGCGCTCGGTGCTGATCCAGATGACGCTGCACACCCTCGCGGTGATCGCGCTGTCGCTGTGGTTTGCCGTGGTCGCCGGTGCCGGAGGCCTGTACTGGGCAGTCGCATTGGCCGGCGGCGCTGCCTTCGGATGGCAACTCGTGACGCTGTGGCGTGCGCTGACGCCCCAGACCGCGATGCGTGTGTTCCACACCTCGATCGCGTACTTGGGGCTGCTGTTCGCGGCGATGGCTGTCGACGTGGTCGTTCGGCTCAGCTGGTGATGAAGCCGTACTGCGAACAATCTGGTTGAGGGGGCCGCGGGTCGCTAGAGTGCCCCGTTGGCGTCGCCCCAAAGCGGCGCTGCCAGCCGAGTCCGGGAATCACTTCGCCGCATGACCGACGCCACTACCGAAGCGACGCATTCGGGGGGATCTGCCGGGGCCGTCCCGGCAGAAGACCCGACGGCGTTCGGCTGGCTCAACACCGCCGACCACAAGCGCATCGGCCGGCTGTTCATCGCCTGCTCCTTGCTGTTCGCCCTGGCCGGCGCGGTCGCAGATCTGCTCGTGCGCTTCGACCTGGCCTCGTCGAGCGACCACACCGTCCTGAACGCCGACTCGTTTGTGCAGGTCTTCACATTCACCCGCGACGCCCTGGTGTTCGGCATGCTCATCCCGCTGTTCCTGGGCATCGCCATCTATGTGGTCCCGCTGCAGGTAGGAGCGCCGAACGTCGCCTTCGGGCGGGCGGCGGCCCTGTCGTTCTGGGGCTGGCTGGTGTCGGCAGGTGTGCTCGTCGGGGCGTACGTCGCCAACGGCGGTCCCGGCGGCGGTTTCTCGGATGGGGTGGATCTGCACCTGCTGGCGCTTGCAGGGCTCGTGATCTCGCTGCTCACCGGAGCGATCTGTGTTGCCGTCACCACGCTCACCATGCGTGCGCCGGGCATGTACATGGACCGCACCCCGCCGTTCGCCTGGTCGGCGCTCGTCACGGCGTCGATGCTCGTGGTGAGCCTCGGCGTGGTGCTCGGCCAGATCGTCATTCTCTATATCGAACATCGCTACGGCCCCCGTTTTCTCGGCGGCAACTACGGCATCTGGTCGCGCATCGATTGGATGTACCGCACGCCGCAGCTGTTCATCTATGTCGTGCCGGTGCTCGGCGTGGTCGCTGAGATCATGCTGGCCGCCGCCCGCCGCTGGGTCTTCGAGCCGCTGGCGCTCTACTTCACGATGGGACTTGTCGGGCTCTTCGGCTTCGGTGCGTGGGCCAATTTCGGCATCACCAACGAGGGCACCGACATCGTCGACGGCCTCGAGGGCATCGTGCTGGTCGGCCTGTATGCGGGCGCCCTCGCAGGAGTCTCGGGCCTGCTGGCGCTGCTCGGCTTCACGCTGTGGCAGAGCCGCAACCGGCCGCGGCCTCGCAGCGGCGCAGTGTCACTGACGCGGCCCAATACGGCGGTAGTCGCTGCGTTCGGCGCAGGAACGCTCATCGCCGTGGCCGCACTGGTGGGCCTGATCGGCGCCGGCGTGGACTGGCTGCAGATCGCAGGACGCGGCACCGATGGGAACGCCCCGCTGCGATTCACCACCTGGGTCACCGGCCAGCAGAGCCTGCTCATCTACGGCGCCGGGCTGCTCGGCGCACTGGCTGCGCTGCACTGGTGGGCACCCAAGATCTGGGGCCGGCGGCTGTCAGAGCTTGCAGGGTTCGCCAGCCTGCTGGCGATCGGCGGCGGTGCCCTGGTGGCGTGGCTGGGTCCGACGCTGTCAGGCGTCTTCACCGAGCAGCCGCAATTCGTCTATGGCGCGCCGCTGCTCACTACTCGCTATGCGAGTCAGGTCGACGATTCGGGCGCTGAAGGCCTGTCGGCGCTCGGTGCCGTCGGTGTCGTCATCGTGCTGGTCGGCGTGGCGCTGGTGGTGCTGAACCTGCTCGTGAGCGTGGCCATGCGCAAGGGTGCCGAGACCGAGGCCGACCCGTGGGACGGGCTGACGCCCGAGTGGCTGCTGCCCTCACCGCCCCCGCTCGGCCCTGCTGCGGCCTTGCCGGAGCTCACCTCGGGAACCCCCTTGCTCGATGCTGAACTCAACGGCAACGGGCTCAACGGGACGGGGGCCGCGGCCGAACGCGACGCAGAAGAGGTGCCGGCCTGATGTCGGACACGACGGGCACCGTCGAAACCTCGCAGCCGGGGCGCTACAGCGTTCCCGGCCCGCCGCCGCGCCCCCGCAGCCAGCTCGTCGGCACCGGGTTCGCCATCGCGGCCGGAGCCATGGCGGTCGCCGGGGCACTGGGCCACTACATGGCGCGCCGGCATGCCTCGGGCATCGACCCCGGCCACGACTGGCTCGCCGGCCAATCGGTGCCGAACCCGCAGCTCGTCTACGCGCTCATCACCCTGCTGGTCTCGGTCGTCACGGCGCACTGGGCGGTGTGGGCCAGCGGCCGCGGTGAACGCGGCCACACCTGGGTGGGCATGGCGCTCACCCTGGTGATGGGGCTCGCCTTCTTCAACATGGTGATGTTCAGCCTGAACCGCATGGAGCTCGAGATCGGCTCGGGCGAATGGGCGACCTTGGCATACGCGGTCACCGGGCTCTCACTGGCCATCTTGATTGTCGGGATGTTCTACCTGGGCTTGATGACGCTTCGATCGCTGGGCGGCAGCGTGGGCCGCGACCGTTCGACGCCGCTCGGTGCAGCGGTTTTCTTCTGGGATTTCGCCGTGCTTGCGTGGGCCGCCACCTGGTACGTCGTGTACGTGGTGAAGTAGGGGATCGATGGTCGGCATCGCCAGCAGGTACTTCGCCGGGCGCATCGCGCTGGCTGCCGCGGCCGCAGTCGTGGTCGGCGTGCTCACGGGCATGGACGGCACCGGTCATGTGGTGATGTACGCCACGATCGTGCTGGGTGTGGCCGCCGGGGCCTTCGCCCTGCTGTTCGCCCTGGCGCTGACGGTGGGCGACGGCGACTCGCTCGACCGGGAGCACTCGCACGAGCACCGACCGACTCCGGCGTACTGGCCGATCATGGCAGCGGTTGGCATGGGCGTGCTCATGGTGGGGCTGGTGACCGACTCCCTGCTCACGATCGCGGGCGTGGCCTTGCTGCTGATCTCCGCGATCGAGTGGACCATGAGCGCCTGGGCGGAGCACCTGTCCACCGATGCGGCATCGAATGCGGTCGAACGCGCACGATTGCTGCGACCGTTCGAGATCTCGCTCTACGGCGCGCTGGGCATCGCCATACCGGTGGTGCTCGCGTCCCGCATCTTCCTGACGGTCAGCAAGACGGCGGCGAGCTATGCAGCCATCGTGATTGCGGCGGTGATCTTGGCGTTCGCCTTCTTGGTGTATGCGAAACCGCAGCTGCGCCGCGCCGTCACGGCCTCGATGCTGGTACTGGGTGGCGTTGCGCTCATCGTTGCAGGCATCACCTCAGCCGTGATCGGCGAGCGTGAGTTCCATCATGTCGGCGGCCACGCCGAAGCTGGCGATCACAGTGAATCCGACGATCACGGTGCCGACGGATCGGGCGAGATGAGCGAGTCCGACGGAGGGCACGAGTGATGGGCACTCGTTTTGCTCGACGCTGGCGGTTGCTCATACCGGCGTTGCTCGGTTTGCTGCTGGCAGGCTGTGCCACTGGTCGCCTCGATGCCACTGATCCGATCGGGCAGGAAGCCCGCGACATCGACTTCCTCATGCGCCTGTCGGGCTGGATGGCGGTCGGCGTCGGCATCTTCGTGGCTGCCGCAGTCTTCGCGATCATCGTGAAGTTCCGGGCTAAGCCCACCGACGACCCCGATGACCTGCCGCCGCAGATCCACGGCAATCGCAAGGCCGAGCTGACGTGGACGATCATCCCGACGGCGCTGCTGGTGTTCCTCACGATCTTCACGCTGCCGACGGTGTTCGCGCTCGCCGACGAAGGCACCGGGCGCACGATCAAGGTCGAGGGCCAGCAGTGGTGGTGGCAGTTCACCTACGAGCTCGACGAAGACGAGATCAAGAAATACAACCTTGACCAAGACAGCCGCTACGAGATCGTCACGGCCAACGACCTGGTCATCCGAACCGGCGAAGAAGTCAACCTCGAGATTCACTCCAACGACGTCATCCACTCGTTCTGGATCCCCCAGCTGAACGGCAAGAAAGACGCCGTGCCCGGCCGGGTTCACCACTGGCGGATCAGCTCCGACGAGCCGGGCATCTTCTACGGCGAGTGCGTGGAGTTCTGCGGGCTGAGCCACGCCAACATGCAGATGCGCACGATCGTGCTCACTCCCGAGGACTTCGATCGCTGGATGCGAGAACAGCTCGCCGGGCAGCTAGCGGCGCAAGTGGCACCTGCTGAGGAATCGCCCGAAGCAGCCGGTGCGGCACTGTTCGAGACCCACTGCATCAGCTGCCATGTCGTCGACGGTGCCTACGAGAGCGCGGCGGGGGGCAATGCGAACCTGCTCGCGGGCATCGCGCCGAATCTCACCAACCTGATGAGCCGCACGGCCTTTGCCGGAGCGCTGTACGAGACCTACCAGACCGGGCCCGACGGGGCATACCTGCGCAATCCCGACGGAAGTCTCAAGCTCAACGTTGCCGAGCTGCGTGAGTGGGTGCGCAACGCGCCCGACATGAAGCCGGCTCGTGCCGACAACCAGCAGGGCATGCTGGACTTCTCCGAGGTGCTGACCGATCAAGACCTCGACAATCTGATGGCCTACCTGAAGACCCTCGGCAGCCCGCCGGTGCTGCCCTGATGAGCAGGGCCTAGGAGAACGACCTGATGGCAATCATCACCGATCAGCCGGAAAGTGAAGCACCGGGCACCGAGCTCGAGGTGGCTGACGGCACCTCCGATCACGACGACTCACCGCGCACCGGCGTCTTCGCTCGTCCCACGCACGCGACCGGCTGGCGCGAGTGGCTCTTCACGGTGGACCACAAGAAGATTGGGATCATGTACGGCGCCCTCGCGCTGTTCTGGTTCCTGATCGGCGGCCTCGAGATCGGACTGGTGCGCCTGCAGCTGTGGGCGCCCGACGGCGAGGTGATCAGCGCCGACTTCTACAACCAGCTGTTCACCATGCACGGCGTCACCATGGTCTTCCTGGTGATCATGCCGCTGGCGAACGCGTTCGCGAACTATCTCGTACCGCTGCAGATCGGCGCCAGGGACGTGGCCTTCCCGCGCATGAACGCGCTGGGCCTCTGGATCTTCTTCTTTGGCGGCATCTTCCTGAATCTCAGCTGGTTCCTGGGCGGTGGCGCCGACGGCGGCTGGTTCGCCTATGCGCCCAACACCGGCATGTCCTTCAGCCCCGGCCACGGCATGGACTTCTACGCCCTAGGCCTGCAGATCGCCGGCATTGCTTCGCTGCTTGGTGCCATCAACCTGCTGGTGACCATCATCAACATGCGCTGCCCGGGCATGAGCCTGCTGCGCATGCCGGTGTTCACCTGGATGATCCTGGTGGTGCAGTTCCTGCTGGTCTTCGCCCTGCCGGTCATCACGGTGGCGCTGATCCTGTTGACATTCGATCGAACCTTCGACGCCAACTTCTTCAATGTCGACGCGGGCGCCGACCCGCTGCTCTGGCAGCACCTGTTCTGGATATTCGGCCATCCGGAGGTCTACATCCTGATCCTGCCGGCATTCGGCGTGGTGTCCGAGACGCTGCCGGTGTTCAGCCGCAAGCCGCTGTTCGGCTACCCGATCGTGGTGCTGTCGGGCGCGGCCATCGGCTTCATGGGATGGGGCGTGTGGGCGCACCACATGTTCACCTCGGGCATGGGGCCGGTTTCGGTGGCGGCGTTCTCGGCGACCACCATGTTCATTGCGGTACCGACGGGTGTGAAGATCTTGAACTGGATCGCGACCATGTGGGCCGGCAAGGTCCGCTTCACCGTGCCGATGATGTTCTCGGTGTCGCTCGTGGCCATGTTCACGATCGGCGGTTTGTCCGGCGTCATGCATGCGATCGCGCCCGCCGACACCCAGCAGACCGACACGTACTTCATCGTGGCGCACTTCCACTACGTGCTCGTGGGCGGCGCCCTCATGGGCATGTTCGCCGGCATGTACTACTGGTGGCCCAAGGCGTTCGGCTACCACCTCAACGACCGGCTCGGCCGCTGGCACTTCTGGCTCATGCTCCTGGGCTTCAACGTCACGTTCGGGCCGATGCACATCGTGGGCTTGCAGGGCATGGCCCGGCGGCACAGCGTCTATGGCGAATTCGACGGTTTCGAGTTCTGGAACAAGATCGCCACGATCGGCTACTTCTTCATGCTCATCGCCATGGTGATCCTGGCCGTCAACATCTTCCGCACGTGGGGGCGCTACCGCCGGGGTCTGGAGCCGGGGGCCGGAGCCGACCCGTGGGACGGCCGCACGCTCGAATGGGCCATTCCGTCGCCGGTGCCCGAGCACAACTTCGACTACGTGCCCGTGGTGAGCGATGTCGACGACTTCTGGCACAAGAAATACCAGCCCGACGAGACCGGCAAGCTGCGACGGATTGCCTACGGCAACGACATCGCCCAGCTCGGCGATCAGCACCCGCACCTTCCGTCGCCCTCGTACTGGCCGATCGTGCTGGCGGCGGGCATGCCGCTCATCGGGTTCGGGCTGATCTACAACCTGTGGATCGCCGGCATCGGGCTGTTGCTGCTGGTCGGTTCCATGTTCGGCTGGACCCTTGAGCCGGCCACCGATCCCGACGCGGGCCACGGCCACGACGGGCATGGCGACCACGACGATGACCACGGCGGCGAACCCGACGGCCACGACGACCACAACGGCGTGCTGGCAGCCAGCACAGCAAACGGGGAGGCCGCCGGTGACTGACACCCCCACGACCGCCGGCACGGCATCCGCCGTCGAACCGGCCGAAGGCGACGGGCCGCAGATCGCCTACCCGCGCACGGAGTGGGACGAATACGAGATCGTCCCGCCCACCACGAGCCTGTCCAACGAGAAGCTGACGATGTGGACCTTCCTGGGTTCGGATTGCCTGCTCTTCGGGGCGCTGATCTCGACATACCTGCTTCTGCGCAACCGCCAACCGCTGTCGGGCGAGGGGTCGTTGAAAGCGGCCGACCTGTTCGACATCCCGTTCACCTCGGTGAGCTCGTTCGTGCTGTTGATGAGCTCGCTCACCATGGTGCTCGCGGTGTCGGCGATCGCCAGAGGCGAGATGGAGCGCTGCAAGCTGTGGCTGCTGACGACTGCAGCGCAGGGTGCCGTGTTCATCGCCGGTCAGGTGTACGAGTTCACGAGCTTCTACCGGGAAGGCCTCGGCTTCACCGTCAGCATCTCGTCGTCGGCCTTCTACACGTTGACCGGCTTCCACGGCGTCCACGTGTCGCTGGGCATCATCATGCTGGTCACGCTGTGGGCCATGGTGAATCGGGGCATCATCGGTCCTGAGCGGGCGGAGACCGTCGAGATCATCGGCCTGTACTGGCACTTCGTCGACATCGTCTGGATCGTGATCTTCGCGGTCGTCTACCTGATCCCGTAGGAAGTGCAGCGATGAGCACCGCCACCGAAGCCGCATCCGAAGAGATCCACGATGCCGACGAGGCTCACGACGACCATGACCACGGCCTGAGCGACTTCGGCTACATCAAGGTCGCCCTGCTGCTCGCTGTGCTCACGGCGGCCGAGGTGCTGATCTACTTCGCGCCCCCGGGTGCGCTCGAGGTCCCGTTGCTGCTCATCCTGATGGTCGTCAAGTTCGAGATCGTCGTGGCCTACTTCATGCACCTGCGCTTCGATAACAAGCTGTTCACGTGGATGTTCGTCGGAGGGCTGGTGCTCGCCATCGCGGTCTACGCGGCGATGGGCACTTCCATGCTGTTCTGGACCGACCCATCCGGCTGCGACCTCAGTCCCAACCTCAACTGCTGAGCTTCGCTGCGCGTGGCTGGGTCGCGCCGGCTGCCGCTCTCTACGGCACAAGAGGAGGAGCGCAGTTAGCGTTTCCCGAATGAGGCGTATGAGCCGGACGAATGCAGTGCGCGCCGTCTGCTCGGCTCTGTTGGTGAGCGTGACCGCTCTCGTGGTCGTGCCTGGTGCGGCCGCCCAGTCCGGTGAGTCTGAGCTTGCCGTCGTAGAGCTCATTCGCTACGGCGGTGCGGACCGCTACGCGACATCGCTGCTCGTGGCGGAAGCTTTGGCTGCGGACGCGGGCGACTCGCTCGACTGGGCAGTGATGGTGTCGGGACGGAGTTGGCACGAGGCCGTCGCGGCAGCATCGGTGGCTGGGAGCCTCGAAGCACCTGTGCTGATGACTCCTCCCGATCAGGTGCGCGACGACGCTCTGGAGTTTCTGGATCGTGTCGGTGTGTCAAAGGTGCTGCTCGTCAGCACCGACTCCGAGTGGACTCGTTCGATTGATGCGGCAGTGGACGAGCAGCTGCGAGACGCAGGATTGACCGTTGAACGCATCGGCGGCAGTGATCAGTTTCTCACCAGCGTCTCGGTGGCGGAGCGTCTCGGCGACGTCGGCACGCTGGGCGACCGCGGCTCCACGGCGATCATCGCGAGCGGCGAGGTCTTCGCAGATGCGCTGGTGGCCGGCCCGCTCGCCGCGCGCGGCGCCCACCCGGTGCTCCTCACGCCACAGGACAGATTGCACAGCGCAGTCGCCGGCTATCTGCAGGACGCCGGAATTTCGAGCGTCGTCTTGATGGGCGGCACCGCAGCGCTCTCGGGGGCCGTCGAGACGTCGATCAGCGAGATGGGCATTGCAGTGAACCGCACGGCGGGCGCGACTCGCTTCGAGACGGCGATTCTGACCGGCGAGTTCGCCGCACAGCACAGCAGCGACGGGTGCTTCAGCAGCGGCCGCGTCGGGTTGGCGCGCGCTCGGGTCCCGTTCGACTCCTTCAGCGCTGCGCCGCTGATGGCCCGTCAGTGCGCCCCGCTGGTACTCACTGATCCAAAGAAAATCCCAGAGAGCACAGCGGCATATCTCGACGGCGTTCGCGGTTCCGTTGACAGTGGCGTTGTCAGCGTGACCGTGTTCGGCGGGGACGCAGCCGTCTCACAGGCTGCCATTGACGCATACGTGATGCGAGACGGCGCACCAGAACCCGAAGCAAGCGAAACTGCGACCCAACGCTGCGGCGGCAGTTCCGCGGATCGACCGCAGCAAGTCGTGGGCGGGAGAACCAGTATCGCCAGAGAACCGGATTGGTCGCCTGATTGCAAGCAGATCGCGTTTTCGTCCGGAGGTTCTGTGGTTGTGGCGGACCGAGATGGCTCGAATGCTCGGGTCGTCTTCGGTGAGCCTGGGAGCTCCGCTGTCGAACCGACGTGGTCACCTGATGGCTCGAAGATCGCATTTGTCTTGTGGACGGACGAACGCTCGCAGGGCCGCCGTTTCGATCGGAGGCACATCTTCACCGTGGGAGCTGACGGCACTGGCGCAAAGCAATTGACGACTGGCGCCGTCGAGGACAGCATGCCGACGTGGTCGCCGGATGGGCGCAAGCTGGTCTTCAGCCGGCAGACATGGTCCGAAGAGTCCGCTGAGGGCAGGCGAGGCATCGAGTGGTTCATCGCGACGGTGGATGCCAATGGCAGGAACCTTCGGGAAATCACCCGAGGTCCATTCAGCGAGACCCACCCATCGTGGTCGCCCGACGGTTCCCGGATTGCCTTGGAGTGGAACGGGCAGTTGGCGGTCATGGATCCCGATGGGACTGACATCGAGCCACTGCCGATCGATCATGAACTCAATAGCTGGAGCAAGCTGTCGTGGTCGCCCGACGGTGACCAGTTGGCATTCAGCATCTTCGAAGAACGAGGCGGCCGCTCGGTGGTCGGCGAATCGAACATCGCCGTCTTCGATTTTGGTACCAAGCAGGTCACCGAGATCACTGACTTGAAGGGTGATGAGATCAACCCTGACTGGTCACCGGACGGACAGCTGATTCTGTTCAACACCTTCGAGATGGGCTATCGATACAGCCGAATCTTCGTCACCGGTGCCGACGGTGCGTGATGTGTTCGACCGGCTGATTCGGCGCAGCAGTACGTTCGTCATCAGGCTGACAGGCGGGTAACGCCCGCTGCTCACTGGGAGAGTGCGAAGACCAGAGCGTGCTGATCGGTGCTGCCCACAGGCGGTCCCCGAACGGCATGATGCCCGGGCCGGTATGAAGAACAAGGCCTGCGAGGAATCGGCTGCCTTCCTCGTCGCGCAGCCAGGCGAGGTGTCGGGCGTCATGGCGGGACGGGGCGGCGGCGGACTTGATTTCGATGCCGATGATGTACCCGGAATCGAGTTCGATCACGACATCGACTTCGTGTCGACCGTTGTGCTGCCGCAGGTGATGCAGCGTGCAGCGATGCTCGCTGACGGTGGCCTGTGCTCGAAGCTGAGCGACGACGAACGTCTCGAGAAGGCGGCCCAACAGGTCGGCATCGCGCATCGCCCCAGCCTCGGTGGTGCCCGTCGCCGCGGCGAACAGCGAAGGATCCACGAGGAACCGCTTCGGGCGCTTGACGAGCCGTTTCGTGCGATTCGATGACCACGCCGGCAGTTCGCTGACCACATAGATGCGCTCGAGCAGGTCGAGATACGCATGCGCGCTGCGCCGGTCGATTCCGGCAGCCGTATAGAGAAGCGAGTCGTCCACGATGCGAGCGCATTGATGGGCGTATGCCGCGAAGTAGCGTCCCAGCCGGCTGCGGTCGACACCGTTGCCAGCGAGCGCGGCGTCACGGCCGACGATCTCCGCGGCGTAGGTATCCAGCCATCGTCGGCGGGCACGTTCGGGAGTGCCGAGGGCCGCTTGTGGGAACCCGCCTCGCACGGCCATCCGCACGTAGTCTCGGATGTCGATGGCGGAGCCCGTGACGCGTGAGCCGCCGATCGCATCGACGGCCCAGCGGGTTGGCGCGGCCAGCGTGGGGTCGCCCTCGACGACGCGGTCGACGAGCATGGGTGCTGTCGCGGCTGACAGTTCGCCGACGGTCAGCGGGAACATCTCTACGCGAGTCACCCTTCCGGTGCCCGGCCATGTCCGATGATCGGTCTCGGCTCGTACCGATCCAGTCAGGATGAAGCGTCCTGGACGGGGATCACGGTCACACGCGCGCTTCACCGCCCCGAGAACTTCGGGCACCTCCTGCCATTCGTCCAGCAGGATGGGTTCCGCGAGCCCGTCGAGCGCTGCATCGGGATCCGCTGCTGCTACCTCGGCCTCGGCTGGACGGTCGAGATGGATGACTGTGCTGGCGTGCCGGAGGGCGGTTGTTGTTTTGCCCGCCGCCCGCGGACCGACCAGCGATACAGCCGGCAGCGTCTCGAGCAATTCCGCGATCAGCGGGTCAGCGAGCCGCTCCAAGTAGCCGTCCATGCAGCGAGCGTAGCTGCCGAGTCTGGAATGTCGGTTTGCAACAGCCTGTGATGTCGGTTTGCAACACTTCATAATGTCGATTTGCAACATCATGCGATGTCAGTTTTCGACAACATGCTGCGATCTCAGCCCCAGCGTGAACTGCTGACCGTGCCTCGCACGGGGCAGCCCCCTCTCGGCTAGTCCCGGATTGCGAGTGAGATCATCCCGCTGAGCGACTTGGTGTCCTCATCACCGATCAGGTACTTGATCCCTCGGTGTAAGTGCAGCCGGAACTGATTCGCGACAGCGTCCGGCGTCTGCTCAATGCCGTCTGCCTCGCAGCGCGCTCGGACGAGCGCTGCATAGAGGTCAGCCGATGCTCCTCCGAAGGTTGACCAGGACATCTCGACGCTCGACATCATGCCGATGTCTTGTTGCGCTGGAGCCGATTCCTCGGCGAGAGAAGCACACAGGGCCCAGCGGCACAGCACATTCCAGTTCTTGATTCCCGTGCGGCGCTTAAGCGTCGTCAGATGGATCTTTGCGCGTTCGTCCACGCGGACCACATCGACGGGTGCCCCTCTCAACGATCTGCAGGGGACGAAGGTCGACCTGCCACTTGCCGCGATTGAGTACGACAACCCGACACTACGCACCGGGCCTCCGACGAAGTGGTCGGCGATCTCGTCGCTCCAGGCATTCGTTCAGATGGTCGAGCGGGCCCTCTTCCTCGGTGAAAAGTACGTCGACAACGTCAACCTGCCGGTGAGGGGTCGGCCGCCTGAGCTCACTAATGACACGTTCTTTCGAGAGCAACTTGACGTGACAACGCTCTTCCCGGCGAGCATTGCCACTAGCCGTGGTTCCTTCGACAGGGAGGAGCTCAGTCGCTTCAGCTTTCCGCGCGAGGCGGTGGGTGGGTTGACGGAACGATTCCTCCAGGGATGGGGCCGCGGCCTCCTGCACCTCCTCGGCAACGTGCTCCCGTATCGGGTCCACGCGAACGCGCTGTCCGCACTTGCTGAGCAATGGCAGCCTGCCGACGAGAGCGCGGTTGATGCCTTGGCGAGGGAGGCTGTCTTTGAAGGCGTCGGGATGTACTGGATTCTCTTGAATAGCTTCCGCCGCTGGACCGATGATGGCGGGATGGGAGACTCGACGCCTGATGTGGTGAAGGCATGGAATCACCTGACATCCAAGCGCGACGCGTTCAGACAGCTGAGGGCGACGGAATACCTCAGCGAGGAGTTCGCCGGAGATGACACCGCCGCATGCGACGATTTCTTCAGCGTGGTCAGCACTCAGGCATGTCAAGCTGGCCTGGCGCTCACGTTTGCCACACTCGCGCGAAAGTCGGGTGCCAAGGGCGAGGGGATCGTCGGCGTAGCGCGCAGCCTGACGGCTGCCATCAACGCCGGTCTCGCGGGGCGGGGCAGCAGTGGCCGCTCGCGCAGGCTCTGCTTGGCGCAGCGTGTCGAGCACCCGTTCAACCGTGTCCGGAACATGAATCCCGACCGATCGGTCGAGTTTCGATACCAGTGGCTCGAAATCGCGGTCACGCCGGAAGGACTCGCTGCGTATGCGGAAGCCGGAGGCCGTGTGGATGCCGAACTCCTGCTCGAACTTCGCAACCTTGCGCGAACCCGTTACGCAACACTGCTGATTGACGAGCGTGTCCAAGAGGCTCGACGGGGCCGAAATCTGAGTAGGGACGATGTTCTGCTGGCAGCCACCGTCGAGGTGACAGCAGCGCTGCGCACGGCGCTGTCGGAGTGGTTCAACATTGGGGGCAGCGAGTTCGATGAGTGGGCTGCAGATGCTGATCTCAGCCTTGCCGAGAGCAGCGACAGCGAGTCCGACGAAGACCTCTGATGTCCGGCCACGCGGCGAGCCGATGTGGGCCGGAAGTCAACGGCTGCGCACTGGACTGCTCGTCAAGTGGGACGATATAGAGACGCTCGAGTTCACACCGCTCAACCAAGGAGACAGCAATGGCTCGCGATAGCAGGGGCGTAGGACTCTTCGAACGTCGTGGCGGTTACATGCCAGACGAGGAATTCCCGCCTGAGCAGGTTCCGACGGATATCTACGATTCGCCACCCGTCAGCAAGCCGCCCGTGAGCCCTCCTCCGTCTGACGAGGACTAGGAAACTCAGCTGCGGCTGAGCTGCTCGACCGCGACGGCGGTGTAGTCGCCGTGGGGGCCGTCGTGGCTGAACACGTAGGCGTTGGTGCGGTTCGCGTCGCCAGCGACCGCGATGACGAACTTCGCCGGCTCCGAGACGATCGGCACCAGGCGGTCGGGATCATCTGAGGCTGCGAACTGCGACGGCAAATCGCCGGCCGCGACCACGTCGGTGAGCCGGGGGCGGCCTGCCGCCAGGTTGGTCCACTCGCCGATGAGCTTCTCGAATCGCCATGCCGGGATGCGAGCGTGCTCAAAGAGCGCCTCGGCCAGGTTCGCTTTCGTCCAGCCGGCTGCCGCGCAGGTGCGCGCCAGGATCGGCGACAGCACCAGCAGCGGCCGGTAGTGCATGCGCCCGAGCCCGTACAGGTGCCCGAGGTCCCAACCGGTGATCCGCGCCAAGCCGTCGGCAAGATACGGCACGATCTCGTGGGGTGTCGAGCCGAACGCGCTGCCGACAATGGCACCGCTGTTGAAGCGGGCCATGGTCAGCACGTCGTCGTTCCGGCCGAAGCCGAACTCGGCGCTGACGGGGTCCCAACCGATGTCGGCGAGGGCGGCGGCGTCCTCGCACAGCACCACGCGGAACGAGTTCCCGAAGGTGGACTTGTCGTGCTCGGCCGCAGTGAAACCGAACACGTTGCGCTGGTAGAGCCGCAGCCAGCGGCCGACGCTGGTGTTGGCGCGCACACCGTCGCGCAGTGCCCCGACGCCGGAGTTGAAGCCGAGGCCGGCAGCGCTCGGGCCGTCGAGGATCATCAGCGCGTCGGCGCCGGTGGTGTTGCCCGAGTGCTCAGCTCCGTAGTGCGGGTCGGCCAGGATGCGTGCTGCGGCGAGCAGCACACCGAGATGTCGTGGCTCGCAGCCCGCCATGACGGCGTTGGTTGCCACCGACCACACGGTCATGTCGCGGCCGGTCGTTCGGGCAATGCCCAGCGACTGCTGAGGATCCAAACCCGTGCCGGTCAGGAAGCGCTCGACCCGGTCCCGCGTCGGCGGCACGATCGGCAGGCCGTCGGACCATCCCCGCTCGGCGAAGGCGTCGTTGATCTCGTCCACCGAACCGCTGATCGCTGTGTCGTACGGGCCCAAGGCAGTCGATTCGCCCATGTCCTGATCGCCGGGCCAAGCCGTTCCGTTCGTGCCGTTGCGTGCGGCGGACGCTCCGGTCAGCCCGGCGACGATGGCGTCCACGGTGTGATCGACGAAGTTGCTCTCCATGTCCGAAGCGGACTGGGCGTCTACGTGGCCCACCGTGACTGCCAAGGGCAACCCTTCGAACCCGAACCCGCGTGCGGTCGCGATGGCCTGGCCGTCGAAGCTCTCGCACACGATCGAGACCGACGGCACCCCTGCGACCTCGGATGCGACTGCTGCCCGCGCCACGGCGGGCGTGCAGCTGCCTCAGCAGCCCATGCCCGACACCACGGCGTCGACAGCTCGTGAACGCAGCGAGTCGGGCAGGCGGTCGATGACGGCGGCTTCATCGCCGCCGTGGGTGTTGCCGAACGTCTCGTAGCCGACGAATGTCACGCCCTCGTAGCGGGCAGCCAGCTCGCGTTCGAGAATCGGGAACAGCTCATCGCCCCGGAACAGGTAGTCCCACAGGAACCCGATCCGCTTGCCGTCAAGCGTGTCGAGCCTCGGCGCCAAGTTCCGGCGCTCGATGCCTGAGGGCGCTCCGGGCCACACGACGTCGTAGGACGGTTCGGTCATGGGAGCATCCCCCTGCCGGCGCAATGGCTGTTGTTTCCCGCTCTTGTTCCCGATCCCCATGTGATTGGGCTCACGGGCCGCTCGGGCCACGGCTTCGCCATTCGGCTCAGCCTCTGGGGTCGGGCACGTCAACGTGGACGGTCGCGATATCCACCTCGTGATACTGCTGATGATTCACCGATGCTGCGTGATGCCGGAGCATCCGCAAGGACAGGTCTCGCTCGACTGGCCTCTCGGCGCTGTGCGAATCCAGCACGGCGAGCCGGTCCTCGATGTTCTCCTCGCTCGCCGCGGCCACGAACTCGAGGACGGCACCGCCGTCCTGCTTGCTCGCTGTCAACCGCAGAGTGCGGCCCTCGCCTGCACCAGCAGGCCGTTCGGCGTCGATCAGTGTCAGCAGCGCCTCCTCGGCCACTGCGTCGAGGCGGTCCGACATCAACCGGTTCCAGCCGTTGCGGTCGGCGAAGCGGCCCAGGAACACCCGAACCTGCGGCAATGACTGGGCCGTCAACTCGCAGCGCATCCGCTGAGGGCGAGCTTGGGCGACCTCGGTGAACAGCGTCAGGACAATGGCCGTGAGCCCGCCGGCCGTCATGCCGTTCTCGAGGAAGCCGCCGGCAAAGCCCGACAGGTACTCGGGGAAGATCACGCCGTTCTGGAAGCCCACGCCGATCCAGAACGAGAAGCCCGCGATCAGCCCCTTGCGGTAGTCGGTGGCGTCGGCGATGACGATCTGCATGCCGGTCACGAACAGCATCGCCAGCAGGATCGTTGCGTATGCCGCGACGACGGCGTCGGGCACCGCCATCACCGTGGCCAGTGCCTTGGGCACGAACGCCATCACGATGAACGCGGCACCGATGGCCACGCCCACCCGGCGCGCTGCCACTCCGGTCAGCTCAGTGACGGAGATGCTCATGGAATAGGTGGTGTTGGGCACCGTGCCGGCCAGTCCCGACAGCAGATTGCCGGTGCCGTCGGCGGCGACGGCGCCTTGCACTGCCCGGTAGTCAACGGCTCTTGGCCGCCGCCAGGACACCCGCTGAATGGCCACCGAATCGCCGATGGTCTCGATTGCGCCGATGACGGTGGCGAACACGAAACCCGGCAGGAGGATCCAGAACTCGGATCCGAACGTGAAGTCGAAACCGGGCCAGCCGCCGTCGGGCAGTCCGATCCAGCCCGCACCGGCAATCCGATCGAAGTCGTACAACCCGAAGAATGCTGCAACCGTCGATCCGACCACGATGCCGATGACTGGCGCCCACAAACGGAGACTGCCGCGGGCCTTCAGCGCGATCACCACAATGACGCCGACGGCCACGAGAGCGCTGACGGGCGCACTCGCCGCGGCCGCGCCTTCGGGTGACGCAGCCACCATGTCGAAGATGAGCGGCATCACCGAGACTGCGATGAGCATGACCACAGTCCCGGCCACGGTCGGCGTGAACAATCGCCGGAACAGGGCGAGCTTGGCAGCCAGCAGGAACTGGAACAGCGACGAGGCAACGACCAGGGTGGCCAAGAGCCCCGGCCCGCCGTCGACGAGCGCCGTGACGCACACCGCGATGAAGGCTCCGGATGTACCCATCAGCAGCACGTATCCCGCGCCGATGCGTCCGAACCGCACGGCTTGCAGGATGGTGCTGATGCCGCTGATCGCTGCGGCGGCGAACACCGCCCACGCCAAGTACGCGTCTGATCCGTCGGCGGCCCGGACAACGATGGCAGGTGTCAGCACGATGCCGGCGATGGCGAGGATGGCGAACTGCAAGCCGAGTCCGGCGGTGATCGGCAGCGGGGGTGTGTCAGAGGCTTCGAAGCGGATGTGACGACCGGGGGTTGTTGCGGGTTCCTGCATTGAAGGATGCTCGCAAGTCATGTCCCGAAGCGCAAGCACTCCGAGCCCATCGGGAGCGTGCGGGGCCGGTAGCTTCACCCGGCGTGATCGATCTCCGCCGGCTTCGGGATGACGCCGCCTATCGCGACGGCGCCGTGCGCAAGGGCGCGTCGCCGGAGTTCATCGACGACGTGCTCGCGGCCGACGAGGCGTGGCGAGGGATCACACATCAGGCCGAGGAAGCGCGCGCTGCGCAGAACGCTGCGTCCCGCGAGATCGGGCGCGCCGCTCCCGAAGACCGCCCGGCCAAGATCGCCGAGGCGGGCCGCCTCAAGGAAGAAGTCGAGAGCCTCGAGACTTCCGAGCGTGCTGCTACTGAACGCCGTACCGAGCTGGCGCTGCGGGTTCCGAACCCGGCTGCCGCCGATGTTCCCTCCGGCGGCGAGGAGCACTTCGAGACGGTGCGCGAGGTGGGGGAGCGCGGCGATCCGCCCGCGTACGACCATGCAGAGATCGGAGCGCTGAGCGGTCTGGTGGACTCCGAAAGCGGGGCTCGCAACAGCGGCACGCGGTTCGCCTACATCAAGGGCGCCGCGGTACGGCTGGAGTTCGCCCTGGTGCAGTGGACCATGGACGTGCTGGAGCGCAACGGCTTCCTGCCCGTGGTGCCGCCGGTGCTGGTGCGCGAGGAGCTGATGGTCGAAGCCGGGTTCTTCCCTGCCGACCGCCACCAGGTGTATGAGATCGACGGCGACGACCTGTTCCTGATCGGCACCTCGGAGGTGGCGCTGGCCGGTCTGCACCGGGGCGAGCGCTTGGAGCGGGACGGGTTGCCGCTGCGCTATGCCGGGTTCTCGTCGTGCTTCCGGCGCGAGGCCGGCACCCACGGCAAGGACACCCGCGGCATCTTCCGCGTCCACCAGTTCGACAAGGTGGAGATGTTCTCGTTCTGCGACTCGGAGACGAGCTGGGACGAGCTGGAGGCCTTGCGTGCCATCCAGGAGGAGATCGTCGCCTCGCTCGACCTGCCCTACCGGGTCATCAACGTGGCAGCGGGCGATCTGGGCGCCGCGGCGGCCAAGAAGTACGACCTCGAGGTGTGGCTGCCGTCGGAGCGGGCGTACCGCGAGGTCACCTCGTGCTCGAACTACACCGACTATTCGGCACGCCGGCTGGGCACACGCTGGGTGGACGACGACGCCAGCGGCTTGGTGCACACGCTCAACGGCACCGCGTGCGCTGTCGGCCGCACGCTCGTGTTCATCATGGAGAACCACCAGCGCCCCGACGGCTCCATCGCAGTGCCCGAAGTGCTCCACCCCTGGCTCAACTTCACCGAGTTTCCCGCCCCCGCCTGAAGCGCCCTGAGCCGGCTGACTGGCGCTAGACGAGCCGGAGGCCCACGGTGGCGGCGGCGGTTGCGCCGGTAATGGTGAGCGAGACGTAGCCGAGTGCCAGCAGCGGGCTGGCTCGCATGAGACGTGCGCTCTCGGGAAAGATGCCCGACACGGTGGTGAGGGCCCCGAGGCCCGCTGTGCCCACGATGGTTGCTGGGGCGCCCGATGTGCTCGCGAGCAGTCCGAGTGCGAAGGCGCCGGCGATGTTGATGAGCAGTGTCCCGCCCGGCCCGAGCGTGGTGCTCGCCCGCCACCGGAGCAATGTGCCGACCGCGGCCGCGACGCCGAACCCGACTGCCGTTGCGAACACCGTCATGGCCGTCTTCCGTAGCTGAGCACGACAGCCAAGCGGCTCATCACAAATGCCGCGGTGCAGGCCGCGGCCGTCAGGCCGAGCCATGCCGCCGCTGTCGCGATGCGGCCGTCGTCGAGGTATCTCGCGAGCTGCAGCGCGAGCGCCGACATGCTGGTCAGTGCGCCGCAGAAGCCAGCCGTCAGCCCAGGCGACGGCGCCGCAATACTCCGGCCGGTGCTGTCGATGCCGCGTCGAACCGGCGCGCGGTGCCGGGTCCGCTCGTGGCGGGCGGTTGCCCAGCCGACGATGCCGCAGCCCATGACGTTGACGATGAGCAGCGCCCAGTTGTCGTCAACCTGTGTGGCGACAGTCCAACGGATTGCGGCGCCGACGATTCCTGCTGCCGCAACCGCGGCTGCGACACGCAACGACATCGGCGTGTCTCAGTCGGCGAGCGCAGGCTCGGGCACCAGCTCCCTGCCGGCGCTGTGCGGGGCCTCCGAGGCCGTCCATGCACGCGCTGCCGCCGCTAGGCCTTCGATGAGTGCCTCGTGATGGGGCACCCGTCCGGGGCCGCGGAATCCTGTCCACATCGGGCTCTTGCCGCGGATGCGCGGCGGCAGCTCGATCTGAACACCGCCGTGGCGGGGCAGGTTGCAGGGGTTGCGCGGGTGCTGGCCGGCCAGCGTCTTGGGGATGTCGTCGAGACGGTGAAGGATCTCGTAGTGAGGCAGTCGCCCGATCAGATGCACCGCGACATGGGCCGCCAGCGTCCGGTTGCGCCCGCCCAGCAGCACCGCTCGCAGCAGCCGGGGGCTGCCGAATCCGTGGACTGCCACCACGACATCCACATGGTCGAGGAACTCGCGCAGCACCGGCGAGTCTGCGGGATCGAAGCAGTGGCTGGGCAGGTGCCACTGATCGTCGGGGCCCTGCAGGCATGCGTACACCGAGGCGCCGCTGCGCTCGGCGGCCGCCGCAGCGATGTCGTCGGTGACCTCTTCGAGCCACCCGCCGTGAAAGGCCATGAAGCCGAATCGCGAGCGGAGTCGCAGCATCTCGGTCACACCGGGTCGGGCGAGCAGTTCGGCGAAGGGCCGCTCGGCATCGAGGAGCGTGCGGTCCTTCAGGTGCAGTGCCACGGTGGCTTAGTTCAGCACCTCAGCGGCACTGCCCGCTTGATCCGGCTCAGAGGATTCATCGGCGAGGTCCGACGCCGCTGGGTCGTCGCCGCCGCGTCCGGACACAAGCATGGCCATGCCGCCGATGGCGAGCACGATGCTCATCACGAGACCCAGCCGCAGCCCGCCGACCGAGGCGACCCAGTTGCTCAGGCTGCTGCTCCACCGTTCGACCGTCACCACCAGTCCGTCGCCGCCGCGGTCGGTCAGGTCGATGAACCAGTACCAGATGGTGAACGCGCCGGCAGCGATCATCAGCACTGCCGCGATCGTGTCGGTGTAGCGCATAAGCACGCGGAGCTTGCTCAGCAGCCAGCCGCGAGCCAGCGCCAGGCTGACGGCCAGCGACGTGAGCACGAGGCCCATGCCGAGCGCATACAGCACGAATGACACGATGCCGCCGACGAAGCTGTCGTCGCCGGCCGAAGCGGTGACCACCACCAGGAACGTCGCCAGCCCGCACGACACCGAGGCCACGGCGTAGCTGACGCCGAACAGGAACAGCGAGCGGACGTCCCGGCCCGAGGCGCCTCGCTCGAACTTGGGCAGGTATGCCGTCAGGCGAAAGCCGGCGAGGATGGCGACGCCGAGTGCGATGAGGCCGACACCGATCACGATGGCTGCCCACGGCACGTAGTCGCGCAGGGCGCTCAAACCCGCCGACAGCGCGATGCCGACGATGCCGAACACCACCACGATGCCGGTGGTGACAACGGCGCCGGTGGCCAGTGCCCGTCCCACGCCGGCGCGGGAGCTGCCCTCGCTGGCGCGGCGGTCGATGCCCAAGAAGAACGACAGGTACGCGGGCAGCATGGCGAAGCCGCACGGGTTGATGGTCGCCACGATGCCGGCTGTGAAGGCGAAGGTGAGTCGAGCGCTGTTCATATGCCGCTGCGTCCTTTCTGCGGGCTCATAGCCCGCTGCGCTAGTTGCTTCGGGCTCATAGCCCGCTGCGCTAGTTGCTTCGGGCTCATAGCCCGAAGTGCTCCTCTGCTCGGGTCGTGATGTCGTCGAGGGTGAGCAGGCCGCTGTGTGTCTCGAGAATCTCACCGTTCGGTGACACGAACACCGTGGTGGGCATGCCCAGCCCGCCGAAGTCGATGAACAGCTCGCCTTCGTCGAGCCCGGTGGGGTAGGTCACGCCGCGGTCGATCACCGTGGCAATGGCGTCCTCCAGCCGATCATTGGCCGCCAGACCCAGCACAGCCACCTGCGTGCCGTGGGCGTTCCAGAAGCGTTCGAAGTCGGGCATCTCGGTGACACAGGGAACGCACCACGACGCGAAGAAGTTCACGATGAGCGGGCAACCTGCGTAGCCGGCGAATGCTGCGGGTTGTTCTTCGAGTGTCACGAAGCCGAGCGCGTGCACGCCGGTCAGGCCCGAATCCACGTCGTGCTCGACCGGGTCGATGTCGTTGCACGCCGGGGGTGGTTCCGACGCTGCGGTCGCTGTGGAATCCGATCCGGCCGCATCAGTTGCAGCTCCGTCGGCACTGGCTGAGTCGGCTGAGCTGGCCTGGCTAGCGTGCGCTGCAGCATCGCCGCCTTCGACCTCGGCTTCCATCGCCACTAGCGAGGTCATGGCGGGTTGCCCGCCGCCGGCCAGCAGGAACACCGTCGCCCCGAGTGCGTAGAGGCCGAGCAAGGCGAACAGTCCGCCGCGCCAGCCCCTGAGCTGTGCCCGCCAGCGTGCGCCGCCCGGTGAGTCCATGCAGAGGCGAGGCTACTTGTGCCCCTTGCGGCGATTGGCTCAGGACGGCAGCGGCAACACGAAGGGCCGACGAGTGGCGACGGCCGGACCGCTTCACCGCTCGACGGCCCGCCCCGGGGCTGCCAGCCGCCCATTTCGGGCAGCCTCAGTTCACCGGGGCGGGCCGTCTTGATGAGGCCTGCGGGGGCACTGCAGGCCTTGGTGCCGGGTTTGCCGGAGGGGGTCGGCAGACCCAGCGGAGGGACCCGTCGCAGAAGCTGGGTCCACTCGGAGGACGCGCCTGAGCAGGGGAAGACTCAGGCGCGGGCCAAGTCGGGAGGCAGCGGCACCTCCTCGATCATGAGCTGCGGGTGGCCGCTTCTGGGCGGCCGGCCGCGCGGGCGTTTGTCCCTGCAGACGCGCCCGTTCTCGAAGAGCTCGCCGCCCCACACGCCCCATGGCTCGTGGCGTGCCTTGGCGGCGTCGAAGCACTCGCTCATCACTGGGCAGGCCGAGCAGATGGCCTTGGCGCGAGCGATCTCGTAGAAGTTCTCCGAGAAGAACAGCGGCGTCAGGGTGCCCACGAGGTCGCGGCAGCGACCCCGTGCGCGCCAGCCCTCATTGGCGAGGGCCGCTGCGTCGTCGGTGTTGTCGATGACCAGTTCCAGCATGAGCTTTCTCCTGTGTCTTGTGAAGCAGTTGTGGTTGACGGGCAGTGGTGTCGGTGCGTGCACCGGAAACGCAAAACGGCCGCCGGGTTGTCCCAGCGGCCGTTCGGAGAGTTCTGGTGTCTCAGTGGACTACATCAGATACTCCGAAGGCCGCAGGCGGTGACGCTTGGTCGTTGGCGTCGGGTAGGCACCGTGACCGCGCACCGCATGCTGGAACATGACCGGCATGGGACCCACCGCCGCGAACTGGCCGATGGCCGTGCCGCGCGCCCGCATGCGCGTGACGGGCCGCCAACAGCGCACGCCAGTTGCCGGCACCCGTACGCGATACCCGCAGGCACGCGCTGCGGTGTAGGCGCCGTGGTCGAACATTGGGGATCCAATCGTGCGAGAGGTCGGGGCTGGTGGCCAGCTGCGGATACCCGACGATAGGCCGCAGCGGCGCCAACAGCACCACGTCGCGGCAGGCCGTGTCAAGTTATTTTCAGTCGAACTCGTATTCGAGGACGTCATCGGGGCGCCGGGAGACGCTGACCTCGCCGATGTAGCGCAGATGCTCCAAGTGAGCGAACGTCTCCGACTCGGCCATCGGGCCCCACGAACGCTCCTTGAACAACTGCTTCATGTAGTCCTGCACGGGGGCACGGCCGAGCCGGTCCGAGGAGTTGCGAAGCAGGTCGAGGCGCTCGTTGTGGTGACGCTTGATGTCCTCCACGCGTCCCGACAGGTCGGTGAACGGCTGGCCGTGGGCCGGCAAGCCCATCGTCACGCCGTCGAAGCTGGCGACCCGGTCGAGGCTGGTGAAGAAGTCCTTCAGCGGGTCACGCGCCGTGGTGATGCCCGAGATGTGCGGCGTGATCGTGGGCAGGACATGGTCGCCGCAGATCATGAGCCCGCCCTCGGGATCGAACAGGCACAGGTGATCGATGGTGTGCCCGGGGGTGTGCACTGCCACGAACTCGCGCCGCGCCAGCTTGATCCGGTCGGCGTCCTCGACGTGGTGTGTGGGATGAGGGGTGGCGAACCAGCGCCCGCCCCACCCGTTGCGCATCGCCCAGTAGCCGAGCTTGGCCCGGATGGGCATCTTGTAGCGCTGGCCGCCCCATGGTGTGGGGCCGCCCGGTCCGGTATCGCGCCCGCCGTGCACGGGGTCGGCCACGAGCTCGTTGTTCTCCCCGTCGGACGACACCTGCTCGAGGGCTTCCTCGTCTTCGTCGGCAGTGTCCCACCACAGCCGGAACGTGCGATGGGTCACCAGGTCGGCGCCGTACTCGCGGACGAAACGGCCTGCCGCCCCGAAGTGATCCGGGTGGCTGTGCGTGACGATGATCGAGTGGATGCGCTCCGGCGGCACCTCGGCTTCGGCCAGCCCCGCCATGAGCGCTTTCCAGTTGGCCGGGCCCGGCAGGCCGGGATCGACGAGGGCGGCACCGCGATCGTCGTCGAGGATGTAGCAGTTCACATGCCCGAGACCGGGCATGGACATCGGCAGCTGCAGCCGGCGCACGTCCGGCGCGAGCTCAGTGATCTTGCCGTCGGGCGGCATCTGCTCTTCGCGAGTCGGACCTGACACGGGGTGCAGACTAGCGAGCCGCCCCAACCTTCTAAAGAGCGTTCGATTCTGTGCCGGGCTCGGTGGCTGGGCCAGTCGCACTCGGTTGGAGCCACTGGTCGCGGTAGAAGCGCAACTCGTCGATGCTCTGGAGCACGTCGTCGAGGGCTCGGTGCTTGGTGGTGTTGGCGCGGGCCTTGGCCAGTCCGGCCCACTCCTCGGCAACCTCGGGCCGCCAGCGCTTGGCGAGCTCCTTGATCGACGACACGTCCACCACGCGGTAGTGCAGGTGCCCCTCCAGCGCCGGCATGTACTGGTCCAAGAAACGGCGGTCGGTGCCGATCGAATTCCCGCACAGCGGCGCGGTGCGGGGCTCGGGAACGTGTTCGGTCACGAACGCGAGCGTGCGTTCCTGCGCTTCAGCCACAGTGACCTGCGACGTCCCGATCTCGTCGAGCAGCCCGGTGCCGGCATGCATGGTGTGGACTTCCGGGTCCATCGCGTCCAGGTCGGCTTGGGATGCCCCGATGACCAGCGACGGTCCCGTGGCGATCACTTCGAGGGCATCGTCGGTGATCACTGTCGCGATTTCCACAATTCGATGGCGCCGATGATCCAGTCCAGTCATCTCCAAGTCGAGCCAGACCATCACATGCTGCATGGTAGGCACGAGCCGGGCTGCTGACCGCAATAGCGTTCAGTCGATGAAGGGCGTGCTGCGACGACGGCGGTCGCGTCGCGGCCAGCGACGCCGCGGCGGATCACGTCGGCGCCTGGTCTCTGGCGGACTTGAGCCCGTCGAGCGGCTCATTGCCGGCCTCTCGGTGCTCGCGGTCATCTTGGCGGCCGGCACGACGGGCTATGTGCTGCTCGGGCTCGGCGCGCTCGATGCCCTGTATCAGACCGTCATCACCGTCTCGACGGTCGGCTACAGCGACCCGGCGGGCACAGGCGGCCGCTACCAGATCTTCACGATCGCTCTCATCCTGCTCGGCACCGGCACGTCGCTCTACACGATCGGCGTAGTCATTGAGATGCTGTTCGAGGGACGACTCGACGACCACATCAGGAGGCGGCGCATGCAACGTGCCATCGACAGTCTTTCCGGCCACGCAGTGGTCTGCGGTTACGGCCAAGTCGGCCGGGCCATCGCCGCGGCCATGATCGACGCAGGCACCGATGTGGTGCTGATCGACCGCGACGCCGACGTCGATCCCGGCGATCTGTATCTGGTGCCCGGCGATGCCACCCACGACACAACCTTGCGGAACGCCGGGCTCGAGCGGGCCAGTTCGCTGGTGGTGGCCTTGGACTCCGATGCCGACAATCTCTATGTCGCCTTGAGCGCCCGCGCGCTGTGCTCCGAGCTGTTCATCGTGGCGAGAGCGAACTCGGGCGACGCATTGCCGAAGCTGCAACAGGCGGGCGCCGATCGTGTCATCAACCCGCACCAGATCGGCGGGGCACACATGGCGGCGGCTGCCCTGCGCCAGGACGCGACCGAAGACGGCGCGAGCCCGTCGGTGTCGTAACGGCAACTGCGCGACTCAGTCGGCCACGAGGTGCATGGCGCGGCGCGCCTGCTCGATGCGCTCGTAACCCTCGGTGTCAGCGAGGTAACGACGCTTCGCCAGCCGCGCACGGGCGCGGCGCCTGCGGGCCTTCACGGCTGCGGCACTTGCAATCTTTCGGCCAGCGCCTGCGGCAACAAGGCCGCTGGCTGCCAGCCCCGTGGACGGGGGCCGGGACGGCGTCTTGGCGGTGCGATCGGCCTCGAATTCGAACTGGGAGAGATCGAACAGGGTGAGCGGCGGCTGCGTCGGCGGGTTCGTGGCCATGCCGTCATGGCTACCGGTGGGGTGTGACAACCAAAGCGAACGATCCCCGGCTTCAGCGGCCCGAGTGCCCGAACCCTCCAAGACCCCGCTCGGTCTCGTCGAGCGTCTCCACCTCGTGCCACTCGGCCTGCTCGACGCGCTGGATGACCAGCTGGGCGATCCGGTCGCCGCGCTGGATCTCGTAGGGCTCGCTGGGGTCGGTGTTCAGCAGCAGCACCCGCAGTTCGTCCCGGTAGCCGCTGTCGATCAAGCCGGGCGAGTTCACGCAGGTGATCCCGTGCCGCCACGCCAGCCCGCTGCGGGGCTGCACGAATCCTGCGTAGCCGGGCGGGATTGCCACAGCGATACCGGTAGGCACCATGGCCCGGCCGCCGGCTGCGGCCAGCGTGACCGTCTCGGCGGCCAGCAGGTCGCATCCTGCGTCGCCGGGCTTGGCGTACGCCGGCAGTGGAAGGTCGGGGTCCAGGCGTCGTATCGGAACTGCCACCACGGCGAGCACTGTAGGTGAGCATCGAGCAACGTCGGTTGTTGACAGCAGCGGCTGGCGAGCGTGCGCCGGGGCGGTACTTCACGAACTGCGTGTGCACACAGCCTGCGGCTTGCCCGAACTGGCGGATTGCTTGTCGGCCCTGTTGAGTTCGTCCGTGGTCGTGGGGTCATTGTCACCCTTGCCAGTGGGCCGCTTGAAGATGGCTTCGACGTCGAGGTTGGTGTCGCTGTAGAGGATTTCGAGGCGTTCGCAGCGGGCCGTGAAGTAGAGCTCCCAGCGTTGCCAAGTGTTGTAGCGGGCGTCGTCGGGTGATGCCGTACGGGCTTCGCGGATGACGGTGTCTGCGGCGACGTTGGCGGCTGTTTCGCGTGCGCTCGCGCCGCCGAGTTGTTCGGCGGTGTCGTCGACGACGTTTTGGACGAGGACGACGGCGAGGGCGGCGAGTCCGGCGACGGCGGCAACTATGAGCAGCCATTCGAGGGTGGTGAGCCCGGCCTCACCACGCGGAGCGCGTCGAGAGCGCGGTCCGCTGCTGAGTGCTGAGCCGGAGGATTCGGAGGCTGGGCGCCCGGTTCGGCAGGCCCGCGTGGGCGGTCTATTGGATAGCGCGTTCATGAAGGTTCCTTTCGTTGACGACGCGATCAGGAGGCAGTGACGAACTGTGCAGCGAGGCAGACGGCCGTGCCCACGGCAAGCGCAGGAGCGAAGGGGATAGCGGCCCGGGATCCGTGATCGCGACGGGCAGCAACGGCGTGGGGCGTCGCAGCGGCTGCGGCGACGGTGAGGGCGAACCATGGCCAGGCCGGGCCCCACCAGGCGAGCAGAAGGCTGTTGGTGTTGATAAGGCGGATGTCGCCGTAGCCGATGCTGTGGGGTCGTGCTCGCCAGAACAGCTCGGTGAATGCGACGACCGCTCCGACACCGATGACGACCGTCAGCAGGTGGCGGGGTGTGCCGCTCGCGATGGCCGCAAGGCTGTATAGAGCGGCGATCGCTGTGGCGGCCCCCCAGCAGGCGTGCCGACGGATGACGCGCATGCGCAAGTCAGTGACGATGGTGTGTGCTGCGAGCGCGACCCACACGGCTACGGCCGCTGCAAGCGCCGCGGTGCTCATTGAGCTGACTCCGGCGGCGCTTCGGCCTGCTGCCCGGGCGGGAGTAGGTCGCCGGAGCGCGTCGTGGCGATGTGGGTGCCGTAGCCATACACCGTGCGTGCCGGGAACAGGCCGCGCACGGGTGCGGCGGCGCCATCAGCGTCGCAGGCGACTTGTGCGGTGACGACATGGACGATGGCGACTGGCCTTGAGCTGTCGCCGCCGATGATGCCGATGTCGGCGGCAGTGTGCGCGGTCCAGCTCCCGTCGGGATAGCCGGGCTGGGGTCCGCCCGCACAGAGCCGTTCCAAGGACGGCCGACCGGTGACGACCGTCTCGGCCACGAGTTCACGGGCGGCCGTGGCATCAATGGCGTTGCTGCCATCCATGCCTTCGTCGTCGATGGGTTCGAGGCGGTCGTCAGCCGTCTCTCGGTTGGAAGCGCTGTCGACTGGGCGATTGCAGCAGACCGCTGCGGCGACGGCAGCTTCCTGCGCGGCGAGGCTGGTGGCGAGTTCGGCTTGGGCGCTGCGCCCAGCCCACAGAATGGTCAGTACCAGCAACGCGCACATGGGCGTGAGTGCCATGAGCTCGATTGCAGACATAGATCCGCGCTCGTCACGGCCTCTTGCAGAGCGGAGCGAGGCGAGCGCCACCGCGCGGGGGGTTCGGCGCCAGTCGGTCATGCGGGGATGTCGTGGTGTCATGGCACGACGGGGTTGCCGAACGCGGTACGAGTGGGCGTGCTGTCTGCCGTTGCGAGTGCGCCGGGCTGGGTTGGGCTGCGGGGGAACGCTGTGCAGGCAGGCAGTGCTGTGGTCGCATCTTTGCCGGCGACGGGCTGAGCGACGATGCCGAGCGATTGGCCGGTGATGGTGATGCCGCGAGGCCAGATCTGTGCGGTGTCCCAGCTTTGAGGGCCCCACGGGGCGGCAACGCCGAGTTGGACGGCCTCGGCGACGATGGTGCTGTCGGCGATGTGGCAGGGCACGTGAGCGTGGTGCGCATCGTCTGGTGCATGCGTGGCGATGCTGCTGTAGGCACTGGTGTACGTGCCGCTGAGCCCGTTTGCGTCGATGCCGCGGGTGCCGAGGCTGGCGAGCAG
This sequence comes from Candidatus Poriferisodalis sp., assembly GCF_965219595.1. NCBI lineage: Bacteria > Bacillati > Actinomycetota > Acidimicrobiia > Acidimicrobiales > Candidatus Poriferisodalaceae > Candidatus Poriferisodalis > Candidatus Poriferisodalis sp. The sequence continues at coordinate 1,283,051 of NZ_OZ244781.1, forward strand.
CGAATGGGTCGCTGTGGGCTTCCCCCCAAATTTAGGAGGGTTTGGTCAGTGGTTGTTGGCTTGTTCGTAGTCGGTCGGGCTGGTCATGTCGAGGGTGCTGTGGAGCCGTCGTGTGTTGTACCAGTCGGTGATCCATCTGGCGATGTCTCGGCGGGCTTGGCGTCGGGTGGCCCAGTGTCGCTTGTGGATGAGTTCGTGGGTGAGGGTGGAGAAGAACGATTCGGCGGCTGCGTTGTCCAGGGCGCAGCCGACCCGCCCCGTGGAGCGGGTGATGCCGAGCCTGTCGCAGGCCCGGGCGAAGTCGCCGGCGGTGTACTGGGTGCCTTTGTCGGTGTGGAAGATCACCCCGGTCACGTCGCCGCCTCGGGTGGCGACGGCCATGTCGACGGCGGCCTGGGCGAGCTGGGCTGTGGGATAGGAGTTCGAGGTCGCGAACCCCACGATGCGCCTCGAGTACAGGTCCATGACCGCGGCGAGGTGCACTTTGCCCTCGCCGGTGGGGATCTCTTTGAAGTCCCCGACCCAGCGCCGGTCGGCCGCGTCGGCGGTGAAGTCGCGTCCGATCAGGTCCTCGGGGGCGGCGTCGCGGTCGTCTGTGCGGGAGCGGCGGCGCTTGGTGGGGCGTGCGACCAGGCCCTGGCGGGCCATGGAGGCCTCCACGGACTTCTTCGACACAGCCCGGCCCGCTCGTCGCAGCTGCACCCGGATCCTGGGGGACCCGTAGGTCCCTTCTGAGTCCTCGAAGCAGGCCAGCACCGCAGCGTCGAGCTCCGCCCGGCGGGCCTCGATGCCCGACGGGGACCCGTGCCGCCACCGGTAGAACCACGACTCGCTGACGTCCAGCGCCCGGCACGCGACCGCGTGAGGGATGCCGTGATCGGTCCTCTGGGAAGCCACAAACCGCGCCAGGGTCACTTTGTCGCCTCGTTCACCCACAGGACCACGGATCGTTTGAGCACGTCGCGCTCCATCTCCAGCTCAGCGCAACGGCGCCGAAGCCGAACCAACTCGGCCCGCTCGTCCGCGTCCAGCGCCCCCTCGCCGGCACCGCGCTCGGCCTTCACCCAGTTGCCCAGCGTGCCCGCGTGAATCCCAAGATCGCGGGCGACCACAGCGATCGGCTTGCCCGTCTCTGTCACGATCCTCACCGCACCAGCGCGGAACTCCGGATCGAACCTTCTTCGTGTCTCTGGCACAGCTCCCCTTTCCTCAAAGAGCATGCCTCCCAGATTCCGGGGGAAGCCCACTGTGCCGTACACGGTGCGCAAGCGGGTTGCGCCGTTTACCGTGCGGGTGCGCGTGCCGCCGCTCACGAAGACCTACATGGCCATGGAGACCTACACCTACACGGTGCGTGTGCGCTACTGCGCGCAGTATGACCTTGAGTTCGGCAGCGGTTGCGTCAAGTGGGCGTACCGCAGCGAGAAGCGCACCGGCGTGCGTGAGACGCTCATCACCGAACCCGCGTACCACTACGAGAACCGACCGGCGTACAACTACCGCAACGAGCAAGTCTGCTGCAAGCCGGTAACCCGCACGGTTTATCGCGACGAGACCCGCACCCGTCAGGTGTGCTGTCGGCCGGTGACTCGCACGGTGAGCTCCACGCGCACCGTGCGCGAGACGCAGTCGGCGGTGCCGTCGGCGTCATGCACCGCAGCGGGCTATTCGCTCAACTCGTCGTCGAGGTGCGAACGCCCGGTCGGCACTCGCCTGGGGGCGGTCATCCATAGCTGCGCCAGCGGCTGGACGGCAGTGTCGGGCGATTCCAGCACCTGCGAGCGCACCCTCTCACAAGAGCCGACTTGGGCCTGTGCTGCAGGCCATTCGATCGACCGGTCCACGACGCTGCCGCATTGTCACCCTGATCCCGATGAAGACGAAGACACCCAGGAGGACGAGGAAGACGCCGAGGAAGATGAAGAAGACGACGAGAACAGCCCGGAGTGCACCACGGCCTTGGGCACCTTGGGTTCGGGCACGGTGACTCGCAGCGGGTCGTGGGCTGCGGGCTGCGAATCAGCCCACAAGAGCACCGACCAGGTGCCGTACTACGCGTGGCGGTTCACGTTCACTGTCACCGGCGCGGCGACGCTCGATCTCGACGCGGTCTCTTCGGGTGATCCGCATGTGTACGTCACCGACAGCGACGGCACGGTGGTGGGCTCTGATGACGATTCGGGTGCCGACGGGCGCGACAGCCGCATCCGCGGTCTCAGCCTCGCAGCGGATACGTACACGATCGAGGTGACCACCGGGTCCGACCGCGAGGAGGGCAGCTTCACCCTCACTCTCAAGCTCATTGTGGCTGCCTCCGAGACAGTGAAGATCAGCGGCTTCGCTGCCGCCGAGGAGACGCCGACGCTCGGCAAGACTGCTGTCGTGGTCACCTCGGGGTTCACTGTGGCGCCTGCGGACGCGGAGTGCTCTGTCAAGCCCGATGCTGCGACGGTCGCGCCCGCGTCGGGCGCATCGCGTACGGTTAGCCTGCGAGTCGCGGCGGCCACGACGGTCACGGTGACGGTGACTTGCACCAAGGGTGCCGACAGCGACATTGCCAAGACGGACTTCAAAGCGAATCCCGCTCCTGTACGCATCAGCGGCCTGACAGAAGCTTCCGCGCCTGCGGGCGACGCCGACAGCGTGGTGGTGTCGGAGGACTTCGATGTCGTTCCCACGGACGCGAAATGCACCGCGACACCTGCGGCTGCGTCGTTGTCGCCCGCGACGGGCGGCACTCGCACGGTGAGCCTCGAAGTGGACAAGGGTGACACGGTGGCGGTGGCGGTGACGTGCTCGAAGAACGGAGCGTCGCACCGTGTCTATGTCAAGTTCACAGCGACCCGCGTGGGCGGCTGCAACAGCCGGCTGGGTGCCTTCGGGCCGGGCGGGGTGACGGTGCGCGGAACGATCAGCGCACAAGGCGACTGCACGTCGATGCGCCGCCACCGAGTCGCGGGGCGCACGTCCCATGCGCGCCGCCATGTCCTGGTGCTCACGAGCCCCGGGTGGGTGACCGCCACGCTGCGGTCCGCTGCGACCAACACGCCCTACCTCGACACCTATCTGCTGATCCTCGCCGGCGATGCCGCGGACGGATCAGGCGAGCGGCTCGCCTTCAATGACGACCAAGGCCGCGGCCACAGCACATCACGGTTCGACTCGCGCATCACCCGCAAGTTCCTGCCAGCAGGCACCTACACCGTCGAGGCCACCACCTACGGCTGGATCGAACGCCACAGCCGGCACATCACCGGCGACTACATCCTCCGTGTCAACGTCGACCACACACCGGTCGCCGCGGCGCAGCCCGAGGAACTCACCGCGACGGTCGGAACCGAACTGCGGAGAATCTGGATCTACCAGCCCGGCGCGGCAACCGCTTCCATCACATCAGTACTGCCGGACGGGCTCGTCGCTGCTGTCAACGCGGCCGACGGGTTCGCGACCCTCACCGTCACTGCCGCGCGCGTCGGCGAGCATGACATCGACATCACCTACGTCAACGGGTCGGGCACGCTCACCAAGACCACCACACTCACCGCCGCATGCCCAGCGAGCCAAACCGCGACCAGCGCAGGGCGCTGCATAGCCAGCACAGCGACGCTCGCCGCGAGTTGCACGCCCATCGCGCTGCACGGTGGGCTGGTGTGGGGGCGGCGTGAGCAGGGCGGACAGTACCGGCAGTACGCGAGCGACGCCGCCGCGGCCTGCGATTCGCTGACCCACAGCGGCAAGGCCGTCTATTACGCGTTCTCGCTGCCCAAGCGTCTGCCTGTCGAGCTGGAGCTGCGCGACCCGGTCAACATGGCCACCCAGCGCGCAGGCGGAGCGCCGTCTGTGACCGTCTGGCGCGTCGCCTCGGCGCATCCTGTGACCGGCAGAGCCGTGCGCTACATCGCGACCGCGGCACCCGCCTCTACGAGAGGCCCGCGTATCAGCAGCAGCCTGGACGCCGGGAGCTACCTGATCGAGATCGCGCCGTCGCGGCCGGTCAGCCGGTCAGTCCAAGACCGCTGGTACAAGCTGCGCACCACCATGCCGACAGGTACCCGCACGCACACCGACGTGCAGAACGTGGGCAACACCGGTCTCGGCGGCGCCGGCATGACACTGGGGTCGTTCCTTGATGCCAGAGGCAGCCTCATCTACGGTGCCCACCCGGACGCGGACAAGTCCCGTGCGCTCGACCCGTTCTATCCCGAGAGCCCCAACTATCCGTGGCTGCCGTTCACCGTTGACCGCTGCAGCATCCCTCCAGCCTGGATCCTGCACCTCGCCGAGACCGCCGCCGACAAGGCAGCGGCCCTCGCCGGGCCGCTCGTGTGGCTGGCGGCGAAGTACCGGCTGCCCAACGCCGACGAGATAGCGGACAACCCGCAGTTCGGCGGCAAGACGGTGCCGTTCGTGTACGGCTGCATGCGCCACGACTTCAACTGGCGCAACCTGCACCGCGTCAAGCATCACCTCGGCTACGACACCGCCACAGGCACCTGGAACGACACCGTCCGCAAAGACGCCGACAACCGCCTCAAAGCAGACCTGTACGGATTATGCGAATCGAAGCAGCGCAACGCATCCGAAGCGTCCAAGTACCACACTTGGGAGCTCCCGAATTCGGGTGATGTCCGCAGGTGCAAGCAGGCGGCCGACACGATCACCGCCGCGCTGGGCCGCGTGCCGTTCGGCTTGATCGGCTACGACCATGACTGAGACGGGAACACACGAAACCGGCCACGCTGCTCTGGGCCGAGAAGGGTCGCCGCGGCGGCGCAGGCTGGTTGCCGCGGTGATCGCCGTTGTGCTCGTCACCGTCGCCGTCTGGATTGGTTTCGCGTCGAAGAGTTCAGACTCGGGGTCGATCGGCGGTGAGACTGTTGACAGCATGGCCTCGCCGGCCGCGGTATCTCCCAGCTTGTCGGTGCCGCCGGAACGCCGCTACAGCGACTTGGAGTTGGGGCTAGATGCGGTGATCGAGGAAGAAATCATGCCTTTCTATGCCCGCTACCGAAGTTTTGCCGATTGGGAAGAGCCATACGAGGAACGACAGCGCTACCTCGACGAAGAAGCGGTGGGTCATGAGCGCGAGCGTCTGTATTTTGAGCGTAACCTGGAGGTCTTGATTGGCGGTGCTTACGAGGACCTGCCGCTCGAACTCGGACGCGGTGGCACGCTCGACCGTGCTTATGACTTGGCAATGGAAGGGTGCGCTGACGCCGCTGGCTGGCCGGGACTGAAGATCAATGTCAGTTCCGAGGCCGCTGTGGACGACGCGCTCGCGATATCCGGTCTCACATACGAAGGTTTTCTCGATTTGCGTCATGAGTGCGCGAAGCAGGCTGCGACGTATCCGACGTTGGACCCTGTGGTGCGTGATGAGTTGCTGGGGCGACTGCGGGAGCACTATCGGGCGGCGGTGTATGAGTATCTGCGGGAGTTCCCCGATGCGGAGGTGCCGCTGGTCGATCACGAGGGCGCTCCGCGGCCGTTCGAGGAGACGACGATCTGGATATGCCAGAAGGAGCCCGACCCGGCGGCGTGCGCTGTCGAGTTCAGGGTCGAGCTTCCGGCGACCGAATAGCGGGGATCTTCGTTTCCTGCCGATTATCTGCGGTGGACAGCTCCGATTGGGGTCAGAGCGCCGTTTGTTGCGAAGCCCCGGTCTGTGAGCGTCGGCAGCGGGGTTGCATGACCTGTGCGGGAGCCGTGTGGGGTGCAGCAGCGTTCGACGGCATGACGGTGCCATTCGGCTGGATCGGATATGACCATGACCGAGACGGGAACGCACGAAACCGGCCGCCTTTCTCGGCCCGGCGGTGCGCAACGAATTGCTGGCACCACAGCGGGCGTACTACTTGACAGCGATCTTGGGTCGTTTGGACAACGAGCTGCCATCGGTGGCGGTGCCGATGCAGTACCAGGCGGAGATCGCCGACTTGCGCGCGAACGGGTGGCAACCAAGGCTCCAAGCCGCCTGGGCGGCCGGGCAGTCTGCAGCAGGGCTGGAACGTCCGCGCATCAGCGGCGTGCCGCACCTCGACGCGGCGAACGTGGAGAGGTGCTGCCGTTGCTGATCCTGTGGCCCGCGATTGTGGTGCTGTTGTTGCTGCTGGGCGCCCAGGCGCTGTTGGTGAGCGGCGCTCGTGCGCATGCGGACGCAGCCGCATCGGCAGGTCTGCGAGCGATCTGGGACGCAACGGTGGTCGGGCTGGACGACGCGACCGATGAAGGCAGCGATCCGTTTGCGGGACCAGCGGCGATGGCGACGGCGGCGCATGATGCAGTGGCACGCACTGCGTCAGCGGGCGACGGGTGGCGCTGGTGGACTCCCGGCGGCACGGTGGTCCGCAGCGACTGGTGCCACGCTGGTGCGGACGCCGCTCTGCGACCGGTCACAGGCCAGCCAGGCTGGGTGCGCGTAGATGTGATCGGCAATGTGTTCGGCCCGTTCAGCGCCTTGTGGCCCGGTCGTCTCGACACGGTGCATGCCTCAGCTTCGGGCCCAGCGGTGCTCAGCGCCATCGTTGCCCAAGACGATCCCGAGTCGGCATTCGGAGCACCTGCGGACTTGGCGGTCTGCTGACCGTGGCCGCCGAACGGCGCTGAGCGGCAGATAGGGCGCACAAAGCTCGATACTTCGGCATCAGTTGATTTGAAAATCAATCATTGAAGCGCTTGATTTTGCTGCATTGAACATGCATGGATGTCGACCATCCGTTGCTGACGGCGATTCGCGCGCTATCGACCGCGGGTCGCCAATGGCCAGCTTCGTCGGGTGCTGCAATCAGCTCCCGTGGTGCTCGGCGAGGGTCCTCGGGCTTGCGGCAAGACTTGGACGGGCGGCTACGCGGCTCGCAGCGCTGCGCTGATTGATGCTCAGGAGGCTGCCGCGCTGACCAGCGCGATGGCGCGGCATCTGCTCTTGGAAGGGCTCAAGCCCAAGCTGGTCGACGAGTACCGCTTGGCGCCGGGTCTGTGGAATCCGATCCGGCGTGCTGCCGACGAACTCGCACAGCCGGGCCAGTTCATTCTCACCGGTTCGAAGCACTCGTGATGCGAGACCTGCGGGTCTACGCCGATGCGAACGACGCCCGGCTCTTCTACTACCGCGACAACACAGGCTTGGAGGCAGACGTCATCATCGAGCGATCCGACGGCGTGACTGTCGCCCCCATCACCACCCTCGGCCCGTAGATGCCTATATGTGTCTTTCGATTTCGCAGACTTCCCCCGGAAGTGTCCGCAGTGTCACTTTGTCACCGTCGACAAGCTCGAAGACGTAGGTCTTGAACGGCACAGTGGTGGGGATCGCGTCGGCGCCTTGTCCGAGCTTGCGCCAAGACGGACCGAAACCGTCTCCAGTTTCGTTCACCGTCACCAGGCCACCTATGTGCCCAGCCGAACCTTCGGCCGGCACCCAACAGCCTTGGCCGCGATAGCCGAAGGCTGAATGAGTGTTGGGGGCCGGCATGAAGTCGCCGAACCTGCCGGTGCTCTCCGTGAACCGCCAGAATCCGGCTTGAATGTCCTTGCCGACGGTGAAGGTGGCTTTGCTTTCTCCGCTGCTGCTTGTTGCTTGGACCGTTGCGGTGGCGGCCAAATTTCCGTTCTGGCGTTGACCTATCCAGTCGAGCACGGCTCTCGCGGTGGCGACTCGATCCGGGCCGGCAAGACGCACGATCACCGTCAAGCCGTCTACGGCGCTGTTCGGTACTGCATTGGTACCGCCGAGAACTACGACTTGCTGTCGGTCGATCATGTCCGTGTCGTCGGGTTCCACAACGCACTTCGTATTGAGCACCTGCCAGGACGCGACCAACTCGGCCATGGCGGCGTCGCCGGGTGCGGCAACCACCGCGTAGGTCTCGTCGCCACACTTCGGTTCTGATGCCGGGTGTGCAGCGGCGGCCGACGTCAACGCTCCGACGGTCAGCGCCACTGTCAGCCCAGCAGCCAGCAGCTTCTGCATTGGGCTCCTCCTCTGCTCTGTCGCGTTGGTGGACGCTACCGATGGCCGTGAAAGCGTGCCGTGTGATGAATTGCGGTTGCGGTAGGCCGCCCGGGACTCGAACCCGGCACCTTGGGATTAAAAGTCCCCTGCTCTACCCGATGAGCTAGCGGCCCGACGTCCGCAGGCACCGATTCGGCGCTCCGGCACTCGTATCGAGGCTACTGGTGGGGCTTCTCGCTCTAGCCTGACGCCAGTGTCTCCAGCATCCGGGCCCGAAGAGTCGCCTTCGCCAGCCGCGATGCCCGCCGCGGCATCTGAGCCGGATCTGCTCAGCGAGGCCGAGCTGGATGCCATCGAGGACGATCTGGCACGAGCGGAACGAACCTTGAGCCTGCTGGCCGACGACGACATCGATGCCGCAGCGGCAACGGCCTGGCTTACTGAGTCCTAGGCCGTGTTGACAAAAGGTGAGTTGTGATTGTTCAACTGGGCGCGTTGGCTGCGGTGCTGAGCTTCGCGATGTTGTCGTGGCCTCGCTTGAAGTGGCAGGTGTCGGTTCGGTTGGCTGTGCAGCTTGGCCGTAACGACTTGTTGTCGATGGTCGGGCTTCACCGTCCTACGCGTTTCGGCTGGTGGTGGATCGGAGCGAGACGACGGCTGATCGATCCTGACCATCGCCGCAGCGCTAACAGCGTGCGTTACGGCTGCCGGATCATTCGCTTGGAGAACGGTGTTCGCTGGCTGGCCTCGGTCCCTCGTGTGAAGGGTGTTCCCGCTGGTGACGACAAGCGGGCGTACGAGATGATCGAGCGCCAAGTGAAGCGCAGTCTGCGTCGGCGGCTCATGCGTCGGACCAAGCGTGTGCGGCGGCTGATGGACGCTGCCACTGCGCGATGAGCGCGCCGGAACGTGTGTCGTCGGTGGTTGCTTGACAGGCTGCGCTATTCTGGCTGCGCCGGAGTCCGGCGCTTGCGCCGACTTGTGATCGCAGCCCCCGTGGCCATCCTGACGGGGGCTGCGTCGCGCTTCAGATGGCCTCTGTCGGGGTGCTGGATGAGGCAGAATTGAAGCACGTAATGGATGTCCCTGCGGACTCCGGCAGAGCAGGCAGGGCAGGATGGAAGGAGCCAGTGATGGCTCGATTGTGCAGATATGGACGTGACCCCGCCGAGTCGGTGGAGGTTGCGCTGTGACGGCAGAGAAACGGCTCAGCGATGAGCAATGGCAGCAGATAGCGCCGCTGCTGCCTTCGGCTTCGGGCCATCACGGTCGCCCCTATTGCGACGACCACCGAAGGACCGTGGAGGGCATCTTGTGGATCGCCTACTCGGGCGCTCAGTGGCGGTTGCTGCCCAAGGAGTTCGGGAAGTGGCAGACCGTGTATCGGCGGTTCCGCCGCTGGGCTGAGCGCGGCGTGTTCTCACAGGTGCTGGCGGCGAGCGCGGACAGCCTGGATCTGTCGATCTCGCAGGTGGACGGCACGTTCATCAAGGTGCATCAGGACGCTGCCGGCGCGAGAAAAAGCGAAGGCCCCCCGCTGAGTCCCGACGAATTCAGGCCATCGGGTCCACAGCGGGGGGCCATACTTCCAAGCTCATCGCGCTGACCGACTGTGCAGGCCGCTTCGCGCGATTGATGCTCACAGCAGGGAACACCAACGAGAGTCGAGTGTTCGGCTCTGTAATCGAAGACGCCCCCTCAGGTGTCGGCAAGGTCATTGCTGACAAGGCATACGATAGCTACACGCTGCGCGACGACCTGACCGAGCAGGGCATCGAGCCGGTGATACCGCCCCGCAGCAGCAACACCCGTCCGGTGATCTTCGATCCCGGCCTCTACAAGGCCCGCCACGCCGTCGAGAATGCCTTCGCTGACCTGAAGCGGTTCCGGGGGATCGCCATGCGGTCACACAAGCTCGCCGTCACGTTCCTCGAATTGGCGTCGCTGGCCGCGTGGTACGTGTCCACCACCCCAGGGCACCGCAAGACCTCGCCGCACGTCAAGCCCGACAGCACCGGCACGCCCACAGTGGGCGACAAGCCCCGCCAAGGACGGTTCTGGCAACGAGAATGAGCGCCCCAGCCAAGAAGGGCTGGGGCCATCCCGACCAGCGTCAGCCAGTAGTCAGGGCGACTTGATAGGTCATCAGCGCAGCAAGCAGAAAGCCGATGCTGGCAGCGATACCGAATACACGAGCCATATTCCTCACCTCCCGACTTCGGCCTGACCCGGCCTCTCGATGGGATATGGGAACGCTCAGTCTGATGGTTCGCGCAGCGAGTCACACATGTGGATTTGCAGTGCTGTTCTGAGAACGACTTCGGCCCGCCGCAGTCGGAAGCGGCGGGCCGAGCGTTCGCGAATGAAACAGCGCTGAGTGGTCACTGCTGACTATAGCAGCAATCGGCGGAAACCCGCGTACCTGTTGGGATTTTGGCCGTTCGCGTCAGCAGCTATTGTGTGTGTTTTGCTCGGCCACGATCATTCCGGCACGAGCGTCCACGATCTGTCGGGCGGTCAGTTCGTGCTCGTCGTGATCGACGGTATGGCCGTCCGCTTCGACTCGGTGCGCGGCTTCATGGGCTTCGATGGCGTTGCCCCATGCCTGTTCGGCGTGTGCTTGCGCGTAGGCGGCATCCTCGCACGCGCTCGACGTTGCCGAGCACGCGAAGGATGCCGCCCCAAGCGCTGCGGCCAAGCAGGCCGCAATCATCTTCACGCCGGTCAGGCTGAGCTTCGGACGCGTCGTCCTCGACGCGGCAGCCTGCGCTGTTTCACGCTGCCGTCGCGTGCGAGACGTTGCCCGTCTCGGGTGATGCGGTAGCGGCCCGTCGGCGGGAATATCTCCCGCAGCCGAGCAGCAGCCCCGCTCCACTCGCCGTAGTCGCGTCGGGCGGCTTGCAGCCGCCGGACCGTCTCCCTGTCAGGCATGAGACGACTTCCCGGCAAGCTCCCCCCGCAGCTCGGACGCGGCACGCGCCTCTGCCAAGGTCGGGGCATTGCGTCGGGCCAGCATCCCGTTCGCTCGCAGAAGCCGGAACGCTGTCAGCGCGGCCTGCACCACGATGATCGCGCCGACCACAACCATGAGACGGGCGGCAAGGCTCCACTGCGTACGCGAGAACATCGCGGCCACGACAGCGCCCATGTAGCAGGCGCCGAGAACTATTCCCAGCCTGTTTCTGATCTGCATGACGACGCTCCTAGATGTGGGCCATGAACATCCAGCCGCAGGCAGTGCTGATGCCCGCGCCGGTCTTGCCCTTGGTCGCCGCCCCGGCACCGGCGCAAGCGACGTGATACCAGTGAGCGTGATAGTAGGGGCGTGTGTCATACACACGGTCACAAACAGTCCTGGTGGTCGGCTTCAGCGTGTACGTGCCAGCAGCGGCCTGCTCAGGCGTCTGCACCTTCGCGTAATCAGTCACGACGCGACAGTTCGACTCGACCAGCACGGTCTCATAACGCGTGTCAGCCGAAGCAGGCTGCGTAGCCGTCAACACGATGACGCTCGACAGTGCAACTGTCAGCGCCATCGCCAAAGCCAACGTTTTTCTTCGCATGGCGGTTCCCTCCTAGCGGGAGACAAGGTGTGCTTGTCACCAGCACCGCGCCAGCCGAAAGGAGGGAACCATGAACCCGACTCCCGCAATCCGACTGGCACGGCCTGAGAGGCCGCGGCACTGGTGACAGCGGGAGAACATAGGCGAACCGCCACGCGCGCGCAAGCCCAACCGTACCCAGCCAGCAGACAAGCCCTAACCCGGTACCGCCCCGACCTTTTGTCAACACGGCCTAAGAGGCGGCGTCCCGAGAGCCGGCGCGGCTACTCGATGGTGAGGTCGATGTTCGACGAGACCAGTTCGACCCTGTTACGAGGCTTCAGCTGATCCCAGCTCCAGGTGGCGTCGGCTGCAGCGCCGTCGAGCCAGAACCAGCGGCCCGCAAGGTTCGGCACCCGCTCGTCGCCGAGACCCACCCGCGCGTCGATTGTCTTGAGCACACCTGCGTGGCCCACGAGCAGGACGCGGCCGCAGACAGACATATGCCGCCGCAGCGCCGGCAGCAGCCGGCGGGCAATGCTGTCTTCAGACTCGAAGCCCGGCGGCCACCTCCTCGCTGCGACATCGCCGGGCCAGCCCTCGTCGATCTCGGCCCGGGTGAGGCCTTCCCACGGTCCCGCACTGCGCTCGCGCAGTGCCTCATCGGTCACGACGTCGCTCACGCCGAGCTGCTTGGCAATGATCTCGGCGGTCCGCCGCGCCCGTTGCAGGTCGCTGGACACGATCAAGTCGAATGCAGGCAGGTCGAACGCATGCCGACCGGTGTGCAGATCGCGCCCCCGCATCACCGGTGTCCGCCAGCTGTCATCCGCGGCAGCGAGCGTCGTTGCCAAGGCGTCGGCGGCGATCTCCGCCTGCCGCTCGCCGAGGCCGGTCAATACGGGATCGGCCTGTCCCTGCCAGCGGCCGCGCAGGTTCCATTCGGATTGACCATGCCGCACCGCCAGCAACTCTGAATGCTGTGTCACGGCGCCCGACCCTAGAGGCTCATCCTCGTTGCCTCTGGGACGTGATCGGTAGCATCGCAGCGATGCCGACGGTGACGATCCGCCTGTTCGCGGGGGCGCGCGAAGCGGCTGGCGTCGGCAGCACTCAGATCGAGGCGTCCTCGGTCGCCGAAGCACTGGACTGGGCGAAGGCGACTTTCGGCGAGGGCTTCAGCGCTGTTCTGGCCGCCAGCAGGGTGTGGCTGAACGGCGAACCGGCGCTCGGCGAGTCGCAGCTCAGCACCGGAGACGAGATCGCCGTCCTGCCGCCCGTCTCGGGCGGCTGAGCGGCGGCTGCACCGTGGCAGCGTCGCCGGATCTTGAGCCGGCGCGGCCGCGAACCTCTGCAGCAGCGCAGTGGCTCGGCCCTGCGGTCGCATTGGGTGATGCCACCATTACTGGTGGACTGATCTGGTTCGCCGGGCTGATCGGCGCGCTGTGGGCGGGGGCGGTGACGTTCGGCATCGCCATGACCGCAGTCGCCATGCTCGGCGCCTGGCAGGCCGCGGGCGTTCGCAGCCGCGCCGGAGCGACTCGCCCGACGTCGAGCGGAACTGGGGCGAGGCCGCAGGCTGCCGAATCGCTGGTGCTTCCCCAGAGTCATCGGCTGCCCGCCGCCGCACTTGCCGGTGCAGTCGGATTCGCCGGCGTTCTCGACACCCGCCTCGCGGGGGTAGTCGTCGGCGCGGCCGTCGCCGCCAGCTTCATCGTGGTCGCAGCCTTGCGGCCCCGCCGCCCAGGCGCGGCTGTGCCCGGGGGACAGGCGTCACCGCTGCGGCTCGTGGCCAACGCAGGACTGCTGATTCGCACGTGGATGCAGGTCGGTATCGCGGCCGCGTGCTTGGCGGCCGTCGCCCGCTATTCGCTGGGAGCGGCACTCGTGCTCGTGAGCGCCGCCGCGGTGTACGACGCCAGTGCTCACCTCAGTGCGTCGGGTCGGCAGCCGGGGCTGCGCGGTCCGCTGATGGGAGCGATCGCCGCGGTGATCGCCGTCTTCGCCCTGACCGGACTGAGCGTGCCGCCGTTTGCACCCACCGATGTCATCAGGTTCGGCGTGCTCGCGGTGCTGACGCTGCCGCTCGGCCCCGCGCTCGCCAGGCCGAATACCGCGTTCGCCGCGCGTCGAGAGCATCTCCCGGCGGACAAGCAGAACGCTGGCAGTCGATCAGCCAGCAGCCACAGCGCACCGGAGCCTCCAGGCGGGCTCCAGCGAGCGTGGCAGCGACTGGCCGGGGAGTGGGCCGTGCGCAGGCTCGATTCGCTGAGCGTCACGGCCCTGGCGTGGATGTGGGGCTTGGGACTCCTCGCCATCTGAACATCCCCCCGGCGCGGAGCGGCGGTTCGCTCAGTTCGTGACGCTGCGGCGATCTGCGTAGCGTTATCGGCCGTGGCACCCGAAGTACCCGACCGCCAGATGCTCGGCGAGCATGGCCGCGTCTTGCGAGTTGCCGTGTTGTGTATGCACACATCGCCGTTGCGCCAGCCCGGCAGCGGCGATGGCGGCGGCTTGAACGTGTACGTGCGTGAACTCACTGCCGCGCTGGCGCATCTCGGTGTCGATTGCGACATCTACACACGCCGCACCGATCCATCGCAGCCCGACCAGCTCGAAGTGGAGTCGGGTGTGGTGGTCTTCCACATCGATGCCGGTGCCCCATCGCTCGACAAGGATGATCTGCCGGCGGTCGTGTCAGCATTTGCCGGCAGAGTCGGCGAGCACCTCGCACACCGCCCGGTCGACGCCATTCACGCTCACTACTGGTTGAGCGGCATGGCCGGGCACCAGCTCAAGCACCGCCTGGACATTCCTTTGGCAGTCACCTTTCACACGCTGGGGCGCGTCAAGACGAGCAACGGCGATGCCGAGCCGCGCCACCGCGGCGACGCTGAGCAACGAGTCATCGATTGCGCGGACGTCGTGTTCACCTCCGGCGCCGCTGAGGCTGCCCAGCTCAGGTCGCTGTACGACGCCGCGCCCGAGCGCCTCCATGTGCTGACACCCGGTGTCGACCGGGCAATGTTCGCGCCGGGTCAGCGCCATGCAGCGCGTGCGGCGATCGGCCTGCCGCCAGGACCGGTGCTGCTGTTCGTGGGCCGCCTGCAGCCACTGAAGGGCGCCGAATTGGCGATCGAAACGCTCGCAGCCACGAGAGTTGCTGGTGCAGCGGGCGCTCAAGCCCAGCTCGCCATCGTGGGAGGGCCCAGCGGTCCGCAGGGCGAGGTCACGCTGGCCCGCTTGAAGGCGCTGACGGACGACTTGGCGGTTGCGGACCATGTGCGGTTCGTCGATCCGCTCCCGCACTACCTGCTGTCGACCTATTACCGGGCCGCCGACGTGTGCTTGGTGCCCAGCCGTTCGGAATCATTCGGACTGGTCGCGCTCGAAGCCGCAGCTTGCGGCACACCGGTCGTGGCGTCCGATGTCGGCGGTCTGCGCGACAACGTCGTGGAGGGCGATACCGGCTACCTCATCGCCGACCGCAGCAGCGATGCGTTCGCCCGCCGAGTCATCGACATCCTCGCTGATCCGCTGCTTGCGCTGCGCCTCGGCGATGCCGGTTCTCGCCGCGCCGAGCGCTACAGCTGGCGGGCGAGTGCGGCCGCGGCGCTGGAAGTGCTCGACACCGCGGCCCGGCGCGAGCTCGTCGCCTGCCTGTGACCCGTCGGCCGGCAACCGACGCCGAGCTCGATCTGCTCGAGGCCCGCATGGACGACTGGCTTGCCGACTGGGCGCGCTCGCAGGCCGATGGCGGTCCCGGCGAGCGCCCGATGCTGCTCGACGTGACTCGTGACGAGGAGGTGCCGCGGCGCTGGTACGTGCGACTGGCGGGAGAGTCGCGAGATGTCATCGCTATCTGGTTGACGCTGCGCCAGCGCACGCTGGCCTACGAGTCCTACGTCCTACCGGCGCCACAGCATCGGGCGGATCAGGTGGCCGACTTCGTTCTGCGCCGGAACTACTCGCTGGTGGGTGCTCAATACGGGGTCGGTCCCGAGGACGCCGTGTTCCTGACGGGGGAGCTGCCCACCCACTGCGTCGACGAAGACGAGCTGGATCGGATCGTCGGGTCGCTGTGGGCGTACATCGAGCGTGACTTCACGACGCTGATCCGCTTGGGTTTCAAGAACTAGCCATCGAAAATCATTTGACACTTTTCATTGATTTCTGATTGATTTGAGACTTGCCGGGGCACTCGCCGGCAGGCCGCAGGGAAGCGTCCCACTCACCGCGAGTGCCCCGGCACCGCCATTGGGCTCGGCAGTGGTCCCGATGCGGTCCGGTACCGTGACCGCATGGCGGACAAGGTCGAACTGCTCATCGTCGGCGGCGGCAAGATGGGCGAAGCGCTGCTGGGCGGTTTGCTCGCAGCCGGCCGCAGTGCCGAGAGCATCTGCGTTGCAGAGCCGATTGCCGCGCGCCGCGATGAGTTGGCCGATCGTTACGGCGTCGCTGTCTCCGGCGACGTTGCCGCCTCGGCCGGCGCCATTCTCGCCACCAAGCCCGACGTCATTCCGACCGTTGCCGCCGCGGTCACGGCCGCCGGCACCGACCGCATCCTCTCGATCGCCGCCGGGGTCACGCTCCCGACGCTGGACGCCGCTGCCGGCACTGGCGTCCCGATCGTGCGTGCCATGCCGAACACGCCCGCACTGGTGTCGGAGGGTGCGGCGGCGATCTGCGGCAACGACCGAGCCGCCGAAGATGACCTCGGATGGGCCGAGGAGATCCTTGGCGCAGTAGGCCGCGTCGTGCGCGTCCCCGAGCACCTGATGGATGCGGTGACCGGTCTGTCTGGGTCCGGGCCGGCGTATGTCTTCTTGGTGGCCGAGGCACTGATCGAGGCAGGGGTGCTCATGGGCCTGGGCCGACCGGTGGCGGCGGAATTGGCCGAACAGACTCTGCTGGGTGCCGCGACGCTGCTGGCCGAGGGACGTTCGCCGGCCGATCTGCGAGCCGACGTGACGTCGCCGGGCGGCACGACGGCGGCTGGGCTCCGCGAACTGGAGCGCCACGGCGTGCGCGCCGCATTCGCTGCGGCCGTCGAAGCCGCCACGCGCCGCTCCGCCGAACTCGGCTCAGCGTGATCGAGCGCCCGGAGGCTGAGCCGGACGGCGAAACCATGACAACCTTCGACACGGTCACGTGCTTGAGCGATCTAGGCACCGCAGACGAGTCGGTCGGCGTCATCCACTCGATCGTGCGACAGGCCGCTCCCCATGCCGCCGTGATCGACTTGTGCCACGAGATCGATCCGGGCGATACGCGCACGGCGGCGTTGATGCTGGCGCGCAGCGTGCCGCACCTTGCGCCGGGCGTAGTGCTCGCATCGGTGGGACGCCGCTTGGACCGGCCTGCTATCGCGATCTCGGTCGGTGACGGCCAGTCGATGCTGGTCGGCCCGGACAACGGCGTGCTGGCGGCTGCGGTGGCGGCGGTCGGCGGAGCGGACATCGCAGTGCGTATCGAGGCCGCCGACTGCGGCGAGCCCCAATCCGTGCTTCACCCGGCGCGCGATGTGCTCGCGCCTGCAGCCGGCCGGCTGGCGGCTGGAGCGCCGATTGAAGCCTTGGGCGCGCCGATCGACCCCTCACTGCTGCTGCCGTCGCTCGTTGCGGTGCCCCGCGTCGAAGACGACGGTTCAGTGACCGCGGAAGTGCTGTCGGTGACGCGCTGGGGCACGGTGCAGCTCAACGTCGACCGCGAGACGCTGGCAGCCCTCGGCGATCTCCTGGTCATGGAATGGACGGCAGGCGCGAGCGCGTCACAGCCCGCGACAGCGAATTCGCAGTCGGTCCGGCTGGCACCTGCGGGGTCGACGGACACAGGCAGCCTCGCCCTGTGCGACGATCCCTTCGGCTTGCTCGAGTTGACGATCGCCGGCGGGAGCGCCGCTCATCTTGGCTTCGCAGTGGGCACCGAAGTCCGGCTGCGCCCCACAGTGTGAGACCGTGACATGAGAGGGTGACATGAGACCTCGAACAGCGCTCGTGCTGGCCGCGCTCGCTGCGGTCATCCTGCTCGCCGCAACCATCCAGCTGCTCGTAGCTCTCGACTGACCGCTCTGTGGCCCCATTTGCCGCGCGATCTTTCGTCGAACGCGTGGAAACGGGGTGCCGGATCGGCGAGACTGTGCGGGCCGCATTTCCGAACCCTGGGTAGTCCTCGTGTCCATCGTTGTCATGGGCGTGAGCCATCGCAGCGCACCGCTTGAGCTATTGGAGCGCTGCACGGTTGCCGCCGCCGACGTGCCGAAACGACTTGCTGATCTCGCATCGTGCGCGAACGTCAGCGAGGGCGTGGTCGTGTCCACGTGCAACCGCACCGAGGCCTACGTCGTGGCCGAGAAATTCCATGCGGCGTTCGGCGAGATGCGCGACTTCTTCTGCACGCTGTCGGGTGCGGCGCCCGCCGAGCTGTCCGACCATCTCTACGTCCACTACGACGACGACGCGGCGCGTCACCTGTTCCGTGTGGCCAGCGGCCTGGAATCCGCTGTGGTCGGGGAGCACGAGATCCTGGGCCAAGTCCGCACCGCATGGGACACGGCACGAACCGAGGGCACCGCGGGCGCGGTCCTGAACCAGCTGTTCCGACACAGCATCACTGCCGGCAAGCGCGCACGCACTGAGACCGGCATCGCGCGGGGGACTGCTTCGATCAGCCACGCGGCAGTGAGCATGGCCAAGAACCATCTCGGCACCTTGGGGGATGCCCAGGTGCTGGTCGTGGGCGCCGGCGAAATGGCCGAGGGCATGATCGTCGCACTCGCGGCAGCTGGTCCTGCAGCGGTGCAAGTGGCCAACCGCACGCCGTCGCACGCCGAAGCGCTGGCGGCCCGAGTCGGAGGTCATCACCTGCCGCTCGGCAGCCTGGAAGATGCGTTGGTCGAGGTCGATCTGCTGCTGACGTCCACCGGTGCCAGTTCGGTGATCGTCGACCACGCCAGCGTCGGAGCGATCATTGAGAGACGCGCCGGCCGCCCGCTGCTGATCGTGGACATTGCCGTGCCGCGGGATGTCGACCCGGCTGTGGCTCGCCTTCCCGGTGTCACCCTCCTCGACATGGACGATCTGTCGCGATTTGCTGAGGTCGGTCAGGCGGGCCGGCAAGCGGAGGTGGCGGCGGTCGAATCGATCCTGGCCGAGGAGACGGAGCGTTTCTCCGCCGACCGCACCGCGCGGGAGATGGCACCGCTCATCGAATCGCTGCGCGGCATGGCCGAAGCAGTGCGCCAGTCCGAGCTTGAACGCGCCTTGGCGGCCCACCCTGAGCTCGACGACGACGCACGCGAGGCGCTCGAGCGCGCGACAACAGCGCTCGTCAACAAGCTGATGCATCAGCCCACCGTGGCGTTGAGGTCAGCGGCGGGCAAGGCCAAGGGCGACCGGCTCGCCGACTCAGTGCGCGACCTGTTCGATCTGTAGATCTTGATCGCGTGAGGATCGCGACACGATCGAGCCCGCTGGCCACCTGGCAGGCGCGCGCCGTCGCAACTGCGCTGGAAGCAGTCGGATCCGCCCAGGGTGACATCGAGCTCGTGCCCGTTCGCACCACCGGCGATGTCGACGTGTCCACGCCGATTTCGGAGATGTCCGGCAGGGGCGTATTTGTGACCGAAGTGCAAGCAGCGGTGCTGGACGGCCGCGCCGACATCGCCGTGCACAGTGCCAAGGACATGCGCTCCGAGCCGACCCCGGGCTTGACGCTGGCAGGCTGCCTGGTGAGGGGCGACGCGCGCGACGCACTCGTCGGCTTGGCGCTCGATGCAATCCCCCGCGGCGGTGTGGTGGCGACCGGATCACAGCGCCGCCAGTGCCAGCTTGCGGCACTCCGCGGTGATCTGCGCTTCACCGGTCTGCGCGGCAACATGGCTCGTCGCATCGCCGCGGCTGCCCAGCCCGACGTCGACGCTGTGATCGTTGCGGCGGCGGCGCTCGAGCGTCTCGGCGAGTCCCACCGGATCGCCCAGCGATTCGGCCCCGACGAGATCGTGCCCCAAGTCGGCCAGGGCGCCATCGCGATCGAGCACCGCACCGGCGACGCTGACGCGGCTGCTGCCGCCGGCGCGATCATCGACGAGGTGACGACACGATGCGTTCACGCCGAGCGCGCGTTCTTGCGAACGCTGGGCGCCGGCTGCGACCTGCCCACAGGCGCTCACGCTGTTATCGATGCAGGCGGGAGTATCGCCATGACTGCTGTTCTGGCAACCGCAAACCGGGACAGTGTGATGCGTGCGTCAGGCCTCCACCTCGACGGCGAGAGCCTCGGTGTGGCTCTCGCAAACGAATTGCTTGCCCGTGTCGACTCCGCAGAGCCGAGAGCGTGATGTCTCCCCGATGTGGGCCGTCCGACGCACCCGCCCAGCGACCGCAGCTCTCTCGCTGCACGCTGACTGCGCCGAACACGGCTTCGCTGTGCGCCGCTGGTTCCGTGCGCGGCGCCGGTGAGTGACCTGATGGCTGGAGATCTCGCCGGTTGCACGGTTGTTGTCACGAGGGCCTCGCACCAGGCCGGTTCGTTGGCAACGGCGTTGCGCGAACGAGGGGCGACGGTGGTGGTGGCGCCCGCGATTGCGGTGGTGCCCCCGCTCGACGGCGGCCAGCCGCTTGACGATGCCCTGCTGAGGCTGGAGCAGTACAGCTGGGTCGCGTTCACCTCTTCGAATGCCGTGGCCGCCACGTTCGCTCGTGCAGACCGGCGCGGCGTTCGCCGTCGCTTCGCACGCATCCGCACGGCGGCCGTCGGCCCCACGACGGCGGCCCGCGTCGAGGCCGAAATCAACCGCCCGGTCACGCTGGTGCCAGAGCGGCACGATGCCGTTGGACTGGCAGCGGCCTTCCCAGAACCCCGCCCCGACGAGTGGTGTTTCGTGCCCCAGTCGGCACAGGCCCGCCCCGAACTGGTTGACGGCCTGCGGGCGCGCGGCTGGAATGTCGATGCAGTGAGCGCGTACCGCACCGTCACGCCCACGCTGTCTGATCACCTTGCTGCCGACATGTCCAGCGCGGATGCCGTCGTATTCGCGTCGCCCTCCGCCGTGCAAGGCCACGTCGGTCAGATCGGCGGCGGACCGGTCCACGGAAGGGTGGTGTGCATCGGTCGCACCACCGCCGACGCATGCGCCGCCGCCGACCTGACAGTGGCGGCAGTGGCTGCGCGTCCCACCGATGAGGGTCTCGTCGAGGCTGTCACCGCCGCGGTGCTTGGCTGACGCAGCCGCGGTGTGATAGCGGTCACGGGCCGCTTGGGTCCCGCTTCGGCCCGTAATTCGACGGCGACTGCTCGCAGGGGCTTGGCCTACGCTGCGAGGCCGTGACCGAGCGGCCTCCGACGAATGCTGACCTGTTCAGAGCTGCTCAACGTGTGATTCCGGGCGGCGTGAATTCGCCGGTGCGGGCGTTCGGGTCGGTCGGCGGCACGCCGTACTTCGTTGCACGAGCCGAAGGGCCGTACGTCTTCGACGTCGAAGGCCGCCGCTATCTCGACTTCGTGCAGTCGTACGGGGCGATCATCTTGGGTCACGCCCACCCGGCGGTGACCGGAGCTGTAGCCGCTGCCGCGGCCGACGGCACGTCCTACGGCGCGCCGACGCAGCGGGAGGTGCTGCTTGCCGAGCTGATCGCAGAGGCTGCGCCCGGCGTGGAGCAAGTGCGCCTGGTGAGCAGTGGCACCGAGGCCACCATGACCGCGGTGCGGCTCGCACGGGGCCACACCGGTCGGCCGCGCATCGTGAAGTTCGCCGGCTGCTACCACGGCCACGCTGACGCACTGCTGGCTGCTGGCGGCAGCGGCGTGGCCACGCTGGGCTTGTCGGGCTCAGATGGGGTACCGCCGAACGCCGTGGCCGACACACTGGTCGCGCCCTACAACGAGGTCCCCGAGCTCGACAACCAAGTGGCGGCGGTCATTGTGGAACCGGTCGCGGCCAACATGGGCGTGGTGCCACCGGCGCCTGGATTCCTGGAGGGCCTGCGTGCCGCCTGCGACGAAGCGGGCGCACTGCTGATCTTCGATGAGGTCATCACCGGCTTCCGCCTCGGCCGCGGCGGTGCGGCCGAGCGATTCGGCGTGACGCCCGACATCGCCTGCTTCGGCAAGGTCATCGGCGGCGGCCTGCCCATCGGCGCCCTCGGCGCACGCACCGAGATCATGCAGACGCTGGCCCCGACTGGTCCCGTCTACCAAGCCGGCACGCTGTCGGGCAACCCGCTCGCGACCGCAGCGGGGCTAGCGGCGCTTGAGCAGCTCACGCCGGCGGCCTATGCAGAGCTGGAGGGCCGTGCCGGCCAGTTCGCCAACGGCTTGCGCGAAGCGCTTACTCGATCAGGCTTCGACGCCGCTGTCGTGCAGGTCGGCACGCTCGTGGGCCTGTACTGCGGCCTAGTCGCCGGGCCGGGCTGGGTCGCGGCCGACTACGACGATGCCCGCACCACCGATGAGCAGGCCTACGCCCGCCTGCATGCCGAGCTGCTCCGGCGGGGCGTGGCCTTCGCGCCCGGTGCCTACGAGGCGATCTTCGTCAGCCTCGCCCACACGCCCGACATCATCGACGAAGCCCTCGGCGCCATCGCCGACGCCGCCTCAGCCGCGTCGCAGGCCTGACGCACCCGACGCTCAGGTGCGGTCGCGCCAGAGCCGCGCCATCCCGGCCGCCGCCCGGTAGATGCCGCGAGGGCCGCGCGGACCGGCTCGGCTCTGCAGCAGATCTGTCGAGACGCGCATGGCCAGGTTCCCCATGCGGGGGGAACGGATCGCAAGCTGTGTCAGCTTCCTCATCAGCCCCGGCTGGCCCAGCGCGCGGGTTGTCAGCCGACCGAGGTGGTGGTATCGCTCCCAGCGCTCGGCGAGCACAGCCTCGTAGCGCCGCAGCTCGAGTCCGTCGTCGGCGTCGAGCGCCCGCCCGATGACCTGGGCTGCAAGCCGGCCGGTTGCCAGTGCCGGGCCGACGCCATCGCCGTTCCAGGGATTGACACTGCCTGCTGCGTCGCCGACTACCACCCAATTCGGTCCCGAGCGAGGGCGCACCGATCCTCCCATCGGCAATCGGCCGCCTGCCGGTTCGCTGCGAGGACCGGCGGGATCGATCTCCCAATGCGCAGGGATCTGCTGGGTCCACTGTTCAAAGAGGTGCTCCAGGGATATGGCCTCGTTCCCGTAGTGATGGCTGAGCAGGCCCACTCCTACATTGGCCGTGCCATCTCCAACTGGGAATACCCAGCCATAGCCCGGCAGTTGGCTCCCGGCGCGATCGGCCAACGCAAAGACCGACTCGATCCACGGTTCGGCGTGGCGCGGGGTGGGGTAGTAGGCCCGCATCGCCAGTCCCTGCGCATAGGTCCGGGTGCGCACGGCGCCGAGCGCCCGGCCGAAGTTCGAACGCGGACCGTCGGCGACCACGATGTAACGGGCGCGCGCAACCACGTCCTCGTGCAACGCTCCGCTGCCGCCTTGAGCGATGCAGCCACGCAGGTGACCATCGGTGATCAGCGGCGCTGTGACCTCCGTGCCGATGAGCATGCGCGCCCCCGCCGACTGTGCTCGGGCGAACGTCAGTGCGTCGAGGCGCGAGCGGCGCACTACTACGCCATAGTCGGGCCATTGCTCGCCCTGGGGCCACGACACCTCGAGGCTCTGCCCGTGGGCGGTGATCCGCAGCCCGCGATGCCGGTGCCAGCGCGCAGCGCCGGGGTCACAGCCCATGTCGATGAGCTCGCCCACGGCAACCGGTGTGAGTGCGTCGCCGCAAACACGTTCGCGCGGATGGGTGGAGCGCTCGATGAGCAGCACATCTCGTCCCGCCTGCGCGAGCCAGTACGCGGCAGCGCAACCCGCTGGCCCGCCGCCGACGACGAGCACATCGCAATCGAGTGTCTCACTCAAGGCATGGCGCTAGTGGCCGCCGCCACCCCCGCCGCCGGTCAGGGCGCCGCCGCCGAGATGCTCCCACTCGGCATCGCGCTCGGCTGCCACTTCGTCGCTGATCGCTTCACCGCCGATCACCTCGCGTACATAGCGCGCGACCGAATAGAGCTGATGGTCGTTGAGCACATCGCCGAATGCGGGCATGGCCGCTGCATTGTCGCTGCCGCCGGAGATGTGTGCCCCGCCTGGCCGGTTGGGATCGCCGTAGACCTGCCCGAGCCCGAGACCTTCGGAGCCCACCGAGATCCATTCGATGAACGAGTCGTCCAGGCTCGGGAACGTCAGCAGCACTTCGCCGTTCCACAGCGGGCGCCCCACCAAGCCCCCATCGGAACCAGCACCGTCGCCGCCGTGACAGCTCGAGCACCGCACTGCGTAGGTGGCCGCGCCCTCGTTGATGGCGGTGATCGGTTCGGGGGGCGGCTCGGTCAGCTTCACGTACACGAACGCCCACAGCGGCAGGCAGAACAGCACGGGCAGCACCCAGATCGGAATCCGATGCCGTGTCTGGGCCGCAATCACCCATGACGGATCGGGCGGAGCCTCAGGTTCGACCTCGAGCTGTGCCGCCTCGCGCGCGGCAGCAATCATCTCGGCTTGGGTCGGCCCAGCGGCCGCAGCTGCTCCGGCTGCGGGCGCCGCTGCGCCCGCATCACCGCCGCCACCGCTGCCGTCGTCTTCGAGGACCCCCAGCGCGATGCGACGCTGTCGCGAGCGCTCCAGCAGGTACTCGGGAACTTCGGTCACGGGATCCTCCGCGGGGTCGCCCCCAGGGGTTCTGGCACAGCGGCAGTGCCAAGTTCGCAGGGCACGATACGCGCCCGAGCGCACCGAGGCGCAAGTCTGCCATGCAGCCACGCCGATGGCGCAGACTGCCACACCTGATTGGGCCATCCGATAAGGCCGTCCGAATGGGTCAGCCCGAATTGTGGCGAGTGCTGGCTGTCGTGCTAGAACATCACGCGCCATGGCCGGGGCGCCGGTAATCTTTGCCCCGGTCTCGCTGCGGCTGGCGCACTCGATGCACTATCGATTGGGTCGGTCGCAACAGTCCTGACACGCCGACGGGAGAACGCGGGAGGAACACCGAGTGGTTGCACTCGTCACATCGATCCTCGTCACCGCGCTGATGGTCTACCTGCTCGTGTGGTACGGCAAGCGCCGGCCGACCGATCGCCCCACTACTTGGGGCGAAGCCATGCTGGGGGCCGCCTACGTCTTCATGCTGATGCTGCTGGTCTTCGGCATCGTGCCCGACCGCTGGATCCGCCTGACCGACAACGAGTGGGGCTGGTCGGTGGAGCGCTTCCTGGTCACCGAAGGCCAGTTCATGGAGTCGCCGATCCTGTTCCCGCCGACGCGCATCGACCTCAAGAAGGTCAGCGACATCGTGGTCGTCATCGAGCACCTCATCGCGTTCATCGGATTGCCGGTGCTGGCGATGTGGTGGCAGAAGCGCGACAAGGCCCAACCCGCCGCCGAGCCGATCTCCGACTACGGCCGTCCACTGGTCAAGGGCAACTGAGGGCAAGACGAATGGCTGCGAACGACGCGAACCCGCCGATGCCCAAGTTCCGGGACGACTACCTGCTGCAGCAGGTCGACGCCTCGTACCTCGATGCAGCCGTCAAGCCCAAGCAGTTCATCAACATCGACCAGTCCGAGTGCATCCAGTGCGAGGGCTGCGTCGACATCTGCCCGTGGAAGTGCATCTGGTACGTGTCCACAGAGGCGGTCGACGAGGCCGTCGGCGTGGACCTGCCGGGGCTGGATCCCACCGACAACGCCATCTTCATCATCGACGACGACGTGTGCACCCGCTGCGCACTGTGCGTCGACCGCTGCCCGACCGGCGTGATCACGCTGGGGCGGGTCAGCAACAACCCTCCGCCGTCGGGCGACGTCCACGGCCGCACCCACACCCACGGTTACGCCTACGGGATGCGCCTGTAGGCCGGCGGGAATGCCCGTACTGCTGAGACTGCGAAGGACCCGGTCCACCTAGATCGAAGAGATATGGCGAACACGCTCGAGTCCCCCGATACCAAGCCGAAGCTGCCGCAGCGTCTCCAGAACGCGCAGCAGCAGGCGGCCGATTGGATGCAGGACAGCCAGTTCTGGACGTCGATCTTCCGGCCCGGGTCGATCTTCCGCAAGGGCTACACCGACAGCCCCCGGAACCGGTCCTACGTCATCATGAACAGCGTCCTGTACCACCTTCACCCGGTGAAGGTGAAGCGGCACGCCGTAAAGGTGAGCTACACGTTGTGCCTGGGCGGTCTGAGCTTCTTCCTGTTCATCCTGCTGACGATCACGGGCATCTTCCTGATGTTCTTCTACCGGCCGACCGACACGGCCGCGTGGGCAGACATCGAGAGCCTCCACACGCAGGTGGCGTTCGGCCTGCTCGTGCGCAACATGCACCGATGGGCCGCGCACCTCATGGTGATCACCGTGTTCCTGCACATGGCCCGCGTCTTCTATCACGGTGCCTACAAGGCACCGCGAGAATTCAATTGGGTCGTCGGCGTCATGCTGCTGCAGCTCACGTTGCTGCTTGCCTTCACCGGCTACCTGCTGCCGTGGGACCAGCTCGCGCTGTGGGCGGTCACGGTGGGCACGAACATGATGGGCTTTACGCCGGTATTCGGCGAACAAGTCCGGTTCGTCCTACTAGGCGGCCAACAGATCGGAGCAGAGACGTTATTGCGCTGGTACGTGCTGCACGTCTTGATGCTCCCCTTTGTCATCGTCATCTTCATGGCGATCCACTTCTGGAGAGTGAGAAAGGACGGAGGCATTTCGGGGCCGCTGTAGGAAGCCTGAACGTCCCGAGCCATCAGCATGACTGAGATCCCCGAACACCTCCTGCGCCGGAGCGCCGAAGCCAGGGCCCGCGCAACCGGCGCGCCCGCAGCCGGCGAGGGCGAGGCGCCGGCTGCCGCGCAGCCCGACGACGATGACGGTGTCGCGATCCCTCGCTCACTGCTGGAAGCCAGCCAGCAGCCCGGCGGTGCGCCCGCGGTCGCGGGCATGGCCCCGGCGGGCGGCCCCGCGGCTGCCGGCGGGGGGGTGGCTACCGCGCTGCCGCCGCTGATGGCAGGGCCTGCAGGCAACACTCACCGGCTGCTGACGGTCGTCAAGTCGGGTTCCATCCAGGACGTCAAGGCCAGCCCGGGCGACAAGGTCCACGTCTGGCCGCACTTGCTGGCCGCCGAATTCACCGCAGCACTGTTCATCACGGCCTTCACGCTGGTCTTCTCGCTGTTCATCAATGCACCGCTGCTCGAGCTCGCCAACCACAACGAGACGCCCAACCCGTCCAAGGCGCCGTGGTACTTCCTGGGCCTGCAGGAACTGCTCACGATGTTCGACCCGATGATCGCCGGCGTGACGATCCCCGGCGTCGCGCTCATACTGCTGGCCTTCGCCCCCTATGTCGACAAGAACCCGTCTCTGCGCCCCGAAGACCGCAAGTTCGCCATCTCGGTCCAGACGATCCACCTCATGTTCTGGGCAGTGCTGGTGATCATCGGCTCGTTCTTCCGGGGGCAGGGCTTCAACTTCACCTACCCGTGGGACACCGGTCTGCACGGCATCTTCCACCTGTAGGAGCACGTCGGCATGTCCACCGGAACGATTCTCGCGATTGCCATCCCGGTCATCGTCGTGCTGGGTGCCGTGGTCGCGTTCGTCTCCTTGCGACGCCGGGACGCCACCGGCCTGGGGTACCTGTCGCGTGAGACTCGCCGGCGTGACGAGGTGGCGGCCAGCGCCGGTGGCGACGACGATGCCGCTGGCGACGACACCGGTGCGTTCGGTGTCAGCGCGCAAGCACAAGAGTTGGAACGCTCGGTGGCCGCCGAGCGCCGCCCGTCGCCTGTCGCTACCGCGGAACCCGAGCTGCCGCAGGACTGGGCGCCGCCGCCGTCCGACGAGGTGGGGGTCACCCGTCGGCAGTTCCTGAACCGGTCCTCGGTGTTGCTGATGGCGACCGGCCTGGGCACGTTCAATGCCGCCATGCTCGCCTTCCTCTGGCCGCGCCCGACCGGCGGATTCGGCTCGAAGATCAAGATCGGCACGGTCGCATCGGTTGACGAGGCGATCTCGTCGTCCACTCCCGCCGAGAACTTCTCGTACTTCTCTGAGGCGCAGAGCTACATCCAGCCGTACCCCACCGATTCCGCGACGCTGTCCAACGCCGAGACGGTGTACGGCGGTGCGGTGCTCGAGGGCATGCGGCTGGGTTATGTCGCGCTATGGCAGGTCTGCCCGCATTTGGGCTGCAAAGTGCCGGTGTGCGGCAGCTCGCAGTGGTTCGAGTGCCCGTGCCACGGTTCGAAGTACAACCGCGTCGGCGAGAAGAAGTCCGGTCCGGCACCTCGTGGCATGGACCGCTTCCCGGTGACCATCGAGGGCGGCAGCGTCTTCGTCGACACCGGCAAGGTGTCGCAGGGACCGGCGATCGGCACCGACAGCACGGGCCAAGGCCTTGAGGGGCCGCACTGTGCCTGAGCTCAGCCACATGCTGGCCGTCAGCACGGAGCGTTCGATCGCGATCGTGCTGCTGGCGGTTGTCGTGGTCGGCTGGGCGATCTACGTCTTCGTCAACATTCGCCAGGCGAAGGCCGAGGCGGGCAGCGAGATCGAGCTGGCGCCCAACCGCGGCAACCTGCCCGACGACGAGGAACTCGAGGGCCGCCGGCTGGAGAAGGTGCAGGCCTTCGGCGTGCTGATGCTGCTCATCATGGCGCTCGTGCTGCCCGTCTACTGGATGCTCGAAGGCGGGCGCCGTTCAGGTGCGGAAACGTCGTTCTCCGAAGCGGCCGTGAGCCGCGGCGAGGCCGTCGCAACCGCAGCAGAGTGCTTCGACTGCCACGGTGCTGATCTCGGCGGCGCGCGTTTCGCTCCGGTAGTGCTCGACATCGGCCACCAGTTCTCCGACAAGGAGTCCTTCGTCATCAACACGACGTGGGAGGCGCCGTCTCTCGACGACGTGTTCACGCGTTTCGACACCGATGCCGAGACGCTGGACGAGGTCAGCGAGGTGCGGCAGATCCTGGTGTATGGCCGAGGCGTGATGCCGTCGTGGGGCCTTGAGGGCGGCGGTCCGTACAACGATCAGCAGATCGACGACCTCGTGGCATGGCTGTGGGACAACAGGATCACCGACGAGGAAGCACAGGCGCGGGCTGCGACGCGCTACGAGACGGAGTTCGCGGCTCAGCGTGAGACGAATCCGGCGGTGACCCAGGGCGAGGTCTTGTTCGATCTCCACTGCGCCCGGTGCCACACGCCGCGCTGGCCCGGCCGCGGCGGTGCCCAGCTGCCCAACAACGGCGGAACGATCGAGGTGCTTCCCGGTCCCGATGGCGCCGGACGCTACGGACCGGCGCTCAACAGCGTGAGCCTCCGGAGGCTGTTCCCGGACATGGCAGACCACGTCTCGTTCATCTCCGATGGCGCCGCAGACAACGTGGCCTACGGTCAGTTCGCACGTCTCGGCAACTACGGCATGCCCGGCTTTGGACGGGTGCTCAGCGAGCGTGAGATCCGCGCGATTGCCGCCTACGAGCGCAACCTTGATCCGCAGCGCCAGGCCGCGATCGGCTTCGACCTGCTGCACGAAGCGGGAGACGACGAATGACCGCCTCGCACCTTCTCGGCATCGTCAGCTGGGATCCGGTTCTCACCGGGTACTTGGCCGTCATCATCGGCATCGCCGTGCTGTGCGGATCGGTGTACCTGCTGCTGGCCACCAACCTCGGGGTCCGTCTCGGCTTCCTGGTTGCGTGGACCGGGCTGTGGGGCTGGATGCTGCTGATGTCCATCGTGTGGTGGGTGTTCGGCATCGGGTGGATCGGCAGTCAACCCGGATGGAACGTGCTGCAGGTGACCTCCAATCCCGCCACGGTGCTGGTCGATGAAGTGCAGCAGCTCGAGGGCGTCCCGGTCGATCAGCCGCCCCCCGGCTGGATCGAGATCGTTGTCAAGGAGAAATCAGACGACGACGCCGAAGAGGTCACCGATCCCGAGATTGTCGAAGCTCAGGCGTTCGCGGCTGACGCCCGCTCAGCGGCCGACGGACATGTCGTCTGCGACGGTGCCGACCCGCGTCGGCTGCTGGCGGTGAATTCGTGCCTGTTCTCGGCCGCGGACGAATACAAGACGTACCGGGTGCTGATCCGGGGCGGCGAGCGCTACCGGCCGTTGAGCATTCCCGACAACGCCGTCACGCAGTACTTCCTGCCGAGCAGGGGCAGGCCGCACTACGCCGTCGTGCAGATCCAGCCGTACCAGCCGAGGGTCGAGATCGATCCGAACGTGTTCGGCGACGACGGCAAGATCGTGGTGCCTCAGCCCCAGATCGACGAGAACGAGCCGGTGTATTCGGTGGTGCTGGTGCGTGACCACGGCAGCGTGCGGCTCCGCCCGGCCCTGCTCACGATCTTCTCCGCCCTGCTGTTCGGCTTGGGCTGCTACCACCTGCATCGACGGGACCAGGCGATCTGGGCGGTGCGCGAAGCTGCGGGCCAGTGACCGGCTGGCCTGTTTTGGGCCAGACTGGGGCCGGCATCTGATCACCGACGCGCCGAAGGGGTCCGGGGCATGAACAATGGCTTGGCGGAATACCTGCCGGTGTTGGTTCTCGGCGTGCTCGCAGTGCTGTTCGTGCTGGTGAGCATCATCGCCTCGCGGCTGCTGGCGCCCCAGCGCAGCACGAATGCCAAGCTGGCCTCGTACGAGTGCGGCATCGTCGACCAGGCCGCCATTCCCGAGCGATTCCCGGTGCGCTTCTACCTCGTGGCGATGCTGTTCATCATGTTCGACATCGAGATCGTCTTCCTGTACCCGTGGGCGGTCGCGAACAGCCAGCTCGGCCTCTTCGGATTCATGGCGATGCTGATCTTCGTCGTGATCTTCTTCCTGTCCTTCGTCTATGAGCTGGCAATGGGCGGGCTGGAGTGGGGCCCGCGCAAGCGCCGCGTCCTCCCGCTGCCGCCGGCCAGCCGCAGCGGCGTTCAGGGTGTACGCACCGTCGGGCTGACCGGCCGCGAGCACGTCCCCGACGCCACATGGAGTGGCGCAGGCCAGCACGACGCCGCGTGGAGCGGCGCACAGCAACCCAGCAGCCGGACGGCGGCAGGCTGATGGCGGGCATCGACGACCTCAAGTCGCGGCTCGGCATCGACGACGGCCTCGCTGGGCTCGGTCACAACGTCTTCACTGCACCGGTGGAGGAGCTGGTGAAGTGGGCACGCCGGCGCAGCCTGATGCCGGCCACGTTCGGGCTCGCCTGCTGCGCCATCGAGATGATGGCGACGGGCACGGCCCACTACGACCTGGCCCGCTTCGGCATGGAGACGTTCCGCGCCTCGCCTCGTCAAGCCGATCTGATGATCGTGGCGGGCCGCGTCAGCCAGAAGATGGCGCCCGTGTTGCGCCAGATCTACGACCAGATGATGGAGCCCAAGTGGGTGCTGTCGATGGGCGTGTGCGCGTCCAGCGGCGGCATGTTCAACAACTACGCCATCGTGCAGGGCGTCGACCAAGTTGTGCCGGTCGACATGTACGCACCCGGTTGCCCGCCGGGGCCCGAGACGCTGCTGCATGCGATCCTGGCGCTGCACGAGAAGATCCGTACCGGCGAGCTGACCCAGCGCCGGGCCGAGCGGGCCGGCGGCGCTGCTGTCGATCTGGCGGCACATGGAGTGCCGCAGTCAGACCCAGTCCCGCAATCGGGCACGGCGGCGCGCTGATGGCAGACGAGGGCGTAGCAGCCGACGACGCCGCGCCAGCGACAGAGATCGCTGAGCAGCCCACGATGTTCGGCGTGCCGTGCACCGACGAGCGTGGCCAGCAGGTGCTGCATCCGAGCCGCGACGAGTACCTCGATGTGCTCGGCATGGCTGCTGCCGACGGATTCGAGCTGTGCGTTGACGTGTGTGCGGTGGACGGGCTCACGAATCGCGGCCGCGCCGTAGCACCCGGCATCGAGCCGGAACGCTTCGAAGTGGTGGTGAACCTGCTGGATCTCCGTGGCCGGCGCCGGCTGCGCATCCGCACCCAAGTACCGGCCGACGATCCGCAGGTGCCCTCCGCGGTGGGCCTGTACCCGGGCGCCGAGGCACCTGAGCGGGAGGCGGCCGACCTGTTCGGCATCAGCTTCAGCGATCACCCCGATCCGAGCCGCATTCTCATGCCGCCGGACTGGGATGGTCACCCACTGCGCAAGGACTACGCCATCGGTGCCATCCCGGTGCAGTTCAAGGCGGTGGAAGGCCGATGAGCACTGCAACGGCCGCCGCCATCCGCCGGCCGACGGATGCCGTGCTGCGCATCTCCGAAGAGGCTGCGCTGGATGCAGCCGCTGTTGACGACGACGCGGCGGCAATCACAACAGAACCTGGCGACGGGCCGATGCTCATCAACATGGGCCCGCAGCACCCATCCACCCATGGCGTGCTGCGCATAGCGATGGAGCTCCAGGGCGAGACAGTGCTGCGGTCCAAGCCGATCATCGGCTACCTGCACACCGGGATGGAGAAGACCGCCGAAGACCTCACGTTCCTGCAGGGGCCGACGAACGTCACCCGCATGGACTACGCCTCGCCGCTGTTCACCGAGCTGGTGTTCTGCCTCGCGGTCGAGGATCTGCTGGGAACCGAGATCCCGCCGCGAGCCACCTGGATCCGCATGCTGATGTGCGAGCTGAACCGGATGAGCTCCCACCTGCTGTTTCTCGCGACCAACGGCATGGATCTCGGCGCAGTCGGGATGATGCTCTACGGGTGGAAGGAACGCGAGGAGATCCTGCGGTTCTTCGAGAGCGTCACCGGCTTGCGGATGAATCACAACTACATCCGCCCCGGCGGCGTGGCA
Source organism: Candidatus Poriferisodalis sp. (assembly GCF_965219595.1). NCBI lineage: Bacteria > Bacillati > Actinomycetota > Acidimicrobiia > Acidimicrobiales > Candidatus Poriferisodalaceae > Candidatus Poriferisodalis > Candidatus Poriferisodalis sp. Next base: position 1,315,361 of record NZ_OZ244781.1, read on the forward strand.
GCCGACCTGCCCGACGGCTGGCAGGACGACGTGGAGCACATTCTGACGGTGCTGCCCGACCGGCTCGAGCAGTTCGACACCTTGATGACCGGTCAGCCGATCTGGCGAGACCGCACCCAGGGCGTCGGTGTCATCACCGCCGACGAGGCCATCGCCATGTCGGCCACGGGGCCGCTGCTGCGCAGCACCGGCGAGGCGTGGGATCTGCGCCGCACCATGCCGTACCTGGCCTACGACGAGGTCGACTTCGACGTCGTGGTAGGTGCCTACGGCGACACGTTCGATCGGTACTCCATCCGCCTGAACGAGATCCGCGAGTCGATGCGCATTGTGGAGCAGTGCCTCGACAAGATGCCGAGGGGCCCCTACCGCACCGAGGACCGCAAAGTCACGCCGCCACCGCGCGCGCGCATCGACGAGTCGATGGAAGCGCTGATCCACCATTTCAAGATCTTCACCGAGGGCTTCCGGGTGCCGCCCGGGGAGACGTACGTCGCCGTCGAGTCACCCCGTGGCGAACTGGGCTGCTACCTGGTCTCCGACGGCGGGCCCAAGCCACAGCGGGTGCACATCCGCGCGCCCTCGTTCGTGAACCTGCAAAGCCTGCCTCATCTGATGTACGGAGGCCTGCTGGCCGACGCCATCGCCATCATCTCCTCGGTCGACCCGATCATGGGGGAGGTCGACCGGTGAGGGTTCGCGACCGCCGCGTTGGTGCCTGTTCCGCGCCCGACGGTGGCGGGGAGCAGCCGGTGAGGGTTCGCGACCGCCGCGTTGGTGCCTGCTCCGCGCCCGACGGTGGTGGGGAGGTGGACAGGTAATGAGTTTCTTTACTGAGGAGAACCGCACGCTGGCGCGTGAGATCATCGGCCGCTACCCGAAGCGCCGGTCGGCGATGATCCCGCTGCTGCATGTCGCACAGGCGCAGGCCGGCTGGGTCACCGAAGAGGCGATGGTGGAAATCGCCGAGCTCGTCGACACCACGCCTGCCGAGGTGCTCGGCACCTGCTCGTTCTACGAGATGTTCAAGCGGGAGCCCGTGGGCAAGTACCTCGTGAACATCTGCGCCACCATGTCATGCGCGCTGGCCGGCGCCGCCGAGCTCATGGAACACGCCGAGGAGCGGTTGGGCGTGCGCGCCGGCGGCACCACCCCCGACGGTCTGTTCACGCTGGCATCAGCGGAGTGCCAGGCCGCCTGCACCGAGGCGCCCTGCCTGCAGGTGAACTACCGCTACCGCTACCGGGTCGATACCGACGGGTTCGACCAGCTCGTCGACGATCTCGCTGCGGGCGCCCTCGACGACGAGATCCCGCCGCACGGGGTCACGGCCCGCGTGCGCCAGCACATTCCGGCCGGCCGAGCAGTCGGCGCCGTGCCTCCCGAAGCGGTCAACGAACCGCCGGTCTGGATGGCAGCACCCGCCAGCAATGGGGCAGGTTCAGCGTGAGGGCCCCCAGCCGCCGCGTTGGCGTGCGGTCCGCGTTCGACGGCGGAAGGCTCAGCTGATGGCGTCGTACACGATTCCTCACGCGCCTGGCTTCGTAGCCAACGATGCGCCCCGCATCGTCACCGAGCGATTCGACCATCCCGACAGCTACACGCTCGGGCGCTACCTGGCCACCGGCGGCTATGAGGGCCTGCGTGCCGCCCTGGAGCGCACGCCCGATGACGTCCACGGCGAAGTGCGCAGCGCGACCCTGCTCGGGCGCGGCGGCGCCGGCTTTCCTGCCGGGGTGAAGTGGGGCTTCTGCCCGCCCGGTGTGTGGCCTCGCTACCTCGTGGTGAACGGCGATGAGTCCGAGCCCGGCACCTACAAGGACCGCCTGCTGATGGAGCTCGACCCGCACCAGCTCATCGAGGGGTGCCTCATCGCTTGCTACGCGGTCGGGCTGTCGCAGTGCTTCCTGTACATCCGCGGCGAGATGGCCGTCGCGCAGGAGCGGGTGGCACAGGCCCTCAACGAGGCCTACGAGGCCGGCTGGGTAGGCCGCAACATCTGCGGCACCGACTTCTCGGTCGACATCGTGCTGCACTGGGGCGCCGGCGCCTATGTGGTAGGCGAGGAGACAGCGCTGATCGAGAGCTTGGAGGGCAACCGGGGCATGCCGCGGCTCAAGCCTCCCTACTTCCCGGCCGCCATCGGGCTGTACGGCCAGCCGACCATCGTCAACAACGTGGAGACGCTGGCGAACCTGCCGTGGATCCTGCGACACGGGGCCGAGGCGTTCACCGCCATCGGCACGCCGACGTCGCCCGGAACACGCATGGTGGCGGTGAGCGGGCACGTGCAGCGCCCCGGCGTGTACGAGATCACCAACGGCACCACGACATTCCGAGACCTGATCTACGGCGACGACTACTGCGGCGGCATGCATCGGGGCCGCGAGCTCAAGGCCTTCGTTCCGGGCGGCGGCTCAGCGCCGTGGTTCACGCCGACACAGCTCGACCTGCCGTTTGAGGCATCCGAGGTGGGGCCGCAGGGGTCGATGCTGGGTTCCGGCGCAGTGATGGTGATGGACGACACCACCGACATTCCGGCCGCTGCGCTCACGCTGACGAAGTTCTATGCCCACGAGTCGTGCGGCAAATGTGTGCCGTGCCGGGAAGGGGCGACCTGGCTGGAGCGGGTGCTGCGGCGGGTGTGCGACGGCACCGGCACGCCACGCGACCTCGACGTGCTGTTCGAAGTCGGCGCCTCGATCTGCCCCGGCGACTTTCCCCACGCCGCGGTACCCGAACGGGGCCTCGAGCCGAAGCCGTTCCCGTACCAGATGACCACCATCTGCTTTGTGGGACCGTCCGCGTTCGCCCCGGTGCACTCGGCCATGACACTGTTCCCCGAGGAGTTCGAGGCCCGGGTTGCGCCGAACGCGCACCTCGACACCGGGCCGTCTGATGGCCCTGCACCGAATTCAGTCTCGGAGGTGGCCATCCGTGTCTGACGCCACAGCTGCCGAAGCCGCGCCGAGCACCGTGGAGGTGACGATCAACGGCGTCGCCGTGGATGCGCAGCCGGGCGAACTGGTCATCGCGGCAGCGGATCGTGCCGGGGTGCACATCCCGCGGTTCTGCTACCACGAGCGGATGAGCCCGGTGGGCATGTGCCGCATGTGCCTCGTCGAGATCGACACCGGGCGGGGGCCGCAGTTGCAGCCTTCCTGCATGGTCCCCGTCTCGCCGGAGATGGTGGTGGACACCACCAGCGAGCGGACGCGGCGGGCGCAAGAAGGCGTGTTGGAGCTGCTGCTCATCAACCACCCGCTCGACTGCCCGGTCTGCGACAAGGGCGGCGAGTGCCCATTGCAGGACCAGACCATGGCCTACGGCCCGGGCGAGTCCAGGTTCGTGGAGGAAAAGCGGCACTTCCCCAAGCCGATCCCCATCTCCGACTTGGTCCACCTCGACCGTGAGCGCTGCATCCTGTGCGACCGCTGCACCCGCTTCGCAGACGAGGTCGCCGGCGACCCCCTCATCGACTTCACGGAGCGGGGAAACGAAACACAGGTGCTCACGTTCCCCGGCGAACCCTTCTCGTCGTACTTCTCGGGTAACACGGTGCAGATCTGCCCCGTCGGTGCGCTCACTGCGTCGCCGTACCGCTTCAGGGCGCGGCCGTGGGATCTCGTCGAGACCGAGTCCACCTGCACGACATGTGCCGTGGGCTGCCGCATCGCGGTGCAGTCGTCGCGCAATGAACTGGTGCGTTACCTCGGCGTCGACATCGACCCGGTCAACCACGGCTGGCTGTGCGACAAGGGTCGTTTCGCCTTCGGCTCGGTGTCGAGCCCGGACCGGGTGACGGCGCCGCTGCAGGCTCGCGCGCCGTCGGGCACCACCTCCGACATCGCGGACGCCGAGCCGCTGCGCCGCTTCCAGCCGACCGACTGGGCGAGTGCCCTCGGTGCCGTGGCCGCTGCGGTGAAGGCGGCCCGACCCGGCGCGATTGCCGTGCTCGGCGGTGCCCGCGGCACCAACGAGGACGCTTACGCTTGGTCGAAGCTGGCCCGCACGGTGCTGCGGACCGACCATGTAGATGCGCAGCTCGGCGACGGCTTGCCTGCAGAGCTGGCAGTGGGCCTGCCGGCAGCGACGATCGATGAGGCGTGCAGCGCCGACACCACCCTGCTGGTGTGCGGAGACCTCCGCGAGGAGCTGCCGGTTCTGCACCTGCGTCTGCGCGGCGCAGCGCGAGCGGGTACGACTCGTCTGGTCGAGATCGCCCCGACCACGACCAGTCTCACGCGCAACGCAGTTCGCAGCGAGCAGTGTCGCGGCGGCGAGGCAGCATCTGTGCTGCGGAACCTGCTCGACGGCGATGACTCGCTGGCCGGCGAGCTGGCATCTGGATCGGTCGTCGTGGTGCTCGGCCGCTCGTCGGTGTCGGAATCCGCCGAAGCGACGGCCGAGGTGGCCGCGGTGATCAGCGCCCGCATCCCCCACGCCCGCTTCCTCGTCGCCGCGCGTCGAGGCAACGTCCGCGGCGCGCTCGACATGGGCTTGGCGCCGGGGATGCTCCCGGGGCGGGCATTGAGCGCCAGCCCGCCGCAGGAGCTCGCCGCGGCGTGGGGCGAGCTGCCGGGCGAACGTGGGCACGACGCCACCGGAATCCTCGCGGCAGCCGCCGCCGGAGAGATCGACGTGCTCTTCCTGCTCGGCGCCGATCCCCTGACGGACTTCCCCGACAGCATGCTGGCGCGCCTCGGCGTGTCGGGCGCAGGCACGGTCGTAGCGGTGGACTCGTTCGTGGGCCAGTCGGCGGCGGAGGCCGACATCGTGCTGCCGGCCGCTGTGTTCGGGGAGAAGTCGGGCACCACGACCAATCTGGAGGGACGCGTCTCGGCCGTCGGCGAGTTGGTGACCGCACCCGGCTCAGCCCGCCCCGACTGGATGATCGCGGCCGAGCTGGCCGTGCTGTGCGGCGGTGACCTCGGCTTCCTGTCGGTCGGCGAGATCACTGCCGAGATAGCGGCCGTGTGCGCCACGCACGCCTCGGCGGTCGGCCCTGACCTCGCCGCTGACGGCGTGGTGACGCTGGGAGCGGCCTTCGAGCCCGAGTTCCCGCCCGAACACGTTGCTCCGGCGCGAGACGCCTACGGCCTCCGCCTGGTCTGCAGCCGCAAGCTGTATGACGGCGGCGTGACGGTCAGCCAGACGCCTGCGCTGGCGTCGCTGGCGGCCGACACGGTGATGCGAGTGCACCCGGTCGACCTGGAGCGAGTCGGCGTCGAATCGGGTACTGAAGTCGAAGTGCACTCCGACCGCGGTGCGCTGCGGCTGCCGATCGTGGCCGACGCCGGCATCGCCCGCGGCAACGTCGTCGTGCTGTTCCCATCGGCCCACATCGACGTGGGGGCATTGATCGACGTGACGGCACCAGTCACCGACGTGCGGATCGAGACCCGCGCCGGCGAGGTGTCGCGATGACTGGCGACCCGCTGTTCGCGGACGGTGTCGACTGGGGCGACATCGGCATCGTGGGCATCAAGGTGCTCGTGGCCTTCGCTGCCCTGCTGGTCGCCACCATGTTCATGATCTGGTTCGAACGCAAGCTGATCTCGGACATGCAGCACCGCATCGGCCCCAACGTGGCCGGGCCGTGGGGCCTGCTGCAGGCGCTCGCCGACGGCATCAAGTTCTTCTTCAAGGAAGACCTCCGCCCTGCCAATGCCGACCCCCTCGTGTTCCGGCTGGCGCCGTACATCTCAGCGGTCACCGCGTTCGTCGCCTTCGCCATCGTGCCGATCGGCGGCGTCTTCACCGACCCTGCGTCTCCGGGAGCCGCTGGACGCGGCGGCACGGTCACGCTCTTCGGCAAGGAGACCATCCTGCAGGTGGCCGATCCGCCGGTGGGCATCCTGCTGCTGCTCGCGATGTCCTCAGTCGCTGTCTACGGCGTGATGCTGGCGGGCTGGTCGTCGGGCTCGAAGTACCCGCTCATCGGCTCGGTGCGGGCCTCGGCGCAGGCCATCTCGTATGAAGCCGCGCTGGGCATGTCGGTCGTGGCGGTGGTGATCGCTGCGGGATCGCTCTCGACCCAGAGCATCGTGTCGCAGCAGGTTGGCGGCACCTGGTGGGGTGGCAGCCCCGACGACTGGTTCCTGCTCACTACCGGCATCGTGCCGTTCGTTGTCTTCCTCATCTCCGCAACCGCCGAGCTGAATCGACCGCCGTTCGATCTCGTCGAAGCCGAGCAGGAGCTGGTCGGCGGTTTCCACACCGAGTACTCGTCGATCCGCTTCGCCCTGTTCTTCCTGGCCGAGTTCATGAACGTGATCACGATGTCGGCGATCATGGTGACGCTGTTCTTCGGCGGACCGGCGGGACCCATCTTCTTCGGCCTGACATGGCTGTGGCCCACCGTGTGGTTCCTCGCCAAGGTGCTGGCGTTCCTGTTTGTGTTCGTGTGGTTCCGCGCCACGCTGCCCCGTCTGCGCTACGACCAGCTGATGTCGCTGGGGTGGAAGGTGCTCATCCCGGTGATGCTGTTCTGGCTGATGTTCCTGGGCCTGCGGGAGCTGGTGTTCGATCAGGAAGACTGGAATCTGGCACAACGGCTGGTGGTAACGCTGGGGCTGAGCGCCGCCGGGCTTGCGCTGGGTTGGACGTTGCTGGCGGCGGCACTGCGCGCAGCCAAACGCAACACGGACACCGAGGGTCTTGGCGATCACGATCCTGATGACTTGATGCCGGCAGGTGCGTCGCCAGATGCAGCCGGCCCGGGAGAGGACGGCTGATGGGCTACCTCGACGGCTTCAAGGTCACGTTCGGCAAGCTGTTCGGCGAGCGGGTCACCACCGAGTACCCCCAGGAGAAGCGGCCGAAGCCGCCCCGCTTCCACGGGCGCCACGTGCTCAACCGTTACCCCGACGGCATGGAGAAATGCATCGGGTGCGAGCTGTGTGCGGGCGTTTGCCCGGCCCGGTGCATCTACGTACGCGGGGCCGACAACCCGCCCGACGACCCGGTGTCGCCGGGGGAGCGCTTCGGCTACGTCTACGAGATCAACTACCTGCGCTGCATCCACTGCGACCTGTGCGTGGAAGCCTGCCCGACCGAGGCCATCACTGAGACGAAGGTCTTCGAGTTCAGCTTCCCCACCCGCCGCGACGCCATCTACACGAAGGACGAATTGCTCACCGACGACGACGGCCGGCCCCGGCGGCAGCCATGGGAGCTGTGGCACGACGGCGACGACGAGCACACCTCCGGCTGGATGCGGGCCACCTCGCCGTCGGGCCAGCCCGACTACGAGGGCCGTGTCGGCTGGAGCGGCGAGCTGGGCTACGGCGTGCGAGCGCCCGAGCATGGCCAGCACGCCGACTACGACGGCGGGGAAAACGAACCGCCCGCAGCCGGCGACGAGCCGGCCGACCTCGACGAGCACGGCCACGCGTCTGCGGCAGGAGATCATCACTGATGGTCGAAGTGGTGGTGTTCGCGGTGGCCGGTGCCGCATGTCTCGTCGGCGCGGTCGGCGTGGTGCTGTCGCGCAATCCGGTGCACGCGGCGCTCATGCTGGTGATGACGCTGTTTGGCATTGCGGTGCTGTTCGTCGCGCTGCAGGCCCACTTCATTGCCGCCGTGCAGGTCATCGTGTACGCCGGCGCCATCGTGGTGCTGTTCCTGTTCGTCATCATGCTGCTGGGCGTGGATCGAGCCGCCGAGCTGTCGCTGGGCGCTCTGCCGGCCCAGCGGTGGACCGCGGCCGCATTCGGCCTCGGCGGTGCCGCCGTGCTGGTCTGGCTGGTCGCCGCGGTCGACCGGATCTTCAAGGGCGCTCGTTCGTACGAGCTTGAGCAGGCAGGAATCGTCGGAGCCGAAGCCGATGCAGTCGCCACGAACTATGCAACCGACGTCAGCGCGATCGCCCGGTCACTGTTCTCCGACTATGTGTATGCGTTCGAGCTGACATCGCTGCTGCTCATCGTGGCGGTCATCGGCACGGTGATCCTGGCCCGGCGCAGCGGGTATGGCGAATCACCGCCTGCCGAGAGCAGCCCGGCGTCGCTGGAGGCACGCCAATGAGCGGCCTCGAGGTGACTACCGGCTGGTACCTGACGCTGGGGGCGATGCTGTTCCTCATCGGCGGCACGGGCCTGCTCGTGCGGCGCAACCCGTTGATCATGCTCATGTGCGTCGAGCTGATGCTCAACGGCGTCAATCTCAGCTTCATTGCCTTCGCTGACCGGTTCGGCGATGTGCACGGGCACACGGTGGTGCTGTTTGTGCTGGTCGTTGCGGCGGCCGAGGTGGTGGTAGGTCTCGGATTGGTGGTGGCGGTGCTGCGCGCTTCGCCCCGGGCGACAGCGGATGACCTGTCGGCCCTGAAGGGCTGAGGCCGGGGGACTGAGGCAGTGGTCGAACTGGTTTGGCTCATCCCCGCGCTGCCCCTCGCCGGGTTCGCGGTGCTGCTGCTGGCCGGACCGCGCCTGGGCGAGCCCCGGGCTGGCTGGCTGGCGACTGCCGCCAGTGCCGGATCATTCCTGCTCACACTCGTCACGTTCGGCGGATTGCTAGGGCTCGACTCGGCAACCACCGGCGGCGCAGGCGGGCACGGCGGGCGCTGGTTCGTCTCGACGCTGTTCGAGTGGATGCCGATCGGCGGCCTCGAGGTCGACGCTGCCCTGCTGGTTGATCCGCTGTCCATGACGATGGCGCTGTTCGTGACCGGTGTCGGCACGCTCATCCACCTGTACTCGGTCGGCTACATGCACGGCGACCCGAAGTACTCCAAGTTCTTCCTGTACCTCAACCTGTTCCTGTTCTCGATGCTCATGCTGGTGCTGGGCAACAACCTCGTGGTCACCTTCCTGGGCTGGGAGGGCGTCGGCACTTGCTCGTACCTGCTGATCTCTTTCTGGCACGAGAGGCCCACCGCGGCCACCGCCGGCAAGAAGGCGTTCGTCACCAACCGCATCGGCGACTTCGGCTTCATGATCGCCACGTTCCTGCTGTGGACCTCGCTCGGCACGGTGTCCTACGCCGGGCTGGCAGCAGGGGCACCGGCGCTGGCTACTGGCACCGCCACCGCTGTCTCGCTCTTGCTGCTGCTCGCCGCCGCGGGCAAATCAGCCCAGCTGCCGCTGTACGTGTGGCTGCCCGACGCCATGGAGGGCCCCACTCCGGTCTCGGCCATGGTGCACGCCGCCACGATGGTGACGGCCGGCGTGTACCTGCTGGTGCGGCTCAACCCGGTGCTGGACGCGTCAGAGGGGGCGCTGCTGGTCATTGCCATCGTCGGTGCTGCGACGGCGCTCTTCGCGGCGCTCGCCGCGGTGGCACAGCACGACATCAAGAAGGTGCTCGCGTACTCCACGGTCAGCCAGCTCGGCTACATGTTCCTCGCGATCGGCTCGGGCGCATACGTGGCGGCAATCTTCCATGTGATCACCCACGCGTTCTTCAAGGGCCTGCTGTTCCTCGGCGCCGGCTCGGTCATCCACGGTCTCGGTGACGAGCAGGACATGCGCCGTATGGGCGCGCTGCGAGCGGTCATGCCCGTCACCGCGGTCACGTTCATCGTGGGGTGGCTGGCGATTGCCGGCGTGCCGCCGCTGTCGGGTTTCTGGTCGAAGGACGAGATCCTGCTGGCCGCACGGGAACAGCACTGGCTGCTGTGGGCTGTGGGATTGGTCACCGCCCTGCTCACCGCCTACTACATGAGCCGTCAGACCTTCCTGGTGTTCTTCGGCGGCCAGCGGTGGGACGACAGCGCGCACCCGCACGAGTCGCCTACCACGATGACCCTGCCGCTGGTGTTGCTGGCCGGAGCAGCAGCCATCGGCGGAGTCATGAACCTGCCGCTGGTGGGCGACTGGCTGGTGCTCGAGCATTTCCTGGAGCCCACCTTGGCGCACGCGCATCACTTCACGACGCCTACCTGGCAGAAGCTGTTGCTTGCATTCGGGGCAGTGCTCGCAGCAGTGGTCGGCATCACGGTGGCTGCCTTGGCGTGGTTGCGTTCGCGTATCTCGACCGACAAGCTCGAACCGGCGCTGCTGGAAAACGCCTTCTACGTCGACTCCACGATCTCCAACTTTGTGGGCGGCCCCGGCACCAAGGCATTCGAGGCCGCCGCCGCCGCTGACAGACGCTTCGTCGACGGCGCTGTCAACGGCGTGGCGAAGCTCGTCCGGATGCTCGGCGAAGCCGTGCGGCCCCTCCAGTCGGGCTATCTGCGGCACTACGCATCGGGCGTGGCTGTCGGTGCGGTCGTCCTCGTCGTCTGGCTCGCGCTGCGGGGTGTCTCCTAGCCATGGGCGCCCTGCTTGTCGCTTCGGGCTCCGCCAGCGATTTCCCGCTGCTGAACGCGCTGATCTTCGTGCCCGCGGTGGGGGCGCTGATAGTCGCCCTGCTGCCGCGCAGCCGTCCCGATCTGGCCCGCCCGCTCGGCACGCTGTTCGCGGCCATCGGCGGCGCGCTGGCGCTGGCGCTGGCGTGGCAATTCGACGTCACAGCAGCAACAGACGCTGCAACCGTCGGAGACGGCTTCCAGTTCGTCAGCCAGCAGTCCTGGATCCCGGCGCTCGGCATCTCGTGGCATGTCGGCGTCGACGGCATCTCGCTGTGGCTGGTGGTGCTGACCAGCCTGGTCGTGCCGATCGTGCTGGCCGGCGTCGACCCGCACCACGATCCCAAGCCCTACACGGCATGGATGCTGCTGCTGCAGGCCGGCTCGGTGGGTGCCTTCGTCGCGCTCGACCTGTTCCTGTTCTTCGTGATGTTCGAAGTGGTGCTGGTGCCCATGTACCTGCTCATCGCGGGATGGGGATACGAGGGGCGTCGCTACGCGGCTACGAAGTTCTTCATCTACACGATGGCGGGCTCGGCACTGCTGCTCGTGGCGATCGTGGCCACGGCCGTGCTCGGCTCGCCCGAGAGCGGCATCACGTTCGACCTCGTGACACTCGCCGAAGAGCAGGGTCTGGCCACCAACACGGCGCGCCTCTGCTTCGTGGCGTTCGCGATTGCCTTCCTCGTGAAGGTGCCGGTGGTGCCGCTGCACACTTGGCTGCCCGATGCGCACACCGAAGCGCCCACCGCAGGTTCGGTGGTGCTGGCGGCCGTGCTGCTGAAGCTGGGCACCTACGGCCTGCTGCGATTCGGCCTGTACCTGTTCCCCGAGGCGTCCGACTGGGCCGCGCCCGTGCTGGTGACCGTCGGCGTAGTGGGCGTCATCTGGGGTGCGATCACCGCGGCAATGCAGCGTGATCTCAAACGCCTCGTGGCGTACTCCTCGGTGGCCCACATGGGCTTCATCGTGCTGGGCATCTTCGCCTTCACAGCGACGGCCATCGGCGGCGGCGTAGTCCAGATGGTCAACCACGGCATCAGCACCGGCGCCTTGTTCCTGCTGGTGGGGATGCTGTACGAGCGGCGTCACACCCGCCAGATCGACGAGCTCGCTGGCATCCAGTCGGCAGCGCCGGTCTATGCCGGGGTGTTCACGCTGATCATGCTGTCGTCGGTGGGCGTGCCGGGCCTGAACGGGTTCGTGGGCGAGTTCCTGATCCTGATCGGCTCGTTCGACACACGGCCGGTCTGGACGGTCATCGCTGCCACCGGGGTGATCCTTGCAGCGCTGTACCTGCTGTGGGCCTACCAGCGGGTGTTCCACGGGCCTCCCGCGGCAGCCGACCGCCAGACGGCCGACCTGCGGCGGGGCGAGCTGATGACGCTGGCGCCGTTCGTCATCGCCGCGGTGGCCCTCGGCGTGTACCCGAAGCCCCTGCTCGACGCGGTGGAACCGGCTGCCGACAAGCTGCTCGAGCACTTCGAGGAATACAGCGGCTTCGAGGTGCCGGAACTGGGCGACCCGGTGGTGCTGGACCACGGCGATGGCACCGGTGAGCACGACGAGGACGGCCACTGATGGCCCAGGTCGAAATCGGGTTCGAGGCCCCGGCCGTCGATTGGTGGTTGCTCACCCCGCAGATCATCCTCGTCGGCGCTGCGCTCGGGCTGCTGCTGGTGGCCTCGCTGGCACCTCGTGCGCTGCCGGACTGGGCATCCACCGCTACCTCCATTGCCACTGGCGGTGCCGTCGCGATCGTGGCCGCTGCGCAGTGGAGCGACTGGGGGTCCGCGTCGCGCTCCACATTGAGCGACGCATTCGTGAGCGACGGCTTCAGCCTGCTGCTCACGGTGTTGGTGGGCGCCGGTGTGGTCATGACGGCGCTGGTCGCGCACTCGGCCCTCGACCGCTATGGCATGGCGCCGCCGGAGTTCGCAGCGCTGCTGCTCGCCTCTGCTGCGGGTGCGGTGGTCATGGCCGGTGCGAACGATCTCATCGTGCTGTTCCTCGGTCTCGAGTCGCTGTCGATCGCCCTGTACGTGCTGATCGCACTGGCAGGACGGCGGGCGCCGGCACGCGAGTCGGCCATGAAGTACTTCGTGCTCGGGGCGTTCAGCTCAGCGTTCTTCCTCTACGGCATCGCGCTGGTGTACGGCTCCACCGGCAGCACCAACCTCAGCGGAATGGGCGGCTTCCTGTTCGGATCGAACCGCTATGACAGCGACTACCTCAACCTGGAAACCGACTACCTGCTGCTCGTCGGCATCGCGTTGCTGCTGGTCGGTTTGGGGTTCAAGGTGGCCGCCGTTCCCTTCCATTTCTGGGCGCCCGACGTGTACGAAGGTGCGCCCAGCCCGGTCACCGGCTACCTGGCGTCGATCGCCAAAGCGGCTGGCTTCGCCGCGCTGGCGCGGGTGCTGTACGTGGCTGTCGCAGAGCAGAGCACCGCATGGGCGCCGATCCTCATCGGGCTGGCGTTCGCGACGCTCGCTGTCGGCGCGGTCATGGCGATCTGCCAGAACGACGTGAAGCGGATGCTGGCCTACAGCTCGATCAGCCACGCGGGCTTCGTGCTCGTCGGCCTCTCGTCAGTCGTCGGCAGCGGCGAGAGAGCGCAATGGCTCGTGAGGGTTGCCGGCGAGGCATCTCGTGTCGTGACATACGGCTCCGCGGGCGGCGGTGACGCTGTCTCGTCGGCCGTCTTCTACCTGGTCGCCTACTCGTTCATGGCACTGGGCAGTTTCGCCGTGCTGTCGGTGGTCGGTGCCGAGCTTCGATCGCCGGAATCCGACGCGAGCACTCACGCCCTCAGCCGCTATGGCGGTCTTGCACGTCGTCGCCCAGTCCTGGCGCTCGCGTTCACCGTGCTGCTGCTCGCGCAGGCCGGCGTTCCGTTTACATCCGGCTTCTGGGCCAAGGTTGAGGTCATCCGGGCCTCCATCGGCGCCGAGGGCTACGTGCTCGCCGCAGTCGCCATGGTCACGGCGGTGGTGAGCGCCTTCGCCTACCTGCGAGTCGTGCTGGCCATGTACGCCCCGGAGGATTCGGCCGACGGCGACGACAGTGCCCCGGCCGCACGAGCGGGCCGGCCACGCTGGGGCGGTCTGCCCCTCACGTCAGTCCTCGCGATCGGCCTTGCCGTTGCGGCGACCGTCGTCGTCGGCGTACTCCCGCAGACGCTCCTCGAATGGAGCCGAGACGCCGTCCTGTCGATCGTCCCGTAGCCCCAAACCGCCCGCCTGCTTTGCATAACTTTGAACGAAGATTCAAAGCTCTCGTAAGTTTCAAAACTGGCTCTTCGCGTTTTTTTGGGATGACGGTGGGTTGAGGGTCCTTGGGTAGGGGTCGAGGCCCTGCTGGGATCGGTGTTCGTGAGACGCCGAACCCTGGAGGGCCTCGATGGCGAGAGATGTTATGTCGGTGCGGCTGTGGCTGCCGCAGGTGCGGGTGCTGGGAGTGCTTGCCGATCTGCCGGAGCGGCTGGTGGTGCGGGTCGCCTCGACGGTGGTGCGCCCGAAGTGCCCGCACTGTTCGGCGCCGAGCGGGCGGACCCATGACCGCCGCGACAACAAGGTGCGCGACCTGGAGGTGTCGGGCCGGCCGGTGACGCTGATCTGGGAGCGGCGGCGCATGGTCTGCGAGCCGTGCGGCCGTCGATTCTGTGAGGACCACCCGGCGTTCGAGGGCCGTCTCACGGCCCGGCTGGCACGCCGTGTGGTCCAGGACGCCCAGGCGATGACGGTCAACGCGGCGGCCCGCCGGCACCGGCTGGGCTGGGGCCTGGTGAACGCGCTGGTGGTCGCCTGGGCGGGGCTGGTCGGCGAGCATCGCCGTCGGCGCAGGTGCCGGCTGCTGCTGGTCGATGAGACCTCGATCCGCCGTCGGCACCGCTACGTGACGGTGCTGGTCAACGGCGACACCGGCGAGGTGCTCGCCATGGTGCCCCACCGCAGCCAGGCAGCCCTGACGGCGTTCCTGGCCGCCCAGGGCCACAAGTGGTGCCGCGGCGTCAAGGTCGTCGTGTCCGACGGCTCGAAGGCATACAAGGCAGCCATCGACGCCCGGCTGGGCCACGCCCGCCACGTGCTGGACCGGTTCCACGTCATCAGATGGTTCGCAGCCGGGCTGACCGCGGTGCGCCGAGACGTCCAGCGCCGCCCCGAAGGCGCCAAGCCCCGCTTCGACCCCGACGTGTTCCGGGCACGGTTCCTGCTCATGCGCAGACCCGACACCCTCGACGCCGCCGAGCGGGAACGCCTCGACGGCCTGTTCGCCGCCCACCCTCGGCTCAAAGCCGCCTGGGACGCGCTCGGCGAGCTGCACAACCTCTACCTCGCCAAAGACCGCAAAGGCGCCCTCGAAGCGCTCGACCGGTTCGCCGACATCTACGGCACCGGCCAGATCCCCGAGTTCAGCGGCATCGTCGACACGTTCCTGGCCTGGCACGAACAGATCCTCGGCTGGCACCGCGCCGGGCGGCCCAGCAACGGCCCCATCGAAGGCACCAACAACCTGCTCCAAGTCCTGCGCCGCAAAGCCCACGGCTTCACCAACCACGCCAACTTCGAAGCCCGCGGCATCCTCACCACATAGCCTGACCCCACCGAGCCCAGCAGCCCCATCCCAAAAAAACGCGAAGGCTCTCAAAACTTTGAATTCGGGCGTTCCTGCCTCGGCGCCGAGGTTGCAGAGCGGGCGATTGTGTGCACTTGCGGACGCATCGTGCGGCGTGCCGACAGGTGGCGGCGTCATCGAGACAGGGCTGATCGCTCCGTAGAGTGAGTGGCGAGTTCTCTGAAGCAACCAAGACGCACTGTTCGCAGGCCCTCCAGAACGAGCGGGGATGCTTCGATGGCCGAAGGAAAGCTCCACGAGCACGACTTCAACGCCGCGCTGGCCGAGGCGATGAAGCGAATGCATGCCGACGACCGCGTCATCTTCAGCCACGAGCGCGTCGGCGTGCTCAGGCCCGTCTCCGGCGGCGGCTCGCGCCGTGTGGACGTGTTGGTGAGGGCCAAGAATCTCTTGCCGGTTGCTGTCGAGGTCGAATACGACCGCCCGGGCGCCAAGCCCGACCGCGATGCCGAGGCACGGCTGGGCCTCGAATTCGTCGGCGACGGTCGGGTGATCGCCTCGGCGATCTCGGTGCTCGCGCCCCCGCTGGCTGAGCAGTGGACTGATCACGAAGACGCCGTGAGCCGCCTCGTCGGCGGAGCGCAATTGCAGTACGCCGTCCTCTCTCGATCAGACGATGCGGCAGAGCCGGGCCGCTGGCCTCGGGCGGGCTGGCTCACCGGCACGGCGCAGTCGCTGGCCGAGCTTGCGGTCATGGTTTCTGTTCCGCCGGGTCAACTGGAGCTGGTTGCCGCCGACGCTGCCGACAAGATGCGCGGCATCTCAGAAGACCTCGCCGCGGACCTCAGCGACGACGCCAAGCTTCGGCTGGCGGCCGCGATGGGACGGCCGTCGGGCTCGGACAGCCTCAACGTAGTCGGCGTGGTGTGGCTGAATGCGTTCCTGTTCCAGGATCGGATCGCGCAGGCGCACCCCGACGTGCCGGAGCGTTCGGAGGCAGCGCCGGATTACGACCCGATTCCCGAGTTGGTCGGAAAGGCCTGGCAGGCGATTCGCAGGATCGACTACCGATCAGTGTTCGACCCCGCGGAGGCTGCTCTGCGAATCGTCTATCGAGATCTCGGAACGGCGCGCACCGCTCGATTGCTGGGACGGGCGGCGCTCATCGCCGGACGGGTCGAATCGGGTGTGCTCGGCGTGTTCGACATCGGTGGCGAGCTGTTCCAGCGCCTTATCTCGGACAGGTCCGAAGCAGCGAGCTATTACACGCGGCCAGAGGTCGCGGAGTTCCTCGCCCACCTCACGGTCAACGACAGTGTGCGGCTGCCGCGCTCGGCCCGCGCGGTGGCGCTGGGCGAGTCGGATCACCTGGGCGAGGTCTTTCGCATCGCCGACTTCGCCTGCGGCACGGGAACTCTGCTCCGTGCGGCCTATCGGAGAGTTCGCGCCCTTGCGCGAGCGGCGGGAGCGCAGCCAGAAGGCTTGGCTGCACTGCACACGCACTTGATGGAGGAAGGATTCTGCGGCGTCGATATCTCGCCGATAGCGGCCCACCTGACTGCATCGAGCCTCTCGAACATCGAGCCCGCCGCCGACTACCGCCACACCAACATCGGCGTCGCGCAGGCATGCGGACCGACGGGAGCAACCGGATCGGTCGAGTATCTCGAAACCGATTATCTCGCCGACCTCTTCGGATATGAGGCGTCGTCGACAGGGTCGGCACCTCGCTCTGACGCAGAGGCAGACGCACGAGGCCTGTACGCGCCCAAAGAGCGTTTCGACATCGTGATGATGAACCCGCCGTACTCGCGCTCACGCGGGGGCCAAGCCCTCTTCGACATCGCTGGGGCGACAGAAGCCGAGCGCAAGCGCGCCCAGAAGCGGGCGCAGGCCTTGGTCCGAGACACGCCGGCCGATCTCAAGGCCGGGCTTGCCGCTGTGTTCTGTGAGCTCGCGCGCCGAAAGCTCAGCCCCGGCGGGCGAGTCGGCATGGTGCTCCCCATCACCGCTGCTGCTTCTCCCGCGTGGTCATCCATCAGGGCCATGTTCGAGACATGCTTCGACGACCTCTTGCTCGTGGCATTTCCCGGCGCGACACGCGGCGGAGACAAGACGCTCTCGGCCGACACCGCCATGGGTGAGATGATCATCGCCGGCACCAAGCGATCGGAACCCCGCGCCGACCTCTCCGAGGCCGACATCATGACGGTGGCGCTCGATGAGCCTTTCGGCAGCATCGCCGTTGCTGCCGAGACGGGACGCTCAGTTGATGCCGCGCTTCGCGGCCGGGAGGCACAGCGGGAGGGCAACGTCACCGTCGGAACTGCGGTGACCGGTCGCTGGACCATGCTGCCCGCCGCCGGAGGCGGGCCATGGGCGGCCGTCGGCGCGGCCAGCTTCGGGGCCGTCGCCGTTGCCGAGCGGCTGACGCGGCGCGGCGAGTTCATGCCCCTCGACGCTCACGAGCCCGTATGCCAGGTTGCCATGACGACAATCGGCGAGATGTTCGAGCTTGGCCCGACGCATCACCGCATCGGCCATGTCGCGGGCAATGAGCCAATTGGCGCCTTCGAGCTGTGGCCGATCGCTGACGATCAAGTACGCCCCGACACGTCGTTGTGGGCATCCGATGCCGAGGCTCAGACCACCTTGACCGTTGACCCCACGCATTACGGTCACGTCGTCGGTCCACGGTTCAGCGATGCACGTGAACGTGCTCTCGTCCAGTTGCAACGCAAGCTGTCACGGACGAGTGGCGGCAAAGCCAGCGACGCAGCAATCGAGGAGGCCCAAGCAGAAGCCGAAGCCGCCGAACGCTCCCGGTCGCAGAGCGCACTCGACGAGATGCGACGCTGCCGGTCCACGCTCTTCTACCAGCGGGGCATCTTCTGGCCGTCACAGGTGGCGCTTGCCGCGGTCACCGACAAACCGGTCATGGGTGGACGGGCCTGGTGTGCGCTCTTGCACGACGACCCCGTCGTCCGTTTCGGCTTCGCGATCTGGGCGAACTCGACGCTCGGGATGGTGGTCCACTGGTCACGAGCGCAGCGCCAGCAGCATGGACGCAGCAGTGCGCAACTGGAAGGCATCCGGCAGATGCCGTGCCCGGACTTCAACCAAGCGACTACTTACGGAGCGGCCCAAGAATTGCTGGAAGCCGAGTCTGAATTCTTGCGCACGACGCTCATGCCGGCCCGTGATGCGTACCGAGACCCTGCCCGAGCGACGTTGGACGAAGCAGCAGCCCGCCTGCTCGGTATTCCCGATGCTGGGTCGCTGCGCGATCTCGCCCGCAACTGGTGTTGCGAACCCTCCGTCCACGACGGGACACCACCGGTCTTCGAGTGATCTTCGCGCCTTGTTCTTCGTGACACGCACGGCGAGAAGTCACTGCTCGCGGACGCTGTGATGCTGTCTGAAGCGCTGGCCGAGATTCGGCGCAGGGTGGCGCGAAGTCGCTAGCGTTGCGGTCCGTGTCCGACCTCTTGCGGAGCTATCTGACCGTCGCAATCTTCGGCGCAGCGGCAGTCCTGATGGCCTTCACGATGTTCGGAGTCGCACGGGTCCTGCGGCCGCAGCGACCGACGCCCCAGAAGCTCATCGCATACGAGAGCGGCGTCGATCCGGTCGGCAGCGACTGGACCCAGAGCCAGATCCGCTACTACGTCTTCGCGGTGCTCTTCGTGCTGTTCGACGTGGAGGCCGTGTTCATCTTCCCTTGGGCGACGCGGCTCGAGGTCTATGCCCTGTTCGGCCTGGTCGAGATGGCGATCTTCATCTTCATCCTGGTGCTGGGCCTGTTCTACGCATGGCGCAAGGGCGTCCTGCGCTGGGTGTGAGGGGCTGAGGGATTCCCGCGATGGCACTGGTTGACAAAGTCAAACTGCCCAAGCCGCTGAGCTGGCTGCTGAATTTCGGCCGGGCGCGCTCGCTGTGGGTGTACCAGTGGGGCCTCGCCTGCTGCGCCATCGAGATGGGCGCCGCATTCGGCTCGCCCCGCTATGACGTGATGCGTCTGGGCGTCATCCCGTTTCCGGCCAGCCCGCGCCAAGCCGATCTGGTGGTGATCTCCGGCACCGTCACCGACAAGATGGCGCCGGTCATCCGCCGCCTGTACGAGCAGATGCCCGAGCCCAAGTACGTCATCTCGATGGGCTCGTGCGCCAACTGCGGCGGGCCGTACTGGGACAGCTACTCGGTGACCAAGGGTGTGGATCAGGTCATCCCGGTCGATGTGTACGTGCCCGGCTGCCCGCCGCGGCCCGAGGCGCTGCTGGAAGGCATCGTGCTGCTGCAGGAGCGCATCCAGCGCGAGGACATGCAAGAACGCTGGCGCGGCGAACCGATAGTGGTGCCAGCAGCGCCGGGAGCATCGCGCACTGCGCCGACATCGCCGGCAGCACCCGCGGGATCGGCGCAGGCGTAGCCATGGCCGACGGCACCGGCGACGAGCAGACAGACGACGCAGCAGCGCCCGGCGACGAGGCGCGCGAAGCGCTCGCCGCCGAACTGTCCGAGTTGCTCGGCGATGCGGTGGTCGAATCCCACGTGGAAGCCGGCCAGAACCTCTGGCTGCGCATCGCCATCGAGCAGTGGCATGGCGCGATGTCGGCGCTGCGAGACGCAGGCTTTGCCTACTTCGGCTTCCTGTCGGCCATCGACTGGACCGATGCGCCCGAAGGTCGCTACGAGGACACCGAGTTCGACGCCGCCGGCGTCGGCGAGGAAGACGACGAAGCATCCAGCGCCACGGCCGAGGAGACCGTGCGGCGAGGGGGCGGCGAGACCCGTTTCCAATTGCTTGCGCAACTGCATTCGCCGGCCCGGCACGCCGCCGTGCTCATCAAGGCCGACGTGCCCGAGGCCGACGGCGCTCCCGCATCGGTGCCGTCGATCATCGACATCTTCTCCGGGGCCGACTGGCACGAGCGAGAGGCCCACGAGATGTTCGGCCTCGTCTTCGACGGCCATCCGAACCTGGAGCACATCTACCTGCCCACCGAGTTTGAGGGCCACCCGCTGCGCAAGGATTTCCCCTTGCTGGCTCGTGCGGTCAAGCCGTGGCCCGGCGTGGTCGACATCGAGGAGATCCCGCCCGAGCTCGAAGCCCAGCTCGAGGCCGAGGTGATGGCCGAGTTCGAAGCGTCGGGAGCGGGCGCATGAGCCCCCCGCCGACGGCATCTGCGCTGCGGGAACAGCAGGCCTACGTGGCGGCCCAAGCCGCCGATGCCCGCGTCAATGTCGAGCTCGACACCGGCGACATGACGCTCAACATCGGCCCGCAGCACCCTGCCACCCACGGCACGCTGCGCATCGCCTGCCAGCTCGACGGCGAGCAGGTCATCTCGGCCGAGCCCCTCATGGGCTACATGCACCGCGGCTACGAGAAGCTCTGCGAGGTCCGCACCTATCCCCAGTGCACCACGCTGATCAACCGCATCGACTGGCTGGGCAGCTTCGCCAACGAGGTGCCGTTCATCCTGGCGGCCGAGCAGCTGATGGGCGTGGAGGCCCCGCCCCGTGCGCAGTGGATCCGCACCATCCTGTTTGAGCTGAGCCGTATCGCCAACGTGTCGCTGTTCCTCGGCGACATGGGTGTGCAGGTCGGCGCGCTGACCCCGGTGTTCTTCGCCTTCCGTGACCGCGAGCGGGTGCTCAACCAGATCGAGGAAGTCACCGGCGGTCGCTTCCACCCCAACTTCGACCGCATCGGCGGCCTCAAAGACGACATCCCCCGCGGTTGGATTGCCGAGACGCACGCCGTCATGGCCAAGATGCGCGGCTTCTGCGACGAGATGGAAGACCTGCTCATGGGCAACGAGATCTTCCAGACTCGCTGCCGCAGCGTGGGCGTGATCCCGGGTGACGTGGCGCTCAGCTACGGCCTGTCGGGCGCCAACCTCCGCGCCAGCGGGGTCGACTGGGACCTGCGCCGCGATGCCAACCCAGGCCTCGCTTGGGACCAGGTGGACTGGCGGGTCTGGACCCATCCCGACGGCGACTCGTTCGCCCGCTACTGGGTGCGTCTGCAGGAGACCCGCGAGGCCACCAAGATCGTCGACCAGCTGCTCGACGGCATCCCCTCGGGCCCGATCATGGCCAAGGTGCCGCGCATCATCAAGGTGCCCGCCGGCGAGGCGTACGTCTCCACCGAGAACCCGCTGGGCGAGATGGGCTACTACGTGGTGTCCAAGGGCGGCCTTGGCCCGTTCCGGGTGAAGATCCGCACGCCCAGCTTCAGCAACATCTCGGTGGTGCCGTGGGTGATGCGGGGCACCTACGTGCCCGACATCATCACCATCCTCGGCTCGCTGTACTTCATCCTCGGGGATATCGACCGATGACCGGGGCACTGGGCCTGGCGTACTGGGCCGAGACCAGCATCAAGCTGGGCGTGGCGCTCATCGTCATCCCCACGGCTGCGCTCATGCTGGGCTACCTGTTCCTGCTCAAGATGATGGCGTTCATGCAGAGCCGGCTCGGCCCCCAGGACGTCGGCCCCTACGGCACGCTGCAGCTCATCGCCGACGCGGTCAAGTTCCTGCAGAAGGAAGACATCCACCCCGCCGCCGCCGACCGGCGAGTTTTCCGGGCAGCCCCGGTGGTGGTGCTGGCCTCGTCGTTCCTGCTCTTCGTGGTGCTGCCCACCGGCCCCGACGCGGTGGTGGAGAACCTCGACACGGGGATCTTCTACGCGATGGCGGTCTCGTCGCTGTCGGTGCTGGGCGTGCTGATGGCGGGCTGGGCGTCGGCCAACAAGTACGCCTTGCTCGGCGGCCTGCGGGCGGCTGGCCAGCTCATCGCATACGAGCTGCCGCTGATCCTCGCCGTCATGGGAGTGGTCATCCAGGCCGACTCGCTCAACCTGCAGGAGATCGTGCGTGCCCAGGCCGAGGGCGAGATCTTCGGCTTCGGCCTGATCGGCAACCCGTTCATCCTGACGCAGTTCATCGGTTTTCTGATCTTCATGATCTCCGCCCAGGCCGAGCTGACCCAGACGCCGTTCGACATGCCCGTGGCCGAGACCGAGCTCGTCGGCGGCTTCCACGTGGAGTACACGGGTTTCCGCTTCCTGCTGTTCTTCATGGCCGAAGTGGCCACGGCGTTCGCCTTCTCGGCGCTCGCCACCGTGATGTTCCTGGGCGGCTGGTGGATTCCCGGCTTCGACTTCAACGCGCCGGTGCTCAACGTGCTCGGCCCGGTCGTGATGCTCGTGAAGATCCTGGTGGTGGCCTTCATCATCTTCTGGATCCGCTTCACCTACCCCCGCCTGCGCGAAGACCAGCTCCAGAAGTTCGCCTGGAAGGTCCTCATCCCGCTCTCGCTCGCGAACATCGTCGTGACCGGAATCTTCAAGGTGGTGCTGTAGAGATGCCACAACTTCCCGGACTGCTGAAGGGCCTTGGCGTGACGGCGCGCACCGCGATGCGCACGCTGTTCCCCAAGCGGGGTATCCGCACGCTTATCCCTGCTCCCCAGCAGGGCTCGGTGACCGTGCAGTACCCGCACGAGAAGGAAGCCCCGCCCGACCGCGCCCGGGGCGTGATCGCCCTGCACGAGGAGAACTGCACGGCCTGCATGTTGTGCTCTCGCTCGTGCCCCGACTGGTGCATCTACATCGAGGGCCACAAGGTGAAGGCCCCGCCCCGGCGCGCCGGCGGTGCGGTCCGTTCGGTCAATGTGGTCGACCGGTTCGACATCGACTACGCGCTGTGCATGTACTGCGGCATCTGCGTGGAGGTGTGCCCGTTCGACGCGCTGTTCTGGTCGCCCGAGTACGAGTACTCCGAGCCGCACATCGCCGACCTGCTGCACGACCGGATCCGCCTGAGCGAGTGGATGGAGACCGTGCCGGAGTTCCTCGAGTACGAGCCCGGCTCGGAGCAGAAGGTGCGCAAGGTTCCCGACTTCGGCACTGACGACTTCGCGCCGGCGCGCAAGCTCGATGCCGATGGCGCTCGCGAGCTCGCGTCTGGAGCGGGGAGCTAGGACGCCCGATGGTTGCGCAGAACATCGCCTTCGGCATCATCGCGGCCATCACCGTGGCGGCCGCGCTGGGGATGGTGACGACGCGCAACATCGTGCACGCAGCACTGTTCCTGGTTGCGGTGCTGGGCGGTCTCGCAGCCAACTACGTGCTCCTCACCGCCGAGTTCATTGCCACCACGCAGGTGCTCGTCTACATCGGCGCTGTGATGGTGCTGTTCCTGTTCGGCATCATGCTCACCCGGGCGCCGATCGGGCGAATACCCCAGATGACCGGGGCCACCTGGCCGGTTGCCGCGCTGTCGGCGCTGGCCTTGGGCGGCATCACCGTCTACGCCCTCATCGACCGCTTCGGCACCGACTCGCTGGCCACCGACAACACGGTGTTCCGCACGGCCGATGTCTCCGACTCGGTGTTCTCTCAATACATCATCCCGTTCGAAGCCGTCTCGGTGCTGCTGCTGGCCGCACTGATCGGCGCCGTCGTGCTGGCGCGGAGGGACTGAGCGCTCATGCTGCTGAACCAGTTCCTGCTGCTCGGTGCGCTGCTGTTTGCAGTCGGCGTCTATGGCGTGCTGGCGCGCCGCAACGGCGTGATGGTGCTGATGTCGATCGAGCTGATGCTCAACGCCGTCAACCTCAACCTGGTGGCGTTCGGGCTGCAGCACGACGTGGTGTCGGGGCAGGTCTTCGCCCTGTTCATCATTGCGGTCGCGGCGGCCGAGGTCGGCGTTGGCCTGGCCATCGTGCTGCTGCTGTACCGGAACCGCAAGTCGATCGCGGTCGACGAGTTCGACCTGATGAAGGGCTGAGCGCGCGCGTATGGACTGGATTCTGGAGAACGCGTTTCTCATCCCGCTGATCCCGGCGGTCTCGTTCCTTGTCATCCTGCTGTTCGGCCGCAGCGTCATCGGCGTCGAGCGGGTCCACAAGGTGGGCATCACCGCCGTGGGCATTGTGTGGGTGCTCTCGATGATCGCGGCGGTCTCGTGGATCACCCGGGTGGAAGACAGCACGTCGTCGAAGTACGACGACGCCGAGCACGCCCAGATAGCCGTCACCGAAGGGCTGAGCGCTTCAAGCGCCGGAGGGCTCGACGGCGAGCTGCATCTCGCCGCCGAAGACGACGGTCATGCCGATGGCGGGCACGGCTACGCCACCACCGAGCCGGTCATCTCCGAGGTCGACGGCTGGTGGTCGAGCAGCGGCGTCGACTTTGCGGTGGGAACGCTGGTGGACGGCCAGACGGTGCTGCTGCTGATCGTGGTGACGTCGATCTCGTTGCTCGTACACATCTATTCCAGCGAGTACGTCAAGGGCGACCGGCGATTCGTCCACTACTACGCCTTCCTGAGCCTGTTCACCGCTTCGATGCTCTTCTTCGTCATGGCCCAGAACCTGGTCCAGATGATCGTGGGCTGGGAGCTCGTGGGCGTGTGCAGCTTCGTGCTGATCGGGCACTGGTGGGAGGAACGCCCCAACACCGACGCTGCGGTCAAAGCGTTCCTGACGAACCGGGTCGGCGACATTGGCCTGCTGGTCGGCGTCATCATCCTGTTCGGCGAGTTCAAGACGTTCGACATCGACGCCATCAACCGGATGGTCGGCGAGATGGGCAGCGAAGTCCACTTCGCCATGCTGATGGCGTCGATCGCGCTCATGGCGGCGGTGTGCTCCAAGTCGGGCCAGTTCCCGCTGCATACCTGGCTGCCCGACGCCATGGCGGGGCCCACGCCGGTCTCCGCGCTCATCCACGCTGCGACGATGGTCGTGGCGGGCGTGTTCATGATCGGCCGGCTGTACCCGGTTTTCTTCGAGGGATTCTCCATCGGCACCTCGTCGATCAACCTGATGGCGTTCATCGGCGGCTTCACCGCGCTGATCGGCGCCGGGCTGGCCTTCGCCCAGTGGGACATCAAGAAGGTGCTGGCCTACAGCACGGTCAGCCAGCTCGGCTACATGGTGATGGCGCTGGGCGTGGGTGCCTGGACCGCTGCCATGTTCCACCTGTTCACGCACGCCTTCTTCAAGGCCTGCCTGTTCCTGGGGGCCGGCTCGGTCAGCCACGCCGCACACCACACCTTCGACATGCGGGAGATGGGCGGCCTGCGCAAGTACATGCCGCACACCTACAAGACGTTCGTGATCTCGACGCTGGCACTGGCGGGCGTGTTCCCGTTTGCGGGCTTCTGGTCGAAAGACGAGATCCTGCTGGGGGCCTTCGCGGGGCAGCAGAGCGCCTACCCGCTCATGCTGGTCTTCGGTTGCGTGGTGGCGCTGCTCACCGCCGCCTACATGACCCGGGTGATCTGGTACACGTTCTGGGGCGAGTACCGGGGCCACGGCCACCCGCACGAGTCGCCCAAGGTGATGACCGTGCCGCTGTGGATCCTGGCGGTCATGGCGGTGATCGCCGGGGCGTTCAACCTGCCGACACCGGTGCTGGAGTTCGTCGGTCTCGAAGGCTTGGCGCATCTCGTGCAGACCTACGCCGAGCCCACGCACTACCTGAATGCGGTCGGGCTGTCGCACCCCGACCCATCGCTGTGGCTGGCGCTCGTGGGCCTGGCGCTGGCGCTGACCGGCATCGCCATCACGTTCATGTACTTCTGGCGCAACGCCGGGCCGCACGGGCTCACCGAGCGGAACCGCTACGCCAAGGCGGGGTACACGTTCCTCGAGCAGAAGTACTACCTCGACCACCTGTACACCGACATCGTGGTGGGCTCGATCAAGGCGCCGATTGCCCGCGGCGCCAACTGGATCAACAACAACGTGATCGACCTGGTCGTCAACCGTGCGGGCGAAGGGGCACGCGACAGCGGCCGCTGGGTGTACCGCTGGATCGACCAGGGCACCATCGACAACACCGTCAACGCGCTCGGCAGCGGTGCCGATGCCGGCGGTCAGGGTCTGCGGGTGATGCAAACCGGCAAGGTCCAGAACTACGGCTCGCTGCTGTTCGGCACCGCGGCCGTGGTTGCCATCGTGTTCGTGATCGTCCTGTGAGCAGTGAGATGACGCAGGCAGAGAGCCCGTCCGCTGTGACATCGGGCCGCAATCGAGAGGGAGCTTCCTAGTGGACGCAACTGGATTCGACGCTTGGGCGCTGACGCTCGCGGTGTTCCTGCCGGCCGTCGGCGCGCTGGTGATGATGGCGGTGCCGCGCGCTCGCGAGCTCGAGCTGAAGATGATCGCGCTCGGCGCTTCGCTGGCGACGCTGGCAGTCGGCGTGTACCTGCTGTTCGCCTTCGACTACGGCAACGCGGGAACGCTGCAATTCGGCGTGCACAAGGGCTGGATCGACGCGATCAATGCCGACTACATCCTGGGTCTCGACGGGCTGTCGTTGCCGCTGTTGATCCTGTCGATGGTGATCATCCCGCTGTGCGTGATCTATTCGTGGGAGCACATCCCCGAGCCGGGCAACGCCAAGGCCTTCCTGATCCTGATGCTGATCTTGGCATCGGGCATGAACGGCACCTTCGTGGCGCAGGACCTCATCTTGTTCTTCGTCTTCTTCGAGGTCGTGCTGCTGCCGATGTACTTCATGATCGGGGTGTGGGGCGGCGAGAACCGTCGCTACGCCTCGCTGAAGTTCTTCCTGTTCACCCTGTTCGGCTCGGCGCTGATGATCGTCAGCTTCGTTGCGCTGTACTTCGTGGCCACAAACGACGCAGGCGCGGCGTTGAACACGTTCAACATGAGCGAACTCGCCGCTGCCGCGGGCGGAGACCTGGCCCGGGGCACCCAGGCGATCATCTTCGCCGGGCTGTTCATGGGCTTCGGCATCAAGGTGCCGATGTTCCCGTTCCACACGTGGCTGCCCGACGCGCACACCGAGGCGCCCACCGTGGGCTCGGTGATCCTGGCGGCCATCTTGCTGAAGCTCGGCACCTACGGCTTCGTGCGGATCGCGCTGCCGTTCCTGCCCGAAGGCGCAGCGGCGTGGGCGCCGTGGATCGGCCTGCTGGCGGTGATCGGCATCATCTACGGCGCCTTGGGCTGCTTGGCGCAGACTGACATGAAGCGCCTCATCGCGTTCAGCTCGGTGGCGCACATGGGCTTCGTGATGCTCGGCATCGCCACGCTGACCCCGATCGGCATCAACGCCGCCGTGTTCGGCATGGTGGCCCACGGGATCATCACCGGGATGCTGTTCTTCCTCGCAGGCTCGGTGAAGGAGCGCTACCACACGCTCGAGATCAGCCGGCTGGGCGGCTTGCTGAAGTCGGCGCCGCGCATGGGCTGGATCTTGGCGATCTCTGCGATGGCGTCGCTGGGCCTGCCGGGCCTGGCGGGCTTCTGGGGTGAGTTCCCGGCGATCCTGTCGGCCTACGCCCCCGGTGCGGGCCTCTCTGAGGGGCTGTTCCGCACCTACATGGTGATCGCCGCCGTGGGCACCGTGTTCGCTGCCGGCTACCTGCTGTGGCTGTTCCAGCGCAGCGCATTCGGCGAGCCCAAGCCCGAATGGGAAGGCCACGCGATCGCCGATGTGAATCGCTACGAGTGGGCGGCGTGGACGCCGCTCATCATTGCGATGGTGCTCTTCGGCTGGGTTCCCGGGCTGATCTTCGGTGTGGTCGATGACGTGTCGACCGGTATCGCCGAGAGCATCAGCGCAGCAGTGGGCAGGGGCTGAGGATGAACCTCGGGGCACTTCTCGCGTTTGTGCGGCCGGATCTCGACTGGCACGCGCTCGCGCCCGAATTGACCCTGCTGGCGGTCGGCACGCTGGTGACCGTCGCCGACATCGCGCTCGACGACAAGGCCAAGCGGATAATGCCGACGCTGGCCGGCATCGGCCTGCTGGTCACGCTCGTGCCGATCCTGACGCTGGCGGTGGACGGCGCTGAGCGACCCATGTTCGGCGGGGCCTACGTGGTCGACGACTTCTCGCTGGTGCTCAAGGCGCTGTTCATCTTGGTCGGCTACGTGGTCGTGCTCATGTCGGTCGACTACGTGCGCGAGGGCGACTACTACGAGAACGAGTACTACACGCTGCTGCTGACGTCGCTGCTGGGCATGGTGATGATGGCCAGCTCGCGTGACCTCGTGAGCGTGTTCGTGGCGCTGGAGCTGCTCTCGATCCCGGCCTACATGCTGGCCGCCTGGCGCAAGGGCGGTCCCCGCTCCAACGAGGCCGGCTTGAAGTACTACCTGATGGGAGTCTTCGCTTCGGCGGTGATGCTGTACGGCATGTCGCTGGTGTTCGGCGTGGCCGGCGACACCGACTTCGGCACCATTGCCGCTGCGCTGACGGGCGAGGGAGCGAGCCCGATCGTCATCGTGGCGATCCTCTTCGTGCTGATCGGCTTCGCCTTCAAGGTGTCGGCGGTGCCGTTCCACACGTGGGCGCCCGACACCTACGAGGGCGCCCCCACGCCGGTGACGGCGTTCCTGTCGGTGGCGTCGAAGGCAGCGGGTTTTGTGGCGCTGTTGGGCCTGGTGTTCGTGGCCTTCGAGGGGGCTGCCGACGTGGTGCAGCCGTTCTTCTGGGTACTGGCCGCGGTGACGATGACCGTGGGCAACCTGATTGCGCTGCGCCAGACGAACATCGTGCGGATGCTGGCCTATTCGGGCGTGGCGCAAGGCGGCTTCATGCTGGCGCCCTTCGCCGTGGCCTTCGAGGACGATGCCTGGACCGTGCCCGGCACCGACATCACCACCAACGTGCTGCCCAGCGCGTATGAGGCGATCATCGTCTACGCCATCATCTACGCCTTCATGAACCTGGGCGCGTTCAGCGTGGTGCTCGCGGTGTCGCGGCGCACCCGCTCAGGCG
Organism: Candidatus Poriferisodalis sp.; assembly: GCF_965219595.1. Classification (NCBI taxonomy): domain Bacteria; kingdom Bacillati; phylum Actinomycetota; class Acidimicrobiia; order Acidimicrobiales; family Candidatus Poriferisodalaceae; genus Candidatus Poriferisodalis; species Candidatus Poriferisodalis sp. The sequence continues at coordinate 1,344,007 of NZ_OZ244781.1, forward strand.
AGATCGCGAGCTACGGCGGGCTGTTCAGCTATGCGCCCGGCATGGCAGTGCTGATGACGCTGTTCCTGGCTGCGCTGGCCGGCATCCCGCCGGCGGGCGGCTGGTTCGCCAAATTCGTGATCTTCCGGGCCCTGGCCGATGCCAGCACGCCGGCTGGCTGGGTGCTCGCCGTGATCGTGGCGATCAATGCGGTGATCGCATTCGGCTACTACGCCCGGGTGCTGGTGCAGATGTGGTTCCAGCCGGTGCCCGAGACGGTGGCGCTGGGCGTAGACGCCGGTGGCGACGACGGCGACGAGCTCGCTCTCGCCGAAGCAGCCGATGCGTCCGCCGAGCAGGACGAGCACGGCGATGCGTGGCTGGCCACCGAGACCAGTCAGGCCACGATGGTGCGCTTCACTCCGGGCAAGATCCCCATGACCGGAGCATTGGCAGCGGCGCTGGCGATCACGGCAATTGCCACACTGGCGCTCGGCGTCTTCCCGGGCCTGGTGAGCCACTTCGGCGACGTCGCATCGTTCCACTTCGGCGGCTGAGCACTGGCGGGGCGCACGGTCCCGGTGTCCAGCCCCACGCCTGACATGCGCCGCTTCGACGAGTTCATGGACGAAGCGCTCTACGGCCCTTCCGGCTTCTACGTGCGCGGCGGGCGACCGGCGGCTCGGGGCGGTGACTTTGCGACGTCGCCCGAGCTGGGCACGCTGTTCGCTCGATGCGTTGCCGGCTGGCTGGATCGCACATGGGATGAGCTGGGCCGGCCTGACCCGTTCGTAGTGGTCGAGGGCGGCGCCGGCCGCGGGACGCTGTGCCGCGATGTGTTCGCGCATGTTGCGGCGTGCCGTGATGCTGTGCGGTACGTGATGGTCGAGCGAGTAGCGCACCAGCGCGATGAGGCACGGGCGGCAATCGGAATGTCCGGCATATCAGGCGATTGCAGCGTTCCCGATGATTCGCTCGCTCGGATCGGCGATGCCGATGTGCCGGAGCGCATCGTCGCAGTATCTGATCTCCCCGTAGGCCCGTTGGTGGGTGTCGTGCTCGCCAACGAGCTGCTCGACAACCTGCCGTTCCGGCTGCTCGAGCGCTCCGAGACCGGCTGGCAGGAGGTGCATGTCGACCGCGCCGAGCCTGCGACGAATATGCCACCCGTCGACGAAGGCCACGGCACGCCCGAGCAGGAAATCGTGCGGCCGACGGCCGGGCGCGTGACGGAGGTGCTGCGGGAGGCGCCAGCCGATGCGGCGGCGATGGCTGAGGTGATGGCCCCGGACGCCGCGCCGGGTGCGCGTGTACCGCTGCAGTTGAAAGCGGCGGTCTGGGTGCGCCGGGCGCTACGGCTGCTCGAGCGCGGTCGGCTGCTGACGTTCGACTACGGCGTGCGCCGCACGGCCGATCTGGCACAGCGTCCCCAGAGCGAGTGGTTGCGGACCTACCGGTCCCAACGCCGTGGGCACGAACCGCTGGAAGCACCAGGCAGCGCAGACATCACCTGTGATGTCGCATTCGACCAACTGCCGCCGGGTGCCACGTTGAGCACTCAGGCGGAATGGCTTGGCGCTGCCGGCATCAACTCGATGACCGCCGACGCGCGGGCACTGTGGCAGCGGAAACGATCCAAGCCGACAGCCGAAGCGCTCGCAGCCCGGACGCTGCTCGACGAAGCCGCCGCGCTCACCGACCCCGACGGCATGGGTGCCTTCTGGGCCGCTGAGTGGCACGTCGGCTGAACTGTTCGCCGCATCGCCACAACGTTGCTGGGGGACCGCAAGCTTGAGGCGTCAGTCGTTCGAACGCCACCGTCCCATCAGCCAAATCAGCAGCGCGAGCGCCACGAGCAGCAGCTCGGCCTGTGAAGCAAGGTGCACCGCTGGCCTGATGTCGTCGGCTGTCGGCCGCGGGCCGACGCCGAGCCGTGGCCGGTTCTCATGCTGCGTGCCGTAACGCAGCGGACCGCCCAGCTCTCGGCCGAGCGCAGCCGCAACGGCTGCCTCGGCCACTCCGGCATTGGGGGAGGGATGCCCCGGCGCGTCATCGCGGATCGCCGTCCACACGGCGCGTGCCCGCCGCGGCCGCAGCGCCGCCACCAATGCCGCAAACAGGCGAGCCGGCACGTAGTTGGCCACGTCGTCGAGCCGGGCCGCTGCCCAGCCGAATCGCAGGTAGCGCTCGTCCTTGCGTCCCACCATCGCGTCCATCGTGTTGATCGCCCGGTACGCGGCCGCGCCGGGCGCGCCGGCCACGGCCGCCCAGAGCGCTGGAGCAACCACGGCGTCCACGCTGTTCTCCGCAACCGACTCGATCACCGCCGCTGCGATGCCGGAGGCGTCCAGCTCGCTGGGATCGCGACCGACCAGGCGGGGAAGCTCTGCCCGAGCAGCCTCGATGTCGTCGGCCTCCAGCAGATCGGCGATGCCCAGTGCCACCGAGCGCAGCTCGCGCCCGGCCGCGGTCAGTGCGACCGCCGACGTGGTCGAGCGCATCAGCAATCCGCCAAGCGCCCCGACGGCCACTCCGGCTGCGGCATAGGCGATCCCGCGTGAGCGCTGGTCGCGCCAGATCAGCCCCTCGAGGCGAGTCATCAGTGCCCCGAATCCACCCACCGGGTGCGCCCGCGCCGGCGGTTCGCCCACGATCCGATCTGCAAGCAGCCCGACAGCCACAGCGCCGCTGCGACGCGCTAGCTGGCTCATGGCAACCCGACCGCCCAGGAGAGCCCTACTGCGTTCATCGGGTGTGTGTGCGGGCAGGTTGTGGATGCCGTCGACGGTGCCGTTCTACTGAAGAGTTCTGCTGGGTTCATCGGGTGTGCGTGCGTCTCGTGCTCACATCCTGCAGACCCGAACTCACCGCGTCATGCACCGCGACGGCAAGCCGCTGCCCCCACACCGAGCGAGGACCGGCGAAGCGTTCCCGTGATGCCGCAGCGGGCCATGTCACCACCGCTGCATCCGTTGCCGTGCCGGTGCCGTCAATGCCGGCCTCGGACAGGGCCTGCACCTTGGCTTCGGTGATCGTCATCGTGGCATTCACCGCCGCACCCGGCTCGAGTCCCGCCGGCAGCTGCGCCACGACGTTGATCGTTCCCCAGAGGAGGCGCGGATTGTCAGAACCTCCCTCTGCGTCACTCGTCGTCGCCCGCTCTTGTTCGCTGCTCTCACGGGCCGCTCGGGTCCCAGCTTCGCCCTGTGCTTTCCGCTCTAGTTCGCTCCGCTCGCGGGCCGCTCGGGCCCGGGGCTCAGCCTCTGTGTTGTAGAAGTGCCTGCTCTCACCTCCTACACGGCCGCGAGCCGGTTCGCCTTCTTCGTCAGGCTTGCCAGGGGGTGTGACAGGCTGGAGACGTTCCGCGGCCCAGGTGGGCTTCGACACGCCGACTGTGGCGTGGACGACCACACCGTCGCACTCGGCCCGCCGAACGCCGCGAACGTCGACCGCGGTGAACAGCGCAGTGCCGTGGCCCTGCAGGCCCAGCTCAGCGGCGATCTCGCCTGCGTGCTCGTCGATATCGGTCCGGCTGTAGCCGCTGTCCACACCGATGTTGAGGATCCAGTCGATCGGACCCATCCCGCCGCCATGCGCCGCCGATGAGATGGCTTCCACTGCTTGGTCGAAGCGCCACGCCAGCACCCGCCGAGCCGCACCCGGCACCGGGTGGACACGTGGTTCGATGGCAGCGTTCATCGGCCGCGACGCTACCGAGGCCCGCGGAACGCCCCGCGGGCGCCGCTGCCGTCGACAGAGCGGCCGATCTTCTGCGCCGAAACGCCACTGAGGCCCGCGGAACGCCCCGCGGCCAGCAACTACGGCGACAACGTGGCGAACCTGGCTGGACCTGATGCGGGCGAGCGAAGCACGGCGGGATCCCGACCCGATTCGGGCTAGGGGAACAGCGCAGGTTCTCGGTGTGGTGCGGGTTTGGTGGGCGTGACGGTCTGCCGGGGCGGGGTGGTTTTCGGGGACGGCGTGGGGTTGTGGCGCTTGGTCGGCTTGCGGGATCGTGCGGGGTTGGGTAACGAGGCGGCGTCGGGGGGTATGAGCCGGTAGCGGTTGTCGCGCTTGATGACTTGCCAATTGTGGTCGTGGATTTTGTCGTGGCAGGACCAGCACACCAGCACGAGGTTGTCGATCTTGGTGGGGCCACCGCAGAGCCACGGGATGATGTGGTGTGCTTCGCAGTCGCCAGGCGGGGCGCCGCAGCCGATGCATGCGCCGTCGCGGGCGATCAGCGCCCGGCGCTGGGCTGCAGTGGGCGCGCGTGAGGCGACGGCTTCATAGAGCGGTGTGATCTGTTTTCCGAACAGCACTACGGAGATGTCGGCGTTGCAGGCGAGCCGGTCGACCACGCTGGCCGGCACCGGCCCGGTGCCCGCGATCTCGCCCATGCCGCCGAGGCCGTCGATTCCGCCGATGCCGCTGCGGCTGTCGAGCAGGTCTGCGAGGTCGGCTCGCACGATCATCTGCACTGGCGGGGCCGTGCGGCCCGCCGGGCCGGTGCCATCGCAAGTGGCGTGGCCGCAGCTGGCGGCGGTGTCTTCGTGGCGGGCTGCGATCGGTGCTGCTCCGCCGGCGGGTGTGCTGCCGCTCGTGCTGTGGCCGCCAGCGGCGTCGCCGTGAGCGGGAGCGGGCCTCGTGTGGGCGAGGAGGCCGTCGAGCGCGTCGGCCATGCGCTGATCACGTGTGCGCATTGCGCTCTGGCCCGCCGTGCCGTTGAGCGCTGTGTCATTGCACGCCGTGCTGTTGTGCTCCGGACCGTTGCGCAGCAGGCGGCGGTCGGCTTGGCGGAGGCGTTCGGCTTCGGCGCGGATGCGATCCTGGATGCGGGCGCCCATCTCGGCGTCGAACGCGCCGCGCATCTGCACGGAGCCGTCGTCGCCGTTCCAGAAGCGCACGTTGCGGTTGCGACGGTTGCGGCGGTGCCGCTCCGCCAGGCTCGCAGCGCTCTGGTGCTTCGCTGTCCAGCGTGCCGATGCGTGGGCGAACTCATCAGGCGGCAGTGTCTTGGCCAAATCCACCAGCACGGGATCTCCCTGCACTGCCTTGGGGCTGGTCTGGCGCGCGGCACGCGCTAGGCGGGCGGCGTTGGCCATGCACATCTCGCCGCCCGCCAGCGCGGACTGGGCGTCGGGCAACTGTTCGAGTTCGGCGGCGGTACGCACGTTGCGTGCGGCGTCGGACCGGGGGACTGCGGCGACCTGGTGCAGCACCCCCACGCCGCCGTCGCCGTGCTTCTCTCGTGCGGCGATCTGCGACGCCACAGCGGTCTCGAGCGTCTCGAGGCGGACGCGCAGCGGCTTGGCCAAAGCGAGTGCTTCGCGCAGCGCTTCGGTGGGCGCAGCGTCGACGCTGCCGAGGGCTGCCGTGAGTGAGTCGAGCGCCGACTGCACCTGGGAGAACATGCGTTCACCCTACCGACTCAGTGTGACACACAAACGTTTATATTCCTTTAGAATGATTACAGTTATATGACAAATATTGTAATGCCTAGTAGATATTTTTCGATTATTTCCACCAGGAGCGCTGACCGACAATATGGCGGCCCGACTGCGGCGGTGAAGCGCCCATCGATCGCCGACAACGTCGCCTCGCACGGCGTCTACTCGTCCTTCAGTGTTTCGCTGATCAGAGGACGTGGCTGAGCCGCCGCGATCTGTACCACTCCCGGGCCGGCACGCCCGCAGGACGCTGAGCGAGCGCCCACTACTCTGCGAATCTGGCTGAGCAGGATCGGGCCTCGCACGCGACGTTGGCCCGAACCGCACTCGCACACCGGCAGCACGACGAAACAGGAACTCCGATGACTGACACGAGTACCGAGGCGACGATCGAGGACTACTACGTCGAAGACCGTGTCTTCGAGCCCGCGGAGAACTTCCGCTCGGCGGCGCTGACGGCTGATCGGTCGCTGTACGACGAGGCCGCTGCCGACCGGCTGGCGTTCTGGGCTCGCCAGGCCCGCGAGCACGTCACCTGGTTCACCGACTTCCACACCGTGCTCGAGTGGGACTTGCCGTTCGCGAAGTGGTTCCTGGGCGGCACGCTCAATGTGTCGTACAACTGCCTCGACCGCCACGTCGACGCCGGCCGCGGCGACAAGGTGGCCTACTGGTGGGAAGGCGAGCCCGGCGACACCCGCACCATCACCTACGCGGACCTGCTCGACGAGGTGTGCAAGTTCGCCAACGTGCTGAAGGGCCTCGGCGTGCAGCGCGGCGACCGCGTGTGCATCTACATGCCGATGATCCCCGAGCTACCGGTGGCGATGCTGGCCTGCGCTCGCATCGGCGCGGCCCACTCGGTGGTGTTCGGCGGGTTCTCCGCCGACTCGCTGTCGGACCGCATCGACGATGCGTCGGCCAAGCTGCTCATCACCGCCGACGGCGGCTACCGGCGAGGCGAGCCGTTCGGGCTGAAAGACACCGCCGACGCCTCAGTCGCAGCGACGACCACCATCGAGAACGTGGTGGTGGTGCAGCGAACAGGCCAGGACGTGTCGTGGAACGACAGCGTCGATCACTGGTACCACGACCTGATGGAGGGCGCTTCGGCAGACTGCCCGCCCGAGCACATGGACTCCGAGGATCTGCTGTACCTGCTGTACACCTCAGGCACCACGGCCAAGCCCAAGGGCATCATGCACACCACCGGCGGCTACCTCACCCAGGTGGCGTTCACGCACCGCTACGTGTTCGACCTCAAGCCCGACGTCGACGTCTTCTGGTGCGCAGCCGACATCGGCTGGGTGACCGGTCACAGCTACATCGTGTACGGGCCGCTGGCCAACGGCGCCTCGTCGGTGATGTACGAGGGCACGCCCGACACGCCGCGCCCCGAATTCCGCGACGGCGATCGGGCGAGCTGGCCCAAGGACCGGCTGTGGGACATCATCGAGCGCTACGGCGTGACACAGCTCTACACGGCCCCCACCGCTATCCGCACGTTCATGAAGTGGGGTGCGACCGAAGTCGAGCGCCACGACCTGTCCAGCCTGCGTGTGCTCGGCACGGTCGGTGAGCCCATCAATCCCGAGGCCTGGATGTGGTACCACACCCACATCGGCGGCGGCACCTGCCCCATTGTGGACACGTGGTGGCAGACCGAGACCGGCGGCCACATGATCACCCCGCTGCCGGGAGTCACCACCACAAAGCCCGGCTCGGCCACCCATGCGCTGCCGGGCATCACGGTGGAGCTGGTGGACGACGCCGGCAACCCGGTCGAGCGGGGCGGCGGCTACCTGACCATCACCGAGCCGTGGCCGTCGATGCTGCGCGGCATCTGGGGCGATCCCGAGCGCTACCGGGAGACCTACTGGAGCACGTACGAAGGCCGCTACTTTGCCGGCGACGGCGCCAAGCTCGACGACGACGGCTACCTGTGGCTGCTCGGCCGGGTCGACGACGTGATGAACGTGTCGGGCCACCGCATCTCCACCACCGAGGTCGAGTCGGCGCTGGTCAACCACCCGTCGGTAGCCGAGGCAGCGGTGGTGGGCGCCACCGACGCCACCACCGGCCAGGCCATCGTGGGCTACGTGATCCTGCGCGGCGGCCATGACGCCACCGACGAGCTGCGCGAGGAAGTGCGCCAGCACGTCTCCACCAAGCTGGGGGCGATCGCACGGCCCAAGGCGGTAGTGCTGGTGCCGGACCTGCCCAAGACCCGCTCGGGCAAGATCATGCGCCGCCTGCTGCGCGATGTGGCCGAGGGCCGCCAGCTCGGCGACACCACCACACTGGCCGACGCCGGCGTGGTGGACGAGATCCGCACCCGCGCAGCCGAAGCCCCCAGCGAAGACTGAGCTGAAAATGGTGAACGGCCCGAGGCACAGGCGAGCCTTTGCCGCGTCGGTTTCCGAGGGCGACTGGCCGGCGTACTGGTGGTGGCGGGATGGGCCGGTGCCGCCGGGCGACTGCGTGATCGTCGACATCGACGGCGTGCTGGCCGATGCCTCCCACCGCCAGCATCACCTCGACGGCCCGTGGCGCGACTGGGACTCGTTCTTCGCCGACGTGGGCGACGACGACGTGCTCGACGAGGTCTTCGAGCTGTTGGTGCTGCTGAATCCCGAGCTGGTGGTGGTGGCCCTCACCTCGCGCCCGACGTGGGTGTCGGGCGCGACCCTCGACTGGCTCGTCAAGCACAAGGTCCGCTGGGACCTGCTCATCATGCGCCCGATGGGCGACTTCCAGCCGTCGCCGCTGTTCAAGGGCGAGCAGACCCAAGCGCTGCTGCAGTGCGGCTACACGCCTCGCCTCGCCATCGACGACGACATGCGCAACGTCCGCATGTACCGCGACCTCGACCTGCCCACGCTCTACATCGACAGCGGCTACCACCCCCACTAGCCCTGCCGTGACGACCCCGGACCTGACAGCATGAGCCGGTGACTCGCGCAGCGTTGGTGATCGGCGGCACGGGGCCGACGGGGCCTGGCGTGGTGAACGGGCTGTTCGAGCGCGGGTACAACATCACGGTCCTGCACACCGGGCGCCACGAGGTCGACACGCTGCCGCCTGAGTCCGAAGTGCCGCACATCCATACCAACCCGTTCCGCATCGACGAAGTTGCCGAGGCCCTCGGGAACGCCACGTTCGACGTCGTGTACGCCATGTATGGACGGCTGCGCGACTTGGCGCCGTACTTCGTGGACCGCTGCGGGCAGTTCATCGCCGTCGGCGGCATCCCCGTCTACAAGGGCTACGCACGCCCGGCGCAGAACTGGCCGCGCGGCCTGCTCACCCCGCTGCGCGAGTCAGCCGATCGGGCGGTGAACGACGCCAACGACAAGGTGGCCAAGATCGTCGCCACCGAGGACGTGCTGTTCGAGCACCACCCCGACGCCACCATCTTCCGCTACCCGCTCATCTACGGGCCGGGTCAGATCAACCCCCGCGAGTGGCTGATCGTGCGGCGCATCATCGACGGCCGCCGCCGGATCATCGTGTCCGACGGCGGCCTCACCCTGCGCACTGCGGCGTACGGCCCCAATGCCGGCCACGCCCTCACGCTGGCCGCGGATCACCCCGACGTTGCCGCCGGCAAGGCGTACAACATCAGCGACGAGCACACGCTCACCGCCCGCCAGACCATCGAGGTCATTGCGGCTGCGCTCGATGTCGAGCTCGACATCGTGAGCCTCCCCGAGGAGCTCGCGACGCCGGCCCGCCCGTTCCTCGGCGAGGAGAACTCGCTGCACCGATCGATGTCGCCCGATCTGATGATCGCCGAGCTGGGCTACCGCGACAAGGTCGGCGTCGTCGAAGCTGTCGGCATGACGGCCCGCGACCTCTACGAGAACCCGGTCCGGCGCGGCAGCACGAAGGAGCGGCGCATGCAGGACCCCTTCGACTACGACGCCGAGGACGCCATCATCGACGCATATCGATCATCCATCGGCCGCGCCGCCGAGCTGGCCGCGGCCTACGACCCCGACTTCCGCGGCCGCTACAGCCCCGGCTCAGACGACTGGCGCCTGGTCGACGCCAAGAACTGACCCCCGTCAGCAGTACCTCGGCGACCCACCGCCAGACAGGTAGATCTGCGCTCTGCCCGCAAATCACGTCACAGCAGCCCTGCAAATCACCGTACAGAACACCTGCAAAGTCCGGTATCCTCGTTCGTGACCATACCTGTGCGTCGGAAACGAGCGACGGAGCGTCAGCATGCAGTACCGGTCCCGCATTGCCGATCAGATGCTGCGCGAACGCTTGGCTGCGGTGCCCATGGTGGTGGTGGAAGGCCCCAGGGCTGTGGGCAAGACCGAGACCGCTCGCCAGCACGCCCGCAGCGAGGTGCTGTTCGACATCGATGCAAATGCCCTGGCTGCGACCGAGATCGACCCCGCCGGGGTGCTTGAGGGGCCCGAGCCGCGGCTGCTCGACGAGTGGCAGGTCGCGCCGGCCATCTGGAACCACGCCCGCCGAGCGTCCGACGACGGCCGCCGGCCTGGTCGGTTCATCCTGACGGGCTCGGCAGTCCCCGCCGATGACATCACCCGCCACAGCGGCATCGGTCGCGTGTCGCGCATCCGGATGCGCCCGATGTCGCTGTTCGAGAGCGGCGAGTCCAGCGGCGCCACGTCGCTGGCAGCGCTCGCCGATGAGCAACCGGTGACAACCGCGAGCGCGCAAGAGGAACTTGCCGATGTCATCGAGATGATGTGCCGCGGCGGCTGGCCGGGCATCCTCGACGCTTCCGCGGCCGACGCGCAGCGGTTCAGCCGCGACTACGTGGAAGAGGCGAGCCGCACGAGCGTGCCCGGCGTCGACGAACGCCAGCACGACCCGATCCGTGTCCGTCGGCTGCTCACCTCGCTGGGCCGCAACGTGGCCACCGACGCGAACATGGCCACCCTGTGCGCCGATACCCGCGGAGACACTCCGCTGAGCCCCGACACCGTGAGCGCGTACCTGCGAACGCTCGGGCGGCTCCATGTGGTCGAGGACCAGCCGGCGTGGTCGGTCCGGCTGCGGTCACGCGCACGGCTGCGCAAGGCGCCCAAGCGTCACTTCGTCTGCCCATCGCTCGCAATTGCCGCACTGGAAATCGACGAGCGCCGGGTTCGCAGCGACCTCGAGTTCTGCGGCCTGGCGTTCGAGTCGTTGGTGGTGCGCGATCTGCGTGCGTACGCGGATCCGCTAGGCGGCACGGTGTTCCACTACCGCGACAGCAACGGCCTCGAAGTGGACGCTGTCATCGAACTGCGCAACGGAGACTGGATGGCCTTCGAAGTCAAGCTCGGCGGCCAAGCAGCGATCGAACACGCAGCAACCTCGCTGCGCAAGCTCGCCGACACCATCGCCTCAGACGCCGCCGGCCCGCCACGCGCCCTCGGCGTCATCGTGGCCTCGGGCTACAGCTACCAGCGCAAAGACGGCATTGCCGTGATCCCCATCACCACGCTCGGCCCCTGAACAGCCCGGCAGCAAAGACAGAGACCGTCCCGAAGGACAGTCCCGAATCCGGCTGCTGTCACTAGCCTGAACGCCGACCGCACAGCGTCCGAAATGAGGTGCTGCACAACGTGCGCAACACGGCCAAGACCACCGTTCTCCTGGCTGGCCTCGCCGGCTTGATCCTGTGGATCGGCAGCTTCTGGGGCCAGGGCGGCCTCACGATCGCCGTCGTCTTGGGCTTGGCGCTGGTGGGCGGCAGCTACTGGTTCAGCGACAAGCTTGCGATCCGCTCGGCCCGGGCCCAAGAGGTTCAGCCACACCAGCTTCCCGACTACTGGCGGATCATGGGTGAGCTGACCACGCTGTCGGGCCTGCCGATGCCCCGGCTGTACGTGTCGCCCGACCCGCAGCCCAATGCTTTCGCCACCGGCCGCAATCCCCGCAACGCTGCGGTCTGTGTGACCGAAGGGCTCATCCGCCACCTCAGCTGGTACGAGATTCGCGGCGTGCTGGCCCATGAGATGGCACACATTCGCAACCGTGACATCCTCATCGGCTCGGTGGCTGCAGCGGTGGCCACCATCATCACGTTCGCGGCCCGCATGGCACAGTTCGCCTTGATCTTCGGCGGCGGCAGCCGTGACGGCGACCGGAACCCGCTCGGCGAGATCCTGCTCATCTTCCTGGCGCCGATCGCCGCGATGCTGCTGCAGATGGCCATCAGCCGCAGCCGCGAGTACCAAGCAGACCGCACCGCGGCGCGCCTGATCGGCGACGGCGAACCGCTGGCACGGGCGCTCGAGAAGCTCGACTCGGCTTCCAAGACCGTGCCCAGCCTGGCCGATCCCAACCAGGCCCAGATGTATATCGCCAACCCGCTGGCCAGCCGCCGCATGGGTTTCAAGGGCCTGTTCACCACCCACCCGCCGATGGAGGAGCGCATCCGCCGCCTGCGGGACGGCTCCTGGCAAGAAGCGATCTAGCCGACCGATCAGCTCGGACGCCGCTCCGACTCACTCCGTGACACGGCTCAGATGGCGCCTCTGGGCCGCCTCGCCGCCTCGCCGCCTCTGTCTGGAAGGGACGGGCCTGGTGTCCTGACAGGCGCAGACAGCGTGAGGTTGGAAGCGGGCTGCTCACGGACTGACTCGGTGAACGCGTCCATCATGTCGCCGCACTCGAACACCCGGTTTCGGCGGCCTGCGCTGCGTTGCTCCAAGATGCCGATTTTGGAGAGCCGGGCGACGGCGCGCTGAGCTGTTCTCAGATCGACTGAGAGCAAGGCGGATGCGCTGTCGGCTGTGACGACCGGGTGCAGCGGGAGTGCGTCCAGCAGCTTGGCGGCGGCACTCGATGAACGGATGCCTGCTTGGCGAGCCTGGTCTGCCCAGCGTTGTGACAGGGCGTTGACGTGCTCGATGAGCCGCCCGCGCAGCGTGCAGGCGTGGGCAGTCGCTTGGGCAAGCAGTTCGATCCAGGGGCGATACCCCCGTGATCGCCCTGGATCATCGGCGGGACACACAACGCGAACTTCGTCGAGCGCATCGAAGTAGCGCTCTTTGTGCAGCATGAGCGCAGCGCTGACCGGCAACGCTCCGTCTCCCATCACCTCGTCTCGACGAAGCATGAACTGGATTAAGGCTCGGCCGGTGCGGCCGTTGCCGTCCGGGAATGGGTGGATCGTCTCGAATTGGGCATGCGCGATCGCGGCGCGCACAATCGTGAGATCGTCGTCTCGGTTGACGTACGCGACGAGATCATCGAGCAGTCCGTCGACGAACTCTGGCGGCGGACCGACGTGACGGGCTTCAAGCGGGCTCCCGAGAGCGCCGCTGCCGATCCAGTTCTGGCGGTCTCGAATCCGGCCGGCTATGGGGTCGTGCTCGCCCATGAGCGTGGCGTGCATCTCGCACAGGCCGGCGACGCTGAGGTCAGTGCCGGCGGCCGCCATCTCCATGGCTCTTTGAGTCGCGGCAACATTGCGCAGGGCTTGCATCTCTGCGGTCGGCGGCATCTCGCTGAACAACTCGAGCTGTGCTTCCGCGCGGGCGACACGGCGAGCAGAGGGGCGTATCTCCTCGATCGTGCTGGATGCGATGCTCTCCGAACGATCCAGCAGCCACTCGGCGGCGAGCGGCCGGCTTCGTGTTGCGTCCGCAAGATCAGCGCAGCGCTCGGCGGCCATCGACACTTGCCGCCAAGTGTCGGTGCGCAGGTCGGGTTCCCAGCCGTTGATCGGATGAGGGACAAAGGCGTCGAAGCACTCGCGTGCAGGGTCCGATGACTGTGCTGCCCGCGAAACCTGAAGCCTGCCGTCCCAGAATCTCCGCTCGTGGCGCCCCACAGCCACCACCCCAAGAGTTGTCGCTCACATGCAGCTTAACGACAACTCAACAAGTGCCGACGCCCGTTTTGTCGTTCAGAGGTGAATGGGCGACAGTCCGGCAAACGACCCGCTGAGCTCGCCCGCGCTGTGAGCAGCGAACGTCGAGAGCAGCTGCTGCGAGGGATGCTCATGGTTGAGCGTCAGACGGATCGGGTGGCCCACTCACGGCTAGCCGCAACCCGAGCGTTTTGAGCACGCTGAGCGCTGGACGCACGGTGATCGACGCGTCGCCTTGCTCGAGCCGGTTCACGAGCTGACGCGACACTTGTGACATGTCGGCGAGACGTTGCTGGGTCATCAATGCATGCCGCCGCGCAGAGCGTACGGCCGCTCCGACATCGGCGGCAGTGAGTGGACGCTCGCCTGCTGTCATGACTTCCGCCCGGGGAGCTTCGAGCGGTGCCGTCCGTGATGCCCGCGATACAGCAGGCACGGATCGCCGGTGCTTCCGACGACGACACCACAGACGCCGCTCCCGCCAGCAGACGAAGGCCGTGTCTCTGGCTCCGTGACAGGGGCAACGGCTGGGCCAGAGCGCCGACTCTCGCTGAACACGCGACGTGCTCGTGCTGCGACTTGTTCGCTGATGTCGCGCGCCGTGAGTTGCGCCCAAGACGGGCAGGCATCCGCAGCGGCTTCGAGAGCGTCGGGAAGCCGTTTCGCTATGGATTCGAGTTCGTCATAGACGACCCCGGTCCGTAGGCGTTCCGCGGCGACGGACCATGCGGCGAGGCTGTCGGGGGAGCCGTCAGCGAACCGCATAGCCGGGCGTGGTGGCGTGCCTGGTGCGAGATAGGGCAGAGCGCTGCTCAGGTCATACAGCGGAGCGAGGCGCGCTACGCCTTCGTGGAGCAGCACGCTGTAGTTCTTGGAGTGCCCGTCGGTATTGCCGATCAGCCAGTTCGCGTAAATGCCGAGAAAGAACTCGTGTGCGTCGTCCTTGTCGCTTGCCTGGCGGAGGAACCGGAGTATCGCCTCAGGCGTCGGTCCGCCGTCTCGCTGATATTTGAACTCGGAGGCGAAACCGAGAGCTTGGCACAAATCTTCGCTGTGCAGCCTGCCCACCTCGTCGCCGACGGCGCCGACAGAAGAGCGGTCGTAGCGGTCGACAACGATGCACGGCTCCCCGTCGAACATTTCAAGCGTGGTAGACGCCGTGGCGACACCGACCGCGCTCACAGCGGTCTGGCACACATGCTCGTTTACGGCAATGGACTCACGACAGCCGGGATTGCGATGGCCGCTCTGCGGTTTCAGGATGTGCGTCGTGGCAAGCGACCCGGTCGGCAGATGCCAGCCTGCACCGTCTCGGCGGAGCGCCATTTTGGCTTGCGCGCCGCCGAGCGACAGCCTGAGTTCCCCGAGCCCAGGGGCGCCGAGCGGGTCTGCGTCATCGCCGGAGTCGGGTATGACGGTTCGCAGCAAATGGGCGACCTCGTCCTCGGTCAGATGGACCAGTGTGCCTTGCTGAGCGTCTGGCAATGCCGGCTGCGGGTGGAACTGGACCGCTCCGGCGCATTCCAAGCCTGCCCGCGTGCACAGCAGGTCAAACGGTGCCGCTGATGCTGCTTGGAGGTCTTGCGCCCATCGAGATCTGGTGCGCGGGTTGTCTGGCAGCAGCCCATCTATCCAGTCTGTGATGTCCAGGTTCCCTCGTGCGTTGCCATGGAACGACTGTGACAAGTCCTCTGGGGCAAATCCGCTGCTGTGGTCCCATGCGAGATGCACGGCACCGCGCCGCAGCCGCACGGCTACGCCGACCAGTGTGCCGTGGAGAAACACATGCAGGTGTGACGCAGAGGCAGGCACGGCAAGTTCAGATGTCGTCTGATGCGGACACCGGTTGGCTGTCGTCTTCGTTCAGTGACACTTCGACGTCAAGCGCGTGAAGTGCGCTGAGGAGATCACCGAGCGTGGTCTGGTGGAGACCGGTTTCGAGGCGTGAGATGGTCGCCTGAGAGCGGCCGATGTCAGCCGCGAGCTGCGCTTGTGTGCGGTGCTGTCGGCGGCGGAACTGCTGGACGATGCGCCCGGCTTGCATGGGGGTGCGGATCGGCAACGCTGCGGATGTCATACAAGCGAATATACCAGAAATATGCACTTGTGCGACACAAGCGAAGGCTCGCTCCGCAGCCGCGCCAAATCTAGCCCTCAGCACACAGCCAGGGATTACTACACCAGATGCTTGGGCGGGTCCAGCGACGGCAGCGTGGAAGCCGTGATGGAAGGCAGGCCCCATCGGCGTCCCGGCGCAGAGGAAGACTCTGGTCTGCGCCAGCTGGCGCTCGGCTATCGGGAACGATGCCCGCCTGCATGCCCCTTGGGCAGCACGCAGCGTGCTTGCACCCGCGGCATCAAGGCGTTGCATCGAGGGCGCGCCGATGTTGATCTCGCTGGCGCGGACACGGTGCCTGCTGCCGCACTGGAGATTTCGTAGCGCGACTGCTGTTCGATGATGATGCTCATGTCTTCGGCGTTGATGATGTCGCCGATGGTGATTGTCCCGTCGTCTCCGGAGGTGATGCAGCCGAAGTTGCGCAGATGCGTCTCAGCGCGGGCCAGTGTCTTGGGATCCCCGGTGGGCTTCCCCCCAAATTTAGGAGGGTTTGGTCAGTGGTTGTTGGCTTGTTCGTAGTCGGTCGGGCTGGTCATGTCGAGGGTGCTGTGGAGCCGTCGTGTGTTGTACCAGTCGGTGATCCATCTGGCGATGTCTCGGCGGGCTTGGCGTCGGGTGGCCCAGTGTCGCTTGTGGATGAGTTCGTGGGTGAGGGTGGAGAAGAACGATTCGGCGGCTGCGTTGTCCAGGGCGCAGCCGACCCGCCCCGTGGAGCGGGTGATGCCGAGCCTGTCGCAGGCCCGGGCGAAGTCGCCGGCGGTGTACTGGGTGCCTTTGTCGGTGTGGAAGATCACCCCGGTCACGTCGCCGCCTCGGGTGGCGACGGCCATGTCGACGGCGGCCTGGGCGAGCTGGGCTGTGGGATAGGAGTTCGAGGTCGCGAACCCCACGATGCGCCTCGAGTACAGGTCCATGACCGTGGCGAGGTGCACTTTGCCCTCGCCGGTGGGGATCTCTTTGAAGTCCCCGACCCAGCGCCGGTCGGCCGCGTCGGCGGTGAAGTCGCGTCCGATCAGGTCCTCGGGGGCGGCGTCGCGGTCGTCTGTGCGGGAGCGGCGGCGCTTGGTGGGGCGTGCGACCAGGCCCTGGCGGGCCATGGAGGCCTCCACGGACTTCTTCGACACAGCCCGGCCCGCTCGTCGCAGCTGCACCCGGATCCTGGGGGACCCGTAGGTCCCTTCTGAGTCCTCGAAGCAGGCCAGCACCGCAGCGTCGAGCTCCGCCCGGCGGGCCTCGATGCCCGACGGGGACCCGTGCCGCCACCGGTAGAACCACGACTCGCTGACGTCCAGCGCCCGGCACGCGACCGCGTGAGGGATGCCGTGATCGGTCCTCTGGGAAGCCACAAACCGCGCCAGGGTCACTTTGTCGCCTCGTTCACCCACAGGACCACGGATCGTTTGAGCACGTCGCGCTCCATCTCCAGCTCAGCGCAACGGCGCCGAAGCCGAACCAACTCGGCCCGCTCGTCCGCGTCCAGCGCCCCCTCGCCGGCACCGCGCTCGGCCTTCACCCAGTTGCCCAGCGTGCCCGCGTGAATCCCAAGATCGCGGGCGACCACAGCGATCGGCTTGCCCGTCTCTGTCACGATCCTCACCGCACCAGCGCGGAACTCCGGATCGAACCTTCTTCGTGTCTCTGGCACAGCTCCCCTTTCCTCAAAGAGCATGCCTCCCAGATTCCGGGGGAAGCCCACCGGCAACGAGGTGAGCGATCTGGCTTGGATGAGCTTTGCTGCCGAGTTCCGAGAGCGCCCGCATGTAGCGCTGTTCCGTCTCGTTGAGTCCGTGCCAAGTCGGCAGCGCCACGCGCTCGTGGATGGTCCGCTTGGCCTCCCTGGCAGCGACAGAAGCCGCGCTCGCGTCGATGGGCTTCATCGGTGCGTCGGCGATGCGCCACGCATAGTCGCCGACCAGTTGCATCTGGAACGGCAATGAACCAGCAGCCTCCGTCAGGATCCCCAGCCGCGGGCACCGAGCAGCAGCGTCGTGAAGCGGCTGTCGGCGGGGCCGGCGCTGAGTCCCTTTCGGAGGTCGTCGACCAGTGCATCGCGGCCGACGAGCATGTGCGGCGCCTGCCCGAAGTCGGGAGTGAACAGGTTCGGCGGCGGCACGTTGGGGGGGGGGTCGATCAAGGCTGCCAAACACATAAGCTAGCGCATAATGTTCCGCACTAGAGATAGCTTGGCCAAGGCCCGTGAGGCGGTCTTACGAATGATTGCGGTCGGCGCGACCGCGCGAGCGCCCAGAAACTCTCGATCCCGCCGCGGCCAGTGATGCGACGCTCACGATCCACAGTGTGCATGTTCTTCGCCTTCCCGCCCACGAACGTCTCATCCACTTCGACAGGTCCGGCCATGTCGCCGCCCATGCCCGACCACGCTTCGCGCAGCCGCTGAGCGAGGAAGCAGGCCGACTTCTGAGTGATGTTCAGGTCGCGGTGCAGCTTCATGCTCGACACGCCCTTCAGCGATGTCGCCCACAGGTAGATCGCGATGGCCCATGCGGCGCCGCTGCTTCGCCGGTTACGGCATGTGCTGCTGACCCGCCGCCTCATCGGCGGCAGTTGCGGCATCCAGAGACTCGATGCCGAGGCGGGTCTCGATGCGGGCGAGCCGGTCGCTGTGGCCGAGCAGGATCCCATGGATCTCGGCAAATCGCTGGTTGACCTCGACGAACCGCTGGTCCACCTCCGAAAAGCGCTGGTTCATGTCGCTGCGCAGTGCGCCGATCTCGCTGCGGAGGCCGTCGATCTGTCCCGTGGTTTCGGCACGCAGGCTGTTGATCTGTCCCGTGGTGTCAGCACGCAGTGCGCCGATCTCGCCCGTCATGTCGCTGCGGAGGCTGTCGATTCTGCTGTTCGTGCTGGCGATGTCGGCGCGCAGGCCGTTGAGGCTGAAGAACAGCAGGCCGAACATGCCTGCAACGAGTGCGCCAACGACGGCCGTGGGGATCGGGATCGTGAGCGCGATCGACCGCCGCGTGTTCGCTGCAGAGGTCGCGGTGCCGGCTGCCGGAGCGGCCGTTGCGGGCACGCTGGGCGAGTCCGCGGGCGGCGAGCTTGCTGGCGTTGCGGCCTGCGTGGCTGGGGCCTCCGCTGGTGGTGACCCAGTCGGGGCGTCGCTCTCGGACCCTTCGGGCACGGTGGAAATGGTACTCACGGCGGCTTCGGTGCGGGAACGCTCGGCTTCGGACACGGCGGGCTCCTTGACGGTGCGGGGCAGGGCCGCCAGCCGACGGTAGGCCGCCGGGTTGAGGAACGAAAGTCATTTTCGGCATTTGTCGGCCAGCGAGCACGGGGCGGATCGCGGGGCATCGGTTGCTGGGGGCGGACCGGCTGGCGCTGCGGACGGGCCGAGCGGGCGTAGCTTTGGCCGATTCGACCGCGATGCTGGCGGGCGCGGGCGTCGCAGCGCTGGCCGGCGCCGCGCCGCCGCGGCAGGGCGGGCGGGTATTGCTTTGGGCCGCTGGTGCTGGTTCACTGCTGGGTTACGGCGTGGCGTTTGAGGTGTTTCTGGTGCGAGTACGTTGTGTGCGCGCGTCCGGATGTGAAGGCAGAGAGGTCGAGGTGCATGTCGGAGCTGACGGAGTGTTTGCGCGGTCTCTTAGCCAAACAGGCAACCGAGTTGGGCTTCCCCCCCCCCCCTGCATTTGGGCGGGGCGCTGGTGTGACCCGCGGATTTGACCCCCCCCCCCCCCGAGTTCCGGGGCGGGGTGCTGGTGTGAGGGGCGGCTGGGGCCGCGGCGGCGATCGCAGCGTGCGACGGCCGCTGGCCGCGGCGTTGGCGGTGGTGCTGCTGGGGTCGTTGCTGGCGGTGGTGCCGGTGGGTTTGCCGTTGGCCGAGGGGCCATCTGAGGCGGGGGCGCAGCAGGTCACTTCGCCGGCGGTTCTGCATCGGACCGAGATTGTCGAGGGGCAGACCCGCGCCTTTCAGATCACGAACATTCCCACCCGGCCGGAGTACTACCTCCACACGAGCGTCAGCGGCTCGTTCACCGCTGAGGCCGGCGACATAACGGCCACCACCGCCAATCTGCGCGGCGCGGCGCAGCAGATACCCCCCGATGCTCCCGGCCCGAGGGCCTATCCCGATTCGGTCTATCGCAACATCCGTTTCGAGGTGACGGCGAACGCCGACAGCGACGGCACCGACGATGAGACGTTCGGCGTGCGGTTGTGTACGACTGCTGATTGCTCGAGCGGCACGGTGCTGGGCGAGTGGACGGTGACGGTGACCGAGCCGGCGGCGGACACCACGCTGAGCGGCACGGGTGCGACGCTGACTGTCCACGGGGGCAGCGTGTTGTCGGTGATGGAGGACTCTGCCAACGGCGACGGCCGCGACCGGCGCGCTGCGTTCGAGATCACTCTGGCGTCTGCGCCCACTCAGGACATTGTGGTGGTGGCTTCCACCACGACGGGGGTGCGCACCGGCTCGTCGTCTATGGGGCCGTTCGCTCGGATCAACAGCTCGTTGTCTCGTGATTACCCGGCTGCGGGCGCCGCCGGCCATGATGCGGTGCGGGCCGAGTATGTGGTGGGGTACTGGCCGTCGGGTGCCACGGACCTGTCGCGGGAGTTCACGGTGATCTCCACCGACAACGCGGTGGACACCGCGGGCGGGACAGTCAGCGGCAATCTCACGTTCAGGGTCTTGCAGGGCTCGATAAACGCCAGCGACGGCACCGCCTACAACGACTCCACGGCGAATAACGCCGCTGTCGTGTCTGGCATTTCGATCCCGAGCCTGCCGGTGCGGGTGACCGATGATGACGAGCCGACACGGGTACGTCTGCTGCCCGCCAGCACCCCCGACAACACCGCGACCGAGGGCAACACCGACAAGGCCTCCGTCTTGGTGCGCCTGGACCGTGCGCTGGTCGCCGGCGAGGAGGTCACCGCAGCGCTGACGTTCAGCGGCGCGGCGCTGGGCACGAATTTCTCGCTGGCGGCGGCCGGCGGGCAGACCGGCGTGTCCTACGCCGACTCCGACGACGGCACAGGCGGGCTGGTGACTCTGGCCGGGGCGGGGGTGCAGGAGGGCGTGATCGAGGTCACCGCGCTCACCGACGGCGACTCGGTCAGCCAGACGCTCCAGATCGGGATGCCGCCGACCGACCAGCCCTGGCGCCCCAGCCACCACCAGTCGAGCCTCGCCGGCGGCGTCTGCGCCGCCCACGGCTGCCCCGACCGCCCCCAAGGCGATCCCGGCCAGCGGTTCCAGTCGGTCACCCTCGCCGAGGCCGTGCCGGGCCTCGCGATCATCGAGCACGACGATCCCCACATGCGCGTGGTGACTGAGGGCGACGGCTACAGCTACGACATCCGGCTGAACACCCAGCCGACCAGCGACGTGACCGTCACCACCACGATCTCATCGGGCGGGGCGGTGAACGCCGGCGGCACGCTCACGTTCACCAACAGCAACTGGGCGACGCCCCAGACCGTCACCGTCACCCCAACCGGCAACAGGAACGACGAGCCGCGGCGGACCATGACCGTCACCCACGCCTTCAGCGGCGACACCGCCTACGCCGCCCTGGCCGACGTCGCCCACCAGGTGAGCGTGCTCGACGACGACCCCACCACCATCACCATGGCCGGCACGGGCGTGCGCGACCCGAACAACGATGCGACCGCCGAGAACATCTCGCGGGTGATGGTGGAGGGCGACGCGACGCTGGTGGACCGCACCCTGACGCTCACCTTGAGCCGCGCCCTGGTCGAAGGCGAGTATGTGCGTGTGCCGTTGCGCCTCGAGGCGGTCGCCAACGGCAACATACCGGTGATCGAGGAGCCGACCGAGGAGGAAGGCGAGCTGGACCCGCCCGACCACGGCGGCGCTTGGCCCAACGACATCGGCGAGCGGAGGGTCGTCACGAACGACTACCGCGGCGTGCGCGCCAGCGCGAACGTCGCTTGGCCGCCCCAGCACAACGACTTCGTCATGACCGCGACGGGCACCGGCGTGTCCTATGAGCACTCCAACCGGTACACCCCCAACCACGTCGGCTTCCGCTACGTCGAGTTCCGCGGCGCCGGCGCGCAGGCCGCCACCATCGTCGTGCACGCCAAAGACGGCTTCGACGACGGCGAGACCTACGACGAGGCGTTCGCGGTCACGTTCCCCAACGACTTCTACCTGTTCGACTCCGACACCGACAATCCGCTCAGCAGCGCCCCTGTCGACGGCAACCTCGGCGGCGGCATTCGAGCGCAGCCCGCCGGCGCGCAAGGGTGGTTCGGCATCACCGACAAGGGCCTGGACGGCATCGACCCATCGCTCGGACAGGTGCCTCGGGACTGGCCCCTGCTGCCGCCCGGGCTGACGATCGGCGACAAGTTCCGGCTGTTGTATGTGACCACGGCCACCACCGCGGCCTCCGAAGTCGGCTACGCCTACTACAACGACTTCGTCCGAGCCGAGATTACCGGCGACCAGCTGAAGCAGGGTGGGGTGCCGGACCTCAAGCCCTACGCAGACCACTTCGCCGCGGTGATCAGCGCCAACTCCGCCACCGACAACCCTGGCGGCAACGCCACGAACAACGCCAAGCTGGAAGATGCCGGCAACAACGCCGCCATCTACTGGATGGGCGGAGCCAAAGCCGCCGACGACACAGCCGACTTCTTAGACGGCGACTGGGATGACGAGGCCAACCCCAAGCACGCCGACGCCAGCGCGGCCACGATCAGCGCGTCCGGCTACTGGACCGGTTCCGAATTCGACGGGCAGCGCCGAGATAGCTGCGGGGGGACCGCGCACCACCTCAGAGCCGGCTCGTCAAACGTGAACATCGGCAAGCTCGGCGACGCCACCCTCACGCCGTTGGGACCGGCTACCAACGCGCAGAACTGCGCCACCGCGCCCTCCCACGGTGAACTGCTTCCGCTGTATGCGCTGTCCACCCGAGAGTTCACCGTCGTCGGCGGCGCCTCCATCGAAACCGCCCAAGCCGCCGAGGGCAGCCCGATCACCTTCACCGTCACGATCCCAGATGCGGCCCCCGCAGGCGGCATCACCGTCCCCTACACCCTCGCCGACGGGCGCGGCGTCACCTCCGACCCCGCCCACATCATCGCCGCCGGCACCTCCGGCGGCACCGGCGCCGACTACGACAACGACGCCGGCACGGTAGTGATCGCGCAAGGCCAAACCAGCAACACCTTCACCGTCAACACCACCAATGACAGCACCTACGAAGGCGACCACTACCTCACCGTCACCCTCGGCGCACCCACCGGCACCAACGCGCCGATCATTGACCCCACCAAGGGCAGCGCCATCGGCATCATCGAAGACGACGCGGATGCGCCCTCGTTCCAGTTCAGCCCTGCAACGGCGACCGCCGGCGAGGGCGACGGCACCGCCACGCTCACCGTCACCAAGACCGGTACCACGCTGGTGCCCGCGTCGGTGTACTGGACCACCGCCGACGGCACAGGCGCGAGCGCCGCAACCCACCCCGACGACTACACCGCCAACGCCGGCTACCTCCAGTTCGCCCCCGGCGACACCTCCAAGACGGTCACCATCGACATCGTCGACGACGACACCGGCGAGAGCGCCGAGACGTTCAAAGCGCAGCTCAGCCAGCCCAGCGAGGCACAGATCGGCAGCGCGTCGGAGGCGACGGTGACCGTGACCGACGACGACGGCGCTGCGGTGCCGGTGGTGCAGTTCAAGACCGCCAGCTCCAGGAGCTTCGAGGGGCAGCCGTTCGAGTTCCCGTACTACAGCACCATCGTTGTCGAGGCCGAGAGCGCGGTCGAGGCGGACACTGTCGTGAGCTTCACGTTGGGCGGCACGGCGGTGCGCGGCTCTGATTACACCATCGTCACGGCCACATCGATCTCGAGTGAGACGATTCTGGAGGGGGAGACTGAGGGTGAAATAGTTTTGCGGACTCTCACCGACGACAATCACGAGGCCGACGAGACGATCGTGCTGACTCTTGTCGCCGGCGACGGCTACGACCTGGGCAGCCAGACGACGCATACGGTCACCATCAGGGATCTTCCCGATGTGGAATTCGCTGCGGCGACGTCGCAGGGCGTCGAGGGCGAGACGGTCACGGTCACGGTTCGGGCGTCGCATGCGTTCGCGGAAGCGACCGATGTGACGTTCACGTTGGGCGGCACCGCGACGTCAGCGGACTACACGGCGCCGACGAGCCCGGTGCGGTTCGGCGCCGGCGACACCACCGCGACG
This sequence comes from Candidatus Poriferisodalis sp., assembly GCF_965219595.1. NCBI lineage: Bacteria > Bacillati > Actinomycetota > Acidimicrobiia > Acidimicrobiales > Candidatus Poriferisodalaceae > Candidatus Poriferisodalis > Candidatus Poriferisodalis sp. Next base: position 1,367,613 of record NZ_OZ244781.1, read on the forward strand.
CTCAGCATCCCCGTCACCGCGGACACCGACAGCGACGCCGGCGAGACGATCATCCTGACGCTCGTCGACGGCGACGGCTACGACGCGGGCCCGAACACGCGCCAGACGACCCAGGTGCGTCACACCATCACTCTCTTCGACGCGACGTCGGTCGAGTTCTCAGATGCGGTCTCGACGGCCAAGGAGGGCACGACGGCAACGGTGACGGTGCAGGCACCCCGGGCGGTGGCGGAGGACACCGCTGTGGCGTTCACGGTTGCGGGTTCGGCGCAGTCGGGGGACTTCACGGCGCCGACGAGCCCGGTGACGATTCGCGCTGGGCAGACCTCCGCCGAGATCGAGATCCCGATCGCCGAGGACAGCCCCGACGACTCGGGCGAGACGATCATCCTGACCTTGACCGACGGCGACGATTACAGCCTGGGCGGCCAGAAGACGCATACCGTCACCTTGGCCGAGGCGGATCCGCCGCCGGATGTGGAGTTCGCGGCGTCGGTGTCGCAGGGCCGGGAGGGCGCGACGGTATCTGTGCGGGTCGACGCGTCGCGTGCGTTGGACGCCGCGTACTCGGTGTCGTACACCTCGACGGGGGGCACGGCGACGGCGGGCAGCGATTACACCGCGCTGAGCGGTTCGTTCACGATGCCCGCGGGCGCCGCCTCGGCCGCTTTCGACGTGGCCATCACCGCCGACAACGCCTCTGATGCGGGCGAGACGATCATCCTGACCTTGACCGACGGCGACGACTACAACCTGGGCAGCCGGACGGGGCACACGGTGACGATCACCGAGTCCGACCCGCCGACGCTGGTGTTCACCCAGCCGCGGGTGTTCATCGCCGAGGGCGGCGCGTCGGCGCGCTACGGAATCAGCTTGAGCCACGACCCGTCGGGGTCGTCTGCGGCTCTGCCGGCGTGCGATTACGACCCCTACACCGCGGATCTGCCGCGCTGCACGCCGTCGGCGGATCCGGTGGTGGCGCGTGTGGTGGTGACCTCGCCCGATGTGGGCCTGCTGAAGGTGTTCACGGGCGGGAGCATCGCGCCTGCGGGGGAGGCGGTGCTGGAGTTCACGCGCCGCAATTTCGGCACGCCGCAGTTCGTGACGGTGTATCCCGAGGCCGACGACGACGCCGACAGCGAGCAGAACGTGCTGATCGGCCACTCGATACGGGGCGCTGCGGACGACTCGTCGGCGTTCCGCACCAGCTCTCCGTATGCGGCCGGCACTGCCACGGGCGGGGTGGACGACGGGATCGCCCTGCCCGACATGCGCGCGTATGTGGCCGACGACGACGCCACGCCGGGGCTGACGGCGGGCTGGTTCGCGGATGCGGGCGGCCCGAGCCTCGAGCAGCCGCGGGTGATCGAGGAAGGGGGGTCCGCCCAGTTCACGCTCAAGGGCAACAGGAACGCCGCGGGCGAGATGGTGGCTGCTCGTGTTCGGATCACCGGCGGCGTCCATGGCGAGCACTACACGGTCGACAGGTCTGGCAGCATCCGTGTCGAGGGGCCTGTGGACGACCCCTCCACCGACGATGTGGACGAGTCGAAGGTGGACGGCGCGGAGTTCATCGTGACCTTCGCCGCGCCTGCGAGCCTGAGCACTGGGGGGGTGTTCAAGCTCATGTCCAGGGACGACGCGAGCCGTGCGACTGGGCGGCGTTATCTGGATGTGGAGCTGTTGTCGGTGTTCTCGCCGGACGGCTCGGCGGGCGTCGACGCCGATCCGGCCACGCCCGACGGCGTCGGGCTGAGTCCCGGGCCGCGGACTGCGCGGGTGCATGTGCTGCCCAAGGACCGGCTGATCGTCCGCCAGGCGGGTGGCAGCGAGACCGGCGATGGCGGCAAGCGCATCGAGTTCGAGGGGCTCGAGACCGAGGGCAAGAAGGCGGAGCTGACCGCCAACGATGCCTGGGCGACGATCCAAGAAGGCGACCCGACCGTGCATCAGGTGGCGGTCGAGTTGAGCGAGCCGCCCAAGAGCGCCCGCGATGTGGTGGTGACTGTGGCGGTGAGCGATCCCGCCAAGCTCGCCTTGGCGGGAGACGACAACGACGACGGCCAAGTGACGCTCACGTTCAAGAAGTCGGCCGGCGCCCGCGAACTCACATACCGGGGGACCCAGACAGTCGGCTTCGCCGCCAAGGACGACGACGATTTCGGCGACGAGATGGTGACCGTGACGGTGACGATGACCTCCGGCTACGGCAGGGCGCACCCCGACGGGACCGTGGTGCGCACGTTCACGGTGCGCATCGAAGACGACGACATGTCGGCGGGCGTGACGGTAGTGCCGGGGTCGTTGACGGTGATCGAGGGAGCGAAGCGGGGCGAGAAGCTGCCCCGCAGAACCGACGGCAGAGCGCGCGACCATGAGATCGCGGTCCGCCTGGACGCCGATCCCGGCAGCGGCGTGACCGTGCGGATAGAGCCGGTGTTTCCCGAGGGGATCACCTCTCCGAAGAAGACGCTGGACTTCACCGGCGGCACATCGGGCAACTGGCAGACCTGGCAGACGATCGGCGTGAAAGCCCCGGACGACGGCGATTTCGACGACGAGGAGCTCACCGTCACCTGGAAGAGGCCGAGCGTCACCGCGGGGAGCTCGGCCGCCTACACCGCGTTGACGGCTGCTGATGTGGCGTCGGTGGCGGTGACGGTGCTCGACGACGACGCGGGGGTGCGGGTGTCGGAGCGGGGCTTGGAGTTGGTGGAGGGTGTGCAGGGTGCTGCGCGTCGTGTGGTGGACACAGGAGACGGCGGAGGCGCCAGGCTCGGCCGCTTGGCGGCGGCGACCTATGAGGTAGTGCTGCAGGCAGCGCCTGCTGCGGGTGAGGTGGTGACGGTGACGCCGGTCAGCGGCGACACCGCAGCGGTGGGGTTCGGCCGCGACGATGACGGCAACGCGGTCACGACCCACCCCGGTCTGGTGTTCACCGCGGACGACTGGGATGTGCCTCAGACGGTGACGCTGGCGCCGGTGGACGACGACGACGCGGTCGACGAGTCGGTGACGGTCACCCACAGCGTGTCCACGACGGGCTCGGTGTACAGCGCCGTGGGTGCGGGGCCGTCGGTGACGGCGGCGGTGCTCGACGACGACCGCTCCGAGGGGATCGTGGTGTCGTCGGACGGCGAGACGTTCAGCGGCGATGGCGCGGTGCTGTTCGCCGACGAGGGCGGCGACGCTGTGGGCTTCAACGTGCGCTTGGCCGGCCGGCCGGCCGAAGCGGGGCGGTTCTGGGTGGACGTGTCGGGCGGCGGCGCCGTGGTGGCCGACGCCGATCTGGGCGCTTCGGGCACCCAGACGGCTCTGTCGTTCTCGCAGGAGAACTGGTGGATCCCTCAGACGGTGTGGGTGACCGCGCCCGACGAGACCGGCGCCGGCGCCGACGCCGACGACGGGCTGGTCGAGCTGAGCCTGACCGCCGCGGCGGTGACCAACGGCACGCGGGCGCCCATTGCCGCGTATGGCACGACGCCGGTGTGGGTGCATGTCCACGACGACGAGTTCGCCGGCGGCCCGACCTACACCGTCACCGTCGCCGGCACAGGCGCGGTCACCGAGGGCGCCTCGCCCGCCGTCTTCACCGTGCAGGGCGACATGGTCCCGTCGTCGTCGACCGATGTGACGCTGCGCATCTCCGAGACCGGCGATTTCGTGGCTGCGGGCGACGAGGGCGACCAGACCGTCACGTTCACCACCGGGGCGATCTTGACCCATCAGGTTCCCATCGTCGACGACGACGTAGCCGACGACGACGGAACGATCACCGCCGCCCTTCAGCCCGGCAGCGGCTACCGCGTCGGCGACCCTTCGCAGGCTTCCATCCGCGTCGCCGACGACAGCGACACCGGCACGGGCTCGGTGACCGCGGATCTGAGCGTGTCCGGCGGCGGGTCGGTGGCTGAGGGCGGCACGCTGACGGTGACGGTGACGCTCGGCGGGGCGGCGCCGTCGGCGTTGAGCATTCCGGTTCGGGTGGCGTCGTCTCCGGCCGCGTCGGCGTCGGCTGGCGATTACACGCTGCCGAGCCCCGTGACGGTGGCGATGGGGGATACGTCGGGCACGCTGACGTTCACCGCTGTCGACGACATGATCGCCGAGGACGCCGAGACGCTCACCCTGGAGCTCGGCACGCTGCCCGCCGGCGTGACCGCGGGCACTACGACCAGCGTGGCAGTGACGATCAACGACGACGACACTGCGGGGGTGACGGTTGTCGAGTCGGGCGGGAGCACGGTCGTCGTCGAGAACGGCGGTACGGACACCTACACGGTGAGGCTCGATTCGCAGCCGCTCTCGAATGTGGTGGTGCGGGCGGCAGCGGCGGCGGGTGTGGAGGTGGACGGCCCGGCGGCGGGCAGCAGCTGGGTGTCGCAGCTGGATCTGACGTTCACGCCGCAGGACTGGAACTCGCCCCAGACGGTGACGGTGCGCGGCGTGAACGACAGCGTCGTCAACGCCGGCGGCAAACGCGACGTGACGATCACCCAGACAGTGCACACCGGCGACACCGGCGGCAAGTACACGACGTCCACGGCAGTGGCGAACGTCGACGTGGACGTCACCGACGACGACACTGCCGGCGTGACGGTCGCGGGTGGTCCTTTGACGGTGTCTGAGGACGGCACCACGACGACCGACAGCTACACGGTGAGGCTGACCAGCGAGCCGCTGAACAATGTGGTGGTCACGGCGACGGCGGCGGCGGGCGCGCAGGTCAGCACCGACGGCGGGACGACATGGCATTCGTCGCGGGGCCTCACGTTCAACCCGTCGGGTTCGGGCATCTGGTCGGCGGCGCAGACGGTGCATGTGCGCGGCGTTCGCGATGACATCGACAACGCCGGTGACCGGCGCGCGGTCAGCATCGGCCATGCGATCACGTCGGGCAACGGCGACGGCGGCAGTTACACGACGAGCACTGCCATCGATGCCGTTTCGGTGACGGTGACCGATGACGACACCGCGGGCGTGACGGTCGCGGGCGGTCCTTTGACGGTGTCTGAGGACGGCACCACGGCTACCGACAGCTACACGGTGAGGCTGACCAGCGAGCCGTTGACCAACGTGGTGGTGCGTGTGGCGGCGCCCGCTGGTGTGGAGGTGGACGGCCCTGCGGGGGGCCGGGCGTGGGTGTCGCAGCTGGATCTGACGTTCACGCCGTCGAACTGGGGCACGGCCCAGACGGTGACGGTGCGCGGCGAGGACGACGACATCGACAACGCCGGCGACAAGCGGGAGCTGACCGTCGCCCAGTCGGTGCAGACCGGCGACACCGGCGGCAAGTACACGGCGTCCACTTCGGTCGCGAACGTCGATGTGGACGTGACCGATGATGACATCGCGGCGGTGACGGTCGCGGGCGGTCCGTTGACGGTGACCGAGGACCGCAGCGACACCGACGACTACACGGTGGTGCTGGCCACCCAGCCCGTGAGCAATGTGACGATCACGGCCACGGCGCCTGACGGTGCGCAGGTCAGCGACGATGGCGGGTCGACGTGGGGGTCGTCGGTGGATCTCGTGTTCACGTCGGGCACGTCGGGCAACTGGGGCACGGCCCAGACGGTGACGGTGCGCGGCGACCAGGACGTGATCGACAACCCGGGCGACCGCCGCGATGTGACGGTCACGCATTCGATCTCGTCGGGCAACGGCGACGGCAGTCGTTACACGCCGAGCACGCCGTCGATGCCGAGCGTTTCGGTGAGGGTGAACGACGACGACGCGAAGCCGACCGGTATCAGCCTGTCGACGGGTCTCAGCACGGTGTCGGAGGGTGCGGGGTCGACTGTGGTGTCGGTGACGGCGACGGTGGACGGCTCGACGCGGTTCGGCACCGCGAAGACGGTGAAGGTGTCGGTGTCGTCGCGTGCGGACACGGCGTCGGCGAATTATGTGGACATGGGGCAGGTGGCCGATGTCTATGTGATCATCGCGGCGGGCGCGCGGACGGGCAGTTCGTCTTTCTTGCTCGTGCCCGACGACGACGCGGTCGACGAGTCGGACAACTCGGTCATGCTGATCGACCTCAGTGTGGTCGGCGACTCGACGGTGACGGTGAGCGCGCCGGCGGCGCCGATCGCGCTGACCGACGACGACGCTGCGCCCACGGGGATCACCCTGACCGCGAGCCTGACGTCGGTCACCGAGAACGGCGGCGCGCAGTCGATCAGCGTGACCGCGACGGTGAACGGCTCGACGACGTTCGGCACCGCGCAGGCGGTGGCTGTGAGCGTGACAGGCCACGACGCCATGGGCCAGGTGGGATTCGCGCAGGTGTCGGGGTTCAGCGTCACGATCCCGGCCGAGATGGCATCGGCCACGGGGATGTTCACGCTCACGCCGGACGACAACGTGTGGTTTGAGTCCGACGGCGCGGCGCAGATCTCGGGTACTTCGCCTGTGACGGTCACAGGCGCGAGCGTGGCCGTGACCAATGACGACGCAGCCCCGTCTGGGGTGACGTTGAGCGTGTCGCCGTTGTCGTTGAGCGAGGGCGGCGGCGCTCAGACGGTGACGGTGACTGCGACGGTGAACGGCTCGACGCGTTACGGCACGCCGCGCACCGTGAACGTGACCACAGCCGGATCAGGCAACGCTGCTGCGGTGGACTACACGGCGACTGCGCCGGCTGCGATCACGTTGGCGGCCGGTGCGGTGTCGAGCACGACGACTTTTGCGGTGACGCCGGTGGACGACTCTGCTGACGAGTTCGACGAGGTGATCGCTGTGTCGGGCAGCGGGGCGGGCATCGCGGCGGTGGCGCCGGCGTCGGTGGCTCTCGCTGACGATGACGACACGACGGTGTCGATCAGCGCTTCGGCGGCCGCGGTGGCGGAGAACGGCGGCGTCGCCGATGTGACGTTGACGCTGTCTCGTGCTTTGGTGTCGGGCGAGTTGGTGGCGGTGCCGCTGGATGTGGTGGGGGCGTCGGCTGGGTCTGATTACACGCTGGCGCTGCATCCCGCGACGCAGGCTGGCGTGGCGCTGTCGGTGGCGGGGTCTGACAGCGCTCAGGCGCCCAGGGTCGTGTTGACAGGCGGCGCTTCGTCGGCGGTGTTGCGGTTCGCCGCGGTCGATGACAGCACTCGCACGCAGCCGTATGTGCTGGTGCGCTACGGCGCCGGTGCGCGGGCGCCGTCTGGGTCCGGCGTCGACTTCGCGGCGCCGTCGGACGGTCCGGTGGGCTGGGTGATCACTGACGACGAGACCGGCGATGTTGTGGTGCCGCAGTCTTGGGCGCTGGCGCCCAGCGGTGTGCTGGGTCAGGGCGAGCCGCGGTTCCGGCTGGTGTTCGTGTCCTCGGCCGAGCGCGATGCGTCGTCGACCGATATCGCGGAGTATGACGCGTTCGTGCGGGGGCTGCTGGCGGAGGGCCACGCAGACGTCGTGCCCTATGCGGGGTTCTTCACCGTTCTGGGCTCCACCTCCGGGGTGCATCTGCGGGACCACGCGGGCGTGACGGGGTCTGCGACGATGCCGTTCTATTGGCTGGGCGAGACCGGCGACGCCACCAAGCGGGTGGCGACCGACAACGGGCAGTTCCGCGGCGAGTGGATCGCGACTGAGACGCCGTCGTCGCAGAGCGTGCCCCGAGACGAGTCGGGCACTGTGGTGAGCGTCGACGCCGACGGCTATTTCACCGGGTCCACAGCCGCGGGCGCGCGGTCGTCGAATCCGCTGGGCTCGTCGAACGTCACGGTCGGCTATCTGAACGACTCCGGCAGCGGCCGGGCGCCGCTGGGCAGCGGCCAGACAGCGTCGCGCACTGCGACGCGCCGCTTCTACGGGCTGTCGCCCGTCTTCGTGCGGGCCAGCGACCCGGTCGTGTCGGTGACCACCACACAGACGTCGGTGGCCGAGGGCACTGCGCTGAGCTTCGCGGTGAGCGCCGATCCGGCGCCGCCGAACGTGTTGACGGTGCGGTTGTTCGTCTCCGAGGAAGACGGCCGTGACATGGTGCCCGACGCCCAGGAAGGGCTCAAGACCATCTCGTTCGCTGCGGGCGAGACGTCCAAGACGCACACGGTGACCACTTCTGGCGACAGCACTGACGAGGCCGACGCTGTGGTGACGGTGCGGGTGCTGACCAACGCCGGCTACACCGTCAGCAGCACAGCCGACACAGCGACCGTGACGGTCGCCGACAACGACGCCATGACGGTGTCGGCGAGCGGCGGCGGCGGCACGGTGAGCGAAGGGGCCAGCCTGGACTACACCGTGGACCCCGGCCGGAACCTGGCGCCGGGCGAGACCGTGACGGTCAACTTCGCGCCCGCTGGCACCGCGACGCAGGGCAGCGATTACACGATCACCTGCCACGGCACGGGCGTGTCGTGCACGGGCCTGTCCGGCGCGACGCCTGCGTTGACGATCGCCGGCGGCAGCGGCGTGCGCAACGCCGTGATCCGGGTCAGCGCGCGCAACGACTCGGTGCATCCCGAGACCGGCGAGACCGCCGGGATCAGCCTGCGGTCGGGCCACAGCAGCACCGGCTCGGGCGGCGCGTTCTCGGTGAGCGGCACACCGTCGACGTTCACGATCGCCAGCGCCGCGCCCGCGGCGCTGACTGCGTCGTTCGGGGCTGCGACGTACAGCGCGGCAGAGGCGGCGGGCAGCCGCACCGTGACGGTGCCCGTGAGCCTGTCGGCCGCCGCGCCCTCTGGCGGGCTGAACGTGTCCTACACCGTCGGCGGCTCTGCGGTAGCGGCTGACCATGGGACGCTGAACGGCACGGTCAGCTTCGCGCAGGGCGCTACTGCGGGCAGCATCACGGTGACAGTCGTCGACGACGTGCTGGCTGAGGGGCCCGAGACGATCGTGCTCACGATCACCGACGGCGCCGACTACGACCCCGGCGCCACCGCGGCCACGACGATCACGATCAACGACAATGACGTGGCCCCCACGAACATCGCGCTGTCGGTCGACGACTCCAGCGTGGGCGAGGGCGACGGCGCCACTGCGATCACCGTCACCGCGACCGTTCAGGGCACGACCCGGTTCGCGGACGCGAAGTCGGTGGCGGTGATGGTTTCGGGCTCAGGCGGCGCGGGCGTGGTCGGCTTCACGGCGGCGCCGTCGACGTTCAGCATCCCGATCGCCGCGGGCGCCCGGACCGGCACCGGCATGTTCACTTTGACCCCGACGGACGACAGCGCCGTCGAGAACGACGAGACGGTCACCGTGGCCGGCACCCTGTCGGGCACGACGGTGGCGTCGGCGACGGTCACGGTCACAGACGACGACACCGCGGCGGCGCCGGTGACGGTGACGCTGTCGGCGGCTGGCGGCGACGTGGTCGAGGGCGCTGCGGGTGCGTCGGGCCGCAAGGACGTGACGGTCGCGCTGGGCCGGGCCTTGACGGGTTCTGAGACGGTGACGGTGCCGCTGAGCGTGCAGGGCGCGGCGGCAGGCTCGGATTACAGCTTCGGCTTGCATCCCGCCACGCAGGCCGGTGTGGCGCTTGTGACCTCGAATCCGCACAGCGCCCAGAATCCGGCGGTGCGGTTCTCGGCGGGCGCCACGACGGCTGTGTTGCGGTTCTCGCCGGTGAACAACGCGGTGCGCACCCAGCCTTATGTGGTGATCGGCTACGGCTCGGGCGCCCGGGCGCCCGGCGGCGGGGGCGGCGCGACGTTGGGGGCGGTGACGGGCGGGCCGTTCGGGTTCGTGGTGGTCGATGACGAGACGGGCGATATCACGGTGCCGTCGTCGTGGGGGCTGGCGCCGTCGGGTTTGGGGGCGGGCGACGACTTCCGGCTGCTGTTCCGCACCTCCACCACGCGTGATGCCGCGTCGTCGGACATCGCCGATTACGACGTGTTCGTCCGCAATGTGCTGGCGTCGGGCGGCCACGCGGACATCGTGGCCTATGCGGGGTTCTTCAAGGCGTTCGCGTCGACCCGCAGCTCTTCGGGTTCGACGGGGACCACCGCGCGGGTGCATGTCGGCTTGGCGTCGGGCCATACCGGCCATTTCAACGCAGCAGGCGACGTGTGGGCTGACGGGTCCACCGTCCCCAACGCAGGCAATACGGCGGGCACGCCGGTCTGGTGGCTGGGCGGCGCGAAGCTGGCGAACAACTACGCCGACTTGTGCGATCAGGCGGTGGCCTCGGGCAGCGGGGTGACCGGCGGCTGGGGCGTCGACGATCCGCGCAGCGAGACCGGCAGCCGCAGCATCGCTGTGGGGGTGACGGCGGGGCAGGCCCATCAGGCGTGGACGGGCACCGGAAACTCCTGCGAGGCGTACAGCTACCCGCTGGGCAACAGCACCGTGTCGCGTGCCGCGTCGCATGATGTGACGTGGGCGTTCATGCACGAGGGCCACAGCGCCCGCTCCCAGCAGCGGCCGCTGTATGCCATGTCGCCGGTGTTCAGGATCGCCGGCGCCGCGGCGGTGCCGGTGGCGGACTTCGCGTCGGCGACGTCGACCGCGGCCGAGTCGGCCGGCACCCGCAGCATCACGGTGAATTTGGTTCCGGCGCCGTCTTCGAGCGTGATGGTGGCCTACACGCTGTCTGGCACGGCGGTGCGCGGCAGCGACTACACGATCTCAGGGGTCACGTCCAACAGCGGCACGGTGACGGTGGGCCCCTCGGGCACTGCGACGATCCCGGTGGCGATCGCCGACGACAGCACGCCTGAGAGCGCCGAGACGGTCATCCTGACGCTGACGGGCGGCAGCGGCTACACGGTGGGCGCTGCTGTGCCTGCGCACACGCTGACCGTGGTCGACAACGACACTGCCGGCTTGCCGCGCGTCTCGTTCGTCCACGAGTCGAGCTCGGTCAGCGAGCACGACATCGCCCGCTATCCCTCCTTCACGATCAGCCCTGCCCCCGCAGCACCTCTCACGGTCCGCTTCGCGATCGACGCGAACGCGTCCACCGCCGCTCTCGGCGCCGACTACAGGATCGAGTGGCAGCATCCCTACACGCTGCGCGACGACGACGGGGACGGCGTCTGGGAGGGCGCCGTCACCGCTCCTGCTACCGCTCCTGCCTATGGCTATTGGCGGTTGCCCACGGTCCGCTTCGTCGACGACAGTGTCCGCGAGCGCGACGAGACGATCGTGATGCGCCTGCTTGACGGCGCCGGCTACACGCTCGGCGCCATCGCCGCCTACACCGTCACCATCGCCGACAACGAACGCGGGCCGCTGCCGCCCCCGCCGCCGCCCCCGGCGCCGCAGGTGAGCGTCACAGCCGGCCCCGCGGTGGACGAGGGCGCGGCGGCGACGTTCACGCTGTCGGCCAGCCCGCCGGCGGCCGGCACGGTCTCGGTGCGCTACACCGTCACCCAGAACGGCCGGTACGTCGCCTCGGGGCAGCTCGGCTCGGGCAAGACCCGCACGCTCAGCGGCACAGGCGCCACCATCAGCGTCCCCACACTGAACGACGGCGCGGACGAGGCCGACGGGTCGGTGACCGTCACGTTGACCGCCGGCAGCGGCTATGTCGTCGGGACGCCGAGCTCTGCGACGGTGACGGTGCGCGACGACGACGTGCCCGCAGCGCAGTTCGCGGCGGCAACCTCGACGGCGGCCGAGTCGGCCGGCACCCGCAATGTCACGGTGCGGCTGGTCCCTGCGCCCGCGCAGGCCACCGCGGTGTCGTATGCGCTGTCGGGCACGGCGGTGCGCGGCAGCGACTACACGATCTCAGGGGTCACCTCCAACACGGGCACGGTGACCGTCGGCCCGTCGGGCGCCGCGACGATCCCGGTGGCGGTCGCCGACGACAGCGCTGCTGAGAGCGCCGAGACGGTCATCCTGACGCTGGCGGCCGGGGCGGGCTACGACCTCGGCGCCCGGCGCACGCACACGCTGACGATCACCGACAACGACACGGCCGGCGTGCCGCAGGTGACCGTCACCGCCGGGTCCGCGGTGGACGAGGGCGGCGCGGCGACGTTCGCGGTGTCGGCCAGCCCGGCGCCGTCGGGCACGGTCTCGGTGCGCTACACCGTCACACAGAACGGCCAGTTCGTGTCCTCGGGACGGCTCGGGCCGAACAAGACGCGCACGCTCAGCGGCACAGGCGCCACCATCAGCATCCCCACGCACAACGACAGCGCGGACGAGGCCGACGGGTCGGTGACCGTCACATTGACCGCCGGCAGCGGCTACGTCGTCGGGACGCCGGCCGCGGCGACGGTGACGGTGCGCGACAACGACGTGCCCACCGCGCAGTTCGCCGCCACGGCATCCAGCGCCGACGAGAGCTCAGGCATCCGCCGGGTGCGGGTGAACCTCAGCCCGGCGCCGCACCGCCCCGTCACCGTCGCGTACACGGTCGGCGGCAGCGCGACCCGCGGCACCGACTTCACCGCAACCGGATCGGTGAGCGCGCCGGCCGGCGCCGCGTTCGTCGACATCGCCGTCACCGTCATCGACGACTTCCGCCAGGAGCCCGACGAGACCGTGATCCTGACGCTGACCGGCGGCGCCGGCTACCAGATCGGCGCCCGCGGCACCCACACCCTGACGATCACCGACCAGGACGTGTCGCCCACGGCAGCATTCGCGACCGCAGCCGACCAGGCAAGCGAGAACGCCGGCACCCACCAGGTGACCCTCACCGTGCAGCCCGCGCCCGCCGCGCCCATCACCGTGCGCTACACGATCAGCGGCACCGCGACCCGCAGCATCGACTACACCGCCCCCACCGGCACCGTCACCGTGCCGGCCGGCGACACCACCGCCGCCGTCCACATCCCCATCACCGACGACACAGCCAACGAAGGCGACGAGACCGTCGTGCTGACACTGACCGCCCCGGCCGGCAGCGCCGGCTACCTGCTGGGATCGCCGACAGCGTTCACCCTGACCATCGTCGACGACGACGCCACCCCCGCCACGCCGCGCGTCTCGTTCGTCCACCAGTCGAGCTCGGTCAGCGAGCACGACATCGCCCGCTACCCCTCCTTCACGATCAGCCCCGCCCCCGCAGCCCCCATCACCATCCACTTCGCCATCGACGCCAACGCCTCCACAGCCACCCTCGGCGCCGACTACCAGATCACCTGGCAGCATCCCTACACCCTCCACGACAACGACCAAGACGGCATCTGGCAAGGCACCATCACCGCCCCCACCACCGCCCCCGCCTACGGCTACTGGCGACTCCCCACAATCAGACCCGTCAACGACCGCACCCGAGAACCCAACGAGACCATCGTCCTGCGCCTGCTCAACGGCCCCGGCTACACACTCGGCCACATCAGCACCTACACCATCACCATCACCGACTAACCCAACCCCACGGCGCGACAGGCCGGTGTCAGTCGCGAAAGTTCTCGAACTGCAGGGGAACGTCGAAGTCGCCTTCCTTGAGCTCGGCGATGACGGTTTGCAGGTCGTCACGCTTCTTCGAGTTCACCCGCAGCTGGTCGCCCTGGGTCTGTGACTGCACGCCCTTGATGCTGAGACCCTTGATGAACTTATTCAGCTCACGGGCCCGGTCCGATGAGATGCCGGCTTGCAGGGCAGCCGCCTGACGCACTGAGCCGCCGGCGGCCTCCTCGACGTTGCCATACTGGACGGCCTTCAGGCTGACTTGGCGACGCACCAGCTTCTCCTCCAGCACCTGGCGCATCGCTGTGAGGCGATCCTCAGTGCTCGATCGCATGTTGATGACGCCCTCGCCCAGCTCCACGGCACTGCCGGTGTTGCGGAAGTCGTAACGGTTGGCGATCTCGCGGGACGCCTGATCCACCGCGTTGCGGATCTCCTGCATGTCCACCTTGGAGACAACATCGAATGAAGCCATGACCGCAACCTAGCGACGAAGCACTGGTTCTTCGTCAGAAATCCAGAAACTCAGTGGAATCATCGATGACCCAGACTCCAGACTTCCTGTGGTTGACTCGGGCAGAAGGCCAGCCAACCTTGACGTCGACATGGAGGGTTCGATGGTGGCGCTCGATCTCGTTGACAGCGCCGCCGAGCAGCTCGGCTACCTCGATGCCCCCGGATACGTCTCGGGCCGCGCGGGTGACCGTGGCGCCCGCGACTACGTGTGGCAGGACCTGCGAGACAGGTGTGGCGTAGAAGCGGCGTACTTCCGGGGCGCAGTTCCGCTCGTCGCGTTCGTAGGTGTGGACACAAGAAGCGATGTTCTCGCGACCCAACGACGCCTGTGGAACTTCGGCAGGGTGCCGCTGCTCATCGCGGCCAGTCGCTCAGAGATCGCGGCAATCAACTGCGTCGCCCCACCGCCTGCGACGACCGAAGTCGGTGAGGTTGTGCTCAAGAGCGCTCGGCCGAATCAGCCTCTGCAATCGGTCATGGAGGAGTTCACCAGATTCGGGCTGGAAGCCGGACAGGCTGTAGCCAAGCACGGTTCGAGCTTCAATCGTCGGCAGCGAGTCGATGCACGCCTTCTGAGGAACCTCCGCTCGCTGAGGTCGCGCTTAGTGGAGCATGGGCTGACCGTCGAGGGAATCGAGAAGATTCTCGGCCGATCCATCTTCATCCGATACCTCGAAGACAGGGGGATCCTCTCCCCAGGCCACCTCGCAGAGCTGGGCCTAGCGGGTTCGTACGCCGATGCCCTGCGAGCCGGCAGATCCGCCGTGCTCGATCTGTTCGAAGCTTTGGCGGAGCACTTCAACGGCGACGTGTTCACCGTCGCCCTGGACGATGCTTCACTTTCGGAGGAGGCAATAGCCGAATTGGAGACATTCTTCAGCGGCTCCGATATTGCGAGCGGCCAACGCGCGCTGTGGCCCTACGACTTCGGGATCATCCCACCCGAGCTGATCAGCTCGATCTACGAGCAGCTGTTGGAATCGAGCCAGCGGCAGGACGCGGCGTACTACACGCCGCGCGGCGTTGTCGACTTGGTCCTTGATGAACTGATCCCTTGGGAAGCGACTGGTGAGCCGATCGTGCTCGACCCCGCGTGCGGCTCGGGGATCTTCCTGACTGAGGCTTTCCGCCGTCTCGCTTACCGGGCCACCTCTAGCGGTCAACAGCCGTCGTTCGACGGCTTGTCCAGCCTGCTGAGTAAGTCCATCTTCGGCGTTGACATGAACCCGGCTGCCGTTGGCGTGGCCGCATTCGGCTTGTACCTGGCACTGCTCGAGCGCGTCGATTCACCGACCGTCTGGCGGACAGCCCGGCTGCCGAATCTTGTGTCTAAGAACTTGGTTGTGTCTGACTTCTTCGATGACCACCCAGTGGCTTCCCGGCGATTCGACCTCATCGTCGGGAATCCGCCGTGGCAGAGATCTCTGACGCCGAAGGCGAGAGAATTCCTCCGCCGGCGAGACTTAAGGGTCCCCAATCAGCAATCGGCGCTTGCGTTCCTCTGGCGTGCAGCCGAGCTGCTGAAGAATGATGGCGACATCGGGCTGGTGCTGCCCGCGAAGGGCCTGCTGCACAACAGGTCCCAGCCTGCGGTGGACATGCGACGACGAGTATTCGCGGAGCTTGAGGTCGACACCGTCATCGATCTCTCGGCGCTACGGCGAGAGGTCTTCGGGTCCGCCACCAATCCGGCCTGTGTGATGATCGCCAAGTCGGGCCGGGGCGGCCAAGAGCAGCCTCTTGTGCATGTGGCACCGCGCCGGACACCTCTCTCATCCGCCATCGAAGGTTTCGTTGTACCTCAGCAGAACATCCGAGAGATCCCGCCGGAGCTGGCGGTGTCGTCCACGCTGCTGTGGAAGACGTACTTGTGGGGAGGCCCTCGCGACCTTGAGTTTGTGCGCTATCTGCAAGAGAGCTTCCCATCACTCGGTGGCCTGGCAGAGTCTCGAGGCTGGTTGTCGGGACAGGGCTACCAGGCGAATCTCGGTGACAAGAATGACGCATCCGCCATATATGGCTGGCCCTCCTTGGACACCGGTGCGGTTGGTGCGCTGCGGGTCAATTCGGCGTTGATCGGCGTCGTAGAGCAGCGGGTGATGCACCGCCCAAGAGATGAGCGCATCTATCAGGCCCCGCACGTTCTTATGCAGAAGGGCTTCAGTGATGTGCCCGTTGCAGCGTATGTCGACTTTGATGCAGCGTTCACTGAGGGGCTGTTCGGCATTGCTGCACCTATGGAAGATGCGGATGAGTTGAGGGTCGTTGCGGGTGTGCTCAACTCGTCCGTTGCCCGGTACTGGTACTTCATGACCTCGAGCTCGTGGGGTGTCGAGCGAGAACAGATCCACCCGGGCGAGTATCTGTCCCTCCCCGTTCCGTCGATTCGAGGCGGTCTTCGAAGGGATGTCTTGCGGACCGTGTCGACGGCAGCACAGGGCGGAACAGGATGGCATGCGCGGTTGGACGACGCTGTGTTCGCGGCGTACGACCTTCAGCCGGCCGAAATCGACCTTGTCCGCGACGGGTTGGGGCTCCATCTCGACGAACACCGACGCGGGCCGCTCTCGGTGGCCTATCAGCAGCCGGCGGAAGAACAACTGGCTGAGTACGCCCGAACGCTTGACTCCGTACTTCGCCAAGACCAGTCCATCGACTGGTCGATCGAGGTGGCTGAACGCAAGCTGGGGTATGTCGTCGTCGCGTGCCATGCCGACCCCGCCGATCGTGGCAGGGGGTTCGAGTTGGAGCAACTTGTGCAGACCGACGAACTTGCCGATCGAGCGTGGGAGTCGCCGGCTGCGATCGTGCAGCCGTCAGCGGTATTGCTTGACGGGACGTCCGTGATGCTGATCAAGCCCGATGAACGCCGTTGCTGGTCGTCGAGCGCCGCCCGTACCGACGCGCGGGAGATCACCGGTGCGATTCTCCGTGGCGTTGCAGGGGCGCGCTAGGTGTCGTTGTTCACCGCGGCGCGCGACCGCATCAGGGGTTCTGCCGTCGAGTGGCTCCAACGCGCCGTTGTGAAGGATCTGGATGCCCGCGTCAAGGAACTGCTCGCGGCTGCGGTGGACAAGTGGCGGGCGGACGGCTGGGATCGGTTCGACAGTCACGAGGACAACTGCACGGTGCAGGTGTATCGATGGATTCGCGAGTGCACCCGCCGCGATTCGCGGTTCGCCCTGCTGACGGTGTGCTTGCAGTACGTCAATGTGGCACCTGAGATCCTTCGAGGAAATCAGAGCGCTCAGACGGCGACGCGTCCGGACCTGCGGATCGAGGTAGCCCAAGAAGGGCGCGCCATCGAGTGCAAGCGGATCGAACCGGGCGGCGCGTGGGTTCGCGACTACGTCCACAAGGGTCTCGCGCGGTTCGTCACCGGAAACTACGGGTACGCGGAGGAAACGGGCTTCATGATCGGCTATGTCGGCAGTGGCGCTCCGGGCACTCTCATCGCACGGATCAACGGCTATATCAACCGCATGTGGAACACGGTCGGCCAGCGACCCATCACGCCCGGTCGCTACGCGCCGCCGATTCTGTTTGGCGCCTCACGACACGTTCGACTCGGCAGCCAAGCCGTCACCGCACACATCGACATCTGTCATCTGCTGGTCGAGCTTGACAGCTGATCGACACCGGGTTGCTGCGATGGCACAGCGCCTTAGGCTTTGTTGCTCATCTGGGTCGGTGCCCGAGCGGACAAAGGGAGCGGGCTGTAAACCCGTCGGCTTCGCCTACGGAGGTTCGAATCCTCCCCGGCCCACCATCGCGATTCGCTCCCGGCGTCAGCCTCAGAGGCCGTGTGCTCGCCGTTGCGGTGACGCTCAGGCGCCGCGGGGTTGGATGCCCGGGAGTCGCTGCTGAGCGAGCGACACGTAGGGATCGTCCTGCGACCGCGGAGGGCGGCCCGAGCGCACCGCTCTCCAGAGTTCCTGCAGTTCTCGAGAGCCGTGATATGTGCGGCCCCGTCCTGCGCCGGTCGCTTCCAGCACACCTGCATCGACCAGGGCCTTGAGGTCTCGGCTGGCGGTGAGATCAGAGACCGGGTCGCCGTCAGTCATCTCGACGAGCCGGATGTAGATCGAACGCCGGATTCTGCGGCCACGTGCAGCGTCGGCGAGCACGCCCACAGCCCGCGACGGCAGTCGCCGCCGGGCGACAAGCTGGGAGATGCCGTCATACAGCGACTCGGTCTCGTGAACGCGCCGCCGCAGCGTCCACGCCTGGCGATAGTGGGCGCGCAGCATGAACCGAATCCAGGGCCTCGCCGAGTTCTGCGGCTGCCAACTGCCCTGACCTACCTCGCTGAGCACTGCGTAGTAGTCGGCAGTGTTGCGCCCCAGGTATTCCTCGACCGACGAGAACACCGGCGAGACGATGCCTTCGCCAGACAGCACCATGGTCTGCAGCGCCCGGGCCATGCGTCCGTTGCCGTCTCGAAACGGGTGGATCATCGTCAAGTTGAGGTGCGCCATTGCGGCGCGGAACATGACCGGCGCAGCGTCGTCGTCCTGCAGAGACGTGATGAGCGCCCCCATGAGACTGTCCAAGAGCTCAGCGCCCGGAGCCTCGTAGACGCGCGTGCCGGTCTCGTCCTCGACCCACACGTCGCCGGTGCGGTAGTGGCCGGGCCGCACTCGCAGCTCGTGCTTGGTCATCATGAAGTGGAGCGACTTCAGCAGCGATTCGTCCACCTCAGCTCCGTCTTCGGCAAACGACAGCACGTAGGTCATGGCGTCGCGGTAGCCGGTGAGCGCGAGGCGCGTCTCCTCGACAGTGTCGAGCGGTTCTTCGTCCTCGATCGTGTCGAGCACATCGTCGAGCGAAGCGCGGTACCCCTCGATCCAGTTGGAGCCCTGCACCGCGCGCGCGAAGCTCATGCGCCGGAGATGGCCGACCCACCGGCGCGGCCGATCCACGACGTAGTGCGAGAGTTCGCGGCGAAGCCGTTCGATCTCCCCGATCACTATCAGGTCGGCATCGTCCGGCTCGGGCGTGACGAAGATGGCAGCAGTCATCGTGTTCAAGTTATCAAACTATGATGCTATATAGATATCAAACGATCATCAGGCAACCGAGGACCGGACCCACCGTCAACGACCGGCGGAATAGCCGCCGTCGATGGGGTAGAGGCTGCCGGTGATGTAGCTGGCCTCGTCGGATGCCAGGAATGCCACCAGCGCGGCGACTTCGTGGGGCTCTCCGTAGCGCTGAGCCGGCAGGCGCTCGGCCATCGTCTTGCGGACGTCGTCGGCGTTCTCGCCGCCGATGAATGTCTCGAGCGAGCGCATCATGCGCGTCTCGATCGGCGCCGGGCAGACGGCGTTCACGCGCACCCCTGATGTGGCCAGCTCGAGCGCGGCAGACTTGGTGAGCCCGGCCACGGCGTGCTTGCTGGCCGAATACGGCGAGATGCCGCGAGATCCGAACAGCCCGGCAACCGATGCCGTGTTCACGATGGCCCCGCCGCCCCCTGCGATCATCGCCGGCACGGCGTACTTGATGCCCAGCCAGACGCCGCGCACGTTGACCGCGATGACCCGGTCGAAATCGTCTTCGGGGTAGTCGACCATCGGGTAGTAGGTGCCCTCGATGCCGGCGTTGTTGAACAGCACGTCGACACGGCCGAAGTTGTCCATCGCCGCTTGCACGTATCCAGCCACCTCGTCGGACTGGGTGACATCAGCCCCGACGGCGAGCGCCGCAGCACCTTGAGCTTCAGCTGTCGCCACCGCCGCGCCCAAGTCAGTCGTGGCCAGATCCACCGCCACAACTGTCGCCCCTTCGGACGCGAACCGTTCGCACGCCGCCAGCCCGATTCCGCCGGCCGCCCCCGTCACGATCGCCACCCGTCCCGTGAACCTGCTCATCAGTCCTCCCGCAATTCCGGCCGACAGCCCAAGAACCAGCCCGCCGCACCAGCCGCCGACCGTACTGCCGAACTGAATGACCCGGCGCCCGGTGTGCATTCCCGGTCGAGAAAATCCTTGGAACGCGCGCAGGACTGCTGGCTAGCTTCACGCTCACTATGAGACTCAGATTCGAGCCGTTCCCCGAGAGCGACGATCTGCTGAACGCTGTCGCGGACGGCTCGGAACTGCTGACTCTTGACCTGAGCGATGTGCAATTCGTGAAACCGGCGCTGCTCGTCGGAGTGGCTGCGATTGCGTCCGCGCATCGTGTTCGACATGGCGTGCCGCCGCAATTCGTACCGCCGGGCCTCGGTGACCCACGCATCTATGCGAGCCGAATGTCACTCGGCGAGGTGCTGTCTGCTGAAGGTGTGACGCAAACCGGATTGGATCCGGTCCGGCATTATGACCGGCACGGGCAATTGTGCGAGTTGAGGCGCTTTGAGAGCAATAGCGAAGCTGTTGACCTGGTTAACTTGGTTCAGCAGAGGTGTGACACAGCGGAGTATCCCTATGAGGCGGCAGAAGCGCTGACGCTGTCGATCTGGGAACTCGCTGACAACTGTTTGGCACATGCACAGGTAGGGCATGGATTCTTGGCCGCACAGGTGTTGCCGCAGCCAACCCGATCGCTGCATTTTGCCGTCGCCGACGGCGGAATCGGTATTCGGGACTCGCTTGCCGGCACGCCACATGAACGTCACGACGACCAGAGCGCCATAAGGGCGGCCGTGGAATCCCGAGTTACGTCGGTGGCGTCACTGCACGGCAGGGCGCGAGGTGTCGGGCTGTCGAACCTTCTTGAATGGGTGACTGCGACCGGCGGCACACTGACCATTCGATCTGGCGGGGCGGCGATCTCATTTCGCCGACGCGCTGAGTCCGCAGCACTTGAACTGGTGCCTTCGACGGTCGACAGGGTCGACGGCACCTTGGTTTCTGGTTGGATACCTTGTTGATCACAGAGCAAGTGGGAGGGGCCACGGCGATGGCTACGACGCTGGAGGCGCCGCCTCAGATTGGCGGACGGGAATTGCCGCGCGAGCTATTCGAAGTGAGTGGCGTGCCGGAGGATCTCTCCGGCAATTCACTCGTTGTCGAATTCGAGACTCGTTCGCTGTACACGATCTCGTTCATCGACGAACTTGTCTTCGAAGCACTGGTACATCGCAAGTGCGAACAGCTCACGTTGAGCGGACTCTCCGAGCGACTACAAGGCGTCGCCCGAGACGCGGCGGATCATCACAACGTCAGCGAGCGCTTGATGCTGACGTCCTAGCGTCCGCGCGAACCGTGTGGACTCGCGGCGAAGAGGTCCAGTGCGGGGCTAGTCGGCGTGGCTGCTGAGGATCATTCGGGTGGGGAAGTAGACCATCACGAGGCTGCCGTGCTGGTTGAACACCTCGTTGCGGGTGGTCACGATGCCGCGGTCGCCGCGTGAGGTGAGGCGGGCGGCGGTGACTTCGGCCACCGCTTGGAGCGTGTCGCCGACGAAGGTGGGGCCCTTCACCTCGACGGTGGCGCCGAGGTAGGCGACGCCGGTGCCGGCTATGGCGCCACCGCTGATCACCAATCCCTCGGCCAGCGACATCACGAGGCTGCCTGGCACCAGCCGCCCGCTGTAGCCGGCGCGCTCGGCGGCGGTGGCATCCAGGAACAGGCCCTCGCCGAAGCCGAACTGGGTGGCGTACACCACCAGGTCGGTCTCGGTGATGGTCCGCCGGCTGGTGCTCCAGCGCTTGCCGACCGGCTGCTCGTCGAAGGTCCAGCCTCGGTGCGGCTGGGGCGGCAAACCCGGGATCGCTCCCGAATCGCCGCCATCGCTGCCTTGGTCGTCGCTCATAGCCCCTCCACGCTTGCAGTCTGGCAGTGCGATGTCGCGCCATGCCATGGCTGACAGTGCGACCTGTGGCACCGCAGTGCATCCATCGTGTTGACTTGGCACTGTTCACGCGACGTTGGCGACAGGGGGCGACCGATGAGCGACACGGTTCTGGACCGGCCGGCACGCGACATCGTGGACGACGGCACGATCGAGCGGTTCCGCGCTGACGGCGTGGTGGCGCTGCGCAATGTGGTCGACGACGAGTGGGTGGAGCGGCTGCGCGGCGGCGTCGCCGACGAGATGGCCAACCCCAGCCCCACGGCGCACAACTACGAGTCCACCGGTTTCTTCGGATCGCTGGATCTGTGGCGCTTCCACCCGCTATTCGAGGAGTTCGTCACGCAGTCTCGGCTCGGCGAGCTGGCGGCTGCCATGTTCGGCTCGCCGGTGGTGCGCATGTACTACGACCAGCTGTTCGTCAAGGAACCCGGTTCCAGCCAGCCGGTGCCGTGGCACAACGACCAGCCGTACTGGCCGATCTCGGGCCGGCAGGTGATGTCGTTCTGGATCGCGCTCGACACCGTCGACGCCACCAACGGCCGGGTGGAGTACGTCCGCGGCTCGCACGCTTGGGACCGCTGGTTCCAGCCACGCACCTTCGCTCCGACGAACGCCCACGACTACGAGCGCAACCCCGACTACGAGCTCATGCCCGACATCGAGGCCGATCGCGGCAGCTACGACATCATCTCGGTCGATCTCGAACCCGGAGACGCGGTCGCCTTCTGGGCGATGATCGTGCACGGCTCGCGGGGCAACGCGAACAAGGGCCGGGCGCGCCGGGGGTACGCAGCCCGCTACATCGGCACCGACGTCCGCTACGACCCCCGCATCGGCACCGCTCAGGCGCTGCACATGGACGGGTTGGCCGCCGGATCCGCTATGGAACTCGACCGCTACCCGGTCGTCTGGCCCCGTTTG
The DNA here is from genome assembly GCF_965219595.1 of Candidatus Poriferisodalis sp. Lineage (NCBI taxonomy): Bacteria > Bacillati > Actinomycetota > Acidimicrobiia > Acidimicrobiales > Candidatus Poriferisodalaceae > Candidatus Poriferisodalis > Candidatus Poriferisodalis sp. The sequence continues at coordinate 1,390,161 of NZ_OZ244781.1, forward strand.
GCCTGAGCAAAGAGAGCCGCCATCTCGGCGATGGAACCGGTGAGCGAGACGCGCGAACGCCCTCTTTCGGTTGGCAGGTCCATGCTCTGTTGAGCAGGTCTCAGCCGCCGACCGGAATGCGCAGCTGCCAGCCTGGGGCGATCCGGTCGCCGTGGACGAACGTCTGGCCGTTCGCCTGGCGCTGGCCCCGGTTGGCCAACACGATGCGGTTGTACAGGCTGCCGTCGCCGTAGATGCGCTGCGCGATGCCGCTCAGCATGTCGCCGCTCATGACGCAGTAGGTGACGTAGGCCATCTTGGCGGCCGATGCCGACGAAGGCGCAGCGATCGGCAGCGGCACGCGCAGCACCCAGCCGGCGCGGATCATGTCTGCGCTGGTGAACGTGTAGCCGTCGCTCATGCGGCGTCCGCGGTTGGCGGCGAAGATGTGCCGCCATGCCTCGTCGTCGCGGTAGAAGGTGAGCGCGATGCCGCTGAGTGTGTCGCCGGGCCGCACGGTGTACAGCACGAAGTAGCCGTCGTCTGTCCGAGTGACGGCACCGAGCGATTCCGGATCGACGATGTGGCCGACCTCATCGCTGCCTGCGTCGTCGCCCTCGGCATCGTCTGCATCGCTGTCGTCGGAATCGTTGTCACCCGTCGTGCTGGTGCCGTCGTCGTCAGTGCTGGTGTCGTCGCTGCCAGTGCCGTCAGCATCGGTGTCACCTTGATCGGTGCCGTCACCGTCGGTCTCGGGATCGGTTTCCGTTGTGCCGGTGCCGTCGCTGGGATCCTGCCCGGCGTCGCCTGTGCCGCCGTCGGGGTCCTGTCCGTCGCCGCTCGACTGGTCGTCAGATTCGGCTGGTGCGGCATCGGGATCGCCCAGCGAGACCACCTCGGCGGTGCCCTGCGGTCGAATCGTCACCACCGAGCCTCCAGCGAACGAGCGGTCGCCGATGGTGATGGTCAGCGTGACGGTGGTGTCGGTGGTGCTGGTGTCGAGCGAGGTCACCCGAATCGCCGCGTCGGTGTCGCGGCGCGGAAGGTCGAACACCACGCGTCGTGGGTTGTCGCCGAGCGAGAACCACCCGTCACCCACATCGGCGTCGACGGTGTAGTCGGCTCCCAGCACGGCCGTGCTGTCGACCTCGATGAACACCCGCACGATGCTCGACACCGAACGTTCCAATTCGACGGTCATCTCGCTGGATTCGCCCAGAGCGATGCTGTCTTGGCTCGCGTCGCCCAAGGTCAGATCGACTGCTGGGCGGACAGACTGCCCCGACGACGCACCCCCCCCGGCATCGCTGGACGAGGAGGTATCTGTCGAAGGCGTGGAAGGCTCGACAGACTGTGGGTCGTTGTCCTGTTGCTGGTCGTCCACGACCGGTGCCGGGGAATCGTCGTCGGTGATGGTGATGGTGGTCTTGCGGGGGGTGCCGAGCGAGTAGCCGCTGCCGCTGGTGAGGGTGATGGTGATCGATTCGTCGTCGTCGTCGTCGCTGTCGTCGAGGACGGTGACGGCGATGGTGCCGCTGGACGACCCGCCGGCGATGCTGAGCGAGCGTCCCAACGCGGTGTAGTCGCTGCCTGCGGTGGCGGTGCCGCCCACGGTGTAGCTGACGGCGAGGCCGCCTTGGGGCGCGGGCGAGTCGAGGCTGACGGCGACGCTCACGCTGCGGCTGCCGGCGGCTTCGCCGCCCGTGTAGTTCGTCGAGCCGACAGTCGCAACCGGCACCACCACCGGCGGCGCCGTGCTGTCGTCATCGGTGACTTCGACGTCGACGCTGGCGATATTGAGAGTGCCGGTGTAGCCGTTGCCGTCGCCGCTGGTGATGGTGTGCGAGATCGTGGCAGCGCGCTTGTCGCCCGGGTTGTCGACGTTGTCGTCGACGCCTCGGACGGTCACTGTCTGGGGCGTGCTCCAGTTCTGCGCGGTGAAGGTCAGGTTCTCGACGGCGCCGAACAACCCGTCCGTCTTGCTGCCGACCCGCGCGGCGTATCCCTCGTCGGGGACGGAAATCTGCGCTCTGACTGTCACGCTGCCGGCCGGCTGACTGTCGAGCACCACGGTGTAGTCCTCCTCGCCGCTGTTCTCGGCGACGGTCACCGAAGTCTTCGAGATGGTCACCCCAGGCGTCGCGCTGGTGTCGTCGTCGGTGATGGCGATGGTGGTTTTCTTGGGAGTGCCGAGCGAGTATCCGGTGCCGGCGGTGAGGGTGATGGTGATCGATTCGCCATCGTCGTCGAGGTTGTCGTCGAGGATGGCGACGGCGATGGTGCCGCTGGTCGACCCGCCGGCGATGCTGAGGGAGTTTCCGAGCGTGGTGTAGTCGCTGCCTGCGGTGGCGTTGCCGCCGACGGTGTATCCGATGGTGAGGCCGCCTTGGGGTGCCGCGCTGGACAGGCTGATGCCCACGCTCACGCTGCGGCTGCCCGCCGCTTCGCCGCCCGTGTAGTTCGTCGAGCCGACAGTCGCAACCGGCACCACCACCGGCGGCGCCGAGTCGTCGTCGGTGAGGAGGATCTGCGCCGGGTTGACGGTGACACCGCTGAGCGTTCCCGAGACGGTCACGGTCTCGTCGGCGTTGCTGGCGTTGTTGTCGGTGGGATTCAGCGTGAAGGTGCCCGTGGCCGAGCTCTGACCCGCCGGGATCGTGATGCTGAACGACGACGGGGTGGCAGCGAAGCCGACGGCATTGCTGGCGCCCGATCCGGCGATCGCCACTGCCACAGTCTTCGCCTGCTGGAAGGTGACGCCGTTCGCCACCGTCGCCGTCACCGTCACGGTGGGGCTGGCGGCGACGTCCTCGCTGACCTCGGTCACGTCGACGCTGAGGTCGATGGCGGCATTCGCAGCGTCGTCGTCGGTCACTGTGGCAGTGACCGACCCTTGTTTGCCCGAGTATCTCGAGTCGGACGATGCGACGGCATGGGTGATGTTCGCCGAGCGCTTGCCGCCTGTGTTCACGACGCTGTCATCGACGCCGGTCACGGTCACCGTCTGAGGCGTGCTCCAGTTCTGCGGGGTGAACGTGAGCGTCGCCGAGGCGCCCGCCGCGCCGGTCGTCTTGACCGTGGCCGCCGCAGCGTTCGCAGACTTGGCAGTCACCGTCACGTCGTGCGAGGGCGCCACCGTCAACGCCACCGTGTACGTGTCGGTGCCGCCGTTCTCCGCGACCGTCGTGTCGCCGCCCGACTCGGTGATCGTCAGCCTCTCCGTCCACAGCGACCTGTCCCGGACATCGGTCGCGCCGTAGTCTGGCGATCCCTTGGACCCACCTGAGCCCACTCCAGTGATCAGAACGCCGATGGATCCGATCGTCGATGCGTGCAGCATCGCGATCTGGCCGAGCTTTTCGCCGCAGGCGTAGTCGGGGTGCAGCGCCTGCTCAGGCCAATTGGCGAATTCCGCAGGCTTGGTGCGGTCGTTGCTCTTCCAGTAGTCCGGAGGGTCGTGGTAGGGCTTGCCGTCGCGGGCGGAGTTCTTGCAGAACGGTCCGAATGAACTGCCCTTCAGCTTGTATTTCTCGGCCTCGGTGTCCGGGGCCCAGCGGAACTGCATGTCCTTGCGGAGACCGATGTCGAGCACGGCGCTCGTCTGCCCAGCGGGAATGGTGATCGTCCGGCCGGAGACGCCAAGGTCGCTGCCATTGCCGCCGTGGGTGTTGTGGAACTCGGTGATGTCGTAGGTGACGGTGAGGTCTTGCGCGGGTGCCGGGTTGGCCGCGAAGGTGAACGAGGCAGTGGCCCCTTCGTAGACCCAGTTCTCATGGGCGGTCACGGTGACGACCGAGTCGGTGGCGGCACCGACGGGCGGAGCGAGGGGCACCAGCACTGCGGCTGTGGTTGCCGCCGCCAGCAGCGCTGCGAACCAGCCTCGCGGCGTGTGCCGATGAGCGTGCGAGGGGTGGATCATGCGTCGGCTCCTGAGAGGGTCAGAAATGCGACCTTGCAAAATGACAACGAGTACCGCGAGACCCGTGGTCTGTCAATGGCAAAGAAGCGGCCTGTGGGTGCTGGCGCTATTGGGCACAATGGCTGTATGACAGACGAGGAACTGGTTGAACGTCACGTCGGCGAGGGCTACGAGACGATGGAACCGATCATTGCTTCGACGGCAGTCGCTGCTTCGCCCGCCGACGTGTGGGCGGCGATCAGCGCGCCGGGCAACCTCACCCGCATTCACCCGTTCTGCGAGCGCAACGAGGTGAGCATCTGGGACGGTGCCGCCAGCCGCGACCATGTCCACTACTACAGCGGCGTCCATTACCAGCGGGAGTTTCTCGACTGGCTCGACGGAGTGGGCTACGATTTGGTGCTCGGTCCGCCAGAGGCTCGCACTGCGCTGGTGCGCTGGCGGATCGGCGAGCCCGGTCCTGCAACGGCCCCGACGACAGCTGCGGATGCTTCCGGCTGTGAATTCGCCATCAAGGTGGTGGCGCTGCTGCGGCACGATGTTCCTGCAGACCAGCGCGAGTACTACGCCGAGCACATGATCCGCCGCCCGCTGCCCTCCTACCTCGACTCGGTCGTGCGCGGCACTGGATACTTCGCCGAGACCGGCACCCCGGTGACCAAGAACCAGTTCGGACCGCACCCCATCTACTCCCCGGCCGATTGACGCGCCGCCCGCTGCTGCGCGCCGATCGAGCCTGCGTCCGCGGCTTGCAAACGCGGCCGCGCAGCGTGGGGCGGAGCTGGGTCGCGCCGGGCTCAGGCTGACTCAGGCAGGCCTAACAGCCGACGGGCCAGCGCACGCGCTTCGTCCAGTGTTGCGACGATACGGTCGTGCGGCACCTGCCCGAGCACATCCAGTGCGTGGAGGCTGGTGGCAGGTGCGCCGTCGAGGCCGAGCAGGATGACCTCGGTGCCTGAGGCCTCCGCCGTGTCGAGCAGACGCTCGACCACGAGCGCGGCGCTGTCGTCCATATGCACGGTGTCGGCGAAGTCGATGATGACCACTTCGTGCTCGGCTATGTCGGCGCCCAAGATGTCGATGAGGCTCTTCGACGAGGCCACGGTGAATGTGCCCCGCAACGCCACCAAGCCGACCCGTGCCGAAAAGTCGACGCCGCCGTCAGAGCCGTCGGCACCCTCGGCGTCGTCGCCCAGGAAGCTCTGGTCGAGCAGGGGCACCGACACCACGTTGTCGAGCTGGAGCCGCTCGAACTGGCGCGCTGCCGACATGGCCGCGACGATGAGCCCGATCGCCACGGCTGTGATGAGGTCGAGCACCACGGTGAGCACCATGGTGATGCCCATGATCATCAAGTGCTCGCGCTGCACCCGGCGCAGCCGCTTCAGGAAACGCCAGTCCACGATGTCCCAGCCGACCTTCAGCAGGATGCCAGCGAGGGCGGCGAGCGGTATCGACTCCACATAGCTCCCCGCGCCCAGCACCAGCGTCAGCAGCACCAGCGCACGCAGGGCACCCGACACGCGTGTGCTGCCGCCGGCGCGGATGTTCACCACCGTGCCCACCGTTGCGCCTGCGCCGGGAAGCCCGCCCACCAGCCCGGTGGCGATGTTGCCCAGGCCTTGGCCGATGAGCTCCTGGTTGGGATTGTGCCGGGTGCGTGTCATCGAGTCGGCGATGAGCGACGTCAGCAGGCTGTCCACCGCGCCGAGCAGGGCGAGCATCACCGCAGGCTGCACTGCGCCGGCCAGTGCCCCCAGCGACAGCGCTGGTGCGGTGAACTCCGGCAACCCGGTCGGCACTTCCCCGATCACCGGGGCGTCCGCCAGCCACAGCACCCCCAACAGCGTGCCGGCCGCGAGAGCAGCCAGCGTTGCGGGGAACCACCGGCTGAATCGTGCCGGCCAGAAGATGCACACACTGAGGCTCACTGCGGCGATGGCAACGGCGCTGGCGTTGATGCCAGCGATGGCGTCGGGCCAGGCTCGCATCACCTCCAGCGGACCGCCGTCGGCCGACGCTGCGCCCAGCGCAGGCAGCGTCTGCAGGATGATGATGATGATGCCGACGCCCGACATGAACCCCGAGATCACCGAGTAGGGCGTGTAGGACACGAAGCGCCCGAATCGCAGCACGCCGAGCAGCGCCTGAATGATCCCTGCCATCACCACCACGGTGAGCGCTTCGGCGAGGGTGGAGGCATGGTCGGTGATGACCACCGCCATCGCCACGGCCATCGGCCCGGTCGGCCCGGAGATCTGCGAGCGCGTCCCGCCGAAGACCGCTGCGAAGAAGCCGAGCGCAATGGCGCCGTACAGGCCTGCCATAGCGCCGAGCCCAGATGCCACCCCGAATGCCAAGGCAACGGGCAGGCCGACCACCGCCGTGGTGATGCCGCCGAATACGTCGCCGCGCAGCGTGGCGAGGTCGTAGGAAGCGCGCGTTTGCCGTAGTTGCAACCGTCCCCCGGGCGTCCGTGCCGCTCATGCGGCTGACTGCCCCTCAGACACTATGCGCGCCTCCATTCGTGGCTCGCGGCAATGAACGGCTCGGCCGCGAGCGCTGGCGAAGGCCGGGCGCTAGGTTGCCGCGGCATGGGTGAGTTTTGTCATGCGGAACGCGACGGGCACCTGTTCGTCGTGACGATCAACCGGCCGGAGCGGATGAATGCGCTGCACCCGCCGGGCAATGCCGAGATGTCGGACCTGTTCGACGAATTCCAGAACGATCCGGAGCTGTGGGTCGCGATCGTGACTGGAGAAGGCGACCGTGCCTTCTCGGCGGGCAACGACCTGCGGTACCAGGCTGAGGGCGGCGACCGTTCGGCGATGCCGTCGTCGGGCTTCGGCGGGCTGACCTCGCGCTGGGATCTCGACAAGCCCGTCATCGCGGCGGTGAACGGCGTGGCCATGGGCGGCGGTTTCGAGATCGCGCTGGCCTGCGACATCATCGTGGCTTCGGAGAATGCGCTGCTCGCGCTGCCCGAGCCCAAGGTGGGTCTGGCCGCGCTGGCGGGCGGCGTGCATCGCCTGCCCCGCCACATCGGGCTCAAGCGCGCGATGAGCATGATGCTGACGGGACGGCACGTGCCGGCTGCCGAGGCGAAGGAGATGGGCATCGTGGCTGAGGTGGTCCCCCAGGGCGAGGCGTTGGCCTGTGCCCGTCGCTGGGCCGAGATGGTGCTGGAGTGCTCGCCGATGTCGATCCGGGCGACCAAGCAAGCGGCCATGCAGGGGCTCAACGAGGCCAGCGTTCAGGCCGCGCACGAAGGCCGCTACGAGGCGGTGCGGGCCATGAACAACAGCGCCGACTACATCGAGGGCCCGCGGGCGTTCGCCGAGAAGCGCCCGCCCCAATGGCAGGGCCGCTAGCTCGCCTGCAGCTTCTATAGTTGCGATTGCAAGTGCGTCGCCCCCAGGCGCTTCCCTGCTATGAGCGGTGTCCAGGGCGACGCACCGGCGCGTCAACCTACTGATACGGCCGAAGCTCGAACCAATGAATTTGGTCAGTCGGCGCCGGGCACCCAGTTGGTGCCGGCCAGCGGCACATTGGCCATGGCCGCGGCCTCGACCGTGAGTGCGGCCAGGTCTTCGGGTTCGAGGTTCAGCACGTGCGACTTGCCGTTGGCGCGGGCCAGGATCTGGGTCTCGATGGTGAGCACCTGCAGGTAGTTGGCCAAACGTCGCCCCGCCAGTACCGGATCGAGCCGGGCCGACAACTCCGGGTCCTGCGTGGTGATGCCAGCAGGATCGGTGCCGGCTTGGAAGTCCTCCCAATAGCCGGCCGAGGTGCCCAGCTCGCGGTACTCGGCCTCGTAAGCGGGGTCGTTGTCGCCGATGGCGATCAGCGCGGCGGTGCCGATCGACGCGGCGTCGGCACCGAGCGCCAGCGCCTTGGCCACATCGGCGCCCGATCGGAAACCGCCAGCGGCAATCAGCTTCACCTCACGGCGGTGGACTCCGAGCTCGCGCAGCGCCCGCACCGCCTCGGGGATCGCCGCAATCGTCGGGATGCCGACGTGTTCGATGAACACGTCCTGGGTGGCGGCCGTGCCGCCCTGCATGCCGTCCACCACCACGGCATCGGCGCCGGCCTTCACCGCCAGCGCAGTGTCGTAGTAGGGCCGCGCCGCGCCCACTTTCACGCAGATCGGCACCTGCCAGTCGGTGATCTCGCGCAGTTCGCCGATCTTGATCTCGAGGTCGTCGGGCCCGGTCCAGTCCGGGTGGCGGCAGGCCGAGCGCTGGTCGATCCCGGTGGGCAGCGTGCGCATCTCGGCCACCCGCTCGGTGATCTTCTGGCCCAGCAGCATCCCGCCGCCGCCGGGCTTGGCGCCCTGGCCTACGACCACCTCGATGGCGTCGGCCATGCGCAGGTGGTCGGGGTTCATGCCGTAGCGCGACGGCAGGTACTGGTACACGAGCACCGACGAGTGCTCGCGTTCCTCCATCGTCATGCCGCCGTCGCCGGTGGTGGTCGAGGTTCCTGCGGCCGACGCCCCCCGGCCGAGCGCTTCCTTGGCCTGTGCCGACAGCGAGCCGAAGCTCATGCCGGCGATAGTGACCGGGATCTGCAGGCGCACCGGTCGCTGAGCGCGATCCTCGCCGATCACAACGTCGGTGCCGCACGCTTCGCGGTACCCCTCCAGCGGGTAGCGCGACATGGACGCGCCGAGGAACACCAGGTCGTCCAGCGTGGGCATCCGGCGCTTGGCCCCCCAGCCGCGGATGCGGTAGATGCCAGTGTTGGCGGCCCGGCGGATCTCGGCGATCACGTTGCGGTCGAACGTGTACGACTCGCGCAGGTGCCAGTAGTCGGGGTCTGCCGCATCCAGAGCTGCGGCGATGGGGGCCGGCCCGCCCGGTTCCTGAGGTTCGTCGGTCATCAGCCGCCGCCCTACTGCTCGTCGTCCAGGAACTCGGCCAGTTCGGCGCGCCGCTCGCGCTGGGCTTCCGCTACGGCCTCGGCGCCGTACACGCCTCCAGACGACGCGTTCCACCGCTCGGCTCGCGCCTCGGCCGCCAGCGCGTCCACGTCGTCGATCGTGAAGTTGTAGAAGCGGCGGGCCGAGCCGTACCGGCGGAAGTCCTCGGCGAATACGCCGCGGGCTATCGGGCCGGCTGCGCCGAGCAGCCTGCTCACGGTGTCGAGGTGTTCGCGGCGCATCTCCTTCTCGACGCAGTCGGCACCCAGCGATTCGACATCGCCCCGCACGAAGATCTGTGCCTCGTAGATCGAGTCGCCCAAGTCGGCCGCGGCGTCGCCGCACACCACCAGGTTCCCCGCCTGGGCCATGAACGCGCTCATGTGGCCCACGTTGCCGCCCACCACGATGTCGACGCCCTTCATGGAGATGCCGCAGCGGGCACCCGAGTTGCCGCCCACCACCAGCAGGCCGCCGCAGCCGGTGGCGCCGGCTGACATGGTGGCGTTGCCGGTGATGTACACCTCGCCCGACATGATGTTCTCGGCGAGGCCGGTGCTGGCATTGCCTTCCACCCGCACCCTGCCCTGCTGATGCATGCCGGCGCAGTAGTAGCCCACCGAGCCGCGTACCACCACGTCGATGTCGGCAGTGATCCCGCAGGCCACCGCGTGGGCGCCACGCGGGTTGACCACCTCGAACGACTCGCCTCCAGCGGCATCGTGAAGCGCCTGATTGAGTTCGCGCCCGCTCACTTCGGCGAGGTCGAAGATGCGGCCCGACATGCTCATGCTGGCTCGCTCACTTCGCGCGGCCCCTCACGCGGCCAGGCTCCAGGTGTAGATGCGGGCCGGCTCGGGTTCCCAGACCTCGGCGTCGAGTGCACCGGGCAGGCGGGCGATGGCGCGGTACTCAGACGACATGGCGACCCAGTCGTCGGTCTCGGCCACCACCGCTGGCTTGCAGGCGATGGGGTCGCGCAGGATGGCGAACCCGTCGGCGACGCCGATGGCGAAGGTGTAGAAGCCGTCGAGGTCGCCGAGCGCGCCTTCCAAGGCTTCCGAGATGGAGTCGCCCGAGCGCATCCGCCAGGCCAGGTAGCCGGCGGCGACCTCGGAGTCGTTCTCGGTCTGGAACGACTCGCCCTGGTCTTCGAGCTGGCGGCGCAGCCGGTTGTGGTTCGACAGCGAGCCGTTGTGCACCAGGCACGTGTCCGAGCCGGTGGAGAACGGGTGAGAGCCGTTGGTGGTGACCGCGGATTCGGTGGCCATGCGGGTGTGCGCCAACGCATGGGTGCCGGTGCGCGATGCCAGGTCGTAGCGCTCGGCGACGAGGTCCGGGTAGCCCACGGCCTTGAACATCTCGATCTTGTTGCCCTGGGCCAGCACGGTCGCGCCCGCCACGTTGTCGATGATCCACTGGCGGGCGATCCGGCCGTCCCCGTCGGTGGAGAACACCGCATGGTCGTGCACCGCCGCGACGGTCACCTCTGCGCCCAAGGTCCCCTCGAGGGCTGCGGCCACCGGCCCCCAATCCACCTCGCGCCCCTCGGCCAGCACGGTGATGCGTGTGTGGCCTGGGACGCCGGCGTCATACACGGCAAACCCGGCACTGTCGGGGCCGCGGTCGCCCATCTCGGCGAGCATGACCTCGGTCAGCCGTCCCAGTTCGTGCCGGTGCGTCTCGGTCTTGCAGAACAGGCCCACAATCCCGCACATGGCGCACCCCCAGCCCCGCAGTCCCTGCGTCTGTCCGTCGGGCCTCCCGCACCGTAGCGCTTCGCCTTCTGCGGCCGTTCGCCTGAGCACGCCATCCGGGCTGTTTGGTTTCGTTGACTACTGTGCGCGCGGGGGCATGGCCGACGATCTGACGGCCTCGATCTGAATACGCCGGGGGGCGAATCATGAGCAGCGCGATCGACGCACTCGAAGAAATCCGAGCCAAGACCGAGGCCGACGGCGTGGAGTTCATCTACGCCATGTTCGTGGAGATGCACGGAAAGCCGTGCGCCAAGCTGGTGCCGGTCAGCGCGCTGGAGGGCTTGTTGAGCGACGGCGCCGGCTTTGCCGGATTTGCCGCCGGCCCGATGGGCCAGGACCCCTCCAGTCCCGACATCCTGGCCCTGCCCGACCCCGCCTCGTACACCCAGCTTCCGTGGCAGCCGAACGTGGCCGCCATGCAGTGCGATCCCACCGTCGAGGGCGAGCTGTGGCCGTATGCGCCGCGGGTGGTCCTGCGCCGGGCGCTGGAAGCAGCGGCCGAGCGCAACCTGGTGCTCAAGTGCGGCGTGGAGGCCGAGTACTCGCTGGTGGTGCGTAACGAGGACGGCTCGCTGGCCGTGGCCGACGAGCGCGACAACTTGACGCTACCCTGCTACGACGCCCGGGGCCTCACCCGGATGCTCCCGCACCTTGAGGCGGTGTCGAAGAACCTCGACGCCATGGGGTGGGGCAACTACGCCAACGACCACGAGGACGCCAACGGCCAGTACGAGCAGAACTGGCTGTACTCAGACGCTCTGACCACCGCTGATCGGCTGATCCTGTTCCGCCTGATGGTGCACACGCTGGCGCAGCGCGACGGCCGCTACGCCACCTTCATGCCCAAGCCGTTTGCCGACAAGACCGGCAATGGGCTGCACACCCACCTGAGCCTGTGGACCGCTGACACCGACGATCCGTTGTTCATCGGCGGCACGGCCGGCGGGCCAGACACCAAGGGCCTGGGCCTGAGCGAACTCGCCTACCAGTTCGTGGGCGGGCTGCTGCGCCACGCCCGCTCGCTGGTGGCGGTGGTGTGCCCGATCGTCAACTCCTACAAGCGCATGGGTGTCGGCGCGCCCACCTCGGGTGCCACCTGGGCGCCGGCCTATGCGGCATACGGCGGCAACAACCGCACCCAGATGATCCGCGTCCCTGAGCCCGACCGGATCGAGATCCGCCTGGGCGACGGGGCCGCCAACCCGTACCTGATGTTCGCCGCGTACCTGGCCTGCGGGCTCGACGGCATCGACAACGGCATCGATCCGGGCGAGCCCAACATGGACAACCTGCACGCCATGTCTGCCGAAGACGTGGCGGCGAAGGGGATCGCCGTGCTGCCGCCCACGCTGCTGCACGCCGCCGAGGAAATGGCGACCTCTGATGTACTCGCCGCTGGACTGGGCGACACCGCCGAGGGTCCCTATCGCGACTACTTCGTACAAACCAAGAAGGCAGAGTTTTTGGCGCACCACAGCGTCGTCACCGCCGGCGAGGTCGACCAGTACCTCACCCTGTTCTGAGAGGATGAGCCCATGAGTGCATCGGATGCCGCGGAGAACAGGGCTTCGGAGCGAGCCGCAGTGGTCGCGGACGCGATGGACGACATTGCCAAGATCGATGCGCATGGCCGTGAGCACGGCGGCATCGACCGGGCCGGCATCGCCCGCATCAAGGAACGGCTGCTGGAGCTCGCCACCCACGAGCACCTGTTTCCGGCGGAGGATTTCCCGGCTCCTGACAGCGAGCGCGGCTCGTTCAACTACCGGCTCGCACAGAACGACGACGGCACGCTGGCGCTGTATGTCCAGAGCGTGGGTGTCGGCACGTCCGCGCCGCCGCATGAGCACCTCACCTGGGCGGTCATCGTGGGCATGCGCGGACAGGAGCTGAACCGCTTCTACGACTGCTGCGCCGGCGAGGGCGAGCCGCACGTCGAACGCGAGGAGGTGGTCGAGCGCGGCACCGGCGTCGCGATGCTCGGTCACGACGTGCACTCGATTCACATCGAGGGCGCCTCGGCCAACTTCCACTGCTACGGGCTGGCCATGGAGAACATGACCGGTCGCCGCTACTGGAACGCCGAAGAAGGCGAGTGGCGGATCTTCACCGACACGAGCAGCGTCATCGAGGCCCGCCCAGGCCATCCGGCGACGGCCGCTGCCTGAGCCGTCATGGCCGACGTACGGGCCATTTCGGCGCGCGAGTTGATGGAGCGGCATCGAGGGCTGCTGCGCGGCGACGGCACCGAGCTGGCGCTGATCGATGCTCGCGAGCCCACCGAATTCACCCAACGCCACTTGCTGTACGCAGCGAGCCTGCCGCTCAGCCATGTGGGTCTCGAAGTATCAGCGCGCATCCCACGGCTGGGCACGTCGGTGGTGATCTGTGACGACGGCGGGGGAGAGGCCGCTGCCGTCGCCTTGGAGCTCACGGTGCTCGGCTACAGCGACACGGTCGTGCTCGACGGCGGCATTGACGCGTGGGCGGCCGCGGGCGGCGAGCTGTACTCGGGCATCAACGTGCCCTCCAAGCTGTTCGGCGAACTGGTCGAGGAGCACTTCGACACACCGCACGTGACTGCGACCGAGCTGGCGGGCTGGCTGGCCGACGGCCGGGACTTGGTGGTGGTGGACTCGCGTACTCGCCGGGAGTTCAACCGCATGAGCATCCCGACCGGGCGGTCGTGCCCGGGCGGTGAGCTGGTGCGGCGGGTGGGTGACCTGATCGATGACGGCACCACGGTGGTCGTCAACTGCGCCGGGCGGACCCGCAGCATCATGGGCGCGCAGTCGCTCCGCTCGGCCGGGCTGCCCAACGCCGTCTTCGCACTGAAGGACGGCACGATGGGCTGGGAGCTGGCCGGCCTTGAGCTGGAGCATGGCCGCGACGAGCTGGCCCCCGAACCGAGCGAGGCCAGTCGGGCCCATGCCACGGCGGCCGCGCAGGTGGTGGCTGAGCGCTGCGGGGTTCGGACGGTCGACCGTGCCCACCTCGACGAGTGGCTGGCCGATGCCACGCGTACCACCTACTTCATGGACGTGCGCACGCCGGAAGAGTTCGCCGCTGGGCACTTGCGCGAGGCCACTGGCGCTCCCGGGGGTCAGCTCGTGCAGGCCACCGACGAGTATCTGGTGACCCGCGGAGCCCGGGTCGTGCTGGCCGACGGCGACGGCATCGGCGCCACCATGACGGCCTCGTGGCTCATCCAGATGGGCTGGGATGCCTGCGTGCTGGAATCCTCCTGGCTCGACGATGCCGCGCTCCTCCAGAGCGCCAGCGACGAGACCGCAGCCGCGATCCGTTCACGCCAGCCGCCACTGCCCTACGACCCGACCGACGCTGAGGTGGCACGCGCCGCGATGGAGGCCTACTTGGTCTGGGAGGTCGCTCTGCCCGACCAGTACGCCCGCGACGACCTGGTCGAATTCCGTTTCTGCTAGCGAACCCATCGCGTCTACGCTGGCCGATACGAGCGGGGCGGACCCAGCGCACGGCTCATGTTGTTGGAATGGGTCCGTCCCGCCGTGCGTACAGGGCAGGGGTGGGTGTGGCCTGCTTGGTTGCCCACGCGGCGACGATCAGTCAGGCGGCACTTCGACTAGCCGGTCAATCTTGGATTCGATCCGGTCGATTTTGGTCTCGACGCCGTCGACTCTGGATTCGATGCCGTCGACTTTGGATTCGATCCGGTCGATTTTGGTCTCGACGCCGTCGACTCTGGATTCGATGCCGTCGACTCTGGATTCGATGCCGTCGACTTTGGATTCGATCCGGTCGACTTTGGTCTCGACGCCGTCGATCCGGTGAGTGAGGCGTGCCTCTGCCGCACCCACGGTGCCAGCGATCTCGCCTCGCAGAACGCGCACGGCGTCGGCGACGTAACGTTCGACTTCAGGCTTCAGCCCGTTGACCGAACGTTCAAGGTCTTCAAGAGTTGCATACTCAATAACTGCCATGCCACCACCGTAGATCGAAGCGCCATGCAGGCTGCAGCGGTTTTCTTCACTGCCACGGTAACCGGCACGGGCTGCGCCAGAGTGGCTAGAGGTCGGCGAAGCGCTCGATGGTTTCGGCCCAGGCGCTGGCGTCGTCGGGCGTGGAGATGACCGTCTGCAGTCCGGCCATTGGTGAGACGGGCACGGCGATCCGGCTGACGCCGCGGCGGGCCAGCTCGGGAATTTCGTCGAGGTCGGCAGGCAACTGCACCGTGATCTCCAGCGCATCGGGATCTCGGCCGTGCTCGGCGGCGGTCTGGCGCGCCAGTTCGATCAGATCCCACGGCGCACCGCGCGCCGGGAAATAGCCGTCGCCGAGGCGCCCGGCTCGCCGGGCCGCAACCTTGGAATCGCCGCCCACGATGATCGGCACCGAGCCGTTCACCGGCTGCGGCCGGCAGTACGCCGCGTCGAAGTTGACGAACTCACCGTGGAACGTCGGCCGCTCGGCCGACCACAGCTCGCGCATCGCCGCCACATACTCGTCGGTGCGAGGACCGCGGTCGTCGAAGTGATCGCCGACGCCGATGGCCTCGAACTCCTCGCGCATCCAGCCCACGCCGATGCCCAGCAGCACCCGGCCGCCCGACATGTGGTCGAGCGTGGCGATCTGCTTGGCGCACACCACCGGGCTGTGCTGGGGCACGATCAGGATGCCGGTGCCGAAGTTGATCGTGGACGTGACGCCTGCCATGTAGGCCATCCACATGAGCGGGTCAGGCAGCAGCAGGTCTTCGACGCCGCCGGCCATCTTGCCGTCGGGACTGTAGGGGTACTGCGACTGGTAGCCCGACGGGATGACGGTGTGCTCCACCGTCCATGCCGACTCGAAGCCGGCCGCCTCGCCCGCCTGCACCAACTCGGCGGCGAGCGCAGTGTCGGTGGCGAACTTGCCGGTGTTGCAATACCTGAGCCCAAACTTCATGTCGCTGTCCCTTCCGTGCCGGCCCGTCGGTGGGCGCCGGGCCCGCAGTCTCGCGCGCGGCGCCGCCCAGCGACCGGTGGGGTGCCTTGATCCAATACCGTGCCCTCACGCCACCGGTTTCGGAGCACCCATGCCGTTCTTGTCACACGTCTCAGACATCTTCGACCCGTCCCGCTGGAGCGACATCGACGGGTTCGACTTCACCGACATCACGTACCACCGCAGCAACGAGCACGGCACGGTTCGCATCGCGTTCGACCGGCCCGATGTGCGCAACGCCTTCCGGCCGCACACCGTCGACGAGCTGTACCGGGCGCTCGACCACGCCCGCATGACGCCCGACGTGGGCTGCATCCTGCTGACCGGCAACGGCCCCGCACCTGCCGACGGCGGTTGGGCGTTCTGCTCGGGCGGCGACCAGCGCATCCGGGGCAAGGACGGCTACCGCTACGCCGACGGTGAGACCGCGGCCGACATCGATCCGGCCCGCACCGGGCGGCTGCACATCCTCGAGTGCCAGCGGCTGATCCGCATGATGCCCAAAGTGGTGGTCTGCGTGGCGAACGGCTGGGCGGCAGGCGGCGGGCACAGCCTGCACGTGGTGTGCGACCTGACGATCGCCTCGGCTGAGCACGCCCGCTTCCGCCAGACCGACACCAACGTGGCCAGCTTCGACGGCGGTTTCGGCTCGGCCTACCTGGCCCGCCAGATCGGCCAGAAGAAGGCCCGCGAGATCTTCTTCCTCGGCCGCACCTACACCGCGCAGGAACGGTTCGAGATGGGCGACGTCAACGCCGTGGTGCCCCACGCCGAGCTGGAGTCGGTGGCGCTGGAGTGGGCGGCCGAGATCGTGTCGCGCTCACCCACGGCACAGCGCATGGCCAAGTTCGCGTTCAACCTCATCGACGACGGCCTGGTGGGCCAGCAGGTGTTCGCCGGCGAGGCGACCCGCCTGGCCTACGGCACCGACGAGGCCGCGGAGGGCCGTGACGCATTCCTGGAAAAGCGCGACCCCGAATACGAGCAGTTCCCCTGGCACTTCTAACGCGCCGAGTGCGCCGCGAGCCGGAGCGATTCAGGCGACCCGCAGGCGCTGCATGAGCGTCACGTCGAGCCAGCGCCCGAACTTGCGCCCCACCTCCCGTTCGACACCGACGAGTTCGAAACCGTGCTTGGCGTGCAGCGCCACCGACGCAGCGCCGGCGTCGGCGATGCGGGCGAAGACCGCGTGAAATCCGTGCTCATCGGCGAGCGCCACCAAGTCGCCGAGCAGCAGGCTGCCGACGCCGCGCCCCTGGTGGTCGCGGTGCACGTAGATGGAATCCTCGACGCTGGTCGAGTACGCCGGCCGGGTGCGGTAGGGCGACAGGCAGGCCCAGCCGAGCACCGTGCCGCTGGCCTCGGCTTCAGAGTCGTCTGGCACCGCCACTATGCAGGGGTAGGCGCCTGAATGGTCTCGCATCCACGCCGCTTGCTCGGCGGGAGAGCGGGGCACCATGTCGAATGTGGCAGTGCCGTCGGTGACCTCGCGGTTGTAGATCTCCGCAATCGCATCGGCATCGGCCATCGTGGCCAGCCGGGTCAGCATGGCAGCGAAGCTATCGGGGGTCCACAGATACACTCCGGACCCCACAATGTTCGGCGCACATCGCTGGCGATGGCGCCCGAGCGTCGCCCCGTTAGCTCAGTAGGCAGAGCACAGCCATGGTAAGGCTGGTGTCGCCGGTTCGATTCCGGCACGGGGCTCGCCGCTACCCTGCGGCCCGCAAGGCGGGATAGCTCAGTTGGTCAGAGCGCACGGCTCATAATCGTGAGGTCCTGGGTTCGAGTCCCAGTCCCGCTACCAGACTCCGCTCCAGGCGCCCCTGGACGCGACCCAGATCGCTGCCGGTAGCCTGTTGCGGCGGACATTCGCCAAGAAGGCCCGCACTGAGTGTCACCCGCGTATCGCACGCGATGCGCCGACGCTGAGGGCAGTAGCTCAATTTGGTAGAGCACCGGTCTCCAAAACCGGCGGTTGCGGGTTCGAGTCCCTCCTGCCCTGCGATTCCGCCGGCTTGGACCGCCAGCCCGGCGGACTGACCGTGCCCGAACCCCCGACAACAAGTTCCTGAGAAATCGAGGCCGGAGACACTTCCGATGGCCATGAACCGACGCACACGCCGTCACCTGCAGCGTCAGGGCGAGATGGGGGCTGACGGCGCGCCCGCGGGAAGGCGCGAGCGGCGCCAGGCAGCTCCGGCATCACCGACCACCGAGCGAGCTGGACCGGCGCAGTTCGTGGGCGAGGTCCGTTCCGAGCTGAAGAAGGTGATCTGGCCGACCCGCGCCGAGATCGTCAACTACTCGGTAGTCGTATTCATCACCATCGTGATCCTGACGGCGATGATCGCCGGATTCGATTGGATTCTGGGTGAAGGCGTCCTCCGCCTCTTCGACGTGAACTGACAAGCATCTGAGCTGACGAACATGAGCGATCTGACCGACACTCCCGCAGAGCCCGAAACCGACCCGATGGCGACCGCACGCCGGTTGCTGAGTTCCCAGACGGCCACCACCCTGATGGGTCCGGGCGCCGGGACAGCCGAGGCGACTGACACGGCAGGTGCTGCCGATGAGACCGGCGCCGTCGACGTGCTCACCGAGGACGAACTGCTGGCCGTCGACGAGCCGGAGATCGCGCGGGTCTCGCCCTACGACCGGCCGGGTCGCTGGTTCGTCGTGCACACGCAGTCGGGCTACGAGAAGAAGGTGAAGCAGAACCTCGAAGCCCGGATCGGCACATTCGACATGGAGGACCGGATTCTCGAAGTCGCCATCCCGATGGAGGACGTGATCGAGTTCAAGGGTGGCCGCAAAGTCGTCGCCAAGAAGAAGGTCTTCCCGGGCTACCTGCTGATCCGCTGCCGTCCCAGCGACGAGGCCCACCACATGATCCGCAGCACGCCGGGAGTGACTGGCTATGCGGGTCCGGGCGGCAAGCCGTCGCCCCTGCGTCGCAGGGAGGTGGAGGCATTCCTGGCTGAACCCGATGACGGCCCGGAGATGCCGCGCCGCACCAAGCCGTCGATGATCTTCGAGATCGACGAGGGTGTGCGCATCAAGGAGGGCCCGTTCTCCGACTTCCAAGGTCAGGTCATCGAGATCAACGAGGAGCAGCTGAAGGTGAAGGTGCTGGTGAACATCTTCGGCCGTGAGACCCCCGTCGAGCTCGACTTCGTCCAAGTCGCAAAGATCTGAGCCCCTGCGAGGGCCAAGCAGCACAGACCCGAGCCCCTGCGAGGGCCAAGCAGCACAGACCCGAGGAGCACCTCATGGCAGACAACCCGGCACGACCCGCAGCGGGCCGCAAGCGGGTGAGCGCGGTGGTGAAGATTCAGATCCCTGCCGGGCAGGCGTCGCCCGCGCCCCCGGTGGGCACTGCGCTCGGCCCGCACGGCGTGGCGATCATGGACTTCTGCAAGGAGTACAACGCCAAGACCGAGAGCCAGCGCGGCACGATCGTGCCCGCAGAGATCACGATCTTCGAAGACCGGTCGTTCACGTTCATCACGAAGACGCCGCCGACGTCGGTGCTGCTGCGCCAGGCGGCGGGGCTGGAGAAGGCGGCCAACAATCCCGGCCGCGAGACCGTGGCGCATGTCACCGCGGCCCAGGTGGCCGAGATCGCCGCGACGAAGATGCCCGATCTCAACGCACGCGATCTTGAGAACGCCAAGCTGCAGGTGATCGGCACCGCGCGCTCGATGGGCATCGAAGTCGCCGGCTGACTCGCGGCGCGACAGAGGAGAACCCACAGATGTCAGGGAAGAAGTACGCCGAGGCGACCCGACGGTACGACCGGCAGATGATGCACGAACCCGCCCAGGCCATCGACATGGTGCGGACGCTGGCACCGGCCAAGTTCGACGAATCGGTCGATCTGTCGGTGCGGCTCGGCGTAGACCCACGTAAGGCCGACCAGATGGTGCGTGGCACCGTCGCACTGCCGTCGGGCACCGGCGGTGATGTGCGCGTCGCGGTTTTCGCGCAGGGTGACGCTGCGGGCGAAGCCTCCGAAGCGGGGGCCGATGTCGTGGGCGGCGCCGATCTGGCCGAGCGCGTCGAGGCCGGATTCACCGATTTCGACGTGGCGATCGCGACGCCGGACATGATGGGCGTGGTGGGCCGTCTGGGCAAGGTGCTCGGCCCTCGTGGCCTCATGCCGAACCCCAAATCCGGCACGGTGACGCCCGATGTAGGCAAGGCCGTGGGCGAGTTCAAGGGCGGCAAGGTGGAGTACCGCACCGACCGGTACGGCAACGTGCATCTGGCGATCGGCAAGGTGAGCTTCACCGCTGAGGACCTGAATGCCAATCTGGCAGCGGTCATGGACGAGCTGGCACGGGCGAAGCCGGCTGGTGCCAAGGGTCGTTACGTCCGCAAGATGGTGGTGTCATCGACCATGGGCCCAGGCGTCCGCATCGACCCCACTACGTACAACTAGCCCCCTGTAGTTGAATCGCCGGGCGCGGCCGGTAGCGTTCGGCACTCTACAACTTGCTCGCCGTAGAACTCCGGTGGCTCCGGCCTGAAATCGGCCCCGTCTGAACCATGTTCAGGGGCTCGCCCGCCTCGGGTGAGCCGCACGGGTCGAGCCTGATGAGGCGGACGGTCTTCCTGTGCGCGTGTGCGTCGGGGGGCGGTTCTGTCTGGTCTGCGGACCGGTGCCCGTTCCGGGACCGGGAGCGATCCAACCGCCCGATCACCGCACATAGCGCAGCACAGGAGGTCCCCACAGTGGCGACAGCAACGACGGCTGCGGGGCGCGCGCCGCGGGCCGACAAGGTGGCAGTGGTGGACGAGGTCCGCCAGCGATTCGCCGAGGCCGATGCGGTGCTGTTCACCGAGTACCGGGGCCTGGACGTGGCCGAGATGGCCGACCTGCGCGGCCGCCTCATCGATGCCGACTGCCGTTACAAGATCTACAAGAACACCTTGGTCCGGCGGGCGCTATCGGCTGATGCACCGGCCGGAACGCTCGACCTGCTCTTGGGTCCGACTGCTCTCGCCTTCTGCGGCAAGGATCCGTCGGCGGCCGCTCAGGCCCTGCGCACGTTTGCAGCGGAGCACGACGCGCTGGTCATCAAGGGCGGTGTGCTGGCGGGCACGTTGCTCAGCGACGCCCAGGTGCGCGAGCTCGCCGACCTGCCGTCGCGCGACGAGCTGATGGCGCAGATGCTGGGAGCGTTCGCAGCGCCGCTCACTGCGCTGGCCTCGATGATGAACAACTTGATCGGTGAGGTGTCGGGCTTGCTGCAAGCTCTGGCCGACAAGACGCCAGACAGTCCGGCGCCTGCCGGCGAGACCGCGGCTCAAACGGACCGACTCGATGCCAGCGCGGCCGCGGCAGATTCCACTCCTGAGGCTGAAAACGCCGAAGCAGACGACCCGAACAGCGATACATCAGACGATCCAACAAATACGGAGAACAACCAATGAGCACGTCCACCGAAGAGATCCTCGACGCCATCGGCAATATGACGGTGCTCGAGTTGGTCGAGCTGAAGAAGGCATTCGAAGAGCGCTTCGACGTCACCGCTGCTGCCGCTGCCCCGATGATGGTGGCTGCCGCTGCTGCGGGCGGTGACACCGACGGCGAGGCCGCCGAGGAGGCTGCCGATGAGGTCACCGTCACGCTGACCGCGATCGGCGACAAGAAGGTGCAGGTCATCAAGGAGGTGCGCTCGCTCACCAGCCTGGGTCTCAAGGAGGCCAAGGATCTCGTGGAGGCCGCGCCCAAGGCCGTGCTCGAAGGCGTGCCGAAGGTCGACGCCGACAAGGCCAAGGAAGCCCTCGAGGCAGTCGGCGCCACCGTCGAGCTGTCCTAGCCGCGCGCATTTCTCACTGCACGCCGCGTGTCGCGGTTGTGGCGCCCAGCGTTGCTGGATAGCGTTGCCAAGGCCGTGGCACAGGTGGCCTCCCCATTCGCGCACCCACTAGTCCCCAGCATCGAAGCCCAGCGGTGGGCTCCCTGTTTGCTGCGGACGCCTGCGACTGCGCGCGCTTCCAGCCCCCCGCCGCCTGCCGCGGGCAGTCGCCTGTGACCCATCCCGAACAACTGAACCACTAGGAGAGTCCGTTGTCGTCTCGTGTCGGCCGCGAACGCTATTCGTTCGGCAACCTCGACGAAGTCCTGGAACTCCCGGACCTCGTGTCGATCCAGAAGGATTCCTTCCAACGATTCCTCGATGTCGGGCTCGCTGAGACCTTCTCAGACATCAGCCCCATCAGCGACTTCGGCGGGCATCTCCAGCTCGTCTTCTCGTTCGACCCCTACGACGAGGACCTGCGACCGCCGCCCAAGTTCTCCGTGGAGGAGTGCAAGGAACGCGACATGACCTACTCGGCGCCGATCTTCGTGCGCGCTGAGTTCAAGAACGCCCACACCGGCGAGGTCAAGGCCCAGACCGTGTTCATGGGCGACTTCCCGATGATGACCCCCAAGGGCACGTTCATCATCAACGGCACCGAGCGGGTGGTGGTGAGCCAGCTCGTGCGTTCGCCCGGCGTCATCTTCCAGCCCGGCGAGCGCTACCGGCTGCGCAACATGTCGAAGCACCAGCTGGTGACGGCGACCATTCACCCCTACCGCGGCGAGTGGATCGAGTTCGACGTCGAACACAAGCCGGGCAAGGACCCCACCGCCGGTAGTCGCGTGGCCCGCAAGCGCCGCCTCAGCATCTTCTCGCTGCTGCGTGCGCTGGGCTATGGCGAAGACCGCCATCCCGGCCTGCTCGAACGGTTCGTGGAGCACTTCGACTTCCTGGAGCCCCAGTGGGAAAAGGACCGAGACGTTGCGCCCAACCAGCAGGACTCGCTCCTTGAGCTGTACAAGCGGGTGCGCCCCGGTGAGGTGGCCACCCCGGATGCCGCATCCAACTACTTCCAGAATGCGTTCTTCGACGAGCGCCGGTACTCGCTGTCCAAGGTCGGCCGCTACAAGCTGAACCGCAAGCTCGGGCCCGAGCTCGACCGCGTATCCGAGCTGTTCGGCCTCGACTTCGTCGGCGCCGATCACCCCGACGCGCTCGAGCACCCCGAGCTGATCCGTCCCGATCCCGATTCCACGGTGCTCACCCGCAGCGAGGTCCTCGCCACGGCGAGCTACCTGCTGCACCTGGCCAATGCCGAGCCCGGCTACCGCCTGGACGATCAGGATCACTTCGCCAACCGCCGCATTCGCTCCGTCGGCGAGCTGATCCAGAACCAGGTGCGCATCGGACTCAGCCGCATGGAGCGTGTCGTGCGCGAGCGCATGACCACCCAGGACGTCGAGGCCATCACGCCGCAGACGCTGATCAACATCCGCCCGGTCGTTGCGGCCACCAAGGAGTTCTTCGGCACCAGCCAGCTCAGCCAGTTCATGGATCAGGTGAACCCGCTTTCAGGCCTCACACACCGCCGCCGCCTGTCCGCTCTCGGCCCTGGCGGCCTGTCGCGCGAACGAGCCGGCTTCGAGGTGCGTGACGTCCACTTCAGCCACTACGGCCGCATGTGCCCCATCGAGACGCCGGAGGGTCCGAACATCGGGCTGATCGGGGCGCTGGCCACGTTCGCCCGCGTCAACGAGTTCGGCTTCATCGAGTCGCCCTACCGGGTCATCAAAGACGGCAAGGCCACCAGCGAGGTGCGCTACCTGACAGCCGACGAGGAAGAGGAGTTCGTGGTCGCGCAGGCCAACGCGCCGCTCAACCCCGACGGATCATTCCGCAACCCCCGCGTGCTCGTGCGCAAGAGCCCCCAGGGCGCCAGCCTGGAAGATCTGCGGCTGCAGATGGAGCGCGACACCTACTTCGCCGCGACCACCGAGATCAGCTACGTACCGGCATCGGAAGTCCAGCTCATGGACGTCTCGCCGAAGCAGATCGTGTCGGTGGCCACAGCGCTGATCCCGTTCCTCGAGCACGACGATGCCAACCGGGCGCTCATGGGCGCCAACATGCAGCGGCAGGCGGTGCCGCTGCTGCGGGCCGAGGCCCCCTACATCGGCACCGGCATCGAGGGCCTCGCCATGGCCGATGCCGCCGAGATGGTGCTTGCCGAAGTCGAAGACGACATGGGCGACCGTCAGGGCATCGGTGGCGAAGTCACCGAAGTTGCCGGCGACTGCATCGTCATCGATGGAGATGACGGCAAGCGGCACGAATTCCCGCTGCTCAAGTTCCGGCGCTCCAACCAGGACACCTGCATCAACCAGCGGGCGCTCGTTCGCGTCGGTGATCGCGTGGAGCCTCAGGCCGTGATCGCGGACGGGCCGTCCACCGATCACGGCGAGCTGGCGCTGGGCAAGAACCTCCTGGTGGCCTACATGGCCTGGGAGGGCTACAACTACGAGGACGCCATCATCCTGTCGGAGCGTCTGGTGAAGGACGACGTGCTCACGTCGATCCACATTCACGAGTACGAGATCGACGCCCGCGACACCAAGCTGGGTCCCGAGGAGATCACCCGGGACATCCCCAATCTGGCCGACGACATCCTCGCCGACCTCGACGAGCAGGGCATCGTGCGCATCGGCGCCGAAGTCGAGCCGGGCGCGGTGCTGGTGGGCAAGGTCACTCCCAAGGGCGAGACCGAGCTCACGCCCGAGGAACGGCTGCTGCGTGCCATCTTCGGCGAGAAGGCCCGCGAGGTGCGCGACACCTCGCTCAAGGTGCCCCACGGCGAGAACGGCGTGGTCACCGACATCCGGGTGTTCAGCCGCGACGCCGACGACGAGCTGCCGCCTGGCGTGAACCAGCTCGTGCGCGTGTACGTGGCCCAGAAGCGCAAGATCAGCGTGGGCGACAAGCTCGCCGGGCGTCACGGCAACAAGGGCGTGATCTCGAAGATCCTCCCCACCGAGGACATGCCGTACCTGGCAGACGGCACACCGGTCGACATCATCCTGAGCCCGCTGGGGGTGCCGAGTCGCATGAACGTCGGCCAGGTGCTCGAAGCCCACTTGGGCTACGCAGCGCGCTGGGGCTGGAAGGCCACCGACGGGGGCGGCAAGGACGAGATGATCGGCAAGGAGCCGGTCAGCAACACTGCCCGCAAGACCCGCCCCACCACCGAGCCGTCGGTGTTCATTGCCACGCCGGTGTTCGACGGGGCGCGCTGGGACGAGGAGGAGGCCGCCGGGCGGCATCCCACCATCCAGCAGACGCTCGAGAACCTGCGGCCCGAGTCGGTGACCGGCGAACGCCTGATGACCCGCTCGGGCAAGACGGTGCTCTTCAACGGACGCACCGGCGAGGCCTACGACGAGCCGATCATGGTCGGCTACAGCTACATCCTGAAGCTGGCACACCTGGTCGACGACAAGATCCACGCTCGCTCGACGGGGCCGTACTCGATGATCACCCAGCAGCCGCTGGGCGGCAAGGCGCAGTTCGGCGGCCAGCGCTTCGGCGAGATGGAAGTGTGGGCGCTCGAAGCGTACGGCGCTGCCTACTGCCTGCAGGAGCTGCTCACCATCAAGTCCGACGACGTGCTGGGCCGGGTGCGCGTGTACGAGGCGATCGTCAAGGGCGAGAACATCCCCGAGCCCGGCATCCCTGAGAGCTTCAAGGTGCTCATCAAGGAAATGCAGGCGCTCTGCCTCAACGTCGAGGTCATGTCGACAGCCGGGCAGCAGATCGACATCCAGGGTCTCGACGAAGACGTCTTCCGTGCCGAGGAATCGCTGGGCATCGACATCAGCCGGCCAGAGCGCGGCACCGACGAAGAAGACGAGCTGCGTCGCCAGCAGCGCATGTGATCAGCGCAGCGACACCGCACAGCCGATACAGCGCAACCGAAACATCAAGAACTCGCACCACCGATACAGACACAGGGCCGGACATAACGCATGATCGACGTCAACGACTTCTCTGACATCCGGATCGGCTTGGCGACCGCTGACGCCATCCGCACATGGTCCAACGGCGAGGTCCGCAAGCCGGAGACCATCAACTACCGCACGCTCAAGCCCGAGAAGGACGGCTTGTTCTGCGAGAAGATCTTCGGTCCCACCAAGGACTGGGAGTGCGGCTGCGGCAAGTACAAGCGCGTCCGGTTCAAGGGCATCATCTGCGAGCGCTGCGGCGTGGAAGTGACCCGTTCCAAGGTGCGCCGTGAGCGCATGGGCCACATCGAGCTGGCGGCCCCGGTGGTGCACATCTGGTACCTGCGGGGCACCCGCTCATGGCTGGCGTACTTCTTGACAGGCCTCGACCCCCGCCAGGAGCTCAAGGCCAAGGCGCTGGAACGCGTCATCTACTTCGCTGCGAACCTGGTCACCAAGGTCGACAGCGAGAAGCTGCACGCCGACCTGCCTCAGCTCGAAGCCGAGAAGGCCGAGGAGCTCGGTGTCATCGACGAGGAGCTCGCCGAGCGCCGGGCAGAGCGGCTCGCCGAGCTCGAGAACGAGCTGAAGCAACTCGAGGCCGAGGATGCCAAGGAGCGTGAACTGCGGTCAGCGCAGCGCGAATCCGAGCGCGACCTCGAGGCCATTGACGAGGAGGCCAACGAGGAGAAGGACCTCGTGGAGCGCGCCTTCGCGGCACTGCGCGACCTGCACGAGCGGATGATCGTCGACGACGAGGATCTCTGGCGCGAGCTCGAGGATCGCTACGGCCAGTACTTCGAGGGCGGCATGGGCGCCGAGGCCATCGCGCGGCTCATGGACAACATGGACTTCGACGTCGAAGAAGCCGAGCTTCGGGCCGCCATCGAAGCTGCCGACGGGCGCCGGCCACTGTCGGCCCAGCGCAAGCAGAAGGCGATCAAGCGCCTCAAGATCATGAGCGCGTTCAACCGGCGAGACGAGCACGGGCGCCGCATCAACGACCCACGGGCGATGATTCTCGACGCCGTGCCGTGCATCCCGCCCGACTTGCGCCCGATGGTGCAGCTCGACGGCGGCCGCTTCGCGACGTCTGACCTGAATGATCTCTACCGACGTGTCATCAACCGCAACAACCGGCTGAAGCGCCTGCTCGACCTGCGGGCACCCGAGATCATCGTCAACAACGAGAAGCGCATGCTGCAGGAAGCGGTGGATGCGCTGTTCGACAACGGCCGAAGGGGCCGTCCTGTGACAGGCCCCGGCAACAGGGCGCTGAAGTCGCTGTCGGACATGCTCAAGGGCAAGCAGGGTCGCTTCCGCCAGAACCTGCTCGGCAAGCGCGTCGACTACTCGGGCCGCTCGGTCATCGTCGCGGGGCCCACGCTGCGCCTGCACCAGTGCGGGCTGCCCAAGCTGATGGCGCTCGAGCTGTTCAAGCCGTTCGTCATGAAGCGGCTGGTCGACTCGGAGATCGCGCAGAACATCAAGTCGGCCAAGCGGATGGTCGAACGGCGCCGCGCCGATGTCTGGGACGTGCTCGAGGACGTCATCAAGGAGCACCCGGTGCTGCTGAACCGGGCGCCCACGCTGCACCGGCTGGGCATCCAGGCCTTCGAGCCGCTGCTGGTGGAAGGCAAGGCGATCCAGATCCATCCGCTGGTGTGCGCCGCGTTCAATGCCGACTTCGACGGCGACCAGATGGCCGTGCACCTGCCGCTGTCCTCGGAGGCGCAGGCAGAGGCACGGGTGCTGATGCTGTCGGCCAACAACCTCCTGAGCCCCGCCGACGGCCGGCCGATGACCGTGCCCAACCTGGACATGCTCATCGGCAGCTACTACCTGACCGAGGCGACCGGCCTCGACAGCGATGACGGCGCCGAGGTGCCGGTCTTCCGCCACCTGCACCAGATCGAGCAGGCGCTCGACCTCGGCCACCTCAAGCTGCACCAGCCCATCGAGTGGCGCATTGCGCAGCTCAGCGACGGAAACGGCAGCTACACGCCCACGACGCCAGGCCGTGCGTTGTTCAACGCCACGCTCCCGGACGACTTCGAGTACGTGAACCGGCCCGTGCGCAAGGGCGACATGGGCCGCATCGTGCGCGCCCTGTCCGACAACTACTCCACGAGCGAGATTGCCGTCAGCCTCGACCACATCAAGGACCTCTGCTACGAGTACGCCAGCCGCTCGGGCTTGACGATCTCGGTCGACGATGTGAGCACCCCGCCCGACAAGGCCGAGATCCTCGAGCGCCACGAGGGCGAGGCGGAGCGTGTCGAGACCCAGTTCCGGCGCGGCATCATCACCGATGGCGAGCGCCGTCAGAAGGAAGTGGAGATCTGGACCGATGCCACCGACGAGGTGCGTCGCTCGCTTGAAGGCGAGATGTCTCGCACCACGTTCAACCCGATCGGCATGATGGTCGGCTCCGGCGCACGCGGGAACATGATGCAGGTGCGCCAGATTGCCGCCATCCGCGGGCTGGTCGCCAACCCTCGCGGCGACATCATCCCGCGCCCCATCAAGTCGTCGTACCGGGAGGGCTTGGCCACGCTGGAGTACTTCATCTCCACGCCAGGCGCACGCAAGGGCCTGGTCGACACGGCGCTGCGCACGGCCGACTCGGGCTACCTGACCCGCCGGCTCGTCGATGTCGCCCAGGAGCTCATCATCAACAGCGAGAATCCCTTCGACCGGCCCGGTCCGGTGAACGGGCTGTGGATCGACGACGTCGTCCCGGACGGACCGGACAAGCGCACCCATCTCGACACGAGGCTGTTCAGCCGCTGCCTCGCGGCGGAGGTGACGCTCAGCGACGGCACTGTGCTCGAGGCCGGTCGGCTGGTCGGCGAGGACGAGCTGATCGCGCTGCGCGACGATCCTGACGTCACGCGGGTCCGTGTGCTGTCCCCGCTCACCGACGACTCCGAATTCGGCGTGTCGGCGATGGCCTACGGCGGATCGCTGGCGACCGGCAAGCTCATCGAGGTGGGCGAGGCCGTCGGCGTGATCGCTGCCCAGTCCATCGGCGAGCCGGGCACGCAGCTGACCATGAGGACGTTCCACACGGGCGGTGTCATCGGCGGCGAGAACATCGCCGGCGGTCTGCCCCGGGTGGTCGAGCTGTTCGAAGCTCGCACCCCGCGCGGCAAGGCCGTGCTGGCCCGCCGCTCAGGTGTGGTGCGCATCGGCGAGGACGACGGTCGGGGACGCCAGATCGACGTCATCGGCGATGACGGCTCCGAGGACACCTACACGGTGCCGTCCATGTCGCGGCTCGCAGTAACCGACGGGCAGGACATCCGCGCCGGCGATCCGCTCGTGGACGGTCCGCGCGACCCCAAGGAGCTCATCGAGATCCGCGGCGTGCGCGAGACCCAGCAGTACCTCGTCTCGGAGGTGCAGAAGGTGTACCGCGAGCAGGGCGTGTCGATCCATGACAAGCACATCGAGCTGATCATCCGCCAGATGACCCGCCGGGTGCTTGTCGGCGAGCAGGGCGATTCGCCATTCCTGCCCGGTGAACAGGTCGACCAGCGGAACTACCGTGAAGCCAACCGCGAGCTGGTAGCCCAGAGCCGGCGCCCCGCCGAGGGCCGCCCGATCATCATGGGCATCACGAAGGCGTCGCTCGCGACCGAGTCGTGGCTCTCGGCTGCCTCCTTCCAGGAAACGACCCGCGTGCTGACCGAGGCGGCCATCGAGTCGCGTCGCGACAGCTTGAAGGGCCTGAAGGAGAACATCATCATCGGCAAGCTGATTCCGGCCGGCACCGGTCAGGACGTGTACCGCAATATCGACACGATTGCCCCCGAATACGAGCCGATGGAGTTCTGGTCGTCCGAGGACGCTCAGGACCCGGCTGCATGGCTGGCTTCGATCGGCGGCGATCCCGATGCCGACGAGGCAAGTCTCGACGAGAGCGTCGCCTCGTTCACCGACGCCGGCTGAGCGGTTGTCGTGCTGGGGCGCGCTGCCTAGCCTTCAAGGCCGGTTTCGGCGCGCTGCCGGGTGGGGCATTGCGCAGATCTACCCGACTCCTGCCTGTCGACCTGTCCGCTAGCAATCTGTCCCGCTGACAGCCCCGGCTCGCAGGGGTCTCCCAACTCACTGAGGTTCTGGTGCCCACGATCCAGCAGCTGGTCCGCAAGGGCCGAAAGTCCAAGCCGACGAAGGTGCGTACGCCTGCGTTGAAGGGCTCGCCCCAGCGGCGCGGGGTCTGCACGCGCGTGTACACCCACACGCCGAAGAAGCCGAACTCGGCCCTGCGCAAGGTTGCCCGTGTGCGCCTCACCAGCGGTGTCGAGGTGACCGCCTACATCCCGGGCGAGGGCCACAACCTGCAGGAGCACAGCATCGTGCTGGTGCGCGGCGGCCGGGTGAAGGATCTGCCCGGCGTCCGCTACAAGATCATCCGCGGTGCGCTGGATGCTTCGGGTGTGAATGCCCGCCAGCAGGCACGCTCGCGCTACGGCGCCAAGCGGGAGTCCTGACGTGCCCCGCCGAGGTGCAGCGCCCCGCCGCGACATCGCTCCCGACCCCGTCTACGACTCCGCGCTGGTCACCCAGTTCATCAACAAGGTGCTGCGGCGCGGCAAGCGCTCGCTGGCCGAGAGCATCGTGTACCAAGCGATGGATCTCGTCGGCGAGCGGACAGGCGGCGAGCCGCTCGAGATTCTGAAGCGGGCGGTGGACAACACCCGTCCGCAAGTCGAAGTGAAGAGCCGTCGCGTCGGCGGTGCCACGTATCAGGTGCCCGTCGAGGTGCGCCCTCGCCGCGCCACCGCGCTGGCAATTCGCTGGATCGTGGGCTTCGCCCGCGAGCGCCGCGAGCGCACCATGTCGGAACGACTCGCGAACGAGCTGATGGATGCGTCCAACGGCACCGGCTCGGCTGCCAAGCGGCGTGAAGACACGCACCGCATGGCAGAGGCCAACAAGGCCTTCGCCCACTACCGCTGGTAACAGCCCGCTGGTGAGCAGTTCGCTGGCGATCTGATCGAGATGTCTGGTCAATTGGGACAACGCTGAAATGGCTCGAACGCAACCTCTCGACCGCGTCCGCAACATCGGGATCATGGCCCACATCGACGCGGGCAAGACCACGGTGACGGAGCGGATCCTCTACTACACCGGTGTCAACTACAAGATCGGCGAGGTTCACGACGGCGCCGCCACGATGGACTGGATGGAGCAGGAGCAGGAGCGGGGCATCACCATCACCTCCGCCGCCACCACCTGCCACTGGAACGATCACGTCATCAACATCATTGATACGCCGGGCCACGTCGACTTCACCGTCGAGGTGGAGCGGTCGCTGCGGGTGCTCGACGGCGCCGTGGCAGTGTTCGACGGCGTCGCGGGCGTGGAGCCGCAGACCGAGACCGTCTGGCGGCAAGCCGACCGGTACGGCGTGCCGCGGATGTGCTTCATCAACAAGCTCGACCGCACGGGCGCCTCGTTCTTCGGCTCGCTGGCCAGCATCGAGGACCGGCTCACCCCCAACACGGCTGTCCTGCAGCTGCCGATCGGCCTCGAGGCCGACTTCGAAGGCGTGGTCGACCTGGTCGAGATGAACGCCGTGGTGTGGAAGGGCGACGATCTCGGCGCCACCTACGACATCGTCGACATTCCCGCCGACCTGGCCGACCAGGCGTCCGAGTACCGCAGCAAGCTGCTCGAACGGCTCGCCGATGTCGACGAGGACATCATGCTGGCCTACCTCGAAGGCGAAGACGTCGATGCCGACACGATCCGGCGGGCGGTCCGGCAGGGCACGCTCGACGGCCAGATTGTGCCGGTGCTCACCGGCAGCGCGTTCAAGAACAAGGGCGTGCAGCCGCTGCTCGACGCCGTCACGATGTACCTGCCCGCGCCGGTGGACATCCCGGCAATCGCGGGCAGCTCGACGAATGGCAAGGAGGATCTGGAGCGCAAACCCAGCGACGAAGAGCCGTTCTCGGCGTTGGCGTTCAAGATCATGACCGACCCTCACGTCGGCAAGCTCACCTATTTCCGGGTGTACAGCGGCAAGTTCGAGCGCGGCGGCCAGGTGCTCAACACCACCACGGGCAATCGCGAGCGCATCGGGCGCATCCTGCAGATGCACGCCAACAACCGCGAAGACCGCGACGACATCGGCACCGGCGACATCGTCGCGGGCATCGGTCTGAAGAACACTCGCACGGGCGACACGCTGTGCGATTCGTCCAAGCCGATCGTGCTCGAGCAGCTCGACTTCCCCGACCCGGTCGTGCACGTCGCTGTCGAGCCCAAGTCCAAGGGCGACCAGGACAAGCTGGGCAAGGCGCTCACGGCGCTCAGCGAGGAAGATCCCACCTTCCAGGTCAAGACCGACGACGAGACCGGCCAGACCGTGATCTCCGGCATGGGCGAGCTGCACCTTGAGGTGCTGGTCGACCGGATGCTGCGGGAGTTCAAGGTGGATGCCTCGATCGGCAAGCCGCAGGTGGCTTACCGCGAGACGATCACCTCACCGGTCGACAAGTTCGAGTACCGCCACATCAAGCAGACCGGCGGCTCGGGCCAGTACGCGGTGGTGGTCATCAACCTGCGCCCATCGGATCCCGGCGAGGGCTACGTCTTCGAGGACCACATCCGCGGCGGCGTGATCCCGCGCGAGTACATCTCGTCGGTCGATGCCGGCTTGCAGTCGTCGCTGGAGAACGGCCCGCTCGCGGGCTTCCCGCTGGTGGACGTGGCCGTCGACCTGATCGACGGCAACCATCACGACGTCGACTCCTCGGAGATGGCGTTCAAGATCGCCGGCACGATGGCCATGCGCGACGCAGCCAGGCTGGCACGGCCGGTCTTGCTCGAGCCGGTCATGTCGGTGGAGGTCGTGACGCCCGAGCACTACATGGGCGACGTCATCGGCGACCTCAACTCACGGCGCGGCCGGGTCGGGCAGATGGAGCTGCGCGGCGTGAACCAGGTGATCGACGCCAAGGTGCCGCTGTCGGAGATGTTCGGCTACGCCAACGACCTCCGGTCCCGCACCCAGGGCCGCGCGACCTACAGCATGCAATTCGACAACTACGAGCAGGTGCCGCGCACCATCGCCGAGGAGATCATCAAGCGCATCCGCGGCGAATGACCTAGCTGGCTGCTGGAGGGCCGCAGTCGTCTCCGGGCCGACTTTTGTGGCTGGGGGCCTATTGGAACTGGGCCACGGCATCCCTAGCCTCACACCGTTCAGAACGGTGAAGAAACAAAGAAAAACGACATCCCTGCACCTCACTCACCCCCGATAGGCGAGCAGAACCCCGAAAGGCGGGTACGACATGGCAAAAGAGCGTTTCGAGCGGACCAAGCCTCACGTCAACGTGGGCACGATGGGCCACATCGACCATGGCAAGACGACACTGACGGCTGCCATCACGCGCGTGCTGTCCGAACAGGTCGGCGGCCAGGCCACGGCCTTCGACGAGATCGACAAGGCACCCGAGGAGCGTGAGCGCGGCATCACGATCTCCATCGCGCACGTCGAGTACGAGACGGCCAACCGGCATTACGCGCACGTCGACATGCCCGGTCACGCCGACTACATCAAGAACATGATCACCGGCGCCGCCCAGGTGGACGGCGCCATCTTGGTGGTGTCCGCCGCTGACGGCCCGATGCCCCAGACGCGTGAGCACGTGCTGCTGGCCCGCCAGGTCGGCGTGCCCTACATCGTGGTCGCGCTGAACAAGGTCGACATGGTCGACGATGAGGAGCTGCTCGAGCTGGTCGAGCTCGAGGTACGCGAGCTGCTCAGCGAGTACGAGTTCCCCGGCGACGACGTGCCGGTGGTCCGCGTCTCCGCGCTGAACGCTCTGGAGGGCGACGCGGCTGCCGCCGAGCAGGTCGTCGAGCTGATGAACGCGGTCGACGAGTACGTACCCGAGCCCGAGCGCGACACCGAGCGCCCGTTCCTGATGCCGATCGAGGACGTCTTCTCGATCACTGGCCGCGGCACCGTGGTGACCGGCAAGATCGAGCAGGGCATCATCAACTCCGGTGACGAGGTCGAGATCGTGGGCATCCGCGAGACGCAGACCACCACGGTGACCGGCGTCGAGATGTTCCGCAAGATCCTCGATCAGGGCCAGGCTGGCGACAACGTCGGCCTGCTGCTGCGCGGCACCGGCAAGGACGAGGTGGAGCGCGGCCAGGTCTGCACCCGCAAGGGCGCGATCACCCCGCACACCAAGTTCGAGGCGCAGGTCTACGT
Source organism: Candidatus Poriferisodalis sp. (assembly GCF_965219595.1). Classification (NCBI taxonomy): domain Bacteria; kingdom Bacillati; phylum Actinomycetota; class Acidimicrobiia; order Acidimicrobiales; family Candidatus Poriferisodalaceae; genus Candidatus Poriferisodalis; species Candidatus Poriferisodalis sp. The sequence continues at coordinate 1,423,755 of NZ_OZ244781.1, forward strand.
GCTCACCAAGGACGAGGGAGGGCGGCACAAGCCGTTCTTCTCGAACTACCGCCCGCAGTTCTATTTCCGCACCACCGACATCACCGGTGTGGTCGAGCTGCCGTCGGGCACCGAGATGTGCATGCCGGGCGACAACACCGAGATGACCGTCGAGCTGATCAACCCGATCGCGATGGACGAGGGCTTGCGCTTCGCCATCCGTGAGGGCGGGCGCACTGTGGGCGCCGGCCGGGTCACCAAGATCGTTCAGTAACCCGGGTTTCCGGCCAACAGTCAGGCACTCAGATGGCAGCACCTCGGATCCGGATGCGGCTCAAGGCCTACGACCACGAGATCGTGGACCAGTCGGCGCAGAAGATCACCGAGACGGTGCTGCGCACCAACGCCAAGGTGCGGGGCCCGGTGCCGCTGCCCACCGAGAAGCATCGCTACACGGTCGTGCGGTCCCCCCATAAAGACAAGGACTCGCGCGAGCACTTCGAGATGCGGATCCACAAGCGCCTGATCGACGTGATCGATCCCACCGACAAGACGGTCGACTCGCTCCAGCGTCTCGACCTGCCTGCCGGCGTCGAGATCGAACTCAAAGTCCAGCCTTAGCGCGCTACCCGCCCGCGAGCGGGCGCACTGCTGGCTTTATCCGCCCGCGAGCGGGCGGACTAAGTGCACCTCTGACGTTGGAGTGAGGGCTTCGAGCCAGGGGTCGGGGATGATCTCGCCGTCGATGGCGACTGCCGTCGAGGACGTCTCGACGAGGTGTGCGTTGAGCGACGGGTAGAGCTCTGCGAGCTGACGCACCAGGTCGCGCACATTCGCAGCGTCGATGGTGACCTCAGATGTGCCGCCGGTGTGCTGGCGCTGGTCGGTCGAGAAGTGAACGACCGCCATCGAGTCGCCCCGACGAATCGGCTCAGCGGCTTCGGGCTGCGATCAGCTCTCGGCGGCCGTCAGCGCTTCCAGCACTCGCGGTGGCGAGAGCGGCAGGTCGCTGATGCGCACGCCGGTGGCATCGGCCACGGCGTTGGCCATCACCGGCAGCGGCGGCACGATGCCCACCTCGCCGACACCGCGCACGCCATAGGGATGCGACGGGTTCGGCACCTCCACGATGCAGGTCTCGATCATCGGCAGGTCCGATGCCACCGGGATGCGGTAGTCGAGGAATCCCGGGTTCTCGAGGTTGCCGTCGTCGGAGTAGATGTACTCCTCATTCAGCGCCCAGCCGATGCCCTGCACCACGCCGCCCTGCATCTGGCCTTCCACGTAGCTCGGGTGAATCGCTGTGCCGGCGTCTTGCGCGGTGGTGTAGCGCTCCACGGTGACCCGCCCGGTTTCCTGGTCAACCGACACGTCGGCGACCTGGACCGAGAAGGCCGGGCCGGCGCCCCGGGCATTCAGCGACGCAGTGGCGCCCAGCGGGCCGCCAGTGCGCTTGGCATTGCCGGTGATGGCGGCCAGCGTCAGCGGTTCCTGCTCGCCAGGTCCGTGCACGGCCGAGCCGTCCACCCACTCGACCTCTTCGACATCGCAATCCCACGTCTTGGCCGCGCGCTTGCGCAGCTGCTCCTTGAGATCGCGGCAGGCCTCCACGACCGCCATGCCCGTCGCGAACGTGGCGCGGCTGCCCTCGGTCACGTCGGTGAAGCCGACCACCTCGGTGTCGCCCACGACCGGCTGGATCAGGTGCACGTCGAGGCCCAGCTCCTCGGCGGCCATCAGCGCCATCGACGCGCGGCTGCCGCCGATGTCGGGGCTGCCGGTGATCACCGTGGCGGTGCCGTTCTCGTTCAGGTTCACCGTCGCGCTCGACGCCTCGCCGATGTTGAACCAGAAACCGCTGGCCACGCCGCGGCCCTGCCCTTCGGGCAGCTCCGACTGGTAGTGGTCGCTGTCGCGGATCGCTTCGAGGCACTCGCGCAGGCCGATCATCGGCCACTTGGGCCCGTACGGCGTCGGGTCGCCCTGCGAGGGGCAGTTCTGGATGCGGAGGTCGAGCGGGTCCATGCCGACACGCGCCGCGATCTCGTCGACCACCGAGTCCATCGCGAACGCTGCTGCAGGCGCCGAGGGGGCCCGGTAGGCCACGTTGACCGGCCGGTTGAGCACCACGTCGAAGCCCTCCACATAGAGGTGATCGAGGGTGTAGGCCGACACGACGCACATGCAGCCGAGCATCGCGGCGATGCCCTGGAAGGCCCCGTTCTCGTATGCCAGCCAGGCCTTCGCCGTGGTGATGGTGCCGTCGTTGCGGGCGCCGACCTTCATCTTGATGATGGCCCCGGGTGCCGGGCCGGTTGCCCGGAACACGTCTTCACGGCTCATCACGATCTTGACCGGGCGGCCGGCCTTCGTCGACAGCAGCGCCGCCACCGGCTCGATGTAGATCGTCGTCTTGCCGCCGAAGCCGCCGCCGATCTCCGCGGGGATCACCTTGATGCGCGAGGTATCCCAACCCAGCACCGTGGCCGTCGACGACCGCACCATGAAGTGGCCTTGGGAGGAGGCCCAGATGACCGCCTTACCTTCCTGGTCGCAGTCGACCACACAGGCGTGCGGCTCGATGTAGCCCTGGTGCACCGCCTGGGTCGAGAACTCCCGCTCGATCACGATCTCGGCCTCGGCGAAACCCTGCTCGACATCGCCGCGCTCGTACACCGTGCGGGCCGCGATGTTCGACGGCTCGGTGGGCCGCGGCTCGACACCGCGCGTGAACAGGTTGTCGTGCAGCACTGGCGCGTCGTCGGCCATCGCGTCGGAGATGTTCAGCACGTGGGGCAGCAGCTCGTAGGTGACCTCGATGGCCTCCGCCGCTGCCTTGGCCTCGCGCCGGGTGGACGCCGCTACCGCAGCCACGGCGTGGCCGCTGTACAGCACCGTGTCGCGGGCGATGACCGTGCACATCAGGTTGCGCGTGGCGCCCTTGGGCGGTGCTTCGGGGAAATCAGCCCCGGTGACCACCGCTTTCACGCCGGGCATCGCCTCGGCGGCTGACGTGTCGATCGAGACGATCCGTGCGTGGGGATGCGGCGAGCGCAGGATGTGCCCGTACAGCATTCCCGGCAGGTTCAGATCGGCCGCGTAGCGGGCCTTGCCGGCGACCTTGTCGAGCCCGTCATGGCGGACGGGGCGGGTGCCGACCCAGCGGTAGCCGCTGGCTCCGTTGCCATTGGTGCGGGTGCTTGCAGCAGCTTCAGTAGTGCTCATGTTCAGGTGTCCTTCTGCGATATCAGGAGAGTCTCAGCCAGCCGATGTCAATCAGGCTGGGGTACGGATCTGGACGGCGGCCTCGAGCACCGAGCGCACGATCTTGTCGTAGCCGGTGCAGCGGCACAGGTTGCCGGCGAGCGCGTAGCGCACTTCGGTCTCAGTGGGGTCGGGGTTCTCGTCGAGGAGCGCCTTGGCGGCGATGAGGAACCCGGGTGTGCAGATGCCGCATTGCAGCGCAGCTCCTTCGAGGAAGCACTGCTGCAGCGGGTGCAGTTCATCTGCGCTGGCGAGACCTTCGCAGGTAGTGATGGCGGCGCCGTCGGCCTCGGGGGCGAAGATCAGGCAGGCACACTGCAGGCGCCCGTTCATGATGACCGAGCAGGCGCCGCAGTCGCCAGTGCCGCAGCCTTCCTTGGCCCCGATCAATCCCAGCTCGTCCCGCAGGGCATTGAGCAGCGATTCGCCGTCTTCGGTCAGAAAATCAACGGCGTCGCCGTTGACCTCGCAGTTCACATGTGTGCGGCTCATCAGGACGCTCCGTTCTGTCCGTTGCGTGTTCGAATCCGGTCGGCGGCAATGCCGGCGGCTCGACGGGTGAGCACGCCGGCGACCTGGCGCCGGTAGTTGATCGTGCCCCGCTTGTCGTCGATGGGGTTGCAGGCATCGCTGGCGGCCGCGGCTGCGGCAGCCAGCGCTGCGTCGTCGAGGCTGCTGCCCACAAGCGCCGCCTCTGCGGCAGGCACCCGCACGACGGTGGGCGCCACCGCGCCGAGCGCGACCGAGGCCGCGCTCACATTGCCGCTGTCGTCCAGCGTGAGTCGCACCCCGGCACCCACCACGGCGATGTCCATCTCGGTGCGAGGGATGAGTCGCAGGTAGGCGTCGGAGGTGCCGCCGGCTGGCCGGGCGAGCTCGAAGCACACCACGATCTCGTCATGCGCCAGCGATGTCTGGCCGGGCCCGGTCGCCACGTCGGCGACGGGTACCCGCCGTTCGCCGTCAGCGCCTGCGATCACGGCCACCGCATCGTTCACCACCAGGGCAGGCACGGAGTCGGCAGCGGGGGAGGCGTTGCAGAGGTTCCCGCCGAGGCTGGAGCGGTTCTGGATCTGGTCGGACCCGATGAGTCCTGCAGCCTCGGTCAGGCCTGGGAAGTCGGCAGCAAAGGCGGCGTTGGACGTCAGCGCCGAGCTGGGGGCCGCAGCACCCACCTGCCAGGTGTCGCCGTCGAGGCTCACCGACATGAGACGGTCGATCTTCTTGAGGTCGATCACCATCGACGGCTCAGGCCGCCCGGCGCGCATCTGCGGCACGACGTCGGTTGCGCCTGCGAACACGATGGCATCGGCATCGCCGGCCAGCAGTGTCCTCGCCTCGTCAATGGTGGTCGGCGCGGCATATTTCATGCGGATAGCTCCCGATCCGTTGGGTCTTGCGTCATGTGTCGACGCACCGTCTCCCGGCGGTCGCGTCGCTCGCGCCGCCTGCGGGCGACGGCGCGCACGGCAGCGGACGTTAGTTGCGCTGAGCCGTGCTCGTTGCATCAACCGTCGCCGGCGACCTCCCGCACCGTGGCCCCCTGTCGCAAACGAGCCAAGAACCGTCGTTGACGAGCGGCAATCATGTGTTGCCGCAGCGACATCCATTAACGAGCCGAGGAGCGGGTCATGGCTGGAGAAACGAACACAGCGCGGGTGTCGGACTGCGTTGTGCTTGCCGAGGTCCCCGACGGACCGCTCAGTGCCGAGCACTTCGCGTTGCAGCCCGAAGATGTACCCGAACCCGGACCGGGCGAGGTGCTCGTGCGGGTTCAGGCGATCACGATCGGCGCGGGGCAGCGAGCCGGCCTGCAGGGCAGTGCCAGCTACGCGGGCGCCCCGGAAACGGGCGCGGTCATGGGAGGCGCGGGCGCCGGCATCGTGGAGGCATCGAATGCGGAGGGCATCAGCGTCGGCGACACCGTCGTGGGCGCGACTGGCTGGCGCCGCCACGCTGTGATTGCCGGTGGCGAGCTGCGTGTCGCTGACGGCGCGCTCGATCCCGCCCTGCATCTGGGCGTGCTCGGCACGAACGGGCTCACCGCCTACTTCGGCTTGCTCGATGTCGGGCGACCAGAAGCGGGCGAGACCGTGGTGGTGTCCGCAGCGGCAGGATCGGTGGGCCACATTGTGGGGCAGATCGCCAAGGCGCAGGGTTGCCGGGTGGTCGGTGTGGCCGGTTCGGATGAGAAGTGCTCGCTGCTGGTTGACGAGCTGGGCTTCGACGCGGCGATCAATCGCCACTCGCCCGATTTCCGCGCCGATTTCCGGGCGGCCACGCCCGACCGCATCGACGTGTACTTTGACAACACGGGCGGCGAGATCCTCGGCTCCGCGCTCTTCCGCATGGCCACGTTCGGCCGCATCGTGTGCTGCGGCGCGGTTTCGGCCTACGACACCGCCAATCCCGATCCCAGCCCGCGAGGCATCCCGGGTCTGCTGGTGAACAACCAGGTGCGCATGCAGGGGTTCCTCGTGTTCGCCTACACCGAGCGCTACGACGAGGCGCGAGCCCAGATGCGCGAGTGGATCGACGCCGGGTCGCTCGTGCCCCGCCACGTCACCTACGACGGCCTCAATGCTGCGGGCGGCGCATTCGTCGACCTCCTCGGCGGCCGCACTGTCGGCACCACCATCGTCCGCCTGGGTGATTGAGCGCTCGTGCTTCGGCTGTTTCATCGGACCTGAGCGCGCCGAAACATAGGCTCGGCTCATGACGGCCGCCGATCCGCCGGGGCGAATTGAGGCCGAGCATCTGGCCCACTACCCGGAGCGGCCTAGTGCAGCGGGCAGGTTCGCGGTGCGGGTCTCGTATCCGGCCGTGATCCTGTTGGGAGTCGGTATCTACGCCGCTGCCGGATCGCTCGGGATGCCGGCCGTGGCGGCGTCGTACGTTGCCGTGCTGGTTGGGGCAGGGCTGGTCACGCTGCACGAGATCGTCTTGCCCTACCGCCCCGAATGGCGCCCCCAGGGCGCTGACGTGCGAGCCGATGTGGCGTTCATGGTGGCCGTCCAGGTGGTGCTGCCGCTGCTGCTCTCGCTGGCGGCGACAGCGGCGTTCGCCGGATGGCTGCGCGAGGGCGACCTGACACTCGCGGGCCTGTGGCCGCACAGCTGGCCCGTTGCGCTCCAAGCAGCGCTGATGATGGCTGTGGCTGACTTCTTCCGCTACTGGCTGCACCGGGCGTTCCACGGTTCGGCCTTCATGTGGCGCTGGCATGCCGTGCACCACTCGCCGCACCGGCTGTACTGGCTGAACGTCGGACGCTTCCACCCAGGAGAGAAGGCAGTCCAGTTCTGCGTCGACGCGTTGCCGTTCGTGCTGCTGGGCGTGGGAAGCGACGTGCTCGCGGCGTACTTCGTGTTCTACGCGCTGAACGGCTTCTACCAGCACTCCAACTGCGACGTGCGCCTCGGCTGGCTCAACTACCTCATCAGCGGCCCGGAGCTGCACCGCTGGCATCACTCCGAATTGCCGGCGGAGTCAGATCACAACTTCGGGAACAACCTCATCATCTGGGACGTGCTGTTCGGCACCCGGTACCTTCCCGCGGACGCGGCGGTCGGACGGCTCGGACTGCTGAACCGCGACTACCCGACTGGCTTTCTGGCTCAGATGCGCACCCCCTTGATTCGAGGACTCGACAAGCGAGCAGCCGGGACAGCGACGCCGTCGTGACGGGCAATTCGGGGATCGACGGTCTCAGCTATCGACTGCTTCGGGCTGGGCTGGCCGTGGCCAGCGGCCGCACCTACCGCGGGCTCGTCCGTGCATGCGCCGATCCGGCGGCGGTCCAGGATCAGGTGCTGCAGCGCATCCTCTCCGATAACGCCGGCACGGTGTTCGGCACCGATCACCGCTTCGGCTCGATTGCCGGCTCCGAGGACTACCGCCGTGCCGTGCCGGTGCAGACCTACGAAGACCTGAGGGAGGCGATCGAGGCGCAGGAAGCCACCGGCGAGCAGTGTCTCACTGCCGAGCAGCCGGTCTATTACAACCAGACCAGCGGCACCGTCGCCGAGCCGAAGAACATCCCGCTCACCAAGGCCGGCCTCGCCCGCATCCAGCGCTTGCAGCGACTCGCGGCCTACACACTGTCGCGGCGCACCGCCGCGCTCGGCGGCAAGGTGTTCGCGGTGACCGGTGCCGCGCACGAGGGCACCATGCCAGCAGGTACGCCGTACGGCTCGGCGTCAGGGCTGCTGTACGCGAGCCAGGGCAAGCTCCTGCGGCGCCGGTACGTGCTGCCGGCGGCGGTATCGGACATCGCCGACTACGACGCCCGCTACTTGGCCATGGCCGTGCTGGGCGCAGCTGACGGCTCCGTGACCACGATGGCGACGGCCAACCCCTCGACGTTCATCCGGCTGATGGACGTGCTCAATGACTCGGCCGACGTGGTGCTCGACGCAGTGGCCGCCGGGCGGCTGCCCGCTGGCTGCAACGTGCCTGGGCGCGACGACCAGCTCGGACTCCGCGCAGACCCGAAGCGAGCGGCGGCCCTCGGTCGGCGCCTGGAGGCCGCAGGCCGACTCACCTATGCCGACATCTGGGGCGACCTGCGTGCGGTCGTGACGTGGACCGGGGGGAGCTGCGGCTTGGCGATCGAGCGTCTCCAGCCGATGCTGACACCCGACTGCCCGGTCTTCGAACTCGGCTATCTCGCCAGCGAGGTCAGCGGCACCGTCAACATCGATCCCATCGAAGGCTCCTGCGTCGCGACCCTGCAGGACAACTTCTTCGAGTTCGCGGAACGCGATGGGTGGGAGGCCGCTGCCGACGATGCCGACCGTGGCCAGCCGACCTGCACGCTTGCCGATCTCGAGGCCGGCCGCGACTACTACGTCATCGTGACCACAGCCGACGGTCTGTACCGCTACGACATGAACGACATCGTGCGGGTGACGGGCTTCGTCGACCGCACGCCGGTCCTGTCCTTCGTCCAGAAAGGCAAGGGCGTCACCAGCATCACGGGCGAGAAGCTGTACGAATTCCAGGTGATGTCGGCCGTGACCGCTGCCGTGGCCGAGATCGGCACCGTGGCACCGTTCTTCATCATGCTGGCCGACGTCGCAGAGGCCCGCTACACGCTCCATGCGGAGCTGGCGAGCACGCCGGCTGGCCCACAGGGAGCCGAACTTGCCGGCGAACTGTCAAGCAGCATCGAGCGAGCGCTGCGGCAGACCAATGTCGAGTACGACCAGAAGCGAGCCAGCGGCCGGCTGGCACCGCTGCGCATCCGGTTGCTTGCAGCGGGCACTGGCGATGAATTCAGGCGCCAGCGCGTCGCAGACGGACAGCGTGACGTGCAGTTCAAATACCTCCGGCTGCAATACAGCGCCGATTGCCAGTTTCCTTTCGACGACTTCGCAGCTCCGGCCTGAGCGAGCTTGGCCGAGGTGCGTACGTGCAGATCCGCTGCCTGAAGACATTCACCTTCCCGGTGCCGTTCAAGCGCGTCTTCCGGCATGCCTCTGCCAGCCGCCGCCACGCCGAGAACCTCATCGTGACGGCCCACGGCGACGACGGCGCGATCGGCTACGGCGAAGGGTGCCCGCGGCTGTACGTGACCGGGGAGACCGTCGGGGGTTGCGCTGCGTTCGTCAACCAGCACGCCGCGTCGTTCTGCGCGGACGTCGGGAGCGTGGACGACCTGCGCGCCTGGATCGACGCCCACAGCGATGCCATCGACGAGAACCCGGCCGCGTTCTGCGCGATGGAGCTTGCCGCCCTCGACCTGCTGGGCAAGGCGGGCGGTTGCAATATCGAGCAGTTGCTGGGTGTTGCTTCAGGCCCCCCCGATGTGGCCTATACCGCTGTCCTGGGCGACATGGGTCCGCTGCTGTATCGATGGCAGTTGCGCGGATTCCGCGTGCGGGGCTTCACCGACTTCAAGGTGAAGCTCTCGGGCTCGCTGCGGCGTGACCGGGCCAAGCTTGCCCCGTTCATTTCCCGAGGGTCGAACCCGGCGACGGTTCGCCTCGATGCGAACAACCTCTGGGAGACGCCCGAGCAGTGCGCCGCGCACTTGGACGCACTGGGCGACATCGCATTCGCCGTCGAGGAACCGCTGCAGGCGGGTGATGTCGAGGGGTGCATGCGCGTCGCGCAGCAGTGCCGGGTGAAGATCATCGCCGACGAGAGCTTGCGGCTCGCCCGGCAGCTCGAGGCGCTGGCGGAGCCGTCGGCGTGGATCGTGAACGTGCGGGTGTCGAAGATGGGCGGGATCGTCAGGTCGCTGGACGTGGTGACTGCTGCTGCGCGCACCGGCATCGACGTCATCGTCGGGTGCCAGGTGGGGGAGACGAGCCTGCTCACCCGGGCGGCGCTCGCCGTCATCGCGAGCGCCCCGGGCGCCGTTGTGGGCGCCGAAGGTGCCTTCGGGACGCATCTGCTGGCCCGTGATCTCACCGATCGGACGATCATGTGGGGCTACGGGGGAATGCTGCGCGCTCAAGACGTGCCCGATCGCAGCGGCGGCGGGCTGGGTCTGCGGCTCGATCCCGCAGCCGTCCTGGTGCCGCTGGAGGACAGGTGAACGACACCCGATTTGCTGTGGCAAGCCTGGTGTTCGGCCTCGCGTTCCTGGCCCGCGTCGCGGGTCAAGCTGTGCAGCGCTGGTGGGACGTGGCCTTCCTGCCTTCCCAGGACGCCTGGCAGGGCAGCAGCCTGCCGTTCCCGGCGCTGTTCGCGGCCCAAGTGGTGATCTTGATGATCATCGCGGCGGCGACGCTGCGAATGCGAGCGGCCCGGAGCCTCTTCGGGCGGCGCTGGGTGCGGCCAGTCGCTTGGTTCGGCGTCCTGTATTTCGCTGTGATGGTGGCGCGTTTGGCAGTCGGACTCCTCGGCGATGCCGGAGCGTTCGGCGACGAGAGCATCGCTGCAGGGAAGTGGTTCACTGCCTACCTGCCGACGGCATTTCACCTGGTCCTGGCGAGCGAAGTGATGCTGTTCGTGGCCTATCAACGAGGGCGCCCCCAACCCGCTGGCTGAACGGGCGCGAGGTTGGGGCGCTCGTGGGGGATCGGTAGCCTGCTTCATTCGCGGCGCGGACTTCCTGCGTCGAACTGACGTCCGGCAAGGCCGGATGCCTCCCCGCAATGGGTCGGGTGTTCGGAACCGGTCGGCACAACCTCAGAACCGCTCCGCCGGCGCAGCCGTGCGGAGCGTTCGCATGGCGGCCCGCTAGGCGGGCAGCCATAGAGACAGCGGCCCGTTGAGCGGGCGGCCGAAGGGACAACTGCCCGCTGTGCGGGCAGTGAGATGCAGGGCGAAAGCACGAGAGAGACGCGCACATGGCCAACAGGGCGCTTGTCGCCACCAAGGTCGGCATGACACAGCTCTGGGACGACGAGAACCGCGTCGTCCCGGTCACCGTGCTGCGCGTCGACGATTGCCGGGTCACGCAAGTCCGCACCACCGAGCAAGACGGTTATACCGCGGTGCAGGTCACCTACGGCCACCGTGAGGCCCGCAAGGTCAACAAGCCCACCAACGGCCACTACGAGCGAGCCGGGATCGACCCCGGCGTACGCCTCGTAGAGCTGCGGCTCGACGATGTGAGCGAAGTATCGGTCGGCACCGAATTGGGTGCCGACCTTTTCAGTCCCGGAGAGCTTGTCGATGTGACAGCCACCTCCAAGGGCAAGGGTTTCGCCGGCACCATGAAGCGGCACAACTTCTCGGGCCAGCGTGCCAGCCACGGTGCGCACCGGGTCCACCGGGCCCCGGGCGCCATCGGCGCCTGCGCCACCCCCTCACGGGTGTTCAAGGGCACCCGCATGGCCGGGCGCATGGGCGGCGAGAAAGTCACCACGCTCAACCTCGCGGTCGTCGAGGCCGACGCCGAGCGGGGCCTGCTGCTGGTGCGGGGCTCGGTCCCCGGGCCCAAGGGCGGCACGGTCGTCGTCCGCAACGCAGTCAAAGCGCCGCAAGGCGCGTCAAACAGCACAGTGCCGGCTGAGGTCTGAGGTCGATCCCGATGCCGCTCACGCTTGACGTTCGCACCCCCGACGGCGGCACTGCCGGCACCGTGGAGCTCGACGAGGCCATCTTTGGCATCGAGCCGAACATGGCGGCGCTGCATCAGGCCGTCACGGCCCAGCGAGCTGCCCGCCGGAACGGCTCTCACAGCACCCTCACCCGGGCCGAAGTACGCGGCGGTGGCGCCAAGCCGTGGCGCCAGAAGGGCACCGGTCGGGCTCGCCACGGTTCGATCCGTTCGCCCCAGTGGGTGGGCGGCGGCGTGGCGCACGGTCCCAAGCCGCGCGACTACCGCCAGAAAGTGAACCGCAAGACCGTGCGGCTGGCGCTGCGCTCCGCTCTCAGCGACCGGGCTCGGAGTGAACGCGTCATGGTCATCGATGAGTGGAACTTTGCCCAGCCGCGCACGAAGGACGCCATCGCAGTGCTCGAGAACCTGTCCCTCTCGGGACAGGTTCTGCTGGTTCTGGGCGACAGCACGGCACACCAGACGGCCGATCGCAGTTTCCGCAACCTTCCGTCGGTGCACTCGGTCAGCGCGGCCGAGCTGAACGCCTACGACATCCTGCGCTCGGACTGGCTGGTCTTCACCCGCGACACCCTTCCCACGAGCACTGGGCCCACCAGCACCAGGCCCACCACGAACGGAGCAGCGAGCGAGGGGGATGACTAGTGAAGGATCCCCGCGATGTGCTGATCGCTCCCGTCATCTCGGAGAAGTCGTATGACTTCCTCGAAGAGGGCATTTACGTGTTCCGCGTCCACCCGTCCGCAAGCAAGCCAGAGATCCGACAAGCGGTCGAGGAGATCTTCGACGTCAAGGTCGCCAAGGTCAACACGATGAATCGCAAGGGCAAGAAGCGGCGCAATCGGCGCAACAACACCGTCGGCAAGCGGCCGGACACCAAGCGGGCCATCGTCACCCTCGTCGAGGGCGACTCGATCCAGATCTTCAATTCCTAGGCGGGGCGTCATGGGCATTCGAGTACGCAAGCCGACCAGTCCCGGCCGAAGGTTCCAGACGGTCTCGGATTTTGCCGACATCACCGCGACCAAGCCCGAGCGCTCGCTCATCGCCAAGCAGCACTCCACCGGCGGCCGCAACAACTACGGCCGCAAGACCTCTCGCCACCGTGGCGGCGGTCACAAGCAGCGCTACCGGGTGATCGACTTCCGGCGCAACAAGGACGGTGTGCCCGCCACGGTCGCCACCATCGAGTACGACCCCAATCGCAACGCGCGCATCGCGCTGCTGCACTATCACGACGGCGAGAAGCGCTACATCCTGGCGCCGGCGGGGCTGGAGGTGGGCGACAAGCTCGCCAACGGTGCGGGGGCGGAGGTGCGTGTCGGCAACGCCATGCCGCTGCGGTACGTGCCGGTCGGCACCACCGTGCACAACGTGGAGCTCAAGCCGGGCGCCGGCGGCCGCATGGCCCGTTCGGCCGGCGCCAGTGTGCAGCTCGTGGCCAAGGAGGGTGCGTACGCCACCTTGCGCCTGCCGTCCACCGAGATGCGCCGGGTGCCGATCGACTGCCGCGCCACCATCGGCTCGGTGGGCAACGCCGAGGCCGACCTCATCAAGATCGGCAAGGCCGGCCGGAACCGCTACAAGGGCGTCCGGCCCCAGACCCGTGGCGTGGCCATGAACCCGGTCGACCATCCCCTCGGCGGCGGTGAGGGCAAGTCGTCGGGCGGGCGTCATCCGGTGTCGCCGTGGGGCAAGCCTGAAGGCCGCACCCGCTCCAAGAACCGCAAGTCCAACGACCTCATCGTCCGCCGCCGCCGGACGCGCGGGTCCCGGAGGTAGAGCGATGCCGCGCAGTCTCAAGAAGGGCCCGTTCGTCGACGACCACCTGCTCTCGAAGGTGGACGAACTCAACGAGAGCGGCGAGCGCAAGGTCATCAAGACGTGGAGCCGGCGCTCCACGATCATCCCCGAGATGATCGGTCACACCATCGCGGTTCACGACGGGCGCAAGCACCTGCCGGTGTATGTGACCGAGTCGATGGTGGGCCACAAGCTCGGCGAGTTCGCCCCGACGCGGACGTTCAAGTTCCACGCCGGCCAGGAACGTGGAGGCAGGCGATGAGCGGGTTCGCCCCGACGCAGACGTTCAAGCCTCGCGCCGGACGAGAGCAAGGCAGCGGGCGATGAGCGGGTTGATCGACCTCGACGTCATCGCAGGCGCCAAGGCGACGCACAAGTACGCACGCCTGTCCGCGTCGAAAGCGCGGGTGGTGCTCAACCTCATCCGCGACGAAGACTTGGCGCTCGCCCGCGACCGCCTGCGCTTCTGCGAGCGCGGCGCCGCCGAGGTGGTGTCCAAGGTGCTCGAGAGCGCGGTGGCCAATGCCACCAACAACGAGCAGCTCGACGCCGACGAGTTGTACGTGGCTGAGTGCTGGGCCGACGAGGGTCCCGTGCTCAAGCGCTGGCGCCCGCGAGCACGGGGCCGCGCCACCCGCATCTTCAAGCAGACCAGCCACATCACCGTGATCGTGGCTCAGCTCAGCCCCGAGGAGCTCGAGATGCGCGAGGCCCGCTTGGCCGCCTCGGGCTCTCAGACCGCCGCAGCCGCGCGTGCGGCCCGCGTGGCCGCCAGCCGCGCCGCCCCGGACACCGACGAGGCTGACGAGGTTGCGCCAGAAGACATCGACGCCGGAGACGACATCGACGCCGCAGCCGATGAGGTCCCGACCGGCGATGCCGAGGAACAAGGCGACGCAGTCGAACCAGACGACGAGTCTGGGGACATCACGGCCGCCGCAGCCGACGAGGCCGAAGCAGCCGATGAGAACGGCGAAGCCAGCGGGGACGATGCTGCCGACCCCGAAGCTGCCGACCCAGAGGAACGGAACTGATCATGGGTCAGAAGGTCAACCCGTACGGTTTCCGCTTGGGAATCACCACCGACTGGAAGTCGCGTTGGTACGCCGACAAGGAGTACCAGGACTATCTCATCGAGGATTGGAAGATCCGAGACTTCCTGCGGACTGAGCTGCCGCATGCCGCGATCAGCCGCATCGAGGTGGAGCGAACCCGAGATCGCCTGCGCGTCGACGTGCACACGGCCCGGCCGGGCATCGTCATCGGCCGCCGGGGCAGCGAGGCCGATCGGCTGCGCACGAAGCTCGGCAAGATCTCGGGCAACCCGAAGGTCCAGCTGAACATCCAGGAGATCAAGCAGCCCGAGCTCGAGGCGGCGCTCATCGCACAGGGCGTTGCGGATCAGCTCGCCGGCCGCGTCGCCTTCCGGCGGGCCATGAAGCGTGCCGTGCAGAACGCCCAGAAGGCCGGCGCACTCGGCATCCGCGTGCAGTGCTCAGGCCGGCTCGGCGGCTCGGAGATGGCCCGCACCGAGTGGTACCGCGAAGGCCGTGTGCCGCTGCACACGCTGCGCGCCGACATCGATTACGGCTTCCGCGAAGCCCGCACCACGGCGGGTCGCATCGGCGTGAAGGTGTGGCTCTACAAGGGCGACATCCTCCCGTACAAGGTGTCGTCCGACGAGCGCATTCACCGCGAGGCGGCCATGGCCACAGGCCAGACGTCGGGCGACGGTGCACCTCCAGGAGGTGTGGTGTCTTCAGCCGGTCGCCGGAGCGATCTCGAGGATGTGCCCGAGGAGCCCGTGCCGCTGCTGCGCGAGGCCGATCCCGAGTTCGAGCGCCTGCTCGAGGAGGAAGAGCAGATCGAGCGGGCCACGCGCGATCAGTCCCAGACGCCCAACTTCAGGCCGGGAGACGACTGATGCTGATGCCTCGCAAGGTCAAGCACCGCAAGGCGCATCGCGGTCGCATGAAGGGCCGCACCAAGGGCGGCACGGCCGTGCACTTCGGCGACTACGGCATCCAGGCGCTGGAACCCGGCTGGATCACGGCCCGCCAGATCGAAGCGGCCCGCATCGCCATGACCCGTCACGTGAAGCGCGGCGGGAAGGTCTGGATCAACATCTTCCCCGACAAGCCGGTGACCGCGAAGCCTGCGGAGACCCGCATGGGCTCGGGCAAGGGAAATCCGGAGAAGTGGGTGGCCGTGGTGAAGCCCGGCCGTGTGATGTTCGAGCTGGGCGGCGTGAACGCCGAGCTGGCCCGCGGCGCCATGGAGCGCGCTATCCAGAAGCTGCCCATCCGGGCACGGGTGATCTCCCGAGAGGAGGCCATCTGATGGCGAAGGCCGCGACGCTCCGGACCCTCTCGGACGATCAGCTGTTTGATGAGTTGGACAGTGCGAAGAAGGAGCTGTTCAACCTGCGCTTCGCGTTTGCAACCGGGCAGCTCGACAACTCGGCGCACGTGGCTGCCACCAAGCGCGACATCGCCCGTATTCACACCGTGCTGCGCGAGCGTGAGATCGCAGCGGCCGATGTGCTGCTGGACCCATCGGCTGGCCCAGTGCAAGGCTCGGCTGCTGGTCTGGCTGGCCCGTCGAATGACCCAGTGCAGGGCTCGGCCGCTGGTCTGGCTGGCGCCTCGCAGGGCTCGGCCGCTGTGCCGGCCGGCGCTTCGCAGAGCTCGGCCGCGGACAGCGCAGCTTCCACAGGAGATCCGTCATGAGCACCGAGACTGCCGAGACCGTCGAGCGCAACCGGCGCAAGGTGCGCGAGGGCATCGTCACCTCCACCAAGATGGACCGCACGGCGGTCGTCTCGGTGACCGAGCGTGTGCGCCACCCCCGCTACTTCAAGACCGTTCAGCGCACCAAGAAGCTGTACGTCCACGACCCCGCTGGAGACACGCGTCCGGGCGACCGGGTGCGCGTCATGGAAACCCGGCCGATCTCGAAGACCAAGCGCTGGCGCTTGGTGGAGATCATCGAACGGGCCCGATGAGCTGAAGGCAGCGAGGTCATGATCCAGCAAGAGTCCCGACTCAAAGTCGCCGACAACTCCGGCGCCCGCGAGGTGCTGTGCATTCGCGTGCTCGGCGGCACGGGTCGGCGCTACGCCTCGATCGGCGACGTTTTCGTTGCCACTGTGAAGGACGCCATCCCGGGCGCAGCGGTGCGCAAGGGCGACGTGGTGCGCTGCGTCGTGGTGCGCACGCGCAAGCAGCGCAGGCGTCCCGACGGCAGCTACATCCGCTTCGACGAGAACGCCGCTGTGCTCGTCGACGACAACCGCCAGCCGCGTGGCACCCGCATCTTCGGCCCCGTCGGCCGCGAGCTGCGTGACAAGCGCTTCATGCGCATCGTGTCGCTCGCCCCGGAAGTTCTGTGATGGGGGTGACGTGATGGCACGCCAGAAGAACCAGCTGCCGCGGCTGCGAGTCCGCAAGGGCGACACCGTGCGCGTTGTCTCCGGCCCTGACAAGGGCAAGGAAGGCGAGGTCGTGTCGGTGGATCTGGCGCGCCGCCGCCTCACGGTGGAAGGCGTGAACGTGGGGCACAAGCACCAGAAACCCTCCCAGCAGAACCAGGAGGGCCAGATCATCGACTACCTGCTGCCGGTCGACGTGTCGAACGTGGCGGTGGTGTGCCCGCGAACGGGCCAGCCAGGTCGGGTCGGTTTCCGCTTCGAGGGCGGCCGCAAGGTGCGTTACCACCGAGTCTCGGGGGAGGAACTGCCATGAGCGTGACCGAGGCCCAGACCGACGCCCCCTCCCTCGCTTCGTCCGACACCGGCGGCAACGAGCGGCCCGAGCCTCGTATGCCTGAGCCCCGTATGAAGGTGCTCTACCGCGACACCGTCCGCGCGCAACTGCTCGACGAGCTCGGGCTCGCGAACGTGATGCAGGTGCCCACGCTGACGAAGATCAGCGTGAACATGGGCGTCGGCGCTGCGCTGACGAACCGGGGCCTGCTCGAGGGCGCCATCGACGACCTCAGCCGCATCTGCGGTCAGCGGCCGGCGATCACCCGGGCGAAGCAGTCCATCGCAGGGTTCAAGCTGCGCGAGGGCAACGCGATCGGCGCCCGCGTCACTATGCGCCGTGACCGGATGTGGGAGTTCTACGACCGTCTCGTGTCGTTGGCCATCCCTCGTATCCGCGACTTCCGGGGTCTGTCGCCGCGCAGCTTCGACGGCCACGGCAACTACACGTTCGGCCTCACCGAGCAGCTGGTCTTTCCCGAGATCGACTACGACAGCGTCAACCAGATCCGCGGCATGGACATCACGCTCGTGACGTCAGCCGTCGACGACGAGGGCGGGCGTGCCCTGCTGGTTGCGCTCGGCTTTCCATTCCGCCAACACCCAACGACCTAGCACCCGGCTAACTCACCAGGCCCCGATTCAACAAAGGCAGTACCGATGGCCAAGAAGGCACTCGTCAACAAGCAGCAGCGCACCCCCAAGTTCAAGGTGCGCGCCTACACGCGCTGCCGCGTGTGCGGCCGACCGCGGTCGGTATACCGCAAGTTCGGGCTGTGCCGAGTGTGCCTGCGAGAGATGGTCCATGCCGGCGAGGTGCCCGGCGTGACGAAGGCCAGTTGGTGAGGGAGGTGCGCACATGTCGATGACCGACCCCATTGCGGACATGCTCACCCGCATTCGCAACGCCAACATGGTGTTCAAAGACGAGGTGGCCATGCCGTCCTCCAAGCAGAAGGAGCGCCTGGCGGCGATCCTCAAGCGCGAGGGCTACGTGAGCGACTACCAGGTGAGCGACGGCACCGACGGCCCCGCCCCGACGCTCACCATCAACCTGAAGTACACCGGTGACCGCGACCGCACCATCTCGGGGCTGCAGCGCATCTCCAAGCCCGGGCTGCGGGTGTACACCAAGTCCGACAAGGTTCCCCGCGTGCTCGGCGGCCTCGGCATTGCCGTGCTGTCGACGAGCCGGGGCCTGATGACCGACCGCGAAGCTCGCCGTAACCGCATGGGCGGCGAGATCCTCTGTTACGTCTGGTAGGAGGCGGCGATGTCACGCGTGGGCAAAACGCCCATCTCGATTCCCGACGGGGTGACGGTGACGGCCGAACCAGCCCCCGATGTCGCCGGTTCCGTGGCTGGCGACGTGGTGACCGTCAGCGGTCCTGGAGGCGAGCTCCAGCGCGAGCTGGCCGCGGGCATCCGTGCGCGCGTCGACGACGGGGAAGGCGGCAGCCAGGTCGTCGTGGAGCGCGCCGATGACAGCCGCTCGCAGCGGTCGCTGCACGGCCTGAGCCGGGCGCTGGTCGCCAACATGGTGCAGGGCGTGTCGCAGGGCTTCTCCAAGGAACTGCAGATTGTCGGCGTGGGATACCGCGCAGCAGCCAGCGGATCATCGGCGCTCGAGCTGTCGCTGGGATTCAGTCACACCGTGCCGGTGACGGCACCCGACGGCATCAGCTTCGAGGTGCCGAGCCAGACGTCCATCATCGTGAAGGGCATCGACAAGCAGCTCGTCGGGCAGGTCGCGGCCAATATCCGTGCGCTGCGCAAGCCCGAGCCCTATAAGGGCAAGGGCATCCGTTACGTCGACGAGCGCGTGCTGCGCAAAGCCGGAAAGGCGGCGAAGTGAGTGCTCCCACGAGGGCGGCCCGGCGTGATCGGCGCCGCCGTCGCGTCCGCAAGAAGATCACCGGCACCGCAGCGCGCCCGCGCCTGGCGGTGCACCGGTCCAACCGGCATATCAGCGCCCAGCTCATCGACGACGAAACCGGCCGCACAGTGGCTGCTGCGTCGTCGCGCGAGGCCGGCGTGACCGGTGGCGGCAACATCACAGCCGCTGGCGAGATCGGTCGGCTCATCGCCGAGCGGGCTCGGGCGGCTGGCACCACCACGGTCACCTTCGACCGGGGCGGGAACCGCTACCACGGCCGCGTGGCGGCCCTTGCAGATGCTGCCCGTGCGGGCGGCCTGGAGTTCTGAGGGAGGACTCGTGACAGACGCACCAACCTCACAGGCCGGCCCTTCTCAACCGCGCAGCGGCCCCGAAGAGCGCAGCGGCAATGAACGCGGCGGCGGCAACGAGCGCGGCGGCAACGAGCGTGAGCGGGGCGGCCGTCGCCCGCGCGACCGCCAATTCGACAACCCCCGCAACAGCGGTGACGACGGTCTGCGTGAATCGCGGGTCATCGACATCAACCGTGTGGCCAAGGTGGTCAAGGGCGGCCGCCGCTTTTCGTTCTCCGCACTCGTAGTGATCGGCGACGGCGCGGGCCGGGTCGGCTTGGGTTACGGCAAGGCCAAGGAAGTGCCGTTGGCGATCCAGAAGGGCACCGAAGAGGCCCGCAAGAGCCTGTTCGAGGTGCCCCTGGCCGGCTCCACCATCGTCCACCCCGTGCTGGGAGTGATGGGTGCTGGCAAGGTGCTGCTGCAGCCGGCGGCCCCCGGTACCGGCGTCATTGCCGGCGGTGCCGCCAGGGCGATCCTCGAGGAGGCGGGCATCAGCGATGTGCTGGCCAAGTCGCTCGGTTCCTCCAATCACATCAACGTGGCCCGAGCCACGATCGCGGGCTTAGCGGCCCTCAAGCGTCCCGACGAGGTGGCCAAGCTGCGCGGGCTGTCGCCCGAGGAGTGCATTCCCGCCGGTCTGCTCGAGGCATACCGCGAGACAGAGCGCACGCGCAAGCTGAGCGATGCCTCCGCAGGGGCCTCATCATGAGCGCGCCGAGTTCGAACCAGCATGGCACCAGCCAGATCGTGGTGACCCAGGTGCGATCGGGCATCGGGGCCAAGCCCAAGGCACGCGGTGCGCTGCGGGCGCTCGGTCTGGGCAAGATCGGCCGCAGCCATACCCTGCCGGATCGACCCGAGATCCGCGGCATGCTGCGCAAGGTGAGTCATCTGATCACTGCTGAATTTGTTACAGCTCAGGAGGTCAGCGATGCTGAGACTGCATGATCTGGCCCCGCCGCCGGGATCGAAGCGCAAGCGCAGGCGGGTAGCGCGCGGCACCAGCGGCAAGGGCGGCAAGACCGCAGGCCGCGGCACCAAGGGCACTCGTGCCCGCGGCACCGTTCCCGTCTGGTACGAGGGCGGCCAGCTGCCGCTGCAGGTCCGCATTCCCAAGCGCAAGGGCTTCAAGAACCCGTTTCGCGTTGAGTACCAGCCGGTCAATCTCGACACCCTCGAAGACTGCGGTCTCGACGAAATCACACCCGCCGAACTTCTGGCCCGCGGCTTGGTGTCCAAGGGCGCCATGGTCAAGATCCTCGGGCGTGGCGAGATCACCCGATCCGTCGCGGTGAAAGCCCACGCCGTGTCCGGCTCGGCCCGCGCAGCCATCGAGAGTGCCGGCGGGAGCATCGAGATCCTGCCGCCCATGTTCGGCGGTCCCCGGCCACCCGCCCGGGGCAACCAGCACACCAATCGCTAGGGGCTTGTCGTGCTCGGCCACATGCGCAACATCTTCCGGATCGCAGATCTGCGCCGGAAGATCATGTTCACGCTGTTCATCATTGCGGCGTACAGGCTGGGCTCCCAGGTGCCGGTGCCGGGCATCGACTTCGACGCCATCGTGTCGCTGCGCGAGCAAGCCAGCTCGACCGGCGGCGTGCTGGCGCTGCTGAACCTGTTCTCGGGCGGCGCGCTCACCAACTTCGCGATCTTCGCGTTGGGCATCATGCCGTACATCACGGCGTCGATCATCATCCAGATCCTCACCGTCGCGATCCCGCGCTTCGAGCAGCTCCAGCAGCAGGGTGCGGTGGGGCAGCGGAAGCTGACGCAGTACACCCGCTACCTGACGCTGGGCATCGCCTTCGTGCAGGCCACGGGCATCACGTTCATCTTCGGGCGGGGCCAGGGCACCGCCTTGGGCAACACCGCCGGTGTCATCGTCATCCCCGACTTCACGTTCAATCGCGTGGCGCTGGTGATCCTGTCGCTGACGGCGGGCACGGCGCTGCTCATGTGGATGGGCGAGCTGATCAGCCAGCGCGGCGTGGGCAATGGCATGTCGCTGCTGATCTTCGCCTCGGTCGTGTCCACGATCCCGTTCGACGGGGCCCGCCTGCTGGCGGTGCAAGGCACGGTGTACCTGGCGGCCGCGGTCATCGTGGCCACGGGAATGATGGTGGCCATCATCTTCATCGAGCAGGGCCAGCGTCGCATCCCGGTGCAGTTCTCCCGCCGGCAGGTGGGCCGCAGGCTCTACGGCGGGCAGAACACCTACATCCCGCTGAAGGTCAACCAGTCGGGCGTGATCCCGGTGATCTTCGCCAGCTCGATCCTGTTCCTGCCGGTGCTGCTGTCGAACGTGGCGAACTGGGGCTGGCTGCAGACCGCTGTCGACGAGTACCTGACCCAGCCCGACAACATCGCCTACATCCTGTTCTTCGGCGGGCTGATCGTGGGCTTCGCCTACTTCTATACGGCCATCACATTCGACCCGGTGCGCCAAGCCGACAACATCCGCAAGCAGGGCGGCTTCATTCCCGGCATCCGGCCCGGGCCGCAAACCGAGCGGTATCTGGCCAGAGTGCTGAACCGCATCACGCTGCCGGGCGCTCTGTTCATTGCCTTGGTGGCGCTGCTGCCCAGCGTGCTGCTGTCGCTGACCAGTGACCTCGATGCTCTGGGCAGCGGCGGCGCCGGTGCAGCCATCGGATTCGGCGGTGTGTCGATCCTGATTGCCTCCGGTGTGGCGCTGGAGACGATGAAGCAGGTCGACAGCCAGTTGCTGATGCGCAACTACGAAGGGTTCTTGGCCTGATGAGCACGCGACGGCTGGTCATCTTGGGCAAGCAGGGAGCTGGCAAGGGCACGCAGTGCGAGCTGCTGGTGGAGCGCTATGGCATCGCCCACATTTCGACAGGCGACATGCTGCGCGCCGCCGTCGCTGCGGGCACCGAGCTGGGCCGGCAGGCCAAGGCCGTCATGGACGCAGGTGACCTGGTCAGCGACGAGCTGATCCTGGGCATCGTGGCTGAGCGGCTCACCGAACCGGATACCGCTGCCGGTTTCCTGCTCGACGGCTTCCCTCGCACTGAGGCCCAAGCCGACGGTCTATTTGCACTGCTGGCGCCGAGCACGGTGGAACGGGCGATCGACTTGGATGTGCCGGACGAGGTGGTGACCCAGCGGATGCTGGAGCGGGGCCGAGCCGACGACACGCCGGAGGCGATCTCCCGGCGGCTGGAGCTGTACGAAGCCGAGACAGCGCCGCTGCGGAAGCTGTTCGCCGACCAGGGAGTGCTGGTCTCCGTTGACGGCCTCGGAACCCCCGCCGAGGTCCATGGGCGCATCGTGGCCGCCATTGAGGCGGCACGATGAGGCCAGTGGCCGCCATCGAGGCGGCACTGTGACCCCTATACTTGCTCGCTCGTCTACAGCGCAGGTCACCCGATGAAAGTCCGTCCGAGCGTCAAGAAGATCTGCGACAAATGCCGCGTGATCCGCCGTCACGGGCGGATCCGGGTGATCTGTGAGAACCCGCGACACAAGCAGCGGCAAGGCTGAGACAGGAGTTCTGTATCGATGGCCCGAATCGCCGGCGTCGACATACCGCGTGAGAAGCGTGTGGAGATCGCGCTCACCTACATCTACGGCATCGGTCGTTCGGCCAGCCAGCAGATCTGCGAAGACCTGAACATTGCCGAGCGCACGCGCGTGCGTGACCTGACCGATGCCGAGGTGGCGCGCATCCGCAATCACATCGACGCCAACCTGGCGGTCGAGGGCGACCTGCGGCGCGACGTCGCCCAAGACGTCAAGCGAAAGATCGAGATCGGCTGCTACCAGGGCGTCCGTCACCGCCGCGGGCTTCCGGTACGGGGCCAACGCACGCATACGAACGCACGCACCCGCAAGGGTCCGCGCAAGACCGTCGCGGGCAAGAAGAAGGTACGCAAGTGAACGTGCGCGGCCGATTTCGTCGGCAACGAGAGACCGGACGCATGAGAGGCGGGCGAAAGTGAACCAGCAGCAGCAGCCTCGCCGCGGGCGGCGCCGGGAGCGCAAGAACGTCGGCGACGGCGTGGCGCACATCAAGAGTTCGTTCAATAACACGATCATCACCTTCACCGACCTGCAGGGCAACGTGGTGTCGTGGGCCTCGGCCGGGAATGCCGGTTTCAAGGGCTCCCGCAAGTCGACGCCCTTCGCCGCGCAGCAGGCCGCCGAGCAGGCCTCCGAGCGCGCCATGGAGCATGGAGTGCGCCGGGTGCATGTGCATGTGAAGGGTCCCGGCTCGGGCCGCGAGACCGCGATCCGCTCCATCCAGAATTCCGGCATCGAGATCAAGGGCATCCGCGACATGACGCCCGTGCCGCACAACGGCTGCCGCCCCCCGAAGCGCCGGAGGGTCTGAGATGTCTCGCTACACGGGTCCCAAGGCGCGCGTCTCGCGGCGGCTCAACACCAATATCTGGGGCACTGAGGGCGAGACGAAAGCGCTCGACCGGCGTCCCTACCCGCCCGGTGAGCACGGCCGCGGTCGGCGACGCAGCCAGAACTCGGAGTTCTTGCTGCAGCTGCAGGAGAAGCAGAAGTGCCGCTTCACCTACGGGATGACAGAGCGGCAGTTCCGCAACGTCTACGAAGAGGCTGCCCGCCAGCGCGGGGTCACCGGCGAGAACCTGCTGCGGCTGCTCGAGCTGCGGCTCGACAACATCGTGTACCGGGCCGGTTGGGCGGCGACGCGCCCGCAGGCTCGCCAATTCGTGAGCCATGGCCACATCGACGTCAACGGACGCCGGGTGAACATTCCCAGCTTCCGGGCCCGCAAGGACGACGTGGTCGAGTTGCGGACCAAGGCCCGCGAGATCGTCACCGTCCGCTGGAATCTCGACGTGCTGGACCGCACCCCACCCCCGTGGCTGGAGGCGAGCGACGGAGGCCAGCGAGTCACCGTGCGCGAACTGCCGATCCGATCCCAGATTGAGATCCCGGTTCGCGAGCAGCTCATCGTCGAGCTCTACAGCAAATAGTCCTGTCAACATCTGCCGCCCACGAAGGGGTGAACGTGTCCATCTCCGACACCTTGGTCATGCACCGACCGACGATCGACATCCTCGGCGAGCCCGAGGGCAACCGCCAGCGCTTCGCTATCGGCCCGCTGGAGCCCGGATTCGGGCACACGCTGGGCAACTCGCTGCGCCGCACGCTGCTGTCGTCGATTCCCGGCGCAGCGATCACCCAGGTGCGCTTCGACGACGCGCTGCACGAGTTCACGACCATTGAGGGTGTCGTCGAAGACGTCACTGACATCATCCTGAATCTCAAGGACGTGGTGCTGAGGTGCCACACCGACGAGCCCGTGGCGGTGCGCCTCGATGAGCGGGGCGTGGGCCCGGTGCTGGCGGGGCACGTGGACTGGGGCATCGACGTCGAGTGCCTGACACCCGACCTGCACATCGCGACGCTCGGCGAGAGCGCCCGCCTGGCGATGGACCTCACTGTGGAGCGCGGCTGGGGCTACGCAGCGCCCGAGAGCGAGCGTGCCGGCAGCACGATCGGCGTGATCCTCGTGGACGCGCTGTTCAGCCCGGTGCGTCGTGTGGCGGTGGAGGTCGAGCCGGTGCGCGTCGAGCAGTCCACCGATTTCGACCGGCTTGTGCTCGACATCGAGACCGATGGCGCGATGACCCCGCGCGAAGCGCTGTCGTCGGCGGGCGACACTCTGTGCCGGCTGATGCTCATGATTGCCGAGCTGTCGCCGGAGCCCTTGGGCCTCGACATCGCCGAGGTGGCGGTCGGCGGCGGCCGGACCAGCGATCTCGAACGTCCCATCGAAGACTTGGGCCTGTCCGAGCGTGCCCGCAACTGCCTCAAGCGTGCACAGTTCAACACCATCGGCGAGCTGCTCGACCAGTCGGTGGACGAACTCATGACCGTGCCGAACTTCGGCCAGAAGTCGCTTGACGAGGTCATCGAGAAGCTCGACGAGCGGGGTCTGGCGCTGCGTGGCATGAGCCCGTCGTCCGAGGCTGAGTCTGAGGGCGAGACCGAGGCAGAAGCCGAAGAGGCCACGCCGGCGGCGGTCAGCTGATCATGCCCACGCCCACGAAGGGCCGACGCCTCGGCGGCAGCGCCAGTCACCAGCGCTCCATGCTGGCCAACCTGGCGGCGTCGTTGTTCGCTGCGGAAGCCATCGAGACCACCGAGGCCAAGGCCAAGGCGCTGCGGCCCTACGCCGAGAAGCTCATCACGAAGGCGCGCAAGGGCGGCCTGGCACGGCATCGCCAGATCATCGCCAGCCTCAACGGCGACCAGGAGATGGCCCAGAAGCTCATCGACGAGATCGGTCCGCGCTACGAGGGACGTCCGGGCGGCTACACGCGCATCTTGAAGCTCGGACCGCGCCGGGGTGACAACGCCCCCATGGCGCTCATCGAGTTGGTCTAGCTCCTCGCGGCACCCCGGCACATGAGCACCGATGTCCCATTGAGCGCTGGGCCGTTGAGCCTTGGCGTGCTCGACGCACTTCGGGAATTGGACACCCCGACCGTCTGCAACGCGCTCGAGGTCGTGGCTCCGCATCGCCGCGGCTACGGATACACCACCTCACCGTTGGTCTGTCCCGACCCGGACACCGTCATGGTCGGCTACGCCCGTACGGCCACGATCCGCGCCAATGCGCCATCGGGCCGATCCCGTGACGACGACTTGGCAATGCGGGTCGGCTATTACCGGCACATGGCCGAAGGCCCGCAGCCCACGATCACGGTGATCCAGGACACTGACGCCTCACCCGGCTTCGGCGCTTGGTGGGGCGAGGTGAACAGCAGCATTCACGCCGGACTGGGTTCGCTCGGCGTCATCACCAACGGCTCGATCCGTGACCTAGGGGAGTGGGCGCCGGGCTTCGGCGCTTTGGCCGGCTCGATCGGCCCATCCCACGCCTGGGTGCACGTCGTGGAGTACGCAGTGCCGGTGACGGTGCACGGCATGTCGGTGCGCCCCGGCGATCTCATTCACGCCGACCGTCACGGAGCGGTCGTGGTGCCTGCTGATGCAGCGGCCGATGTTCCCGCAGCGGCCGCCAAGATCGCCGCTGCCGAGCGTGTGCTCATCGACGGCGCCCGCAGCGAGGACTTCTCCATCGATCGGCTGACCGCCCTGCTCGACCCCAAGGGCGACCACTAGTCCCTCGCCGGCCTGCGCGGCTGTGGGCGCAGTTGCGGGGTCTATCGCACGAGTGCCGCGTTGCGGCGCAGTGTTTCGCGTGCCTCGGCGTAGCGCTCGGCGAGACGCTGACCGACGCGCCCAATCCGGTCGATCATCTTCATGAGGCGGTCGCGCGCCGCTTCCGCGATGCTGGACAGCTCTGTCAATCCCGGCAGATTCCAGTCGCGCAGCACGACGGGCTGCAGGATCTGGTCGTGGTGGATGGCCAGGTCGTAGATCCCGGCTTCGGCGATGATGCGGGAGTGGGTGTCGAAATCGGTGATGCCCACCCCGGGCATCGCGAAGCTCTTGACTTGGTTGGCGATCGCCACCACTGCGCTGGAGGGGTCGATCTCGACAGCGGCGCTCATCACGTCGCGGTAGAACAGGAAATGCAGGTTCTCATCGAAAGCGACCCGCCGCATGATGGCCTTGCCGGCGGGGTCGTCGATGTGGCGCCCGGTGTTGAAGTGCGCGATTCGGGTGGCCAACTCCTGCAGCGTCACGTAGGCAAGGCCTTCCAGCAGGCTCGGCGGCTGGGGTACCTGCCCGCACTGCACCTGCGCCATGCGCGCCCGCTCCAGTGCCACGGGGTCGAGGGCGCGGGTGACCGACAGGTAGTCGTAGATGACCCGGCCGTGGCGCCCCTCTTCCGCCGTCCAGCGGCGAACCCACTCGCCCCACGCGCCGTCGCTGCCGAACAGCCGCTCGCTGTCACGGAAGTAGTACGGCAGGTTCTCCTCGGTGAGCACGTTCACGAAGAGGGCGCTGCGAGCCTCAGGGGTGAGGTTGGCTTCCTCGGGTGACCATTCGTAGTCGGGCGCGAAGTCTTCACCCCGGCTCCAGGGCACGAGCGCGTGGGGGTGCCATTCCTTGGTCTGCCGAAGATGGCGCGCGAGGAGTCGCTCAACCTCTGGCTCCAGATCGGCGAGCGTCCGGGCATCAGCCTCTACCGGCATCGGGCATCGCCAATCACCATGCGAGATGGAGCCTAATGATGTAATCCCACCGTTCAGGACGTGCCGAGCCATGAGCATGTCGCGCCGATGTCAACCGTCTGGCGCAATGGGTGATCGCGTCGTCAGGAACTGGTGCGCACGCCGAGGGCCCGCTCGAGGTTGACGAGGTACCCGGCAAACGCTTTGCGTCCTGTCACCGTGGCTTCGATCCAGGTGCGCGGCTTGGCGCCGCGGAACTCCTTGGTCGTCGCCACATAGTCGGCGTTTTCCAGCTTGCGCAGGTGCGTCGTCAGGTTGCCCGGCGTCAGGCCCAGCTGCTTCTGCACGAATCCGTAGGCGAGCCGGTCCCGCTCGTCGAGTGACACGAGCAACGACATGATCTGCAGGCGCGCCGGCTGGTGGATGATCTCGTCGAGGTCGATGGCACCGCCGTCGGGCACGGCGCTGGGATCTACCATTCGCCGGTCCTGCGCACCCACATGGCGATGGTTCCGAGCAGTCCGAGCATCGCGAAACCCGACACTGCTGGTGCGATGTCATCGAACAGGTAATGCGGAACGTAGAAGGCCGCGGCCATGCCCACGCCGAAGGCGGCGATCACGGTCCGGTTCAGGATTCCGAAGAGCACGTAGCCGAGCGCGATGACGCCCATCAAGACGAAGGGGATCTTCTCTGCGCCGGACTCGTTCCACAGGCCCGCCGCGCCTGGGAGCAGTCCAGCGGCCGCAGTGACGGTCATCCAGTAGGCGAACACGCGGATCCCGGCGTGTTGCATGGCGAGGCCCGGCGACAGGGCACGGCCGGCGCGATGGCCGATGGTCATGCTGCCGATGACTCCGAAGGACGTGATGATCGCCCACAGTGGTCCCGGGAACCACGGGTAACTGTCGGCGAAGTCGGTTGCGAACGTCGACACGGCGTACTGGGCGAGGTAGGCGATCGTGATGACGCCCGCCCACAGCAGCAGGATCGCCGTGCTTCCGGCTGTGTACATGGCGCTGCGAGCGCCCTGCATGGTGCTGAGAACGGTCTCCCAGCTCTCGTCGGGATTGAGAGCTGTCGATTCGCCGGTTTCTGTCGACATCACAACCTCCTAGGTCCGCGATGCAAACTAGTTTGTAATACAAACTATACAGGGACGCAAGCGGATGCAAGCGCAATCGGGGGCTGGCTGTGTGGTGGCCGTGCTCTTGGGCTAGGCGTGGGCGTCGAGCGCGGCGCGGTAGTTGGCTGCGGCGAATTCCCAGTTGATCAGGTGCTCGACGAACGCATCCACGTAGGCAGCCCGGGCGTTCTGGTAGTCGAGGTAGTAGGCGTGCTCCCACACGTCGATCACCAGCAGCGCTCTCAGGCCGTCAGTCAGGGGCGTCTGGGCATCGTCGGTCTGGACGATGCGCAGCGAGCCCTCGCCGTCGCCGCCCGAACCGTCGATCACGAGCCAGCCCCAGCCCGAAGCGAAGTTGCCGACCGCTCCGGCGGCAAAGTCGGCCCGGAACGCGTCCACGCCACCGAAGCTTGCCTCCAGCGCCGCCGCCAGGTCGCCGTCGGGCTCGCCGCCGCCACCGGGCGACATCGACTGCCAGTAGAAGTTGTGGTTCCACGTCTGAGCTGCTGCATTGAACAGCCCGCCTGCGGGCAGCGAGCACACCAGATCTTCCAGCGCCCGGCCTTCATTGGGCGTGCCGGCGATGCCGTTGTTCACTGCAGTGACATAGCCAGCGTGATGCTTGCCGTAGTGGAAGCTGATCGTGCGCTCGCTGATGTGCGGCGAGAGCGCATCGGGTGCGTAGGGAAGGTCTGGCAGCTGGATCGTCATCTGAGTCCCACGTGGTCACCGGCCCGGGCGAGTATGCCAGCGGAAGTCAGAACTTCAGCGTCGCCCGGGCATGCAACCCGCGGCTTCGAGTGCGCGGGCAGCTCTTGGAGCGACTCAGCGCACGCTGAGATTGCATGAGAACTTGTCCCGCGACCGCGGCCGCGGGCAGGTGATCGGCGAGTACCGTCCGATGCCGCACGCTGTCGGCCGAAAGGCGGGTCCGTCGATGAAACCAGCCCTCTGGCGCAAGCTTCTGGCCGTGATCTTCGCGACCGCCCTGCTCGCGGCTGCGTGCGCTCCCGACGAACATGACGCGGTCAGCGAACCCGAAGCGGCCGACGACGAGACGCCCGAGGTTCACACCGAGGAACCAGACGCCGTCGAAGCCGACGCGGAGCCCGAAGCGACCGACGAGCCCGAGCCCGCCGACGAACCTGAGCCTGCCGACGAACCTGAGCCTGCCGACGAACCTGAGCCTGCCGAGGAGCCCGCCGACGAGCCGATCGGCGACCCCGTCGATCTGGGCGAGTTCAACGATTACGAGCCCGGTGATCCGGACGCAACCCTGCTGCCGGTGGACTCGGAGGTGCTGATCGGCCAGCTCCCCAACGGCCTCACCTACTACCTGCGCTCGAACGACTCGCCCGGCAAGGCGATCATGATGCACTTGGTCGTCAATGCGGGGGGCGTCCTCGACCCCGACGGCGCAGAGGGCGCAGCGCACTTCCTCGAACACATGATGTTCAACGGAACTGAGCGCTTTTCCAAGAACGAGCTCCTCCAGGTGCTCCGCGACTTCGGCACCGATTTCGGCCCCGATTTGAACGCATACACCAGCCCCGATGAAACCGTCTACATCCTCGATTTCAAGCTCGATCACCCCGGTGCAATCGGCCTCGGCTTCACGGTGCTGTCCGAATGGGCATCAGCGGCCACGCTCCTGCCTGACGATGTCGATGCCGAACGGGGGATCGTCCTTGACGAGTACCGCCTGCGTGATGAGTCAGCGTCGGGAAGGATCTCGAACTTCCTCGACGCCATCTACTACTCCGGAACCGTCTATGAAGGCATGCTCATCGGCGGCAGCGAGGAATCCAATCTGTCCATGACCGCTGAGGTCTTGCGCGAGTTCTACGACACGTGGTACCGACCGGACAACATGGCAGTGGTGGTCGTGGGCGACCTGGCTGTCTCCGAGATGGAAACGCTGGTGGAGCACTACTTCGCGGAGCTCGCGCCGCGTACACCGACTGCCCCGGCGCAGCCCGACCGGTCTGCCTTCATTGCCGACTTCGTGGACGAGCCGGTGACCGATGTGGTCACGCACCCCGACCACGGCCCCATCTACATCTCGCTCGACTGGCAGCTGCCCGCGTGGCCCGCGGGGACGGTCGGGGGTGAGCGGCTTCGGTTCATGGAGGACCTGATCGCTCGCATGCTCGACATCCGGCTCGATGCCGCATTCCGGGCCGGTCAGCTGTCACAAACCACAGAACCGCACTTCAGCGCGTTTCCGGCTGCGCGCGGTTTGCGCCTGTATGGCACGAACTACCAAGGCCCGGATCTCAACCAGGCAACCACCGACTACATCTCGGTGGTGCATGGCGCGGCCCACTTCGGTTTCACCCAGGCAGAGCTCGACCAGGCGGTGAGCGCGTTTCGTACCTCGCTCGAGTTCCAGCTCGAGAGTGACGAAACCCGGCAGGACCGGGAGTACTCCTTCGGCTACGCAGCGCATTTCCTGAGCGGCGCCGATGTCTCATCGACGCCGGATCGGGTGGCCCGGTTGACCTCGCTGCTCGACACATACACGGTCGAAGAGCTGACCGCACATCTGCGTTGGCTCTTGGAGATTGCGCCGCCGCTGGTGGTGTCGATCGGACCCGACCCGGCTGACGTGCCGACCGCGGAGGAACTGCGTGCCGCGGTAGACGCGGCGGTTCCGCTGGCACCGCCGGCGGCGCAGGAGGCCATCGACGCACTCATGGCACGGCCGGATCCGGCCGCACCCGCCGCCGAGCGACCAGTTGGCCTGTTCGACGACGCCTACGAGTGGGAATTCCCCAACGGCGCAACGGTGGTGTTCGCGCCGTCGGACATCGCGGCCGGCGAGGTGACGGTGGTAGCGGAGAGCCTGGGTGGCTGGTCGTCACTGTCAGTGGGCGATTCGGCCCTGGTGCGTCATGCAGTCGGCGCGGTCGCTTCGAGCGGCGTCGGTGACGCGACAGCCACCCAGCTCGACGAGTATTTGGCCACCACGACGGCCCGGGTCAGCCCATTCATCGGCGAGCACTCCGAAGGCTTCTCGGGCGCTGCGGGGGCGGGCGACCTCGAAGCACTCTTCGCCCTGCTGCACCTGTATGTCACTGAGCCGCGCATCACCGAGGTGGCGGTCAACGAGCAGATCCAAGCGATGCAAACCCGCCTGGCGAACGCCGAGACCTTCCCTCTGTGGATCTCCGAGCTGCAACTGCTGGATGCGCTTTTCCAGGGCAGCCCCTGGTACCAGTTCATTGCCACTCAGGATCAGATCGACGCCACCACCGCCGACGTGCTGCTCGGCCTCTATCAAGCACGGCTGAGCAATGTGGACGATCTGATGGTGGCAGTTGTCGGCGACATCGACCGGGCCACGGTGGCGGACTTGGCGGCGCGCTACATCGGCACGCTGCCCGCTGGTGCGGAAGACACCTTCACCGACCACAACCCGGGCTTCCCGTCGGGTATTCAGCGCATCACGATTCCAGTCGAAGCTGACTCCGGCTCGGCGGGGCTCAACATCGTGTTCGGCGCCCCCACAACGCTCACCGTCAAGACCCTGGTTCTCAGCGATGTGGCCGCGGCGGTCATCAACGATTTGCTCGACGGTCGAGTACGCGAGCAGCTCGGCGAGACCTACTCGGTCAGCGCGTTTGTGTCGCCCGACGACGCGACGGGCAAATGGACGGCACGCATCAACGCCACCGGGCCGTCGGATGGGCTTGAGACGAGCCACGCCGCCATCGTGGAGATCGTGGCGGAGCTGATTGCCGATGGTCCGACCGATCGCGACTTGCAGCAGGCAATCTCGGTGACGCGAGACAACTACGTGCTCGAGTCGAACTCCTCGATTGTCAACCCGCTCTTGCGGCGCCACCACGCCGACGACAGCAGCGTCGGCACACCTGCTCAGCGACGCGCAGTTCTCGACGAGATCACGGCCGCCGAGGTGCAGGCACACATCGCACTGTGGTTCAACCTTGACAACCGCATCGAGGTGTTCCGCTCCGAGCAGTAGCTGCCCGGGCGGCTGTCGCCGCCGTGCCGATTGTCGATGAACTGTCTGCGTAGCGGACGGCGACGAGCGTCAACCCGTGTGGCGGCGCGATTGTCGCCGCCGCGTCTCGGCTGCGTGCAGCCAGCACAGCGGGCACGTCGCCGGCTGCCCGGTCGCCGCGCCCCACGGCCACGCACTGGCCCACGATGGCCCGCACCATCTGGTGACAGAACGCGTTGGCCTCGATCTCGAACAGCCACTGGGCACCCTCAGCCGACCAGCGCGCCCTCGACACGGTGCGCACCAGCGACGCGTCGGGACGATCCTTCGGTCGCCGGCAGAACGAGGTGAAGTCGTGCTCGCCCACGAAGTGACCTGCGGCGGCATTCATCTGACCGATGTCGAGCGGAGCCGCAACGTGCCATTCGAGGTCGGCGCAGCGGGGATCGGGATGGGTGGCGTTGCGAATGCGGTATTCGTACGCACGGGACGTTGCCGAATGGCGCGCATCGAAGCTGTCGTCGGCGAACGTGGCGGCTGCGACGGCGATCTCGGGGTTCAGCAAGCGGTTGAGCGCGGACGCCAAGCGCGAGGGGCCGGCTGAGTCGAGCCGCCGCAGCCCCTCGCCGCCGATCCGGAACGACACGACCTGCCCGGTGGCGTGAACGCCTGCATCGGTGCGGCCGGCCACGGTCAGCACGGGCGCTTCGCCCAGGATGCGCTCGAGCCCGGCGGCCAGCTCGCCAGCCACCGTGCGAACGCCTTCATTGGCGGCGAAGCCGCGAAAACCCGTGCCGCGGTACGCCACATCCAACCGCACTGTTCGCTGCGGGTTTCCGCAGGGCGCCTCATGCTCGTTCACCGCTGGCACGGTAACTTCGCTGGGAGCGGTGCAGTCACGGCCAATCGTTGACCCGGCTGCATCGGCTCGGCCGCATCGGCCAGGTCACAGGGGGATACCGCACATGCTCGATACCAGGATTGCGGGCGGCACGATCATCGACGGCACGGGGACGCCGCGGGTCCAAGGCGACGTCGGCATCTCCGACGGTCGCATCGTGGCCGTCGGCGACGAGGCCACGCAGGCGGCAGGTGCCGCCAAGCGCACCATCGACGCCTCCGGCATGGTGGTCGCGCCCGGCTTCGTCGACATCCACACCCACTTCGACGCCCAGGTCTTCTGGGACACCACCCTGTCTCCGTCGCCATTGCACGGCGTGACCACAGTGATCGGCGGCAACTGCGGCTTCACCATCGCCCCGCTGGCACCCGACCACGGCGATTACCTGATGCGGATGCTCGCCCGGGTGGAGGGCATGCCGCTCGAATCGCTGCAGGAGGGTGTGCCGTGGGACTGGCGCAGTTTCGGCGAGTACCTCGACTCGATCGACGGCACGCTGATGCCCAACGCCGGGTTCCTGGTGGGACACTGCGCGCTGCGGCGGATCGTGATGGGGGAGCGCTCGGTGGGCCACGAGGCCACGCCCGACGAGCTCCAGGCCATGAAGCAGCTGCTGGCCGAGAGCATCGCCTCGGGCGGGCTGGGCTTCAGCTCGTCGTGGGCCAAAACGCACAACGATGCCGCTGGCGAAGCTGTGCCCTCGCGCCACGCTTCGGCCACTGAGCTCATCGAGCTGTGCTCGGTGCTGCGGTCGAGTCCGGCGGTGGCTCTCGAGTTCATCCCGACCATCGAGCGCTTCGACACCGACGTGTACCAGCTGCTCGCCGACATGTCGGTGGCGGCGGACCGGCCGCTCAACTGGAACGTGATCTTCGCCAACGGCCGGCATCGAGATGTCATCGCCCAGAAGCTCGAAGCCAGCAACTTCGCCGCTCGCCAGGGCGGGCGCGTGGTGGCGCTGACCGCCCCGATGCCAGCGGTCAGCCGCCTGTGCTTCGAGAGCGGATTCCTGCTCGACACGCTGCACGGCTGGGCCGAGCCCATGGCGCTGCCGCCGGCGCAGAAGATGCAGCTGCTGGCCGACCCGCAGCGCCGCGCCGAGCTGAACGATCTCGCCCAGCAGCCGAGCGCGTTCCGGGGCGTGGCCCGCTGGGAGCGTCTTACGGTTGGCGAGGTCACCAAGCCCGAGCTCACGCACTTCGAGGGTCGCACGATCGGCGAGATTGCCGACGAGCAGGGCATCACACCGTGGGATGCGCTGTGCGACTTGGTCGTTGCCGATGATCTCAAGACCGGCCTGTACCCGCGTGCCGCTGGCGACGACGACGACAGCTGGGCGCTGCGCCAGGAGCTGTGGAACGACGACCGCTGCGTGATCGGCGCGTCGGACGCTGGCGCACACCTCGACTTCCTGGCCACGTTCAACTACTCGACGTACCTGCTGGCCGCAGCCCGTGACCGCCAGATGCTCGAGCTGGAAGATGCCATACACAAGCTCACCGACGTTCCGGCCCGCCTGTACGGCCTCGCGGACCGCGGTCGTTTAGCGGAGGGCTGCCATGCCGACGTCGTGGTGTTCGACCCCGACGGCGTGGCGCCGAAGCCGATCGAGGTGCGCGAGGACCTGCCCGGCGGCGCGTGGCGCCTGTACGGCGAGGCCGACGGCATCGACACGGTGCTGATCAACGGCCAAGTCGCCGTGAGCGGCGGCGAGTTCACCGACGCGCGACCGGGAACCCTGTTGCGTGCCGGGCGTGACACGGTGCCGGTGACAGCGGTCGGCTGACACTTCGAAACAGCACCTGCAGCGGTGCCGCGACTGCTGGTGCCCTGCAGCGTGGTGGCTACTGCCCGGTAGCCTCTTGGGGTCTGTCTCGCAGTCGACCCCATGCGGAGTTCCAGCGTGCGCACCTATGCCCCCAAAGCATCCGAGATCGAGCGCTCGTGGTTCGTTGTCGATGCCGAGGGCATGGTGCTGGGCCGCATGGCGACCGAGGTGGCCAAGATCCTGCGGGGCAAGCACAAGCCCACCTTCGCCCCCTACATCGACGGCGGCGACCACGTTGTCGTGGTGAACGCCGACAAGGTGGTGCTGACCGGTGACAAGGCCACGAAGAAGCTCGTGCACCGCCACTCGGGTTACCCCGGCGGTCTGCGCAGCGAGAAATACGGCGACCTGCTGGCCCGCCGGCCGGCCGACGCGGTAAGGCGCACCATCCGCGGCATGCTGCCGCACAACCGTCTGGGCCGGGCCCAGCTGCGCAAGCTGAAGGTCTACGCCGGGCCCGACCATCCCCATGCCGCTCAGCAGCCTCAGCCGCTGCCATTGCCTCACGCCATGGCGCGCTGAGGCGCTGTTCCGAACGTCGTAGTCGATACGCCGTACCTGACGAGAAAGACCCCGATTCGTGCCCGTTCCGCTGACGCAGACCACTGGCCGCCGCAAGCGTGCCGTCGCCCGGGTGAGGTTCGTGCCCGGCAGCGGCAACATCTCGGTGAATGGTCGCCCGTTCGACGAGTACTTCACGTCGTCGGTGCACCGCATGGAGATCACCGAGCCGCTGCGTCTCACCGAAGCCGCTGAGAGCTACGACGTCAGCGCCACCGTGGACGGTGGCGGCGTGGCAGGTCAGGCCGGCGCGTTGCGCCTGGGCATTGCTCGTTCGCTGCTGGTGCTCGACCCTGAGGTGCGGCCGACGCTGAAGTCCGCCGGCCTGCTGCATCGCGACGACCGCAAGAAGGAATCCAAGAAGTACGGCCTCAAGAAGGCCCGCAAGGCGCCCCAGTACTCCAAGCGCTAACCCGGCGTGGAACCCACCTTCGGAACCGACGGCGTTCGAGGGCGGGCCTTCGACGAGATTGACGAGATTGTCGCGCACGCGCTCGGGCGCGCGGCGAACCGGGCGCTGTTCGCAGGCAATGAGGCTGCGCGCTGGGCGGTTGGCCGCGACACACGCGAATCGGGTCCCACGCTGGCGCGAGCGCTCGCTGCCGGCCTGCGAGCGACCGGGGCTGAGGTCATCGACCTCGGCGTCGTGCCCACACCCGTCGTGGCATTTGCGGCCCAGCACCTTCACACGGCCGGTGCCGTGGTTTCGGCATCCCACAATCCGTGGCACGACAACGGCGTCAAGCTGTTCGCAGCGGGCGGTACCAAGCTCAGCGATGCCGAGCAGGCTGCCGTCGCCCACTGTCTCGACGAACTGCGGCTGACGCACGGCGACCGACCGTCCGCGGCTGAGATCGCACGCCGGCTGGATGCTGTACCCACTGCTGGCGCGGTCGAAGCTCAGGCGGCTGCGCCGAACGAGATGCACCGAGTGCTGGATGCCTATGAGCGCTCGCTGCGCGCCGCCATCGACGGCCGCACACTCGACGGTCTGCACCTGGTGGTGGACGGCGCGAACGGCGCCAGCGCATCGCTCGCACCTGCGGCGCTGCAGCGGCTGGGGGCGCAGGTCACCGCACTGTTCTGCGAACCCGACGGACGCAACATCAACGACGGCTGCGGATCGGTGAACCCTGGCGCGCTCGGGGCGGCGGTGCTCGACGTCGGCGCAGATCTGGGCGTCGCGTTCGACGGTGACGGCGACCGGATGATTGCGGTGGACTGCGAGGGGCAGGTCATCGACGGTGATCGCCAGATGGCACTGTTCGCCGTCGACCTGGCTGCGCGGGGCCTGCTCACCGGCGACACGCTGGTCGTGACGGTCATGTCCAACGCGGGGTTGCGCCGGGCCATGTCCGAGGCCGGCATCGAAGTGGTCACCGCCGCAGTGGGCGACCGTGCCGTGCTCGAGGCACTGGAGGCGGGCGGTCACTGTCTCGGCGGTGAGCAGTCAGGCCACGTCGTCTTCCGGCACGAGGCCACCACCGGCGACGGGTTGCGCAGTGCCGTGCACCTTGCCGACCTTGTTGCCCGGCGGGCAGCGGGCGATTCGGCGCTCACAAGCGCTGAGCTTTCCTTGCAGGCGATGCAGGTCTCCCCGCAGGTGCTCCGCAGTGTGCCCTTGGGCTCAGGAACGCTCACCGACGAGATTCAGCGTGCGGTCGACGACATCGCCGCTGGGGCAGGTCGGGATGTGCGGGTGCTGGTGCGTGTCAGCGGCACCGAACCGGTCATCCGCATCATGGTCGAGGCCCCGACCGAGCGCGAGGCGAGGGATCTGACAGACCGCCTCGCCGACGTGATCGTCGAGGGCGTCGGCGCGGCCGGCACCGCCTAGTCACGCGCCCGAATGCACCATCGAGCCATGCGCCTGGCTGGTGCCGCCCAGTGGTGATGCGCCCGAGTCAACGGGCTGCACGGAGTGGCGGACTGTCTCATGGCGGACCTGTTGCTTTCCGCTCTTGTTCGCTGCGCTCACGGGCCGCTCGGGCCACGGCTTCGCCTCGGGGGGCCGTCGGGTGCTCGGTACCCTCGCTGTTGTGTGCGGGATTGTGGCCGTCCTCGGCCGCCGCGACGACCGGGTTGCGCTGGAGGCGTCCGCGGTCGTCCCGCGGCTGCATGAAGCCGCCGACCTGCTTGCCGCCGCGGCGTCCGGGGGCAGCTCCGACACTCCCTTTGACGCTCGTGACCTCCTCGAACGGCTGGAAGCGGCAGCCACGGTGCTGCGTGGCGCCGACGAGGCGCTGCGATCGTTGCCCGGAGTCCGCCTGCTGGTATCCGACCCGAAGTGCGTGCTCGACATCGAGACCGCCTTGGCGACGATGGATGCAATCGTCGATCGCATCAACGGGGCCGTTGATGCGGGCGACGTGCTGCCCGGCGACGAGAGCGCCCGAATCGAGCAGATCAATGCCTGCCTGAGCGAGCTAGCCGACCACGCATTCGCATTGCGTCGAGACCGTCTGCGGATGGCGCGAGAAGTCGTCGGACTCTGGGGCGCCACGCCCCCGCCGGCGGCCGTTGGAGGACTCTGGTCGATCCAAGTGGCGCTGTCCGCACTCGATCGTCTCGAGGTTCGAGGGCGGGACTCGGCCGGGCTGCAGGTACTCGTTCACGGGGCGCGCCTCGACGCCGATACCGGCAGCGGCGGCGGCGCGCACGGCGGACGGCTCACTGACCCACTCTTCGGCGCCGGTGCGGCGCGGGACACCGGCAATGGGCTGGCGTTCGTGTACAAGACCGCATCGGAAATCGGAGAGCTCGGCGACAACACGGCGGCCCTGCGATCGCAGATCTGCCAGGACAGCTTGCTGCGCTGGGCGCTGTGTGCCGACGGTGCCGAGACAGTCGTGCTGGGCCACACGCGGTGGGCCAGCATCGGCATTGTCTCGGAGCCCAACACCCATCCCCTCGATGCGTGGGATCCCTCCGCACCAGGCACGGAAGGCGCTGATCTAGTGCACATCGCCGCTGTGCTCAACGGTGACGTGGACAACTACGCCGACCTGATCGCGCAGCGACGGCTTCAGATTGCACCGGAGATCACCACTGACGCCAAAGTCATCCCGACGATCCTGCGCCAGACGCTCGCGGCAAGCTCGAACGGCGGGCATTCCGCAGGCAGTTCAGAACAGCTTCGGCAAGCCTTCGCTGATGCCGTCAGCAGCTTCGAGGGCTCGGTGGCGATTGCGGCGCATGTCTCTGCGATGCCCGACGTGGTGGCGCTGGCGTTGCGGGGGAGCGGGCAAGCGCTGTACGTGGGTGCAACAGGCGCGTCGTATGTCGTCGCCAGCGAGCCGTACGGCTTGGTGGAGGAATGCCGCCAGTACGTCCGTCTCGATGGGGAGACCCCGTCCGATCCGGCGAACCCTGTGGGCAGCCGCGGTCAGATCATGCTGGTCGGTGCGCCCACTGGCGCGGTAGCCGAGCTCACCGCGCTGCGGCGCTGCTCCTACGACGGTACGGAGTTGCCCGTCGAAGCCAGTGACATCGTCACCGCCGAAGTCACCACCCGTGACATCGACCGGGGCGACTACCCGCACTTCCTGCTGAAGGAGATCGGCGAGGCCCCCCGGTCGCTCCGGGCCACATTGCGCGGTCGCATTGACACCGCCACAGACACAACCCCGGCCGGCCCGTGGCGGCACGCCCGGCTTGGGCCCGACGCCCTGCCCGCCGACGTCCGCTCCCGGCTGCGCGACGGCTCGATCCGTCGCATCGTCGCCATCGGCCAAGGCACAGCAGCGGCCGCGGCATCGTCGCTCCCTCATTTCTTCGAAACCCTCCTAGAGCCGTCGCGCACGCTGCGCAGCGTTGAGGCGACGGCGCCCCTGGCGACTGAGTTCAGCGGCTTCGGCCTGCATGCCGACCTGTCCGACACGCTGGTCGTGGCTGTCAGCCAATCCGGCACCACCACCGATACCAATCGCACGGTCGACCTCGCTCGCGCCCGGGGGGCGGCCGTGGTCGCCATCGTCAACCGGCGCGGCAGCGACCTGACCGACCGGGCCGACGGCGTGCTCTACACCTCCGACGGCCGCGATGTGGAGATGTCGGTGGCCTCCACCAAGGCCTTCTACGCACAGGTTGCGGCGTGCGCGCTGCTTGCTTCCGCCATCGCTGCCGACATCCGCCCGGACGACGCCGCGACGACCGCTGCCGTCAGCGATCTGCTCGGCGCACTGATCAAGCTGCCCGCCGCACTCGAAGCCGTGCTCGCATCGCACGACGAGATCGCCCGGATAGCCCGGCGCCACGTGGGCGCCCACCGCCACTGGGCCGTGGTGGGCAATGGCGCCAACCGGATCGCGTCCCGTGAGATTCGCATCAAGCTGTCCGAGGTCTGCTACCACGCCGTCGCCGAGGACGGGACGG
Source organism: Candidatus Poriferisodalis sp. (assembly GCF_965219595.1). Taxonomy (NCBI): domain Bacteria; kingdom Bacillati; phylum Actinomycetota; class Acidimicrobiia; order Acidimicrobiales; family Candidatus Poriferisodalaceae; genus Candidatus Poriferisodalis; species Candidatus Poriferisodalis sp. Next base: position 1,463,660 of record NZ_OZ244781.1, read on the forward strand.
AGGACAAGAAACACATCGACCTCTCGTGCGAGCCGCTCATCTGGGTGTGCGCGACAGGCCTCACCGGCTCCGTCGCCGACGACGCCGCGAAGGAGGTGGCGATCTACCGGGCGCACCGGGCAACTCCCATCGTGGTGGCCTCCGCCGGCGCCGGCCGCTTCGACGCCGCCGCGGAGCTGCTGGAGGTTCCCGCCGTGCATCCGGCAGTGGACTTCATGCTGGCCACGGCCGCTGGTCACTTGTACGGCTACGAGGCGGCGCTGACGATCGACGCACTGGCCGATCCGCTGCGCGAGATGCGTGCCAGTACGGAATCGCTGCTCGCGGTTGCCGGCAGCGACGGGTCGCTGCCAGCGGCTCGCGATCAAGCTGGCGCTTCGCTCGCGGCCCCCGGCCGCGAGGGGGACCTGCTGGCCGTGCTGGCCGAGCGCCTGCGCGCCCCGGCCAATCGCTTCCGCGACGGCGTGCGCGCAGGCAGCTACGACGGGCACCTGCGGGCAGGCACTGCGGCTCGCCTCGGAGCGGTGCTGCGGTACGCGGTGGGCATGACGCCGCTGGAGATGTACCAGGCGGACATCGGCAAGGTGGGGCTGCCCTCGGTCGTCATTGACGACTTCACCGATGCCCTGAATATCGCCATCGACGAGCTCACCCGGCCGGTCGACACCATCAAGCACCAGGCCAAGACCGTCACCGTCGGCATCTCGCGCGCCGACGAGACGCTGCTCGACTCGATGCTGGTGGCAGCAGCGCTCGAAGCCGGCGCGCCGAGGGATCGGCTGTCGTATGCGGCCCTGCGCACCCTGGCTGCGCTCGACCCGGCAGTGGCCGAGGTCACCGGCTGGTCGCGCTACCGCATCGAGGGCCAGGTGGCATCGGCCAGCAGCCCGGAGATCACGATCTGGCTGACCGATCGCGGCGGCACGGCGCTCGGTATCGAATCGCGCACGGTGACCAACCCGCAGCTGCGCGGCAGCAAGCACCGTGCCGCCTACGAGCGGGAAGTCACCGTCGCCCGCGGCAGCGACGGCCGCACGGTGCTCCACATCCCCGAGACCAAGGACGGAACGACCACCGGGCTCACGCTGCTGCACTGCCGCTTCGTCGAGCGATTGCGTGCGCCTGCGATGCGGGCGGTGCTGATGGGCTATCGCGGTCGATACGGGGCGCTGGCCGACGCGGTCACGGAAACGCTGCCATGGTTCCGCGACGATCTGCTCGGCACGCTCGACGTCTTCGATCTGCTGACCCGACCGGTGTACGTGCTGGCCGAGCATTGGCTGGGCGCCGCGGCCCCGCCGGGCGACGAGCCGCGCGAGTAAGGCCGTGGGCGCGTGAGCACCTCGATCGGGCTCGACATGGTGGACGTCCAGCGATTCGCCGCAGTGCTCGAGCGACGCAGCGGCATGCGCACCCGCCTGTTCACCCCCGCCGAGCTCGCCTACGCCATGGGAACGGTCGATCCCGACACCCGCCTCGCCGCCAGATTTGCTGCGAAGGAGGCCGTGATGAAGGTGCTGGGCATCGGCTTGGGGGCGTGCAAGTTCCGCGATATCGAAGTGGCACGCCATCTCGGCGGCCGACCCGAACTGGTGCTCCGGGGCCTCGCGGCCGAACGGGCGGCGGCCGCCGGTCTGTCTGAATGGCAGGTGACGCTCACCCACACCGACTCGGTGGCGGCCGCCATGGTGCTGGCGCAATAGGCCTGGGACGAAGCGGTGATCCCAATCGTGACGCCGGCTGAGATGGCGGCAATCGACGCGGCCGCGCCCGAGGGCACCGACGTGCTGGTGGCCCGTGCTGGCGCGGCTGTCGCCATCGCAGCCCGACGGATGATGGGTGGCACCTACGGGCGGCGGGTGCTTGTGGCCGCAGGCAAGGGCAACAACGGCGCGGACGGCCGGGTCGCAGCGGCGGCGCTGGAGCGATGGGGCGTGCGTTGCCGAGTCGTGACCCCACCCGAGGCACTGGAGCTCGTCCGCAGGGCCAATTCCGAGAGGCTGAGCCGGCAGGCGAAGCCGTGGCCTGAGCGGCCCGTGAGCGCAGCGAACAAGAGCGGGAAACGAGAGGCAACGAAACCGGAAGGTTCACCAATCCGCGCAGGCTCGAAGATGCCCACGTCGGCGGCATGGGACCTCGTCATCGACGCGGCGTACGGAACCGGGCTGCGCGGATCGTGGGGTGCGGATCGAGCACCGGCAGCACCCGTGCTGGCGGTCGACATCCCCTCCGGCATCGACGCGCTGACCGGTGAGGACCACGGTTGCTGGCCTGCGGCATTGACTGTGACCTTCGGGGCGCTGAAGCCGGGCCTGCTGCTGCACCCCGGGGCGGCTGCCGCTGGCGAGGTGGAGCTCGCCCCGATCGGGCTCGACGCCAGCGGGACGATGTCGTGGCTCGTGACCGATGCCGATGCCGACGCCTCGTTGCCGACCGCTGAGCCGGCGGCTCACAAGTGGCGCCGGGCTGTGCGGGTCATTGCAGGCTCGCCCCAGATGCGCGGCGCCGGACATCTCGTGTGCGCGGCCGCCCAGCAATCGGGCGCCGGCATGGTGGTGGCGAGCTCGCCAGGCGTGCGAGCGGCCGATGTCGCTCGACCGGCCGAGGCGGTGGCGCGCGACCTCCGGCCCACCGAATGGGCCGGACCCGCGCTCGCGGACATCAAACGCTTCGACGCTGCCGTCATCGGACCGGGGATCGGCACCGACCCCACCGCCTTGGCCCAGACAGCCCGCTTCATTGCCGACTGTCCGGTACCGCTGGTTGTCGACGCCGACGGCCTCACGGCACTCGCGGACCATCCCGAGTGCCTGCATGAGCGGACAGCGCCGACCGTCCTCACGCCTCACGACGGGGAGTTCGCCAAGCTCACGGGCAGCCCGCCGGCGGCCGATCGGTTCGAGGCCGTGCGACGTGCAGCGGATGAGTTCAATGCTGTCGTCCTGCTGAAAGGACCGACGACGCTCGTGGCTGCCCCAGCCGCCGTGCTGGCGGCCGCTTCGGGGACGGCTCGCTTGGCGACCGCTGGATCGGGCGACGTGCTCTCGGGTGTGATCGCCGCAGTTCTGTCCGCCGGTGCAACCGAGCCGAACGCCGTGCTGTCGCAGACCGCCGCCGCTGCGCACTGGCATGGTCGCACCGCCACCTTCGGCGGTCACGACCCCGCATCGGCCTTGACGCCGCTGACTGCGATGCACCAAGTCGAACTGCTGGGGGCGGTGCGAGCTGGCCTCGCTGCCTCGGCTGCCGAAACGAACGGCACATGACCGACGCATCGCAGATGCGTCCGACTTGGTGCGACATTGATCTCGACGCGCTCGACCGCAACTTGGCAGCGATCCGCCGACATGTCGGCGGGGCCGAGGTGGTGCCGGTGGTCAAGGCCAACGCCTACGGCCACGGCATCGCGCAGATCGGGCTGGCGCTGCAGGCTGCCGGGGTGTCGTGCGTGAGCGTCGCCTATGTCGAGGAAGCGCTGGCGCTGCGCAATGCCGGATTGACCATCGACATCCATGTCCTCGGCGGCGCGGTCGAGCGCCAGATTCCCCTCTTCCTTGCCCACGACCTGATCCTCACGGCGCCGTCGATCGACAAGCTCCGCCAGATCGACGCAGCAGCTGCCGCTGCAGGCACCACCGCACGGGCGCATCTCAAGATCGACACCGGCATGGAGCGCATCGGCGTTCACCACTACAACGCCGAGGGGCTGTTCGCCGAATCGCTCCGCTGCCGCTCGGTTCGCGTCGAGGGCGTGTTCAGCCACTTCGCCAACGCTGACAGCGGTGATCTGTCCGATGCGCGCAGGCAGCTCGATCGGTTCAGCGAGGCACTGGGCTTCTACGAACGCCATTCGCTGCCCACGCCCGTCCGGCACATGGCGGCGTCCGCGGCCATTGCCCGCCTGCCCGAAGCCCACCTCGACCGCGTCCGCCCGGGCATCGTGCTGTACGGCGTGGCTCCCAAGCCCGAGATCGCGGCCGCCCTGCCGACCGAACCGGTGCTGAGCTGGCACAGCGAGGTCGTCTATTTCAAGGTGGTGCCCCGCGGTGCATCGGTCGGTTACGGCAGCACGTGGACCGCAGACCGTCAGACCCGGGTGATCACCCTGCCCGTGGGGTACGCCGACGGCTACGCCCGTTCCCTGGGCACGGGTCCGCAGCAGGGGCCAGCGCAGGGACCGGCAAACGTGCTCATCGACGCTGCGCCGCACCCCGTGGTGGGCCATGTCTGCATGGATCAGACGATGGTCAACATCGGCGATGGCAGCGCCTACAACGGAGACCGGGTCACTCTCGTCGGCCGGCAGGGCGACGAGAGTGTCACCATCACCGATCTGGCCGATTGGTCCGGTCGCAGCCCCTACGAAGTGCTCACCGGAATCTCGCTGCGCGTCCCTCGCGTCTACCGCCGGGCAGAGGCGCTGGGCTGCGGCTCAGCACGCTAGACAAGCTCCGTTATGCGGTTCCGCACCACGAGCGCCGACGGGACGCGAGCCGTCGCGGCGGCGCTCGCCCCGCTCTTGCGCCCTGGCGATGTGCTGCTGCTGTCGGGCGACCTGGGCGCTGGCAAGACGGTGTTCACGCAGGGGCTGGCGGCCGCACTCGGGGTCGCCGAGCCGGTGACCAGTCCCACCTTCACGCTGGCGCAGAGCTACCAGGGCCGCTTGCGACTGCACCACCTCGACGTGTACCGGTTGGAGAACCTCGGCGAGGTGCTCGACCTGGACCTGCCCGAGCTGCTCGACGACGATGCGGTGGTGTGCGTGGAGTGGGGCGAGGTGGTGATCGGCGAGCTGCCACGCGATTTCCTGCGCGTGCGCATCAGGCTTGCCGACCCCGGCGAATCGCCCGACATTCGCATCTTCGAGGCCGACCTCGTCGGTCCGAGCTGGCACGCTCGCGCCGACTCGCTCGCCGCGGCGTGGCACTTCGCCGACAGTTTCCCGGTGCCGCCGTGTTAGTGCACCTCTGCGCGGAGGCAGCGCAGTGCTAGTGCTCGGCATCGAGACCGCGACGCCCCAGGTCGGCGTGGCCATCGGCGGGCATGAGGGCATCATCGCTTCGTTCCACACCACCCGCGACCGGCGCCACGCCGAGACGCTCGTGCCGGCGATCCAGTTTCTGTGCGAGCAGGCGCAGATGAAGCTGTCGCAGATCGGCCTGGTGGCCGTCGATGTCGGCCCGGGCCTGTTCACCGGCTTGCGCGTGGGCCTGGCGACGGCGAAGTCCATCGCGCATGCCTGCCGGGTACCGATGATCGGCGTCTCCAGCCTCGACCTCACGGCATTCCCAGCACGCTTCAGCGATCGGCTCATCGTCTCCACCGTCGACGCTCGCCGGGGGGAGATTTTCTACGCCACCTATCGCCGGGCGCCTGGGGGCATCCAGCTCATGAGTCCGCCGGCCGTAGATCAGCCCGCCGACGTCGCTGCGCAGCTAATGGCAACGGGCGCGGAAACGCTGATCGTCGGCGACGGTGCCGAGCGCTATGCCGAGGTGCTGGGCGACGTTCGGGGAGCGGAGATCGGCCGGGAGGGACTGCGCCATCCCAATGCCGGAGCGCTGGTGGAGCTGGCACACGCCCGGGCGCTGCGCGAGGAGTTCGTGAGCCCGTCCGAGATAGCACCGATGTACCTGCGCGCTCCCGACGCCCGCATCAACTGGCAGCAGCGGGAGCGATCGTGAGTACAGCGCATACAGCGGCGGCCCCTGCAGGCCGGCGGCGTGCTCCGGCTGCGCCTGGCCCAGCGCCGATCATCGTGCCGATGCGCCGCAAGCATCTGCGCGAGATCCGTCGCATCGACAAGCTGGTGTACCCGAGGCCCTGGTCGATGGCCCTGTACCTGGACGAATTGCAGCGGGGCGGCGAGCGGGTGTACCGCGTGGCCTGCACGCCGGGCCCAGACGGCCGACCCGCCGGCGTCATCGGCTACGGCGGCTTCATGATCGTGGCCGGTGAGGGGCACATCACCTCCGTGGCGGTGCATCCCCACTGCCAGGGTCACCGCGTGGGCGCACGGCTGATGCTGGAGCTGCACCGCGAGGCCCGACGCATCGATGGGCTGGAAGCGCTGACGCTGGAGGTGCGTTCCTCCAACACTGCGGCCCAGCGCCTCTACCGCTGGTTCGGCTATGCGCCCGTCGGCAGCCGCAAGAACTATTACCGGGGCGGCCCTGGCGGAAAGCGAGAGGACGCATTGGTGATGTGGTGCCACGACATCGGCAGCGACGAGCACAGCACACGGTTGGATGGCATTGCCACGGCCCTCGGCATTACCGAGGGCGCATCAGATACAGCCATGGGGGTGCAATGACGACCATCCTCGGCATCGAGACTTCCTGCGACGAGACGGCCGCAGCGGTCGTGGACGACGGCCGCGACGTGCGCTCCAGCATCGTCAGCAGCCAGGTGGATCTCCATGCCCGCTATGGCGGCGTGGTTCCCGAGATCGCTGGCCGGGCCCACGAAGCCCTCATCACGCCTGTCGTGGCCGAGGCGCTCGTGGAGGCCGGCGCTGCCGACAACGACATCGACGTCGTGGCGGCCACCTGCGGTCCCGGATTGGTGGGCAGTCTGCTGGTGGGGGTGGCCGCTGCCAAGGCGCTGGCGCTCGTGTGGGACGTTCCCTACATCGGCATCAACCACCACGAAGCCCACCTGTACGCGGCGCTGCTCGATGAGCACGACGCCGAAGTGCAGTTCCCGCTGGTCACCCTGCTGGTCTCGGGCGGACACACGATGCTGATCTCGTTCGAAGGCCACGGCCGCTACCGCCTGCTGGGTGCCACCCGTGACGATGCCGCCGGGGAGGCCTTCGACAAGGTGGCCCGCTACCTGGGGCTCGGTTACCCGGGCGGTCCCGTCATCGACCGGCTGGCGTCCGAGGGCGATCCCACCGCGGTACCGCTCACCAGGGCCATGCTCGACGACGGCTACGACTTCTCGTTCTCCGGCATCAAGACGGCGGTAATCAACTGGGTTCGAGCCCACCCCGAGGTCGCCACCGCCGACGTTGCGGCGTCGTTCCAGGCCTGCGTGACCGACGTGCTCACCCACAAAGCCCGCAAGGCGGCCCGCGAGATTTCCGCAGCGGGCATCTGCCTGGCAGGCGGTGTGGCGGCCAACAGCGCGCTGCGGGAGCGAACGCTCGACATCTGCATGGAAGACGGCATCAACGCCTACCTGCCGAGCCGGGCCATGTGCACCGACAACGCCGCAATGATCGCCGCGACGGCCTGGTACCGGTTGGCCAGCGACGGTCCTTCCAACCTCGACGGCGGCGCCGATCCCAACCTGCGCATCGACTTCCTCAACTAAGCCGCGGCGGGCTCGTTCGCAGCCAAGAATGCGAGCCCGGATCGGGGCGCGGCGAGGTTGTGGCCGCTCACGCGTGCTCGTATCGTTAGCACTCGCCCGGTGAGAGTGCTAAGTGCCGCCGGGCAGTTCCATGACACGCCCCAGACAGGGCACAGCGCCACAGGAGGCACTGCCGACCATGAACCTGAAGCCACTTGAGGACCGCATCGTCGTGCGTCCGAGCGACGCGGAGGAAACCACCGCCAGCGGCCTGGTCATCCCCGACACCGCCAAGGAAAAGCCCCAGCAGGGCGAGGTACTTGCGGTCGGCCCCGGCAAGCGTTCCGACCAGTCGGGCGAGATCATCCAGATGGATGTCGGCGTCGGCGACACCGTCGTGTACAGCAAGTACGGCGGCACCGAGATCACGGTGGCCGGCGAGGACCTGCTCATCCTGAGCGCCCGCGACGTCCTGGCCATCGTGGCCTGACGCTGAGCGCGCCGAGGGGAAAGAGAACCAACACATGCCCAAGATCCTGAAGTTCAGCGAGGAGGCCCGGCGTGGCCTCGAAGCTGGCGTCAACAAACTGGCCGATGCGGTCAAGGTGACCCTGGGGCCCAAGGGCCGCAATGTCGTGCTCGAGAAGTCATTCGGGGCACCCACGATCACCAACGACGGCGTGAGCATCGCCCGCGAGATCGAGCTGGACGACCCGTTCGAGAACATGGGTGCTCAGCTCGTCAAGGAAGTGGCCACCAAGACCAACGACGTCGCCGGCGACGGCACCACCACCGCCACCGTGCTGGCCCAGGCCATGGTCCGTGAGGGCCTGCGCAACGTGGCCGCCGGTGCCAACCCGATGGAGCTCAAGCGGGGCATCGAGACCGCTGTGGCTGCCGCGGTGGACGAGATGGTCGACATGTCGACCGACGTCTCCGACGACAAGGACAAGATCGCCAGCGTCGCCGGGATCTCCTCAGCCGACACCACGATCGGCGAGACGCTCGCCGAGGCGTTCGACAAGGTCGGCAAGGACGGCGTCATCTCGGTGGAGGAATCCAACACGTTCGGCGTCGACCTCGAATTCACCGAGGGCATGCAGTTCGACAAGGGCTTCCTGTCGCCGTACTTCGTGACCGACCCCGATCGCCAGGAAGCTGTCTTCGACGACCCGTACCTGCTGTTCGTGAACGGCAAGATCGGCGCGGTCGCCGAGATGGTGCCGGTGCTCGAGAAGGTCATGCAGACCGGCAAGGGCCTGGTGATCATCGCCGAGGACGTCGAGGGCGAGGCGCTGGCCACGCTCGTGGTCAACAAGATCCGCGGCACGTTCTCATCGGCTGCCGTGAAGGCGCCTGGCTTCGGCGAGCGACGCAAGGCGATGCTGGCCGACATGGCGATCCTGACCGGCGGCGAGGTCATCTCCGAAGAGGTCGGCCTGAAGCTCGACAACACCACCCTCGACCTGCTGGGCACCGCCCGCAAGGTGATCATCACCAAGGACGAGACCACGATCGTGGAGGGCGGCGGCGACAGCGGCGACGTCGACGGGCGTGTCGTCCAGATCAAGCGTGAGATCGACGACACCGACTCCGACTGGGACCGCGAGAAGCTGCAGGAACGGCTGGCGAAGCTGGCCGGCGGTGTTGCGGTGATCCAGGTCGGCGCGGCCACCGAGGTCGAGCTGAAGGAAAAGAAGCACCGCATCGAGGACGCGGTGTCTGCGACCCGTGCCGCCATCGAAGAGGGCATTGTGCCCGGCGGCGGCACAGCGCTGCTGCGGGCCCGTGCTGCGGTGGCAGCGCTCGACCTCGACGGCGACGAGGCCACCGGGGCTCGCATGGTGCATCGTGCGCTGGAAGGCCCCAGCCGCCAGATCGCGCAGAACGCCGGCTACGAGGGTGCTGTCATCGTGCAGCAGATCGAGCAGGCCGACGGCAACACGGGCTTCAATGCCGACACCGGCAAGTTCGAGGACCTGGTGTCAGCCGGCGTCATCGACCCGGCGAAGGTCACCCGTGCGGCGCTGCAGAACGCAGCGTCGATCGCGGCACTGCTGCTCACCACCGAGACGCTGGTGACCGACAAGCCCGAGGAAGCCGACCCCGCCGCTGCCGCTGCGGCTGCTGCTGCCATGGGCGGCGGCATGGGCGGCATGCCCGGGATGATGTAGCTCCCGCTCCACCTCCTCCCAAACAGGCGCAGGGCCGGCGTTCGCGCCGGCCCTGTGTCGTTGCCGGACGGCACCCGGATGCCAAAACCCGCAATGCCGCTGGGACCCAGCGGTACCCTCGTTGTTTTCCCCAACGTGGCGCGGCTGCGGCGCCGGACTTATGCCCCCACACTCCCCGGCGGCCGCCCCGGTCGCCCACCCAACGGTCTTGGTGGTGGACTTCGGCGCGCAGTATGCGCAGCTGATCGCCCGGCGGGTGCGTGAGGCGCAGGTCTATTCCGAGATCGTTCACCACACGGCCACTGCCGCCGAGTTGGCCGAGCGCTCGCCCGCGGCGATCATCTTCAGCGGCGGGCCGGCATCGGTGCACGTCGAGGGCGCCCCGGGCATCGACCCCGCCGTGTACGAGCTCGGCGTGCCGATCCTGGGCATTTGCTACGGGTCGCAGCTGCTGGCCCGCGACCTGGGTGGGCAGGTGGATCGCAGCGGCCGGGGCGAGTACGGCCGCACCACGATGACGCACGCCGGAGTGCCCTCCGAACTCCTTGGGGAACCCGGCGACGGCGTCGGCTCCACCGAGCCCGTGTGGATGTCGCACTTCGACGCCGTGGTCAAGCCGCCCGGGGGCTTCACGGTCACGGCGTCCACCGCCGACAGCCCTGCTGCTGTCATCGAAGACCCGCAGCGCTGCTTCTACGGGGTGCAGCACCACCCCGAAGTCGCGCACACGCCGGGAGGGCAGGCCCAGCTCGAGCGATTCCTCCACGGCATCTGCGGGATCAACTCCGAGTGGACGATGGCCAACGTCATCACCGAGAGCATCGAGGCCATCCGGGTCCAGGTAGGCAGCGCACGGGCCATCTGCGGGCTGTCGGGCGGGGTGGACAGCGCCGTGGCCGCCGCGCTGACACAGCGGGCCATCGGCAGCCAGCTCACCTGCGTGTTCGTGGACACCGGGCTCATGCGTGCCGGCGAGGGCGAGCAGGTCACCGACACGTTCCGGCGCACCCAGGGGATCGAACTGATCCATGAACGCGCCGCCGACGAGTTCTTCGCGGCACTGGCCGGCGTGACCGACCCCGAGGACAAGCGCAAGATCATCGGCGAGAAGTTCGTGCGCATCTTCGAGCGCGCCGCGGGCGGCATCACCGACGCCCGCTTCCTGGTGCAGGGCACGCTGTACCCCGATGTGATCGAGTCGGGATCGCCGACCGCGGCGAAGATCAAGAGCCACCACAACGTGGGCGGGCTGCCCGAAGACATGTCCTTCGAGCTGGTGGAGCCGCTGCGGAACCTGTTCAAGGACGAGGTGCGGGCCGTCGGCGCCGAGCTGGGATTGCCGCCCGAGATCGTGCAGCGCCAGCCGTTCCCCGGGCCGGGCCTGGGCGTAAGGATCGTGGGCGAAGTCACGCCCGAGGCTGTCGAGACAGTGCGAGCGGCCGACGTCATCGTGCGTGACGAGATCGCCAAGGCTGGCCTCGACGGCGAGGTGTGGCAGGGATTCGCCGTGCTGGCCGACATCCGCAGCGTCGGCGTGATGGGCGACGAGCGCACCTATGCCCGCCCGATCATCGTGCGCGCCGTCACCAGCGAGGACGCCATGACTGCCGACTGGGCCCGCCTGCCCCACAACCTGCTCGAGTTGATCTCGTCACGGATCGTCAACGAAGTGCCCGGCGTCAACCGGGTCGTCTACGACATCACCTCCAAGCCGCCCGGCACCATCGAATGGGAATAGCCACCGGTGTGACTGCGCGCAATTGAGTGGCAGTGATGGCAAAGATGTTGCGCCATTGGCGTACGGGAGCCGTTGATTCATCCGTAGCAGCGCGTGAAGCACCCGAATAGCGCGACGCATCCCCGTGGCGGAGACTGCAGCCTTTCCGCGTCAGGAGTGGGTGCGGGCAACGAGGCACACATCGGCTTCGAGGGCATCCGCGATCCGCTGCAGGGTGCGTGCAGTCGGACTGGTGGAACCCCGCTCGATCCGGCTGATGTCGGCTTGGCTCATCCCGCAACGCTTAGCTAGCTGCGACTGGGTCAGACCGTGCTTGTTGCGCAGATCCATGACCTGCATTGCAATCTTGTATGCCTGCGCGAAGACTTCGCCTTGCGTCACCGCATCAGCGCCAAGCCGTGCTCGGCGCGAGGCGACCACCTCGTCGTATGCGAGTGACATCTGAAGCTCCACTTCGCCCAGCACTATAGGAAATTCACCATAGAGCGTCAACGGCCGCGTCGTCGCCCACGCTTGGAGACCTGCCCTCGAACACCCCGACGGTCTCGAGCGCTTCGTGTCGAATCCGGAACTTGTGAAGACGCTCACCGAGCGGTCTGAGGTCGGAATAGTCGTTTCGGGTACGGTCGCCTCAAGTTGTAGGGGGCTCATGGCGCAGTCGATGGCGAACTTGGCGGTGGAGACGCTTATCGCCAACGGACTCGACATCACCTTCAAGCCGCCCGGCACCATCGAATGGGAATAGGCCAATGGCAATAGGCGACGATGTGGCGCAAGCCTGACCTGTCCGATGAATCGCTGGGTCCAACGTGGAGCGGCATTCGAACGGTCCTGAGCAGCCCCGAGCGCCGCAGGCGCATTCTTCGCTGGGGCGTCGTCTCTGTGGCGGCAGCCGTGGTCGCCTCAGTCGTTACCTTGATCCTCGTGCCGGGCGGCCCGTCCGTCAATTCATGGCCCTTCGTCGCGGCCGCCGCGGTCGGTGCCATCACCATCGTTCTGTGGCTTGCGAGGCTGATGTTGGAGAGCCTCTTCCCGTTCAAGATGGGACGAGGCGTGTATCGCTGGATTGCCGAGAAGCGCCGTCATCGAGCCTGGTCAAAGGAAGCCGCCCAACGAGACCTGTTCAAGCGGTGATGGTGCGCATCGGGCACCGGAACGAGTGTCATCGGGGCTGGAACACCTAGCGTCGATGCCCAACGCGGATCACGTGAGCCACTAGACGATCATCGAACACGTCGTGCAGAGTCCGGTAGATGCCGACGCAACCCATATAGCAAGTGCCCGTACCGCACCCCGAGACCTAGGATTCGAACTCGCGCCTGAGACCGAAAGAACGCACGATGCTTGACGACAACCACCAAGTCCGGCTGTTCTCCGTGGCAGGGGTGAAGGGCCAGCAGGAAGCCGAGCAACGAGCCACCGCAGCTTTATTGTCGGTGCTCACGATGGTCCGGCCGCTTTCCCGACGTCTGCTGGGGCCGCTCGGAGCAAGCAAGGCGGACAGGGCGACAGTCGAGGCATGGACCGAAGTGCCTTACAAGACGGCCGACGGCGAAACGCTGCGGCCCGATGGCGTGATACGCGTGAGTTCCGGTAAGCACACGTTCACCGCTTTGGTCGAAGTGAAGACTGGCGACAGCCCGCAGGAACTCAGCCAGATCGAGAAGTATCTGAAGCTTGCTCGTGCCGAAGGTTACGACTGCCTGATCACGATCTCCGGCGAGGTCGCCCCCTTCGACGGTGCCCATCCGACGCCGCGGGCGGATTCACTGCGCGTCGGCTCGGTCAAGCTCCATCACCTCTCGTGGACGCGGATTCTCGCAGAGGCGGTTCAGCAGGTCGCTCATCACGGGGTCGAAGACGAGGAACAGGCATGGATTGCCGCAGAGCTCATCCGCTACTTGGAGCATCCCAACAGCGGCATCGCTCAGGCCAGCGATATGGGCGAGCACTGGGTCAGCGTGAGGGACAAGGCACGCGACGGGCTGCTCGGCAAGCCAGGCCCTGAGGCGCTGGACGTGTGTCGCCGTTGGGATCAACTCCTTCACACGACAGCAATGCGCCTCGGCGCCGAACTCGGGATCGATGTGCGTGAGGTGATCCCGAAGGCGCAGCGCGACGATCCGAGCCAGCGCATCAGGTCTCTTGCTGCGGAACTGTGCGATAACGGCCTGCTCCAAGGCCGTTTGCGCGTCCCAGGAGCGGTTGGCGACATCACGGTCACCGCCGACATGCGAGCTGCCCGCACAGTCGTCGCCGTCGAGAGTCCGGCTCCGCTCGACAAGGGCGGCAAGGGGCGCATTGGCTGGCTTGTACGGCAGCAGCTACGCGACGCGCCAAGCAGCATCACCGTCGAGGCGTTCACGCGCAGCAGTCGCGTGGCCGAAATCGCCTCCCTCGCTGACCTGCGCGAGGACACGGCGGTGATACTCCGGTCTCGGGACAAGCCGCCTGTCAAGTTTCGTGTGTCGCATCGCACCGAGACTGGCCAAGGCCGACGCACCCGTAACGTCCGCACGCTCGGTTTCGCCGACTCGGTGGTCGATGCCATCGACGACTTCTACCGCAACGTTGTGCAGCACATGCGCAGCCCGACGCCGGTTCCACCGAAGATGGCTGCGGCGCCCACAATCGACGAGGCTGCTGATTCGGAATCCGGCGGAGCACCTACCGAGTCAAACGCTCTAACTCCTGGCTGACCGACTTCGCCTCTGGCGCATCCGCGATCCGCTGGGAGGTGCGTTTGCCGTGACGCTCGGCAGCGCGACGTCAGGACGTTGCAAGCGGTGGTTGCCAGAGGGTGCTGATGGGCAGGGCCCAGATGCGGTCGTCGAGTTCGAAGGGCCATCGGCCCGCGTACAGCACGGCGCCCATCTGGAATGCATCCCCGGTGATGTCGCGGAGCCACATCAGTCCCCGGGCATCGCGGCGGCCGACATTCTCGGACGACTTGACCTCGAGTCCGACGATCTTGCCGTGTCGTTCGAGCACGAGGTCGACTTCCTTGCCGTCGGTGCCGCGGGCGTGGAAGAAGCCGGTCTGCACTGCTGAAGCCTGCAGGTGCGGCAAAATTTCGGTGACGACCAGCGTCTCGAAGAGCTGTCCGACGAGTCGTTCGGAGAGGCTCAGCGCACGCGCATCCGCGCCGAGCAGGTGCGCAGCGAGACCCGGGTCCATCACATGCACCTTCGGCGAGCGCGTCAGCCGCTTGACACGCTGGGTGTGCCATGCCGGGATGCGCACGACGACCGACAGATCCTCCAGCAGCGAGACATGCGCGTCAGCAGTGCGGACGTCTACCGCGGAGTCGCGTGCCACCGCCTGCTTGTTGAGCAGCTGACCCGTTCGCGCGGCGCACGAATCGAGTACAGCCCGGAGCTTCGGCGATTGCGGTGATCGTGAGGTCAGCTGCGCGGCATCGCGTTCGGCCAACTGTTCGACGTAGCTGGCGAACCAACGGCCGCGAGCAGCGCCGTCGAACCGCATCGTGCCCGGGAATCGGCCGCGGACGATGGTTTCGCTGTAGTGGGCGCGGTCCCATTCCGAACGCGTGTAACCATCGGTGTCTCCCGCAAAGAACCGAGCGACGGGATCGTAGGCGTCGGTTCCTTCCATCTCGGTGTGAGTGAGTCCATACATCCGCACCCGGATGAGCCGACCGGTCCCGGGCCACGTCGCGGCCTGGTGCGCGGCGCGCACCGATCCGGCAATGACAAACCGGCCCGGTGTGGCTTCGAGGTCTCTGTCGACAGCACGCTTGACTGCTCCGAGAATCTCTGGAGCCTCTTGCCACTCGTCGATGAGCACGGTTCCGTGCGAGGCTGCCAGCAGACCGTCAGGACTCTCCATGGCAGCGCGGCGTGTTCCCGGCTCGGAGAGGTCCAGCACCGCATCTGCAAACCGGGTCGCGGACGTCGTCTTGCCGCAACCGCGCGCCCCGACAAGATGGACCGCCGGGAAGGTCGGCAGGAGCTCGTCGCTGAGGAGTCGTTCGACGATTCTCCGGTAGCGGGATCCGCTGTCAGTCACCAGTGCCCACTCCCTGATCTCCGTCGCTCTAAATGCATGATCTGCTGGTATTAAAATACATGATTTGCAGAATCCAAAATGCTTGAATTGCAGCCGGAGGCATGAGGCTCATGCCGTACAACATCAACTTCTGCCAAGACCAGGTCACCGCCGACGGTGCCACCGACGTGCCGCTCAGCCCGCTGCCGTTCCCGTGGCCGTACATCATGCGGCCACCGATCCGCGGCCAGCAGCCAGGCCGCTAGCGCCCGTGCCCGACAGCGATCGCTGAGCCAGAACGCGAAATTGGAGGAGGCTCCCGGCACAACCGCAACTACCTTGGCCCCACAGCCGCGGCAGGGCCGCGGGAAGCGTGTGACAAGGGCTGATCATGACTTCAGCAGGGGCCGCGAATGCGGCTGCATCGGTGGACTTGCCGGCGGGGTTCGCTTGCCATGTGGGCAATATCGGCATCAAGGACGACACCGACGATGTGATGGTGCTGGCGGCTGATCGGGTGGCGGCCGCAGCCGGTGTGTTTACCAAGAGTCTTTTCTCGGGGGCCAGCGTGCGTCGCAGTCAGGCCAACGTTGCCGACGGGCGAGTGCAGGCTGTGGTGGTCATATCGAAGAACTCGAACGTGGCAACTGGCGCGCAGGGTGAGCGAGACGCAGCGAACCTCGCGAATCGGGTCGCGGAACTGGTGGGTTGCGAGCCCGGCCAAGTGTTGGTCGGCTCCACCGGCTTGATCGGCGTGCCCTACCCCGAAGGCAAGATCGACACGTACTTCGACCGGTTGATCGCAGGCTCAGAACCAGCGCTCGACAGCAACGATGCCGTTGCCGCTGCGACGGCGATCATGACCACCGACACGCATCCCAAGACGGCGAGCGCCTCAGCAGGTGCCGCCACGGTGGTGGGCATCGCGAAGGGCTCGGGAATGATCGAGCCCGATATGGCCACGATGATCTCGGTGATCATCACCGATGCCGAGATCGCTCCAGAACGGCTCGACGTCATGCTGCGCCGGGTCTGCGATGTGACCTTCAACGCGCTTAGCGTCGACACCGACACATCCACCAGCGACATGGTGGTGATGCTGGCCAACGGCGCCGCGGGGCCGGTCGACGAGGCTGATCTGGAGGCCGCCCTCGGCGCCGTCAGCCTGGACCTGACACGTCAACTCGCGTTCGACGGCGAGGGAGCGGAGACCCTGATCGTGGTGTCGGCGAACGGCGCTCGTGACGACGCCCAGGCCAAGCGGGTCGCCAAGGTCATCGTGAACTCGCCGCTGGTGAAGACGGCCGTGCATGGCCGCGATCCCAACTGGGGCCGGGTCGCGATGGCGATCGGCAAGTGCAGCGACGAGACCGACATCGACCCCGACCGCGTCAGGATCCGTTTCGGCGACCAAGAGGTGTACCCCACGCCCGCGACGCCCGAAGCCCTCGCCGAGCTTGAGGCGTACTTGGCGTCGGACGAGGTGCTGATCTCGGTGGACTTGGGCATCGCGGATGGCTCGTTCACCGTGTACGGCTGCGACCTCACCGACCAGTACGTCCGCATCAACGCCGATTACACGACGTGAGCCGACGCGCGCTCGTCCCTCGCCCGTGGCGCAGCCCGCGCCGACCGAACGACAACCCGTGAGCCCGCAGCTCATGAGCGCCGAGCCGATGAACCCAGGCGACGATCCGATCCTGGCGCCGCTCAACGCTGGTCAGCGGGCCGCCGTGCTGCACGGTGATGGTCCGGCGCTGGTGGTGGCCGGGGCCGGATCGGGCAAGACGCGTGTGCTCAGTCACCGCATCGCCTACCTGCTGGCCCATCGGCAGGTCAGCCCGTTCGGCCTGCTGGCCATCACCTTCACTAACAAGGCGGCGGGGGAAATGCGCGAGCGCATCGGCAGCCTCGTCGGTCCCGTGGCGCAGCGGATGTGGATCTCCACCTTCCACAGCGCCTGCGCTCGCATCCTGCGCAGCCATGCAGATGTGCTCGGCTACCCCGGCACCTTCAGCATCTACGACCAGGCCGACTCGCGGCGGCTCACCCGCTATGTGGTGCGCGACCTCGACCTCGATGCCAAGCGATTCAACGAGCGCGCCGTGCACGCGGCGATCTCGACGCTGAAGAACCAGCTCACCACGCCGCCGCAGGCTGCGGAGCGGGCCGAGTCGCCCGATGGCGGCGGGCCGTTCAACCGTGAAGTGGCCCGCGTCTACTCCGAGTACCAGAAGCGGCTGCGGCGCGCCGGCGCCATGGACTTCGACGACCTGTTGATGCTGGGCGTGGAGCTGCTCAGTGCCCATGACGATGTGGCCGAGCATTACCGGCGGCGCTTCGAGCACATTCTCGTCGACGAGTACCAAGACACGAACCTGGCGCAGGTGCGCCTGATCGGCCTGCTGAGCGGGCCCGCCCAGAACGTCTTCGTGGTCGGCGACTCCGACCAGTCGATCTACGCGTTCCGGGGCGCCGACATCACCAACATCCTGGAGTTCGGCGCCACCTTTGATGACAGCTCGACCTACGTGCTGGATCAGAACTACCGCTCCAGCCAGGCGATCCTCGATGCCGCCAACTCGGTAATCCGCAACAACTTCGGACGGCCGCCGAAGAACCTCTGGACCGATCAATCCGGCGGTGCCAAGCCGATCCGCTACCGCGGCACGAACGAGGAAGACGAGGCGCACTACGTCTGCGCGGAGCTGCGCCGCCTGCACGGCGACGGCCGGATCGACTGGTCTGACGCTGCGGTGTTCTACCGGTCCAACGCCCAGTCGCGCGTGATCGAAGAGGAGCTCGTCGCCAACGACGTGCCGTACCAGATCATCGGCGGCACTCGCTTCTACGACCGGCGCGAGATCAAGGACGCGCTGGCCTACCTGCGGGCCGCAGTCAACCCGTCTGATGAGGTGTCGCTCAAGCGGGTCGTGAACCTGCCCGCCCGCGGCATCGGCGACCGAACGATTGCCAAGCTGGACGATGCGGCCGCACGGGGCGACACATCGCTTGCCGAGGTGATCGACCGTATCGAATCGCTGGGCGTGCGCGGCACCGCCCGCGGCGGCCTGCAGCAGTTCCGCGAGCTGATGAGTCGTGCTCGGGCACGCATCGACGAGGGTCCCGCCGCCGTGCTCGAAGTGGCGCTGAACGAATCGGGCTACATCCAGGCGCTGCACGATGAGGGCACCGTCGAATCCGACGGCCGGCTGGAGCACCTCGAAGAACTCGCGGGCGCCGCCGCTGAATTCGAGTCGTGCGACGAGTTCCTGGAGCAGGTGTCGCTGGTCAGCGACGTGGACGAGATGACCGATGCCTCTCAGGTTTCGCTGATGACCCTGCACTCCGCCAAGGGGCTCGAGTTCGACATCGTGTTCGTGACCGGTATGGAAGACGGCATCTTCCCGCACCACCGCTCGATGACCGATCCCTACGAGCTGGAGGAAGAGCGACGGCTGGCGTACGTGGGCATCACCCGGGCCCGTAAGCAGCTCTACCTGACGCACTCATGGAGCCGGATGCTGCACGGTCAGACCAGCTACAATCCGCCCAGCCGCTTCATCGACGAGATCCCGGCGGACCTGCTGGACGACCGCTCCGACGACACCCAGCGGCTCGGCAGCTCGTGGCGGCCCGTCACCAGCGACTGGGGCGCCAATCGGCGGGCCAGCGAGCCCAGCGAGTACAGCCAACTCAGCGAGACGGAGCTGGCGGGCCGGAGCCAGCCCCGCAGCGATCCCGCCCGCCACGACGACAGCGCGGCGAAAGGCCGCGAGTCGCGGCGGGAGGAGGCCCGCCGCCGGGTGGCCGCCCGGATGGGCGAGCCGAAGCCGGCTCCCTCGACCGACCTCGGGTACGGCGTCGGCGATGACGTGTTGCATGACCGTTTCGGTGCCGGCGTCGTGCAGGACGTACGGCCCGACGGCGACGACTGGGAGGTCACTGTCCACTTCGCCGACCTCGGCACCAAGACCCTCGTCGCCAGCTTCGCCAACCTCCGCCGCATCCGCTCCTAGGCAGCCGGAGCCCCCTGCTGTGTTCGCAGCGGGCGGCAGGGCTCCGCTCCTATGCTCCCCGCCGTGGATCTCTTCGAGTATCAGGGCAAGCAGTTCTTCAAGGGCTACGGCATACCGGTATCCGACGGCGAAGTCGCCTTCAGCGTCGACGAAGCAGTAGCCGCCGCGGAGCGCTTGGGCACGCCGGTGATGGTGAAGGCGCAGGTGCACACCGGCGGGCGCGGCAAGGCGGGAGGCGTGAAGTTCGCCGCTTCCGTCGACGATGTGCAGACCCACGCGTCCAACATCCTGGGACTCGACATCAACGGCCACATCGTGCGACGGCTGTGGATCGAGAAGGCGTCGGACATCTCCGAGGAGTACTACGCCAGCTTCACGCTGGACCGCTCGGCCAAGAAGCACCTCGGGATGCTGTCGGCCGAGGGCGGCGTGGAGATCGAGACCGTTGCGGCCGAGAATCCCGACGCCATCAGCAAGGTGCTCGTGGACCCCGCCGAGGGGCTCACCGAAGAGGCCGCCCGAGCGTGGGTGGAGGGCGCCAACCTCAACCCCGCTGCCACCGATCAGGCCGTCGAGATCCTGCGCAAGCTCTATGTGGCCTACACCGAGGGTGACGCCGACCTCGTCGAGATCAACCCGCTGATCCTCACGCCCGAGGGCCGGGTGCACGTGCTCGACGCCAAGGTCACCCTCGACGCCAACGCCGTGTTCCGCCACGAAGACTACGCGCAGTACGACGAGACCCAGCCCCGCGACGAGCGTGAGGAGGCGGCCCACGCCAAGGGCCTGCAGTATGTGGGCCTGGCCGGCAGTGTGGGCGTGATCGCCAACGGCGCCGGGCTGGCGATGAGCACGGTGGACGTGGTGAATCAGGTGGGCGGTAAGCCGGCCAACTTCCTCGACATCGGCGGCGGCGCCAATGCCCAGGTGATGGCCAATGCGCTCGAGGTCATCAACAACGACCCCGACGTGCGGGCCATCTTCATCAACATCTTCGGCGGGATCACCCGCGGCGAGGAAGTGGCCAACGGCATCATCGGGGCGCTCGGCGCGGTCGACATCGAGGCGCCGATCGTGCTGCGCCTGGACGGCACCAACGCCGCGGAGGGGCGCGAGATCCTCGCACCGCACCTCAACGAGAAGCTGGTGATGGAACCGACCATGCTCGACGCTGCCCGTCGAGCCGTCGCGATGGCCGCGGCTGCGAGCTGAACGGGAGCTTCAGATGAGTGTTTTCGTCAACAAGGACACCAAGGTCGTCTACCAGGGCCTCACCGGCTCGCAGGGCCGGTACTACGGCATGCTGAACCGCGACTACGGCACCAACGTGGTGGCGGGCACCAACCCACGCAAGGCCGGCACCGATGTGGAAGGCGTGCCGGTGTTCGCCAACTGCACCGAGGCGGTCGCCGCCACGGGCGCCAATGCTTCCTGCATCTTCATCCCCGCGCCCGGCGTGTTCAGCGCCGTGATGGACGCCGCCGAGGCGGGGATCGAGTTCGTGGCCTGCATCACCGAAGGCGTGCCGGCCCACGACGAGGCCCGCTTCTTCAACATGCTGAAGCGCGACTACCCCCACGTCCGGCTGCTGGGCCCGAACTGCCCGGGGATCATCACGCCGGGGGAGTGCAACATCGGCATCACCGCGGGGCACATCGCCAAGCCGGGCGGCCCGGTGGGCATTGTCAGCCGGTCGGGAACACTGACCTACCAGGCGCTGTACGAGCTGCAGCAGAAAGACATCGGCGTCACCACCTGTGTGGGCATCGGCGGCGACCCGGTGCCGGGCACGTCGTTCATCGACTGCCTCGAAGCCTTCGAAGCCGATCCCGACACCAAGGCCGTGATGATGATCGGCGAGATCGGCGGCTCGGCCGAGGAAGAGGCTGCTGCGTTCATCAAGGACAACATGTCCAAGCCGGTGTCGAGCTACATCGCCGGGGTGACTGCGCCTCCGGGCAAGAAGATGGGCCACGCTGGTGCCATCGTGTCGGGGGGCAAGGGCACTGCTGCGGCCAAGATGGATGCGCTGCGCGACGCCGGCGTGCGGGTTGGGCTGAATCCCACCGAGGCCGGCGAGCTCATGGCCGAGATCGTCGCCGAGCTCTAGGAGCTACATCTGCTTGTTGCGCCCGGCCTGTCGCCTCTCGGGGCTAGCGCTGGCTGAGCGTCGCGTAGAGCTCCAGCAGTGCTTCGGCGTGGGCCTCAGGGCTGAATGGTGCCGGCGCCGCAGCGCTTGATGCGGCCGAGGCGGCGAGGTTTGACTGCAGGGCCTTGGTGAGCGCCTCCGCAAGAGCGTCGGCGTCGTCGGTTGGCACCAAACAGCCATTCACGCCATCGCTGATCAGTTGAGGCGCAGCGCCCACGGCGGTGGCGACTACGGGTCGGCCTGCAGCGAGAGCCTCCGCGGTGATCATGCCGAAGCCTTCCCGCCGGCTCGGCACGCACACCAGTCGGGCCCGCCGGTACCACTCGCCGACCTCGCTAGGCGCCACGGCTCCAGTGAAGGTTGCCTTCACGTCGCGTCGCAGTGCCAGCGCCTCGAGCAGAACGCGATCGGGTCCGTCGCCCACGATGGCCAGCTCGGGTCGTTCGGATGGCGGCATGAGCGCCACAGCCTCGATCATCACATCGAAGCCCTTCTCGGCCATGAGACGGCCGAGGGCGACGATTGGCCCGTCAGCCGGTGTCGGCGTAGCCGGCCCGAGCCGGTCGACGCCCACCGGCATCGACACAACCTGCAGCAGCGGTGCCGATGGCCGTACCGCTCGTGCGATGTCGGACAGCGGCTGTAACACCCTCGATCGCGTCGGGGGTCGCTCGGCGCCGTCGTCGGCGCGAGACCGGGGCCGCCCCCCACCGCGTCGCTGCACCAGCGACGACGCCCAGTCACTCAGCTGCGCGGACACCGTGACCACAGCACTTGCGTGGCGCAGCACCCGCCGCGCCAGCCACCGGTGGACCGCGTTCGTAGTGACTGCAGCGTCGGAGCCGTGGACGTGCACCACGCTGGCCGTCTGCCGTCCCGCAAGCGCAGCGGCAGCAACGGCCACCAGCCCGCAGGGAAACCACCAGTGGCCGTGAATCACTGCGCCGGTACCCGAGCGGCGACGTGCCTGGCGTGCTGCGGCCAGCGTCAGCCGGGCGATCATCGGGACGACCCACAGCGCTGACAATCCGGAAAAGACCCGGTAGCTCTCGCCTAGCGCTACCCGTGCTTCGATCCGGCGGGGGGCGAAGCGCACTCTGTGCACCTCGATGTCGCCCACCACGTGGCGGCGCGGCGCATCGGGGTGAGCGGGGCACACCACCGTCACCTCGGCACCTGCACTGGCCAGCGCCCGTGCGTGATCGAGCAGGAAGGGCTTGTGATGATCGTCCAGCGACGTCGGAAACCCCGGTGCAACCAACACCACACGCACCCGCCCAGTCTCGCAGCGGTCCTGCTTGGAGCCGTTCCGTCGACGCTCCGGGTGGCTCGCTGGGACCCCGGTACGCTCGGCGGGATGCCGGCCGGGTGCCAGATGTGCCGGGAACGCCGGACCTGGCTGATGCGCAGCATCACGAGCGTGCAGCCGTGAGCGGATCGAACGGCAGCATCGCCGAACGGCAGCGATCCGGCACTGCCGTAAGGTGGACGCTGAGCTTGGCGACTGCGGCGATGATCGTCTGGCTGGCCGTCCGCTACTGGGACGACCTGCGCCAGATCGACCTACAGGTGGATGCCATCGGGCTGGTGGCCGCTGTCATCGTGTCGATGACCGCAACCTGGTGCCTGGCACTCGGATGGCGGGAGCTCATCGGCGGCTACGGCACGCCGCTGACGCAAGGCCCGGCGCTGCGCGTCTGGATGCTGTCCCAGGCAACGCGCTACCTGCCGAGCGGGCTGGTGCCAGTGGTCGCCCGTGCCGGCCTGGCCGCCCCGCTGGGCGTGAACCGGGCCGCAGCCGGCGCGTCGGTGATCGTGGAAACAGCCACGCTGGTTGGCTGGGCGGCAGTCTTCGCTGCGCTGTGGGCACCGGCCGACTGGCTGGGCACTGCAGGGGGCTGGCTCGCACGCATCGTGATCGGCGTCGGCGCAGCCGCCGGCCTGGTGACGCTGCCGTGGACATTGGCGGGCGCTGGGGGGTGGTGGCGCCGCATCGACGGACTGATGCAGCGGGTGGTTGTGCTGCGATGGCTGTCGGGGCGGATGCAGACCGACGCGCTCAACGCCGAGCGGCCAGCCGTGTGGCGAGCCGTATTCATCTACGGACTGGCAGTGGCGCAGCGTCTCATGGCCTCGGTATTGCTCGCCGCTGCGCTGCTTGCCGCCGGCGGCGCCGACATCTGGCTGATTGCCGGGGCGACCGCGGCAGGCATCGTCGTGGGCATGGTCGGCATCACGCCGGCAGGGCTCGGCGTGCGCGAGGTCGTGGTTGCGGCACTGCTGGCCGAGCGCTTCGGGGTCGGCGATGCCGCGGCCTTCGCCATTGCAGTGCGGGTGCTGGAGTTCGCCCATGAACTGGTGATGCTCCCGCTCGCGGCCGCGGCCGGTCGACGGCGTGGCTCCGATCATGCCGAACCGTCGTGAGGCGGCGACGCGCACGACGAGCTGATCCTGTACGAATGGACACAGGCGGCCGATGCCGCTGCCGAACGGAGTCACGCCATGCCGGAGCCATCGTCGGAGGCCCACCCCGAGGAGAACTACGAAGACGTCACGGTGTACGACCTCGACGCCGACGTCGAGGAACAGCTGCTGCTGGCGCACAACGAGTGCACTTTCATCTGGGCGAACCGCGAGGGCTGGCCCGTCGGCGTGATCATGTCGTACGTCTGGCGCGACGGCCGCTTCTGGCTGACAGCGTCGAGCCAGCGAGCGCGCATCAGTGCTGTGCGACGTGATCCGCGGGTGTGCGTCGTGGTCACCAGCACCGGCTCGCCGATGCCGCGCAACAAGGCGATCACGTGGAAGGGCACATGCACGGTCCACGACGACGCCGAGACCAAGGCTTGGTTTTATCCGGCGCTCGCCGAGGCGCTCTGGCCGGGCAACGAAGCGGGCCAGGCCGCGTTCGTCTCGTTCCTCGACTCGCCCCGGTGGGTGATCCTCGAGGTGGAGCCGACCCAGCGCATCGGCTACGACGGCTCGAAGATGGCCAAGGCCACCTCCCGCTGGCTCGCTTCGCGCAGCTAGCGCTGACTGTGCTGTCGCTTCCAGCCGTCGCTGACTGTGCTTGATGGTTCCAGCTAACGCTGGAACGAAGTCTCCGCACCGGTGAAGAGGTTGGCGAAATCGTCGTCGGTCTCTGCGGCCACGAGGCGATCGACCCAACCGTGGAACCGCTGACCGCCGGCCTCGTTGCGACCGAAGAAGAACTCGGTCTTGGCGCCGGTCTTCACGGCCCGCTGGATCCGGTTGCCGTTGTAGTAGTCCTCGTCGCGCACCACGTGCAGCAGGAAGGCCTTCTGGGCGTCGATCAGTCCTTCGAGCTGCTCGGAGAGCTCGAATGCGGCGAGGAAATGCTGGACCGTGCGAGACGTGTCGGGAGTGTCGCCGGGGAACAGCGTCGAGATCATGTACATCCGCCCGCCGCCTGGGACTTCGTCGGCGCCCACACCGAACCCGGCGACCGAGGCGTGCGGGAAGATCGTCCACACGCCGTCGGTGAGCAGGTCGGCGGGCCAATCGTCCTCGGGGAGGCTGTCGAGCGCCAGGAACCGGCGGTCGGGCGAGGTCACCCGCTGGTGCGGACCCCACGCGTCGTAGATGGCCTTGTTGGAGTAGCCGGGCCCGAACGTTTCGCGGTGCAGGATCGGCAGGTGATAGAAGTCGAGATAGCCGTCGTAGGCCACCTTCCAGTTCGGCCCGTCGACGGCTTGGCTGCCCACGTAGGCACAGCTCGCGAATTCATGATGGGCCAGCATCTCGCCGTAGCCGCAGAGGTAGGCGTCGATGTCGAAGGGCGCCCCCGGGGTCAAGGCGCCGAAGATGATGCCGGCTCGCTCGGCGACGGGCAGCGGCGTGAGGCCGTGGCAGTCCGGGTCGAGGTCGCCGAATTCCTCACGGTCGAGAATGCCGACCAGCCGACCCTCGCTGTCGTAGCTCCACGCGTGGTACGGGCAGGTGAAGCGGCGGGCTGTGCCGGTTCCTTCCGGCACGACGATCGAGCCGCGGTGGCTGCACATGTTGACGAACGCGCGCATCTGGCCGTCGGCGCCGCGTGACAGCAGGACAGGCACGCCCGCTACCTCCAGCGCCTTGTAGTTGCGGCGCTCGGGCAGCTCGCAGGTGAAGCCCAGCGCCAGGGGAGTGCGCTTGAACACCCGCTCCATCTCGAGTTGCCAGCGATCGGGGTCGTAGTAGTTGGATGCCGGCACTCGGCCGATGCCGCCGGCCAACGGCACCGTTCCGGCGCGGGCGTGCCGGAGCGTCCTGCGTGTGAGTTCGACAAGCGTCTCGCGGCTCATCCGGACACCCCCTGCGCGAGTATGGCCGCGTTCGGGAGGATTGACCGATGATCGACTACCAGCGGCTCTTCCACACGGGGATCCGGGTGCCAGACCTCGATGCGGCGATGGCAGAGATGGGCGACACGCTGGCCGTGAGCTGGGCGTCGGTGCAGCACAACGCAACGCAGCAGGTGTGGACGCCGCAGCAGGGCCTCCAATCGGTCGAGCTGACCTTCACCTACTCGTGCGAAGGGCCCCAGCATCTTGAGCTGCTGCAGGGCGAGCCGGGCACGATCTGGGACGGCTCGGACGACCCGGGGGTCCATCACGTGGGCGTGTGGGTCGACGACGTGGCTGCGGAGACCGAGCGCTGCCTGGGGGCCGGCTGGCACGTTGCAGCAGCGTCCGCGCCGCCCGACGACGGCTACGGCGTGTTCTCCTACGTCGTGCCCCCGAGCGGGCCGATAGTCGAGCTGGTCTGGTCGGCGATCGAGCCGCGCTTCGAGTCGTGGTGGTCAGGCGGAAGGCTCGGCAGCGAGCGCGACTGAGAGCTCAGTCAGCGCTGCCGTTCTCGCGCGTGCCCACGCCCGCGGCGCCCTCCGATGCAACAGCCACCGCACCCGTCGAACGGTCGATGCGCGGCCCCAACCTGTTGAAGTACAGCTCGTAGAAGTGGCGGATCTTGGTCTCCTGGTAGGAGGCGAAGATCACCTCCTGCTGCTCTTGTGCGCGCAGGCCCCGTTGCACCTGCGGCAGGTTGAGCGAATCCTGCTGGAAGATCTTGGACAGCGGCCCCAGCTCGGGCGCCAGCGTCCAGTCGTCGTCGAAGCCGAGGTGACGCACCTGCGCCGGTGTCGGTCGATCGGCCGGATCGGGCGGGGCCAGCGGAAACAGCATCACCTCGAAGATGCACTCCTGGGGGTTGTCGCCGTTCGGCCGGAACCTGTACATGATCGGGTTGAAGCAGCCCCACGGCGACCAGTTCGGGAACACCGAGAAGAAGATCGAGTCGATGAGCTCGGCGTCGCTGACAGCCTCGACGTCGACGGCGTCGCCCACCTGCCGTTGCACCTGGGCCCGCTTGCGGTCTGCCAGCCAGCCGCGCACGTTGGTCACCTCCGGCGGGGGATGGGGCGTCATCAGCGGCATCTCTTCCAGGCCCGGCGGCAGCGGGCCGCCAATCCACTTGCACAGGTGCGGGTCGGCCTGGGTCTGCGCACCGTCGATGTGGTTGCCGTGCTCGTCGAAGGTGCTGATGTTGCCGTCCAGGTCGGTGACGGCCACCTGCCCCTTGGCGTTGCGCTCGTAGATGTGCCCGCTCAGCGGGTGCCGCCAGCGGCCGTACTCCTTGCCGTCGTCGATGCGCTCCCATCGGGCCTGCCCGTCGAGATGCGGGCTGGGCACGCCGGTTGCGGTCATCGCCCGGCTGTAGTTGCCGAACGTGTCGTAGCGGCTGTTGGCGTCGCCGAGAGATTCCATCAGCGTGGGATGGGTCGCCACCACGTGGTAGCTCTCCATGAAGGCCTCTTGGCAGGTCTTCCAATTCATCGGCATGAGCTTGGAGACGTGCGCTGCCTTGTACCGGCGCTCGAACGGCACGAACTCGAAGTGGTCGGCTAGGTCGCCTAGGTAGTCGGCCAGTGGCGCGGCGTTCCGGTCGGGGTTGATGAACACGAAGCCGTGCCAGGTGTCGACCAAGGCCTCGGGCAGCCCGTAGTCGGCCATGTCCACATCGGGAAAGTCCCACTGGCAGGGGATCTCCCGCAGCGAGCCGTTGAGCTCCCAGCACCAGCCGTGGAAGGGGCAGCGAAGGCTGGACGCGCCCCGCCCGTGGTGCTCGCGCAGCTTGCGGCCCCGGTGCAGGCAGGCGTTGCGGTAGGCCTTGATCTGGTCGGGGGCGGTGCGGACAATCAGGAACGACAGGTGCGCGATGTCATAGACGTGGTAGTCGCCGACCTCGGGGATCTCTTCCTCCAAGCAAGCGAGCTGCCACACGCGGCTCCACAGCCGCTCGACTTCAAGGTCGTGGACGTCTTGCGCGTAGTACACCCGGGCCGGCACCCGCGTGTTGCCCGGCAGGTGCTCGCCGACTCGCCGCAGGACGTCCGATACCGGATGCGTGTCGTTGTCGAACAGCTCGTCATAGCTGATCCCAGCCGAGCGATCGGTGCCCGTCAGCGTTTCGGTCATGGGTGCAAGCTAGATGCTGAATCCCGGGCCTGAGCAGGGCGACGGCGCGCTGCGCGAGCGATCCGGTGCTGGCGGCGGCAGGCTGTAGCGGTGCCGCACCGGGACATGATCGTGATCGGGGCTGGTCCCGCCGGTGCGGCGGCGGCCATGCGTGCTGCAGGCGCCGGCATCAAGGTGACCGCGTTCGAGAAGGCTCCTGCGGGGCGCGACAAGGTCTGCGGGGATGGCCTGACACCGCGGGCGGTGGCCGCGCTGGACGAGCTGGGCGTGTCGCTGGCGGAAGCGCACCGCATCGCGGGGCTGCGGATGATCGCCGGTCGGCGGGTGCGCGAGCTGGACTGGCCGGCCAACGGGCAGTTCGGTCCGTACGGCGCGGTGTGGCCCCGCCGCCGCCTGGACAGCGCGCTGTGCGACGGCGCGGCTGACGCCGGGGCCGAGCTGTGCTTCGGCACCGAGGCGCTGCCGATCATCGAAGACGGCCGGGCGGTGGGCGTAACGGCCGGGGGCGAACGCTGGACCGCCGACTTGGTGGTGCTGGCGGCCGGCGCCCAGGGCCAGGCCGCCCGCATGCTGGGTGCGCTGCGCGATCCCGACGAGCCGTTCGGCCTGGCCATCCGCACTTATGCCGAGACGCCCCGCCACGCCGACGAATACCTCGAAGCCTGCCTGACGTTGCGTGACGCCGAGGGCACCGCGGTGCCCGGTTACGGCTGGCTGTTCCCCGCCGGCGACGGCACGGTCAATATCGGCGTGGGCGCCCTCAACACCATGAAGGGCTTCGCGAACCTGAACCTGAACCGGCTCTGCGACAGCTACCGCGACCTGGTAGCCGAGAGCTGGCAGCTCGGCCCGTACCTGGAGCGGCCCCGGGCGTGGCGCCTGCCCATGAGCGCCACCAAGCGGCACGGTCCCGGCTGGGTGGCCATCGGCGACGCAGCGGGGCTGATCAACCCGATGAACGGCGAGGGCATCGACTACGGCCTCGAAACCGGGATTCTGGTGGCCGACCTGTTCGCCGAGGATCCGCCCGCGGTTGCCGACACGTACGACCGCATCGTCGCCGAGAAATTCGACGCGTTCCTGCGGACAGGTCGCCGGTTCTCGTTCCTCATCGGCCACCCCCGCATCCTGCGAGCCGGCCTGCGGCTGGCGGTCGGCACCGACGCCATCGCCCGCCTCACCCTGCAAGTGATGGGCAACCTCATCGACAATGAGACCCCCGGCACGCCCGGCCGAGTTCTCGCCGCCGCCGACCGCGCCCTCGCCGCCGCATCACCCACGCTGCGCAAGCTGCATCAGCGCCGCAGGCGCAGAAGCTCGCCGTCATGTCGAACCTCTTTCGGGTCGGGTCTTCCCGATCCCCCTAACCCGCCGTCCGGCATCACAAAGCGATGCGCTACGGCGATTCGCCGTCCAGAGTCGTAGTAGCCGACGAGTTCACTCATCGTTCCGTGCGGTTGACCTGACGCGACCGCGGCTCGCCCGCTCATCAGCACGAGCTCATCCAGTTCGCCGTGTTCGATCCGCGGCCAGACGAACGCGTTGAAGACTGCGCGCAGCTCTCTGGCCGAGGTCAATCGCCTGGATTCCATCAGCCGCAGATTGCCAGCGCGGACTCGCGGGCGAGAAACGAATTCGATCAGGACCTGTGCGAACCGCTGTGTACAGTCGCGCTCATGGTCCGCGCGACGGCAGAAGCGACGCACCCTGCTCGCTCCACCGTCGGCATGCTCGAGGACTGGCTCGCTGCGGATCAAGCACAGGCGGCTGTTCTGCAAAACAGCCTGTTGGATTTGCTTGACGCTGTTGAGGATCCGTCGAAGCTTGCACTTGAAGCCCTGCGAATAGTCGCCGAGGCCACCTCAGCCGACTGGACACTCGACGAACTGCGTCACGCCGTAGGCCAGCTGTTGGCAAGTCACCGGCAGGAGTCGTCCGCCGTCGCTGGCTGACTCAGACAGGCGGCCGTCCGCTGCCGTGTGCCGGTCCCTCAGCGCGTTCGGCAGACGGCGAGCGTCCCGTCGCAGCGCTACTACGGTGGCAGCCCGTGACTGCGGTGCTATTGGACGGCCAAGCGCTGGCCGAACAGATCAAGGACGACCTGCGAGAACGGATCGAAGCCGAGGGTCTGCAGCCGGGACTCGGCACGATCCTCGTCGGCGACGACCCGGCATCGCACAGCTACGTGGGAGCGAAGATCCGCGACTGCGGCGAGGTGGGCATCGCGTCGATTCACGAAGAGCTGCCCGCCGACATCAGCCAAGCTGACTTGGACGTGGTGATCGAGCGCTTCAACGACGATCCCGCCGTGCACGCGTACATCGTCCAGCTGCCGCTGCCCCGCCAGCTCGACGAGGAAGCGGCCCTGCTGGCCATCGATCCCGACAAGGACGCAGACGGCCTGCACCCGGTGAACTTGGGCAGGCTCGTGATGGGGGTGGACGGACCGCTGCCATGCACACCGCGGGGCATCCAAGTGATGCTCGAGCACTACGGGGTGCCGGTGGAGGGGCGCCACGTGGTGGTGGTGGGTCGTGGCCTCACGATCGGCCGCCCCATGGCGCTGCTGATGGCGCTGAAGCGGCCGGTGGCGAATGCGGCGGTGACTGTCGTGCACACCGGCGTGGCGGATCTGGGCGCCTATACCCGCGAGGCCGACATCGTCATCGCCGCGGCCGGCGTGCCCGGCCTCATCACGCCCGACATGGTGAAACCCGGAGCAGCAGTGGTTGGCGGCGGCATCACCCGCGAAGGCCGCAAGATCCTGTCCGACGTGGACGAATCAGTCGGCGAGGTGGCCGGCTGGGTGACTCCCCGCCTCGGCGGCGTCGGCCCGATGACCCGCGCCATGCTGCTCGCCAACACCGTCGACGCCGCCGCTGCAGCTGGCTAGATCAGCGCCGCGGCGCGCTCGTCATCCGTCGGGGTAGAGCAGCCACAGCAGCGACAGCGCCACCCAGGAAGCGACGATCAGCCAATACGTGACCGGGTCGCCTCGCCGGGTGACGCGCTGTATGAAGCTGCTCTCGCCCGTGACGATGTCGTAGGCGGCCCAGCCCAAGAACAGCGCCGACCACATCCAGTACTGCCCGGAGAACGTCAGCACCCACAGGGCGGCCAGCCCGGCCCACGTCATCCAAGGACGCCGGAGGCGGGTCAGCGGTGGATCGTCCCAGCTCTGGATCATCGGTTCTCTCCTGTGTCGGGGGCCGTGTGCACAGCCGGTGGTTCCACGCCGTTGAGGCGCCAGTTGAGGTAGTGCCCGAAATCGGCAACGACCCGTTCGATCGGAACGAGCGGCCCGGGAGCGAAGTCACCGATCGCGCCACGCTGTCCTCGCTCGCAGATCGCTTTGTCTTCCGGGAGGAAGTCGGGCAGTCCGTATGCGGCGCCGCTCACCTGGCGGTTGAACCAGTTCGCGATCCGGCTGCGCGAGCGGATGCTCGATGCCGAGCCCCAGGCAGCGCCAGTTCTCACGGCGCATCGTTCGGCATCGATGGGGTGGACGGCCTGCCAGAAGAAGACGCCCGAGTTGAATGCGCCGACAAAGCCGGGAGGCAGGCTGATCAGCAGGTAGTCGTCGCCGGAGGAAGTCGAGCCGCCGGTGGCGGTCGCCCGAGCCGAACCGGCGATGTAGTAGGCCCCTTTAGTCGGCGAGAACGGTTCGAGCGTCTCAGGGTGCACCCTGAACAGGTGGTAGCTCTCCATGGCGTTGAGGATCGCGAGCTTCCAGTTGCAGGCCCATTCCTGCGTTTCTTGCAGATCGGACCGGTGTGCCACGGCGTCGAGGCCGTATGCGGCGACGTGCGGCTCCACCGCGGCGAAGCGCTCGGCGAGCGGCTCGACATCGGGGTTCAGGCTGACGAAGATCAGGCCATGCCACGACTCCACCCGGTAGACCGGCAGGCAGTGCGCCGGCTTGTAGACGGCGTCTCGCGGTGCGTGCGGCACCGACAGCAGCCGCCCGCCGCCGTCGTAGGTCCATGCGTGGTACGGGCACTGGATCCGTTTGGCGTTGGCCGGCCGGTCCACCAGCAGCGTGCCCCGATGGGCGCACAGGTTCGACAGCGCAGCGAGATCACCGTTCTGCTGGCGGATGAGCAGCACCGGCTGCCTGCCGACGATCACCGGCAGCTGGTCGCCGGGATTGGGCACGGCATCGGCGGTCGTAACGAACACCCAATCGCCGTGCCAGATCGCATCCAGCTCCGCGGCAAAGATCGCGGGGTCTCGATAGGCGACGTTGGGCAGTGCCGAATCGGGGTCGAACACCATCTGGCCAGGGCTCATGCGAGCAGCATACGCGAAATGCCGCATTAAATCAACGGCCGTTGATAATCTACGGCATAGGAGCAAGGAGTCAGCATTGAGCGATCACGCTGCGGAGGAGCAGATCTCGCTCCCGACTCGCGCACTGGTGCTGTCGACAGTCGGTACTGACGGTGCACTGCACGCCGAGCCGATCTTTGTCATGTCGGCCTTGCTCGGCCACAGCGACAAGGCGGTGCGTGACTGCCTGGCTCGGCTTGCCGGCGAGGGGCTCCTCGTTCACGATGCAGGGCGGGGCCGCGGCGCCAGCTACCGCGTGACTGCTGCGGGCCGTGCGGTTATCGAGAGCGACATCGGCTGGGCCGCCTACGCGCATCGCGTCGATGCAGGTCTCGAACCGTGGGATGGATGGTGGCATCTCACGGCATTCGAAGTGCCCGAGCGGCGCCGAGCTGCCCGCGATGCCCTGCGTCGCTTGCTCATCGAGCTCGGTGCTGCACCGATCCAGTCGGGGCTGTACGTGCACCCGCACGACCTCTTCGATCTGGTGTCCCAGCTCGCCGAGCATCTCGAAGTGCCTGATGCGGTGCGCAGCTTCGTCACGCCGTCGATCCGCACAGGCCTCGTCGCGGCCCAGGGCGCCGAGCCCACAGACGACGATCCGGCGGAGTTCGCAAGACGCACTTGGCCCCTCGATGAGCTCGCCGATCGCTACGGCGTTCTCGAACTCAGGCTCGCAGCGATCGAAGCGGATGCCGACCGCCTCGGCGGCGAGGAGCTCGCCGCTGCCATGTTCGCTGCCACTGCGGAAGCGGAGGCGATCCATCGCGACGACCCGCTGTTGCCCGCCCGAGCACTGCCCGACGACTGGGCGGGAAGCCGGGCGCGCCGGGCGTTCATGGCCGCTCACGCCGCAGTGAGCGCCCGCAGCGAGCTCTACCGCAATTCGCACTCGATGTCGTCATTCGTCGCCGAGATCGTCCGGTCGCTCGACGAGACCTCCGAGCAGTTCTGGCAGCGCTGGTGGCCCAGATTCCTCGATGCCTACCGGGCCAAGCTTCCCCCGGCCGCTACCGGCCTGGCACAGCGAGACTGACCGGCATAGAGCGGGGTGCAGAGGGACAGATGCTGCGCTAGAAACGCACGCGGCCGGGGCGGGTGCCCGGCACGTCGAATCAGGAGAGCGCAGTGAACGATCCCGTACGAGTTGCTGTGACCGGTGCAGCGGGCCAGATCGGCTACAGCCTGCTGTTCCGGATCGCCTCGGGGGCCATGCTCGGCCCCGACCAGCCCGTCGAGCTGCGGATGCTGGAGATCCCCCCGGCGATGGGCGCGCTCGACGGCGTGATGATGGAGCTCGACGACTGCGCGTTCCCGCTGCTGGCGTCACGCGCCGGCACGTCGGATCCCAACGAGGCCTTCGAGGGCGCCGACTACGCGCTGCTGGTGGGCTCGATGCCTCGCAAGGCCGGCATGGAGCGCAGCGATCTGCTCGAGGCCAACGGCGGCATCTTCACCACCCAAGGCAAGGCGCTCAGCGACTCGGCCAACCCGTCGGTGCGGGTGCTGGTGGTGGGCAACCCGGCCAACACCAACTGCCTGATCGCCATGCGTAATGCGCCCGCCATCGCCGATGGGCAGTTCACCGCCATGACCCGGCTCGACCACAACCGGGCCGTCGCCCAGCTCGCCGCCAAGGCCGGCGTGTCGGTGAATGACGTGACCCGCATGACCATCTGGGGGAACCACTCCGCCACCCAGTACCCCGACATCTTCCACGCCGAGGTGGGCGGTCACAACGCCGCGGCCCTGGTGGACGACCAGGCGTGGCTGGAGGACGACTTCATCCCCACCGTGCAGCAGCGCGGCGCTGCGATCATTAACGCCCGCGGCGCCTCCTCGGCGGCGTCGGCGGCGTCGGCCGCGGTGGATCACATGCGGGACTGGTCCTCGGACACGCCCGGCGGCGACTGGGTGTCGATGGGCATCCCGTCCACCGGCGACTACGGCGCCCCCGAGGGCATCATCACCTCGTACCCGGTCACCGTGTCGGGCGGCCAATACCACGTCGTGACCGGCCTCGACCTCGACGACTTCAGCCGCTCTCGCATCGAAGCCTCCTGGGCCGAACTTGTCGATGAGCGCGACACCGTCGGAGGCATGGGCCTCCTCGGCTGAGCCCTCAGCACATGCGCCGGCCAAGAGCCGCGTCGTCGAGGATACGCAAATGGTTTAGTTCTGCATAAACTCGCTTGCGATGGCGCCGAGTGCTGGAGGCCGCATATGAAGACCACCGACACCAGCAATTCGGACGACTTCGAAGAGGTCGCCGACATCCTCGACGGACTCGACCTCACGCACGCGGAACGATCGCAGATTGAGGACAGGACAGCCGGCCTGCTCGCGTTGGACGCCTGCCTCAAGAGCCTCCGGGTCGCCGCCGGAATCCGCCAGACAGATGTGGCACGGGCCATGGACGTCACCAAGTCCGCCGTTTCCCAGCTTGAAGCTCGCGGCATGCTCGAGGCCAAGCTCAGCACTTTGACTCGCTACTTCGCCGGCCTCGGGTACCAGATGGAAA
The DNA here is from genome assembly GCF_965219595.1 of Candidatus Poriferisodalis sp. Lineage (NCBI taxonomy): Bacteria > Bacillati > Actinomycetota > Acidimicrobiia > Acidimicrobiales > Candidatus Poriferisodalaceae > Candidatus Poriferisodalis > Candidatus Poriferisodalis sp. The sequence goes on from NZ_OZ244781.1 coordinate 1,498,370, forward strand.
TCACCCTCACGCCCATCGACGCGTGAGCTCATAGGCGACACTGGCTCACGGAAGACACGGGGTCATGCGAGATCGGGCTCGCTGGCAGCGACCCGGTGCGCGAGCGACTGGTAGCCGCCGGCTTCCTCGATGGCTTCGCTGAGCATCGCCCTCAATCCGCCACGGCCTGCGGGCACCACCACCAGCGCGGCGCCAAGATCGGCGATCTCGACTGCGCCGCCGTCAGCGATTCTCCAGTGGCGGCGTGTCTCAGCCGGCAGTGTCATCCGACCACTTGCCGAGACTTGATACTGCGCAATTGCCATGGCGTCACTCTTACAGGGGAGACGTATGTCGCTGCAAGCGCACGTGTTCACGTAGGGCAGAGTGCGCTGTTGGGTGAGCTTGGGGTTGCGATGTGCCCATCGCTGGCCGGCGCAGCGGCCACCTACATTCGCTGGCCAAGCGGTCGAGCCGTCCCGGCGGAAGGATGCTCGTGAGAGAACTGACCCTCGACGACATCGACGACTTGGCGCTCGGAGCCACGCTGCTCGGCACCGGCGGAGGGGGAGACCCCTACGTGGGCAAGCTGCTGGTCTCCCAAGCCATCGCCGACCACGGACCCGCTCGCGTCGTGAGCGCCGACGAGCTCCCCGACGACGGCCTGGTGCTGACCACCGCCATCATCGGCGCACCGACGGTCATCTTGGAGAAGATCCCCGCCGGCACTGAGTTCCGGTCGGGCATCCAGGCACTGGCGGCCTACCTGGGCGAGGACCCAGTGGCGCTCATGCCGATCGAGGTGGGCGGCGTCAACACCCTCGTGCCGATCGCCACCGCCGTCGAGATGGGCCTGCCGGTGGTCGACGCAGACGGGATGCGCCGCGCCTTCCCCCAGATCGAGATGACCGTCTTCACCCTGCACGACCTGCCCGCCGGCCCGCTGTCGATCGCGGACGAGAAGGGCAACATGTGCGTGTTCGAGGCGAACACGAACCAGATCGCCGAATCGCTCGCCCGCGCCGCTGTCATCCAGCTCGGCCTCGCCGACGCCATCAGCTGCTACCCGATGAAGGTGGCTGACGTGCGGCGGGCCGGCATCGCCGGCTCCATGAGCTACTGCACCGAGGTCGGCAAGCGGCTCGCTCACGTGAAGCTGGGTGCCGAAGGAGCGTGGGACGAACTCCTCGACTACACCGATGCGGCCCACGTCTTCAGCGGCAAGGTGATCGACATCGACCGCCGGACCACCGAAGGCTTCGCCCGCGGCACGGTGGTGCTTGAACACCTCGACGATCCCGGCCGGACAATGCGCGTCGAGATTCAGAACGAGAACCTTGTTGCGTTCGAAGACGGCGACGCCGTGGTCACCGTGCCCGACTTGCTCTGCCTGCTCGATTACGAGTCGGCCGATCCGATCACCACCGAGGGACTGGCCTACGGCCAGCGCCTCAATGTGCTGGCCATGCCGTGCGCACCCGAGTGGCACCGCGACGGGATGTTGGACCTCGTGGGGCCCAGGGCCTTCGGATACGACATCGACTACGTCGACTTCCGGGAGCGTGCGCGATGAAGGAGATGAAGGACCTGCGGCTCGGCGTCGACGTCGGGGGAACGAACACGGATGCCGTCGTGGTGGACGGCAACGGCCACATCATCGTCGAGACGAAGACCGCGACCACCCCGGATCCCATCGACGGCATCATCGATGCGATCACCACAGTCATCGACCAGATCGACGACACCTCCCGGCTGGGCAAGGCCATGCTGGGCACGACGCACCCGACGAATGCCATCATCCGGCGCCGCGACCTGGACCGGGTGGGTGTACTCCGGCTGGCGGCGCCTTCATCGCTGGGCGTACGGCCCAGCGCCAACTGGCCGGAAGACTTGCGAGATCTGGTCATCGGGCGCAGCCAGATCATCGAGGGCGGCTTCGAGTACGACGGCACGCCGATCGCACCCCTCGACGAAGACACCATCCGCCGGTTCGCCGGCGAGTGCGCGGGCGACGTCTCTGCAGTTGCGGTGTCGTGCGCATTCAGCCCGGCATGCACCGACCATGAGCTGCAAGCCGCAGCGATCATCGAAGCCGAATGCGGAGCCGATCTGCCGGTCTCGCTGAGCCACACGGTCGGATCGCTGGGCTTGCTCGAGCGTGAGAACGCCACGATCCTCAATGCATCGCTGCTGACAGTCGCGAGGCGGGTGGTGAACGGCTTCCGTGACACGCTCGCCGACCTCGGACTCGACGTCGAGAGCTTCCTGACCCAGAACGACGGGACGCTGATGACGGTAGAGGAGGCAGACCGCTACCCAGTGCTCACCGTGGGCTCAGGACCGACGAACTCGATGCGCGGGGCGTGCGCGTTGGCGAAACTGACCGATGCGCTCGTGATCGATGTCGGCGGCACCTCGGCAGACATCGGCATCCTGGTCAACGGCTTTCCTCGTGAGTCCACTGCCGCTGTGGAAGTCGGCGGAGTGCGCACCAACTTCCGCATGCCCGATCTGATCTCGGTGGGCCTGGGCGGCGGCACCATCGTGCGGCACGATGGCGAGGCCGACGGCGATGTGTCCGTAGGCCCGGACTCGGTGGGCTACCGGGTCATCAGCGATGCAATGTGCATGGGCGGCCCCACGCTGACGCTCTCCGATGTGTCGTTGGCGATGGGCCGGCTGGACGGGTTCGGCGATCCGTCGCTGCTGGGCGGCGTCGAGAACGAGATCTGCGAAGCGGCGATCGCCTGGGTCGACGAACGGATCGGTGTGCTGGGCGAGCGGATGAAGGCATCCAGCACACCGCTGCCGCTCATGGCCGTAGGAGGCGGCGCTCACCTAGTGCCGGCGGAGCTGGCGGGCTTCAGCGAGGTCATCTGGCCACCGCATCACTCGGTGGCGAACGCCTTCGGCGCGGCTATCGCCGAAGCCGCCGGATCGATCGACAAGGTGTACAGCTACGACGCCACCAGCCGTGAGGACTGCCTGCGGAGCGCCCGCGAGGAAGCAACAGATGCCGCCATCCGTGCTGGCGCCAACGCCGGCGAGGTGCGGATCACGAGCGTCGTGGAGATCCCGATGACGTACGTGCCGGGCGGCGGGTGCCGGGTCATCGTCAAGGCGGTCGGGCCGCTCGCCGCGTGAGCCACGCCGGGGTCCGCGTCGCCGACGCTCACAACGACCTGCTGCTCGCGGTCCTGCATCAACGAGAACGCGGCCGTTCCGACCCCTTCGGGGACTACTGGCTGCCGCAGCTGCGCTCCGGCGGCGTGGACCTGCAGTTCCTGCCGATCTTCACCGAGGACCAGCACGTCGGCGAGGGCGCCTTGCGGCGCGCCTTGCTGCTGCTCGAAGAAGCTCGACGCATCGCTCACGTCCACGCTGCCGATGTCGCCATCGTCGAGACCCCATCTGATCTCGAACAGGCGCTGGAATCCAACCGGATCGGACTGCTGCTTGCCCTCGAGGGCTCCGAGCCGCTCGGCGCTGATCTCGAGCTGCTCGAGACGTTCTTCCGGCTCGGCGTGCGCAGCATGTCGATGACGTGGAACCGTCGCACGATGATGGCTGACGGCGTCGGCGAGGCCGCCACCGGTGCTGGGCTGACCAGCCTCGGCGCCGATGCTGTGGCCGAAATGGAACGGCTCGGGATCATCGTCGACGTGAGCCATCTCTCGGCGGCCGGCGTGGCCCACGTGTCCGAAATTGCGACCCGTCCCTTCGTGGCGACCCATTCGTCGTGCCAGGCGCTGTGCGGCCACCCGCGCAATCTCAGCGACGAGCAGATGCGCCAGATCACAGCTGCCGGCGGAGTCATCGGCATCAACGCGTTCGGCGGCTTCCTCGCTGACGAGCAGCCTGCGCTGGCCGACTATGTGGCGCACATCGCCTATGCGCTCGACGTTGCGGGCGATGGGGCGGTCGGTCTGGGCCCGGATTTCATCGACGATCTCCTGCACACGATCGACCCGATTCTGGGCGCAGGCCTCGTCGATCCTGACCGCCTGCCGCTGGTGGACGAGTTGCGCTCGCCGGCCGATCTGGCGCCGCTCGTCGAGCTGCTGGTGGCGAAACTCGGCCCCGAGATCGCGTGCCGTGTCGCGGGCGACAACTGGATCGACTTCGTCCTGGCCAATCTGCCGTCCCGTCGACCGCACGAGGTCGCGGAGAATAGAGCTGCCGGGGCCGCCGACGCCTAGGAGCCAGAGTGTTGCAATCCAGCGAGCAAGCTCGACCGCTGACTCTGCGGCAACTGCTGGCGGCAGGCGTGCTCGGCGAGTCGCATGTCGTGGCCGGTGCCAAAGGGCTCGACAGTGTGGTTGCCGATATCGCCGTAACCGAGCGTTGCGACCGGACGACGCCGATCTCCAGCGGGCTCCTGGTGGTGCTGGACGCGAGTTCGCTGGCGCCGAACTCCTACGCGCTGGACATCGCTCTGCGCGCGGTGCGCGATGGCAGCGGCGCCGGACTGGTGGCGGTCAACGCCGTGGCAGCACCAGGACTCGCCACGCGGCGATTGGCCGATCGCTTCTCCACGGCCCTCGTCGAGGTCAGCACGCCCGATGTGCTGTCGATGGCAGCTGCGGCACGCGAACTGCTGCTGCAGCCCACCGTCCGTCAAGCAGCGATGGTGTCCAAGCTGCTGCATGGCCTAATGGGCACCAAGACCGTGCCGGACACGCTGGCGCTGGTGACCGACGTGCTAGGCCGACCGTGCTCGCTGGTAGAGGCCACCGGCGCGGTGGTTGCCGGTCCTGATGTCACCGTCGAAGCCGGCGCGCTGCGACAGAGTGCTTTCAGCTCTCCCCGTGTGGGTGGCGAAGGCGCGGCGGGCATGACGTGTCCTGTGATCGTGGTACCGGGCGAGCCGGCCCGCTTCTGGCTGGTGTGTGTACTCGACGCAGCCGACGAGGCATTCATGGGCACCGGGCTGGAGCTGATGGGCGTGGCGTCGTGGGCGGTCGGCGCCTATCTGGTTCGGGATCGGCTGGTAATGGAGCGCGACGCTCGTCACCGGCTGGCGCTGCTCAACGAGATCGTGGGCGGCGGTGAATTGCCCGATGAGACCGTGCTGGCGCAGATGGCCACCGCCGGCTGGTCGGCCGCGGGATGGGTGACTGCCTTCCACGTCGAGGTGTCCGGCGCGGTCGATGCGGCATGGGTGCTGGTGAACACCGACACGCTGGGCGAGCTGCTGAGCGCCTGCGGCATCGACGGCCCCTTGATCGAGCGCACCGACGGCTGGTCGGGCTGGGTCAGCGCTCGCGCGGAGCCCCCCGTGGAGGAATACCGTGCGATGACGCGCCGGCTGCGGGACGCGGTCACCCAGCTCACCGACGAGGCTGCCGAAGTCATGGCGCACGGCGGGGTCGGGCGGCCGGCGACGGGCCTGCCGGGCCTGCGCGCCAGCCTGACCGATGCGCGCCAAGCCGCAACCTTGGCTGGTGCTGGCGGCCGACGGGTCGCTGTGCGACACATCGACGAGCTCGGCATCCAGCGGATCATGCTGGGCTGGTACGGCTCCGCCGATTTTGGCCGGGTCGTCGATGCATTCCTGGCACCGCTGGCCGCAACCGACGCCGACGAAACACTGCTGCGGACGCTGGAGGCATACCTGGACTGCCAGTCGTCAGCCACCAACACAGCGGCCGTGCTCGGCGTGCACCGCAACACTGTGATGAAACGGATCGACCGCATCTCTGAGGCGCTCCACGTCAACCTCGCCGACCCTGATCAGCGTCTGGCTCTGCAGCTCGTGATGCGCAAGCACCGGCTGGACCGGACCCAGCAGTGACAGGACCCCGAGACGCGGCCGATGTCGTGGTCATCGGCGGTGGTATCGCCGGAATCTCGGCTGCGTTCGAACTCGCCGGGACTGGTCACGAGGTGGTGCTGGTGGAGCGCGAACCGACGCTGACCGCGCACAGCACGGGCCGATCTGCCGCCCAGTTCCTGGCCTCCTACGGCGAGGCGACCAATCGACGGCTGAGCGCGGCCTCTCGGCAGTTTCTGGACTCGAACGCCGACGGGCTCGCTGACAGCGATGTGCTGCTGCCGCGCAATGTGCTCTGGGTCGCTCCGGCACGGCACGAGGCTCAGCTTGAGGAGCGTCTGCGGGCCAATGCCACCACCGGCACGCCCTGTGACCGGCTCGATGTCGACGAGGCGATGCAGGTGTGCGGGGCACTCGATTCCGCATGGGTTGCTGGGGCTGTGCTTGAGCACGGCGGGTTTGACATCGACGTCGCGGGTCTGCACCAGGCCTACGTGAGAGGTGCCCGCTCGCGTGGGGTCAAGATCTTGCGGCAGCACGGTGTGCGCGGCCTCGCCTCGGCTGGCGACGGCTGGCGGGTGGACACCGATGCGGGCGAGTTCAGCTGCAGAGTCGTCGTGAACGCGGCCGGCGCCTGGACCGACGAGGTAGCTGCGCTGGCTGGTGCATGCAAACTTGGCATGCGCCCGCTCCGCAGGACCGTCTTCACCTTCTCTACGAGCTATGACTGCGACAACTGGCCGCTCGTCATCTCGGCCGACGAGAGCTTCTACTTCAAGCCCGAAGGGCCAGGGCAGCTGCTGGGATCTCCGGCCGACGAGCACCCTGACCGACCGGGCGATGCACGGCCGCGCGAGGTCGATGTCGCGCTCGGCATCGAGGCCGTCAACCGGGCGACCACGCTCTCCATCCGAGCCGTTCGCTCGACATGGGCGGGATTGCGGACGTTCTCGCCCGATAGCGTCCCGGTCGTCGGATTCGACCCGTACGTGCCGGGATTCTTCTGGTGCGCCGGCCAAGGCGGGACCGGAATCCAGACAGCGCCGGCTGTTGCCCGGCTCACGGCTGCCCTCATTGGGGGCGAGATTCCTGCTGGCGACTTGGGGGCGCTCGAATCGCAACTCAGTCCAAAGCGCTTTGCCGCCGTCTAGCTGCCTCCCTTACGTGAAGCTCCGCCTCGGGCATGCGTGATCTGCACCACTAGGGCCTCCAATCGCAGCGATCTGCCCATTGAGGGGCGAAGTCCTCCTCCTTACGTTCGCCTCCACAGGCCGGAACGAGGCCCTGAGGGGGGATCCGATGAAGGCACGCACCTTGATGAGACTGCTCGGCGCGGCGCTTGCGCTGATGCTCGTTGCCGCCGCATGCGGCGACGGTGACGACGACGGCGGCGCAACGACCGATGTCACCGCAGCGCCCACGCAGACCGCCGCGGAACCCGCTGCGAGCGAAGACGAGCCCGACGCCACCGCGGACACCGCCGCGACCGAAGCCGACGACAGCGCCCCGGCAACCACCGCGGCACCCGCCGAACCGGCCGACGAACCCGATCCCGAGCCGTGGCGCATCGCCTACCTCTCGGCTAGCTCAGCCAACACGTTCCTGCTGGCATCAGTCGGCGAGATGCAGCGGCTCGCGGACGAGAACAACATCGAGTTGGTCGAGTTCGACGCCCAGTTCAACGCCGAGCTGCAGACCACCCAGCTACAGGACGCCATCGCCAGCAGTCAGTACGACGGCATCATCCTAGTTGCCCTCAACGGACCCGGGCTCGTTCCCGACGTCGAGTCAGCGCTGGCGAGCGGCCTGCAGGTCGTGCTCTTCAACCAGATCGTCGGCGACGATCTCTCGACGAACGAGCCGCAAGTCGACGGCATCGCAGCCTCGGTGATGGCGCCTCCGGTTGTGACCGGCGAACGCGCCGGCCGACTCACGATCCAGGCATGTGAGGGACTCGACCCCTGTCGCGTCGTGTACCTGTTCGGCATCCGGGGGATCCCGCTGGATGTGGCGCTGCGGCAGGGCTTCGACAGCGCTGTTGCCGGGCACGCCAACATCGAAGTAGTCGCTGAAGGCGAGGGCCTGTACCTGGGGCCCGAGGGCGGCATCAACGCCATCCAGGACATCCTGCAGGCGCAGCCAGAGTTCGACGTGGTGGTCGGCGCCGACCAGTCGCTGCAGGGCGTTGAGCTGGTGTTGACCGACGAGAGCAAGCTCGACGGTGTCGCCCTGATCGGCTTGGGCGGCTCCTCACCTGCGATCGAAGGCGTGCGCGACGGCCGCTGGTTCGCCACCGTGTACTACGCGCCAGCGAGCGAAGGCCGCCTGGCGATGGAGGCGATGATCGCCGCCCTGCGCGACGGCACCATGACCGGCGGCATCGACCCCAATGCCAACTTCCTCGATGAGGGTCTGGTCACTTCCGCCAACGTGGATCAGTTCACTGCGGAGTGGGATGGGTGATCGTCGAGCCGGCTCAGGGCCCAGTCCAAGCACCGGTCCACATTGAGCTGACGGGCGTCTCCAAGCGATTCGGATCGACGCAAGCGGTGGACGGCGTGAACCTCGCCGTCCGCCGCGGCGCGATCCACGCCCTCGTCGGCGAGAACGGTGCGGGCAAATCCACGGTCGGCAAAGTCGTCTCGGGGCTGTATGGCCCCGACAGCGGTTCCCTGGCTGTGAACGGTCGGCCGGTCCGGTTTCGGTCGCCGCGGCACGCCTTTGACGCCGGCATCACGGCCATTGCCCAGGAACTGGCGCTGGTTCCCGACCGCACCGTGGTGGACAACGTGTTCCTCGGCGTGGAGGCCACGCGATGGGGATGGGTGCGACCCCAGGAGTCGCGCAGGAGGTTCCGGGCGCTGGCTGAGCGCACTGGCATCCACGTCGATCCCGCCGCGCGGGTGGACGACCTCAGCGTTGCCGACCAGCAGTGCGTCGAGATTCTGCGAGCAGTTGCGCGCCGTACCGAGTTGGTGGTGATGGACGAGCCCTCGGCCCGGCTCTCGATTGCGGAGCGCGATCAGCTTCACCGCTTGGTCCGTTCTTTGCGCGATCAAGGCATCACCGTGCTGTTCATCTCGCACTTCTTGGACGAGGTGCTGGCGTTGGCCGATGAGGTGACGATCATGCGCGACGGGCGGGTCGTGCGTACCACGACTCCATCGTCGGAGACGGCTGATTCGCTGGTCGAGGCCATGATCGGCCGGCAGCTCGAGGCCACGTTCCCGCCGAAGCCTGCACTGCCTGACCTCGTTGGCATGCCCGCGCTGCGTGTGCGGGGACTGCGGTGCACAGGTTCGGCCCGCGAGGGCTCGCCGGCAGGCCTGGATCTCGACGTGGCTGCCGGTGAGATCGTCGGCATCGCCGGATTGGTCGGCTCAGGTCGCACCGAGTTCTTGCGAGCGATCTATGGGGCGGATCCTGGCGATGGCGGCGAAGTGGTGGTTGGCACACAGTCCCTGCGGGGTTCGCGTCCAGACCGGGCTATCCGAGCGGGTGTGGGCCTGATCCCTGAGTCGCGCAAGGACCACGGGCTGCTGATTGAGCGCAGCGTCCGCGAGAACGTCAGCCTGCCTCATCTGGCACGGATGACCCGAGCAGGCGTCGTCAACCGCATCGCCGAGCGCCGCTTCGTCCGGGCCGCAAGCACCGATGCCGGGGTGCGCGACGGCGGCATGGAAACCCCCATGCGGCTGCTGTCAGGCGGCAACCAGCAGAAGTGCCTTTTCGCACGCTGGCTGGTGCCGGGGCTGCGGGTGCTGATTGCCGACGAGCCGACCCGCGGCGTCGATGTGGGCTCCAAGCGCGCCATCTACGACCTCATCGCATCCGCTGCCGCAGACGGTCTTGCCGTGCTGGTCGTATCGTCCGATCTGGAGGAACTGGTGGGCCTGTGCCATCGCATCTTGGTGATGCGCGACGGCAGCTTCGTCGGCGAGTTCACCCACCCTGACCTTGACGAGGCCGAGTTGCTGCGCCATGCCTTCGGCGAAGCCTCCCTGAGCGCAGCGACGTGAGGGCGGCAGGGCCTGCCGTGGCCGATGCCGCAGTATCCGTTCCGTCGACATCGGGTGCCAGGCACCAGCTCAACGTGCTGGCGCGTTTCGGCATCGTCTGGGTCACCCTTGCGCTCTTCGTCGTGCTGGCCATCACGACAGACGGCTTCCTGACTGCTCCGAATCTGCGCAATGTGCTGGATCAGCAGGCGACCCTGCTGATCGCAGCCTCGGTCGCAACGCTCACCATGATCGCCGGCGGCTTCGACGTGTCGATCGCCGCAGTGGCGGTCGTAGCGCCGCTGGTTGCGCTGCGGGTCGAGAACGCCACCGGTTCGGTGGTGGTGGCGCTGTTTGCCGGGTGCGCCTTCGGTCTGGCGGTGGGGCTCGCCAACGGGTCGATCGTGGCGTTCGCACGCATCAACTCATTCATCACGACGCTGGCCATGTCGTTCATCGTGTTCGGACTGGGCTACATCGTGAGCGAGCGCAGCATCCTGAGACCGGTCAGCGAGAACTTCCGTGACATCGCACGGACGCGCGTGCTGAGCCTGACCACAGCGACGTGGATCTCGCTCGCCGTGGTGGCAGTGGCGTGGGTTGCGCTCGCAGGCACCCGCTTCGGCCGCCACGTATACGCAACAGGCGGCAACGCAGAGGCAGCGCGACTCGCAGGTGTGCGCACCCGGCGCATCGTGGTGTCGGTTTTCGCCCTGTCGGGGCTCGCAGCCGGCCTGGCCGGTGTCGTGGCGGCCTCCCGCACGATCAGCGCCACCCCCTCCGATGACTTCAGCTTCGTCTTCGGCGTCATCGCCGCCATCGTTGTCGGCGGCACATCGATCGCCGGTGGCACCGGTGCCGTGTGGAGGACACTGCTCGGCGCTCTCTTCATCGCCTTCATGGTCAACGGCTTCAACCTGCACCAGGTCGACCCGATCTGGCAGCGAGTCATCCAAGGCGTTGTGATTCTTGTTGCGGTCGCCGCTGACGCTTGGTCCCGTTCCCGCCGATCCTGATTTCTGACTCTTCATTGCATACGAAAGGACTCACCATGAAGATCCACATCGTCGTTCCGATCACCTCGGACACGTTCAACGAACAGATCACCCTTGAAGCTCGAAGCTTCGTCGGGCCGGAGATCGACATTGAGGTTTCGAATCTGCGCTACGGGCCGGCCTCCATCGAGTCGTTCTACGACGAGGTGCTGGCGGGCCCAGCAATTGTCGAGGAGGTGGGCCGCGCAGCCGACTCCGGGGCGGACAGCGTGTTCATCACCTGCTTCGGCGACCCGGCTGTGCCTGCGGCCCGCGAGCTGGTGGACATCCCCGTCGTCGGCGGTTTCGAACCGGCCATAGCGACAGCGCTCACGTTGGGTGCTCGCTTTTCGGTCATCACCGTGCTGGAGAACGTTGTGCCCATGATCTCGGATCTCGCGACACGCATGGGCATCCGAGAGCGCATGGTCTCGGTCGAAGTGGTGGACACGCCTGTCCTCGAATTGCACGACGGCGACGCCCTCCTCAAGAGTCTCTCCCAAGCGTCACACCGTGCCTTGGATCAAGGTGCCGATGTGCTGGTGCTGGGGTGCACTGGCATGCTCGGCGTGGCAGCGGCACTGCAGTCCCAGCTCGCAGCGGAGCGCGTGAGGGTTCCCGTTGTCGACCCGACCGGTGCTTCGCTCGGACTCCTGCTCACACTGCACTCGATGGGCTTAAAGCCGAGCCGGCGCACCTACATGCCCCCGCCTGACAAGGAGCGCGTCAGCGCCTGAGGGGAGTTCCACCGCTCTTGGGCACCGGCTGCAGGGAGTCATCGCCGGCTGCGCCAAGAGCGAAGTCGATTCTGAGGCCACCACTATGCTGGCGCCATGGCATCGGCGCCAAGCCTCGGCACGGCGGACTGAGTGTGCCTACAGCTTCCACACTGACGCCTTCGGCGAGAATCCAAGCGCTCATCAACGATTTCGTGGCGGAGGGAGGCTCCAGGAGCGTCGTCGTGCGTCTGCACGAGCCGTTCGATCAGGAATGGTCGGCCAACGCAGAGTTGCGACATCCTGCAGCGTCGCTGCTCAAGGTGCCGGTCGTCGCTGCAGCACTGATAGCGGGTGCAGAGGGACGCCTGTCACTCGACGAGCGGATCGATCCCAAGATGCTTGAAACAACGGTGTATCCCACCATTCAAGCTGCATTCGACGGTTCAACGCTGTCTCTTCGAGAGATAGCCGCGTTGTCGATTGTCACGAGCGACAACGCGGCGGCATCGGCAATCCTCGACGCCGTCGGCGATGCCGCAATAAAGGATTTCCTCGAGCGCGCAGGTTGTCGCGATACTGATCCGGTGCCTGGCTTCAGCGATGCCGACTTCGAGAATCTGCGAGGTGCGTACACCACGGCGGTGGACCAGTATCGAATTCTCACCCAGGTGTGGTCGAGTCGGAGGCTCGGAGACCTGCGCAGGTGGCTGACCAACAACTTGCGCAATACGCGGCTGTCAGCGCGGATCGAGCCCCCGCGAACGTTTGCGCACAAGACGGGAACTCTCTGCGACGTCGCTCACGATGTCGGAATGCTGTCGACGCCGCAGTGCCGGGCATCTGTGATCGTGCTGACCTCCAAGGAGACAGATCCGACAGCCGTGGCGTACAAGATGGCGGGACTCGGCTCTCAGATGGCGGACGAACTCGACTGCCTTACCGCCGGCTGAGGAATGGCTGACTCTCCCGGCAGGGACCGAAGGCAGACATCACGAACCGCGTACATCTGGGCGGCGCTGGCTTGTGCGATTGGCCTGCTGCTACTGGTGGCGTTCGATCCGGTCGACGCACTGTGGGGCCGGATCCTCAAGCTCCTCGGGCAGGCGCTCTTCGCGGCTGGCGTGGTTGCGATGACATTCGGTTGGATCTCGGCTGAAGAGAGCGCCGTGCGAATGCGCACGGTTGTAGAGGGGATCATCAGGTCGGCGCTGTCGCCGGTCGTCAGTCGCGTCGTGGGCGACGCAATTCGAAATCGCAGTTGGCGTTGTCACCTAGAGGCACCTAGCGAAGATGACGGGTACCCGGATTTCGCGTATCAAACGGTCGCTGTCTCTGCTTTGCTGCCCGACTGTCCGAGTTCGCTGCGCTTTCTCTGTATTGCCCAACAGTCGCCCGACTGGCGGGCTTACAGCGATTCCAGCTACCAATTCCGATGGGAGGTTGAAGAAGATCTCGACCCGCGTGACCCTGAGGTTTTTCGTGTCGACGAACTGCGAATCGACGGAGTGAGACACGAGGTGACTCCACGGCAGTCCAAAGACGGTGCTTGCGAGTACGTGTGCTCCACGCCGCGAGACCAGCGGGGCAGGGAAGCACAGGTCTCATTCGTGGTAACCGTGCGGAAATTCATCGGTGCGAACGACCGGCTTCACATTGCCACCAAGGTCTTCCGCGACGTTCAGGGCGCTGAGTTCTCACTGTCGGTCGGGGAATCAATGTGTGTAGCGGAGATCTCAGTTGGCACCGATGGCATCACTCCGCTGAGCGGCGGTGAACTCACGTACGACACTCGCCGTATCACTGCCCCAGATAGTTCTCCAGTCGAAGTTGCACTGCGAATCTCCGAAGCGATCCAACGAGACAGTCAAGTCACTTTTGCAGTCCGTCGGCGATGAGGGTGATTCCGCGCCGATCCTCGACGGATCGTGCCGGAACGGGTTTAGCTCGCGGGGCCGTAGGTGTAGCGGCCTATGGCGTCGAGGGTGAGCTGGCGCAGGGCGTTGCAGCTTCCGATTCGGATGATCAGCGGTTCGTTGGCGATCATGGCGAAAGTCAGCACGTCGCCGTTGGGCGCAGTGCTGACCCCGGCGATGGCCGAGCTGTCGTTGAGCTGGCCGCCCTTGGCGAAGACCGTGTTCGCCGGGCCCTGCCCGTTGCCGGGAGACCGAGGCCCGCAGCTCTGCAGCGTCGGGGTTCGACCTGCGATCGACAGCGAGGTCGCGAAGCGGGAGTCACTGCCCGCCAACAGCAGCAGCCGTACAGCGGCCTCGCAGCTCATGCGGTTGTGAACCGACAGCCCTGAGCCGTCCACCAGGACGATCTCGTCGGCCGCCGTTCCCAGCAGCTTGCCGAGCGCCGCCGTCGCGGCTGCAGCCGAGCCCGCCCGCGACGAGTCGCCGCGGTGCCGGCCGATCTGCTTGAACAGCACCTCCGCCGGCGTGTTCTCCGAGTAGCGCAGGATCCGCACCAGCATCTCGGCGACCGACGGCGAGGTGATGCTGCCCAGATCGGTCGAGTCGCCTGCTGCGGGGGCGCTGCCCGAACGCGGCCGGTGACGGATCACCATGCCGCGCTCTTCGAGCAGGTCGTCGAAGTCTGACGCTGCTGCCTGGGTCGAATCGGTGCTGCGGGTGTGGCTCCGGCGGTCGATGGCGTAGGGCGAGTAGCCGTCGTTGATGATCAAGCCCGACAAGACGCCCACGAAGTTCCCCGACAGGTACGACTGCTTCCAGATCGCAGGGGTCTCCGGCGTCGCGCCCGGCAGGGAGTGCGAGGTGTAGCTCTGCTCGCCGTCGGCGAACCACGATCCGTCGCCGACGATGGCGCCCTCGATGGTGTCGATGCCGTGAGCGTCGAGCGCCGCCATGACGCTGTCGGCGAGCTGGGTCACGTCGGTGTACGGGCGCGCATCGGCAATGCGATTGATGTAGCCGGGCGTGGCCAGCACCGGGTCGCCGTCGCCGATCAGGTACAGGTCGCCGCGCAGCACGCCGTCGGTGACCGCATCGAGCGCGCCGGCGTCGGCAACCACCCGGGTGGTGAAGGTGGCATCGGCACCCAGTTCGCTCAGCGCCACGGTGACCGTTGCAAGCTTCGCGAGCGATGCCGGCAGCAGCGGTGTGTGCGGCATGTGCTCGAAGATCGGCTCGCCATTGCGATACAGCGACATGCACATGTCGTCGGTCGCTTCGCTCGACCGCAGCGCGGCCGAGAATTCGGTTGCCAGCCGCTGCTGCCAGGCAGGCGCGCTGTCGTCGGCCGATTCATCGGTGTCGCCGGACCCGCTGGGGTCCTCACCCGCTGCGAGCGCCGCCGCAATGTTGCCCACGGCGGTTGCGGTCTCCCAGCGATCCGCGCCGTAGACGCGGATCATCTTGCGGCCCGACAGCTTGGTGTTTGGCACTGCTGCGGGCCCGCCGACGACGTAGCCGCCGGCCGATGCTGTGGCGAGCCTGTCCTGCTGGTCCTGCGGGAACGGGTCGTCGCGGCCGCCGGCCAGCACGATGCAGCTCTTGGCGTCCAGCACGCCGGCGAGCAAGACCGCCGCATAGATGTCTGACTGTGCGTCGCTATCGGATGCCACGATCACCGGCACCGCATCGGTGCAGTCGCCCAGCACCTCAGGCGGCGGCAGCGTCGCCGACCCAGCCGTCTGCGCGCCCGCGCTCGCAGGCCACATTCCCACCAGACCCGCGATGACAAGTGCCGCCGCAATTGCCTTCGATGTTCTTGCCATCAGTGGCGGAACTGCCGCTCGCCGGTGAACAGCATGGCGAGGCCGAGCTCGTCGGCCTTGGCAATCACGTCGTCGTCTCGCAGGGCGCCGCCAGGCTGCACCACCACGGCCACGCCGGCCTCAGCCGCGGCCTCCACACCGTCGCCGAAGGGGTAGAACGCATCGCTGGCGCACGCGCCGCCTGCAGCCCGCCCGTCGGCTTTCGCGGCGGCGAGCTGGCCTGACTCCACCCGGTTCTGCTGGCCGGCTCCGATGCCCCATGCCGTGCGGTCGCGCGCCAGCACGATCGCGTTCGACATCACATGCCCGCAGACGCGCCAGGCGAAGCGGGCATCGGCCAGCTCGCTCGCCGTGGGCTTGCGCTGGGTGACCACCTGCCAATCCTCGGGTGCTGAAGCGAACGTGTGGGGCGACTGCACCAGCCATCCGCCGTTGATCTGCCGCAATGACAGGCTGGCCTCGTCGGGCCGTGGCGCCTCCAGCACGCGGGTGTTGCGCCGCTTGGCCTCGAGACGCTCCACCACGCCGTCCTCGTAGCCGGGCGCGATGATCAAGTCGGCCTGGGCCGCTGCCTCGATGCGCTCGACCGTGTCGAGGTCGACGATCTTGTTGAACGCCACGATCCCGCCGAAGGCAGATCGGGCATCGCAGTCGTACGCCCGCTGGTACACGTCGGCGAGATCGTCGCCGGCCGCCGCGCCGCACGGGTTGGCGTGCTTGACAATCACGACCGCCGAAGAGCGCTCAGCATCGCCAAGGTCATACACGATCCGCCACGCAGCGTCGGCATCGAAGAAGTTCAGGTAGCTCAGCGCCAGCCCGCTGTGCTGGTAGGCGTGATCCCACCAGGTCAGCTCGCCGACCGGCCGGTAGCGGGCCCCGAGATGGTGCGGATTCTCGCCGTAGCGGCATTCGTCCACCCGTTCCAGCGCCAGGTGCACGGTCGGCGGCAGGGGAGCGGGCTCGGGTGACTCGCCGGTGCCCGCCGCTTCGGTCTCGCTGCCGGCCGGCTCGTCCAGCCAGCTCACGATGGCCGCGTCATAGGCAGCCGTATGGGCGAAGGCGGCCCGCGCCAGCCGCCGCCGCGTTGCCGCGCTCAGCCCACCAGCACCCGACGCGGCCGACGCCGCCAGCTCGTCCAGCACCGCCTCGTAGTCGGCCGGGTCCACCACCACACCCACGCCGCCGCTCTCGTCGCCGTGATTCTTGGCAGCAGCCCGCACCATCGCCGGCCCGCCGATGTCGATCAGCTCAGGACCGGGGTCGGACCGGAACGGGTACAGGTTGCACACCACCAGGTCGATGGCCGCAATGCCGTGCTCATCGAGCGACGCCAGGTGCGCCGGCTTCGACCGGTCCGCCAGGATCCCGCCGTGGATGCGCGGGTGCAGCGTCTTCACCCGGCCGTCCAGCATCTCAGGGCTGCCGGTGACGTCTTCCACCGCCAGCACTGGCACCCCCGCCTCGGCCAGCGCTGCGGCCGTGCCGCCGCTCGAGACGATCTCCCACCCGAGGCTCGACAGCCGGGTCGCGAAGTCGATCACGCCCGTCTTGTCCCACACCGAGATCAACGCCCTCATCGGGTCTGTCCTTCCTGCCTGCATTCGAGTTCGACTTCCCGCAGGCCCATCGCGTCCTCGCCGGCGCAGCGCTCCAGGAATGCCGCAATCGTGGCCGGGTAGAGCTCGCGTTCCACCGCTTTGATGCGCTCGTGCAGCGTGGCCTCGTCGTCGCCCGCCAGCACCGGCACTGCTTGCTGCGCCAGCACCGGGCCGGCGTCCACTTCGGGAATCGCCACGTGCACGGTGCAGCCCGACTCGGCGGCCCCCGCATCCAGCGCGTCACGCACCGCGTGCCAGCCCGGGAACGCCGGCAGCAGCGACGGGTGCGTGTTCAGCACCCGCCCCCGGTAGCGCCCGTCGCTCCATGCGAAGAACGACCCGTCCAGCACCGTGCCGAAGCCGGCCATCGCCACCACGTCCACACCTCGACCGCCGAGCACGGCAGCCAGCTCGCAGCTGTAACCCTGCCGGTCGAAGCGCCGCTGCCCTGGGACACTGCCCCCGCCCATCCAGTCCGAACGCGCCACCAGCACCGTCTCGAGCCCCGCATCGGCAGCAATTCCCAGCCCTCGGCACGGCCGATCGGCCCCCACCAGGTCCACTGGCAGCTCCACGCCGAGCATCGCTTCGAGGATGGATCCGGTTCCCGAGACCAGTACCGCCAGCCGCACGGCGCCGAACCTACGCGCCCCGCGCTCCGGCGGCGCGGTACGCCGGCTGCGGCGCCTGCGCTCCCCAGTAGCCTCAGCGCCGTATGCGCCCGCCCGAGGACATGCCACCCCCGTCGTCTGGGCCACCAGGCGGGCCCCAGGGTCCCCAAGGCCCCGGCGGCCCTCAAGGCCCCCAAGGTCCCGGCGGCCCCCGGCGGGTGCCGCGCCGCCCACGCGGACTCACCCGCTTCCGCCTGATCATCGGCATCGTCGTCGCGGCCGGCCTCATCCTGCTGTTCTCGATCCGGGGTCTCGCCGGCTTCTGGACCGACTACCTGTGGTTCGACAGCCTGGGCTACGCCTCGGTGTGGTGGAAGGTGCTGTGGGCCAAGATCGGCCTCGGCCTGCTGTTCACGGCGATCTTCTTCGTCCTGCTGTGGGTGAACCTGTTCATCGCCGAGCGTCTGGCCGCACGCGCCACGCCGACGGGCCCGGCCGAGGACATCGCCGCCCGCTGGCACCAGATCTCCCGTCGTCGCCGCGCCCTCATCCGCATCGGCGTCTCGCTGGTGCTCGCCTTCATGGTCGGCACGGGCGTCTCGGGCCAGTGGGAGTCGTGGCTGTTCTTCATCAACGCCACCGACTTCGGCCTCACCGATCCCCAGTTCGGCCGCGACATCGGCTTCTACGTCTTCCGCCTGCCGTTCTTCAACTTCCTCGTCGGCTGGGCATTTGCCGCCGTCCTGGTCACGTTCATCTTCACCACCATCTGGCACTACCTGAACGGCGCGATCCGGGTGCAAGCCCCTGCCGGCAGCCGGGTGCAGCCGCAGGTGAAGGCGCACCTGTCGCTGCTGCTGGGCCTGCTGGCGCTCATCAAGGCGGTGGGCTACTACTTCGACCAGTTCGAGCTCACACTGTCCACCCGGGGCTTCGTCGACGGCGCCACCTACACCGACGTGAACGCCCAGCTGCCGGTGCTGCGGCTGCTCATGGTGATCAGCCTGTTCAGCTTCCTGCTGCTGGTGGTGAACATCTGGCGGCGGGGCTTCACCTATCCGGTGATCGCGGTGGCGCTGTGGGTGGTGATCGCCGGGCTGGCGGGCGCCGCGTACCCCGCCATCGTGCAGCGCTTCCAGGTGGAACCCTCGGAGTCGACCCGCGAGGCGCCCTACATCGAGCGCAACATCGAGATGACCCGCATCGCGCTCGGGCTCGACAACGTGTCGCCCCGCGAGTTCAACTACGAACCCGGGTTGACTGCCGAAGACATCGAGAACAACTTCGACACGGTGCGCAACGTGCGGCTGCTCGATCCCGCCGTCATGCAGGACACGTTCCAGCAGACCCAGGGCATCAAGAGCTTCTACGACTTCCGCGACATCGATGTCGACCGCTACGAGATCGACGGCCAGGTCACCCAGATCGTGCTGGCGGCCCGTGAGCTGCGGCCCACCGAGCTGCCCACCGACACGTGGGAGACCGAGCACGTCGCCTACACCCACGGCTACGGCGTGGCGGCAGCGCCGGCCAACGGGGTCGACGCCAACGGCCGCCCGGCATACGCGCTGGGCGACATCCCGAATGTGATCACTCCGGGCGCGGAGGCCCTCGAGCTCGACGAGCCGGGCCTGTACGTGGGCGAGGACCTGCACGGCTACGCCATCGTGGGCGCCCAGCGTGCCGAGGTCGACTTCCAGGACGACGACGACCGCACCGAGACCACCCGCTACGACGGCGCAGACGGCGTGGGCATCGGCGGCTTCTTCCGGCGCCTGGCGTTCGCGGTGCGCTTCGCCGAGCCGAACCTGCTGGTGTCGGGCGAGATCCAGGGCGAGAGCCGGATTCTCTACAACCGCGACATCCAGCAGCGGGTGAGCCTGTTGGCCCCGTTCCTGTCGTATGACAACGACCCCTATCCCGTGGTGATCGACGGGAAGGTGAAGTGGGTGCTCGACGCCTACACCACCACCACGCAGTTCCCGTACGCGCAGCGCACCAATTCGCGGGCGGCCACGCTGGGCAGCGATCTGCGAGACCCGCATAACTATGTGCGCAACTCGGTGAAGGCCGTGGTGGACGCCCACGACGGCACGGTCACGTTCTACGTGGTCGACCGCAGCGACCCGATCGTGCAGTCCTACATCAAGCAGTTCCCGGCGCTGTTCGCCGAGGAAGACCCGCCCGCCGAGCTGCAGGAGCACTTCCGCTATCCCGAGGACCTGTTCCGGGTGCAGACCGATGCGTGGGGCCGGTACCGCCTCGATGACCCGTCGGAGTTCTACGACGCGGCCGGTGCGTGGGCGGTGGCGCAGGATCCGGGCGACTCGATCGGCCAGACCACGGTGGAGACCGTGCGCGACGAGACGACCGGGCAGGTGATCGCCACGGTCGAGGCCAGGATCTCGCCGCAGTACCTGCTGTTCCGATTGCCGGGCGACGATGCTCCGTCGTTCGTGATCTTCCGGCCGTTCGTGCCGTTCTCCGAGGATGACTCCAGGAAGAATCTCGAGGGCTTCATGGTGGTCCACAACGATCCGGACCGGTATGGCCAGATCGAGGTGTTCGAGATCCGCTCGGATCAGCCGATCGACGGTCCGGCGCTGTTCAACTCGAACATCCAGACCGAGGAGGAGATCTCCGAGCGGCTGACGCTGCTGAACCAGAACGGCTCGGTGGTGCGACCCGGCAACCTGCTGCTGATCCCGGTGGAGAACTCGCTGCTGTACGTGCGGCCGCTGTTCATCGCGGCCACTGGGCCAACGGCGGTGCCCGAGCTGCAGCTGGTGATTGCGGGCATCGGCTCGAACGTGGTGATCTCCGAGACGTTCGAAGGGGCGCTCGAGAAGGCAATCGGTGCCAGCATCGATATCGGCAACGGCACCGTGCGCCTGCCCGATGAGCCCGAAGCGCCCGACGACACCGAAGACGAACCGGCAGCTGCCGCGCCCGACGACGAAGCCGACGAGCCCGACACGACGCCGGACACCGACGATGTGGGCAACCTGCTCGAACGTGCCGCAAGGGCCTTCGAGCGAGCCGACGCCGCACTGCGAGAAGGCGACCTGGCCGCCTACCAAGAGGCAGTCGACGAAGCCGAGCGCCTGATAGCCAGAGCCGCCCGAATCCTCCAACAAGCCGCCACCGGCTAGCCCCGCACGCCGCCGCTGATAGGGCTTCGACCCTAGTCAGGAGGCGCGTGCTACAAGCCGAATGTCGGCATCGAGGGCGTCAGCGATCCGCTGAAGCGTGCGCGCCGTCGGGCTCGTGGAGCCGCGTTCGATCCTGCTGATGTCGGCTTGATTCACACCGCAGCGTTCAGCTAGCTGGCCTTGGGTCAAGCCGTGCTTCTCACGCAGATCCACGACCTGCATCGCGATCTTGTACGCCCGCGCGAACACCTCGCCCTGGGCTGCGACCTCAGGGGCAAGTCGTGCCCGGCGTGCTGAGACGACCTCTTCGTAGGGAAGTGACATAGGTAGGCCATCCCTCCTCAACCCATTATGGGGAATTCACCATAGGAGTTGCCAATGGGAGAACCGCGACCTTGCTGGCGTCGGGAGGCCACTGGTAGGGTTATCGCTCTCGCCGCGGGGTGGAGCAGTCTGGAAGCTCGTCGGGCTCATAACCCGAAGGTCGCAGGTTCAAATCCTGCCCCCGCCACCAAGGGGTCTTGGCCAGTGCACCCCATTTGTGTTGGCCAGTTGCACCGAAATCGGGCCATTTTGGCCCGATTTTGCGCGTATTGGCCCGTGTTCAGGGCTTGTCTTGCCGGTTCGCGTTCGTTAGGCGGTGAGGTGCGTGTGGACGCACGCGACGAAGCAGACGGCTTCGTGGCCGTCTGCTTCGCTGGCGGGCCGCCGGTCCGCTATGGGGGTGGTCGTGCGCGCGAGTCGGGTGCCTCGCCGGTCGGCGGGCTTGAGGCCGGTTGGTCGGTGTCTTGCCGCGTTTGGGGTGTGTTGTTTGGGGGATGTGCCTTGTTGGCGGCTCGTCGAGCTTGTTTTGCGGCTGTGAGTTCCGCTTCGAGTTGTGCTTCGCCGTTGCGGGAGAGTTTGAGGTTGTACCAGACGGCTTGTGCGAGGCACATGATGTGGCGGGCGGCGATGCCCATGATGCGGTTGACCTTCTTGGAGAGGCCGTTCTCGTCTTTGATCTGGGCGAAGATGTTCTCGGCGGGATTGCGCTGTCCGTAGACCTGGTCGTGCAGCGGTGTGCCCCATGGTGGCCACTGGAAGTAGTCGAGGTCTTCGACGATTGCGGTGATGAGTCCTTGGTGGAGGATGCCTTGGGGGAGGTTCTTGAAGATGCTGGTGAGATCCGGCGGCGGCGGGTACAGCGGCTGTTGACTGGGTCCGGCGTTCTGGTCGGGGTCGATGTTGAGCCGTCCGTCTCGGGTGGGCGACGAGAGCCGCTTGGCGCCGCCTTCGATGTGCGCGTGGACTCGCAGCGCGAGTCGTTGGGCTCGTTCTGTGTAGAACTGCTGGAGCTCGTCGCCTTTGAGTCCTGGTGGGGGTTTGCGCCAGCTGCGCGGGGTGCAGGCGTTAATCGCCAATCACCGAAGGCAGGCCAGGGGGCGTGCCCATATTCGAACTACTACGGTCGACGACATGGCTGAGAACGCTGCGGTGGTCATCAAGGGAGCCACGATCGTGTCGATGGACGCCGAGATGGGCACGGTCGTGGGCGACGTGTTGATCCGGGACGGTTCCATCAGCGCGGTCGGGTCGGTCGACGAAGCCACAACACGTGATGCGGAGCGGGTTGACGCTCGCGGGATGATCCTCATCCCAGGGCTGGTCGACTGCCACCGTCACGTGTGGCAGCTTCCGCTGCGCAGCGTGACGGCGAACTGGTCGCTCATGGACTATGTGATCGGCATTCGCACCACGGCCGCCGACGCGTACCGGCCCGAAGATCTCTACATCGCGCAGTTGGCCGGGGCGCTCGACGCGTTGAGCTGCGGCGTCACGACGGTGGCCGATTACAGCCACAACATCTTGAGCCCGGCCCACGGCGCGGCCGCATTGCGGGGCCTTTCCGAGTCCGGGATCCGCGCGTGGTGGGGAGCGGGGTTCAACGTCCCGCCGGGAAGCGCAGACCGCTACGGATCCAATGCCGACCGGGCGGCGCGGCTCGTCGATCTCGCCGCCGCGGCGGCCGACCATCCGCTCATCACGATGGGCATCTGCCCCGAGGAGTTCGGTATAGCGCGGCCCGTCGACGTGCCCGATCAATACGAGTTCGCCCGATCCAATGGGCTGCGCATCATGCATCACGTCAACAGCACCGCCGGCGGCCACGAGGTGGGCAACCACCTCGGTCCCCGGGGGTTGCTTGGCCCTGATGTCTTGCTCGTCCACATGAACTTCAGCACCGACGAAGAGTGGGAGACCGTCGCGGCCTCCGGTGCGTCGGTGGTCTTCACCCCCGAGACCGAACTCCAGATGGGCATGGGCATGTCGTCAACCGAGAAGGTCCGATCCGCCGGCATGGCGCCGACGATCGGCACCGACATCGTCTCCAACAACAACGGCGACATGTTCTTCGCGGCCCGGCTCGCGCTCCAGGTCGAACGGGCCCTGGCCAACGAGGCCCGCATCGCATCCGGCGAGATGTTCAGTGGCACCACGGTTGCGGCCGGCGACGCGCTCGCGTGGATAACCGTCAACGGTGCGCGAGCGTGCGGCCTCGAGGCAACCGTCGGCCGTATCGCCGTGGGTATGGCTGCCGACCTCGTACTGCTCGACGGCACCGACATCTCGATGAGCGGCTGGACCGGCGCCGACGCGGCCGGCCACGTCGTGCTTCAAGGCCACCCCGGAGTCGTCGACTCGGTCATGGTCGGTGGCACGTGGCGCAAACGCAGCGGACGACTGACCCACGATCTCGAACAGGTACGCGGTCTCGTGACCGACACCGCCCAGTACCTCCGGCAATCGATCGACGACGCCGGCGGATTCCTCAACGCCCAGTCCTTCGAGGCGATCGCCAACCAGCTCGCCATCATCGAGGGCGAGTAGAGCCAGAAAGGTCAGCTCATGCACACGAGACGCGTCGTAACCGGCCACAACGAACAGGGCAAGGCCGTCTTCACCATCAACGAGGTCGTAGAACCGATCGCGTCCGCCGTCGCCCCCGGGTACGAGTTCCGCCGCATTTGGGGCGCCGACACCATCCCCGAGTTCCCCGACGCCGGCCAACCACGACCAAGTCACGACTACTTCCCGCCGACCGGCGGGATCCGGTTCGCGACCTTCACCGTGCCGCCGACCCAGGTCGTCGACCTCGACGACATCGACTTCGAGGCGGCCGCGGCGGAGATGGAGGAGCGCCTGCCCGGCCTGGCCGGCCACATGGAGCCCGACAACCCGGGAATGCACACCACCGCCTCGATCGACTTCGACTACGTCGTGTCGGGTCGCGTCGTGCTCGAACTCGACGACGGAGCGGCCGTCGAACTCGGCCCTGGCGACGCCGTAGTCCAGAACGGCACCCGGCACGCATGGCGCAACCCATTCGACGAACCCGCGGTCATCGTGGTCACGCTCATCGGCACCACCCACAACGGCCTGCCTGGGTAACGCTTGGGTAACGGACTTCTCACGATTCGCCGGCACAGCCCGGGACCAGCCGGACCCCCCCTCCGCGGATTCCCGCAGAACTCAGCACAACCCGGCACTCGACGGGAGCGGACCGCACCGGCGGGCGGGAATTCCTAAACCGTGCGTCGCAGGTTCAAATCCTGCCCCCGCCACCAAGGGGTGGGAGTGAGTTGCTGCACGTCCCCACCGGGTCACGGCGGGGGAGCGTTGCCTCAATCGCCGGGTTCGGCGAAGATCTGAGCGAGGGGGCAGCTGAAACCGGGCAGCACGTCGTGCCCGTCGAGCGAAGCCTCGGGCGCCAGCAGTTCGACCGGTCCGTCGAGCCGGTGGACCCGGGCCGAGCGTGACTCGGGATAGATCACCCACACCAACCGCACGTCGAAGCTGAGCCACATGCGAGCCTTGTCGTGCGTTTCGCCACGGCGCTCGCTGGGCGAGGCCACCTCGACCACCAAATCCGGCACGACTTCGGCGTACCCCGCCAGCTCCTGCCCGACAGCCAGCCGCCGGGCGGAAGTGAACGCGATGTCGGGCTCTCGCACTGTGTCGGGATCGCGTTCGAGCAATACCCCCGAATCAGAGCCGACCACGGTGCCGAGGCCAGCAGGCGCCACGAAGTCGACCAGTCGCGCGCCTAACCGCATGACGATCGCTCCATGCATCTGGCCCGCCGACATCGTCTCGCAGAACACCCCTTCGATGAGTTCGCCACGTACGCCGGAGCCGTCGAGCCGCAGCAAGTCGGCTGCGGTCAGCAGCGCCGTTTCAGCTCTCGCCTCGGTCATCGTCATCGGTCTCCGCGGAACCTAACCCTGTCCAATCGTAGGTCCAAGCGATTATCGGCCAGCAACTCCAAGGCGGCCCGGACTGGTCACGGCCACTTGAGGTTCGGTGGTTGCTCCCGACATCACCCAGCGGGATCGTGGGTTGTTGGGTGCCATGAGTCAGCTGCGGGCGAAGCTGAGCAGTGGGGAGATGTCGCCGCGGTCCGCGGTGCGCAGCGCGCTGAGGTATGTGCACCGGAGCGCGTCAGTCTCCAGGTGGAGGCGGTCGCTCGGCGCCGGAGTGCCTTGGTGATGTTGCGCTGTTCAGCGTCGTTGAGGTCGTCGCGGGTCGCGATATGACTGAGCAGAAGACCCTGCCGGTCCTCTTCGGACAGCGGGGTATGTCCGCTGTCTTGGGGAAACTGCCAATCGCTCATTGGTTCTGGGCGTCGCTCCACAGTCCGCGTCGCTCGGCGAGCTCCGCAGCGAGTTCTTCGATCTGCTCGGCGAGGTCTGCGTCTGTGGGCTGTTGATCCTCGAGAAGGGAGTGCTGGGTGACGCGGCGCACATGCTCGGTTGCTCGACGTCGTGCCTGATCGTGGACCATGTCGTCGAGGCTGGTGCGGGGGACAAGCGCGTAGACGAGCTTGCAGTCGAGTGCATGAGCCGCACGCATCAGCGTGTCGAGCTTGATGGTCATGTCCTGCTCACCGCGTTCGATCGCCGGCACTCGCTGCTGGCTGACCCCCATGCGGCGCGCGAGGTCGGCGCCGGACATGCCGAGGGCGTCGCGCAGCGCCCGGATCCAGCCCTTGTTCGGCCGCGCCAGATCGGGCACGCCCGCGAGGCGCGCGTCGAGACGGTTGCGGGCGACAGCTCGTTGACTCTTCATGATCGTCCTCACAGGCCCTTGCCAATAGCAAGTATTGACACAATGTAAATATAGTGAGAAATGAGTTTAATGACAATTTATATATTGTTATACTGATCCGTCTCACAACTTGTCCTTCGACTCGTGCAGCGACTGCGAGCACCACCGGGGTGTCGCTGACGACCGGGCTGTGCTCGATGCGTCAGCGAATGATGTCGCCGATTGCTTGGCGGCGGCGGATGTCGGGAAAGGCTGATAGATCGGCACCATGAAGTTCACGCCTGCTGGAGACATCGGGGCGGTGCGGCGCTTGCTGTCTGCGACGAGCCGCGATGGCCGGCAGATGCGGGTGCTGGCTGTGTCGCGGACGTTCGATGTTGCGCCCGGCGAGTTGTGGGACGTGCTAACCACGCCGGATCGGATCCGAGTCTGGTTGGGTCCGACGAGCGGGGAGTTTCGGGTCGGGGGCAGGTTTGACATCGAGGGCAATGCCAGCGGCGAGATCCTTGCCTGCGACAAACCACGACTGATCGAGGTGACCTGGGAATACGGGGGCGACATCAGCTGGGTCGATGCGACGCTGATCCAGATCGGGGACGGCACTGACCTCACCATCGCTCACACCGCTGAGGTACCGCCGGAATTCTGGGACCAGTTCGGCGCAGGCGCGACCGGCATCGGGTGGGAAATGGCATTGCTCGGCATCGCCGAGCACCTGGCTGCACCCGACGCGCCGCAGCTCGATCCAGCCGACCCCGACCTCGTGGGCCCGTTCAAAGAGTTCATGGCCGCAAGCAGCGCGGCGTGGGCCGATGCCGAGATCGCCGCCGGAGGCGACCCGGACCAGGCACGCGCCGCCGCAGCGCGCACCCTGGCCTTCTACACCGGCAGCGACAGCCCCTAGACGGCGTCAACCGCTCGCGGCTCTGAGCGCCGCTGCGCCTATTGATTGTCAATCGTCCATGGCGTGGACGCAGATGTCATGCAGGTCGGCGGATCGGCCGACCATGGACTCTGGCGTGGCGGACGAGCCGGCGAGTCTGCCATCTCGGGACGATTGGCGTTCAATAGTTGACACTATAAAAAAAGCGATATCAGTCTCTTGACTTGGGGTTCGGGGCTGCCTAGTGTCGGGCGCACATCGATCTCGGTCGGTCGAATGCGACAGCCGGAGACCGGCCCTGGCGGCCCAAGGAGCGGCTATGCCCAGAACCCGGCCCCGCAACCGAACGCGACCTGCAGCAAAGTGGCGATTGCTGGTGGTACTGCTCGCCGTAGCCGGCCTGCTCGCGGCCGCATGCGCCGACGACACAGACACCGACTCGACCGCCGACGCCGAAGCCCTCCAAGAGGCACAGGACGCCGCGGCAACCGCCCAGGCGGAAGCCGAAGCGGCCGCTGCCAAGGCCGAAGCAGCCGAGGCAGCCCTGGCCGAGGCCGAGGCCGCAGAAGGCGTCGACCCCGAAGTCGTCGCCGACCTCGAGGAGCAGCTCGACGAGGCGCGCGAAGCCGCCGCAGCCGCCGAGGCAGAAGCCGAAGCGGCCGCCGCCGCAGCCGTCGAAGAGCGCAACTGCGTCGACGAGGTGGTCATCGGCACGGTCTGGCCGATGTCGGGAACCTTCAGCTTCGTCGGCAGCGCCGAGATCGCCGGCGCCAGCAAGGCCGTCGAGGACATCAACGCAGCCGGCGGCATCGAGTCGCTGTGCAACGCCACGCTGCGGCTCGCCATCTACGACGCGGGCGGTTCCGCCGAAGAGGCAGCCACCGCCGTCGAGCGCCTCCTCGACGACGAGCCCGACGTGTCGGCCATCGCCGGATCATGGCTGTCGTCGTTCAGCCTGGCCGCCACCGAGGTGTCCGAGCGAGCCGGCATCCCGTTCGTCACCGAGAGCTTCGCCGATTCGGTCACCGACCGCGAGGGCTTCACCCACGTGTTCGGCTACTCGCCGCCGGCATCGGCCATCAAGGGCCTCATCCTCGACGCGATCCAGCCCGGTCTCGACCAGGCAGGCATCACCATGGAGACCGTGGCAGTGGTGGGCTCCACCTCGGCCGCAGCCGTGCCGCTGCAACAGGCACTACTGGCCGAGTTCGCCGATCGGGGCATCGAGGTTGCCGTCACCGACACGTGGGCGCCCGGCGGGCTCGACGATCCCTCCGGCGTGGCCACCAAGATCGCCAACGCCGACGTCGACGTCATCTTCAACATCGCATTCGCATTCAGCGATGTCAGCGGCCTGCAGAACGAGCTGATCGCCCGAGGCGTCACCGCACCGGTGATCCAGAACGGCGGCCAGGGCCTGCTGCCCGCATGGGCCGACCTGGGCCCAGAGGTGGCCGGGCTGTCGACCTTCGTCTATGCCAACCCGCTGGCAGGCAGCGACGCGTTCGACGAGCTGGCAGCCGCGATCGACCAGCCCTACGCCCGCCAGGACCACATCGGCGGCTACTTCGTGGTCCACCTCATCGCCGCCGTGCTGGAGCAGTCCGGCGACCCATCGCCGGCCGCCGTCGCCAAGGCGTTCAACACCGTCAAGCTGACCGAGGGCGTCGCGGTGGATCTCATGCCGGCCTCAGCCATCAGCTTCAGCGCCACCGGCCGCGTCGACCAGCACTTCGGCGTGCCGGCCCAATGGCAGGAAGTGGACGGGAGGCTCATCCCGTGCACCGTCTATCCGGAGGAGTTCGCAATCTGCGACCCGGTGTGGGAGTAGCGCCGAGCTCGACCCCGCCCACAGATGACTGAATTCCTGCAGTTCCTCGTACCGGGGATCCTCATCGGCGGCGTCTACGCGCTGCTGGCCTCGGGGCTCGGCCTGATCTTCGGCGTGATGCGCGTGGTCAACTTCGCCCAGGCCGACTTCATGATGCTGGCCATGTACCTCTCGTGGGCGCTGTTCGCGGGCGGAATCGGCATGGACCCGTTCCTGGCCATGCCCGGCATCTTCGCCGTGTTCTTGCTGCTGGGCATGGCGATCCACTGGCTGTTCATCCGCTTCGTGATCGGGCGGCACGAGAACCACGACGCCCAAGTCATCCTCACGCTCGGGCTCGGGCTGATCTTCCAGAACCTCATCCTCATCAGGTACTCCTCGGAGCCACGCGTGGTGGCGCCGTCGTACGCCAACACGGGCGACTTCATCGGCGACATCTTCATCAGCCGGGCCCGCCTCTACGCCTTCCTGCTGTCGCTGCTGGTGGCAGCGCTGCTGTTCCTGTTCCTCAACCGCACCGGCACCGGCCGCGCCATCCGGGCCGCGTCGGAGAACTGGGAAGCCGCCACCTACATGGGCATCAACATCGACCGGACGAACCGCATCGCGTTCGGCGTGGGCGTGGCGCTGACTGCAGTGGGGGGAGCGGCTCTGGTCACGTTCCAGAGCATCACGCCGTTCGTGGGCCTGCGGTTCGTGGTGGTGATGTTCGCCGCAGTGGTGCTCGGCGGGCTCGGCAGCGTCAGCGGCGCCTTCGTGGGCGGAGTGCTCATCGGGATCATCCAGTCGGTGTCG
The DNA here is from genome assembly GCF_965219595.1 of Candidatus Poriferisodalis sp. Lineage (NCBI taxonomy): Bacteria > Bacillati > Actinomycetota > Acidimicrobiia > Acidimicrobiales > Candidatus Poriferisodalaceae > Candidatus Poriferisodalis > Candidatus Poriferisodalis sp. Next base: position 1,527,567 of record NZ_OZ244781.1, read on the forward strand.
CAGGTCTGGACGTCGGCGGCGGTGAAGAACGTCTGGGTGTTCGCGCTGTTCCTGCTCATCCTGTATGTGCGGCCCAACGGATTGTTCGGCAAGGTCCAACGGGCCATATGACGCGACGCCTCATCCCGTTCGTCGTGCTGGTCGCGGCCGTGGCGCTGCTCAACGGCTGGCTGTACCAGCGATTCCATGTGCGGGTGCTCACCCTGGCGGTGGTATGGGCGCTGGCCGGCGTGGCCTGGAATCTCATGGCCAAGGCCGGGCAGATCTCGCTCGGGCACAGCGCATTCGTCGGCATCGGCGCGTACGGCTTCACCGTGCTGCTGCGCGAGGGCGGCATGTCGCCGTGGACCGGCATGGCCATCGGCATGGGCGCCGCCGCAGTGGTGGCCTTCGTGATCGGCCTGCCCACGTTCCGGCTGAAGGGCTTCTACTTCACGCTCGCCACCATCTCGTTCCCGCTGATCCTGGAACTGCTCGTCTCCCACTACGGCGAGCCCGAGCTCACGGTGCCGTTCCATCCGGAGAACCAGTGGAAGTTCATGGAGTTCTCAAACGCGCACACCTACGTGTGGGTGGGCCTGGGGATGCTCATCGTGGCGCTGCTGATCAGCGAGCTGATTGATGTGACCTCGTTCGGATTCGCTCTGCGGGCCATCCGTGACAACGAGGTGCTGGCACGCGCGGTCGGCATCCGGACGGTGGCGTGGAAGTCGGCTGCCTTCATGATCTCGGCAGCGCTGTCGGCGGCCATGGCCGTGCTGTGGGTGAAGGCCGTGCTGCGGGTGACAGTCGCCGAGGAGGTTTTCGGCATCACCGTTGTCATCGTGATGCTGTCAGTCGCGTTCGTGGGCGGCGTGGGGCTGACGTGGGGGCCGGTCGTGGGCGCGGCGTTCCTCATCCCGCTGGCGATGTTCCTCGACGACTCGATCGGCGAGGCCGTGCCCGGCGCGCAGGAGCTGGTCTATGCCGCCGCGCTCGTGCTGGTGGCGCTGCTGATACCGCGCGGGATCCTGCCTGCTGCGGGACGGGGCTGTCGCTGGCTCGCAACACGGCTCGGGTCGACGCCGGGGTCGCCGGTACGGCAGTCGCTGCAGCGTGTCGTGGCGCCCCCGCCACGGCCGTCGCCGCTGCTGAGCGTGCCGCGCCGGCCCCGGCGACCGGTGGTGCTGCCGCAAGCGGGCGAGGCGCCGGTGCTCGAGGTGGACAGCGTGGCCAAGAGCTTCGGCGCTAACCGTGTCCTGTCCGACGTGTCGTTCACGGTTGCCGCCGGCACGCGGGTCGGCATCATCGGCCCCAACGGCGCCGGCAAGACGACGCTGTTCAACATCATGACCGCCCACCTGCGCGCCGATGCCGGGCGGATCCGCTTCAAGGGCATCCCGATCGACCGGCTCCGCGCCCCGCGGCGCTACGAGCTCGGCATCTCGCGCACGTTCCAGGTGCCTCAGGGCTTCGGGTTGATGTCGCCGCTCGACAACGTGGTGGTCGCCGCGATCGGTGCTTCGGTGCGGCACCCGGTGGATGCCTCGATGGCGATGCTCGAACGGGTCGGCCTCACCAGCAAGGCGCTGGGTTCGCTCAGCGCTCTCACCGTCGCCGAGACCAAGAGTCTCGAGCTGGCCCGCGCCATGGTGAGCGAGCCCCATCTGCTGCTGCTCGACGAGCCGCTCGCAGGTCTCAACGAGGCCGAGCGTGACAGGTTCTTCGGGATTGTCGACGACCTCGTTGCGCCGCACACGGCGATCGTGGTGATCGAGCACTCGGTGAGGTCGTTGGTGCGCTACGCCGAATCGGTGGTGGCGCTCGACGAAGGCCACATCATTGCCCACGGCTCGCCCGACGACGTCGTGTCCGACCCCCGTGTGATCGAGGCCTATCTCGGCTCGAAGTGGATGGAACGTGCTCGAGATCAGTGACCTGTCCGCCGGCTACGACGGCATCCCCGCCTTGAGATCGGTTGATTTCCGCGTGGGGCCCCGCGAGCACGTGGCCATCCTGGGTCCCAACGGCGCCGGAAAGACCACCCTGCTGAAAGCCATCAGCGGCACCGTGGTGCCCGACTCCGGGTCGATCCGCTTCGACAAACGGGACCTGCTCGCCCAGGCGCCGCACAAGCGGGTCGAGGCCGGCATCGTGCACGTGCCCCAGGGGCGGATGATCTTCGCGTCGATGACTGTGGCCGACAATCTCCGGCTCGGCAGCCACCGCGCGGCTGCGCAGAACCGGCACGACGAGCGACGCGAGCTCGTGTTCGAGATCTTCCCGGCGCTAGCCGACATGCTCGGCCGCGACGGCGGCGCGCTCTCGGGCGGCCAGCAGCAGATGCTGGCGGTGGCGCGCGGGGTGATGGCCTGCCCCCGGCTGCTCATGCTCGACGAGCCGTCGATGGGGCTGGCGCCACGCGCCGCGGACGACATCTTCGAGGGCGTCACGCGCCTGATGCAGAGCGAGACGACCGCAATGGTCGTGGTGGAGCAACGAGCCCATCAAGCGCTCGAGGTCTGCGACCGGGCCTATGTGCTCGAGTCGGGCGAGGTGTCGCTGGAGGCCACCAGCCGGGAACTCCTGGCCGACGAACGGCTGGCGGCCGCCTACCTGGGCTCAGAGCTCTGAGATGCTCGCCCCACGTACGCCCAACTGCGGCACCCACGACGGCACCGCCGCCAGGGCTGCCTCAGGCCTCGTCGGGCTCTCCGTAGAAGCTCCGGTGCCAGGCCCTTGTCACGATGCGCGCCACCGTCTCCACGTCGACCGTGGTGGTGTTGAGCGCATCGTGGGCGAACGTGGTGTACGCGGTCTGCTCGACCAGCGACGCCATGGCCCGGGCCACCGTGGCCGGGTCGAGCCCGTCGAGCCGGACACGGTCGTCGTTCTCGATCGCGTGCACGAACCGGGCGACGTGACGCTCGCGCATGGTCCACCAGATCGTGGTGAAGCGCTGCTCCACGGTGGTCGCTGCGATGAACGCACGCATCACGCCGCTGTTGTCGTGGTAGTGCTGCAGGTAGCCGAGGTTGGCCTCGAACAGCGCGGCCTCGGGGTCGTCGCTGATCGGCGTCGAGGATCTGCTCCGCCGGAAGAGCTCCTCGTGGATGTCGCGGATCACGCTGCTGAACAGGTCTTCCTTGTTCTCGAAATACCGGTAGAGGCCGCCGAGCGAGAGACCGGCCTCGGCTGCGACATCGCTCATGCGGGCGTCGACGTAACCGTCCTTGGTGAAGACCGTCGATGCTGCATCGAGGATCGATTGCCGTGTCCGGCGACCCTTCGGAGTGGTGGGTTCAATCGCCATGGTCGCTTCGGCGGCCCGAAGGCCTGCGTACGGTCTGAGGCACGTGACTGATCCCCGTGTCAGCGATTCGTGTGCGGTTCGTCTCGGGTCAGGAGGCCCGCGGCGGGCCAGCCTATCCGCACGGCTGGCGCACCCTAAAAGTAAAAGCGAAGTCGCTCTAGTGAACGCTCGACGAGCCTGCAATACTCCCGAGAACGGACCTCGCGGCGAACGGAGGAGCGCCGTGAGCGACAACCGGGCGCAGCACTACCGCCTCGCCGGATGGTGGACGGGTGTCCGGCTGATCGACCGGTTCGAGAGCCACGTCGGCGAGGGCGGCGACCAGCTTGCGCTGGTCAGCGGTGGCCACTCCATGACACGGTCCGAGCTGTGGCACGCAGCCGGCGAGGCTGCCGAGCAGGTTCGCTCGCTCGCCGGCACCACCAGGCGGCCAGTCGTGATTCACCTGCCCAACTGCGCCGACTGGATGGTGATGTTCCTGGCGGTGCTCAGGGCGGGCCATGTGCCGGCCACCACGCCCGTCACCACGCCCGAGGCCCATCTGCGCCACATTTTCGAGCTCACCGGGCCGGCCTTGGTGGTCTGCGAGGGCCAGAACCGAGGCAGCAGCTCCGCAGAAGCCGTCCGGCGAGCCGCCGCTGCGGCGGACTGCGAGCCCATCGCCGTGGCCGCGGCAGAGGGCAGTCGGCTCAAGCCGGACGGCCCGCCGACACCACCGACCACCACCGCCGAGGTGCCCGAGGCCACCGCACACCTGATGTTCACTTCGAGCACCACCGGGCCGCCCAAGGCGGTGAGCCACAGCGAAGACTCGCTGGCCGCGCTCAACATACAGTTCGCCGAGCGCTTCGATCTCAGCCAGGGCACGCCGGTGTTCATGCCGTCCCCGCTCGGCCACAGCGTCGGCGCCATTCATGGCTGCCGCCTGTCGCTGTACGTGGGCGCGCCGCTCATTCTCCAGGACGAATGGGACGCCGGCGTGGCGCTGGAGCTGGTGGCCGGACACCGGGCCGACTTCACGGCAGCAGCGACACCGTTCCTGCTGGACCTGGCGAATGCCCACTGGGACGCCAGCGAGCCCAAGCTGGCATCCATGCGGAGCTTCCTCTGCGGCGGCGCCCAGGTGCCGCCCGCCCTCATCCGGCGCTGCCGCGCCGAACTGCCCAACACGTTCGTCACCCCGCTGTGGGGCATGACCGAAGGCGGCCTCACCACCTGTGTGAGCACGTCCACCGAGTCGCAGCTCGAGACCACCGTGGGGGTGGGACTGCCCGGGTTGGAACTGCGCATCCTCGACGCCGAGGGAGCGCTGGGCGATTCGGGCAGCGGCGAGCTGGTGATGCGCGGCCCGGGCGTGTTCAACGGCTACTACGGCCAGCCCGAGCTCTATGCCGCGGAGATTGTCGGCGACGGCTTCTTCCGGACCGGCGATCTCGCCCGCATCGATGCCGACGGCTACGTGTCGATCACCGGACGGCTCAAGGACCTGATCATCCGCGGCGCTGTCAATATTTCTCCCGTGGAGACCGAGAATGCCATCGCCGCCCATCCCGACGTGGTCGGCGTGGCCGTGATCGGATGGCCCGACGAACGACTCGGCGAGCGCATCTGCGCTGCCGTCCACGCCCGCGTTGCGCTCGGCCTCGACGAATTGCTCGCCTTCTGCGCAGAACAGGGGCTGCCGCGTCGCTACTGGCCCGAGCGGCTGGTGCAGGTCGACGGCTTCCCGCGCACAGCGGCGGGCAAGATCCGCAAGCAGCAGCTCCGCGATGAGCTCGTGGCCGCCGCCGGCACGGCCGAAACGACGCTCGGCAGCAGTGCCGGCCCAAGCCGGGACACGAACCGATGAGCTCCGTCGAGCTAGGCGACATCGAGGTCAACTACTTCCGACACGGCTCGGGGCCGCCGGTGGTGCTGTTGCACGGGCTGGCCGAGGATCATCAGTCGTGGGACGGCGTCGCCGACCATCTCCGCGGGTTCACCGTGTACGCGCTCGACCTCCGCGGCCATGGCCAGACGACAGCCGGAGAGGGCACCGGCACGCTGTCGCAGCTCAGCGGCGATCTCGATGCGTTCCTGCGCAAGGTGACCGGCCCGGCCGCAGTGGTCGGCTACTCGCTCGGCGGCACCATCGGCCTCCGCGCAGCGACGGAGCCGGCCGCCCTGATCAGCCACCTGATCGCGATTGCCACCTCGTCGGTGGTCGGCTCTGCTGCGGCCGAGTTCTTCGCGGGACGCATCGCCCAGCTCGAAACCGGCGACGCGAGCGGATTCGCCGCCGGACTGCGCGACGACACGGCCGCCCAGATCGTCACCCCGTCCGACATCGACGCAGTGACCGCGAGGCGGCTCAATGCCATCGGCGACGGCAGCGGCTACATCAACGCAGCCCGGGCGATGATCGGCATCCGGTCCGAGCCGCTCAACCCGCTGCTCGAGAACGTCGAGATTCCCGTGGACATCATCGGGGCGTCGGACGACGTCTTCTGCCCCCGCCGGGCATCGGACATCATCGTGGAGGGTGTCAGCGGCAGCCGCTACCACGAGATAGCCGGCGCCGGCCATCTGATCTCGGTGGACCAGCCCGATGCCTACGGCACGCTGATCGCCAGGCTTCTGGGCGAGAGGCAGTCAGCATGAAGCGCCGCTACGGCATCTCGATGGGCGTCAGCCCCCGCGAGCCGCTGGAACGCACGGCCGAACTGGCGCGGGCCATCGACGAGCGAGGCTTCGAGGCGCTGTGGTTCATCGACTTCCAGCTCGGGATGAAGGACGTGTACGCCGCCATGAACTTGGCTGCGATCTCCACCGACAAGGTGCTCATCGGTGCGGGCGTCACCAATCTGGTCACCCGTCACCCCACTGTCACCGCCAACGCCACCGCCGCTGTGGACGAGCTGTCCGGCGGCCGTGCCGTGCTGGGTCTCGGCGCGGGCTGGTCAGCGGTGCTTGGCGCTGGGGGTGCGCCGTCGAAGGTGGCCGAACTGCGCTCGGGGATCGACGAGTTCCGGCAGCTCTTCAGCGGCGAGCCATGCGATCTCTACGGCAGCCAGGTTCGCCTGGCCACTGCAACGCGCCAGATCCCCATCTACCTGGCCGTGTCGCAGCCCGCCATGCTGCAGCTCGCCGCACAGACGTGCGACGGCATCGTGCTCATGGGCGCCGCCGACCCCGAGTTCTGCGCGTGGCAGCTCGAGTTCATCCACCAGGGGCTGGCCGCAGCCGGTCGTGATCGATCAGAGCTCACCGTCGACCTGTTCGTCACCATGTCGATGGATGAGGACCGCCAAGCCGCTCTCGACGACGTGCGGGCCTGGGCCGTCAGCCAGGCAGCCACCTTCCACCCGTGGAAGCGCATGCCGCCTGCGTGGGAGCGGTTCCGCCCCGAGTTCGAGCGCGCTGCAGACGCGTACGGCCTGGTCGACCACCTGTCGCTCCAGGCGGAGCACAAGCACATCGTGTCTGACGAGTTCGTCACGTCGGTGGCGCTCGCGGGCAGCCGCGACACCTGCGTCGAACGGATCCGTGAGCTCTGGCAGCTCGACATCGACCGGATCACGTTCGCGCTGCTGTCGGGCGGCCGCGAGCAACGCCTCGCGCAACTGGCCGACGATCTCATCGCCAACGTCGAAGCAGGGGGAGAAGGCTGATGACAACGGAGACGCAAGTGGCGCTGGTGACCGCAGCTGCCGGCGCCGGCATCGGGGCTGCAGCTGCGAGGCGGCTCGCCCATGACGGCTTCGACGTGGTGGTCACCGACGCTCACGAGCGCCGCTGCCACGAGTTCGCCGAGACGCTCGCCGGCGAAGTCGGGCGGCCGGTGAGCGCGTACCACCTCGATGTCACCGACCACGCCCAGGTGCAGCGCGTCATCGCGGAGACAGCGGCGGCCAAGGGCAGGCTCGATGTGCTGGTCAACAACGCAGGCTGGTCGAAGATCGAGCCGGTGGCCGAGATGTCGGTGGAGACGTGGCAGCGCTGCCTCGACGTCGACCTGACCGGCACGTTCGTGTGCATGCGCGCTGCGCTGCCGCAGATGATCGCCGCAGGCAGCGGCTCGATCATCAACATCTCGTCGATCGCGGCCTGGGAGATGTCGGCCGAGCACGGCGCGGCCTATTCCGCAGCCAAGGCCGGCGTGCTCGCGCTCACCCGTGTGGCCGCCGCCGAGAACGGCACCCACGGAGTGCGGGTCAATGCGATCGCTCCGGGCCTGATCTACAACGACTTCCTGCGCAGGATCTACCCAGAGGAGTTCTTCACGAGCTACCTCGCCGAGAAGGCATTCCTGGGTCGCATCGGCCAGCCCGACGATGTCGCGGCCATGGTGTCGCTGCTGGCGTCGGACGAGTCGAGCTACGTCACCGGCGAAGTGTTCACGGTTTCGGGCGGCGTGTCGGCTCGTGGATGAGGGACCCCTGTGGTGGCCGGTGCGCCAGCTCATCGACGCGTACGGCAGCGGCTTGCTGTCGCCGGTCGAGGTGTGTGAACAGGCGCAGGAGCGCATCGCCCGCCTCAACCCGTTGCTGAATGCGGTCGTCCTCTCCACCTGGGAGCTGGCCCGTGGGCAGGCCGTCGCCGCCGAGGAGGCGTATCGCGGCGGCACTGCCGGTCCGCTGGCTGGGGTGCCGGTGTCGATCAAGGACGCCTTCCATCTCGAAGGGCACGTCACCACGCTCGGTTCGCTGGCGCATGCCGACGACGTGAGGCCGCACGACTCGGGTGCCGTTCGTCGCCTGCGCCAGGCTGGGGCGGTCTTTGTCGGCAAGACCAACGTGCCGGAGTTCTGCCAATCGGCCACCACTGACAACTTGCTGGGTCCTGACACGGCAAATCCGTTCGACCCTCGTCGCACTGCCGGTGGTTCCAGCGGTGGTGCCTCATCCTCGGTTGCGTCGGGCATGTGCACCCTCGGCCTCGGCTCGGACGGGGGCGGATCGATCCGCATTCCTGCGTCGTTCTGCGGCCTCGTGGGATTCAAGCCCACCTACGGCACTGTCCCCGACGAGGGAGGGTTCCGTGCCTTCAGCCCGTTCATCTCGGTCGGCCCGCTGGCGCGCTGCGTCGCCGATGCCCGCCGCATGCACGAGGTGCTTTCCGACGGTGGCAGCAGTGCCTCCGACGCCCTCGGCGACGCGGCACCCCGCCGGGTCGCTTGGTGTGCCAAGCCCGAGGGTCGGCCGATCGATACCGGCGTCGCCGACGTGGCCACGGCCGCGGTGAACGCGCTTGCGTCGTGCGGGCACGACGTGCACCCGGTGGACCTCGATCTCGGCGGCTGGGAGGAGATTTTCGGCCCGCTGGTGCTGGCCGACGAGGGCGAGCGCCGCGGGCATGTGCTGGGCGGCCCCCACGAGCTGACCTGGTATTGCCGCCGGTCGCTCGCGGCAGCGGCGCGGCTCGATCCCGCTGTTGTCGCGGCGGCCCGTTCAGCCCTGGCGATGTACCGCGAACGTGTCGACCGCTGGTTCGGTGACTACGACGTGATTGCGACCCCCGCCACTGCCACCACCGCGTTCGAGCTCGGATGCCGGCCGTCGGCCATCGCCGGCGAATCCGTGTCGAAACTGTGGGGAGCCTTCCCGTTCGCCGTGCCGTTCAACGTCTCCGGGCATCCTGCGGTGGTGCTGCCCGCCGGGTTCGTCGAGGGCTTGCCGGCAGCGATCCAGCTTGTCGGGCGCCACGGAAGCGACCACGAGCTGCTGGCCGTCGCCGAACAGCTCGAAACGGCGCTCAACGTGCGCCCCTTCACTCGCCTGCCAGCTGGCGTCAGCGCCTAGCGGGCGGTGGACGTCAACAGGTCGGCGACCTGGTTGGCGGTGCTCTCGCCGGTGGAGAGGGCGCCGTTGACCGACGGGATGCCCATGTAGTCGCCTGCCAGGAACAGGTTGTCGATGTTGCCCGCAAGCTGTCCGGGCACATCGGCCAGGGCGGCGAGCATGCCGGGCAGCCCCATGCACAGCGCCTCTTCCCAGCGGTACACACGGAAGAACACGCCCTCGTCGTCGCCCGGAAGGGCGGAGCCCGGCGGCGCATTGCGACGAGCGGCGGCGAGCAGCTCGCGCTTGATCGTCTCGTCGTCGAGCGGGATCAGCTCCTTGGCGCGGTCGCGGCCGATGAGCAGGTCGAGAATGCTCTTGCCCGGCGGCGCGCAGGCAGGGAGGAACTTGGACCGGTCCATCAGCAGCGGGGCGTCGTCGTCTTCGGGGTAGAGCGCGCCATGCCAGCCCTCAGGCAGCGGCGAGCCCTCGACACCGATCACCACCCGGCAACCGGTGGAGTAGTTGATGGTGCCGAGCGCTCGTTGCACCGGCGCTGGCAGTTCCGGCACCAGATCGGCAACCTTCGTGCCGGGCACGGCGCAGATGACCGCGTCGGCATCGATCGTCTCGCCGTCGGCGATCACGCCGGTCGCCTTCCCGTCGGCGACCACGATCCTGCTGACGGGCGTGTCGACCCGGATGGCCTCGGCACACTTCGCGGCCAGCGCTGCGCTGAGCGAGCCGATGCCCCGCTCGGGCATCGACACCGCACCCCCGCTCAGCATCGTCTCGCCGATGTAGGCCCGCATCAGCGCCTGGCCGGCCGGCCTCGGGTTGCCCAGCACCATCTTGAGCGGACCGGTGAGCGTCACCTGCAGCTTGTGGGGCACACCGAGCCGCTGCAGGTAGTCGCCGAACGATTCGTCGTCGTCGATCTCGGCGAGCGGGCTGTCGCCGGCGAAGCTCATGTAGTCCGCTTGGCGGTGGATCTGGCGCATCACCTTGGTGCCCGACCGGAACCCGGCGGGCGACATGAAGCCCAGGGCAATGGCCGCAGGCAGCTGCCGCACGAAGCTCCCCAGCGACCCCTCGGGTGAAGTGGTCACCCACCGCCCACCGCGGAGGTGACCGAACTTCATCTGCGAACGCACCAGCGGCAGGCCCAGTTCCTCGCAGATGCGGAAGGCGGTGTCGTAGGTGGCGGTGAAGACGAAGGCGCCCATGTCCACCGAGAAGCCGTCGATCTGCTCGCCCTTGCCGCGCCCGCCCGCCCGCCCGCTCGGAACCCTCGAGCAGCAGGGGAGTGATGCCCCGCTTCATCAGCGTGTAGGCAGCGCTGAGCCCAGCGAAACCCCCGCCGACGATGACAACCCGCTCGGTGCTCATGCGAAGGGCTCCCCTCTCGCGGCTGCAGGCGCTCGCAGCAATTGAACGTTATGGCTGTGGCGGCCTGCAGGGCAGGCGGATGGTGACGGTGACGCCGCGCTCGAGGCCCTCGCTTGCCACGTCGATGGTGCCGCCGTGCGCCTCGATGATGGCGCGCGAGATCGCCAGGCCCAGGCCGGTGCCGGCGGTTCCCGCCTCTCGCGAGCTGTCGGCTCGGTAGAAGCGCTCGAATACTTGCGGCAGGTCGTCGGCACCGATGCCGATGCCGTCGTCGATGACCGAGATGGCCAGCATGTCGCTGGCTGCGCCGGCGTCCGCGCCCCGCTGCGAGTCCCGGTCCGCGCTGCCGGTCTCACACGCTGCGGCGATCACGATGCTCCCGCCGGCGGGGGTGCTGTTCATGGCGTTGCGCAGCACGTTTCCCAAGGTTTGGCTCATCCGCATGCGGTCGACCTGCACTTCGGGCAGGTCGTCGGCCAGGTCCAGCGACAGCGAGACCTCTTCGGCCTCGGCCTGGGGCAGCCAGCGGCCGAGTTCTGCTTCCAGCAGTTCGCTGGCGTCGGTCGCCTCCAGCGTGAGGCTCAGCTCGCCGAGTTCGGTCTCGGCGAGCGAGTTGAGGTCGGTGACCAGCCCCCGCAGCCGGGTCACCTCCTCGATGATGTGCCCGCTCACCCGCTCGGGCGTCTGCAGCCCGTCGCGCAGCCCCGCGGCTTCGAGCTGGATCACGCTGAGCGGCGTGTTCAGCTCATGGGAGACGTCGTCGATCAGGCGCCGCCGCAGCTCGCGCTGCGCATCCAGGTCCGACGACATCTGGTTGAACGCCGAGGTCATCTGGCCCAGCTCGTCCGACGAGGTCACCGGGAGCTGCGACGTGCTGCCCCGCGCGATGCCTTCGGCGGCCCGGGTGAGCGCCGTGACCGGTGCGGTGATCCGCTTGGTCAACCAGGCGGCGATCAGCATGGCGACCGCCGCGGTCACCAGCGCGCCGACCAGCGTGATGTACAGCAGCGCACTGAGGAATCCGTGCGACTCGCTCGAGAGCAGTTCGTGGTTGGTGTCGACGCGCACGTGGCCGACGGTCTCGCCGGTGGCCAGATCGATGACCGTGCCGGGATGGCCGCCCAAGCCGTCGCCGGTGCTTCCGGGCGACAGCTCGGCGGCGTTGTCAAGGATGACGCGGCCGTCGACGTCGGTGATGACCACCCGCACGAACTCGACGTGGGCGCCTTCGGTGCCGCCGCCCTCATGGCTGCCCTCTCCGCCGGCGCCCCCATGACCGGCTTCCGCACCGCTGCCTTCGCCTCCCTCGGCGTGGCCGCCGGCGCCTTCGCCCCCCGCGTCGTGCGACTCCCCGGGCGAGCGGTCGAGGCCGAAGCCGGCGTCGCCCAGCTCGTCCTCCGCAGTGGCCCACCCGCCTGCGTCGGTGTAGGCACGCGACAGGCCCTGTGCCAGCCGGTGCGCCTCGCGCTCGCCGATCTGGCCGACGAACAGGTCCAGGCGAGACTGGGTGGCGTAGTAGGCCACGCCCACGCTGGTCAGCACCGCCAGCACCACCACCGCGGTGGTGGCCGCCAGGATGCGCCAGCGAAGCGACATCACTCCTCCACGGCTACGAAGCGGTAACCCGCGCCGTACACGGTCTGGATGGGCTGGGTGCCGTCGCGCTCGATCCGCTTGCGCAGCCGTGCGATCTGGGTGTCGATGGCCCGGTCGAAGCCGTCGAACTCGTCGAACGACAGCTCGATGAGCTGGTCGCGGCTGAGCACTTGGCCGGCGTGGCGCATGAAGGTCGCGAGCAGGGCGAACTGGGCTTGCGTGAGCGTGACGGCTTCCCCACCCACGGTGACGGTGCCGGCGGTCTCGTCGAGCGAGATGTTCCCCTGGGTGAATATCTCCTGCACGGTGCCGTGCACCCGCCGCAGCACCGCTTGTGCCCGGGCCACCACTTCGTCGGGCTCGAACGGCTTGACGATGTAGTCGTCGGCGCCGCTCTCCAGCCCTCGGATGCGGTCGGCGGGGGCCTCCCGGGCGGTCAGCATGATGATCGGCACGTCCGACTCCCGCCGCAGGGTCTGGCACAGCGTGACGCCGTCGAGGTAGGGGAGCGTCAGGTCCAAGATGACGAGGTCTGGCTTGGTCTTGCGGGCCGTGTCGAGGCCTGCCCGGCCGTCACGGGCGATCTCGGCGGTGAAGCCGGCCCGTTCGAGGTAGGTCTGCACCCACTCGGCGATCCGGCGGTCGTCCTCCACGATGAGCACTCGGCCGCTCATGACACCATCTTTCTTCACGCAGGGATGATGTGGTGCTGCGGAGGCCGCTAGCCGCCGCTGCCCTCGCCGCCGCCGGAGCCGTGTTCACCGCCTGATTCGCCGCCCGAACCGTGCCCCTCGCCGCCCGAGCCATGCTCTTCGTTGCCGATCTCGGCGTGGGTCGTCCAGCTCGTGAACGGGGCGATGGTGGAGGGAAGTCGGATCTGCAGCACCTGGCCCGGTGCCAGGTCGGTGGGCGTGGTGGGGCCCAGCTCGGTGCCGTTGGAAAGGTGAATCTCCACCCTGGCCCTCGTGAGGACACGGTTGGTGGTGTTCTCGACAGTGCCCGTGAACGCGTTGGCAGCAGCGTCGTAGCTCATGATCAGCCGAGCGCCGTAGCGGGTCTCGTCGTAGGTGTCCTCCGGCGCCAGCGCCGCTGCCGTGCTGCCTTCGCGGCCCTCACCGCCGTGCTCGCCGCTGACTTCGCCGCCCGAGCCGTGCTCACCGCTGCCTTCGCTGCCTGAGCCGTGCTCTTCGCCGCCTTCGCCGTTGTGGGGGGTGGGCCCAGGCCCGCCGCAGTCGAACACTTCGAGGTGTACGACGTACCCGTCGAATGACACGCCGTCCATGGCGGGTTCGCTCGACACCGACAGCACCGACATGGTCTCCTGGCCAGGCTTCAGGTCGCCGAGCCGGTCGGGGCCAAGCTCGCCGACAGTGCGCGTGCCCGACTTGAGGTGCGGTTCCGACTGCACGAAGCACAGCGTCTGGTCGGTGGTGTTCCGCACCGTGGTGTAGGCGGTCTGGCTGGCCTCTTCGAACCAGGCGTCCACCTCCAGCCCGCCAAGATTGCCCGTCCACGGCTGGTCGAGCGGGGTGATCGGGCTCGACATGTCCGCCTCGTTGCGCTCGCGGATGCTGTCGCCATGTCCTTGGCCGCCGTGCTCGCCTTCGCCTTCGCCTTCGCCGGAGCCTTCACCGCCGTGCTCGCCGCTGCCTTCGCGGCCCTCGCCACCGTGTTCGCCGGAGCCTTCGCCGCCGTGCTCGCCCTGCTCTCGCTCCGCGTGCTGCTCTCCCGATTCCCGATCATCGTCCGAAGCGCAGCCGGCCAGCGCCGCCCCGGCGAGCAACAGCGCCGCTGCCACTCCCGCAATCACCTTCTTCATCCGCTGCCGCAGCCACCTCATCGCTGTCTCCTTTCGTGAGGTGTTGTTGGCTGCGCAACGTAAGAACGAGTTGTGTCACAAATGTGTCAGTGCTGCCCCGAATCCGAAGTGTGCGCGCATGCCCGTGCCGTGCCCGTCAGCGGTTCAGGGCTCGGGCCGCAGCCGTCGGAACGGCAGCGTCGGTCTAGGTGTCGCTGGGAGCGGCCAAGCGGTAGCCGATCCCGTGCTCGGTGAAGACGTAAGCCGGCCTCGCGGCATTGTCGCCGAGCTTCGCCCGCAGCTTCCGAACGGCTGCTCGTATGCGGTCGGAGTGGCGCGAGTCGGAGTGGCCCCAGACCTTCTCCAGGAGGACTTCGGTGGTCACCACCCCTCCAGCGTTGGCTGCGAGCACTCGCAGCACATCGAACTCGGTGGCGGTGAGAGTGATCGCCTGGCCGGCCAAGCTCACCTGGCGCCGCGCGAAGTCGACGCTGAGGTCGCCTCGCCGGTAGGTCTGGGGTTGCGTACGCCCGCGGAGCGCGGCTTGGACCCGCGCGACGAGTTCGATGGCTGAGAACGGCTTGACGATGTAGTCGGCAGCTCCGTTGTGGAGCGCCCGTGCAATCGTTTCGTCTCTGCCGTAACCGGAGACGAAGATGATCGGGATGTCGGCGAGCTCGGGCGTGTCGTTCATCAGTTCGATGCCGTCAGCGTCGGGGAGCATGAGGTCGAGCAGAACAAGGTCGGGCTTCTCGGCTCGGACGAGCTGGGCGAGCTTGTGCGAGTCCCCTGCCGTCAACGGTGCGTAACCGACCGCCGAGAGAGCGTCTCGCATCATGTACAGGGCGTGAGGGTCATCATCGATGATCAGAATCGATGCCTCAGCCTCTGGGGGTTCGGTGGTGCGCGGCTCGGCGGTGGCGGCAACCGATTCGCTGGAAACGGCCGGAATCGTGAACGTGAAGCGCGCGCCATGACCTGGTCCGTCGCTGCGGGCTTCGATCCGGCCACCGTGGGCTTCCACCAGGCCCTTGCAAATGGCCAAGCCCAAACCGGTCCCTTCTGCAAGGCGGGAGCGTCGCTCGAACAGGTGCGACAGCCGCTCCGGCGCGATTCCCTCGCCCTTGTCCGAAACCGAGATCGCGATGAAGCCGTTCTCGTGGACCGCTTCGATCCCGATCGGGGAAGACGCCGAACTGTGCCGGGCGGAATTCGACAGCAGGTTGTTCAGCACCTGCGTGATGCGCTCAGGGTCGGCCAAGGCTGGCGGCAGCGTCGGCGGGAGATCGATGATGACGGGGTTGCTTCCGCCCCCGCTCAGGAAATTGTTGCGAGCCGCATCGACCAACTCGACCACGCTTGAGGGCTGAGGAGCGACGGTGAGCGTGCCCGCATCGATGCTCCCTGCGTCCAGCAGGTTGGTGATGAGACTGCGCATGTGGTCGGCCTGCCCGTCGATGATGCGGAAGAACTGGAGCAGTTCGGCTTGAGGCGGCGCCGGTGTCGCGCCGAGCGCAGTCGATGCGGAGCCCTTGATCGACGTCAGCGGTGCGCGCAGCTCATGGCTGACCATCTCGAGGAACTCCGCCCGCTGCCGTTCCAGTGCTTCGAGGTCTGCGCGGGCTCGCTCGACAGCGGTGTGCGTTCGCGCGTTCGCGATCGCGGTCGCCGCCTGGGATGCGAAGAGCACGAGTATCTCCTCGTCATCGCTGGTGAACTCCCGCCCGTCTCGCTTGTCGCCCAAGAAGAAGATGCCGAGGTATTCGCCTTGGTACAGCATCGGCGTGCCTTGCAGCGTCGTGGAACCACCAGGAATCGCGGACAGGCCGAGCGATCGCAGGTACTCGGGCACGTCCGCAATCCGCAGTGGCGCAGAGAGGTGCCGCAGGTGGTCGAAGAACTGCGGGCCGTCCGGCCAGTCCAACATCTGCCGGCGCCTCTTGGCTGAGAATCCGCCAGTGACCAGGTCTTGGACCGTTCCCTGCTCATCGACCGTCGTCATGACACCCAGTCGAGCCCCCGTGAGGGAGCGGGCGCTTGCCTCCACTTCCTCGAGCACCGTGGCGACCTCGAGGCTGCGATTGATGCGGAGGATCGCCGCACTCAAGCGGGATATGCGGCTGCCGGATCCGCACTCGCCTGATCGCGCTGCGTCATCGCCGGCCAATTTTCCACCCCTGACGCAGCATCGGGTCCATCGTGACCTCTGTAGTTGTAGCTACAAGCTTCTCACAGTTTGATATTCGGCGATGTTCACACAATGGACACAATAGAGCGCGGCTCTCTCACAAACTGTGCTCGAACCCATCGGGCGAATTGCACAACACATCTCGCCCGTGTACGTCACACGAGCAACAGCGCGGCGAGCATCGCGCCGCCGACCGCGGCTGGGCCGCACGGCAAACACCCGGTGTATGCAGGATCGTTCGAAGAAAGGCAGCAGTCTCGTTGCCCAGATCCGAAGAGAAAATCACATATTGGTCACATAGTTTCCGAATATGACCACAATCCAGTCACAAGTAATCGACCCTGCTGAATTTCTGTCTCTATTTGAAGAAAGTCCGTGGCCAATTTGTCCTGATGGCGAGGCATTGTGCGTCCATTGCTGTTTTAGTCTGGTTCTACATCGTGCTACTTTCAGGAAAGTCCCGGCCAGAAGCTTCGGCGTATGTTGCTGTGAGGGGGAGAGATAGGTCGTCGGTTTCCACTCATGGGCTGATGACCACGCAGCGACCGTCAGAGTCTGACTGGCATAGGGGAAGTACTGAGAATTGGAGGATTTGATGTCAGTACTCCGGAAGTTGATATTGCCGCTCGCCGTTCTCGCCCTCGTGGGTTCAGCATGTGCGAGCGACGACGATGAGGAGGCGGCCCCCGCAACCGAGGCGCCTGCCGCTACCGAAGCGCCGGCGGCGACCGAGGCGCCAGAGCCTGAAGAAGAGGAGATGACGGATTCGTCAGATCCGATCCGTATCCCGCTGCACAACTGGTCGAGCCAGCTCGTGGGCGCCGAGGTTGTGGGCGGCATCTTGGAGGCGGCCGGCTTCAGCGTCGAGTACGTGCCATCTGACAGTCAGGTCGTGTACCAGTCGATGTGCGACGGCGACATTGAGCTGGTGCATGAGGTCTGGGAAGGTGCCTTCGGCGTCGCTTTCCAGGAACAGGTCGACGCCGGCTGCGTGCTCGACTGGGCCACCCACAACGCGGTGACGCGTGAAGAGTGGTGGTACCCGATCTACGTGGAGGATGTGTGCCCAGGGCTGCCCGACTGGGAAGCGCTGAACGACTGCGCCCATCTGTTCGCGACGGCCGAGACCGGCGACAAGGGACGCTTCCTGGGCGGGCCCGTGGACTGGCTCAAGGGTGACGAGGAGCGTGTCGAGGGCCTCGGCATGAACTTCGAGGTCATCAACGCCGGTTCCGCGGCAACGCTGTGGGCAGAGCTGGACGCCGCATCCGCCGACAACACCCCGATCGTGCTGTTCAACTGGACGCCGAACTTCGTGGAGGCGGTCTATGAGGGCAAGTTCATTGAGTTCCCGACGTTCGAAGACGCATGCCGCACTGATCCCGAATGGGGCACCAACGCCGAGCTGACCCACGACTGCGGCAACCCCGCAGACGGGTACCTCAAGACCGGCGTCGGCATTCACTTCCCGGAGAAGTGGCCGACAGCGGCAGCCATCGTGCAGCGCATGGACTTCACCAACCCGATGCTGGCCGCCATGGCCGCCGCGGTTGACGTGGACGGCAAGGAGGCATCCGAAGCCGCACAGGAATGGCTGGCCGCCAACGAAGACCTCTGGCGCAGCTGGATCGACGGCTGATCACAAGAGCAGCAGCGCAATGACCTCCTCCCTGGAGGCAGTCGGCGGGGAACGACACCGCGATCCCAGGACCCATCGGGATTCGTGAGCGGTGGACTTCCCCGCCGGCCGCGCCGTCTGTGACGTTGACGCGCAGCCGTTGAATTCGCGCGCTGCGCCCGCTGTTTCTTTGCGAGAGACGTGGATGGTGCCGTCGTGAACAGTGACGCCGTGATCTCGTGCCGTGACGTGTGGAAGCTGTACGGCCCCGATCCTGAGAAGTTCCTCGAACGCCACGATGGGGCACCGTCGGCCGACGCCGTCAAGGAGGCCGGCTACATCCCGGCCGTGGTGGCGGCGAGTCTCGACGTGATGCCGGGGGAGATCCTCGTGCTGATGGGCCTGAGCGGTTCCGGCAAGTCGACGCTGGTGCGCTGCCTGTCGCGCCTGATCGAGCCGACCGCGGGATCGGTTCACTTCGCCGGCATCGACCTGCTCGCAGCTTCGAACCGTGAGCTGATCGACCTCCGGCGCCACCGCATGGGCATGGTGTTCCAGCATTTCGCGCTGTTCCCCCACCGGACTGTGGCCGAGAACATTGTCTTCCCGCTGGAAGTGCAGGGGGTGGACAGCGCGACCCGGCGCGGTCGCGCCGAGGAGATCCTCGCGCTCGTGGGCCTCGAAGGACGCGGCGGCTACTACCCGCGGGAGCTCTCGGGCGGCCAGCAGCAGCGGGTGGGCATCGGCCGTTCCTTGGCGGTGGAGCCCGATGTCTGGTTCCTCGATGAGCCCTTCTCGGCTCTCGATCCGCTGATCCGGCGCGAGATGCAAGACGAGTTTCTGCGCCTGCAGTCGGTGCTGCACAAGACAATCGTCTTCATCACCCACGACTTCAGCGAGGCGATCCGTCTCGCGGACCGCATCGCCATTCTCTATGAGGGCCAGATTGTGCAGCTCGGCCGCGCCGAAGACCTGGTGACCCAGCCCGCCACCGACTACGTGCGCGCGTTCGCCCGCGACGTCCAGCGAGACCGGATCCTCACGGCCGGCAGCGTGATGGGCGACATCGCCGATGCCTCGCCGGATGCGCCGACCGTGGAGGCGCATGCAGTGCTGCGCGACATCGCCGCACAGGTGCTGGCCGGCCAGGAGCCGCTGAGAGTCGTCGGCGCCGACGGTGCGGTAGCCGGCAGCCTCGGGCGTGACGCGGTCATCGATGCCATCTGGGGCATCAGCGACCGCGACAGCCCCGGCGGAAGCGGCGGCGCCGAAGGCATTCGCACCGACGCTCACTGATGGCTGTGCCAGTCGAAGCCGAGACGCCTCGCACCGGCGTCGAGCCGGCTGCACCGCTGAGCCTGACCGAGCGGGTCCGCCGCCTGCGGGGCTGGCGGATGGCGCTGCTGCTGGTGTCGCCCTATCTCGCCATCCAGGTGTTCCACCAGGCGGCGCCGGACCTGTTTCCCGACTTCCTGTCGAAGCTGGGCGATTTCCGCTTCCTTCCCGACTGGGCGAACGAGGCCCTGCTGCACCTCAAGAACGAGCAGCTGTTCGGGCTGTTCAACGTCAAGGACGTCACGCGCACCGTCTCGGGCTGGCTGGAGTACCCGCTCGACATCAGCGAGCAGCTCCTGATCGCGGGTGACGGCCCGTTCGGCATAGGCGCGGTTCCCTGGGTGGTGCTGGTCGGTCTGTTCACCGTGGCGGGCGCCAAGCTCGGCGGCTGGCGGTTGGCGGTGCTGGCCGGCTGCTGCTCGCTCTACCTGGCGGTCTTCGACATCTGGGACGACTCCATGATCACGCTGTCGATCGTGGTGGTGGTCGCACCGCTGGCTGCCTTCTTCGGCTGGGCGGCAGGTCTGGCGGCAGCCAAGGCGAAGTGGTTCGAGGCACTGCTGGTTCCCGTCCTCAACGTGATGCAGTCGATGCCGCACTTCTCGTACCTGCTGCCGATCTCGGTTTTCATCGGCATCGGCGACGAGGCCGGCGCCATCGCCACCATCCTGTTCGCCGTTCCCCCGATGGCCCGCCTGACGCTGCTGGGCCTGCAGACGGTTCCCACCGAGGTGCGGGAAGCGGGCCTCACATCGGGCTGCACACGGTGGCAGATGCTGTGGAAGGTGGAGATGCCCGCGGCACGTCCGCAGCTGCTGGTGGGCGTGAACCAGGTGCTGATGCAGTGCTTCGGCATGACCGTGCTGGCGTCGTTCGTCGGCACCCGCGGCCTGGGCCTGCCGCTGCTGAACTTCCTGCAGAGCCTGCGGATCGGCAAGGCCCTGGAGTACGGCGTGGCCATCGTGCTGATGGCGATCATGCTCGACCGGTTGAGCCAGGCCATGGGGGCACGCCGGCCAGAGCACGTCGACCTGTCGAAGTCGTGGCTGGCACGCCACCCGTTCTGGGTTGCGGGTGCAGCCGTCGCCGCCGCCGGGACTGCGCTGGCCCAGTTCACCAGCCATGCACAGGTGCTGCCGAAGAGCTGGACCGTCAGCACCGCTCCGGCATGGGAATGGCTCGTGGACTGGGTGCAGCTCAACCTCAAGACACCGCTCGGCTATTTCCGCGACTTCATGATCCTGGAGATCCTGTTCCCGATGCGCGACGGGTTCGGGTCGCTGCCATGGATCGGGCTGCTGGTGCTCGTCGCGGCGGTGGGCTGGCGATTCGGCGGCTGGAAGCTCGCCGGGATCGTCTCGCTGTTCGTGGCGTACCTGGCGTTCTCCGGCTTCTGGATCGAGTCGATGGAGACGCTCTACCTGGTCGTGGCGGCCCTGATCGTGAGCGTGGCCATCGGCGTGCCGATCGGCGTGTTCGCCTCGACATCGGCTCGGCGGTATGCCGCGATCCAGGTCGTGCTCGACACATTCCAGGTGCTGCCATCGTTCATCTACCTGATCCCGGTGGTCATGCTGTTCCGGGTCGGCCCGGTCGCGGCGCTGTCCGCCATCGTCATCTACGCCACCGTGCCGGCGGTCCGCTACACGATGCTCGGCCTGCGCAATGTTCCCCCTGACATGGTCGAAGCCGCCGAGATGTCGGGTTGCACCCGCTGGCAGGTCTTGCGCAAGGTGAAGTTCCCGATGGCGTTCCCCGAGATCATGCTGGGCATGAATCAGGTGCTCCTGTTCGGGCTGCTGCTGGTGATCATCTCCGCGTTCATCGGCGGGATCGATGGTCTCGGCGACGAGATCCTCCTCGCCCGCACCGAGCAGGCCCTCGTCGGAGAGGGGCTGGTTGCCGGCTTCAACGTGGCAGTCATCGGGCTGACTGCCGATCAGCTCATCACCAACTACGCCCGTGAGCGCAAGTCGCAGCTCGGCATCAACTAGCGCCGCGAACCGGGGTGCTCATCGCTGCGTCGCGACCGGTCAGGCGTCGTTGCTGCCGGCGTTGGCGTCTTCTTGGCCGCTGTTGCTGTCGGTGGTGGCGGCGGCGGCGAACATTCGCACGATGACGTCAGCCCAATCCCGTTCGGAGGGAATCAGGCGTTCGGATCGTCCGGCCGAGATCAGCAGATCGGTGCCGACCCCGATGGCTTGAATCATCAGCGCCAACGCGGTCGTGCTCAGTTCTGGGTCGCACATTCCATCGGCCTTGGTCTGCTCGACCATGACAGCGAGCTGGTCGGCCTGCTTCTCGAGGAATTCCTGCAGCCGCTGCTGGATGCTCGGATACGCATGCGCGCTGCCGAACAGGTGCTTGAGCGCGCTCTGGGCAAAATCGGCAGTCAGCAAGTCGATGCCCCACGTCACCAGAATCTCCACTGGCTCCGCGTCGGAGATGCCCAGGTCCGCCATCCGCTGGTGCGTCCCGATCTTCTCGAGGATGTGGTCGACGGCGGCGACCATGATGTCGTCCTTGGTGGGCCATCTCGAGAAGATCGCTCCCGTCGACAGACCCGCGCGGCGTGCGATGTTGCTGATGACCGACCCGTCATAGCCGCGCTCAAGAAACTCCGCCGCCGCGGCGTCGAGCAGCCGGCGTGTCGTCGCACTCGGACCGTATCGACTGAGGGGCTCACCGCTCTCTGGCATGTGTTTCCCCCTGCACGGCCGAACGCCAAAGTACACACGTCACGCCGGAATTCGTGACGCAAGGCGTGCTTGTGAGTGCCCGCGTCGCCCTGCGCCGCTGGCGAGTTGGCCAACGCTGCGGACTCTCAGCGGCAACCCTCAGTCAGTGAACTGTCGGTGTCAGGCCTTGCTGCCGAGATGCCCGGCGCAGATGGTGAGTCGGACGGGCTAGCTGCGCTCGATCACGCCGCAGGCCACGCGGTCGCCGGCGCCGGGTTCGGCGCCGTAGGAGTCCGGCTGGGCGTGGATGATGATGGCTGAGCCGTCGGCGTCGAACACCGTGGTGTCGGCGTCGGCCGCGAGCGTGATCTTGCCGGTGAAGACGTCTGCCCGAGCCGTGCCATCGCTGGCGGCGTAGAGGTTGGGAAGATCACCGGCGTGCTGGTCGTCGCCGTACATGAACCCGTGACCGTGACCGCTGGGGGCGAAGTGGCTGCCGGCGGCGGAGAAGTCCGGTGTGCAAGCGCCCACATCATGAATGTGGAACCCGTGCGGACCCGGCGTCAGCCCGCTGACGTCGGCAGAGATCAGCACGCCGTTCGGACCCTGCTCCAGGGTGACGGTGCCCATCGGCGATCCGTCGGCCCCCGATATTGCGGCGGTTGCCCGCTGGCCGACACCGGCGATGTCGTCGCCGTCATCCCCGCCGCAGCCGGCAAGCCCCAGCAAGGCGAGGAGCCCCGCCGCCAACACAGTGATCGTTCCCCGAAAGCGCATACCCAGTCCTGACTGTTTCACCAGCTGCAAGCCCCGACCAAGCTAGGTCATGGCGAACCGGGTACCCGGGAGTCAATTGACGGCGGGGTGCGGCACGGCAGTGTCGCGAATCACCTCGGTGCCGCACAGCATTGAGCGGCCGCGAGAATTGGGGCTGCTATGGCGGCGTCGGCGAGGTTTGAGCAGTTCACGTTGGCCGGGATCGCTGCGCTGCATCTCGGCGTCGGGCTGACGCATACCTACAGCCACGCTGCTGCGGACGTGCCCATTCCGGCCGCCCAACAGGTGTACATCGCGATCGTCGTGACGCTGCTGCCGCTCGCCGCGGTGTGGCTGGCGTTCCGCCGCAGCCTCCGGCTGGGCGCTGCGCTGTTCGCCGCCTCGATGTACGCCTCGTTCGTGTTCGGCTACCTGCTGCACTTCGTCATCGACAGCCCAGACCTGCACTCCAACGTCACCGGCGACAGCGCAGGCGTGTTCTTCCACACGGCGCTGAACTTGGCGCTCATCGAGTTCGTCGGTTTCGCATTCGGCCTGGTCGCCGCGGCCCGCCGAGCCCGCTGAGGGGAATGTCTGTGATTGTCAGTGCTGAGTCGGAGCCTTCCCCTCGCGAAGAGTCGGCGAGATCGACCCCGTCCTCGGGGCGTCGGCCTCGCTGGGCCGATGGGCGGTTGATCCACCCGCGGGATGACGGAATTGCCGCGTGGATCAAGTTCGCCACGTGGAGTCTCGCCGGAATCGGGATCTTGTTGCTTGGGCTGGCAGGAATCCCTACTAGCGCGACGATGCCTGGAGCCGCGTTGGTTGTCGTGCTGGCTGTGGCCCTGGCGATCGCTGCAGGGCGGGTAGTGAGCGTTCGCGCCCGCTCGTTGGCGGAGCGTGCCGCGTGGACTGGCACCACAGTCGGGTACTCGCCGTCTGAGGCCGGCAGCTCGACGGATTGGTGGCGCGCAGCACGTTGGCCCGATGGCCGCTTTGTGGCCGCTACCGGCGTCGTCGCCTACGTCGCCGGGTTTGCCGTGCCGGTGTTGTTGGCGGTGGCATTGTGGGTGCTCGGGCGCATGGGCGCGCCGGATCTCGGTGTCCCGTCATGGTGGGGTTCGTTGGCCGCCGTGCTGATGTTGCCGACTTCGTTCGTAGGTGTTGCATCGAGTCGGCGGCTCAAGGCACTCGCCACCAAGGACGCTGCAGCCGGCGTCGGCGAACCAACCGAGCAGCCGACGACTTTCTAGCTGCGGGCGAATTCGACGAGTTCGCTTATCGGTCGCTGTCGGACTCAGCTCGCCAGAGGTCACGCCGACGCTTGAACTCGAAGGCAAATTCTCCGATCTGCGCTTCGAGCTCGAGCTGCGGCGTACTGATAATCCTGTCGCTGCTCGGAGGCATCTGGTGGTAGTGATGATGTTTGGCAACTGCGGCAACTGGAGTGGATCCTGAACGGAACGCAAGAATTCGACCTGAGCCAGCCCGTCTATTCGCTGACTGACGCGGCCGCGATCCTCGCAGTCAGCCGGAGCACGCTTGGTTGGTGGCTGGAGGGCGGCGAGCGTCGCGGCCATCACTACAAGCCGGTCATCCGGACCGAACCAACCGGCGACACCCGCCTCACCTGGCCGGAGTTCCTGGAAGCGGGACTCCTGCGCCAGTATCGGCGCAAGCTCCAGGTCCGACTCCATGAAATTCGCAACTTCGTCTCGGCCCTCAGGGACGAGCTGGGAGTGGCGCATCCGCTGGCGTACGCGACGCCGTGGGTCGGCGAGGGGCGGCGGCTGCTCATCCGTTTCCAAGAGTTGTGCGAACTGCGCGGCGAACTGCGTCTTATCGCATTGGTAGACGACCAGCCGTTGCTGCTTCCTCCGGCTGATTCATTCGTGAAGCGGGTGGAATGGGATGACGACCGGCCGGTCGCATGGCGGCCGCACGCCGATGATGCTTCGCCGGTCCGGTGCCGGCCAGACCGGCGGTTCGGCAGGCCGGCTATCGCTGGCATCAGCACGTCGGCGATTGTCGAACATCTCGACGGGGGCGAAACCGAGAGTGAAGTGGCTGAACAGTTCGATCTGGCGCTCGAGAACATCCGGTGGGCTGTCGCCTACGAGACATCGCGTGCCGCTGAGCACGCGGCGTGAAGGCAGCCGCTGTTCGCTTCTACTTCGATGCGGACATCCTCGGGCTTGCCAAGGTCGTCGGAGCGCTGAGACCAGACGTGACCTTTCCAGGAGATCCCGGTGCGCAGATGCACGGCTTGGTACGGGCGCCGTGTGCCATCAGCACCACGGACACACCCGACACGGTGTGGATCCCCTACACAGCCGCCGAGGAGATGATTGCCATAACGCGTGATGGAAGAATCAGTCAGCGGGTTGCTGAATTGGCTGCGGTCATTCAGCACGGAGCTCGTTTGGTGGTGCTCACGAGTGCCGATGCCGGGACGGTTTGGGGCCAGCTTGAGGTTCTGATGACGCAGTGGCGAAGGATCGAACGGTTGCACGAATTGCCAGGGCCGTTCATCTACCGCGCGAGCCGCAGCAGCCTCCAAGCAGTCGAGCTCGCCTGACCTTCACCTCGAACAGATGCGTTACTCCGGCAGGCGGCGTCCGCCGGTGACCTGAAACGTCAGCTCGTCGCTGTCGCTCGTGTTAGTGCTGTCGAGCACTAGGTGGGCAGCGTCGCCGGGGCGGTGCTGGGATCGGTAGCGGTCCTCGACGGGCATCCAGATGTCTTCCCAGCGGGTTTGTGCAGCTTGGCCGTCACGAGCCAGCCCACGGGCCAGCCGGGTGGGGCGGTCGGCTTCGACCCAGATCAGGAAGTGGTACCGGTCGCGGATCGACGGATGGGCGCAGTAGACGCCCTCCACGATGAGCGCATTGTCATGTGGCGCGGTGACCCATTCGCCGGGACGGTCTGTGCTCCAGTCGTAGCGCCGGTATCGAATGGGCGCGCCGCGTTCGTGGGGCTCGAGCACGTCTCGCTCCAGCCGGGAGAGGTCGAAGAGGCCGCCGATCTGCTGCTCCGACCTGGCCGGGTCGACCGTCGGCCGTCCGAAGTCGTCGCCGTGGACGAGAGCGACATCGGCCGGCCAGCAACGGACCAGCTCCGCAGCCAGCCTGCTCTTGCCGGACCCGCCCGGCCCGTCGATGCCGACCCGCACAGGTGATCCCGCCGGCGCCACCAGTCCCACGATGTCGGCCGCGCCAATCCGACCACCCTGAGACACAGCACTTGGCGACATGCATCTCCTCTCGCCGTTGGAGCACGTGATTCAGGTGCTCGATCCGACCAGGCCGACCCTACGTTCGGCACATGGCCGCCGACATAGTGACGGCGGCAGAACTGGAGTAGCTCCGCCTAGCTGAGCGTCACGGCGAATCCATCCCAGCCGCTGCTAGGTCTGTGCCTCATTGCCTCGCCATCGCGAACGACATCACCTAGAGTGGGCACCTAGACCACCCGGCCCTTGAGGGGCCGGGTTTTCTTTTGCCTACTAGCCAGTCGGTTTGGACAGGGTGCCGTTCAGGAGTGCATCTCGAAGCGGCCGTCGCACATGGTGAAGCACAGCCTCGACAGCACATCCATGCCGAGCACGATGTCGCAGTCGCTGATACGGCGACCCAGCCCGATTGCGATGACGGCGTGCGCTCTGCCGTACCTGTAGCCGTCGCCCCACGCGCTGGCCGCATCTGGCGTGTCAACAGGCAAAGCGATGTCGAGGTCGAAGGTGTCAGTCTGCACCTGCCCGATGGGCGTGTTGACGATCTCGATACCGCTCGCCGTAACCCCGAGCCGTTCAATCACTTCATGTGTCGCCGCCGTTGTCGTTGCGCCCGTATCGACAAGCGCCCTGTACCGGGCCGGATCCTGATCGCTCGTCGGAGCGCTGACTTCGACATAGAACCGCACATAACGGCCATGTTCGATGTCGGTTTCGAAGGTTGTCACCCGTGTCAGGCCAGGGCGGCGGCCATGGTGCCCAGTTCGATCGGCTCGGAACGGATCTCTTGGGTGGTGAAGTTTCCGACTCCGCAGCTTGCGTTGCCGGCGGTTCGTGCTTCGCGAATGCTCGCATAGGTGCCGATGAGCTGGCCGTCGTGCAGCACAGCGAACTGCCCGAGATGGCTTGCTTCGAGCTCTGCGCGCACGGCTTCGAAGGCTGCGTAGTTCTTCAGCACGTCGGCGCGTTCCATGGTGGCCTCCGAGGTTGCTGCGCTGAACTGCACCATAGCGATGCCAGCACGCGTGTCTCGGAACCATTAGTGCTCGATCCGGCCTCGTCGGTGCGGACAAGTCCGGGGGCGACGGTCCGAGGCCGCTCAGTCGGGGATCCAGTCCTCGGTTTTGATGCCGAGGCCGTCGGCGATGCGGTTGGCGTAGGCGTAGTAGCCGACGACTTCGGTGATGTCGAGGATGTCGCGGTCAGAGAAGCCGGCGTGGCGCAGGGCCTCGACGTCGGCGTCGTCCATGTCGGCGGGTGCGGCGGTGAGCTTGACGGCGTAGGCCAGCATGGCGGTGCGCTTGGGTGACAGCGGGGCGGTGGTCCAGTCGTGCTCGACGGCTGCGACCAGTTCGTCGTCGGCGATGAGGCGGCGCAGACCGCGCCGGTGGTGGACCACTCAGTAGTGGCAGTGGTTGGTGAGGCTGACGACCAGGGCGATGAGCTCGCGTTCGACCTTGCGCAGCGTGGCGGTGCCGGCCATGGCCGATTCGTAGAGGCCTTGGTGTGCGGCCATGGAGCGGGGGTTGAGCGAGTGGACGGCCAGGATGTTGTCGACCCGGCGGTGGGTGGGGTCCACGACCCGGAGGTGCAGCTCGCCGAGCTCGCCGTCCCAGGAGTCGTCGGGGATCATCTCGATACGCGCCATGGGCCAGCGTGACACACCGGCGGGGCACAGCCCGCACCGGGCCGTACCTCGCCCGAAAACAATTCTTCGGCCCTTCCCGCCATAGGTACATTGAGGCGCAGTCCACTCCCGGTAGAAGCCGTTCGCGATCGTTGGCCACCCCTTTTGCTGTTCGAGGCGTGTCACCGGAATCGTCGCTGGTGTCGCTGTCTGCTGAAAACCTTGCACATTGTGAAAGGTATTCAGTACGATTTCGAGTGCCGCTGTGGACGCCGGCGGCCCGCGGCGAAAGGACAGAGCGTTGGGCGCAACCGTGGTCGGCCGTCTTGGGGACGTGCCCGCAGCTCAGCATGGCTATTTCACCCGTGCTCAGGCGGCAGAGGTCGGCGTGCCCGACTGCGACCTCACCCGCTCGGTGCAGCGCGGGCTCATTGAGCGGGTCGGCCACGGCGTGTACCGGGTGGCCGGTGCGGGGCACGACCCGCTCGCGGACCTGCGTATCGCATGGCTGCGTCTCGACCCCGCCCGCGGCCCTCGCGAGCGGGTGATGCAGCCCACGGTGTGGGTCACGCTCGGGTCCGCAGCCCGGATTCACGGCTTGGGGGTGTTCGCCGGCGCCGGCCACACGTTCACCTCAGCGCGGCGCATCCAGACTGGTGGGCTTGTGACGGTGTATCGCCGCGTGGGCGGCGTGCCGCGAGCGGACTGGGAGGTCAAGGACGGGTTCGCGGTGACCACCGTGGCCCGCACAGCCGTCGACCTGCTTGCTGCGCGCACCGACGGGGGCCATGTCGGCCGGTTCCTCGACGACGCGCTCCGCGTCGGCGCGGTCAGCAAGGACCAACTCGCCCACCGCCTCGCCGTCAGCCACGACGACATCGAAGCGCTGCTAGCCCAAGCTGCCCAGCACCCGGCTCCGGCGTTTCATGGCTGACCCGGCCGTCGGCGACACTCCAGCCCAGCGCTATCGCACGCCCGAGGCATTCCGCCAAGCCCTCGCCGCTCGAATTGCCGACTGCGCTGCCGAGGGCGGCATCGCAGCGAGCGAGATACGGCGCCACTTCACATACGACCGACTGCTCTCGCGACTGTTCATCGCAGACCCCGACCGGTGGGTGCTCAAAGGAGCCACAGGCCTCTTGGCCCGGGTACCGGGCCGAGCCCGCTACAGCCTCGATGTCGACCTGTTCGGTCGAACCGGCGTCACGACGGCTGTCGAAGCACTACAGCGGCTTGGCACAGCCGACACCCTTGGCGACTACTTCACATTCGACATCAACGCCCGCCGTGCTCCCTCGCCGCACGAGGACGCAGCCTCTCTCACGGCCACGGCGTTCCTTGGCGAACGAGAATTCGAACGATTCAAGATCGATCTCGTGGTCGTCTCCAACATGACAGCGGAGCCCGAGTCCGTGGACCCCATCCAACCGGTCGAAGTGCCTGGGCTGCCGACCGCTAGATACCGCGTCTACCCGCTCGTCGACCACATCGCCGATAAGCACGCTGCCATGCTCGACACCTACCGAGGTCGGCCGAGCACCCGATACCGCGATCTCGTTGATTTGGCCATCATCGCCGAGACCCAGGTGGTCAGCGCCGATGCGCTCCGCACGGCATTGCTCAGCGAGTACGCCTTTCGCGGCTTGCCCACGCCGACTGCCGTCACGCTCCCTTCGCCGGACTGGGAGCGCGGTTATGCACAGGCTGCAAGACAGGCAGCACACCTTGAACACACCACCGCTCGCGGCGCTGCGGAACTCG
This sequence comes from Candidatus Poriferisodalis sp., assembly GCF_965219595.1. NCBI lineage: Bacteria > Bacillati > Actinomycetota > Acidimicrobiia > Acidimicrobiales > Candidatus Poriferisodalaceae > Candidatus Poriferisodalis > Candidatus Poriferisodalis sp. The sequence goes on from NZ_OZ244781.1 coordinate 1,556,596, forward strand.
TCGGCAGACTCATCAACCCCGTCCTCGCGGGCCGGCACCACGGCACCTGGGACCCGACCTCTTCGGAATGGACCGACGAACCTCACGCCGGCACCACGTAGCGCCACCGGTCAATCTCAGCGATACCGCACAGGCCGCCGCGGAGATCACTCCCAGTTCCATGGCCTGAGCAATGCGCAGAGTCGGACGCGTTGATCCAATGGCCGCTGCTGGCGGTGCGCGAAACTCTCCCGCATGGCAACTGAGCGCAGCTATCAGGGGTTTCCGCTGCACGAAGCCGTGCGACGTGTTGCGCGCCACCATGTGCACCCCGACGTGCGACACATCAACGATGAGGAGCTGCACATCTTGCTGAACGCAGCTACGTGGCTGGAATCGAACGGCTGTGAGGAGCTCGTCGGAGAGCCGCAGTTGTTCAGTCGCAGCGATTAGGCCGGCTTCGTTCGGCGGCCTCGTGAAGACAGGTGGGCGCCGACGCCGGCGTCTGCGTCACGTGCTCGGTTTCCGGTGCCCGGCGCTGCTGTGCGTGTGCGCCCTCTGGGCGGTGGCGTGCGGGCTTGGGGGCGAGGGCTCGTCGATAGCCGACGACACTCACCCAACACCCGTTTCGGCACTGACGCCAGCTGCAGCTTCGACGCCCGACTCCAGCAACGCGGCCGGTGCAGGGCGGGCATCCAGTCCAGACGCCACCGTTTCATCGGACCCAGGTGCCGCAGCGGATGCCGGTTCTTCGTCCGCGTTGCCGGATTCTGCCTCGGCTGATGCCAGCAACTCGCCGGCTTCGGACACCTCGGAGGTCGCCACGGCGGCCGCCCCGGAGAGCGAGCCGATCGCCGACTCGGGCAGTTCGGCGGCCGGTAGTCAGGTGCTGCCGCCGGTCACCTTTCCTGAGGCGTCGATTCGTGATCCCGAGGCCGAGGCGACAGACCTCGAACGCCGCCGCAGCGTGATCGGGCTGTTCGAGCGGCTGCGGGTGGAAGCTGAGCACCGATCGGGCTATGACCGTGACGCCGTGTTCGGCGGGTGGTTGTACAGCGGCGGGATGTCCACGAGGGAACGGGTACTTGCCGCTGAGCGCTTGGCGGACGGGTCGTGGCACTCGGCGTACGACAACTTGGTGGTTGCGGATGCGTCAAAGCTCGACATCGACCATCTGGTGCCGCTGGCCGAGGCGTGGGAATCGGGCGGCTATGCGTGGACAGCGGCAACCTGGCGGCGCTTCGGCAACGACCTCGACGATCCCCGATCGCTGATCGCCGTGACCGCGAGCACCAATCGCAGCAAGGGTGCGGGTGATCCCGCCGACTGGCTGCCGCCCAGAACGCAGTACCGATGCCGCTACGCCGCCGACTGGGTCGCAGTGAAGACGCGCTGGGAGCTCAGCGTGGACCGCCGTGAGCAAGCCGCAATCGAGACGCTGATCGACGGCTGCACCGGCGCCGACTTCGCGGGCGACCCCGCCGCAGCCAGCCCTCCAGACGGCCTGGCCGGCACCCCGCCGACCGGCGCCGCACCGGTCGAATCCCCGTCAGCATCGCGGGCCCAGTCTGATGCCGGCACCGATTCCGAGAGCGAAGACGTCGCCACCAACGACCCGAACAGCGCCGAGCCAGGCAGCACCGCGTCATGCACCCACTGGCACGCCGGCCACCCCAAGCACACCCATACCCGCCGCGCCGACGGCACCGTTACCGGTCACAGCCACCCACCGTCATCCCAAACCAAATGCGGCTACCTCTGGCAATAGGCCCTCACCCCGATGCCTGGATGCAGCCGCCGACATGCCCGGGTGCGTCCTGCTCTCGTTTCGGCGTGGCGATCCCCGGGGCCGCGCCTCGCCCGAAAACCATTCTTCGCCGCTTACCGCCATAGGTACATTGAGGCGCAGTTCGGCACTGGTGAGAGCCGTTCACGGCCGGGACTCGGAGCCAGATCAGATCGATGACCGCTTACGAGCCGCTCTCCGCACGCCTGAACGCCGCATTCGACGGCTGCTACGAGGCTCACCGCGCCTCGGCCCTGTCGGGCGTGCCGCAGTCGACGGTGTACCTGTGGGCTCGCAACGGGCTGGTGACCCCGTCGGTATCACCCACTCGGGTGAAGCTCTGGTCGTACGCCGACCTGATGGCGCTGCGCATCGTCTATTGGCTGCGGCATCCGAAGTTCGAGACCGAGGCGAGCGTTCCAGCGAGCCCGATGCCGCGGGTACGTGAGGCCCTGTCCGAGCTGGAGAGGCACGGATTGGACATCTGGGACGACAGCGGCGGCCGGCTGACGTCGCCGCTGTGGGTCGATGCCTCCGGCAAGATCTGGGTCGACGTGGACGGCGTCCCGCACCAGACGGGACAGGCGGCCCTGCTCAAGTCGATGGACCTCTTGGGTCCGTTCGATGTCGCCGATCGCCGCGGGCCCGACCTCATCCGCCCCCGCCCGAACTTGCGCATCGTTCCGGGCCGGGTCTCAGGCGAGCCGCACCTCGCCGGCTCGCGCATCACAACCCTGTCGGCCGCCGCGCTCTACAAGAGCCTCGGCGACTATGAGGCGGTCGCCGGTCTCTACCCGGGCTTTGACACGGCGGCCTTTAGGGACGCAGTCGAGCTCGAGAGCTCACTGGCTGCGTGATGCAGCTCTCGCTGGATCGCAACTCTCCTGAACCGATCGTCAACGCCCTGAAGCCCAGGATGGCTTCGCTGGAGAATCGTCGTATCGTGTGACTATTCCTCCCCGCCGTCTCGGCCTCGCCGGGCCTGGCGGGGTTATTTCTTGCCGCGTCATCTGGGCGGGCGGAATTCACGCCCAATGTCGTCGGCCGGGTCAGATCAAGGCCGCGGCGATCATTCCTAGGTCGACCGGTTCAGGTCGGATTTCTTGGGTGGTGAAGTTCCCGACTCCGCAGAGTGCGTTGCCGGCGATTCGGGCCTCGCGAATGCTCACGTAGGTGCCAATGAGCTGACCGCCGTGCAGCACGGCGAACTGCCCAAGATGGTCTGCTTCGAGCTCGGCGCGCATAGCTTCGAATGCTGCGTAGTTCTTCAGCACGTCGGCTCGTTCCATGCCGGCCTCCGAAGCTGCGGCCCTGTACCGCACGGTAGCGACGCCAGCGTCAGCGTCTTTGGACGGGAGAGTGTGACTCGTCGCGGCCATGCTCTCCGGGCGACGTTCGTGTCCGCGGTAGGACGACCCTCGGTCCGCGGCCAGCGTGTCGTCCGGGCCGGATCACCACGTTGCACATACGCTCCGGGCGTGACCGAGGCACTGCCTGCGAGCGTTCTTGGAGGACCCCAATAATGAAGGCGACTGAAACCCGGCTCCTCGACTTCCTGGAGAATTCACCGCAGTTCGTCATTCCCGTGTATCAGCGCACCTATAGCTGGACCGAGCGCGAGTGCAAGCAGCTCTGGGATGACGTTCTTCGCACCGGTGGCAACGAACAAGTCACGACGCACTTCGTCGGTTCGATCGTCTACATCGGTGAGGGAGCTCACCACGTCACGCGACGGCCACCGCTGCTGGTGATCGACGGGCAGCAGCGTCTCACAACAGCGATGCTGATGCTTGAGGCGCTGGCGCGGCACGTCGGGGACGATGAGCCGGTTGATGGTTTCTCCGCGCTCAAGATCCGGAACTACTACTTGCTGAATGACCTAGAGAAGGACGAGCGTCGTTTCAAGCTCCTCCTGACCCAGACCGACAAGGAGAGCCTGATTTCTCTCATGGGGCAGAAGCCACCTCCGGTGGACCAATCGTGGCGCATCCATGAGAACTTTGAGTTCTTCGAGAAGCAGATCTCCGCCTTGGGCGACGATCTTGAGCCACTCTGCAGCGGACTTGCGAAGTTGATGATCGTCGATATCGCCCTCAGTCGGGATCAAGACAACCCGCAGCTCATCTTCGAGAGCATGAACTCGACTGGTCGCGAACTGAGTCAGGCCGATCTCATTCGCAACTTCGTATTGATGGGACTGCCACCTGCGGAGCAGAAGCAGCTCTACGAGAGACATTGGCGTCCGATGGAAGTTGCCTTCGGACAGAAGTCGTATGGAACGCACTTCGACAGCTTCATGCGCCACTACCTCACCCTGAAGACCGGCGAGATTCCGAAAATCAGCGCTGTCTACGAGGCGTTCAAGGCATACGCCCGCCGGCCCCAGATCGCGCCGCAAGGGATCGGCCAACTGGTTGCCGATGTACATCGGTTCGCGAGCCACTACTGCTCGATGGCCCTCGACCAAGAACCCGGCGGCGTTCTCGGTGCAGCCTTCCGGGATCTCCGCGAACTGAGAGTCGACGTCGCCTACCCGCTGCTTCTTGAGCTGTATGACGACTACCGCGCTGGTCAGCTGAGCGGAGACGAGTTCTGTCAGGCGGTTCGACTGATCGAGTCGTATGTGTTCCGGCGGGCGGTCTGTTCGATCCCTACGAACTCGCTCAACAACACGTTCGCGACCTTCTCCCGTGACCTTCAGAAGGATCGCTACCTCGAGAGCATCAAGGCTCGGTTTCTTCTGCTCCCCTCGTATCGGCGATTCCCGCGGGACGAGGAATTCAAGCGCGAGCTCCAGAGCCGAGATGTCTACAACTTCCCGAGGCGCAGCTACTGGCTACGCCGCTTCGAGAACCATGGTCGCAAGGAAAGGGTTCCCGTAGACGAGTACACCATCGAGCACATCATGCCGCAGAACCCGGCTGTGTCGGCCCAGTGGCAGAAGGACCTCGGCGAGGAATGGCAGCGAGTCCATGAGACCTTCCTGCATACTCTCGGCAATCTCACGCTGACTGGCTACAACTCCGAGTACAGCGACCGTTCATTCGCCGAGAAGCGCGACATGGAGGGTGGCTTCAAGGACAGCCCTCTGAAGCTCAACAAAGGGCTGGGAACGCTGGAGCGATGGGACGAACTGGCGATCCAGGCCCGCGCCCGTCACCTCGCCGAGATCGCCGCGATGGTGTGGGCGGATGTGCATCTGCCAGAGGATCAGCTTGCGCAGTACCGCACGCAACCAGAGCGGGGATTGCCCAACACCTACACGATCGACGACCATCCGCAGCTCGCCTCGGGCGGCACCAGCCGCTCGCTGTTCGATGCGTTCCGTGCCGAGGTGCTCGCGCTGAGCCCCGTGGTGGCCGAGGAGTACCTCAAGCTCTACGTCGCGTACAAGGCGGAGACCAATTTTGTCGACGTTGTTCCTCAGGCGTCCCGGCTTCGACTCGCGCTCAATATGCAGTTCCACGAACTCCACGATCCGCGACATCTGGCCAAGGACGTCACCAACCTGGGACGATGGGGGAATGGCGATGTCGAGGTCCACTTCGGCGATTTGACCCAGTTGCCGCACGTGATGGCCTTGGTCCGCCAAGCATTCGAAAAGCAAATGGGCAACGGCGACGGCGACGCGTGACCGGCACCCACCGCTCTCGACCTGAGAGCTATTCGATCGGGCGTTTCGATAACGGCGAGCCGTACGTCGTACTGCCGCTGGGCCACATCTGGACAACCCATCCCGAAGCCGATGAGATCGGTCTTGTCATCTATCGGGAGCGCAGCGGTGGGAGGCACTGCCGAGCCATGACGGCTGTCGATTGTGAGCGCGCTCTCGCAGTTGCCACTCGACACAAGGAAGGAATCGACGGGCAGGGCAGGCGTGTCTCGGCCGAGGTGAAGCGGCGCGCGCCCACAGTGGTCAGCAAGCTGCGGAAGGGCCTGCAGAAGCTCAGTGCGTCTTCGCAAGGTGGTGCCGGCGCGCAACGCAAGATGTTCGTGCTCACGTGGAATCCCCGGCCGGACGAAATGAGCCCTGCCGAGCTGGACGAGCACCGGGAGTATTGGCTGGACAAGATTCGATCGACAGAAGGCGACGCCAAATCGGATGGTTGGTGGTCGACGGGTTCACGCAGTAGTGGCATCGACGAGGGCGACGACTTGATCTTGTTCCTGCACGGCGCCGGGGGCGGCATCATCGCGAGCGGCACTGCCACCAGCGAGGTCTACGAGGATCCTGCCGATGGGACTAATTGGATCGATGTCGAATGGGAGCACTGGGTGGCTGCCGAGGACTGCCTGCCGGTCGAGCTGCTGCGCAGCTACGTCGCGCCGAGGTTCTTTGAGCATGCGCCGCGAGGGTCCGGCCAACGGCTTTCGGACGGAGAAGCGGCCTCATTGCGGCAGGCTTGGCAGGACCTGCTTGAGCAACCCCCGTCACTCTCAGGTGACGAGGCAGGAGTGCAAGTGTCTGGGGGCCGAACAGTGCCGGAAGGGGCGATCAGTCGCGCAGAAGTGAACCGGTATGAGCGCAGCAGATGGGCCCGTGCGCAATGCCTGAGCTACTACGGGTGTCGGTGCCAAGTGTGCTCCCTCGACTTCGAGGAGCGATACGGTGAACTCGGCAGAGGCTTCATGCACGTGCATCACGTCACGCCGCTGCACGAGATCGCCGGCGACCCCAACTACCGGCTTGACCCAATCCAGCACCTGAGGCCGGTGTGCCCCAACTGCCATGCCATGCTCCATCGGCCCAAGGACCGGACCCTCACAGTGGAAGAACTGTGTGAACTCATTGATGTCGGGCCGGACGAAGGCGCTGGCAACTGAAGTCAGATATGGCAGCGACGGTCCAGAGCGTCGTTGGACTGGCAGTGTTCAGAGTCACCGCTCGTCAGTTGCGGCGAATCTTGAGACTGAGGGCGCGGTGAATGCTGTCGATCCGTGCATGTGTGTCGACGTCACCTAAGTCGAGCCTTCGCGTTTTTTTGGGATGGGGCTGCTGGGCTCGGTGGGGTCAGGCTATGTGGTGAGGATGCCGCGGGCTTCGAAGTTGGCGTGGTTGGTGAAGCCGTGGGCTTTGCGGCGCAGGACTTGGAGCAGGTTGTTGGTGCCTTCGATGGGGCCGTTGCTGGGCCGCCCGGCGCGGTGCCAGCCGAGGATCTGTTCGTGCCAGGCCAGGAACGTGTCGACGATGCCGCTGAACTCGGGGATCTGGCCGGTGCCGTAGATGTCGGCGAACCGGTCGAGCGCTTCGAGGGCGCCTTTGCGGTCTTTGGCGAGGTAGAGGTTGTGCAGCTCGCCGAGCGCGTCCCAGGCGGCTTTGAGCCGAGGGTGGGCGGCGAACAGGCCGTCGAGGCGTTCCCGCTCGGCGGCGTCGAGGGTGTCGGGTCTGCGCATGAGCAGGAACCGTGCCCGGAACACGTCGGGGTCGAAGCGGGGCTTGGCGCCTTCGGGGCGGCGCTGGACGTCTCGGCGCACCGCGGTCAGCCCGGCTGCGAACCATCTGATGACGTGGAACCGGTCCAGCACGTGGCGGGCGTGGCCCAGCCGGGCGTCGATGGCTGCCTTGTATGCCTTCGAGCCGTCGGACACGACGACCTTGACGCCGCGGCACCACTTGTGGCCCTGGGCGGCCAGGAACGCCGTCAGGGCTGCCTGGCTGCGGTGGGGCACCATGGCGAGCACCTCGCCGGTGTCGCCGTTGACCAGCACCGTCACGTAGCGGTGCCGACGGCGGATCGAGGTCTCATCGACCAGCAGCAGCCGGCACCTGCGCCGACGGCGATGCTCGCCGACCAGCCCCGCCCAGGCGACCACCAGCGCGTTCACCAGGCCCCAGCCCAGCCGGTGCCGGCGGGCCGCCGCGTTGACCGTCATCGCCTGGGCGTCCTGGACCACACGGCGTGCCAGCCGGGCCGTGAGACGGCCCTCGAACGCCGGGTGGTCCTCACAGAATCGACGGCCGCACGGCTCGCAGACCATGCGCCGCCGCTCCCAGATCAGCGTCACCGGCCGGCCCGACACCTCCAGGTCGCGCACCTTGTTGTCGCGGCGGTCATGGGTCCGCCCGCTCGGCGCCGAACAGTGCGGGCACTTCGGGCGCACCACCGTCGAGGCGACCCGCACCACCAGCCGCTCCGGCAGATCGGCAAGCACTCCCAGCACCCGCACCTGCGGCAGCCACAGCCGCACCGACATAACATCTCTCGCCATCGAGGCCCTCCAGGGTTCGGCGTCTCACGAACACCGATCCCAGCAGGGCCTCGACCCCTACCCAAGGACCCTCAACCCACCGTCATCCCAAAAAAACGCGAAGAGCCTATTTTCGTGGACGCGTGGCGGCTGGAACGACGAGGAGCGCAAGGCACTGCTGGTGATGGCCACCGGCGCGGGCAAGACGCGCACCGTGATCGCGCTGGTGGACCTGCTGATGCGTGCCCAGTGGGTCAAGCGGGTGCTGTTCCTCGCCGATCGCACTGCGCTGGTGAATCAGGCGGTGAACGCGTTCAAGACGCATCTGCCCGATTCGGCGCCGGTGAACTTGGTGACCGAAGGCAATGAGGACGGCCGGGTGTACGTGTCGACCTACCAGACGATGGTCGGCAAGATCGACGAGTACCGGGCCGACGGGACCCGCCGGTTCGGCGTGGGGCACTTCGATTTGGTGGTGATCGACGAGGCGCACCGGTCGGTGTACCGCAAGTACCGGGGCATCTTCGACTACTTCGATTCGCTGCTGGTGGGCCTGACGGCGACCCCCAAGGACGAGGTGGACAAGAATACCTACGACCTGTTCGACCTCGAGACCGGCGTGCCCACCGACGCGTACTCGCTCGATGACGCCATCAAGGACGGCTACCTGGTGCCGCCGCGGGGTGTGTCGGTGTCGTTGAAGTTCGTGCGCGAGGGCATCAAGTACGACGACCTGAGCGAGGACGAGAAGGGCGACTGGGACGAGCTCGACTGGGGCGAGGACGACGAGGGCAACCCGCTCGACCCGCCCGAGGAGGTCGACGCTGCCGAGCTCAACAAGTGGCTGTTCAACAAGGACACCGTCGACCGGGTGCTGGAGTACCTGATGACCGACGGCATCAAGGTGGCCGGCGGCGATCGGCTGGGCAAGACGATCGTCTTCGTCAAGAACCAGCGCCACGCCGACTTCATCAAGGAGCGCTTCGACGCCAACTACCCGTCGCTGGATGCCGGTGGCTTCGTCCGGGTCATCACCTATCAGGTCAAGTACGGCCAGAGCCTGATCGACGACTTCTCCAACAAGGCCAAGTCGCCGCACATTGCGATCGGCGTGGACATGCTGGACACCGGCATCGACGTGCCCGAGGTGGTCAATCTCGTGTACTTCGAGCTGGTGCGGTCGAAGACCAAGTTCTGGCAGATGCTGGGGCGGGGGACTCGGCTGTGTGCGGACCTGTTCGGGCCCGGCGACGACAAGACCGAGTTCAAGGTGTTCGACTTCTGCCAGAACCTGGAGTACTTCAGCCAGGAGCTGGTGCCGGCGGACAAGGCGGGCGTGAAGTCGCTGGGCGAGATGCTGTTCAGCACGCGACTGGAGCTGCTGCAGGCGCTCGGCTCCATCGAATCGCTCGGCGACGAACGGGCTGAAGTTGCCGCGACGCTGCATGAGGCGGTCGCGTCGATGAACCCGAAGAACTTCTTGGTGCGGCCTCACTTGGAGCTTGTAGAGCGGTTCAGCTCGCTGGCTGCTTGGGAGGCGGTGTCGCTCGAGGACCTCGCAGCGCTGAACGACCGGGTCGCCAAGCTGCCCGATCAGCTACGCGCCGACGATGAGGACGCCAAGCGCTTCGACGTCGTGATGCTGAATGCGGAGCTGAGCCTGCTGCGGCGGGAGCCGTTCGAGCGGCAGCGCAGACGCATCATCGGTGTGGCGTCGGCCCTGGAGGACTTGGGCACGACGATTCCTGGTGTGGTCAAGCAGCTGGAGTTGATCACCGCCATCCAGACCGATGAGTGGTGGGTAGATGCCACCTATCCCATGCTCGAGGACGCTCGCAAGCATCTCCGGGGCCTCGTCCATCTGATCGAGCGCACGAAGAAGAACGTGCTCTACAGCGACTTCACCGATGAGCTCGGTGAGCCAGAAGTGGTCGTGCTGCCGGGTGCCGGGGGAGCGGTCGACAGCAACGAGTTCGCTCAGTTCCGCAAGAAGGCCGAGCATTTCTTGAAGGAGAACCTGGCCGACGACGTGGTGGCCAAGGTGCGCAGCGGCGAGACGCTGACGCTGGTCGACATGGAGGCCTTGCAGCGGGTGTTGGTCGGGGCTGGCATCGGCGATACCGACACGTTCGCCGAGGCTTCGAAACGTGCCGGCAGCTTCGGGCTGTTCATCCGTTCGCTGGTGGGGCTGGACCGGGCCGCAGCGATGCGAGCGTTCGACAAGTTCCTCGACGACAAGCGCTACAGCGCCAACCAGATCCGCTTCGTCGAGATGGTGATCGAGTACCTCGCCGACAACGGCACCATCGATCCCGGCCGCATCTACGACTCACCATTCATCAGCGTCGCCCCCCAAGGCCCTGAACTGCTCTACAGCTCAAGCGACGCCGACGAGTTCTTCGAGATCGTCAAGCACTTCTACGACACCGCCGCCGTCTGACCGCCGGCGTTCGGCCTCGCCCGACTAGGGCAGCCAACCCTTCGGCGCGCGCAGCCGGTGACCATTCGCCTGCATCACCGGGTCGGGAAGGCGGCAGGAGCGGATGATGCCGCGACCGATTGGGAACGCCGTATCAGCCACGCGTCTGAGTTCACCGGAGTGTCGTTGCGGCGGGAACGCGACAACGACGGTCTTGGACGGGTACCTCCTCCGGACCGACTCGATGGGTGGAGCAAGATCGCTGTCACCCGAAACGATGATGGCGATGTCGAAGAGATCGTCGAATGCGTCCTCCAGCAACCGGACGGCGATGTTGACGTCTGTTTTCTTCTCTTCGTTCCGCCTCCATGTCGCACCGCAGGTCCGGCAGCGCGCGGACTGCGAGAGGAAGTGGCCGTAATCGATCTCGACCGCGCCTCGCGCCAGCAGCGCGTCGATGTAGGTCTGCTGGCGACTGTGCTGCGAAGGGTTGTTCCTGATACGAGTCGTGAAGTAGCGGACGAGGTCAAGGTGTTGTTGGGCGCTGAGCAGTCTTGTGCACATGGACCTCAGGTCGAGCCAGCGCGAGGTGCCCAGCTTGGCGTCCATGAGGCCGTGATAGAGGTTGAACCCGTCGATATAGGCGACAACTCTCTCTACGCGCATGGTGGGCTGACAGTAGGGAGCAAATGAGTTTCGACTGAAGTCGTTTTTCCGATACGATGTCCGTACCCCACCGGGGCTCGTTACCCCGGTCCGACGGCCCCGGCTTCGGCCGGGGCTGTTTAGCGTCTGGGCAGACGGTTGATGTCGCCACAGCGACCGTCGGAGACGTGTCGGTCACGGAGAGCTGTCACACCCCGTCCGTACGGTTGGGGCGTGGCTGACAGATCGGGGATCGAGTGGACCGAGGCGACGTGGAACCCGACCACGGGCTGCGATCGGGTGTCGCCGGGCTGCGACCGCTGCTATGCGCAGACGCTGGCCAAGCGGCTCAAGGCGATGGGGTCGCCGAAGTACCAGAACGACGGCGACCCGTCGACGAGCGGGCCGGGCTTCAGGCTCACCTTGCATCGGTCGTCGCTCGATGTGCCTCGACGCTGGAGCGCACCCCGCCTCGTGTTCGTGGACTCGATGAGCGATCTCTTTCACGACGATGTGCCGCCGGGGTTCATCGCGCAGGTCTTCGAGGTGATCCGCGAGACGCCCCAGCACACCTACCAGGTGCTCACCAAGCGAGCGCAGCGGCTGAGCCGGATCGCACCTGAGCTCGACTGGCCGCCGAACCTGTGGATGGGCGTGAGCGTCGAGACTCGCCGGTACGGGTTCCGCATCGACCACCTGCGCCAGGTTCCCGCAGCGGTGAGGTTCGTCAGCGCCGAGCCGCTGCTCGGCCCGCTCGGCGAGCTCAATCTTGCGGGCATCGATTGGGTGATCGCCGGCGGCGAGTCCGGTGCCGGCGCCCGGCCCATGGAGCTGGACTGGGTCACCGAACTGCGCGACGCCTGCATCTCGGCCGGCGTGGCGTTCTTCTTCAAGCAGTGGGGAGGCCGCACGCCCAAGGCCGGCGGCCGCGAACTCGAGGGCAAGCTGTGGGACGAGCTGCCGGCGCCGGCGGCGAGCTAGGGCAACGGCGATGCTTCAGGGCGGAGTGAAGATCCGATTCGGCGCCAATTAATTCGCTCCGCAAGTGTGAGAATTTATCGATACAATTTCTTCTCATGAGCGTTGCGGAGACGGTCCGTGAGCATGTCGAGCGCCTGCCGGTGCGGTCGTTTCTGTCGCGAAGTGACCTGCCGACACCAGGTCACGCAGTCGACTGCGAGCTGGCGCGGCTGGCAGGCCGGAATGAGCTGATGCGTGCCCACAAGGGCCTGTACTGGAAGGGGCCCCAGACACGGGCTGGGATGGTGCCTCCGGCGCCACTCGCGGTCGGGATGGCAGTAGCGGGCGCCGGGGCCGGCCCAGCTGGCTTCTCGGCTGCAACAGCACTGGGCTTGACGACGCAGGTTCCCTCTGTGGAGGCGGTGGCGGTCGCCGGCCGTGCTCATCGGCCTCCCCGAGGAGTGGTGTTTGCGGCGAGGTCTGTCGAGCGTCGGTTCCGGGAGCTGGAGCCGCTTGAAGTCGCCGTGATCGAGCTGATGCGCGACGGCACTCGATACGTCGAGGTCAGCTGGGACGATGTCGAGGCTGCTGTCGTAGGCCTGGTTGAGTCCGAAGCCGTCCGGCCGCGTGCGGTCTGCGAGCAGATCGACGACGAGCATCACGTGGCAGCCCGCACACGCTGGCAGGCCATCGAACGTCGGCTCGGCTTGTGAGCTTCCGACTGCGCGACGACCTGGACGAACTAGCGGCGTACGCGAGCGCGGTGTCAGATGTGTCGGGGATCCCTGCGTCACATGTCGAGAAGGATTACTGGGTGACCGAGACGCTGCGGGGTGTCGCGGACGTCTCGCGCCGCAACGGCTGCTCGGTGATCTTCAAAGGCGGGACGAGCCTGTCGAAGGCGCATCGGCTCATCGAGCGTTTCTCCGAGGACGTCGACCTCTTGATTGTGCTGCCGGAGGCTGGCAAGAAGCGGCGCGACGGCATGCTCAAGGAGTTCATCGCAGGAGCCGAAGCGGCGACCGGCATCGAGGGCCGTCTGGACGTCGCAACGGCCACAGCAGGTGTCAAGCGTTCGGTGAGGCTGCACTATCCGACGGCAGCGCCGAGCGAGGGCGTGACCAGCGGAGTCTTGCTCGAACTCGGAACTCGCGGCGGTGCCCTGCCGTGCGATCGGCGACCGATTCAATCTCTCATCGCCGAGTATTCCCAGCGAGCCGGCCTCGCCTCTGACTTCGAAGAGGTCGAGCCGATTTCATTGCTCGTGTTGGATCCTGTTCGCACGCTCGTCGAGAAGATGATGATCCTGCACCACGCGGCGACCGTCGGGGACTCCGAACGGCGCCGCCAGACTGCGCGCCATTACTACGACGTTGATGCGCTGCTGCGGAGCCCGGCCGTCATGAGCAGCCTCGAACAGCACGAGACCGATGTGCTTGCTCGTGAAGTTGCACGGCACTCGATGGCTGCGGGCCTTCCCAGCATCGACCGGCCACCGGCTGGGTTCTCTGCCAGCCCAGCCTGGCGGGAGGATCAGCCGGACATCGAGCGAGCTTACGAAGATGTGCTCGAACGGCTTGTGTGGCCGAGTGCGCTCACGTCAGCGTTCGCGCAATGCTGCCAACGCGTACACGATCACGCGTACCTGCTCTGAGCGTGGCGGCTTGGGCTCTTGAATCGCCAAAATTGCTTTGATGGCATTATCGCATTAGTGCGATGATGGGCTGTGCTGCCGATCGTGACGGAGTCGAGCTGTGGCTAATCGATCTCGCTGGGAGGATGTCAAGGCTGGCCGCGGCGAGCCTTCCCCGTCGACGCGAGCTGTCGTCGAGCAGGATCTTGCGTTGGGTCAGCTCATCCATGATCTGCGAGTGCAGGCGGGCCTGAGCCAGCGCGAGCTGGCCGAGCGCATGGGCACGACGCAATCGGTGATCTCGCGCCTTGAGGAAGGCGGGGGAGCACGCAACCGGATCGACACCCTTGCTCGCGTTGCGTCCGGGCTGAACCGGCACCTCGTGCTGTCGTTTCCGGCGGAACTGCCGAGCCGGCTCTACGATGCCGTCCAGGTCGCCTGAGTCGCCCGGTTCCCCATGGCTTCAGCCACCGATGCCTTTGGTACGATGAGCGCACCCCACCGGGGCTCGTTACCCCGGTCCGACGGCCCCGACTTCGGTCGGGGCTGTTTAGCGTTTAGGCCGCGAACGTCGTCAGGTCGTGGCTGAAGTGGGCCCGGACTGGGTTGAGCGAGCGCAGCGAACAGGAGAGTTCTGCTGATGCCGAGCACCAGGAAGTTCAGCGAATTGCGAGACGAGGCCCGACGCGATCCCGAGCGAGCCCGCCGAATCGACGAAGCCAAGCGGCGGGCGCTCTCGGAGTTGCGTCGATACGAATCGTCGACGTCCCCACGGCAGAGGGAGTAGCGCGAGCTGCGGATCGATGAGACCTATCGTCACGTCGCAGTATTTCCTTTAAATGGAATAAGCTTCTCAAGATATGGGAAAGACAGAGGCGCCGAAGTTGCTGCCGTTGCTGCGGTCACGCCAGCAGGGCGAGATTCTTGCTCTGCTGCTCGGCGATCCCGAGCTCGAAGCCAGCGTCACGGACATCGCAGCCATGGCGGGTGTTCCGATCAGCTCCGTGCACCGTGAGATCGAGCGAGCCGAAGCGGCCGGAATCGTCACGAGCCGCAAAATCGGCAACGTCCGGCTCGTGCGAGCCGACACCGACAGTCCCTACTACCGGGGGCTCGCCGACGTGCTGGTCAAGGCGTTCGGCCCGCCGCAAGTGCTCGCTGAGGTTCTTGAGGACATCGACGGCATTGAGGCCGCGTACATCTTTGGCTCGTGGGCAGCTTGCTGGACTGGGGAGGGAGCCAAACGTCCCGTCGCCGATATCGACGTCCTCGTGCTCGGCGCGCCTGATCGCGACCGGCTCTACGCAGCGCTCTCTGTTGCCGAGGAACGACTCGGCCGTCCGGTCGAGGACGCCATCCGCCCGGCCGACTGGATCGCCGAAGGAACAGACAGCTTCCACGCAACCGTCGTCAGTCGACCGCTGGTACCGATCAACCTCGGTCAGGACTGAACGGTTAGAGCTTGGCTGCGATGCGTTCGAGCGTGTTCCAGTTGCGGGCCGTGGCTGTCACGCCGAAGTGACGCTCGAGATGTGCGTACGTCAGGCGGAGCGCCTTGATGCCGTCGGGCGCCCAGACGTATGCCTCTGAGCCTTCGACGTGGAGGACTTCGGGGGTGTGGTCGGCCTCGGTGAGCTCACGCACGGCCCCGGGGCTCGGTTCGTCCGACAGGAAATTGACGAGGTAGCGCGACCCGTCATCGGCGAGGTGGCGGAGGGGATTGCGCTCGAGGATGGCCTCGATCTCGGCGGCGGTGCGGGCCACGCAGGCCACGTGGACGTCGAATTCGTCGGCCAGCAGCTGCTGGACGGATGCGGCCACGGCGGCGGCTACTGCGGACGGGCCCGGGGCATCGTCGGGCTGGTCGGCGGTGACGATGATGTTGCCGCTCTGGAGGATCGTGACGGGGTCGGCGTAGCCGGCGTCGACCAGCTTGGGGCGCAGCTCGGCCATGGGGACCCGGTTGTGCCCGCCCACGTTGATGCCTCTGGGCAGGACGACGCAGCGGGTGGTCATGGCTGGCGGCTCACTCGGGTCGCTTCGGCCATGACCGAACGGTAGGGCGACGGCGGCAGTCGGTGCCACGAACACATGTCACACCCCCCTTCTACGTTGACCGTCATGACCTCCGCCGTGGGAAGCCGACCAGCGACCGTCCGGCGTGGTCCGGACGGCCGCCCTGCGGGGAAGGCCTGCCTGGCGGAGATGCGTGCGCGGTTGGCGCTGCAGTGCGGTGGTGACGGTGGCGGTGACGTGGATGGCGGCGGTGGTGCTGTAGTTCGGTGCGCGGTCGATGCTGCGGTGGGGCCGCTGGTTGGTGGGGGTCCGTTGGTGGATGCGGCGGCGGTTCGGTCTGTGGGCGATGAGGATTTGGTGTGGTGCGCGCAGGCGGTGCAGCGCGCCATCAACGTGCTGGAGGGGTCACGCAGCGCGCTGGCTGCCGAAGCGGTACGGCGTCGGCTGCATGCCCGCCGCGGGGAGGCATCGGGGGCAGAAACGTTGGTGAACGCCACCGCGGTCAGCGGTGCGCTGGCGCGTCGGATCGAACGCGACGCTCAGGCTGTGAGCGCCCAGCCACCGGTTGCGGAAGCGCTGGGGCGCGGTGAAATCAACTCCGATCAAGCCGCGATGGTGGCCGCAGCAGAAGTGCCCGACGACGTGCGGCGCGAGCTGTGCAAGCAGGCGAGGAGCCAGACGGCTGATCAAACACGGCAGACCGTGCGTGCCGCAGAGGCGGCGTGGCGGCGCGAGAGCGACGCGCAGCGGCGGGCTCGCCAGCGCGCCGCGAGGTCGGCATCGATGTGGGTCGACCCGCACGACGGCATGTGGCACTTGCGTGCGAAGTTCGATGCGCTGACCGGCGACGCCGTCAACCGCCTGTTGGTGGCCGCGATCGAGCGGAACTGGCGCAGCGACAAGGACCTTCCTAAATCCCAGCGGCGCAGCGTCCCCCAGCGCGCCGCCGATGCGCTCGTGTGGCTGCTCACCGCCGCCGGCGCGCAGAGCGCTGATTGCGCGGAAGAAGGTGACGCGAGTTCTAGGAGCACCGGCAGCGCGGAACCAGCGCAGGGCGCGGACTCCGCTCGCGGTGACGCTTCGAGCCCCAGCTGGGCAGGGCATGCAGGTTCTGCGGCTCGAGATGCTGTGTCGGCCCCAGGTGATCTGGAAGCGGCACCCGCAGCCCGCGATAGGTCAACTGTCGCTGGCGTGGGCTCGGGTGACGACGGCTGGGTGATGCCGAATCCGACGCAGATGATCGTGCTCACCACCCTGGACAACCTGCGCGGCAGTTCCCCGCACAGCGCAACCGATCCCGAGTGCACATGCGCGGCGTCGAGACCTGCGAACGATCTGCTGGTGGTTCCGGGTGCTGCGGCGATTACCGAGACCGGCACGGTGCTCGGCGCGGCCGATCTGCGCAGGATCGCCTGCGACACCGGGGTCATACCGGTGGTGATGGGCGGCCCTGGCGAGGTGCTCGACGTGGGTCGTGCGAAACGCACCATCCCGCCAGCTATTCGCCGGGCGCTGATCGCCCGCGACCAAGGCTGCGTGTGGCCCGGCTGCGACCGGGCGCCGATCCACTGCGACGGGCACCACATCCAGCACTGGCTCGACGACGGCCCCACCAGCCTGGTGAATCTGGCGCTGCTGTGCCACAGCCACCACCAGCGGCTGCACGAGTACAACCTGGTGCTGCACCTGCCGACGGCGCCGGCACCCCCCGGCGAGGGCTGGACGGTCACACCAGCCCCGCCCCGCAAGCCCCGCACCCCAACGGGAGACCACGTCCGTCAGAACTGCTGATCTGCGGATCTCGTGCCCGCCCGCTTGCCGAACGTGCGCAGTTGCCTGGCGTTGCGGCGACGCTCGAACTTGCCGAGGTGAGTCTGAGGTGCCGCATGCGAGGAGTGCAGCGGGCTTTGACGAAGCACTGAGCGTCTGGGGACCGCCAAACTGTTCCACGCAGCGGAACGGATGAGACCAGCAAAGGGACGGACGATGAACGGACGGGTCAGCGACTCCACGGCACTGCGGGAGATCTACCGCCAGCCATCCAAGCTGGTGGCCAACAAGAACGTGCCGGCGATCGATGATGAGTCGGCCCGATTCCTGGCGATGTCGCCGTTGTGCGTGCTGGCCACCCATGGCCCGGGCGGGACCGACGCGTCGCCCCGTGGCGGGCCTCCCGGATTCGCCCGGGTGCTCGATGACGGCGCACGCTTGGCCTTCGGCGACCTCGCTGGCAACAACCGGCTCGACTCGTACACCAACTTTCTGGACAACCCCCAAGTGGGTCTCATCTTCTTCGTACCCGGAAGCGACCACACCGTGCGGGTGAACGGCACGGCATCGCTCACCACCGACTCCGACGTCTGTGCGGCGACAGCGGTGGGGGATCGGGTGCCCAAGACGGCCGTGGTCGTCGATGTCGACGAGTGCTTTCTCCACTGCGGCAAGGCGCTGATACGCGCCAACCTCTGGGACACGTCGACGTGGCCGGATGGCGAGGTGCCCACGGCGGGCGAGATCCTCGCCTCCCAGCACGAGCTGCAGGCCGAGCCAAGCGCCATCGACCAAAACCTCGAAGCGGGCTACGAAGCAACGCTGTGGTCCGACGCAGGTTGAAGGCGGGACTCAAGACCTGACGCAAGCCGCGCCGCCGGCGTGGATCAGCCGACGTGGCTCAGACTGTGCGAAGGGTTTCGGTATTGCCGTCCACGCTGAGGACTTGGCCCGATACATAGCGGGCGGCATCCGAGAGCAGCCAGCAACAGGCTTCACCGATGTCGGTGCCGGTGACGAGCGTGTGCATCGACACCTGTGCGGTGTAGCCGGCCTTGACCTCTTCGGCAGTGGTGCCGGCGGCGGCTGCCTCCCGCTCGATCACGCCGTCCATGCGCGGGCCTTCGACGGTGCCGGGGCAGACGGCGTTGACCCGGATGCCGCGCTCGCCGAGTTCCATGGCCCACGTCTCGGTGAGGCCCACCACCGCCCACTTCGAGGCGGCGTAGGGGCTCCGCAGCGGGTAGCCGAAGATGCCAGCGGTGGAAACGATGTTGACAATCGAGCCGCCCGCACCTAGCAGCGGCACCGCCGCCGCAGTGCAGCGGAACGTGCTGCCCACGTTCACCTTCACGCAGTGATCGAACGCTGCCGGATCGAGGTCTTCGACGCGGCCTGTCGGGCCGGCGATGCCGACGTTGTTGACCAGTCCGTCGATGCCACCCATCTGCTCGACGGCGGCTGCGAACAGCTGGGCCACATCGGCCTCGTCGGCGACGTCGTAGTGCCCGTCGACATCGGTGTCCCGGTCGATGTCGGCGCCGAACACCTTGGCCCCGTAGCCACGTGCCGTTTCCGCAATGGCAGCACCGATCCCGGCCCCCGCCCCGGTCACAACGATCCGCTTGCCCTCCAAGCGTTGATCGGCCGACATGTCGGAAAAGCGCTCTAGCTCGGGGTCGTCAATCTGACGCCTCGAGCATCCATCGGAAAGCGAACCGAGCCATGACGAGCACTGCTGCGCCGGTCAAGAACATGGCCAGCGCCAATGCGGGGCGATCACCGATCATTGTCGCGGCTACGGCGATCGGCACGATGGCGCCGACCAGCATGAGCAGGGTCGTCCAGAAACGAAAGGACGCCGACACAGGAAAACAGTAACTCTTGGGGCGGGACACTCCGTCCCTGCTTGACTGCCCCTACGGGGCTGCGATGTAACCGATAGCCGGGTCGTACGGCTGAGTCGGGGGACCCTTGAGCTCGACGGTATTGCCGTCGGGATCCTTGACGTACATCGACGGGCCGCGCCCGTCGGCGCCCCAGTTGTTGTAGAGGCGGCCGGCTTCGACGCTGTGGGCCGCGAAATGCGCACGCAAATCGGCTTCGTCGAATGGCTCGATCCGAACGCAGAAATGGTCGACGTTGTGCGCAGTCGGGCCTGGCGGCGGGCCACCCTCCTGCCCGAGCACGCCTGCCACGTCGACGAGATCGATGATGCAATCGCCGGCCCGCAACTGGTACAGACCGATCTCGTCGTTGATGTGCTCGACGCTGCAGCCCAGCACCGTCGTATAGAAGTCCATGCTCCGCTCGACGTCGACGACCCGCAGCACAATGTGGTCCAGCGATGTCAATCGGAACATCGGGCAACCTCCCGGCGCTCATCGGCCGCTGAAACTGGCACTGCCGACCACGCCAACCGCCGCCCGCAACTGCTCGCGACCGAGCGTACCGATGAGGCACAAGCAGCTTCGAACGCTGCTCAACGGATAGGTGGTGAGGGCAGAGTGAACCCTGCCGCGTCATAGGGTGGCCGCGTGCGGTTCCGCATCCTCGCCCGATCCATCACGGCGTTGTTTGCAACCACCCTGCTGGCAGCGGCTTGTGCCACTTCCGACACGAGCACGCCGCCGCCGAAGACCGATTCCGATTCAGAGGCACCGGCAGAAACGTCCGGCGGAGATTCTGACCAACGAGCCACGTCGGCAACGTCTGCCGATGTGACTGCTGACGCCTCGGGGACCACTGCTGACACGTCGGCAGGGGTCGCCAGCGAGGGTGAGAGCGGGAGCGATGTGGTTCTGGACCCACGTGAAACCGGCCAGCTGCGCAACTTCCTCGGCTACACGTTCCCTCCCGCACCCGAAGTGCAGACAGGCCCGCTGCAACGCGCCGCGCTCAACGACCTCAACATGATCTGGTCGGGCCTGCAGCGAGGCGGCATCAGCGGCGACGCCATTGCCCGGCTCGGCCAGACGGGCGACCCTCGACTCGGGTGGATCCTCTCCGACTTGCTCAGGTTCGTCCCCCCGGGCGAACTCACCGACGGGGCCATCTCGGCCTTCCAGTCGCTCACCGGCGTCAGGCTGGCCGACGACCCCGTCGCCCTGCGCAGCCCGTGGCAGTCGGTGACCGACCACCTGCTCGCCTGGGACCTGCCCGTCTTCGACGGCTACGCCGAATACAAGGAGCGGCTGTTCACGCTGGTCGAGCCCGGCTGGCAGCCGTTCTTCGACGACGCCGAATCCGACATCGACTGGCGGATCGTGAGCTGGGGCGGCGTGCTCATCGACAACCGCGAGCTCGGCGACGCCCGACTGTGTCCCCGAGGCTGCATCCCCGCGCTCGACAACCCCGGCGTCACCGACGCCGAGGGCGGTTCCTGGTACCCCGACGACGGCATCGTGTTCGCCGTTGTGCTCGGCGGGGAGGCCCGGGCGTACCCCCGCCACATCATGGAAATTCACGAGATGATCAACGACACGATCGGCGGGCGCCGCATCGGCATGCCGTACTGCACGCTGTGCGGGTCGGCCCAGGCGTACCTGACCGAGGAAGTGCCCGAGGGTGTGGCTACGCCGGTGCTGCGCACCTCGGGCCTGCTGTCACGGTCGAACAAGGTCATGTACGACCTGGTGACCAAGTCGGTGTTCAACACGTTCACTGGCAGGGCCATCTCGGGCCCGCTGCGCCGCGAGGGCGTCGTGCTGCCCCAGACCACCGTGGTCACCACGACCTGGGGTGAGTGGAAGGCCGCCCATCCCGACACGACGATCATCGCCCCCGACGGTGGGATCGGGCGCAGCTACCCGTTCAATCCGCTGGGCGGCCGTGACGACAACGGGCCGATCTTCCCGGTCGGCGACGTCGACGAGCGTCTCAGCGTGCACGACCAGGTCTTCGGCGTGGTGCTCGATGACGGCACGCCAGTCGCATTCCCCGTCGACGCGGCCGTGGCCGAGCTGGAAGCCGGCAGGACGGTGGAGCTCGGCGGCGTCACGCTGCAGCTCGACGGCGGCGGGGTGCGTGCAGTCGACGCCGCCGGCGAGCCGATCGAAGGCCACCAGTCGTTCTGGTTCGCCTGGAGCCAATTCATGGCCGACACGCTCCTGTGGGAGCCCTAGCGCAGGAGCAGGCTGCCGAGCGCGGTCATAGCGGCAGTCGCCGTCGCCTGCGGATCCCGCCACGCGACATGGCCGTCGGGCCGCACCAGCACGGCACCCTCCCGGCCGATGCCGTAGGCGGCTGCCAGCTCGCCGCCCGGATCGTTGAGATCGACCCCTAAGCGCAGCATGCGCAGCGTCGGGTGTGACTGACTGCTGCCGCAGTCGGTATGAGCCTCCGTGTCAACCGCCGCACCGACCTGGATGCCCTCAACCGCGGCCTCCGCCCCGTCACCGGCGGCGACTGCAGCGTCGCAATCGGCACCGCACAGCAGCACGAACTGCGTGTCGTACAGATCCAGCGTCGATGTCGCACCTTCCAGATCGATCGGCACATGGGGAGCGCGGTGTCCCGGCCGGGCCGTCGGCACATACTCGGATACCGGGTCCTCCACCTGCGGGGGCTCAGTGCCGTCAGGAATCAGGCACCCCTCGTCGTACCGCAGCCCCAAGTCCATCCCGAGCCAGTTGCCGTACTGCGTGGAAGCTCGCAGGGCCTCCCGCTTCTGCTCGACGGTCGCGGTGCCAGATTCGACCAACCGCCGGATCCGCCCCACGCTCCGGGAATTCTCACGAGACCGGTCAGCGTTGTACTGGGCGACCGGCGCCCGCTCGCTCTCGTAGGTGTCGAGCAACCCCTCGCCGGCCTGGCCGCCGGCCACCGCCGCGAACTTCCACGCCAGGTTGTGGGCGTCTTGCACCGCCGTGTTCATGCCGAAGCCACCCGTCGGCGGCAGCTGGTGCGCCGCATCGCCGATCAGGAACACCCGCCCGTCCCGGAACCGCTCAGCCACCGTCGAGGACATGACCCAGGGGATGACATCGGTGACCCGCAGGTCGAAGTCGTCGGGAAGATCCGGCCCGATCGAACGCCGGATCCACTCTGCCGCCACCTCGGTGCTGAAGTCCTCCGCCCGGTGCATCGACGGGTCGTAGTTGAGCTGGCACAGCCAACGGTTGTTGACGTCGATCTTCTGGAAGACATTGCGGGCCGGGCTTGTGGTCCAGTACAGGGCAGCGGGACGATGATCGGTCCACGGCCCCAGGTCGGCGTAGAACTGGCAGTTGATCATGGTGCCGAAGCTGGCGATGCCGTCCATCTCGATGTCGAGGCTTCGCCGCACGCTCGACGCCGCGCCGTCGGCACCGACCAGCCAGCGCGCCGTCAGGTGCCGCGTGCCCGATGGTCCGCGCACTTCGGCTGTCACCTGCTCGTCGCCCTGGGTCACCTCGACCAGCTCGGCGTCCCAGCAGATCTGCACCCCGTCCATGCCCGCCAGCCGGCGCAGCAGGATTTTGGGCTTCCCCCCAAATTTAGGAGGGTTTGGTCAGTGGTTGTTGGCTTGTTCGTAGTCGGTCGGGCTGGTCATGTCGAGGGTGCTGTGGAGCCGTCGTGTGTTGTACCAGTCGGTGATCCATCTGGCGATGTCTCGGCGGGCTTGGCGTCGGGTGGCCCAGTGTCGCTTGTGGATGAGTTCGTGGGTGAGGGTGGAGAAGAACGATTCGGCGGCTGCGTTGTCCAGGGCGCAGCCGACCCGCCCCGTGGAGCGGGTGATGCCGAGCCTGTCGCAGGCCCGGGCGAAGTCGCCGGCGGTGTACTGGGTGCCTTTGTCGGTGTGGAAGATCACCCCGGTCACGTCGCCGCCTCGGGTGGCGACGGCCATGTCGACGGCGGCCTGGGCGAGCTGGGCTGTGGGATAGGAGTTCGAGGTCGCGAACCCCACGATGCGCCTCGAGTACAGGTCCATGACCGCGGCGAGGTGCACTTTGCCCTCGCCGGTGGGGATCTCTTTGAAGTCCCCGACCCAGCGCCGGTCGGCCGCGTCGGCGGTGAAGTCGCGTCCGATCAGGTCCTCGGGGGCGGCGTCGCGGTCGTCTGTGCGGGAGCGGCGGCGCTTGGTGGGGCGTGCGACCAGGCCCTGGCGGGCCATGGAGGCCTCCACGGACTTCTTCGACACAGCCCGGCCCGCTCGTCGCAGCTGCACCCGGATCCTGGGGGACCCGTAGGTCCCTTCTGAGTCCTCGAAGCAGGCCAGCACCGCAGCGTCGAGCTCCGCCCGGCGGGCCTCGATGCCCGACGGGGACCCGTGCCGCCACCGGTAGAACCACGACTCGCTGACGTCCAGCGCCCGGCACGCGACCGCGTGAGGGATGCCGTGATCGGTCCTCTGGGAAGCCACAAACCGCGCCAGGGTCACTTTGTCGCCTCGTTCACCCACAGGACCACGGATCGTTTGAGCACGTCGCGCTCCATCTCCAGCTCAGCGCAACGGCGCCGAAGCCGAACCAACTCGGCCCGCTCGTCCGCGTCCAGCGCCCCCTCGCCGGCACCGCGCTCGGCCTTCACCCAGTTGCCCAGCGTGCCCGCGTGAATCCCAAGATCGCGGGCGACCACAGCGATCGGCTTGCCCGTCTCTGTCACGATCCTCACCGCACCAGCGCGGAACTCCGGATCGAACCTTCTTCGTGTCTCTGGCACAGCTCCCCTTTCCTCAAAGAGCATGCCTCCCAGATTCCGGGGGAAGCCCACTTTCCTCGATCCGGTCCTGCGACGTCAGCAGCCACGGCGCCGGCGACAGCTCCACGCCGTCCACGACCGGTTGCACCCCCGTGATCACACGGCCGATCTCGGTGCCCGCCAGCGTCTCGCAGTACACGAACTGCTCCGTCCACGGCAAAGGAAGGCTGGCGGCCTCGATCTCATCGAGCACATCCCACTGGCGCATCAGCTCGGCCGTTCGCACGTTGACCGACCGGGCGCGGGGATGAGGGTTGATGCCGCTGCGACGCTCCACGACGATCGAGTCGAGCCCGAGGCGCCCGAGCAGGATCGCCATCGACAGCCCCGCCGGCCCCGCACCCACGATGAGCACAGTGGTATCAGTCACGGGCGTTTTAGGGCAACAGCCCAGACAGCGTGGCCAAGGCTTCCCGCAGCTCGGCGTCGAGCTCGGAGTCGGACAGAACACCCGCTTCGGTATCGAAGTTCTCGCCGAACCGGGGGACGGCCAGGCTGGCCAGCACCTCGTTGCCGAAGTATCCGGCCAGGTGACCGGCGGTCCGCAGCACGAATCCGCCCCCGCCGCCGCCGGGCGACGTCGACAGCATCACAATCGGCTTGTCGTGGTACACCCGCATGTCGATCCGCGACGCCCAGTCGAAGACGTTCTTGAACGCAACCGTGTACGAGCCGTTGTGCTCGGCGAACGAGATCAGCAGCGCATCCGCCGCCCCGAGCGTGTCGTAGAAGTCGTGCGCCGCCTGCGGGATGCCAGCGGCCTCCTGCCGATCGATGCTGTAGATCGGCATCTCGAAGTCGTTCAGGTCGAGCGTGCTGATCTCCAGCGCACCGGCCGGCACGCCCTCGATCTCGCCGTCGGCAAGCAGCCCGATGGCGTAGTCGACAAGCTGACGGTTGATCGACTGGCTGCTGTTGGAGGCGGCAAAGGCCAAGAGTTTCATGATGTCTCCGCGTGGGCAGTGTGGCTGATGATCGCATCGATCAGGATCGGCCACAGCGGTTTCGGCAGGTCGTGGCCCATGTCGCCCACCATCAGCAGGTTGGCACCCGGCACGAGTTCGGCCGTGCGCTCACCGCCGTTCGGCATGATCAGCGGGTCGTCACGGCCGTGGATCACCAGCGTCGGCACGCCCAGCCGGCGCAGCGCCTCGACCCCGAGCGGCGAGCACCGCACGGCCGCCATCTGCCGGGGGAGGCCCTCCGGGTAGTACATGCGGTCGTACGAGGCGGCCACCATCTCGGACGCCTGGTCGGGGTCGAAGTGGCGGGGGCTGGCGCTGATCTTGCGAGAAGCGACGCTGGCCGCGATGTATCCCTCGCGGTCGGGCGGCGGCGGTGTTGTCAGCGCCGCCATGGCCTCGGGCGTGGCCTCGAAGTAGCCCGGCTCACGGGTCGTCGACATGATCGACGTCATCGACAGCACCCGGTCGGGGTGATCGATCGCCATCTGCTGCACGATCATCCCGCCCATCGACACCCCGGCGATGTGCGCCGCCCCGATGCCCAGATGGTCGAGCAACCCGGCGGCATCATCGGCGAAGTCGGACAGCGTGTACGGCACCGGCGGCATGGGCTCACCGGCGGCCGCAGCCTTCACGGCAGTCTTGCTCACCGCACCGAGGTCCACGTCGACACCGTCCAGGTGCGTCGACAGGCCGACGTCACGGTTGTCGAAGCTCACAACGAATCGCCCCCGCTCGGCGAGCTGCTCCCGGAAGCCGGGGTACCAACCCAGGATCTGCGACGAGTACCCGTTCACCAGCAGCAGCGCCGGGTCGGCCGGGTCGCCGTGGGTCTCGTAGTAGAGCTCGATCGCTGTCGCTTCATGGGTGTTGACGGTCGCATACGGCATCGTGGGTGCTGCTCCTGCTGGCGACGCGACGGGCAGCGCGTCGGCAGCGCCGAAGAGTCTGCCGCAAGAACTGCACGCGAGGGCCATCGCAGTACCCGCCACATCGCCGGATGCCGGCCAGCACCATTCAGGCCAGAGATACGTCCGTCAATGTCCTTTCGTGCGAGCCATGCCGCGCCCTATCGTTCGAGCCATGCGGCGCATGCACATCGGTTTGCAGGTCGACGACCTCGACGAGTCGATCGAGTTCTACACCCGGCTGTTCGGCTGCGAACCCACGATGCGGCGCGCCGACTACGCCAAGTGGATGCTCGACGATCCCCGGGTCAACTTCTCGCTCGACACCCACGGCGACGGGCCGGCCGGCTCGGCCCACTACGGCATCCAGGTGGAAACGCACGACGAGCTCACCGACCTGCGTTCCCATATCGATGCGGCCGCCCTGCCCCGGTCCGACCAGGACGACTTGGTGTGCGGCTACCAGCTCCAGCACAAGTCGTGGGTCACCGATCCCAACGGCCTGTGGTGGGAGGCCTTCTTCACCGAAGGTGTGGTGGACGAGGGCTACGGCACCGCCGAGATGCCCGATCCCGCCTAGCTGAACTACAGGTACACCGGCTGCGCTCGCCGCCGCCTCGGGCTGAGCGGGTTGGGCACGAACATCGGCACCGCAGCCTGGTAGCGGCTGTAGGCGGGATACCTCTCGCCCGAGATCTGCTCAGTGAGCCTCGTCGAGACAGCGAACAGCAGCAGCAGGATCACCCAGCCC
The DNA here is from genome assembly GCF_965219595.1 of Candidatus Poriferisodalis sp. NCBI lineage: Bacteria > Bacillati > Actinomycetota > Acidimicrobiia > Acidimicrobiales > Candidatus Poriferisodalaceae > Candidatus Poriferisodalis > Candidatus Poriferisodalis sp. The sequence continues at coordinate 1,583,298 of NZ_OZ244781.1, forward strand.
AGCCCGGTCCAGTGCCACAGCCGGCCCGATGCCGAGATCGCGAACAGGTAGAACACGATCCACATGGCCTGCTCGCAGGTGCAGTTGGGATGGCGGCAGTAGCGGAACAGCCCCTCGGTGAGGAACGGCCGCTCCACCTCGGCACCCTCGGCCACGAGACGGGCCTTGTTCTGCTGGAACCGCCACACCTGCTGGTCGGCGATGGTCTCGAGTACCAGCAGCACCACGAACGCCACGATCGCGACGTAGTCCAGCCAGCCCAGCGGCACGTCGGCGTGCTGCCACGCCTGGTGCACCGGCGACGTGAACAGCCAGATGAGCGCCATCTGGCCGAACGACACGAAGAGCACGTTGAATGTCTGGAAGCCCACCTCGCCGATCTGCCAGCCGAGAACTCGCCGCTGGCTGATCTGCTCTCGGAGATAGCTCCAGCGATAATCCTCGCTGTCGCGCCGCCACCCACCCCGGCGGATGAGGTTGAAGGTGAGCCGTGCTCCCCACGCGCACGCCAGCGCCGTCATCACGGTGATCCGAGTCGAGCCGAGTCCCACGTCGGCGAGAACGATCCCGCAGTACAGCGCCGGCACGATCGACCACAGCCGGTCCACCCAGGAGGCGTCCCTCGTCAGCATCGACGCCATCCAGCTCAGCACCGCCACCGCAGCGCACACTCCCAGCGCGACGCCGTACGGCGTGCCCACGAGGGGATGGTCGATGGCTGCGTAGGCGATCCAGCCGGGCACGAAGGCCACGACGCCAACGATGGCGACTACGAGTGCCCTCAGGCGAACGCCGCGCACGAGAGCCTCTCGGGGTCTGCCGCTGCCGGTGCCGTCAGTTGCAGAGACCCTGCGCGCTGACGCCGCGATCGATGTAGCACATCAGGGTGCCTTCGACGTTGCGCAGCGTGAACGTTCCGTCGCTGTTGCGGGTGGCGAACACGCGCAGCCGGAAGCCGCGGATGGAATCGTCGGGCTGACCGACGATGTCCATCGTGACTTCGCTGAGTTCGCCGACTGTGGGCTCGCCAGCGATCCTCACACGCGATTCGGGTTCCTCCGATGCCACGGCGCCGGCGACAGCGCGTCCCAGTGCCGCCAGGTTCGCCGCGCTGGGTGCTTGGCCGAGGCGTGCCACGATCTCGGTGGTGGTGTCGACGGTCGCGCCCAGCGGCGTCACATAGTCGCCGCTGACCCAGCCGATCACGCCGGCCGCGTGCACTTCGTGCCAGAGCACCCCGGACACCTCTTGCCTCGTGCCGGTGGGAACGATGCCCGTGCCCATCGAGTCGAGCTTGGCCACGATCTGGCCGCCCGGCTCCTCGCGCACGTTGAGCGTGCTGTCGTAGCCGATGCCCACGACCGACAGCACCAAGCGCTGCTCGGCATCCTCGTCGGCTTCAGCCGCCGTCGTGGCGGTCACGACCTGCTGCGCGGATGTCGTCGTGGGCGCGGGCGGCAGCGTCTGGACCGTGCCGATAGTGGTGGTGGGAATCGGTGCCGGTTCGGTCGCTACAGGCGCCGACGTGACGGCGGTGGCCTCAGGCTGGTCATCGACCGCAGCGGCGCTGTCGTCGTCGGAGTCTCCGAGGGCGACCACCAACGCCGCGATCGCCACGATGAGCGCGAGCAGCGCGACGCCCAGCGGCAGCCGGTCCTTCAGCGCGATGAATCCCTCAGAAGGCGCGCGCTCCATGCCCTGGGGCTCCGGGAAATCAGTTGGACCGGTCATCGGTGTCCTTCGTGTAGCTCTCGGCGTCGAGGGGGGAGCCGAAGCGACGAGGACCGCCAGGACTGCCCTGTGCACCAGGCCAGCCAGCGATATCGACTCGCTTGGCATAGCGACGCACGAGTATCGAGAGTACGACCTTGCGGGTCGGCGGAAAGAGCATGATCAGCCCGGCAGCATCGGTCAGGAAGCCGGGTGTGAGCATGAACGCGCCGGCCAGCAGGATCAACAGCCCATTCATGAGTTCATTGCCGGGAATCTCGCCCTGTGCCAAGCGGGTGCGGATCTGGTTCAGCACGCCGAGCCCGGAGCGCCGCACCATCCAGGCACCCACGACGGACACCACGACCAGCAGCAGGATGGTCTGGCCGGCGCCGAGCCCACCTGCCACCTGCACGATCACGAACAGCTCCAGCAGCGGCACCGAGATGAGCACCAGGATCAGCACGGCCAGCACGCCGCCCACCCTACGGCTGCCCGCCGGGTCCGCTCCGTCACGTCCCGTCAGCGCCGGAGAGTCACGCTGCCGGATTAACGAGGCGCCCGACGAAGAGCACTGCTTGTGTCTCGCGGTGGATGATCGCCCACAGGAAGGGCCGATCGGCGACCACCGTCAGATCTGGCGGCGGGGGCATGGACTCGGCGAACGCCATGGCTGTTGCTGCGGCCGCTTCGGTGCCCTTCTCATCGACGATCACCTTGGCGCTGTGCAGCGCAGAGGTGATGAAGATGCCGGGCGCGATGCCGTCGAACGCTGCGCCGGCGCAGAACCCTTGCGGGCAGAGCCATTTGAAGAGATCGGCCGGCGGCAGCGTCTGCTCCCACTTCGGCATGGTGATCTTGACCGTGCCCGAAAGCGCATTGCTGGACAGCTCGGTCAGAGCCGCGGCGTCGAGCGATGCTTCAACGGGAGCGAGGCCGTCGGGAGCGTGGGGGACGATGAGCCACATGGCCAATTCGCTTCTGACATAGGGAAGTTCCACGGCATCGGCGTCGTCCATCAGGACGTAGCGGCGATCCACCGCTTCGTGATCGCGCATGAACGGCACGGTCACCGTCTGGCCAGAGTTGGTGGTGAACTCGCCGTCGCGGGTGAGGTCTGCCAGGAAGGGCTCCAGCCAGTTGGCCTTGAGGTAGACGGTGTTCACCAGGATCAGTTCCTGATCTTGGACTGTGGCTTGGTTGACGATGGCGGGGATGAGGCCGCGGGTGCGCCCTGACACCCAGTCGTTGATGACAGCGGCCGCCGAGTCGCCGTCGGCCGTGTCGACCGGTTGCATCGTCGCGCCGTAGTGCAAGGCGGCCGTCTCGAGGAACTCGGCCAGCGGCGAGAATTCGTCATCGGGGAAGAGACGGTTGGCTACTTCCACAGTGTTCGGCGCAACCGAAGCTTCGGCCAGCATGAGATCGACCGCGTTGGCAGCGCTGTGGCTGCCCTCCTCGGGGAACTCGAAGATGTCATCGAGCACTGCTGCGGAGTCGGCTGACGCGCCGGCCCGGCTCAGGCTGAAGGCGACGCCGATGCTCATCGGGCTGGACACTGCGTTGCCCTCGAGGTGCCGGTGGAATTCCCATCCCGCCGCGTTCACCCCCGCGACCCACTCAGCCGTCGGAGCACCGCGGTCAGCGGCCAAACGATCAGTGACCGGCTCGATGGCTGCGGGAACGACGGGCTCGGAAGCAGTTGCATCGGCAGTGGACAGCGCTGCGGGAGCGTCTCCTCCGTCGGCCGCGGGGTCACCGGCGTCCGTCGAGGTGCCGCAGGCCACAGCCATGATGCCGACCAGCACCAGCGACCCCATCAGTCGCATCCGCACCCTGCCCACCCTACGGCTGCCCGCCGGGTCCGCTCTGTCAGGCCCAGCGGCGGGATGGTCGAATACGCACGACGCCGCGCTGCGCGCGAGCCGTAAATTGTCGGGTCGCTGACGGGTCGAGAGGCTGCGCTGTGATCGGGTCCTACCTTGCTGGCGTGCCGTGCTGTCATGCCGTGCCGTCGTCGCCGTGGCAGGGGAGACCGAGCTGTGACTAGTCCGAACCTCGAACAGCGGATTCGCAGTGCTTGGATCGGCCGCATCAGCGGCTGCATGCTCGGCAAGCCCGTGGAACTGCTGTCGATGCGCCAAGGCCCCGCGGTACTGCAGGACTACCTCGCCCAGGCCGGCGCCCTGCCGCTGCGGAACTACGTCCCGCTTCTCCCGGGAGCGCCTTCGGCCGTCGAGCGCAACGCCGACGCCTGCAAGGACCGCCTGGTCGTGGCCGTGCCCGACGACGACATCAACTACACGGTGCTGTCGCTGATGCTGATCGAAGAACACGGCACCGGCTTCACCACCGAGGACGTGGCCCGGGCCTGGTTCCGCTTGCTGCCCGGCGGCCTCACCTTCACCGCCGAGCGGGCCGCCTACGCCGTGCTGATGGCCAAGGCTTCGACGCCATTCGCCTTCGGGCAGCCCGCCGGATTCAACCTCGACGAATGCAGTGACAACGAGTTCAACGACTGGATCGGGGCGCAGATCCGCGCCGACATGTACGGCTGGGTTGCGCCCGGCGATCCCGCGCTCGCAGCCGAACTCGCCGCCCGTGACGCCCGCCTGTCCCACCGGGGCGAGGGCGTGTACGGCGCCCAAGCCGTTGCAGCGATCGGTGCAGCCATCCCGTCGACCCCGTCCGTGCTGGCTGCGATCGAAGCCGCCATGGAATTGCTGCCGGCCGACTCGGCGTGCGTCGAAGCCATGGCGCTCGGCATCCGCTGCGCAACGGCCAACGACGGCCCGGACCCGATCCATGAGGCCTACGACGGCATGTCGCCGGTGCACACCGTGAACAACCTGGCATTGGTCACATGGGGCCTCCTTTCCGGCGAACACGACTTCTCGGCCGCCATAGGCGACACTGTCGCCGCGGGGTGTGACACCGACTGCAACGGCGCAACCGTGGGCGCCCTGTGGGGCCTGACCGGCCGCCCGATCCCGGCACATTGGCCCGACGCATGGAACGGCCGTGTGCAGGTCTCCCTCGCCGGCGTCGGCGAACTCGCTCTCGACGATCTCGTCGCCCGAACTGTCGCCGTCTGCGGTTGAGCGACTGTCTGCGGAGCTCGGCGCGCCTTGCGCGGCGCCCGTGCGACGCGCCTAGAGATCGAGTCCGATCGCCGCAATCGGCGTCGTCATCTGCATCTGCGGCGGCGAACCCATGAGCGGGCCGAACGCCGCCATGGCCTCCTGCATGGCAGGGGTCTGGCCGTGGTGCTGCATCGACTCAGCGTCGCTCATGAGAGCGAAGAACCAGAACTGGTTTCCCTCGCCCCGGTGGTACGAGTAGATCTCGACGCCCGGCTCACCCTTGGCGGCCTCGACCATCGAAGCCAGCACCGCCTCCATCTCGTCAGCCTTGCCGTCTTGACACGTAAAGCTGCCGATCACCGTTGCCTTGCCCATAGCTGTCGCTCCCGATGGTGGATTCGCCTCGGCGCTGTGCGCCGCGGCGGAATGCCTACCACGCTCGCAACTGGCCTGAAGCAACGGCGTCGCCTAACCGCCGGCCCATAGGGGAGGGGTGGGCATCGGGCCACGAGCCGCCTCGTACGCCGCTGCCAGCGACAGGGACAGGGTCTCGTCGCCGCCCCGGCACATGAACTGGATCGACGTCGGCAAGCCGCCCCCCGGTCCCGCCGGCGACACGCCCGTCGGCACGGTCGTCGAGCACAGTGCCAGGAAGTTGCCGGCCCGAGTGAACAGCGCCGGGGTATTCGTCTCGTCGGCCTCATCGACGGGCAGCGGCAGCATCGGCGTGGTGGGCGTCACCATCGCATCGAAGTCCTTGAACGCCTCGGCAAACTCGGCAAGGTCGACTCGCCGCTGCACCATCGCCGCGATGTACTCGCTGGCCGAGATGGCGGCGCCCGGCAGCACCCTGGCCCGCACCCGCTCGTCAACCTTCGAGCTTGGATCCTCCATCATCTCGCCGTAGCAGTGGTACGACTCGGCCGTCACGATCACGAAGCGGGTGTTCTTCATCTCCTCGAACGACGTCGGCGGGTCGAAGGGCACCACCTCGGCACCCAGCCCGACCAGCACCTTGAGCGCCGCGTCATAGGCGGCGAGCTGAGCAGCGTCCACACCCACTCGCTCGGCATCGCTCAGGCAGCCGATGCGCCGGCCGCCCAAACCGCCGTCGAGCGCTGCCTGCAGCGCCCCGTAACGACCTCCCCCGGCCAGCCAGTCACGTTCAACCTCGGCGGCAGGTGTGCCCAGCATGGCGTCGAACATCAGCGCCGCGTCCAGCACCGTTCGAGCCAGCGGCCCCGGCGTGTCCAGCGTGTGCGACAGGGGAACGATGCCGTCGATGGGCAGCAAGCCCTCGGTGGTCTTCAGCCGACGATCCCGCACAGCGCCGCCGGCAGCCGCACCGACCCGCCCGTGTCGGTGCCGACAGCACACGGCGCCATGCCCGCTGCCACTGCCGCGCCCGACCCAGACGACGAGCCGCCCGGCGTACGCAAGACATCCCGGTCCCACGGATTCCACGGCGTGCCCATGTGCTGGTTGGTGCCCCAGCCACCCATGGCGAACTCGACGGTCTTGGTCTTGCCCAGCAACACGCCGCCGGCCTCCAGCAGCCGGCGAGCAACCGTGCCCGTCGCTGGAGAGACCCGGTCGGCCCACTCGGCCGATCCCGCCGTGGTCACCCGGCCTTCCACGTCCACGATGTCCTTCAGGGCGAACGGCACACCCCAGAACGGCCCCACCGGCTCGCCCGCCGCCAGCGTCAGCGCCACCTCGGCAGCCTCGGCCGACGCCCGGGCCTCATCCGCGTACACCGCTTGCCAGGCCCCCACCCGCCCGTCCAGCGATGCAATCGCTGTCAGGCATTCCTCGGTGGCCTCCACCGGCGACCGAGATCCATCCCGGTAGCCCGCCGCCAGCTCAGCAATCGTCGCCGTCACAGTTCCCCCCGCCAGCCCGGTCTCATAGCAGCGAGCAGTCTCGCGCCTCGGCCAGTCCCTCTCACGCCCGGAAGCTGCCGCGCCGACCGCCGGGGTTCTCGCGCGGCCCGTAGTAGCCGAAGGTCCAACCCGGCATGTGCTCCCACTCGATGCGCCCGACCTCGACCGCATAGCGCTCGGCCGCAGCGATCAGCGCGTCCTCGGCGGCGTAGTCGAATGGATCCTGCAGCCGGGCCGCCACACCAGCATCGCTGGGAAGGTTCTCCGCCTGCCATCGCACGGTCCGCCGCAACCCGTCCTCGGGGTCGACCTTGTCTCGATAACCGAGCTGCTGGCGGATCTTCTCTGTGCTGAGAATCGAGTGCGCCGATGAGTGGTTGAGCAGGAACGGCCCGCCGGTCGCGGCCAGCTCACCCGGCACCGAGACGAGCTCGAACGGGTTGCCGAGCTCGTCGCCGATGATCTGCGCGATCTGCGCATACGTGAACTGCCGGTCGTCGCCCACGTTGTAGACCTCACCCGCCGACGCATCGATGTGATCCACCGCCAGCAGCACCGCTGAGGTGGCGTTCTCGACGAACGCCGACGTAGCGACGGTGAGCCCGCCGTCGGGCACGATGACCCGCCGCCGGCCGTCGAGCGCACGCTTGACCAGCGTCCACTCCCGCGGCAGCACCTGGTTGGGGCCGTAGATGTACGGGTACCGGAAGTGCGTCGCATCCGGATGCAGCGAGAATGTCAGCTCCTCCGACTCGGCCATCTTGAGCGGCTTGGGCCCCGAGCGCTCATCGCCGACCAGCAGATCGTCCTCGTTCGTCGGCACCGCCATCCCTTCGGGAAACTCGACAGCAGGCTCGGCGTACCCGCTGTACACCGGCACGCCGCCGATGGAGATGAGACGGGGCGTCCGGCCGACGAGCACTTTGACGATCGACCGCAACCGGCCGTACATCGCAAACACCACATCGAAGTTGCGGCCCTCGATCGACGAGCGGAACGCATCCTCGTCGAAGGGATCGGTGTGGATGTGCTCGAGATGGTCGGGAATGGTGTCGACCTCGTGGCGCCCGGTGTGCAGGATCGTCACGGTGTGACCGCGATCGACCAGACCGTTCACAATGTGGGGCCCGGTCGGCCCCGTCCCCCCAATAACGAGGATGTCCATCCCGTCAGCTTGGCCCACCAGCGCAAACGACGCTCAGTCCCGGCGCACCTCGGGCGGCGTCGGTACGGCCCGGGTCAGCCAGCACGCCGCCGTCCCATCGCGCCGCAAGCCGCACGCATGCTCCCAGCCGACGGAGACCGCGGCGAACGGACCCTCGGGAACGATCATGTCGGCCTCGGTCACATCGCCCCAGCACCGCACAGAACCGTTGGTCCGCACCCCGCAGCCATAGTCCTGGCTCAGCGACACTTCCAGATAGCTGCCCGCTGGCGGTTCCGCCTGGCCCGAATCGTTGCGACCCCAGCACGTCAGCTCACCGTCGAGCCCGATGGCACAGGCGGTGGCCCATCCCGCTGCGACGCCGAGGAATTCCTTGTCCGGCACCCGAGTCTGCCCAAAGCCATTGTCACCCCAGCACTGGACGGTCCTGTCAAGCCCCGTAGCGCACGAGAAATGACCCCCTGCGGACACCTCGACGAATGTGCCTGACGGCGAGTCGAGCTGGCCGTAGCGATCGTCACCCCAGCAGGTCAAGGTTGCATCTGAGCGAAGCCCACAAGCGTGTTCTAGACCGGCGGACACTGTGTCGAAGACACCACCAGGCGGCTTGCTGGCGCCGTAGTTGCTGTAGCCCCAGCACCTGAGAGCGCCGTCGGTCCGCGCCCCACACGAGTACAGGGCGCCGGCGGACACATGCCAGTAGACGCCTGCCGCCGCCGACGCACGACCCCACAAGTCCGCGCCCCAGCACACGACTTGTTCATTCGAGCGGATTCCGCATGAGTGACCGCTGCCCGCGGAAACCTGGTTGAAGGTGCCGGCTGGTGCGTCGATCACGTCGTCTAGGTCGTGACCCCAGCAGGTGAGTACGTCTTCAGTTGTGACGCCACAGGTCTGCAAGTTGCCCGCTGACACCGACCGGAAGGATCCCGCCGGCGGGTCGGCCTCGCCAGCCTGGTCCGATCCCCAGCAAGCGATGGTGCCGGTGACCCGCAGTGCACAAGATGTCAGCGCTCCTGCCGATACCGCGGAGAAGCTGCCGCTGGGCGCATCGGTGCGGCCTGGACCGTTGTAGCCCCAGCAGATCAGCTTGGCGTCGCTGCGCACCCCGCAGCTGTGGACGTTGCCCGCGGAGACATCCAAGAACCTGCCTGCAGGCGGTTCAGCCCGTCCCGAGTTGTTCAAGCCCCAGCACGCGAGCGTGTCGTCAGAGCGCACACCGCACGCGTGATACGAGCCGGCTGACACGTGGGTGAATTTGCCCGGGGGAGGCTCAGCCTGCCCGAACCGGTTGTTGCCCCAGCACCTCAACGTGCCGTCGATCTGCTGACCACACGTGAAGCCATCGCCGGCGGACACCCTCGTGAAGTCGCCGGACGGCGGCTCGGACTCCCGGTCAATGTTGCGACCCCAGCAGGCGAGAGCGAAGTCGTAGCGGATGGCACACGAGTGATTGCCGCCGACCGAGATGTCCACAAACTCGCCAGCGGGCGGTTCGGCTTGGCCATGAGTGTTGCGGCCCCAGCAGGTGAGCGAGTAGTCGCCGCGGACCGCGCAGGTGTGCAGGCCGCTGGTCGAGACCCACTCGAACCACTCGACGGGAGCGGCTGCCGTGCCGTCGCCTGCTCGGTCTGCTGCTGCAGAGTCATCGGCCGCGCCGTCCGAGTCGTCCGCAGGCTGGTCCGCGGTTGTCGGAGGCGGCGCAGTGGTGCCGGTCGGCGTGTCGCTCGAAATCCCATCGGCCGTGGTGGTTGCGGCGGGAGCGAGAGCAGCCGAGGAGGTCGTGGCGGGAGCCGGAGCTGTTGTGGCCAATGCAGCGGTCTCGACGCTGTCGATCTCAGCATCGTCGTCGTCGGTCCCGCCACCGAACAGCCACATCGAAGCAAGGAGAATGACGGCGACCAAGACCACGAGCGCGCCAAGCAGCTGGATCCAGCTCACTCCTGTTCCGTCTGCGTCGTCGTCCACGCTGCCGATCGTACGACTGGGCGACGGGTTGAGGCGGTGGGTTAGGTTCGACGTTGGCGCGGCGCATTGACGAGGGGGCTTGCGATGGTCGGAGAACTGGACGGGCATGAGCTCGACAAGATGCGGGGATTGACATTCCTGTGGGTGGTGCTGCTGGGCGGCGGCCTTGCGCTGATGTTCGGTTTGACGCAATGGGGCCTGCTCGACGACGTTCCGATAAGCGAGAGCGCGGCCATCGCCGTGGGCACCAACAACGGCATCGGGATCGTCGCGTTCGGCGGGTGGAACGCCATCGGCATCGTGGCCATCGGAGGTGCGAACTCCATCGGGATCATCTCGATCGGCGGTCTCAACAGCATCGGGGTGATCTCGTTCGGGGGTCTGAACTCGGTGGGCTTCCTCGCCCACGGCGGCGTCGGTGCCTTCGGTGCTCGCAGCACACGGTTCCTCGCGTGGTCGCCGCTCAAGATGCGCGGCAGCAAGCCCTGCTGAATGGACGTGCATCTGCCCGCAGACGGCTCGCTTGGCCGACACCTCACCGGAGCACTTGGTTGCGATGACTGCTCGGCAGTGCCGTTCAGGGCGTAAGCGGTGACGGCGGTCGAGTCGGGAGCGCCGCAGGGACCGTTGGCGGGCATCCGCGTAGTGGAGATCGCCACGTTCATCGCAGCGCCCGGCGGTGCGCACCTGCTGGCGTCGCAGGGTGCCGACGTCATCAAGGTGGAGGACCTGGTGGTCGGCGACCCGCTGCGCATGTTCGGGTCGAGCCGGGGCGGCATGTCGGGCTGGTTCGCCAACCTCAACGCCGGCAAGCGTTCGCTCGCCATGGACATCGCCTCGCCCGAGGGACGCGAGCTCATGGCCGACCTGCTCGCCACCGCCGACGTGTTCGTGCAGGCGTACCGCCCCGGCGTGGCCGAGCGGCTCGGCATCGGCGAGGCGGACGTGCGCAAGCGCAACCCCGAGGTCATCTACGTCTCGATCAGCGGTTTCGGCCGTGATGGGCCGTATTCGAAACGCCCCGCCTACGACGCCGTCATCCAGGGTTGGTCGGGCATTGCCGCCGTGCAGGGCGGCGACGGCGAGCCGCAGTTCGTCAAGAGCTTCATCCCCGACAAGGTCACCTCGCTGACGTGGACTCAGGCGGTGTGCGCGGCGCTGTTCGCCCGCGAGCGCACCGGCCGCGGCGAGCACGTAGAGCTCTCGCTGCTCGACTCGGCGGTCAGCTTCATGTGGCCCGACGCGATGATGGACCACACGGTGCTGGCCGACGACGCCGACCACCGCCCCAACGTGCTGGCCGGCTACCGCTTGCTGGCCTGTCGGGACGGCTACGTGGCGGTCATGCCGCTGACTGATGCCCACTGGAAGGGCGTGGCCGATGCGTTCGACCGGCCCGACCTGCTCACCGATCCTCGCTTCGCCGAAGCGGGGCCGCGAGCGGCGCATTTTGCCGAAATGCTCGACACGCTCGGCGAGGTGGTGGCCGATGTGGCCCGCGATGACGTTGTGGACTGGCTGGTTGCCGCCGACGTGCCGGTGGCACCGGCGCTGCGCCCCGAAGAGGTGGCCGCCGATCCGCAGGTGCAGCACACAGGCGTGGTGCGAGAAGTCGACCACCCCATCGTCGGCCGGATCCGCCAGCACCGCCCCGCTGCACTGTTCGCAGGCGACACGCCCGAGCTGGGCCCCGCCGTCGAGCGCGGTGCCGACACAGATCAGATTCTCGCTGAGCTCGGCAAGACCTCCGACGCCATCGCCGAGCTGCGTGCCGCCGGAGTCGTGCGTTAGGAATAGTGAGATGACGGTCACCGACGCACCAGGCGCTGCCGCTTCGGGCGATCCGACCCCCGGTGTACGCATTGACGAGCACGCAGGCGCAGTGCTGGCCGAGCACGCCGCTTGGAACGAGGAGCACCGCCGCCTGTCCGAGCATTCCCTCTCGGCGCTGCGCGACTCGGGAGCGCTGCGGCTGCTGGTGCCCGAACGGGTCGGCGGCGACGAGCTCACCCTTGCCGACATGGTGGCCAATGTGCGCGAGGCCGCCCTCTACGACGGTGCCGCGGCCTGGGTGCTGATGGTGCTGGTCGGCCACAGCTGGATGCTCGGCTCGATGAGCGAAGACCTCCAAGACGAGGTGTACGGGGCCGACCTCGACACGATCGTGCCGGGCTCGCTGGCCCCGGTCGGCTCGGCCACCGAGTGCGAAGGCGGCTGGCTCGTCGACGGGCGCTGGCCCTTTACCAGCGGGGCTGTTTGGGGCGATTGGTTCCTGCTGGGTTCCCAAGTGCTCGAGCCGGGCGAGCGACCCCGCCTGATCCACGTGGTGATGCCCCGCTCCGACATCGAAGTCGACGACAACTGGTATGCGATCGGCCTGCGGGGCACCGGCTCGTGCGATGTCACCGCCGAGCAGGCCTTCGTGCCCACCCACCGCATGCTCGACTCCGGCGAACTGCTCGGCGCCCGTTCGCCGTGGTCAGCCCGCCACCGTACGTCGCTGTACCACACGCCCGTCCTGCCTGGGCTGGCAGTGCATGTCGCGGCGACCGCGCTCGGGCTCGCACGGGCCGGGCTCGACGATGCCGCCGACCGCTTCGGCGTCCAGGACGATCGTTACATGGGCACCGCCAAGTCGCGCCGGCCGGGGCTGCACATGCGCCTCGCCGAGGCCAACGCCGAGGTGCGCTCCGCCGAGATGCTCATCGACGACACGATCGGCCTGCTCCGCCGGGCCGCCGAAGGAGACGACTCCAAGGCGCTGCGGGCCCACGCCAAGTACCAGGGCAGCTACGCCATCGAGCTGTGCCGCCGGGCGCTCGACCGGGTCACCACAGCCGCCGGCGGGCGGGCCGTGTTCGACGGCAGCCGCCTGCAGCAGGCCTTCCGGGACGTGACGATGGCCTCCCAGCACCAGGTCGCCGATCTCGACACGGTCGGCGAGGCCTACGGCCGCACCCGACTCGGCATGGACCCCGGCCCCCACCCGCTGTAGCCCGGACCCGGACGAGGCTTTGCGAATCGGCGGCGCCCTGCTCGCGTCGGCATTGTCGGCACTCCAGCAGGCCCCCTGGTTGAGGTCTTCGAAGAGCGAAGCCGTTGGCAGCCAATGACGTGCAGTGCAGCGGTTTCCTCTGGAACGCGGCCAGAATGTGCCGATGAGATTGCGCGCAGGCGTCGTGGGTGTGACGGCAGTCCTGCTGGTGGCGGCGCTGCTGGCACAGCCCGCTGCCGCGCAGCGTCCAGACGGACCAGTGTTCGCTGTCAAGGATCGCTGGACAGCGCTTGCAGACATCGAATTCCCGACCGCCTTCACCGCCGTGTCCGCCGGGAACGACTTTTCCTGCGGGCTGCTCGCTTCGGGCGAGGTGGTCTGCTGGGGCGATAACGCAGCCGGGCAGCTTGAGGCCCCAGATGGCTCATTCGCTGCAGTGTCGGTCGGCAGCCATGCGTGCGCGCTGCGCACGAGCGGCGAGGTGGTCTGCTGGGGCCGCAACTCTCGCGGGCAGGCCGATGCGCCGGAGGGTTCATTCATTGCGGTTGCTGCTGGCTTTTCCCATTCCTGCGGTGTGCGCAGTGATGGTGAAGTGGTCTGCTGGGGCGATAACGCATCCGGGCAGCTCAATGCGCCGGAGGGCCCTTTCACTGATATTGCTGTCGGCACTTTCTATTCCTGCGGTGTGCGCAGTGATGGTGAGGCGGTCTGCTGGGGCTACAACCGGGACGGGCAGCTTGACGTGCCGGAGGGTTCTTTTGCTCAGATCGCTGTCGGTTTTCATTCCTGCGGGCTGCGTACGGGTGGTGAGGTGGTCTGCTGGGGCGACAGGGGCAGTCTGCAGCCGAACGTTCCTGAGGGCTCGTTCGTTGCCGTGGCAGTCGGTGGCCTTTACTCGTGCGGGCTGCGTTCCGGCGGTGAGCTGGTGTGCTGGGCAGGGGCGCTTGACAGGGAGCTGTACGCGCCGGGGGGTTCGTTCGTCGCGGTATCTACCAGCGATTGGCATGTATGTGGAATTCGCGTCGATGGCGAGGTGGTCTGCTGGGGCACCTACTACGACGGCCAGCTTGACCCGCCCGACGCACGGCTCGAAATGGTCGCCACCGGTTCAGACCATGCGTGCGGGCTGCGCGCCAGCGGCGAGGTTGTCTGTTGGGGTGAGGGCCGTCACGGCCAGCTTGACGCGCCCCAAGGTCGGTTCACCGCTGTGACTGTCGGCGATAGCCATTCCTGCGGTGTGCGTAGCGACGGTGAGGTGGTCTGCTGGGGTGACGGCCGCTACGGACAACTCGATGCACCCGATGGTGCCTTCGCCGAGGTGTCCGCCAGCGGCACTCATTCGTGCGGGTTGCGCGCTGGTGGCGAGGTTGTCTGTTGGGGTGGTTATTGGGATCGTCGGCCTGACGCGCCGGACGGTGTCTTCACGGCCGTGGCCGCGGGCGATGGCTATTCGTGCGGGTTGCGCGCCAGCGGCGAGGTGGTCTGCTGGGGCAGGAACCACGACGGCCAGCTTGACGCGCCGGGTGGTTCTTTCGTCGCCATCGCCGCTAGCTACCACCATTCGTGTGGGGTACGCCCGAGCGGCGAGGTGGTCTGCTGGGGCGACAACACCTACGGGCAGCTTGACGCGCCCGACGGCTCGTTCTCTGCGGTGTCGGCCGACTTTGGCTATTCGTGTGGGTTGCGCGCTGGCGGTGAGGTGGTGTGCTGGGGCAGGAACGACGCTGGGCAGCTTGACGCGCCGGGGGGTTCGTTCACGGCAGTCGCCTCCGGTCGCTCCTACTCGTGTGGGTTGCGCGCCAGCGGCCAGGCTGTCTGCTGGGGCTACTGGCAGTCGGACCCACTGGTTGCGCCCAGACCGCTATGGCGCGATCAACAAGTGATCGCCGGAGGCTGGGCCGACGGCTTGATCGGCGCAGACAGGCTCGATCCAACAGAGCTCAGTGCCCGAGAAATCGTGATAGCGGCCATGAGTACAGAACACACAGAATCCAGCCGAGTCCGCACCGCTACCTACACGGGCGCTGCCGAGCGCCTCACGCAGGAGCAGTATTCCGAGGTCGACGAACACGGCAACACGCACACCTTAATCCGAACCGGGGTGGGACCGTACGACTCTGAGACGCAGTCGATTGTCGAGATTCTCATGGTCGACGATGTCGTATACGCCCGGCTCAGCATTGCCGAGGAGCTGCTCCAGGGTTCGGGCATCGAGTTGACCGATGGCTGGATGACAGTGGGCCGCGCGACGATGGAGCTGCTGGGTGTCGACTGCGGCCCTCCGGTGCCGGCTTCGGGACTTGCCGGCGATGAGTGCGCGCCGCCGAACGATCTTTCGGAGATGGCGGATTTCGTGCTTGAAGCCACCATCGTCGGACGTGAAACCGTGCGTGGGGTCGAGACGATCAGGGTTCAGTCTGCGCTTGACTTCAGATCGCTCATGGAAGAGGCCCTTGGCGAAGCTGTCGATGGCGGATTGCTGGGCCTGACGCTTGCATTGATGCCCAGCGAGTTGCCCATCGAGCTGTGGATTGACGACGATCTTCGGGTGCATCGCATCCGCATGGAACTCACGCTGAACTTCGAAGCGTTGAGCGAAGCGCTCGGGGAAGAGATCGACGAGCCGCCGACGACCGTCGTGGTGACGGACTCCTACGACTTCGGCGCCGACATCACCATCGAGGCGCCCCCGCCCGACCAGATCGTCGGCGAGTTCGGCGAGTGGCTTGAGGACTTGGGATTCCTAGGCCTCTTCGACGATCCGATCTTCGATCCGAATTCCACGGCATAAATGTCGGCACCGCCGCCGACCGAAACAGGTGGCCGTCCGCGGACACGGCCTGCCAAGACACCGGAAGAAGGCCGGTTCGTGTCGGCAGCGCCTGCGCCTCGGCTCCCCGGCACCGGCACCGGCAAGGAGATGATGACGGTGAAGGCTCGCAAGGCGAGGTTCGCGGCAGCTCTCGCGGCTGCCGCGCTAGCGGCCGTTGCATGCGGTGGCGCTGGCGAGGGAAATGAGGCGGACGTCGTGACGCAAGCGACATCCGCACCGATGACTGCTCCAGCGCCCCCGACCAGCGCTGCTCCCGCAACGGCTGTGCCGCCGGTAACGACCGCGGCAGCCAGCGGCTTGCCGACCGATGCCATGGAACTGCTGCATGCCAGTACTGAGGCAAGCATGGGCCGCTCCGTCCGGGGCGTCATGTCGCTCTCGTTGCCGGGTCCTGACGGGGACGCAGCACCGCTGACGGCGCGATTCGAAGCCGACGCCGATGGAGATGTGGCGGTGTTCATCAACCTCGACGAGGTGTCGGAAGCTGAGTCCGGCGCGCCCGAGGATGCCCCAGCGTCGAGTATCGAGATGGAGTACCGCTTCGTGGATGGCCTCGGGTATGCCCGGCTTGTGGTGCCGCCGGAGTCGCGCGATCGAGCGGGCGCGGATCTGCCGCCCGATGGCTGGTTCACGCTCGGCCCAGAGACAGCCGATGCAATCGGCCTGCTGTGCCCGTCGTCGATCATGGCGCAGGCTGTGGCCGGCGAGGAGTGCCCGCCGCCGCCCGACCTGTCTGCCTTGTTCGCAGCGGCCGCGGGGGCCGAGATCGTGGGTGAGGAAGAGCTCGACGGAACAGCGACGACGCGAATCGATGTGGCAGTCGATCTCGCCGTCCTGGCGGAAGCAGCGTCCTCGACCGGGATGATCGACGACGACGGCCTTTCGGGACTCCTGCTCAGTGGATTCTTTCCTGACGATCTGATCGTGAGTTTCTGGGTGGATGAGGACGCCCTGATGCGCCGCGTATCCATCGATCTGGGTTCGATGCTGAGGGGATCGCTGGGCGCATTCGCACAGGGCACCGATGAACTGGCGGACGAGATGCCCCAGCTGGGCCAAGTGGTCGACTTCCACGATTACGACACCGAGATCACCATCGAGGCACCGCCCGCGGACGAGATCATCGGCGATTTCGGCGACCTCGGCGATCCGACGGGATTCGGCATGTTCGACGGACAGGAAGCGTCCGGCATCTCGGCACCCGCGGGGGGTTGACGCCGTCGACAGATTCGCCTGCGCCCGGGCCTGCGCCCTCGTATAGCGCTGTCTGCGGCCTGCGCTTGAGTACCACGTTGCATGCCAGACTTCCCGCAGCGACGGCGAGAACACGGGGCAACGACAATGGCGATCGATGCAGCCACCGCTCCGGGATACGAGAACTCATAGCTGCGTGTCAGACTGCCCCGTGGATGGCACCGGAAACGGGGAGCGGGCATGTCGCTGGAACTTGAGACCGTGCGGGTGGACGGCGATGGGCCGGTGCGCCACTTGGTGCTGAACCGGCCCGAGGTTCACAACGCCGTCAACTCCCAGCTGATCGCCGACGTTCATGCTGCGTGCCTGGCGCTGGATACCGACCCGAGCGTGCGGGTGGTGATCGTGCGCGGCGAGGGCCGCAGCCTGTCGTCGGGCGCCGACCTGAAGCAGGGGCGCGGCACCAGCCTCGACGCCATGTTGGGCTCCAAGGCCGGCGCCCGCATGTACGACACGCTGATGCACCTCAACGCGATCACGATCTGCCTCTGCCACGGCTACATGATCGGCGGGGGAGGGGTGCTGCCCGCTGCGTGCGATTTCCGCATCGGCAGCCCGTCGATGAGCCTGACGCTCAACGAGGTCAGCATCGGCTTCAACCTCACCTGGCACTCGGTGCCGGCGCTGGTGAACCTGGTGGGGCCGCACCGGGCCAAGGAGATGCTGATCCTCGGGCGCACCTACGGCATGGACGAACTCGACGGGTGGGGCTTCTTCACCGAGACCGTGTCCAGCGACAACGAGCTGGTGCCCGCCGCCGAGCGCCTGGCTGCAGCCGTCGTGAACCAGCCGCCAGTGCCGGTCACGTCGTCGAAGGCATCGATCAATGCGCAGGCGATGCCGCTCGGCCGGGCCATCAACCACCTCGACCACGTGGCCGTCGGCTACATGGGCAAGAGCGACAGCTCCCGCACGGCCGTGCGCAGCTACTTCGACCGGGACGATCCCGACGCCCGTACCTGGTCCGACGACTGAGCAGGGCGATGGCTGGGTCCGGCAGCGCTGAGTCTGACGGTGTCGAGCCCGACGACCTCGAGCCCAGCGGCGCATCGAGCGGCGCGAGCGGGCCGAACCGGCGTGACCGTAGCTGGCCGAACCAGCGCACCCTGCTGCTGTACCTGCTGGGCGGGCTGCTCATCGCGGCGATCCCCGTCATAGTGGCGCGCTTCGTCGACCAGCCCCCCGGCGACACCTACACCATCGACATACCGCCGGGAACGGCCGCCGCCATCGCAGCCGGCCAGGACGTAGACGTCGTTCCTGACGAGCTGGACCTCACGCTTCGAGACGTGCTGATCATCGTGAACCGTGACTCGGTGGCGCACACCATCGGCCCGTTCGAGATAGGATCCGGCGAGCAATCCGAGCACTCGTTCAACGAGGTGGCTGCCATCAGCGCCTATTGCTCGCTGCACCCCTCCGGCAGCATCAGCATCTCCATCGGCGAGTAACTGCGGCTTCGAAGAATCAAACCCGCAAGTCCAGATGCCACAGCGGGCTCACGTGACTCTCTATGACTCCTGGCAGGCCGGCAAGGCCTCGTCGGCGAACTGCACGACCGCATCCTCGGGCCGGCCCATGCGCAGCGCCGCAGTGTTGATCAGCAGTCGCTGCACACCGTGGTCGCGGTACACCTCGAGCCCTTCAAGCCCTTCGCGGTGGTAGTTCCAGTACGCCGTCAGCGCCAGCTCGGCTGGGTCGCGCCCGTGCCGGTCGCATTCGGCGTGCATCTCGCCGATCAAGCGCTTGAAGTCGTCGAGATCCTTGTGGATCACATACCAGCCGTCGCCCCGCGCCACCAGGCGACGGATGGCCGGCGGCGTGGTGCCGCCGATGAGCAGCGGCATGCGGGGCCGCTGTGCCGGTGTCGGCAGCATGCAGAACCCGGTCCAGTCCAGGAACTCGCCCCGGAAGTCGACGTCCTCGCCGGTCCACGCGGCGGTCATGGCGTCGATGTACTCGTCGGCACGGGCGCCCCGGCGGTCGAACGGCACGCCGAGCGCGTCGAATTCCTCCTCCAGCCAGCCCACGCCGATGCCGAGCTCCAGCCGCCCGCCCGACAGGTGGTCCAGCGATGACGCCTGCTTGGCGAAGTACAGGGCGTTGGCCTGGGTGACGATGTTGACGCCGGTACCGAGTCGCAACCGCTCGGTGGCCCCGGCGACGAAGGTCAGCGCGATGAACGGGTCGGTGAAGCCTGCGTCCGTTGGGAGGCCCAGCTTGCCGCTGGGGTTGTACGGGTAGCGGCTCTCGTAGTCGTGGGGCACGATCACGTGCTCGAACGTCCACACCGATTCGTAGCCGAGCTCCTCGAGCTGCTGGGCGAACGACCGCAGGTATCCGGGGTCGAGGTAGGCGGCCGAGTTGATGGGGGTGATGCCGACGTGCATCTGCGGGACTGTACGCAACACCCGTGGCGTGTGACGGGTGGAGCGTGACGAGTGACTGTGGCTTGCCGGCCCGGTCAACCCACCGAGTCCGCAAGCCGGGCGTTCCGCGCAGTCGTGCACGCTGCGGCGCAGTGCGCCAAGCTGTTGCGGTGCGGGAGGAAGTTGCCATCAATGGCGCTGTCTTCGCCGTGCGGCGCGCCTCGAGGTACTCGCGCTCAGACCAAGCGCGCATCCAGCGGCGCACAGTCGTCGTGCTCATCGCCAGCCAGGCGGCCGGCGGTTTCGGCCTGGTCGCCACTTACATCGTGAGCGCCCTGCTGGCGAAGGACATCACCGGCAGCGCCACGCTCGGCACCATCGCCGCAAGCTGCCTGTCGATCGGCTCGGCGTCGGTTGCGGTGCCGATGACGCGCCTGATGAACCGCTACGGGCGCCGCTCGGGTCTGCGCTTCGGCTATCTGGTCGGCGCCGGCGGGGCGCTGTCGGCAGTGCTCGGCGCGATCCTGCTGAATTACCCGCTGCTGTGCGTGGGTGTGTTCGGCGCGGGTGCCGGCAATGCAGCCAACCTCGCGACGCGTTACGCCGCCTCGGACCTGTCCACCGAGCAGCGCCGTGCCAGCACCATCAGCATGATTGTGTGGGCGACCACATTTGGCTCGACTGCGGGCTCGGCGGTGTCGGGCTTTGCCAGCGAGGTTGGCGTCGCGTTCGGGCTTCCCGACAAGACCGGCTCGTATGTTTTCGCCGGCATCATGTTCTTGCTCGCAGCGGCGATCATCGAAGTCTTCCTGCGCCCCGACCCGATGCATGTGGCCAGCGAGCTGTCCGAGAACGGCCACGACGGTGCCTCCAAGGAGCCTGCGCTGCCCGCCCCGTCGACGCGTGAGGCAATCTCGCTGATCTGGCAACGGCCCGAGGCTCGGCTGGCGGTGCTGGCGATGATCGTCAGCCAGGTGACCATGGTGGGTGTCATGGCGCTGACGCCGTTGCACATGGATGAAGGCGGCCAGTCTCAGAGCGTCATCGGGTACATGATGGCGTTCCACATTCTGGGCATGTACCTGTTCTCGCCGGTGGTCGGTCGTCTGACCGACAGGATCGGCAGCTACCCGATGCTGTTCATTGCCGGTGGCCTCTGCACTTGGGGTGCCTACTGGGCCGCGATCACGCCGCCTGCCGGGGCGCTGGGAGTGTTCATGGGGAATTTCCTGGTGGGCCTGGGCTGGTGCTTCGGGGTGGTCGCGGCGTCGAACCTGATGGTGGCGCTGTATCCGATTCACCAGCGGGTCTCGGTTCAGGGTGTCGGCGACTTCGCGATGCTCGCTTCGGGGGCGGTGGCCGGTCTGAGCTCGGGGGCGCTGTACTCGATCTTCCAGTACAGCGGTGTGAACTACGCGAATGCGCTGTTCGGCTTGGCGCTGATCCTGGCCACGTTCCTCACCTACACCGGCGTGCGCCGCTCGGTGCGCCGCCCGCACCACCAGCAGCCGGCAGTCGCGGTCGGCGGCTGAGCCACAGCGCCGCGAGTTCGCCAATTCGTTCAGCGGCAGCCGAACGGGCTGCTGTTGCAGGGCCGGCTCGCCCGCGTTGCGCGCGGTCGCGCTCCCTACGGCGCAGTGAAGCTGAAGGTGCGCTCGCGCTCGCTAGGGCGCGATGAAGCTGAAGGTGCGCTCGCCGTTCAAGACGACCTCGAACGTCTCGCCCGAGATGAACCGGTCGCCGAGGTGGACGATGGCGTCGAGTTCGAGGTCTCGCTCGGAACAGTCCTGCGCCCATGGCACCGGTGCCGGCACCCATGCCGTCACGGCGACTTCGTAGCGGTCGCCGTTGCGCACGACTTCCTCCCGGCCGATGTGGTAGCAGCCGTCCTCGCTGGAGGCGGCGAACTCAACCCGCAAGAAGCCGCTGCTCTGGCTGCCAGTTGAGCCCTCCCAGAGCATCTCCACGCCGGTCACGTGCACCGGCGCGTCGACCCGGTCGGGATCGGTCGGGCTCCAGCCGTCGGGCGCAAGCTCGGGCGGCGGCTCCACCATCACGAGCGTCATGTCGACCCTGCGCGGGTTGCCCCGGGTGATCACGTCGTACGCGGTGTCGTTGGTGAACGCCATCCGACCGTCGCCCTCGGTGATCACCGCCGAGACCGAGTAAACGTTGCGGTCGTCGATCTCGTCGCTGACGTAGCGCACATCGAATTCGATCGGCACCTGGCCGGGACTGCTGATGATCTGCTCGGCGACGAGCACTGAGGCTGCATCGGCGAGGGACGTGTCGCGCAGCTGCACCGTCACGACGGCATCTGGCGTCAGTGCAATGCGCTCGCGGTAGGTGATGGTGCCGCGCACCGACGCGTCGGCACCCGGCGCTGCGGGCGTGACCACTTCGGTGGTGTCGTCGTAGTAACCACACGCGCCCGCAACGAGTGCGAGGGCGATGCCAGCCAGTTCTGATGCTCTGAGGACGAATCGCATGGGTCGCTTATGCCGCGCTTTGGAGGGAGGCCAGCAGCGAGCCCTGCTGTCCCAGCGGCTCGACGCCGAGCGTGCGGAAGATCCGCCAGTGCAGGCTGATGTCTGAGGCGATGATCGGCACGCCGAGCTGCGCTTCGATGTCGGCGGCCAGGCTGACGAAGCGCTGCGGCAGCCCGTCGGCGCCGCGGTAGTTGGACATGCCGTTGACCAGCACCGCGTCCACGTCGGGCGCCTGGCTCAGGGCATGCTCGCAGGATCGCAGTGCGAGGTCGCCAGGGAAGATCCAGGTGCAGTCGTTCACCTCGTCTTGGGTGTCGTACCAGCCTTGGTCGACGAAGTTCCCCGCCCACACCACGTCGATGCCCGCGCTGCGCAGGAACCGCACCACGCCGTCGCGCCAGTCGGGCCAGAAGTACACGGCGTTGAGGGCGATCCGCTCGTAGCCACGCGCTTCGCAGGCCTCCACCAGCGTCAGGCCGGCCATGTGGAACGGCGTTTCGTATTTCTCGGACATCTCGGCGGTGAAGCGGCGGATGTCGGCGCAGTCGGTGCCGGCAGCGTGCACCCAGTTCGTGCCGACCTGCCCCACCACGTCGGCGCCGCTGCCCGCCAGGCAGTGCACGGTCTCTTCGAGCAGGTGAAACAGCCCGGCCCGGTCGCTGAGCCGGTGCGCGTAGCCGGGGGCGTGCAGCAGACGGCCGTGCACGCCCACCGACGGCGGGCACATGCGCAGGAAGTCGGTGGGAGCGGCGTCGAAGTCCATCGGCGGCGCCGTGAAGCCGACCTGGTGCGGGAACAGCTTCTTCGCCGGGTCGGACCACTTGCTGGGCTTGATGGCCGAGCTCGCCGAGCTGTCAGCCAAGTCAGCCGCCGATGGGGCTCTGTGCTGTGAGGCCACCGTCCACAGTAAACACGCTGCCTGAGACGAAACTGGCCGCGGGACCCGCCAGCCAGGCGACCACTTCGGCGACATCATCGGGGGTGCCGAGCCGGCCCACGGGATGGCGCTCGATAGCCGCTTGCCGGGCTGCGGCGGGGTCCGCTTCGAGGTCGAACACGGCGTCGGCGAGCGAGGTCGCGATCCAGCCGGGGCTGACCGCCACGCAACGGATGCCCTGGTGGCCGTGGTCGATGGCGATGGCCCGGGTGAGCGCCTCGACGGCACCCTTGGACGCGTTGTACACGGCCATGCCGGCGTCGGCGTGGGTTGCGGCAATCGAGGCGATGTTGATGATGACGCCGCCATCGGGCCGGTTGTTTCGCTGGGCGTCGTGCTGCTCGGCGAGCTGGCGGCCGGACTGCGCCGCTCGCTGGCCGTCGTGCTGGCTCGACATGCGACGCACCGCAGCACGGCACATGTTGAACACGCCCCGCACGTTGACGTCCATGACCCGGTCGAATTCCTCATCACTGGTGTCGGCCACGGTCTTCTCCACCTGCACGCCGGCGTTATTGACCACCACGTCCAGCCGTCCGAACCGCTCAGCAGCGGCAGCCACCAGCGCGTCGGCCTGCGCCGGATCGGCGACGTCAGTCCGCAGCCAGAGCGCGCCATCGAGATCAGGCTCGCTGCGACTGCCGGTCAGCACATCCCAGCCGTCTGCCACGAACCGCCGAGCGATCGCCTGGCCGATCCCCGAGCTCGCCCCCGTCACCACCACACTGCTCACAGCCACTCCTCCGCCACGATCTCCCGCCGCAGTTGGCAGGCTTGCAGCATGGCTCAGCCGCAGCGTGCCACGTACACATCTTCCGAAGCGCACGACACCACCACAGGAGCGGCTTCGTGAGGATCGTCGCGATTGACCACGTGCAGCTCGCGATGCCGGCTGGCGAGGAAGCAGCGGCCCAAGCGTTCTACGAGGGATTACTCGGCGTGCCGCGGGTGCCCAAGCCGCCGCACCTTGAACGACGCGGCGGCTGCTGGTTCGAGAGTGAGCGCGGCGAAGGCGCAGTCAAGATCCACCTGGGCGTTGAGGATCCGTCTTATCCCGCTCGCAAGGCCCACCCAGCGCTGCGGGTCGAAGGACTCGCAGCGTTGGTCGAAGAGCTGCGAGCCGCTGGTGTCGCCATCCGGGACGACGAACCGCTCGAGGGCTACGACCGCGTCTACGTGGACGATCCCTTCGGCAACCGGTTGGAGCTGTTGGAACCGCACGCTTGAGCCGCGGGGCCGCGCTCGGGCCGGGATACCCGGTTCGCAGCGTCCTGATAGCGGTAGTCGCTTCGCGATGTCCGGTTCACACGCCGTTTGACGGACGGAACGATTCGAGCTTGAGCACGGGGTCGGTCCAGCCCTCCTCGGTGAACAGCGTGCCTGCGAGTCGTCCGATCTCGTCGGCCGACTTGGCGGCGGAACCGCATCCGCCGACCGCGACGGCGACGCGGTCGTCCACCCAGTCGATCCACGGCAGGTCGTGCGGCGTGTTCGTGACCACGCAGGGCTTGAAGTCGCGCGACCGGATCGTGCGGTTGGGGAGGAACTCGCGCAGCCGGGCCTCAAGGTCGTCCGCTTCGGCCACGCTCCCGCCGCTGCGGAACCAGTCGACCACAGTGGGCACGTCGTCGGCCATGGTGGCGGCAGGGTCGTAGCCGCCGATCTTCAGCATGACCCGACCGTCGGGGAACCGAACGGGCGGCACCCAGTAGACGTCGTGACGCGGATCTTCCTCGCAGGTGGCCGGGTCGGTGCGGGAGATGAGGCTCGGCAGTGCCGGGCCGTCGTCGAGCTCGGCCATCAAGATCGTCCGCAGGCTGCGCTCGAGTGGCAGGTCGATGCCGACCAGCTCGGCCGCCCACGCGCCGGTGCACAGCAGCACACCTTGCGCGTGCACCGTGTCGCTCCCGACGGTGAGCTGCACGCCATCGGGTGTCGGCACGGCCGCGGAAACCGGCGCGTCGACGACGGTTCCGCCCGCTGCGGCCGTCAGCCGGCTCTGTGCCGTGATCATCCGTCGTGGGTTGATGTGGCCCGCCGGTGCGGCTTCGAGGATGATCGCGTCCGCGCTCGACATGTTGATCCCGAAGCGCTCGGCAACCTCGGCAGCTGTGACCTCGCGCGCGTCGACATCGAGCTCGAGCGCGTGGGCGAGATCCGCATGCGGATCAGCACCCGAATAAACCAGTCCGGTGCCCGAATGAAACCCGATGCCCGAGCGTTCCTCGATGTCGGCGTACCTGCCGATCGAGCGGATCGCCAGGTGTGACCAAGCCGGATCCGGATCGATCATCCGCGTAATGCGGCCTTCGTCATAGTGGCTCGCAAACGGACCGGTTGACGCGGCGTAGTCCTCTGGCTCACCAGGCCCGATCAACGCCACCGAATGCCCGGCCTCCGCGAGATGGCGGGCCGCAGCACTGCCAATCAGCCCCCGCCCAACAACCGCCACCTCAAAGTTCGACATGCCCGCAACGTAGACCGGCGCAGTCAGGACTGCAGCGCCGAGACGTGGACGATGGTGCTGCCCGTGACGCGGTCTGCCACCGTGCGGGAGTCATCGCTCAACGCCAGCAGCATGACGTCGATGATCATGCCGAGACCCAGCGTGAGAACCCAGTAGATCTGTTTGAAGATCTCGCGAATCAACATCCGCAGCCAGCCGAACCGCGTCCCGTCTGATCTCACGGCCGCCATCCCAAGCAGCTGCTTGCCGGGTGTTTGCCCGCGCATCAAGGCGAACACGAGCCACACGACATAGGCAATTGCGACGTACCAGTAGGCAACGATGAACGCCCAGATCACCACCTCGATGAGATGCGCAGCCACACGTCGCATCGGCCTTGCCGACATCTCGTCCAGGTAAGGCGCACGCCGAGGCGGCTCGGGCCCGTCAGACATGCGGCGAGTCTGTCAGCGCGCCTGGGTGGACGCAGTGATCGGCTTCGCGAGGATGTCTGACACGTTGGGACGCGGCAGGCTGTGTATGTGCCAACCGAAGCAGGCGAGCCAACCGACGAGTCCGGTGCCTCTGCCGACGACTACCGCCTGGCCAATGGCCTGTCTGGACAAGCGCTGACCATCCCGTCGGCGAACCCGATCAACTTCCACCAGGCCATCTCGGACACGGCCGGGATGGCCGGCCAGGACATCTGGGCCAAGCTCTTCCTGCCCGACGGGCCCGGACCGTTCCCGGCGGTCATCGTGGTGCCGGGCAGCCTCGGGCTCCAGCCCCACCATCTTGCCCACGCGTCGGCCATCGTCGACGCCGGGATCGCCGCGTGCGGCCTCGACCCGTTCGGCCCCCGCAGCGTCACCTCGACCGTCGCCAACCAGGTCCAGTATTCCTTCGCTGCGAGCGCCTGGGACGTTCTGGCCACGGCCGAGGTGCTTGCGGCCTGCCCCGACATCGATGCGGCACGCATCGGCGCGCAGGGTCACAGCCGGGGCGGCTCAGCGGTGCTGAGCGCGGCGTCGGTGCACCTCGCCGCAGCCTCGGGCGCCCCGAAGCTGGCCGGCGTGTATGCCGCCTATCCCTGGTCAGGCCATCAGTTCGTCGATCCGTCGATCGGCAGCACCCGTGTGCGGGCGATCATCGGCGATCAGGACGACTGGTGCTCGCCGATGCAGGTCCAAGCCCACGTCCACGCCATGCGGGTGGCAGGCGACGACGCCACCGTGCGGATCGTGCCCGACGCCCACCACAGCTTCGACCGCTCCACCCCGCTGGAGCACATCGCAGATGCCGCCGTGACACCGGGAGCGCCCACCGTCTACATCGCCGACGACGGAGCCTTCATCCCGCCCACCTCCGACGAGCCAGACCCGTCGATGGTCGATCTCGACGGCTTCCTCTACGCCATCAACGCCGGCTACGGCATCCGCGGCGCCCACATCGGCGGCACGCCCGAGCTCGCCCCCCTCTTCACAGAAGACATGCTGACCTTCTGGACCGACGTCATGTCACCGGTTCCGTAGTACGCAGCAAGGCGCCGCGCGGGCCACAGGCGCGGTAGGGCTACCAACCGTCGTCAGACTCGGACGACTTCCAGGTCGTCGAGCTCAGGAAAGTCGGCGTCCCCGGTGACGACGGGAACGCCATGGGCGATTGCCGTGGCTGCGATCCATGAGTCGTTGATCGGCATCGCCAGGCCTCGCTCCCGAAGAGTGACTCGCAGCCGTGCCCATGCGGCAGCCACGTCGCCATTCACAGGAAGGGGGTGCAGCGCCATTGCGCTGGCCAGTGTCGAGAGTCGGCGATCGCGCACGACGGTGTCAGATGCTCTCAGCACGCCGACGCGGAGTTCGCCGATGGTGATGGCCGACACGCTCAGACGATCAGGTATTGCATCGGTTCGCAGGGGGCGACCCGTCTCCCGTGCGATGAACAGTGACGTGTCCGCCAGCCCGCGACTCACGGCCATGGCAGATCGTCCGTCGTCTCGGACCTGAGATCTGCCAGGTCATCAAACAGACCGGGGTCTGCCTGATGTGCCAGGACGTCGCGGATGAAGCGCTCGCGGCTCATCCACTGAGGCCGTTCTTCGATGGGACGCAGCTCGGCAACCGGCCTGCCGTGCACGGTGATGCAGATCGACTCGCCGGCCGCCACTCGGTCCAACAGGGCCCGCGTCTGGTTGCGCAGATCTCGAGAAGCAACTTCCTCCATCATGGAAGTGTCGCATATGTGCGACATTTGTCGCAAACCTTGCCGAGTTGGATGAGTGCCGTCTGGCGTACCGAGCGCTGTCCTTGGTTCAGCCACCCTGGCGACCGTAGAAGCGATCTCCCGCTCGGGCGCAGGACCCGCTTGAACGGCCCACCCGCATCACGCGCGCCGACTGCTAATCGCCGGTCTCGAACGACCACGGCTCGGCTTCGGCCATGGCGATGGCGTTGGTGATCGCTGCCAGGTCCTCCTCGGGCCCTTGCGGAAGCTCCCGGTACGACGCCTCGATCGCCTCGCCCTCGCGCGCCCGCTCGCCGCTGGACCGCGTGACGGGCTGGCGCAGAACGCGCCTGTGCCAAGAGTGTGGCGATGTCATGGTCCAACGCGCTGCGTCCCGCCTTCGAGACTGCGGTGCATTCGTACTTCATGCACCAGTTCTCACTGTGAGCTGCGCGACACGTCCGATGGTGTCTCGATGACGGTGAGCGTGACTCGCTCGGCGGCACACGCCGTTCGAAAGCGGTCGGTGGCGTTGCGACTGGAGGCATGCACTTGTGCGTGATGGTGAACAGCGGCGCCAACCAGTTCTGCCAAGGCCAAGCTGAGCCCGTACTCACGGGCGCATTTGGTGGCGTTCACTGTGTACGGGCGTGGATCCAAGACTTGAAGGAGGTGAGCGGGAGGATCCTGCGCGCGTTGGATCATCAACGGTGCCGCGTCCCGACTGATTCGACCAGTACGTCTTGAGTCGAGCAGCGCTCGAATGAGCCGGTAGTACATGGCCCAAGAGATTGCCGGGGTGTCGTCAGGCCATAGTTGCTGAGGATCACCGCTTAGTGCGTACGTCGCTAAGTGGTCATCAACGATGATCACGCCTTTGGCAACCGAGCTATCTGTTCTAGGTGGTCACGCGATACGAGCACGACGATGCCGCTCGGACTGCTCTTGTCGCTCGGGAGTTGCATATAGACGTGACTCGTGAGGTCGTCCGTCGCCGGGAGAGCACCAGCTACTGCGAGATTGGCAGGGAGGTACTTGGTCAGCAAGAACAAGCGAGTATCGCTGCGGAACCTAACAGTCCCAGACTGGGGGTCTTGCCCGTCAGGATCGCCAGTGCCACGCGGTTCTTTGCTTCCGAATAGGCCCTCTGCGATCTCCTCGTACTGTTCGGCCAAGATGCCGAATGCACGATCGACATCGCTGCTGGTCAACTCTGGTCTTGCACGATCCGCGTCCTCGGGCTTCGTTGCACTCGGATCGGCGGGCGCTGTGGGCACCTCCGCAACTTGCTGGTCCCCTTCGGCCGACTCGTCGGCGTCACTGTCATCGTGATACTCGGTGCCAAGGTCCGGATCTGATGCGAAGAGTGCGTCGCAGAGATCCGGGTAGGCGGCGGCGAAGTCGGCGAAGGCCTGGTCAACTGCTGATTCGTCCAGTTCCTCTAAGTCTCCAACACCCTCGTCGAGCGCAGTTGCCACGATGTCGCGGAGGATCTCGTCAGATGGACGCTGCGCTGCCCGAGCGCGCTTGTTCAACGTTCGCGCTTGGGCATCTGAGAGCGGCACCGTGACGTGCGGCATAGATTGAGCGTATCCCTGCCCGTCAGCGCAGGTGGCCGCGGCGGCTGCCGCTGAGCGGCTGGGTAACGGCGTCGCTAGGGGCCATGGCGAGCGCGTTCCGGTCGCCACGCCCTACTGCGATAAGCACGCCAGCACCGAGAATCACAGGCCGTGTCGCTCGCCCGTCGCCGACAGATCTTCGTCGCTCAGCGGGCCCTCTGCCGCTTCCCATTCGTCGAAGAAGGCGCGGACGGCTTCCTTGCGGTCGTGATCGGCTGCGAGTCGCCGTAACGCCTCGCCCACGGTCGCCGCCCGACCGCCGAACTCGGGCGCGATTCGCTCAAGCAGCCGCCGGGTCTCCTTGTCAAGCCGCACCCTTGCCCCCATCACGCTGCCGACTGTATTGGGCGCCTGCCTGGCAGTTGCCTGAATTTCGCGGCCTGAACGCTGGGTGCATTCACCGGCACGGCCGTTGGGCCGCCTGTTACATGATTCAGTACATTTTGTAGGGATGCGTAACTGTCACGTCTTGATCACTCACCGGGGATCGTTGTGAGCGAACTCGGTGAAGTGCTCGCGCGGGCTCGTGCACATGGCCGCTACTCGCAGAAGGATGTCGGCGCAGCGCTGGGTGTCAGCAGGGTGATGGTGTCGTACTGGGAATCCGGCGAGCGCACACCGAACGACCGGCAATTGAGTGCCCTCGCCCGGCTGTACAGCGTCGAGCCGGCGGCGCTCATCGCTGGCAGCTACGTGGAGCCAGTGGATGACCATCTCGCCAACACGCTCCTCCAGCATTGGCAGGGTGCCGAGGGCGACGTCGTGCTGAGAGTCCGTGAGTTCGTCCGCTTCCTTGACCGCTTCGCCGAGCTGGCGCAGATTCTCGACCAGCCCGTCCGAAGCCTCCGCCAGAGCCCATTCGCGGGTCGGCAGAGAAACTCGCAGAGCGACGACATCCGCCGCAAGGCAGCGGAGGTGCGTGCCCATCTCGGGCTCGGCCTGGCGCCGGTCGCTGACCTTGAACCGGTGTGCGAGATGCTGGGCGTCGTCGCCTACGGCGCGTCTCTTGGGCCAGATCCGCACACATCTCCGTCGGGTGCGTTTCTGAGGCATCCAGCTGCGGGCTTGTCGATATTGACCAATCTCGACTTGGCACACGATGAGCGACGCTTCGCCGTCGCGCACGGGCTAGCTCATGCTTTGTTCCACAGTGACGAGACCAACCAAGTGCTCTGCTGGGGCGGCGGCGGGCGTGAGAGCTTCGCCGACGCATTCGCAGGCGAGTTCCTCATGCCGAGCGATGGCGTCCGTCGCTTTGCTGAGGCCATCGGTCTCCCACGACGAATGGACGACCCACTCGATATCGCCCAGGTTCAGCACTACTACCGCGTGTCATGGTCGATGGCGCTGGAACGGCTCCGTCAGATGAACGCAATCACGCGAGGCGCCCACGACGAACTCCTGGCGGGGGAGCACCCGGCGGCCGCCGTCGCGCACCCGGCCGCGCTCGAGGCCGACGAGTTGGTGACCGAGCCGTTGCGACGGTTCCCGAGACCGTTCCTGCGGATGCTGCGCCATGCAGTGCGGACAGGAGCCATATCGCCGCCGACCGCCGGATCGTTCGCTGGTGTGGCGATTCCCGACATTGTCCAAGTCCTCGGCCAGCATGTGAGCAACGATGAGCACTGGTGAACGGAGGAGATGGTGATGATCAGATCCAAGTTCCGTGATGCGTGGGCCGCTTCCCGCCGTCGCAGGCAGTCACGCCCGGTCTACAGGCCGGCATTCAGCGACATACGCGGCCTGCCAGGGCCGAACGCCAAAGCGCCGCCTCCGCCCCCACGCGCCAACCAGACGAGTAGACCGCACGCAGAGTGACCGCCGCAGTGGCCTGGTTGGGCGTAACCTGCGGCCAAGTTCCCCCAGTCGCTTCGGTGGCTGGGTGCAGGGCCCGCTTCGGCGGGTCCTTGCGTTTTCATGATGCGGGTGGCTTGCGGGCAATCCTCGGTGGCGCTCGGTGCGGGGGGCGGCTGACGACGCATTGGCCGGATGTCACTACAAGGGCTGCTTGCGAGCGCTTACTCCTCCGTGACGCGAATTGTCCGCAGCGCAGGTGATGCAGCGAATCGACGTCAGGCCGACAACGGATGCATGCCGTGTTGGGAACGCATCGTGCTCATTCCGAAGTCATGTGAAATGGCCACCGAGTCCCGGAATCTGGGCGTAGCTCGATCCTGCCGATCCCGTCGGTCACGACTTCGGCACTTGCGAGATGCATCCCCTCATGCCAGTGCTCCTGTCGCTGGAACAGGTCCGAGAGCATCAGCCGAATATCGTCGCCCTCGACCTCGGCACCGCACGTGAGGCAGGCGATGAGCCTGTAGTCGTCGACCTCGACAGGCTTCCCGTGCCCTTTGGCACACTCAATGGTGCCGACGACCAGTTCCTGCTTGTCCACGTCGGATCCGGCGGGAACGGCTCCCATGAGCAGCCTCAGCAGTTGTTCCAGCAGATTGGGTGGGTTCGAGGTGCGCATGTCTCCACCATAAGGCTGCCCAAGCGACGTCGAGCGGAAGTGATCGGCCGATCGAAGCCGTTCCCTTGACCGGCTCGTCGTGACCGAGTGTGACCACCTGCATGACGCCCTGTTCGAGATCGGGAACCCGAAGACGCCGGGCGGTGACTTCGTCGCGACACTGGCTCGCGGCGGCAAGAATGTGGCGGTTCGTCGGAGGGATGGGTGTGGCGACAGATCTTGGTGAACTGCAGAGCAAGCTCTGGGAGACGGCCGACCAGCTGCGAGCCAACTCGGAGCTGAAGTCATCCGAGTACGCATCGCCCGTGCTGGGGCTCATCTTCCTGAGGTACGCCGATCAGCGATTCGCCACAGCCTCCGAACAGGTAGGCAAGGGCAGCGCCCGTCGGAAGATCGGCCCCGACGACTACAAGGCCATCGGAGCGCTGTACCTCCCGGAGGAGTCCCGCTTCGAGCGGTTGCTGAACCTGCCGGAAGGCGCTGATCTCGGCAAGGCGATCAACAAGGCCATGGAGGCGGTCGAAGAGGACAATCAGGACCTCCGCGGTGTGCTGCCGAAGGACTACTCCCGCATCCCCGACGACATCCTCGGCGAGCTGCTGCGGTTGCTGCAGACGCTGCCCGACGCCATCGAGGGCGACGGGTTCGGGCTGATCTACGAGTACTTCCTGGGCAAGTTCGCCCTCGCCGAGGGGCGCGGCGGCGGCGAGTTCTTCACGCCGACCTCGATCGTGCGCCTCATCGTCGAGATCCTCGAGCCGTTCCACGGGAGGATCTACGACCCCGCTTGCGGCTCGGGCGGCATGTTCGTGCAGTCGGCGCACTTCGTGGAGCGCCACCGCGACGATCCGAGCCGGGAGCTCTCGATCTATGGGCAGGAGCGAGTCGCCGATACGGTCCGGCTGGCCAAGATGAACCTTGCCGTCCATGGGCTCGGCGGCGATATCCGCCAGGGCAACACCTATTACGAGGACCTACACGACTCGCTCGGCCAGTTCGACTTCGTCATGGCGAACCCGCCGTTCAACGTCGACAAGGTCGATAAGACCAAGCTCGAAGACGACGACCGGTTCCCGTTCGGCCTGCCCACGGCCGACAACGCCAACTACCTGTGGATCCAAACCTTCTACTCGGCCCTCAACGGCACTGGCCGAGCTGGCTTCGTTATGGCCAACTCTGCGTCGGATGCCCGAGGAAGCGAGCTTGAGATTCGCCGCAAACTGGTCGAAGACCGCTGCGTTGACGTGATCATCGCCGTCGGGACCAACATGTTCTATACCGTGACGTTGCCGGTGACGCTCTGGTTCCTCGATCGCGGGAAGCGGGGCACCGAACGCGAGGGCAACGTCCTTTTCGTTGACGCTCGCGAGATCTACAACCAGGTTGACCGAGCGCACCGAGACTGGACTCCGAGACAGATCGACCAATTGGCTAACGTCGTGCGCCTCTGGCGTGGTGAACCTCCGCAGCTTGCTGACGGAAGTGCAGAGCTTCTCGACGAGCTTCTATGCGGTAGAGAGTATTCTGATGTAGTTGGATTCTGCGCAGACGCCTCAATTGAAGAAATCGAAGCTCAAGGATGGAGTCTCAACCCCGGTAGGTATGTGGGCGCGGAGACGCGGGCGGTCGACGATCTCGAGTTTGCAGCACGGCTTGAAGCACTTCTCGAAGAGTTTGAATCGTTGTCGGCTACAGCTGATGTGTTATCTCGCTCAGTTCGCGAGCAAATGCTGCAGGCACTCTCGTGAGCGTTGCGTCTTGGATGACTGTTCCATTTGAACAGTTAGTTGAGTTTCACGACCGCAGGCGAATTCCACTTAGCAAGCAGGAAAGGCACCAGCGTCCCGGAACGTTTCCGTACTATGGCGCACAAGGCATTATCGACTCTATAGATGACTACATCTTTGATGGAAGATTCCTCTTGATCGCTGAAGATGGCGAGAATTTGCGGTCTCGGAAGGAACCTATCGCGTTTATTGCAGACGGAAAGTTCTGGGTAAATAACCACGCACATGTTGTAAGAGCCATTGATAAGAAAGCCGATGCGGATTTTCTGCGTGCATATCTCGAGTTCCATCCTTTGAAGGGCTTTGTGACGGGCGCCGCACAGCCGAAACTGTCTCAGTCCAATCTCAAGAGCTTGCCAGTCACGGTTCCCCCATTTGACCTTCAGTTCAAGATTGGAGAAAGAGTCCGCGCCGTAGACGGGTTGATCGAGCAAATTGGGCGACAGATCCACATCTTGGAGAAGACGGCACAGCTATTGTATGACCAAAGGTTCACTTGTTTCCTGTTTCCGGGGCATGAGAAGTTCGAACTCGTCGCGTCTGAACTCGGCCCAATACCCAAGGGTTGGGCGATTTCCTCTCTTGGTGCAGAAATAGAGCTCAAGCGCCAGAACATCAAGCCATATGAGAGCGCGGATGAAGTATTTGATCATTATTCGATTCCTGCATTCGACGCCCATCGCCGACCGAAGGTTGAAGCTGGCTCAGATATCCGCAGCGGAAAATACTTGCTTTCGGGTCAGTCCATTCTGGTATCAAAGCTGAATCCTCGTCTACCGCGTATCTGGCGCGCTGATGTGACGAACGGATCCCGGCGAGCAGTGGCATCCACCGAGTTCTTGGTGTTAAGCGAACCGATGCGTTGGCCGTTGGCCTTTATCTATGGGTTGGTGTCATCGACTGGGTTCACCAGTGCGCTCGCATCGACTGCCGGGGGCACTTCGACAAGCCATCAACGGGTGAAGCCAGCGGATGTGATGGCTACGGCGATTGTGGACCCTCCATCGGAGTTGGTGGCGAACTATGCAAGGGCGGTGGAACCGATACTTGCCATGGCCGACGTGCTTCTCCGACAAGTGGAGGTCTTGCGCGAGTCACGCGATCTTCTGTTGCCACGCTTGGTGTCTGGTGAGTTGGATATCTCAGATTCGGACTTGGAGGCGGTGGGGGTGTGAGCCCCTCCGGTCTGACCGAGGATGAGCTGGTCGAGCAGCCGGCGCTTCGACTACTGGCGCAGCTCGGTTGGGAAATCGTCTCGGGCTTCGATGAGACGCTTGGTCCTGCTGGCACCCTCGGCAGGGATTCGCAATCGGAGCCTGTCCTCACTCATCGACTTCGAGATGCTCTACGGGGGCTAAACCCGGGGCTCGACGACACCGTCCTTGGGGAAGCGATCGACCAGCTCGTTCAGGATCGATCTGCGATGGATCAGGTGCGAGCCAACCGCGGGATCTACGAACTGCTCCGAGACGGTGCGAAGGTCGAGATCAGCGGCGACGACGGCAACCGGCAGACGACAACCGTCCATTTCGTCGCTTGGGATCGAGTCGATGCCAACGACTGGCTCGCTGTCTCGCAGTTCTGGATCGCTGGCGACATGTACAGGCGGCGTGCCGACGTCGTGCTGTTCGTCAACGGCATCCCGCTCGTGCTCATCGAGCTCAAGGTGTCGCACAAGAACGTCCACGATGCCTACGAGGACAATCTGCGAGATTACCGCGACACGGTGCCTCACCTGTTCTGGTTCAACGCCTTCGTCATGCTCTCGAACGGTGCCGACACGCGGGTCGGATCCACCTACGCCCCATGGGGGCACTTCGCGGAATGGAAACGCATCGACTCCGAGGGCGAACAAGGCATCGTGTCGCTGGAAACAGCGCTGCGGGGCACCTGCGACCGATATCGGACGCTCGACCTCGTCGAGAACTTCGTCGCCTACACCGAGCGACCCGGTGGCCTGGTAAAGGCGCTTGCCAAGAACCACCAGTACCTCGGGGTGAACAACTCGCTGGAAGCTCTGCAGCAACTGCAGCAGCGGGAAGGCCGGCTCGGCGTGTTCTGGCACACGCAGGGTTCGGGCAAGTCGCTGTCGATGCTGTGGTTCACCCAGAAGGTGCTCCGCAGGGAACCCGGCAACTGGACATTCGTGCTGGTGACCGACCGCAAAGAGCTCGACGAGCAGCTCTACGAGCAATTTGCCGACTCGGGTGTCATCACCGCCGGTCAGGAAGTCCACGCCGAATCCTCGGCCGACCTGCGGGAGCTGCTGGGCCAGGACCACCGCTACGTGTTCACGCTGATCCACAAGTTCATTCCGGCCGAGCAGGGCCAGCAGATGCCGGTGCTGTCCGAGCGAGACGACATCGTGGTCATCACCGACGAGGCGCACCGCACGCAGTACGACACGCTGGCCGCCAACATGCGGCTGGCGCTGCCCAACGCCTCATACCTCGGGTTCACCGGCACGCCGCTGATCGTCGGCGAGGAAGAAACACGTCGCGTCTTCGGCGACTACGTCTCGATCTACAACTTCCGGGACTCGATCGCCGATGGCGCCACCGTTCCGCTCTATTACGAGAACCGCACTCCCGAGCTGCAGCTCACCAACGACGATTTCGACGACGAACTCGAAGACCTGCTCGAAGAGGCCGAGCTGGACGACGCCCAGGAGCGAGCCGTCGCCCGACGCTTCTCTCAGCAGTACGAGCTGATCACGCGGCCGCAGCGCTTGGAAGAGGTCGCCGCCGACTTGGTCCACCACTTCGTCAATCGCGGGTTTCGCGGCAAGGCCATGTACGTGGCTATCGACAAGGCCACAGCCGTGCGCATGTTCGACCTAGTCGAAGCCGAGTGGGCCCGCTACCGGGCTGAGCTCGAGGGGCAGTTGGCCGATACGCCTGAGGTGGAGCGCCCGCACTTGGAGTCGCTGATCGAGTTCATGCGCTCCACCGACATGGCCGTGGTCGTGTCGCAAGCGCAGAACGAAGTGGCGGACATGGCCGATGCCGGACTCGACATCGCCAAGCACCGCAAGCGGATGGTCGAAGAGGATCTGGATTCGAAGTTCAAGGACCCCGACGATCCGTTCCGGCTGGTGTTTGTCTGCGCGATGTGGCTGACCGGCTTCGATTCGCCGTCAACGTCGACGGTGTACCTCGACAAGCCGATGCGCAATCACGCGCTGATGCAGACCATCGCCCGGGCCAACCGAGTGTTCGGCGACAAGGACAACGGCCTCATCGTCGACTACGTGGGCGTGTTCCGGAACCTGGAGCGCGCCCTCGCGATCTATGCGGCGGAGCGGCCAGACACCGACGGTGACGACGCCGGAAGGGAAGTTGACTCGCCGATTCGTCCCAAGGACGAGCTGATCGCCGAGCTCGAGTCCGCATTCGCCGAGACCATCGATTTCTGCCACGCCCACGACATCGATCTTCACGACTTGGAATCGGCGCAAGGGTTCGAGTTCATTGCGCTCCAGAAGGCAGCCGTTGAGGCACTGCTGGTCGACGAGGAGACCCGACGCCGATACATCGCCCTAGCGCGACGGGTGCGCAAGACGTTCAAGTCGCTCTTGCCCGATCCCGAAGCGATGGCCGTGACACATCGGGTGGCAGTGATCCGCTCGATCGCATCGAAGATCGAGTCATCGTCGGAGGCGCCAGACATCAGCGAGGTGATGGATTCGGTCTCCGACCTGCTCGACCGGTCGGTGGGCGCCAAGGAATACATCATCCGTTCGGCTGGCGGTGCCGATCCGCTCATCGATCTGAGCCAGCTGGACTTCGATCAGCTTGCGTTCCAGTTCGCAGCCAACAAGCGCACCGTCGCGAAAGCCATCGAGAAGGATCTTGAGCAACGCCTCGACGACGCGGTGCGGAAGAACCCGATGCGCCTCGATCTCGCCGAGCGATTCCGGCAGCTGATCGACGACTACAACGCTGGCACCCACAACCTCGAGGAGTTCCTGCGTCGCCTCAAAGCCATCAACGACGAACTCACCGACGAAGAGCAACGGGCCGTCCGCGAGGACCTGAGCGAGGCCGAGCTAGCGATCTTCGACCTGCTCACCAAGCCCGACCCGGAGTTGACCGAGTCGGAGGCTCGCAAGGTCAAGGGTGTTGCGAAGAAGCTGCTGAAGCACGTCGAGGACAAGCTCGTCCTCGACTGGAAGAAGCTGCAACAGACCCGTTCGGCCGTGAAGGTCGCGATCAGCAGCGTCCTCGACCAAGAGTTGCCTGAGGTCTACGGCCCCGAATTGTTCGACCGCAAGGTCGGCAACATCTACGACCACATCTACGCCAGCTACTTCGACGATCGCGGAAGTGTGTACGACGCTCCCGAGACCGCAGCCGGCCCGACCACAGCCGTAGCCACGCTGCCGACCGTCGCTGAAGAAGTCAGCAGCGAGTTGGTCGAGCTTGCTGGTGCCGATCCGGAGGTACGGGCGCTGCTCATGGAGCAGTTGCTCGGCGCGCACGCCACTTGGGCACGCCCGACCAACGAATTGCTCCGCGGCGAGACGCGTGAGGTCGAGTACAAGCAGACGGCCAGGTGGAACGTTCGGGAACGGCGCAAGGACCGGGCAATGGAAGAGGTGATCGTCAAGACCGCCGCCGGAATGCTCAACGACCACGGCGGCACGCTGCTCATCGGCGTGACCGACGACGGCGACCCCGTCGGTCTCCACGACGACTACGCCCAAGTCAAACCCCCGAACGCAGACGGCTTCGTGAACTGGCTCGACACCCTGTTCGAACACCGCCTCGGCCACGCCGGCGCCAACCGCCTCGCCATCCGCATGGACCAAGTCGACGGCCACGACATCTGCCGAATCGACATCCCCGCCAGCTCCCGCCCCATCTGGGTCAAGAACCCGAACGGCGCAGACACCCTCTACCAGCGCCGCAACAACTCCACCCGCGCCATCCCGGCAGACGAGATCGACAGCTTCCTCACAGACCGCTTCGATTAGCGCTGCTCCACAGGTAGCATCAGAGTCGGTGAAGCCCCCAAGGGGGGTAGGCCACCGGAGACCTACCGGATCACGTTCGGGTTGATCACCCGGTGATCCGAAATAGGAGCCACACCGTCAGGTGCGACTCCTGCGTGAGTGCGATGTTTCCCTTCCGGAATCTTCGGAGGCCGCTAGGTCCGGCCCCATTTGGGGCCGGGCCTCGCCAACGAAAGCGAGAATAATGCGCATTCAAGATGAAATACTGCGAGAAGCGCAACGTCTCATTGCGCGTCACGAAACGAAGGGTCGACTCCTCGCTGAAGAGAATGTACGGCGGGATCGACGTACGACATCGCCAATCCAGCCCCTAAAGCTTGAGCGTCCATCCCAATGGTCGATAGACGACGGCTTCAATCCCTATCTCACTCGCGCCAGAGCCTCTCGGGTCGCGCACAGCATCCGTAAGCGACTCGAAGAGCGAGAATACGAACCCAGGAATCCCATTCTCCTTCGCATACCAAAGGCAGACGGTAGCGAACGCGAGGTAAGTGTGTATCAGGTTGCTGATGGTGCCGTTTCGAAGATGTTGTTCGAAGGGTTGCTGAAAAAGAACCTTCCGATCATAAGCGCTAGGGCCTATGCCTACCGCAAAGACGTGTCTGCGCAAAATGCCATTCAATATGTCAAATCTGAATTTGCCGCTTCGAACCGGCTGTTCATAGCAGAGTATGATTTCCAGAAGTACTTTGACATGATCCAGCATGATCATATTCACAAGGTGCTAAAGGACCATTTTCTGATGACTGAGATCGAGCGCTCTGCAATTGAGGGCTTCTTGCGTGTGCCTGCGCATGATCAGGAGCGTTATGGAACCCAAAGTGTGGCCGCACGAGATTGCGGAATACCGCAAGGTACATCCATCTCACTCTTCCTCGCCAACGTTGCCGCTTGGCACCTAGACCGAGAGCTAGAGCGGTGCGGTGTGGGATTCGTACGCTACGCGGACGATACGCTCATCTGGTCTAGGGATTATGACCGACTGTGCCAAGCCGTCGACGTGTTGCATGCGCAGGCGGCATCAATAGGCGTAGATGTCAATCTAGACAAGTCACCCGGCATTAGGCTTCTTGTGCCGCCTGACGCGAAGTCAGAGATGAGCCGTACCGAGGGTGTCGATTATCTCGGATACCGTGTGGGCCTCACCAATGTCGGCATGAAGCAAACAGCTGTCGACCGAATAAAGAAACGCATCATCAGTCTCATATACTGGAACCTGCTTCATGAACCACTCAAGCAAACACAGAATCCCAAGCGCTTCGCAGGCAACGTCGATCGAGACTATGTTTCCTTGATCTGGAGTATTCGCAGGTTTCTGTACGGTGATCTCTCACAGAAAGCTGTTCGTCGATATCAACAGCGCGATACCCCATTGAGAAGATTCAAGGGCATTATGTCCGCTTACCCATTGATTGACGATGATGAGCGACTCATCGAACTCGACGACTGGATTCTTGACCGACTGTTCCTTGCCGTTCGAAAACGTGGTGCTATCCTCCTAGGTCAAGGATATGGGCCGAAGTTGCCACTGCCACATGCTCAATCGCGTAGCGACCTGCGTAATTTGAAAACGACCGGAACTACATCGCGCCAAGAGATTGACCTTGCCGTGCCGAGTGTGAGAATGATCGCGAGAGTGATTCGATCTGCCGCCGCTCAGCATGGCCCGAGCGTTGTGGGTAAGCGCGATCCTTACGGTCACCTGTCGACGGTCTCGTATCCTTGGTGACGGAGTAGCGCGGCGTGGTTGACGGCAGCAGCCCAGTAGGCCGTCGAACTTGAGGTAGAACAGATCAGCTGTCGGCCAACATATTCAGCAACTCTTGGTGTCGCTTGAGATTTCGCCGAAGTAACGCTTGGAACTCTGGGTCTCTGCGCCGGCGTTCGACATGTTCGGTGAGGGCAGCGCGGATCACATCGCTCACGGTCAATCCTTCGACCTCAGCGACGGTCCGGACCCGGTCGGCCAGCGTGCGGTCAATGCGCAGCGTCAAGTTCTTCGTGTCAGATTGTGTAGGCATCTGATCGTCCCTGCGTCAGCATCGCGGTCGAACGTAGCTGCTCGATGGTGAGGTAGCAAGGCATCTAGATACTTGCACAAGTAGCCTGAACCATTCGCCCTGCAAGCGCTTGGTCTGCTGCGACGTGGCGGACCGGGGTACCGTCAGGGGCGCGGGGAGGCTGGCGGCATGGCTACGGCGGACCAGGTCAAGGCGCTCATCAAGAGCCATGCGTCTGGCGATGACGAGCGCTTCTACGCGGTCGCGCTGCAGCTTGCTGCTACTGAAGCTCGTAGTGGCCACGCGACGTATGCACAGGATCTCAAGGCACTCATCGACGCAGGCAGGGGTCAGCCACGTGCTGCGACGCCCACGCCCGTGGCGGCACCACGCGGAGAGCTTGCATCGCTACTCACGGCTGCGTATCCCGATGAGCGACTGGCTGACTTGTCCTTGGCGGCACCATTGCGTAGTGAGCTACAGCGGGTGCTTCATGAGCAGCGCCAGCAGGACCGGTTGCGTTCGCGTGGGTTCGCGCCTGCCCGACGATTGCTGCTGGTGGGGCCTCCCGGTACCGGCAAGACGATGACGGCGCGGGCGTTGGCGGGCGAACTGTCGTTGCCGTTGTTCGCGGTGCGGCTTGACGGGCTCATCACAAAGTTCATGGGCGAGACGGCCGCGAAACTCCGTTTGATCTTCGATGCCATGGTCGCCACGACGGGCATCTATCTCTTCGACGAAGTTGACGCGCTGGCAGGCACGCGAGCCGCCCCGAACGACGTTGGCGAGATCAAGCGGGTGCTCAATTCGTTCCTGCAATTCCTGGAGGACGACGATTCCGACAGCGTCCTGATTGCGACGTCCAACCTGCCCGAAGCCCTTGATCGGGCACTGTTTCGCAGGTTCGACACTCGACTGGAGTACTGCCTTCCAGATGTGCGGATCGGGAACAAGGTCATCCGCAACCGCCTGGCAGCACTCGATCTCGCTGACATTGATTGGCGCAAGATCGGGGCCGCGGCAAAGGGGCTGAGCCACAGCGAGATCACCATCGCCGCGGAAGGCGCCGCCAAGGCCATCATCTTGGCCGACCGACGCACCATGGATACCGAGACGCTTCTCGACGCGCTCCAAACCCGTCATCGCGACGACACTCACGAATAGTGGCGGCACCCCGCAATCGCCCCCACATCGTCGTGGCCGCGCCCGCCACAGCGGAGGACTACCAACCGACGCCGCGCGGTCCCATAGGTCAGGCGCCACCGTCACCCGGCGACCGCGCTGCCCATGGCGAGCGCCTGCGCAACCGGCTCAACGTTGCCTTCGACGACGCCCAGACTCGACGCGCAGCCGCACGCGACATCGAGGTTGAGGGAACGATCGAAGGCATATACGTCGAGTTCGAATCGTTCCCCGACATTGAGCTGGCGCTTCCCTCGCTCGAACCTCGAAACCGACGGAATCACCCGGAGCTTCGAGCTGTGAAGAGCGTCGCGATTGAAGATCGCGTTGTTCAACGTGCGACCGTCTTCGTTCCCGACGAGCAAGTCGGTGACTTCTTGCAGAAATTTGAGCAGTACGCCACCGAAAATACAAAAAAGGGGCACCCGCGTCACCGGAAGCTCGCTGTGCCCATCGCAGATCTGCGACTAGCGACGCTTGAGACCTTCTGGACTGAGTCGACGGAGTCGTTTCCACCACCCGAAGAACGAAGGTGGTGGGAGCTATGGCTGCGCGAGAGGGAAGGCGTGGAGGAGCGAATCGTCTCATTCGCTGAACAGACAGGTGTGGTGATCGGGCCAACCCGAGTGCTCTTCGAAGACCGCCGCGTACTCCTCGCTCTAGCGACGGCGCAGCAATTGTCGTCGGCTATTGGCGTACTGGATGACCTGGCGGAGCTCCGCCGTCCGACTGTCGCGGCTCAGCCGTTGGCGGACTGGGCCGCGGCCGACCAGCGTGAATTCGTCGATGACCTCGCGGGTCGCATCAGCCCGCTGGCTGCCGGTGCTCCTGCGGTGTGTCTGCTCGACACAGGTGTCGACGAAGGCCATCCGCTCATCACGACCGTCTTGACGCCGTCAGATGCACATACATGCCACCCGCAGTGGGGACCAGCGGATCGTCGGGGGCACGGAACTCAGATGGCAGGCGTCGCTCTCTATGGCGACCTTGGTGGGGCGCTGCTTTCGCCGCTGCCAGCGACACTCGCCGGGCAACTTGAATCGGTGAAAATTCTGCCGGACCAAGGCCTCAACGATGAGCGACTCTATGCGGCACTCACCGCCCAGGCCGTCTCGCTGCCCGAGATCGCGCAACCAGAAAGAGACCGCACCTTCGTCATGGCGGTGTCTGCAGACTCGGGCAAAGCAGCCGGCGCAGAACTCGGCCAACCCACTGGATGGTCGGCCGCACTTGACGCACTTGCAGCCGGACAGGCGATAGACGTATCCGACGACGGCATCGTGGCAATCCTCGAAGAGGAGCATGTCAGTCAGCGGCTGTTCTGTGTATCGGCCGGGAACGTGCGCCGCCCGTACGAACTTGACCATCTCACGCGATCTGATCTTGAGCCGATCGAAGATCCCGGTCAAGCGTGGAATGTCATCACCGTCGGCGCGTCTACGGAATTGCACGACCTGTCCTCTCAGACTGATTTCAATGGCTGGGCTCCGCTCGCGCCGCGCGGCGAGCTGTCGCCATTCAGCCGCACCTCGGTTGGGTTCAAGCAACAGTGGCCCCACAAGCCCGAAGTGGTCTGCGAGGGCGGAAACGCGGCCGTGTCGCCCGCGAGGACGGCAGTCGACACACCGGGTGCACTGGGAGTGCTGACCACCCGTTCCACTGTGCTCGGTGGTCGCCTGCTCACGACGATGACAGGCACGAGTCCAGCGACGGCCGCAGTCGGTGGCCTAGCGACTGACTTGCGGGCGAACTATCCAGATTTCTGGCCCGAGACTCTTCGAGCTCTCATCGTGCAGTCTGCACGATGGTCGCCTCGGATGATCACCAGCACTCCGGGCCGCAGGAAGCAGGACCACGCGAATCGTGTACGCCGCTATGGCTGGGGTGTGCCTGACCGGGAACGGGCGATGCGCAGTGCCGACGACGCGGTGACCTTGATCGCTCAGGATGCGATCTGCCCGTACACCGGCGGCAAGATGCGAGAGATTCACCTCCATGACCTTCCGTGGCCCGATGCAGTGCTGGCCGACCTCGGAGACACTCAAGTCGAACTCAGAGTCGCGTTGTCGTACTTCGTTCTTCCGAACCCTTCCCGGCGCGGATGGACCAGCCGCTTTCGATACGCCTCGCATGGCCTCAGATTCGACATTCGCCGCGCGACCGAGTCTCGAGAGGAGTTTCGCCAGCGTCTCAATCAGCTGGCCCGCGCTGAGGACGAAGAGCGAACCCCCTCTGCTGACGACACCGGTGAGTGGTTCTTGGGCCCGCAAGAACGCGTACGCGGTTCGCTGCACGTCGACTACTGGACAGGATCGGCGGCCGATCTGGCGCAGCGCGCCACGATCGCAGTCTTTCCGGTCACTGGCTGGTGGAAAGAGCTGCCAGCCCGCGACCGCAGCGATCTTGGCGCCCGCTATTCCTTGATCGTCACGATTGAGAGCCCCGAGGTCGAGGTGGACCTCTGGACGCCAGTAGCCGTCGCTGCGGGCACGGCAATCCCGATCGAGATCCCCAGCGGAACCCAATGATCCGATTGTTTCTTGCCGTGCTGTGTTGCGTTAGCCGGGGCTGCCGAAACGAGGCAAGCTGAGGGTATGGCGGATTCGGGACGAGTGATTGATTTGTCGGTCGAGGTGATCGGCGACGTTGACACGGTGTGGCGGGCGGTGGCGACTGGGCCGGGGATCTCGGCATGGTATGTGCCTCACACCGTTGAGGAACGCGCTGGGGGAGCGGGAGTGGCTTCGTTCGGCCCTGAGCCCGAGATGCAGATCGAAGGCCGGGTCGCCGTCTG
The DNA here is from genome assembly GCF_965219595.1 of Candidatus Poriferisodalis sp. Taxonomy (NCBI): domain Bacteria; kingdom Bacillati; phylum Actinomycetota; class Acidimicrobiia; order Acidimicrobiales; family Candidatus Poriferisodalaceae; genus Candidatus Poriferisodalis; species Candidatus Poriferisodalis sp. The sequence continues at coordinate 1,627,525 of NZ_OZ244781.1, forward strand.
GGAGCCGCCGCGACGCATCGTGTTCGACGGGGGCGAGGGTGTCGACGGGCTGACGTTCGAGTGGATCGTCGAGCCGCACGACGACAACACCTGCACCGTGCGGCTGCACAACGCCGGTTTCGGCGACGACGACCCGCAGTACGACGCCATGGTGGACGGCTGGAAGCTGTTCATGTCCAACCTGCAGCTCCACCTCGAGCACTTCGCCGGACAGACCGCCACCTCCGCGCTCCCCATGGTGATGTGGCCGGTCACTCCCGAGCAGGGATGGGAGATCCTCGCCGGCGGGCTCGGCATCGGCCAGATGCCCAGCGTCGGCGAGCGGCTCGACGTGGCAGCCGATGACGACACGAAGATGGGCGGCACGGTCGTCGGCACCGGGCCACGCCGCATCAGCCTGCTGCTCGACACCCCCGCACCCGGCACCGGCTTTCTGACCTCCGAGGACGGGGGCGGGTTCACGATGGTCTCGGTGTGGCTGTATCTGTACGGCCCCGAGGGCGAGGTCGCCGCCGAGCGCGACGATGCCCGCTGGCGCGCCTGGCTGGACAGCCACGCCCCGGCGGTCGACTGACGTCTCGACTGTCTTTCCCTAGGCCTGAGAGCAGGGCCCGTGATGACTCAGTCGGGGTACACCTGCGTGCGGCGGCGCTTCAGCATGCGGTCCTGCACACGCCAGCCATCGGGCGTCTTGACCACCAGGTCGTGATAGGAGGCGGTGCCGACCTTGCCGCCGCCGAGCAACGCCAGGATGCGGAACTTCAGCTCGACGCCGTCCGCCGTCTCGTTCACGTAGATGTTGGTCATGGTGTGCGTGCGCGGGTGCTCGGCTTCATCCGCCATGAAGTCCCGGATCGCGGTCAAGCCCTCCAGCCGTGGCGCGCCCAGATCGGTCAGGTCGAACACCGCATCGTCGGTGAAGATCGTCCCCAGCCGATCCCAATCGCGGTCGTCAATGATGTCGCCGTAGCGACCCGGCAGCTCGTGCAGTTCCAGACGGTCAGCAATGTCCATGCCGGGACCATAGGTCACTCGACGCAACCGTTCCCCGGCGAATCCGGCCTGAGGCCGAGATTGCCGCACCGGACGGTCAGAGGGCGAGGTTGGCGCGCACCCTGGGGATCACGTCGCGGGCCATGCGCTCCAGCGAGGCGTTCATCACCGACGGCGGGAGGCCGGGCGGGCCGCCCCAGGTGACCAGGTCGGTGACGTCGTGGTCACGGATCATGGCGGTCAGCTCGGCGACGCAGTGGTCGGCGTCGCCGGCGGTCCACACCAGCGGGTTCAGCGGATCGGGCTGGCGCGGACCGGTGCGGGCAGCACGCTCGCGGGCCGTCTGCTTGTGGTCGGCGCTGGCCTTGATGATGCCGATGTAGACATCGCGGCGGTACTTCTCAGCCGCGGCCACCGCCTCCCAGACGGGGTCGTCGGCCGGGTCGGAACCGTCGGTTACATACACGCCGCGGATGATCCCCACCCGCTTGTCGCCAGGGTCCCGGCCGTCCGTCGCCAGCGCCTCCTTCCACGGATCCAGCACGGCAGCCTTCGGACCCTGGGGCAGCAGGTTCGTGTCGAAGCGGGCAGCTCGCAGGGCCCCGGCGCGGCTCGTGGCCGCCACCCACAGCGGCGGTCCGCCTGGCTGCACCGGATCGGGCGTGACCCGCAGGTCCCGGTAGGTGTACCGCTTGCCCTCATAGCTGAACGGCTCGCCCGACCATGCCAGCCGCACGACCTCGATGGCCTCTTCAGTCAGCGACACACGCCGGCTGAGCGGCAGCCCGAATCCGGCAAACTCATGCGCGGCGTAGCCCATGCCGATGCCGAGCTCCATGCGGCCGTCGGAGATGTTGTCGAGCACGGCCAAGTCCTCGGCCAGCCGCACCGGGTCGCGGAACGGCATCAGGCAGATGTCGGTGGAGAACCGGATGCTGCTGGTGAGCGCCGCTGCCGCACCCGCCACCGGCACGAAATTCGGCAGGTAGCCGTCGGCCATGAAGTGGTGCTCGGTGAACCAGCACAGCTCCATGCCGAGCTGCTCGGCCAGCACTACCTGCTCGAACGTCTCGGCGTACACCTGCGGCATCGTCACGTCGCTGCCCGGCGGGCAGCGGAAGTCGTGCACGATCCCGAACCTGAGCGATTGCGCCATGCAGCGAAGCTACTTGGACAGCCCCAGGCCGGCCCGGGCTCGTTCGGGTCAGTACCAGGCGTCGGGCACGGCTGATTTGCGGTCTTCGACGAAGGCTTGCAGCTCGCGGTCGACTGCGCCCTCGAGGGGTGGGGGCGGCTCGTAGTTGGCGAGGGTTTGCTTCCATTGCTGGTTGGCACGCTGGGCCATGTCGAGCGCACCCTCTTCTGACCACTGCTCGAACGAGCGGGTGTCGCACAGCGCGGCCTCGAAGTTGGCCGTCTCGAAGTTGGTGATGGTGTGGGCGGTTGCCAGATAGTTGCCGCCCGGGCCGGCTTCGCTGAACGCCTCGCCGCCGAGCTCGTTGCTGTCGACAGTCAAGCCTTCCATGAGGCGATGCAGCATGCCGCAGCGATCGGCGTCCATCACGAACTTCTCGTACCCGAGCGTCAGCCCGCCTTCCAGCCAGCCCGCTGCCTGCAGGATGAAGTTCGCTCCGGCTAGCAGTCCCGGCGTCATCGCATCGGCTGATTCCTGCATGGCCTGGGCATCGGCGATCTTCGAGGCCGTGTAGTGGCCGCCGCAGCGGAACGGCAGGCCCAGTCGCCGGGCGAGCTGGCCGATCGCGTAAGTCGCCAGCGTGGATTCGGCAGTGCCGAACGTGGGCGCTCCCGAGCGGAGGTCCATCGTGGTCAGGAAGTTGCCGTAGATCATCGGCGAGCCGGGCCGCACAAGCTGGGTGAGCGCGATGCCGGTCATGGCCTCGGCATGGGCCTGTGCGATCAGAGCCGGCTGGGTGACGGGCCCCATGCCGCCGCCGATGATGAACGGCGAGATCAGGCAGCCCTGGTTCGCCCCGGCGTACGCCTTGAGCGCGCCGCTCATGGTGGCGTCCCACACCAGCGGCGAGTTCACGTTCACGTTGCCCTGGATGACGCAGTGCGTCTCCATGTACTCGGCGCCGAACACGATGCGAGCCATCGCTATCGAGTCCTCGGCCCGCTCCGGCGCGGTCACTGCGCCCATGAACGGCTTGGCCGACCAGCGCAGGTGTGCGTCCACCATGTCGAGGTGGCGCTTGTTGACCGGCACGTCAACCGGCTCGCACACCGTGCCGCTGCCGTGTGCCAGCCACGGCGACATCCAGGTGAGCTTCACGAAGTTCCGGAAATCGTCGATGGTGGCGTAGCGGCGGCCCTCGTCGAGATCCGTGACGAACGGCGGGCCGTACGTCGGCGTGAAGATCACGTGATCGCCGCCGATCTCGATGCGCCGGCCGTCGCGGCCCCACATGGAGAATTGGCGCGGGGCCGTCGAGCAGAGCTGCCGGGCCAAGCCGGGCTCGAAGCGCACCCGCTCGCCATCCACCTGCGCCCCAGCCTCCCGGAACAGCTCCAGCGCCTCGTCATCGCCACGGAATTCGACGCCGATCTCCGACAGGATCCAGTCGGCGTGCGCCTCGAGCTGTTCCAGCGCTGGATCGTCGAGCAGCTCATAGGTGGGAATGCGTCGGCGCGGTGTCGTTCCGAGTGTCGACGGCGTCGGACCGGCGGTGCGTGCAGCGACCCGGCTCGACCGCCCGCGCCGTGTGCGGCGTTCGTTGCCGGTGCTGCCCGCCATCGGCACATTCTGGGCTACCTCCCTGGTCGGCGGTGTCCGCCGTGGCCGCGGCTCCGCGCAGCACTGCCCATCCCGCCGATGATGAACGGCGAGATCAGGCAGCCCTGGTTCGCCCGGGCGTAGGCCTTCAGCGCCCGGCTCATCGTGACATCGTTCCGAGCGTCGACGGCGCTGGGCCGGCGGTGCGCGCCGCGAACCGCGCTGGACGGGCCGGGCCCGCTTGAGAGCGTCCCGATCCCGCTGGCTACTGTGCTGTCGCTGTACGAAATCGCTGCATGTCATCGCTGAGCGGTGAGCGAGAGGATGCCGAGATGTCCGATCGATACGAGAACCTGAGCATCGATGCGCCCGCCGACGGCGTCACCCGCATCACCTTCAACCGGCCCGAACGGCTGAACGCGATCACGCATGGGCTGGTCAGCGATCTCCACGACGCGCTCAGCGCCGTCGACAACGATCACGACACCCGCGCCATCGTGCTCACCGGCGCTGGCCGGGGCTTCTGTGCCGGGCTCGACCTGACTGGGTACGGCACGGTGCCGGGCACCGAGGACCACGGCGGCCCCCAGCGCGGCATGGCCGTCCAGCAGGAGATCGCCGAGCTGGTCCACCACATGCGAGATGTGCGCCAGCCGATCATCGCAGCCATCAACGGCGCAGCCGCGGGCGGCGGGTTTGCCATCGCCTGCGCCTCCGACGTCCGTTACTGCGCCGAGACCGCCAAGTTCGGCACCGCCTTCGTGCGCCTCGGCATCTCGGGCTGCGACATCGGCGTGAGCTGGATGCTGCCCCGCCTCATCGGCGCCTCCCGGGCGTGGGAGCTGCTGCTCACCGGCAGGGTCATCGACGCCGCCGAAGCCGACCGGATCGGGCTCGTCAGCGCCGTCGTGCCCGATGACGACCTCATGGACACCTGTCTGGGCGTCGCCGCCGAGATCGCGGCCAACAGCCCCTTCGGCGTGTGGATGACCAAGGAAGTGATGTGGTCGAACCTCGAGATCGGCAGCCTGCGCGCCGGCATCGACCTCGAGAATCGCACGCAGATCATGTCGTCGCTCACCGAGGACAGCCGCGAAGCCATGGCGTCGTTCCTGGAACGCCGCCAGGTCAAGTGGTTGAACCGCTGACCGCCGTAGCCAGCCAGCAGCGGACTCGACCGGCCCGGCGCTCGGCTAGCTGACGGGCTGCACTGGGCTAGCCGGCGGGCTGGGCCACGTGATCTGGCTTGAACTCGAACAGGTAGGGGTCGAGCGATTCCTGCGCGGCGATCCGCCACTTGTGCCAGTAGCCGCCGCCGTAGTACGCCAAGCTGCCCGGCTGCGCGTCGCCGTGACCGTTGTAATACGACAGGCAATCGCGCAGCGGGGCCGTCGTAATGTCGGCTACCCGGCAGTGCTCGGCGTAGTTCATCTCTGAGTCGGCGGTGATGTCCACCACGTTCCAGGCTTTGTCGCGCAGCTCGGTGAGCATCCAGACGATGTAGTCGCCATGGGTGTCGATGGCGTCGGTGAAGTTGAAGCTGCCGCCGCCTCCCTGCGGACCCGACACGATGAACAGGTTGGGGAAACCATGGCTGTGCAGGCCGAGGAACGTCCGGGTGCCCTCGTTCTGCCACTTCTCGCTCAGCGTCACGCCGTCACGACCGCTGATCATGTTGAACGTCGAGGTCGCCATCCACTGGAACCCGGTGGCGTAGATCAGCACGTCCAGCGGGTACTCGATGCCCTCGTGCACCACGCCCCGCTCGTTGATCTCCTGCACGCCCATCGGGGCGGTGTCCACCAGGTGCACATGGGGCATGTTGAACGTAGGCAGGTACTCGTCGTGGAACGTGGGCCGCTTGCAGCCGTAGGGGTAGTAGGGCTTCAGCGCCTCGGCAGTCGCGGGGTCTTCCACGATCGCGTCCACCCGGGCACGGATCTGCTCCATGATCCGGAAGTTGGTGTTGAGCTGCTTCTGCACTAGCTCGTCGGGCGACAACTTGCGAGCGTGCTGCTTGCGCTCCTTGAAGTCGTCGACCCGGCCGGCGAGGTAGTCGTCGTTGGCCTTGATGGCGGTACGGCCCGACGAGATGCGGGAGAACCGCTTGCGACGCGCCCGTGCCCAGCCGGGCTCCTTCGACCACTCGGCGATCTCCTCTGGGTCGGTCTCGCGCTGGTCGCGCACGTCGATCGACGATGGCGTCCGCTGGAACACGTACAGCTCGCCCACCACCTTGGCGATCTCGGGGATGACCTGCACGGCGGTGGCGCCGGTGCCGATGATGCCCACCCGCTTGCCTTCGAGGTCGATGTTGTAGTCCCAGCGTGACGTGTGGAACGACTCGCCCGCAAAGCTCGCCATGCCGTCGATGCGGGCCAGCTTCGGGCTGGTGAGGATGCCGTTGGCCAGGATCACGTAGCGAGCCTTGATGGCGTCGCCGCGATCGGTGTAGACGGTCCAGCGGCCGGTCTCCTCGTCCCACACCGTGGAGTTGACGGTGGTGTGGAACAGGCAGTGGTCGTAGAAGCCGAACTTGTCGGCCATCGCCTGGCAGTACTCGAGAATCTCGAAGCCCGAGGCGAACTTCATCGTCGGGATGTACTTCATCTCCTCGAGCAGCGGCAGGTAGCTGTACGACTCCACGTCGCAGGCGATGCCCGGGTAACGGTTCCAGTACCAGGTGCCGCCGACGTCGCCGCCCTTCTCGCAGAAGCGCACGTCGGTGAAGCCGGCGCTGCTCAGCTTGTGCCACAGCAGCAGTCCGGCGAACCCGGCGCCGATGCACAGCACCTCGCACTCGTCGTCGAGTGCCTCGCGCTCGATCGGCGGCTCGGAATAGACGTCGTCGAGGTAGCGCTTGAACTCACCTTCCATGGCCATGTAGTCGGCAGCGCCCCGGCGCGCTTCCTTGAAGTCGCGGTACTTGGCCTGCTCTTCGGCGTTGAACACGGCACCGGCCGGGGGCGGGGGCAGTTCCTTGAGATGCTCATCGGCATTGACCGAGTAGCCCACGCCGTCGATCTTCTCCGAGGCCTTCGCTGCTCGGGTGTTGAAGATCTTGCGACCCGTCTCCGGGTCGATGCTGACCGCCGGACGTGTGCTTGTGTCAGTTGCCACCTGGCTCGCCGCCATCGGTTCAACCTCCCTGTAGGCCCCGTTTGATGTTAGGGGAGAGGCTTCGGGGCGCGCCGGGGTGTGACAGCCTTCTCAGCGGTATGCGGCGCGACCCACCGCGAGCGTTCATGTGGGCCTCGATCGGAATGTGCGTCGTGCTGGCCGCGTTCGTTGTGCATATGCGCACGGCAGTCGTAGCGGGCGGGCCAGTGGCGGTACCCGATGTGCCTGCATACCTGGGAATCGCTCAATGGGTCGGCGGCGACGGGCTCGCGCTGGGTCACATCCCGTTCCAGCCGGGCTACGGGCTGGTGGTTGCGCCGCTGGTGGCCGTCGGGCAGGTCTCGCTGCTTGGGACGCAAGGCGAGGCGGTGCACTACCTCGCGCTGGTCGTCAACTCGCTGGCGGCGGTCGCCGCCGTGGTGGTGGCCGGCCGGCTCGGCCTGGTGGGCTCACGGCGCTGGTGGGTGGCGGGTGCAGCGGGGCTGGTCGCGGCGGTCCATCCGTCGCTGTCGAGCGCCTCGCGCATCGCCTGGCCCGAGACCCTGCTCTCCCTGTTCGTGCTCATCGTGGCGCTCGCAGTGGCCTTCGCCGTGCTGCATGCCGGCTCCGCGGCGAGCCAGCGGGCGTGGGCCCGCGCCGGGCTGTTCGCCACGTTGGCAGTGGCACTGCATGCCCGCATGATCGTGCTGGTGGTGGCCGTGGTGGCGACGGCGCTGCTGTGCCGGATCGGCCGCCGTGCCTGGGCCGCCTTCGGTGCGGGACTGGTCGCCGGCGGCGCCGCGACGGCCGTGGCGCTGACCCTCACCGACACCTGGCCGGCGGAGCGGCTGAGCGAAGCTGCACAGCTGGATCGCGGCGCCGAGCCCGTCGCCACGGTGTCGGGACAGCTGCTGGCCCTGAGCGGGGGAACGCTCGGCCTCGGCCTGATCGGTCTGGTGGCCGGGCTGGGCGTCGTCTTCGAGTTCGTCCGAAGGCGGCCTTCCGACGAGGAGGATGCGCTGACTGCACCGGCCAGACCGGCAGCGACAACCGGCGGGCTGTTCGGACGGCGGCCTCCTGAAGGGCGTATGTCCGGGGACGCTGAGCGCAGTCCGGCCGCTCGGATGCCGCGTGAACATGCCGGCATCCCCGGTGCGCTCTCGGCAGCGCTGGTCTGCTTGGCGATTGGCGCATTCGGGGCCGTGCTGCTCGGCGGTTGGACGCTGACTGGAAGCGCGCGGGCCGACGCGCTGCTGTACGGGCGCTATGTCGACCCATGGGCGGTGCCGTTGGCTGTCGTTGCGCTGGCCTGGCTCGCGGCCCGGCCAACGACGCCTCGCGGCGGATCGTCGACGTCCGGCGTCGGTGCATCTCCAGGGCCGGCGTCGTTTCCTCGCAGCCCGTTGCCGTCCCGCGGTTCGGCCGTCCTCGGGACAGCCGTGGCCGTGGCGGTGGTCACGTGCGCGGTGGTCGTCGGTGTTGCAGGCGGCTACGACGCTGCGCCGCGCCGCATCATGACCCTGTCGCTCAGCCCGGCGTGGGCGTGGCTCGATGAGCGGCTGAGCGCCGTGGCCGTGGCGGCGCTTGTTCTCACGCTCCTCGGCGTGCTGTTGGCCGCCGCAGCGCTGCGCAGGCGAGCGGTGCTCGGCGAGGATGAAACCTCTCCACCCCCTATATCTGACATGGATCGCCGGGATACTCGCCAGCGCACGGCGAAGATCCCCGACATCGCGCTGGTCGCACTTGTTGCGGCAGTGCTCGTGCTCGGAGCGGTCGCGACGGTCTCGAATCACCGCCACCTGGCCGATGTGGGCGCCGTCGCCCGAGACCAGGTCGTCTCGGCAGGCACTGTGTCCGAGGCCGTCGACGACGGCCTGACGTGTCTTGCCCACGATCGGTCGTCGGTGCCCGAGTACGCACTGTGGCTGTACCGCCTGGAGCTGCCCGAGATCACTCACGAACGGGTGCAGCTCGAGGCCGGCGACCGACCGTGCTCCGAGCTGGTCATTGCCCACGATGATCTGGCGCAGCGCTGCACGAACGCCCGGCACCTCGTCGACGAACCGGCTGCTTCGTGGGCGCTGTGGCATCTGCCGGAGCGCACCTGCGTCGCCGCCCTGAACATGGAGGCGCGAACTGCCGGAGTAGCGTCGCACGATGGCTCTCACGACAGCGGCATCCGTTCCGGCTGAAGTCCGCGCCGGCACGACGACCAGCCGCCGTCTGAATCGATTCCGGCTGAAGCTGGCGCCCGTGCGCCGGCGTCGTGTCGGCCTCGCGCTGCGGCTGCTCGCCGCAGCGCTCATGCTCGTCGCGCTCGGGTGTGCCGACAACTCGTCCAGCGACGAGCCATCCGAACCCGACACCACCGAGACGGCGAGCACCGACGCCGCACCGGCGACGACGGCCGCGGCGCCCCCGTCAACCACGCCAACCGAGGTGATCGTTAACGTCAAGGTCACCCAGATTCCTGGCGGCCCGCGCGAGTCCACCGTCTCGGCGCTGCGCGAAGGCATGACCGCACCCCTGCTGCCCGAACCGCTGGTGTCGCCCCTCGATGTCCTCTCCGGCGGGCCGCCACCCGACGGCATTCCCTCCATCGACGCACCAGAGTTCGAGCGGGCCACTGACGTTGGCTTCCTTCAGCCGCAGGAGGCGGTGGTCACGCTCACGCTCAACGGCGATGCCCGGGCCTACCCGGTGCAGGTACTGCTGTGGCACGAGATCGTCAACGACACCGTCGGCGGCGAGCCGGTCACCATCACCTACTGCCCGCTGTGCAACACGGCCATCGGGTACTACCGCCAGCTCGACGATCGCATCTTCGACTTCGGCACCTCAGGCCGGCTCTACAACTCAGCACTCGTCATGTACGACCGCCAGACCGAGAGCCTGTGGGCGCACTACACCGGGCAGGCCATCGCCGGCGCGCTCACCGGATCCCAGCTCGAGCTGATCCCGATGGCCACCGTGGCCTTCGAAACGTTCCTCGACGAGCATCCCAACGGCCTGGTGATGACCCGTCCCGGCGGTTTCGGGCGCTCATACGGCACCAATCCCTACGTCAACTACGACACTCCCAATGGAAGCCCGACCTTCTTCGGCGGCCCTCCCGATGATCGCCTGCCGCCGCAGACCCGCGTGCTGGTCATCCGCCACGGCGGCGCCTCGGTGGCAGTGCAGCTCGACACGCTGAGCTCAGCCGGCGTGCTGCCGCTGGACCTGGGCGGCACGCCGGTCGTCGCTTTCCATCTCCCCGGCACGGCCACGCCGATCCAGAACCAGCAGGTGGCCTTCGGCCGCGATGTCGGAGCCACCGGCGTGTTCGACCCCATCGTCGACGGTCAGGCCCTGACGTTCAGCCGCATGCCCGACGCTGCGAGCTCGTCCGGGCCGGGAGCATTCACCGACGACCAGACCGGCTCCACCTGGTCGATACTCGGCCGGGCGCTCGACGGCCCCTTGGCGGGAGCCCAGCTGCAGCCCATCGAGCACATCGACACGTTCTGGTTCGCAGCCGCCGCCTACGACCCAGACATCGACCTTCTCGACGCCCCGTAGCTCAGCACGCATCGCACAGAGACCACCGCCATGCCGATCCGGCTCTCGCAGATACTCAGACGGTCCTTGGATCCCGAAGACGTCGAGTCGAGCGTCGGTGCCCACGAACGCAGTTTCGACTTCGGGCGCCGCAAGGGTCGCGACCGGCGCGCCACCGATCATCGGGACTTCGTGGAGAACTACTACGACCTTGCGACCGATCTGTACGAGTACGGCTGGGGCGAGTCGTTTCACTTTGCCCCGCGGGTTCCCGGCGAGAGCCGTCGTGCGTCGATTGCGCGACAAGAGCACCTCTTTGCACTCAAGCTCGGCCTGCGGCCCGGCATGCGCGTCGCCGACTTTGGCTGCGGTATCGGCGGCCCGCTGCGGGAGATCGCCCGCTTCTCGGGGTCGCAGATCGTGGGAATCAACGTCAGCGCGTACCAGATCAGGCGCGCGGTTGCCTACACCGAGGAGGCAGGGCTCAGCCATCTCGGGACCTACCTCGAATCGGACTTCACCGACATCGACGAAGCGGACGAGTCATTCGATGCCATCTACGCGCTCGAGTCGACGTGCCATGTGCCCGACCGCGTGGACGTTTTCGCCGAAGCGTTCCGCCTGCTCAAGCCGGGCGGCTGCTTCGCGTCGCACGAGTGGTGTCTCACGGATCGATTCGACACGGGCAACTCGCATCACCGGCAGCTCAAGCACGACATCGAACTCGGCGCCGGGCTGCAGGACATCATCTCGCTCCACGAGGTGGATGCCGCCTTGGACAAGGTCGGCTTCGAGGTGCTCGAAGCACTCGACATGGCCGATCAAGCCGGGCCGTCGATCCCGTGGTACGAGCCCCTAGCCGGCCCCAAGCTGTCGCTGACAGGCCTCAGGAGCTCCCGTGCCGGGCGATCGGCGACCCACACGATCCTCCGGGCGCTCGAAGCGCTTCGGGTCGTGCCGCGCGGCACATCGGGAGCATCGCGAATTCTGAACATCGGCGGGGCTGCCCTCGCAGAATCGGGGCAGCTGCAGATCTTTACCCCGCTGTACTTCGTGCTCGTGCGGAAGCCGGCGTAGCCGGTCGCCCGGCGCTGCCGCCCAGAGCGCCGAATACGGCGTACAGGGCGGCGATTCCCGCGAGCACCAGACCGCTGACGACGGCGACGTAGGCCGGGTAGTTCGAGTGCTCCTTGCCGCAGACGGTGTACCACTGCACGTCATGCGCAGGAGGCGTAGTGCACGCAAACGTGAAGTCCTCCGCGTGGTCCTCCACGCAGAGGTACTTGTCGCGCGTGTTGCCGGTGATGTCCGATTCTTCGACACCGCAGGGGCCGGGTACCTGGTGCAGACCGCTGCTCACGTGGGTCTCCGGCGCGAAGAACGCCATGCAGATGACCAAGGCGATCAAGTAGGCGGCAGCTCCGCGCCCCAGCCAATCCACCGGTTGCCCCTCCGGACGCGCAGTGCGGCGCCCCAGGAAGGAAACAGCGCCGTAGATGACCGCCCCGGTGCAGAACGCGACCAGTCCAGGCGTTCCCCCGTCGAGCAGCTGCAGAACGAACATCTGCGCCATCATCAACGGCGTCGTGATGCACGCAGTCAGCACGATGCCGGCGATGAAGCGCCGCCTGGTGACAAAGCTCTGCTCGGTGCCATCGTGGCCGCGCAGGACCAGATCGAGCAGCAGGGCGAATGATCCGGTGAACGTGAGCACCCACAGGCTGCTGCTCAGCGGCGCCCCGAAGAGCCGGTCCGCTATGGCGGGATCGGTGTCATGCCAGGTCCACCAGAGGAACTTGGCACCGACGATGTCGTAGGGCGCGTACAGCACTACCGCCACCAGTCCGGTGAGCGCCGCGGCAGGCCAGCGCCCCAGCCCGAGACGACGGATGCCGACCGTCGGCCAGTACAGGAAGACGATGTACACGCACGGGATGTACAGCGGCAGGCGCGGGGTGATCATGATGGTCGCCTGGGCCTGCCAGAAGGTGTCGACGACCGGCAGCGCCATGAAGATCACGTCGTTGGCTGTGCCGGCGATGAGCGCGGCAACCCAGGTCAGCCGGTTGCTGCGTCCGGCGCGGACAGCGTGGATCAGCGCCAGCGCTGCGCAAATGATGATGACGTACTCGCCGATCAGGAACGTCGGCTGGTTGGCCCATTGTTCGGCGGGGCTGGTGAACGTCTTCCAAGGAAGGTCTGGCGACACCTCCCACGGCAGCGTTCTCACTGTCGGAACGTCCGCTCAGTACCTGACGAACGGTTCGAGTTCGCGCCCGGCGACGGCATCGCCGAGGTCTCGCTGGCCGCGACCGCCGAAGACCTCCGGGCCGTAGTGCCTGCCGTGCCTGCGCAGGGTGCCGTGCAGGCGGTCCCAGATCAGCAGATGCTGGCCGAAGTTCACATGGACATGGGCGTGATGGTCATCGTGGAACTGCGCCGGCGGCTGCCAGGGCAGCACCGACGCCAGCCGGATGCCGGAGTGGCCAGCGACGTTGTAGACAACGATGTACAGCAACACGCCGATGACAGACAGTGCATGGAAGGGAATGACGAGCAGCGGTGCCAATGTGGCGGCTTGCAGCATCAGCAGTTCCGCCGGGTGCATTGCCATCGTCACGTAGGGATTCGTCGCGACGAACCGATGGTGAAATCGGTGCACGTGGCGGAACATGAACCGTGTGTGCAGCAGGCGGTGCACCAGGTAGGCGGTGTATTCGGCCAGCAGGAACCACACGACAGTGGAGCCGACCGTGTACGCCCAACCGCCCCAGCTCGTGACATCGGTGTAGATGGGCGTGTCGAGGCTGCCGCTGAGGTTGGCGTAGATCAGAGCGCCGCTCAGCAGGCCGCTCAGCATCATGTTGCGGGTGCTGGTCCAAACGGCGAGGCGGTGAAGCGCGGGCGACAGGAAACGGTCAGGCTGCAGCTTCCACGATTGAGCTGTCGAGCGCTGCCGGACGTAGTACCGGAAGTAGAAGTAGCCGGCGACCGCGTGATACGTGACGATGCCCGCGAGGCTGGCACCGCCGATGCACGCAATGAGGAGGCTCCAGTCGACCCCTCCCATGTCGATCACTCCGTCCCGCGCCGATCCTCGGCGCTAGTCGTCGCCGACCTGGCTCTGTAGGTAACGCTCGATGCCGATGTCATCGATGAGACTCTGCTGGGTCTCGATCCAGTCGAGATGTGCTTCCTCGCCGACCAGCAGGTGCTCGAGCAGCTCGCGGGTGCCGGCGTCACCGTTGTCGAGGCAGAGCCGCACACCGCTGCGGTACCGATCAATGGCGTGCTCCTCGAGCTGCCGGTCGAGGGCAAGTTGTTCTGGCACGGTTTCGCCGATCATCACGGTGCCCAGCCGCTGCATGTTGGGGAGCGCATCCAGCAGCAGGATGCGCTCCATCAGCTTCTCGGCGTCGCGCATCTCCTCGATGGACTCCTCGTGGTACTTGGAGGCCAACCGGTCATATCCCCAGTTGCTGGCGATCTTGGAGGCGGCGAAGTACTGGTTGATAGCCGTCAGCTCGGCCGTCAGCGCTTCGTTCAAGAACTCGATGACCTCGGGTGATCCCTGCATGAACTCCAGCCTATGCGCCCACGGTGATCGTCTCGAAGGCGATCGAGTGGACAGGATGATGCTCTGGATCGATGGCCTCGAGCACGCACTGGTCGAGCACGGCCTGGATCATGGCGACGCAGCTGCCGCAGTCGGTCCCGGCACCGCATGCCATCGACACGTCGCGGACCGTGGTGCCGCCGTGCGCGGCGAGGCGCCGGATGGCGGCCTCATTCGTCGCAAGACATTGGCAGACGATCATGGATGCAGCGGGCTCCGGCGGGCAGCGGCGCATGCACCAACGTGGTGCACGACTCCTTATGGCCCATGTTAGGCATTGCTAACGCACCGCGCGCAAGCGCGGCGTGTGACAGCGCGCAAGTCATTGCTCGGCGCAGCGAGCCGATGCGGGCGTGGAGACCGAACTGAGAGACGCCGCGGCAGGCGCCAGATCGCTTAGTCGCCTGCGGTGACGAGAATGCGCGCAGCGGTGTAAGCGCTGACGCCCACCGTGCCCTCGTCCATCTCCACGGTGGCAGTGCCGTCGGGCGAAACCGACATGACGGTTCCCGATCGGCCCGGCATGAGCCCGGACTGCTCCAAGAACTCGAGCTGGCCAGGTGCGAACTCCAGCTCTTCGGGAATGCGTTCCACGGTGAAGCCACCGGCCCGCCCGACATCCGCGAGCGGCTTTGCGTCGGCCGGCGCCATGTAATCGGAGCCGGGGATGGGGTTGCCGTGCGGGCAGGTGTTCGGATCGTGGAGCAGATCCATCATCGCCCGTTCCACGACCGGGGAGATCACGTGCTCCCAGCGGCCGGCCTCGTGGTGGGCGTCGGCCCAGCTCAGCTTCAGCACGTCGGTCAGGAATCGCTCGGCCAGCCGGTGTCGGCGCACCACGGTCGTGGCGATCTGCTCGCCCTCGTCGGTGAGGCTGATGTGCGCGTCTTCGCCCACATTGACCAGACCCTCGCGCTGCATGCGACGGATCATCTCCGACACTGCCGGACGCGAAACCTCCAGCCGTTCGGCGATACGCGCCTGGATGACTTCGACGCCATCCTCGGCCAACTCGTACACCGTCTCGGAGTACTCCTCGAAGGCCGGATGGTGTTCGGTCGGCTCGTACCCCATGGGCGTCACCATAGCGGTAGCCCGCAGATCAGCTGTACCGGATTACGGCAGAGCTTGCTGCCGTCGTGGCAGCGCGGTGCCGCGGGGGCGCTGGCGCTCACGTGCTGATCGCGACAGCGCTTGTTGCCGTCGTTGCAGCGCCATGTGGGGGCGCGCGGGCGCTCACGTGCAGGTTGCGGCAGACTGACGGAGCCCCGTGCGGGCGGGGGCCGACGAATCGGAGCGTGCGATGGATCTGCAGCTGTCAGGAAAGAACGTCCTCGTGACTGGGGCAGGGCAGGGGCTCGGGCTGGCCATCGCTGCGGCGTTCGCCGACGAGGGTGCGAATGTGGCCTTCGCCTACAACGCGTCGAGTGAGGGCGCGGAGAAAGGCGCAGCCGCAGTCCAGGAAGTCGGCCGCGCGGCGCTGGCGATCCGCTGCGATGTCACCAGCGGCCGCGATGTGCAGCGCGTGGTCGATGAGGTGGTCCGCGAGTTCGGCAGCATCGATGTGCTCGTCAACAACGCCGCGTACACCGCCACCGGACCGTTCGTCGACGCCGACCCGGACGACTTGGCCCGAATGGTGGACGTGACCGTGATGGGCACTCTGCGGATGACTCAAGCGGTGGTGAGTCACATGGTCGATGCCGGTGTTGAAGGCTCGATCGTGTCGCTGATGGGCGATTCTGGCCGGGTAGGCGAGAGCAGGTTGGCGGGAGTGGCCGCCACTCGGGCGTCCACGATGGGCCTGATGAAGTCGATCGCCAAGGAGTTCGGCCGCAACGGCATCCGCGCCAACACCGTGTCGCTCGGGTTGGTGCGCTCGGAGCGGTTCGCCCACCACACCGGCAATGCCGACGACGAGCGCATGGCCCGCATTGCGAAGATGTATCCCTTGCGCCGCGTCGGCGTACCCGACGATGTGCCGCCGATGGTGCTGCTGTTGGCCTCGCCACTGTCGGGCTGGACGACCGGCCAGACCGTCTCGGTCAACGGCGGCTACTCGATGGTATGACTCGTGTTCCAGCTTGACGAGACCGTTCCGACGAGCGGCGGGCCGTTCGGCGAGCCGGTACTCAGACGCGAGGACAGTCGGCTGCTGCGAGGCCGCGGCCGTTACATCTCGAACGTCCGCTACGACGGCCAGCTCGCTGTGGCGTTCGTGCGCAGTCCCGTCGCTCATGCGCGCATCGTCTCGGTGGATGTCTCCGCCGCCCGACAGGCCCCCGGCGTGGTCGACGTCGCGACCGGTGCCGATTCGGACTTCGCCAGCTTGGCGCTCATTGCCGAGTCAGCGTTGCCGACCCATGTCGCCACGCCTCAGCCCGTGCTGGCCGCCGACAAGGTGCGCTACCAAGGTGAGGCGGTGGCAGCGGTCGTGGCGGCCAGCCCGGCTGCTGCCGCTGATGCTGCGGAGCTGGTGGAGGTGACCTACGAAGAGCTGGGTGCCCATGTCGACGCCGTGGCTGCCGCCGCGCAGCCTGCCGACCCGGTCCACGACGCCGCGCCCGACAACCTCCTCGTCACACGGACCTTCGACGCCGGCGACGCGCACGCGGCAATTGCGGGTTCGCATTTGGTGATCGAACGCAGTTACCGCACCAACCGGCACGGTGCCGTGCCGATGGAGGGCCGTGGCGCTGTGGCCGCTTGGGACGCCAGCGGAGCCAAGCTCACGCTGCACTCGGTCTCGCAGGTGCCATACCTGCACCGAAGCAGCCTCGCGACCGCGTTCGCCCTGCCCGAGAGCGCGGTGCGCCTAGACGTCGGTGATGTCGGCGGCGGCTTCGGCACGAAGGCCGCGCTGTATCCCGAGGATGCTGCGGTGTGCCAGCTGGCCCGCCGCGTGGGTCGCCCGGTGGGATGGGTCGAGACCCGATCCGAGCACATGGCCACGGCCCTTCAAGCGCGTGACCACCAGTACCGGGTTCGAGCAGGCTTCGAGGCCGACGGCACACTGGTGGCCGTTGATGCTGTGCTGCACGCGAACGTCGGGGCATACAGCTCGCCGCCGTGGACGGCCGGCATCGAGCCGCTCATGGCCGGCGGCTTGCTGACAGGCCCCTACAAGCTCTCCCACTATCGCTGCGAGGTGCTGGGCGTGGCCACCAACACCGCGCCGACCGGCCCGTACCGGGGCGTGGCCCGGCCGGCGACAGTATTCGTCATGGAACGGCTGCTCGACGATGCCGCCGCTGCGCTCGGGCTCGACCCGGTCGACATCCGCCGCCGCAACCTGGTCGCCCCCCAGGACGTTCCGTACACCGCTCCGACCCGGCTGGTGCATGACTCGCGCACCTACCTCGACTGCCTCGACCAAGCCGTCGAACTCATCGACTACGAGGGTTTCCGTGCCTGCCAACGCGATGCCCGGCTTGTCGCATCGAGCGCCGACATTCCGGGCGGCGATGGCGGTGCTAACGACGGAAACGCCGGGCGAGACCGACTCATCGGGATCGGCTTCGCTTGCTACAACGAGCTGACCGGGCTCGGGCAGAAGGCGTCAGCCGGGCCGCGGCTGCCGTTCCGCACCGGTCACGAATCGGCCGAGGTGCGCGTTGATCCGTCGGGCGCGGTGACCGCAGCGATGGGCGTGACGGCCCAAGGTCAAGGCATCGAGACCACCATGGCCCAGGTGATCGCGGCCGAACTCGGGGTCGGCGTCGATGACGTGGCCGTGGAGATGGGCGACACCGATCGGCTCGCATTCGGCTTGGGGGCTTTCGCCAGTCGCCAGGGCGTCATCGGTTCGGGCGCTGCGACGCTCGCAGCGCGCACGGTGCGCGCCAAAGCGCTCGTCATTGCGGCACATCTGCTCGAAGCCGAACCCGAGTGGCTGAGCATCGACGACGGCTTCATCCATACGCAGGACGCCCCATCGGTCGGCATCACGCTCGCTGAGGTGGCGCGCTTGGCCTACTTCGAGCCGCACCGGCTCCCGCCCGGACTTGAGCCCGGCTTGGAGGCCATGCGCTTCTACGACCCAATGACCGGCACGTTCGCGGCGGGCGCGCAGGCCGCAGTGGTCGCCGTGGACCTCGAAACCGGCGAGGTCGACCTGCAGCGCATCGTGTGCGTGGAAGACACCGGCCGCGTGATCAACCCGATGATCGTGGAGGGCCAGATGCACGGCGCCATCGCCCAAGGCGTGGGCGGCGCGCTGTACGAGCACTTCGTCTACGACGCCGACGGCCAGCTGCAATCGGGCACGTTCATGGACTATCTGGCCATCACCGCAGACCGGATGCCCTCGATCGAGCTGGGCCATGTCGCCGATCCGGCACACAATCTGAACCAGATCCGCGGTGTGGGCGAGGGCGGCACGCTCGGCCCGTATGCCGCCATCGCGAACGCCGTGTGCGACGCGCTTGCGCCGCTGGGCATCACGATCGACGAGCTGCCGCTCAGCCCCGCCCGCATCCACGCCGCAATCACCGCTGTCTCATAACACCCCATCTCTATGTTCATCGCATGCCAAAGCCATGCATTGAGCGCAGCGCGCCCACACGAGAATTGCTGTCCTGGCCCCACGATCGCTTCGGATTCGCGGCGAACACGAAACAAGTCGCTGACGGCGGCGTGGACGGCCGCGGCATCAAGCCCCGAGCGACGGTCTCGCGTTAGTCATCTGCCGCCGCTGAACGATACGCGGGCTGCTGACACGTCGAAGCCTAGGAACGTCTGCGAGTACTCGCAGCTTCCGTCGACCATCTTGGCTGCCACGGTGCTCGGTCCTACCGCCGTGACGCGGATCGGATTGGCGCGGCTGTCGTTCTGGAACACCGTCTTGCTGTTGATCAGATCGCGGATCTCGGCTGCCGTCAGGCTGCCGACGGCCAGGTTGATGCGCGTCGCGCTGGAGCGGTAGACGCCGTTGTCCAAGCCGAGGTCTTTGCTCACGCCGATCTCGACGCCGTTGGCGTCCGCGCCGGCCGTGTGCCATTCAAGCTCGAGCCGCTCCTCGCCCATCTCGAAGTTCATGCCCCAGCACTGGTAGCGCTTCTCGACTGTCAGGCTGGCTGTGGCCTTGACCGTGCCGGCTGCGGCCGGGGGGCAGACATTCACCCATTCGTCGGCCGGGTCCACCGATACGTAGCCGGCTGTGCCGGGCGTGCGCGCGGACAGGTTCTCGCCGCCCCGCTCGACACGCCCGAGCCTGATTTCGGCGGGACCCAGAGAGCAGTCGATAGCGAGGCCGACCGTGCCGGCGAAATCGTCCATGGAGGTGAAGCCTCGCTCCAGCACAGTCCCGGTATCCGTGCCCGGACGCCACGTCAGATTTTGATAGGCGCTGGTAATGCTGGAGCCTGAACTGGTCCAGCCAGCACCGCGAACATCGTACGTGAGTTCCCATCGCGGAGACCCCTCCAGCGTTCGCCACACACGGAAGCCTGTTGGACCCGATCCGCCATACTGTGGTTCAAGCGTGATGCTGCCTGTATCGTCCTCGGCCACGCGCATGTCGACGTTTTGGGACAAGCCGTCGATGGTGTAGTCGGAACTCGACTTGAGGCGGATGGTGTGCGTGAGCACATCTGGCCCGACCCGGTTGTCGTCGGTTGACGTGCCCCATACACGGACTTCGGCGTCATGCCAGTCGGCATGCCAGCGGTCCGCCAGCACCCAGCCGTTGCTGTCCAATCCGTCCACGTTGACGCTGAACCTGGCCGTAGGAGGCAGGTCTATGCAGACGGCGGGATGGGGAGGGCCTGTAAAGGTGTCATTGTGGATCTTTAGGCGATAGTGGGCTTCCCCCGGAATCTGGGAGGCATGCTCTTTGAGGAAAGGGGAGCTGTGCCAGAGACACGAAGAAGGTTCGATCCGGAGTTCCGCGCTGGTGCGGTGAGGATCGTGACAGAGACGGGCAAGCCGATCGCTGTGGTCGCCCGCGATCTTGGGATTCACGCGGGCACGCTGGGCAACTGGGTGAAGGCCGAGCGCGGTGCCGGCGAGGGGGCGCTGGACGCGGACGAGCGGGCCGAGTTGGTTCGGCTTCGGCGCCGTTGCGCTGAGCTGGAGATGGAGCGCGACGTGCTCAAACGATCCGTGGTCCTGTGGGTGAACGAGGCGACAAAGTGACCCTGGCGCGGTTTGTGGCTTCCCAGAGGACCGATCACGGCATCCCTCACGCGGTCGCGTGCCGGGCGCTGGACGTCAGCGAGTCGTGGTTCTACCGGTGGCGGCACGGGTCCCCGTCGGGCATCGAGGCCCGCCGGGCGGAGCTCGACGCTGCGGTGCTGGCCTGCTTCGAGGACTCAGAAGGGACCTACGGGTCCCCCAGGATCCGGGTGCAGCTGCGACGAGCGGGCCGGGCTGTGTCGAAGAAGTCCGTGGAGGCCTCCATGGCCCGCCAGGGCCTGGTCGCACGCCCCACCAAGCGCCGCCGCTCCCGCACAGACGACCGCGACGCCGCCCCCGAGGACCTGATCGGACGCGACTTCACCGCCGACGCGGCCGACCGGCGCTGGGTCGGGGACTTCAAAGAGATCCCCACCGGCGAGGGCAAAGTGCACCTCGCCGCGGTCATGGACCTGTACTCGAGGCGCATCGTGGGGTTCGCGACCTCGAACTCCTATCCCACAGCCCAGCTCGCCCAGGCCGCCGTCGACATGGCCGTCGCCACCCGAGGCGGCGACGTGACCGGGGTGATCTTCCACACCGACAAAGGCACCCAGTACACCGCCGGCGACTTCGCCCGGGCCTGCGACAGGCTCGGCATCACCCGCTCCACGGGGCGGGTCGGCTGCGCCCTGGACAACGCAGCCGCCGAATCGTTCTTCTCCACCCTCACCCACGAACTCATCCACAAGCGACACTGGGCCACCCGACGCCAAGCCCGCCGAGACATCGCCAGATGGATCACCGACTGGTACAACACACGACGGCTCCACAGCACCCTCGACATGACCAGCCCGACCGACTACGAACAAGCCAACAACCACTGACCAAACCCTCCTAAATTTGGGGGGAAGCCCAATAGTCGTAGACGCCGCCCTCTTGCAGGTTCTTGGCGATGCGCACGTTGGAGTGGTATAGCTCGTACCCGATCAGCTGCAGGGTGTGCCTCCGCACAACCTGCTGCTGTTGCTGCTGCGCCGCGGGCTGCACTGAGTCCTGATGCGCTTCGGCCTGCACGGCGTGAGGGTCGAAGCCGCAGCCCTCCAGCCGCTTCAACTCGTCTCGGACGGCGATCCAGCGGTTCCAGCCGCGAGCGGCGTAGCCGCCCGCTTCGCCTGATGTCATCGGGTTCGCGGCGTCGCTGCGCCCGAACGCTGCCAGCACCCGATCCCAGCGCTTGTAATGAGCCGACACGGCCGGCTGCTCGACACGCCAGCCCTCCACTTTGCTGATGATGCTGCTCTTGGGCTCGCAGTCCTCAGCGGCGGCGGGCGACACCGGCAGCGCGACAGAAACGGCGGACAGCAGCAAAGCAGCGATGACGAGGCGGTGCCTCATACGTCCCCCCCCCGTAAATTCAGGATGGTGGGTCAGTCGGTGTTGGCCTGTTCTGAGCCGATGGGGCTGGTCATGTCAAGAGTGCTGCGCAGCCGACGGACGCTGCACCAGCCGGCGATCGGTCTGGCGATGTCTCGTCTGGCTTGGCGGCGTGTGGCCCAGTGTCGCTTGCGGATGAGTTCGTGGGCGATGGTCGAGAAGAACGACCCGGCGGCGGCGCTGTCCAGGGCGCAGCCAGTGCCGGCTTTTCGTGGTGCCGGTGTAGGGGCATCTTCGGTTGCCGCGAGGGCTGGCCGATTGGCGTGCTCAGGTGCTGGCGCCCGAACCCAGATAGGCATCGACCACCGTCTCGTTGGCCCGAATCTGCGCCGGGGTGCCCTCGGCGATGATCTTGCCGAAGTCGAGCACATAGATGTGGTCGCAGATGTCGAGCACGAGATTCATGTCGTGGTCGATCAGCAAGATCGACACGCCCTCCGAGGCCACGTCCAGCAGGCGCACGCCCAGCGCGATGCTCTCGGGAGTGGTCAGTCCTGCGGCGGGCTCGTCGGCGAGCATCACCCGGGGCTCCGACGCCAGCGCCCGTGCAACGCCGACCAGCTTCTGGCGGCCGAGCGGGAGGTTGGCTGGACGAGTCTCTGTGTCACCGACCAAGCCGACGATTTGCATCGCTGCATCAACCCGCGACGTGTCCGCTGGCCGCTCAGGTACAACGAGATCGGCGAGCACCGAGCGCATCGAAGACCGCTCGGCGGCAACCTGCACGTTCTCCCGCACGGTCAGGTCACCGAACAGCTCCAGCGACTGCCATGTGCGCGCCAGCCCCCGCTGGGCGCGCACATGGGGGGCTTCACGGGAGAGCCGTTCCTCGCAGAACGTCACGTGCCCACGGGACGGCACGAAACCCGTCAGTGCGTCGATCAGCGTCGTCTTGCCGGCGCCGTTCGGCCCGATCAATCCCACGATCTCGCCCTCGCGAACTCGCAGCGACACCTGGTCCAGTGCCTTCAGCCCGCCGAAGCGCACCGTGAGATCCTCGACTCCTAGCACGACCGGTGCGCCCTCGAAGCTCCTCTGGCGCTCCTTGCGCCGATACTCCGACAGGCGGACCGACTCGCCCGCTGTCCCGGGGCCGGGCTCGGCGGGCATCGCTCCGAGATCGCTGCGTTCGCGCGCCTCTGCCCGGGCCCGCCTGCGTGACCGGAATGCTCGCAGGCGTGCGAGATTCTGGCGGTACGCGCCGGCCACACCTTCGGGGAAGAAGATCGCAGTGGCCACCAGGGCGACACCAGCCACCAATTGGTACCACCGGCCCAGTTCGGCGATCCGGTCTGCGGTGATGTAGACGATGCCGAGCGGGGCGAACAGCCCCGCGATGATCGCGCCGGGAACGCTCGTGATGCCGCACAGGTAGGCCAGCGCCAGGAAGCTCAGGCCGATGAGCACGGCGAAGCTCTCCGCCGAGAGCTGTCCCCGGCTGTAGCCGATGAACGCACCGCCCACACCGGCCAGGAACGACGCAAGCGCGAATGCCAGCATCTTCGTGCCCGCGACATTGATGCCGACCGACGCGCCCGCCCGCTCGTTGGAACGAACGGCCAGGAAACGGCGCCCTGTCGCACTTCGGGCCAGGTTGCCCACGGCAATGGCGCACACGGTCACCACGGCCAGCACCAGGAATCCGAATTCCATGCGGGCAAAGTTCCTGCCCTCGCGAATGCTGAGGTTCGCCCCGAAGAACGAAGGACCTGTAATGGGATTGCCGTACAGGCCGGTGATGGCGGAGTTACGAAACACGAACTCCTCGAGCGCGACCGCACCGGCCAAGGTGACGACCGCGAGCTGCGCACCGCGGATGCGGAGGGCCGAGACGCCCACCACGAGTCCGAAGGCGGTGGCCATGAGCGCTGCCAGCAGCAGCGAGATGGGAAACGGGATGCCAACCGAATCGCCCAGCTTGCTGAGCGCGAAGCCAGCGGCTCCCGCGATGGCGGCCTGGGCCAGCGAGATCTGGCCGACGAGGCCGGTCAGCACCACCAGCGACAGCATCACGATCGTCATGATCATGCTGGTCATGATCCCGATGCGGTAGCTGCCTTGCGCCACAGCCGTGAGCACTCCGGCCGCCACCACGGCCGATGCGACCACGCTCGATCGCATCTTCGGCCGGACGACCTCGGGCAGGGCATCGGCTTCCACGGCGCCACGGGTCGGCAGGTTGTGGCCCAAGCCGAACAGGGCGATCACGATGACCCCGAACGGCAGTGCGTCGGGTATGCCGGTGATCGCCCAATCGGGCCACCACGGATTGGTGGTCTGGTACACGACGATCGACTGGAAGATGCCGAGCCCGAATGCGGCCGCCACGGTGACGGCGATCGACAGCAAGCGACCGATGACTGCCGCGGCCAGTGCCGGAACGATCGAGAGGTAGGTCCACGGGCTGAGGGAGACGACCGGCGAGGCCATGATCAGCAGGAAGCCGACGATGGTGCTCGACAGCACCCACGTCGAGCCGGCCAGCACCTGCGGCGAGTAGCGGGCCAGGCTGACCGCCCGCTCATTCTCGGTAGATGCCCGCGTGGCGAGCCCCAAGCGCGTGAAGCGGAACCACGCCCATGCCGCGGCGGCGGTCAGCAGCACGACGGCCGTGAGCCAGAGGCGATCGCGAGAGAAGCTGACCCCTGCGAAGCTCACTGGCTCGTTGGGCAGGATCGGAGCGACGACGCGGGCGCTGCTCATGAAGTGCATCACGATCAGGGCTTGGATGACCAGCAGCACGCCGACCGACGCGACCACGCGAGCCAGGATCGGGGCTCGTCGGAGCGGCCGGAAGACCAAGAAGTGCACCATCAGCCCGATGAGGCTGCACGACAGCACGGCGAGGACGATGGCCACCCCGAACGGCACGCTGCCTGAGCTGCCTCCGAGGCTGATGCGGCTGCGAATGATCACCAGCGGCAGCACGAGATCGCCGGTGTCGCTGAGTTCGTCGTAGACGTACGCCCCCCACATCGCCATCGCGCCAGTGGCGAAGTTGATGATGCCGGTGCCCCGGTAGGTGATGACCAAGCCCATCGACAGCGCCGCGTAGAGGCAGCCTGATCCCAAGCCGATGATCGCGAACAGCAGGTACTGGTCCACTTCGGCAGATCCGCCTCAGATTGCCCGATGACTCATGCGCAGATGCTCGCAGATGGTCCGGAGGCTGTGTGGATATTGACTGATTTTCTCGGGCCTGCGGCTCTGCTTCCCTACAGCCCGCTCAGCTCGTACGCGTCGAAGAGCCCGTCGCCGATCACGATCCGGCGCAGCGATCCGTCGTCGGCCTCGACGACCTGCCAGACCATGATGTGCGACATGCAGTGCGAGGACTCCGGCGGCCATGGTGCCTGACCGCAGCGCAGGTTGGGGCCGAACCATCCGGGAGTCTCGCCGGCGTTGGTGAACGCGTCGGTGATCGACTCGGAGGTGATCGGGCCCTCGATGGTCTCGAGAATGAACTCGATCTCGCGCCATGCCCCGTAGGGGGCGATGGCGAAGCCCTCGATGAGTTTCTCGTGACCGGCCGCTGTCATGTGGTCGGCGTATTGCGCGAGGCGTTCTTGGATCTCGGGCGGCGCAAATTCGGCAACCCAGGGGACCCACTGGTCGCCTTGGGTATAAGTGCCGATGGCGGCAGACCCGAGTACGCCGATGTACAGCGTGCAGGACCCGGCGAAGATCGGCTTGTCGAAGCCGCTCGCCGCGGCCGATCCCACCATGCCGATGCAGCCGAACTCGTCGAGCTGGCCCATCATGCCCTCGACGCCGGCGGACTGCGCCGCCGCGATGGCGGCGGTCCAATCGGGCGCCGCGATGTCGACCACGATGCGCTCCATCTCGATGCCGTAGTGCGCGAGCACCGGGGCGATGATGTTGTCCATGAAGTCCAGGGCGTTGGAGGAGTCCTGGACGACGACTGCGATGTGGTCGATGCCGAGTTCGGAGAAGGTCTTGGCGGGGCCCACGGCGAATGCCCCGGTCGCCACATGGAGCAGGAAGGAGCCGGGACTGTTCCTCTCGGTCTGGCCCCACGAGTGGGACGAGACGTAGGGAATTCCGGCGTCGAGCCACAGTCCGAAGGCCGCTTCGGAGCCCAGTTCGACGCCCATGTACGCCATGTCGACGTCTTCTTCGATCAGCTTGATCGCGCAGTTGATGGCGCTCTCGGGCGTGCCGTCGGAGAGGCAGACGATCAGCTCGATCATGGCGCCGTGGATGCCGCCCGCGTCGTTGATCACCTTGATGGCCACTTCGCCGCCGATGCGCAGCTCGGGCAGGGAGATGTTGCCGCCTTCGTTGTTGACATAGCCGACCCGGATGACCTCGCCGGTGCGGTCGATGGGCGCCGCATCGCCCGACGCGTCGTCGCCTCCTGCAGCAGCGCCGCCAGCGCCGTCGCCGGTCGTGTCATCGGTCGCCGTGCCGGTGCCGGTGGCAGCGCCGCTCGAAGCTGTGGTGGTCGGGGCGTCGTCGCCAGTGTCGTCTGAACCGCCGCACGCTGCTGCCAGAAGACAGAACGCAACGAGCAGCGCCAATGATCGTGCATGTAGATGTCTCATGGAGTCCCCGACGCTACTCCTGGTCGAGGGTGCGCTCCCCGAGGTAGCTCGCTTCGAGCACCTCGGGTCGCTGCGCCAACTCGTCCGCCGTTCCCGACAGCGCCAGCTCGCCGTGATTGAGGACATACGCCCTGTCAGTGATGGCGAGGGCGGCATGCACGTGCTGTTCCACCAGCAGCACGGCCGTGCCGGTTTCGTCGGCGATGCGCCGCACCACCGGCAGCAGGCGCTCCACGATGATCGGCGCGAGTCCCAAGCTCATCTCGTCCACCATCAGGAGCTTCGGATCGGCGATGAGCTTGCAGCCCAAGGCCAGCATCTGCTGCTCGCCGCCCGAGAGCAGCCCGGCCCGGCGGTCCAGGAGCTGCTCGAGGGCCGGGAACCAGCCGATGATGTCGGCTTCGGTCACCTCGCTGCGACGGTGCCGGTGCAAGCGCAGGTTCTCCGCCACGGAGAGCTGGAAGAAGATGCCGCGGTCCTCGGGCAGCAATGCGGCGCCCCTGCGCGCCACTTGGTGCGCGCTGGCGCCGTCGAGCGGCTCGCCGAGCACGTCGATCTCGCCGTCGATCGGCCGCAGGATCCCCGCGATGGTCAGCAGCGTGGTGGTCTTGCCGGCGCCGTTGGGCCCCAGCAACGCCACCACCTCGCCGGGATGGACATGCAGCGAGAGGTCGCGCACGGCGGGCACGCCGCCCCAGCCGGCCACGAGGTTCCGCACGTCCAGGGCAGGGGTCGTGGCTGGCCCGAGTGCATCGGCTGGTGTCTGGGTGTCGGTGCTGCTCATGCGTGTACCTCGGAACCAAGGTAGGCGTCGATGATCGCATCGTCGGAACGAATGTCAATGGATTCGCCGGACAGCATGCGTGACGACGCCGCGAAAGAGTCAGGCGTGAGCGGACATGACAGCCATGATGGCTGTCTGCATGCTCGCCGCTCACGACGAGGCCTGGTTCCGGCACCTCTATGCCGAGGCGTACCGCCCGCTGCTGGCGTATGCCCGCCGCAGGGTCGATGCCGCAACTGCCGACGAGGTTGTCGCTGACACGTTCCTGACAGCGTGGCGCCGTCGCGACGACGTTCCCGAAGGCTCCGAACGTCTGTGGCTGTTCGGCGTGGCCAGGAACATGATCCGCAACGCCACACGCTCCAGTCGCCGGCGCCAGACGGCGCACGATCGGTTGCGACTGGTCCGCCCCGCCGCGGCAGACGAAGCGGTCGCGCCTGAGGTCAGCGAGCGCTCGACGCTGATCGCAGCGGCCCTCGCTGCCCTGTCTGAAGCCGACCGGGAAGTGCTCATGCTCGTGGCGTGGGAGGAGCTCAGCCATGCCGAGATCGGCCAGGTGCTCGGCATCTCGGCGAACGCCTCGGCCATCCGTGTTCATCGGGCCCGCAAACGACTCGCTGCGCGCCTTGATCGTCTTGATGACGCAAGCGGCGGCGAAGGGAGTGCTTCATGACCGGTACCGGTATCGAAGACGAACTGCTAGCTGATCTGCGCCGGGCGAACCCGGTCAACGTCGATGCGCTCGCCTCGGCGACGGACCCGGAGCCGGCCCAGTTGCTGGATTCGATCCTGGCGGACAGCGCGGACGCATCTCCGCGGCTTCGAGTGGTTCACGGGCCGAAGAGATCGTCATCAGTCGGCGTGCCCGCTCGTCGACGCTGGATCAGCGCAGCGGCCGCGGCGGCGGTGATCGCCGTCGTCGCGGCTGCGACGATCGTGGTGTACGACACCGGCACCGGTCGCGATGCAACCGCTGCCGTGCACGAGGCCGTCCAGACCACGATCGGGGTGAGCAGCTCGGCCACCACATCCACGACGGTCACGTTCGACTTCGATGTCTTGGCCGAGCCGTGGGAGATGACGATCGAAGGCGTGTTCTCGGACCGCAGCTTCGAGTACCGGTTGACATCCGGACCCGCCGTGCCCGAGGCGGGCATCCCGGATCTGGGCTCCTACGCCGAAGTGGTCATCGGCGATCAGGCGTATCGAGCGACCGGCGACGGACCGTGGGAGGGCCCTCATCCATATGTCTGGGCTCCGGAATCCGAGGATTCGAGCGCACCCGTCAGGTCGAATCTGACGTTCGGCGTCACCATCGACGATCTCGGTGCCGTGTTCGACTTCGTCGAGGTGGGCGACACCAGTCTCGACGGCGTGACGGTCGCCCACTACCGCACGCACTCCCTGCCTGCTGGCGCAGGGGCCGGCTTCCTCATGTCGCTCGGCATGTTCATGACCATGACGAATCAGGAGCCGCCTCAGCGACTCGACAACGTCCAGCTCGACGTGTGGGTGGATCGCGACGACCTGATCAGGCGGGTCAGCTACACCGCCGTCATCGACGGCGCGGGATCATTCAGCGTCGTCACGGATTGGGCTGACTTCGGCACAGCACCGTCGATCACGGCGCCGACCACCTGAGCGCGGAAGTCACCCGCGGCCGCGCAGCGTCCTGGACGGACACCTTCGGCATGGGCGAGTGCATGCAGCTACTGCCATGATGAGCCCCGAATTGGCGGCCGTGCGGGCCGGCATGGCACGAAGGGCAGGTCATGGAGATACACGGCACGTGCAGGGAGGGATTCGAGGCAGTTCGCGACGCCTTCGAGCGGAACTTCAGCGAAGGCCTCGAAGTCGGTGCTGCGGCGGCGGTGACCGTCGACGGCGAGTCTGTTGTGGATATCTGGGCTGGAGACGCCGATACGAACGGCACTCCGTGGGACCGGGACACGATCGTGAACGTGTACTCCACCACCAAGACCATGGCGGCGACGTGCATGCTCGCCTTGGCTGATCGGGGCGAGCTGGACTTCGATGCGCCGGTGTGCGAGTACTGGCCCGAGTTCGCACAGAACGGCAAGGAGGGCGTGCTGGTGCGGCACGTCATGTCGCACACGGCGGGCCTGCCCGGATTCGTGCCGCCGGTATCGGCCGAGGATCTGTACGACCTCGACGCGATCGCCGAACAGCTCGCTGCCCAGGAACTGTGGTGGGAGCCAGGAACCAAGTCGGGTTACCACGCCGTCACCCAGGGCAACCTCGAGGGCGAGATTTTCTACCGCATCACCGGCCAACGCATGGCGGATTGGTTCCGCACCGAAATCGCCGAGCCGCTCGGTGCCGACTTCTGGATGAGCCTGCCCGCGTCGGAAGACCACCGCGTCGGCGAGCTTCTTCCGCCCCCGTCCCTGCTGGAGGTTCTCGAAGCGAGCGGGGTGCCGATTGACCCTGATTCGATTGCCGTCCGCACCTTGGCGAGCTGCTCGCTTGACGCCACCGAGCCCCGGACGCGTGCGTGGCGAGCAGCCGAAATCCCGGCGGCGGGCGGGATCGGAAATGCCCGCGCGGTTGCACGGATCCATTCGATGCTGGCCTGCGGCGGAGAAGTGGACGGCGTCCGGATCATGTCCGAGGCCGGGGCGCGCAAGGGCCTCGAGGAGCAGGTCGACAACATCGACGAGGTGCTGATGCTGCGACTGCGGCACGGCCTGGGCTTCGCCCGTCAGCTCGACGGCTGGGTGACCAGCCCGAATCCGAACCACATGTACTGGGGTGGCTGGGGCGGATCCATCGCCGTCGTCGACTTCGACGTGCGCACGTCGGTGGCCTACGTGATGAATCGGATGGATGCCGCCATCACCGGCGACCCGCGGGGCGGTCGCATCGTGGATGCCGCCTTTGCCAGCATCGCTGCGATGAACTGAGCGCAACGAGCTCGCCGCCGCCCACTGGCGGGCGCGCCGAGTCGCGCCAGTCACGGCACACTACGAGCCGCTCATCGCCGCTCGAAGGGAAACGGCATGCGCTTCAGCATCTTCTACGAACACCAACTGCCGCGCCCGTGGGACGACGGGGCCGAGGCCCGCATCGTGCACGAGGCACTCGAACAGGTGCAGCTCGCCGACAAGCTGGGCTTCAGCACCGTGTGGGAAGTGGAGCACCACTTCCTGGAGGAGTATTCGCACTCCTCGGCACCCGAGGTGTTCCTGTCGGCATGCGCCGCAACCACCCAGAACATCCGCATCGGGCACGGCATCGTGCCGGTGCTGCCGGGCTACAACCACCCGGCTCGGGTGGCTGAGCGCATCGGCACGCTCGACATCATCTCGAACGGCCGGGTCGAGTTCGGCACCGGCGAGACGTCGAGCGACATGGAGCTGGGCGGCTTCGAGATCGCCCGCGCCGACAAGCGGGCGATGTGGGAAGAGGCCGTCCCCGAGATCGCCAAGATGATGGCGCAGTCGCCGTACGAGGGGCACATCGGCAAGTTCTTCTCGATGCCGGCGCGCAACGTGGTGCCTAAGCCGTTGCAACGCCCGCACCCGCCGATGTGGGTGGCGTGCAGCCAGCGCGACACGATCCTGATGGCGGGCCAGCGAGGCCTCGGCGCGCTGAGCTTCTCGTTCATCGATCCTGACGAGGCCCGCCAGTGGGTGTCGGACTACTACGAGGCCTTCGAGGCCTGCACCGACCCGGCGGGCCTCGCGCCGAACCCCAACATCGCGGTGACGACGGGCTTCATGTGCCACCCCGATGAGCAGACGGCGATCGACCGGGGCCTCGACGGCTTCCACTTCTTCGCCTACTCGCTGCTGCACTACTACGCGTTCGGCACCCACACGCCGGGCGCCACCGACATCTGGACCCAGTTCGAGGAGAACCGCGAGGAGATGGGCTTTGCGAAGCTGACCGCCACCGTGCAGGCGGCCGTCGGCTCGGAGGACGCGGAGAACCTAGTGTCGGCTGGCGGCCTCGACTCGCTGCGCGGCTGCATCGGCACGCCCGACCAGATCCGTGAGTTCGTGCGGGCGTACGAGGACGCTGGCGTCGATGAGCTGATCTTCGTGAGCCAGGCGGGCCGCAATCGCCACGAGGACATCTGCGAGTCAATGGAGCTGTTTGCCCGCGAGGTCATGCCCGAGTTCGCCGAGCGTGCCCCCGAGCGGGAGGCCGCAAAGCGCGAGCGCTACGCCGAGACCATCGAGCGACTCCAGAACTTCCACGGCCTCGACCTGACACCGGAAGTCACCACCACCGTGCAGGCTGCCGCTAGCGCCTGAGGCACCGCGCCTGCACGCGACCTACGCGCGTGCTCTCAGTCGGTGTGAGCCGTGGCGGGTTCCTGAACGACTCCCCGGGCGATCAGGTCGTCCACCGCATCGGGCGCGTACCCCAGCACGTCGGTCAGAACCTCCACGGTGTGCTGGCCGAGCAGCGGCGCCGGGCGTCGCAGCCCGTTGGGGCCGTCGCTCAAGCGCCAGGGGACGCCAGGCACCACCCGGTCGCCGGTGAGTGGATGGTGAGGCCGCTCAAGCATGCCGATGGCTTCGAAGTGGGGATCGCCGGTCCACAGCTCGTGCGATGAAAGCGAGGGAAAGGCGGTGACGCCGACCGCCTGCAGCTCCTCGGTGATCTGCCAGCGGTCCCGCGTCTGCGTCCACGCCGAGATTGCGGCATCCAGTTCTGCCTCGTTCCGCTTGCGATTCGCGGCGCCGGCGAATTCCGGGCGGGTCGCGAGGCCGGGGTCGATGACCGTGCACAGCGATTGCCACATGTCCTCGTCGGTGCAGGCGATCGTGACCCATTGATCGTCTCCGCGCGCCGGGTAGCAGTTGTGAGGCGACCAGAACGGGTCGTGGTTGCCGATGGGAGCCGGCGACTGGCCGCTTTGCTGGTACTGCATCCAGCCCTCGCCGACCGTGGCGGCAACGGCTTCGGCCATCGCGACATCGATGGTGGCGGCGATGCCGCCGCGACGGCGAGCGGCGAGCGATGCCACCACCGCCCACGCGGCGGTGATTCCTGTGCATGGATCGCCGATGGCCACGCCGGTCTCGTACGCCGGGCCGCCTTCGTAGCCGTTGGAGGCGTACAGGCCCGCGAACGCCCCGCCGGCAGGTCCGTACGCCACATACTGCGCGCAGGGGCCCGTGCTTCCGTAGCCGGACAGCGAGGCGATGACGACATCCGGGTTGATCGCACGCAATTGCTCGACGCCGAATCCGAGTCGATCCATGACGCCGACGCCGAAGTTGTCGACCACCACGTCGCTGATGGCGACCAGTCGTGCGACGACCGCCGCGGCATCCGGGTGGGACAGGTCGATGCCGAGGCTGCGCTTGTCGCTGTTGTAGAGCTGAAACAGGCCGGAGGTGTCATGCGACGGCGGGCTGTCGGGCGGGCTCAGCGGCAGTCGCCGGAACATGCACAGATGATCGGGAGATTCGAGCTTGATGACGTCGGCGCCGAGGTGGGCCAAGATCTGCGTGCAGAACGGGCCGGCCCAGATCCACGTGAAGTCGCAGACCCGCACGCCCTCGAGCGGGCGGTGTCCCGCCGCCGCGGCGGTGGTGCTGCTGGCGCCCGCGGCGGCTCCAGCACCCTCAACGACGGCTGCCCTGGGCCGCCAGCCGTCCCCCTCGTGAGCGCCGGCGTCGGGTGCTTCGGCGGCGAGATTCCACCACGGCTGATCGATCTGGAACCCCGGACCCGGCAGCTTCAGCCCGTCAGGCGTCATGGCAAAGAACCCGCGTTCGGCGAAGTGCCCATCGGCTTCGAGCTGGGCCATCGTGTTCACCGGCGTCACGGCAATCCGAGCAGCTTGGGCGGCGTGGTAGATCTCGTCGGCCCGTTGTTCGGCGAACCACTCGGCCAAGTACATGTTGACGACATCGGAGTTCTGGGTGCGGTCGGGACCGGTGGCGAACACGTCGAGTGATGCCCACTCGGGGGAGCCCATGAGCTCCACGAACGACTCCCACTGGGACTGCTCGGGGCAGATGAGCTGCAGCAGCCCGTCGACGCACTGGAAGATGCGCCACGGCACCACCGTGCGCGTGCCCAGCCGGGAGGCCTCCACGCCCAGGAACGAGACCGACGCAGGAGCGACCTCAGTGAGCTTGGCCGCTGCGGCGACAGCCGAGAAGTCGATGTGCTCGCCGTAGCCGCTCATGGCGGCACGCTCGGTTGCCGCGAGGGCCACGATCGCGGCAACCGAGGCCACGTTGATGTTGGCGTGATGCCCCGGTGCCTTCAGCGGCGGGAGGTCCGGATCGGTGGCGCCCCCGGGTGACAGGTTTCCCCAGCTCGACCCGTGGATGACGTTGATCTCGGTGGCGTCGTAGTGCGCGTAGGGCCCCGTGAGCCCGAACGGGGTGATGGACAGCACAACAAGCCGGCTGTTCTGCTGCGTCAGATCGGCCAGGTCACGGCGATCGTGAATCACCAGGTCGGCACCGGCGATCAGCTCGTCGCTCACTGACCAGACGGAGCGCTTGTTGGAGTTCAGCCAGCGGTGGACATCGTGGGGCCGCGACCGGACCAGGTCGTGGTCGTCCTCGATGCGTATGACGTCAGCGCCCAGGTCGGCGAAGAGCTTCGCCGCCCAGGCAACTCCCACGCTGCCGGCGAATTCCAGCACCCGCACATGGGACAGTCCGGCTTCGGGCGCAACTGGCGGCGGGCGGCGGGACGGCATCGGCGCTGCTTCGGCCATGACTGCCCCCGTTCGTCGCGCGGCGATGGTAGGCGCGAGCGATTGCGCTCTGGGCTGGAGCGCTATCGCCCGGACCCCTCCGACGACCGCGAAGTAGCGTGCGGGGGCTCAGAGGCTGAGCCGTGAGGCGAAGCCGTGGCCCGAGCGGCCCGTGAGCGTCAGCGAACAAGAGCGGGAAACGACAGGTGCGACAACCAGTAGGCGCACCTCTCAGCGCGACTGCTCTCGGGGGACGGCGGTGAACGGCGAGTGGCGCCGGGTGCTGCTCTACCTCGGCGGGATGATGGGCCCGCTCGGCACGTTCGTGATGCTGCCGATGATCCCCGAGCTGCGCGACGCGTTCTCGGTCAGCACGAGCCAGATCGGCTGGGCGCTCAACGTCTACCTGGTGCCCTTCGCCGGCCTCCTGCTGGTGTCGGGCACGCTCGGCGACAAGTGGGGACGGGCGCGCACGCTGCGCAGCGCCGTCGCGCTGTATGCCGTCGCGACGCTCGGGTGTGCCCTGGCGCCGAACTACGGATGGTTTCTCGCGGCCCGTGCCGGCCAGGGCGCCATGAATGCGTTCATCACGCCGCTGCTGCTGGCGACACTCACCGAGACCGCGCCGACCGGGGGAATCGGCCGCATCGTGGGCCGTTACGCGGCATGCCAGGCACTGGGACAGCTCTCCGCTCCGATGCTGGGCGGGATCGGAGCCGACACGAACTGGCGCATCGCATATGTGGTGACGGCCGCCGTCGGTGCTGCGATTGCACTCCTGTTGCCGGCCAGCACAGCCCGAGCCGAGCCGGACGCTCGCCAGCAGGCAGGTTCTCCGCCCCGATTCCAGTCCTTGATGCGCCGCCCGACGCTGCTGATAGCCGCCACGGCATCGCTGTGCGCTATGGGACCCATCGGGGCCAGGATCCTCGTGAGCTTGAGCGGCCGCGATGTGGTGGGACTGTCGGGTTCGCAGGTGGGGGTGCTGCTGCTCGCCGGCGGCTTGGCCGGCATGGCTGCGGCTCCGCTGTGGGGGATCGCGCTCGACCGCTTGGGAGGGCGGCGGGCGGCCACTATTGCCATCGCCGTGTGCTCGGGACTGGTGGCCCTGCTGTCAGCCGCGGACGCGGTATGGCTGCTCGCCGTTCTCTGGTTCGTCACTGGCGCGGCAACGCAGGCCGTCGTGGTCAGCTTCCAATCGCTCGCCTCCATTGCGACACCCGACAATCGCGCGGGAGCGCTGTCGTTCACGCTCTCGCTCCGATTCAGCGGCCATGCGCTCGGTGCGGTGATCTGGTTGCCCGTGTTCACCTTCAGCCCGACGTGGGCCTATCTCGGTTCTGCGGTGGCAGGCGCGTTCGCCATCGTCGCCGTTCTGGCCAGCCGGATCGACACTGCGGGCCCATCCTGAGACAGCGGTGCAGCGGTCGTCCTGGAACCTCAGATGTCAGGCCAAGTCAACCCACAGGTAAGCGAATTCTTCGCCCCGAGGTTCCACCGAGACACGCACCGGCTGCCCGAGGCCGGCCTCGCCGGGCTGCACGTCGCGCAGCGAGCCGACCACGCGGGGGCCCTCGTCGAGCTCCACGACGGCGGTGATGTACGGCAGTTCGTCGGCCCAGCCGCGATCCACCGTGAAGTGGTTGACCGCCATCGAGTAGATCCGCCCGCTGCCTGAGACGGGGGCGAAGTCGTAGTTGCGGCTGTGGCACGACGGGCAGTACCAGCGCTGCGGGTGGCGGAAGTGGCCGCAGTCGGTGCACCGCTGAATGCGCAGCGTGCCCGCTTCCAGGCACGCCAGGTGGAATTCGAGGTTCAGCCCCTCGGGCTTGGGCACGTACTTGCGGGCCGATTTGGCTGTGCTCATGGCATCAATCTCATCCGCACCGGCTCAGCCTCGGGCGAGCACGGCGATGCTGCCGTCGCCGAGGTCGCCGTAGCCGGTCACCACGCCCAGCTCGGCGTCGCGCACCTGCGCGTCGCCGGCCTCGTGCCGAAGCTGGCGCGCCGCTTCCACCACGTGGTTGAGGCCCCATGCGTGGCCCTGCGACAGCAGGCCGCCGTGGGTGTTCATGGGGTAGCGACCGCTGAGCGAGATGTTCCCGTCGGCCACGAACTCCTTGGCGGCGCCCTTGGGGCACATGCCGATGGCTTCGAGCTCCATCATCACGACGTAGGTGAAGCAGTCGTAGATCTGCAGGAAGTCCATGTCGGCCGGCTGCACACCGGCCATCGCGAACGCCCGCGGCGCTGCGGAGTCGAGTCCGAGCTTCAGCATGTCGGGCCGGTTGGTGATCTCATCGGCGGGGTAGGGGTGCCCTTCGGCACCGCCGAGCCACAGCACCGGCGCGTGGGGCAGATCCTTCGCCCGCTCGGGCGATGTCAGCACCACTGCGGCCGCGCAATCGGTCTCCAGACAGCAGTCGAACTTGCGCATCGGCTCGGTGATGAGCGGCGAGGCCAGGTAGTCGTCCATGGTCATCGGCCGGCCGCCCATGAGAGCCTTGTCGTTGAGGTGCGCGTGCTCGCGACAGGTCAGCGCGACCTGGGCGGCGTCGGTGGGCTCCACGTCGTACAGGTCGACATAGCGCTGGATGTACATCGAGTACCACTGCACCGCCGAGCGCACGCCGTAGGGCGCGTAGAAGTTGCGGCTCACGTCCACGAACGGGCCCGGCTCGAGGCGTCGCTTGGTGGGGCGGGCATCGGGACGGGGCCGCATTGCCGAGTAGCCGTTCCAGCCCACGGTGATCACGACATTGGTGGCGATGCCTGCCGCAATCGCCATGGTGGCCGACTGCAGCGCTGCGACCGGGCTGGCGCCGCCCATGTGCACGGTGACCGCGTAGCGGATGTCGTCAGCGCCGAGGTTGGCGGCGATCTCCTCCGACGAGATGAACCCCGGCGGCGGCAGGATGCCGTCGATCTCGCTGGGGTCGAGCCCGGCGTCGGCAATGGCGGCCATGGTCGCTTCCAGCACCAGCTCGGGCACGCTCAGCGAGGTGCCCCGCATGTAGTCAGTCTCGGCGACGCCGACGATGGCAGCGGCTCCGGATATGTCCACGGTTCACCTCATCGGGAAGCGGTCACGTCAGCGCGTGGGTCACAGGTCGCGGCCCTGTTTCGGTTGTGCCGATCCGGTTCAGCCGACGCCGACGGCCGTGCGCTCGGTGGCGAAGTCGACTTCCTGGTAGCTGCCGTCGGCGACCTCGTCGATGCGGCGCTTGTACTTGGGGGCGCCGCCGTTGTACACGAAGTACCGGATGGTGCCCGCCTCATGGCCGTCGATGTTCGAGTTGTACCCGGTGAACCAGCCTTGCGCCTTGCGCATCAGCATCATGCTGTACATCTCGATGACGTGGTTGGTCCACTCCCGCTCAGCGTCCGCGTCGGCCTCGAAGCGGGTGTAGCCGTTCTCCCAGACGAAGTCCATCAGGCCGGTGATCCATTCGACGCCGATCTCGATGCCCCGCGGGTAGTTGGTGGAGGCTGAGCCGCTCTGCGGGCCGGCGATCGTGAGCAGGTTCGGGAAGCCGTTGACCATCATGCCCAAGAACGTGACGGGGCCGTCCTTCCACTTGTCAGCCAGCCTCTGACCGCCGCTGCCCCGGAAGTCGATGCGGTCGAACGCGCCGGTCATGGCGTCGAATCCGGTGGCGTACACGATCAAGTCGAACTCGTAGTGCTGATCGGAGGTCTGGATGCCGGTGGGGGTGATCCGCTCGATCGGGGTCTCCTGCAGGTCGACCAGCGAGACATTCGGCCGGTTGTACGTCTCGTAGTACCTCGTCTCGAGCGGAACCCGCTGCACGCCGAAGCCGTGATCCTTGGGGATGAGCTTCTCGGCGATGACGGGGTCGTCGACCCGCTCGCGGATCTTGTCGGCGATGAATGCAGACAGCTCGGCGTTGGCCTCCTCGTCGAAGAAGATCTCGCGGTAGTTGGCCATCCAGATCCCGAAGCCGGGCTCGCCGTACAGCTTCTCCCACATCGCGCGGCGCTCCTCGGCAGAGACGTTGTGGAAGCCGGTACGGATCGGCTCGTGCTCGAAGCCGCCCGGTGTGCGAGCGCACAGGTCGAAGATGTCGTCGTAGCGGGCGCGGATGGTGGACATCTCCTCGGGGGAGATCTCGCTGTTGTGCAGCGGGGCGCACCAGTTGGGGCGCCGCTGGAATACCGTCAGGTGCTCAGCCTGCTCGCCGATGGCGGCGATGGCCTGCACGCCGGTGGCACCGGTGCCGATGACCGCCACCCGCTTGCCCTCGATCTCGACTGGTTCGGCGGGCCAGTGGTAGGTGTGGAACGACGGGCCCTCGAACACGTCGGTGCCGTCGAAGCTGACGCCCTCGATGCGGGGATAGGTGGGCGCGGACAGCAGGCCCAGTGCGGTCAATAGGAAGCGGCAGCTCAGGTCGCGGCCGTCGCCGAGGTGCAGCCGCCAGAGACCGGCATCGTCGTCGAAGTGCGCCGTCTCGACGGTGCAGTTGAACTGCATGTACTTGCGCAGGTCGAACTTCTCGGCCACGTAGTTGAGGTAGCGCAGGTTCTCGGGCTGGCCAGAGAAGCGCTCCTTCCAGTGCCACTCCTCGAGCAGCTCGTCGGAGAACGAGTAGCCGTAGGTGTAGCTCTCCGAGTCGAAGCGGCAGCCGGGGTAGCGGTTCCAGAACCAGGTGCCGCCGAGATCGCTGCCCATCTCGAGCACGGTCGCGTGCACGCCCCGCTCGGCCAGCCGGTACATCTGGTAGATGCCGGCCACGCCCGCGCCGATGATGATGACCTCGTATTCGTTGGTGCCGTCGGCGCTGCCGTTTGAGGTTCCGTTGGTCGCTGTTGCTGCCATGTCTGGTCTCCCCCAATTGAGATCGTACGGCGCATCGCCGGATCGAGCGGCTGCGAATTCGCCAGAGTCGACGCCGACGCTCCGGACCCGTCTCTTCACAATAGTCGAACGCCCATTAGGAAATTTCGTGGGGGCCCAGCGTCGAACGGTCGGCTCGGCTGGCCTGGCCCTAGTCTCCGGCCATGGCTCAACCACTGCGCTTCGGGGTCGTCCACGATCTGCGAAGCCCGCCCGGCAGCGATGTGCCGCTGCCCGAGATGTACGCGCAGGCGCTCGATCAGCTCGAGATGGCCGATGAGCTGGGGTTCGACCTGGCGTGGTTCACCGAGCATCACTTCCTCGACGACGGCCACTTGCCGAACTTCGTGCCGGTGGCGGGGGCGGTGGCTGCTCGCACGTCGAGAATCCGCCTGTCCACCGACATTTTGCTGGCGCCGTTCGCGCATCCGATCCGGCTGGCGGAGGATCTGGCGATTCTCGACAACATCTCGGGCGGGCGCATCGAGCTGGGCATCGGCATGGGCTACGCGGCGCATGAGTTCCGTGGCTTCGGGATCCCCCAGTCGCGCCGGGTGTCGCTCACCGAGGAGTTGGTGCAGATCCTGCGGCTGGCGTGGAAGGGCGAGCCGTTCAGCTTCCGCGGCAAGCGCCACCGCTTCGACGACCTGCTGGTGACGCCGGCGCCGGTGCAGCCGGGAGGCCCGCCGCTGTGGATTGCAGGCATGAGCGCGAACGCGGCGGTGCGGGCTGCCCGCTTCGACACGCACCTGCTGCCGCAGGGTGCGCCCGAAGTGGTGATGGATCCGTGGAAGGACGAGCTGCGGGCGACCGGGCGTGATCCCGACGACTACCGGGTGGGCATCATCCGCTCGGTGTTCGTCACCGACGACGAGGAGCGCGAGTGGAACCCCATCAAGGCCGCAGAGCGCTACCGGCTCGGCGTGTACGCCAAGTTCTTCGCCGAGACGCCCGACGAGTTCACCGCATTCGACCCGTCGAAGGGTGCGATTCCCCAGAACTGGATCGTCGGCGATGAGGACCACTGCGTCGCCGAGCTGACTGGGTTCATTCAGCAGTACGGCTTCACCGACGTGTGCACTTGGGGTGCCTCGCCCGGCATAGCCCCGTCGCTGTTCAACACGTCCCTCGAACGGCTCGCTCGAAACGTCATCCCGCGGGTGCGAGCCGCCGTCGAGGGCTGACCGTTCGGTTCGTAGCGGTGTGGCGGACGGTGCAGGCGTAGCTGGCGAGCGCCGCCGCAATCAGGTGCTGGCGTTGTCGACGAGCCAGCGGAAGCAGGGGTCGGCGAGTGCCCCGGTCATCAGCTCGGGGTGCCACTGCACGGCCAGGATCGGCAGCTCCGCGTGCTCGATGCCCTCGATGATCCCGTCGGGGGAATGCGCCGTCGCGATGTAGCCGTCACCGAGCTGATCCACCGCTTGGTGATGCAGCGAGTTCACCGCCACCTCTGGGCCGTACATCTCGCGCAGCTGGCTGCCTTCGACGGTGATGACGGTGTGGGGGGTGGCGTCGGGCGGCCCGTCGGTGGCTGCGTGCTCGGGCAGGTGCTGGTGCAGGGTGCCCCCGGCGGCGATGTTGATGAGCTGCGGGCCGCGGCAGATGCCCAGCACCGGCAGGCCGCTGTTGACGGCGGCGTCGAGCAAGGCGATCTCGAACGCATCGCGCAGCGGCACGCGGTCGGTGACAGCCGTAGACGGGTTGCTGTGCTCGCCGTCGCTGCGAGCGAGCATTGGAACCGCGTCGACGGCGCTGACGGTGTCGTTGTCGAATCCTGCGGCGCGCTCGGCGAACGGGTCGATGCCGTCGTACACCTGCTCATGCAGGCGGTCGGCGTACAGGCACGCAGCCACGTCCTCACCGCCGGTGAGCAGCACCGCGTCGAGGCGCGGCACCACCTCGGCGGGGTCGGCGTCGAGCGGCACGTGCACCGCGATGGCCCCAGCAGCGTGCACCGCCTGGGCGTAGTGAGCGATGTACAGATCGACTTCGACGTCGACGAACACCGGCGGGAAGCCGCGGATGCGAGCGCCGGCGCGGCGCCGTCCCGACAGTCCGATCAGCGGCTTGGGCACCGGGCCACCCTAGAGAATCCGCTTCGCGCGTCCTCTGACCGACTGTGCGCAATCGGTTGCAGGTACGGTCGCGCGCATGGTGGTGTCGAGCTCAGGTCGCCGCGGTCCTGATCAGCCTCGAACGCGATGGTGGCTGGTTGCGGCCATCGCCGGCCTGTTGCTCGTTGCTGCTGCCGCAGTCAGTTCGCAGCTGGGTTCGAATGGGGCCGCCGACGACGCCGAACCCGCAGAAGCGGCCCCGGAAACGAGCGCAGATGCTGTTGCGCCCGAGGACGATGCCGCGCCGGTGACGACTGCTGCCGCTGCCGAGGCACCGGTGGATTCGGAGCCTCCCCAACCTGAAGACGAACCAACTGACACAACCGACGCATCGGGCTCGGAGCTGTCGGAGGCATTCGGCGAACCGGAGCACCCGGTGTCGGGCGTCGAGCCGTACATCCCCAGTCGCATCCGACTCGACGAGCCTGGCCCGCCCGCCGCCGTCTGCAGGGGAGTGCTGCCCGCCCAGCGGGTGCAGCTCCCCCTGAGCTTCGCGAGCACCAAGCCCGAAGGCGTCGATCATCTGTCGTGGTCGCCCGACTGCCGGCGCATGGTGTTTCGGGTCGGCAGCACCCTGTGGGTTGCGAACGGCGACGGAACCAGCGACCTGCCGTTCCTCACTGCCCAGTACGGCCTGAATGCTCCGGCGTGGTCACCCGACAGCCAGTGGATCGCGTTCTCGCAGGGCGCAGTCGTGGAGGGAGAACGAGCCAGTCACATTTTCATGATCTTGCCCAACGGTCTGGGCCTTGCTCAGATCACGCAAGGGAGCGTGTTGGATCAAGACCCCACCTGGTCTCCCGACGAGGGCCGCATTGCGTTCGCCCGCCGAATGCGGGTGACTGAGGCCGATGGGACTAGCCGCTTCGAGCACCGCATCGTCGTGGTGGATCTGCTGGACGGCGCCGAGCAGGTGGTTGCGGCCAGTGGCGGGTGGTTGTCAGCGCCGTCGTGGTCTCCTGATGGCGGCGCCATCGCCTACCGGATCGGCGACGATCTGAGAATGGTGCAACTCGACGACCTGTCCGAGTCGCTGTTGTTGACGGGCGTTGTCGGCGGCCGCGGCACGTG
Organism: Candidatus Poriferisodalis sp.; assembly: GCF_965219595.1. Classification (NCBI taxonomy): domain Bacteria; kingdom Bacillati; phylum Actinomycetota; class Acidimicrobiia; order Acidimicrobiales; family Candidatus Poriferisodalaceae; genus Candidatus Poriferisodalis; species Candidatus Poriferisodalis sp. Next base: position 1,669,144 of record NZ_OZ244781.1, read on the forward strand.
GTCGGCCGACGGCTCGGCAATCGCGGTGATGCGCGAGTGGTCGGACGGCCAGGCGACCGCCGCGATCCGCTCGCTGCAAGATCCGACCGCCACCGAGGACTTCAGCCTCACCGTGAATGCGCCGGGCGAGATCGCTTCAGGCAGCACGCCGACACTGCGATGGAGCGAGACCGGCGAACACCTGCTGTTCCACGCGATCGACCCAAGAGGCGGCCACTGGATCTACCGCCTCCCCACGCCTCACCCAGACGGCTAGCGCCAACATCCGCTCGCCTCCGACGCCTCCCGTATTGCTGCCAGGGCAAGTCCGGGTGTCATGGGACAATCACAGCCTTGCGGTTTGGGGGCGAGAGTTCGGAGCATTGTCATGAGCGAGATCGACCAGCCTTCGTCCGGACCGGCGGCTTCGGGTCACTGCTTGTGTGGTGCCGTGAGCTACGAGGTGCACGGGCCGATCCGGCATGTGTGGAACTGTCACTGCTGGCGCTGTCGGCGGTGGACGGGGCACTTCATGGCAGCGACGGGCTGCAAGACCGCCGATCTCCGGCTGATCTCGGATGCCTCCCTGGCGTGGCACCACCCGGCCGACGACCCCAACGTGGCCTACGGGTTCTGCCGAGAGTGCGGCGCGTCGCTCTTCTGGAAGGTGGCCGAGGGCAAGTCGCACCAGGTCGACACCATTGCCATCTGTGCTGGCACGCTCGACCTTCCCTCGGGCCTGCACACTGAACGGGCCATCTTCGTGGACGATGCCGCCGACTACCACACGCTCGACCTGGCAGTCCCCAGCGAGAACCGCGAGTGAGCGGATGGCGGGCAACCTTCACGTGCCGTAGATGGCCTCGTCGATCTCGCTAGGTTCCGCGCTCAATCCCTGCGGCCCGAAACCAGCTTCGGTTCTTCAAGGATCATCAACAGTCCGTGATGCGTTGAGTCTGGTGTCAGGCGTGCGGTGGGCGAGGTTCGCGACGGCAGTGGGCGTGGCGATGCCATCGGTGAGGTCGGCGGCGGGAGTGGGCAGTTCGAAGCGGGTGGTGAGGGGGACGACGCCGGCCCACCAGTTGCCAGCCATGTCTTCGGCGTCGTCGACGGGATCGCCGGCCCGGACCTTGGCAGAGGCCTCCGCCAGCGGCAGTTCCAGCACGAGCGTCGCCCGCAGGTCCTCCGCGGTCGGTGGCCGGGAGGTGTCCCAGTTGGCGACGATGTGGTCGGTCACCAGCTTCAGTGCCCGTTCCTTGGCCGCGGCGTCGGTGACCCGGTGAGCGAGGCCGCGCACCACGACGCAGCGGAAGTTCATGGAGTTGTGGAACGGCGTGCGCGCCATCACCAGACCGTCGAGGTGGGTCACCGTCACGCAGATCTCGGTGCCCTCGCCGGAGTTCAGCAGGTGATTCGCCAACGCCCCGTGCAGGTACAGGTTCTCGTCGTCGCGGCCGTAGGCCATCGGCAGCACCAACGGGCCGTCAGGTGTGTCGACGCCGACGTGGGCGATCAGCCCGGCGTCGAGGATCTCCCGCACGTCGTCACTGCCGTAACGGCCGCGCTCAGCCATCCGCCGCAACTTGGTGCGCGCCGAGGGTGCCTGGGTGCTGTTCTGGTCTGAAGGGCCTGATTCGCCTGATTTGCTCACGCCCGCACGGTACGCGGCACACGTACCGCCGTCATGGTGATTTTCGGGTTCCGGTCCAGCCGTTTTCCGTCAGTCGAGCAGGTCGTCCTCGCGCACGCGGCTGCGCTCGGCTTCCTCGTGCTCGGCCAAGACGCGGCCGAATAGCTGGCGGGTTCGCTCGACTCGCCCGATGACACCGGGCTGGTGGGTGTAGGCGAAGATCGCCGCATGGCGGGGTTGCGAGCTCGCAGCCACCCGGGTCACCCGGTGCAGCGAGTAACGCCCGCGGAAGATCTGCAAGTCGCCTGGCTGCAGATCCAGCGTATGAACGCCGTCGCGCCCGCCGTCCAGCAGCCCGTCGATCGCCTCGAAGCCCTCGTCATCGGCCGACCGCACTGCAGGCGCGTACTCAAACAGTCCGCCCTCGTCGGCGGGCTGCACCAGCACCGTCACGGCGAAATCGTTGGTGTCGAAGTGCCAGGGGAACTGCTGACCAGGATCCAGGATGTTCGCCGTCAGGCCCGCTAGCGGATCGGCGTAGCAGTGCAGCTCGTCGATCTCGAGGCAGTCAGCCAGCAGCCGGCACAGCTGCGGCGCACGGAACACAGCGTCAATGGCGCACACCGACGGCCACGCGTCACCCGGAATGAAGCCGCTCGAACGTTCGGTGAACGTGTTGACCGGGTGGTCGTCGCTGAACTCGGGATTGACCTGGGTGTGGAAGTAGGGATTGATGACCTGCGTCGAGAAGTGCGTCTGCGGCTTCGCAGCGACAATCTCCTCGTTGAGCTGCCTCACGCCGTCTGGCGTCACGAATCGCTTCAGCACTGCACAGCCGTCGGACCGCAGCCCGCTGCGAGCGTGCTCGACCACGTTCCAGTAGGCCGAGTGACTGGGGTTGGCCGCGGGCAGGTCGCGCCCTTCCAGCTGGTAGCGGCCGACATCGACCAGTCGCCCCAATCCGGCTGCTTCGCTGCCGTCGTCCAGGCCCGACGGCGCAGCGGCGGTCGTGCTCATCTCGTCATGCCTCCCAGTGCGGAACCCAGTCGCCGTCGAGCCGCAGCGACAGGCCGGCGTCGTCCTCGATGCGGCGGGCCACGCTCAGCTCGGGTCCGTCCACGCCGTAGCGCTCGGCCGCTCGCTCGAACGCAGCCCGCGCTGCCGCAGTCATCGGCAGCTCGGCGCCCACGATGGTCTCCAACTCGCCCAGCAACCCGAGGTCCTTCACGCACAAGCCCAGCGAGAATGACGGGTCGTAGTGCCCGGCGAAGATGCTGGGCGCGTCGTGGCGGGCAACGAAGCTGTCGGCGACGCTGCCCTTGATCGCCTCCCAGAGGTCGCCGAGCTCAACCCCATTGCGCACTCCGACCGCCAGCCCCTCGGCCAGTGCGGCAGCGCCCACAAACCACAGCTGATTGGTCACCAGCTTCGTCACGCACCCCGTGCCCAACGCCCCGCACACAATGACCCGCCCCAAGCGTTCGAGCAGCGGTTGCACCCGCTCGACGACCGTCGACTCACCGCCTGCAAACAAGGTGAGCGTGCCGTTGCGGGCACCATCCACAGCACCTGTGACCGGCGAGTCCACCACCGCGACGCCCTCGGGAGCCTCGCCCGCCAGACGCCGGATCAGCTCAGGACGGCTCGTAGTCAAATCCACCCACACCGACCCCGCCGACAGCGCCCCGAGCGCTCCTGCATCGCACATCACCGCCTCGACATGCTGAGGAGCGGGCAGCGATGTCAGAAAGACGTCGGCCCCAGAAGCCGCTTCCGCAGCCGAACCAGCCGCAGTTGCGCCTGCTGCCACCGCGGCATCGAGCGCGTCAGCATTCAGGTCGAAGGCCGTGACCGGGTAGCCGGCGCCGACCAAGCGAGCGCACATCGGCCCGCCCATCGTGCCCAGCCCCACGAATCCAACGGTGTTCACGCTCATATCTTCGCACCGCCCCCATTCCCGTCCAAACACCCCTGTATGCAACGTCAGCGGAGGGGTGGGTGGCAGGACCAAGCTCACCGATCAGCCCAGCTACCTAGGATGACCGGCGGTCCAGCGCACAGGGAGACACAACATGAAGTTCGGGATCTTCTACGAGCTGCAGCTGCCGAGGCCGTGGAACGACGACTCCGAGTTCGTCCTGTTCCAGCAGGCGCTCGACCAGATCGAGCTGGCCGACAAGCTCGGCTACGACTACGCGTGGGAGGTCGAGCACCACTTCCTCGAGGAGTACAGCCACAGCTCGGCGCCCGAGGTGTTCCTGGCGGCAGCCAGCCAGCGCACGAAGAACATCCGGCTCGGGCATGGCATCGTGCAGCTGCCCACCAACCATCCGGCCCGCGTGGCCGAGCGGGTCTCCACGCTCGACATCGTGAGCGGCGGCCGGGTCGAGCTGGGCATCGGCGAGGGTTCATCGGTCACCGAGCTGCATCCCTTCGACCGCCGTTTCCGCGACAAGCGCGTCGTGTGGGAAGACGCCGTGCGCTGCCTCATGCCGATGTTCCAAGAGGTCAACCACAGCTACGACGGCGAGATCTTCAAGTTCCCCGCCCGAAACGTCGTGCCGAAGCCGTACCAGAAGCCGCACCCGCCCCTGTGGGTGGCGTGCAGCCAGCTCGACACGATCGTCATGGCGGCCCAGCGGGGCATGGGCGCGCTGGGCTTCTCATTCGTGTCGGCCGACGCCGCCCGGGCCTGGGTGAACGCCTACTACAACAACTACCTCAACCATCTCGACCTGCTCTGCGACTACCAGACCAACCCCGGCGTGGCAGTGGTGAGCCCATTCATGTGCGCCGAGACCGACGAGGAGGCCCAGGCCAAAGCGGAAGGCTGGACGTTCTTCCAGTTCTCGCTGGTCTTCTACAACTCCCACGGGCCCGTCGAGCCGGGCTCGGTCAACCTGTGGGACGAGTACCAGGAGTGGAAGAAGTCGCCGAAGGGCCAGAAGGCCAGCAACAACGTCGGCCTCGTGGGCTCACCCGACACCATCCGCCAGAAACTGGAGATGTACGAGGACGCCCACGTCGATCAGCTCATCCTGCTGAACCAGGCCGGCAAGAACACCCACGAGGACATCTGCTCCAGCCTTGAGCTGTTCGCCGCCGAGGTCATGCCGGAGTTTCACGAGCGCGATGCCGAGCACCAGGACTGGAAGTCAGCAGTGCTGGCCGGCGATGTCATCCTCGACGACATCGACACCGACCTGTACCAGGTGATCACCAACCAGACGCCGGTGGAGAAGCGCGAAGAGATCGAGCGCAAGCAGCGCGAGGCTCGAGCCCGCCAAGCAGTCGGGCTCGGCTAGCTCAGCGGTTCGCCAGCCAGTCGGCGATCGCTTGTCCGATCTCGTCGGGGCTGTCTTCCTGGCAGAAGTGATTGCCCTCGACGGTCACCTCGGTCTGGTTCGGCCAGGTGCGGCAGTACTCGAGCTGCGGACCGTTGAGGATCGCGCCCGGATTGGCGTTGACCAGCAGCTTCGGCACGTCTGAGCCCGACAGCCACTCGCCGTAGTCGGTCACGATCTGGGTGACGTCGGCAGGCTCGCCCTCGATCGGGATCTGGCGCGGCCAGGTGAGGGTAGGACGCCGGTGCTCGGGCTCGACGAACGGGCGCCGGTACTCGTTCATCTCCTCGTCGGACAGCTTGCGCTGGATCGAGCCGGGCAGCACCGCTTCCACGAACAGGTTCTTGGTGATGACCATCTCTTCACCGGCCGGCGACCGGAAGCCTTGGAAGATGCCGGCTGCCGCCTCGGGCCACTCCGCCCAGCTCATCGGCCGCACGATGGCTTCCATGTAGCAGAGACCCGCCACCCGGTCACGGTGCCGGTTGGCCCAGTCGAAACCGAGCGCCGATCCCCAGTCGTGGATCACGAACGTGATGTTGTCGCCCAAGTCGAGCTGGTCGAGCAAGCCGTCGAGGTACTCGCGGTGCTCCACGAAGCGATACGAGTCGGGCCCGGTGTCGTCCAGCTTGTCGGAATCGCCCTGGCCGATCAGGTCAGGCACTACGACCCGAGCGTGCGGCCGCACATGGGGCACGATGTTGCGCCACAGGTACGACGACGTCGGGTTGCCGTGCAGGAACACGACCGGATCGCCCGAGCCGGAGTCGTGGTACGCCATCTGCTTGCCGTTGACGGTGGCGTAGGACTTGGACAGCGGTTCCGCAGAGAGGGTGGCCATGGGTGCTCCTCGGGGTTGGGGGGTGCGCCGGATCGGCGCCACATCATGCCCGCCCCGTCGCACCAATGCTCCGGCTGCCCTCGTTGCTAGCGGTACGAGACGGGGATGCCCTCATTGGTGTAGGTGACTTGCGGATCCCACAGCAGCCAGTCGCTGATGCCGAGGTCGGCTGCGGCATCGATCTGGGCGCGCACCTCGGCTGGGCCGTAGTTCACCCGCATCGAGAAGTCCTGCAGCCACGGCACCACCGCCGTGTTGGTGCCCGCAAGCACGCGCTGGAATTGGGCCAGTGACGCCCTGGTGATGTCGTAGGGCTGTGCCTCTGGGTGCACCACCCCGTACTCGCCGCGCCCCCAGTGCGACGGGTACACCATGGGCGCCACATAGTCGACGTGGTCGGACATGGCGCCGATGTCCTGCGCCACCCACTCACCGCGGTCTGCCGCGATGCCGAACACCGAGACACCGTGGAACACCTGCGCTTCGCGCAGCATGGAATTGGCCTCGGCCAGGAAGCTCACTATGACCGGCGACGGATCGCCGCCATCCCAGCCGGGAATCCGCATGCCGCTCAGGTCGCCTTCGGGCCGGCGCATGTAATCCCACAAGATGTCGTCGATGCCGGCCGCGGCGGCCTCGGCGGCGATATCCAGGTTGTACTGCCGCACGACCGGATGGTTGAAGTTGGTGAACCCGCCGTACTTCGCCAGCGGGCGTCCGTCCGGCGTCTGCACGACCCAGTCCAGGTCGCCGTTCGCCGCGGCGTAGCGAGCCAGCGTCGGGTCGTTGAACGCCACGATGCGCCCGATCACCCGCACACCGAGGTCATGCAGCTCGTCGATGGCTTCCTGCAGGTCGTAGAGCTCTCTCGACGCACCTGTCAGCTGGGCCAGCCGGACCTCTGTCCGGTGGCCGATGCGACCATCCTCGTCTTTCAGATCGAGCTGTACTGCGTTGATGCGACCTTGCTCGATGAGCTCCACCACCGACTCGCGCAGCCCGTCGTGGTCCCATGCGGCCGCCGTCACGTGAACCCCCGTGGTGTGCGGGTAGCCGATGGGCACGATGACGTCGAATTCGGTGATGTTGCCGGCAGCGTCTGTGGCGATCACCGGCACCGGGCCGCCGGGCGGACTCGGCAAGGTGAGGCTGAACGAGCCCGATGCCGTATCGACGCGCTGGTCCCCGATCTGCAGCGACACGCCCGGCTCGACCGACCCGGCCAACACGACCGGCTCGTCCAATGCCACCGGTTCGAAGATCCTCGGCAGCTCCACCGCTGGGGGCGTCCCGTCGACCGTGAACGTGACCGCTGCCGTTGCCGTGCCGAAGAAGCGTCGATCGACATCGAGCGTCACGATGTGCGCGCCTTCGGTCAGTTCCGGCACCGGCCACACGATCCGGTTGTCGTAGCGCTGCACTCCGCTCACCGGGAAGCCGTCGAGCAGCATCTGCGCGGAGGTGACATCACCGCCGTCGATGCTGAACTCCAGGACGGTCCCGGCCAGTCCAGCCGGGCGCACCATCGCGCCGTCGTTGATGCCTGAGACGGTGATCTCGGTGACACGCAGCGCGTTCATTGCCACGAAGCCCACACCGATGGTGGCGGCGATCAGCAGGATCGCGACGATCGCACGGCCGCGGCGACGGCGCTTGGGCGGCGGTCCCGCGATGCCGATCACGGCGCGGTCGGCCGCTCGGCGCGCACGCCGGCTCAGGCCGGTCGCATAGAGCGGCGCTTCGGGCTTGGGCGGACGCCACGGAAAGCCCCAGCCCTCGGCCGGGTCGGTCGGACCGGTCGCCTCGTGGCCATCGGGGCCGCCGGCGAGGTCGCTTCCGACCAGCGACGGCCCCACTTCATGGCCGTGCCGGGTGAGCGACCAGCGTGCGCCCCGCAGGCCCGGCACGGAGCCGGCCTGCGCCACGATGCCCGATTCCTGCAGGGTGTCGAGCGACATCTGCACGGTCTGGTTGTCCAGCACCACAGCCGCGCTGATCTCGCCGATCTCGGCCGTCCCCCCACGGCGGAGCAGCTCGCGCAGAATGCGCCTGTCGGCGGGCGCCAACAATGGCATCGGATCGAGTGTATTGAGGCCGCCAGACGGCCTTCGGTCAGGCGTGCCGCCGCTTCAGCCCAGAGATGCCTGGGCGGGATGGCGGGCCGTGACCGTCGTGGTGATGCCGCCTCGCACCAGCCAGCGCGTCTCTACCGTGGCCTGCTTGGGTGCGACGGTCGCCACCAGGTCGTCGAGGATGCGGTTGGTGATGGCTTCGTGATGGACCGGCTCGTCCCGGAAGCTCCACAGGTAGAGCTTGAGCGACTTCAGCTCGACGATGCGACGATCGGGGATGTACGCGATGTCGACTGTGGCGTAGTCGGGCTGCCCGGTCACGGGGCATACGCAGGTCAGCTCCGGCGTGGTGCAGCGCACCTCGTAGTCGCGGTCGGGGTAGGGGTCGTCGAGCGCGATCAGGTCTCTGGACGGTTCGCTTCCCATGTCGGACCTCCTCGACTGACGGGCACGGGTGCCCGTCAGTACGACAGGGTGGCGTGCGGGGTGTTCTCCGCCAACCCGAGCGGCGTCACGGCGACAAACTCGGTGCGCTCGGTGAATTCGGCCAGATTGCGGGCGTTGGTGTAGCTCATGGCGCTGCGCAGGCCGGCCATCAGCTCGCCGATCAGCTTGCCGGCCTCGCCCCGGTAGGGCACGGTGCCTTCGACGCCCTCAGGCGCCCGCTGTTCGAAGTACTCGTCGTCGATTTCCTCGCCGTGACGCTCGGCCCGGGCCTCGATGGCTTCGAAGCTGGCCATGCCGCGGATGCGCTTGCGCAGCCCGTGCGGGCCCTGCTCGACCTCGCCGGGGCTCTCCTTCGTACCGGCGAGCATGCTGCCGATCATCACGGTCTCGGCACCGACAGCCAGCGCCTTGGCGATGTCGCCCGATGTCCTGATGCCGCCGTCGGCGATGACCGGCACATCGAATCCCGCATCGGCGAGCCCGTTGACCACGCTGTCGGTCGCAGACAGCTGCGGCACGCCGACTCCGGCCACCAGCCTCGTGGTGCACACGCCGCCCGGTCCCACGCCCACCTTGATCGCGTCGGCACCGGCTTCGGCCATGTCGATCGCGCCGTCGATGGTGGCCACGTTGCCGGCGATCACGTCGGTGTCGGCGAAGTTGTCCTTCAGGCGGCGCACCCCGTCGATGGCGTGGTCGGCGTGACCGTGCGCTATGTCGAGCACCAGCACATCGGCTCCTGCTGCCACCAGCGCCTTGGCCCGGTCGCCCATGTCGTGGTCGGTGCCTACCGCGCCGCCGGCTACCAGTGAGCCGTCGTCGGCGTTCTTGATGGCGGCGATCTGGGCTGCTTGCGCGTCGATGGGCATGAACCGGTGGACGATGCCCGCACCGCCCAGACGGCCCATGGCAATTGCCATCTCGTGCTCGCAGACCGTGTCCATGTTGGCCGCAATCACTGGCAGATCCAGCGGGATGTTGCGGGAAAGGCGGGTGCGCACCGACACGTCGCTGCGGCTGCGGATCGACGACCGCTGCGGCACGATCAGTACGTCGTCGAAGGTCAGTCCGGTTCTCAGGTCGCGCAGTTTCATGAGCGGCCCCAAGCTACCGTGAGCCGCCATGAGCCCCCGGCGCCGGACGGTTGTGACGGTGGTCGTACTGATCGTGATCGTCGCGGCCGCAGCGGCCGTCGGCGTCTGGCGGGTGCTCGGCGACGCCCCCGAAGAGGTCAGCCTGGCCGGAGCGGTCGAAGTCGCCGAACAGGCGCAAGCAGAGGCCGAGGCGGAACCGGCCACGCCGGACACCGGCAGCGATGCCCGGCAAGGCGACGACGCTGCGCAGGACGCCGAGGACAGCAGCGAGACAGGCGATGCGGGCGACGGCGATACGGGCGACGGCGCGGCCGACGCAACCGGCGGCGACAGCGGCACCGATGACGACACAGCCTCCGACGGCGTCGCAATGGCCACCGCTGAACTTGACGGCACGTGGGCGGTGGATGCCGAGACCGGGGAATTCACCTTGGAGGACGCCACCGGCTCGTTCGCTGGCTTCCGCGTTGACGAGGAGCTGGCGCGCATCGGCGCATTCACCGCCGTAGGCCGCACCGGCGATGTCAGCGGCACGTTGGTGATCGCCGAGGAATCGGTGACCTCCGTGGAGATCGAGGTCGACCTGACCACGCTGCGCACCGACGACAGCCGCCGCGACGGCGCGGTCCAGCGAGCGCTGGGCACCTCTCAGCACCCCACGGCCACGTTCTCGCTCAGCGAGGAATTGCACATCGAGGGCGCCGTGGAACTCGGCGAGTCCATCAGCCTCATGGCATCGGGCGACCTGACGGTCAACGGCATCACCCAGCCAGTGACCATCGACATCGAAGCCCAGCTCGTCGGCAGCCTCATCGCCGTCGTCGGCTCGGTCGAGATCACCTTCGCCGACTTCGACGTGGCGGTGCCGCAGGTGCCCATCGTCCTGTCCGCCGAAGACCACGGAATCATGGAGTTCCAGCTGCTGTTCCGACGCTCTTGAGCGTCGGAACCATCAGATACAGCGACGCAGTTAGTCGAAGCGTTCTCGCAGCCGGTACTTCTGGATCTTGCCGCTCGGCGTCATCGGGAACTCGTCGACGATGACGAGTTCCTCGGGCCAGAACTGCCGTGTCACCTGCTGGTCGTCGAGAAACTCTGTGAGCTCCGCCAAGGTCGGCGCCTCGCCGATGGCTTGAACGAACGCGCAGCCGATCTCGCCGAGTCGTTCATGAGGCTTGGCGACGATTGCGGCCACACCCACGGCGGGGTGCCGCAGCAGGACGTCTTCGACTTCCTTGACCGGGACGTTCTCGCCGCCGCGGATCACCAAGTCCTTCGTACGGCCCGCAATGCTGATGTATCCGTCGCTGTTCATGACCGCACGGTCGCCCGTGTCGAACCAGCCGTCTGTCCAGAACTGCTCCGTGAACTCCCGCCCGGCCATGTAGCCGGCGAACAGCGCGCTGCCACGGCACTGCAGGTCGCCTTCGGCGTCGGTCACTGCCTGGCCGGCTTCGTCGATCACCCTCACTTCGTTGTCGTCCACGGCTCGGCCGTCGGTCAGCCGGCGCTCGAGCGGGTCGCTGGGCCGGCCCACGGTCAGCAGGCCGGTTTCGGTCATGCCCCAGCCCGGCATCACCACGCAATCGGGCAGCAACTCGAGCGCACGTTCGAGCACCGGGCGAGGGATCGCTGCGCCCGCACACAGGAATCGCTGCCACGTGGAGAGGTCGTAGCCGGCCAGATCGTCCACGTTGAGCACATCGGCCAGGAACGGCGTCGCACCCATCGACAGCTGGATCCGGTGCTTGCCGATGAGCCCCACGAACTCCACCGGATCCCACACGTCCTGCATGACGACGTGGCCGCCCGTGTAGAGCGGCAGCCGCATCCCGTAGAGGTAGCCGGTTTGGTGGCCCAGGGTGGAGGCCATGTGGGTGACGTACGCCTGCGGCGCCCCGGCTCCGGGATGCGGCTCGAGCCCCTCGCACACCGTGTCGAGGAAGGCATCGACGGCCACCGACAGGATGTTGTGGGTGTGCATGACGCCCTTGGGCAGGCCGGTGGTGCCCGAGGTGAACATCATCTCGCACACGTCGTCGGGTCCCGGCCGGCACAGGTCGACCGCGGCGCGGTCGTAGGAGGAGAACCGGCCTTCCTCGACCAGGTCCTCCCAGGTGATCGCGCCCTCCGGCAGCCACGACTCGTCCTCGCTCGCATCCGACTGCAGGACTTCCGGTCCGGGCACAACCACCAGCTCGGTGACCCATTCGCATTGCTCGCGCAGCTCCGCGTGCATCTCGGCGAGCTTGAAGCCCCGGTAGCTGTCGGCGGTCACCACCACCATCGGCCGGCCGAGTTCGCTCATCACCGTGAGCTCGTTGTGCCGGAAGATCGGTGCCACCGGATTCACCACTGCTCCGATGCGGTCGCACGCCACCGCCGTCACCACGAAATGGCGCCAATTCGGCAGCTGCAGCTGGACGACCGTGCCGGGACGCACGCCGATCTCCAGCAAGCCCTTGCTGACGGCGTCCACGTCGTCGCCGAGCTCGCCCCAGGTCATGGTGCCGAAGCGATCGGTGATGACCGGCTCGCCGGCCCGCTCGGCAGTCCACCTGTCGATCCGGTCGTCGAGCAGCCGGTTCGGCCACGCTCCCGAAGCGCTCGTCTCGTCGATGCGCTCCGCTGCCAGCGTCGTCTCGAAAAATCGCTTTGCCGACATCGGGTCCCTTCCGGCGACTAGGCCTGCCCCTCGCGGAAGCGTGGAAGCACCTCCGCTGCCCAGAACCGTTCGCTTTCTTCGATATAGCTCATCGGCGAGGCAGCGCTCAATACGACAGTGCGCGCACCGGCGTCGATGTACTCGCGCAGCCGCGCTTCGCAGCGGTCGGGATCGCCGGCGATGGCGAATTTGTGGACGAGCTGGGAGAAGTCCTGCGCGTACTGCTTGGACAGCCGCTCGGCGGCGTATTCGATGGCCGTGTCGTTGTCTTCGTGACAGCAGAAGAACACGAACAGGCCGGGCTCCACCGGAGTCGGGTTGCCCTCCTCCTCCCGGTAGCCGGCGATGGCCTCGATCGACTGCGCGAGCCGCTCGGGCGTGTACATGTACGGCAGCCAGCCGTCGCCGTAGCGGGCTGCCCGCCGCCACGCGGCGTCCTGGCGCCCCGAGACCCACACCGGCGGCGGCGATGCCGGCTTGGGAGCAAGCGTGACGCCGTTCAAGGTGTTGAAGCGGCCCTCGAACGTGACGTCGTCTTCGGTGAACAACCGCCGCATGATGTCGAGCGCCTCATTGGTGCGAGCGCCACGCTCGCGCACCGGCACCCCGCAGGCCTCGAACTCCGACGGCATCTCGCCGCCCACGCCCACGCCGAGGTGGAAGCGCCCGCCGGAGGCCACGTCGAGCGAGGCCGCGAGCTTTGCGCACAGCGCCGCCGGGTAGAGCGGGATGAGCGTGATCGACGTCATCAGCTTGAGCGTGGTGGTGGCGCCCGCTGCCACCGCCAGCGAGATGAAGCCGTTCGAGGTGGGCACGTGGAAGAAGACGTGCTCGCCGGTGGTGGCGTAGTCGTAGCCGAGCGCTTCGATCTCACGCGCGGCCCCCGCGATGTCGTCGCTGCGACGAATTGCCAGCCCGAACTCGATCTTGCCGTTGGCCGGTGTGCTGTCGCTCATTGGGTCCCCCTCAGTTTTGCCCGCTCTTGTTCGCTGGCGCTCACGGGCCGCTCGGGCCACGGCTTCGCCTGCCGGCTCAGCCTCTGGCCCGCTCTTGTGGAGCGAGACGGTAGCCGCGGGTGCTAGGCCAAGGCCGTGAGCACAACAACTGACGCTGCACCCACTGTCCAACCGTCCCGCATCGATGCGCTGCTCGACCGCTGCAAGCGCGAGGTGGAATCGGGTCTCCTGCCGAGCTGCCAGGTGGCTGTCGGATTCGAAGGCGAGATCGTTGCGCAGGCCACCTACGGCGATGCCACCGACGAGACCCGCTACTGCATCTTCTCGGCTACCAAGCCGTTCGTGGCCTCCACGATGTGGCAGCTCATCAGCGAAGGGGTGGTGGAGCTCGACGCCACAGCAGCCAGCTACGTGCCGACATTCGGCGAGAACGGCAAGGACCAGATCACGGTGGAGCAGGTGATGCTGCACACGTCGGGTTTTCCGCACGCTCCGCTGAAGCCGCCGCAGTGGGACACGTCGGAGTCGCGGCTGGTCGCCATGGCGAACTGGCGGCTCAACTGGGAGCCAGGCACCCGGTACGAGTACCACCCGACGTCGGCGCACTGGGTGCTGGCCGAGATCATCAACGCAGTCACCGGCAACGACTTCCGCGACGAAGTGCACGACCGTGTCACCGGCCCGCTCGGGCTGCCCCGCCTGCTGGGCTTGGCACCCGACGACCAGGACGGCATTGCGGAGCTGATCCTGGTGGGCGAGCCGGCCACGCCCGACGAGCTCGAGGCGACGTTCGGCGTGCGGGAACTGCCCATGACCGAGGTCACCAACGAGGCAATCCTGCGCTTCAACGAGCCGACGGTGCGCGAGGTGGGCGTGCCCGGCGGCGGGGGATTCGGCACCGCGGTCGACCTGGCGCTCTTCTACCAAGGCCTGCTGCACAACCCCGACGACCTGTGGGACCCCGAGATGCTGGCCACCGGCACCGGCGAGGTCCGCAACACGATGCCCGACCCGATGGGCATGCCCGCCAACCGCTCGATCGGGCTGTTCCTGGCGGGCGACGACGGCCTGTCGAACATGCGCGGGCTGGGCCGGACCGTGTCGCCGATGGCCTTCGGCCACAACGGCGCCGGCGGGCAGCTCGCCTGGGGCGACCCGGCCACCGGCCTGTCGCTCGGCTACACCACCAACGGCTACGACGAGCACGAGGTTCGCCAGCCCCGGCGTGACACTGCGATCGGCAGTCTCGCCGGGCTCTGCACCACCCCCGGCTAATCGCCCCTGACCGACCGCGATCGCCAACGTGGTAGCAACGGGGGCGATGCGGCTCCTCGTCCTTCAGCACATCGACTGCGAGCATCCCGGCCGGCTGCGCGACTTCCTGCGTTCCGACGGCGTGGAGTGGACCGCGGTGGAGCTCGACGAGGGCGAGCCCATCCCGCCGCTTGAGGACTACGACGCCATGTGGGTGATGGGCGGCCCGATGGACGTATGGGACGTGGAGGACTGCCCCTGGCTGGTGCCCGAGAAGCGTGCCATCCGCCGCTGGGTGCGCGAGCTGCAGCGGCCGTTCCTGGGGCTGTGCCTGGGGCACCAGCTGCTGGCCGACGCGCTGGGTGGAACCTGCGGGCCCCAGCGCCCGCCCGAGATCGGCGTGCTGGCCGTCGATCTCACGCCAGAGGGCCGCAGCGACCCGATCTTCCGCCAGATGAGCGACCGCCAGCACGCGCTGCAGTGGCACTCAGTGCAGGTGGCGCAGCCGCCCGACGATGCGGTCGTTCTGGCCAGCTCGCCTGAGTGCCGGGTGCAGGCGATGCGGGTCGGCCCACGGGCGTGGTCGATGCAGTACCACGTCGAGGTGGAGGACGACACAGTGCGCAACTGGGGAGCCATCGACGCCTACCGCGACGCCCTGGAGTCGACGCTCGGCCCCGGCTCGCTGGACGCGCTCGCTGCCGACGCCGACCGCGCCATGGTCGGCTTCGCTGCCGACGCCGAGCAGCTCTACCGCAACTTCATGGCGGCTTCGTTCGACTAGCGGGCGGCCTGCAGGGGCCCGACTCACCATGGGCTGATGTGCGCGCCGGGGCTAGCTTCGGGCCGTCATGAATCGGCCCGCCAAGCCTCGCAGCCGCGACTCCTCGACAGTCCACGGGGCGCTGTCGGGACTGCGTGTCGTTGACCTGACTGGAGACGCAGGCCGGTTCGCGACGAAGCTGCTGACCGAGATGGGTGCCGACGTGGTGAGAGTCGGCACCGGAGCGCCGGGCCTGCCGCTGGCCGATCCGGCTGCAGCAGCGCTCGGCGGGGTCGCCGACTGGTGGTACGACGGCGGCAAGCGCCGCTGCCCGGTGGACCTGAGCACCCCTGAGGGTCAAGACGCTTACCGTCGATTGGCTCTCGCGGCCGACGTGGTCGTGGAGACCGAGCGCCCTGGCCGGCTGGCCGAAGCGGGCATCGACTACCCCGACATCAGCGCAGTCAACCCGGCGCTGGTGCAGGTGTCGATCACGCCATTCGGGCGCACAGGCCCGCGGGCGCATTGGCTCGGCTCGGACCTGGTGGCCGCTGCGATGGGCGGGATGATGGCGTTGACGGGCCTCGCCGACCGCCCGCTCAACGTGTGGGGCCGCCAGGCGTACAACTACGCGGGTTTCGTGGCGGCGACCTCAGGCGTTGCGGCGGCATTGTCGGCCCGCTCGACGGGCCGCGGCGCACACCTCGACCTGTCCATCCACGAGACGGTCACCGGTTCGATCGAGAACCTGTTCATGCAGTACTTCTTCGACGACCTGCTGCCGCTGCCCAAGGTGGCCCCGCGCCAGGGCGCCCTGCACTGGCTGGGCGCATACGACCTCGCGCAGTGCCGGGGCGGCGACGGCGGTTACGTCATGATCACGCCCACGCCGACGCCGGATCTGCTGTTCGAGTGGATGATCGAGGTCGGTCCTGACGAATCCGGCCGCGAGGTGAAGCGATGGCTTGGCGTCGATCCGGCCGACATGCTGCTCGACGTCGTTGAGGTCATGGATGCCGTCCGGCGCTGGATCGCTCCGCAGGATGCGCACGAGGTCTGGTGGGAAGCGCAAGAGCGGCACGTGGCCTTCGGCGGTGTGCTCGACATCGCCGAAGTCTGCGCGAACCCGCAGTTCGCGCATCGTGGGTTCTTCGCCGACGTCCTGCCGCCCGGCGCGGCGGCTGCGAACGGCTCGCGAGTGCCCGACCGAGCTGCATCTGGCCAGCCGGGCCCGGTGCGAGTGCCGAGCCGGCTGGTTCGCTGGAGCGACGCCGGCCGCTCGGGCACGGTCCCGCCGAGTCCGCCGGCCAGCATCGACACGCCGCTCGACGAGGTGCTCGCGTCGTGGGCGGCACCGCCAACCGAGGCTCGCAATGGCGGCACTGGCAGCCTGTCTGGGGCAGTGTCGACCGGGAACGAAGGCGCCCGGCGCCCGCTCGACGGCATCCGTGTGGCCGACTTCACCTGGGTGCTGGCCGGGCCGTCGGCCACGAAGCTGCTCGGCGACCTCGGCGCCGACGTGATCCGCATCCAGAGCGAGGAGCGATCCACCCTCGTCAACTCGCCGGACTTCCCCTACTACTTCGTGTGGAACCGCTCCAAGCGCAGCGCCACGCTCGACATGAAGCATCCCGACGCCCTTGCGGCAGCGCGGCGGCTGATCGAGACGTGCGATGTGCTCATCGAGAACTTCAGCGCCGGCGTGCTCGACTCGTGGGGCCTCGACTGGGAAACCGTGCATGAGTGGAACCCGCGGCTCGTGTACGTGACGATGTCGGGCTGCGGCCACGACGGGCCGTGGCGGCATGTCATCTCGTACGCGCCGACGGTGCATGCGGTATGCGGCATCACCCACCTGACCAACTTCGCCGACCGCGGTGACGTAGGCCCGGGCTTCTCGCTCAATGACCACCTGGCCGGATTCGCTGCGGCGGTCTCGACTGTCGGCGCGCTGTACGCCCGCGAGCGCACCGGGGAGGGGCAGCGCATCGACATGGCGCAGCTCGAAGTGGGCACCTACGCGATCGGCGCCGCGATTATCCGCCAATCGGCCGGGGTGTTGCCGCCCCGTCCCGCAGGCAACCGCGACGGCATAGCCGACCATGTGCCCAACGAGGTGTACGCGACGGGCGACGGTTTCGTGGCGGTGACAGTGACCGAGCCGGCGCAGTGGCTCGGGCTCGTCGGCCTGCTCGACGATCCCCGGCTCGACGATCCGTCGCTCGTCACCGAGGCGGCCCGCCGGGACCGCAGGACGATGATCGATGCCGTGCTGGGGGAGTGGGCCGCCGGCCGCACCGCAGCCGAAGCAGCCGATGCCCTGCAGGGTGCCGGTGTGCCGGCGGGCCCCGTGCAGAGCTCACACCAGCTGTATGCCGACGATCCCCAGCACGCCGACCGGGGCTTCTGGCAGCCGGTTGACCATGCGGTCTTCGGCGAGCGGACCGTCGACGCGTTCGCAGGGCTGTGGAACGGCCGGCGTTGGACGCCCCGACATCTCAGCCCCGCATACCTTGGCGAGCACAACTTCGACGTCTGGGCCGATGCCGGCTACTCGCCAGAGGAGATCGCCGAGGGCATCGGCGACGGCCTGTTCCGCTGAGCCGCCCCGCCGCGGACCTGCGCCGCGGAAGCACCAGCTCTGCGACTCTATGCTGCCTCGCCGAAGCGCAAGGCAACCGCCGAGTGCGGGTGCTGGGTGCGGGAAGGCCGCGGCGATGAAGCTGTACCGCTACACCCTCACGTTCGATTCTGGGTTTGCTCCTAACCCCTACGGCGGCTACTGCACCTTGGCGACCTGCAAGCCGCGGGTGCGTGAGCACGCGCAGGTCGGCGACTGGGTCGCAGGATTCGGGAGCGCTAGCAGGGGACGCTCGGGGCAGCTCGTGTACGCCATGCGCGTTGCCGAGACCATGACGTTCGAGGAGTATTGGGGCGATCCGAGGTTCGCAGCTAAGAAGCCCATATGCAGCTCCCGCTACGAGGAAACTTGCGGAGACAACGTCTACCGCCGTGCCCCTGACGGCAGCTGGTTGCAGGAGGCCTGCTTCCATTGCTCAGACCATATGGGCAACGATCTCCGCGTCGACAGGGTCCTTGTGGCGACAGAGTTCGTCTACTACGGCGACGAGTCGATCGATCTGCCATTCGAGATCGCATGCCTTGGCGAACGGCATTTCGCAGGCATACGCAACTATCGCGTGAATGGCCTGTCGAACGATGGCGTCCAGATGGTCATCGCGTGGCTGCGGGGTCTATGCAGCGATGGCGGAGTCGTGGGCTCGCCAGCACAACGGCAGCAGATCATCGCTTCAGACCGAGACACTGGCCCCAGCAGGCGCTGCTGACAAGCTGCCCGTTGGCGCACGCAGACCGACGAGCATGGGGCTCTTCGTCCTTTTGTGGGCTGGGGGTGGGTTGAAGGTTCCCTGGCAGGCGTGTATTGCACCGGGTTCGGAAGAGTCTGTCTGCTATGTGTGTTGCAGCCGCGTCAGGGATGTGCTGTTTCGCTGAGCCGGTACCGACCCCGCCAAGCGAATCCGAGGATCGTCAGCCGGCGGCGATCTCGGCGACGAGAGCCAGCACTGCGTCGGAGGTCTCGCGGTCCTGCTCGATCCGATCTTGGGTCGAATAGGTGATCTTGCGGGCGACACGCACACCGCTGTCGCTGACCGCCGCGATGTGTGCCCGATCTTCTCCGCGCCGAGGCGGGTCGGTGACCAGCGCCGCGGTGCATGAGATGCCCGCCAGAGGCCACGGCTCGGCGCCCGGCCTAGGCGTCGACACCAAGTACTGCGCCCGGGCCAGGCAGCCGTCGGCCATGGCCAGCGCGGCCTCATCGGACACGTGCGGCTCTAGCTCTGAGCCCATCAGCTCATACAGCGATTTCACCGAGTACGGCACGCCGGCCTCGAGGATCGTGCGCGAGCCGCCCGGTACCGTCAGCAGGTCGCTGACCGCCAGCATCCCGCCTCCCGTCACCGACAGCACGATTCGCAGCGGCGAGTCATGGATCGCCCGGATCGTCGCCAAGCGCTCGTCAGCTGTCATATCGGCACCTCGTGTTCCTTCGCGTCGCTCGCCGCGCCGGTAATCCGGCTTGTTCACCTGAAGCCGAGCTGCAGTTCCGGAGTATTGCCGCCAGTCGCCGAATGGACGAGCGACGCGCGACGAACGATTGTTGTCACACCCCGAAATCATGCTGGTCCAGCGGGCGAGATGGGCGCGCCACGGACTCGGAGGTGTCGTATGCGAACATGCCAGCAGATGGCCTTGACCTTGCCGGAAGCGGTACTCGATGACGGCCCGACCGGCGGCATCGTCGACGAGCAGCAATTGTGCGCGATTGCGTGGGCGCTCGCCGGTGCCGGGCATCTCAAGGACGTGAGCCGTGCCGAGCAGAGGCTTATTGCGAGAACGAGTCAGTCACCTGCGCAGGCTGTGATCGAGCAGGTTGCGTCAGCGATCCGGCAAGGAGAGGACCCGCTCGGCACGGCGTTCGCATCTCTTCGGCCTGCGGCACAGCGGCGCAAGTTGGGCGCGACGTATACGCCTGCATCGCTGATCGGGCCGATGTCGGAATGGCTCGCGAATCACAAGCGCGCGTCTCGGGTGGTAGATCCCGGTGCCGGCTCCGCAAGGTTCTTGGTTGCGGCAGGCCGACTCCTACCGGAAGCTCGGCTCGTAGCGGTCGAAATCGACCCACTCGCATCACTCGCAGCGCGCGCGAACCTGACCGTCCTGGGTTTCGATGAGCGGTCGGAGATGCACACGGCCGACTATCGCACGTTGGCACTGGAGCCTGGCCCCGGCCCGACGGCCTTCATCGGCAACCCCCCCTATGTGCGTCACCACGACATCGCGCCCGAGTGGAAGGCATGGCTGCGAGAACGTTCTGCGGAGCTCGGCTTGAAGGCGTCAGCGCTCGCGGGATTGCATGTCCACTTCCTCCTCGCAACGGCACATCACGCGCGAGCGGGCGATTACGGCGTCTTCGTCACCTCATCTGAATGGCTTGACGTGGGCTACGGACAGCTCGCACGCGATCTGATGGCCGGGCCGTTGGGCGGCCTGTCCATTCATGTACTTGATGCCCGAAGCCAAGCATTCGCGGACGCCGCGACCACCGCAGCCGTCACTGCGTTTGAGGTGGGCGACTCGCAGCGCGGCGTTCGCGTGCGCAAGATCAAGCGAATGGAGGACTTGCGATGCCTGCAGGGTGGCAGGAGGTTCAGCCGTGAGAGGCTGCGCACGGCGCGTCGCTGGTCTTCGCTCTTGGAGCCCAAGGTCAGCGTGCCGCGGGAGTTCGTTCCGCTCGGCGAGTTCTGTCGAGTGCACCGGGGAGCGGTCACCGGCGCGAACTCGACGTGGGTTACACAACAGGACGACCCGCGATTGCCGACCTCGGTGCTGTTCCCCGCCGTGACGAGAGCTTCTGAACTTATCAATCTTGGCTCCGACGCCTTACGGGACGACGGCCATCTCAGGGCAGTGATCGATCTGCCAGAAGACCTGGATGTCTTGGATGCAGACGGTCGAGAGCTGGTCAAGCAGTTCCTGAGTTCGGCTCGACAAGCGGGCGCTGCGAGCGGTTACATCGCTCGCCACCGCAAGCCGTGGTGGTCAGTCAAGTTGCGTGACCCGGCGCCGATTCTCGCCACCTACATGGCGCGGCGCCCGCCGACGTTCGTGCGCAACCTCATCGCAGCCAGAAACATCAACGCGGTGCACGGCATATACCCAATTGACTTCTTGTCGGACGAAGCGCTGAGCAGGCTGACCAAGTCACTGGGCGAGCGCGCCACCGTGGCCGGGGGCCGCACGTATGCGGGCGGTCTGACCAAGTTCGAGCCCTCAGAAATGGAGCAGATCATGGTTCCGCCTCCAAACTGGCTCGAATCGAGCGAGGCGCTGGCATCCTTGGCGTAGAACGCAGAGGCTGTTGGTAGTCGAGCCGAGGTACGAGGGGGCTGCTAATGGACATGGGAGGCGGGACAACGAGCCGGATCCGCCCGGAACCGCAGACGGTGCACAGCGTCGGCCCCGATGCGTCTGGCCGCGACAGCATCGCGGCGGTTGACGTCTTCTGCGGGCTTGGTGGCCTTTCTTTTGGCCTAGCCGCTGCAGGAGTCGATGTCGTAGCAGGTCTCGATGTGGACGGATCCTGCCGCTATCCCTTCGAGGCCAACGTGACCGGTGCGAAGTTCATCGAGCGAGACGTGTGTGACGTGACGGCTGAAGAGCTGTCCGCTCTGTGGCCTGAGGGTGCGACGAGGCTTCTGGCCGGATGCGCGCCATGCCAGCCTTTTTCGTCATATCGCAAGAACGTGTGTCCGTCGAGCGACGACCGGTGGGCGCTCTTGCGCGAGCTGGGCCGACTTGTCGAGGAGACACAACCGGAATTCGTCACCACCGAGAATGTCCCTCGTATCCAGGGCAAGGCCGTCTTTGGGGACTTTGTGACGATGCTTGACCGTCTGGGCTATTCCGTTGACTACCGCATCTGCAGGTGTACCGACTACGGGCTCGCACAAGATCGCCGCCGCCTCGTGCTCGTCGCATCGCGGATCAGTGCAGCTGTAGTGCCGGAGGGGGCGCGACGCGACCGTCCTGCTAGAACCGTCAAGCAAGCGATCGGGAATCTGCCGTCACTCGAAGCTGGCGACACTCACGAGGCCGACCCGGTACACCGCAGCCGCGGCTTGTCGGCACTCAACCGCCAAAGAATGGCTGCGTCGGAGCCGGGAGGCACTTGGCACGACTGGCCGGTTGACCTGCGGGCCCCTTGTCATCGGCGTACCAGCGGAGCGGCCTTCAAGAACGTGTACGCCCGGATGTGCTGGGACAAACCATCTCCGACGATCACGACCTATTTCCACAACTTTGGAGCAGGCCGCTTCGGCCACCCCGAACAGAACCGAACCATCTCCCTGCGGGAGGCTGCCATTCTCCAAGGCTTTCCCGTTGACTATAGGTTCACACCAGACGGCGAAGCGGCGCCGCTGACGACCTTGGGGCGACACATCGGCAACGCGGTTCCGCCGCCGCTCGGAGAGGCCATAGGCCGCAGCCTGCTTACCAATCTCCGCGAAGCCGGAGTGCATGAGTGAAGGAGAGTCCATCACCGAGTGGCCTACATCGTGATCTAGGGACGACAGAGATGCGCACTTATGAAATGACGGTTGATCTCGTTGTGGTGGAACACCTCGGCATCAACCTTTACAGCAATATCGCAGCGGTACTGAGCGAAGCGGTCGCGAACGCGTGGGACGCGGATGCGCGAACGGTACATGTCGATCTTGATCAAGCGGGTGACACAATCATGATCACCGACGACGGCGTTGGCATGACTGTGGATGATATGAACAACCGCTACTTGAGGGTCGGGTATGCGAGGCGCGACGACGACGCGCAGACGGGCGAAAACACCGCCCTGGGCAGACCAGTAATGGGCCGCAAGGGCTTGGGCAAGTTGTCGCTGTTCTCGATAGCCGAAACAATCCGAATACAGTCAGCAAAGGACGGTCAACGACACGGCTGCATGCTCACCAGCCAAGGTATTCGCGAAGCAAGTGGCAGGAATGAGCGCTATCACCCCAGCCCGCTCGACGACAGCGAGATCGCAATAGAGGTTGGCACGCGTATTACTTTGAATGACCTCAAGAGTGAAAGACTCGGCGTCACCGCGGCTGCTCTCCGAAAAAGACTTAGCCGACGTTTCTCGATTCTGGGGATGCAGCATGACTTCAAGATGTATATCAATGGTGAAGCGATCACTGCCGACGACCGAGGTGACTTGCGAGCTTCCGAGTACTTGTGGACGATCGGGCACTTCGAGGAAGAAACTAGTAATCTGCCAAACCTAAAGACACAGAAACAGATCGAGTTTGAGCGTGTCAGCGATGATCCAGTGCGAAGTATCAGTGGATGGATCGGAACAGCGCACAAGCCGTCAGACCTCAATTCGCGCGACGCCGGTAACCTGAACGGGGTTGTTCTGTTCGCTCGTGGCCGCCTGTTTCATGAGAACATCTTGGACAGCATTAGTGACGGACGGCTATATACCAAGTACATTACCGGCCGCATCAATGCAGACTTTTTGGACACCAAGGGCGACGTTGACGTGGCGACCAGTGATCGCCAACGGGTACAGGAGGATGATGAGCGAATAATACTACTCAAAGATCACCTCAAGCGTGTACTCAACCACGTTAAGTCTGATTGGACCGAATGGAGAGGTGATCAGCAGCTGGAGGACATCATCCAAAGCACTCCGGCATTGCGTGAATGGCTGACAACCCTTAAAGCGGGGCCGCGACGGCAAGCCGAGGCGATGATCCGTCGAATCGGAAGACAACACTTCGAGTCGGACGACGATCGTAAGGAACTTCTGAAGCACTCAATATACGCCTTCGAGCGTATGAAATTGCGGGGCATGACTGCCGAATTCGCGGAAGCAGTTGACGACTCCGATAAGCTCCTGCGGCTATTGGCAGACCAAGACAGTTACGAGGCTAGCTTATACTTGGACATCGTGACCTCACGGCTAGATGCCATCCAAGGATTGATGCGAGCAATCGACAACAATGCGCGCGAGTTGGCGCTTGAACAATATCTGTTTGATCATCTCTGGCTTCTAGATCCCGCGTGGGAAAGGGCTGACGGTAGTGAGCGAATGGAATCCAGATTGCTCGAAGAGGGAGTAATTGTCGAGGATCTCACTGAGAAGGAGCGTCTGGGCCGAGTCGACATTTGCTACAAAACGATAGCCGGCAAGCACATCATTGTCGAGTTGAAGCGTGCCAAACGCAACCCGAATACTCTAGCTCTTGTTGAACAGGGTACAAAATACGTCGACAAAGTCAAGAAGATCGCTATATCGCAGGGCGACAAGCATCCGAATGTAGAAGTGGTGTTTGTGCTCGGTGACCCGCTTGTAGAAGAGACGCAAAACCCCGATCGGCTAAGGCGCCTTATGGAGTCCATTTCGCCTGGTTCTCGCGTCACCTACTATGAAACACTGATTACAAAGGCAAACAAGGCATATGGCGAGTTCATTGACAAACGAGACCAATTCGCAACCGTGCAGAGGATCATTGACCAAGTTTGAATCCCCGCGCTTCTCGGGACATTCTCGTGTGGCGCGATCGAACCACTGCGTATCGCCGCCTTATCCGTGCGCATGACTTGACGGAGCGATCGTTTTCTGAGTTTGAGCTGCTCAGGACCCGGTTCCTTGGAAGGCTGGAGATGGGAGGAAGATGCCGCTCGTAGACCCACCTCATTGGACTGACGGTGAGCTTGAGCAGGAGCGCCGTCGAGCGATCGAACTATTTCGCAACGAACGCCTTACCGAGCCGGTCGAGCGATACCTCCAAGCGTTCGACGACTACGCGGCCAGTGTCGATCGTCTCATGCGCGAGAGTCAGGATCTCCAAGCTCTGCGAGATGTTGCCCAGTCCGTACTGACTGATGAGGACCTGCTGGAAGCGTTCCGTTACGTGGCCGGACCGCCGGTCTCTGCGGACGATCTGATGGAGTTGGCGGAAACGAGTTTGACCGCGAGTCGACTGCGAGACGACGTAGCCGCCGTCGAGCGGGTGATCGCAACGGTGTTGGCGATGCTCGACAGCCGCCGATTCACGTGGGTAGCCGAAGGACGAACGCCTAGCGACGACGAACGTTCCGCGGCCGCCATGGCCTCTGCATCTCTCATGGCGAGCCAGCGAGTACGAACGAATCGGGCTAACGAAGCCAAGACCGATCAGGAGGAAGCCGTCCGCAGCCACCTCTCAGGTTCAGGGTTGACGGAGGTTGAAACACGCGAGGTATCGACACCCGCGGATGCACCTCGCCGGGGTGAGTTCTGCGCTGAGTGTTCCGTAGCCGGTCGCAAGGCCGATGTGGTGGTCGGATTGCACGACGGTCGAGTGATGCCAATTGAGTGCAAGGTTTCCAACTCATCGACCAATTCGGTCAAGCGCCTGAACAATGATGCGGCGGCGAAGGCCGCAGAGTGGATCCGGGCGTTCGGCCATCAGGGCATCGTGCCGACTGCCGTACTGTCGGGCGTCTTCAAGACCCACAATCTTGTTCAGGCGCAAGATAGTGGTCTCACGATTTTCTGGGCGCACGACCTAGAGCCACTCACCAACTTCGTGTCAGCTACTCACTGACGCACATGCCGTTCAGCCGATGGCGCCAGCCACGGCGAGTTCGACAACACGGTCGTCGTCGTAACCGAGGATGTCCCGCAGGACGCGGTCGTTGTGCTCGCCCAGGCTGGGTCCTGACCTGGTGACCTCGTGGGGTGTCGCGCTGAGCTGCAGGCGGGGCGCCTCGACGGTCATGCGGTCGTACACCGGGTGCTCCACGTCCATCCAGTGGCCGCGGTGAATGAGCTGCGGATCGGCCAAGCAGCCGAGACTGTTCTGGCTGGCGTGTGCGGGCACGCCCGCAGCCTGCAGCGCGGCTTCGGCCTCTCCCGGCGTGCGCCCGGCGGCCCATGCCGCGATGGCGGCGTCAATGTCTGCGCTGAGCGCGACGCGTCCCGCTGCATCGAGGCCGGCGAGTTCCGCCGGCACGGGCTGACCGTCGCGGTCGAGCACCTCACACAGTGACTCCCACTGATGCTCGGTCTCGCACACCACCGCGATCCACGCCTCCGGCGGCTCGAGCGGATTGTCGGGGTCAGCGTCGCCCGGGTCGCAGGGGTACATCGCATGGGGGCACAGGAAGGCGTCCGCGTTGCCCGACCGGGTGGCAGCAACGCCATTGACCGTGTGCTCGAGCACCTCGGTCGCGAGGAAGTGCACCGCGGCCTCGGCCTGAGCGAAGTCGAGATGCTGGCCCCGGCCCTGCGGATCGGCGTCGCGGGCGTCGAGCGCGGCCAGCAGCAGCGGCACCATGTACTGCGGGGTGACGTAGTCGGTGTAGGCGAGGAACGGTCCCGCCGGCGCCCGGTCCGGCCAGCCGGTCATCTCGTAGTAGCCGGTGATGGCACCGGCCAGATTGCCGAAGCCGGCGAATGTGGCGAGCGGTCCGCTCTGGCCCATCAGGCTGGTGCTCAGCAGAATCAGGCCCGGGTTGCGGGCCGAGAGCGTCTCGTAACCGATGCCCCAGTCGTCGAGCGTGCCAGGCGTGTACGACTCGACGTAGATGTCGGCCCATTCCGCCAAGTCGCACAGCACGTCGCGGCCCTCGGCGGTGTTGAGATCGATGGTCACGCCGAGCTTGCCCGCGTTGAGCGTGCCGTACTGGATCGAGGCGTCAGGTCCCATGTCGCCCCGCAGGCCGCCGCCGCTGCCGCGTGCAGCGTCGAATCGCGCTGGCCCTTCCACCTTGATGACCGTGGCGCCGAAGTCGGCGAGCACCCGCGTCGTGAACGGCCCGGCGTACACCCACGTGGTGTCGAGCACCTTGATCCCCTCGAGGGGCCGCGGGCTCGACGGATCGCCGCCGCCGTCGCGCAGTTTCTCCGCGGCGTCCAGCAGCGCCGAGCGCGGCTTCGCCTTGATGGCCGCGGTGTGGGCGCCGAGATCCGGCGGGGTGCCGAGGGAGCGGAGTGGCGTGCGGCTGGGCTTGCACCATGCGCCTGGGGTGATCACGCTGCCCCACGCAGGATCGGCGACGGTGTCCCAATAGCCGCGCTCGTTGAAGTGCTCCACCTCGGTCAGCTCGGCTGGCGTGTACACGGGTGCCAGCAGCAGCTCGCGGCGCTGCGCTTCCGCGAACAAATCGGCGCGGGTGCGCGTGCTCGTCAAGCGGGTGATCGCGGCCTTGGTCTGCTCGAGCTGGCCCGGCGCAACCTCAGGATCGGTGAACAGGCGCATCCCGAAATCGACCCAGTCGAGTGCCGCGAGCTCGTCGTCACAGCAGCCGTTCTCATGCACCCAGTCCATCAGCCGCTTGGTGAATCGGCCGATGGTGTCGCCGAACAGCAGCGTGATTGAGACGTAGCCGTCGGACGCCGGATAGACGAACTGCAGGTGGAAGTTGAGGAAGAGGATCCCGCCTGAGGTTCGGCGGGCCGACGGGTACTCGTTAGGGGCGTGGATGATGCCGGGGAATGCCGTCTGCATCATCGCCTGCTGCGCCGAGATGTCGACGTGCTGGCCGTACCCGCTGCGGTCGCGTTGGCGCAGCGCGAGCGACGTGCCGACGGCCGCATGCGATCCCGCATGCAGCCAGCTCTGCGGTGCCGTGATGCGCAGCGGCGCCCGGTCGGCGTCGCCGGTAATGGCGGCGCTGCATGCCGAGGCGGCAATGGTGAGATCTGATGCTGCCCATCCGGCCTTGGGTCCCGTGCTTCCGAATGGGGTGACGGTGGTGTGCACGAGTCCCGGGTTGACCGCACGCAGCTCGTCGTGGCTGAGGCCAAGTCCGGGGTCGGGCGATTCGATCAGTGCGTCGGCGCTGGCGACCAGCTCCATCAGCTCGTTGCGATCGTCAATGACGCAGCTCTGCGCACCGCGCCGCAGGTTCCACCAGCTCAGCGATGTGCCGTCGGGGCCTGTTTCCCGATGGTCTCGCCCGCGGCCATCGGGGCCTTCGATGAGGATCACCTCGGCGCCCAATGAGCCGAGGATCGAGGTGCACATCGCGCCCCGGGGATCGGTGAGGTCCAGCACTCGGTATGGCTTCAGCATCGCCGCGAAGCTAACGCTCGCTCTCGGCGCCGACCGACGACCCGGCACCGGCGCAGATCGGGCATCGCGTCGGCGCCGGCGGCTAGCGTGCCGCCGGTGACGATTCGAGGCAAGGCGCTCATCGCCGGGGTGTACGAGCATCCCGGCCGTGAACTGCCCGATCGCACGCTGCCGCAGATCCACGCCGAGGTAGCTGCGGGCGCGCTGGCCGACGCCGGGCTGACCCTGGCTGACGTCGACGCCTACTACTCGGCCGGCGACGCACCCGGCTTCGGCGCCCTGTCGATGGCGGAGTACCTCGGCCTCGACCTCACCTACATCGACGACACCGAGACCGGCGGCTCGGCGTACTTGGTCCATGTTCAGCATGCCGCTGCGGCCATTGCTGCAGGCCACGTGAATGTGGCGCTGATCACGCTGGCCGGCAAGCCGCGCACCGGCGGCGCCGGGCCGGGCGGCAGCGCTCGGTTCAGCTCGGCGCCCGAGGCGTCATTCGAGAACCAGTTCGGCATGTCGGTGCCCGGCGGGTACGCGCTGGCCGCTGCTCGGCACATGCACGAGTTCGGCACTACCTCTGAGCAGCTGGCCGAGGTGAAGGTGGCGGCATCCACGCACGCCCAGCACAATCCGCACGCCTTCCTCCAAGATGTGGTCACCGTGGATGAAGTGGTGTCCTCGCCCGTGATTTCCGACCCGCTGCATCGCCTGGACTGCTGTGTGATCACCGACGGCGGCGGTGCCCTCGTGCTGGTCAGCGAAGCGGTGGCGGCGTCGCTTGACCGTCACTGCGTGCCGGTGCTGGGAACGGGAACGGCCATCAAGCACACCTCGGGCGGGCGCATCGATCTGACCCACACGGGGGCGACGCGCTCGGGGCCGCTGGCGTTTGCCGAAGCCGGCGTGACACCCGCCGACATCGACTACGTGTCGATCTACGACAGCTTCACCATCACGGTGCTGATGACGCTGGAAGACCTCGGCTTCTGCGAAAAGGGTCATGGCGGACGCTTCGTGTCCGACGGCGCTCTGCAGTCGCCCGGCGGTGCGCTGCCGTTCAACACCGACGGCGGCGGCCTGTGCAACAACCATCCGGCCAACCGCGGCGGCATGACCAAGGTGGTCGAAGCCGTGCGGCAACTACGCGGCGAGGCGCATGCGGCCGTGCAGGTGCCCGACTGCGAGCTGGCCCTGGCGCACGGCACCGGAGGCAGCCTCGCCACTCGCATGGGAAGCGCCACGCTCGTGATGGGCAGGTCGACATGAGCGAACTCGGGCAGTTCGGCCTGCCGGTGCCGCCGCCGACGGTGAATCTCGAGACGCAACGGTTCTGGGATGCCACCGCCGAAGGCCGACTGGTGCTGCCCCGCTGCGACAACAGCGGTGACGTCGTGTGGTACCCGCGGGAACGCTGCGATGGGCCCGGCAGCAACTCGGTGACCTGGTTCGAGGCCTCGGGGCGAGGCACCGTCTACAGCTGCACGGTCACCCGCCGCATCCCGGGTTCGTGGCGCAAGGCGGCCCCGTTCGTGCTCGCCTACGTCGAGTTGGAAGAGGGTCCCCGAGTGCTCACCAACATCGTCGGCTGCGACCCCGAGACGGTCCATATCGGCCAAGCCGTGCAGGCGGTCTTCGACCCCACACCCGACGGCCCCGCACTGCTCCGCTTCACGCCGGCCTGACCGCTGTTCAGCGGGAGCGCCGGAGTCAGACTTCGAGCATCAGCGTGACCGGGCCGTCATTGATCAGCTCGACCGCCATCTCGGCCCCGAACGAGCCAGTGGCCACGGTGGCGCCCAGGCGACGCAGTTCGGCAACCAATTCGTCGATCAGCCCGGTGGCCTGATCGGGCGCTGCCGCGGCGACGAACGACGGGCGGCGACCCTTGCGGGTGTCGCCGTAGAGCGTGAATTGGCTCACCACCAGCACCTCGCCGCTGGTATCTGCTACTGACCGGTTCATCTGGCCGTTGTCGTCGGCGAAGATGCGCAGGTTCCAGATCTTGCCGGCAAGCTTGTGTGCCGACTCAGTGCTGTCGTCGTGCGTCGCACCCACCAGGCAGCACAGCCCGGGACCGATCTCGCCGATCACCTCGCCGCCGACTCGCACCCGGGCCTCGGCGGCCCGCTGCACCAGTGCTCGCACGCGCTCAGGGAATGATCGCGTCGACTTCGATCTCGATGACGAGGTCGGGATGGATCAGCCCCGACACCTCGACGAGCGTCGACGCCGGCCGGATGTCGCCGAACACCTCACCATGGGCGCGGATGAAGTCGTCGAGCATCCCGATGTCGGTGACGAACGAGCGGGTCCGCACGACATCGCTCATCTGCGCTCCCGCCTCAGCCAGCGCCTGCTCAATAACGCCCAGCGTGTAGATGGCCTGCCCGTAGCAGTCGCCCGGGTGCGCCACGCCGTCGGGGCCCAGCGACGTGCTCCCCGATACCGCGACCCAGTCGCCGAGCCGCACAGCCCGCGAGTAGCCGGCCACGGGCTCCAGCGGCCCGCCGCTCGAAATGTTCTGCCTGTCGACGCCTGAAGCGCCGCTGTCTGTGCTCATGCTGACCTCAATTCGGCATGGTCGGGTTCGGTGGAAAGCTGACGGAGCGTTCTAGGCGAGGGCGCCGGCTATGACGAGTTCGGCGATCTTGTCGCCGTCGTAGCCGAGGATGCCTTCGAGCACTTCCATGTTGTGCTCGCCGAACATCGGGCCGCCCCACAGCGGCCGGCCGGGCGTGCGTGACAGCTCGAAGTTGCTGTTCTCGACCCAGGTGTGGCCGTGCTTGGCGTGCGGTACCGACAGAAAGTGATCGCGGGCCACGATCTGTGGGTCGGCCATGAGATCTGCTGCATCGCTCACACGGTGGGCGGGCACGTCTGCCGCTTGGAGCGCCGTCTCGATGTCGGCTGCCGCCTGAGGCTCTGTCCACGCGGTGATTGCAGCGTCGATGGTTTCGGCGTGCGCTCGACGGCTCTGCGCATCGAGGCCTGCAAGGTCCCCATCGGCGCTGGCGCTCAGCGTGTCCAGCGCCTGTGCCAGATCGGCGTTGCCGGTCGCAGCCTCAGCGAGCAGCGCCGTCAAGGCGCCCCACTGGGCCTCGGTCTCGCAGGCGATCGCCACCCAGCGGTCGTCGCCTGCGGCGGGGTACACGCTGTGGGGGCACATGTGGCGGTCGGCGTTGCCGGCCCGGCCCGCGGTGCGGCCGTTGATCTCCTCGTCGGCGAACTCGGTTGCCAGGAAGTGCAGCGCTCCCTCCATCTGGGCGAAGTCGATGTGCTGGCCCCGCCCGGTGCGATCGCGCTCTGCCAGCGCGGACAGGACCAGCATCACGCCCAGCTTCGGCGAGATGTAGTCGGTGTAGGCGGTGAACGGCCCCGCCGGGATGCGGTCTGGCCATCCGGTCACCGGGTAGAAGCCGGCGATGGCTGCCGCCATCGTGCCGAAACCGGCGTACATGCGCATCGGTCCGGTCTGGCCCATCAGGCAGCTCGAGAACATGACCAGCTCGGGGTTCACCTCGCGCAGCACGTCGTAGGTGAGGCCCCAGTTCTCCATGGCCTTCGGCGAGAACGACTCGGTGAGTACGTCGCACCACGCCACGAGGTCGAGGACCACGTCGCGCGCCTCAGGCAGCGACAGGTCGAGCGTCAGGTCCATCTTCCCCGCGTTGATCGAGTGGAACTGCAGGGCGTTCTCCTGCCCGCCCTCCTCGCCGATGAACGGGTGGACGCCCCGCAGCACGTCGGGCTTCAGCTCGCTCTCGACCTTGACCACGGTGGCGCCGTAGTCGGCCAGCGTGCGGGTGGCGCCCGGGCCTGCCAGCGCCCACATGAAGTCGAGGATCTTGACGTCGTCGAGCGGGCGCTCCAGCGAGCGGCCGGTGGCGGCGATCTCGGTGCGAGGGCGCGCCGTGATGGTAGTGCCCGGCGAGCCATCGCCGTTCAGGTACGCCTCAGTGTGCTCGCCGAGTCTCGGCGCGACGGGCAGGACCGGCAGCGGATCAGCGGTGGTCTTGGCCAGCGAACCGCACAGCCGCACGGGCGCCGAACCCCCGGCCCGGGGCACCTCGACGTGCTCCCAATAGTCACGCACTTCGAGATGGTCGAGCGCCAGCACGTCGGCGGTCGTCGTGATGGGCGCGATCAGCAAATTGTCAACCAGCGCCCGTTCCAGCAGCTCGGCCTTGGTCTTGGTGGCCACGAACGAGGTGAGGGCCTTGATGGCCTGATCGAACGTGTCCATCGACTCGCGGCCCTCCACGATGGCCATGCCGAAGTCCACCCAGTCCTTGTCGCGCAGCTCGGGCTCGCAGAACCCTTCCTCGCAGGCCCATGACAGGATCCTGCTCGTGAACGGGGCGATCATCGGACCGAACAGGAACGTGACGGTCACGTAGCCGTCGGCGCATTCGTACACCCACGGGATCAGGAAGCCGCCCAGGTTCACCGCTCCCGGCAGCCGCACCGGCACTTCGCCGCCGGTGAGCACCGCCATCATCTGGAATTGGGTGCAGTCCACGAACGACTGCTGGGCCGAGGTGTCGACGTGCTGGCCTAGATGATTGGTTCCAAGGGGTGGGGGGTCCGCTGTTGGTGGGGTGAGGGTGTCCAAGCTCGGGGTGTGTACCTGCACCTCGATCCTGGAGGACCTGGGCATGAACCCGGACTTGGACACCCTCGCGACGGCACTGTATGTGAGGATTGACGATCTGTTGGCCGACAATCCCGGCTGGGCGCCGCGGCGGCCCCGTGTGGGGTTCGCACCGAAGCTGTCGGACGCGGAGCTGGTCACTTTGGCGGTGATCTCGGCGTTATTGGGGTACGACTCCGAGCGCGGGTTCGTGCGCTTCGCTCATCAGCACCTGCGGCCGTGGTTCCCGTACCTGCCCAACAGAGAGGGCTTCAACAAGCGGCTGCGCCGCGCCGGCGAGATGATCGGCCACGTCACAGCAGCGCTGGCCCGCGACTGCCCGGACTGGCACGACGACGTGTGGCTGGCCGACTCCACGCCGGTGCCGTGCGGCACGAGCCGACCCACCGCGGTGCGCTCCGAGCTCGCCGGATGGGCCCAATACGGCTGGTGCGCGTCGCATTCGCGCTGGTTCTGGGGGCTGCGACTGCACCTGATCACCACCCCGGCGGGGCTGCCGATCAGCTTCGCCCTGGCAGGCGCCAAGGCCGACGAACACGACACCTGCGCCGCCATGATCGACCACGCAGACCTGGCCCGCCCCGGCCAGACGCTCATCGCCGACAAGGGCTACCGCAGCAAAGACTTCGAGAACCGGCTCAACGACGCCGGGATCACCCTCATCCGGCCCGCCGCCCGCAACGAGCCCGCCCGCCCCCACCAGCGGTTCCTGCGCCCGTTCCGCCAGATCATCGAATCGGTCTGCGACACCCTCAAAGGCCAGCTCAGCCTCGAACGCCACAACGGCCGCACCCGCGCCGGCGTCGCCGTGCGCGTCCTGGCACGCATCCTCGCTCTCACCGCCGCCATCTGGCACAACAGAACCCACCACCCCCACCTGCCAGCACGCACCCTCACCCACTACGACCACTGACCCCTTGGAACCAATCATCTAGGCCGGAGGTCTGCCGCTCGTGCAGCGCCATGAGGATCGCGCCGGCGGTGTCCACCGCAGCGTTGTGCCAGGTTTGCGGCGGCCCGATGCGCACCGGCGCCCGGTCGCGGTCACCGGTGAGCGACATCGTGCCGCTCGACGCCGCGATGGTGAGGTCGGTGGCGGCCCAGCCGGTCTTGGGGCCCGTCTCGCCGAACGGCGTGATGGCCGCGGTGACCAGCTGCGGGCTGGCAGCGCGCAGCGCATCGAGGTCGACGTCGAACGAGCCGCACGAGATCACCGCATCACAGCCCGCAGCAAGCTCGGCAATCTGCGCCGGGGTCTCGACGACCACCGAGTGCTTGCCCCGGTTATAGACGAGGAACTCGATGGAGCGCTCCGGATCGACAACGTCATCGACGTACGGTCCACGGTGTCGGGTGCGGTGCCCGCCGGGCGGCTCGCAGAGCACCACCTCGGCACCGAGCTGAGCCAGCAGCATTCCGGCGAGATGGCCCCGGTCGTCGGTCAGATCCAGTATCCGGTAGCCGTCCAGCACCTCGGTATGCCCCCAGTTGTCGCCAATGAGCCGGAGTGCCCGGCTGAATCCCGCAAACTCTGCCAGAACCGCTCACCGCACGCGTGCAATGCGTGCGGTGTCCAGTCCGCGGAACTGCCGCTCGGCAAAGAGCCTGAGCGTTACTTTGCTTGCATGACCACGCTTGAGGCACAGGGAAGCTCGAAGGGTTCGTCGAGACCGTCAGGCCCGCGTCGGCGCCGCAGTCGACGTTTCGGCATCGCTCTGATGGCCGTCGTATTTCTTGCCGCAGCGTGCGGCAGCGATACGTCCACCGACGAGCCGGTGCCCGATGAACCGGCATCCGGATCTGCGACCACTGTCGCACCCGATACCGGGGATGACCCCAGCGGCGGCACGCTCGTGCTGGCCGTCGAGCAGTGGCCCGAGTGCGTCAACCCCGTCACCTCGTGTGCCAATGCCACCTGGACGATCTGGTCGGTGCTGATCCACTACCTGCCGCGGCTCATGGAGCTCGACCAGAGCAATACGTACGTGGCGTCGTCGTTGCTGGCCGAAGAGCCGACCGTGGCGAACGGCGGCCTCGTCACCGCAGACGATGGCACGTTCACGCTCACCTACCGCCTGAATCCTGACGCGACGTGGAGCGACGGCACGCCCATCACCAGCACAGATGTCTGGTTCAGCTGGCGCGCCGGGCTCGACACCACCGGCACGCTCAGCACCATCGGTCTGGATCTGATCACCGACATCGACCATTCCGACCCACATACGGCCGTCATCACCTTCAGCGAGCCGTATGCACCGTGGCCGACGCTGTTCGGCGGCTTGCTGCCGGCGCACGAGCTGGGTCCCGACACCGATATCGCCGACAAGTGGAATGACGAGATCACGGTCTCGGGCGGTCCGTGGATCCAGGAGGAATGGAATCAGGAGCAGCACATCCTGGTTCCGAACCGCAGCTACTGGGATGCCGAGCGCATCCCACTGGTGGATCGGGTGGTGATGGTGCCCCGCGAGGACACCGACTCGGAACTGCTGGCCCTGCAGACCGGCGAAGCCATGGCCGCCTTCCCCCAGCCGTTTCCCGGTGCCCGCGAGCGGATCACCGGTGATCTGACCTACAAGGTCGCTGAGGGCACCTACATGGAAGGCCTCTGGATCAACCAGGACGCGCCCGACCGCCGCTTCGACATGACGCGCAACGTGCGCCAAGCCGTCGCCTATGCGCTGGATCGCGAACGCATCGCCGAAATTGCGCTTGGCACGATCACCGCCGACCCGCCGGTCCTGCAGTGCACTGGCTGGAATCCCGGGTTCGGCCCCTGGTGCCAGGACGACTTCGCCCGCTACACGCAGGATGCGGCCAAGGTCGCCGAGCTGCTCGAGGCCGAGGGCTGGACACGACCCGACCCCGACGGCTTGTGGATGAACGCCGAAGGCGAAGAGCTTGTGCTGGCATGGAACACCGTCGCCGGCAACAACCGGCGCGAGGACGTGCAAGCGCTGGTCGTCGACATGACCGCTCCGCTGGGCATCGGCTGGGAGATCATCAACTACGACCCGGGCGAGCTATTCCAGAATCGACTGCCGGCGCTGAACTTCGGCCCGGTGGCGCTCTTCGCGAACAGCACCAACCCGGATCCCTCCGTAGCCAATCTCTACGACATCGACGGCATCCCCACCGAGGAGAACGAGTACACGGGCCAGAACTTCACGGCCTACCGCAGCCAGCAGGCCAGCGACTTGGCGTTCGCGATTGATGCCGAAGTGGACCCAGCAGCCCGCTTGGAGCTGGTTCACGAGTTAAGCCAGATCCTGGCGGCCGATGTGCCGTGGATCCCGCTGTACATGCTGCCCAACATGATCATCTGGGACCCCAATGCGGTGTCGGGACCGGGCGCCTATGTGTCGAGTCCCTACGGCGGATTCTTCGACATGTTCGACTGGATCGTGCACGTCGAATGAACGCATAGTCCGCGAACGGGCTGGCAGGCTCAACATCGTGGCGCGTTACGTGCTGACACGGCTCGCGACGACGGTCCCGATCCTGCTGGCCATCTCGTTCGCCGTGTTCTGGGCGGCGAATCAGGTCTCGGATCCCACGGTCGCGCTCACGGTGAATCCCCGCATCGCGCCAGAGGACATCACCAGATACCGCGAACACCTCGGGCTCGGTGATCCGATCCTGAGCCGATACCTGCAGTGGCTCGGGGACTTCGTGCAAGCCGATCTTGGCATCTCGCTGGTGCGCAACGGTGCGGATGTATGGCCCATCGTGCGCACGGCGCTGGTGAACACGCTGGTGCTGGTGAGCTTGGCGGTCGCGCTCTCGCTGGTCGCGGGAATCGCAATCGGCGCGATCTCGGCCATCCGTCGCGGCTCATTCATCGACTACCTGGCCACCACGATCTCGTTCCTGGGGATTTCCATCCCGGTGTTCTGGCTGGGCCTCATGCTGCAGCTGTTCTTCGGCTTGTACCTCGCAAACTGGCTGGGGATCGGTCCACCGCTGCTTCCGACGGCGGGGCTGTACTCGCCTGGCCAGCAGGGTTTCGACCTCGCCGACCGAGTGCGACACCTAGTGCTGCCCACGATGGCGCTGTCGCTGCAGCTCATTGCCGTCTACAGCCGCTATATGCGGGCCAGCCTGCTTGATGTCATGAACTCGGATCACGTCCGCGCTGCTCGTGGACGAGGCCTGCCGGAACGCACCGTGGTGGTTCGTCACGGCGTGCGCAATGCGCTGCTCCCCGTGACTGCGCAGGCCGCCACCGATGCTGGTCAGCTGGTCGGCGGGCTGGTGGTGACCGAGCTCGTGTTCCAGTACCCGGGCATGGGCCGGTTGTTCGTCGACGCCCTCTACGGCGGCGACTATCCCGTGCTGCTGGCCTCCGTGATGATCGTTGCAACAGCGGTTTTCTTGGTGAACCTCGCAGGCGATCTCTCCTACGGCGTCCTCGACCCCAGGATCCGGCGTGGCGCTCGCTGAGCACGAGCTCGCAGAGCGCCCGTTGATGGCAGCCTGGCGGCGCTTCGCCAGCCGTCGCGTGTCGGTCGTAGCGCTCGTCGCGCTCGTGATCATTGCCGCGGCAGTCGCCGGTGCCGACCTGATCGCCCCCTACCGGTCAGGACAGCAGCATCTCGATCATGTGCTGGCGCCTCCCGGGGCGGAATTCCTGCTCGGGACCGACACCTTGGGTCGGGACACGCTGAGCCAGACGCTGTATGCCGGCCGGATCTCGCTCGTCATCGGCATATCGGTGGCGCTCATCGCCTCGCTGCTCGGCACAACCGTCGGCGTGGTCGCCGGCTATCTGGGCGGACGCATCGATGCCGTGTTGATGCGTTTCACCGACACGCTGCTCGCGCTGCCGCTGCTCATGATGATCATCCTGCTGGCGCGCATCTTGGGCGACAGCGCCGCTGATGTGGTGTTGGTGCTGTCGCTGCTGGGGTGGATGGCGCTGGCCCGCATCATCCGGGCGAAGACGCTGGCGCTGCGCGAGCAGGAATTCGTTGTGGCGGCCAGCTCGATGGGCGCAAGCACCACGCGGATCATGGTTCGCCACCTGCTGCCAAATCTGGTCGGTGAGATCTCTGTCGCGGTATCGCTCGCAGTCGCTGGTGCAATTCTGGCCGAGTCAGTGCTGAGCTTCCTGGGCTTGGGGGTCAGCTCTGCCCACACGCCGACATGGGGAAACATGATCGGAGGCAACGAGGGCTTCATGACCGTTGAGCCATGGCTGGTGTGGGCGCCCGGATTGGCCATCGTCATCACAGTGTTGGCCGTGAATTACGTCGGCGACGGCCTGCGCGATGCGTTTGACGTGCGAGGTGAAGGCCGCAGCTGACGGTCGCTCCGAGCGCCGTCGCGGGGTGCAAGTACCGGGTCGCGCCGATAGACAGCGGGCCGCAATTCCACCACTTGAGGGCTTTTGTGTGCTGAGGTGGTACCCCGAATCGTTTCAGAGAGGAACTGGACTGTGGTGAACAAGGCAGAGACCATCAAGGCAGTAGCCGCGGAAGCCGGTGTGACTGCGAGCGACGCAGAGCGGACGCTGTCAGCGTTCTTCGATCTCGTTGCGGCCGAAGTGAAGGCCGGCGGCAAAGTGACCTGGCCGGGATTCGGCTCGTTCTCCATGTCTGAGCGTGGTGCCCGCATGGGCCGCAACCCGCAGACCGGCGAGTCCATCCAGATCGGTCCGAGCCGGTCGCTGAAGCTGGCAACCGCTGCAGCCATGAAAAAGCAGCTGATGAGCTGAGCTGACGCTCAGCTCAACGGCGCCGGCTGTGGCGCCACACCATCCCTGCGGCGCATCGTCGCCATGCAAAAGCATGCAGTGAGGGCCAGTGCAGCGATGACCCCATAGGTCGCGCTGAAGCTGCCCGTGCGGTCGGCGAGCCAGCCGCTCGCGGCGGGTCCGATGACCGACGCGGGGCCATAGAACATCGTCATCGAGCCGAGCACCGCGGCGAAGGTGCGGTCGGATACGTGATCGCTCACGAACGTCGCGGTGAGCGACGGGAATGAGAATGACGCTGCGCCGAAAACCACCACTGCGATGATGATCGCCGCGCCGGGCGCACGCGTCGTCAGGACCACGGCAGCACCGGAGCTCAAGGCCATGACCGTGGCCATGGTCAAGGGTCGCCCGATCCGATCGCTGAGCCGTCCAAAGGCCAGCGCTCCCACAATCGAACCCGCGCCCATCCACGAGAACATGAGCGTCGCGGCGGTGCGGCTGAATTCGTGATCGCCCTCCAGCGCTCGCCCCAAGAAGTTCGCGAACGAGGACGTCATGTAGGCGAATGCCATGTACGCCGCGACCGCGCGCTTCCACCCGTGAATCCGGAACAGTGCCCCGAAGCCGCCGGCACCGGCCACTCGCTCGGTGCGTCGAGCTCGGACGAAGACCGACAAGGCTGCAAGCAGCACTACCGACAGCGCAGCCTGGGCCACCCAGACGGGCCGCCAGATCGCATCGTCGGCCGCAATGCTGCGCAAGGCAGCGGTAGCGATGGGCACGCCGATGAGCGCGGCGCCCATGGTGGCGGTAAGCGTGCCCAGTGCGGCACCGCGCCGGCTCGCCGGCACACCTTCGCTGGCGATCACCGGTGCCGTGAGCCAGATGCCGCCGCCGCCGAGGCCGGCCAGTGCAGTCCCGATCACCACGGCTGCCGGGCCCGACGCCGTGCCGATCACCGCAAGGCCCACGGTGGAAGTGACGATGCCGGCGCGCAGCAGGGTGAACGGTTCGATTCGGCCGGCAGTGAATGTGACGATGATCACTCCGGTGAAGTAGGCGCCCATGTTGGCCGAGCCGAGCGCGCCGATGAGCGTGTCGCTGAGGTCGAGATCGTCTGCCATGGCGGGCACCAGCACCCCGACTGTGGCCCGGCCGAAGACATGTGACACCACTCCCGACAGCGCCACCAGCACGACCCGTCCCCAGCGGACGCGCTCGCGCCGGGTGCGCCCGACCTCGCTGGGTGCCGCTGCGCTAGATGCGGCCTGGCCCGAAGTGACCTTGAAAACGTCGGGCAGGCGGCCCATCTGCGCGGTGACGGGGTTCAGTGCCCCGGCGTGAACCTGATCGGCAGTGTCGATGGCCCCCAGATGCCGTTGGACACAGGTTTCCATTCCACGTCGCCGTCGAGACGCAAGTCCGGCATTCGCTTCGCGACGGCCTTGAGGGCCTCCTGCAGCTCGGCTCGTGCCAGGAATGCGCCGAGGCAGTAGTGGATGCCGCTGCCGAAGGTCATGTGCGGCGCACTCGACCGGCGCGTGATGTCGAAGCGCAGCGGCTGATCGAACTGCGTCTCGTCATGGTTGGCGGCGGTGAAGCTGGGGAAGATCAGCGTGCTGGCCGGGAACTCGATGTCGCGGTACACGAGATTCTCGCTGGCGTAGCGGGCGGTGCCTCGGATGGCGCCGAAGTGCCGCATGACTTCTTCGGCAGCCAGGGGAGCGAGCGACGGCTCGTCACGCAGCAGCCGGAGCTGGTCGGGGCAGCGGGCGAACAGCTCCACAGCGCAGGCGAGCTGATTGCGCGTGGTATCGGTGCCGGCGAGCAGTACGGCGTTGGCCAGCGACTGCATCTCCTCAGTGCTCAGCCGGTCGCCTTCCTCCTCCGCGGCGATGAGGTCCGAGAGCAGGTCATCGCGCGGTTCGGCGCGCCGCTCGGCAATGAGCTTGGACATGTAGGCGCCCATCTCGTCCTGCGCGGCCATGATCGTGTGCAGGTCGCGAGCCAGGTTGCCGTTGAACACCCGGAAGATGTCGGTGGCGAGGCGGCTGAACAGCTCCCAGTCGTCGCGAGGGGCGCCCAGCAGCTCGCAGATGATCGGAATGGGGTACGGCTCGCAGACCTCAGTGACGAAATCGCCGTGCCCGCGGGCACACAGCGGGTCGAGCAGCTCATCGATGACCTCAGCCATGAACGGGCGCAGCCGTTCGGCGGCCTTGGGAGTGAACGCCGGCCCGACGAGCCGGCGCAGTCGCTGGTGCTCGTCGCCCTCCATGCCCAGGATGTTCTGCCCGCTGCGGCGGTTCCACTCGGCGTCGTCGACGCCTTGCATCTGGGCGATGAGGCCGATGGCGCTGAACCAGCGCTTGTCGCGCAGCATGGCGGTCACGTCGGCGTGACGGGTGATGACGTAGCCCAGCGGCGTGCGGGCGATCCAGTTGCGCTCAGCGAGCCCGATCAGCGCCTCTCGCCTCTCGTCCTCGCCTTCATCGCCCCCGAGACCGACCTCAGGCATGTCGACATCGGCAACAAGTGTGGCCATGGCCGCACCCTAACCAGCCCGCCTGCGGCGCCGAACAGAAGCCCCACGAGATCGGGTCGAGGCCGACGCTGGTGGTCGATGCCGAGGATGCGGGGGGTGGGTACGAAGCTGAGCACAGCGCCGTTTGGCGGCCGTACCATTCGCCCGATGAGCGAGACAACAGACAACGGGAGCGGGACGGTTGCGGCAGAGCGGCACGGCGACGTTCTGCTGGTGCGCGTGGATGACGGCAAGGCCAATGCCTTCTCGGTGCCGATGCTTGCGGCGCTCGATGCCCAGATCGACATTGCCGAGGCAGACGATGAGATCGGGGCGGTGGTCATCGCCGGCAATGACCGGGCGTTCTTCGCGGGCTTCGATCTCAACGTGATCCGCGGCGGTGACCGTGCTGCGATCGGCGAGTTGGTCTCGGCGGGCGGCGCGATGGTGCGGCGCGCCTATGGCGCATCGGTGCCGGTGGTGGCGGCCTGCACCGGCCACGCGGTCGCCGCCGGCGCCTTGTTGCTGCTCGGCTGCGATCACCGCGTCGGACCCGATGCGCCGGTCAAGATCGGCTTGAACGAAGTGGCGATCGCGCTGACGCTGCCCGACTGGGCCATGACCATCTCCAAGGAACGGCTGTCGCGCCGTCACCTGCAGCGCTGCGTGGCCAACGCCCGCTTGCTCGACGGCAATGGAGCGGTCGAGGCCGGCTACCTGGACGAAGCCGTCAGCCCCGATGCCGTGGTGGATCGAGCGCTGGAGGTCGCCGCGGAGCTGTCGGAGACGCTGGATGCCGGTGCCTACGCCAGCACGGTGCGCGCGCTGCGCGGTGACGTTCTCGCGGCCATGGACGCTTCGGTTGAGCGGGATCGGGCTGCAGCGGCTTGAAACAGACATGACAGCCAGCAACATGGGGGCTCAGTGATGAAGGCAATCGTCTTCGACGAGCACGGCGATATCGACGTGCTGGCGTACCGCGACATCGACACGCCTGAACTGCAACCCGGCGAAGTCCGGGTAGCGGTGCGGGCCTGCTCGCTCAACTATCACGACGTCTTCACCCGTCGGGGCATGCCAGGCATCAAGGTGCCGCTGCCCGGCATTCCGGGCTGCGACGCCGCTGGGCAGGTCGCCGAGCTCGGACCCGACGTCGAAGGATGGGCGGCGGGCGACCGGGTGCTCGTGGACCCTGTGCGGTGGGACCGCGGCACCGGCAAGTTCTCCATGATCGGCGACACGCTGTGGGGTGCGTATGCCGAGTACGTCGTGGTGGCGGCAAGCCAGCTGATCCCGCTGCCCGATGACGTCTCCTACGAGGACGCTTCGTGCCTGCCGGTGGCGTACGGCACGGCACACCGGATGATGATCACCCGCGGCGAGGTCGGCCCCGATGACACGGTGCTGATCCTGGGCGCCAGCGGGGGCGTAGGCACCAGCGCGCTGCTGATCTCGAAGATGCGCGGCGCCAAGGTGATCGCCGCCGCAGGAACCGACGAGAAGTGCCAGCGCCTCGCCGACCTCGGTGCCGACGAGACCATCAACTACTCCGAGGTCGACATCGCCCGGTACTGCCGCGAGCAGACAGGCGGCCTGTTCGGCGGGGGCGGCTACGACGTGGTGGTCAACTTCACTGGCGGCGACACTTGGGCCCGCTCGCTGCGATGCGTGCGCCAGGGCGGGCGCGTGCTCACCTGCGGTGCCACGGCTGGTTACGACCCGCAGACCGATCTGCGGTTCATCTGGACGGCCGAGATGGACATCCGAGGCTCCAACGGCTGGCAGCGCAGCGATCTCGACGAGTTGCTGCGGATGGTGCAGACCCGCGAGCTGGTGCCGGTCATCGATTCGCTGGTGCCGCTGCCTGACGGCGTGGAAGCGCACCGGGCCATGGAGGAGCGTCGCTTCTTCGGCAAGATCGTCATCACCGCCGACGCGCCGGCCTGAGCATCGCTGCCGTGCCCGACGACGGGAGTCCCCCGGCCGACGGAGGCGACACCGATGACGTAGGCGTCATCGACTTCCGGTTCCGGCCGATCGGCGCTCGCAGCTGGACGCCCGAGACCACCTACCACTACCTCGAGCGAATGGGCCTCGAGCCGTGCCCCAGCTTCG
This sequence comes from Candidatus Poriferisodalis sp., assembly GCF_965219595.1. Lineage (NCBI taxonomy): Bacteria > Bacillati > Actinomycetota > Acidimicrobiia > Acidimicrobiales > Candidatus Poriferisodalaceae > Candidatus Poriferisodalis > Candidatus Poriferisodalis sp. The sequence continues at coordinate 1,711,821 of NZ_OZ244781.1, forward strand.
AGACGCAGTCTCGCGACCTGATGTTCGCCGAGATGGACGAAGCCGGCATCGCGCTGGGCGTCATCGGCGTGCCGGGGCCGACCGGCATACGCGGGCTGGACCCCACCGGCTCCGCCGAGATCCGCCAGATCGTCTCGGAGCATCCGGATCGGTTCGTGGGGTTCGGCTCGGTCGAGCCCAGCGATGTCGAGGCCGCAGTGTCGGCCGTCGGCGAGCTGGCACGCCAGGGCATGCGCGGCGTCACCGTCGATCCGTCCACCGCCCAGATCAGCCGCCGGTTCGACGACCGCGAGCTCTACCCGATATATGAGGAGGCGCAGCGCCTCAGGCTGATCGTGTCCACCACCATGAGCTGCCTGCTCGGGCCGTACCAAGACGACTGCCGCCCCGAGTACGCCGACCACGTCGCCACCGACTTCCCCGGCTTGACCGTGTCGATCCAGCACGGCGGCTGGCCGTATGTGCGCGAGGCGCTGGGCGTGGCCTACAAGCAGCCCAACGTGGTGATCGTGCCCGGCCAGTACGTCCACTACGGCTTCCCCGGCTCCGAGGATTATGTGACCGCATTGGCCCGCCAGCTTCCCGACCAGATCCTGTTCGGCAGCGTCTATCCCAACTGCGGCCCGCTCACCGACCTGCGCCGCATCGTGGCCGGCTGGGAACTGCCGCCGCACATCGAGCGCAAGTACCTGCGCGACAACGCCGCGCGAGTGCTCGGCCTCTGAACGCGACGCGAGCCTCAGGACGCTCGCAATGCCGGACCGCAAGCCGGGAGACACGCCAGACTTGACCGACTCATGGATCGCATCCCGGGTGCCGCCGAATCTGACGACTGATCGCCTGTCGACAGATCCAGGGATCAGGAGAGCGGGGAACGGAAGTCAGGAGGTTTGATGACTCAAACGCTGGAGCTCATCACGGCCGTTCGTCCGCGTACGCGCCGCGCCGCGGAATTCGCGGCGATGGCGGAAGAAGCGGGCTGGCATGGCATCGGGTTTCTTGACAATCAGAATCTCTGCGGAGATGTGTATGTCTGTCTGGCGTTGGCGGCCGCAGCGACCGAGCGGATCCAGCTGAGCACCGATGTGACGAACCCGGTGACCCGTCACCCGGCCGTGACGGCCGGGGCGATCGCAAGCATTCAGGAGGTGTCAGGGGGGCGAGCGTCGCTGGGAATCGGCCGGGGCGACTCGGCGCTCGCGTTTGTGGGGCACGCACCCGCCTACACGAGGCTGCTGGAGAGCTACCTGAAGGCGCTGCAGACCTATCTGAGGGGGGACAGCGTGGCATTTGGCGAGCTGACACCTTGGTGGCGCGAGATGGCGCCACCCGTCGATGCAGTCCAAGTTGCAGACGCATCTGATGAGAGCCGACTCAGATGGATCGATTCACGGGACGAGAAAGTGCCCGTCTACGGCGCAGCGACCGGGCCGAGGGTGATCGGGACCGTGGCGAAACACGCCGACATCGTCATGTTCGCCCTCGGGGCAGACATCGAGCGACTGAGATGGGGATTGCAGCAGGCCCGAGCCGCGCGTCGCGAGGCAGGCCTGGACCCGGACGGCGTGCGCTATGGCGCATACCTGAATGTCGTCTGCCACGCGGAGTCCGAGTCTGCTCCCGACACGATCCCGTTCTTGGACACGTTCGTGCGCTTCTCGACGTTGCACGGCAAGACACACGGTCCGGCCACGAAGGCGGCGAAGGAGCTCTTTGCGAGTGCGCACGAGGGGTACCGAATGTGGGACCGCGGCCCATCGCTCGACGTGTCCGCGGAATTCGTAGACCGGTTCGCGATCGTCGGGCCGCCGGACACGTGCATCCGGCGAATCCAAGAAATCGTCGACTTGGGAATCGACAGGATCGTGGTGATGGGTCCCACCGTGGACGACACCGACGATGCCCCGAAGCGGTATGCGGAACTGATGGTCCGCGAAGTGCTGCCCGCGTTGGCGAACTGAGGCCTCGTCGTTCAGGTCAGGCCGGCGGTGGCGTCGAGTTTGCCGCCATCAGGTACGGAGGGAACGCCCAAGATGGAGGCGGCCATCCAGCCTCCGCCGACCGCCAGGGTGGTGCCGGTGACGTAGCTCGCCAAGTCCGAGACCAGGAACAGGGCCGCTTTGGCGACTTCGTCGACCGTTCCGAGGCGCTTGGTCGGGATCAGGCCCTCGCGCGTCCTCTCCTGCCGCTCGGGTGTGGCAGGGATACGCGGCGTGGCGATGCTCCCGGGCGCTATCGCATTGACGCGGATGTGGTGCGGTGCCCATTCGACGGCCATCGATCGCACCAAGTTCACGAGACCGGCCTTCGCCACGCCGTAGGAGGCGTGATTGGGAGCGGATTGCAGCCCGGCTACCGACGAGACGCACGTCATCGCGCCGGGCGTACCGCGGGCGATCATCGAGCGGGCCGCTTCACGCGCGATGAGGAAGAAATAGCGCAGGTTGAAGTGCTGGTCGCGGTCCCACTGCTCGGGCTTCATGTCGACGAGCGGGGCGAAGGATGCTTGGCCGACGGTCGCCACCAGGACGTCGAGTCCTCCGAGCGCGGCCTCGGCCCGCTCGACAATTCGGGGCACCTGATCATCGTCGAGCACGTCGCCGACTATCGGCGCGCTGGGCTGGCCCATGTCGGCGACCTCGGCGGCGACCCGCTCGGCGCTCCCGCCCTTGATGTCGGCAACGGCGACACCGCAGCCGACTTGCGCCAGGAGCCTCGCGGTGGCTTCGCCCATGCCTTGCCCCCCGCCGACCACCAACGCATTCTTGCCTTCGAGCTGAAAGAGCGATGTGTCCATGGCGTTTTTCCTGTCCGTCTCACATAAATCGGCCGATAGCTGCAACCCTACGGTCCGCCGCTATCTGCGCTCGACTTCGACAGTGATGATGTCGATGCCCGAGTACTGCCGGTGGCGCACTGTCGAGGCGAAGTGGCTCAGAAGGCGCAGCGAGAAGGCCCCCTCGTGAGATGCCTCGGATCGTTCGCTCAGGAAGGTCAGCCGGTCTTCGAGATTCTCTGCATCCAGCGACGCTCGCAGCTCCAGTTCGATCTTGGCCGGTGCAGGCTGCGCGATGACAACGAGGCGGGGCTGAGACTCCTCCTCGCTGGCTTCGATGAGGCTCAGCAGTGATTCCTCCCCGACGAGGCGCAGCCGATTCGCCGACGCTTCGTTCCAGCCGACGCTGGCGGCAACCTCCGACAGGAAGCCGTCGACCTCCCGCAGCGCCTCCGCCTTGAGCTCGGCTTCGAGCCTGCTGCGCTTGCGACTGCTCAGCTCGATGTACGCGGTCAGCAAGAGCGCTGTCAGCGTGCCGAGGATCATGCCGTTGCCGAGCAACGCCCCCCAAGCACCCCCGATGATCGACTCCATCAGATTGTTGCCGTGCAGGCTGGCGCCGATGCCGATGGAGACGCCCACGATCACAGCCTTCTGCGGTGCGATGCCGTCTTGGAACACCAAGCGGAGGCCCTCCACGAACAGCAGGCCCATGAAGAAGATCAGGTAGCCCGAGGTCACGGCATGGGGAATGGACAGCAACGCAGCCACGAACTTCGGCAGCATCGCCAAGGCCACGAAGATGGCGCCGATGCTGTAGCCCACCCGACGTGCCGCGACGCCGGTCAGGGAAGCGAACGAGATCGAGGTGGCGTCCATCGTGCCCACCGGGAGCGTGCCCGCCAACCCGCCTGCGAGCGAGCCGACGCCGATGGCGTTGACCGTGCCCCGCACCAATCGGTAGTCGGGAGTGGTGGGTTGGCGCCACGAGACACGTTGAAGCACCACGCTGGTCGTCATCGTCTTGATGACACTGGCCAACGAGACGACGAGAAACATCGGCAGCAGTGTCCAGAAATCGACGCCCGGCGTCAGATCGAGTCCTGGCATGTCCGGGCGCGGCAGTGCGATCCAAGCGGCGTCGCGCACACCTTCGAGGTCGAACAGGCCGAAGAGGGCGGCGATGACGCATGCCACGATGACCGCGAGGACCGGCGACCAGAGCCGGAGCCGGCCCCGGGCACGCATCGCGACCGCCGCAGCGCTCAGGATGGTGATGAGCGCCACCGCAGGTTCCGCAGCCGCCGTCACACCCTCGGACGATCCATCGAGCCGATCCACCGCGACCTGCATGACGCCGATCGCAATCAGCATCAGGACAACGCCCGAGACGACCGGCGTGATGATTCGGCTCAGCCGGTGGAGCCAGCGCGCCAGCACGATGTGGCACAGGGCCGAAGCAACGACGAGTGACGCGAACGTCTGGGGCCCAGCACGATTCACAGCGAGGATCGAGACCGCCAGAAAGGCGGTCGAGCTGATGATGAGCAGGTTGTGCCCGCCGCCGACAGGGCCGAGGCGAGCTGCTGACAGCACGCTCGTCATGCCGCATACCAGGATCGCAGCGACCACCGCCCACGTCGCCTGACGCTGGCTCAGATTTGCTGCCTGCACGAAGAGCGACATGCCCAGCACCGTTGGCGCCAATGCGAGCACCACACCCTGGATGCCCATTCCCAGCGACAGCGCAATGGAGCACTTCTCGTCCGGTTCGTAGGTGATGCCCTCGCCCGGCGCTGCTGCGGACACGGAGATCGAGTCGCCCGCTACATGGAGTAGGCGAAGTCGCGCAGGGCTGCGGCGGTGGCGGCGTAGACATCGGGGATGGCGCCGCGGAAGATCACGTCGCCTGCGTGGCAGGTGCCGTTGACCGTGCGCGACTGGGCTGCATTGCCGGCCGCCAGCAGCTTGCGGTAGTAGGCGAGCCCCTCGTCGCGCAGTGGGTCGAGCTCGTTCACCGAGATGACATGCGGCGGCAGCCCGGTCAAGTCCTGCTCGGAGGCATGCAGCGGCCACGCCAAGGGGTTGTTGTCGCTGGCGCCAGTCGGGTCGTACAGCCGCATGATCGCGCCCATGTTGGCCACGTCCAGGAAGTACTGGTCGTTCTCGATCAGCGACGGCAGGTCGGCGGGCGGGTCGCTGTAGGCGCCGGAGATGTACGGGCACTGCGCGAACACGCCGTCGATGATGTCGAGGCAACCGTCGTGTTTGGCCTTCAATGTGGTCGCGAGGGTGAGGTTGCCGCCGCCGGACTCGCCCGAGACGGTGATGGTGCTGATGCCCAGGGCCTCCTTGTTGGTGGCCACCCACTGCAAGCCCGACATACAGTCGTTCAGCCCGGCGGGAAAGGGGTGACGGCCCAGTGCCCCGCTGGCGTTGCGAAACTCCACGCCCACGGCCACTAGGCCCAGTGCGGCGAGTTCGTCACGCCAGCGCACGTACGACTTGCCCGATGCCTTGAGCAGCACCATGCCGCCGCCATGGATGTGGTACACGCACGGCAGCGGGCCGTCGGCATCGGCCGGTGCATGGATGTACAGAGCGATGTCGTTGCCGTCGATGCCGCTGATCACTTCAGTGCGCGACGACACGCCTTCGACGGGCGGCAGGGTGTCGTACAGCGCGTCGAAGAGCGTCTCATACATGGGCTCGGCGGCGTCCACGTACGCGTGCATCTCGTCGAGCGATGAGCTGGCAGTGACCGGCGTGGGGGGCGACTCGTCGGCGATGCCCATGGGTTCCATCACCGCCACCATCCGGCGGTCGGCTCTGGGATCGGTCGCCAGCGTCATCGTCGGATCGCCCAGCCGTCCGGGACGATGTACTGCTGCAGTGCTCATGGGAGATCCCCTGTTCGCCCGGCGGCCCCGTGCCCCCGGGATGTGGCGATGAGAGTAGCCCCGTCCAGTGACGCCCCGGTTGTGCCGTGCAGGGCAGGCCGACCGGCGCGTCGGTGTGTCTAGAGATCTGACGAGTCAGGACCGGTCAAGCGACGGGAGGGAGGGGGACCGCCTTCGGATTTGTCGACGAGCAGGCGCCGGGCAATGTCCTGAGCTTCGTCGAGCGAGCCGACCATGTGCTCGGACGGGATGCGGCGGAGAGCGTTGAGAGACTCGAGAGTGGCGGAGGGCGCACCGTCGAGGTTGAGGACTATGCACGTTGCATCGCCGTCTGCGGCGGTGTCGATGAGCTGCTCGATGACGAGCGCGGCGCTGTCGTCGATGTACTCGGTCTCGGAGAAGTCCACGATGACGACCTCGTGGCCGACGATGTCGTCGCCGATGGTGCGGATGAGCTTGCTGGACGAGGCCACGGTGAAGCTGCCGCGCAGTTTGACGATGCCGGTGCGCGCGGAATACGGGCTGATGCCGTGCGACTCCGCGCTGTGCTCGTACAGGAAGATCTGGTCGAGCAGAGGCACCGAGACGACGCTGTCGAGCTGGAGTCGTTCGAACTGGCGAGCTCCGATCATGCCGGCCACGATCAGCCCCACGGCGACGGCAGTGACCAAGTCGACGAAGACTGTGATCCCGAGCGTGGTGAGCATGATCAGCAGGTGCTCGCGCTGCACTCGCCGGAGCCGCGCCAAGAACCGCCAGTCGATGAGCTGCCAGCCGATCACGGCGAGCATGCCTGCCAATGCAGCGTGGGGCACGTAGGCGAGCAGCGGTGCCAGGCCGAGAATCAGCACCAAGAGCGTCAGCGAGCGGACGACGGGTGAGATCGGTGTACGGGCTCCCATCCGCCACGCCAGAATCGACGAGACGAATGTCAGATTCCCCGGCAATCCACCGATCAATCCGGCGGCCACGTTGCCGATGCCGGTGCCCAGCAGCCCCTTGTCTGGGTCGAGCTGCGTGCGGGTCTGCGCATCCACCGCCAAAGCGGCCAGCAGCCCGCGCACGGTGCTGAGCAGCGCAATGGTCAAGGCCGGCACGACGGCGCTAGCGAGGAATCCCAGCGAGAGATTTGGGCGCTGCAACTCGGGCAGAGCGCGAGAGATGCCCTCGAGCGTCGGCACGTCGCTCAGCCACAACACACTGAGCAGGGTCCCGGCCAGCAGCGCCGCGACCATGGCGGGCAGCAGCTTGCGCAGCCGCTGAGGCCATAGCAGCGAGACGCCCAGTGCCGCCAGCCCGATGACCAGCGCGCCTGAGTTGAACGAATCGAATGCGTCGGGCCAGCCTTGGATCGCATTCACGGGCTTGGTGATCTTGACCGGATCGCCCAAGAAGGCGTTGACCATCGAGAGCACAATCATCACGCCGATTCCCGACGTGAATCCAGCGATCACCGAATACGGGGTGTAGGTGACGTAGCTGCCGATGCGCAGGATGCTCAACAAGAGCTGGATGACGCCGGCGAGCATCGCGATCGTGAATGCCTCAGCGGCCGTGTCGGCATGGGTCGCGACCACGGACGCCATTGCAACGGCCAGGACGCTGCTGACTGATCCCATCTGGGGTCGAGACCGCTCGAAGACGCCGATGAAGAAGCCCACTGCCGCGGCGCCGTAGATGCCGCTCGCGGCCCCGAGTCCCGATACCACGCCGAACGTTGCAGCGGGCGTGATGGAGATAGCCGCCGCGGTCACGCCGCCCGCGACATCACCTCGCAGCGTCTGCAGGTCGTAGCGCATAGCGGAGCTCCCGCCCCCCGGTCGGACGCCGAACTGTACGACGCTGTTGCACCGTGGTCATCGGCACCGTTGTCAGATCGCTAGCTGTCTGCCGTGATCACGACCAGCAGCTCGCCGTTGTCGACTTGGTCGCCGACCGCAGCCCGCACTTCGCTCACCTCACCGTCTGCTGGTGCGGTGATCTGGTGCTCCATCTTCATGGCCTCCATCACCACGAGCACCTGGCCTGAGGTCACCCGGTCGCCGGGCTGCACGTCGACCATCAGCACCTTGCCCGGCATCGGAGCGACCAATCCCCCTTCGACAGCCTCGGCATCGGGATCGGGGAACCGGGACCGTTCCCGCAGGGTCGCCGAACCCGTGAGCGGGCCCGTCACGTACCAGTTGTGGCCGCGCCTGCTGACCTGCCAGGTGCCCCGCATGCTGCCCGTCTCGACATCGAGCTCCGCGTCGAACTCCTCAGCGGGCGGTGCGTCGGTCACCCCGCCGCCAGCGTCGGTTCGGATGTGGTCGTCGGCGATGGCGTGGATCTGGATCGAGTGGGGCCGAACGACGAACTCGCTGGCCTCTGGCAGATCGCCGTCGTCGCTGTCGCGACTGCCGTCGTCGTCCGGTGGCGCTTCGCTGTCGTCGGGAGGGGCGTACGGCGCGTCCGCTCGCAGCGGGGCGACTCGAAGCCGGTAGCTGCCGTCTCGCTGCCGCCGGTAGGTCACGCTCACATCCACATCGCCTGCGGATGGATCGAGCGCTGTCAGCGGCAGCACCTCGTCGGGCATCACGCTGTTGCGGTAACCGGAGCTCATGAAGCTCAGCGCGGTCGCCCGAGACCGATTACGGGCCTGCGAGACCAGCGCCACCGCCGATGCCGCCGCGTGAAGGAACTGGCCTCGGTACGGCGGCGAGTCGCTCGCGAGCCCGGTTCGCGCGATGAAATCCGTCGTGGTGTCGCCGGCGAGGAACTCGTCGCTGCGCAGCACGGTGCAGAGGAAGTCTCGATTCGTGACGACGCCGCCCAATCGTGTGCGGTCGAGCGCCGATGCCAGTCCGAGCGCGGCCTCTGTGCGCGTCGGCGCCGCCATGACCACCTTGGCCAGCATCGGGTCGAACTCGGTGCCGACCACCGACCCCACCTCGATGCCGGAATCGAAACGTGCCTGCGGATCGCGCGCTGGCGCCCACAATTCGATCGTGCCGGTGGCGGGCAGGAATCCGCTGGCGGGATCCTCCGCGTACAGGCGGGCCTCGGTGGCATGCCCGCGGATGGTCAGGTCGTCTTGGCCGTAGCCCAGCGGTTCGCCGGCCGCGATGCGGATCTGCTCCCGGACCAGATCGAGGCCCGTGATCTCCTCGGTGACCGGATGCTCGACCTGCAGGCGGGTGTTGACCTCGAGGAACCAGAACTCGGCGTCGTCGCCGCTGCCCTCGAGCAGGAACTCGACGGTGCCGGCCGAGTGGTAGCCGATGGTGCGAACGGCCGCGACGGCTGCGGCGCCCATGCGGTCGCGCAGCGCAGGTGTCACGGCGGGCGACGGTGCCTCCTCGATGACCTTCTGATGGCGCCGCTGGATGGAGCATTCCCGCTCGAAACAGTGCACCAGGTTGCCGTGGGTGTCACCGAGCACCTGGATCTCCACGTGGCGCGGCGCAGGCAGGTAGCGCTCCAAGAACACCGTGTCGTCGCCGAATGCGCCGACGGCCTCGCGCCGGGCAGCGGCAACGGCGTCGGCGAGGGCGTCGGCGGAATCGACGATGCGCATTCCCTTGCCGCCGCCGCCCGCCGATGCCTTGACCAGCAGGGGGTAGCCGACGTCGGTGCCGGCAGCAGCCAGGTCATCGCCGGACATCGAATCAGCCACTGGCACCGACGGCAGCGTTGGCACACCGGCAGCGATCATCGATTCCTTGGCGGCCAGCTTGTCGCCCATGGCCGCAATCGCCGCCGGCGCAGGCCCCACCCAGACCAGCCCGGCGTCGATCACTGCTTGGGCGAAGTCGGCGTTCTCCGACAGGAAGCCGTAGCCCGGATGCACGGCATCGGCAGCGCTGGCAGTGGCCGCCGCGATCACCTTGTCGATGGACAGGTACGAGTCGGTCGCCGTGCGGTCGCCGAGCGGCACGGACAGGTCCGCGTCGGTCACGAAGGGTGCCTCAGCGTCACCGTCGGCATAGACGGCAACGGTGGAGATGCCCATCGAATGTGCGGTGCGGAACACCCGCCGGGCGATCTCGCCGCGGTTGGCCACGAGCAGGCGCCGGATCGGTCGAAGCTCAGAATCAGTCATACCCAGCCGCCCTTACATCCGGAAGACGCCGAAGCCATCGGCGCCTTTCACCACGTTGTTGTGGCATGCAGACAGCGACATCGCGATCACGTCACGGGTGTCGCGGGGGTCGATGACACCGTCATCGGTGACGCGCCCACTGGCGTAGGGGGCCAGCGATTTCAGCTCGTGATAGTGCTCCACCTGCTCGGTGATCTTGCGGTCGGCATCCTCGTCGAACTCGATGCCGCGACGCATCGCCTGGCCCCGCCGCACGATCGACATGACGCCTGCGATCTGCTTGGGCCCCATGATGGCGATCTTGGCGGTGGGCCACAGGTAGGTGAAGCGGGTGTTGAACGCCCGACCCGACATGCCGTAGTTCCCCGCGCCGTAGCTGTTGCCCAGGATGACGGTGATATGCGGGACCATCGAGTTGGACACGGCGTTGATCATTTTCGAGCCGTTCTTGACGATGCCGCCCTGCTCGAAGTCTTTGCCGACCATGTAGCCGGTGATGTTCTGCAGGAACACCAGCGGAATGTCCTGCTGGTTGCAGAGCTGGATGAATTGCGTGGCCTTCTCGGAGCTGTCGCTGAACAGCGGGCCGTTGTTGCCCAGGATCCCCACGGGGAAGCCGTGCACGGAGGCCCAGCCGCAGATGAGCGTGGTGCCGTAGCGGGCCTTGAACTCCTCGAAGCGGGAGCCGTCGGCGATGCGGGCGATCACCTCGCGGCAGTCGATCATCGCCTGCAAGTCCCGCGGCATCAGCCCGAGCAGCTCCTCGGGATCGTGCACCGGGGGATCGGCCGGCATGGTGGGCCCGGGACCCAGCTTGCGCCAGTTGAGATGCGCCACCACCTCGCGGCAGATGCGCAGCGCGTCGGCTTCGTCCTCGGCCAGGTAGTCGGCGAGGCCCGAGATCTCGGCGTGCATCTGCGCCCCGCCGAGCGTTTCGTCGTCGGAGTCCTCGCCGGTGGCCATCTTCACCAGCGGCGGCCCGCCCAGGAAGACCTTGGACTGGTTGCGGATGAAGATGTTGTAGTCGCTCATGCCGGGCTGGTAGGCGCCCCCGGCGGTGGAGCTGCCGAACACCACCGAGATCGAGGGGATCTTCATCTTCGACAGCTCGGTGACGTCATAGAAAAGCCGGCCGGATTCGGCGAAGTGGCTCTCCTGCTCGAGCATCTGGCGCTCAGGGTCGTCGTCGCCGCGCAGGTCGCCGCCCGCCGACTCCACGAACTGGATGTAGGGCATGCGGTTGTCGCGGCAGATCTCGATGGCCCGCATGATCTTGCGGCCCGCAAACACCGTGATGGCCCCGCCCAGCACGGTGGGATCGTTGCCCTCGATCATGCACTCGACGCCGTTCACGACGCCGATGCCCATCACCAATCCGCCGCCGACGGCGTAGTTCGAGCAGTAGCCGGCCAGCGAGCTGATCTCGAAGAACGGCGAGTCGCGGTCGAGCACCATGGCGATGCGTTCGCGCACCGGCATCTTGTCGCGGCTGCGCATGCGTGCCATAGCCCGAGGCCCGCCGCCGGCCGCAGCCTGCTGCTGCAGCTCGTCGAGCTCTGTGAGCTGCTCGCGCATGTCGTCGCAGTTCTTCGTGAACCACTCAGCGGAGGTGTCGATGTGGGATCGCAGTACCGGCATGTGACTCCCGCAGGCTCGCAGCGCTCCCGCCTGTGCCCCGCCCTCAGGCCAGCCGCAGACACGAACCCCCGAAGTCTGCTTGACGCGTCCGCCGATTGCTCAGTTGGGCTCTGAGTGGGACACGCCAATAGCCTCCCGGCCGTGTGCATCAGGCTGTAGGGCCTCTGTCGTAAGCGGCCAGCGGCGCCCGGTCTCGACCGGCGCACCTACACTTCCGTGGTGGATCCGGTCGTTCGGCACAGCGCGCGACGGCACGGCATCAGCGACGAGGACATGCTTCACGCCTACCGCAACCCCATGCGTGCGTTCCGTGACGAGGACGACGAGAACTTCATCATGTACATCGGCGGTGACCGGAGCGGTCAACCACTCGAAGTCGGCGTTGTTGCCGACGAGAACGGCGGCGAGACGGTCGTCCACGCTATGCCGGCGCGACCTCGCTATCTGGAGTAGGACCCATGGGCTGGACGTCTGAGGACATCGAGGAGCGAGCTGACGAGCTGGCCGATTGGTTCGAGAACGAGTTCCCGGAGCGGGCTCGCGAGGTGCCAGTGGCAGAGCTGCTTCTCGAGCGCGCAGCACGCGCCCGTGCGCAATGCGAGCAGGCGGTGGCCGATGCCGTGCGCTCGGCGCTCGATGCCGGAGTGCCGTGGTCTCGCGTCGGCGCGATTCTTGGCATCGACGCTCTCGATGCGCGCCGCACCTACGGGCTCGGAACCGCGGAAGACTCGGTTGGCGTTCCCGCAGGATTGGAAGTCTCCCGGGACGACAACTCCGGCGTGGCGATCGACCTGTAGCGCAGAGTCGCAGCCCGCTCGGCCTTGGCGGCACAGGGATGACGGCTCGACGATGACGGCTTGACGTCCCTCAGCGGTGAGGTAACCGCCGCCGCCGGGACTTATCCGCTGGTCAGCTCAGGGTCGCCGAAGCCGATGGCCGCCTCTGCCCAGACCTCGTCGGTGATGGCCTTGAGCAGTTGCGCGCGCTGCCATCCGATTCGGTCTGGCTATGGAGCGATCGGATCGACTTGGAGTTCCTTGCATCCGTCGAGGTACACGTCGATCGAGCGTCGGAATTCACGTTTGAGGCTGACGGGTTCAGCGGCTTCAGCATTAGCGACGGGGTAGGAGCCGCTGTTGACCACGCGCGCATGCAGCAGTCCCGTCTCTTCGTCGCATGAGACTTCGCCGATGTAACCCTTGTATTCGAGCACCAAGCGGTCTGGCGGCGGTGCGTCGAGCGGCTGAACATGCCGACGATCCATCTCGGCAACCTAGGCCGTGTTGACAAAAGGTGAGTTGTGATTGTTCAACTGGGCGCGTTGGCTGCGGTGCTGAGCTTCGCGATGTTGTCGTGGCCTCGCTTGAAGTGGCAGGTGTCGGTTCGGTTGGCTGTGCAGCTTGGCCGTAACGACTTGTTGTCGATGGTCGGGCTTCACCGTCCTACGCGTTTCGGCTGGTGGTGGATCGGAGCGAGACGACGGCTGATCGATCCTGACCATCGCCGCAGCGCTAACAGCGTGCGTTACGGCTGCCGGATCATTCGCTTGGAGAACGGTGTTCGCTGGCTGGCCTCGGTCCCTCGTGTGAAGGGTGTTCCCGCTGGTGACGACAAGCGGGCGTACGAGATGATCGAGCGCCAAGTGAAGCGCAGTCTGCGTCGGCGGCTCATGCGTCGGACCAAGCGTGTGCGGCGGCTGATGGACGCTGCCACTGCGCGATGAGCGCGCCGGAACGTGTGTCGTCGGTGGTTGCTTGACAGGCTGCGCTATTCTGGCTGCGCCGGAGTCCGGCGCTTGCGCCGACTTGTGATCGCAGCCCCCGTGGCCATCCTGACGGGGGCTGCGTCGCGCTTCAGATGGCCTCTGTCGGGGTGCTGGATGAGGCAGAATTGAAGCACGTAATGGATGTCCCTGCGGACTCCGGCAGAGCAGGCAGGGCAGGATGGAAGGAGCCAGTGATGGCTCGATTGTGCAGATATGGACGTGACCCCGCCGAGTCGGTGGAGGTTGCGCTGTGACGGCAGAGAAACGGCTCAGCGATGAGCAATGGCAGCAGATAGCGCCGCTGCTGCCTTCGGCTTCGGGCCATCACGGTCGCCCCTATTGCGACGACCACCGAAGGACCGTGGAGGGCATCTTGTGGATCGCCTACTCGGGCGCTCAGTGGCGGTTGCTGCCCAAGGAGTTCGGGAAGTGGCAGACCGTGTATCGGCGGTTCCGCCGCTGGGCTGAGCGCGGCGTGTTCTCACAGGTGCTGGCGGCGAGCGCGGACAGCCTGGATCTGTCGATCTCGCAGGTGGACGGCACGTTCATCAAGGTGCATCAGGACGCTGCCGGCGCGAGAAAAAGCGAAGGCCCCCCGCTGAGTCCCGACGAATTCAGGCCATCGGGTCCACAGCGGGGGGCCATACTTCCAAGCTCATCGCGCTGACCGACTGTGCAGGCCGCTTCGCGCGATTGATGCTCACAGCAGGGAACACCAACGAGAGTCGAGTGTTCGGCTCTGTAATCGAAGACGCCCCCTCAGGTGTCGGCAAGGTCATTGCTGACAAGGCATACGATAGCTACACGCTGCGCGACGACCTGACCGAGCAGGGCATCGAGCCGGTGATACCGCCCCGCAGCAGCAACACCCGTCCGGTGATCTTCGATCCCGGCCTCTACAAGGCCCGCCACGCCGTCGAGAATGCCTTCGCTGACCTGAAGCGGTTCCGGGGGATCGCCATGCGGTCACACAAGCTCGCCGTCACGTTCCTCGAATTGGCGTCGCTGGCCGCGTGGTACGTGTCCACCACCCCAGGGCACCGCAAGACCTCGCCGCACGTCAAGCCCGACAGCACCGGCACGCCCACAGTGGGCGACAAGCCCCGCCAAGGACGGTTCTGGCAACGAGAATGAGCGCCCCAGCCAAGAAGGGCTGGGGCCATCCCGACCAGCGTCAGCCAGTAGTCAGGGCGACTTGATAGGTCATCAGCGCAGCAAGCAGAAAGCCGATGCTGGCAGCGATACCGAATACACGAGCCATATTCCTCACCTCCCGACTTCGGCCTGACCCGGCCTCTCGATGGGATATGGGAACGCTCAGTCTGATGGTTCGCGCAGCGAGTCACACATGTGGATTTGCAGTGCTGTTCTGAGAACGACTTCGGCCCGCCGCAGTCGGAAGCGGCGGGCCGAGCGTTCGCGAATGAAACAGCGCTGAGTGGTCACTGCTGACTATAGCAGCAATCGGCGGAAACCCGCGTACCTGTTGGGATTTTGGCCGTTCGCGTCAGCAGCTATTGTGTGTGTTTTGCTCGGCCACGATCATTCCGGCACGAGCGTCCACGATCTGTCGGGCGGTCAGTTCGTGCTCGTCGTGATCGACGGTATGGCCGTCCGCTTCGACTCGGTGCGCGGCTTCATGGGCTTCGATGGCGTTGCCCCATGCCTGTTCGGCGTGTGCTTGCGCGTAGGCGGCATCCTCGCACGCGCTCGACGTTGCCGAGCACGCGAAGGATGCCGCCCCAAGCGCTGCGGCCAAGCAGGCCGCAATCATCTTCACGCCGGTCAGGCTGAGCTTCGGACGCGTCGTCCTCGACGCGGCAGCCTGCGCTGTTTCACGCTGCCGTCGCGTGCGAGACGTTGCCCGTCTCGGGTGATGCGGTAGCGGCCCGTCGGCGGGAATATCTCCCGCAGCCGAGCAGCAGCCCCGCTCCACTCGCCGTAGTCGCGTCGGGCGGCTTGCAGCCGCCGGACCGTCTCCCTGTCAGGCATGAGACGACTTCCCGGCAAGCTCCCCCCGCAGCTCGGACGCGGCACGCGCCTCTGCCAAGGTCGGGGCATTGCGTCGGGCCAGCATCCCGTTCGCTCGCAGAAGCCGGAACGCTGTCAGCGCGGCCTGCACCACGATGATCGCGCCGACCACAACCATGAGACGGGCGGCAAGGCTCCACTGCGTACGCGAGAACATCGCGGCCACGACAGCGCCCATGTAGCAGGCGCCGAGAACTATTCCCAGCCTGTTTCTGATCTGCATGACGACGCTCCTAGATGTGGGCCATGAACATCCAGCCGCAGGCAGTGCTGATGCCCGCGCCGGTCTTGCCCTTGGTCGCCGCCCCGGCACCGGCGCAAGCGACGTGATACCAGTGAGCGTGATAGTAGGGGCGTGTGTCATACACACGGTCACAAACAGTCCTGGTGGTCGGCTTCAGCGTGTACGTGCCAGCAGCGGCCTGCTCAGGCGTCTGCACCTTCGCGTAATCAGTCACGACGCGACAGTTCGACTCGACCAGCACGGTCTCATAACGCGTGTCAGCCGAAGCAGGCTGCGTAGCCGTCAACACGATGACGCTCGACAGTGCAACTGTCAGCGCCATCGCCAAAGCCAACGTTTTTCTTCGCATGGCGGTTCCCTCCTAGCGGGAGACAAGGTGTGCTTGTCACCAGCACCGCGCCAGCCGAAAGGAGGGAACCATGAACCCGACTCCCGCAATCCGACTGGCACGGCCTGAGAGGCCGCGGCACTGGTGACAGCGGGAGAACATAGGCGAACCGCCACGCGCGCGCAAGCCCAACCGTACCCAGCCAGCAGACAAGCCCTAACCCGGTACCGCCCCGACCTTTTGTCAACACGGCCTAGCCTCGCCGGGGTGTCCCGGGATTCGGGGTTTGTGGAGGAGCGGGCTGCGCTGTATGCGGCCGCACATTCGCTGCGGCCCAGCGAGGTACAGCTCGAACTGATTGAAGAGACGGCATCGCTCGGCCGGGTTGCCGGCATGCAGATCGGCCCGCTGCAGGGCGCGTTCATGACGGTGCTGGCGACGGCGCTTCGTCCGCGGCTGGCCGTCGAGGTGGGCACATTCACCGGGTACTCAGCCTTGTGCGTCGCCAGTGCCTTGGATCCGGGCGCACAGCTCATCTGCTGCGATGTGTCCGAGGAATGGACGTCGATTGCCCGCCGGTACTGGGAGCGCGCAGGCGTGGCTGATCGCATCGATCTCCGCATCGGGCCGGCACTCGACACGCTGCGTGCACTGTCGCCGGAACCGCTCATCGACTTGGCGTTCATCGATGCCGACAAATTCAGCTACCCGGATTACTACGACGAGATCTTCACGCGGCTGTCGCCCGGCGGCGTGATCTTGGTGGACAACGTGCTGTGGGGCGGCGCGGTTGCCGATCGGGCCAGCGGTGACGAAACCGCCGAGGCGATGCGCGCGTTCAACAAGCACGTCGCCGCTGATGAGCGCACGCGCACCGTGCTGCTGCCGATCGGCGACGGCCTGACGATGATCACCCGCCGGCTGCCTGCGTAGGAGGTCTCTGAGCAAATGGGTGCGGTTGCGGAGATCAGATCGCGGCTTCGGCTCGCTGGCGTGCTCTCTGGCTTAGAAGTCGGCGATGCGCAGCGGCCCGACGACGACGCTGTTGGGCACGCACGGCGACGAGCGGGCCAGGGGACACACCTTTCCGAGCTGGTGCGCAGCAATCGGCGACGGCCTCACGATGATCAGCCCCAAGCTGTAGCCCTCCGCAATAGCATCGCCGCCGTGGCTGACCCGGGCGCCTGGCCCATTGACACGCACATCCTTCACCGGCGCGATGCGGGCCGGAGCTACCAGCTCTGGGTGGCGCTTCCGATGGGCTACCGGGCGGATGCCTCCCAGCCGTACCCGCTGGTCGTCTGCTGCGATGCGCCGTGGACGTTCGGCACGGCGGTGGACACCACCAGAATCCTGTCGATGTCGCGGGAGACGCCCCGCTGCGTGGTGGCCGGCATCGCGCACGACACGGCCGACATGCGTGAGATGCTCGACCTGCGCGCGATCGATTACACGGTGACACCCGCGGAGGCCCCGCCGATGACCGGCATCCGTGCACCGGCCGCCGAGACCGGCCAGGCCGAGCCCTTCCGCCAGTGGCTCGCCAGCGACGTGATGCCGCTGCTGTACGACCGGTACCACGTCGGCGAGCCGACCTATGTCGGCCATTCGTTCACGGCGCTGTTCGGCCTGCATGTGCTGTTCAACGCACCCGACATGTTCGCGCGCTACCTGCTGGCCAGCCCATCGGTGTGGTGGGACTACGAGGTCATGTTCCGACTCGAAGCCGAGCACGCGGCGGCCGGAGGCGACCCGGAGGTGAAGGTCTTCATGTCGATGGGCGAGAACGAGACCGATGAGTACTCGCCCCAGGCCAAGTTCCACGGTCAGTTCGCTGCCCGCGGCTACCGCAACATCGACCTCACCTGGCATGTCTTCCCGGGCGAGAACCACAACACCGTGGTCGGCCCGGCCGTCAGCCGAGGGCTCCGGACGCTCTACGCCTACTGACCTCGCACCGCGGCGCCGGGCGGGGCTGCCCCTTTGCCCGCGCTCCTGTGCGTCGCTGTGCCGAGTTCGCCACGCGATCCCCTCGGCCCTGCCTGTCCCGAGAGCCAGCGTCAGCCGGGCTCAGTCAGAAACGGAGTCAGCACGTCGAGCAGGCCAGTGGGGTTGTCCACCGGAATGACGTGGGTGCTCGCGTCGACGCTGGCCAGCTGCGAGTTCGCGGTGAGCCGGTCCATCTCGGCCATCACCTGGGCCCGGACGAAGCTGTCGGCGGCATGGACAAACAGCACCGGCATCGCCAATTCGGCCAGCCGGTGCCAATGGTCGTCCGAGCGGAATGGCCAGCGCTCGAAGAAGAACGGGTCGTGCTTGGGCACGAGCCAGCCGTCCGGTGCCGGGCCGAAGCACGTTGACGCCACGATCTCGACCATCTCGGCGGGGGCATTGGGGTACGCGCGCTCCACCGCTAAGCGCACGTCTGCGTGATCCTCGTGATGCGTTGGGCGGGGGAACAGCTCGGTCTCGCCCTGCTCGAACGACGGCTCCACATCGATGACCGCCAGCCTTCCGACGGCGTCGGGATGTTCGGCGGCGTACTGCAGCGCCACCAAGGCGCCCCAGGAGGAACCAGCCAGATCGACGGGTTTATCCGCTGACAGCGACTCGACGACATGAGTGAGATCGGCGACGTGATCTGCAGTGGTGTACCGGTGCTCCGACGACCACTGGCTCTCGCCGTACCCCCGGAAGTCGAGCGCCAGCACGCGTCGGCACCCCAGCAAGCCCTGCGCCACCGCGTGCCAGTTCCAGGCATTTCCGGTGACGCCGTGGAGGCAGATCAGCGTTGGACCATCGCCGCCAAAGTCCAGACCGTGGATGCGGTTGCCGTTTGCACCGCTTGAGTAGACATGCCGAACCTCATTCGATGCGCGCACGGGATCCATAGGCGGCATGCTCGCGCGGTTGCCGCAGGGGGGCAACCGGGGCGGTACGTTCGCGCCGAGGGTTTCAGGCCGATGCCGAGGCGGAGGATCGCTCGTGTCCACTACCCCGCTAGACGACATCGTCGACCCGTTCGTCCCCGAGCGAGAGTCGACGTGGTACCGGGCCATGCGGCACTTCTGGCATCCCGTCGCCTACTCCCGGGACGTGGCCGAAGGTGCGATGATCTCGGGTCGCCTGCTCGGCGAGCGCATCCTGGTGGTGCGCCATGACGGCGAGGTCCGAGCATTCATGGACGTGTGCCGGCACAAGGGGGCCGCCCCGTCGCTCGGCTGGGTCGAATCAGGCTGCATCCACTGCCCGTACCACGGCTGGGCTTACAACATGGATGGCAGTCTGGTCTCAATTCCCTCGCGCCCCGAGCTGAACGGGGTGTTGCAGGCAAACCTCCTCCGCTATCTCTGCCAGGAGCGGGCGGGCATGGTGTGGATCAGTCTCACAGATCAGCCGTGGGGCGATCCGCCGGGCATCGACGAGTGGGACGACCCGACGATGCGATGGCTGACTCCCGACCACTACGACTGGGCCACCAGTTCGCCCCGACGCCTTGAGAACTTCGTTGATTTCTCCCATTTCCCATTCGTGCATGAGAACATCCTCGGCACGAGAGACAAGGCGCATATCGACCAGCACGACGTGTGGCGGGAGGACGGGGCCCTTCGATTCGAAAAGGTGTTCGTCGAGCCGAACGTCGACCGCATGAGGGAACTGCTGGGCATCGACGACGAGACGATGGCTGTGCGCAACTGGTACCGGCTGACCGTTCCCGGATCGATCGAGTTGGTGCGCACCTTTCCCAACGGCAGGCGTTACGCGCTGTACATGGTGACTGCGCCCACCGGCCCCGCGACGTGCCGCAACTTCTGGCACATCGGCGCCGACTTCGCACCGACCGACGACGACATGGACTTCCTTCTGGAGTTCGAGCACTTGGTGCTGGCACAGGACCAGCCTGTGGTGGAGTCGCAGTGGCCGGAGCACCTGCCCGACCGGCTCAGCGCGGAGATGTACGTGAAGGTCGCCGACGACGTGACGCTGGCCTACCGTAAGTGGCTCTTTGAGCTGGCCGGCGAGTTCGAGCCCAACTGAGTTCTCCGGCGACGAGGAGGAGCCTCATGGGAATGCTCGACGGGCGAGTGATCATCGTGACCGGTGGCGCGAAGGGCATCGG
Source organism: Candidatus Poriferisodalis sp. (assembly GCF_965219595.1). NCBI lineage: Bacteria > Bacillati > Actinomycetota > Acidimicrobiia > Acidimicrobiales > Candidatus Poriferisodalaceae > Candidatus Poriferisodalis > Candidatus Poriferisodalis sp. Next base: position 1,731,704 of record NZ_OZ244781.1, read on the forward strand.
ACGGGCCTATTGCCGGGGCCTCGCCGAGCATGGAGCGACGGTCGTCGTGGCCGATCTGTCCGATGCCAGCGAGACGGCCGATCAGGTCATGGCGCTGGGCGGCGAGGCGATGGCGCTGCGGGTCGATGTCTCAGATGCAGCCCAAACCGAGGAGATGGCTGCCAGCGCCGTGGCGAGGTACGGCCGTATCGACGGACTCGTCAACAACGCGGCGTTCTACCTGGCTGCGACGCGTGCGCTCATGGAAGATGTCCCGCCCGACGAGTGGGACCTCTGCTTCGCAGTCAACGTCAAGGGCACTTGGCTCTGCTCAAGGGCGGTGGCGCCCACGATGAAGGCTCAGCAGAGCGGCAAGATCGTCAATATTGCCTCGATGACGGTAAACGACGGAACGCCGCGGTTCCTGCACTACGTCTCGTCAAAATCGGCGATCTGGGGACTGACCCGGGCAATGGCCCGTGAACTCGGCGCCCACGGCATTGCGGTCAACACGCTCACGCCCGACTACATCCCTCACGACGCGCAGTATTCCGGCGTCCAGCCCGAGGTGGATGTCGCCATCCGGGCTCGCCGTGCGTTCTCGCGCACGCAGGTGCCCGAGGACATGGTCGGCACGCTGATCTACCTGATGAGCCCGCTGTCCGACTTCGTCACGGGACAGAACATCTGGGTCAACGGCGGCTCTGGCTTCAATTGATCGAGTCTCGGTGGCGCGGATGCCCCATATTGCGGCGGACTAGGGTTCGCATGAGGGAGGCAGTCCTGCCTCCCTCATGACGAAGTCCGGCACGTCTGCCCCGTGGGTCAGAAACCTGGTCGACGGCACGACGGTGTCCACCCTGGGGAGGGAAGGTCTGACATGCGCAAAGTGTTGATTCGAGTCCTGATCGCTCTAGCCATCGTTGCCTCGGTCGCAGCCTGCGGCAGCGACGACGACGCGGAGACCGCCGACACAGCGACACCAGCGACGACAGCGGCGTCGGCGCCCGCGACCACGGCGGCACCTGAAGACATGGCGCCGACTGAGCTCGATGTAGCGATGATCCTGCTCGGCACCAAAGAAGAGGGCTGGTACGCCACCTTCATCGACAGCATGAATCGGGTCATCGAGAACCAACCTCACGGCCTCACGATGACGCTCGACACCTTCGAGGAGATCGCCTACGCCGACGGTGAGCGAGTTATCCGAGATCTCGCCCAGCAGGGCAAGTACGAGATGATCGTGGCCCACAGCACCTACGTGGACGGGGTGCAAGCAGTGCAGGGCGACTATCCCGACATGCTGTTCGCCTACTCCGGCTCGGGCAACGACGACCACGTCGGCGGCACCAATGCCTACTGGATCGATGTGTTCATCCATGAGCCGGCCTACCTCGCAGGCATCATCGCCGGCATGATGACCGAGACGAACAAGCTCAGCGCCGTAGCGGCGTTCCCGTTCCCCAATGTGAACGGCCCGCTCAACGCGTTCTTCGACGGCGCCAGGTCGGTCAATCCCGATGTCGAGATCGCCGGCGTGACCTACATCGAGAGCTGGTTCGACCCGGCGACCGGCGCCAACGCCGCTGCCGCGCAGATCGACGCCGGCGCCGACATCGTCTACGCCGAACGGTTCGGCCCCTTCGCAGCAGCCGAAGAAGCTGGCAACGTGCGGGCGATCGGACACTTCACCGACCAGCTGGGGCTCTCCGACGTGGTGCTCACGAGCGCCGTGGCGCAGTGGGACGCGGCCATCAATGACCTGGTGGACGCGTGGTACGGCTACCACACCGAAGGAACGCCCTACAACGCTCCAGGGGAGCGCATCGTCTACCAGTCGATGCGCGACGGCGGCTCGGCGCTCGGTGGCATCAGCGACGCTGTGCCCGCCGATGTCGTAGCAGCCGTCGAAGAGGCGGAGGCGGCGATCCTCGCCGGCGAGTTGACCATCCCGCTGGTTCTCGACTCGCCTTCGTGAGTCGCGAGACGAACAGCCAGGGCTGAAGCGGCAGAGATCACGAGCAATCCGGAGTGACGACAGCCGACGCGACCGCGCCGGGGGAGCCGATCCTCATCGTTGATGAGGTTTCGAAGCACTTCCCCGGCGTGGTTGCCAACGACGCGGTCAGCGTGGAGATACGCAGAGCCGAGATCCACTGCCTGCTCGGCGAGAACGGCGCGGGCAAGACCACGCTGGCCGACATCCTCTACGGCGTCTACCGGCCCGACGAGGGCCGTGTGCTGCTGCACGGGCAACAGCTTGAGCTGAGCTCACCCCGTGACGCCATTGAGGCCGGGATCGGGATGGTCCACCAGCACTTTGAGCTGGTGCCACCGATGTCGGTCATCGAGAACGTGGTCATCGGCACTCAGGCCAAGCAGTGGCTTGATCTGTCCGAGGCGAGGAGTCGTCTTGACGATTTCTTCGCCGACTACGACGTCGAGATCGACCCCGATGCCGAGGTGGGCCGGCTCTCGGTGGGCGAGCAGCAATGGGTGGAGATCTTCAAGACGCTCTACTTCGGGGTCGAGATCCTGATCCTCGACGAGCCCACCGCGGTGCTGACACCCCAGGGTGTCGAAGAGCTCTTCCGCATTCTGCGCCGGATGCGCGACGACGGGCTCACCATCATCCTCATCACGCACAAGCTGAAGGAGGTCATGGAGCTGTCCGACCGCGTCACCGTGCTGCGACGCGGGGAGGTCGTGGGAACGGTCAACACTGGCGATGTGGATCAGCGAGATCTCGCGCGGATGATGGTCGGGCGCGATGTGCTGCTCCAAGTGGACAAGCACCGACGCGACCCGGGCGATCCCGTGCTCGAGGTGAGTGATGTCCACCTGGTATCCGACACCGGCCGCGGCTCCCTCGAGGGCCTGTCCGTCACGGTCGGTGCGGGCGAGATCGTCGGTGTGGCCGGTGTGTCGGGCAACGGCCAGAACGCCCTGTTCGACGCTGTGATCGGGGTGCGACACCCTGACACCGGCACCATTCGCATCGCGGGCACCGACGTCACCGACAGCCCGCCCCACCGGATCGCCGAGCTCGGTGTCGCCAGCGTTCCCGGCGATCGCATCAACCAAGGCCTGATGATGGACTTCAGCGTCAAGGAGAACTTGGTGCTGGGTGACCAACGAGACCAGCGATTCGCGCGGGCGGGCTTCCTCAGCCGCAACCGGATCGACTCGTTCGCCGAGGAGTCCATCGAGCGCTTCGAGATCAAGACCCCGTCCGCTACCCAGAAGACGCGGACGTTGTCGGGCGGGAACCTGCAGAAGATCATCATGGCGCGGGAGCTGTCAGGCGATCCCCGGCTCATCGTGGTTCATCAGCCCACCCGCGGTCTGGACATTGCCGCCAGCGAGTACGTCCGCCGTCGCTTGGTGCAAGAACGCGACCGCGGGGCCGGACTGCTGCTGCTCTCGGAGGATCTCGACGAGATCTTCCAGCTGTCTGATCGGATCGCCGTCATCTACGACGGGCGCATCGTCGCGGTCACCGAACCCGACGACACCACGCTCGAAGAGATCGGCATGCACATGGCCGGCGCCAGCGGCGCAGACGCGAGCACGACCGCTGCACCATGAGCGAACCGACCACGCAGGCACCACCGGAGGATCCCGCCGACGGCCGGGATCTCCGTCCCAACTTGGGGGCGATGCTCTCCCGCTCGGGCGGGCTGCGGCTCGAACGCAGGCTCGACACCCGTCCCGTCCACGAGTTCTACGCGACGGTGGCGGCGCTCGCGATCACCGCCGTGCTGATCGGCGGACTCGTCGCCCTCGCCGGTGTCTCACCCACCGACGCATACAGCGCCCTGTACGACGGCGCCTTCGGCAGTGTGGAATCGGCGCTGGAGACGCTGGTCCAGGCGACGCCGCTCATCCTCACAGGTCTGGCTGCTGCGGTGGCATTCCGTGCCGGAGTCTGGAACATCGGCGGCGAGGGACAGTTCTTTGCTGGGGCGATGGGTGCGTACTTTGTCTCGACCCTCGTCGGGCCGCTGCCGGCGCCACTGCTCTTCGTGGCAATGTTCGTCGGCGGTGCAATCGCCGGGGCGCTGTGGGCGTCGATCGCCAGCGTGCTGCTGGTCCGCTATGGCACCAACGAGATCCTGACCACAGTCATGCTCAACTTCGTGATCCTGTACGGGCTGTCGTGGCTGCTCGCCGGGCCATGGCAATCACCGAAGACGCCCTATTACCAGACCGAGCGGATGGACGCCAAGACGTTCCTGCCCCGCTTCGTCGACGACAGCAGGCTCCACTGGGGCTTCGCCATAGCGCTGCTCGCAGCCGTCGCCGTCTACTTCCTCGTACAGCGCACGAGCCTTGGCTACGAGCTGCGGGGCGTCGGCGTGAACCGCACCGCCGCCGCGTACAAGGGAATCCACGTCGGCGCAGTGGTGATCGCCGTGATGGCGATCTCGGGGGCGCTGGCCGGCATCTCAGGTGCCGGCGAGCTGCTGGGGCTGCACCACCGGCTGCAGCTCGACATTGCAGCGGGCATCGGGTTCACTGGCATCATCATCGCCCTGGTCGCTCGGCTCAATCCGGCGGGAGTCGTGGTGGTGGCAATCGCCTTTGCCGGGTTGCTCAACGGGTCGACGTCGATGCAGGTGGGCACGGGCATCCCAGCAGCGTTGGTCGAGGTGATCGAGGGTGTTGCCCTGTTCCTGGTCTTGCTGGCTGCGGTGGCCTGCCGTTATCGCCTCAGGAGGCGGAGGCAGATCCATGACTGAACCTGTCGAGGGCGTGGTGAAGCGCCATGGGTGACTTCTTCACGTACTCGGTGATCCTGGGCATCTTCGTGGCGACGCTGAAAATCGCCACGCCGCTGCTCATCGCTGCCACCGGCGAACTCGTGGCAGAAAGCAGCGGGATCCTCAACCTGAGCATCGAGGGCACGATGACGTTGGGAGCGTTCGCGGGCTTCGTGACGGCGAACGAGACCGGCAGCCTGTGGCTCGGATTGCTGGGAGCAGCCGCTGGCGGCGGAGCACTGGCGCTGCTGATGGCGATCATGACAGTCACCGTCAGAGTCAACCAAGTAGTGGCGGGGCTGGCGCTCAATATCTTGGGTCTCGGCGCCGCATTCTTCTGGTATCGCTCCGTTTACTCCGCCGGCGGAAGCATCCAGATCCCGGTGGTCGACAAGTTCGAAGTGGTGTCGGTGCCGCTGCTGTCGAGTATCCCCATCGTGGGCGAGGTCCTGTTCGAACAGCATTGGCTCACCTACATCGCATTGCTGATGGTGCCGGCGACATGGATGTTCCTCAACCGCACCAAGTACGGCCTCGAGCTGCGTGCCATCGGGCACAACCCCGAAGCGTGCGACATGCGCGGTGTGCCGATCGCGTCGAGGCAGTACGCCGCGGTGATCTTCGGGGGCGCGATGGCCGGGGTGGGCGGGTCGTTCCTCTCGCTGGCGGCCACCGGGCTGTTCTTCCCGGACATCGTCGCCGGGCGGGGATGGATCGCCTTGGCCATCGTGATCTTCGGCAACTGGCGAGCGACATGGATCCTGGCGGGCTCGCTGCTGTTCGGCTTCCTCGAAGCGACGCAGCTCGCACTGCAGGCCAGTGACGTCAACTTGCCCTACCAATTGCTGCTGGCGCTGCCGTTCGTGTTGACCATCCTGGCCTTGGTGCTGAACCGGAGTCGTTCGGGGGCGCCGCTCTCGCTGACGATCCCGTACCACCGCGGCGAGCGATGAGCCGCCTAGACCCGCCGATCAACATCTCGGAGCACGTACGTCACAGCACCCGCTACGTCGGGCGTTCGCTTCGGAGGCGCGAAGACCGGCGACCGCTCACCGGGCGTGCTCGGTACGTGGCCGATCTCCAGCTTGCCGGAATGGTCGAGGCGGTTGTGGTGCGCAGCACCGAGGCCCACGCGAGGATCGTCTCGATCGACACCTCGGAGGCTCGCGCGCTCGACGGCGTTGTTGCGGTGTTCACCGCGGCCGACCTCGCTGAGGTTGCGAGCTTCCCGGACTACATCGACTACATCGGCCCGGTCCGCCAGCGGCCGCTCGCGGAGGATCGGGTGCGCTATGTGGGGGCGCCGTACGCCGTGGTCGTGGCCGCCGACCGATATGTGGCTGAAGACGCGGCGGCGTTGGTGGCGGTGGGAACTGTGTTCGAGCCGCTGCCGGCCGTGGCCGACATCGACCAGGCGCTCGCAGCCGGTGCGCCCAAGCTCCATGACGACTGGGCTGACAACCGCTCGGTCGACATCGGCGCCGAGCGCCCGGAGATCACCGAAGCGTTCCGGCGCGCAGATCACACTTTTGCCGAGACATTCACGAGCCAGCGCCAGACCGGGTTGCCCATCGAGACCCGGGGCGTGGTCGCGGATCCGTCTGACGGGGTACTCACGGTGTGGTCGTCAACCCAGAGCCCGCACATGGTTCGCTCCACCATCGCCCTGATGCTGGGCGTGCCCGAACCGCAGGTCCGGGTGGTGCTGCCGACGGTCGGCGGCGGGTTCGGCACCAAGACCCACATCTATCCCGAGGACATCGTGGTGCCGTGGGCCGCCCGTCTGCTCGATCGGCCGGTGCGCTGGATCGAGGACCGCATGGAGAACCTGGTGGCGTCGGTACATGCTCGCGACCAGCGTCACAACGTCGAAGTCGCCTATGACGACGACGGCACCATCCGGGCGGTGCGCTGCACGTCCATTCTGGATCTGGGCTCGGGTGAGATCTTCATGCCGGGAACCGCACCGGTGTTCGTCACCAATGCGTGCATCACGGGCGGTTACGACTTCCCCCTGATGCAGACACGCACGGTGGCGGTGGTCACCAACAAGACCCCGGCAGGCGCCTATCGCGGGTTCGGGATCCCGGAAGGCGCGCTGGTGATGGAGCGGGTCATCGACCGGGTCGCCCGGCTGACCGGGACCGACCGGGTCGGGCTGCGCCGCAGGATGCTGCTGCGGCCCGAGCAGCTTCCGCACGTGATGCACGGCGGTGGGCGCCTCGACTCGGGGTCGCACGCTGAATCGTTCGAGCGCGCCCTGGAGATGGCCGAGGCGTCGCTTGCTCGTATCCGTGAGCAGTACGCCGACGATCCCGACATCCGGGTGGGCGTCGGCTACTCGAACTACGTCGAGCCGACGTCGCCGACCTATCACCTCACCACCGGGCACTGGGCCGGCTATGACGCAAGCACGATCCGGGTGGATCCCGACGGTTCGGTCCGCGTCGCCGCGGGTCTCAGCTCCATCGGGCAGGGTGCTGAGACCATCGCGGCCCAATTGGCGGCCGACGCGCTCGGCGTTGCGGCCGATGACGTCACGGTGGTGCTCGGCGACACCGAGCGTTCTCCCTACGGCTTGGGGTCGTGGGGGAGCCGGGGCGCCATGATGCTCACCGGTTCGGTGCTGATGGCCTCGAATCGGCTGCTCGACAAGGCACGCGCCATAGCGGCCCACATGCTGGAAGCGGCGGACGAGGACGTAGTGGTGTCCGACGGCGCGTTCCATGTCGTCGGCAGCGAACAACCCAGCGTCAGCTGGTCTGAAGTGGCGACGGCGGCGTGGATTCGCACTGTCGACTTGCCGCCCGGCACCGAGGCGGGCCTCGAGACCTCCGGGTATTACGACCCTCCCTACCTCGAACACGAGCTTGACGCCTCCGGCAAGATCAACGCCGCTGCGAGCTGGTCGAACGGTTCTCACGTCGGGATCGTGAGCGTTCGACTGAGCACCGGCGAAGTGAAGATCGAGGACTACGTCGTGGTACACGACTGCGGCACCGTCATCAACCCCCAGCTGGTGGACGGGCAGATTCACGGGGGCGTGGCGCAGGGCATTGCCGGGGCGATGTACGAGCACTTCCAGTACGACACCGAGACGGCCCATCCCCTGTTCGCTTCATTCATGGACTACCTGGTCCCCACGAGCGCCGAAGTGCCGAGGCTGCGGCTCGACCACTTCGAATCGCCGTCGCCCGACCAGCCGCTCGGCGTCAAGGGATGCGGCGAGGGCGGCACAATCGGCCCCCCGGCCGTGGTGACCGGGGCAGTCTCCGATGCGCTGGCCGAGTGGGGTGTCGACCTCACGACCTGTCCGGTGACGCCTGTCTCGGTGCGTGCGGCACTGCGGGCAGCACAGTCCCGGCCCGCAGCAGAGGGCGAGCAGCCGTGAAGCCATCGGCGTTCGACTATGCCCGGCCCCGCAGCGTGGCAGAAGCCGTCGAGGCTTTGAGCAGCACAGAATCGTCGCGAGTGCTGGCGGGCGGTCAGAGCCTGATCCCGGCCATGAACTTCCGCTTGGCCGAGATGTCGCTGCTCGTCGATATCTGTGATGTGGACGGACTTGGCACGGTGTCCTGCGACGCCGCCGGAGTGCGTGTCGGCGCTGCTGCCACCCAGACCCGCGTGCTGGATGATGCCGACGCCGCCCAGGCTGTGCCCGGTCTGCGGGCGGCGCTTCGTCACGTCGGACACCTGCAGATCCGCAACCGGGGCACGGTCTGCGGCAGCCTTGCCCATGCCGACCCGGCTGCAGAGCTGCCAGCGTTGGCGCTTGCCTCTGATGCGCTCATCGGCATCGCTGGGCCGCGGGGCCGACGCGAGGTGACTGCGGCGGATTTCGTCACTGGCCCGTTCACCACGGTCGTCGAGGACGGGGAGCTGGTGACCGATGCGCTGTTCAGGCGGCCGCCGTCGGGCGCGGTGACGGTTGTGGACGAGGTGTGCCGGCGAGCAGGAGATTTCGCCCTCGCCGGCCTGGTCGCCGTCGTCGAGGCCCAGGACGGTGCAGTGCGCACTGCCCGGCTCGTCGGATTCGGGCTTCGCGGCGTGCCGACCCGTCTGCGCAACGCTGAGGATGTGCTGGCCGGCTGGGCGGGCGATCACTCGATCGAGGCCATCACCGAGGCCGTTGCTGCCGACACCACTGAGGTGTTCGACGACACCCACGCACCGGGCTGGTACCGCCGCGATGCCGTGACGGCGCTGGTGGTGCGAACGGTCCGCAGCGTCTTGGAATCGCATGCGGCCCCATAGGGTTACCGTGGGGGTCAGGGAGGAAGCACGCCGATGATTGACACGGCGCGTGAGGCCGACGTTCACGTCGACATCAACGGCCGGTCACACCATCACCGCGTGCCCGTACGGCTGCTGCTGTCGGACTACATCAGAGATGTCGTCGGCCTCACCGGCACCCACGTGGGCTGCGAGCATGGCTATTGCGGAGCATGCACCGTCATGGTCAATGGCGACGCCGTGCGTTCGTGCCTCATGCTCGCTGTCCAGGCCCATGGCGCCGATGTGCGCACCGTGGAGAGCCTCACGGCTGACGGGACGGCGCTGTCGCCGATGCAGCAGGCGTTCCACGAGAACCACGCGCTGCAGTGCGGCTTCTGCACAGCCGGCTTTCTGATGACGTTGGAGAGCGTCGACCCGGACGATTGGCGGGACCGCACGGTCGAGTTGCTGTCGGGGAATCTGTGCCGGTGTACCGGCTATCAGAACATCATGGCCGCCGTCGAGCGGGCGTGGGGCATCGAACGAGCCGGCTCACGGGACGCAGCGGGCGTTGGCGGGGAGGCGCACGGCGATGGTTGAGCCACAACCGGCAGCGACGATCGAGTTCGACGAGGGCATCTGCGTTGTCTCAGGCATGTGCACGTCGCTGGCGCCGGAGATATTCCGCGTGAGCGACGATCGCCTGACCCTCGAAGTCCTGCAGACGGAGATACCCGCCGACTTGGTCGCGAAGGCGGAGCGAGCAGAGGCCTGCTGCCCGATGGACGCCATCAAGGTGGTCCGACGAGAGGGAGAAAGCACAGCATGACCATCGCAGAGCGATCGAGGCCCATCGCGGAGCGGGCCTCCGCGGAACTCGAGTTGCACGGCAGCACCCAGCTCGACATGGCAGGCGAGGAGCGGCTGTATGAACAGCTCAAGCGCTTCTGGCATCCGGTCGCGTTCTCCGACGACCTGACCGACGAGCCCCTGCAGGCCACCCTGTTCGACACCCGCCTGGCGGTGGCGCGCCTCAACGGCGAGGCTCATGTCTTCCACGATGTCTGCCGGCACCGGGGCTCGGCGCTGTCACTGGGCAGGGTCGATGGCTGCAACCTGCGATGCTCCTACCACGGCTGGGCGTACGACCGGGAAGGAACGGTCGTAGACATCCCGGCCCGCCCCGAGCTCAACGGCCAGCTCGTCGCCCAGCTGCCGGTGTATCCCGCTGTCGAGGCGGCGGGGCTGGTGTGGACCTGCCTGGCTGGCGAGACGCCGCTCTTCCCGCCGGCGGAGTTCCCCGAGCTCGAAGATCCCGAGTACCGCATCATGCGATTCCCGCCGTATGAGTGGAACTGTTCGCTGGCTCGGCGCTTGGAGAACTACTTCGACTTCTCTCACTTCGCTCATGTCCACCATGGCATTCTCGGCGACCGGGACGAAGCGGAGATCGCCGACTACGAGGTGAGCCGCCACGGTGCCGAGCTGCGGATAACGGCCGGTCCTTTCGTGGAGTACACCGACAATGTCAAGAACTCGGCCGTCACCCATGTCGGGGAGACCTACGACGCGTGGAAGCGCTACCGGGTCTACATGCCGAACGCCATGAAGCTCAACAGCTCCGCAGGCGTCACCGAGGACTACGTGCTGTTCGTCGTGGTTGCACCCGTCAGCCGACGGCGGACACGTTGCTTCACGTTTGTCGCACGCAACTACGCCCACGACCGCGATCAGGACTTCCACGAGATGCAGTACGTCATCCTGGGTCAGGATCAGCCGATCGTGGAGTCGCAGCGGCCCGAGGAACTGCCGGTGGATCTCACGGCGGAGATGCACGTCAAGGGTGCCGACTTGGGCACGGTGATGTACCGCCGCTGGCTCATCAGCATCGCCGACGGCGACATCTCGCTTGCCCCGACGGGCTGAGCCGCTCTGTCAGCCGCCGTTTCGCTCCGCGCCGGGCCTCGGGAGTGGGGCAGAATGGGCGCACAGGGGCAATGGGGAGGCCGTGACATGACGGTGACCGAGACCACATCCGCTACCCAGGACCGCAGCCGCGGACCCAAGCCGGCCAACGGCAAGGTGCCGGTGTACGACGCGGACGCGCACATCGCCGAGCCGACGTCGGTGTGGGAGGAGTACGCCGATCCCAAGTACCGGGATCTGATCGCGCAGTGCCGGATCATGGGTGACGGCAGCGATGCCATGTTCGTCGAGGGCAAGAGGCTGCGCAACGGCATCGCGCCGGCCTGCATCCCGCACGCCTATGGCACCGACGTCACCTGGGACGACATCGTGCCCGGCAGCTACGACCCGGCCGCTCGCTTGTCGGTGATGGACGACGAGGGCCTCGACGCGGCGCTGATGTTCCCGTCGCTCATGCTGATCTCGGGTGACATCAACGACCCCGATATCGCAGTCGAGAATGCCCGTGCCTACAACCGCTGGATGACCGACTTCTGCTCGGAGGATCCGAACCGGCTGTTCGGCATGGGCGTGTGCCCGCTGCAGTCGATCGACGGGGCTGTGGCCGTGATCGAAGAGGTCGCCAATGCCGGTCTGACTGGCATCACCTTCCGGCCCGAGCGGTATAACGGGCTTGAGCTGTTCTCCGACGACATGTACCGCGTGTGGTCAGCCGCCGAGCACCACGACCTGACGGTCGGCATCCACGGCAGCTTCGGCTCTGGGATGCCGAGCTTCGCCAAGACCCGCTACGAGAACCAGTTCTACGTCCATATGGTCTGCCACCCGTTCGAGCAGATGGCCTCGGTGATGGAGATGGTGGCCTCCGGCGTGCTCGACGACCATCCCATGCTGCGGGTGGGATTCTTCGAGTCGGGCCTGGGCTGGCTGCCGTACTGGCTCGACCGCCTCGACGAGCACAAGGAAGCCATGGGCCACCTCGTGCCCCGGCTGAAGCGCGACCCCACCGAGATCTTCTCCGAGCAGTGCTTCGTGACCATGGAAGCCGGCGAGGGCGAGGCCTTCGAGCAGGTCGCCGCGATGGGCCTGGCGCACACCGTGGTGTGGGGATCCGACTACCCCCACTACGACTGCACCTTCCCCGGCGCGCTCGCCGAGCTCAACGAAACCTTCGAGAGCTTCGACGACGAGGTGAGCAGCCTGCGCGACGAGGTCGTCTACACCAACGCCCGCCGCTTCATGGGCCTGACCTAACCCCATGAACACTAGGCGCAGCATGGAGTTCATCTGAATGGACTCCGCGCCCGACGACATTGCAGCCGTCCTGCCCACGGCCAGGCCGTGGGATCAGCGAGGAAAGTCAGTTCTGCCGCTTGCAGGCGGCTACACGCAGTACCTCGAAACGCTCCGGTGGATACTGGAGACTTGCCGTGACGAGGAACCCACTGAGGCAGTGCTCCAGCAGCGCTACGCGGCAGAGTTCAACCTGGGACCTCGGGTAGCCCAGCAGCAGCTCTGGTTCATACGCAGATGCGATTTGTTGCATCAGCATCACGGCCGAATCCGAGTCGCGGCCCCGAGCGCCCGGTACTTGGCTGCGCAGCGTCCGGAGATCATCATCGGCACTATGCATGCGAATCTCCAGTTCGTGGGCGAATTGCTCCACGAGATTCGAGGCCCTAGAACACGGAAATCCCTGCTTGAGACGGCTAACGGCCGCTACGGACTCGCTTGGAAGAAGGACTCGCCAGTCGCGTATCGACTCGGATGGCTCCGGTCCGCAGGCCTTGCCGAACACCTTACGGGCCATTCCTACCAAGCAAACGGCGCAGGAATTGCGTTCTTGGAACGGATTGACTTGTATGTGCCGTCGGCTGACTCGCCGCTGCGGAATGACGTGTCGCCACCTTGCTCGGCTGGGTCGGACGCGGTGGGGTCACTGAAGGGCGCAGACATGTCGGTCACCCCGCTCGACTCCGCGGGTGGGACGACGCAAGGCGAAACACGAGAAGGCAGCGACGTTGACGCGATTGAGGATCGGGACGGAGAGGCCGCGGCGCCCGGTACGAAGTTGGGCCGATCCGCTCATGGTGTGGCTGCCGAGATTGGCGACAGGCTGGAGTCACTGTCTTGCGACGGTTCCAAGCATCAGGAATTCGAGGTCGCCGTGCGCGATGCGTTCGCGTTTCTGGGATTCGGCGCTGAGCGCTTGAGCGGCCCGGGTCAGACTGATGTGCTGCTTACGGGCGTCCGACCGCCGGAAGCTCAAAGACCCGATGACTCGACATCATGGCGCTACCTGGTGGCGGTCGATGCGAAGGCCGCGACGAATGGCCGGCTCGCTGACCTTCAGGTGACGTGGCCGGCGCTGGCGCTGCACCGGAAGCAGCACTCAGCGGCGTTCTCGGTGCTCGTGGGGCCGAGTCCGCGGTCTCGATTGCTGCAGTTCGCGGTTGACGCCTCCGTAACCGTGCTGAGTGCTGAGCAACTCGCGTTGTTGTGTCGCAATCACGCTGAGGTGCCGTTGCCGGTAGCCGACTACCTCTGGCTGTTCGTTGACTCCGAAGGTGACCCGCGAGGGGGCGCTGTTGACCTCAGTCCCATTGCAGATGCTCGCGCTCAAGCGACAGCACGCCGGGATCTGCTCGCGCAAGTGGGCGAGGCCGTTCAGGACATCGCGGCCGACTTCGGCCCGGCCAATCGACAACTGGTCCGTTTCTCGCTTGCGAAGACGGCTGCGCTGAGCGGTGATGCGCTCGGTATCGAGGTAGCGGCGGCCTTGGACTTCCTCAGCAGCAGATGGCTACGAGCGATCGCGCGCTCCGATCCTGAGTCCGCCGACCCTCACTACATGTCGACAGCACCCGGTCGAACCGTGGCGGCACGACTGCGATGGCTCGCTGACGCCTTTGACGAGGTGGTGGACCAGGCGAGGGAAACTCCTGAAACCGGCTGAGCTCAAGCGGCCGATTCGATGGCGAGCCGTTCGACGGGCTGGCCGGTGATCTCCGCGATGAGCTCGAAGTCCTTGTCGACGTGGAGAATGGTGAGTCCGGCGAGCTCGGCAGTCGCAGCGAGCAGAAGGTCCGCAACTGACGGAGCGCGGTGGCGACCCTGCTCCGCCAACAGCAGTTGAACTTCGACAGCCCGACCCTCGGCCATCGGCGTCAGGTCTTGCGTCAGCATCTTGTTCAGGGGAAATTCCGCAAAGCGCTGCCGATACTGCGCGGCAGATCGAGCGGAAAAGCCGAGTTCCAACCTTGTGACGGTCGAGATTCGTACCAGTCCGCGCTGGATGCGCGAGAACCACTCAGCGGCATCGGATGCGGTATCGAGACGAACTAGCGCAGAGGTGTCAATTAGCCACTCTGTCACCGCCACGCGCCGGCCATGATCTCTGGATCTCGGGCGTCGGCAAACGTCTCGGCAAGCCTGCGGAAGCACTCCAGTGGGTCTTCAGGGGCCGGCGCCTCGGCGACGGCCGCGCGGTCGCGTTCGCGCAGGAGCACTCGGTGCATGTAGTCGGCTCGCGAGAGTCCCGCGCGGTCCGCGTTCGCATCGACTGCAGCGACAACATCGTCCGGAACATCCGGAATCAGCATGTCTGCCATCTTCGACCTCCCGCATCTCGTTGAGATGCGACTCTAGCGATGCCTGTCGAAAGCAAGAAATCGATTACTGCAGCGACGAGGCCCTCGTCGACTTCCTCTACCGTTACGAACCGGACCAGGAATCGCTCCACCGCGTCCTCGTCGAGAACCCGGCACGGCCCTTCGGCTTCGAAGATTGACCGACCGATCACACCCAGCATCAAGAAAGAGGGGCAATGGAGTTCGGGATCTGTCTGCATTCGAAGATCGACGACATCGACTTGGTGGTCCGGGCCGAGAACCTGGGCTTCGATGCGGCCTGGTTCGCCGACTCACAGATGCTGTGGTCTGACTGCTACTCGTGCATGGCACTGGCAGCCGACCGCACCACGCGCATCAAGCTGGGCACTGGCGTATCGGTCGTCGATACTCGGGTCGCGCCGGTCACAGCGCACAGCATCGCCACCATCAACGTGTTGGCTCCCGGTCGAACGTTCCTGGGCGTGGGTAACGGCTTCACGGCGTGGCGGCTGATGGCACGGAAGCCAGCGCGCCTGGTTGAGTTCGAGGCGTTCCTCGACACCACACGTCGACTGCTCAGGGGCGAAGAAGCACCGTTCACCCACGGGGGGAAGACCACTGACGTCGCGTTCCAGATGGCCGAGCTGGGGTTCGTCAACGTCATCGATCCGGTGCCGATCCACGTTTCGGCGTTCGGGCCGAAGGGGCAGGCCCTCGCCGGTGCGTACGGTGACGGCCTGATCGCAGCGGTGCCACCCCAGCGCAGTGCAGTTGAGCGTTGCCTGGCAAATGCTGCAGGCGGCGCCGCCGGTGCCGGTCGCGAGTTCGACGAGGACAGCTTCCAGCTGACGACTTTGACGGCGATGGCGGTGCTCGAGCCGGGCGAGGACCTCACCTCGGATCGTGTCGTCGAGCAATGTGGACCGATGGCGGTGATGGGCCTCCACTATGCCTATGAGCGTTTCCGCCAGTTCGGGGTCGACCCGACGCCCCACCTCCGCAGCGTGTGGGACGACTATGTCGCGCTGGTGGAGCAGAGTCCGGAAGCCGAACGCCACTATCGCATCCATGCTGGCCACGGCACGTATCTGCACCCCGACGAGGTCCAGTTCGCGACTCCGGAGCTCATCGAAGCAGCCTGCATCGTGGGCCAGGCCGATCAGTTGGTGGAGAAGATCTCCGAGCTTGAGGCTGCCGGTCTCGATCAGCTGATGGTGCTGCCGAGCTTCGCGTCCCGCTACCGAGCTGCCGAGGAGATCGGGTCGTTGATCAAGCGGTCAGGCTGAGGTGAGCAGATGTCGGTGGCGCCGAGCTCAGGGCGTTTCGGTGACCAAGGTTCGGTGGTAGACGGCTCGCACGGCCAGTGCCTCGCGCAGCTCCTCGGTCATGTCCTCGGCGAACTCTGAGCGGTAGCTGGAGTCGAGTACGACCGACACGGCGAACTGCAGGCCGGAGAACAGCCCGATGAAGGCCGCTACCAGCACGAGTTGGCGGCTGAACAGCAGTTCGCCGCTCCAGAGCGGAAGACGCACGACCCACGAGCCTTCCCAGGTGACCTGGCTCAGCGTGGTCCACTGCAGCAGTGTGCTCTCGCGCACGGTGAAGATGCCGAAGAGCACGTAGAAGCACGTCACGATCACCGCCACCAGCGCGATCTGGATGCTCTGGGCCACGAACAGCAGCAGGCTGACATTGAATCGAGCCCGGCGTCCCAGCGGCGGTGAGTCCGGAGGCGGGGCCTCCTCGGCGGGCACCAACTTCGCCACGGGAGTGTTCGCGCAGCGAGAACGCACATCGGCCCACGACGGGAAGCGGGCCATGTCCACCGCAAGGCGTCGCACCGAGATAATGACGAACAGCGCCCCGACTGCCATGAGCAGCAGGGCGACCATGCCGAAGAACGGCAGTGTGAAGTCGTTGGCTACCTGCCACATCTCGGCATTCAGGAAGATGAACGCCGAGAACACCAGCAGTATCGGGAGCGACTTGGCCAGCAGCGTCATCATCTGACCCACCTGGCGCCACAGTTGGCCTACCGACCACCGCACCATCGGCAGCAGGCCCCAGCTCGTCACTACGTATGCGCCGACGAGCAGCACCGCGTTCAAACCCAGGGCGAGCGCTGCGTCGACAATGACGGCATTGGAAGATCCCAGACCGGCGAAGACGGCGCCGAGCCCGAGATAGGCGAGCACCTCGGTGATGCCGAACCGCTCGGGAAGCTGCCACAGGCGTCGGCCGCGGATCCGGTTCACGAGCGCCATGGCGCCGGCCATCACTGTTGAACCCACCACGAAGATTCCGGCCTGGGCCCAGCCCGTCCACCGGTCTCCGAACACGAAGAAGAACTCGATGAACACCACAAACGCCAGAAACGGCGCAGCGCGGGTCAGCACATCGGAACTTGCCGAATAGTCGTGTATCAGGTGCGGCAGGCCTCGGTGAACGAACCACCGCTCGCACCGATGTCGCTCGGCTGCGAGGTCGTGCTCGTTGCTTGACTCGCCGGGGCCGTCCATGACCGAGCACCTTAGGAAACCCGTGGACGGCGGCCAAAGTGGTGGCTGCCAAATCATCGGCGGTGCTCGGGCCGCTAGACATTGGCGCCATGGGACAGACGATTTCCTTGACAGCTTCAGACGGCGTGACCTTCAGCGCATACCGGGCCGATCCTGACGGTCCGCCCAAGGGCGGTGTGGTGGTCGTGCAGGAGATCTTCGGTGTGAACGACCACATCCGTAGCGTCGCCGACGGCTATGCGGCCGACGGCTACCTGGCGGTAGCGCCCGCACTGTTCGACCGTGTGCAGGGCGGCGTCGAACTCGGCTACAACGCCGAGGGCATTGACGTCGGGCGCAAGATCGCCTTCGAAGATCTCACTGTGGACCAGGTCATGGACGACATCTCGGCGGCGGCCGATTGCGCTGCCGACGGCGGCAAGGTCGGCATCGTCGGCTATTGCTGGGGCGGGTCGATGTGCTACGTGGCCTCAGCCCGGCTAGCCGACAAGATTGCGGCGGCGTCGGGTTACTACGGCGGGCAGATCATGCCCCACCTCGACGAGCGACCCACCGCACCGCTGTTGCTGCACTTCGGCACCGAGGACCACGGCATCCCGCTCGAGAATGTGCATGCCATTGACGAGCGTTGGGATCACATCACCGTGCACATCTACGACGGTGCCGATCACGGCTTCAACTGCGACGCGCGTGCCAGCTTTCACCCCGATGCGGCAGCACTTGCCAAGCAGCGCACGCTGGATCATTTCGCCCAGCACCTGAGCTGAACCGCTCGGGGGCCGCAGCAACCGACCTGCTTGATGACCGGCTCTGCGACGCCGAGGCGCCGACGTCGCTCGGCAGCTGAGGTCAGTCGCTCAAGAAGATGACACCGCGGTCGACTGCGGGGCCGCCCTCGGCGTTGAGCACATCGAAGCGCACGGCCTCGGTTGCGCCGCTGCCGTCGCTGATGGGGATTACGTCCCAGATGCGTACGGTGATGGTCGAAGGCATGAGCACCATGGCGCGGAAGCGGCAGACGATCCGGCGCACCCGGTGGGGATTGCCGTCGGCAACGGCGTCGACGACGGCCGAGACGCCCAGCGCAAGCGTGGCGGTGCCGTGCAGGATGATGCCCGGCAGCCCGGCCTTGCGGGCGACCGCGGCGTCGGTGTGGATCGGGTTCCAGATGCGGGCGCATTCGGTGTAGGCGTGTGCTGCCCCGTGTGCCACTGGCACCCCGATCTCGGCGAGCGGCTCGGCGGGCAGGTCGCCGAAGTCCGGCTCGGCAGGGGCGTCGGGATCGGGCCTGTTGCCACCGGTGGTCTCGACGTTGAGGAACACCCCGCCCTGGTACGTCGTGGCAACCGGGTTCCCGTCGGCATCGGCAGTGTCGATGCGCATGGTCTGGTAGGTGCCGGGCTTGCGCTGCTCGACACCGGTGTAGGTGACGCTGGTGGTGAGATGGTCGCCGGGGCGCACCAGCCGGTGCACCGTCAAGTCATGGGTGGCGTGCACTGAGCGCCGGACCTCGTCGGGTGTGATGCCCCAGCGGTCGGAGATATCGCGGCCTGCCACGATGACGGGCCACTCCGGGCACACGGCGAACATCGGGTGCGCCACCACGCCGTCGTCGCCCAGCGTGTCGAAATAGCAATCGTGGGTGTCGCCGAGCGACGCTGCGTAGGCCATCGTCCAGCGCTCGTCCACATCGTGGGTGATCGGCCCGATCACCTCGCCAACCATGTCTGAAGGAACCGGCATCGTGCTTCCCCTCGCTCTGACGCGCAGAGTAGTCAGCGCCGACCGTCAGGCGGATGCCCATGGTGGCTGGCATGCCCGGCCATCGCCGTTGCGTCAGCGAGCCGGGTCGTCGCGCGACCACTGAGAAACGCCAGAATCACCGTGTGGACATCGGCAAGCGATTGCGACACCTGACCAGGCCGGGCGGACTGCTGGCCGATGACGGTCTCGCTGGGCTACTGGCGTGGCGGGCGGCGCGGGGACTGATACGCATCCTGCTCTTTCGCATTTTCCGGCTGCGCGCCACCGGGTTCGAACGCTTGCGGGCGGACGGCCCGTTGATCTACGCGCCGGTGCACCGCAGCCACCTCGACGGCCCTCTCATCGGCGGCCTCACCCATCGCCGGGTCCGGTACCTCGGAAAAGAGGAGCTCTTCCATCCCAAGCCGCTCGGCTGGTTCATGCGCTCGATCGGCACGTTTCCGGTGCGACGCGGCGAGGCCGACCTGGATGCGATGCGCGCAGCGCTCGGCCTGCTCAAGGGCGGCGCGGCGATGCTGGTCTTTCCGGAGGGAACACGTCAGCCCTCCGACGACATCGGCCCCGTGTTCGACGGCACTGCGTGGCTGGCGGCGAAGTCGGGGGCACCGGTGCTGCCGGTGGGCATTGCGGGCACGCGCGAGGCGATGCCCAGCGGCGCGAAGTTCCCGAAGCGGACGCAGGTAGCGATCGTGGTGGGCGAGCCGCTCGCGCCGCCGACCGGACCCGATGGCGGCCGTGCCAGGCGACCGGACATGACGGCATGGACGGCAACGCTGCGAGATGCCCTCGAAGACTGCCAGCAGCGCGCGCGAGCGTTGGCAAACGAGCCCGGCCGCGCCCGTACGCCTATGCGCGACCTCGTACCGTGATCGGGCCGGATCACCGTTCGCCGGTGTGGCCCACGGCTGAACCAGCAGCGTTGGCCGGCATCCGCATCTGCGACTTCACCGGGCAGCTCGCGGGCGCCGGCGCCACCAAGATCCTGGCGGCTCTCGGCGCCGAGGTGATCCGTATCGAAGACCCGGTACGACAGGGGAAGTGGGACATCCTGCGAGGCACCCAGCCATTCGTGGGCGACCACCGCGGCATCGAAGCCGGAGGCTCGTTCAACAACCACAACGCCGGCAAGCTCGGTATCACGCTCAACCTGCGCGACGACCGGGCCAAAGAACTGCTCCGCGACCTGGTTGCGGTTAGCGACGCCGTCACTGAGAACTTCGCGGCCGGCGTGCTCGAGCGGCTCGGCTTCGGCTACGAAGCGCTGCGGCGCATCAAACCCGACATCGTTTACGTGTCGAACTGCGGCTTCGGGGCCGATGGGCCCTATGGCAGTTTCCGCTCGTGGGGACCGATCGTGCAGGCCGTGTCGGGTCTCACGTTCCAGTCGGGGCTGCCCGACTTGCCGCCCGCCGGCTGGGGCTACTCGTTCATGGACCACACCGGCGCCTACTACATGGCCACGGCGATCCTGATGGCGCTGTTCCACCGGCGGCGCACCGGCCAGGGCCAATGGGTCGACCTCGCGTGCATCGAGGCAGCAGGAACGCTCCATGGCGCCGCGTCGCTGGACTTCACTGTGAACGGCCGCCCGGCCCGACGAAGCGGGATGCCCAACAGCAACCGATCCCAATCACCCGCGATGGCACCTCACGGCATATGGGCCTGCGACGGCGACGACGAGTGGGTCGCGATTGCGGTGCGCCACGATGACGACTGGCAGCGCTTCGCCGGAGCGGTCGGTGAGCCGTGGACCGGCGACGAGCGGTGGGCGCGCCTCGCCGGGCGCTTGGCGCACGAGGACGAGCTGGAGCGTCTAGTCGGCAGCTGGACGGCCGGCCGCCCCAAGCACGATGTTGCGGGATCGCTCGTCGCGGCGGGTGTGCCCGCTGCGCCGGTGCTGCGCCCGAGCGAGCGCATCGACGGCGATTCCCGCACCCGGGACTGGGGCCTGTGGGTCACCGTGCCGCACAGCGCCGTAGGTGACACCCGGGTCGAGGGCCTGCCCGTCCGCCTGTCGGAGACCGACTGGGCGATCGGCCGTGGCGCTGCGTGCTTGGGTGAGGACAACCCGTACGTGTTCGGCGAGGTGCTCGGCCGCAGCGCCGACGAGATTGCCGAGCTCGAAGCCGACGGGGTCATCTGATGTCTGCGTTCGATGCCTCGTCCCCAGCAAGCCCCCGCCCCCTCGACGGTGTCCGCGTCATCGAGCTGACCTCAGAACGATGCGCGCTCGCAGGCAAGCTGCTCGCCGACATGGGCGCCGACGTCATCGTGGTCGAGCCGCCCGGCGGGTCGCCGATGCGCGCCTACGAGCCGTTCGCCGGCGACGAGCCCGATCGGGAACAGGCGCTGTGGTGGTGGCACTACAACACTTCCAAGCGCTCGGTCGTGCTCGACCTCGACGAGACCGTCGGTGCTGATGACTTCCGCCGACTTGTGAGCACCGCCGACATGGTGATCGAAGCCGAGCCGCTCGGCCGTCTCGACGCAGCGGGGCTCGACTGGCGCCAGCTCGGCGCGGTTTCGCACGCGGCGACCGGCGCAGCCCAGCCCTCGACCGATGCCGGCAGGCGCAACGAACGGCTCATCTGGGTGTCGATCACGCACAACGGGCGAGAGCGCTCCGACCCTCCGGCCACCGATCTCACCGTGCTGGCTGAAGGCGGTCCCGTGTGGTCGTGCGGCTACGACGATCACACCATTCCTCCGGTGCGAGGCGGCGGCAACCAGGGCCTGCAGATGGCCTGCCACTACGCCGCCGCCACGCTGATGGCAGCGCTGATGTGGCGGGAGGACTCAGGCCGCGGGCAGCTCATCGACGTCTCCATGCTCGCTGCCGCCAATCTGACCTGTGAGTTCGCGACCTACTTCTGGCTGAACCAGCAGGTCGATGTGCAGCGCCAGACCGGCCGCCACGCCCTTCCGCAGATCTCCGAGCCCACCCAGGTGCGCTGTGCAGACGGGCGCTGGCTCAACACCGGCGTGCCGCCCCGGCGCGGACCCGAGTTCGCAGCCCTCTCAGGGTGGCTGGCCGAGTTGGGCCTAGCCAGCGAGTGCCCCTATACCGAGCTGCTGAAGCTGGGCGAGAGCTATGAGCAGATCGACATCCTGCACCTCGACGCCGATCCGCTCAGCGCGGAAGTGTTCGGAGCCGGCCGCGACACCATCAACTTCCTTGCCGAGCGCCTCGGCGCTCACGAACTGTTCGTGGGCTTGCAGTCGATCGGCCTCGCCTGCGGCATCGTCTATTCGCCAGAGGAGATGCTGGCCGACGAGCACTTCGTGGCCCGGGGCTTTCCCGTCGAGATCGATCACGACGGCACCCCGGTCACCTACCCAGGCGCGCCCTACAGGTTCTCAGCCACGCCGTGGCGCTCCACACGGGCGCCACGTCTCGGCGAGCACCAGGATCTGCTCGCCGACTGAACGCCGCAGCACAGTCAGCAGTCTGCTAGGCAGCTGCGGTCACTGGTTCGGTGGCGGCGAGGCCCACGGGCGGGGCGTCCCACTCCTTGAGCACAGGCAGCACCTCGGTGGCGAACAGATCGCGGTTGCGGCGCGCCTCGGTCCAGGTCATGCCGGCGTAGCAGAGGTTCGGGAAGAACGCCGCCATGTCGATCTTGTCCTTGATGATCTGCAGCTTCTCAAGCACCTGATCTGGCGTCCCGTAGGGCATGAGCCGGGTGAAGTCCTCGGCAGCGCCACGGGCCCCGTGGCGGTCGATGTACTTCGAGATGCCCTCGTAGAACTCGTAGCCCTTGACGCCTTCGTGCGGCCGCTTGGGCCCGAACTCGTAGTGCTTCATCACCGTGCCGTAGTAGTTGCCGATGTGCTCCATCGCCTTCTCCTCGGCACGATCTGCGTTGGTGTCCACCCAGCAGAAGCCGCCTGACAGGGGCGGGGGCGGCGGTGCAGTGTGGTGCTTGGCCCACTCGCCGTGGTACGCGGCGAAGTCGGATTCGACGATCTCCCAGGGCTTCTGGGGGATCACCAGCAGGCCGATGCCGAGCTGTGCCATGAGCGGCATGCCTTCAGGCGACACGGCAGCGGCGTAGGTGCGTCCCTTGAACGAGTGCTCCGGCCGGGGGCGGATCTCACGGCGGGGCTGGGTGACGAACTCGCCGTCGTGCTCCACATAGCCCTGCTCGAGGCCCTCGATGAGCATCTTGGCGTACTCCAGGAACCGCTCCCGGCTGGAGTTCATGTCCACCCGGAAGCCCTCGTACTCGATCCGCGCCAGGCCGCGGCCGATGCCCAAGATCAGCCGGCCGTCGGACAGGTTGTCGAGCATCGTGACCTGCTCAGCGACGCGCATCGGGTCGTGCCACGGCAGCACGATGACCGCGGTGCCGAGCTGCAGGTTTGTCTTGCCGGCGACCCAGGTCAGGAACTGCACCGGGTCGGGGCACATCGTGTAGTCGGTGAAGTGGTGCTCCACCGTCCAGATCGAGTCGAAGCCGAGATCCTCGGCCTCCTCGACCATGCGGATCTCCTGCTCCCAGACCTCGCGGTCCGAGAGTGCGTTCTCCGGATTCTGAAAAACAGCCGAGTAACCGACGTGCATGACGTGCCCCCTACCTCTGGCCGCTTGTGCCGCGACCAAAATCTAATGTTAGGCAGATTCTCGACCTTCCGTGGCCGGGCCGAAGCCGTTGCCGCGATGTGCGTACGTGCTGCCGCAGAGCCAGCACGTTTCACGCGCAGTGGAGCCATGCACGGTCGAGGACCCGACGGTTAGCGTCGGTCCGAATCGAAGCAGGAGAACGCAGGAGAACACGGTTATGGAGACAACGGCGGTAGCGCGCAGCATGCGCGGCTCAGTGGGAATGCTGGCGATGGACTGGCTGATGGACCCGTCCACCCTGGAGAAGGCCGCGCAGCGTGGCATGGCCGAGGGCCTCGGGGCGTATGCAACCGGCCGGCTGGGTGTGCTCGGCGAGTGCCCGGTCGACAACGTGATCGGCGCAGCGTTCTTCTGGAATCCCGACACCATGCGCTCGGCCGTCGAAGCGGGCCGCGCGGTCATGAGCCCGTCGCAGGGGGCGCTGATCTGGGCCGACATCTGCACCGAGTACGGCGAGAAGCGACTCGCCGGGATGGAGGGCGCGGAGCGTTTGGGGGAGCTGCTCGAGCGGGTCGTCGACGCTGCAGTTCCCCAGGGTGCGCCGACCTTTGTCGGCTGGCGGGATATGCCTCGACCAGGCCAACCCGGCCCGGCTCATGCCTTCTTCATGGCACAGATCATGCGCGAGCTGCGCTTCGGCCGGCATGCGGTTGCCGTGCAGGCGCTGGGCATGGGGCCGCTCGAGGCGATCCTGTCGGGTCCTGCCGGCGAATGGAATGCCGAGTTCTTCGGCTGGCCCAAGCCCTACCCCGACGTCAGTGATCTCGGCGATGCCCGCGAGGAGATCGAGTCGCTCACCGACAAGCTGCATGCGCCCGACTTCGAGTGCCTGACGCCCGATGAGCGGGCCGAAGTGCGCGAGCTGGCCAAGGCGGCGCGATTCCACAATCCCGACGAGTAGCGGGGACTGCACGTCAGGCGACGGTCGCAGGCTCCTCGCTTGGCGCCCACTGCTCGAGCGGTGCGGCTTCGCTGACCATTTGCAGGCCGAGGGCGGCGAGAGCTCGTTCGACCTCGTCGGGCTTGGCGGGCCGGTAGATGTCGGTGAGCCGTTTGGCGTGCGAAGGGCGCATGCCGATGCGGCCCGCCAACTCTGCAGCGGTGACGCCTTGAGCCAGCATGGCCTCGTGGAGCGCGAACTGCGAAGCCACCCCGGGCGACACCGCCACGACGACCTGACCCGGCGCCGGCTCGCTTGGCTCTGGCAGCGGTTGGGCGTCGTACACGCAGAAGTTGAGCGCCGTCTCGAGGCAGTCACGTAGTCGGCCGTTCACCTCTTCGAGCGTGTCTCCGCAGGTGTGCGCCCCGTGTACATCAGGAAACGTTGCGTTGTAGCCCTCCCGGCCGGTGTCGCGCAGGTGCTCTTCGTCGAGTTCGACAGTGCACGGATACGCATGCGGCATGTCTCAGAACTCCTGCTTGTCGATTCCCAGATCGCGCAGAATGCTGCGAAACGTCCCTGGCTTCATCTCGCCTCTCGGCAGTGTGGTCTTGCGATCTCCCAGCCACACCTCGGCGTGGCTGCCCTTGCCGTGGTCAGGCCGATACTCGATCTGCAGCCCACGCTTGCGAGCGTAGCGGCGGAGTCTGCGCAGGAATTCCTGGTCGGTCACTGCTCGCCATACCAACCGAGTCGGCAATGTGCGGCAAGCGAATTTCGGCGCCGCGGGAATCCGCGGCGCTGATCGGCCATGATGTTCGCCGCCGCGCCGCCCGAGCGCGGCGGACAGGGGCTTCCAGATGAGATTCGGCCTGATCTCAGCGAACTTGATGGGCAACGTCGATGGCGCTGCGGCGCAGGAGACCGCGCAGACCGCTGAGGAAGTCGGCTTCGATTCGCTGTGGGCGATCGAGCACGTGGTGGTACCGAAGTCGTACAGCTCCACCTACCCCTACGACGACGGCGGGCGCCTGTTCAAGGGCGCCAGCCAGCTCGATCACTCCGACCCGCTCATCTGGCTGGCCTATGCCGCCGCAGTGACCACCCGCATCCGCCTGGCGACCGGCATTCTCATACTGCCCCAGCGCAACCCCCTGATCCTGGCAAAGGAGATCGCCTCGCTCGACCGCCTGTGCGGCGGGCGTTTCGACTTCGGCATCGGCGTGGGATGGCTGCGCGAAGAGTTCGACGCACTCGGCGTGCCCTTTGATCGTCGGGGTGCGCGCACCGACGAGTACATCGCGGCGCTGCGCGTGCTGTGGACCGAGGAGGAAGCCGAGTTCCACGGCGAGTTCGTGGACTTCGACCCGGTCTACTCTCAGCCCAAGCCCATCCAGCAGCCGGTGCCGATCCTGGTAGGCGGCCACAGCGACCGCGCCGCCCGGCGCGCCGGTGAGCTCGGCAACGTGTTCTTCCCGGCCGAACGGCCTGCTGAGGTGCTCGCGGGGCTCTTCGAAGCGACGCGTCGCTATGCCGAGGCCGCGGGACGCGACCCAAGTGAGATCGAGATGTGGACGACCGGCGGGACCGACCGCGCTCACCTCGATCAGCTCGTCGAGCTCGGCGTCAGCCAGGTGATGGTGCCCGGGCGCAGACCGCCCCAGCTCGGCGAGACATACGGGCAGATCCTCGCTGATTATGCGGATGCCTGAGGCTGAGCCGAACGGCGAAGCCGTGGCCAGAGCGGCCCGTGAGCGCAGCGAACAAGAGCGGAAATAATGGCGAGGAGGCTCTAGTGCAGGAGGCAAGCAATGGCTGAATACGGCGACGGCGACGCGATCAGCCACGAGCAACGGGTTGCCGAGATGCAGGCCCGAGCCGAGGTGATCCGGCGGGACATGGGCGGCGCGTCGAAGGTCCGCGCCATGGAGGCCGAAGGCGACCGGACGATCCGCCAGCACATCGATGCGTTCCTCGACGACGGCTCCTTCCGTGAGATCGGCACGTTCAGCCGGTCGCTCCGTCCCGAGATGCGCGACATCACGCCCGGCGACGGCAAGATCGGCGGGCACGGCAATGTGGACGGCCGGCCGGTGGCAGTGTTCGGTGACGACATCACCGTGCTGCGCGGCTCGAGCTCCATCGTGGGCACTCGCAAGGAAACCCGCCTCTACGACCGCGCGCTCACCATGGGCATTCCTGTCGTGCACTTCGGCGAGACCGGCGGCGGCCGCATTCCCGATCTCATGGGTTCGGAGGGCATCTCCGAACCCGGTGCCATGTTCGAGATGGCCCAGCGGCGTCACCGGGTGCCGATGGCCACCATGATCTGCGGCCAGTCGTTCGGCGGCTCGTCGTTCGTGTCGGCCATGAGCGACTACGTGGTCATGGTGCGCGGCTCGTGCTTGGCAGTCACCTCGCCGAAAGTGTTCGAGATCGCCACCGGCGAGGTCATCTCATTCGAGGACGTGGGCGGTGTGGACGTGCACGCTCGCATCACTGGGCAGATCGATCTCGGCGTCGACACCGACGAGGAGGGGTATGAGGCAGTCCGGCGGTGGCTGTCGTACATGCCGTCGAATGCGTGGCAGCCAGCGCCACGGGCCGAGCCGACAGGAGATGACGGACCCGACCCCCAGCTTGCCAAGATGGTGCCGGCCCGGCGCACCCGCGGCTACGACATGCGACGCGTCGTCGCCCGCATCTGTGACCCGGGGTCCGTCTTTGAGATGCAGCCGAACTACGCCCGCAATGTGGTGTGCGCGCTCGCCCGGCTGGACGGGTACGCGGTGGGCGTCATTGCCAACAACCCGATGTTTCAGGCGGGAACCCTCGACCCGCAGGCCTGCCACAAGGTCATTCGCCTCGCGACCGTGTGCGACTCATACAACATCCCCATGATCTTCCTGGTGGACGTGCCGGGTTTCATGGTTGGCAAACGCGTCGAGCACGACCTGATGCTCCACTGGGGCATTCGCATGATGCATGCGCTGCAGAATGCGTCCACGCCCACGCTCACGGTGTGCCTGCGCAAGGCATTCGGCATGGCTTGGCAGGCCATGAACGGCTCCCGGATGCCGAGCCATGGCATCTACTGCTGGCCTGGTGCGGAGGTCGGCTTCATGGATCCTGAAGTCGGCGTGAACGTGGCGTTCGGCTCGAAGCTCTCGCGCATCGCCGATCCCGACGAGCGCGAGGCCGAGCGGCTGAAGCTCGTGGCCGAGGTGGCTGAGGCGACGAACCCCTTCGAAGCAGCCGGCACGATGCGCATCGACGAGATGATCGACCCGGCCGACACCCGCAGTGTGCTCATCTCGGACATTCGGATGCTGGCCAATCGGCCGGTGCCGCCGCCCGAGCAGCGACCGCTCAGCTACTGGCCGAGCTGCTGAGGCCCGGGCCCGAGCGGCCCGTGAGCCCAATCGCACGAAATACGGGAACAAGAGCGGGAAACAACGGGTGCGGTTCACCTGGCTGAGTAGCCCACGGACTAGCCAGCGAGCAGTAGCGTCTTGGAGCAATGCCGAGCGACCATGATGACGGTCGAGAGTTTCAGTAGTTCGTACCATTACCGACGTCGGCAGCGACTGGGGAGATCTCTGAGGTGATCGATCTCGAAGGCGTCACGAAGCACTACGAGGTGGGTCCCGTGCTGGTCACGGCGCTGGCCGGTATCGACCTGCACGTCGATACCGGAGAGTTCGTGGTCGTGCTTGGTGCATCCGGCAGCGGCAAGACCACGACGCTCAACATCATCGGTGCCCTGGACGTGCCGTCGTCTGGCAAGGTGACCGTCGGGGGACGCGATCTCACCACGTCAAGCCGCAGCGAGCTCTTTGCGCTGCGGCGCGAGACGGTCAGCTTCATCTTCCAGAGCTTCAACCTCTTCCCGGGTTTGACCGCAACCGAGAACGTCGAGTTCGGCATGGACGTCTCCGGCAAGAGCGGATCGGCCGATCCTGCCGACATACTCGACTCCGTCGGGCTCGGCCACCGGCTCGGTCACTTCCCGCATGAGCTGTCGGGCGGTGAGCAGCAGCGCGTCGCCATTGCGCGAGCACTCGCCACCGGCAACCCGGTGCTGCTCGCTGACGAGCCCACAGGCGAGCTGGACTTCAAGACGGGTGCCCAGATTCTCGAATTGCTCGCCGAGCAAGCCAACCAGGACCGGGCAGTGCTCGTGGTGACCCACAACCGCGAGATCTCCCGGATGGCCGACCGCGTCGTGGAGATGAGCAGCGGGCAGATCATCAGCGACGGTCCACCCGAGGGCGGCAAAACCCCGCTGTCCGAACTGCACTGGTAGGCCCGCAGCCATGTGGTTGTTCCGGCTGCGGTGGTCCCTGCGGGACGCGCGCAAACGCTGGATCCAGATCGTCGCCATCGGCTTCACGCTGGCGATCGGCATCGGGCTGTACGCGGGCCTCTCGAGCGTGACGCAGTGGAGGCTCACCTCCATTGACAAGAGCCTCGAGGCCACCAGCATGTACGACCTGCGGGCGACGGTCGGCGAGGGCGGGGATGTACCGGCCGGCTCGCTTGCTCGCATCGCCAGCGAGATCGACGGCATCGACCGCTACAACGAACGCCTCCTGTTCGACACCCAGGTCGAGACCGTCGTCGACGGCGAAGAACTGCTGGTGCATGGGCGCATTGTCGGCATGGACCTGTCGGGGAGCGAGCCCGTCGTCAATGACGTCTACCTGATCGACGATGCTGCGCGGCCGGTCTCGAACAGCGCAACACCGCAGGTGCTGGTCAATCGGGGCTTCTCGACCTTCTGGGACTTGCCGACGAGCGGCGCGCTGACTGTGGGCGGCGACGTCGGCGTGGACTACGTCGGCTCTGCCGTGTCACCGGAGTTCTTCCTCATCATTGAGGGGAACGGATCGCTCGGCAGGTCCAACCTGGCGGTGCTCTTCGCTCCGCTGGCCGCCGCGCAGGACATCTCGGGTCGGTCTGGCGTGGTCAACGACCTGGTGCTCACCCTGGAGCCCGGTGCCGACGCTGCGGCGGTGACCCAGCAGCTCACCGAAGCCGCCGCGTCGCAAGGCGGTGTACTGCTGGACGTCCTCACCCGAGAGGCGACGCCCTCGTACATCGGCTTGACCGGCTCGCCGGAGATCGACCAGGGCATCTACAACGCCATCTCGCTCCTGCTCTTCGTTGGAGCTGCGTTCGCCGCGCTCAACTTCTCGGCCCGCATGGTCGAAGCACAGCGGCGCGAGATCGGCAACTCCATGGCGATCGGGGAGCATCCCCGGACGATCGTCATCCGGCCGCTGCTGATCGGTCTGCAGATCGGCATCATCGGCATGATCCTGGGCGTCGCCGTGGGCTACGCGATCGCCTTCCAGACGGTGACCGTCGTGCAGGAGGTTGCGTGGCTGCCGATCTTCGAGCAGCCCTTCCAGGCGGGCATCTACGCGCAGGCCATGGCGCTCGGATTCGCAGTGCCGGTGCTTGCCGTGCTCTGG
The DNA here is from genome assembly GCF_965219595.1 of Candidatus Poriferisodalis sp. Taxonomy (NCBI): domain Bacteria; kingdom Bacillati; phylum Actinomycetota; class Acidimicrobiia; order Acidimicrobiales; family Candidatus Poriferisodalaceae; genus Candidatus Poriferisodalis; species Candidatus Poriferisodalis sp. The sequence continues at coordinate 1,761,462 of NZ_OZ244781.1, forward strand.
CCTGTCCTGCGCGCCGTCAGGGTGCGGCCGGTCGACGCGATTCGCTCAAGTCATCTGGCATCGAGGGGCGGCAGTCTGGGGCCCATCATCAGCCGCATCCCCCTGCCGGGCCGCAGCCTCGAGCGGATGCCGTTCCGGAACCTGATGAGGGCTCCCCGCCGGACGTTCCTGACGCTGCTGACCTTCACCATGAGCTTGGCGATCATGTTCGCCATGCTGGGGCTGGGCAGCACCTTTACGGCCACGCTTGACGACGGCAACGAAGAACTGCTCGGTGGCGAGCCTGACCGCTTCACGGTGCAGCTGGATTCCTTCTACCCGGTCAACTCGCCGCAGGTCCAGGACGTGCTCACCAATCCGACGGTGCAACTCGGCGAGCCGGCGATGGTGCTCGGGGCCAATGTCACCGCCGCCACGTCAGAAGCCGCCGACGACCCGATCCGGCTGGATCTCGCGGTCCGCTTCGTCGATTTCGGCAGCGCCGTGTGGACACCGACCGCGACGGAGGGAGCGCTGTCGCGGGGATCGCCGGGCATCGTGCTCGCCGACAAGGCCGCTCGTGACTTCGGTGTGGGGGTCGGCGATGATGTCATCGTGACGCATCCGGCGCTCGTCGACGGGGCATTCACCTACAGCACGCGCACCCTGCCCGTCGCGGCGATCCATCCGCATCCGCTGCGGCTCAACGCCTACATGGATCTCTCGCAGGTGTCCACCTGGGGCTTCGGCGGTCTTGCCAACATCGTGACCGGCGTGCCGGCAGACGGCAGCAGCCTGAACGACGTGAAGCGAGCGCTCTTCGGCAGCGGCACGGGCGTGGCACTGGTGCAGGGGTTGAATGAGACGTTCCAGTCCTTGGAGGATTCGCTGGAGCAGTCCAGCAGCGTGTTCGTCATCACGCGGATCTTCGTCATCTTCTTGGTGATGCTGATCGCGTTCAACACCGCCAACATCAATGTCGACGAGCGCTCCCGCGATCACGCCACGATGTTCGCCTACGGCATACCCGTGCGGCGGGTGATCGCGAACCTCTCGGTGGAGGGGCTGCTGCTGGGCGTGGTTGCCGTCGTGCTCGGCGGTCTGTTCGGCTACGCCCTGTTGCTGTGGATGGCGCTGTTCCAGATGCCGACGGCTGTGCCCGATGTCGGGATGATCGTGTCGGTGCGCTGGTGGGAGATGGCGGCGTCGTTCGTCGTGGCGTTGGCCGCGATCGCGCTGGCGCCTTTGTTCCCTGGTCGCAAGCTGAAGAAGATGTTCATTCCGGGCCAGCTCCGGGTCATGGAGTAAGGCTCCACAGCTATTGCGTCTGTGCCTCACCTTTAAGCGCGGGGGGTTCGTACACCCACGGCTGTCGTGGCAGCACTGCAGGGTCGAATTGCTGCGCTGTCTCGGCGAGACCTTCGAGGCTCATCACGGGGTCGAGTTCGAGGCTGGTGAGCAGGAGATTCACCACGTCGAGCGGTGTCTCGCCGAGTGCTAGATGATTGGTTCCAAGGGGTCAGTGGTCGTAGTGGGTGAGGGTGCGTGCTGGCAGGTGGGGGTGGTGGGTTCTGTTGTGCCAGATGGCGGCGGTGAGAGCGAGGATGCGTGCCAGGACGCGCACGGCGACGCCGGCGCGGGTGCGGCCGTTGTGGCGTTCGAGGCTGAGCTGGCCTTTGAGGGTGTCGCAGACCGATTCGATGATCTGGCGGAACGGGCGCAGGAACCGCTGGTGGGGGCGGGCGGGCTCGTTGCGGGCGGCGGGCCGGATGAGGGTGATCCCGGCGTCGTTGAGCCGGTTCTCGAAGTCTTTGCTGCGGTAGCCCTTGTCGGCGATGAGCGTCTGGCCGGGGCGGGCCAGGTCTGCGTGGTCGATCATGGCGGCGCAGGTGTCGCGTTCGTCGGCCTTGGCGCCTGCCAGGGCGAAGCTGATCGGCAGCCCCGCCGGGGTGGTGATCAGGTGCAGTCGCAGCCCCCAGAACCAGCGCGAATGCGACGCGCACCAGCCGTATTGGGCCCATCCGGCGAGCTCGGAGCGCACCGCGGTGGGTCGGCTCGTGCCGCACGGCACCGGCGTGGAGTCGGCCAGCCACACGTCGTCGTGCCAGTCCGGGCAGTCGCGGGCCAGCGCTGCTGTGACGTGGCCGATCATCTCGCCGGCGCGGCGCAGCCGCTTGTTGAAGCCCTCTCTGTTGGGCAGGTACGGGAACCACGGCCGCAGGTGCTGATGAGCGAAGCGCACGAACCCGCGCTCGGAGTCGTACCCCAATAACGCCGAGATCACCGCCAAAGTGACCAGCTCCGCGTCCGACAGCTTCGGTGCGAACCCCACACGGGGCCGCCGCGGCGCCCAGCCGGGATTGTCGGCCAACAGATCGTCAATCCTCACATACAGTGCCGTCGCGAGGGTGTCCAAGTCCGGGTTCATGCCCAGGTCCTCCAGGATCGAGGTGCAGGTACACACCCCGAGCTTGGACACCCTCACCCCACCAACAGCGGACCCCCCACCCCTTGGAACCAATCATCTAGACGGTCTTGGAGTGTCACGGCGCCGTCTCGTTTGGCTAGGCGGCGGCCTACGGGGCCCAGAACGAGTGGGACGTGGGCATATGAGGGCGGTTCGATGCCGAGCAGTTGAGCGAGGTGGGCCTGGCGGGGCGAGGACGGCAGGAGGTCGTCTCCTCGCACGATCTCGGTGATGCCTTGTGCGGCGTCGTCCACGACTACCGCGAGGTTGTAGGCGGGCGTGCCGTCGCCTCGCTGGATCACGAAGTCGTCGACGGTGCCGGTGTAGGCGCCGAGCTGGCGGTCGACGACAGTCACCTCGGTGGGCTCGGGACCGTCCGAGCCAACGCGCAGCCTGAGGGCTGGTGGTCGGCCGCTGCTGCGACGCTGTTCTCGCTCAGCCGGTGTCAGGTGCCGGCAGGTTCCGGGGTAGGCGCCTTCGGGTGATGGTCCGTGCGGGGCTGCCGCGGCTTCGGCTATCTCGCGCCGGCTGCAGAAGCACTCGTAGGTGAGGTCGCGCCGGCGCAGGTCGGCGATGGCGTCGCGGTAGCGGTCCAGGCGCTCGCTCTGGCGGACTGGCTCGCCGTCCCAATCGAGGCCGAGCGCGGCCACGTCGCGCAGCTGCGAGTCGTAGAACTGCGGCCGCACGGCCCCGTCGAGGTCTTCGAACCGCCACAGGAACCGCCCGCCGGCAGAGCGGGCGAACAGCCATGCCAGCAGCGCTGTGCGGAGGTTGCCGAGGTGCAGGTCGCCTGTGGGGCTCGGGGCCCAGCGACCGATTGTCGGGCGTGGGGTCAAGCGCTGCCCTCGGCGAGCGCCTTGATGCCCTCGACGCAGCGCGCCATGTTCGCCAGATGCTCGTCCTGGCGGCGGGACAGGATGCGAGGCTCCTTGTCGGGCATCGCCGTGATCGCCACCGAGAGGCCCGATTCGCCCGGACCGATCCGCACGGTATGACGCAGGCGGCAGCGCTGACCGTGCAACACGTCGATTTCGTAGCGCCACCGGGCGCCGGCTACCTCTTCGGTCTCGCCGGTTGCCCAGCCGAACAGCACGTTGGGCTCGTACTCGGTGACCGTGAGATCGATGTTCCACTCGCCGATGGCGGGATGCTGGTTGTGGCCAATGAACTTGGCACCAGCGGCCGGCCCGTCGTAGCCCGGGGCCCACTCGGCGCGCACAAACTCCTCGGAGAAATCGGCTCCGGCGTTGATGTCGCTGACGATCTCCCAAACGCGTTCGGCAGGCGCGTCGATGTCGACTTCGACTGTGGCGCCGGGACCCTCGCTCAGCGAGCGGGCTGCTGACTCGTCACCGCGTGCCTCCCAGGTGCGACCCCAGCCGTCCACGTACGCGATCTCATTGGCGCGCCGGCGTGGCACCGAGCCGAACTCGGTGCCCTTCGCATAGGCCAGCGGAAGCAGTGCGACTGGCGTGACTCCCTCAGGGATGCCGAGCACGTCGCGCAATTCGTCTTCCTTGTTCAGAATTGCCGTCGTCCACGCCGTAGCGAGGCCCCGGGCGCGGGCCGCGAGGCAGAAGCTCCATGCCGACTGCAGGACTGAGTCGAACAGGCCCGGCTTGCCGCTGTCATCGTGGACTCCCCACACGCAGGGAATGACGATGACCGGCACCTCGGCGAGATGTTCCGCGAGGTGGAACGCCGACTTCATCACCTGTTCCATCGGGTGCCCGGTTCCCGCGGTCGCGTCGCGCCCCCGCTTCATGAACGCGCCGACGACCGAGTTGTACATGTCGCCGATGGCCTGACGCTGCTGTGGGTCACGGATCAGCAGCCATCGCCGGCTGGCCTGGTTGCCGCCGCCGGGACCCTGCTCGGCCACGTCGATGCAGTCGAGCACGACTTCGTGGGGGACCTCACGTTCCAGGTCGAGGCGCAGCCGCACCGAGCGGGTGGTCGACAGCACGCCGTCGACCGACGCGAGGTCGACAGCGGCCGTGTCGTAGCGGGCGGGCACGTGGGGGTTCAGCTCTGGTGTCGGCATGCCGCCAGTATTGCCGTCTCACTCAATAGTTTCTCCGAGCGTGATGAGACCCCCGCCGGCCGGCTCGCTGCCGAGCCGCATGGCCAAGCCATGGCCCGAGCAGTTTGTGGGCCTGTTTCGAATGGGGACGGGGAGCAGGATCGGAAAGCAGCTGGCTCTGGCTGCCCTCGCCGTGCTCGCCGCCGCGTGCCTGCCGGGTCGTGTGGAGACGCACGAGCCTGCGGCTGCTGCCGGGGAGGATGCTGGCGCGGTTGCTGAGACGACGGCTTCCCGAGCGCCAGAGCCATCCGAACTGCCTGCGCCCGCTACGACTGTTCGCGACTGCTCGCCGCGGGACGCAGCCGACGACCTGCCAATCGACATCGCTGCTGCTGTGCTCGCGAGCGTCCAGATGTCGCGTGCGCTCTACGACTGCGCCGACGAGATCGGCTTGGCGTTCGCCGATGATCCGGAGGCGATCCTCACGCTGGCCGCACGCGGGATTGGCGGACCGCTGCTGCTGATCGAGTCGTGGTCGGCAGCCGAGCCGATGACCGAGATTCAGCGGCTCGCGCCAGAGCGGATCGTGGCGGCAGGCTTCAACGAGCAGCGACTCTCCCAACAGCTCCCCGGCTTCGATATCGAGTGGGTGCCCGTCAATCCATCGGCAACGCTGCCGCATCGAGACGCTCCCCCCGAGCGGGTCTGGATCGTCGGCAATGCCGAACAGGCTGCAGTGTTCGGGGCTCTCGGAAGCCAGATCGACGCAGCGGCGCTGACGGTGAGCGAGGGCGACGACTTGCGAGCTCTGCCTGTGGCCGATCGCGCCATGCTGCGCGACGCTGCGCACGTCGAGTTGCGCTCGGACCTCGGCCCCGACGCAGCGTGGCAGCTGGAGGTGGTCCGCGGCGGCCACGAAGTACCCGGAGGCGGCCTGCTTCTGTTCGAGCCGGGCCGCGCCCGCCGCCTCGTGGCCATGTACGGCCACCCGGCGACATCGCAGCTCGGTGTGCTGGGCGAGCAGGACCCAACCGAGGGCGTGGCCCGCCTCGCGTCCATCGCGGAGGGCTACGACGCTGACGGATCCGATGTGGTGCTCGCCTTCGAGATCATCGCCACCGTTGCGTCAGCCAGGGCCGGCCGTGACGGCGATTACTCCAACGAGACCGCTCTCGACGACATCAGGCCATGGGTCGAGGCGGCGGCTGCCAATGACATGTACGTGGTGCTGGACCTGCAGTCGGGCCGAACCGACTTCCTCACGCAGGCGAAGCACTATGAGGAATTCCTGCGGCTTCCGTACGTCGGGCTGGCGCTCGACCCCGAATGGCGGTTGCGGCCCGGCGAGGTGCATCTGCAGCAGATCGGAACGGTCGATGCTGCCGAGATCAACGAGGTCGTCGGGTGGCTGGCCGGCCTCGTGCGTGAGGAGGCTCTGCCTCAGAAGCTGTTGATCCTGCACCAATTCCGCTTCTCGATGATCACCAACCGCGAGCTCATCGAGACCCCAGCAGAACTCGCAGTGATGATCCACATGGACGGGCAGGGTCCGATCAACACGAAATACAGCACATGGAATGCGTTGACCGGCGAGCCAGACGCCCACCGCTTCTACTGGGGCTGGAAGAACTTCTACGACGAAGACTTCCCGACGCCCACCGCAGAACAAGTGCTGGCTCAGACACCGTCGCCGTTGTTCGTCTCCTACCAATAGGCCTGAGGTACAGCCTCTAGCCTCCGCGACATGGCACGGCTGCCGTACTTGAGCTCGCGCCTGCAGGGCTACCAGTCGACGATCTTCGCCGAGATGTCGGCGCTGGCGGTTCGCACTGGTGCCATCAACCTGGGCCAGGGCTTCCCCGACACCGACGGGCCGGCGGAGGTGCTCGAGGCAGCGGTCGCAGCGATACGCGGCGGCACCGCAAACCAGTACCCGCCGGGCATCGGCATCGTTGAGCTGCGCCATGCGGTTGCCCGCCACCAGAAGCGGTTCTGGGGCATGGAGGTCGACCCCGACAGCGAAGTGCTCATCACCGCTGGTGCGAGCGAGGCTTTGGCCGCGAGCATCCTGGCGCTGACCGAAGTGGGCGACGACGTGCTCACGTTCGAGCCGTGGTACGACCTCTACGGCGCCGTGATCTCCATGTCAGGCGCTGTGCGCAAGGTGGTCACCTTGCGGCCGCCCGACTACGGCTTCGATCCCGACGAGTTGGCAGCGGCGGTCACGCCGCGCACCCGAATGCTGGTGCTCAACAGCCCGCACAACCCGACCGGCAAAGTGTTCAGCCGGGCCGAGCTGGAAGCCATTGCTGCCGTGGCCATCGAGCGAGATCTCATCGTGGTCACCGACGAGGTGTACGAGCACCTGGTGTTCGACGGCGAGCACATCCCCATCGCGACGCTGCCCGGCATGGCCGACCGCACGGTCACGATCTCCAGCGGCGGCAAGACATTCGCCGTCACCGGCTGGAAGATCGGCTGGGTCTGCGCCCGCCCGGAACTGGTGGCGGCAGTGCGCACGGCCAAGCAATGGCTGACCTATGTCAGCGGCGGACCGTTCCAGCACGCCATCGCCGCGGGGTTGGATCTCGGCGACGACTACTTCACAGCCCAGGCCGAGGATCTGCGCGCCAAGCGGGACCGGCTCTCGGAGGGTCTGCGCTCGACCGGCCTCGAGGTCTTCGAGCCGTCTGGCACCTATTTCATCACTGCCGACATTCGCTCGATCGGGCACGATGACGGCGTGGAGTTCTGCTGGGGTCTGGCTGAACGGATCGGCGTCGCGGCGGTGCCCAACGTGGTCATGTACGACAACGTCCACGAGGGCCGCCACCTCGTCCGCTTCGCCTTCTGCAAGCAGCACGACGTCCTCGACGCCGCCATAGAGCGCCTCCGCACCCTCTAGCCCGCAAGCTGGTTGATCGCTCGGGCTAGGGCAGCGACCCGTGCTGCGCCGAGTGTTGCCCGGATGCTGGGTTCAGGAGCTCGCTCGCAGGGGAGCGATCACGCCTTCGGCGAATTCGTTGAGCATGGCCAGCTCTTGGTCTTGCGTGAAATAGCCGACGTGGTGCCACAGGAAGAACTCGGTAACGCCGAACTCCTCGTGCAGCGAGGCGACGTGGTCGAGTTCCTCCTCGCGGCTGCCGCGCCAGACGCGACCCATCGGCACCACGTAGGGCGGCGCGTTGTAGGCCCAGTTGAACAGCTCCTCGAAGCCTGCGTACAGGTCGGCGCCCTCGGCCGGCGTGCGGCCCATCGTGAGGTGGCCGCCGATCGCCAGTGCATCAGCCGCCGTGGTGTCACGCCCCGAGTTGTGAGCCTCCTCGAGGTAGATGTCGAGCGCTGTGCCAATGAAGCTCTGCCGCTCGGGCGCCACGAAGCTGACCATCTTGCCGCCCTCGCGGGCCCAGAACTTCGAGGTCTCCATGCTGTAGCTGAACGGTGCGTACACCGGCGGGTGCGGCTGCTGCAGCGGCCGGGGCACGATGCCGATCTCGCGCAACGTCTTGTTCTCGTCGACCGCCGTCGGGTCGAAGTCGTCGGTCGGCGGGAAGTGCCACTCCATCTCGGGCGGGGCCTGCCAGAACTCGCCTCGGATCGACACCTTGTCCTGCGTCCACAGCGACTTCACCAGGTGCCAGTTCTCGTACAGGGCCCGGCGGCTTCGCTGGTCGGCATCGGATTTGTCGGACTCGGTGGAGGTGATGCCGAGGTGCTGGCCGAACGTGCCGGTCCAGCGCGGAGTGTTGCCACGCGTGAAGCCCACGAAGGTGCGCCCGCCGGTGAAGTGGTCGAGGATGGCGATGTTCTCGGCGAGCTGGATCGGGTTCACGGCGGTGAGGTTCATGCCGAGCTGGCCCACCCGCATCCGCTCGGTGTGCTGGGCCACGAAGTAGTCCCAGAACAGCGGGTTGGTGGTGGTCTCGATGCCTTCCACCTGCATGTGCTGCTCGGTCATGGCGAAGCCGTCGTACCCCACCGACTCGGCGAACTGCATCTGGGTCCGCACGTGATCCATGAGGGTCTGCCAACGCTCGGGCATCGACCCGGGGAGGCCGATCTGCTCGCCGCGACGGCGCATGTACGGCACCACGAGGATCGTGAAACGGAAGTCGGTCATCGAGACTCAGGGTCCTTTCGGCTCACAGCACTTTGCGGCAGCGGCCGCACAGACTGCAACACTAGGAAACCGGCTGGCTCCTGAACCGGCCAGCCCAGCGCCATCCGATTGGAGGAGGAACCGCCAGATGCCCAAGTTCGAGCCCACCGCCGGGCGGGGTCTGCATCCCATTGAGAATGCCCCGATCCCGGAGATCCGAGCGCTCCAGCTGGAGCGGCTGAAGTGGAGCCTGGCGCACGCCTACGCACATGTGCCTGCATACCAGCAGCTGTTCGACGAGGCGGGCGTCCACCCGTCCGATCTGCACACGCTCGACGACTTGGCGCGCTTCCCGTTCACCTCCAAGACCGAGCTGCGCGAGAACTACCCCTTCGGCATGTTCGCCGTGCCGCGCGAGCAGGTGCTGCGGGTGCATGCCTCCTCGGGCACCACTGGCAAGCCGACCGTGGTCGGTTACACGCAGTCCGATCTGGACATGTGGGCGCATGTGTTCGGGCGCTCGCTGATGGCGGCGGGCGTGCGACCGGGCGACGTGGTCCACGTCTCCTACGGCTACGGGCTCTTCACCGGCGGGCTGGGGGCGCACTACGGAGCCGAGCAGTACGGGTGCACCGTGGTGCCGGCATCAGTGGGCCAGACGGCCCGGCAGGTGCAGCTGCTGGTGGACTTCGACGCCGATGTGCTGTGCGCTACGCCGTCGTATGCGCTGGTGGTCGCCGACGAGTTTCGCAACCAGGGCATCGACCCGGCGTCGACGTCGCTGCGCGTGGGGATCTTCGGCGCGGAACCGTGGTCCGAGGCGATGCGGGCCGAGCTCGAGGAGGCCTTCGGCATCGACGCCGTCGACATCTACGGCCTCTCCGAGGTCATCGGCGGCGGTGTGGCCAACGAGTGCGTGGAGACCAAGGACGGGCCGACGATCTGGGAGGACCACTTCTATCCCGAGGTCATCGACCCCGATTCGGGCGAGGTGCTGCCCGAAGGCGAGACAGGCGAGCTGGTGTTCACGTCGCTGACCAAGGTTGCGATGCCGGTGATCCGGTACCGGACCCGCGACATCTGCTCGCTGCAGCCCGGGACCGCCCGGTCGATGCGCCGCATGGGGCGTGTGGCTGCCCGTACCGACGACATGCTGATCATCCGCGGCGTCAACGTGTTTCCCAGCCAGTTCGAGGAGCTGGTGTCGGCCGATCCGAGGCTGACCGGGCATTTCTTTCTCGAAGTGCACTCTGCGGGCCGAATGGAGGGCATCACCGCAGTGGTGGAGCCCAAGCCCGACGCCGGCGACCACGAGGCCATCGCCGCAGGCTTCGCCGCCACCGTCCGCCAGCGCATCGGCATCTCTGTGGAGGTGCGGACCGTCGAGCCCGGCGGCATCCCGCGCTCAGAAGGCAAAGCCCAGCGCGTCCGCGACCTCCGAGGCTGAGCACATGGGCGGCGCGCTACGGTGCGGCGGTCGAGCCACGACGGGGCATGGCTTGAGCACGGTCGAAGGAGACAGTCATGAGCTTTGTGGAGATGCGGCACTACCGGCTGAAGGTGGGTGCCCCTGAACGCTGGGTGAAGGAGTACTTCGAGAAGGGCTACGAAGCGCAGCGCAAGTACCTGGGGGAACCGGTGGGCTACTACACGACCGAGTTCGGCGGCATCAACGAGATCTACCACCTGTGGCGCTACGACACGCTCGAGGAGCGTGCCCAGAAGCGCAAGGCGCTGTTCGAGGATCCGCAGTGGCTGGAGTTCGTCAGGGAGATCGCGCCCCTGGTGGAGATTCAGGAAAACGTGATGCTGCGCGACATCTTCGAAAGCTGAGCTGACGGCCATCTGTCGTTGGCAGTGAGCCGGGCTGCGGCTCGGCTCGTGAACTTGCATTGACCCTGTGAACGGAGACGGGAGCGCACACACATGCCGAACACGATGATGGATGCCTGGGCCGCTGGAGACGAGACGCTGGGCACATGGCTGTCGATGGCGTCGAGCCATTCTGCCGAGATCGCCGGGCGGGCCGGCTTCGACTATGTGTGCGTCGACATGCAGCACGGCGTGGCCGACTACCAGGTCGCGGTGGAGATGATGCAAGCCATCGAGATGGGCGGCGGAACACCCATCGTGCGCGTGCCATGGAACGAACCCGGCATCATCGGCCGGGTGCTCGACGCGGGGGCGCGGGGCGTCGTTGTGCCCATGGTGAACTCGATCGCCGAGGCTCAGGCGGCGGTGGCGGCATGCAAGTACCCGCCGCTGGGCGCCCGCAGCTTCGGGCCGGTGCTGGTGGCTGCCCGGGCCGCAACGGGGGAGAACTACTTCGATGTGGCGAATGCGACCACGGCCTGCATTCCCATGATCGAGACCCGCCAGGCGGTCGAGGCGCTGGACGAGATCCTGGCGATCGAGGGCGTCGATGCGATCTACGTCGGGCCTGCGGACCTGTCGATCAGCTATGGCTACGGCCCCGGCTACACCGACGACCACGCCGACTACAAGGCGGCGCTGGAGCACATCGCCGAGCGGTGCGCCGCACATGGCGTGGTAGCAGGCATCCATTCCACGGCGGCCCTGTCGGCGGACCGCCGTGGCAAGGGCTTCCGCATGCAGACGGTGGCCGGCGACGCCATGGCGCTCGGCCGCGGCATGGCCCGCGACCTGCGCACCGCCCGCGAATCCGGCACCGCCGAGGCCGCCACCGGAGCCGACTCCAAGATCTACTGACGTGCAGAAGCATCGGCTCAGCCGTGAATGGGTCCCTCGCTGCTCTTGGACTCAGCCGTCGGGCGTATCCGGCAGGTCGACTTCGGCGTCTTCAGGCTCGTCGCGGTCAATGAGCGCCTTGGTTCGCTGCGCCGCTGAACCGACTGCGGACGCAGTCGCCGTGGCGGCGCCCGCTGCGAGGCGTCCGGCAGCCTGAGCTGTGCCGACCGCCCCTCGTCCGGCTGCTGATGCTTGCTCGGCTGAGAAGCGTCCGACGCTTGCCGCCGAGTTCGCGACTGCCTGTCCGGCGGTCGCGGTGCGGCGCACTGCAACCCGTCCTGTGTCGGCCAAGAAGGTGCCGATTGCATCGCCGAGGGCGCATGCCTGATCGGCAATCTGCCGTATGACCTTGGCAGCGTCTTCCTTGACGAAGGTGCTGATCGCATCCAGTGTCACCTTCTTGGCGGCGACATGCGCGAGCACTCCAGCGGTGATTCCGGCGAGGAGAGCAACCCCAGCCGATCCGCCGGCAATGCCAACGAGCGTGACCGTGCCCAAGACGGATGCCGAGGTGATCAGACCCTTGAGCATGCCTTCGGCGAGCTCGTCGTATTCGTCGGCGAAATGTGCCTTGTGAAAGGCGCGTGCTAAGGCTATGACCGCGACGGGCATCAGCAGCGGGTTGACGCTCACTGCCGCTGATATGCCCATGCCGACGGCGAGGCGAGCGAAGGTCTCGGTGTCGGCTCGATTCCATCCGAAGATGACCGAGACCACGCCGATGGCGCCGCCCAGCAGGTCGCCGGCGTCGTAGGTATTCAGCTCGCGGAACCAATCCTTGGGTATGCCGAAGGTCGACTCGAGCGAGTCTGCGACGGCATCAAAGGTCGCCTTGTCCCAGTTGGCCAGCGGCAGGCCCCGTGGGGTAGAGACATCGCGCAGCAAACCCTGAACTGCACCCAGCGCTTCTTCGATGAGGCTGTCATCGGGAGACGCCGCGTGAGCCGCACTGAATGCGCCGGGAATCGTATGCCCGCCATCGAACAGCCGGTGCCAACTGCCGCCGATACCGGTCTCGATGAATGCAGCGTCCATCGCCTTGTCGTAGATGGTGGCACTGCCCTTGACGGCCGCCGCGACCAAGTCATTGATTGATGCGGCGAGATCGCTCGCCACGAGCGATTGCGCCGCTGACAGCACCGCCGCCGACCGGTCGATGCTCATGTCGCGCATCCGCCGTACGCCAGTGACGACGGCACGTCCGCTGGCAATTCCGGCCCTGGCGGATCCGCTGCCAATGGTCTTCGCTGCCGATGCGCTCGTCGCCACTGCCGCCTCGGCGCCATCGCTGATGGCTCGCCCCGCCGATGCACCGGCTGCGGCTGCTGTCTTGGCGCTCTCTTCGATGACCCGCGCCGTCGACGCTGCGGTTGCGGAAGCGGCCTCGGCCGCCCTGCGACTTCCGGAGATGGTCGCGTCAGCCGTTTGCTTGGCAGTTTCAAGCGCCTTGTCGGCGAGGCGACTGAGACGTCCAGGCTCATCGTTCTCGGGTTCTGGTTCCTCCTGCGAAGCGGGCGGCGGTGCCAGCGGGTCGGTGCAATCGGACGGCTGGTCTCCCGCTGCCGACCGGCGATCGGCAGTTTCGTTCAGATCCTGTTGCACGTTGCTCATTCGGCTGAGACTAGATGATTGGTTCCAAGGGGTCAGTGGTCGTAGTGGGTGAGGGTGCGTGCTGGCAGGTGGGGGTGGTGGGTTCTGTTGTGCCAGATGGCGGCGGTGAGAGCGAGGATGCGTGCCAGGACGCGCACGGCGACGCCGGCGCGGGTGCGGCCGTTGTGGCGTTCGAGGCTGAGCTGGCCTTTGAGGGTGTCGCAGACCGATTCGATGATCTGGCGGAACGGGCGCAGGAACCGCTGGTGGGGGCGGGCGGGCTCGTTGCGGGCGGCGGGCCGGATGAGGGTGATCCCGGCGTCGTTGAGCCGGTTCTCGAAGTCTTTGCTGCGGTAGCCCTTGTCGGCGATGAGCGTCTGGCCGGGGCGGGCCAGGTCTGCGTGGTCGATCATGGCGGCGCAGGTGTCGTGTTCGTCGGCCTTGGCGCCTGCCAGGGCGAAGCTGATCGGCAGCCCCGCCGGGGTGGTGATCAGGTGCAGTCGCAGCCCCCAGAACCAGCGCGAATGCGACGCGCACCAGCCGTATTGGGCCCATCCGGCGAGCTCGGAGCGCACCGCGGTGGGTCGGCTCGTGCCGCACGGCACCGGCGTGGAGTCGGCCAGCCACACGTCGTCGTGCCAGTCCGGGCAGTCGCGGGCCAGCGCTGCTGTGACGTGGCCGATCATCTCGCCGGCGCGGCGCAGCCGCTTGTTGAAGCCCTCTCTGTTGGGCAGGTACGGGAACCACGGCCGCAGGTGCTGATGAGCGAAGCGCACGAACCCGCGCTCGGAGTCGTACCCCAATAACGCCGAGATCACCGCCAAAGTGACCAGCTCCGCGTCCGACAGCTTCGGTGCGAACCCCACACGGGGCCGCCGCGGCGCCCAGCCGGGATTGTCGGCCAACAGATCGTCAATCCTCACATACAGTGCCGTCGCGAGGGTGTCCAAGTCCGGGTTCATGCCCAGGTCCTCCAGGATCGAGGTGCAGGTACACACCCCGAGCTTGGACACCCTCACCCCACCAACAGCGGACCCCCCACCCCTTGGAACCAATCATCTAGGACCGACGAGGCTCCCCAGTCAACTCGCTAGCGCCTCGCGCGTATTGCTGTCACACCCCCTTCGTACGGTTGTTCTCATGTTGCGAGACGGGCCGGGCGGAACTCGACGAGTCGGCGATGGGGATGTCACCGATGTGCTGACGCTGCGCCGTTTGGGAGCCGTCGGGTTCGCTGAGCTGGGTCGTGACGAGCTCATGAGCGAGCTGGGCGACATCGAGCGGCTGGCGAACCGGCTGGCCGGCTATCGGGCACAGGTTCTCGGCGCGCTGGATCAGCTGGATCGGTCCGGTGTGGCGCCCGATGCGGCGCCGCACCTGTCGTTGCGCGAGGCGACGGGGGTGTCTGAGAGCGACGCTCGCCGACTGGTTCGGTCCGGGGAGAAGACCCGCGAGCATGGCCCCGTACTGGTGGCGCTGTCAGATGGCGACATCAATCCTGCCCAGGCCGAGGTGCTGAGCGACGCTCGTGTGCCCGAAGACGTGCGCGACGATTTAGTCGTAGCGGCCGCCAGTGAGAACACTGACGAGACACGCCAGCGTGTGCGCCGAGCCGAGGTTGAGCATTCGAGCGAAACCTCGATGGAGCGCTTCGAGCGTCAGCGCCAAGCTCGTGGCGCCGGATGGCGGCGAGATCACGAGGGGACGCTGCGGCTGTAGGCCAACTTCGACCCTCACACCGGCGCGCAGGTCGAAGCCCGGCTCGAAGCGATGCGGCGCGAATTCTGGAACGACGACAAGCAGGTGCGCAACGGGCGGCGCACGCCTGCGCAGCGGGATGCCGACGTATTGGCCTACGTGCTGGCGGGCATCACCCACTCCGATGCTGACGCCGCAGCGGTCGAACGCCTGCGCGCACGCGCTCGCCGCCGAGGGCTGGCAGCGGACGATCAGCCGGTGTCCCGGCGCGTCACGCTCCGCAAGGACGCACACGAGCACCCTGCGCCAGAGGATTGCGGGTTGGGCCGCGGTGTTCCCGAGGGCCAGACGGCCGACGGCGAGTTCCTCGGCAGTGAACCATGGCTGCCGCCGGCGCAGATCAGCGTGCTCATCGGCCTCGACGCTCTGCGACGTCGAACCGACGAGATGGGATTGACTGATGCCGGCACTGAGCTGCCGCCCGAGCTGGTGCGACGGCTGGCCTGCGATGCGGGGATCATTCCCATCATGCTCGACGGCCCGGGTGGCTCCGCCGATGCCGGACATTCGCGCCGCACTGTGACACGGCGGCTCCGCAGACTGCTCGTCGCACGCGACAAACACTGCCGATGGCCCGGCTGTCACGAGCCGCCGTCACGGTGCGACGCACACCACATCATCCACTGGCTCGATGGCGGGCCGACCAATCTCGACAACTTGGTGCTGCTGTGCCACCGGCATCACCAGCACCTCCACGAGCACGGCTACAAGATGGTCCCGCAGCCCGACGGCACCTGGACTACAGCTCAAGCGTCAGAGCCCAAGCCGGTACGGCGACGGTCCGCACGGCAACCCCGTGGCCCTTGAAGGCCGCGG
Source organism: Candidatus Poriferisodalis sp. (assembly GCF_965219595.1). Lineage (NCBI taxonomy): Bacteria > Bacillati > Actinomycetota > Acidimicrobiia > Acidimicrobiales > Candidatus Poriferisodalaceae > Candidatus Poriferisodalis > Candidatus Poriferisodalis sp. Next base: position 1,776,963 of record NZ_OZ244781.1, read on the forward strand.
CGACGCGCGGCCGGCGGCCCGAGTGTCCCGCGCCAGCCGCACGTGGAACCCCCGTCGCTTGGTGATCACCGGCGAGGAGTGTCTGGCCGCATGCCTTGTGCTTCGCACCGGAAGTTGTCACACCCCCTCTCTACGTTGGAGATCAGTGGGGTGGAGGCCGATCAGCGGCTCCGCCGCCGGTCCGTCTGGCAGTCACGCCGGGTGGGTCGGGGTCTGCAGAAAGGGAAAGACAGTGGGCTCAACATCAACCAACGGGACTGCGAACGGGCAGCTCGAGCGGAGCAGCACGGCGCCGTGGGAGCGCGGTGGCGACGGCGCAACTTCGGCGGGCGACGTACAGCAAGCGAGGAGTTCCCAGAAGGCCAAGGGCGGCAAGAAGAGCGGCCAGCAGGGTCAGAAGGGGAGCGGCAAGGGGCCGACATCTGACCGATCGAAGGTGTGGATGCTGCTTGACCGGTCCGGCTCGATGTCGGGGCTCGAGGTCGCGGTCGTGCACGGCGTCAACGGGTTCATGGCCGAGCAGGCAGCCCTGCCGGGCAAGTGCAAGGTCACCCTTGTGCAGTTCGATTCCGAGGAACCGTTCGAGATCCTCGCTGACGCTGTGCCCGTGAACAAGGCGTGCCCGCTGTCAGTGGAGCAGTATCGCCCGCGTGCCGCGACGCCTCTTCTGGATGCGATCGGTTCGCTGATCGGGCGGGCTGACGAGCGAGCGAAACGGCGCCGCAAGGCCGGCAAGGAGCCCGAAGATCAAACCGTCGTGATCGTCACCGATGGCCTGGAGAACGCAAGCACCGACTTCACCTGGGCCGATATCCACCGGCTCATCAGCAGTCGGCGCGAGCAGGGCTGGGCGTTCGTGTTCATGGGTGCCAACCAAGACTCGTACTTCGAGGGCGCCCGGCTGGGCGTCGAGCCCGGAAACGTGCAGAACTACGAGGCGTCTGACGAAGGCGTCGGTGAGGCATTCGCGTCGGTGAGCCGGGCGTACAGCGAGCGGCGAACCATGCACTCCACTGTGGGCCTGACGCCCGACAACGATGAGTTCTTCGGTGGCGTACGCGAGGCCGAGGAGGGGATGCGACGCCGCGCGCAGTGAGATGGGTCCCGGCGCTTGCAGTTGACGCAGCGGCGACTGTGTGGGCCCGGCGGTACTCCGTGTGAGCCGGGCGGTGCTCGGAGCTCGGACAGTACGATCCGCTGCGGGGACCGACCTGGAGGGGAACGTGGACGTCGACTATCCGATCATCTCGGCCGATTCGCACATCGCGGAGGCACGCAACACCTACGTCGACTACATCGACCCCAAGTGGCGAGATGTGGCGCCGCGGGTCGAGTGGACCGAGGAGCGTGGCGATGTCTATGTGATCGACGGCATGAAGCGCACGATCGACATGGGCCTCATCGCCGCCGCAGGCCAGAAGCCCGAGGAGCTCAAGCGCAGCGCGGCGTACGAGGAACTGCCGGCCAGCAGCTACGACCCGGCCACGCGGACGGCCGACCAGGATCGTGACGGCGTGTCGGCAGAGGTGATCTACCCGTCGGTGGGCATGGTGCTGTGCAACCACTCCGATCCCGACTACAAGAAGGCGGCCATGGACGCCTACAACCGGTGGATTGCCGACTACTGCTCGGTGGACACCGACCGGTTGCTGGCGGTGGGCCAGACGGCCCTCCGCTCGGTGGAAGAGGCCATCAGCGACATCGAGGCCATGGCCGAGGCGGGCATGCGCGGCGTGATGATGTCGGGCAACCCCCATACCGAGTTCGACTTCGACGATCCCCAATGGGACCCGTTCTGGCAGGCCGCCGTCGACCTCAACCTGCCCGTGTCGTGGCACATCCTCACCAGCCGCGGCCAGGGCCGGCCGAGAGGGCCGAAGGCGAACGCCTTCATGACGATCATCCGGGCCAACCAGGACATCATGGGCACGCTGGTGTTCGGCGGCGTGTTCGAGCGCAACCCCGGCTTGCGAGTGGTCTGCGTCGAGGCCGACGCCGGCTGGGTGCCGCACTACATGTACCGGATGGACCATGCGTACAAGCGCCACCGGTACTGGCTGCCGCCGGGCCAGGAGCTGTCCAAGCTGCCCAGCGAGTACTTCAGCGAGCACATCTACACGACGTTCCAGGACGACTGGGTGGCGTTCAAGATGGTGAACGACGTCAACCACAAGCGGCTGCTGTGGGCCAACGATTTCCCGCACTCCGACAGCACGTGGCCGTGGAGCCAGGAGCTGCTCGACGAGCACTCGGCCAATCTGACGCCAGTGCAGCAGCGGGACATCCTCTGCAACAACTCAGCAGAGCTGTACGACATCGACCTGTCCAAGCTGCCCGTCGGCGGTGATCGTCTCGCGGCCAACGCAGCCTGAAGGCACAGCCGCGAGCGCCGCGCCGACGCCTCGTCTGGCCGGCAGCTTCGGCCTGAAGGCAGCCCAGCCAGCGTTTCGGCAGCGATCGGCCAGCGGCTAGCGCGGCCTGAAGGCAGTCTGGCCGGCGCTTCGCCGACGGTCGTTTAGCGCCGGCCAAGGGCTGAGAGCGACGCCTGCAGTGCATCGTTCTCCACTGGTACAGCGGGCCTCAGCGCCGTAGCCGACGCGCGCCAGACCGAGTGAGATCGACCGGTACCTTGGGCGAGGAGCGCCGCTCGCGCCCGCTCGCGGCCAAACCAGCGAGGAGCCACCCAGCCATGCAGAGCCACGAAGTCGACTACGAGATCTTCGGCGACGACATGCAGTTCGTCGAGGTCGAGCTGGACCCAGGCGAGACCGTCGTCGGCGAGGCCGGAACGATGATGTTCATCGAGGAGGGCATCACATTCGAATCGGTCATGGGCGACGGCTCCCAACCCGACTCAGGCATGTGGGGCAAGCTCAAGGGCGCCGGCAAGCGGGTCATCTCCGGCGAGTCGCTGTTCCTCACCCACTTCACCAACACCGGCGCCGGCGGCAAGTCCAAGGTCGGCTTCGCAGCGGGATATCCGGGCAAGATCATCCCCGTCGATCTGGCGCAGATGGGGGGCGAGATCATCGCCCAGCGGGACGCCTTCCTGTGCGCCGCGCTCGGCACCAAGCTCGACATCGCCTGGCAACGCGGCATCGGCACGGGCCTGTTCGGCGGCGAAGGCTTCATCCTCCAGCGCCTGTCCGGCGACGGCATGGCGTTCCTGCATGCCGGCGGCTCGATCAAGGCCGTCCAGCTGAACAACCAGACGATCAGGCTCGACACTGGCTGCCTCGTGGCGCTGCAGCCGTCGCTCAACTACACGATCGAGCGGGCCGGCAACCTCAAGTCGATGTTCTTCGGCGGGGAGGGGCTGTTCCTGGCGACGGTGTCGGGCACCGGCTGGGTGTGGCTGCAGTCGTTGCCGTTCGAGCGGCTGTCGTCAAGGGTGCTGGCCAACGCCGCAGGCCCGATGTCGGACGACTCCCGCGGACTGCTCTCGGGAATGTTCGAGCGCAACTGACGACCCCGCGGCCCGACCAGCGTCGCGGAGGCCGCAGCCGCCGGCTGGCCCGCCTGATGCAGGTGGATCGCCGGCAGGCCCGCCTGCCGCGGACGGCCGACCCGGCCATACAGTCATGGCCATGCAGCTGACCTCGAGTCGCATCAGCGTCGACGACTTCGCCGAGGCCCAAGAGACGTTCCACGCACGTGGGTGGACCGATGGCCTGCCGGTCGTGCCGCCCACCGACGACGCAGTGGCGGCATGCCTGGACTGGGCGATGCTCCCGCCCGATCACCTGATCGGCATCGAGCCGGTGCGGGCGCGCACAATCACCGCGGAGAAGGCGGCCGTCAACGCTGTGATGGCAGGGTGCCTGCCGCCGCACTTCCCGGTCGTGGTGACCGCGCTCACCGCCCTGCTGCAACCCGAATTCGGCCTGCACGGGCCCACGGCGTCCACCGGCGGCTGCGCGCTCCTGCTGATCGTGAACGGCCCCATCCGCAATGAGCTCAACATGGACGCCACGTTCAGCGTGCTCGGGAGCGCCGACCGGTCGCGCGCCGTCATCGCTCGGGCGGTGCGGCTGGTGCTGGCCAACGTGCTCGACGTCAAGCCCGGCGGCATCGACCGCTCCACGCTGGGCCACCCCGGCAAGCTCGGCTACTGCATCGCCGAGGACGAGGAGGCCACGGGCTGGGTCTCGCTCGGCGATCAGCGGCTCGGCACTGCACCCGCCGAGCGGGGCCATGTGTCGTCAGTGACGGCGGTGGCCTCGCTGGCGCCCAGGCAGGTCATGAACGAGTGGACCACCGACCCCACCGAGCTGTGCGAGACCTTTGCCGCCGAGATCCGGGCCAACCAGCTCAACTACTCCATCTGGCCGGGCAACTACGTCCTCGTCGTGCCCCCGCAGCTGCGCACCCACTTCGATGCAGCCGGCTGGACCAAGGCCGACGTCGCGGCGTGCGTGTACGAGCGGGCCCGGGTGCGCCGGGGCGACTGGGCGGCCGTCGGCAAGGGAGCCGTGGTCAAAGATCGCGCCGAGCGCATCTACCCCGCCTTGGAATCGCCCGACGACCTGCTGATCGTTGCCGCCGGAGGTCCCGCAGGCGGCTTCGCTGCGGTCATCCCGCCCTGGCTCGGCACCCGCAGCCACGCAGCCACGGTGGCGGTGGGCGCCTGCGTCGACTGCGAGATCAGCTAGCGCGATCAGCCGTCGGTGGCGAGGCGGAGGCTCGACGCCCTCGGCGTGTGCGTCGTGCTTGGAGCCTGCTGCGCTCAGCCGCGGGTGAACGCCACCGCACGCCTGGTCGCGCAAGACTCCGAATATGGACAAGAACCACAGTTCGCACCAGCCGCAGACTGTGCACGATGGCTTACTGGCAGAGCTGCCAGACGGATACCTCGCGTCGGTCGAGGACTACCACCGGCTGGCCTTCGCCGTGGTGGGCGAGGCGCGCCGGGTGGCGACCGGCCGGTTCGGCCTGCGCAGCCTGGACGAGGGTTTCGGCACGCCGGTGTTCGAGGTGACGATGGGCCGCGCCGGCGAGATGGAGTGCCAGCTATGGATTGATGGCGACGAGCTGTTCGCCACCGAAGGCGGCACCCTGCGCAGCGCCCACATCACGACGCTGTCCGCAGCCGCCGACTTCGCCGGGGTGTCGCCGGGCACGGAGGCGCGCGAACAGGACAGCCCAGAGCTCGGCGATGTCGATCGCTGGCTGCGGGTGAGCCCCGAAATGGGTGCGCACCTGGCGACATGGTTCCGGGTCGGCAAGCAGGCGCTGGGACAGTTGCACGAGCTGCCCGGCGCAGCAGTGCCCGACGAGATCCAGCTGTGGCCCGGACACTTCGACATAGCGACGGCCGTCGGCGATGCCGACGACGGGGCCCGAGCCACCTACGGTCTGTCGCCCGGCGATGCCGCACACCCGTTCCCGTATGCCTACGTGGGGCCGTGGGGCGCGGTGGACCGCGCCGATCCCTACTGGAATGACGACGCCTTCGGCGGGGCGTCGCTGCGGTATGCGGAGATCATCGCTGCGGCAGACCCCGCCAGCGCCGTGTTCGAGTTCATGTACGCAGGCTTCGACACCATCAACGGCTGAGAGATCAACGCCACGCACGAGGCGCAGCCCTGCGCTCGTGGCAGCATGTAGCCGACCGGTGCTCGCCGGAGCAAGCTGTCGAGTCAGGCCATCAAGGAGGACAGCGTGGAACTGCTGGACCCGACACATGAGCAGGATCCCGCAGGTTTCGCCCCGCCGGCGCGGCTTACGACGCTCAAGGGCGCCACCGTCGGCGTCATCTCCAATGGCAAAGAGAACACCAAGCCGTTTTTTGACCACGTCGAGCGTCTGCTGCGCGACCGTCATGGCGTGGCCAAGGTGATCCGCCGGATCAAGGCCAACTACAGCGCCCCCGCGCAGCACGAACTGATGGCCGAGGCGATGGGCTGGGACGCCGTGCTGGCCGGCGTCGGCGACTGAGGCAGCTGCTCGTCGTGCAGTCTGCACGACGCCGTTGCCGCCGAGAAGGTCGGCGTGCCTGCCATCAGCGTGATGACCAGCGCATTCATCGACGCAGCCGAACTGATGGCCCGGGTACAAGGCGTGCCCGAGCACCCCTTCACCGTGATCGAGCATCCCATCGCCAGCGCCGACCAGGCGGGGCTCGAAGCCCGCGCCGAGACGGCAGTGGAGCAGGCCGTCAGGGTGCTGGTCGGGCACTAGCTTCGGTCTGCGCCCGCGCACCTGCGGGCCACACGCACGAGCGCTCCGGCCGGAGCGCCGGACGAGTCGAATTCAGGAGCACATCTCGATGGTGAATCCCATTCCCGACGACTACCCGCGCATCTCGGTGTCGATGAGCATCGACGGCGCCGCAGCCGCCATTGCCTTCTACACCGAGGTGCTCGGAATGACCGAGCGGATGCGCATCGACATGGGAGACAGGATCGGGCACTCTGAACTGACGCTCGGCGACTCGCTCATCATGGTGGCCGATGAGTTCCCGGAGATGGAGTTCCAGTCACCCAAGCACTACGGCGGATCGCCCGTGCAGATGAGCGTGTACGTGGAGGACGTCGACGCCACGTTCGCGGCGGCGCTCGCAGCCGGTGCCACCGAGGTGCGGCCCGTCGTGGATCAGTTCTACGGCGACCGCTCGGGCATGATCGAGGATCCGTGGGGCCATCGATGGAACCTCACCACCCACATCGAGGACATCGATCCCGAGGAGATGGCCCGCCGCTCTGAGTCCGCCATGGCCGAGATGGGCGACTGCTGACAGGAGCCGACCAAACCGACTCGGGATCTCACGCCGGATTCTGGATCCGCTGCGACACGACGCTGCTGTCGCGGTGTCGGCGCCGACGCCCGATGTGTGCCGTTGTGGAACTCAGTCCTCAGACGCGGCAGTGCGCCACCCGACCACCGCCGCGGGCGCAGCCGAGGCGGCGAAGAGCGCCGCAGCAATCGCCAGCGCGAACGGCAGCGAGACGAGCTGCGCCACCGTTCCCAGCGCCAGGCCGATCGACGCTTCTCCCACTGCCTGGGACTGCCCGACGAACGAGACCACGGTGGCGCGCACCGACGAGTCGGCATGCCGATTTGCCATCGCCTCGGTCAGCGAATATGCCGTCTCGCCGGCCACGTCGAGGATCGCCCAGCCGATGAGTGCCACCGTGAACCACGGGCTCAGCGCCAACGCCATGGCGCCTGCGGCGGCGATCACCAGGAATCGCGCCAGCAGGAAGGCGTCACGGCGGGCGCTTCGCTGGTCGGCCTGCGAGCGCTCGAGGTGACGGCGCAGCCACGTCATCATCGGGATCGCCAGCGCCGACATCACGAACCAGGCCGCGCCGAAGAACAGCACGGCTTCACGGCCGTCGAGCTCGGTGAGGCCGAGTTCGAACAGCCGCAGGGCCGAGAGCCGGTCGTTGGCTTCCCACGCTCCGGCGGCAATGGCGGCCGCGAGCGTCACCGCCAGCAGCGACGGGCTGCGGCGCACGAGCCGCGCGCCCCGCTTCCACAGAGCGATCGCATCTCGCCATGCGCTGGTGCGCGCCGGCCGGGGTGCGCCGCCGGCCCGGCGGCGGGGTGACTCGAAGCCGGCCTCGGGCATCGTGACTGCCAAGTAACCGGCCGCCGCGATCGACAGCAGGCCCATCACGGCCATCGACCCCCGGACTGACCAAGCGCCCAGTGCGGTGGCGGCGACCAGGCCCACCATGACGCCCGCCGACCGGAAGACGGCATGGCGCACGATGAGCCCGTCCACCTCGCGGCTGGGATCGCTGCCGACCGCACCGCTGTCGCCGTCAGCCCCGCCGCCGTCGTCAGCCCCGGGGTCGGCTGCTGCGGTTTGGGGTTCGACAGGCATCACGGCGGCACTGCGATGCGAATGCGAGGCGTGGTGCGCCAGTTCGTCGGTCATCCACGCCGTGGCAGCGCCGCTCTGCAGCGTCCAACCGACCCCCCACAGCACCTGCCAGATGACGAGAACGCCGAACAGCTCGGTGACCGGGCCCAACGCCATCGCCGTGCCCATCACGACGTAGGCCGCGACCACGGAGTACTTGCGGCTGTAGAGGTCGGCGACCACCCCGGTCGGCGTCTCGGTCACGAGAATCGACAGCACCAGCGCGGTGCCCAGCACCGCAAGCCGGAATGGGGACAGCCGCAAGTCGACCACCCACCACACCATCGCCGGCAGGCCCCACGAGAAGGCCAAGCCCTGTACGCCCCCCGTCAGCAGAAAGAGCCGATCAGGCCGATGCCGCACAACGCCGCAGCCTAGAAACCACTTCCGGTTACCTAGCGCCGAATGCGATGATCCCGACCTAGCCGCTCAAGAGGGAACCGCGACTAGAGTGCAATATATAGTGCAATATATGGCAGACTTCACAGCATGATGCAGACGACGATCTACCTGCCCGACGAACTCAAGGAACGACTCGAACGCGCAGCGGAGGAAGCCAGTTGCTCTGAGGCTGCGCTGGTCCGCGAGGCGCTGGTCGAAGCACTCGCTCGGCGTGAAGCTCGCCCTACAACTCCGTTGTTCACTGAGGGGTGGGGCGATCCTGACATCGCCGAAAACGTCGACGAATACCTAGCCAAGACCGGCTTCGGCACGTGATCGTCGACACCAGCGTCCTGCTGGCGGCCTTCGTGCCAAATCAGCGGATGCATGAGCCGTGCGCCCAAACACTGGCCGAGACCCGTCCGCTGGTGATCTCGCCCTTTGTGCTTGCGGAACTCGACTACCTCACTGCGCGCATCGCTGGTGTCGATGCTGAATTGATGGTGCTCGAGGAGATCTCGTCGGGTGCGTACGAGTTCGCAGCATTCGATGCCGTCGATCTCGTCCGGGCACGCGCCGTCATCGAGCGATACCGCGACCTGCCGCTTGGCTTGACCGATGCATCGCTGGTCGTCCTAGCCGACAAGTACGACGAGGTTGCGATTGCGACGCTCGACGAGCGGCACTTCCGCGTCGTCCAGTCACTGCGCGGAAAGCCATTCCGCATCCTTCCCGCCGACATCGATCACTGACAACGACATCGCGGCCCGACTCGGCCGTCTCGTCTAGCTTGCATTCCGGTTGTCCGCCTGCGGAGTGTGGGCTTTGCGCGAATACGTGGTGTTCGACTTAGAAGCCAATGCGGATCGCTCCGACCCGCCGGCCCATGAGATCATCGAGATCGGGGCCGTGCTCGTCATCGACGGCGTCGAAGCTGGCGACTTCGCGACGTTGGTGCGACCTACCCGGCCGTTGCGACCCCAGACTCGTGAACTGACGGGCTTGACTGACGAGGACTTGGCGCAAGCGCCGACCTTGGCCGAGGCCTTGCAGAGCTTCGCCGCATTCGTCGGCGACTGCCCGCTCATGGCTCACAACGGCTTCGGCTACGACTTCCCGCTGATTGATGCGGCGTCAGCGCAGTCGGGGCTGCCAGCGCTCGGTGGCCAACGTTTCGACACGTTGGAGCTGGCGCACCTCGCGCTCCCGAGGGCCGGTCGGGACATGACGATCGGCAGTGATGACAGCAAGCCCCCACCTGGGCGGAGCCTCGACGATCTGGCGGAACGGCTCTTGGGGCGTACCGCCCGTTCCGAGCACCGGGCGCTCGGCGATGCCCGTCTGCTGGTTGATGTGCTGAGCCCGCTGCTCGCGTCGATGAACGAAAAGTCCCCGCCTCGTCGCCTTCAACGCTGGGTGCTGCACGCGACCGCCCACCCATGGTCCGCATTCCTTGACGCCGAATCCGACTCGCCGTCGCTGGCCTCGACCATCCCGGTGCCCAGGCAACGGCAACGGCGCGAACCGACACGCAGATTCAACCCAGAAGCGGTCGCTGGCATGCTTGACGACGGCGGCGTACTGATGTCGCAAGGGCGCTCACCACGCGCGCAGCAGGTCGAGATGGCTCACTTGGTGGCGTTGGCGCTAGCCAACGGCGAACGTCGACTCATCGAAGCTCCGACGGGCACGGGCAAGACCTTCGCCTATCTCGCACCCGCTATCGAATACGCCCGCGCCAGCGGCGCGACGGTCGCAATCGCTCCGCATTCCAAGGTGCTTCAGGATCAGATCGCGCACTCCCTTGAGGAACTGACCCCGCTGTTGGTGCCCTTCAACTGGGTGTTGCTCAAGGGCAGGGGCAACTACATCGACGTGGCCGCGCTGGAGAGCGCGCTTGGCGAGTTGGGCATTCAAGGCGACCATTCCGGCGACGCACAGGATGTCGTCGCGGGACGCACCGCGCGCCCGGAGCACGAACCCGGTCACCGTGCAGGCTCGCGTCAGTCAGTGCGCGGTTTCGCACTCGCAATCCTGTGCGGCTGGGTTTCGCAAACGCCGACGGGCGATTGGGACGATCTGAACACGTGGGCTCTCGGCAGCGATTTTCGAAGCGTCATGTCGAGTCTTCGATTCGTGCTCTCCGTCAGCGAGCAGCCGGGTCCGGCAAAGACAGTTTTGGACGAGCGTTGCTTCTATCGCCGTGCTCGTGACGGGTTGCGCCATGCGGACGTGGCCGTGATGAACCATGCACTGGTCGTGACCGATCACGAGTGGCTCGATCACGCCAAGTACCTGGTGCTCGACGAAGCGCACAACCTCGAAGACTCGGCGACCGATGCACTGACGGCCGAAATCGGAGTGGGCGAAATTGAGCAACTCTGCGATGCAATCGATCCGAGCGGCGCAGGGAGCGGGACGCTAGGCCGGCTCGCCCGCGCCGCTCGCTGGTCCGTGCGTGAATCGCCGTTGACCGACGTGCGCCGCTGTGTCACCGCCGTACGGAATCAGCTGCCGCGCTTCGGCTCGGAGCTGACGGCCTACATGCGGGTGCGAACTGCAGCGAGTTCCGACGATCGTTACCCCTCGACGTATCGAATTCGCCGCGGCATCGACACTGCGCACCCCGACTACTACGCAGTGCTGCGCGAAGGGCGGTCGCTCGCCGAAGCCTTGGAAGGCATCGTCGGCGAGCTGAACGAGATCAATTTGCCAGAGCAGCTCGCCGGACGGTACCGGCGCGACCGCCTCGAAGCCGAGTTACGACACCTTGGGCGCTTCGCCCGAAATGCCGCCAAGACGCTCCGCCGCGTCATCCACGCCGACGCGGGCTCGGCTGGCCCGCAGGCTGCGGGAGACGGCGGCGATGCGATACGCGGCGCAAGTCTGATTGCCAATCTTGAAGAGCAACAGCGCATCGCAGTCAGTCAGGTCCAGTACACCGAAGGACGCTGGACATGGCTGCTGCGGCATGTGCCCCTGTCGGTAGCGCCGCAGTTGCGGCAGCTGTGGAATGAGCTCGACGCCACAGTCGCAACATCGGCGACCCTGCAAGTGGGCGGCAACTTCAGCCACATCCTGAATTCACTGGGACTCGACGCCGCCCAGACGAGGGCCCTGCCAACTCCGTTCGAAGCGCTCAGCGAACAGCATCTGCTGATCTTGGCTGACTGGCTGCCCTCCCCCAGAGCACGCCTGATGGACGAGTTCACTGAGGCAGCAGGCCGTGAGACCGGGCGGCTGATGCTGTTGTCCCGAGGTCGGGCGATGGCGTTGTTCACCGCTCGTTCCCGCATGGAAGCGGCTCGCAACAAGCTCCGTGACTACCTCGATCAGCACGGAATTCCGCTGCTCACCCAAGGCGACGCACCAGCACCTGCGCTCGTCGCCCGGATGAGAACTGAGATCGCCACCAGCCTGCTCGCTCTGCGATCATTCTGGGAGGGCGTCGACATCCCCGGCGAGGCGCTGAGCTTGCTCCTATTGGAGAAGATCCCGTTCGACTCTCCTGCTGACCCGATCTCGGGCGCTCGGATGGAAGCCGTGGAGCAGCAGGGCAAGGATGGCTTCGCCGACTATGCCGTGCCGCGCGCCGCACTGAGGATGGCCCAAGGAGCAGGGCGGCTGATCCGTACGGCAAACGATCGCGGAGTAACCGTGATGCTTGACAACCGCCTGTGCCGGGCCACCTCGTACGCCGATCAGATCCTCGCCACCCTGCCCGGCCCGCCCTCGCAGCATCGCGTGCGTGATCCCAGCGACGCGTATGACCTCATCTGTGACCAACTCGACGGCATCGAGCTGACCGATGAACTGCGGAGCGCCATGGATGCAGTTCCGGTCGACGACACCCTTGTGAGGCTTCGAGCGCTCGCGCTCGACGAAGATCAGGCCCGCGACGCCCGCATCGTCGAGCAGCGGCTGGACCGCGTGCGTCAGATATTCGGCTTCGAACGATGGCGGCCCGGCCAGTTCGAGACCATGCAGCGCTTCATGGCAGGCGAAGACGCCCTCTCGGTGCTGCCGACAGGATCTGGCAAGTCGATTACCTACCAGATTCCTGCGCTACTGATGCCCGGCGTGACGCTTGTGCTGTCGCCGTTGATCTCGTTGATGAACGACCAAGTCGAGAATCTGCGCCGTCGATGTATCACCGAGGTGGCAGCCATCCACAGCGGCGTGGGGCAGAGCGAATGGCGCGACGTCCTTCAAGGCGCAAGCCGGGGCGACTACAAGCTGCTGTACATCAGCCCCGAACGGTTGTGGTCGCAGGAGTTCATCAGTCTGCTCTCCCAAGTCGACGTTGCTCGGATTGCCATCGACGAAGCGCACTGCATCTCGCAGTGGGGACACACATTTCGGCCCGAGTACGCCAGGATTCCCGAGGCAATCGAACTGCTCGGAGGACCACCGAGAGATCGCCGCCGCATCGTCCGCGGCAGGGACGCGTCAGCCGGTGACCGTCCGGCACTGTTGGCAGTGACGGCTACCGCCAATGCCAGAGTGCGTGCTGACATTGTGGCTTCGCTGAGACTGCGGACTCGTGAGCCGACGGTGCTGTCGCCGGATAGGCCCGAGATCAGCTATCTCACCGAAGACTGTGTGAACCGCAGCGACCGCGATGTCCGCATCGCTCAGGTGGTGGAGTCGTTTCGCCGCCAGGCAGCTGTGGTCTATGTGCCGACCCGGCGCGACGCCGAACGCGTCAGCGGGTTGCTGCGCGTTGCCGGCCATACGGTGCGCGCCTACCACGGAGGCATGGAGGCAGTGGCAAGGTCGCACGTCGAGGACGCATTTCGTCATGGCGAGATCGATGTGGTTGTCGCTACCAAGGCCTTCGGGATGGGCATCGACAAGCCTGATATCGCTCTGATCGTGCATTCCGAGATGCCCGCCACCATCGAGGAGTACGTCCAAGAGACCGGCAGGTCCGCCCGCGGTGCCGGTCAACCAGGTATGCCGACCGACGGCACAGCAGTGCTTCTGACTATGCCGAAGGACTGCTCCATCCATCGAGTCTTCGTTCGCAGCGCTGCGCCGTCAATCGCGCAGGTGCGAGGCATCTGGGCGAAGCTGCTGCCGGGCCTGGGCTCATACGACCCGGAGGATCTTGTCGATCGACCCGATGGCGAGACCCGCGAGAGCGACGCGGAATCGGTCGCGACCTCGCTCGCCGTTCACTACTTGGCGCTCGCGGACGTTCTGAAACGCCACCCTGACACGCCATGGGAGGGCCGCGTCACGATCATCGACGACTCCCGCAAGCGGCTCAGCGAGCTGCGCCTGAGCGACGCGTCGGGCGATTCCGACACGCCGAACGCCGACGGCGTCGCAGGCCTGCAGAGAGACACAGCGGTTGAACCGGAGTTCATCGCCCGCGCTCAGCGGCTCATTGAACTCGCACAGCAATATGGCGGCCGTTATGACGCACCGCAGTGGTCGAAAGACCTCGGCCGATCCGAGGTGGAGGTCGCGCAGGACCTGCTTGGGCTTCACCACCGGGACGTCATCGGGTTCGCCGTCTGGAAGTACGGATGGGTGCTTGAGCGATCGCAAGGCGAACCGGACTGGGCAGAGGTCGAACGACAGTGCGAACAGCGCCGCAGCGAGGTGGCCGAGAAGTCTGACCGTGCCAAGGCTTTCGCCCGCGACCGAGGCGCGTGTCGGGTGACTGCCCTTCTTGATTATCTCGATGCATCGAATTCACTGCCCCTTGCAGCCGACGGTGGCTGCGGTCGGTGTGACGTGTGCTCTGACTTGCCGCGGCCGTGGGCCGACAGCCATCTCACCGAGACCGGCCTGCGCGAGGCACTACCGGTCGCTCAAATCATCCTCGGCCTGCTGGCAGACACCGCTCATTGGAAATATTCACGCAAGAACGTCGAACTCTGTCTTGCAGGCAACCCGTGGGGTGCCGAGGCCGTCGGGGCGGGTGGTTCAACTTCGCGTCTGGCGACGCACCCGTCAGCAGGCCGACTGGCGTTCCTCGGTGAGAAAGACGTGAGAGCAGCAGTTGACGCGTTGATTGGCGAGGGCCTCGTCGCTGCCGTCGCCGACGAGTTCGACGGCACTTCTTACGTACGGCTCGAACTCACCGATGACGGTTCTGACTTGGTCAGCACCATGTAGGCGCCTCATGGTCATCGGCCCGAAGTCGCAGGGTGAGTGACGCGTTCACTAGATTCGCATAGCCCCATCCGCGGAGCACGCATGGCATTCCTGCAGCCTGAGAATCTTGCGAGTCGAAACGATGTGCCGGAGCGGCTGCATGAGGTGGCTCGGCATCTTCGGGACGACTTGCCAGGGGAAGTGACCGTCTGGCTTGAGCGCACCGGGGAGGGTGAAGCGGCGGCGCTGCGGCGCGAGTTCGACGGCGCTACGTCGTCTGGCGACGACGGTGACTGCTATCTGGTGGTGCTCGACCCGCAGGCCGGGATCGCCGTCCTGCAGGCGCCGTCGCGTCGGCAGATCAAGGCTTCTCGCCGACGCCGCGCACGGCTCGACGAGGGAGAGACCCATAGTCTGGTAGTGCAGCGGGCGACGCAGCTTGGCGGCAGTGTCGCCGAAGTCCCGGTCGAGTCGCTGCCGGTGCGGCACGTCTTCGCATTACCGCAAACCAGCCGAGAGCACGCAGCCGAGATCGACGGCCGGCTTCCGTTGTTGACCCGCGACGACTTCGAGCCGGGCGAATTGCGGCCGGCACTTCAGCGAGCCATAGGCGGCCGGATTCTGCCGCTGGGCGTACCTGAGCGAGCGCGCACCCGAGCAGCGGTCAAGCCGGAAATCATGATCACCGGCAAAACAGCTGCGATGTTCCGAGAACCCGATCCTGCCAGCGAGGAGATCATTCGAACGCTCGACCGCGAGCAAGAACGCATGTCTCGGCACTTGGGGGCCGGCTACCGGGTGATTCGTGGCGTAGCTGGCAGCGGCAAGACGCTCGTGCTCACGCACAGAGCCCGGCACATCGCCCGATACTTCCCGGATTGGCGAATCCTGATGATGTGCTTCAACAGGCCGCTGGCCTCGGCACTTCGGGCACAGGTACGGGACTGCAACAACGTCTTCGTCAGGACTCTCGACCAGCAGGCGCGCCGCGTGCTGAAGCAGGCCGGCCTCGTTGGGGATGCCGAGGCCAAGCCAGACTTTGGACAGCGCCGTCTTGACGCGATCGCCCATCTCCGCACGCTCACGGAAGCGCAGCGCCGAGATCGGGGGTACGACATGGTGCTCGTAGACGAGGCCCAAGACCTCGGTGCCGACGGTTTGGACTTGGCATGGACCCTGCTCAAGCCCGGCCGCGATCACTTCGTGATGGCGCTGGACGGCGCACATCGAATTTACCGCGGCAAGCGCAGTCGCTGGTCCCCGCCGGGAATGGAAATGACAGCGCGAGGGCGCACCAAGGAACTCAAGGTCAACTACCGCAATACGGAGCAAGTTCTAGAGGTGGCGCTGTCGGCGCTGGGCGATTTCGCGGAGCGAGTTCGCTCGGCGGGCTACGGAGTCGATCTCGATGTCTTCGTGAAGCCGGGGCAAGCAGCTCGACGAGGATCGCAACCGGTGCGACTCGCCTGCGGCTCGATGCGCGCGGAAGCCGATGCCATCGCCCACCGCATAGCAGAGTTGCGAAAGGATGGCACACCTCCCGAGCACATCGCAGTGCTGTCGGGCTGGCCGGATCTGCGCGAGGAACTGCTCCAGCGCATCCCTGACGCTGTAGAAGTCGAAGGTAAACAGCGCGACAAGATTGCCGATGCCGTCGGCATTGTGCCGGTCGCGACCTTGCATATGCTCAAGGGCCTCGAGTTTCCTCATGTCGTCATCGGCGGCGCGAACAACATCCGGGTCAATAGCGACGAGCCCGACGAGCAGGATCGCCAGCGCCGTCGACTGCTGTACGTGGCTATGACCCGAGCCAGCGAAACGCTGACGGTCACCTATTCCGGTAAGGGAATCATGGATGCCATCAGTTGGCTGCCGGAGCTTCGGCCGACGCAGCCTTGATTTCGGCACGGAGCGTTGCTAGGTGATCAGGTCGATGCGTGGCGGCGGCAGGTCGGTTGGCCAGGGGGCGCGTGCGGTGCGGGCGTCGAGTGTCACCAAGGGGGCGTCGAGCATCACGGCGAGGGCAGCGAATGAGGCGTCGTAGGCGGTGAAGTTCTCGCGCAGCCACCAGATCACCGGCAGCAGCAGCTCGTGCGGATGGGCCACGATGCCGAGCCGCGGGAATTCGTCCAGCGCACGCTGCGCTTGCTCAGCCGACAGGTCCCCCCTTCGCACGTAACGCTGCAGCACATGGGCGGTTTCCACTGCGAGCAGCGCAGGCGCGTGCAGCGAATCGGACGACATCACACGCCGCTCGACATCGGCCGCTTCCGGCAAACGAAGCAGCCAGGCGATGACGGCCGATGTATCGAGAACGATCACCTCGCGTCGCGTATCGCGCGCACCGCATCGGCAGGCGACTCGGTCACCGCAATGCGATCAAGGGCCGCGATGCGCTCCATCATCTCCTGCCGTGTCGGGATATCGAGCGAACGGCGCAGCTCGCGCAAGACGTACTCCGACATCGACTGGCCTTCCAAGGCGGCGCGCGCCTTCAGACGGCGATGAAGCTCATCCGGCATGTCGCGAATCTGCAGCGATGTCATGCAGAAATCATACTCTCATGCAAACTTCATGCAATCGCGCCAGTGGGTTCCCGCGGCTTGCGAACGCCATATGGGGCAAGATTCAGCCAGCCCGCCAACGGT
Source organism: Candidatus Poriferisodalis sp. (assembly GCF_965219595.1). Lineage (NCBI taxonomy): Bacteria > Bacillati > Actinomycetota > Acidimicrobiia > Acidimicrobiales > Candidatus Poriferisodalaceae > Candidatus Poriferisodalis > Candidatus Poriferisodalis sp. Next base: position 1,793,970 of record NZ_OZ244781.1, read on the forward strand.
TTCGGCGGTGGGCTGGCAATGCGAGCGTCCAGGAGGTTTGCCCAATGAACACGACCGGAACAGCACAGCATCGGATTGACGGGGCGACGACGGCGTCGACACCGGGAGGCTGCGCAGACGAAGCAGCGCAGTTCGAGGAGATGGGGCTGTCGGCGGCGTGGACGTTCGAGGCATCCCACGACCCATTCCTGCCGCTGGCGCTGGCAGCAGAGCGCACGCAGAGCATCGAGCTCGGCACAGCCATTGCCGTAGCTTTCGCCCGCAACCCGATGACATGCGCCGTCACTTCGTGGGATCTGCACCGCATGAGCGGCGGCCGCTTCATCCTGGGGCTCGGAACGCAGATCAAGCCGCACATCACCAAGCGGTTCAGCGAGCAGTGGTCACGCCCCGCTGAGCGGATGCGCGAGTACATCGAGGCGGTACGCGCCATCTGGCACACGTTCGAGACCGGCGAGCGGCTCAACCACCGGGGTGAGTTCTACACCCACACCTTGATGACGCCCTTCTTCAACCCGGGCCCGATCGGCGGGGCGCCGCGGCGATCTACGTGGCTGGCGTCGGCGCCCGCATGGTCGAGGTGATCGGCGCCGCTGCAGACGGCTTCTTCGTCCATCCGTTCCACACGCCGCAGTTCATGAACGACGTGACCCTCCCGGCGATGGCTGCCGGCGCGGAATCCGCAGGACGCGACGTCGGCGAGGTCACCGTGGCCTGCCTAACCATCGTGGCGATGGGCGAGAACGACGAGCAGATCGACAAGGCGCGCCGCTCCGCCGCAGGCCAGCTTGCGTTCTACGGATCGACGCCTGCCTACGCCGGCGCGCTCGACCACCACGGCTACGGCGACCTGCAGCCCCGGCTGAACACGCTGTCCAAACAGGGCAACTGGCGGGAGATGAGCGACCTCATCGACGACGACCTGCTGGATCTCATCGTCGTGTCGGGTACACCGTCGGCCGTGGGCGCGCAGATCGCGGAGCGCAACACGTTCGCCGACCGCACCACGATGATGTTCTACGGCCCGGCACCCACCAACGACGCCATCGCCGAGGCCGTCGCCGCCGCCAGCGGCGCATGAACCGACCGGCTGAGGTGCCTGAGGGGCTGAGGCGACGGGCTGACGGAACGCTGGCGTGCTGGTGGGGCGAGGGCCACGACGACTACGAGGCGTACCACGACACCGAGTGGGGTCTGCCGGTCACCGAAGACGCGCGCCTGTACGAGAAGATGTGCCTCGAGGGCTTTCAATCGGGGTTGTCATGGCTGACGATCCTGCGCAAGCGGGAGAACTTCCGGGCCGCGTTCTGCGGGTTTGACTTCGAGATCGTGGCGGGCTTCGGTGACGCCGATGTCGAGCGACTCCTCGGCGATGCAGGCATCGTGCGCCATCGCGGCAAGATCGAAGCCACCATCAACAACGCGCGCGCTGCGCTCGACACCATCGATGCGCACGGCAGCCTCGCCGCCTTCTTCTGGTCGTTCGAACCGGCGCCGCAGGATCGGCCGCTCGTCATCGACTACCGCACGCTCGCCTCGATGCCCTCAACGCCCGAATCGACAGCGCTCAGCAAGGCACTGCGCAAGCAGGGCTGGCGTTTTGTCGGCCCCACCACCTGTTACGCCCTGATGCAGGCGTCGGGCATCGTCAACGACCACCTCGAGGGTTGCCATCGCCGGCCGGTCATCGAGGCCGTGCGCGCAGCGCTTGAACGACCGGCTGCGCTGAGCACCTGAGGTTCAGTCCCAGCCCGCTGCATGGTTTCGCGACGCCGGCGGCTGCGGCGATGAGCCGGCCGGCGGCTGGGTGTCAGGCGGAGCCGGGGGCGATGACGGTGTCCACCATCGAGAGGTGCATGCCGCTGACGCGATCGGGCTGGCCGGCGAACACGGCCGCTCGCTCAGGCGACGAGGCGAACTCCTCGTACGCGGCTTCGTAATCGCCAGGGTGGCTCACGGCCCACACGAGCTGGTTGTTCTCGCGGTCGGCGTACATGAACTCGACCTTGAAGCCGAACTTCTCCCGCACGGCGATGATGTTGGGGAACCACTCGAGCAGCGAGTCCATCTGGCCCTCGATGACGTCGTAGCGGCGCAGTTGTGTCGCCATGCCGGCTCCTCTCGGTGTGATGCCTCACCGCTATTGCTAGCGCGATTCGACGAGGTGCACCACTAACTGCCATCGGAGCCGAGATCGACGACGCCGTCTTCGGTGGCGAGGTGGGTCATTGGCACATCGTGGGGCTCCGATGGAAGCTGGTCGAAGACGATGTCGCGGCAGGCGACCCCGACGCGCGGGCAGTCTTCGGGCAGCCTGGCCAGCAGCTCGTCGAAATAGCCCACGCCGTGGCCCAGCCGGGTGCCGTGACGGTCGAACGCCACACCGGGCACCAACGCCAGCGAGATGTGCCGGGTTTGCAACTCGAATGCATCCGCGGTGGGCTGCGCAAAGCCGTACCGGTGCTGTTCCATCGCGCCGATCGCCGGATGCAGCGTGAGCGGGCCGTCCGGGGGAGTGCGCGTCACAGCGAAGCGCTGCCAGCCGACGGCGTCTGCGAGCCGATCCAGCGACAGCTCATTCGCCATGGCCCGGTAGAAGAGGATCAGGTTTGCGCCCGGAGGCACCCGCCTTCCGGCGATGGCGGCTGACTTCCCGTCGAACGCCTCGATGAACGCCTGAATCCCTGCGACTACGGCGGCAGTCGACGCTGCTGTGATTGGTGGCCGGTGATCTCGAATCCACCGGCGCCAGGCGTCCTTGGAAGACCTAAGTCCGGGCTCGCCGCTCATAGAAGCGAAGCTAGGTGCCTCGCGCCCCTCGATGTCACCGCCGCTTCATATGCGAAGAGGCACAATTCGCTGCCGGCTAGCCGGCGACGCTTGCCGAGCGGCGTCCCAAGCAGTCGTACACTTCGCGTCGTGGGGATTGGGGAGGTGACGCTCCCGCCGCTGTACGACCGGCCGCCTCGCCCGCTTGCGATGGCCCGCTGGACCATCACCAAGTTCCTGTGGTGGCAGGGCGGCCTGTGGATCGCCGTCGGCATCGTGGCGTGGAACTGGCTCACGCCGTCGCTTGAGAGCTTCGCGACCCCAGCGGCGTGGGCCGTCGCAGCGCTGTACCTGCGCAACGTGGCGCTCCTGATTGCTGTGGCCGGCGGCCTGCACTGGTGGCTATTCATCCGGCGCAGCCAGGGAACCCAGCACAAGTACGACGAGCGCTGGCTGTCGGTCGGGCGCGGGCCGTTCCTGTTCCGCAACCAGACCCGCGACAACGTGTTCTGGTCGCTCGCCAGCGCATGCTCCATCGCGGCGCTGTACGAGGCGCTGATGCTGTGGCTGTATGCCAACGACCTCATCTGGACCGTTCCGGCAACGGGCAGCCTCGCCAGCTTCGGCTACACAGCAGCATTGACGCTGCTGATCTTCCCGCTGGGCTCGGTGCACTTCTATGCCAACCACCGGCTGCTGCACACCAAGCACCTGTACCGCTGGGCTCACTCGCTGCACCATCGCAACGTCAACATCGGCCCGTGGTCGGGCGTGTCGATGCACCCGCTCGAGCACGTGCTGTACCTCTCGGTGCCGCTCGTTTTCCTCGTGATCCCGGCGAACCCGTACTTGATCACCCTGACAACCACGTACTTCCTGCTGTCACCGGCGGCGTCGCACTCGGGCTTCGACCGATTCGCCGTAGCCCGTGGGCGCACTGTGGCCGGCGGCGACCGGTTCCACACGCTCCACCACCGGCACTTCGACTGCAACTACGGAACAGCGATCGTGCCGCTCGACAAGTGGTTGGGCACGTTCCACGACGGCAGTCGCGAAGCTACCGACCGCATCGTCGAACGCCGCCGCCGCGAAATTCGTTCGTAGCTCGGCGCAAGCGGTTCGTATGGTGATCCGTGAGGCGGGTCGCTGTCACCACACTTAGCAGGGAAGCGCAGCGACCTGCCTCACTTGTCGGATCCGAAGTGCCACGGTACCACGCTGTGGCACTGAGCCGTCCAGCGCATTACGTCAATGCGATGCTCAGGCGATGGTCTCGGGTTCGGTGGTGACGAGCAGCTCGGCGACCGATGCGGTGTTCGGCAAGCGCAGGATCGTGGCCAGAGCCTGGGCCAGATCGTCGGCTTGGATCATGATCGACGGGTCGACGCCGAAATCCGAGGTCATGTCGGTCTGCACGTAGCCAGGGCATACGGCGGTGCAGCGGATCCCATCGGGGAAGGTGAGGTGCCGAACCGAGTGGTGCAGCGCCATCGCGGCGTGCTTGCTCATCGCATAGCCGGGCGCGAAGGTGCCGCGCACTCGCTTGCCCGACATCGAGATCACGTTCACGATGCGGCCCTCGCCACTGCCGCGCAGGTGGTCGAGCGTGGCGCGGAGCATGCGGAACGGCCCTTTCGCGTTGACCTCCCACATCTCGTCGAGCGTGCTCTCGGTCAGGTTTTCGAAGTCGTCGGGATGGGCGACGCCTGCGTTGTTGACGAGGCAGTCGATCCGGCCGTGCGCCGAAATCGTCTCTGCGGTCCAGCGCTCGGCAGCCTCGGGATCGGTGGCGTCGTAGCGGTGCAGACTCACCGCCGGCCCGCCGCTGGCGTCGGTTCGATACTCAGCCGCTGAGGCTTCGAGCGCGGCCATATCGCGTGCGCTCAGCGACAGAGCCCAGCCATCGGCATGCAGAGCTGCGGCGATGGCCTCGCCGATGCCGCGATTGGCACCGCTGATCATCGCCACGCAGCCGGTGATGTCTCGCATCTCGCACTCCTCCTGCCGGGCAGCCGGGTCATCCCGACGCGCTTCGGTGACCCGCAGTAGCGTTCGCAATCGGCCCCGCCGCGGTACCGGCCGGCCGATCCGGAGGCTAGGTCGATGGTGCAGAGTTTGTCGGAGGGCAGCGGGGGAGCCGCATACCTCCCGGGTTCGCCCGAGCGCGACGAACTGGCACGCCGCACCATCCGGGTTCTGCAGCTCGGGGTGATCCCCGGCGGGCTGGCCATGACGGCATCGTTCTCGGCGTCGACCCTGCTGGCCGACCAGATGACGGGCAGCGAGACAAAGGCCTCGCTGGCCGCGGTATGCCTCAGCATCGGCGGCACCCTCGCCGGCATCCCGCTCGCTGCGCTGATGGCCCGCCGCGGCCGCCGCGCCGGTCTCTCAGCCGGCTACTTCGTCGGGGCAATCGGCGCCACGCTGGCGCTGCTATCAGCGTTCATGGGTCGCTACTCGGTGCTCGTGTTCGGCATGGTGCTGATCGGCACCGGCCAGGCCGCCAATCTGGCAGCGCGCTACGCCGGCGCCGACCTGGCCACCGACGAGAATCGGGCCCGCTCGATCAGCTTGGTGCTGTGGGCGAGCACGGTCGGCTCGGTCTTGGGACCCACGGTCGCGCTCGGTCTCAAGAGCGTCTTCGCTGACACCGAAGGGCTGAGCGGATTTGCGCTGCCGTACGCACTGGCGCTCGGTCTGTTCGGCCTGGGAGCCGTCAACATCTGGCGCCGCTTGCGCCCAGATCCACTGCATGTAGTGGCCGCCGATGCGGGTTCGACGAGCGTCAAGCTGCCGAGCTTGGCCGAGGCCGGCCGCATCCTGGCCCATCCCGTGGCGTCCATTGCGCTCATCGGCATGATGCTGTCGCAGGCCGTGATGGTGGGCGTCATGACGGTGTCGCCGATTCACATGTCCCAAGGCGGCCAGAACCCGCTGATCATCGGCATCATGCTCTCGTTGCACATCGCCGGCATGTTCGCGTTCTCGCCGTATGTGGGCTGGCTGGTGGACCGCGTCGGCGGCCAGATCGTCATCGTCGCCGGCGCGCTCGTGCTCACCGTCGGCGCTGTCATGGCCGCCAACACCGACGCTGAACACGCCACCGGTCTGCTGTCGGGGCTGTTTCTCATCGGCATCGGCTGGAGCTGCTGCGTAGTGTCCGCCAGCTCGCTGCTGACCGCCTCATTCCCGCTGGAACGCCGAGTCAGCGTGCAGGCCACCGCCGACGTGCTGATGACGGCCCTCGGCGCCGCCGCCGGCGTCAGTTCAGGCTTGGCGGTGGAGCACCGCTCCTATGCCGATCTGGCGAGCTGGGGAGCGTGGGTGGCCGTGGCGCTCGGCATCGCGGCCGTCGTGATGCTGGTGCGCAACTTCCGGGTCACGCGGCGCTTCACGGCTTGATCAGCGGCTCAGCCAGGATCGTCTCTCAGAACAAGCCGTTGAGGCAGGCAGTCAGCTTGGCGTCGGCCGTCGGCGTTTGCGCAGTGAGACGCGACAGGAACGACACCGAGACGAAGTCGTCCATGACCGCGCCGGTGTCGACCTCGGCGGGCATGTCGACAGCGTCGCCCCACTCCATGGCGACCCGGAACGCGTCAGCGTTGTCGGGATGCGGCTCAAGGCTCACCGAAGTGATCGAACGCGGCGGCAAGGTGCCGACCTCGGTGAACCGCCAGCCCTTCATGTCGGCGACTTCACGATTCGGCACATTGAGGTTGACTGCCCACGCCGAGTCATGTTCGTCCGCGAGCAGGCCGCTGAGCACGACGCTGGCGACCTCGGCCGCCGAATGCCACTTCTGGTCGGCGATGGCGTCTTCCCAGCCTTGGCCCTCAACCCCGAATCCCTCGACTGTCTGGCTGACCGCAAGGCCCGGGATATTGCCATTGCGGCCGGTCAGCACCGCGCCGACGGTGCCGGAGTGGTACACGGATCGGCCGACGTTCGCGCCCGGGTTGATCCCCGACACCACCAAGTCCACCGGGCCGAAGGCGCCCAGCCGGGCGAACATCACGCACAGCGCCGGCGCTCCCGAGACGGCCCAGGCGTCGGTGACGCCGTCGAATCGCACCTTGTGCACTTGGGGATCCATGAGATGCAGCGGACCGATCGCGGCGCCCGCACCCGAGTATTCGGAATCTGGCGCCACCACAACCACATCGCCATGAGCGGTCATGGCGCTCGCAAGTACGTGCAGTCCTTCGGACTCGATTCCGTCATCGTTGGTCACCAGGATCCGCACTGTGTCGAAGGTACTGCCCGCCGGTGAAGCGTGGATGTATGGCTCCCGAACGGGGAGTGTCGGTGTCGTGGCAAGCTGTCTCGCTGTGAAGGAGTGGGCTGAAACGGGCAGCGAGCGCCAGTTGCGCGTCCTGCACACATCCGATGTGCACATCGGGCATGTACGCGGGCCGCACGGCAGTCACCGCGACGTGTGCCAGTGCCCTATCCATGCCCTCGCCGCGACCGCAGTAGCCCACGCAGCCGACATCCTGCTGATTGCAGGTGACCTGTTCGACCACGCCCGGCTGAAACGCTCCGACGTCGCACACACCATGGAGCTGCTCGGCCGCGTCGATGCGTCGGTTGTCATCATCCCCGGGAACCACGATGTCCATGACGAACAGTCGCTGTGGGGTACCCATGCCGACCACGAGCACCGGCTCGAGGTCACCGGCGCCGGCGTGATCTTCCTGGACGATCCCGAGGGCGCGACGCTGCATTTCGGCGAGCACGACCTGACGCTGTGGGGTCGGGCGATGGACCTGCACCACTCCGAGTACCGACCCCTCGCAGGCGTACCGGTACGCCCGGACGACGGCTGGTTCATCGCCGCTGGGCACGGGCACTTCCAGCGCACCGCTGACGATGCACACCGGTCATCGCCGATCGCAGCCGAAGAGATCGAGGCCACCGGAGCCGACTACGTGGCTCTCGGGCACTGGCATGTGACGACCGATGTCTCGGTGGGCGACGTCGTCGCCTGGTACCCCGGGGCGCCCATGGGCATCCCGTCGAATGGCACGGCCTCACTCGTCACGTTCTCGCGGGGTGCTGACGGCGCAGATCGCTCGATCGGGGTATCGCATGTGCCGGTGGCCGCGCCGCTCGACGGCTGCGCCTAGCGATTTGCACCGCTGCCCAGTGCTCAACCCCTTGGCGCGGGTTGGTCAGAATCTGGTTGCAGCGTGGTCGGCTGCTTAGCTGCCGGCTGCGGCGCGGTCGATGCGACGCTGCAGCACCTCGCATGCGGACATGTGGCGCATGGCATCGGATTTGGCCGTGCCGTAGTCCTCGGCGACCTGGCGCGCACGTTCGGGATCGTCGTAGGTCGTGGGCTCGCCGAGCAGTGCCTGCAGTTCCGCGACGCGGTGCTCGGCGGCTTCCCACGACCGCTCGGCCGCAGCGAGTTCCTGGCGCAGGTCCGCTGTTGCGTCGTGAGCGGCTTGACGCTGGCGGGCGGTGTCTCGACGTCGCTGCGCCGCGCTGGCACGAGTGGATGCGGGTGCGGACGTGTTGCCGGTTGTGGTCGAGCCATCGGCACCCTGACTGCTGGTGCTCCCGGCAGTACTGCCGCCGGCGGTCCGCCTCGTGCTCAGCCCCGGCGGTCGCAGCAGACCCTCGTCGACGCCCGGGTGCAGGGTGGCGGTGCCATCACGCACCACGATCAGCGAGTCGGCCACGCTTCGGATGAGGTGGCGGTCGTGGGTCACCAGCAGCACCGTGCCCGGGTACACCGACAGCGCATCCTCCAGTAGATCGCAGCTGGGCAGGTCGAGGTGGTTGGTGGGCTCGTCGAGCACGAGCAGGTTCACCGGGTTCGCCATCGTGATGCCAAGCGCCAACCGGGTGCGTTCACCGCCCGAGAGATCCGCCACCTTGCGATCTGCAGCGTCGCCCGGAAAACCGAAACCGCCGAGCATCGTGCGCACATTCCGCCCGGGCTGATCGCCCACTGAGGCGGTGAACTCCTCCACCACCGACCGTCGAGGATCCATGACCTCGGCGAGGTGCTGAGCGAACGTGGCCATGTCCACGTTGCGTCCACGGTGCAGCTCGCCGTCGAGAACGCCCAATTCGCCCTGCAGCACCCGCAGCAGCGTCGTCTTGCCGGCGCCATTCGGACCGACCACGCCCACTTTGGTGCCTCGTTCGATGACGAGGTCCACGCCTTCGAGCACCGGAGCGTCACCGTCGGCGTATCCCACCGAAGCACCGATCAGCTCCACGACGACCCGCGACGAGCGCCGCGGCGTGCCGAAGCCGAAGCGCGCCGCCAGTTCCTTGCGGCTCGGCACCTCCACCGGCTCGATCTTCGCCAGTGCCTTGATCCGGCTCTGCACCTGGCGGGCCTTCGTGGCCTTGTAACGGAACCGCTCGATGAAGCGCTCGGTGTGAGCCCGCCGGCGAGCCTGTTGTGCCGCAGCCGCCTCGGCTGCCGCTATCCGCTCCTCGCGGGCCATAACGAATTCGGCGAAGCCGCCGACGTGCTCATACGCGGTCGTGCCGTCCATCTCGATGACGCGGTTGGCGACGGCGTCAATGAAGTCGCGGTCGTGGCTGACGAACAGCAGCCCGCCCTCCCAGGCAGCGAGCTGGTCTTCCAACCAGGCCACCGAGTCGACATCGAGGTGGTTGGTGGGCTCGTCAGCCAGCAGCACATCGGGCTTCGCCAGCAGCAGTTGAGCGAGCGCGACCCGCATCCGCCAACCGCCCGACAGCTGCGCCACCGGGCGTTGCGCATCATCGGCTGCAAAACCCAGGCCGGCGAGCACCCGGTGAGCCTCCGCTTCGAAGCCGTAGCCGCCGATCTGGCGAAAGTGAGCCTCCAGCTCGCCGTAGCGGGCGAGCACGTCGTGATGGTCGGCAGCGTCGACATCGGCCAGCCTCGCCTCCAGCGATCGAAGCTCGGCTGTCATAGCGGTGACGTCGCCCGCCCCGGCCAGCGTCGCTTCGAGCACCGTGCCGTCGGCGATTTCGGCGAGCTCCTGGGGCAGGTAGCCGATCGTCAGCCCGCTCTGGCGGTGTACCTCGCCCTCGTCCGGATCGTTGATGCCGGCCAGGATCTCCAGCAAGGTCGTCTTGCCGATCCCGTTGCCGCCCACCAGCGCCACGCGCCGGCCAGGCGCCAGCTGCACGCTGACGTCAGCGAACAGCCGCCGCGGCGGATACGACTTGCCGAGCGAGGAACCCCACAGCACGCAGCGAGTCTGCCGCAGGGCCGCCCGATCGAGCGGCTGAATATTGGGTCAGGCGTTATGCGAAGTGGGGAGCGACGTCGGCCATGAAGGCACGCAGCGCGTCGAGACGGCCCTCGATGCCGCCACGTGCCACCGGATCGAGCACGAAATGCGTCACGCCGGCCTCGGCAACTCGCCCGACGCTGTCGATCATCTGCTCGGTGCTGCCGGCGATCGACACCTCGGGCTTCATGGCCGATGCCGGATCGAGGTAGTACCGCAGCGACAGCGTGATCTCGCTGCGGTCCCGGCCGGCGGCGTCGCACGCTGCGCCCACCCCGCTCCAGCCCGCAGCAACCTCGTCGACTGTCTCGAACGCCGCATGGAAGCCGTGCCCATACTGCGCCACCCGCCGGTATGCGGCAGCCGTATTGCCGCCGACCCATACCGGCACCGGGTCTTGCACCGGCTTGGGCTCGAAGCCGACGGCGGGGAACGAATAGAACTCGCCGTCGAAACTCGGGTCGTTCTCGGTGAACAGCGTGCGGAACACTTCGAGCTGCTCGTCAGAGCGCTTGCCGCGGCGATCCCACGGCATGCCCAGTACTTCGGCTTCCTCGCGCATCCAGCCCACGCCCACGCCCAGGATCAGCCGGCCGTTCGAGAGCACATCGATGGTTGCGAGACGCTTCGCCGTTTCCACCGGCGGCCGGTACGGCAGGATCAGCACGCTGAAGCCCAGGCGCAGGTTCTCGGTGACGGCGGCGACGAAGAGCAGTGTGCCGATGGGGTCGAGCCATCCCGTCTTCGGCGGCGCCGGGAACGAGCCGTCGTCGGAGTACGGGTACTTCGACACCAGCTCGGCGGGCCAGCAGACATGGTCGGACGCCCAGCCCGAAGCGAATCCGAGCTGGTCGACTTCCGATGCGAACGTGATGAGCCCATCGCGAGATCCGATGCGGCCCAAGTGCGGCAGAGTGACTCCCCATTCCATGGGCCGACACGCTATGCCTCCCGCGCCCGCTGCGCAGGCGGCAGGACCCTCAGCGACCAGCGACCAGCGATCCAGCAGGTCGCAACGTCGCAGAGTTTCCTGCCGCCTCCACAGCTACCGCATCTGTGCCTGTGGCTCTAGGCGATTGTCACGCGATCGTCGTACCCGAGCTGAGAACGGCCCGGCGCGGCGCGATTACTCTCGCGCGCACCGCCGCAGCGGTCATGGGGAGACAGTCGGGGGCTTCGGCTGCTGATTGTCGGCTTGCGACGCCGCGGTGGCTGCTGTTCCACCCAGGAGGGGACCCATGCAACTATCCAAGAACCGCCTTTTGCGCTTGCTAGCGCTGCTCTTCGCATTTTCGCTCGTCGCGGCCGCCTGCGGTGGCGACGATGGCGACGATGACGCCGGCGAAACCCAGACCACTGAGGCCATGGCCGAAGAAGAGGAGATGGCCGAAGAAGAGGAGATGGCCGAAGAGGATGAGATGGCCGCCGACGAGCCCGAGGAAGAGGCCGGCGGTCTCAGCCAGGAAGTCATCGAGCAGGCGGCCGAAGAAGAGGAGATGGCCGACGACGAGATGATGGACGAAGAGGAGATGATGGAGTTTGACCGCTCCACCATGGAGGGCATCTTCGAAGAGGCCGAATTCCGGCGGGCCAAGGTTGTCGAGCGCATCACTGCTCAGATCGAGGCTGGCGAGTGGGGCGTTGGCGACGACAACGTCCTCCGCGGCCCCGAAGGCTTCACCATCGACCTCAACGAGTGTCCCGATGACTGGTCCAACACTGAGGGCATCACCGACACCGAGATCCGTCTCGGCCAGACCGGCCCGCAGTCGGGCACCCTGGCGCTGTACGGCAACGCCCGTCTGGGCTGGCAGACCTACCTCCTGCATGTGAATGCCGAAGGCGGCATCGCAGGCCGCGATGTGGTCATGAAGTCCTACGACGACGCGTACGTGGCTGCACAGACCATCGAGTTCGTCGACGAGCTGATCGAGAACGACAACGTCTTCGCGATCCACACGCTGGGCTCGCCGAACACGCTGGCCGTGTACGACACGCTCAATGCCGAGTGCATCCCGCAGCCGTTCGTGTGGACGGGCCACCCGGCCTGGGGCGATCCCGAGATTCACCCATGGACCACGGGCAGCATCCTGTCCTACTCCACTGAGGCAGTGCTGTGGGGCAACTGGATCAAGGACAACCTCGCCGATGAGCTGCCGGTTGTGGTGGCTGGCCTGGTGATGGACAACGACTTCGGCTTGGCCTACGAGCTGGGCTTCGAGGAGTACGCCCACAACAACCCCGACGTGGTGTCGGAGTTCGTGCCGGTGCGTCATGACCCTGCATCGCCGACGATCACCAACGAGATCACGACCATCGCCGCGAGCGATCCGGACGTCTATATCTCGATGACCGCTGGCAATGCATGCCTGCTGGCCATCCAGGAGGTCGCAGCGTCAGGTCTGAAGGATGACATCTCGGCAGCGTTCACGCCGTCAGTGTGCAAGGCACCCGCAAGCTGGGTCTCCCCGGCCGGCGACGACGGCGACGGCTGGTACATCGTGGGCGGCGGCGTCAAGGACACCACCGACCCGGCGCTGATCGGCAGCGATGCGTTCATCGACTTCATCATCGAGAGCCTCGAGGCCAATGACCTCGATCCGACCATCTCGATGTTCGGCAACGGCTACATGCTGGGCTACCCGTACGTGGAGGCGCTGCGCATCGCCGCAGAGCTGCCTGCGAGTGCGAACAACCCGGCAGGCCTGAACCGGGCCAACTTCATCCTGGCGGTGCGGGCGATCGACATCCACCACCCGATCTTCCTGGACGGCATCACGTTCGCCATGAATGGCAACGCGGATGCCTTCCCGATCGAGGGCACGGATATCAGCCAGTACGACTCGTCCACGCATTCCTGGATCGTCTCGAACGTCATCGACGTGAACGGCGCTTCGGGCAACTGCGTCTGGGACAAGGACAACGGCGGCTGCCGCTAGTCCTTTCTGACTGAGCGACATTGAGCGGCCGTCGCCGCCGGGGACGATCCCGGCAGCGGCGGCCGCTCGTCGCGTCTGTGCTGCGTGTGGCGAGCGATTAGCTTCGGCGGAACTGTTGGGCGCCAGCAGGCCTCGGCCGCTGGTGCGGGGATACATCAAGAGGGAGTACCCATGACCGGATCACACCGACGGCTGTGGCGCCTGCTAGCGCTGCTGTTCGCGTTCTCGCTGGTCGCTGCTGCGTGCGGCGGCGGTGACGACGACGATGCCGGCGACGGCACCACCGACGCAGGCACACAAACCGCCGATGAGGACATGGCCGATGACGAGGCCATGGCTGATGAGGAGGAGATGGCCGACGAGGCTGAGCCGGAGGACGAAAGCTCCATCGGCGGCGGCATCACCCAGGAGGCGCTGGAAGACGACGCCGCCGAAGACGAGGGTGACATGGCCGATGAGGACATGGCCGACGACGGGATGATGAGCGTCAACATCGACGACTTCGATCTGTCCACCATCGACGGCATCTGGGAGCTGGCAGCGGCGCAGCGTGCAGCCATCGTCAGCAATCTGACTGCCGGTATCGAAGCCGGCGACTACGGCGTCGGAAGCGATGGCATCCTGCGCGGACCGTCAGGCTTCGAGATCGACATGAACGAGTGCCCGTCGGACTGGTCGGACACCACCGGCATCACCGACACGGAAATCCGGATCGGCCAGACGACCGTAAAGTCGGGCAACCTGGCTGCCTACGGCGACATCACCGTCGGCTGGGAGAACTACTACGAGTACGTCAACGCAACCGGCGGCGTCGCCGGCAAGGAGATGGTGCTGATCTCCCGTGACGATGGCTATGTGGCCGCACAGACCATCGAGTTCGTTGACGAGCTGATCGAGTCGGAGAACGTCTTTGCCCTGCACACGCTGGGCTCGCCGAACACGCTGGCCGTGTACGACCAGATCAACGACGAGTGCATCCCGCAGGTGATGGTCGCGACGGGCCACCCGGCCTGGGGCGACCCGGTGAACCACCCGTGGACGACCGGCCTGCAGATGTCGTACTCGACCGAGGCGATCCTGTGGGGCAACTGGATCAAGGAGAACCTGGCCGACGAGCTGCCTGTGAAAGTGGCGGGCCTGGTAATGGACAACGACTTCGGCTTGGCCTATGAGCTGGGCTTCGAGGCCTACGCCCATGCCAATCCTGATGTCGTCAGCGAGTTCATCCCGGTGCGCCATGATCCGGCCGCTCCCACGCTGACCAACGAGGTCACCACCATCGCTGCGGCGAGTCCGAACGTGTTCATCTCGATGACCGCAGGCAACCCGTGCCTGCTGGCCATCCAAGAGGTCGATGCGTCGGGCCTGCTCGACGACCTGTCGGTGGCGTTCACGCCGTCGGTCTGCAAGGCCGTGGCTGCCTACATGGCGCCGGCGGGCGACTCCAGTGACGACTGGTGGATCGTGGGCGGCGGCGTCAAGGACACCACCGACCCGAAGCACGTGGACGAGCCGTTCATCTCGTTCCTGCGCAACGAACTGGCCGATCGCGGTCTCGATCCCGAGATCTCGCTGCTGGGCACGGGCTACTACTTCGCGTACCCGCACACGGAGGCGATCCGGGTGGCCGCTGAGCTGCCGGGTGGGCTGACCAGGACGAACTTCATCCTGGCTGCGCGGTCGCTCGACATCTACCACCCGCTGCTGCTGGACGGCATCAGCTTCGCTGCCGACGGCGCGGTGGACGGCTACTACGTCGAGGGTTCGGACTTCAGCCAGTACGACGCCACAGAGCAGACGTGGAACATCGTCGGCGACATCGTGGATGTGAACGGCGGCTCGCCGAACTGCGCTTGGGACAAGGACAACGGCGGCTGCCGCTGATCCTTCCCTACTGAGCGACACAGAGCGGTCGTCGCCGCCGGGAGCAATCCCGGCTGCGGCGGCCGCTCGTCGCGTCTAGGGGCGGACGCGGATGAGCGGAACTTCCCGTTGCGTCACCTGTTGTCTCCCGCTCTTGTTCGCTGCGCTCACGGGCCGCTCGGGCCACGGCTTCGCCATGCGGCTCAGCCTCAGGGATCGATCAGCACGCCGGGGTTGAGGATGCCGTTGGGGTCGAGCCGCTTCTTGGAGGCCCGGATCGCTTCGGCGAAGAGCTCGGGGCGCTGGCGGTCGTAGGCGTTGGGACGGTGCATGCGGCCCACCGCGTGATGGTGCGTGCACGTGCCGCCGGCTGCCTCGAGTGCCTCGTTGGCGGCGTCCTTGACGATCTGCCATTGCTCGATCTCGCCGCCCTGGGCGCCCATGCCCGACCACGTGTAGTACGGCGCCGGGCCATCGGTGTACACGTGGGTGAAGCGGCACGACAGCGTGTGATGATCGCCGAACACTTCTGCCAGCACGGCGCCCACCTTCTCGCGCACGACGGCGTCGAATTCGGGCCACTGGTCCCAGGTGATGGCGGTTTCGAAGGTGTCGTTGATGAGGCCCAGCGAGGTCTCGACGCCGTTGCCCACGCCGATGAACGCGTTGCGCCACGCGCCGACTGCGCCGCCCCGGCCCGTAGGCGTGCCGGTGCCGTCGTCGATCTGGACCTCGTCGTCGGGCACGTGCCCGTCGCACCCGCGTGCGATCTCGACCGCCTGGGCGACGTTGTGGCGCTGGGTCAGCTCGGCCGATTCGAACGACACGATGACCAGCGCGCGCTCGCCGTCCATCCCAGCGGCGCGCCCGGCTTCGGCCGGGTCCAGGATCCGCAGGTTGGCCGGCCACAGCTTGGCCTGCACCAGGTGTCGCACGGCGTTGTAGCCGGCTTCCCATGATGGGAACGTGATGCCGGCCGTGGCGCGGAACGTGGGGCGCTTCTGGATGCGCATCCACGCCTCGGTGATGATCCCGTAGATGCCTTCGGAGCCGATCACCATGCGGTCGGGGCTGGGCCCCGCGCCCGAGCCGGGCAGTCGCCGCGACTCCCACCAGCCCGACGGCGTGATCATCCGGGCCGACTCGACGAAGTCGTCGATGTGGGTGTGGTTGGTGGCGTAGTGACCGCCCGAGCGTGTGGCGATCCATCCGCCGAGGGTCGAGAAGCGGAACGACTGTGGGAAATGGCGCAGCGTGTGCCCGCTGGGACGCAGTTGGTCCTCGAGGTGCGGCCCGAACACGCCCGCCTGGATGCGCGCGGCCCGGGACACGTCGTCGATCTCGAGCACCTGGTCGAGCTGGTCCAGCGAGATGACCACGGTAGGGCCACGATCTTCGGGCGGTGTCAAGCCCCAGACCACCGACGAGCCACCGCCGTAGGGGACGGCGATGTAGCCGTTGGCATCGCACCAGTCGAGCGTGGCCTCGACCTCGGTGTCGTTGCGAGGGTGGGCCACCACGTCGGGCGGGTTCGGGAAGTCGAGGTTGAAGGCCCGCACCCGCTCGGTGAAGTGGGCGCCGTAGGCGTAGCGGGCTCGGTCGTAGGTGCTGGTCGAGCACCAGCCGGCGACCGAGTCGGGAATCGCGATGCGCGGCGGGCGCAGGTCGGCATCGTCCACCGACGGCACGGGCTTCGCTGTGATCTCGGTGCCGTACTGGGCTGAGAGCTCTTTGGCCAGCTCAGCCCGCTCGGCGTCGGTGGGTTCCTCGGACTCCAGGCACCACGCCCAGAACGACTTGCGGTCTGCCATTGCACTACCTCCAGGTGCGCCCCCGCCAACCTAGGCGCGCCGTGTCACATTTCTCCCAGCACCAGACGCCTTCGCGCCCGTCGCCGCCGCGACGTCTCAGTCTTCCGCGAGCAGCGCCCGGCTGATGACCAGCTTCTGGATCTCGCTCGTTCCTTCGCCGATGATCATCAGCGGCGCGTCGCGGTAGTAGCGCTCCACGGGGTACTCGGTGGAGAAGCCGTTGCCGCCGTGAATGCGCATGGCGTCCAGCGACAGCTCTGCAGCCGTTTCCGATGCGAACAGCTTGGCCATGCCCGCGGCCAGGTCGACCCGCTCGCCGGCATCCGCCTTGCGAGCGGCGTCATAGGTCATCAGCCGGGCGGCGTGCAGCTTGGTGGCCATCTCGGCGATCTTGAAGGCGATGGCCTGGTGCTTGGCGATGGGCTTGCCGAAGGCTTCACGCTGCTTGGCGTAGGCCACCGCGGCGTCATAGGCGGCCTGCGCCACGCCGACACCGCGCGCCGCCACGTTGATGCGGCCGAGTTCGAGCGCGGCGAGCGCCCAGCGAAGGCCATTGCCGATGCCGCCGTCTCCGTTGAGACCGTCGCCACCCAGCACCCGGTCCGCCGGCACCCGGTGGTCCACGTAGGACATCTCGACGGTCTCGAGGCCGCGGTAGCCGATCTTGTCGATCTTGCGGCTCACGGTGATGCCGCCCGAGTGCTTGCCCGGCGTCTTGTCGACCAGGAAGCAGGTGATGCCCGAGCTGCCCGACGGGTCGCCTTCGGGAACCCGTGCGAGCAGTGCCACGATGCCCGCGCGCTCGCCGTTGGTGACCCACATCTTCGTGCCGTTGATGACGAACTCGTCGCCGTCGCGCACCGCACGGCAGCGCAGCGCGCCCGCGTCGGAGCCGCTGTCGGGCTCAGACAGTGAGAAGCAGCCGCGCAGCTTGCCAGTGGCCATTCCGGGCAGCGACCGGTTGCGCTGGTCGTCGGTGCCGAATCGGGAGATCAGCTTGGCGCAGATGAGGTGGCTGTTGACGATTCCTGCCAGCGACATCCACCCTCGCGAGAGCTCCTCGATCACCCGGGCGTAGGTGACGTGGTCGAGGTCGAGCCCGCCGTGCGATTCTGGAATAGTGGCGCCGAACAGGCCGAACTCCTCCATCTGTTCGGCCATCGCGGTGGGGTACTCGTCGGCCAGCTCCAGGGCAGACGACTCGGGCACCACCACCTCGTCAACCCAGCGCCTCAGCGTGTCGATGATCTCGTCGGCTACCTCGTCGGCGGCTTCGTCGTTGTCGTGCACCGATCCTCCCAACATGGTTCGTGCCGATGCTTGCCCCGTCATCGACGCGGCGTTGCTCCTAGCATTCGCGCCGACCGAACGCAGCAGCGAGCACGACGGAGTACGACGATGAAGATATCCATGGCGATCGGAGCGGGCGCGAGCTTGGACCCCAAGCGCCTCACCCAGCACGTGACAGATCTCGAAGCCGCCGGCGTCGACATGATCTGGGGCGGTGAAATCTACGGCTTCGACTTGGTGTCGACGCTGGCCTATGTGGCCGCGAAGACCGAGCGCATCCAGCTCATGACCGGCATCCTGCCCATCTACTCGCGCAGCCCCGCCATCATCGCCCAGACCGCAATGACCATCGACACGCTGTCGGAGGGGCGGTTCATCCTGGGCCTGGGGACTTCGGGACCGCAGGTGATCGAGGGCTGGCACGGCGTGCCGTTCTCCAAGCCGATGGGACGGACCCGCGACGTGATCGAGATCTGCCGCAAGGTCTGGTCGGGCGACAAGGTGGTCCACGAGGGCAGCGCCGTCAGCCTCCCCTATGACGGGGGCACGGGCCTGGGTAAGCCGCTCAAGCTCATGGCCAAGCCGCACCGCCGTGACATCCCGATTGCGGTCGCTTCGATCGGCCCGCGCAACGTGGAGATGACCGCCGAGCTGGCCGAGGTGTGGCAGCCCATCCACTTCCTGCCCGAGAAGTTCAACGACGTGTGGGGCGATGCGTTGGACGCCGGCGGGGCCAAGCGCTCCGACGACCTGGGAGACCTGCAGATCGTGGCCGGCGGCACGGTGGCGATGGGCTCGGGCCCGATGGTCGAGGGGGTCCGCAAGGGCGTGCGTGACAACGTGGGCTTCTATGTCGGCGGCATGGGCGCTCGCGACAAGAACTTCTACAACGACCTGTTCAAGCGCTACGGCTACGTGGACGAGGCCGAGAAGATTCAGGACCTGTTCCTGACCGGCAAGCGAGACGAGGCGTTCGCCGCGGTGCCCGACGACTACGTCGACCGGGCCAGCCTCACCGGCGACCCCGAGCGGGTGAAGGAGCGCATCGAGGTGTACCGCTCGGTGGGCGTGTCGTACCTCGACATCACCATCCCGCCCGAGACCGAGAACCCCCTCGACGTGATCTCCCAAGTCAAGGCCTGGGCCGAGTAACGGGCGACCCATTGCCTGCCCATCTGGCGCTGACGGGCGCTGGTCTCTCTGGCGCTGTGGAGTAGTTCGTCAACCCATCGGCTATAAGGCAAACGATGGTCGAGCTGCCGCTGATTACCCCGATGCCCGCCGTCGCCGATTGCGTGCTCCCGTGGGACGGGCCGGTCAGCGACACTGTGGCGGCCATCGGTGCCGCCCGGTCGGCGTGCGGCGACACCTTCGTGGTCGACAGCGGCGACGATCGCTACCTGTTCCTGTTCTCACCGGTCGGCCTCAGGCATTTCTACGCAGTTCCCGAACAGCAGGCCAGCAAAGCCCTCGCCGACTGGAAGATGCTCAGCCGCAAGCTTCCCGACGAGCTCTTCGACGGTCGGCGGACCCTGCCCCACGAGCTGTTCACCCGAGCCCAGGCGTCGGGCCTCCGAGCGTCGCTGGAAGCGGCCATCTCGGCCCAACTGGCAGAACTGAGTCACGGTGCCGAGATCGATCTGTTCGATTTCGCCCGACGGCTCGGCCACCGCATGGGTCTGGCCAGCTGGGGCGGCCGCGAGACGCTGCGCTCCGGCAGATTCGAGGAACTGACTGCAGCGCTGGATGCGCTCGACGGGTCCGAGGCCTTCGTGGCTCCTGCCCGCATGCGCGACGTCGCACAGTCGGGCAAGGCTGCCGAGTACGCCGCCATGGCCAAGGCCGAGCAGATCCTGGCCGAGTCCGTGGCCTCCCGCCGCCGACCTGTCGGCGACGTGCTGGACATGATCCTCGAACGATGGGCAGACGCCCCCGATGCGGAGAGACGAGTCGGCGTGGCCCGCGACGTGATACTGATCCACATCGCATCGATGTCCAACCTGTTCGCAGCGCTCGGTTGGTCGCTTGTCCATCTGGTGCAGCATCCCGACGTGATTGCCCGCATACGGGTCCGGCGAGGAGACGATCACGACTTGGCGTCGCGTTGTGCGCTGGAGTCGACTCGCATCGGCCAGCGATCCATCATGCTGCGCATGGTGCTCGAACCCGTGACCATCGATGACGGCTCTCGGATCTACGAAGTTTCTTCCGGCGCCTCGCTGGCGACATTCCTGCCGCTGACGAACATGTTCGTCGGGCCCGGGTTGGACCGCTACAACCCAGACCGGTGGCAGGGCTCCCGGCTGGTGGCGCCATCGGGGCTGGCGCCCGAGTCGGTGGTCACCTTCGGTGTCGGCCCCCACGCCTGTCCGGCCCGGCCCTTTTCCCTGACGGCGATGTCGCGAGTGATAGAGCATCTGTTCGACGCGTACGAACTGGTGCCGCTGTTCGACGATCCCAAGCCGCGCCCCGACCAGATCGGGGGTGTGGCCCGTGCAGCGGGAAGCTGCCGGGTGGCGGTGCGAGCCCGCTGACACGGCTGCAGTACCTTTCGTGCTCCGAACAACGCGCCTGCCCGGGCGGCGCCCCGTTGCATGGTGCGTCTGGGGATCTGCTTGTCGGGGTCGCACCGGGTTCCCTCGGTGCAGCCCCGGCTGCACGCCGTGAGTTTTCGCTGTTCGGTGCATGTGCCTGCGGAAGTCTCCGAAAACCACTTGGAAGTATCGAGCTTCTGTGTCTACGGTTCGGTTCTGTCGCTGTCAGCGCCATGGGAGGGCTGCCATGTCTGAAGAGATCCGCTCGGGCATCTACGCTTGGCTGCGTGAGCAGACCGACGAGCAGCGCGCCGAGTACCTGATGTCGTGCCTGGCCCCCGCCCCGCTGTCCGATCTGGTCACCAAGGACTTCCTCACCGCGGAGCTGTCACGGTTCGCCACCAAGGACGACCTCGCCGCGGAGCTGTCACGGTTCGCCACCAAGGACGACCTCGCCAAACTCGAAGCCAAAGTCGACCGGCTCGACAGCAAGATCGACAGCAAGGTCGACGGCCTGGACGCCAGGGTGACCGGCCTCGAAACCGCCGTGGCCAAGCTCGACACGAAGGTCGATGGGCTCGCCGCACAGCGCGACGAGGACAGCAAGGCGCAGCGGGTGCGCCACTACTGGCTCGTGGGCATCGGCGTGTCCATCATGGTGCCAATCTGGCTCAGCGTCGCAGGCGTGATCGGGGCCGGCGGCGTTATCGGCTGAGTTCCGCACGCCAACCAATACTGCCGCGCCCGGTCCCCGTCAGCACCCTCTGGAGCTGACGCAGGCAGCTTTGCCCCCGCTCGATAGCTTGCCGCGGATGAGTGAAGGCAGGCGCAGCGCAGGTGCTCGGGAGCGATTCCTTGCGGGGGCCGAGGCGCTGGGCTTGACGCCGGAGATCCTGCGCTTTCCTGAGGGCACGCGTACTGCGGAGCAGGCGGCTGCCGCTGTGGGCTGCGAGCTCGGCCAGATCGTGAAATCGCTGGTGTTCCTGTGCGGCGGTGAGCCGGTGCTGGCATTGACCTCCGGTGCGAACCGGGTCGATACCACCCGACTGGGCGACCTGCTCGGAGGCGCGATCAGCCGTGCTGACGCCGATGGCGTGCGGGAGGCCACTGGCTACGCGATCGGCGGCACGCCCCCGTTCGGGCACGCTCAGCCTCTGCGTGCTGTCATCGACCGGGCGCTGCTGGCCTACGACACAGTGTGGGCCGCCGCGGGCACACCCGACACGGTCTTTGAGCTGACGCCAGATGAACTGGTGCAAGCGAGCGGCGCCGAGGCAGCCGACTTCGCCGCCGACTGAGGTGCGGAATCGGGCTCAGGTCGTGTGCTCGGACGCCTCGTCAGCGACGACGGCTGAGGCAGGTTCGTCTGCATCGTCGGCCGGCACGCGGTCGGGCAGCTCGCCTTCGACGCGCAGGTTGGGGATGATGCGGTCGAGCCAGGCCGGGAGCCACCAGTTGCGGGCGCCGAGCAGTTCCATGGTGGAGGGCACGATCAGCATCCGCACCACTGTTGCGTCGAACGCGATGGCGGCTGCGAGCCCGAAGCCGAACAGCTTGACGACGCGGTTGTCCTCGAGCACGAAGCTGCCGAACACCACCACCATGATCGCTGCAGCAGCACTGATGACCCGCGCTGTCGCGGCCAGACCGTCGGCGATCGAGTTCACGGGGTCGCCGGTGCGTTCGTATTCCTCCTTCATGCGTGACAGCAGGAAGACCTCGTAGTCCATCGACAGCCCGAACAGGATCGCGAACAGCATCATCGGGATGAACGGCTCGATGGGCGCCCCGTCGATGCCGAACAGGCTGCCCAGCCATCCCCACTGGAAGATGGCCACCACGACGCCGTAGGCAGCCCCGATCGACAGCATGTTCATCACTACCGCCTTGAGCGGCACCACCAGCGACCGGAACACCGCCATGAGCAGCAGGAACGAGGCGCCCAGCACTGCGGCGAAGAAGATCAGCATCCGCTGTGCCAGGTAGTCGCTGAAGTCGATGCCGAACGCCACGCTGCCGCCGACCTGTGCCGAGACCGACGTGCCGGCGAGTGCCGCGGGAACCACCTCGTCGCGCAGGCGCTGCACCAGTTCCTCGGTGGCGGCATCCTGCGGCCCGGTGGCCGGCTGCACCCGGATGAATGCTGCGCCGCCGTCGGGACTCGGCATCGGGGGCGACACAGTGGCGACGCCCTCGGTGCTGCTCATGGCCTCCGCCAGCAAGCCGAGCGACTCCATGTCGCCTTGGTTCGGCGTTTCGGCAACCACCAGCAGGGGGCCGTTGGCGCCAGGGCCGAAACCCTCGGCGAGCAGGTCGTAGGCCTGCCGTGTCGCGCTGTCGGGAGGGAAGTTGCCCTCATCGGAGAAGCCCAGCCGCAGGCTCAGCACCGGTGCCGCCAGCAGAATCAACAGAGCGATGCCTCCGAGAGCGCCCGCCCACGGCCGCGCCTGCACCATGCGGCTCATGCGGTACCAGCCGGTCTCTCGCAGTGCCTTGGGCGGCCGTTGCTGAATGACACGGCGCAGCGGATTGCGGTCGCCGGCGAACGAGCCGGCGATGATCACAGCCGCCGCAGCTGGGATGCCCGCCAGCAGCAGCGTGATCCCCAAGCCGAATCCCAGCAGCGCGACGGCAACGAGAGCCGATGCGGCGATGCCGCGCACCCTGATGGTGCCCAGCCTCCCGCCGACGAGTCCCAGCACAGCCGGCAGCAGTGTGATCGAGCCCGCCATGACGATGGCGACCGTGACTGCCGCTGAGATGCCCAAGCCCGAGACGAACGGCAGGCCCACCAGCAGCAGGCCCAGCAGCGACAGCACCACCGTGGCGCCGGCGAACACCACCGATCGTCCCGCAGAGTCGAGCGCCGACCCCACAGCATCGTCCAGGCCGAGTCCGTGGCGTGTCCACTCGCGGACACGATTGATGATGAACAGCGCGTAGTCGATGCCGACGCCGATGCCGATCATGACGCCCAGCGTCGATGCGAAATCGGGGACGGTCGCGACGTTGCTGATGATCACGATTCCCGCGGCGCCGATGCCGACGCCGATCAACGCGGTGCCGACAGTCACACCCATCGCCGCTACCGAGCCGACTGCTGCGATGAGCACGAAGATCGCGAACGCCAGCCCGATGGCCTCGGTCTCGGGAGGCTCTTGCCCGGAGAGCCAAGCCCCGCCGACATGCGCCTGCACCCCGGGGAGGTCGCGCAGCCCGCTGGCGTCGATGAGATGATCGATCTCTTCGCCGAGGCCGGCAGCTTCGTCGACGTTGAACCCAGGGGCCACCTCGACGTCGGCGTAGGCGATGCGGCCCGCTGCTGGTCCGGTTGCAGAGATGCGGCGAGCGCCCCCGGCCTCGAATGGAGAAGCTGCGGAGACGTCAGGAATTGCGTTGACATCGCTGACCAGTGCCGTCATGGCGGCGCGAACAGCAGGATCCTCGACGCCGTCTGCCGTCTCCCGCGCGTCGACGACGATCGTGCCGCTGACGCGCGAGCCGACGCTGCCGAAGTGCTCGCCGAGGATGTCGGCGGCCCGGCCGCTCTCGGAGTCGGGGGTGGACAGTTCGGCGCCGAACGAGGGACCGAGTCCGCCGGCGACGGCGCCGACGGCGACGGCGACCGTCAGCCAGACGGCCAGTACGCGCCACGGGTGGCGAAAGCACCACCGGCCGAGAGACGAGTACATGTCAGTTCCTTTCGCAGGCAGCTGCCATGGCACCGGGCGCGCTGCGGCGATGCCGGAGGCGACGGCGTCGGGAAGCCGTCAGGATGACGGGGGAGGGATCAGGCCGGGACGCTATCCGGCGATTCCGCTCGCGCCCGTGCCGGGTCGTGGTGCGCTCGGACCGCGCTAGCGACGGCCAGCGACCGGCTCGGACACCGCCCGGGCGGGCTCCGCGTGGTGCGTCCCGTTGGTGGGGTGAGTAGCCCGTCCGGTCTCGGCGACTTCGGACTCGATCACCACGGTGCGTCCGGTGATCGCGGCCAGCAGCTCACTGCGATTCTGGGCAGTGAACATCTCCACTGAGGTGTCGACGCCGGGTGAGACCCGTGCGAAGAGGCGAAGCTCGCCGTCGTGGTTCGAAGACTGGAGCCCGCCTGCGACTCGCACGCGGGTCACCACCTGACGATTGGAGCGGTCCAAGCCGATGGCGACGCGCAGCATGGCTGCCATCCACCGCACCCTGTCCTGGTCAGCCGAATTCAGCGAGGCGAAGTCGGCATGCTTGGACTTGGGCGCGCTCTTGCGGTGGTAGCGAGCGACTTGGGCGATGATCTCGATCTCGCGTTCGGTGAAGCCGGTGAGGTGCTCGCTGTTGCGGATGATGTAGTAGCTGTGGCGGTGGTGGGCACTGTGGGAGATGAAGATGCCCACGTTGTGCAGCAGCGAAGCCGCTTCGAACAGCTCCCGGTCCTCTTCGTCGAGTCCGTGCAGCCCGCAGAGGCCGTCGAACAACTCCAGCGCCAGGTCGGTGATGTGCTCGGCGTGCCGCAGATCTTCGTGGTAGCTGTTCGCCACATACATCACGCCGGAGCGCCGCAGATCCTCCAAACGGTGGAACGGGTCGAGCTCGGGCGCTGCTGCCCGCCGCATCTGCTCGAAGAGAATGCCTTCACGCAGCGCGTAGTCGGAAACTTCCATGCGCTTGATGCCCAGCAGCTTGAACGTCTCCGCCAGCAGCAGCGCGCCGCCCACGATGATGTCTGCCCGGCGTTCCTCCAACCCCTCGACAGAGAGCCGGCGAGCAGGTGTCGCGGCGTCGGTGAGGTCGGTCGTGAGCGATCGGAGCTCTTTGCGTGTGAATGACAGCCTCCCGGTGCGGTTGTCGCGATCGCCGCGCCGGATCGCGCACATGCGTGCCAAGGCGATGATCGTTCCCGACGAGCCGACGGCGGTTTCGAAGCCGAGTTCCGCGACTTCTGCCGGCAGGTGGCCCAGGAACGATCTGATGTAGTTGCGGCACTCGTGCACCGAGCGCTCTCGCGTGCGGCCTTCTGGGAAGAAGCGATCGGTGAGCCGGATCGATCCGAGCTTGAGACTGCGCAGCAGCAGCGGTTCGGCGCCGTCGCCGACGATGAACTCCGTAGAGCCGCCGCCGATGTCGATGATCAGGTGCCGCTTGTCGAGCAGCGGCACGGCTGCCAGCACGCCGAGGTGGATCAGCCGGGCCTCCTCGACTCCAGAGACCACCTCGATGTCGACGCCGGCCTCGGACAGGGCCCGTGCCACAAACTCGCCTCGGTTGTCGGCCTCCCGCACCGCGCTGGTGGCCACCGCGGTGACTGAAGTGGCGCCGGCGTGGTCGGCGATGCGTCGCATCCGATCCAGCGTCGAGACGCCGCGATCCATGGCATCGAGCTCGAGACGCTTCATGTCCTCGCCGCCCGAGCCCAGCCGGACCGGTTCGCGTTCGCGTGTCAGTACTTCGAAGTGGCCATCTGCGTCGATCGATGCGACGACGAGGTGGAACGAGTTGGTTCCGACGTCGATCGCCGCGATGACGCTCACGCACCGCAACGCTAGAGGGAGCAGTGCGCGGCCCAGATGATGTCGGCTCAGCGATGGTTGCGGCCAGCCTGTCGTGGCGCGCCACTAGCGTTCTGCCGATGGCGACACACGCGACCCAGATCGTGCCCCGATTCGGCGAGCTGGACCCGTACAACCACGTCAACCATGCGGTCTATGTGTCGTACTTCGAAGCAGCCCGCTGCCTGGCGCTGGAATCCGCCGATCTTGCACTGCCGGACCTGTCAGATCAGAACGTCCAGATCGTGGTGACCAACCTCGAGGTGCGTTTCCGGGCGCCGGCGACCGCCCGCGACACGCTGCGCGTCGAGACCGAGCTGGTCGAGCGCCGCCGTGCGAGCACCCGCTGGCAGCAGCGAATCATCCGCGAAGCAGACGACGCGGTGCTGGTCGAGGGCAACCTGACCGCGGCCATCTGCGACAACGACGGCAAGCCCCGCCGTCCGCCGCCAGGCTTGATGGACAAGTTCGACGCGCTCGCTCCCGGCTAGAGGCTCGAACCTATACCGGCATAGAGGAACTCGGCCGCTCCGGCTAGTCGTTGTCGGTGATGGTGCCGATGCCTTCGCCGTCGGCGATTGCTGCTTGGACTGCGGAGTACAGCACGACGGTGAACGTCTCGTCGCCTTCGGGGCTGCTGTCGTCGACTGCTGCCACGGTGATGGTCTTGGAGGTCTCGCCGGGGTTGAAGGTGAGCATCCCGTAGGCCTGCGCGAAGTCCGCGAAGGTCGCCGACAGCCCGGCCCCGAACGCGGGCCGCGCGTAGTAGTGCACCCACACATAGCGGCCGCTGGCGGGGCTGAGCGTCACGGTGAACGTCAGCGTGCCGCCCTCGCCCGCCGTCGCGTCGCTGATCGACAGCGACGGCGTCGCGTTC
This sequence comes from Candidatus Poriferisodalis sp., assembly GCF_965219595.1. Taxonomy (NCBI): domain Bacteria; kingdom Bacillati; phylum Actinomycetota; class Acidimicrobiia; order Acidimicrobiales; family Candidatus Poriferisodalaceae; genus Candidatus Poriferisodalis; species Candidatus Poriferisodalis sp. The sequence goes on from NZ_OZ244781.1 coordinate 1,820,831, forward strand.
ACCGCCGTCGGAGGCGGCGGGTCGTCGTCGGACACCGCGACCGTCGCTGTGCCCGCAGTCGCGGAGACGGTGTAGCCGCTGCCGGCATCGACGGTGACGGTGGCCGTCCCGTCGGCCTCGTCGGCGCTGTCGTTCGTAGTGGTCACTGTGAGCGTCGCGGTGCCCGACGTGCCGACGGTCACCGTGCGCGGTCCGGTCGCGACGCCGAAATCGCCGGACTGGGACACCGACACGTCCACCGTCAGCGGCGCCGACGGCGCAGGAACAGCAGACACAGTGAAGGTCGCGTCGCCGCCCTCGGTCACCCCTGCGCCCGCCGCGACGCTGATCTCGGGGATCACAGGCGGCGGGTCGTCGTCGTCTGCCACCGCGACCGTCGCTGTGCCCGCGGTCGCCGACACGGTGTAGCCGCTGCCGGCGTCCACAGTTGCGGTGACCTGCCCGTCGGCCTCGTCGGTGCTGTCGTCGGTGGTGCTGACCGTGAGCGTGACGCTGCCGGAGGCCGGGACCGTGACGGTCCGGGTCCCCGGCGACACACCGAAATCGCCGGACTGGGCCACCGAGACATCCACCGTCAGCGGCGCCGACGGCGCAGGAACAGCAGACACAGTAAAGATCGCGTCGCCGCCCTCGGTCACCCCGCCGCCCCCGGCGACGCTGACCTCAGGGTCAGGCTCAGGATCGGGCGTCACCGGATCAGGGTCAGGGTCGGGTGTCACCGGGTCGGGGTCGGGGTTGTCAGCGGTGGTGCAGCGTTGCAGCGCGTCGTTGATGGGCGCCCAGCCGGCCCAGCCCTTGCCGTCGCTGAAGTCCCTCGCTTCCTGAGCCGTGATCGTGTCGTGGGTCACCCCCGGCGGCTTCGCCGGCAGGTCCTCGGCGCCGAGCGTGTTCAGGATCCGCCAGAACAACGCCGCGTTCGACCCGTGGCTGAGATGCCACTCGAACGCCGCACGCGCCCGCCTCACGCCCTCGCCGGCATCGCAGGGCACCGCATCGTCCTGCGCCGACACCGAGTCCAGGCTGTCGTCGCCGCCGGAGGACGCCAGCACCGTCACCGTGGTGAAACACGTCCACGACACGGTGTTCACCTGCCGCGCCCGGCCAGGCTCGCCCGGATCCACAATGGGTACGCCGTGCCGGTTGTGGCCCTCTACTCGAGGGGCCCTGTAGGGCCGTGCGGGAATCACCTGCTCAGCCGCCTTGCAGTTCGGCGCATCCGGGTCATAACCCGTCTCGGGATACGGAACGTTGTACGGGGAGGGGTCGCCCCAGTTGATCTTGAAGTTCTTGCCCACCGACGGCGTGCACAGCCTGATCGGAATCGACACCGACCCGCCAGCCCGCAGGTTGCGATAGTGCCAGTGCTCGTCCCAGCCGTGGTTGTCGTGGTTGTCGTAGTCATTGTCGACGCCGCACGAACCCTTCAAGTTGTCCCGAGCAGTGCCATCGGAAATCGTGAACAGCACACGATTGCCGTGCACACCCGGCGGCACCGGCAGCACCACGTTCACCACCCGGCCGTGGCCGCCGAACTGCACCGTCGCCGTCTCCGGCGGACGCTTGTACTGCAAGCCCTGCGGTTCGGCGACCTGGAAGATGCCCGACAGTCCGACATAGACGTTGTTCATGCCCTTGGGGATGTCGCCCTGGTCGATCGGGTTCTGGCCCGGGTCGCCGCCGCCCCAGCGCGTCTGGCTGGCGCCCAGCGGCCTGTTGGGCTTCTTGGTGCCCGCGGTGGCATGCGTTGTGCCGGTCCGGGTGCCGGTGTTGGGCCCCCGGTTGTTGGTGGAAACGTTGCCGTTGGCCCGCCGATGAGCGCCGTGGCTGTTGTCGTCCCAGGTGCCGTCCCAGAAATCGTTGTAGTCATCAGCGATCCTGGGACCGTTCAGCCAGTAGATCGGCGTCGAGAACGGCGTGTGGCTCGGCTCGCCGGCGACCATGATGCCCGTCGCGGTATGGGCCGCCGCGTCCACCGTCGCCGTGGAGCCCACCACCCGGAACGTCGACGAGTACTGGCGGATGTCCGCATGACCGGTGCCCGCGCCGCTGACCCGGTTGCGCACGAAGGTGTCGTAGGTGGAGATGGTGCTGGCGGTGGCGTCGCGCTCGTTGTGGGTCTTGAACAGCAGTCGGAACTGCTCGCCGGGGCCGACGCCGCTGGGCTTGAGGGCCCAGTTGTCAGGCACCAGGCTGACGTTCACGATCTGCACAGTGGCGTACTGCCCCTGGTTCGTGGCGTCCTGCTGGGAGCCGATGGTGATCCCCGCCGGAATCGCGCCGAAACCCATGACGAAGGTCTCGTAGTCCTCGATCTCGCCGTCCGCCGGCACGGGAACGTCGAAGGTGTGGCTGGTCACGCCCGCCGGCACCGTCACCGAGTGCGCGGCGGAGACATCGGTGCTGCGCGCAAATGGACTTTGTTCGGCGTAGTCCACGCTGATGTCATTGGTCAGGTCGGCGTCGCAAGTCTGGAAGACAATCTCGAAGGTCTGCTCCGCCGCCGTGGGCGAGCCGAAGGTCAGCGTCGGCCGCAGCGAGTCGCCCTCCCGCACGTTGTAGTCGCCGCGGCCGAACCCCACCGTGTTCTCCGCCGCAACCGGCCCGATCGGGCCGACGATCGGCGAGTAGACCCGCGTCCTAACGTTGTTTCCGTCGTGGTACTCGACACGGAGCCGCAAGTAATAGCCGGAGTCCGCTTGCGTCAGGGTGTAGCTCTGGGAAGTCGCGCCGATGATCTGGGTAAACGTAGCCCTTCCGGGTGTAGCTCTTCTCTGCCACTCGTAGCTGAACGTGCCGTTGCCGTCGGCGTCGTCGCAGACCCGATGCCCCGTCAGGGTGCCGTTCACCGAGGGCTGGCCGCCGATCCGAAACGCGGCCTGGCCGGAGTTCTCAACGATCGTCACCGTGTATGTGGTTCCTGAGCCCAGGTTGTAGTCGGCGCCGTCGTTGATGGCCAGAATGATGGTCTCGCCGCTGTCGGGGACCGCGTCGCCCAAGGCCGCAATTGGGAATTCAACATTGGTGAACCTCGCCGTACCCGCCGGAATAGTGAACGTCCCGGTCCCTTGGCCGCAGTCCGCGCCGGCGATGGTGTAGTCCGTCCCGCAAGTCGCCGTGCCGCCAATGGTGTAGCTGACGGTCAGGGGTGCAGTGAGATTCTGGTTGACCTGCAAATTTGACCCTGGTACCTCTGACGACTCCAGTACGACATCAGCTAGTACGCCCCACCACACGTTCGGGACACTCTGCGCCTCAGCCCGCCCGGCCGGCGTCACCGCCACGACCGCGACGAGCAGCACCGCGACAGCCGCGAGACGTCCCCCCAAAGCGCGCCTCACGCGCCTCGGCCGCCCAGCCGAACCAAACAGGGGGGGGGGGAACTCCTCAGCCCAGACCCGAAGTCTGCGAACACCCATACCAAGCCTCCCTCGCCCGCGCCGACGCACGCTCACACTCACCATATTGTCGGAGATCAGCGAGCCGAAAGCAACCCTCGAAGGCTCCTGATTCTGTCCAAGCCGGTGGAGCTGACGGAACTCGAACCCGTGACCCCCTGCTTGCAAGGGGGCTATACGACGGGGCACAGACCGCCGTCGATGTTGATTGCGGCGCCGGTGACGTAGCTGGCGGCGTCGCTGGCGAGGAACAGAGCCAAGTTGGCGAACTCCTGGGCGTCGCCCATGCGGCCGATGGGAATCCGCTCGCCGACCGCTGCGGTGTACTCCTCGAACGTTTCGGCGGGCTGCATCCGCTCCCAGCGGGCCTGCCACTGGTGGGTCACGAGCAGGCCTGTGTTGAGCGCGTTCACGAGCACGCCGTCGGCTGCGAACTCCGACGCAAGCGCCTTGGTCATCGCCATGCCCGCGGCGCGGGTCGCAGAGGTCGGGCACGTCTGCGCCCTCGGCGCTTTGGCCTCGGCATTGAGCGAGTTGATGATCCGCCCCCAGCCCTGGCTGCGCATGTACGGGATGCAGAGCCGGCACAGTCGGATCGCCGAGAACAGCTTCAGGTCGAGATCGTCATGCCAGTCGTCGTCGGTGATTTCCAGGAACGGCTTGGCGTGCGACGTCCCGGAGTTGTTGACGAGGATGTCCACCGGACCGCAGACCTCCACCGCTTCGGCGTGCGCCCGGGAGACCTCGTCCGCCACGCGTACATCGGCCGAAATCGCTGTGTGAGCGACATCTGGGTTCGCATCTCGGAGCGCGCCGAGCGTCTCGTCGAGCACGGTCTGGTCGCGGGCCACCACTGCCACCGCGGCACCCGCAGCAGCGAACGTCTTGGCCATCGCCCGTCCCAGACCCCGGCTGCCCCCGGTGATCAGCGCTGTGCGGCCGTCAAGTCTCAATTCCATACGCGAACGATATGTGAAGGCGGTGATCTGTACGCGTTGCCGGTCGGCTGGCTCGGCTTGGGTCGGTGCTAGCTGGGCAGTGCCTCGAGGGCGCTGGCTACAAGTGACTTGTGCATCGCCGACAGGCGCCGCCTCTCGGCCTCGGGAAAGTTCTTGCCCGATCCGTACTTGCACCAGAGCTCGGCGTAATTCGGAGCGCCGCCGGCGGCGATGACGCGGTCGATCTCGGCGGCCGGCACGGCGACGCGGCGGTCCGGGTCGGGCCCCCCGATGATCTCGCCCCACTCGATCATGCAGTAGATGTCGAACAGCTCGACGCCGAGCCGCTCCGCAGCGATCCCCGCTCGCACGGGGTCATCTTCAGGTACCAGATGCCGCATGGTCGGGGGTCTAGCCATTGTGATCTCCGTTCATTTCGAGAATGTCCGCGAGCTCGTCCCAGAGCTTACGCGTGATGAGCAATTTGGCGGCCTCTGCAACCCGCTCTTCGTGTGCGCTTCGAGCTCTCGCGATTGCAACGTCGAGCGCGTACAACACTGCCAGCGCCTCGTCTCCATTCAATTCGATGAGGCCGGGAAGCCACACATACGGCTCATCTGCTGACATCGCTGAGAGAATAGATTGAGAATTATTGAAATATACTATTGTTTTCTGACAGGCGCGGCGATCAAGCTGCTGGTCGGTCCCACTGCCGGCTGAAGCGGGCGGGATGCCCGTCGGGCTCGGCAGGCAGGCACCCCGAGCGCAGCCGTACCCTTTGTGCGGGTTCGCTGCGTCGGGGCGAGCCGCCAGAACGGGGGTTGCATGAGCTGGGAGCCTGAGATCGCTGAGCTGCGCCGCCGCGAAGCGTTCGCTGAAGCGCTGGGCGGGCCCGACAAGGTCGAGCGGCAGCACTTCTTCGGCAAGATGACCGTCCGCGAGCGCATCGATGCCATGGCGGACAAGGGCTCGTTCCACGAGATCGGCAAGACAGCCGGCGTTGCCGAGTACGACGATCACGGCAATCTCGTCCACCTGACGCCGTCCAACTTCATCTTCGGCCTTGCGCGCATTGACGATCGGCCTGTTGTCCTGTCCGGTGATGACTTCACCGTGCGCGGCGGCTCCTCGGACGCCACCATCCCCGCGAAGCGCGACGCCGCCGAGTCCATGGCGTATGAGATGCGTCTGCCGCACATCCGCCTGGTGGACGGCATGGGCGGCGGCGGCTCGGTCAAGTCCATCGAGATGGCGGGCCGCACCTACATCCCCGAACTGGCGGGCTGGGATGTCATCGTGAACCACCTCTCGGTGGCACCGTCGGTGTCGCTGGCGCTGGGATCGGTTGCGGGTATCGGCGCCGCCCGGGTGGCCACCGCGCACTACTCGGTCATCGTGCGCGACACCGCGCAGATGATGATCGCCGGGCCGGCCCTGGTCGAGCAGGCGTCGCTGGGCGATCACGGCAAGGAAGAACTCGGCCACGCGGACATCCATACGGCCAATGGCGCCATCGACGATGTGGTGGACAGCGAAGAGGAGGCGTTCGATCGCGCACGCCGGTTCCTGTCGTTCCTGCCTGCCAATGTGGACGAGCTGCCCGAGCGGGTGCTGAGCGGCGACAGCCCGCAGCGGCGCGACGACGAGCTGATCTCTATCGTGCCCCGGGAGCCACGACGCGTCTACAAGATGCGCTCGATCATCGAATCGGTCTGCGACCAGGGCAGCTTCTTCGAGATCGGCAGTCGCTGGGGGCGGTCGATCATCACTGGACTGGCACGCCTCGACGGATGGCCGGTGGCGATCTTCGGTGAGGATCCCTACGTGTACGGCGGCGGCTGGACAGCCGACAGCTGCCGCAAGCTCATCCGCCTGCTCGACACCGCTTCTACGTTCCACCTGCCGGTGGTGCACCTCGCGGACTGCCCGGGCTTCTTGATCGGCAAGGAATCCGAGGAGAGCGGCACGATCCGGTTCGGCTCGGCGGCGCTGGCCGCACTGGGCCAGCTCACCGCGCCGTTCGCCTGTGTGGTCATCCGCAAGGCATTCGGCGTCGCGGGTGCGGCCAACAACCAGCCGGGCGCCCGCAGCTTCCGGGTGGCATGGCCCTCGGGCGACTGGGGCTCGCTGCCCATAGAGGGCGGCCTCGAGGTGGCGTACAAGCAGGATCTGGCCGACAGCGACACGCCCGACGAGCTGCTCGAAGAGATCCGTGAGCGGCTCAACAGCGTGCGCTCGCCGCACCGCTCGGCGGAGTTCTTCGAGATCGAGGAGATCATCGACCCCCGCGACACCCGTCCGGTGCTGTGCGAGTGGGTCGATCTGGCCCGCCGCTCGCTCCGGCCCGGGCCGAGTACCTTCGGCTACCGGCCGTAGCCGAACCTTTGGACACGGCGGCTACCGGCCGTAGGCCGGGGCCGAAGCGACCAGCACAGCGGGTATCGACCCTGAGCCAACCTTCCTGTCGCGTGGCAGACTCAGCGGCGAGCTGAGCTGAATCTCAAGCAGGGGAGCGCACGTCATGGATCCCACCTACACCGACGAGGCCGAGGACTACCGGGAGAAGATCCAGGCCTTCCTGGCAGAGCACCTGCCCTCGAACTGGTCCGGCATGGGCACCCTCGACGACGAGGCTGCAGACCGCTTCACTGACGAGTGGCGGGCGCTGCTGTCGGAGAATCAGCTGCTGGCCGTCTCGTGGCCGGTCGAATACGGCGGAGCGGGGCTCAGCGAGGTCGAACGGATCGTGCTGGCCGAGGAATTCGCCAAGGCCGGCGTCCCCACCGGCGGCAACAATGACGGCTTCAGCATCACGATGGTCGGCAACGCCATCATCGAGTGCGGCACCGAGGAGCAGAAGCGCCACTTCCTTCCCAAGATCATCTCGGGCGAGCACCGCTGGTGCCAGGGCTACAGCGAGCCCGACAGCGGCTCGGACCTCGCCAACCTGGGCACACGCGCCGTGCTCGACGGCGACGAGTGGGTGATCAACGGCCAGAAGATCTGGACCTCCAGCGGCCACACCGCCAACTGGATATTCGTGCTGTGCCGCACCAACCCCACCGAGGCCAAGCACCGCGGCATCTCGTTCCTGCTGGTGCCGGTGGATCAGCCCGGTGTGGAGATGCGCCCGATCATCAACATCAACAACCGTCACGACTTCAACGAGGTGTTCTTCACCGACGCCAAGACGGCGAAGGAGAACGTGGTCGGCGACGTGAACGACGGCTGGCGGGTGGCGAACGTGCTGCTGGGCTTCGAGCGGGGCCATGGCGCCACCACCGATGCGCTGCGCTTCCGCGACGAGCTCGACCGGATCAAGGCCGAAGCCGTCGACCGGGGCGCAACTGACGACCCGCTCATGCGCCAGGATCTGGCGCGGGCCCACACCAAGGTCGAGATCATGCGGTGGATGGGCCAGCGCAACGTCACCAACGTGCTGGCGGGCGACGCACCAGGGCCCGAGTCGTCGCTGCACAAGCTGCTGTGGAGCGAGTATCACAAGTGGGTCACCGAGCTGTCGATGGACCTGCTGGGCATGGAGGCGACCGCGCCCAGCGGGCATCCCGCTGCGCACGGCATCAGCACCGATGCCGTCGGTGTCGAGTTCTCGTCGCTGGCGTGGGTGCAAACCTTCATGGGCGCACGCCCCGGCACGATCTACGCCGGCACGTCGGAGATCCAGCGCAACATCATCGGCGACCGGGTGCTCGGGCTGCCGCGTGAACCGCGTGCCGACGGCGGCCCGTGGAACGAGATCGGCAAGACCTGATCCGGGCAGAACGAGACCTGTACGAGCGAGGCGCGCACGCGCACACACCTATGACCGAAGAGGACTGAAGGGGACTGATCATGGAACTGCGACTGGACGGCAAGACGGCGCTGGTGACCGGCGGCTCCGCCGGCATCGGCAAGGGCATCGCGAAGTCGTTCGCCGATGCGGGCGCGAACGTGATGATCACAAGCCGCAAGGCCGACAAGTGCGAGGCGGCAGTGGCCGATCTGGCCGAGACAGCGAGCGGCGAGGTGAGCTACATCGCGTCGCACATCGGGCACCTCGAAGAAGCCGAGCGGGTGATGGACGGCACGATCGAGCGATACGGATCGCTGGACATCCTGGTCAACAACGCGGCCACGAACCCGTGGGCTGGCCCCATGATGGACTGCGACATCCCGCGGCTCGACAAGACCTACGAGGTGAACCTGCGCGCACCGCTGCAGTGGTCGCAGGTGGCGTGGGACAAGTGGATGGGCACCCACGGCGGCTCAGTCATCAATATCGCCTCAGTGGGCGGGCATCACACCTCTGAGGCGCTGGGCGTCTACTGCATGTTCAAGGACGCGCTCATGCACATGACCCGCCAGCTCGCAGCCGAGATGGGGCCGAAGGTGCGGGTGAACTGCATCGCGCCCGGGCTGATCCGCACTGACTTCGCTCGTGTGCTCTGGGATGGACCCCGCGGGAAGATGATCGCCGACCAGCTGCCGCTCAAGCGGCTAGGCGAGCCGTCCGACATCGGCGAAGCTGCGCTGTTCCTGTCTGCTGCCGGCTCGTGGATGACCGGTCATGTGATGGACATCGACGGCGGCGAGTGCGTGAAGATCTCCGGAGAGCTGCCGCTCGAAGAGGGTTAGGGCGCGCTCAACGCAGCGAGCCAGTCGGCAACTGCGCGGGGCTCCTCGACCATCGCGTTGTGGCCGAGGCCGCTGAACACGTGTGGCTCGGCGACGCCTGCCGCCAGCGGATTCGTTGACGCTGCAGCGGTCAGATCGTGGTGATGCTCCGGGGTGACCACCGGGTCGCGCCCGCCGAGCGCCATGACGACCTGGCACTTCGCCGCCGCGAGCAGGCCTGTCACGTCGGGCGGCCCGACGCCGACGGTCGCCGGGTCTTGGGCGACGCACCAGCCGGCCGCCGAGTCGGGCGAGTTCTCGTGTGCCGGCTCGTCGCCGGCGCTGAGGCGGCGTTCGCTGCCTGTGCGCATCACCCCGGCCTCGATGGCCATCCCGATGCGCTCGTCATCGGTCTCGACAACTCGGTGCAGGCCCGCCAGCTTCATGAACCACTCGACGGCGTCGGCGCGTTCACTGAACTCCCGAGGCGGCCGGCTGGCGAGCTCGGCGATGCGGCCGACCTCCTCTGCCGACCACCGCAGCTTGACGCCGATGGTGGCGGCGAGTTGGGGCGGCGTTCCGAACCATCCGCTGGCGAGCGCCAGGCCCACCACGCCTCCCATCGAATGCCCGGCGACGATGTACGGCGTGCCCCTGTGATCACGTTGCAGCGCCTCGGCCACGTCGGCTGCCATGGCGCCGAAGGTGTAGGGCTTGCGCCAAGGCGCCTCGCCGTGCCCGCGTATGTCGGGCGCGTACACCGTGACGCCATCTGCGCGCAGCAGTCCGGCTACGCCGTCCCACACATGGCGGTTGGCGCCCAGCCCGTGCAGCAGCACCACGACCGGTTGCTCAGCCATGGGTGCACCTTCCGTGCTGCCCGATCTGCGCGTGCTGCCCGTGCAGTCCGTTCCGGTCGCGATCACCGCCGGCCTCGCTACTGGTGACGCCACTCATCGGGGACGCTCGCCGTAGTCGCCATGGGGGGCGTCGCGCTCGGCGATTACTTGGCGGAAACCCTTGGTCTCGAACGACTCGGCCCAGCGGTAGGCCTCCTCGGTGTGGCGGGTCACGCCGTCGAAGAACGTGCCCAGAAGCTGGCTGGTGCGCAGGCCCATGTTCTCGTAGGCCTGATTGATGAGCAGCTTGTTGAGCGCGAGCTGGTTGGCGGGGATGTGAGCCAACCGCCGCGCGAACGCCTCGACCCGCTCGCCGAGTTCGTCGGGCGGGTACACGTAGGCAACCAGACCGATGCGATGGGCGGTGTCGGCGTCGATGGCATCGCCAGAGAGCAGGAACTGCTTGGCGTGCTCGAGGCCCAACCGGTACACCCACATCATCGTGGTGGGCGTGCCGTAGATGCGGGATGGGGCGTAGCCGATGTGCGCATCGGAGGCCATGAACAGCAGGTCGCAGCACAGGATCATGTCGGTGGCGCCGCCGATCGCCCAGCCGTGGATTTGGCCCAGTACCGGCTTGGGGCACTCCCAGATCTTCATGAATCGTTTGACGTTGTGGCCCATGAACTGCCAGTCGCGAACCGGGTCCCAGGCGCCTTCGCGCGGCTTGGGGCCGGGGGCGCTGTACGGGCTGCCCCATGAGTCGTACAGCTCGTCGTGCGCCCCGCCGCTCGAGGTCTGCCCCGACGCGGTCGGAGTGCCGCCGCCTGGATTCAGGTCGTAGCCGGCTGTGAGCGTGGGGCCGTTGCCACGGAGCACGATCGAGCGCACGTTGCGCGACGCCGTCGCCCGGTCGATGCCGTCTGCCACACCGGCAATGACGGCTTCGGTCAGCGTGTTCATGCGCTCGGGCCGGTTCAGCGTGATGAACGCGACCGTGTCGACCTCGTCATAGAGCACCACCGGCTCGGGCTCACTGGTGCCTTCAGTCCCTCCGGCGGTTCCCGCGTCTCCCGCGTCGGAATTCATGGCGCGGACGCTAGCTGCGCGCGCCCGGCGCATGGCTGCGAGGGCCGGCGGGCGGCGGAGGACCGGGGTGTTTCGGGCGGTGCGGCGACGGAAAACGGGCGAGCTTCGGCCGGTGCACGTCGGCCGACGGTTCAGGACTGAGATGTTTCTGGCGGTGTGGGCCAGCCGGGGATGCCTTCTTCGAGTTGCACGCCGGCGCTGTTGTTGAAGCCGCACACCATGCGGTAGCAGCCCGACACGGCGAGAAGCTGGCACATATCGGCGGCGCTGTAGTGCTGCGACGCCTCGGCCCAGGCCGAGTCGGAAACGCAGTCGTCGGCACACAGATCGTCGACAAGCTGGAGCATGGCGGCCTCGGCGGGCGTCCAGTGGCCTTGAGAGATGGGGCGCGTCGCGTCGTAGAGCTCTGCTTCGTTCACGCCGTCGACGAGCGCCACAAGGCCGTGCTGTGCGAACGTGTATTCAGAACCGCAGTTCCAGCATGTGCGCAGCACGGCGATCTCCACGTCGCGCCGGGTGAGTTCGTCTTCGAACTGGAGCAGGATGGTCTGGGAGAACATGCCCATGGCCTTGGAGACGAGGCGATTGTGCGCCATGGTCGCTCGCATGTTCACCACGTTTGCAGGCGACGATTTCATTGCCTCGCGTGCGAGCTCGGCCGCCCACTCCAGGGGCTCCAGCCGCGGCTCAGATGGTCGGTTCAGATGCATGCTCCGAGCCTACGACGCTCTCCGTACACCAGTGCATGTCCAACGTCGGCGGCGATGCTGAAGCCGAGCCAGCGTCCTGTGCCGAACGCCTGACCTACGCTGGCACCATCTGAGACCGTTGGGCCTCGGGTGAGGGGGCTGCTGTGAGTGCGACGACCGGTGTTGATCACGGTGATGTCGAGCGCGATTTCGACATCTTCAGCGACGAGTACATAGCAGACCCGTCGCTGGTCTGGGACGAACTGCGCACTGAGTGCCCTGTCGCGCACAGCGACCGCAATGGCGGCGGCTGGATGCCCACCACCTGGGACGACATCGCGGCGGTGGCCTACGACACCGACAACTTCAGCTCGCGTGATAGCTCGGTGGCCCAGACGCCCGAGGGCGCGTCGTTCATCTCGGCCCCGCCGATCACGTCAGATCCGCCGTTCCATGCGGACGCACGTCGGATGCTGCTGCCGTTCTTCTCGCCCAAGGCAGTGGAGGAGCTTGTGGAGGTGACGCGCAGCATCGCCCGTGAGCGCCTCGGCGTCATCGCGGCCGAGACGGGGGCAGACCGGGGCGGCTCGGGAGTGATCGATGCCGCCGACACCTTCTCCAAGTACATCCCGGTGCGCGTGATCGCCCGCATTTTGGGACTGCCCGAGTCGGACGAGCCGATGTTCACCCGCTGGGCGGTCGCCGTGCTGCAGGCCACGCCCGAGGAGCACGACCACCGGGCCCTTGCGACCCGTGAAGTGCTGAAGTACTTCGGCGACCTCGTCGACGCTCGCCGTGAGGAACGTGCGGATGATCTTCCCTCGAAGCTGATCGACACACCGTTGCCGAACGGCGACCCGCTCACCAATCGCCACATCATCGGTGTCGGTTTCCTGCTGCTGCTGGCCGGCATCGACACCACGTGGAGCTCGATCTCGGCCAGCCTGCTGCACTTGGCGACCCATCCCGACGACCGCGAGCGTCTGCTGGCCGAGCCTGAACTGCTGGATTCGGCGATCGAGGAGTTCCTGCGGGCCTATGCACCGGTGACGATGGCACGGATCAGCGCCACCGACGAGGCCGAGATCAGCGGCTGCCCGGTTCCCAAGGGCGACAAGGTGTACCTGCCGTTCGGTGCGAGCAATCGCGACCCCGCCATGTTTGACCGTCCCGATGAGGTGCTCATCGACCGAGCCCACAACCGGCACGTCGCCTTCGGCATCGGCATCCACCGCTGCCTGGGCTCGAACCTTGCCCGCATGGAGCTCAAGGTGGCGCTCGAGGAATGGCTCGCACGCTTCCCCAACTTCGAGCTCGCCACCGACGCCGACAGCCGCAGCGCCGAATGGGGCGGCTCACAGATCCGAGGCCCCCGCAACCTGCAGATCCGCGTCGGCATCTGAGCCCCGGCCAGACGCCGACTTCTGGCGTCAAGCGACCAAGACGCCAGCTCGTATTCGTTGACGTCGCCGCTTGGGCTCGGCGCGTACGAGACGTTTTGCTGCTGCCTTTGAACGCTCCTTGTTTTCGTGCCTCTAAATCCTTGGAAATATGACCTCTAAATCCCTAGATCTCGCATCTCTAAATCCTTGGAAATATAACCTCTAAATCCCTAGAAAAATAGTCTCCAAATCCCTAATTCAAGTTACGATACCCAACATGCTGCAATCCATCGACCGGCGTATAGCCGCAAACGTGCTGGATCGGTTGCGCGACGAGCCGGTGGTGGCGTTGCAGGGACCGCGCACCGTGGGCAAGTCGACTCTGCTCGCCGACATAGCCCGTCGCCATGGTGTCCAGGTGATCGATCTCGACCAGCCAGCGGTACGCGACGCAGTGTCATCCGATCCCGCAACTTTCGTTTCGGGGCCCGCGCCCGTGTGCATCGACGAATTCCAGAAGGCACCTGTAGTGCTCGATGCCATTAAGGCCGAACTGAACCGGAACCTTGCACCAGGGCGGTTCGTCATCACCGGTTCGACGAGATTCGACGCCTTGCCGACCGCAGCGCAAGCGCTGACCGGGCGCATTCACATCGTCGACGTGCTGCCGTTCTCGCAGGGTGAGATGACAGCGCACGCCGAGGACTTCTTGACGACTGCACTAAACGACCCCGACTCACTCGTGTCGCCGATTCAGTCGAACTCCACTCGCGCCGACTACATCGACCGGCTCTGTGCCGGAGGCATGCCGCTTGCCGTCGCTCGAACCCCCGCAGGCCGTCGCCGGTGGTTTGACGACTATGTCCGGATGTCATTGGAGAGGGACATCCGAGACTTGACGAATGTCCGCCACGGCGAACTGTTGCCGGCGTTGCTCAGGCGTCTCGCGGGTCAGACGGCACAGGTGCTGAACATGGCACGGGCCGGCAGCGCTGTCGGCCTCAAGGCCGCCACGACCGAGACGTATACGAAGCTGCTCGAGGCCCTGTTCCTCATCCGTCGGCTGCCTGCATGGGGTAGGACGCTGCGGGCACGTGCGGGCGCATCGCCGAAGGTGCATGTGCTCGACAGCGGCTTGGCTGCGCGCCTGCTGGGATTGACGCCCGAACGTCTGGTTGGGCCAGATCCGGCGGCGCGAGTGGAGTTCGGTCATCTCTTTGAGACATTTGTCGTCGGCGAGCTGCTCAAGCAGGCGTCGTGGACCGAGGACATCGCGTCCGTGGGTCATTGGCGGACTCACGATGGCCAAGAGGTCGATCTGGTCACTGAGCGCGTGGATGGATCCGTTGTCGCGTTCGAGGTCAAGGCTGCGTCGCGTATCGAACGTCGTGACGCCAGCGGCCTGCGTGCGTTGCGCGAAACACTGGGCGACAGCTTCCTGGCGGGCGTCGTTGTCTGTACAGGCGAAATGAGCTACCGCTTGGAAGATCGCATCTGTGTAGTCCCGGCAGATCGCCTCTGGAGCGCCTGATCCGTTAACCCGCGGACTCGTCCGGCGCTCAGGCTGGGGGTGCTCTTGGGGACCTGCTGTCACCCGTCGCCGGCGGCGTGGCGGGAGAGCGCAGTTCGTAGCGGCCGGTGCCGGGCACTGGTTCGACGGTGTGGCCGTGGTCGTGGATCTTGTGATGGCAGTCGTTGCAGACCAGCACGAGGTTGTCGTAGTCGGTACGGCCGCCGTGCTGCCATTCGATGATGTGGTGCGCCCGGCAGTAGTCGGGCGACACGTCACAGCCGATGCAGCCCTGGTCACGGAGTGCGAGCGCGGCACGCTGCAGCTCGGTGGCGGTGCGGCGGCTGCGGCCCATGCGCAGGTCGCCGGTTGCGTGATTGAAGATCGCCGGCAGCACCTGTGCATCGGCGGCAATGCGGCCGATCTCACCGATGGGGATGGGGGTGCCGTCTGACAGGCGAGCGTTGGTGAGCCGGTGGTTCACGGCGTCGTAGTCGGCCACCACCAGCAGTGAGGTGCCGACTGGCCGCGCAGCCTCGGGCTCGAGCATCAGCATGGCGATCGCATCCGCAGTGCGCTGGGTGTGCGACGGACGTGACTTGGGGTCTTCGTTGCTGTAGAGGCGCCGTTCTGCCGCGGCGATCGCGGTCGCCAGCCGGGCTCCGGTGACCGGGTCGAACTGGGCATTGAGCACCACCATGCCGTCGTGCCGGCTGGTGAAGACCTTCCCTGAACGCGCCTGACGCTGTCGCTCCAGCAGAGAGGCGCCGTCATCGGCGCTCGCCTCGGCTTGGTGGCGGGCGACGGTGCGGCGGAACTGGTCGTACCCCTCACGCTGAGCCCGGTCGGCCAACCATGCCTCGTCGATGGGCCCCTCGGTAGACGCGCGGGCGATCAGCTGAGCGTGCCCGTCGGGAATCGTGCCTTCCTCGAGACCGCTGCGAGTCGCGTCGAGGTCGCCGAGCGCCACGCTGAGCTTCACATCGCTGCGCGCCGCCCGCCCCGGAATCCTCAGTGTGTCCTTGGCCGTCTGTTCGGCCGTAGCGGCATCAGTACGCCGGGTCAGCTCCCGCAGCGTCTCGCTGCGCAGCGCGGCCAGCGCCGACGTCGCCCGGCCGATCTCGGCCAACCTGCGATGCAGCGCAGCATCGGACAGCGCAGACACCGCCACGGCATCGACCCGCACCTCGACACCGGCAGACGCCTCAGGTGAGGCACCCGCAGCAGAGGAGTCGCCACCGCCAACCCGGTCGCTGCCGTCCGTTTCCATAAGAACAACCGTACGAAGGGGGTGTCACAAGTACCGCCGCAGAGGCGAAATCGGGCACCGGCTCGACGGCGTCCGCCCTATGGAGCGGTCGTCGCGGCTCGTGCTCAGGACTGCTGGCTCGAGTGGGCGGCGCCGTTCAGGAGCAGGGTTTCGATGCGCGCGAGACGTTCGGCATGATCGAGCAGCACCGCACCGACCTCGGTCCGGAAGTCATGCAGTTCGGTGCGCAGCGACCCGATCTCGTCTCGCATCTCGGTGCGCAGTGATCCGATCTCACCGTTGATCTCCTCTCGCAGCTCGGTTCGCACAGAGATGATGTCGGAGCGGAGCGTGTTGAAAGCTGTGACGGCTGCCAGTGTCATGGACGCGATCAGCGCGGCGATGATCGTGACAGCCGCCGTCGGGCCGAAGAAAGCCCGGCGCTGACTGGCGCGCGAACCTGACATCGGCGGCGGTTGTGTGCTGTTCGTGCCATCGTCGTGCTCGCCTGCGGGCTCCCGGGACGCAGCCGCGCCGTGCTCGTCCTCTGCCTCGCTGGCCGCGCCTGCTGTCGCGGACTGCTCGTCCACAGCCTGAATGGTAGCCACGTGCCCTTCCGCTGCTCGGCGAGCCATGCGTCCCGAACGTACGGCCATTGATCCGGCACATTCCAAAGGTTTTCAATGCCTCTCGCGCCTGCCGCTCGAACGGATCGGTCTTGGCAGCCGGCCATTTCCTAGCCATCTAGAGTCTGCGGCAATGGGGCAAGCAGTGAGACGCCGGCAACAACCCGTCAGAGTGCTGCTGGCCGAAGCCCTGATCTACCTCATGTGCGGGCTGATCGTGCTGCTCCTGTGGCTGTTCGCGTTGGCAGCGTGGTACCCGTCCAGCAGCGCCGTCGATCCGTTGATCCATCCGAATGCAGGCTGTCCCGACCGGATGGCGTGCCTGTCCCTGTAGGGGTGGCCTGTCGCACCCACCGCAGGGGAGCCATCGCTGACAACCTGCTCTTCGCCGTTCGTTTCCATGAGAACAACCGTATGAAGGGGGTGTCACAAGTACCGCCGCCGAGGCGGAATCGGGCACCAGCTCGACGACGTCCGTCCTGTGGAGCGGTCCTTGTGGCTGGAGCTCAGGACTGCTGGTTCGGGTTGACTGCGCTGTTCAGGAGCAGGGCTTCGATGCGCGCGAGACGTTCGGCATGATCGAGCAGCACCGTCCCGACCTCGGTTCGGAAGTCATGCAGTTCGGTCCGCAGCGATCCGATTTCGTCTCGTGTCTCGGTCCGTACCGAGAGGATGTCGGAGCGGAGCGTGTTGAACGCCGTGACGGCTGCCAGCGTCATGGACGCGATCAGCGCGGCGATGATCGTGATTGCTGCCGTCTGGCCGGGGAAGGGACGGCGCCTGCTGGTGCGATGGTCGGCAGTCGCGGCCGGTTGCGTGCTGCCCCTGCCGTCGTCGCTCCCGCCCGTCGGCACTCGGGATGCGGTTGAGTCATCCGGGCCGTCGGCAGCCTCCGTGGCTGCGGGCTGCTCCTCCACAGACTGAATGGTAGCCATGCGTTCTCCCGCTGCTCGGCACGCGATGCGCCTCGAATGTACGAATGCCGATTCAGTACATTCAAATGGTTTTCAAGTCATCTCGCGTTCGTCGCTGGAACTGGATCGCTGTGGTGATGCTGTCGCTGCCGACGGCGGAGCACCGCGGCATGCCGCCATCGACCATCTCGGCCCTTGACCCCCTGCCTGTGCCGCAAACGGCCGATTCGGCAATACGCCGACGCGCTGTTCAGAAGTGTGGACACGAGACTGCCCGACTGCGGCATCAGGCGATCGGTGACCTGTAGATGCTGAGCACCTCTGAGCAAATTCACTCAACGCGATCCACTGGATGCAGGTCATCACGCGGTGGTCACCGTTCGTGTCACAGCCCCCGACCAAACTGTGATCAATGGTCCACGACGCCGCCTCAGATACAAATCGGCCTGCGCGCGTGCCCAGTTCCTCGCCTCGGTATGGATCGACTCTCGCGGTGCGGTCCGATCTGACGGTAGAGGAGCTGTACCTGCAAGCGACAGGGTTCAGGCCGTATGGATTTCAGCGACGTGTTGCTGACGACGGACTTCCCGAGTTGTTGCGAGTCCCGACAGGTTGCGGCAAGACGGAAGCCGTCGGCTTGGGATGGCTCTATCGCCGACGCGTGCATCCGGACATCCAAGTCCGCACTACTACGCCCCACTGGCTTGTCGTTGCGCTGCCGATGCGAACCCTCGTAGAGCAGACCGCCGATCGATTCGAATCGTGGCTCAAGCGCCTTGGCATGGATGGCGACATCGCCCTTCACAAGGTTCAAGGTGGGGCTGGCTGGAGCGACGACGACTGGCGGCTCAGTCCCGATCGTGACGCTGTGTTCGTTGGGACCATCGACATGCTGCTGTCCCGAGCTCTCAATCGCGGGTACGCCGATCGCCGGTGGCATTGGCCTATGGCATTCGGGGGGTTCAACAACGGAGCGCACTGGGTGTTCGACGAGATCCAGCTGATGGATGTCGCCACGCCCAACACCCGCCAGCTCCAGTCGTTCCGTGACTCCTTCGGCACGGCTCTGCCGACGTCGAGCACGTGGATGTCTGCCACTGTGGATGAGCGGCTCCTGAGCACGGTAGATCGGCCTGACATCGGGTCCACGATCGAACTCGACGATCAAGATCGACGTGGTGCCCTCAGTCGTCGTTTGGATGCGCTCCGGACCGTCTCAGAGATCGACCTGCCGCTGAAATGGCCGGAGCGAACTCTCGCAGAACAGCTGGTTGACCGCCACCAACCAGGCACCCTCACGTTGGCAGTGTTCAACACAGTTGACCGAGCGACAGCTGCCTGGAGTGCGCTAAAGGAGCTCGGCCCAGACGCCGACGTGGTGCTCCTGCATTCTCGTTACCGGCCCGCCGACCGTGAGGCGCACACGGCGGCTGCTCTGTCCCCACCGGGTCCGGCGGGAAAGATCGTTGTCAGTACGCAGGTTCTGGAAGCTGGCATCGACCTCTCATCAGCGGTCCTGTTCACCGAATCTGCGCCGTGGCCATCGATCGTGCAGCGCGCCGGGCGCTGCAACCGAGACGGCGCACGAGACGACGCTCAGCTGTTGTGGGCGATGCCGCCCAAGTCTCTGCCTTATGAGGAAGACGACGTGCATGCGTCGGCCTCAGCGCTTCGCTCGCTTGAAGGGGAACGAGTATCGACCACGAGATTGCAGAACGCTGACGTACGCACAGTCGACCGGATCACGCCCGTGATTCGACGCAAGGATCTGATCGATTTGTTCGACACCACTCCAGATCTGAGCGGTAACGATGTCGATGTCGCCCGGTTCATTCGTGACCGAGGCGATCGCACGGTCCAAGTGGCATGGCGCGAAGTCGCCGACAAGCAGCCTTCGGGGGCATCACCGCGTAGGGATGAACTCTGCGGCGTGCCGATAGCCGAGCTCGTGCAATGGTTGCGGAAGGGCAATTCGGGGAGAGGCAATTCGGCATGGTTCCTCGATCACTTGGCTCGCGACCGCGACCAGCCCTGGGCGGAATGCAAGGCTGGCGACCTGCGCGACGGGGTCGAAGTGGTGCTCGATGCGAGCGAGGGTGGATATGACTCAGAAATTGGCTGGAATCCAAGGAGTAAGGAGCCGGTGGCCGTCGTCACTCCACCCGGCTCGCCATCGGTTGGCGCTGGGTCGTTACCCGACGAAGACGTCGCAGTGGCTGACGAACCAGCGTCACTCGCTGACGCTTGGTATCCGCTGACCGAACATCTCATCGATGTCGAGCGTGAGTGCACCACGCTGCTCGAGGCGTTCGGAGCTGTCGGTCTGACCGCCGAAATGCACCATGCCGCAATCGTCGCCGGACGGCTACACGACATCGGAAAGGCATCGGAGGTGTGGCAACAGGCGGCACTGGCAACTGCACGCGATGACGAGCGAGATGATCTCCAATCAGGCGGTCCATTTGCCAAGACGGGCAACCGCACGCCATTGCGCTTCGATCCACCATTCTTCCGGCACGAGCTTGCGTCGGCCCTGGCCCTGATGAGTGAGGGTGCGTCCGCATTGGGTGACCACCGGGAAACCGATCTAGTGATCTACCTCGTCGCGTCGCACCACGGGCGCATCCGTCTGTCGATCCGTCGGCCGCCCTCAGAACTCGGCACCGATGATCAGGCCGTCACCACGCTCGGCATCGCACCCGGGTCCGAACTACCGGAGGTAGATCACGGCGACGGGACGATTCCGGCGACTCAACTCACGATTCCGACAGGGCGCGATCGGTACGAGCGACGCGCGCTCGCCTTGCGAGACCGCTCCGACCTCGGCCCGTTTCGGCTGGCATTCCTTGAGATGGTCGTTCGCTGCGCGGATTGGCGGGCAAGCCGCAACGTTGGCCAGGCCCCATGAACACGGTCCATCTACACGGGTGCAGAGCCGAGCCCTTGCTTGGCTACCTGACAGGTCTCGGGGTCATCCGACTGGTGGGCGAGCAACTCGACCCAGATGCATCGGCCAGATGGGATGGTGATCACTTGGTCATCTCCGGCACGTACCTGAGCGAGACCAATCTCGTTGACTTCTTTGCTGAGGACTACAAGCCCACTCCGGCAGTAGCCCCTTGGAACAGCGGGGGCGGCTTTCAGGATGCGGGCAAGCCCACCTCCCCATCCGCACAAAGAGTCGTCGAGATGGTCAGAAACAGTGACTTGGCGCGGCTAGGCCCGTACCGCGAAGCGATAGCCGCCGCCGACGAGGCACGGCACAGGGCACGCCGACTCGGGCTGACCAAGGACGGCAAGGTCCTCAAGCAAGGTAAGGCGCCGCTCATTGAGCTGTGCCGCGGTTCGTTTCCGGACGAAGCACTCGCTTGGCTGGATGCATCGGTGGTCCTGCTCGACGACGACATTCGCTACCCATTGATTCTCGGCACCGGGGGCAACGTCGGCAGGATGGACCTGTCGGCAAATTTCTTGGAGCAGCTAGAGACAGCAGGGCTCTTGGAGGATTCGCCGAATCAACCGATGCGGGGGCGCATTGACGCCCCCACATCGAGAGCGCTTCTTCGTCATGCCCTGTTTCGAGTCGGCGAGGTTCGATTCGTTCCTAGCAGTACCAGCCAATTCGACCCAGGTGCCAAGGGCGGCCCAAATTCCTCCGCGGTCGGGGATGGCAAGGCTCTCGCGAATCCGTGGAGCTTTGTGCTGGGTATCGAGGGAGCCATGGTGTTCGCCAGCGCAGCTGCTCGGCGGCTCAGTGTTGAGAGCCAAACGGGCGGCAGCAAGGCCAGCATGCCCTTCACAGTCGATGCAACGGCGAGTGGCTACGGTTCAGCCTCAACAGGTGAGAACGTAAAGGGTGAGTTGTGGGCACCGTTGTGGCGCAATGACTTGTCTCATCGTGAGATCCAGCACCTGATCTCAGAAGGGCGATCTCAGTGGGGCCGCAGTCAAGCTCGCTCGGGGCTTGATTTCGTTCGAGCCACGGCGACGCTCGGCGTTGATCGCTCCATTGACGAGTTCGTTCGTTATCTCATCGGCGTTCGGGATGGGCAGAGTCCGCTGGCCGTACCCGTCGGGCGATTCAAGGTTCGCGATCGGGTGAGACCTGAGGCCGATCTCTTGCGTCAACTCGATGGATGGGGCGGCAAGGCACGATTCAAGTTCAACAGGGTGCCTGCAGCGGTCAGGTCTGCGCTGAACTCTCTCGAGCGGGAGCAGTTCGCGGTGTCGACGTTTGGTGGCGCTGCCCGTCTCCAGACGGTGCTTGCCGTGCTCGCCGAGACGGAACAAGCCGCGTCCCGGTCAGCCAAGTATCGGCAGGACCGACGTCTTGAGCCGATTTCGGGGCTCTCAGCCCGAGAGTGGGTGCCGAAACTCAACGATGATTCCGTTGAGTTTCGGATCGCAGCAGGCCTTGCTTCGCTGAGCGATCGCATGTCTGCGGGGCGGCCCACCGCCGCGGAGGCGGTGGGCGGAAGCCTCATGACGCTTCTCCGTCCGGTCGTCCTGACCTCATTCGGTTTGGGTTGGGCGAAGGGCGGGCCGAGAGTTCCGAACCTCGGCCGTCGCCCGCTGTTCGATGTCCTCAACGATGTCGTGGGCGCTCGGGCTGCTCTCGCGTGCTCAGCGCGATCAGGTATCGACGCTTCGGATCAAGTCGCAGGCCTGCCCTTCGCATTCGACTACGGACTCGGCGTTGATCTCGCCGACATCGGGCGCCTCCTGCATGGGCAGGTCGATGAAGAACGCCTAGGTGCGATTCTCAGCGGCCTGCTGCTTCTGCAATGGAAGGACTCGTTCAGTGTCATCGGGCATGATCTGGCCGTCCCCGATGATCCAGTCGCCCGACTCCATGCTGCGAGCGAGCCCGCCTATGTGGTGCTCGCTCCCTTCTTCGCAGGGCGATTGCCGGTCGCGCCGACCGACGCAGAACCAAGACCCAACCGATCAATCGCGGTACACCCGCGACCCGAGTGGGTCGGAGCAGTCCGCACTGGGCATGCCCACGCCGCAGCACGATCTGCTGCGCGACTGTTGCGCGGGCGCGGCTGGAGGCTCATCGTCGACAGCTTCGAACGGTCCAATGTCGCGCGCAGCCGGTTGGCAGCGGCGCTGTTGCTGCATCTCGGCCGGGGCGACGGTGATCTGCGCCAGATCCGTTTTCTGCTCAATCACCAATGCACAGTCGGAACTCGCTGGATTGCGAGTCGAGAGAGTCAGGAGTCAAGCAATGAGCAAACGTGAAATGCACGCGATCGAGTTGAGGGCCGTGCCCTCGGATCGCTTTCAACCCACCGGCTTCCCAGACTTGGGCGCAGCCAAGTTCGAGAAGCCGGTCGGCAACAGCGAGTGGGTCGACGCCATCCTCGTTGAATCCGCTCAGTCCATGGCGAATCGGTTCGAGGCCGTGGGCTGGAGTGAGGCGCTCCACGAGCCGATATCGACGCTCAAGGGATTGCCATGGATCAAGGTCGTAGCCGAAGACGACAGTCGATACTTGACATCGAGCCGCACTGAGGCGCATCGGCTGGCTTCGGCATTCGTCAAGGAATCGATGAATGCCAAAGGCGAGGACATGGTCACCAGCCTCGGCACCCTCCTTGAGCTGTCTGACGACACCCCTCTCGCGGCGAACCGCATGGCTGCTGCCATCTTCGCCTTGGACCCCCTGTGCCTGATCCACGGTGTCTTCTTTGCCGACGCGAAATGGCCTGGCCAGCCCAAGGTTGCTCGCGCACTCACCGGCTTCATCGAGGCTGTCGATGTCAAAGAGGCCTACTCCGGCGGTGTGAAGCGAGATGATGTTCGGCACAAGATCGGCCAAGGGGACAGCGGATCCACCGAAGGGTACGGCTCCGTCCCGTATCACCGAACGGAGTACACCGCCCGCTCAATCACGCTGTATGTGTCGATCGACATAGGCCAGATCGAGGCGTATGGCCTCTCTCCGGAGGCAACAAACCTGTTGCTCGCCGTGGCCCGCTGGCAGGTCCGCACACTGCTCGACAGCGGACTGCGTCTACGCACAGCCTGCGAATTCGAACCGCGAAACGACGACGAGACGATCGATCTCGCGGACAGCGAGACCCTGGCGTCGGAGATACGAACTCTCCTTGACCAAGAAATTCCCGAGCTCAGAGACCTGGCTGAGCCTCCGATGATCGTCCGGTGGTCAGATGGGAAGAAGCGCCCAAAGTGACCACGGTTCTCCGGCTGGAGTTTCCGTGGGGCCGGTATCACGCCACTCCCTGGGGCCGCAATGTGAACGAAGGGCTGCCCGAGTGGCCCCCATCGCCATGGCGCGTTCTTCGAGCGCTGGCCGCTTCGTGGAAGACCCGCTGTCCAAGTCTCCCAGCCGAGGATGTCGGAGCGGCCTTGGGTCAGCTCGCAGGTGCGCCAACGATTCACGTCCCGGCGATGAAGCCTGCCCACCTGCGCCATTACATGCCCCAGATCGCTCATCGTTCGGTCGGCAAGCGCTCCACGACGCTCACCTTCGACACGTTTGCGGTGATGAACCCCAGCGCGTCGATCTTCATCGAGTGGGACGCCGACATGGCGCCTTCGGCACTGAAGGCCCTCGACGAAATAGCACTCGGAATTCCTTACTTGGGCAGGTCGGAATCGATCTGCAACGTGGCGTTGGTGCACCAAGTCGAGGATCGCGCCGGCTATGTCCCGTGGCGACCAGCAGCGAAGGACGATCCGCCGGATGCCGAGATCCTGTGTGCCCAGCAACCCCTCGAGTTGAGTGACCTGATGCAGAGCCCGGACGTCGTCCGGAGGAACAGACGGCTGTTCCCGACGGGGAGCCGCCTTGTGCCCTACCGGAGGATCGACTCGGCAACGGTCCCGACGACCGCCGATGACTGGCGACCGACACACGCGGCAGTGCGGTTCGCAGTTCATCCCCGACCTCGGCCGACGCTGGCCAACGCGGTTGTTGCGGGCGAGTTGCTGAGACGTGCTTCGCTCAGCAAGCACGGAACCCCGTCTGAGACTCTCAGCGGCAAGCGGCCATCTGGAGAGCGGCAACTCGGCAGGCATGAACACGCCCACTACATTTCTCTTCCCGGTCAAGACCGAGGGGGACCATCGTCGCCGATCGAGTCGCTTCTCGTCTGGGCACCTAGTCGGTTGAACGGCGATGAGTTCGCAGCGCTTGCCCAGATCGACTGGTTACGCGCCGGCCGCGCAGTCTCGGGCTTTCCGGACATCGCGATAGCAGTTCAGGGCTTCGGTGATGTAGATGACGTTGCTCGCGAATTGGTCGGGCCATCGTTCGTCTGGGCCTCGTGCACTCCATTCGCACCCGGAAGGCACCCCGCCAAGAGAACCACTTGGCCTGACCACATAGCGACCGAGATCGAACGTGAGCTAACGACGTACCGCGACTATCCGGTGCCCGTCTCTGTCGAAGTGATTGACGGAGACGCTCGTCGGTATCGCAGGTATCGCTTGCGACCCAAGGAGCGCTTGGCGAACAGCCGGTATGCCTCCATGGTCGAAATCCGATTCGCACATGCCGTCAGAGGCCCCATCGCCCTTGGCTCTTTGAGCCACTTTGGGCTCGGCCTCTTCAAGCCGGTCGGGTAGACCCCTCGACGTGGCTGACGTTCCTGAGCTTGTGCCGGCCCGGATGGTCAATGAGTTCGTGTACTGCCCGCGGTTGTTCTATCTCGAATGGGTGCAGGCCAGATTCGAGGACAATGCCGACACGGTGCACGGTCGCTATGTGCATCGCAATGTGGACAGGGGCGGCGGTCGGATGGGTGAGTCGTCGGAGGGCGATCCGGTTCGCGACGCTCGCTCTGTGCTCGTGAGTTCCGAGCGTCTGGGTCTCATTGCGAAGACGGACATCGTCGAGGGTTCTGACGGCAGGGTGGTGCCGGTCGAGGTCAAGCGGGGCCGGCCGCCGAAGCACGGCCCCGCGTGGGAGCCCGAGCTGGTGCAGCTGGCCGCGATCGGGTTGATCTTGCGCGAGAACGGTTACGACTGCGATCACGGCCAGTTCTATTTCGCCTCGTCACGAGAGCGCACAACTGTCGAGTTCGATGATCGTTTGGTTCATCGGACGCTCGACACTGTCGACCGGCTGCGCGAGGTCGCTGCTGCCGATGACCCGCCGCCGCCGTTGGTGGACAGCCCGAAGTGTCCGCGTTGTTCGTTGGTGGGTATCTGCCTTCCCGACGAGACCAATTTCCACACTGGGCGTGTTGACGGGACGCCTCGGCGCCTGACGCCTCGCGATTCGGCTGCGCGGCCGTTGTATGTCGGCCAGCAAGGCGCTCGGCTCGGCATCAGTCAGCGTCGGGTCGAGGTGATGGTGAACCGCGAGGTGGTCAGCAGTGAGCGCCTGATCGATGTGTCGCAGATCAATCTCACTGGCAATGTGCAGGTGTCCACTCAGCTTCTCCACGCAGCGTTCCGGCAGGACATCCCGGTGTGCTGGTTCAGCTACGGGGGGTGGTTCCAAGGGATGGCCCATGGCCTGCCGTCCAAGCATGTGGAGCTGCGGCGGCGCCAGGTCGCGGTGGCAGCGCAGGCAGGCTTGCCGTTGGCGCGTCAGATGATTGTCGGAAAGATCCGCAACTCCCGAACTCTGTTGATGCGCAACTCTCGTGAACCGGTGGACTCAGCCGTCGCGCAGCTGAAGGAGCTCGCTGCCAAGGCTGCTGAGGTTGATTCGGTTGAGTCGTTGCTCGGGATCGAAGGCGCCGCCGCTCGCTCGTACTTCGGCAGCTTCGCGACGATGCTGAAGGACGACCGCCTCGGGACATTCGACTTCGGTGGGCGCAACCGGCGGCCTCCCCGCGATCCCGTGAATTGTCTGCTGTCGTTCCTGTACGCCCTGTTGGTCAAGGATCTCACGGCGGTGGCGTTCTCGGTCGGCTTCGATCCCTACCTGGGCGTCTATCACCGGCCGAGATTCGGGAGACCGGCGCTCGCGCTCGATCTTGCTGAGGAGTTCCGCCCCATCATTGCTGAGTCAGTCGTCGTGAACGCCGTGAACAACGGCGAGGTGGCCGCGAACGGGTTCGTCGTCCGGGCCGGGGGAGTGGCGCTGGAGCAGCCAGCACGCCGAGCAGTCATCGCCGCCTACGAGCGGCGGCTCGACCACGAGGTCACGCATCCGACGTACGGATACAAGATCACCTACCGTCGTGTGCTCGAAGTGCAGGCACGGATGCTTGCAGCAAGCATGCTCGGCGAGATACCCGAGTACGTACCCTTCATGACCAGGTAGAGCCATGAGTGATCGACGCCGGTACTTGGTCTCATATGACATCCGGGATCCGAAGCGACTGCGCAAGGTCCACAAGGCCATGAAGGCATACGGCTGGCCCATGCACTACAGCGTGTTCATCAGCGATCTAGATCGCATCGAGTTGATAGAACTCAAGTTCGAACTCGGCGAAGTGATCCACCACGGAGAAGATACAGTTGCGTTCATCGACCTAGGAATGCCAACAGAACGCGGCCGAGACTGCTTCGATTTTCTCGGAGTAGCGCCGCCACTGCCACAATCTGGACCGGTAATCGTCTGATGCGAGCGGTCCGGTCAGGCCTCGATGCCTGGGCAGCGCTCGCAGCCCTGGAGTACGGGCCTGAAACGCACCTTGACAACAGAATCCTATGCTTCCCGAGCACTCCTGCACAAGGAGCACTCGCAACCGCCCTCAACGCCGCTGGTCACAGCCGGTAGTTTTCGAGAGCGGTTTGGCGGGGAATATTCCCCGCCCTTCATTGAAGCGCTGTAGTCACGCTCGTAGCTATCCAAGATGGTGCGCAGTTTGGCGGGGAATATTCCCCGCCCTTCATTGAAGCACCACCACCCCGCTCGAAGCGGACTGCTCCTACGCGGTTTGGCGGGGAATATTCCCCGCCCTTCATTGAAGCCCGCTTATCGCAGCCGTGCCAGAACGCACCCGTGACGGGTTTGGCGGGGAATATTCCCCGCCCTTCATTGAAGTGTGCAGGGCGACGTGGTGTGCAACGCAGACGGCTAGTTTGGCGGGGAATATTCCCCGCCCTTCATTGAAGGCTCCAGATGCACGCAGGCTACGTCGTTGTCGGGTTGGTTTGGCGGGGAATATTCCCCGCCCTTCATTGAAGGCGCAAGTGAGGGTCGCCGTCATCGCCGCAGCCGTGGGTTTGGCGGGGAATATTCCCCGCCCTTCATTGAAGGGTCTTCGTCGGCTGTGAAGGTGATGCTCACATTCCGGTTTGGCGGGGAATATTCCCCGCCCTTCATTGAAGGCCGACCCGCACCGACGAGAACCACGGCGTCACGTTCAGGTTTGGCGGGGAATATTCCCCGCCCTTCATTGAAGGTCATGGACCGCGGCTGCTGCGCCGACTGTCTCCATTCGTTTGGCGGGGAATATTCCCCGCCCTTCATTGAAGGTGCAGGTCAGCTTGCCGGTGGACCGGCCCGCCTGCCGTTTGGCGGGGAATATTCCCCGCCCTTCATTGAAGGGCGCGTCCCGTCTCACTCATGCCGATGGTCGCTAGTGTTTGGCGGGGAATATTCCGGCTCTTCGTGTTTTAGCGTGGAGTCAGCGTGTCGAGCAGGGTCCAGTCGGGCTTGCCTGCATACAGCAGGACTCGTGTGCGGTAGTGGTCGAAGTTGGTGATCCCGAACGACACCCGCTTGATCAGCTTGGCGAGGTTGTTCGCTGCTTCGGTCGGCCCGTTGGTCACACGCGACCGGTGCCAGTTCGTGATCTGGGTGCGCCAGGTGGCCAGGGTGCGGCCGAGCTTGTTCAGCTCCGCCGAGAACGTGTCGTCTTGGAGGTCGCGGGCGAGCTCGTCGAGCGTCTCGGCGGCGACGCTGCGTTTTGGGATCCGGTAGACGCCGCGCAGGGTCTCCTTCGCGTGCCACGCGTCGCGCACCTCGCCGCGGGGGTCGCCGGCTGCGAGCAGGCCCCGCAGCTTGGCTCGTCCGCGGTCGGTGACTCGCTCGGACGCTTTGAGCAGCAGTCTGCGTATCCGGTAGAGGGGGTCGTGTTTGGTGCCTCGCCCGCCGGTGGTCTCGTTCTGAACCCGGCGGCGCACGTCGTCGATAGCCGAGTTGGCGAGCTTGATCACGTGGAACGGGTCAGCGACCTGGCGGGCGTGCGCCAAAGCGTCGGTGAACGTCTTGCGATAGGGACCCGACAGGTCCATCACGCCCCAGCGGATCTGCTTGCGCCATAGCGACGATCTCGCTCGGATCCATGCGGTGGCCCCGTCGGCGCTGCGACCAGCGACTATGTCGAGCAGCCTGCCGCGGCGGGTGTCCACGATCGTGGTGCCCCAGTGCTTTTCTCGGTACCGGCCGCGGCGGAACATCAAAATCTCGTCCAGGCCCAAAGCGGTTACCCCGTCGAGGCGTGCCGAGTCGGCATCGAGCAGCGCCGATCCCCACCGGTGCACTGCCCGCATCACCGTGTGCCATCCCGCACCCAGCTCGGCGGCGATCTCGCTGACCGCCCGACCGGCACCCGCGCGGCGGGTCGCGTGACGCGCTGCCCGGCTGGTCATCCGCGCCCTGGGCGGCGCGACTGCGGGGTCCTGGTCGGTGAACGTGCCTACCGCGCACGACCCGTCGGGGCAGCGCCAGCGGCGCTTGCGCCACCCCAGCCGCACCGGCCGCCCGAACGCCGGCAGATCAGCCAGCCTCACCGTGCTCGCGCTGTGCGCCCACACCGGCCCCCCGCAGCCGACACAGCACGGCCGCCCCGCCAGCTCGACCCCGATCTCGAGCGGACCGCCGTCGCGGTCCCTCACACCGGTCACCGTCACGCCGGCGCCCAAGCCGACAACCACATGCAACGCGCGAATAGCGTCAACCCTCACAGGGATCCTCCAGAACTCGGGGCTACGAACACCTCCGATTCTGGGGGATCCCTCCCAATCAGGCCGTGACCCTCACACAGCTACTCCACGCGCAAACGCGAAGCGCCAATATTCCCCGCCCTTCATTGAAGGTTCGCGCTCCTGCTCCGACATGTCGCGGGCGTTGTCGTTTGGCGGGGAATATTCCCCGCCCTTCATTGAAGCATTAGGCCACGGCGGACGAGGCAGAAGGTCAGGCCGAGTTTGGCCGATCAATTGATTGGCCCTTCATTGAAGGCTCGTATTCGCCCGTTTCGCGGCCCGGACGTAGCCAAGCATGGTCGGTCATTTGGCCAATCCTTCATTGGAATACCTGTGTGAATGCCGGCTGCCTTGCGCTGTGGGAGTGCTGCGTGGCGGGGCCTGTTTCTCGCCGTTTATTGAGCGACGGCTGGCTATTCGGCTGGGAAGGGGAGCTGGAGCCACCAGGGGCGGCTGACGGGGTCGATACGGCTGACCCACTTCACCCACCAGAAGCCCCGCCTGCCGGGGGCCACCAGCCGCACCGGTGCGCCGTGGCCTCGAAGCAGTGGTTCACCTCCGTAGCCGATGGCCAAGTACAGGTTGGCGGCGTCGCGGGCGGGGAACAGGCGGCTGTAGCCGGTCAGCGAGGTGACTTCCAGCGTGGGCGCGTCGATGTCTGGGAACAGCTCAGCCAGGGGCACGGCATCCCACGACTGGCGGCTCCACCATCCGCCGGTGCAGTCGAGGTCGGCGGTCAGGGGCGCGGTCAGTTCGTGGAGGGCTGCAAGCTGCACTGGCTCGCCTGCGACGGTGAGCTCCCAGTCTGCGGCCGCTACCCGGGGCGACCGGTCATTGAGCCACATGGTCGTCGGCATCTCGGCGGGGTTGAACGAGCCGATCTCGTGCGAGCCGGTGAATCGCCGGTTGTCGCCCACTACCAGCTGCTGGATCCAGTAGGCCGCGCCCGCGGCTGCCAGCGCGATGGCCCCGCCGATGAACGCCCGGCGGTCGAGGTCGCCGATGCCGGGACGGCCCGGCCGGCTGGCGATGTGCCACAGCAGCAGCGGGGCCACGAACGCGACCAGCAGGACGTGAGTCCACAACGCCGACCAGTAGCCCACGCCGTGCCACAGCCCGGTTGCGTGCAACACCCCGAGCACAACGGTCGCAACGACGAGAGCTCCGAGCAGCATCGACAGCCATCGGCTGGCACGGCGGCGCTTCAGCCCGGTGCGCACCGAGCCGCGGAGTTTTGCGGGGGCCAGCGCCAGCAGGCTCAGGCCGGCGAGGGCGTGCGTGACGGTCAGCCAGCGGCCCCAGCCGGTGCCCACCGCCCACGACGCCAAACCCGTCCCGACCGCAACGATCGCCGCAGCTGCCAGGAGCACATCGACCTGCCGGGCGGTGAGCTGTATGCCGAGCCTCATGCCATGGCGATTTGCCGCAACGCAGTCATGGGCGCACGTCGTTGCTCGTCAGCAGCTCGCCAGCACCGACAGCGGTGATGCGCTCGTCGAGGGCGAAGCGGTGAGCGCCCGCGTGAACGACGTAAAGATGATCGAGTTCGAGGTCGGCAAGGGCACTGCGCATCGAGCGGGTCACCGAGGGCCGCTCCGTGCGTTTGATCTCGAACCCCAGGGTCTGCCCGCCGACCACGAGACGCAGGTCGAGTTCAGCACCGCCGTGCGTCGACCAGAACGCCGCTGTTGCCCGAGTCGCGCTGTCGAGGCGGGCAAGGAGCAGTTCGACCACCAGGCCTTCCCAGCTCGCGCCGAGCCGGGGGTGACGCTCGAGTTCGACATGGTCGGCGATCCCGAGCAGTCGGTGCAACAGGCCGGTGTCGCGCACATACACCCGCGGCGACTTGACCTGCCGCTTTCCGACGTTGGCGAACCAAGGCGGCAGCTGGCGCACGACGAGCGCATCGGTGAGCGCATCCAGATAGCGGCGCACGGTGCTCGCCGAAACATCGACCGATCGGGCAACCGCGGCGCCGTTCCACGTCTGGCCGTGAAAGTGAGCGACCATCGTCCAGAACCGCCGCATCGCGGCCGCCGGGATGCGGACGCCGAGGTTGGCGAGGTCGCGTTCCAGGAAGGTGGTGATGTAATCGTCCCGCCAACGGTTGGAGGACGGGAGGTCTGGCGCAAGGAAGGAGGGGGGCAGTCCGCCTCTCAGCCAGAGTTCGTCGAGCCGCTCCCGGCCGAGGTCGTCGAGACGGAAGCCGGTCAACTCGACGAAACGCACCCGGCCGGCGAGCGTTTCGGCGCTCAGCCCGGTCAGGTCGGGAGAGGCGCTGCCGAGGACGACGAACCGGCCCGGCCGGCGATGCTGATCCACCAGCACACGCAACGATTTGAAGAGTTCTGGCATGCGCTGTGCCTCGTCGATCACGATGGTCTCGCCGCGGTCCCGCAACGCGAGCATCGGCTCGGACAGGCGGGCGTGGTCGCGATAGTCCTCAAGGTCGAAGAACGCGGCGGGCGAGGGCGCGATGACGCGGCGCACCATCGTCGACTTGCCCGCCTGGCGTGGTCCCGTCAGCAAGGTCACCGGCGCTTCGGCAACCGCGGCGCGCAGCGCTTGTTCGTCAGCCGGCCGAGGCACGAAGGCCATGTCCGCCAGTTTATCGTTGAAAATCGTTCATTTTTCGGAGGATTTTCGTGTTAGAAATCAGCAGCCATCTCCTCCAGCCGCTCATGCCCCGAGCGCCGGAATGATCCGCTGGCCGTAGGCGTTCAGGGTTTCGTCCTTGGCATCGTGCATCAGGTAGATGGCGAACTGGTCCACGCCGAGATCTCGCAGTTCGCGCAGGCGCGAGACATGGCTGCTGGCGTCGCCGAGAATGCAGAACCGGTCGATCACCTCATCGGGCACGAAGTCGGTGTGGACGTTGCCGGCCTTGCCATGCTCGGCGTAGTCGTAGCCCTCGCGCCCAGCGATGTAGTCGGTGAGGGCTTGGGGCACCGCGCCCCCGGTGTCGCCATACCGCTCGACGAGATCGGCCACGTGGTTGCCGACCATGCCGCCGAACCACCGGCACTGGTCGCGTTGGTGGGCAAGGTTGTCACCGACATAGGCGGGCGCCGCCACACAGATGTACAGGTCGTCGGGGTTCCGTCCGGCGTCGGCCGCAGCCCGGCGGACGGCGGCGACGGTCCACTCGGTGATCTGGGGATCGGCAAGCTGCAGGATGAACCCGTCGGCCTGCTCGCCGCAGAGTTGCAGCGCCTTCGGTCCGTACGCCGCCATCCAGATGTCGAGCCGGCTGCCCGACGACCACGGGATCTGCTGGCGGGTGCCGTTGTAGGTCACCTCGCAGCCTTCGGCCAACCCCTTGATGACCGTCATCGACTCCGACAGCGTGGCCAGGCTGGTGGGACGGTGTCCCAGCACTCGCATGGCCGAGTCGCCCCGGCCGATGCCGCACACCGTCCGGTTGCCGAACATGTCGTTGAGCGTGGCGAACAGCGACGCGGTGACCGTCCAGTTCCGGGTTCCCGGATTGGTGACCATCGGGCCGACAATCATTCGGTTCGTGGCCGACAGCATCTGGCTGTAGATCACGTAGGGCTCTTGCCACAGCACATGGCTGTCGAAGGTCCACCCGTAGTCGAACCCCAGCGTCTCTGCTCGCTGGGCCAGATCAACCACTCGCCACGCGGGCGGATCGGTCTGAAGAACAACGCCAAAATCCATGTTCTCAGTCCCCCGATCCGCTCCGCTGCCCGAACGCTCCGTTGCGTCGGGCCATGGTGATGCCCCCTACTGCAGGTACTGGCAGAGACCCCGGCGCAGGTACTGGCCGTCGCCGGCCCGCCCCAAGTACTGGTTGTCGTCGATGATCTTGCGACCCCGAGAGAACACCGTGTCGACATGTCCTGTCACATCGACCCCTTCATAGGCCGAGTGGTCGATGTTCATGTGGTGGTTGTCCACGCTGATGGTCCAGCGATGCTCGGGGTCATAGATCACGACGTCGGCATCCGAACCTGCCGCGATGATGCCCTTGCGCGGGTACAGGCCCATCATCCGGGCCGGGGTAGTGGCGCAGAGCTCGATCCAGCGTGCCAAGCCGATCTCGCCTGTCACCACGCCCTGGTAGATCATGTCCATGCGGTGCTCGACGCTGCCGATGCCGTTGGGTATTGCCCGGAAGTCGTTGAGCCCGAGCTCCTTCTGCTCCTTCATGCAGAACGGGCAGTGGTCGGTGGACACGACGGCGAGATCGTTGGTGCGCAGACCTTTCCACAAGGCGTCCTGGTGGCCTTCTTCGCGGGAGCGGAGCGGCGGCGAGCAGACGTAGGCGGCACCCTCGAAACCGGGCCGGTTGAGCTGCTCTTCCAGGCTGAAATGCAGGTACTGCGGGTAGGTCTCGGCGAACACGTTCATGCCGGCGTCGCGTGCGAGGGCCACCTGCTCGAGGGCCTCGGTGGCTGACAGGTGCACGATGTACAGCGGCGCAGCGCCCACCTTCGCCAGCTGGATCGCCCGGTGGGTGGCTTCTGACTCCAGCTCCTTGCGGCCCACGTAGCCATGAGTGACCGGCGCTGTCTCGCCGCGCTCGAACGCCTGGGCAGCCAGCACGTCGATGGCCAAGCCATTCTCGGCGTGCATCATGATCAGCCCGCCGTTGCCGGCGGCCTGCTGCATCGCTCGCAGGATCTGCCCGTCGTCGGAGTAGAAGACCCCCGGATAGGCCATGAACAGTTTGAAGCTGGTGATGCCCTCGTTGACCAGCAGGTCCATTTCTTTCAGCGAATCGTTGTCGACGCCGCCGATGATCATGTGAAAGCCGAAGTCGACAGCGCAGTTGCCCTCGGCTTTGGCCATCCATTCATCGAGGCACTCGCGCACGTTCTCGCCGTAGCGCTGCACGGCGAAATCCACGATCGTGGTGGTGCCGCCCCACGCTGCGGCTCTCGTTCCCGTCTCGAACGTGTCCGAGGCATACGTGCCGCCGAAGGGCAGCTCCATGTGCGTATGCACGTCCACGCCGCCAGGCACGACGAGCCGTCCGGAAGCATCGATGACCTCAGCGCTCTGCTCGGCGGCAACGGCGATGTCGCTGCCGGGTTGCAGCACTGCTGCGATCTGCTCACCGTCGATCAGCACCTCGGCCGGATCTGCCCCGGTCGAGCTGACAACGGTGCCCCCCTTGATCAGCGTCGTCATCTCCATGTTTGTGCACTCCTCGCTCCGTTGGGAGTCCTTGGTGCGTGGCTGGAGGAAAAAAACGAGTCTAGATCAGCCCAAAGAGGGGTTCTGAACCGACGCAGCAGCCGCCTCATCAGGCAGGATGTAACGATGTCCAAACGCAGCACCACCTTCCGCGGCTGGAAGGTGGTGGGAGCGGGGGCAGTGATCCAAGGGCTGCAGTCGGCGCTGATCATGCACGCCATGGGCGCCTACTTCGTCGAGCTCGAAGAGGAGTACGGCTGGAGCAAGACGGCGCTGTCGGGCGCGTTCGCGATGAATCGCGCCGAGACGGCGCTGCTGGGGCCGGCACAAGGTTGGCTGATCGACCGTTTCGGACCCAAAGCCATCACCCGAGCAGGCGCTGTGGGCATGGCGGTCGGCTTCGTGTGGTTCAGCCAGCTGCATTCGTTGTGGCAGTTCTACGGCGCATTCCTGGTCATGGCCGTCGGCAGCGCGTTCTGCGGATTCTTGACCGTCACCGTCGCGATCGTCCGATGGTTCGAGCGGCTGCGAGCGCGCGCTCTGGCATTCGGTGGCATGGGCCTCGCTGCGGGCGGGGTGTGCCTTCCGCTCGTGGTGCTGTCGTTCACATGGTTCGGCTGGCGCTGGACCGCTGCGGTCACCGGCGTCGGGGGTGCCGCTGTCGCGTGGTGGCTGGCCAAGTACCTCGACGGAAGCCCTGCCGAGTTCGGCCAGGAGGTCGACGGCGGGGCCAAGATTGTCGCTGACGGGAGGACGGTCCGCGCGGAAGGCCTCACCGATGTCCACTTCACGGCGAAGGAGGCGATACGCACGCGAGCGTTCTGGACGATCTCGTTCGGTCACCTGAGCGCCCTGTTCGTGGTGGGCGCCGTGATGGCGCACCTGCAGCTCTACCTGACGTCCGAGCGGGGCTACTCGCCGCAGCATGCCAGCTTGTTCGCTGCAGCACTGCCGCTGATGCAGCTGGCCGGCATGGTGGTGGGCGGCTGGCTCGGCGACCGGGTCAACAAGCGGCTCATTGCGTCGGTCGCCATGTTCGGGCACGCGGGCGGCATCTTGCTGCTGGCGTGGGCGCCCAACGCGTTCGTGGTGGTGCTGTTCGTAATCTTCCACGGGCTCGCGTGGGGAGCGCGTGGGCCGCTCATGCAAGCCTTGCGAGCCGACTACTTCGGTTCCTCGGCGTTCGCTGCGATCATGGGCGTGAGTTCGCTCATCGTGATGATCGGGCCGATCGTCGGCCCGATCGCCGCAGGGCGGCTGGCTGACACCACCGGCAGCTACGTCACCGGTTTTGTGGCGCTTGCAGTGCTCACGGCGCTGGGCATGCTGTTTTTTGTCGTCACGAAGCCGCCGGCGCCGCCGGAGCGAGGCGGCAGCAGCCCTCGCAGGCCTGCGGCCAAGCCGAACAGCGACGATGTCGATGCTCCCGCCGTCGCTGAGGGGTCGAGCGACGGCGCGGACGTGGGTTCCGCGCAGCGTCAGGTGGCAGGCTGAGCGGCGTGAGCACGGTTTGTGCCGCGAGCGGCTCGAACAGCACTGCACCGGATCCGACGCAGTTGTTCGATCCGCGCACGTATCTGGACGGCGTGCCCCACGATCTGATTGCCGAGCTGCGCTCGTGCGCCCCGGTTCACTGGGTGCCCGAGCCGGAGCTCATGGGGTGGGAGGCCGGACCTGGCTTCTGGGCGGTGCTCACGCACGAGCTCATGAACCGGGTGCTGCGCGATCCGGGGACGTTCTCGTCCCACCTCGGCGGCACGCAGATCCGTGACCCGGGGACCGCTGCGATGCTCGAATTCGTCCAGCGGATGATGCTCAATCAGGACCCGCCGCAGCACACGCGGCTGCGGCGCCTGCTGATGCGCTCGTTCACACCGAGCGCGGTGGCTGAGCTGGAGGCCACCATCTCTGCTCGGGCCGAACGGCTCGTCAGTGCCGTCGTGCATCGCGGGCACGCCGACTTCGCCAAGGAGGTCTCAGCCGAGCTGCCGCTGCTGACGCTCGCCGACATCATGGGTGTGCCGTCGCAGGACCGGATGCTGCTGTTCGACTGGTCCAACCGGGTCATCGGCTACCAGGACGCCGAGTATTCCGTGTCCGACGCATTCGATCCGGCAACAGGGACCGAGATGGCGCAGCGCGCCTGTGAGGTGCGAGCCCAGATCCGCCCCGGTCCCGACGGTCGCATGCCCGACCCGCGCTCACGCGAGGGCCTCGCAGACATGTACGCCTACGCGCACGATCTTGCGACCTACAAGCGGGCGAACCCGGGCTCTGACGTGGTGTCAATCCTGCTGGCTGCCGACGACGCCGAGGGCGGCATCACCAACGAAGAGTTCGAGACCATGTTCTTCCTGTTTGCCGTGGCCGGCAACGAGACGTTGCGAAACGGCATGCCCGGCGGGCTGTGGGCGCTGCTGCAGCATCCCGACCAGCTCGACAAGCTGCTCGCCGACCCGGATCTGCTGCCCGGTGCCATCGAGGAGATGCTGCGGTTCATACCGCCGGTGGTGCACTTCCGCCGCACGGCCTCGCGCGATGTCGAACTCGGCGGCCGCTCCGTGCGTTCGGGCGACAAGGTGGTGGTCTTCCATGTGGCGGCCAATCGCGACCCGGCCGTATTCGCCGAACCTGACCGGTTCGACATCGAGCGCAGCCCGAACGACCACCTCACCTTCGGGGCAGGTCCGCACTTCTGCCTGGGCGCTCACCTGGCACGCCGCCAGATGTCCGCGATGTTCACCGAGTCGTTGTGGCGAATGCCGAATCTGCGCCTCGACCCGGCCCGCAGGCCCGAGCGCCTGCTGTCGAACTTCCAGCACGGCTTCAAGCACCTGCCGGTGCTCTGGGATGTGCCTGCCGGCAGCGAAGCGGCTGCCAGTCGCGAGGCGGCTGCGCAGTGACCGGGCGCCCCGCTGCGCCGCCCATCCGGGTCGGCGTCACACCCGACGTGAAGCTCTGGTCACGACCGTGGGCCGAGCGCCGTCGCATGCTCGAACTAGTGGCCGACGCGGGCATCGACCACGTGTTCTTCGCCGATCACGTCAGCTTCCGGATCGGGCACGGCAATGACGGCATGG
Source organism: Candidatus Poriferisodalis sp. (assembly GCF_965219595.1). NCBI lineage: Bacteria > Bacillati > Actinomycetota > Acidimicrobiia > Acidimicrobiales > Candidatus Poriferisodalaceae > Candidatus Poriferisodalis > Candidatus Poriferisodalis sp. The sequence continues at coordinate 1,858,181 of NZ_OZ244781.1, forward strand.
TCACTGCGGCGGCGCTGGCCAACCTGCATCCCACGCTGGGCGTGTATCTCGGCGTGTACCTGCTGCCGCTGCGCCACCCGATTCCCGTCGCCCGCCAGCTCGCGAACCTGGCGGAGATGGCACCGGGACGGATCAGCTTCGGCGTGGGCATCGGCGGCGACGACCGCCACGAAGTCGAAGTATGCGGCGTCGATCCGCGAACCCGGGGGCGCCGAACCGACGAGTCGCTCGGCATCGTGCTGCGGTTGCTGGCCGGCGAGACCGTCGATCACGCAGGCGAGTTCTTCTCATTCGAACAGGCCCGCATCGTCCCGCTGCCCGACCCGCCCATCACCACCTACGTCGGCGGCCGTTCCGACGCCGCCATCCGCAGGGCCGGTCGCTTCGCCGACGGCTGGCTGGGCATCTGGTGCACGGTCGAGCACTACCAGGCGGCGCTTCGCCTGTACGCAGAGACGGCCGCCACCGAGCGGGCGACCGATGCCCCTGCGCCCGGCGCACCGGATCACGGCATCCAGCTGTGGATCGGCCTGGGCGACACCCGCGAAGAAGCGGCCGGCTGGGTCGGCCCGGAGCTGGAACGCTTCTACCGGGTGCCGTTCAAGGCGTTCGAGAAGTACACGCCCTGCGGCAGGGTCGACGACATCGTCGAGTTCTTCATGCCGTACCTCGACGCCGGCTGCCGCCATATCAACATGACGCTGTGTGGAGGGAACCCCGATGAGGCGATACTTGCAGCGGGGGAAGTGGCACAGCGGCTGAAGCAGGCAGACCCGTTCGGCGTCAGCGCCCGATCTGTCGATGCCGTCATGACGCCGAAGTGAGCTGGTCGAGGCAAGGACGCCGCAATGAACGCGACAGCAACGAACGCGACAGGGCCGTCATGAGCATCACGGCCAAGCCCCTCGCCGGCGCACTCGGTGCCGAGCTCTGGGCACCCGACGGCGAGCCGCTCGATGTCACCACGATTGACGACCCCGGGTGCGCAGCGATCCGGGAGGCACTGTGCGCGCACCACGTCGTGGTGATCCGAGACCAGCAGATGGATGCAGCAGCGCTCGCACGTTTCGGCCGTCGCTTCGGCGAGCTGGAGCGTCACCCGTATCTCGGCGGCACCTCGGATGAACCCGAGGTGGTGCCGGTCATCAAAGAGCCCCACGAGACGGTCAACTTCGGCGGCGGGTGGCATTCGGAGATGTCGTTCCTGGAATGCCCCCCGATGGCGACAGCGCTGTATGCGGTGGAGGTGCCGAGCTTCGGCGGTGACACGCTGTTCGCGAACCAGCAGGCGGCCTATACGGGGCTGTCCGACACGATGAAGCGCTTCGCCGAGAGCCTCAGCGCGGTGCACTCCGCAGCCCGCCAGTACGGGCGGCGAGGCGATTCAGACCGGTACGCCGGCCAGCGCAGCTCGATGAAGGTAGAGGTGTCCGACGAGGCGCACGCACAGCTGACACATCCGGTCGTGCGGACCCATCCTGAGACCGGCGCGAAGGCGCTGTATGTGAATCGGGCGTTCACCGAGGCCATCTCGGGCATGCGCCGGCACGAGTCGAAGGCGCTGCTCGACATGCTGTGGAGCCATGCGGTCGGCGAGCAGTTCACGTGCCGGGTGCGGTGGGAACCGGGAACGTTGACCATGTGGGACAACCGCAGCGTCCAGCACTACGCGCTGAACGATTACCACGGGCAACGCCGGCACATGCTCCGGGTGACGATCGCCGGCGACCGGCCTCGCTGAGTCACTGCGCGGGAGGCTGAGTCGATGAGACCGCTGGCAGGCATCCGCGTGGTCGACATGAGCCGCGTTCTGGCCGGGCCCTTCGCCGGACGGATTCTCAGCGACCTCGGAGCAGACGTCGTGAAGGTGGAACCCCCCGAGGGCGACATCTCGCGCCTGTGGGGCGTCAATCGAGCGGGGCTCGCCGGCTTCTATACCCAGCAGAACGTGGGCAAGCGAAACGTCTGCATCGACCTGCGTGCCGAGGGCGGAGCCGAGACGGTGAAGCGGCTTGTGGCGGAGGCCCATGTGCTCGTCGAGAACTTCCGACCGGGCGTCATGGCGCGCCATGGCCTGTCGTTTGCCGAGCTGTGCCAGGTCAATCCGGCACTGGTGATGCTGTCGATCAGCGGTTTCGGGCAGGAAGGTCCCGATTCGCAGCGAGCGGCCTATGCGGCGGTGCTGCACGGCGAGTCGGGCTGGATGGCTCGCGCCGCCAAGATCCACCAGCAGCCGCTCCAAGAGCCGTACCTGGCCGTCGCCGATACCAACGCGGCGCTCCATGGATCCATCGGCGTCCTCGCCGCGCTGCGCGTCGCCGAGACGACCGGGCACGGCCAGCACATCGACATCGCGATGCTTGAGTCTTTCTTGGCGACCGATGAGGGGAGCCAGGCCGGACTCGACGGCGGGAACTACACATCCCAAGGCGGGCTCGTATGGGACGGTGTGGACGGGCCAGTTCTGACTGCAGGCGATTTCCGATGGATCTGGCGGCAGCTGAGCGAAACCCATGGGCTTGCGGACCCATCGCCCCCCGATGCCGACATCCCGACTAAGCGGGCGCACCGCGCCGGGGCGATCAACGCGTTCCTGAGCTCGTTCACGACCCGTGCGGAGATGCTGTCGGCCCTCGACGAAGCCAACCTGGCATGGGGTGACATCCGCACGACGGCGGAGGCGCACGAATCGCCCACCGCGACCCATCGGGGTTCCTCGGTGGAGATCAGTGCTCGCGACGGCGGCACGCGCCGCGTGACCCAGACGCCGTACAGATTTGCCGGTGCTACTGCGGATTCGGCGGCGGTCTCGGGGGTGACATCGGACTCTCTGGCGCCGTACCTCGGCGAGCACAACGGCGAGGTGCTGGCGGAGTGGCTGGGCGCCGGCCGCACAGAAATCGACGCGTTGCGCGAAGCAGGCGTGCTCGTCGAGGACGACTTCGCGGCCGAGCGGCGCGCGCACGGGCGGCCGTGACCGTCGGCCATGACGTTCATGCAACGATCTTCATGGAACCGAAACAGTCCGGCAGGAGTCTGAAGGGATAGGCAGTCTTCGTGGGGACTTGGCATGGCTGGCGCGCCCGTTGCATTGACGATTCCGGCAGTGATGAGCTGGGGTCTGCGTCCCGATGCTTCGCCGATGGCTGCCCCGATGACGGAATCGAGCACGATCGGCTCGGCCGCCATCCGCCCAGGACTGACGGTGAGCGCGGCTGAGGGCGGGCCGTCGACCGGGGCCGGCCCCATCGATGCGGTGGCGGTCCGCTTCGAGGACTTCTATGCGGCCCATCGCGACGAGTTGGCGCGGGCGCTCGGGATGGCACTGCGCGACAGCGCGCTCGGCGCCGAAGCAGCCGACGAGGCATTTGCACGCGCATGCCAGCGCTGGGGACAGGTCAGCGCCTACGCGAATCCGCAGGGTTGGGTCTTCCGCGTCGGGCTGAATTGGGCGCGGTCGTGGCTGCGACGGGTTCGCCGGGAACGAGAACGGCGACCCCTGCTGGCCCAGCCGCACGCCACCGAGGACCGGACGCGCGACGTGGACCTCGAGCGGGCATTGGCGACGCTCAATGATTCGCACCGCGCGGTGATTGTGGCCCGCTTCTACCTGGACTGGTCGGTGGCCGAGACTGCCGATGCGCTTGGCGTCGCGACGGGCACCGTCAAGAGCCGTCTCAGCCGCGGTCTGGAACAGCTGCGCGAGGTGCTGGGAACGGCAGCCGACGAAGAGGACGGGTCGTGACCGACGAGGATCTCCTCCGCGGGCGGCTGCGCAGCGCAGCATCGGATATGCCGGTGGGCTCCGGCTCGCTCGCGGGCGTCCAGGCGCGCGCAGCCCAACTGCAGCGTCGACGCAACGCGGTGCGCGGCGGCATGGGCGCCTTTGCGCTCGTGGCGGTTGCGCTTGTCGGCGTGGTGTCGCTGCGCGGCGGCGGGCTTGATGAACTCAGCGACTCCGTGGTTTCCGCCGAGCAGCAGGAGGCGGCCGAGCCCATGTCGGCGACGACTGCTGCTGTCGCATTCAGCGTCGCTGAAGAGGACATGGCCGAGGAGGAAATGGCCGACGAGGCTGCCGCTGAGATCGTGACCGCGGCGGCGGCGAGCGATGACGATTCCCAGCAGGACGCAGCGGAGCTGTTGGAGGACGCCGCTGCTGGCGCCGCCACGCCGCCCGTCGGCGAGACGCTCGAACCGGCGATAGCTGGCGAGTCGGAGAATTGGGACAGCAAGCCGCCGGCCAGCAGCGACTCCGAAGCGGCAGTGTTCGCCACGACCGTGTCGATCGTGAATCCGCCGCCAGCGGCCGAGGGCGCAGACATGCGCTACTCGTTCAGCGGCGCGCACGCCGTCGCCCGCGCTGCCGGCAACTGGTACGCGTACGACGGCGCGGACTGGCAGTCGGTGGGCCTGCCCGATGACATGGACGTCATGGCGGTCGATCTCTCCGGATCGGGGCGCATTGCCGTGCTCGGTGTGGTTCGACCGCTCGACTGCGCACGTGAGCAGGTGGTGGCGATCCGCACAGGCAAGCAGTGGAGCTACGTGCGCGTCGATGACGACACACCGCCGACGGTGGGGTGGGAGCTGCTCGATGCCCGGATTCGCGTCACCGACACCGCCATCGAACTCGAGCGCGTCGAGCGCCTGTGGCTGGACGAGCAATGCACAGGCTCAGCGGAGTACGAAGCGCCGACCGGTGCGGCAGCAGAACTCGTCACCGAGCTGGAGGAGCTCGGCGAAATCCAGCGTGACAGCTGGCCGCTCGCACGGTTGGACGGGGGGTTCGCGGATCGCTGGCCGCACGTGGCTCGCTCCGACGCCGATGCTGCCGCAGCATCCGGCGCCGACTTGGATTGGACGACGATGAGTCCGCCGACGTACACGGTGCCTGCGCTGCAGCTGACTCCCAGTCGATCGGCAGACGGGGGTACCGCAACCGTGGCCCTGCACGAGGCCACCGTCATGGATGTCGCCACGACGGTGCACGTCAGCCATGGCATGGCGATGCTGCGGCGGGGCGGACAGACGTGGGAGGTCTGCCCGATCACCGATGAGGAGCTGGACCAGGTCAACGGGGAGGTCGGCAGGGCGGGCGAGCATCTCGCGGTCGTCGTCGGCAAGCCGGAACAGACGCTGTTCATCGTCGAGCGCACCGAGTAGCGGCGGTCGGTCAGGCGGCCGTGCACCTGCTGCGCGTGCCATGCAGCCGATGAATCGATTTCACGCGCAGGCAGTGTCCTAGTGTCTCGCAGATGTCAGACAGAGCAGTGGCACCGCAAGAGTTTCCCGAGCTGGGCTTCTACATGCTGCCTGGCGATGCGCTCGACTCAGGAGATGCCCTCACCGAGGTTCGAGCGGCCGAAGCGATGGGGATCGGCCGGGCCTTCCTAGGAGAGCGGCCCAATCGCAAGGAGGCGGGAGCCATCTGCGGTGCCGCCGCTGCGGTGACCGATTCCATCGGCATCACGCTGGGCGTGACCAACATCAACACCCGCCACCCGACGCTCACCGCGGGCCTCGCGCTGACGGTGCAGAGCCTGGCTGGCGGGCGATTCACGATGGGCTTCGGGCGCGGCGTCGCCGTGGCGCAGCAGATCATGGGCTTGGAGCCCGTCACCACGGCCGAGCTGGAGGACTTCGCCTTGGTCATGCGCCGGTTGTTCCGGGGCGAGATCGTCGGCGACTACGACGGACCGACCGGTCGCGTTCCGATCTTGCTGCTCGACATGACGCTGGACGAGCACCTGCCCCTGGCACTGGGGGCGATGGGGCCGAACACGCTGGCCTTGGGCGGGCGCTGCTTCGACGACGTGATCCTGCATCCGTTCTATTCCGACGAGACCGTGGTGCGCTCGGTGGACGCGGTCACGGTGGCGGCCGAGCAGGCCGGGCGCGATCCGGCTGAGGTGAAAGTGTGGTCATGCTTCGTCGTGGTCAGCGACGAGGTGCCGCATGAGTTGCGGCTGCGCAAGACGGTCGGACGGCTGGCCACCTACCTGCAGTACTACGGCGACGTGCTGGTGAGGGTGAACCGCTGGGATCCCGAAGTGCTGGCGAGCTTCCGTGCGGACGAGGTCGTCGCCAAGTTCCTTGCCCCGATCGACGGCACGGCCACGGTTGCCGAGCTTGAGCACATCGGCGCGCTGCTGCCGGATGAATGGCTGGCCCCGATGGCAGCGGGTACGCCGGCCGAATGCGCCGCGGCGGTGAGACGCCAGATCGACCTCGGCTGCGATGCTGTGCTCATGCACGGCGCAACGCCTGCCGAGCTGGCAACGGTGATCGACGCCTACCGGCAGATCGGCGCGTGAACGCGGCGGCTGCCTCAGCCGCGACGGCACTGCACCCAGAACCTGCCTGCGACGTCAGAACTAACGTCGGCGCAGCGCCGGGGCGAGATCGGCGCGTGGGGATCAGGGGACAAGATGGCGAGCGATGACCCGGGACTGTGGAGTGCGAGCGAGCAGGCGAGAGCCATCGCCGCGGGGGAGCTGTCGAGCCGCGAGCTGACTGCCCATGTCATCGACCGCATCGAGCGGCTCGACGGCGACATCAACGCAGTGGTCACCCGCGACTTCGAAGCGGCGCTCGAGCGCGCCGCTGCTGCCGATGCTGCGCAGGCGGGCGGTGGCACACTCGGGCCGCTGCACGGCGTTCCGTTCACCGCCAAGGACGCCCTGATGACCGAGGGCATCCGCTCGACCGGCGGGGCGCGGGAGCTGACCGACAACATTCCCGACACCGATGCGGCCGTGGTGGCGGCCTGCCGTGCTGCGGGAGCGATCGTGATCGGCAAGACCAACCTGCCGCGCTGGTCGGCCGACAACCAATCGTTCAATGACCTTTTCGGCACCACCAGCAACCCGTGGGACCTGACGAAGGTGCCCGGCGGCTCCTCGGGCGGTGCGGCAGCGGCGACCGCCATGGGCTTCACAAGCTTCGAGATCGGCACCGACATCGGCGGTTCGATCCGATTCCCGGCTTCGTACAACGGCATCTGGGGCCACAAGCCGAGCTTCGGGGTGATCCCGACCACGGGTTACCTCGATCACCTGCGCGGCGGCACCACCGAGCCGGACATCAACGTTTTCGGCCCGCTGACGCGCAGCTGCGACGACCTGGAGTTGCTGTTCGACGTGCTGCTGCGCACCGAGGAGCCGTGGGTGCCGCAGCTGCCGCCTGCGCCGGATGACATCGGCGGCTTGCGTGTCGCCGCATGGCTCGACGACGACTACTGCCCGGTCGACGGGGACGTGCTCGAGGTCATGAATGCGGCTGTCGCGGCCCTCGAGGCCAGCGGCCTGAGCGTCGACCACGCCGCCCGTCCGGACATCGATCCGATGCCGGCGTGGGAGACGGGGCTGTGGTTGGTGCGGGCCGCCATGACGCTTGCGGGCCGCGGCGAAGGCCCTGGCCATCGTGAATGGCTCGAGCGTCACATGGCGCGCGAGGAGTGCCGCCGCAAGTGGGCGGACTTCTTCACCGGCTACGACGCGATCCTCATGCCGGTGAGCTTTCACCCGCCCTTCGACCACATGCAGGAGGGAACCTTCGCCGAGCGCCGCATCCCCGCAAACGGCATCGAGCGGCCCTACATCGAGATGACCCGCTGGACGATCCTGACCGGCATGTCGTACCTGCCCGCCACCGTGCCGCCGCTGGGCCTCACCACTCAGGGCCTGCCCGTGGGGTTCCAGGTGGTCGGCCCCTACGGCGGCGACCGCACCACGATGGCGCTGGCCCGCCGCATCGGCGAGCTCACCGGCGGCTATCAGCCCCCACCCCGCGCGCTGGCGTGATCTTCAGGCACCCGGGCTCGTCAGCGCTGCTGCAATGCCGTCCACGGCGTCGATGTTGCCGCGAAGGGCGTCGCCGACGAGCGCATCAGCAGTGGCGGGAGAACCGTCTGCCTGCAGGTACAGGAGCACCACCCGGCTGACCGGTTTGCCGGTTGCCCGTTCAAGGCACCAGGCATAGGCGGCGCACTGCCGACGGTACTGCTGGGCACGTTCGCTGTCGGAGTCGGGCATCTCGCCGAGCGCATCGGTCTTGTAGTCGACCACGACGAGCCCGCCGGTTGCCGAGTCTGCGTACATCAGGTCAACGAAGCCCTCGACGACGGTCGAAAGCGATCTGGGCGAGTCGGAGTCGCCAGTCGGCGCGGCGACATACACCTCCTTCCAGTGGGGCGCACGCGCAGCGCCTTGCACCTCGTCGCTCGCGAGTGCCGACCGCACGTACGCCTCGATGACGTCTTGGCGACCCCCGATTCCTTCGGCGACTGCCTGTGCCGCTGCGAGCGGTCGGAGCCCGATGCCGCTGCGAAGGTCGATCGATTGCAGGACGCCATGGACGGCTTTGCCGGTCGCGGTCGCGCCGCGTCCGCGGCGGACCGGGGCGCGCCCGACGCCGAGGCGGTCATCGGGCTCGTTCTTGGCGTACACCTCCGGCCGCGAGCCGAACGATCCGTCTGCGTCGTCGCCGGCCGCCCGGTGCGCGATGGCCGTCGCGCTCACAGCGGATCGCTGCCTCGACGCCTCAGCAGCGCTGTCGCGTCGTGTCAGCCATTCGGCCCGATCGGGACGGCTGGCGTCGCGGGACGGGCCGCTGGCCCCGCGCAACCTTACGATCTCGGCCTCGGGATCACGGTAGTGGCGGTAGTCCCACTGGTGAGGCGCAGTTGCTGCATCTTCGGTGTCGCCTGGACCGCCGGGCGCAGACATGGCATCGACGATGACCTGTGCGTGACTGCGATTGAACAATTCGCCCGCGCTCGACGGCGTCTCGCGGTGAAGCGAGACCACCAAGCGGTCACGCGCTCGCGTGCATGCCACATACAGCAGCCGGACGCGCTCGTGGTGCTCCGCCATCCGCTTGCCATTGGCCAGATCCGCATACGTCGACGTCTGCGCGTTCTTGCGCAGGCGCACTGCTGCTGCTCCGCCGTACCGGCCATCGGCGGAGTCGTCGGCGCGTTCATCGGCGAACATCGCCCCAGCGGAGGAGGGGCTTGCGCCGTTTCCCTGCAGCCCGGCGACGATCACAACGGGAAACTGCAATCCCTTCGACGCATGCACAGTCATCACCCGGACCGAGTCGTCGTCGGACTCGGGCAGGATCGCCTCGGTCACCTTGGACCGCTCGGCGCTCTGCATCTCCACCCAGCGCAGAAACTTGCGCAGACCGCCGCGCTGGCTCTCCGACCAGGCACGCGCCTGGTCGATGACGAACCGCACGTGTCGCCAGACATCGCGCGTCCGTGGCCCCGCAGCGGCTTGCTCGAAGACGCGGCGCTCGCGCACGAGACGTTCGAGCAGCACCGCGGGTGCGATCAGGGAGTGCGCGTCGTACAGCGTTCGCAGATGTGCCAAGGCCGACGCGACCCGATGATGCTCGCCATGCTGGGACGAGACGACCTCGGAGGCGAAATAGCTCCACGACCCGACGGCCCGGAAGTAGGCGTACAGGTCGTCGTCACCGCAGCCGTACATCGGGGTCCGCAGCGCGCTGACCACCGCCAGTGAGTCGTCGGGATCTGCTGCAGCCCGCAGACACATCATCAGGTCGCGCACTGTTCGGCTGCGCCACACGAACTCGGAGGCCTCAAGCCGGTAGGGCACCGATGCTGCTGACAGACCGGCTTCGAGCTGAGGCAGGCAGGTGCGGGTCGGCACCAGGATCGCGATGTCGCTGAGGCGCGCCGCTCTGGTGTCGTTGAGATGACGGTCGTGCACCTCCCAGCCGTCGTGGATGATCTCGGCGATGATGCCTGCGACATCGGCCGCCTCGACCGCGCGGATGCCGTCGGCAGTGAGGCCCGAGGTCTTCTTGTCGTGAGCGTCGAGGCCGAGCGCGGTGACCGCCGGCTTGTTGTCGAAGTCGGCTCGGTTTGCCGTCAGGGTCGCGTACGGAGCCTGCAAACGGCCCGCAGAACTGTCCGCATCACCCCCCATGAGCGCGCCGAACACTGCGTTGACCCACGCCACGATCGACGCCGTTGATCGGAAGTTGACTCGCAAGCTGGCCAGTTCGCCGATCTCGCTGCCGAATCGCTGTCGCGCGTCGGCGTACAGCTCGATGTCCGCTCTCCGGAAGCGATAGATGGACTGCTTCGGATCGCCGACGAAGAACAGCTGACCGGGTGCCGTGTGGATGTCGTCCCAATGCGGCGGGTGCACCGGCTCGGTTGCGCCGACGGCGTCGCTGTCGGCGGCGATGAGCGCAGCGATCTCGATCTGGATCGGGTCGGTGTCTTGGAACTCGTCGAGGAGCAGGTGGCAATAGCGGCGGTGGAGCGATGCACGCGCCTCGGGTGAGACGCGCAGCAGATCACGGGCGCGAACGAGCAGATCGTGGAACTCCAGGCGCCCGGCCGCCCGGCGCTGTTCGGCTGCGCCCAGGGTGAAACGGGCGATCCGATTGCACAATGCGGCGATCGCGGCGTCGATGGTTTCGGTGGCCGCGGCAGCGCACTGCTCCCGCAGATCGGCGAGCCCCTCTCGGATCGGGGCCCAGTCATCTCCCCGAAAGACCCCGCCGCCCTTGGGCACGCCGCTGCCATCGACGCTGGACTCGTTGAGCACAGCGAATCGCTCGACGTCTGTCGTCGCCGAGCTCAGCCGCTCCAGATAGCCGTGGAGACGTGCCAGCAGCCTCGTAGCAGCAGGGGTGAAGTCTCTGGCGGGATGCCGCCACGCCATCAGCCCAAGTCCTCGATCGATGATGCGGCTCGCATCGACCGGGGCCGCTCGCACCGGCACGTCGTCAGTGCGCACACGATCCCAGTTCGCGTTGAAGGCGAGGCCGATGTCACGAAGCATGCTGAGCGGGGTGTCTGTGGCATCGACCAGCTCGACGGCCCAGCCGATGTCGGGGTCTGACAGCAGATCGTCGACGAAGCGATGCCACCGTTCGTCGAATTCGACATCGCTCGCAATCTGGTCGAGCGCTTCGAAGCGGGGCGGCAGTCCAGCCTCGATCGGGTGTTCGGAGAGGATCCTGCGGGCAAATCCATGGAGCGTGGAGATTGCTGCGCCGTCGAGCCCGTCGAGCGCCTCCTGCAACGTCTCCTTCGCGCCGCTGTCAGCAGGCGACTCGAGCAGTTCGTTCAGCGACGCCCGGATGCGGTTGCGCAACTCTGCGGCCGCCTTCTCGGTGAACGTGATGGCGGCGATCGAGCCGATTGGTGCGGCACTCGAGCCGGTCACGAGTTCGAGTACCCGATTGACCAACGCCGTGGTTTTGCCGGTTCCCGCGCCCGCTTCGACGAACATCGTCGTGCCGGTTTGGCGATTGACCCGATGGCGGTCTGCCTGATCGACCGGCTCGTCAGTGATCGGCCCGGCGCCGGCGGAGCCGTTCCGCAGCGATGCAGCCGGCATCGGCACCGCGGTCATGGCGACGCTCCGTCCGGATCTGCCAGTCGCGCGAACACTGCGAGCGCCGGGTCGTCTCGCTTGAGACGCCACGAATGCCCGATGTCCGCGGTGCCGAGCCCATCTGGGTCGCAATAGGGGCACACGCGGTACTGGCGCCGGTCGTCGGCAGGTCGGGCGAAGCCGGGGAACACTCCGCTGCGGATCCCGCGCACCATTGCACTGACCACCTCGCGAAAGCGAGCCAGCACCGGCTCGTCGATGCTCAACTGCAGCCACATCCAGCGTCCCTCGGCGGTCGAGACGAACCAGTACGCGCTCAGCACGGCCTCGCGTGTCGTCTCGCTTCGTCCGAAGTGGGCGGCTGCCGCGAGCGCGTACACCGGCAGTTGCAGCTTTGTGCCCCGGACCGTGGGGTCAGCACCCTCACCCTTAGTAATGCTGCGGTAATCGTCGGTCTTGCCGGTCTTGTAGTCGACGACGATCAGATCGCCCTTGATGTGGCGCTCGACGCGGTCGATGATGCCCCGGAAACGGATCACGCTCCCGTCGTCGAGACGGTAGGGGACCGCCGGCGCGGAGCCGTCGAAGCCGAAACGAAACTCTGAGCTCTCGATGTCCCCGCGCGAGTGCGGCTCGCGCTGGCTGTCGCGGTCGAGCAGTTCGCCGAGATCGGCAAGCAACCTCTCACGATCACGTTGCCACAGCAGCGGCAGGCCTGTCATCCCGCGCTGTTCGGCCTCGTCGGCGAGCTGGCGCCCCACGCCGACGAGCTCGCTGCGATCCTCGTCGGTCGGCGGGCGGCCCGGACCAGGCGGCGGCCGTCCCGAGCCTTGGCTCGGCATCGGCTCGCTTGATGTCCATGCCTCGCGATTCGCGATGAGCGGTTGGTAGAAGCGATCGATCGCCTCGTGCACCAGGTGGCCCCGATCGAGCGCGCTGAGCCGAACAATCTGCTCGGGATCGGCTACGGCACGTACCTTGAGGAGATGCTCGAACAGGTACCGGCGAGGGCACGACGCCCACGCCTCGAGGCGCGTCGGCGACACGACGTCTGCCAAGGCGCTCTCGCTGTCGATGACTCCCGTGAGGTTCCCGTCGAAACGCGTGAACTCTGCGCTGCGGCGCGCTGCGGAGAGTTCGACGCCGTGGCGGAACGCGGGATCGGCGAATGCCGGATGCTGTTGTCGGCTCAACGAGGCGGGACTCGACTCGAGCAGGCTCGCTGCGTCGTATTCCCAATCGGCAGCAGGGAAGTCGCAGGTGCGCACGGCACCCAGGAACGATGGGTGCTCGACTATGCCCGATACCCGATCATCGAGCGCTGCGGCTGCGAGGTTCGCGGCGTCGAGATACCCGTCGGCGAAGTAGCGCCCCGTGCTGTCGAGCCGGCGTGCCGTGTCTGCCAGCCAGCGCGACGGCACATATTCCGCGCTCTGGCGCAGGTCGCCGCGCGGCACCAGCAACGCGCAGTGCTGCGCGGTGCCGGCGATAGCAGCGAGTAGGACCCGGTGGCTGTCGGCTGCAACGTCGGCGTGCAGGCTCAGTGCACCGTCCAGTGATCGCCGCTCGTCCTCGTTGACGAGGCTGTCGGGCTGAGGTCTGGTGGGAACGATGCCTTCGGCCAGCCCGACGACATAGCTCCGGCTGGCAGCGACGTCGGGCGCGCCGGCCAGCGGACCGACGTACACGCCCATGCCCTCGGTTCCGCTGCGACCGTGGGGCTGTGCGAGCTCGGCCTGAAGCGCTTGATGCACTGTGTCGAAGCTGACGAGCGGTTCTAAGGCACCGAGGTCGGAAAGCCGTTCGAGCACTCCCTCGATGCGCTCTGCCGCGGTGATCTCCCACTCAGGCCAGTCTCCGAGCCACGGCGCTCGACCCAGCGCGCCCAGGTAGCGACGTAGCGACGACTGCATCCAATTGCACAGGCTCTGCCACGTGTGCCTGGTTCGGCCGTCGATGAGGCGCTCTCGCATCTCCGACATGAATGCCGACGCTGCGTCGCACTCTGCTGCCTCGCGTTCAAGCCGTCGGCACCGGGCCCGACTGGGATCGTCGCTGTCCTGCTCGCGAGCCGCGCTTTCGCGCAACTCGGCACAGTAGCGCCCCAGCCGTGACGTCCAGTCGCCGCCGCCGACCACGTGCGCTGCCCGTGCGAGGCGCTCCCATGCCGAATCGGGCACGAAGAACTGATCGGTGCCCATCGCATCGACGTGATGCCCGCCATGCACCTGGCGGGGCACCTGCGCGCCGGCGAGCAGGTCGAAGACGTCGCGGCGCTCGAGGCGAGGCTCGTCCAGATGGGCGTCGGCCAGCGCGGCGAGGCCCAGTGCGAACCGCCCGTAGATCGACTCGGCCAGCGTTCGGGCCGTGTTGCCGTACGTGGCGACACCGGCGGCAGCGAATTGATCTTCGAGTGTGCGTCCGTACGGCTCGGCCGCGCCGAGATACACCGCGATTCTGCCTGGGGGGATGCCCTCATCGAGGTCTGCGAGCACCTCGCGCACCACGGTGCGAGCTTCTTCGTCGGCATCGGTGACGCTCACGATCCTGTCGGCGCACGCAGCGCTGCACAGCGATTCCCGACGCTGATCGTCAAGCATCGGCACCGCGACGCGCAGACGTCTGCAGATGCGCTTCGCCGCTGCGTCTGCGCTGTCGCTGCCGGTCAGCCCGACGAGCACTTCGACCCGAGCCGTGGCCGGAACATCGCCGAGTGCGCGCAGCAGGCGCATCTCGTGCTGATTGAGTGTGCGAGGCAGGTAGACGCAGATGCTGCCCAGTTCGGATGGGAGAGCATCAAGCGAGGCGACGTGTTCCGCGGCAGCCGACATAAGGTCGAACTCGTCGTACCAACTGTGCCGCAGCGACGCCCGAACTCGTCGGCAGATATCCACCACGCCGGAGGCTCTCTCGGAGGCGGCGGCGAGATGGTCGAGCTGGGTGGCCGACAGATCGCGCAGCTCCAGGTATGTGTCGGCCAGAGCGCGGGCCGTCTGATGATGGCCGGCGACGGGACCGAACGGACCGGGTTCTTCGGCGAGCGCGATACGAGTGGCCGCTGCGATCGCCATGCTGCTCAGAGGACGCCGCCCCGATTGCTGCAGCGACGATCCGCCGAGGCGATCGGCCAGCGCAGCGATCGTGAGCGTCTCGAGCACGGCCACGCCGCCGCTGCGCCTGCCGAGTTCGCGCCGCAACGACAGGCCCGTGTAGTTGGACGGCACCACGACAGTGGCCGCCCCGAGCGGGTCGCAGGCCTTGGCCCGGGTCACGAAGTCGGCGACAGCCTCACGCGCCTCGGCACCGAACCCGACTCCGACCACCGCCAATCCGCCTCCCGACAGCGCATGGTCGTCGCCTGCCGCCTCGTCTGCAGGCCCTGACGTGCTCACAGCAGGCAAGATAGGCCGAGGGTGTGACGGACACGCTGTTCGGATCAGTCCGACTCATCTTGTGCGATGACGCGCAGCTCGACCTGCTCCAGATCGCAGATTTCAGGCCAGTGCTGTCCCACGTTCCCGACGGCTAAGAGCACAGGTGCCCGGTGATGGACAGCGGCACCCAGCAGATCGGCGGCGATCATGTTGAGTCGGTACTCGAGCTTGAGGCGAGTAGCGAGGCCGGTATACGGTCGCGGGTCAAGAACCTGCAAGACGGCTTCGGGCGGGGACAATGCCCGTTGCACCATTTCGGGCGTTGCCCGCCGGCTCAGTCTCCCCGCGTCTGACGGGCTCTGCAATGCCGTGAGCAATCGGGCGTAGAGCACCCACGGGATTGTCGGGGTCTCGGTCGGCCAGTAGGTGTCGTCACCCTGCAGCGCCCTGAGCGCAAGGTCGTCATCAACAATGATCACGCCCTCGCGCTGTCGGAACGAGGATCTGGCTGTGATTGCGGATAGACGATCAGCGGCCCATCGAACGGCTCGTCACCGGCGAGATACATGTGCACGATGTACTTGCTGAGCATCCTGACCCGTGACGATGTCCAATCGTGTGGTTCCAGCATGCTCGCCATCGTGACGACATCGCTGTCGGGTTTGGCATCGCGAGGTATCCGAACCGCCATCGCATAGACGTGCCGATCAGCCAGGTGACCTGTCAAGGCCGCATCCCCGTCGTCCGCTGATGAAGAACCCGATGAGGACGGGATCGCACCACCCGATTCTGCGCTCGGTGCGGTGGGCTCGTCCAAGCGCAGGTCGGCGTCAGCATCAAAGAGCTCCCGCCGAAGTGCCGGATACTCCCGGGCGAAGTCAGCGAACTGCGCCTTCAGAGCCTCTTCGTCCACGCTGCTGACGCGATCATCGAGTTGCCGGAGCACAGTCTCGATCAGCGTGCGCGCGCACTCGCTCGTCGTGCTCTGTTCAGCGTCGGCCAGTTTGCGAAGCAGCCGGTGGAAATCCTCCGAGAGCAGCACCTCGATGCGCGACATGGGGAAATCGTAATGGCAGTGCCTCGAATGACCCGAAGCGATTTTTTCAGCGGCGTGGGTCAGTGGGCAGCGAGCGCCTTGAGTCTCACGGCGGACAGGCGTTTGAGCTGCTGGTTGCGCGGGTCGACCTCGATGCCGGCTGACTCCAGCGCGGTGAGGCCGAGCAACGGCTCGACGTCGTCGTCGACGAACACCACGGTGCCCATGACCATCTCGTCCATGAACTCGAGCTCGGCACCTCCGATGTCGAATTGCAGTCGACGGCCGTCGGCCATCTCGTATGTGCGAGATCCGAACGGCTCGACGCCGATGGCTTCGAGGTGCTGGCGCGGCACCAGCGACTCGATGGCGCCGGTGTCCACCAGGAACTCGCCTTGCCAGGCGCGATCGCGTGCTGCTGGGTTCTTGACGGTGACGGTGACGTGCGTGGTGCCCACAGGAGGCCTCCTCTGTCGAACAGGGCGGATAGACGGCAGCCGACGGCTGCGTCGCTGAGCCTCGCGCGCGCCGTGAGACGCGTCACCATCATTTTCGGGCGTTGAGTCTTCCTGCGTTGATGTCATGGATTCATTGTCGCAGTGCAATCGCGTCATTCGCGACACGGCGGGCGACAGGGCTCAGGTGCCGGCGAGCCGGGCCACCACTGGGGCCATCGCGTCGACCTCGGGGTCGTGGATGATGATGTAGCTGGCGCCGTAGGTCTCGCGATGGTGATGCAGCTGCTCGCAGATGTCGTCGACCGTGCCGGCCAGCACCAAGGGAACTTCGCGCGCCTCTTCCAGTGTCAGCCCGAAGCCAGGCGCGAACTGCGCGAGAATGCTGTCGGCGTCGTCGGACACCAACGCCATGAACGTGTTGAGCTGGATCTCGATGTCGGCGAATCGGTCGCCGGCGGCATCGGCAATCCACTGGCGGCGCTCGACAAACTTGTCCGCTACCGAGCTGCGGGCAGCATCGGGGCCCACGGTGCCAGACCGCAGATTGGGATTCAGGCTGATGATGTCGGCAAGGCGGGCAGCTGCGCTCAGCACCCGCTTGCCGCCGCCGCCGATGATGACGGGCGGTCCGCCCGGCGTGTGGGGCAGCGGGCGGCCCACCATGCCGGAGATCTGGTAGTGCTCGCCGTCGTAGTCGAAGGGCTCGCCGGTCCACAGCCCCTTGATGACCTCCAACGCCTCGATCATGCGGTCGATGCGCACTCCGGGCCGGTCGAGCGCAATGCCCGACTGCTCATAGTCCTCGGTCAGCCAGCCGGCGCCGATGCCGAACTCGGTGCGGCCTTCTGCCAGCAGGTCGAGCGTGGCGAAGTCCTTCGCCAGCACTGCGGGGTGCCGGTAATCGGCTGCGTACACCAGGGTCCCGACGCGCAGCGTCGTGGTGATCTCCGCCGCAACAGCGGGATGCACGATGGGCGACCAGCTGTCCCAGAAATGGTCGTGGCAGAACAAGGTCGAGTAGCCGAGATCCTCCACCTTGCGTGCCATCTCGCGGAACGCCGCTGGACTCTCTGGCTTGCCGTACTGGACACCAAATCTGAACGGATGCACAGCGGCATCCTACGCGCCGCCTTACGACGTCACGGCGTGCCCGACAGCGGG
This sequence comes from Candidatus Poriferisodalis sp., assembly GCF_965219595.1. NCBI lineage: Bacteria > Bacillati > Actinomycetota > Acidimicrobiia > Acidimicrobiales > Candidatus Poriferisodalaceae > Candidatus Poriferisodalis > Candidatus Poriferisodalis sp. The sequence goes on from NZ_OZ244781.1 coordinate 1,875,591, forward strand.
CTGATGTCGGCCCCGAGCCGGTGAGGTCCGGCTAGATCTGCGTCTGCTGGTCCAGGAAGGAACGCTCCGCCAGGCCGTGCCACTCGGCGATGCCGTCACGGAACTCCCGCCACGGCGCCAAGATGGCGGCGAAGCGAGCATCGTCCGCCGCCACCGCGTCCAGCACGTTCTCGGTCTCTTCCTTGAACGCCGCCATCAGCTCGTCGGGGAACTGGCGGATGCTGGCGAACTCCTTGACGCGCTGGAGATCGGCCTGGTTGCGCACGTCGTAGTCGGCGATCGTGTTGATGTTCGCCGATGCCGCCGCAATCTCGATGGCTGCCTGGTATTCCGCCGGCAGGTCGTTCCACAGCGACAGCGGGAACTGCACCTCGACCGCCGTGCCCGGTTCCCACCAGCCCGGGTGGTAGTAGAACAGATCGCCGGCGAACTGGTCGAGGCCGAGGATCAAGTCGTCGGTGGGTCCCACGAACTCGGCGCCGTCGATCGCACCCTGCTGGATCGCAGGCAGGATCTCGCCGCCCGCCAGGGTGACCTGCTCGCCGCCGAGGCTCTCGAGCACACGCCCCGCAAGACCGGGGATGCGCATCTTCAGGCCCTGCAGGTCGCTGACCGAATTGAGCTCCTTGGTGAACCAGCCGCCCATCTGGCAGCCGGTGCCGCCGGCCGGGAAGGCGATGACGCCATGCTCTTCGGCGTAGAACTCGTTGAGCATGTCGAGGCCGCCGCCCTTGTACAGCCAGGCGTTCTGCTGGCGCTGCGTCAGCCCGAACGGCACAGCGGTGCCGAACTGCTGCACGGGGCTGAGCCCGACGTAGTAGTACGACGCCGTGTGGCCCGCCTGCACGCCGACGTCACGCACGGTAGGCAGCACCTCAAGGCCGCCCACGATCTCGCCAGCGGGTCGAGGATTGATCTTGAACCTGCCGCCGGTGAGCCGGCTCACCTGCTCGGCGAAGAAGTTCGCCGAGCCGAACAGGGTCACCAGCGCCGCCGGCCAGCTCGTCGCCATTTCCCATTCGATCTCGGGGCCGTCCTGGGTGAGCGCCACCGATGTGGCCGGGGCGTCGGTGGCGGCGGGACCTTCGGTCGTTGCTGCGGTGTCTCCGTCGTCGGAGGTGCAGGCGTTGAGCACCGTTGCGGCCGCCGCGAATCCTGCTACGCCGAGACCGGCCTTGAGGAACGATCGCCGGTCGAAGCCAGCGTCTTCGATGCCTTCATCGAGAGCAGTCTCCGGACTGGCCTCGTCGTGCATAGTCATAGGTAGTGCCTCCCCGCAGGCGCGCAAGTCGCGCCAACTACGTCGCGCGAAATTAGCACGCACCGAAATTGCGCCGGACAGGCTGCGCAGCTAACTGAACAGTTCGAGCGACGTGTACACGATTCCCGGAAACACGCCGAGGATGATCAGGGCGATGGATTGCAATCCCATGAACGGGATGGCGCCCTTGTGGATGTCGGCGGTGCGCACTTCGGGCGGCGCCACGCTCTGCAAGTAGAACAGCGAGAATCCCACCGGCGGCGAGATGAACGCCATGTTCAGGTTCACCGCCATCATCACGGCGAACCAGATCTTCTCGTCCTGGGTGAAACCCAGAATTTCCATGGCCGGAACGAAGATGGGCACCACGATGAAGGTGATCTCGAGGAACTCCAGGTTGATGCCCAGCAGGAACACAGCGATCATCGCGACGATGACGAAGCCCAGCTTCCCGCCGCCGATCGAGGTGAGCCATTCGGAGGTCTGATCGGAGCCGCCGAGCTGGAAGAACATGGCGCTGAAGAAGGTGGAGCTGAACAGCAGCGTCATCACCAGCACCACGACGCTGGCGGTCGACTTGCCCGCCTGCACGGCAGCAGCACGGCTGAGCCGCCACTGGGGCGTGATGTGGGTGGCGCCCTCGCGCATGAGCAGGCGGTCGAACAGCCAGTTCAAGCCCGTCAGCGCCAGCGCTCCGAACACGCCGACTGCGCCCGATTCGGAAGGCGTGGCGATCCCCTGGAAGATCGACACCAGCACGCCGAGGATGAGCACCACGATCGGCACGATCGCGATGAGCACCTCGCACGCCAGCATCCGGGTGAACGCCATGATCGCGAAGCTGACGATGAGCACCAGCACCGCCGCCATGGCTGCCACCCGCAGATTCGCGAGCAGCATCACGCACCCGACCATGAAGCCCAGCAGGGCTGCGATGAGCAGTTTGGTCTGGATCGACGGGTTGCCTTCCAGCTTGCGCTCTTCGAGCGGCATGGCCGGGCCCATGTCGGGCTTCCACCACGACACGATCAGCACGTAGGCCACGTAGAGGCCGCTGAGCATCAGGCCGGGCAGCAGGGCACCGGCGAACAGGCCCAGGATGCCCACGCCCATCTGCTGGGCCAGCAGGATCAGCACGATGCTGGGTGGCAGCAACTGCGCGAGCGTGCCCGAGGCGGTGATGGCACCTGTCGAGAGCTTGTTGTCGTAGCCGAGCCGCACCATTGCCGGCAGCGACAGCAGGCCCATCACGATGACGGTGGCCGCCACCACGCCGGTCGCGGCAGCCAGCAAGGTGCCCACCAGCACCACCGCAGCGGCCACGCCGCCGCGCAGCGCGCCCATCAGCATGCCGACGGCGTTCAGCAGCCGCTCGGCCATGCCGGATCGCTCCAGGATGGCGCCCATCAGCACGAACAGCGGCACCGCCAGCAGCACTGGGTCGCTGATGTTCACGAACCAGCGCGCCGGCAGCGTGTTCAGCGTGGCGGTGTTGAACGACCCGGTGAGATCGCCGATGAATGCGAACGCCAAGGCTGTCGCGGCGAACGAGAACGCGACGTTGTAGCCGGTGAGGATCATGCCCATGAAGACGACGAACATCGTCAGGGCCAAGAACACGCCCGTATCCATGCCGAAGATGGCCAGGAGGTCGCTCATGAGGGATTACTCGACGCGCAGCGGCGACTCGTGTTCGACGAGGTCGCCCTTCTCGTCGTCGCCGATCATCACGAAGCCGGTCTTGATCATCTCCGCAAGGATCTGCAGGCCGAACAGGATGAACGCAACGAGGAGCATCACCTTGATCGGTCCTACCGGGAGGCTGCCTGCATCAACGCCCTCTTCCCACGTCTCCCAGACCCGCCAGCTGCTGGGCCATTCGCCGTTGTGCCGACGGCCCAGCGAGGTGGCCGCGTAACCCCTGAGGATCCGAATGGCCATGACGATGAAGGGCAGCAGCAGGGCCGAGTGAATGACGAAGTCGAGCCAGGCCTTGCGCTTGGCGCTGAAGTTGGCCCACCAGAAATCGATGCGCGGGTTCACGCCTTCGCGCACGCCGAAGTTGATGGCGAGCAGGAACATCAGCGCGAACGACTGCCACGCCAGGCTGGTGGTTTCGCCGAAGAGGATGTCGGTCTCGACGAGGTCATTGCCGTAGCGGGTGATGACGTTGAACAACTGCAGCAGGAAAACCACCCACGCCAGGATCCACGCCGCGGTCAGGCCGAACGTGGCGATCGACTCCACGCCCCGGCGAATCCGGTCCAGCCCGTCGTGCCACAGCCCCATCGCGAGCGCTCCCGCGAGGACCAACCAGTTCCACCACACCAGGTTGCCGATCCAGTACTCGGTGTCCCAGAACAGCCGGGCCGCGAATGCGAGGACAATCGTGGACCCTGCCATCCAGCCGATCGGGTGCAGGCGCGCCCACCATGGCCTCGCCGTGGCGACCGGCGGCGCATCCCGAGCCACCGCAGCGGTGTCTGTCACGGCGCCCCTTCCCCTGTTGCTCGCCTGCATCGCTTGAACACGAAAACAGGCGATCCAACATCCTGCCACCTAGCTTGTCGCCGTGGAGAACATCGGATCTGAGCCGAGTAGCGCGAACTCCTACCCCGCTCAAACATCGCCCCCGGGGGGTATGCCGCCTGCGCTCTTCGTGCTGGGGGCCGGCGGCGTGCGCGCGACAGAGTTGACGCGCGGTCCGTGGGCGCACCAGGTGATGCACGGCGGCGCGATCGGCGGCCTGCTGGGCTGGGCAGTCGAGCGCGAGCAGCGGCGGCTCGGCATCTCGCAGGTGTGCAGCCGGTTGACCGTGGAGATCCTCTCCGGCATGCCGATGGCGATCTATGAGGTCGCTGCGACCATCGTGAAGGGCGGCAAGCGGACGGCGCTCGTTGACGCCGAAGTGCGCGAGGCATCGGGTGCTGGTGGAGGCGGGCGCTTGGTGGCGCGGGCAGCTTCACAATGGCTGACGCCCACTGCGCTCTCGGACGGCGAGCCTGGGGGTGACGGGCAGTCGCTGCCGCCGATCCCGGCCGAGCGCGCCGACCCCGGAGCCAATCCCGACATCGACTACCCGCGTCCCGGCTTCAACGCCGACGCGGTGGATTTTCGCTTCGTCGGCGGCTCGACGGAGGAGCCGGGCCCCGGCCGCACGTGGCTGCGATTGGACCATCCGCTCATGGCCGGCGAGGAGACGTCTTCGCTGGTGCGGGTTGCCACACTGGCCGATCTCGGCGCGGCTGTGGGGTGGGATTTCTCCCCGTCCGGTGGCGCCTACATCAACACCGACGTGACGTTGCAGCTGCTGCGCGTGCCAGCGGGGGAGTGGTTCTACTTCGACGCGGCCACGGTGGTGGCACCCCAGGGGCTGGCCGGCACGCACACGGCCATCTGCGACCGGCACGGCCTGCTCGGCTGGGTGTTGCAGAGCCAGGTCGAGGCCCCCGCCGAGATCGGCTTCCCGGGCGGCATGAACGCCGCCCGTGTCGCCGGTCACTGAACGCGACCGGCGACGTTGCGGCGGTCCTAGAAGACGCCGGTTCCGATCAGCGTCAGCATCACAAATGTCATAGCTGCATTGTCCCGCATCGCAACCGATTTGTGATCGCGGGCAGGAGAGGAATCCGATCGCGGGCTAGCCGGCGACCTCGGCCAGCAGGTCGTCGATGACGTGGGCCATCTGGCTGTAGTCGGGCCGCTTCATCACGAACGCATCCGCGCCGAGGTCATACGCGCGGGCACGGTCGTCGGCGGCCTCGTCGGTGGTGAGCGCAACCATCATCACCTTGTTGAATTCGTCGGCGGCGCGTGTCTCGGCGAGCAGATCGAACCCGCTGACCACCGGCAGTTTCAGGTCGAACAGGACGAGATCGATCTCTGACGGACCTACTGCACGCATGAACGCCAGGGCATTCGCACCGTCATGGGCCACACGGAGCTGGTTGCGGGTGCCGGCCTCGGCGAGGGCCATGGTGATCACGTCGACGTCGTGCTGGTTCTCCTCGGCTAGCAGCACATGAACCGTGTCGTCAGGAGCGTGGATGACCGGCGGCTCGAACGTGCCTGCGCGATCGACGGTCTGCGTCTCCGCCGAGACGTGCTCGACGGGAACGCCGAAGCGCCGCTGCAGCCGATGGGGCAGGTCGAGATGCAGCCACCTGCTGGCGCCGGCGGGCAATGTGCTCAAGATGATGAGGTCGGGATTCAGCCGGTCAATGGCCAAGTTGACCGCCACGACGGGATGTGCGGGGCCGACCTCGCCGGTGACCCGGGCACCAATGTCGTCGAGTGCCTCGAACGCTTGGCTGAGCCTGCGGCGTGCACCGGCGAGCGCCCGCGCGGGATCAGGACCGTTCGCACCTGTCGCGGGCACGACGATGTGAAACCGGGTCTCGGGATCGACGGCGAGGATGTGCTCCACGCGCTCGTGCAGGTGGCCGCCGACGAGGGTTTGGTTGGCCACGATCAAGACGTGTCGCATTCCGGGCACCTCCTCGGTGGTGGGTCTATGGAAGCGAACTTAGACGCGGCGCTCTTGTGCCTCGCGCACGGCATCATCGGCGATCAGTCCGTCGATCTCGTCATCGGACATCCCCAGCGCGCGCGATCGGGTTGGTGCGCACTGGCCCCTGAACGTTCAGCGGCTGTTCGAGTCGCGCGATCTCAATGCGTTCTCGTTCGTATGCCTCGCCCTCGGTCAGGTCAGTCGCAACGATGACAAGTTCGTACTCGACGCCTTCAGCAACCAGATCGCTGATGCGCGCTGAGCCGCCCGTCAAGCGCGCGTCGCCCGATGTGTGTTCGGCTTCGCGGGCCCATGCCGATCGCTGAGTGATGCCTGCGTACTGCTGGCCGTTCTCGAAGTCGAACCGATACACAGTCCAGCGTCGGCTCGGCGGTTGCGGAGTGTCAGAGCACTGTTCCAGCGCCCGGTAGTCGATTTCGCGCTGCCGCATTTGGTCGAACAGCGGTCTCAGGTCGCGAACACGGGTACCTCGCCTGCGCTGGCTCCAGTATTTGCTGCGAGCGCTCGTGTACAGCCGCCAGAGCCTCGCTGCCTCTGTGCAGGCCGCGCAGGGTTCCTCGTCACGCTTCAGGTGGCGCTGGAATGCTGCATAGGTACCGCACGGCCGGAGCTTCCTACCGCCGACATCGACTCGAGAACGTTCGCCCCCATCCGATAGCGAGTAACCCCTCTTGGTCATCGGCTCGCTCCCTGAAGCCTGCGCCTGAGCTGTTCGCCGTGGCCACAGCCATGACAACCGCCGAGCACTCGCCCGCCACGATCTCGGCGACGCAGGTACTTCGCACCGCTCTGGTGCCGCTGACCGTACCGGCGTCGTTGGCAAGTGTCGAAGCTGCGTCCGTCGAGACGGTTTCCCAACTCTTAGGCAAATCGGTGATTCTGCGCAGCCCGAAAATCAGCATCGAGATGGCCGGCGAAGCTGCTAGAAGCCGGCATTGGCAATGTCGTCAAGGGGTTGCATCGTGTCCATTGACAAAGCTGGCAGCGACACTCTTGGCGCGTGGGATCAAGTCCTCGTGGAGGCGAGGGAAATTCGGAACAAGCAGGACGTTCGCCTAGCAAATGCGCAGCGGCAATCCCAGCTGATCGTCGCTGGTTTTCTTGCGATGACGGCGATCTTCGTGACCGCCGTTTCGGTCGCCGTCGCGTCTCGGCCGGAATCCGCCGACACATCGGCCGTAGTGGGCGTTCGAGCACTCATTGTCGCTGCTGCCTTCGCGGCAGTAGCACTCGTCAATGGGGCCACATGGATCAACACCCACACGGTGGCGAGACACTGGAGAGAAGTGGCCAACTTCGACCAGCTGACGAGCTTCCCCGGACGCGTCGACGGGTTGCCACGGTTGCGGCGCCACCTCGTGATCAACTTCCTGGAGCACTTCAACTACAACGAGGACATCGTGCGGCGAGCTCAGCGCCTGGTCGGCGCCCAAGCAGTTCTCACGCTCCTGTTCGTCTACTTGGTGCCTTTTGTGTGGGTGTTACTGTGACCGCGATGGACTCGACGAAAGCACCCGTCGGCCGTTCGACGCGCTATCCGCGCGTCGATGTCAGCCGCGGACTGATATTCGACTTCGGGTTGCCGTCTTTGTGGCGGCGCGTGCTGACTTTGCTCCAGCGCGCTCGGCATCCGGGGCGCGTCTGAGTCTGGCCTCCGGCCGCAGTCAGTCCGACTCGCTTACAGGTGTGTCCAGAACAGTGCGATTGGCGACTAAGTCGTCGATTTCGCCCTCGGAGAGGCCTGCGGCGGTCAAGATGTCGCGGGTGCCCTCGCCCAGTCTTGGTGAGGGGCCGCGCGGACCGACGTCGGCGTTGGCGAATCGCATCGGGATGCCGACGCTGCGGTAGGGGCCGATGTCGGGACTGTCCAGCGTGGGGAAGAGGCCGAGCGCCTCGGCTTGGGGATCGTCGGCTACCTCGTGCAAGCCCAGCACCGGGCCCCAGATGATTCCCTCGGCATCGAAGATCTCGCCCCACTCGTCGCGGGTGCGGTGCGCGAGCGCCTCGTCGATGCCGGCCACGATCTCGGGCATGTGGGCGAACCGGCCGCGGATATCGGCAAAGCGCTCGTCGTCGATCCAGTCGAGTCGCTCGATGACCCGGCACAGCAATGGCCAGGCGCTCTCGGCGGGCATATTGAGCACCACCCACTTGCCGTCGCCGCAGGGGTAGCGGTTGGCGGTGGGGACGATCATGTTCTCCCGGGCACGCTGGCGCAGCGGCGCCCTGTCGACGGCGGTGATGGCGTAATCGGACGCCTGGGTCCACACCGCGGTCTCGTAGAGCGATGTCTCGACGACCTGAGCCTCGCCGGTGCGTTCGGCCAGCCGCAGGGCCGCCAGCACAGCACCCACCAGCGCCAGGCCCGTGGTGTGGTCGCCTTGGGCGGGGCGCGCCATCGGCACTGCGCCGTCGGGTCCTTCCCTCATGGCGTCGTAGATGCCCGATCGGCCGAAGAATGCGGTGACGTCGTAGCCAGGGCGCCATGCCTCGGGACCGGAGGTGCCATAGCCCGTCAGCGTGGCGTGCACGATGCGCGGGTTGACCGCCGTCACCGTGGCCGAGTCGAGGCCGAATCGCTCCTGGCGGTGGACGAGCAGGTTGCACATGAACACGTCTGCGCCGGCGATGAGCCGGTGGACCACCTGCTGACCCTGCGGCGAGCCCAAGTCCACCGCGATCGAGCGCTTGCCGCGGTTGTCGACGTCGAACTGGAAGTCGTAGTCCTTGATCTCCGGCGGCAGCTTCGCCGGACGGCTGTAACCCCGCATCGGGTCGCCGTCGAGCGGTTCCACCTTGATGACATCGGCGCCGAGGTCGGCGAGGATCGCGCCAGCCGAGGGGGTGGCCATCCAGCTGTCCACCTCGATCACCTTCACATCGTCCAACGGTGCCGCCATCGGACCTCCAAGCCAGCGTCGAGTCCGAGCCGCGAGATTACGCTGCCGGGCCATGGAACTTGCTGGAAAGGTCGCTGTCGTCACCGGCGGTGCGAGCGGAATCGGGGAAGCGCTCATCGAGCGATTCAAGGCAGAAGGGGCGCGGGCACTGGTGGTCGTCGACCGTGACGAGGCCGGCGCGCAGGCGGTGGCTGATCGGGTGGGCGGCACAGCCGTCGGGCTCGACGTCACCGACGAGGACGCCATCAAGGCGGTAGTCGCCGACACCGTCGCAGCGCACGGTGCGCTCGACGTGTTCGTCTCCAACGCCGGCTATGTGACCCAGGGCGGCTTGGAAGCGGCGAACGACGAGATCCAGCGAATGTGGGAAGTGCACGTGATGTCCCACGTGTATGCGGCACGCGCGGCGGTTCCCGTCATGGTCGAACGCGGCGGCGGCTACCTGCTCAATACGGCCTCAGCGGCAGGCCTGCTGACCCAGCTCGGCTCAATGCAATATGCGGTCACCAAGGCCGCCGCGGTGTCGCTGGGCGAATTCCTCGCGATCACCTACGGCGATAAGGGCATTGTGGTGTCGATGCTGTGCCCGCAGGCGGTCGAGACCAACATTTTGGCCAACAGCCCTGACCGCACCGGCGATGGCGACCAGGAGCGAGGCACGCCGGGCGCCGCTGCGGGCGACGGCATCCTGCAGCCCGCCCAACTGGCCGACACGGTCATCGAGGCCATGGCCGAGGAGCGCTTCCTGGTGCTGCCCCACCCCGAGGTGCAGACCTACCGCGAGCGCAAAGCATCCGACATCGACCGCTGGCTGTCGGGCATGCGCCGCTTCCAGTCGCGGCTCTACGCCGACGCGGACATCACCCCTGCGGATTGGCTGCTCGGCTGAGCGCTGCCGGGCCAGATTTCTGTCTGCCCAGCACGCGCAAGGGCACGCTTCAGCTCGGGTACCTAGCGACGAGGCGCGCCTCGTGGCGCTGACCGAACCACTCCTCGTCGAAGCTGATCGTCTCGAGGCCCCAGCACAGCTCGGGCAGCTCGCCCAGCTCCACCAGGAACGGGCGGCTCGGGCGCGCGTTGACGAGCAGGTTCTCGACGGTGGCGATCAGCACCAAGGCGATACCGCCGGGCACGAGGAATTCGCGAAGCGCGCCCAGCAGAGGTCGGTGCAGGAAGTTGGTGCACACCGCCGCGTGCCAGCCGCCATCTGGGACCGCCGCGCCTGCAAGCCGACTCAACTGCCCCGGGGTCGGCACGGGATCGGCTTCTAGGTCGGTGCAGATCGTTTGCAGCGGCACACCCCGCTCGGCAGCAGTGTTCTCGGCAACCTGCAGCGCGCGCTCGGAGACATCGACGAGCGTGGTCTCGATGCCCTGCTCGGCGAGCCAAAGTGCTGTGCCGCCTGCGCCGCCCGCCAGATCAACCGCCGTCGGGCAGTCGGCCAGCAGCCCGGCCTGGTCCATCACGAATCCTGACGGCAGGCCTGGCTCATGCCAGTCGGCGTACTTCGCGTTCCAGCGCTCGGCGGCGCTCATGCGTCGTACAGCCGCACGGCGCGCGCCCGGCGGCTGCGTGCGTAGGCGGCCACCAGCAGCAGCGCCGCATACAGGAAGAACTCAGACTTCAAGAAGCCGATCCAGCCGCCTTGGTTGACCCAACCGGGCCGGTCGACGAGCCAGACCGGCAAGAGCACCAGAACGGTTGCCGCCGGAACGGTCATGATGAGCCGGCTGCCCCCGATCGCCGTGCTGCCGAAGGCGATCGTCAGGGCGAACAGCTTGATCGACAGTTCCTCGGGATACTGAAACTGGTCGTTGAAGTTCACCGGGATCAGCATGAGGCCGCCGGCCAGGCCAGCGAGACCGCTGCTGAGGCTCACCCCAGCCAAGCGCAGCCGGTACACCGACACGCCGAAGGTCGCGGCCGCGGTGGGCTCATCCCTGGTAGCGACCAGTGCGCGCCCGATCGGCCCCGTCAGCAGGCCATGCAGCAGCCAGAAGGCAACCGCCACCCACGCCACCACAATCCAGAACTCCCAGATGTGCTCGTCGTTGGGTGCGATGCCGGTCCAGGTCGGCGCGATGAACTCGCTGTCGAGGGTGACCGGCAGCGGGCCGTCGAGCTGTCGCAGCACGATCGGGAACGCCACTGCCGCCGACAGGGTCAGCAGCGCCAGGTACGCCTTCGGCAAGCGCAGCGCCGGGATGCCGAGCAGCGCACCGACCGCGCAGCCCGCCGCAAAGCCGGCCAGCGGCATCAGCATCGGCGGCAGGCCAAAGTCGTTCACTGCGTGCAGCGCCGCGTAGGCGCCGACGCCGGTCAATGCTCCATGGCCGACCGACAGCAGACCCATCCGGTGCGTCAGCAGCCAGAGCCCGGCGAAGACGAGGCAGAACGCTGCGAGCTGGGTGACATCGGTGAGGAAGGTGGACGAGGCTCGCAGCGGTACCACGACCACCAACGCAGCGATCGCGACCAGTGCCGCAACGGTCAGCCGGGATGGCCACCGCGCCGCGGCCGGCTGGGTCGAGTCGGACGGTATGACGGCGAGTGGCGCTGGGCCGTCGGGTGCTTGATCGCGAGCGGGCGTGGCCGGCGTGTCCGATTCAGCGACTTCGCGTGCTGCGCCGGCCCGCGGGATGGGAACGCTCACAGCGGGACTGCCGTGCGGGACGGGGGCTTCGCGAAGACCCAGGCGGAACACCGGTGATTCGGATCCGGGAGTCGGCGGCTCGTGCGAATCGGTCACGTCCGCAGCCCCTCGCGTGCGGCCTTGCGCGACAGCAGGCCCGACGGCCGCACCGACAGCACCACGATGAGCACGCCGAGTGCCCACACCAGCGTGACCTGGCTGTCGATGAAGCCGACGTAGCCAGCCATCATCGTCTCGGCGAAGGCGAACAGATAGCCCCCGGCGAGCGCCAGGGCGGGGCTGCGCAGGCCGCCGAGCGTGGCGGCTGCAAGGCCGAAGATCAGGAGACGCTCCATCATGTCGGGGCGCACGTTCAGCTCGCCCGCAATGAGACCGCCGGCCAGCCCTCCCAAGGCTGCTGCGACCGCCCATCCGCCCATCACCACCCACTCCACTCTGATGCCCACGAGCGCAGAGCTGTCGCGATTGGAGGTGATGGCCCGGAAGGCGAGCCCGACCTTGGTCGTGCGCTGTATCAGCGCGAGCAGGCCGATGGCCGCCAGCATCGTGAGTGTCAGCCCGATGGTGTCGAACCACAGCCGAGCACCGCCGATGATGAACCGGTCGGTGTGCTCCTGCGGGAATGGAGAGCCCAGGAACCTCTGGCGACCGCTGAAGTGCTTCACCACGAAGGTGCCGATGAGCAGGTACAGCCCGAGCGTCGCCCCGATGGTCGGCACGGGATCGCCGCGCATCGGCCGGATGACCGTGTATTCCAGCAAGGCGCCCACCGCGGCAGACACGACGACCGCGCCGGCAACCGCCGCCCAGATCGGCCACGGCGTGGCGAACGGCGTCAGCCAGCCCGAGAACGCCACGCCAGGGTCGGCGCCCGCAGCGAACACCACGGCGATGTACGCGGAGAGCATCGCCATCTGGCCCTGCGCCAGGTTCAGCACCCCGGTCGAGCGGAACACCATCGAGATCGCCACCGCCAAGGCTGCGTACGCGGAGCCGTTGGCAAACGAGTCGAAGACCCGCTGCAGGAACAGGGTCACGGCCGCAGATTGTGTCACGGGCGGGCGCGTTGACCCCTCGCCGCCCGCCGGTGCGAAGATGAGGCCGTGCCGAACGGATCAGACGCCCCCTCGATCGACATCCGCTATCTCGCCGATGTCGTGCTGACCTGCGACGAGCACTTCGCGATGATCGAGCGGGGGGCGGTGGACGTTCGTGCGGACGGGCGCATCGCATGGGTCGGCGCCGCCGCCGACGCATCGGCCACTGATGCACCGGTGATCAACCTGGGCGGGCTGCTGATGCCGGGTCTCGTCAACACCCATGCGCATACGCCGATGACCTTGGTGCGCGGTGCGGGCGACGGCCTGCCGTTGATGGCCTGGCTCGAGGAGGTGATGTGGCCACGAGAGGGCCGCCTGCATCCCACCGACGTGTGGTGGGGGATGACGCTGGGCTCGGTCGAGATGCTGCGCTCGGGCGTCACCACCACCTGCGAGATGTACGCCTTCGAACACGACGTGATCGATGCGGGCAGTGAGGCCGGCATCCGGCTGGTCATGTGCCCGGGGGTGCTGTCGGTGGCGCACTTGGACGACACCGGAAGCGTCGCCGATCGAGTCGGCGAGATCGCTGCCGTGCACGACGCGGTGGACGACCCATCGGGCCTCGTCACGATCGGGTTCGCTCCGCATTCGGCGTACGACCTCGGTGTGGGCGCCTGCGCGGAGATCGCGGCCGCGGCCCGCGAGCGGGACGCCCTGCTGCACATCCACGTGGCGGAGACCGCCGATGAGGGTGATGCGCTCGCCAAGCAACACGGCGGGGCCAGCGTGCCGCGCTTGCTGGCCGACGCCGGCGCGCTCGACGGGCGCGTGCTCGCAGCACACAGCGTCTGGCTGGATGATGCCGACCTCGACGTCTACGCCTCGTCCGGCGTTGCCGTGGCTCACTGCCCCGTCAGCAATATGAAGCTGGGCTCGGGTGTGGCCCGGGTGCCCGAGATGATCGAGCGGGGCATCACGGTGTCGCTCGCTACCGATGGGCCTGCGTCCAACGACGACCTGGATCTGTGGGAGGAGATCAAGATCGCCTCGCTGCTGGCACGGGTGACCTCGCTCGATCCCACCGTGATGAGCGCTCAGCAGGTGATCTCCATGGCGACCCGCGGCGGTGCGGAGGCGTTGGACCTGCACACGGGCGTGCTGGAGCCCGGCCGCTGGGCCGACATGATCCGGCTCGACCTCGACGACCCTGCGTTCGTGCCGGTCACCTCGCCCCAGGAGCTGATCGCGCATGTGGCCTGGGCCGGGGGCAGCCGGCACGTCACCGATGTCTGGGTAGGCGGCGAGCGAGTGATTGCCGACCGCGTGTGCCTCACGGTCGACGAGTCACGGGCTCGCTATGAAGTGCAGCATCGAGCGCAGCGACTGGCGCAGGAATCTGGGACGTGAGTGAGATGAGCGATGCGAACGAGACCGGCGGGAACGGCGGCGCGGGCCACGAGCGTCCCCCGGTGGGGATCATCGCCGGGACGGGCTTCTACGAGCTGCCTGGCCTGACCGAGGCAGCGCACCACGACGTGCAGACCGACTGGGGCGAGGCTCACGCCATGACCGGCCGCTGGCACGGGCGGCAGATCGTCTTCGTGCCGCGCCACGGAGGCGACCACTCGATCCCGCCGTCGGCCATCAACTACCGCGCCAACATAGCGGCCATCGGGGATCTGGGAGCCACGGCCATCCTGGCCGTGAGCGTCGTGGGCTCGATGGTGCCTGAGCGGGGGACGGGCTCGTTCCTGCTGCTCGACGACTACCTGGAATTCACCACCGGCCGCGCTGCCACCTTCTTCGATCAGCCGGGCCAGGTCACCCACACCGACATGACGACGCCCTACGACCCGTCGCTGCGCGCTGCCCTGGCTGCCGCAGCAGAGGCCGAGGGCATCGACGTGGCCCCCACTGCCACCTACGTCTGCACGAACGGGCCCCGCTTCGAGACGCCCGCAGAGATCCGCATGTATGCGCAGATGGGCGGCAGCGTCGTCGGCATGACCGGCTATCCGGAGGTGGCACTGGCCCGCGAGGCCGGCATTCCCTACGCCGGCATTGCCGTCGTGGCGAACATGGCCGCGGGGATGTTCGACGGCGAGATCTCGCATGAAGAAGTCTCGGCGGCGCTCGAAGCCACCAAGGAACCGCTGTTCGCCCTGCTCGGCCACACGGTGCAGATGATCTGACGTCGGCCTGAGGCCAATCTGCCATCCCCTACCCGCAGACTGGCGAGAAACAGAGTCCGACGTGATGCCTGCACTGACGCGTTTTGGACCGTTCAGCGGGCTGCGCCGGCGATTTTGGGGCGGCTCTCACGCACTCACGGGGCGGTTGATGCGCACCTGCTCGGCACTGCGCCGGAGCGCGCGCCGAGGCACGACGATGCTTGCCGTTCTGGTGCTGATCGCGGCCGTGCTGGCACCCGCGGCGTCGGCGCAGACTCGGTCCATCGGCACGGTGGTCATCGCCAACGGCTGGAGTTCTGCCGACTCAGCCGTTGCATCGGCCCTCGCAGCCCTCGAGAGCGACAGCCAATCCGACGCCGTGGTGCTCTATGCGAACTCGAGCGAGCTCACCGCCCGTACTGCAAGCTTCATCCGAGACCGCCAGCCGTCGGCAGTGATCCTGGTCGGCGGCACGGCTGCGCTGTCAACCGCAGTGCAAGATGAGGTGATCGCACTGGTCGGCGGTGCCGCAGTCCGGCGGATCGAGGGCGCCGACCGCTTCGATACGGCTGCGAAGGCGGTGCCGTCGAACGCCACCACGTTCATCGTGGCGAACGGTTTCAGCGCCGCAGACACAGGCGTGGCGGTTGCCTTGGCGGCGACAAGGTCCAACGCAGCAGTGCTGCTGGCCAACGCCGACGACCTGACGGAGCCGACCGAACGCATCATCCGCGAACGGCAGCCCTTGCAGGTCGAATTCGTCGGAGGCACGGTGGTGCTCGCAGCATCGCTCGCCGATCGTGTCCGAGAGCTCGCTCCGTCGGTGCAGAGCGTGCCGCGCCACAGCGGCGCGTCCCGCACCGACACCGCAGCAGCGGCCGCGCCCAACCTCTCCACCACCCTGGTGATCGCGAACGGGTGGAGTCCGGCAGATATGGGAGTTGCCGCTGCCTACGCGGCCATCACCGCCGGCGGAGCAGTGCTGTACTCCCAGACGAGCGCGCTGACCGCTCCCACCGAGCGCCGCATCCAGGAGCTGCGGCCGCGCGCGATCGTGCTGGTCGGCGGGCGCGCGGCGCTCGACACCAGCTTGCATGCCCGCCTGCGCGCGCTGGCCCCCACGGCTGCTCTGCACAGGATCAGCGGGTCGGACCGCATCGACACTGCGGCCCGTGCCGCGGCAGGCACGCTGACGGCCATCGGCACCGAACCGCCGAGCGCACCGACGTCGCTCACGGCGACTGCCAGGAATGCCGGTCTGTCAGTGTCGTGGAGGGCACCCACCAGCGCCGTTGGTGCCGCGGTCTCCGGCTACGTGGTGGAGTACCGCACGTGCACGGCCACGCCGAGTACCTGCACGTCCGGCGCAAGCTGGGGCGGCTGGACCGCACATGCGCATTCCGGTACCAGCACCAGCACCACCATCACCGGGCTCGCCAACGGCACCGCCTACCAAGTGCGGGTGCGGGCCCGCAACATTTTCGGGCCTGGCTCATGGTCGCAGATCGTGCAGGGCATACCGGCAGTGCAGACCGGGCGGCCCTCGGTTCCGGCCAGCCTGACCGTGGAGGCCGCAAACGAGCAGTTGAAGGTGACGTGGGCGCCTTCGACGCCCCCGAGCGGCGGGACCGTCGACGGCTACGACGTTCGATATCGGACGTGCGGTTTGAGCCTGACATGCGGCAGCTGGACGCCCCACAGCCATCAAGGCACCGGCACTACCACGACGATCACCAAGCTGAGCAACGGCGTCAAGCACGAGGTGCAGGTGCGCGCCCGCAGCGGCGGCAGCGAGAGCGACTGGTCGCCAACTCAGTCGGCAACGCCTGAGGAGCTGCCGAGCTTCGAGCGTGCTCCCGACTTGACACCCGGCGACCGGCAGATCCTCGTGCAATGGAACGAGCCCGGATATTCGGGATCGGCCATCACCGACTACGACGTGCAGTACCGGGCCTGTATGGCGACCGATGGCGACACGACGGTGCGGACCTGCGAGTCCGATGACGACGACGTGACGTGGGGCAGCTGGCGGACACGCAGCCATTCAGGCACCGGCAAGATCGTGACGGTTACTGGGCTAGTCAACGGCACCGCCTACGAGGTGCAGGTGCGGGCCAGGAACTCCAACGGCGTGGGCCCGTGGTCAACCGCCGGCAAGGCGACGCCGGTCTCGGTGCCGGCGAGGCCCAGCACTCCAACCGTGGAGGCCGGCCACCAGTCGCTGGTGGTGACCTGGGTTGCGCCGGCCGACAACGGTCTCGACATCACCGGCTATGACGTCGAGTACTGCACCGGCACCTGTGCCAGCAGCTCAACCGACTGGACGGATGCCAGTGACTCCGGCACCGACACCAGGCACGAGATCCTCAATCTGGACAATGGCATGGCCTACAAGGTGCGCGTTCGGGCCATCAACGATCTCGGCGGTGCGGGCCTGGGCCTGGGGCCGTGGTCGTCGGTCAGGTCGGCCACGCCGAGGGCCCTGCCAGACGCCCCGGATGCGCCGGGTCTGGCGGCCGGTGACCGCCAAATCGTCGCTACGTGGGTTGCGCCAACGGACAACGGCGCCACGATCAACGGCTACAGCGTCCAGTACCGGGCGTGTACGGCGACGCCGAGGGACTGCAGCCAGAATCCGCGCTGGGGTGGATGGCAGACGAGAAGCCACACCGACCTCACCAACCTCGAGCTGACGATCACAAGCCTCGCGAATGCCACCAAGTACCAGGTGCGGGTGCGGGCCCAGGTCTCGAACGGCGTCGGGCCGTACTCGCCAGCCGCAGAATCAACGCCGCTCGGCAAGCCGGCCAAGCCCGCGACGCCCACGCTCACCCCGGGCAACGAAACGCTGGACGTGACGTGGAAGGCACCAGCCGACAACGGTTCGGCCATTATTCGCTACGACGTCTCGCACTGCGTGAGCACGGCCGATTGCAGCATCGACGGAGATTGGTCATCGCCGAGCACTGTCAGCGGAAACCCGCCGGCAACCACGCACACGATCAGCACACTGAGCAATGGCACGACGTACAGGGTGCGCGTCCGAGCTGCCAACAGCGTGGGCGACGGTCCGTGGTCCTCGTCTGCGTCGGGTACGCCGTCATTGCGGCCCGACGCTCCTGCCGCTCCGAACATCAACCCGGGCGACCGGAAGTTCAGCCTCTCGTGGGGCGAGCCAAGCGGCAACGGGCTGGCGATCACCCAATACATCCTCGGGCACCGGGCATGCACAGCGACGCCGAGCGACTGCACCGGCGCCAACCCGACATGGGGGAACTGGGCTGAGCGGAACTACGCGCCGACCAGCACCGCTGCGACGATCACTGGGCTGACCAATGGCACCAAGTACGAAGTGCGAGTCCGAGCCCGTAACGCCAACGGCGTCGGGCTGTGGTCGCCCGTAGTCAGCACCATCCCCCTGGCGGCGCCGTCGACACCGACAGGGTTGACCTTGGAGCCAAGCCACATGCAGCTCGTGGTGTCGTGGAACGAGCCGGCGTCGCATGGTTCGACCATCACCGGCTACGAAGTGGAGTACCGCGACTGCACGGCGACACGGAAGGACTGCACGTCGAGCCCACAGTGGAACCAGCAATGGATGTCGACGACCGTCGCCGCTGGCACCACGACAACCACGATTTCCTCACTGGCAAACGACACCGCGTACCAGGTTCAAGTTCGGGCCACGAGTTCCACTGGTAACAGCGGCTGGTCGCCGATCAAGTCGGCCATCCCGGCAGCGGTACCTGCTGCTCCGGTCATTGAGGCACCGGAGTCCGACGATCGCCAGCTGCGCATCGCGTGGGAAGAGCCAGACGATCGTGACTCGACGATCGAGCATTACGAGGTGGCCTACCGGGTCTGTACCGCGACCGATTCTGATGCCGCTGTCAAGACCTGTGCCACGAATCCGACGTGGGGGGGCTGGCGGCTTCACGGCGATACCGGCGCCAGTCTGTCGAGGATCATCACCGGCCTGACAAATGGCACCGCCTATCAGGTGCGAGCGCGAGCCCAGAACGAGAAGGGCTGGGGGCCGTGGACCGAGACGCCGGTGGTCGGCACGCCTGTGGGCGCGCCATCAGCACCCACCATGCCCCGGGTGACCACGGGCAACACGGCGTTGACCGTGAATTGGATCGTGCCGCGGGCCAACGGTTCGATGATCGACGGCTATGACGTGCGCTACCGGGCGTGCCTCGCGACCAACTCCGATACGACGGTCCTGACCTGTGCCTCGAATCCGACGTGGGCCGCCACATGGGAGACGCACGCCCACTCCGACGACAGCACGAGCACGACCATCGGAAGCCTGATCAACGGCACCGCGTACCAAGTGCGGGTCCGTGCGACGACCGACGACAACCGTGAGAGTCCGTGGTCGGAGTCCGCCATGGGCATGCCGAGGGGCGCGCCCGATGCACCCACGCTGACGCTGGCATCAGGCAATCGACAGCTGATCGTGACGTGGCCCAGGCCGAACGCCAGGGGGTCGACAATCACGAGCTTCCAGCTGCGGTACTGCGACAACGAGGACACTGCGAAGGACTGCACCAGCGATTACGACGACTGGACGATGAGGACGATTGGTGCGAGTTCGACGCGCTACCCGATCTCTGGGCTCACCAACGACAATGAGCACAGCGTCGAGATGCGCACCATCAGCAGGAGCCATGGCGCGAGTGCTTGGACGGACGGAGCAACGGCGACACCGGGTGCACCGAATCCGCCCTCGACGCCTCGACTGACGGCCGGCAATGCACAGATCAGCGTGGCGTGGACGGCTCCCGCCAAGAACCACTCGGACATCGACGAGTACGAAGTGGCGTATTGCAATGACACCGACGACGACTGCTCCGCTGTCGGCGACGGCTGGCAGACGCCTGTGTCTCACACCGACCTGACGGACTTGAGCGCGGTGCTCTCGTCCCTGACGAACGGCAAGACCTACAGGGTTCGCGTCAGAGCACAGAATGTTCAGGGATGGGGCGCGTGGTCGTCGCTGGCTACGGCGAGGCCCACGTCGGCCTAGCGGGCCGCGCGGGCAACGCAGCGACACCCCGGGCGTAGCATTCGGGTTGTTCACCTCGGCAGGGAGGCGTGCATGCGCAGCTGGGATTCGATGGAGGACTTCGAGGCCTTTCTGGATGACGGCGGGCTGGTGGAGCCCGACGACGATATGCCGGACGCGTACCGCGAGGCGGTGTTCCGGTTCATCGAGCTGCACGCCAACAGCGAGTACATGGGCGGGCTGACCGAACGGGACTGGATCGCCAAGGCACCGGGACTGACGAACAAGCTGACTGCGTTGGCCAAGACTCAGGACGAGATCGGCCACGCGCACCTGCTGTACATGGTGGCGGCCGACATGGGCGTCAAGACCCGTGACGAGATGACCGCCGACCTGCTTGCGGGGCGCACCACGTTTCACAACGTCTTCCATTACCGGGCGTACTCGTGGGGCGATCAGATCGCCATTGCGTACCTGGTCGATGCGGCGGCGCTCGCCAGCCAGCAGGCCGTCTTCAAGAACTGCAGCTATGGGCCCTACAAGCGCATCCTGCGGCGGATCATCGCCGAGGAGGGCTTCCACATGCGCAACGGCGAGGAGCTGTTGCTGAAGATGGCCAAGGGCACCACCCAGCAGCACGAGCTGATGCAGGAAGGCATCGACCGGTGGTGGTGGCCGTCGGTGCAGCTCTTCGGCCCCGACACGAGGCCCGACGACGTGCTGCTGCGCTGGCACATCAAGTCTGAGCGCAACGAGGATCTGCGGGATCGGTTCGTGCAGAAGATGGTGCCGCAGCTGACCGCCGCCGGCTTCACGATTCCCGACCCGGACTTGCACCAGGACCCGGAGACTGGCCGTTGGGTCAGCGGGGAGATCGACTGGGATGCGCTGAAAGCGGCCATTGCGGGACGTGGTCCCGACAGCGCTCGCCGCTTGAACGACGCGCGCCGTGCTTGGGACGGGGCAGCGTGGGTGCGTTCCGCGCTGGACGAGGCCGCGGCGGTGCCTGCATGAGCCGAGCGGTTCCCGCTGGCGTCGTCGCGGCTGTCCGCCGATCCGTGTCGCAGGTGTGCGACCCGGAATATCCGGAGGTGACCATCGCGGAGTTGGGGATCCTCGAACGTGTCAGCAGCAGTGACTGCGGTTCGACCGTGCGGATCGAGCTCGTGCCGACCATGCTCGGCTGCCCTGCGCTTGATGTCATCGCGCGGGATGTCACCGATGCCGCGCGAAGGGCGTGTGCAGGTGCCGACGTCTCGATCGAAGTGACCTTCGTCGACGACCCCGTGTGGACGCCGGATCGGATCGCGCCTTCCGCAGTGGGCTTCCTCGCTCGAGAGTATTCAGTGGCAGTGCGAAGCCGGTCCGCGGCTGCGAGCTGCCCTATCTGCGGCAACGATGCCCTGGAGCACCGATCGGACTTTGGGCCGACGCCATGCCGCAGCGTGGAATGGTGCCCGAGCTGCCGCAACCCGATCGAGGTCGTCGGCAGGGTTGACCTTCCGGCCGCCATTGGGGCGGCGCCAGCTAGCCCGGCCTTGGCATGAAGACCTACGAGGTGTTCCTCAAGCGTCCTGGCAAGGATCCGTTCACCCATGTCGGCGCACTCGAGGCACCCGATGACGATCTGGCCCTCAGCTTTGCCCGCGACTGCTACACCCGGCGCTCCGAGGGAGACCAGATGTGGGTGGTGGCCCGCGAGGACCTGCTGGTCGCCGACCCTGTCGAGCTCGAGATGGCAGACCGTCCTCACCGCCACAACGACGGCGCGCTGTTGCGGGATCTGCGGCAGGCCGGAGACCCACCAGCCTCATGACCGACTCGGCCTCAGCAAACACGCACGGCTCGCGCGAAGTGGTGCTGGCGCTCGCCGACGACGAGCTGTGCATCGGCCAGAACCTGGCGTGGTGGATCGCCGTCGGCCCGTTCCTCGAGGAGGATCTGGCGCTCACGTCGATCAGCCAGGACGAGCTGGGTCATGCTCGGGCGCTGTACGGGCTGCTCGGAGACGACATCGACGCATTGGCCTATGGACGCCAGCCGCACGAGTACCGCAGCGCGCACCTCACCGAGCTGCCGTGCCGCGACTGGGGCGAAACCCTGGTCCGGCACTTCCTGTACGACACCGCCGAGACCGTCCGCTGGGCAGCGTTGACCAACTCCTCGTGGGAAGCCCTCGGCGCGGTTGCGCGTCGTGCCCTAGCCGAAGAACGATCGCACCTGCGCCACGCGTCGGGGTTGCTGTCACGGCTGCTGCGCACCGAGGAAGGCCGGTCGCAGCTGCTCCCGCTGTTCGATCGATTCACGCCGTTGGCGTGCGAGCTGTTCGAGCTCCCGCCTGGTTGCTCGCAAGATGCACTCCTCGCCGACGGCGTGATGAATCGCAGCATGAGCGACCAGCGTGCCGAATGGCAGGGTGCGGTCGACGAGGCTGTGGCGAGCGCGGGGCACCAGCCACAGTGGCCCGCTGACAGCGCCAACGCAGCAGCGGCGAGCGGCCGCGCAGGTCAGCGCTCGGCGCACTTTGCGGCCTTGCACGCCGAAATGGTCGAAGTGCTCTCCATCGACCCGTCAGCGGTCTGGTAGCCCAGCCTCGCGCCGGCTCGGCACTGGGCCACGCTTCACTAGGAACCTCGTCATGGGCGTGACGACGCTGCTGCGGTGTGACGCGGGTGCCCCGGCAACCGACATGCCACAATCGCCGGGGCGCTGGCCGCGGCACCCGCGACCACGAGAGACGGAGCGAGGGATTTCATGGCATTGCGAGGGACATCGGTGGTTCGACGCGAGGACGAGTCGCTGCTGCGCGGCCGGGGCCGGTTTGTCGCCAACCTCACCGCCGATGCCGAGTGGGAGCCCATGGCGCACGCCTGCTACGTGACGTCGACGGTTCCCCACGCTGAGATCACTGGCCTCGATGTGAACGCTGCTCGCAGCGCGCCCGGTGTGGTCGATGTGGTCACCGCAGCCGATGTCAATCTGGAGCCCTACCCGTCGCCGAACCCGGCCTTTGACGCCGCCATCGTGCGCCCGATGCTGGCCGCCGAGCGGGTGCGGTTCGTGGGCGAGCCTGTCGCCGTCGTGGTGGCAGACAGTCCGGCCGCGGCGATCGATGCAGCGGAGCTGGTCATCGTCGACTACGAGCCGCTGCCGGCGCTCGTCGATCCTGAAGCAGCACTGGAGGGCCCAGCACTGTTCGACGGCATGGCCGAACCGAACGTCGTGATCCGCATGTCGCTCGACGGCGAGCAGGCCGACTTCGATTCATGCGAGGCGGTCGCCGAGGTCCGCACGATCAACAACCGCATCGCACCGTGCCCGCTGGAGCCGCGCGTTGCAGCGAGCCGCTGGGCTGACGACGGACGCCTGCACCATGTCAATGCCGGCCAGGGGCCTCACCCGGTGCGCGCCGGTCTCGCCAAGATCCTCGAACTCGACCGGTCACAGATGCGTGTGCTCTCGCGCGACGTGGGAGGGAGCTTCGGGGCGAAGGCTCGCCCGCATCCCGAGGAGGCGCTGCTGGGTTGGCTGGCAGCTCGCACCGGCCGGCCGGTCATGTGGGCGCCCTCGCGCACCGACGACATGGTAGGTCTTGTCCATGGCCGCGGGCAGATCCAGTACTGCCGCATCGGCGGCACCCGCGACGGGCGCATCACGGCGTTTGCGGTGCACGTGGTCCAGCAGGCCGGCGCTTACGGGAACATGGGCGCGGCGTTGCCGAACAACGGCCGGGCGATGCTCGCGGGCTGTTACGACATCGCCACGCTGGGCTTCACCTCGGTCTCGGTGCTCACCAACACCACACCGACCGGTCCCTACCGCGGCGCCGGCAGGCCCGAAGCGGCGGCGGCCATCGAGCGTGCGGTCGACGTCTTCGCCGCCGAGATCGGCATGGACCCTGCCGAGGTGCGCCGGAAGAACTTCTTGCAGCCCGAGGTCTTCCCGCTCACCACCCGCACCGGCATGCCCTACGACACCGGCGCGTACGAAGCCAGCCTGGATGCTGCGCTCGACGCGGCCGGCTACAGCGAACTGCGTGCAGAGCAGGTCCGCCGCCGTGCAGGCGGCGACGACAACAAGCTGCTCGGCATCGGATTGGCGACCTACGTCGAGCGCACCGCAGGCATCGGGCGCTCCGAGTACGGGGCAGTGGAACTGCTTGCGGGCGGCCGCATCGTGGCTCGCACCGGTTCATCGCCCTACGGGCAGGGCCACCACACTTCGTGGGCGATGCTCATCTCCGACCGCACCGGCGTGCCGATGCACAGCATCGACATCGTCCACGGCGACACCGACGAGGTACCCCGTGGCGAGGTGACCGGCGGCTCGCGTTCGGTGCAGCTGGCAGGTACGGCCATCTGGGAAGC
Source organism: Candidatus Poriferisodalis sp. (assembly GCF_965219595.1). Taxonomy (NCBI): domain Bacteria; kingdom Bacillati; phylum Actinomycetota; class Acidimicrobiia; order Acidimicrobiales; family Candidatus Poriferisodalaceae; genus Candidatus Poriferisodalis; species Candidatus Poriferisodalis sp. Next base: position 1,899,528 of record NZ_OZ244781.1, read on the forward strand.
CTCCGGCACGCTGGTCGATCAGGCCCGCTCGGTGGCCGCGACGCTGCTGGAAGCCGACCCGGCAGACATCACGCTCAACACCGACGTCGGCGCATTTCACGTCGTAGGCACCCCGGCGGTGTCGGTGGGCTGGACGGCGATCGCCGAACACCTCGCGTCGGCCGCTGAGGCATCAAGGGGCGACGACGACGACTCAGATGGCGACAACGCTGCGGGGCCGCGCCTGCTGCATGCCGAGGAGGTGTTCGACTCCGAAGCACCCACGTTCCCCTTCGGCACCCATGTCGCCGTGGTGGAGGTCGACCGCCACACCGGCGAGGTGGAGCTTCGCCGGCTCGTGGCCTGCGACGATGCCGGCACCATTCTCAACCCGCTGCTCGCAGCGGGTCAGGTGCACGGCGGCCTCGCACAAGGTGCGGCCCAGGCGCTGTACGAGGAGTTCGTATACGACGCCGACGGCATCCCGCTCACCGGGAACTTCGCCGACTATCCGATCGTCTCTGCCGCAGAGCTGCCGTTCTTCGACCGCGTCGTGCTCGAGACGCCCACGCACATCAACCCGCTCGGCGCTAAGGGCATCGGCGAGTCGGGCACCGTGGGCGCCACGCCGGCCGTCCAGAACGCCGTCGTCGATGCCGTCGCCCACCTGGGCATCCGCCACATCGACATGCCGCTCACCCCCCAACGCGTCTGGCAAGCCATCACCGACGCCACTGCAGGAGTTTCGTGAGCATCGAAATACTCTGAGATTGGGGCGGCCTAACCCTGACCTGGCTCCAACTCAGCCGCTGTCACCGCACGGACATCAAGTTCGATGGGATTGGGCTCATCGAGTTCGTCGCCGCCCGTGACCGAACCCAGGTCCCGGAAGCGCTTCGCCTGCGGAAGCACTCTGCTCTGCAAGGAGCCCACGCTGTCGTTGTAGGCACCGACCGCGCTGCGCAGGCCGCGACCCATCTTGTCGACGTGTTCAAGGTAGGTGGAGAGCCGGGAATAGAGGTCGTTGCCGAGCTTGGCGACCGTCTCCGCGTTGCGGGCGATGTCCTGCCGCTGCCAGGCTAGTGCGACGGTCCGCAGGAATGCAATGAGCAAGCCCGGGGTTGCGATCAGCACCCGGTGACGGTGCCAGGCGTTCTGCCAGACATCGCTGTCGACGTCCATGGCCACGTCGAGCATGGGGTCGGTCGGCACGTACATGAGCACGAAATCGGGAGATCCGGACACCCACCGGCCATAGTCGCGGTCGCCGAGTTCCTTGGCCCGCTCGATGAGGGCGGCGGCATGCTCCGCGAGGGCCCGCTGCTGCTCTGCCTCGTCCGCAGACTGCACGGCGCGGTCGTAGGCAGCGAACGGCGTCTTGGCATCGATCACGACGCTCGCCCCGCCCGGCACCTTGACCACCACGTCGGGTCGCAGCCGGCCCTCGGCCCCGAGTTCGCCGACGGTGGCCTGCTCGATGTAGTCGATGTGGCGGCTCATGCCGGCAGCCTCGATGACATTGCGGAGGTGCTGCTCGCCCCATGCACCTCGCATCTTGGAGTCGCGCAGGATCTGGCGCAGGCCGCTTGTCTCCGACACGAGCTGATCGACGCTCTGCGACACCTTGGCCGTGTCTTCCACACGGGCCTTGTTGGCTTTGTCCACGTGCTCCTGCAACTCCGCCAGGCGTTCCCGCATCGGCTCGACAAGTTCTTTGACCGTCTTGCCAGCCGTCTTGGTCTGCTCGGTGCTCAGGTCGCGGAATTCCTTCATGAAGGCGTCGCGCGTCGTCTCGCTCACCTGGGCCGCAATCTCCTTGAAGCGATTCTCGATCTCCGCCTGCTGTTTCGCCATCGTCTCGACCCGCGCCGCCCGATCAGCCTCCACCGAGGCCAGCTCGGCCCGCAACTCAGCGACAGCGTCGCGTTGCCCCGCCGACTCGTCGCGAGCCGTGTCGCGTTCGTGCGCCACCTGTGCCAACCGGCGGGACAGCACGGCCCATACGACGACCGCGCCAGCGGTCAGGCCCATCAGCAATCCGAGCACAACGGCAAAACCGGTGGACATGAGGCGCACTCCTTGTTGATGATGAGTTCCGGGTTGATGATGGGTTCGGGCGGTCAGCGGACGTACCCGACCGGAACGGGCTCCTCATTGTCTAGATGATTGGTTCCAAGGGGTGGGGGGTCCGCTGTTGGTGGGGTGAGGGTGTCCAAGCTCGGGGTGTGTACCTGCACCTCGATCCTGGAGGACCTGGGCATGAACCCGGACTTGGACACCCTCGCGACGGCACTGTATGTGAGGATTGACGATCTGTTGGCCGACAATCCCGGCTGGGCGCCGCGGCGGCCCCGTGTGGGGTTCGCACCGAAGCTGTCGGACGCGGAGCTGGTCACTTTGGCGGTGATCTCGGCGTTATTGGGGTACGACTCCGAGCGCGGGTTCGTGCGCTTCGCTCATCAGCACCTGCGGCCGTGGTTCCCGTACCTGCCCAACAGAGAGGGCTTCAACAAGCGGCTGCGCCGCGCCGGCGAGATGATCGGCCACGTCACAGCAGCGCTGGCCCGCGACTGCCCGGACTGGCACGACGACGTGTGGCTGGCCGACTCCACGCCGGTGCCGTGCGGCACGAGCCGACCCACCGCGGTGCGCTCCGAGCTCGCCGGATGGGCCCAATACGGCTGGTGCGCGTCGCATTCGCGCTGGTTCTGGGGGCTGCGACTGCACCTGATCACCACCCCGGCGGGGCTGCCGATCAGCTTCGCCCTGGCAGGCGCCAAGGCCGACGAACGCGACACCTGCGCCGCCATGATCGACCACGCAGACCTGGCCCGCCCCGGCCAGACGCTCATCGCCGACAAGGGCTACCGCAGCAAAGACTTCGAGAACCGGCTCAACGACGCCGGGATCACCCTCATCCGGCCCGCCGCCCGCAACGAGCCCGCCCGCCCCCACCAGCGGTTCCTGCGCCCGTTCCGCCAGATCATCGAATCGGTCTGCGACACCCTCAAAGGCCAGCTCAGCCTCGAACGCCACAACGGCCGCACCCGCGCCGGCGTCGCCGTGCGCGTCCTGGCACGCATCCTCGCTCTCACCGCCGCCATCTGGCACAACAGAACCCACCACCCCCACCTGCCAGCACGCACCCTCACCCACTACGACCACTGACCCCTTGGAACCAATCATCTAGCGAGGGGTCGTTACACGATAGCGCGGCGGCCGCTGCAATGCTGACACGACGCGAGGCGTGCAACAGAATTCCGCCGTGGTGAAACGAGAAATATTGTGGAGGAAAAACAGAAAAATAAATGTATGAAAGTAGAATTCGACCGTTAGCCTGCCAGCATGATCGAACGGGCCATTGCATCGGGGACCCCCGCATCACTGCTGCATCAGCGACTGTCGCGGTACCCCGCTGTCGCGCTCGTCGGGCCTCGCCAGTGCGGGAAGACCACCTTGGCCCGTTCGCTGGGCAGTCACTATTTCGACATGGAGCAGGAAACCGACCGCTTGCGACTCGATCTGCAGTGGGCCGACGTCACCGCCGCATCCGAATTGGTCGTGATCGACGAGGCTCAGGCTTCGCCGGAGATCTTTCCGCGACTGCGAGGCGCCATCGATGCGGACCGACGCCGCAATGGACGCTTCCTCCTGCTCGGATCGATCTCGCCGGCCCTCATGCGAGATGTCTCCGAATCGCTCGCCGGACGGTTGACCGTGGTGGAACTCTCGCCGTTGTCACTGCGAGAGTTGCCTCCCGATGACGCTGAGCGGCTGTGGCGTTGCGGGGGCTTTCCCGACGGTGGCGTGCTCGACGGCCACGGTTTCCCCCAGTGGCAGCGCGACTACTTGACACTGCTGGCTCAGCGTGATCTCCCGGCGTGGGGCCTGCCGTCTGGCCCCCAGACCACCCGGCGGCTATTCGGGTTGCTCGCGGCTCGCCACGGCCAACTCTGGAACGCCAGTGACATCGGGCGGGCCCTCGGCCTCTCGTACCACACGGTCAATGCGTATCTCGACTACCTCGAAGGCGCCTTCCTGATCCGCCGGCTTCCCGCCTACAGCGCCAACCCTTCCAAGCAGTTCACCAAGCGCCCGAAGATGTACTGGCGCGACAGCGGCTTGCTCCACAGCCTGTCGGGCTTGGGCATCGACGACGAGCTCGCCTCGCTGCCGGGTGTGGGGGCAAGCTGGGAAGGATACGTCATCGACCAGGTCCTGACTGCGCTGAGCCAAGCCGGACACGACCATGAGGCGTGGCATCTGCGGACCGCAACCGGTCGAGAGATCGACCTCGTGCTGCGGGTTCGCCGAGAAGTCTGGGCAATCGAGATCAAGCTGACCACCCATCCTAAGGGCGCGGACATGGCCCGACTCGATGAGACGGCCAGTCTCATTGGCGCACACCGCAAGTTCCTGGTGTCACGCCAGCCCGGGTCGTTCGGAGACGGTGTGCGCACTGCCTGCGATCTCGTCGGAATGATCAGCGCCGCGACTCGATAGCGTCCGCGGCGCAGCCAGCAGGGCGTGCAGCCCTCGGGGCCGACCGCGACCACCGCGCCACTAGCGTCAGAAACGGTGCACAGCGCAAACGTCGGCACGCGTTCATGGGTCACGAGCAGCAAAGGCCCGGGCCGCTGAGTTCCCGACGTGCCACAGCGGTCGCATTCGCAGTGCTGCTGTTGGCGTCGGCGTGCAGCCCCGGTGCCGACGAGCCGACCGAGCCGACGAGCGCCCCCCGTGCGACCCGAGCTCCCGGCGATACGTCTGTTGTCGAGACCGCACCTGCAACGTCGCAAGCGCCGGCGGTCGCGCCTGCGCCACCGGAGTCGCCAGACGCCGGGCCACGCCGGGGGGGCACGCTGCGGGTGCTGCTGGCCGCTGATCCCACTCCCATCACCGGCTGGACACCGTGGGATCACGTCTGCGCATGGTCGTGCCGCAATGTGCTCGACCATGTGCTCGAGACGCTCACCGTCGTGGCGCCCGACGGCTCGGTGGAACCGTGGCTGGCGGAGTCGGTGTCCGCGGACCCGTCGTTGCAACGCTGGACGGTCACGCTGCGCCCGGGCATCACCTTCACCGACGGCGAGCCGCTGGATGCACTCACGGTCAAGACCGGCATCGACGACTACCTGCGCTCGGGTCGAGCCAGCAGCAGCCACCTGCGCGACGCCCGCATCACCTCGGTCATCGTCGTCGACGAGCTCACGCTGGTCATCGAAGTGGGCGAACCCAACGCCGGCCTTCCCGCTGCGCTGGCCGGCCCCGTCGGGCGGGTTTTCTCGACGGTCGCCGCCGAGGCCGAGCCGGAGACCTTCGCCAGAGCACCGGTTGGCACCGGGCCGTTCGTGTTCCGGCGCTGGTCGGTGGGGGCACCGGCGGTCTTGGAGGCCAACCCCGACTACTGGCGCACCGCGGCAGATGGCGCGGCGCTGCCGTGGGCCGACGACATCGTGTTCACCGAGATGCCCGACGAGCGGCAACGTCTCGAAGCACTGCTCGACGGCCGCGGCGACATCCTGATGTCGAGATCGGCCGAGCTGTCCACGGCGGTGGCTGCGGCGACCGACGGCGCAGGCCGCCAGCTCGCCGCCGTCCAGCGATATGACGACAACGCCGGCGTGGTGCTGTTCAACCTGCTGCGCGCCCCGCTCGACGACATTCGGGTGCGGCGAGCGCTGGTGGCTGCTGCCGACCAGTCCCGACTTGTTTCTGCACTCGGCCCAGATGTCAATTGGCTGGCCGCGACGCAGTGGTGGTCGCCCGCAAGCATCTGGTATTCGGAGGAGGTCGCGGCGGCCTGGCCGACACATGACGCCGAGCGCGCCCATTCGCTGCTGCGTGAGTACACGGAGGATCCCGAACGATCCGACGACCGGGATCCCGGCGAACCTGTGCGCATCAGAGTGTTGTGCACCAACGACCTCGCCCTCGGCCGGATGACCGCCGAACTGGAGCGCCAGTGGGAGAGCACCGGTCTCGTCGATGTCGACGTCGAGACGCTGGCGCGCACAGGACTCATCAGCCGGGCCATGGGCTCGGTGGTCCAGAGCCCTTCCTTCGCTGGCGACTTCGGCGCAACGTGCTGGCGTGTCGGCGGCGAGTCCGATCCGGCGGTGCTGGCATCGGCCGCTGTCGGCCCGGTGCGAACCACGCCGCTGAACGCGTCCAATCTCAGCGGTGAGCACTTGAGCGCCTTGGTGAGCCTGATCAAGTCGACTGACGCCGGAGATGACCGGCGCGACGCCGTCGCACAGTTCATGGCCGAACTCGCCAACGAAGCTCCCTACGTGTTCCTGGCCTATTCGTCGAGCGTGGTGGCGGCGACGGCGGATGTCGAAGGGCTGGGGCGGGTGTCGCTTCCCGACGGCAGGGTGATCGAAGGGCAGCGACTCGGCGTCGGTCGCTACGACGAGGTGTGGCTGCGCCGTGAGTGACAGCACCGATCCGCAAGCGGGCGAATCACCGGCCGTGCCGACGCTCGGGCAGCTCGGTTGGCGCCGGCGTCCCGGCCAGGCGCCCCAGGTCCCGGCGGGTCACTGCGTGAGCCGTGTCGCGGTCGAGCATCGCGGCGCCTATGAACTCGTCGACGGCACCGGCGAGGTCACCGGAGCGCTCGATGCCGCCGGGCGTCGCGCAGCCCGCTCACCCTTCGACTATCCGACTGTGGGCGACTGGGTTGTCCGCTCAATCGAACCCCGAAGCGATCGTCGCGTGGCAATCACCGAAGTGCTCGACCGCACATCGCTGCTGTGCCGTCGCGCAGCCGGCCCGCGGACACGACCTCAACTGGTGGCAGCCAATGCCGACACGCTCGCCGTCGTCACCACCCCCTCACCCGCCGGCAGTGGGTCTGCTGCGGACTCGGCGGCGTCAGACCCCGCAGGCCACCGCATCGAGTGGTACCTCACGGCGGCATTCGGCGGTGGCGCTCGACCCGTGATCGTCGTGAACAAGATCGACACGGTGTCGAATGTCGAGTACGAGGCGACCGTCGATGCACTGCGCCGCAGGCTCGGCTCCGCAGCGGCGGAGGTCCCGATCCTGGCAACCAGCGCACTCGACGGCCGCGGGCTCGACAGCCTCGGCGCCCTGGCCGGCGACGGCGCAACGGTCGCGCTCAGCGGCCCGTCCGGGGTCGGCAAGTCATCACTGGTCAATCGGCTCGCCAGAGCCGAGGTGATGCCTGTCGCCCCGCTGAGTACTGACGGCCGCGGTCGCCATACGACGGTGCGACGCCAGCTTGTGCCGGTCGGCGGGCCCGACGGCGGGACGTTCGTGGACACCCCGGGCCTGCAGGATCTGATTCCCTGGAGCGGCGATCTGGGTCTCCCGGCAGCGGCGGCCGTGCTCGACGGCCTTGGACAGACATTCGGCGATATCACGGCGCTCGCTCAGCACTGCCGCTTCGCCGACTGCTCACACACCGTCGAGCCCGACTGCGCGGTCATTGCTGCGGTGCAATCCGGCGAGCTGGCGGCCGAGCGCCTGAGCACCTACCTCGAACTCGTCGCCGACATGGAAGCAGGCGACTCGCTCAGCGGCCCTTGAAGTCCGGGCGGCGCTTGTTCATGAACGCGTCGACGCCCTCTTGATAATCCTCGCTGTCGAAGCACGCCCGGATCATTGCCTCCACCTCGGTGAAGTCACGCTGGGACTCCGGTTTCTGCCATTGGGTCAGCGCCGCCTTGGCGGCAGCGATGGTCAGCGGAGCGTTCTGGCCGATGAGATCGGTCCATTCCTCCACCGACGCTTCGAGGTGCGCCTTGGGCACCACCCGGTTGACGAGACCCATCTGCAGGGCCTCCTGCGCTCCGAAGCGATCGGCCAGGAAGAAGATGCGCTTCGCGGCCGACGGTCCCACCAGCCGCATCAGCGTTCCGATCCCTGCGGCGCCGTAGCCGAGCCCGAGGCGAGCTGCGGGGATCGTGAACTGCGCATCCTCTGCCGCGACGCGCAGGTCGGCTGTGAGGGCCACTGCGAGACCGCCGCCGATGCAATAGCCGTGGATGGCAGCAATGAGCGGCTTGGACAGTCCCAGCAGCGCGGCATGCGCTCTCGACGTCGTGTCGTCGTAGTCGCGGTTGCCGCTCGCGTCAGACCGCTGTTCGCCGAATTGGCTGATATCGGCGCCTGCCGCGAATGCGCGCTCACCGGCACCGCGGATCACCACCACCCGGATCTCGCGGTCGTTCTCCAGCTCGGTCGCGGCATCGGTGATGCCGTTCCACATCTGCGCGCTGATGGCGTTGTGCCGCTCAGGATGGTCGAGGATGATGCGGCCCACGTGGCCGTCGCGTTCGAGATGCACCTGCCCGCTCACGACGGCCGACGCTACCGCCCGGAGTCGATCCGGCGCGGATCAGCCGAACTCAGGATTCGGGCGGGACCCAGCTGGCATCACGGCGTTCGCGGAATGCGGCGATGCCCTCGGCTGCCTCATCGCTCTGAAACAGCCGCTGGCTCAATTCGGCCGTCCACTCCCAAGCCTCGTCCCGGGGCATCTGCGGCACCCTCGCGACGAGCTGCTTGGTGTTCGCCAGCGCATTGGGACCGCCGCGCACCAGTCGACGCAATGTTGCCGCCACTTCGTCATCGAGCTGGTCGCGCGGCACCGCTCGATTGATCAGCCCGGCCGCGGCCGCTCGGGGGGCCGGCACCCGCTCGCCTTCGAGGAACAGCTCGCTGGCATCGGCTCGGCGCAGTTTCGGCAGGCAGACCACCGAGATCACCGCGGGCGCCACGCCGATGCGGACTTCGGTGAAGCCGATGATGGCGTCGTCGGCGGCGATGGAGATGTCCATCGCTGCAGCCAGCCCCACACCGCCGGCGGTGACGTGACCTGCCAGCCGGCCCACTACGGGCTTGTCGCAGGTCATGATCTTCTCGAGGATCTCCACGAAGTTGTGGCGCAGTGTGGGCTGGGGCACACCGGGTTGGGCGGCGCGCAGGTCCGCGCCAGCGCAGAACGTGTTGCCGACGTGCGTGAACAGGATCGCTCGCACCCCTGGGTCGGCCAGTGCCGCTTCGAAGTGATCGCCGACGCCGTTCACGATCTCGACGCTGAGCGCGTTGCGGTAGTCGGGCCGGTTCAACGTGATCGTTGCCACGCCGCCCGCGACCTCATAGAGCACGGCCGCATCGGGGCCATCGATCGGCGTGCGATTGTCGGTGCCGTCGCCGGCAAGGTCGGTAGACATCGCAGCGATGCTAGGCAACCAGCCTTGAGTCTGGGCAGGAACCTCCGCCCGGCCGCTGCCCAGCAGCGCGCCGCATAGCATCCCGCTCATGGCGGATTGCTTCGTGCACGCATCCGACCTCCACCTGGATGCGCCGCTCGGAAGCTTGGGATACCTCCGCGAAGTGCAGCGGAAGGACTTGGCTGACCGTGCTGGGCAGGCATGGGACGCACTCGTGCAGCTCTGCATAGACGAGAGGGCCTCGTTCTGCGTTCTGGCCGGCGACATCTTCGACGATGCGATAGCCGACGTCGGTGTGCAACTGCGCTTTCAGCGAGGACTCCGCCGACTTGATGAAGAAGGCGTGCACGTATTCATTTGCCACGGCAACCACGACCCTCTGAGTAGCGATTTCCGGCAGGTCGGCGACCTGCCGCAACGAGTCGTACGCTTCGAGCCTGGCAGGCCGCAATCGCACCAGGTCGAATTGCGCCACAGCGGCGACTTGGTGCAAGTCAGTGGCGTCAGCTTCGGAAAGCGACACGAACGCGAGAATCTGGCGCTGTGCTTCGGTGAGATCGAACGACAGCCGAATTCGGCCGCGCACGTCGCGGTCCTGCATGCGAACGTCGGGGCAGATCCGGGACACGACCCATACGCCCCGTGCTCGTGGGATGACCTCGACGCCGCACCCGTCGACTACTGGGCATTGGGGCACATTCACAAGCGCGCCGTGCGGCGATTGCCGGGCGGCGCATGGGCTGCGTACTGCGGCAATCTGCAAGGTCGCAGCTTCAAGCCTTCCGAGTGCGAACTCAAGGGCGCTCTGGTTGTGCCGGTCGACAGCGGGCAAGTCGGCAAGCCGGCATTCAAGCCATGCGACCAAGTCCGGTTCGCGCGCAGCAAGGTCGAGGTGGGTCCTGATGACACCATCGAAGATGTCTGCGTCAAGATCACGGATGAAGCGTCCAAGCTGGGAAGTGAGCACTCAGCGCTGCCAGTTGCCTGGGAGCTGCGGTTGACAGGGCACAACGCGGATGCAGCACGGTTACGCGATGCAGTTCGCGATTGCGATGCCCCCCTCTTGACCGACATGGCCGACGAGTTGTCTGATCGCCTCAACGGCGGCGGGCTGTGCCGTGTCGAGATGGCCGTGCGGGCTGCTGTCAATCGTGAGTCTGTGCTGGCTGGACACGATCTACGAGCCGACGTGTTGCGTGAATTGGAGATGTGTCGGAAGCAGATTCATGACAAGTCCGTCGCTGATGACTCCAGCGGATTGGAGAAACCCGGGCGCGCCCAAGCAGATGCAAGCGAGTTCGGCAAGCAGCTTCCGTCGAAGGTCGCGTCGGTGTGGGAGGAGATGATTGCGGAACGGCCGGAACGGCTCGACGACATACTCGCGTTGGCAGAAGAACTCCTGCTTGAGATCTTTGCGGATGGTGTGGCGGAAGGGTCATGAGCGAATCGCTGCAGGTTCGACGTCTGGTCACCGACTACTGGGGACGGGCTTCCGGGTTCGACTTGGCACTGCCGCATGAATCCATGGTGGTGCTCTTCGGACCGAACGAGTCGGGCAAGACCAGCGCTGCTGCGGCACTGGCATGGTTGATCGCAGGACCTGGAACGCATGAGCTCCAGCACCGATTCGGTGCAGCAGGCGACCGGCTGGCCGCCCGAATGGAAGGACAGCTGGGCATCGATGCCGTGCAGTTCAGAGTGACGATGCAGGTGCCGAGCGCCGCCTCTCGGCGTGTCGCGGCTGAGTCGTTCTCAGCTGTGGTTGGCAGCGCGCGGCTCGAGCGCGCGCAACTGAACGCCCGACTGGGCGGTGGTGATCTGGACAGCTATCGGCACCTGTACTGGGTAGAGGCGCTTGATGTCGCCGACGGTTCGGGCCTCCAAGAGACGGTGTCAATTCGGGCAGTTTTTGGCGGTGTGAACCCATTCACCAAGGCTGACGAGCTTGAACGCCGGGCTGGTGACGTGTTGGGCCGCCGGAAGGGCAGGGCTGCCCGTGGATCCGCGCGCGAACTGCTGGATCGCGTCAGGTCCTGCGAGGCCCGGCTCGCTGAGTTGGCGAGGACGAAGTCGCGGTGGGCCAGTATCGACGGCGACTTGGATATCGCTCGCCGCGATCAACAAGAACTCCAAAAGCAGCTTCAGGGTCAGCAAACTTCGCTGCACTCGGCGCGTCTGGCGCTGGAGGCGTTTCAGAAAGGCCTGGTCGCATCATTGGCAGACAAGCAGGCCGAGTTGGCAGACATGCCTGTGCCATCGGCTGCTGAGCGAGAGCTGCTTGGTCGAGCCACCGAGTTCCAAGCCGCAATCGGGGCGTTGCAGACTGCGAACAGCGATGCCGAGACCGCCTATCGACAGAGCGAGAGCGCACGAAGCGCAGTTCACGGCGATTGGGTTGCGCTTGTTGACGGACCTCCTTTGGGCGAAGCCGGGGTCGATTCGGCCAAGCTCTCCGAAGGGCGCCTACTGGATGCGGCCGGGGAACTCAGGACCGCCAAGGCCAACCTCAGTGATCGCAAGGCGAGGTTGCAGCATTGGAGCACGGAGGCAGAGAAGCAGCGGTCGCAGTGGAACCGTCGTTATCCGCGGAGTCGGTCCCCTGAACGTATTGCAAGATTGGGCGAGGCCCGCTCAGGGCATGACGCTGGCTGGGACATCCAAGGCAGGACTGCCGACCGCACCATGCTGGGACGGCTGGTTGGGACGGGAACTCGCCTCGCCGGTGCAGGTTGCGTTGCAGCCGTCACGGTCTTGTTGGCATTGCGAGGCGATTGGCGGACCGCAGTGATCGCAGCGGTCGGCACCGGAGCGACGCTGCTATCTCTGCTGCGGGCATGGCGTTCGAGGTCAGGACTCGACGAGGAGCGAGTCCGGCTTGCACAGCGGCTGATCGATACGGAAGAGAAGCGACATGCCGCCCACTCCCGGCTCGCCGACGCTGACGCCGACGCGCAGGCCAAGCGAAGCCTCTTCGAGGACCGCAGTGCCGAATACCGCGACTCGATATCGGCGCTCGGTGTGCCGACGAGACTGATTGCGCAGTTCGAGCCCGACGCTGTGCAACATCTCAAGCTGGTGCGGGCAGCGCAGTCGGGTGCCGATGATGCCGCCGCTGCTGCACTGACATCGGCCAGACGACTTAAAACACTGCGTCGGTTGTTTGCAGATGGTCACTGTGAATCGACGCTGGCCTCGGAGGAGCAGGCGCATTCGAGTGGTGTATTTCGAGTCGAGGACGCTACTGACGCTGAACGGAGACTTGATGCTGTCGCCGAGAGAGTCGATCGGTACGACGGGGCAGCCGAGGCATCTCGCCGGGCTGCCGATGAGCTGCAGCGCGCCATTCGATACGACGAGATTGCCATGCGTCACGTCTGCGAAGAGAACCCGAGCAGTCTGGGCGCATTGGTTGGCGAGTTGGAAGGCGAATGTCAGGCACTAGAGGACGAGCTCGCAAACAAATCGGAAACCGTCACCGATCTGATGGGCGAACGCAAGTCTCTCGAGTCGCCTGATATTCACAGTGCTGGGGTGAACCTGCAGCGCAGCGAATTGCGCGCGCGCATCGAGGACAGCGTGATGGAGGGCATCAGCAGTCGGCTTGCCGCGAGGCTCTTGCACAACGCTGCCGAGGACCATCGGCGAACCCGCCAGCCGGCGCTGCTGGAACGCACCGGCGCACTGGCTGCCGAGGTGGCCGACTGGGCCAACGTGACCGTTGACCCGTTCGCGTCCGACGGCGCCCAGGCGTCTGTCCGCAATGCCAGTCTCTTGGTTGAGGGGCCTCACGGCGAGCACTCTGCCGGCCGACTGTCGTTTGGCTCTCAATCGCTGCTGTACTTGGCGCTGCGCCTCGCCACAATCGAACAGCAGTCAATGGCGCGCGGTGTGCGGTTGCCGGTGATTCTCGATGATGTGCTTGTCGGCCTCGACGATGATCGTGCCGAGCGATGCATCGGCGTGCTGAGGGACTTCTCCGAGCAGCACCAGACCATCTTGCTGACCTGCCACCGGAACACTGTCGAACGCGCCGAGGCGGCTGGCGCTGCGGTACTCACCATGCCATGACCAACCGCCGAATGGCATCGTCGCCGCTCTCATCTCATCCGACACCGCACGGAGACAAGGACATCGAAGTGAACGCTTGCCTGTTGGTCAGGGACCGAGCGACGTCACGGGCGCGACGATGACGCCGTCGGTGCGGCGGTAGGCCGCGCCGGTCGAGGTCACTACCAACAGCGCTGTCAGGTCGGCGTTGCGTCGGCGAGCCACCTTATCGCGCAGGCGCAGCAGCGATGCAGCCGCTGCATCCACCGCGGAGCGACCTGGGCTCAACTTTGCCTGCACACCGATCCATGCTCCGTCGCGCCGTTCGATCACCGCATCTGCTTCGAGGCCGACGTTGTCGCGGTAGTGGTACACGTCGGCGCCGATGCCCTGGCTCAGTATCCGCAGGTCTCGCACTACCAGCGACTCGAACAGCGATCCCAGCGCAGGCGTATCGGCCATGAGGCGCGTCGGCGTGGCCCGCAGCAACGATGCCGCCAGCGAAGGGTCGACGAAGTGCAGCTTGGGCGATTTGCGCAACGAGGCCCGGGAGCGCAGTTCCACCGACCATGCCGGCTGCCGCTCGACGACGAAGATGCGCTCCAAGGCGGACAGGTACGAGCGCACCGTGGCGCTCGCCAGTGCCGCGTCGCCCCCTGCGTCTGCGGCCAAGCCGGTGAGCCTCGCTTCGGTTGCCACATTGCGAGCCACCGAACGCATCAGTCGCAGCAGCGCCTCGGGCTGATGCCGCACGCCGACAGCTTCGGCGACCTCCACCCGCGCTGCCTCGTTGATGTAGTCGCCGATTGCGCCGCTGGCGCCAGATGCCTGGCCTGGGGCATCTGCGCTGTCGTCCACGTTGGCGGGCCAGCCTCCCACGCAGATGGCGTCGACGACATCGACGAGCGAGACATCGTCGCGGGGCACCGCTGCTGCAGCGTCGCCGTCGAACATCGACCGCAGCGATGCGCTGCCGTCGGAGAGTCCCGATTCGTACAGCGACATCGGGCGCATGCGGATGCGGGCGATGCGCCCCATGCCCGAGTGGCGGGTGATCTCGTCGCTCGGCGATGCCGATCCTGTCAGGATGAACTGGCCGGGCTGGCTGCGGTCGTCGCAGGCCCGGCGCACCCGGTTCCACAGCGACGGCGCCATCTGCCATTCGTCGAGCAGTCGAGGCGAGGTGCCCGCCAGCAGCGACTCGGGCGCAGTCTCGATAAGCAGCTGTGACGCCGGGTCGTCGATGCGGGCTTCGCTGCGCGCAAAGTGGCGGGCGGTCCACGTCTTGCCGCATGCTCGTGCCCCGTCGATGAGCACGGCGCCCACCCGCGCCAGCGCTTCTGCAATCTGAGTCTCGATGACCCGTGGCCGATAGCCGGGCATGGTCAGCCGATCAGACGGCGGACTGTTGGTGGCGAGGGATTCAGCGTCATTCATCGCAGGCGCTCCTGCTGTCGTCGCCGCCCACACCTCATGCGGTGTCGTACTGGGACAGGAATATCAAATATAGCGTTTTGCAAGCCATTTATGTATCGAATTAGAGATCATCTACTGCTTGGATTGCAAGTTCCGTAGCCGCCACACTGGTGCGTGAAGTCTGAACTGCCAGATTCTGACAGTCGTGCCGACGCCTCCGGGTTTAGGCTCCCGCGGGTGACCGGACTTCTTGCACAGGCCGAATCGGCGACCGACGCGGTCAACGCGCTCCTGGAAGTCAGTCGCGTCAACGAAGTGTGCGGCCCCGAGCCAAGTTGGGTCTGCGAACGCATCTACGACTGGACCGGCAGCGAGGGCTTCGCGTCGGCCTCGGTATGGATCGTGGACAAACCGCTCACGGTGCTGATCATCCTGCTGCTGGCCGTCATCGCCCGCCGGGTCGTGCGCCGCGCCATCGACCACATGGTGGAGCGCATCGCTTCCGACAAGCAGCACGCCGAGGAGGACGAGGCCGCCCGCACCGCCGAAGAGGGCCGAACCTGGGACCCCGAGCGGCTCGCCGAGAAGATGAAGCAGCTGCGTGAGCGCACCGAGCGCGCCAGCCAGCGGGCCACGACGCTGGGCACGCTGTTCAAGAGCATCGCCACCACCATCATCTGGGCCGTTGCGCTCATGATGCTGCTCGGCGAATTCGACGTGAATCTCGGGCCGCTCATCGCAGGCGCCGGCATCATCGGTGTCGCCGTCGGCTTCGGCGCCCAGTCGATTGTGCGCGACCTGCTGACCGGTGTGTTCATGCTGATCGAGGATCAGTACGGCGTCGGCGACGTGGTCGATCTCGGCGATGCGGTCGGCACGGTCGAGTCGGTCGGGCTGCGCACCACACGGCTGCGCGACATCGCCGGCACGGTCTGGCATGTGCCCAACGGCGCCATCGCCCGGGTGGGCAACATGTCGCAGCTGTGGGCTCGCGTACCGCTCGACCTCGACGTGGCCTATGACACCGACCTCGACGAGGCCATGGCGATCATCAAGCGAGTCGCGGACGAGGTGTGGCAGGAGCAAGGTGAGAGCACCACGGTGCTTGAAGAACCCACCCTCTCGGGAGTGCAGGCCTTCGGTGCCGATGCCGTCACCATCCGGGTCATGCTCAAGACCGAGCCATCTGAGCAGTGGGCAACGGCGCGCTTGATGCGCAGGCGCATCAAGGTCGCATTCGACGAGGCCGGCATCGAGATCCCGTTCCCGCAGCGGACGGTTTGGGTGCGCAGCGGCGAGCCCGACGGCGAGAGCGGCGTGCGGCGTGTCAGCGCCTTCGAGACCGTGGCGTCGCCGATGGAGGCAGGCGACCCAGACGCCGACGGCGCCGACAGCGATCTGTAGCTGCAGCGGCTTCCCGACGCGGCCTGAAGCAAGTGGCCGCCGGCGAGTCGCGCGTGAGCCGCAGATGTGCATCGATCGGCAGCTCGCCCGGCGGGGAATCGCGTGGTGGCTGCCGATTGTCATTACGGCGAAGCGCTGCCGCTTGCGAACGCGTATCCCGCGGTATATGATACTGACAATGCCACTTGTCAGAACTAAAAGTACAGCCGCCTCAGCCTTGCGGCTGATCGACGTGGTTGGTGTTTCTCCGACGAAGCACATTGATGCAGAGCACCAGCATCGCGAGAAGAACGGGCGCGCCCAGCCAAAACGCCGCTTCACTGCCCGGCGATATCCAAAAACTGACGACTACCGCCCACAGAATCAGGACTGTTCCCGGCACGTACCTAAGTAGGTCGCCCAGCTCTGACGGCGGCGGCGTTTGGGCGTCGCTGTCCGACGAGACCCCCACAGCCGCCGAGGCCTCGCGGCGGGACCTTCTGCGGCGATACAGCAATATGGCAAGGTGCACCAGCACAATCAGGGCCAGCACGCTCAGCCAAAACCCTACGGCCAGGTAGCCAGAAGGCAACGCGTAGTTCACGATGGTCAACGTCACGAATAACGCCGGTAGATACCAAAACAGATAGCGCCGCGACGACTTCTGCGGCTGCGGCTCGGCTGATGCCTCGGCGTCGGCGCTCATGGTGTCAGGGTCGTTCGGGGCGTTCACCGTCGTTCTCGCAGTCGCTGTGTCGGTTAGGGGCCGTCGAACCATGCGTACCAGTCGGTCCATTGCTGGGGCGTGGTGTTGCTGGGGCCGATCTTGTACGGGTTCGTCGGAGCCGAGTTGCGGTCGCAGATGCCCGGCGTCGGCTCAGGGTCCTCGCCCTCTTCGGAACTCCCGCCATCGTCGGTGCCGCTGTCCGAGTCGTCGTCGGTGCCGTTGCTGTCGCCGTCGGTGCCGCTGTCGTGGTCCCCTGAGTTGTCGGTGCCGCTGTCGTCGTTTTGCCTGTTCTTCGACAGCAGGCTCTCAAAGTCGGCATTGGCCCACTCGTAGAGACCGGCGGCACACGCAGCCCCTACAACGGCAGTGCCAGCGACGCCGCCGGGCCTTGCCCGCATCGGCGCAGTACGCCAAGCACTCAAAGACGCCGGCTGCGGCTAGACCCGCCGCCACAGCCTCGCAGTTGCGTCGTCTACAGGCGGCGTTCGCAGCGGTACCTCAGCCGTGCTCGCAAGCCGAGCCAGCCGATGGCTGCAAACGGCGTTGCGGCAGCAAAGCTCATGTAGAAGTCAAGGTCGGCCAACAGGCGGAACAAGAACGCTGCGATGACGAATGGAATCGTCACATAGAACGCCTGTGCTTGGCGCTCTCTCGCGTAGCGAGACGTGAAGTCAGGTCGCCACCACGACGGTGGCTCCGGTTCCATCGCGCCGCCATGACGCACCTTGCGCGGCTGTGTCGCGCTCATGGCCTCAGGGTAGTTCGCGGCGCTCATCATCGTTCTCGCTGTCGCTGTGTCGGCTAGGAGCAGTCGAACATCTACTGCGGAAAAACACGCTGACCAGCAGAAACGCAACAGGATTTTTCTGAAGGTATCGCTAGGGGTATCACGCCGACAGCAGAAACGGCACTTTGCGGCGCTTCCTCAGCGTCTCGAAGCCTCACGCCGCTGACTCTCAGGATAGCCGGCCGCAGCGTCAGCACGACACCAAAGCCAGCTGCCCCAGCCCGAGCGCTTGCGGAGTGCTGTAGCCGAGCCGCCGGAGCACCTCACGCTGTTCGTGCGGAGCTAGCGCCAGCAGCTTGCTTGCGCCGTCGCCTTGCCCGTCTCGGCGTGCTGACAGACGCCACGCTGTCACAGCGGCAGAGATGCGGCGCTCCGCCTCCGTAGCGTCGTTGTGTGCCATCTGCGGCAGGTGTGCCAGCAGATCACGCCACAAGCGCTCAGAGACGCCGTATAGGGCGCTGGGCGGCTATGCGCAGCCAAGCTCGCGTAGCTGGCGGTTGTGACTCAGCACGTTGTTTGCGTTGAATCACGCCGGGTTTGTCGCCCAGCTTCGCCAGATTGTCTGCTTTGGCTTCGCGGATCGCCGCACATCTCGGGTGCTCAGCAGCCTCAGTGTCGTTGTGTGCCATCTGCGGCAGTGTGCCTGCGGACAGCGTGCGGGCGCTCAACCCGCCAGCAGCCACGAACACAACGACGCGCAAGACCCCTCAGAGCCGACCTGAGCCGACCTTGAAGGGTGCTGCGAACGATGGTTACCCGCCGTCAAGGCAGGCGCTACAGAGCCTGTGAGCGCACTGGCAGCCCGTCAGACACTCAGCCCGACGAACCCCCAGCAGCAGTCTCGGCCTTGCGCCGTCTCTTACCCCATTCGAAGGCAACGACAGCAGCCGCGATGACCACGCCGCCGCCGCTGACGATCCACCAAGGCCATTCCGTAAACCGCTGAATGAGAGTCACCGTCACAGCACCTGCCAAAACAGGTCCGACAGTCATTACCCGTGACTCGCGCCGCTGCTGCGGGGCCGTTGGCTCGGCGTCGGCGCTCATGGCGTCAGGGTAGCTCTCAGCGTCGGCTAGGGGCAGTCGAACCATGCCCACCAATCGGCCCACTGCTGGGGCGTCGTGTTGCTGGGGCCGATCTTGTACGGGTTCGTCGGAGACGTATCGCGGTCGCAAATGCCCGGCGTCGGCTCAGGGTCCTCATCCTCGTCGGAGCCGCTGTCATCGTCGGAGCTGTCATCATCGTCGGCGTCGCTGTCTGACTCATCGTCGCCCGAGGCGTCGTCGCCGTCGGCGTCCTCCGGCTCGATCTGCTCTGGATCGAATTCCAGCTCTTTTTTGATGTGCTCTTGGTACTCGTCCCAGAGCTGATCGCAGGGATGATCGAGCGCGATTTCCACGGTCTGTTTGAAGATCCATTTCGCAACTTTGCTGGAGCCCTTCAGAATGAGGTTCGCTGCTTTCGTCGCGGCGCCGCCGGGCACGACGGTGCAAATGACTTGCCCGGTCCCCTCGATGTAAAGGTTCGTGCCGCGTTGGAAGATTCTTAGGGCGGTGTCCAGCTCGCATTTCTGCGTCGAGTACGAGTAGGTGTAGTTCTCGGCGCACTCCGCCGGCTCCGACGTCGCAGTGTGGCAAGAGCCGGAGTGCTCGTGCGAGTGCTGGCCGGTCGGGCAGTGGTCGGTCCAGCCCGAATGCGTCCCCGTGCTGTTCTCGACAGCCGTGCCGAGAGCGTGGCATTCCTGCGATCCGTGAACGTGCTCGTGCTGGCCGCCTTGGCAGTGAGACGTGCTCGCGATGTGGCAGCTCGACATCGTTCCGCCGCCGCGGTTCTTGTTCGCGCCCATGACGTGCCGATGTTGAAACCGCAGCCCAGGATGAGACAGCGAGCAGTCGTTGTTCTCGCGCCCGCACTGGGGCCGCTGCCTGGGCGTGTGGCCGGCGTGGGGCGCCCATGTGCCGATGTCGCTGCCGGTGCCGCAAGGAATCTTGCTCCAATCGTGGTCAAGGTGACAGGTGGTCCCGTGGGGATGGTTGCCCGTAGCGCACTCCTTCACACAGTTCGGGGGCGAGCCGCTGTAGCCATCAGCGCACTTGGGCGGCTCGACTTTCTTGCAGTTCGGCGGGGTGCCCGTCTGCCCGTCGGGGCACACGTCCTTGACGCAGTCCGGCGGCGTGCCGCTGTAGCCGTCAGGGCACACGGTCTGAATGATCCGGCAGTCAGGCGGCGTGCCCGTCCACCCCGTCGGGCATTTGGGCGGCGGCGGGCACGGTTTCAGCGGAACGGGTGTGTGGCCGTGTCCGGGCGACCATGTGCCGGTTCCGCAGTGCGGCGGCGTGAAGCTGTGGCTGTGGCAGTTCTTGCCTGCGCCGCCGTTGGAGTGCTGGCCCGCAGGGCACGTCTTGGGCGGGGTCTTGCAGTTCGGCCAAGTGCCGGTCTGACCTGCGGGACATTTGGGCGGCGGCTGGGTCTCGCAGTTCGGCGGGGTGCCGACGGTTCCAGCGGGGCATTCCTTGTCTTCCGGATCAGGTGCTGGGTCGTTGGTGGGCGGGATCGGCGAGCAGTTCGGAGGGGTGCCCGTCGTGCCCGTGGGGCACTTCTCGGGCTTGGGCGACGTGTCCGGCGGCGGGTTGTCGGGAATCACCCGGTGCGTGTGGGCGACCGTCTCGGTCCAGCACTGCTGAACGTTCGTGAACGGGTCATAGGAGCAGCGCTTGACAGTCTTGGTGTGCGCCTCGGCTGTCTCGCTGGTGGCGAGCGGAACCGCGACGAGCACGGCCATGAACGCCAGCAGCGCGGCGAGCGCGGCGAGGGTTCGTTTGGTCATTGGGTGCGTGTCTCCTTGGCGTGGCAGGCCGCGTAAGGGGCCAAGAGCGGTGCCGGCCGCGCGGGGGAACCCATGCGATTTGTTGCCGCCTGCGCGGCCGGCGCCGCTCGAATCTGTCTGGCTAGTGGCATTAGCGGAGCTAGAGTCCGCGTCCTATGACGCCGCAGCCCTCACAGCACCCTCAACAGCCCTGCCGCATCACCGCCGACGCGTTCAGCGCCGCGTCAGCGGACTTCGCCCCCGCGACGCGACGCGCCTACACCGGGCGACTGCGCGCAGTGCAGGCCGTGCTCGGCAGCGAACCGCTCACCGACTCCGCGCTCAGCAGGGTGCTCGATGGCATGGCAGCCCAGGGACAGTCGCCGTCGACGCTGTCGCTGACCGTCGCAGCAGTGCGGACCGCTGCGCGCCGTCTCGGAGAGCCCGACCCCGTCGGACCCTTATGCGAGATCGCGCTGCGCACCCACCGCAGAGCGGCCCCGCCGGCGCGTCAAGTCGCGGCGGTCGACTGGGCCGCGGCCGACGCCGCAGCCGACGCGGCAGCCACACGCGGCGACGCCATCGGACTGCGCGACGCAGCCGTCATCGCGGTGATGAGCGACGCTCTGCTGCGCGTCGGCGAGACCGCATCGCTCGATGCGGCCGACATCGGCCGAGCCGACGACGGAACCGGCCATGTTCACGTCCGCCGCTCCAAGACCGACCAGAACGGGGATGGCGCGTCGCTGTTCTTGCGCCGCGCAGCCATCATGCGCATCGACGCCTGGCTCACCGCAGCCATCATCGACGGCGGGCCGCTGTTTCGACGCGTCCGCAAAGGCAACCGCGTTACCGACGAGCGGCTGTCGACGCGCGCCATCCGCGCCATCATCACCGCCGCCGCAGCTCGGATCGGCATCGATGGCGCGTCAGGCCACTCCCTGCGCATCGGATCGGCCCAGTCCCTCATCCGAGCCGGCGCCCAAATGCCCGAAGCCATGCTCGCCGGCCGTTGGACCAGCCCAACCATGGTTCACCGCTACGCCAAATCCGAACTCGCACATCACAGCGCCGTCTCACGACTCCGACCCGACCACCCCACACCATGACAAACCGCAGCGCGGCATCGGCTGTGGTCGGCGGGCCCGGGCTCCAACCAAGCGTGAGAATGATCTAGGCGTCTGGTGGCGCGAGCGTCACGCTGACCTCGGGGTGAGCGAGCGAGCCGTCCGCCACGAACGTCAGGCTCTCAATGCGCCCGGCATCGATCAAGTCGGCCCGCGTCTGCTCCAGCGTGGCGATGTGCGCATCCGCGGCGCCCACCGTCACCTGCTCTGCGGGCACGCGAAGGCTGCGCTTGGCCTCGGTCTTGGCCCGGCGAACCTCGCTGAGCACCGATGCGGTGAGCTCGAACGCGCCCGAGGGATGGTCGGGAGCCAGCGTGTCGATCTCTGCCGCATCGGGCCACGTCAACTGGTGCACTGAACCGCCTCGCCACCACGACCAGATCTCCTCGGTGACGAAGGGCAGGAACGGCGCGAACAGTCGCAGCAGCACGTCGAGCGCCGTCGTGAGGGTGAGATGCGCGTCCGCTGCCGCCTCGTCGCCTTGACCGCCATAGGCCCGGCCCTTGGCCAACTCCACGTAGTCGTCGGTGAATCGCCAGAAGAACTGCTCCGACCGCTCGAGCGCCCGGGCGTAGTCGAAGTTCTCGAAGGCGTCAGTAGCGGCCCGTACCAGCCCGGCGAGCTCAGCCAGCAGCGCTGCATCCAGTGCGTTGCGCACCGGTCCGGCACGACGATCCGGACCGGCGTCCGTGGCCGCCTCGGGATTCGCGCCGCCGGTCAGCGTCAGAGCGAACTTCGCTGCGTTCAGCAGCTTGATCGCCAGCCGGCGGCCGATCTTCATCTGTCCTTCGTCGAAGGCCGTGTCGGTGCCGGGGCGGCCGTTGGCGGCCCAGTAGCGCACGGCGTCGGCGCCGTAGGTGTCGAGCAGGTCGACCGGAGTCACCACGTTGCCCTTGGACTTGGACATCTTCTTGCGGTCCGGGTCGAGGATCCAGCCCGACAGGGCGCAGTGGCGCCAGGGGGCGCAGTCATGCCCGAGATGGCTGCGCACCGCCGTCGAGAACAGCCAGGTGCGGATGATGTCGTGCCCTTGGGGGCGCATGTCCATTGGGTAGGTGCGCTCCCACAGGTCCGGGTCCTCGCTCCAGCCGCATGCGATCTGCGGTGTCAGCGACGACGTGGCCCAGGTGTCCATCACATCGTGATCGCCGATGAAACCGCCGGGCTGTCCCCGCTGCGACTCGTCGTAGCCGGCCGGCACGTCGCTGCTCGGGTCGACCGGCAGCACGCTGCCGTCCGGCACCAGCGGCTGCGCCCAGAACGGCTCGCCGGCGTCGTCGAGCGGGTACCACAGCGGGATGGGCACGCCGAAGTAGCGCTGGCGACTGATCAGCCAGTCGCCGCTGAGGCCCTCGATCCAGTTCGTGTACCGGCCCTGCATGTACGGCGGGTGCCAGGTCATCTCTGAGCCGCGGGCGATCAGCGCGTCGCGCAGCTCGGCGTCGCGCCCGCCGTTGCGGATGTACCACTGGCGGCTTGAGACGATCTCCAGCGGCCGGTCGCCCTTCTCGAAGAACTTCACGGCATGGGTGATCGGGCGGGGCTCGCCGATGAGATCGCCGGAGCTTCGCAGCAACTCGACCGTTGCGGTGCGGGCGCCTCCCACCGTCCGGCCTGCGAGGCGGTCGTATGCCTCGCGACCCGCTGCCCCCTCGATGCCGTGCGGCGGGTCGGGGGTTATGCGGCCCCGGCGGTCCACGATCGCCCGCACAGGCAAGTCCAGCTCGCGCCACCACGTGACGTCGGTGGTGTCGCCGAACGTGCAGATCATGGCGATGCCGGTGCCCTTGTCGGGCTCGGCCAGCTTGTGCGCCACCACCGGCACTTCCACCCCGAACAGCGGCGTCAGCACGGTGGATCCGAACAACGGCTGGTAGCGCTCGTCGTCGGGGTGGGCCACGAGTGCTACGCATGCAGCCAGCAATTCCGGCCGGGTGGTCTCGATCTCGACGGTGCCGTTGTGCGATCGGGGTGGACCGGTTCGGTGGAACGCAATGCGGTGGTAGGCGCCGGGCCGCTCGCGATCTTCGAGCTCGGCCTGGGCCACAGCAGTGCCGAAGGTGACATCCCACAGCGAGGGCGCTTCGATCTGGTATGCCTCGCCGCGTTCGAGGTTCCCGAGAAACGCGCGCTGTGCGATCCGCTGGCAGCGCTCGTCGATGGTGGCGTAGGTCATCGACCAGTCCACGCTCAGCCCGAGCTGGCGCCACAAGGCCTCGAAAGCGTGCTCGTCTTCGGCGGTGAGCACGTGACACAGCTCGATGAAGTTTCGGCGCGAGATCGCCAGCTCGCCGCGGGCTTCCACCGCCTTGGCGTCGCCGCCGTCAGCAGGCGGCTCGAAGTTCTCGTCGTAGGGCAGCGAGGGGTCGCAGCGCACCCCGAAGTAGTTCTGGACGCGCCGCTCGGTGGGCAGGCCGTTGTCGTCCCAGCCCATCGGGTAGAAGACCTCGTAACCCGCCATGCGCCGGTAGCGGGCGATGTTGTCGGTGTGGGTGTAGCTGAACACGTGCCCCATGTGCAGCGAGCCGCTCACGGTCGGCGGCGGGGTGTCGATGCTGAATACCCGGTCGCGGGTGGCGGTGCGATCAAAGCGGTACACGCCGTCGGCTTCCCAGCGCTGCGACCACTTCGCTTCGAGCCCGTCGACGGTGGGCCTGTCGGGCACCTGCGTCATGCGCCGCAAAGCTACCGGCGCGCTCCGCCAGAGGCCGATCCACTGCACCCGCCAGATGCGAGGCGTTTCGCCCATGTATCCGGGGCTGTCATGAAATTGTCACAAGAAAGCAATGAAATTGACTAGTGTGTGCGTTGGTTGCCGCCTGCGGGGGCGGTCGGCAACTTCAGCCGTATTGCCGACCAATAAGGGGGTCGATTGGCATGATGGCGACAATTCTGACGCTGATCATCCTGGGAATGGTGTTCCAGGGTGCGATGGTTGTCGTGGACAGCGTCCTTGACACGATCAAAGTGAACGACACGCTGAAGTCCATTCCGATTGTCGGCGGCAATCTGAACCTGATCTGGGCGTACCTGTTCGTACTGATTTCTCAAATCAACGGCGCGAACGATGTGCTGAATCTGGGCTTCGGAACGAACATGGAGCTGCTGTCGCTGGGCCGCTTTGGCATGGACATAGCAACGGCCATCGTGCTTGTTGCGTTCATCCCGGTTCGAGACGCTGCAATCAGCGCCTTGAAGAAGGGCATTGGCGGACGCAGCGACTGATCAGCGCTATGGGCGGCGCCCGCCGGGTGCCGTGCAATCGGTTACGAGCCGACGTAGGGGCATCCCGCTCGCGGGGTGCCCTTTGCGTTGCCGGAGGGCTGTCAGATCGGCAGAACGATGACGCCCTGGTCGCGCAGCGCGTCGATCTCATCGTGGCCGTAGCCCAGCTCGCTGAGAATCTCGACCGCGTGCTCGCCCAGCAGCGGGGCATGGCGGCGCAACCGTGTCGGCGTCGCTGAGTACATCACCGGATCGGCCACGTAGCGGTACGCCCCTTCGGTGGGGTGCTCCGAGATGCTGACCAGGCCCACGGCGGCGAGCTGAGGATCTGCGTCGAGGTCTGCCAGGTCCATGACCCTCGCAGCGGGGATCGAGTGGGTGTCGCAGTAGGCGATCCACTCATCGGTGGTGCGGCGCACCGAGAGTTCGCCGAACAGTGCGTACAGCTCGTCGATATGCGCGATCCGCGAGTTGTGGTCGGTAAAGCGCGGATCATCGGCCAGCTCGGGTCGTTCGACGAACGCGAAGAAGGCTCGGTACTGGGCATCGTTGTAGGGCAGCAGGCACACCCAACCGTCGGCCGTGGGATAGGGCCGCCGGTGCGGCGTGAGCAGCCGGTCATAGCCGAATGGCCCCTCAGGCGGCTCGAACACGGCGCCGCGGTAATGCTCCACCAGGTTGAAGGCCACCATCGTCTCGAACATGGGCACTTCGATCGCCTGTGCCACACCGGTCCGTTCTCGATGGAATAGGGCCGCGAGCACCGCCTCCACCACATGCAGCCCGGTCACCTTGTCTGCAATCACCGAGGGAACGAAGCCAGGTTCCCCTGCGATGCGGCCGATCAGGTTCGACAGGCCAGAAGCAGCTTGGATGGCGTCGTCGTACGCCGCCTTGTCGCGGTAGGGGCCGCCGCTGCCGTAGCCGTTCGCACGGCAGCAGATGAGCTGCGGATGCTGTGCTCGCAGGGAATCGGCGTCGAGGCCGAGGCGTTCGAGCGCGGCAGCCCGCATGTTGGTGATCAGCACGTCAGAGCTCGCGAGCAGCCGCTGCATGGCTGCGCGACCGGCATCTGACTTGAGGTCCAGCGCCAGCGAGCGCTTGTTGCGCTGGATGTTGAGGCTGAAGCCGGACATGCCAGCCGACCGGGCAGGCAGACCGTTGCGCGTGGAGTCGCCGTCGAGCGATTCCACCCTGATCACATCGGCACCGTGATCTCCCAGCATCCGGCAGGCCATCGGCCCCATGAGCACGGTGGTGAGATCGACCACGCGTATTCCATCGAGGGCGCCGATCGATTCGTGGCCGGCCGCGGCGGCGATGCCTGCAGTGTCTGGCATGAGAGCCTCGCTTACTCAGTCGATCCGGCTGCCGCGGCTTGGCGCTCCTCGCGCTCGGCGGCTTTGATGCCGTGGCTCATGACGATGGTGGGCGCGAGCAGCATCGAACCGACCACGAGCGCCACGGCGATCAGCGTGCTGAGCAGCGGTGTATATCCCCAGCGGATACCGATGGCCCCACAGATGAGGGACGCGGCATAGAGGCCGTACCCGGTCCGTTGCCCCAGGCTCGTGATCCGCTTCAGCCGAGCTCGCCGAACGAGAACATCGTCCACGGTCCCATTATCTCGGCACGCTGTGGCGTTCAGGCTCCGAAGAGCTGGGGATCGTGGCTCCCCGTCGGCTCATCGCCCGGGTCACGGTCGGGTGTCCTGGTCTGATGGGTGCTTGGCTCGGCGACCTGCGGCTCATGGGGCCACGGAGCAGGGGCCGGCCACGGTGCCGGTTCGACCCTCGAGGCCCAGGCTGGCTCGCTGGGTATGGGCACAGGGCTGGGTTCGGCCGGGGCAGCGACGGGTGCAGGCGCTTCGGGAGTTGCCGCTGCGGTTGAACCGATCAGTGGGGGATGCTCCAGCGTCGTGCGCTGCCCTGCTGGCCTCAGCACGACCGAAGCGTCGTCGTAGTCGTCGAAGTCGCTGTGCGACACGGCCGCCAGTTGCTGCAGATCCCGGGCACCCGGCCACATCAGTCTGAATGCGACATTCGCCAAGCCGGCGGCAGTCACCAGGTCGCCGAGCGTGATCACGTCTTTCAGCGGCGCGAGCGGGATCGCAGCGCCCAGCCAGGCAGCGATCGTTGCGTCGTCCGACCATCGGCGGGCCGCACCGAGCAGCACCCGGTTGATCCCGTCGAAATCGATGATGCCCGCAGCCACGACGGCACCTTCGCTCACCGGTACGTAACCGTTCACCAGGAGTACGCCGAGATTTGCAGCCATGCCGATTGCAGCGATGCTCGCGCCGGCGATGTGCCGGTTGAGCAGGCACCCTGCCAGCAGCAGCGCCAACGAGATGCCGAGGGCGAACCGGCCGGCGAGCATGTTGGTGTCCAGCCCGACGGCGAGCGACAGGACAGCTCCGAGCACCAACACCGGCCAGTGGTTGATGCGCACCCCTCGCATCCTGCTGAGAGTGCTGGCGGGCGTGCCGCCGGTAACCAGAGCGACAGCAAAGCCGACGCCGAGTCCGATGAGGGTCACGAGCGCGATGAAGGACACCGCGTTCCGAAGATACCGAGTAGCGCGCGAGCGTTCGTGGATGCGGCAGCAAGTGGCCCTGTAGCTTTGCGCCGGCCCTTCGCCCCGGGTCTGTGGAGGAGAGACGACGTGCTGGACGTTCGAGCTGAGTTGACTGCGACCGTGTGGAAGGTGGTCGCCGAGGTGGGCACCGCCGTAGCTGCCGGCGACGAATTGCTCATCCTCGAGTCAATGAAGATGGAGATCCCGGTGACCGCCCCCGAAGGCGGCACGCTCGCGGAGATGCACGTGTCCGAAGGCGATTCCGTTGCCGAAGGCGATGTGCTTGCGGTGGTCGCCACGTCCTGAACAGACGCGCGGCCGTAGCCTTGACGTTCCGTGGGCGCTGCCGTTGCCTTCGAGGGCGTCGTTGCCCTGCTGGACCGCTTTCCCGCATTGGCGGGCGTGGACCTCAGCGTGCAAGCCGGCGAGATGGTGTGCCTGAGAGGACCCAACGGAGCAGGCAAGAGCACGTTGCTGCGGGCCTGCGCGGGGCTCGTGCCCGTGCGGGGCGAGCGCGCCGAGGTGCTCGGCTTTGACCTGAGAGCGCAGCGTCGCTCGGTCCGGCCTCACGTGGGACTGCTGGGGCATCGGTCACCCCTGTACGGCGATCTGCGGGTCGACGACCAGCTGCGCCACTGTGCCGACGTACACCGTGCCGAGGCGCCTGAGGTTGCCGCCGCGATCGAGCGCTTTGGACTCGGCGGCCGTCTTGGCGATGTCGCCATTCGACGGCTGTCGGAAGGCCAGCAGCGGCGCGTGGCGCTGGCGTGCCTCACCATTGCGCGCCCGCGGCTGTGGCTGCTGGATGAGCCGCATGCTGGGCTTGACATCTCGAGCCGGGATGCGCTCGACGAGCTGCTGGCTGACGCCGTCACCGCAGGCGCCACCGTGATGTTCGCAACGCACGAGACGGGCCGCTCCCGCGTTGCGGCCGCTCGCCAGGTGATGCTGGCCGGCGGCCGCGTCGAGCCGACTGCGCCCCCAGATTCTCAGGACGGCGTGACCGATGTGGCGTGAGATCTGGCTCGTCTGCCGCAAGGACCTGATCATCGAGTGGCGGGCTCGCGTCACTCTCATCCAGATCGTCCCGACTGTGCTGCTGGTGCTGGTCGTCTTCGCATTCGCTCTCGACGCGAACCCCTCGTTGCTGGGTGCGGGCGCAGGCGGCCTGTTCTGGGTAGCGGTGCTCTTCGGAGCCGTGCTCGGGGCAAAGCGCAGCTTCGACATCGAAGCCGAAGGCGGGAACCTCGATGGTCTGCGCCTCGGAGGGCTCGTGCCTGCGGCCATCCTCTGGGGCAAGGCGGCGGCGCTGGCCCTGCAGCTCGTGCTCGTCGGCGTCTTCGCCGCCGCGGGCCTGCTGGTGCTCTACTCGGTGTCGGTCCAGGATTGGCTGCTGATCGTGGTTGCAGGACTGTGCGGCATGGCTGCGTTCGCCATCTGCGGGACGCTGTACGGGGCGATGACAGTAGGTCTGCGGTCGGCGGATACCCTGCTCCCGCTGCTGCTGATCCCGGTGGCAGCACCGGTGCTCTTGGCCGGAACCCGTGCGTTCGACGTGGCGCTCGGGACCAGCGCCGACCAAGGCTGGAGCTGGACAGCACTGCTCGCAGTGGTGCTCGTCACCTACATCGCAGTGGGCTGGGCGGCAGCCGGTCCGCTGCTGGAAGACGCCTGAGTCGCCCGATGATCGAGACCCCTGAGCCCGACCTTCGCCAGCAGGCGCAGCGAGCCGGCTCCCTGACGATGACCGGCAGCGTCGCCACTCGGGTGCTCGGCGTGGTCGCGATCGCCGCTGTCGGCGTGATGGCGCTGCTGGCGCTGTGGATCTCGCCCGCCGATGTGGTCCAAGGCGACGCAGTGCGGCTCATGTACGTCCACGTGCCCTCCATCTGGGTCGCGTATGGAGGCTTTGTGCTGACCGCATTCGCCAGTGCCAGGGTGCTGTGGCGGACCCGAAGCGGCGCCGGCGGCACCTACGGCGTCATCGCCGATCGGCATGCCCGGCGGTGGGACCGCGTCGCCGGTGCGGCCGCCGAACTTGGCGTGCTGTTCACGGCCCTCACGCTGGTGACCGGTTCGCTCTGGGGAAAGGTGACCTGGGGCACCTACTGGCAGTGGGACGCCAGGCTCACCACGACCGTGCTGCTGTTCGTCACCTACCTGGGGTACTTGGCGCTGCGCCGTCTCCCGGCCGAGTCGCGTGCCCGGGCCCGCAGGTCGGCGGTGATGGCACTCATCGCGGTCGTCAACCTGCCGATCGTGCACTACTCGGTGGACTGGTGGCGCACGCTGCATCAAGAGGCCAGCCTGAACCTCGAGCCCGGAGGCGACCGCAACATCACCGGTGAGATGTACTGGACGCTGCTGTATTCCTGGGCCACGTTCACGGTGGTGGCGCTGTGGATCGGCATCCACCGCTACCGGGTGCTGCGCCTCGAGGAACTCGCCGAGGAGGCATCGCTGGAAGAACTCCTCGCCCAGCGCCGTGACGAGCAGGCGGCGGGCCGATGACCCACGCGGCAAACGTGATCTCGGGCTACGTGCTCGCAGCCGTCGCGACGGCCGCCTATGTCGGCTGGGTCATTCGCCGTGGACGCACGCTCGGTCGGGACTTGGGGATCGGCGCGCGAGGCCCCGTGCCCGAGGTCGCCGACGAGTCGCGTCCCCATGACTGACCTCAGCCCGCGGCACCCGCTGGAGGCACCCGATGACCGCGCGGCGGTGCGCCGGCAGATGGGGCGCCGGCGCAAGGTCGTGATCGGCGCCTTCGTGCTGTTGCTGCTCATCGCCGGTGGGGCGGCAACGGTTGCCGGCCTGCGCAACGCCACGCTGTTCTTTCGCAATGCCGACGAGGCGATCGCGGAACGGGTCGAGCTGGATGATCGTCGCTTCCGCCTGCAAGGACGGGTGGTGCCGGCTTCGGTGGCGGTCGACGGCGGCGTGACCACCTTCGAGGTGATTCACAACTGCGCATCGGTCGCGGTGCGTCACTCGGTCGATCCTCCGGACCTGTTCGAGTCGCCGTGGATACCGGTGGTGCTCGAAGGGCGCTGGGTGCCCGGAGACGTCGTGACGGTTGCCGGCCGCGACACCCACTTCTTCTCGAGCGACAACATGCTCGTGAAGCACACCAACGAGTACGCAGCAGCCAACGCGGACCGCATCGGTGATCCCGACGAGCCACCCGAGGGCTTCCTCGACGACTGCCCATTCGAGGTGCCCCGGCTGTGATCGCCGTGCTGGGCACGCTCGGCGTGGCCGTCGGCCTCGTCAGCGCGCTCGGCGGTGCCGCAACGCTGGTTGCAGCCAGAGCACTCCGTGAGCCCGAGCGGTGCCGCCAGGCGCTGGCATGGATCGCGGCCATGGCCGGCGGCTGCGTGCTGGCCGTGGGAGCGATGGAGTTCGCGCTGCTCAACGACGACTTCTCGCTCGCGTATGTGGCGCGCAACTCCACCATCGCCACGCCGCTCATCTACAAGATCGCCACGCTCTGGGGCGCGCTCGAAGGATCCATCCTGCTGTGGGCGCTCGTGCTGTGCGGCTATGTGAGCACCGCGGCATGGCGCTTCCGTGCCCGGATGTCAGAACCGACGGTCGCTTGGGCGCTCGCGGTGATGCTGGGCGTGTGCATCTTCTTCTTCGCCCTGCTCGCCGGGCCGGCAAATCCGTTCGGCACGCTCGCCGACCCGCCGGCGGACGGCGGCGGCCTGAATCCGCTGCTGCGCAACCACCCGCTGATGGCCATTCATCCCGTGATGCTGTACCTGGGGTACGTCGGGTTCACCGTGCCGTTTGGGTTCGCGGTGGCTGCGCTCATCACCGGCCAGTTCGACAGCCGCTGGCTGGCCGATACCCGCCGCTGGACGCTGGTGGCCTGGGGCAGCCTGGGCGCAGGAATCATGCTGGGCGCCTGGTGGTCCTACGAGGTGTTGGGCTGGGGCGGGTACTGGGCGTGGGATCCCGTCGAGAATGCCTCGCTGCTGCCGTGGCTGACCGCCACCGCCTTCGTGCATTCGCTCATCACCCAGCAGCGCCGCCAGATGCTGCGCGTGTGGAACCTGTCGCTGCTCATCGTGACGTTCGCGCTGACGATCTTCGGCACGTTCCTCACACGCTCGGGCGTGCTCGAATCGGTGCACGAGTTCAGCGAGTCATCGCTGGGGCCGATCCTGCTGGCGTTCTTCGCGGTGATCGTGGTGAGCGGGGTGGTGCTGGTGGCGTGGCGCGGCGAGGCGCTGCGAAACCCGGCCAGCCTGCGGTCGATCTGGTCACGGGAAGGGTCGTTCCTCGGCAACAACCTGCTCTTCGCCGTCGCAGCATTCGTGGTGATGCTCGGCACGGTCTTCCCGCTCCTGGCCGAGGCGGTCGCGGCCGAGCGCCTGGCTGTGGGGCGGCCGTACTTCGACCGGATGCTCGCGCCGGTCGGGATCGCACTGCTCGGCCTCATGGCACTGTCGCCGGCGCTCAATTGGCGCGACACCCCGGCTGAGCTTCGCTCGAAGCGGCTCGTGTGGCCCGCGGCGGCAGGGGCACTGACCATGGTGCTGTCGGTATGGGCGGGAGCGCACGGTCTGTGGCAGGTGTTGGCGCTGGGCATGGGCGGCTTCGTCATCGGCAGCGCGGCGCGGCTGCTGTGGCTGGGCGTGCGGCGCAATGGCTGGCGCGGCCTGCTGGGACGGACCGGCGGCGGCATGATCGCCCACATCGGCGTCGCCGTGATCGCCTTCGGGTTCATCGCGTCGAGCGCCTACGGGTCTGAAGGCGAGTTCACGCTGTCGCCGGGGGAGTCCGGCGTGGTCGCGGGCCACCAAGTCACCTACTTGGGGCTCACCGATGAAATAGAGAACGGCAACCGGGTCGTGCGGGTGCGCGTGGACGTCGAGGACCGGGGCATCTTCGAGCCGGCGGTGACACGTTTCGCCGAATTCGGTCAGCCGATCTCGACGCCGTCTGTGGCGACGAGCCTGATCGACGATGTGTACCTGTCGCTGGCCACCATCCCCGAAGAGGGAGACAGCGACGTAGCGCTGCGCGTGCTGATCAAACCGCTCGTGGCGTGGATGTGGCTGGGCGGTGCCGTGCTCGTGCTCGGCATTGCCGCTGCGCTTGTGCCGACTCGCATC
This sequence comes from Candidatus Poriferisodalis sp., assembly GCF_965219595.1. Taxonomy (NCBI): domain Bacteria; kingdom Bacillati; phylum Actinomycetota; class Acidimicrobiia; order Acidimicrobiales; family Candidatus Poriferisodalaceae; genus Candidatus Poriferisodalis; species Candidatus Poriferisodalis sp. Next base: position 1,931,929 of record NZ_OZ244781.1, read on the forward strand.
GGCGCACGCGACCGCGTCCCGCGCCGCACTGGCTCAACTGCGGATTCCGTCGGGGCGCGCGAGTCGTGATTCCGCCATCCAACGATGCGTCGCGCGTTGAGCCGCAGGCTCCATCCGGCAACAGCAGCGACTCGGGAAGGCGACGGAGCCGCTCGTGGGTGCGGGTTGCTGCAGTGCTCGTGGGTCTGGTGGCCGTCGGCTTGATCGCACTGCTGGCGACACGTGATTCTGACGGCGGCAGCATCCGTGCCGCGAGCCCGCTCATCGGCGAGTTGGTCCCGCCCTTGCGCGGCGAGCTCATCTGGCCGCCCGAGTCGTTCTTCGATGCCGGCGGCGCGCAGGCCCTGCCGGGGGTGCGGATCGGTCCCGATGACGTGGCGCGTTTCGACATCGACGCCGTGGGCCCGCTGTCGTCGAATCCGCGGTGGGTGCTGGTCAACTTCTTTGCGTCGTGGTGCGTGCCGTGCGACCGCGAACACCCTGCGCTTGCGACGTGGGCAGCTCGCCATTCCCACGATGGCGTCTTGGTGTCCGTGCCGTTCGGCGACCGAACATCCGACGCGATTGCGTTCTACGAGCGCCTCGGCGGCGACTGGTCGGTCGTCGACGATCCCGATTCCCGCTGGGCGGTGGAGTTCGGCGTGCTGCGGCCGCCCGAGTCGTTCCTGATCACACCCGACGGCATCGTGGCAGCTCGCTGGCAGGGGCAGATCAGCGCCGACGATCCCGACGCGGTCATCGATCTATTGCTGGGCGCCGCGAATGGTGATGCAGCAGCCCCATCATCTCCCGCTCTTGTCTCCAGTTCTGATTGGACACGGGCTCACGGGCCGCTCGGGCCCGGCGCTCAGCCTCTGGGCCCACCATGAGCGACTTAGGAGCAACATCGCAAACGCAGCCGATTGCACCGAGCCGAGGCGGTTCAGGAATGCGGCGCATTGGCTGGCTGGCCGTGACCGCTGTGGCCATCGTCGCTGCAGTGCTCGCCGCGACGGCGACGCGCCCGCCGGCGACAGAGGCCGAGCGTGCGTATGAGCTGAAGGAGGCGACGCTCTGCCCGGTCTGCGACGGCCAGAGCGTGCTCGAGTCGAATGCTCCAGCGGCGGCAGCCATGCGCCGGCAGATCGACACGTGGGTGGATGCTGGCCGCAGCGATACCGAGATCAGGGCCGACCTTGCCGCCGCCTACGGCGACGACGTGAACGCGCTGCCGCCGGGGGAGGGGGTGGGCACGCTCGTGTGGGCGCTGCCGGTGGCCGCCTTCGCCGCGGCCGCAGCAGGGTTGTGGGCCGCGACCCGCCGCTGGAAAGCCCGCGCCGTCGCACCCGATGCTGGCGGGGATCGGTCTGATGGCGACGGCGCCGAGGCCGAAGGCGGCACAGTCGGGGACGCATCCACCGCAGCCGGCGACCTCGATCTGCCGGGCAGGCGTGGCCGCGGAACCGGCTGGCGCAACGCGACGGTGGTCACCGTCGGTGCACTGGTGCTCGTCGGAGCAGTCGCGGGCGTGTTGGTGGCGCGCTCGGCAGGGCTGCGCCTGTCGGGCGAGACCCTGACGGGCGACATCGACCGCTCAGCCCGCTCGCTGCTCGTCGATGCACAGCGCCAGTTCGCCGCAAATCAACTCGATGAGTCCCGCGCCACGCTGGAGGAGATCTTCCGGCTCGATCCCGACCTGCGCGGCGCTCTGGTGCTGTCAGCCCGCCTGCACCTGCGTCACTGCGAGTCGGTGTCTTCGCAGGAGCCGTCCGGTGCTGGCGAGGCGACCGATGCTCCCTCAGCCGAATGCGATCTGCAGTCGGCCCTCGTGGATCTGGACCGCGTCCTCGCTGACGACCCCAGCGACACCGAGGCACTGGCGTTGCGCGGCTGGCTGCTGGTGCGCATCCCCGACCGCGAACTCATCGTCGCCGGCATCGCGTCGCTGGACGCCGCCGTGGCGCTCGACCCCGGAGAGTTCGATCCGTGGGTCTTCCGCGGCTACACAGCCCGCTTCATCGAGCGCGACCTCGAAGCTGCCATCGGCTACTACGGCGCAGCGCTGCAACGCAACCCGCCCCCCGCAATGGCCGCCGCCCTCGAAACCGCAATCACCGAAATGCAAGCCGAACTCGAATAACCGACCGCAGATCGGCCGCGAGAGCGCTCAGTCGAGCGAGTGCGATGCGCTGCGGCCGACGTCGGTTGCGGCAGTAGCGTGCTTGTCGAACGGCAGGTGCGGCTGCAACGCCGGTGCAGTCACCGCGCGGCAAGCGATCGCAACCGGTCAGGGGCACCCAGTGAAGGGCAAGCGTCGAGGGTCAGCCGCTAACGGCGGCCCAGCCAGCGTCACCGATCAGCAGCTGGCCGCTGCCGTCGCCGACGTGATCGATCCCGAGCTGCGCCGGCCCATCGGCCAGATGGGCATGCTGCGCGCTGCCGCGGTGGCAGGCCGAGCCGGGCAGGTGCTGGTCGCACTTCCGTCGAATGACTGGCCGGCTGCTGGCCACGTTTCGCACGCCGTGACCGAGGCAGGACTCGCCCTCGAGGGCATCGACGACGTGGTCGTGGAATTCACCGTCATGGACGAGGCCGAGCAGTCGACGTTGCGGGCCCAGCTCATCGGCGATCCGGCGGCCACCGCGGGCACCCAGGCCGGCCACGGACACGCCGAAGGCCGTGAGGTGCCGTTCGCCCAGGCAGGCAACAAGACCCGCGTGCTGCTGGTAGCCAGCGGCAAGGGCGGCGTCGGCAAGTCCAGCGTGACGGTCAACCTCGCGATAGCGCTGGCCCAGCGCGGCACGCGCACGGCCGTCATCGATGCCGATGTGTGGGGTTTCTCCATTCCCCGGATGCTCGGCGTGCAGCGCCCGCCCACCGTGATCGACCAGATGGTGGTGCCCACCGAGGCGCACGGCGTGCGGTGCATGTCGATGGGCTTCTTCGCTCGCGAGGACCAGCCGGTCATCTGGCGTGGCCCGATGCTGCACAAGGCGCTCGAGCAATTCCTCACCGATGTCTTCTGGGACGAGCCCGACCATCTGCTGATCGATCTGCCGCCCGGCACCGGCGACATCTCGCTGTCGCTGGCGCAGTTCCTGCCCCGCTCGGAGATGCTGGTGGTGACCACGCCGCAGCCCGCCGCGCAGAAGGTGGCCCAGCGCGCTGCCCAGATGGCGGGGCGGGTCAATCTGCAGGTGCGGGCGGTGATCGAGAACATGAGCTGGTTCACGGGCGACGACGGCAAGCGCTACGAACTCTTCGGCTCCGGAGGCGGCCAGGCGCTCGCCGACGAGCTGGACGTGCCGCTGCTCGGGCAGGTGCCGCTGGTGCCGCAGTTGCGAGCCGGGGGAGACGAGGGCATGCCGATCGCCGCTGCGGATCCTGACAGCGAGACGGCCGGTGTATTCCAGAACATGGCACGCCTGCTCTGCGAGGAGCACCTGCCGACCCGCCGCTACAACGAGGGATTGAAGCTGCTGTGAGCATCACTGCAGCGCCGACGCCGATCGGCTCGCTCGACCAGCTCAGTTTCGACAATCGCTTCACTGCCGCGCTTCCCGCCGACCCCGACGCCGGCAACAACCGCCGGCAGGTAGTGGGCGCTTGCTACTCGAGGGTCGAGCCGACACCGGTGCCCGCACCGCACCTGCTGGCGCACAGCGCGGAGATCTTCGACCTGCTGGGCTTCGACACCGACCTGGCGAGCAACCCGGAGTTCGCCGCAGTGTTCGGCGGCAGCACGCTGCTCGACGGCATGGATCCGCATGCCCACTGCTACGGCGGCCACCAGTTCGGCAACTGGGCCGGTCAGCTCGGCGACGGCCGTGCGATCGCGCTGGGCGAAGTGGTGGATCGCAACGGCCAGCACCAGACGCTGCAGCTCAAGGGCGCCGGTCCCACGCCGTATTCCCGCACCGCCGACGGCCTGGCAGTGCTGCGCAGCTCGGTGCGCGAGTTCCTGTGCAGCGAGGCCATGGCGCACCTCGGCGTGCCGACAACCAGGGCGCTCAGCTTGGTGGCGACGGGCGGCATGGTGATGCGCGACATGCTCTACGACGGCAACGCCGAGCTCGAGCCCGGGGCGGTGGTGTGCCGGGTGGCGCCGTCGTTTGTGCGGTTCGGGAACTTCGAGATATTCGCTTCCCGCGGCGACATCGACACGTTGCGCACGCTGACCGACTTCGTCATCAGCACCGACTTCCCTGACCTGGCCGCCGGCGCCGGGTCCGGCAGGTCGTCGCCGGAGCGCTACGCGCAGTTCTTCGCCGAAGTGGTGCGGCACACGGCGGACATGGTGTGCGAATGGCTGCGGGTCGGCTTCGTGCATGGGGTGATGAACACCGACAACATGTCGATCCTGGGCCTCACGATCGACTACGGCCCCTACGGCTGGCTCGACAACTACGACCCCGACTGGACCCCCAACACCACCGACGCAGCCCACCGCCGCTACCGCTTCGGCACCCAGCCGGCCGTTGCGCAGTGGAATCTCATGCAGCTCGCCAATGCCCTGTATCCGCTGGTCGGCGAGGCCGAGCCGCTGCAGGCAGCCCTCGACGGCTACGTGCCCTACTTCGAGGCGCAATGGTCGGTGATGATGGCCGCCAAGCTCGGACTGCCGGCGCTGGAAACCGAAGCCGACCGCGAGCTGGCGAACGGTGTGCTGGAAGTGCTGCGGCTGGTCGAGACAGACATGACGGTCTTCTGGCGTCGGCTTGCCATAGTCGACACCGCCGAAGGCATCGATCCTGCCGAGCGCATTGCCCCGCTCGCCGACGCGTACTACCAGCCCTCGGAGGTCACCGACGAGCACCGCTCAGCCACGAGCGAGTTCGTCGAGCGCTACGCGGCACGATTGCGAGCGCTGGGCATCGCGGACGCCGCACGGGGCGGGGCGATGAACCGGGTCAATCCCAAGTACGTCCTCCGGAACTACCTGGCCCAGCTCGCCATCGACGCCGCCACAGGTGGCCGCCCCGAGGCCATCAACGAACTGCTTGACGTCATGCGCCGCCCTTACGACGACCAACCCGACCGGGAGTTCTACGCGGCAGTGCGCCCCGACTGGGCCCGCACCCGAGTCGGCTGCAGCCAACTCTCCTGCAGTTCCTAGCTCCGGCTGCTCATGGTGCGTACTGCTGCTCGGCACGTTGTCAACGCGACGGAGTCGGGGCCGCCTGCTCTTGTGAATTTTGTTGGCTTTGCAGATTTTGGCAAGTCGATGATCTGCACAGCGTCTGGTTGTTCCGGCTGTATCTCGTTGAATCTGGATTGAGTCCGCTCGCGCGCCAAGGCCGAGGCCCCGACGAGATATCGAAGTCAGGATCCCCGAGAGGCTGTCTCTGACGCTCTGAGAAGATCCATAACCGCTGGTCAGAGGCTGTTTCTGGCCGGTCGGTAAACGTTCGTATAGTAACCGGCCCCAACAGGCCCCGCAACCCGGTCGCACTGCTGCTGCGCCGCGACTCGGCGCGATGCGCTCCGAGGGACCAGCACCCGCCTAGCTGCTGGGTTTCCGCGCCGACACGCCCTGCTGGCCGAGTCACGCAGCCGACGGCCCCCAGGCATGCGTTGCGGCCCGTTTTGCGCGCTCGCAAAACGAACGATTCACGGCCGCGCCGGCCGCACGGACGGCACAGATGCATGGGTCCCTCCGTATCGGGCGACGCGGCCGTGGATCACACACAACCACCTGCATTGGCAACGGAGGACTCCCGCCATGACCAAACGAACCCTCGCGGCGCTGGCGGCGCTGCTTGTCGCCGCGTCCACGCTCACTGTCATCGCGGCAGCGCCCGCCGGCGCTCACGGCGTCACCGTGCGCCGCTGCGCCTATGACCCGTTCGCGGGCAATCAGTGCTGGAACGAGACGAGCTACAACCACTACCACACGCCCGTACAGCGAAATCTGACATGCGGCGAGGGGATGCTCGGCACCTACCCGAACTGCTACCCGGCCCCGTCCACCAACGAGAACCACGACCCCAACGCCGACAAAGACAACGACAGCGGCGGCGGCGATGACTCCGGCGGCGACGACGACTCCGGCGGCGACGGCAGCGGCTCAGGCTCCGGCTCGGGTGGCTCCGGCGACGATGGCGGGGGCAGCTCAGACGGAGATGACTCCGGAGAAGATGACTCGGGCGGCGGAGATGACTCCGGGGGAGATGACTCCGGCACCGGCGGCTCGGGTGGCTCCGGCACCGGCGGCACTACGACTACCACCACGAGCACCGACCCCTGTGGCGACTGGGCAAACGCCGTGATCGCAGCGGTCAACAAGAACAACGACGGCACCGGCACCTACACCGCGCCGCCAGCCGCGCCGGCGGCGTGCAAGGGCTCCACCACAAACGAGATGTTCAACAAGATCAAGAGCAAGCTCGCCGAAATAGGCCGCAAGATTTCTGAGTACCAGGGCGAGGCCGTCGAGGGCGAGCGCGAGGCAACCGAACAGGCGTACGAAGACCTTCGCAAAACGCTCAAAGCAGCCTGGAATTATGAGGTTCCGGGCTACGAATACTTGGATGCCACCAACGAGTTTCTCCTCTGCGCCGGTGTTGTCGCCATCTATGTCAGGACGAAGGGCAAGGCCGCCAAGATTCCCGGCTGGACACAAGTTGTGGCCGGTCTTGGCTGTACGAATGCGCTTGTTGCTCTGGAGATTCACTACCGTGACCCCGGCACCGGCAGCTCGGGTGGCTCCGGCTCAGGTGGCGGTAGCCAGCAGCCGACGCCTGATCCGAACGATCCTGACGGCGACTACGACGGCGACGGCACGACCTCGCGCGAGGAACTGAAGAAGGCGGATCAGAAGCTCTGGGACGAGGAGATCACCGATGAGGAATACATGCGGATTTGGCGCAAGTACGCCTGCGACCAAGGCGACACCCACGAATGCAGGTGAGGCGGGAAACGACGATGAGCGCCCCAAGCTACCCTGACACCATGAGCGCCGACGCCGCGACGCTGGCCCCGCTGCAGAAGAAACGCGAAGGCATGTGGCGCTGGTTGTCGTGGCTGTCGTGCATGTTGCCAGTCTTGTTTCTAGGCCAAGTGATTGCCCGACGGTCTTTGTGGGCCGGAGTGATGCTCATGCTTAGCGTCGCGATTGTCGGCATGGTCTACGAGTGGATCAAGCGCCGGCGCAACACCCACCGCGGGGCTGAGGCGGTTTCGTCGGGCTGACGTTCGGCGCTGCGGCCGTTCCCGTCGTTGTCGGAAGCGGCGGTGCTGCTGTCGCTGGCGGGGCGACGTTCGGCGGTGCGTGTAGTTACGCGGCATACAAAACCGAGTCGCTGCCGCTGCCGCAGCTGATCCCGGAAGGGTGGACCCCGCCGAGCGATGACAGCGGCTCGGGCGGCTCCAGCCAGCGGCCGACGCCGGACCCGAACGATCCCGACGGCGACTACGACGGCGACGGCAAGACCACGGCCGAGGAAGCGCACGAGGCAGCCCTCAGATACGAGGCCGGGGAGCTCACCGACGCGGAGTATTGGCGGATCATCTACAAGTCCTGGTGCGATCGTGGCGACAGCTACTACTGCAACAAGCGAGGCGGGAAACGACGATGAACACCGCGAACTACCCTGACACCACGACCGCCGAGGAGCACACCGACGTGGCAGCCACCACCAACGACCGCACCTACTCGCAGGCGCTGCGGCGGATGTCCTTGTGGCCATACCTGGGCTGCATGACTTTCCTGCCGATCTGGCTCTTTGGGATGGAGCGGGTGGCACCAGATCAGCGGCCGGTGCCGACCAGCGCAGCTGAATGGGCCTTGTTCACGGTCGCTGTCGCTGCTTGTGGGGCCGTGAGCTGGCTGGGTTTAGCTTGGCAGAAGCGGAGAAATCCCGAACGCTACGCAGCCTGCAAGGCTGTGATCGCCGCGAGACGGGCGGGCTTCTGGACTGGCTCCCTGACCGCCCGCCGCGCTGCCGATCCTGAGGTGACAGCGCAGAGTCCGAGCGGTTTCTGGGGCTTCGACCGGCGCAACGCCGGACGCGGTTTCATGGTGGTAGCTGTCGCCGTGCTTGTTCTGGGTCCCGCGGTTTTCTTGTGGTTGCCTCGGACGTTGTTCCTGATGCTTCTGGCACTTCTTGCGATGGTCGTTTTTCGGCGGATTGCGGTCGCCGGCGACCGTCCTGAAGCGGCCCGCAGGAGCGCTGCTATGGCCACGGGTGGCGGCGGCGGTCGCCCCCGTGTCGCCCAGCCGCCCGCAGTAGCGGCTGAGCGCCGCCCTGACAGTGAAGTGCCTGACAGGCGACGAGGGCGACGACCGGTCTAGCCGAGATCGTTTGCGGGACTCCTCCGAATCGGCTCATCAGGTCGGCGCTGAGGGGCCCTGCGCGTGCTTGTTCGGCGGAGGCGAGCATTACGACCGGCTGGCAGGCCAATGAGCGCCCCGAGCTACCCTGACACCGTGAACGCGGCACGGCAGCGCAAGATGCGTCACGGTGCTATGGAGCCGGAGTTCCCGTCGTGGTGGCGGCCTGACTTCACGTCTCGCTACGCGAGAGAGCGCCAAGCTCAGGCGTTCTATGTGACGATTCCGTTCGTCATTGCAGCGTTCTTGTTTCGGCAGCTAGTCGGCCTTGACTTCTATATGAGCTTTGCTGCCGCAGCTCCATTTGCGGCCATTGGCTGGCTCGGCTTGCGAGCACGGCTGAAATACCGCCGCGAACGCCACCTCTAGACCGCTAGCTGCTGGCTTGGCTCGCTGGCCTATTGGTCGGGGCAGCCGACGCGGATTGTTGGCAAACATCCTCATTGGAGCGCGTCGGCTGCCCTCGATACGCGGGCGCTGAGGGGTCCTGCGCAGTGGCAGGCCAATGAGCGCCGAGAGATATGCTGACTCCATGACCGTGACGCACAGCGACGGCCTGAGCACGGTGCAGCCGTTGAGGTGGCCGAGACTGTTTGCAGGTGCATTTGTTGGATCAATGGCGGCTCAGCTCATGATGTGGCTTGGCGTCCCGCCTCTAGTCGTAATGGCCGTCGTCCTGGGCTTCGGCGTCGTGTCGTATGTGCGGTTCGTGAGGCAGCAGCGGCGCAAGGCTGAGGCGGCTGCTGGGATTTTGTCAGGCTGACCGTCAGCGAGCGCCTGTAGCGCGTGCTGGTTCGGCGGCGCCGTTGTGATCGGACCGCTCGACTGGGCCGGGGCTCGGCGTGGCCGCAGCCGCGTGACTGGCTTCGTGAGGGAAGTGGCGCATGTCGCAGGCGGAGGGCCGCGAGGAGCGGCTGCACTCAACGCCGGTGGCCGTGGGCAGAGGCGGCACTCCCGGATATCAAGCCGCTGCGCTGAGCACAAGCGCCGTCAATGCCTCAGTTCTGTGCGGGCTCGGGCCAATTCAGTCTCGGTTAACTTCCCATGCACGGCTTCCCAATCTGCGACGACGTCGCTGAGGCCCCGGGTGAGGAGCCGACTGCATGCTGCCTCGGCCAGCCATACCGACACGCTCTGCTCCTTGGCTGCAGCGGCGTCACGAACCGCGGCCGCGAGTCTTGACTCAAGGGAGATGGTGAGGCGTTCGACGGCCACGGTCAGAATCGTACGCTTTCGTGACTGCAGGCGATCTCAGACTTCTCGGCTCAGGGCAACGAGTCTGGCGTCGCGACAAGCCAAGCCACCACCCACGCGATCGTCAGGCGATCGTCCGCAGCTGGGATCTGCACCACGGCTTCGGAGCCCGGAGGGGGCGTCCGGCACTGCGCCCCGACTGTGCCCGCACCCGAGTCGGTTGCAGCCAGCTCTCCTGCGGCTCCTGACCCGGCGCGCGGCGCTCAATAAAGAAAACAAAAACAATAAAGGAAACAAATACACTAAAGGTCGCAAAAGCTCCCCGTTGACAAGGGCCACGCACATGCAGAGAGGCAATTCAGCCCAAGCCCAGCCGCCCTGCCTGCAGAGGTCGCTGTGATGGCACACTCGCCGAACCCGTTTGCCCCGACATTCGGCAGAACTCCGCCAGTCATCGCCGGCCGTGACGACATTCTGGACTCGGTCTACGAAGCCCTCGCTACCGGCACCAATCACCCTGACTACACCTCGATCTTCTTCGGTGTGCGCGGAGCGGGCAAGACCGTCTTGCTCAATGCGGTCGAAGACATCGCCCGCGAACAAGGCTGGTTGACCATCTCCGAGGATGCCTCACGAGCTGGGCTCGTTGCCCGGATCGAACGGGCAGCGCACTTGCATCTCCGTGCGCTGCTCGGGCCGCCGAAGCGCCGGGTGCGGGGCGTCCAGGCCGCAGGGCTCGGTTTGGAATTGGACGACGCACCCTCGCTTGGCGACAGCGAAGGCCTGCGTGAAGCTCTCACGCGGCTCGGAGACCTGCTTGCCGAGCGCGGCACAGGGCTCATGATCACGATCGACGAGCTGTTGAGCGCCGATCGCGCCGAGATCAGGGAGTTCGGCTCGGTGATGCAGCACGTGTGCCGCCGTGAGGAGCGTCCCGTCGCCTTCGCGGGCGCCGCGCTGCCGCCGTTCGAGGAGTACATCGAGACCGAGGATCAGTCGGCATTCTTGCATCGCTGCTCGCGTCACAACGTCGGGCAACTCGGCCAGGTCGCCACTCGTTTGGCGATCGCGGGGCCAATCGTGCAACAAAGCCGCACGATCGACGACGGCGCGCTCGACGCAGCGTGCGCCGCGACATCCGGATACGCCTTCATGGTGCAACTCGTCGGCTTCTACAGCTGGGCAGCAGCACCCGCCGATTCGGAGCACATCACGCTTCGCCATGTCGAGAAGGGAATAGCCGAGGCCAATCAGCGTGTCAGCCGGGTGGTGCTCGTACCCGTCTGGAGAGACCTCTCGCCGGTCGACCGGCGCTTCTTGCGAGCGATGGCCGTCGATGATGCCGACTCAGGTCTCGCGGACATCGCCAAGCGTCTCGACGTGGATATCAGCTATGCAGGCGTCTACCGCCAGCGGCTCGTGCGCGCCGGCATGATCGTGGCCACCGCACGCGGACGCGTCGACCTCGCCCACAGCGCAGCACGCCAGTGGATCCGGGACATGCCACCAGAACCGCACGAGCAGCCACTCATGCCCGACTGACCCAAGATCCAGCCCCAGGATCGGTCCCGCACCGCGTCTGGACGACCGAGGCACCGAGCCCGCCTGATCGCTGAGCGTCACGGTCGGCCGGGGTACCGGCATTCTTGATGACCTTGGAACGCAACGCTCTAGCGATATCCCATTGAAATTGGTGGCCTGTCGGGCACCGCATTCAGGCTGCAAGCCCCGACCGAAGACGGGCATCAGACCCCGTCCGGCAGCCATAACCGCTGGTCAGAGGCTGTTTCTGGCCGGTCGGTAAACGTTCGTATAGTAACCGGCCCCAACAGGCCCCGCAACCCGGTCGCACTGCTGCTGCGCCGCGACTCGGCGCGATGCGCTCCGAGGGACCAGCACCCGCCTAGCTGCTGGGTTTCCGCGCCGACACGCCCTGCTGGCCGAGTCACGCAGCCGACGGCCCCCAGGCATGCGTTGCGGCCCGTTTTGCGCGCTCGCAAAACGAACGATTCACGGCCGCGCCGGCCGCACGGACGGCACAGATGCATGGGTCCCTCCGTATCGGGCGACGCGGCCGTGGATCACACACAACCACCTGCATTGGCAACGGAGGACTCCCGCCATGACCAAACGAACCCTCGCGGCGCTGGCGGCGCTGCTTGTCGCCGCGTCCACGCTCACTGTCATCGCGGCAGCGCCCGCCGGCGCTCACGGCGTCACCGTGCGCCGCTGCGCCTATGACCCGTTCGCGGGCAATCAGTGCTGGAACGAGACGAGCTACAACCACTACCACACGCCCGTACAGCGAAATCTGACATGCGGCGAGGGGATGCTCGGCACCTACCCGAACTGCTACCCGGCCCCGTCCACCAACGAGAACCACGACCCCAACGCCGACAAAGACGACGACAGCGGCGGCGGCGATGACTCCGGCGGCGACGACGACTCCGGCGGCGACGGCAGCGGCTCAGGCTCCGGCTCGGGTGGCTCCGGCGACGATGGCGGGGGCAGCTCAGGCGACGACGGAGGGTGAAGATGACGGCAGCGGCTCCGGCACCGGATCGGGCAGCGGCTCCGACGTATGCCCCGCCGGGCAGACCGGCACGCCGCCGAACTGCGCCGAGCCGAACAAGAACGGCAAGGGCGGTGGTTCGGGCGGCTCGGGCCAGCGGCCCACGCAGAGCGCTGTGAGGGCCGCGCTGGCGACGGGGTGGTCTTGGCTGAGCGGCGCTGTGAAATGGGTAGCCGACAACAACGCCGAGGTATCCGAGGCCGAGGCGAAGGCTTGGGAGGCGCAATCGGAAGCCACCAAGAACGCCGCTGCGTCCGCAGCGAAGGGAGCGGTCGCCGGGTTGGAAGCGTTCGTGAAGTCCCTCAGCGAGTCCGAGCGGCAGCGCATCAACGCCGACCTTGCGGCGGTCCGTTCCATGTTGCAGGGCTGGCAGAACCTCAACCCCGCAGCGCAGGCCGCTATCGGCGGCGTGGTGTGCTACGGAGCAGGCACAACTATCAGCGCTGGGACTGCCGGGGCCTTGACTCCGGGCGGTGCTGCGTTTGCTGGGGGATGTGCCACGTTGGCATATGGGTCCACCAAAGCGCCGCTGCCGCAGTTGATCCCGGAAGGGTGGACTCCACCGAGCGATGACAGCGGCTCCGGATCGGGCGGCTCCGGCTCCGACATGTGCCCCGACGGGCAGACCGGCACGCCGCCAAACTGCACCGAGCCGAACAAGAACGGCAAGGGCGGCGGTTCGGGCGGCTCCAGCCAGCAGCCGCAGCCGGACCAGAACGACCCTGACGGCGACTACGACGGCGACGGCAAGACCACGGCCGAGGAAGCGCACGAGGCAGCCCTCAGATACGAGGCCGGGGAACTCAGCGACGCGGAGTATTACCGGATCATCTACAAGTCCTGGTGCGACCGCGGCGACAGCTACTACTGCGGCAAGTGAGGCGGGAAACGACGATGGACGCCGCGAACTACCCTGACACCATGTCTGCGGGCACATCGACTGGGCCGTTTTGGCGGCTATTTGTGAAAAGGCTACGCCCTCGCGACCGCTGCGAACGGCTGGTCTTCCTCGCTACCGGAGCACCGGCCTCAGCAGCTGCCGGAGTGCTGACGGGCCTAGCAATCGGCTGGGTCCCGTTTCAGCTTCCTGTGTTCCTAGCGGCGACGGGAACGCTGGCGATTTACTGGCTGGCGGTTGTGCCGCTGCTGGCCCGCTGGCAGCGGCGGCGCGTTCCGAACGTCGAGCCGGCCACGCTCGGCAGAGCGCGGCCCGAGCCGCCAGCCGATCCGCGTCGTGTGGTGTACGGGTTTCGTGAGGCGGGTGCGTCGTGTGGCTGAGGCGGTTTCGTCGGGCTGACACGTCGGAGAGCGCTTGTAGCAGGCGCTGTGTGCGCTTGGGTGCGCTGTCGAGCGTGCTTGCCTGTGCCCGAGATCGTTTGCAGGACCCCTCAGAGTCGGCTCAGGCCGGCGCTGAGGGGTTTTGCGCGTGCTAGTTCGGCGGTGCCGTTGTGATCGGGCCGCTCGACGGGGCCGCCTTGGCGTGGCCGCAGCCGCGGGACTGGCTTCGAGAGGGACGCGGTGCACGTCGCTGGCGGAGGCAGCGAGGAGCGTGCGCTCAACGCCGGTGGCCGTGTGGCAGAAGCGGCGCTCCCGGACATCAAGCCGCCGCGCTGAGCACAAACACTGTCAGTGCCTCAGCTCTGAGCGCGCTTGGGCCACCTCAGTCTCGGTGAACTTCCCGTGCACGGCTTCCCAATCTGCGACGACGTCGCTGAGGCCCCGGGTGACGAGCCGACTGCGTGCTGCGGCCGAGCGGGACCGGCACCGGCCGAGCGCCAGGCGGCGACAGCCTGGACCGGCGCAGCCTGCCGTATTGCAGGCCCACGCAGTGGTTCGCGAACCCCGACCCGACCGACTGCAACCCGGGAGCGGAGGGCGACGAATGAACACCACGAACTACGCCGACGTCATGAACGTCGATGCCGAGGCACCGACCCAGCCGAAGAAGAGCGAATCTCGGGAAGAAATCTGGGGAGCCGTCCCTAGCTGGCCCTGTCTTGGGGGGTCTCGTTCGCTGGCTGACGGACTGGCGTTGGTGGATCGCCAGCACTCCCGACGTCGCCGCAATCATCCCGATTCTCATATGCGAGTACGGCTGGAAACGGCGAAGGCGCGAGGCTGAGGCGGGCCGGACCGGCACTGGTCGCCAGCGGAGTCCTACTCTGACGCCATGAGTGCAGCGCAGGCACAGCGGCTGTCGTGGCGGCAGTTTCTCACGATGCGTCCCCGCGACTGGCGCGAAGCGCTGGCAAGTTCGGGAGCGACCTGCTTGGCGTTGCTGTCCGCACATCGGTTGGCAGACGCAGAGGTGTTGCCCTTTGGATACTTGCTGTCATTCACGCTCGTGTCTCTCTTTCTGTTTCTCGCTCTCTGGCCGCCGCTGTTCGCGTGGATGCGGCGACGCACCCCGAGGCCGAGGGTCATTCGTTCTATGGGCGACACGACCCGCCGCCGTCGGCGTGAGTTCCCGCGGCCTTCGCCGGTTCCTGTTGAGGGTTCGTCGGGCTGACGGGTCAGCGAGCGCTTGGGGCGGATGCCGGACTGGTGGCATCTGCTGCCTTGGCTTCGGCTTCACGGTCGAGATGCAGCGTGTGCAGCGCACGTTTGACGGCCATGGGGTTCCATGGACGCTGCCGGTCGCCCGTGGCGCGAGGAAAGCGCTCTGCGGTGAGTGCGTCGGCAATTGCTCGCAGCGTCAGCCCATCGGCCGCCAGCGCCTTTGCACGCCGAGCTGCCGCCCGTGTCTCGTCGCTGACGGGACGACCCAGCCGCACCCCGACCGCAGCACGCTCTGCCAGAGCCAATCGAGTGCGCTCGGAAGTCATATCTCGCTCCATGCGCGCCATGGCGGCCATCACGGTGGCGACCATGCGCCCGGCGGGTGTGGTGGCATCGACGCCCAAGTCGAGCATCACCACCGACCATTCCTCCCGCTCTGCGCGGTCCATCAAATCGAGCACGTCGATGACGTTGCGCCCGAGCCGGTCGAGTCGCGAAACAACGAGCACCTTGGCAGGATCGGCGGGATCGGCCAGTCGGTTCAGCAGCTTGCTGAGCACGCGCCGCTTCTCAGGGGCCACCATCCCACTGGCGCCATTCTCTTCGTGGTGCTCCACGGCGAACTGGCCCAGGCGACTGGCGGCCCAGCCATCGATGGTGGACTGCTGCGCAGCAATACCCAGCCCGCTACGCGACTGCTCGGCCGTCGAGACACGCGCATAACCCAAGGCAACCGCCTCGAACGGCTGGGAACCCGCTGCGGACAATCGCTCTGAGGCGACAGATTTCGTGATCACTGGCTCACTATATAGAGAGTTATACCGTTGTATCCATGTGAGGGTGAAGACGCGGGCATGTTGCAGGCCTCTCACCCTTGTCGCACAAGCTGCCGAAAATGGGCGACGGCGCCGGGTGCACTCGGCGCGGCTCGGCGTTCGCGCCGAACCCCACCGGTAGCCTGCGGGCATGGACATCCGGATCGGCATCACGCACGGCGGTCGGGAGCTCAGCGTCGAGATCGACGACGAGGCTGCTGAAGACGCGGCGGCATCGCTCGAAGGCGCGCTCAGCGGCGACGACACGGTGCTCTGGCTGAACGATCGCAGCGGGCGCCGCGTCGGCGTGCCCATCGACAAGCTCGCCTACCTGGAGCTGGGTCCGGCCGGCGATCGGCGCATCGGCTTCGCAGCCGACTGAGATTCGGATGCGGGCGCCCGCAGACCGGCCGCTGCCCGCAGACAGCGTGCGCGACAACTCCGGCGACGGCCCGCGCGAGCACCTGCGCCGCCTGCTCGCATGGTGGTCGCTGCTGGCCGACCTGTCGTTCTCCGACCTGCTGCTCTTCGTGCCTGGACAGGTGACCGCACTCGACGAGCTGCCCGACAAAGTCGCCGACCATGACTCGAACCGCCCCGACGGCCCGCCCCGTCCGTGGCGCCGTCTCGGTCCCGAGACACCGCTGACCGTGATCGGCCAGATCCGGCCCACGACCGGCCGCACGCTGTACCGCGACGACCACATCGGGCTCTGCGTCGCCGCCGGCGAGCGGCCTTTGGTGTCAGAGGCATTCGCCCGCGGCGTCATCGTGACCGGCGAGGGCCTGCGCGTGCCAGGCGACCGGCGCGCACGCATCACTGCGGTGCCGGTGACGTTCGATGGCGTGACGATTGCCGTGATGAGCAGCGAGGTGACGCCGCGTTTCACCGACATCCGTGATCCCGGCGAGCTCGAGCGCACCTACATCGCGACGTTCGGACGCCTCGCCCGCATGGTCGCAGCCGGCTCATTTCCGTATCGGGGGGCCGATGTCACCCACGAAGAAGCCCCGCGGGTTGGCGATGGGCTGTTCCTGACCGACGAGACGACACGCATCGGATTCGCCACGCCCAATGCGGTCAGCGCCTTGCACCGCATCGGGGTTGGCGGCAATGTGCAAGGGCGCCGCGTGCGAGACCTTGATCTCGGACCGGACGTCGTGGGGCGGGCCATGAGCGGCGGGATCCCCGTGGTGGACGAAGTGGAGCACCAGTCAGTGACGGTGCAGTTGCAGGCGCTGCCGCTCACCGACACGCCCGTGCGCAACGCCCTGGTGCTGCTGCGTGACGTGACGGAGCTGCGGCGCCGCGACCGGCTGCTCATCTCGAAGGACGCCACGATCCGAGAGATTCACCACCGGGTCACCAACAACCTGCAGACGGTCTCGTCGCTTCTGCGTATCCAGGCTCGCCGCTTGGAGTCGCGCGAGGCGAATCGGGCGCTCGACGAGGCAGTGCGACGCATTCGTGCCATCGCGCTGGTGCACCAGACGCTGTCGACCGAGACCACCGACGATGTCGACTTCTGCGATGTGGCCGAGACGCTGACCGAGACGATGCGACAGAGCATCACGTTCCCGGAGCGGCCCATCGATTTCACCGTCTCCTGCGAAGCGGGGAGGCTGCGATCGCAGACGGCCACTTCGCTGGCCGTGGTGCTCAATGAGCTGCTCCAGAATGCTGTGGACCACGCCTTTCCCCAGTTGTGGGAGATCGAGGACCAGGCGCTTGAGGCGGCGCCGGCGCTCGACGAGAGCCCCATCGGCCACGTCGAGGTGGAGATCTCCCGGCCGTCGCCGGATCTGCTGTCGATGGTGGTGCGCGACGATGGTGTCGGCATCCGGGCCGACTACGACTCGCAGCGATCAGGCGGGCTCGGCACCTCGATCGTCCGGGCGCTGTGCGGGTCCGATCTCGGCGGCACCTTCGAGGTTCGGCGCCGGACGCCCCCGCCGGGGTCCGAAGCCGTAGTGCAGATCCCCCTGCGCACGCTCGCCTGACGACCGTTTGGGTGGTGGCTCGGCCCGCCGGGACACCAAGCTCGTTGCGCTGAGCCGTGACGTCTGAGATCGCCTGCAGTCACGAAGGCGTACGATTCTGACCGTGACCACCGAACGCCTCACTGTCTCACTCGAGTCAGGACTGGCGGCTGCGGTTAGCGAAGCCGCTGCAGCCAAGGATCCGAGCGTGTCCCTATGGCTGGCCGATGCAGCACGCAGTCGGCTTGTCACCCAGGGCCTCAGCGACGTCGTCGCAGATTGGGAAGCCGTGCACGGGAAGCTCACCGAGACTGAATTAGCCCAAGCGCGCTCAGAGCTGAGGCACTGACAGCGTTTGTGCTCAGCGCAGCGGCCTGATGTCCGCGAGCGCCGCTTCTGCCACGCGGCCACCGGCGTTGAGCGCAGCCGCTCCTCGCTGCCCTCCGCCAGCGATGTGCACCACATCCCTCTCGAAGCCAGTCCCTCGGCTGCGGCCACGCCAAGGCGGCCCGTCGAGCGGCCCGATCACAACAGGGCCGCCGAACCAGCACGCGCAAAACCCCTCAGCGCCGATCTGAGCCGACCCTGAGGGGTCCCGCAAGCGGAAAGCAGCAGCCTGCCCCACAGCAGGCGCTACAGCGCCGCTGAGCGCGCTAGCAGTCCGCACAACCCGTAACGGTCTACAGGCGGCGTTCGCGGCGGTACTTCAGCCGTGCTCGCAAGCCAAGCCAGCCGATGGCTGCAAACGGCGCGGCGGCAGCGAAGCTCATGTAGAAGTCAAGGCCCACCAACAGCCGGAACAAGAACGCCGCTATGATAAAGGGGATCGTCACATAGAACGCCTGTGCTTGGCGCTCTCTCGCGTAGCGAGACGTGAAGTCAGGCCGCCACCACGACGGCAACTCCGGTTCCATCACGTCATGACGCGTCTTGCGCCAATCGCCCTGCCGCGTCGAAACCATGGCGTCAGGGTAGTTCGCGGCGTTCATCGTCGTTTCCCGCCTCACTTGCCGCAGGTCGCTGTCGCCGCTGTCGCACCAGGACTTGTAGATGATCCGGTAGTGCTCCGCGTCGGTGAGCTCCCCGGCCTCGTGTCTGAAGGCTGCCTCGTGCGCTTCCTCGGCCGTCAACCGGGGCGCTGAGCCTCAGCTAGACCAGCCGGCCAGCGGCGAGGCGCTCGCGCCTAGGTGCCGCTGGCCGCCGATGCCTCGCGGCGCTGTCGCCGCGAGGCACGCGAATACAACGTGATTGTCAACCACAGCGGGCCAATCCATACAGCCCATGCCGCGAAGCGAGCGCCTGGGCCAATCAAAAGACTCGACGCTGCTGCGGAGCCGACGAGACACGCGCAGCACCAGGCCGTCCACTTCCAATTCCAAAGCGGTTGGGCGGAATTCAGCGACGTTTCCACAGGCTCAGGTTAGCGCTCGGCGCTCATCGTCGTTTTCCGCCTCACTTGTTGCAGTAGTCGCTGTCACCGCTGTCGCAGAAGAACTTGTAGACGATCCGTTCGTACTCCTCGTCGGTGATTTCCTCGTCCCAGTGCTTCTGATTCGCCATACCCAATTCGTCGCTCGTGGTCTCGCCGTCGCCGTTGTAGTCGCCGTCGGGGGCGTTCGGGTTCGGCGTCGGCTGCTGGCTGGAGCCGCCCGATCCGGAGCCGCCGCCGTCATCGGGCGGGAGGTCCGGGATCGTTAGGTCAATGCCGAGCGCAGCGCCGCAAGCCGCCGCCAGCGCCCCGCCTTTCAGCGCTTTGCCCTTCGTGGCGGGGATAATGGCGTAGCAGGCTGCTGCGGTGGCGGCGTCCCGCAACGGCTCAGGCACCGCAGTCCAGGCTTTCTGATACTCCGCCCATGCCTTATCGCGTTCCTCGTCATTGAGCTTGGCCACTCCCTCCGTGGCCTCTGTCCAGTCATCGAAAATCTGCTGCATCTCACGGGTTATGTTGACGCCTGCGACTCGTGCTTTGCCCAGCAATTCCTGCGTCGTAATCCCGCATCCCGACGGGGCAGGGCTGATGTTGTAGGTGCCGTCGGGATTCGCTGTGTTGAGCGCGTTCTGCATGCTGCTCGCCCACGTCGCGCAAGGGTCAGTGGTCGTGGTCGTGGAGCTACCGCCTCCTGAGCCGCTGCCCGAACCCGAGCCCGAACCCGAGCCCGAGCCGCCGGTGCCGGAGCCGCTGCCCGATCCGGTGCCGGAGCCGCTGCCGTCATCTTCACCCTCCGTCGTCGCCTGAGCTGCCCCCGCCATCGTCGCCGGAGCCACCCGAGCCGGAGCCTGAGCCGCTGCCGTCGCCGCCGGAGTCGTCGTCGCCGCCGGAGTCATCGCCGCCGCCGCTGTCGTCGTCTTTGTCGGCGTTGGGGTCGTGGTTCTCGTTGGTGGACGGGGCCGGGTAGCAGTTCGGGTAGGTGCCGAGCATCCCCTCGCCGCATGTCAGATTTCGCTGTACGGGCGTGTGGTAGTGGTTGTAGCTCGTCTCGTTCCAGCACTGATTGCCCGCGAACGGGTCATAGGCGCAGCGGCGCACGGTGACGCCGTGAGCGCCGGCGGGCGCTGCCGCGATGACAGTGAGCGTGGACGCGGCGACAAGCAGCGCCGCCAGCGCCGCGAGGGTTCGTTTGGTCATGGCGGGAGTCCTCCGTTGCCAATGCAGGTGGTTGTGTGTGATCCACGGCCGCGTCGCCCGATACGGAGGGACCCATGCATCTGTGCCGTCCGTGCGGCCGGCGCGGCCGTGAATCGTTCGTTTTGCGAGCGCGCAAAACGGGCCGCAACGCATGCCTGGGGGCCGTCGGCTGCGTGACTCGGCCAGCAGGGCGTGTCGGCGCGGAAACCCAGCAGCTAGGCGGGTGCTGGTCCCTCGGAGCGCATCGCGCCGAGTCGCGGCGCAGCAGCAGTGCGACCGGGTTGCGGGGCCTGTTGGGGCCGGTTACTATACGAACGTTTACCGACCGGCCAGAAACAGCCTCTGACCAGTGGCTTTAGGTCACAACGAGTCGGAGCTTCGCTCGGTTGTCTGATGCCGGAATGCCGCCGGACTCAACGAGATGTCGTGGGGATGGCTAGGCGCAGCACGTCGGGAACCCACTCGAGCTGGAGCTCGTTGACGGCACCGAGGTGGTCACCGTCGAGCTGGTGACCGAATGGGTGCATCCCTGTCACGGTGACATCGCGCACGTCGTCGATGCGCTGCACGACGCTCGGATCGGTGTCGCTCAGGCTGCCGTTGGCCCGGAATACCGCGGAGAGCACGTCCAGCGCGTCGGCGAATCGGAGCGACCGCAGTCCCACTACCGACAGTCCGGTGCGCAGCGTTGCTGCGGGAGCGATCCGCACCGGACGGCTCCCGAGGAACGTGTATGGGTCGGTGTTCGCCGCGACGACAACGAAGCATCCGTCGATAGTCGCGGCTGCCGGCGCCGTCGTGCGCACGCTCAGCGTGCCGGTCCGGCGGTCGTAGCGGCGCAGCAGCGTGTCGATGCCCGCGAGCAGGAATAGCGGGTGGCCGAGGTAGCGCTTGAGCGTCGGGTGCCGCTCGACCTGCTCCACGATCGCAGCGTCAAGTCCCATGCCGCAGTGGAATAGGAAATAACGGCCCGAAGTGCGTCCGAGCCCCGCAGAGGTGATGCTGCCGCGCTCGAATGCGTCAAGGACGGCCTCGGTCGCCGCCAGCGGGTCGTCGGGTGTGCCGATCGTCCGTGCGAACACGTTGGTGGAGCCGCCCGGCAACGCGGCAAGCACACAGTCGGTGCCGGCGACGCCATTGGCGGCTTCGTTGAGCGTGCCGTCGCCGCCGAGCACCACCACTGCGTCGGTGCCGGTGGTCGCCGCCCCCCGTGCCAGGCGAGCCGCGTGCCCTCGCCGGTTGGTGAAGGCCACCTCGGTGTCGTGCCGCTCCGAGAGCGCCGTGTGGATGAGCACGCGGGTGCGGGCCGTTGTCGACGATGCCGAATCGTTGACCAGCAGCAAGACACGCACCGCGCAAGTCTCGCCCCGACGCGAGCCGGCGAGCGCCATCAAGCAACGAGTTCGGCAATGAGGCCGAGAGTGAATGGGCTGTTGGGCTGACGCGAGCCTGCGAGCGCCACGAGACAAAGCTGGAGCTTGCGAGCGCCATCAGACAACGGGTGTGGCATCGAAGCTGTGAGTCGGCAGACTCTCGCCCCATGAAGGTCGTTGTGTGCGTCAAGCAGATCCCAGACCCGGCTATCCCGGGCGAGTTGGTTCCCGAGACCGGGACGCTGAACCGGGACGACAAGCTGATCCTGGACGAATCTGACTCCTACGGCGTCGAGATGGCGCTGCAACTCGCAGAGGCGGCTGGCGGTGGCCAGGTGTCGCTGGTGTCGATGGCACCCCGTTCGGAGACCAGCGGTCTGCGGACGGCGCTCGCCATGGGCGCCGACGACGCGGTGCTCATCAGCGACGACGCACTGGCTGGCAGCGACGCGCTCGGGACGGCCAAGGTTCTCGGCGCCGCGATAGCCGGGCTCGAAGCCGACCTCGTGCTCGCCGGCGTCGAGTCCAGCGACGGGTACACCGGCACCGTTCCCGAGATGATCGCCGGCGTGATGGGGCTGCCGTCGATCACGTTCGCAAAGCAGATCGAGATCTCCGACGGCGTCGCCAGCGTCCAGCGGCAGACCGAGGACGGTTACGACCAGGTCGAGTGCGCCCTTCCGGCCGTCGTCTCGGTGACCGCGGGCGTGGTCGAGCCTCGCTACCCCTCGTTCAAGGGGATCATGGCAGCCAAGAAGAAGCCGGTCGACTCGAAGGATCTCGCAGCCCTCGGCATCGATGCGGCCGCGGTCGGCGTGGCCGGGGCACGCCAGGAGACGGTCGAGGTGACCGATGCGCCCGAGCGCGAGGCCGGCGAGATCATCACCGACGAGGGCGATGCCCACGCCAACATCGTCGAGTTCCTCACCGAGCTCAAGGTCATCTGATCCGCCCGCCAGCTACCGGCTGACTCAGCTTTCTGATCCACTCACCCACGATCCCGACTGGAACCACCTGCAATGACGCTCGCACAGATTCTGCTCTTCGCTGAAGGCGACGCCGACGGCCCCTCCGGCCTCACGCTGGAACTGGCCACCAAGGCCCGCACGCTGGCCGACACCGTCACCGCCTTCGCGCCGGCACACGGCGAAGCCATGGCCGCCGAGCTGGGCGCGCACGGCGTGTCGACCGTGTACGCACTCGAAGGACTTGGCGACGGGCTGGTCGGCGTGCACGCTGCCGCAGCGCTCGCCGGGCACATCGAAGCCACCTCGCCCGATGCCGTGTTCTTCGGCCAGACCACCGACGGGCGCGACACCGCCGCCCGCCTGGCGGTGCTGGCGGACCGTCCGGTTTCCACCAACAACGTGGGCGCCGAGATTGTCGACGGTGGCCTCGTCACCGAGGAGCCCATCTTCGGCGGCACACAGAACATCTTCACCGCGTACCGAGCACCGGCGCCGGCGCTCGCGATGTTCCGCCCGAAGAGCTTCGAGGCCGAGCCGAGCGGCGGCGGGGCTGCTGCGGTGGAGAGCGTGGCAGCAGTCGACCCAGGTGAGGCGGGGCGCGCGACGGTGACCGGTCGCCATGCCGAGGAGCGCTCGGGCCCGCAACTCGATGACGCCGCAGTGGTGGTGTCGGGCGGTCGAGGGCTGGGCCAGCCCGAGGCGTATTCGATGGTCGACGAGCTGGCGGGCCTGCTGGGGGCCGCGTCTGGTGCTTCGCGCGCCATCGTGGATGCCGGCTGGGTTCCCTATGCCAAGCAGGTGGGCCAGACCGGCAAGGTGGTGAAGCCCAGCGTTTACATCGCTTGCGGCATCTCCGGTGCCACCCAGCACCTGGTGGGCATGAAGGGCTCCAAGAACATCGTGGCCATCAACAAGGACCCCGAAGCGCCGATCTTCGGTGTCGCCGATCTAGGCATCGTCGGCGACGTGCACAAGGTGATGCCGGCGCTGATCGAAGCCCTCAAGTCGCGCTAGTCAAACCAGCGGCCAGGGCCAGCGGCGGCCGCCGTCGTCATCGGGGAACTTGCCGAAGCTGGCGAGCCATTCGGCGCGTTCAGCGAGCGCGCTGAGCTCGTCGGGCCGCAGCCATTGCGCCAGCTCGGCAGGCGGATCGGCGGCCGAGCCGATGGCAGCGCCGAGTTCGTCGTCGAACGGTTCTCCGCCGAAGTCCCAGATGACCGTCCGCAGCTTGAAGTCGCTGGCGAAGCACAGGCCCTGGTCGATGCCGTAGATCGGTCCCCAGCGCGACGCCAAGCAGTGACCCGACTTGCGGTCGGTGTTGTTGGCGATGAGATCGAAGGCGCAGATCCGCCGCAGGTCGCCATGGTGCCGGTCCTCGGCAACCAGCGTGAAGTAGTGCTCTTCGAAGTTGGCGTCGATGAACAGCTGAACCGACCCCACCCCGAGCGGGCCGTCGCGCTCAACTGTCGGCGGGATGACGTGCCATCCCAATGCCTCCGACAGCTCGAACGCGGCGATCTCGCGCCGATACAGGCCAGAGGGAAAATCCCACAGCGGTCGCTCTCCCCGCTCCGGCTTGTAGATCGCGGCCGTCGGCATGGTGGCGTGGTCGATCCGCACCAGGAAGGTGGCGTTGCTGCTGTAGGGCATCCGTCCCAGGATCGAGATGTCGCCCCCCCGCAGCACCTCGAGCACGTCTGCCACAGGCGCATCCCGGATCACCGGCAGCTTCAGCTGCTCGCCGTCCTCGTCGGTCGGCATCAGGTGGTGTGGGGAGGGTGCGTTCACGCGCCGCCCTCATTCATGGGGAGACAGTGCGAATGGGGCCGATCGCGAACCGCACTGTTCATGTCTTGGGCGGACGGTGCCCGTTGCGCATGCCGAAGTCGCGGCCTTCTTCGACGAGCAGCAGTGCCTGCTGCGCGAAGCCGAGCGCCATCGCGTAGTCGAGATGGAAGCGGCCGCGGCCGCCGGTGCGTTCGTCGTCCTCGGGTGACATCTCTCCTGAGGCACCTGCGTCGTCGTCGTCATCATCGTCATCGATCTCGTCGGCGATCACCACGATGACCTTGCCCTCGGTGTCCATGCCGGTGGCGAGGCGGCCGACGGTCCATGCGGCGGTCACCGGTTCGACCAGCTCGCCGAAGGCCGCCGCGGGTCCCTCGTAGCTCTCGCCCTCGAGCAGCTCGCTGAGCAGGTTCGCCAGCGCCCAGACCTGTCCCTTCTCCAGCTTCAGCGAGACCACGTGGCCTGCCTCAGTTGCCTGCAGAAAGAAGATCCGCTGGCCGGCCGGCCCGACCGTGCCCGCCACGAACGTGTCGGGATTGCGGAGGTCGAAATCGTCACTCATGCCGGAGCCAATGCTGCGAGGTCGGACGTGCTGTTGGTCGCCAGCACGACCGGGCCGTCAGCGGTGTACAGGATCGCTGTCACCGAGCACGGCGACACCACGATCCGCTGGAAGAGATCGAGATGGGTGCCCATGGCGTCAGCCACCAGCGCCCGAATGGGGTCGGCGTGGCTGACCGCGACCACGGTTGCGCCGCGGTGGCGGGCAGCTAGCTCGCTCGCCGTCGCCGCTATGCGCGCCTGCATCTGGCGGAACGTCTCGCCGTCGGGGAAACGAAAGCCGCTGGGGTAGCGCTGCACCTGCGACCACGCCGCCAGCTTGCGGAGTTGATTGAGCTTGCGGCCCGTCCAGCGGCCCATGTCTGCTTCGTTGAGGCCGTCATGGGTGTGCACGCGGCGTCCGAGGGCGGCAGCAATCGGTGCCGCGGTCTCCTGGGCACGCTCCAGCGGGCTGGCATAGACGGCTGCCACCCGGCGCCCGCCTGCGGCGATGCGCTCTGCTGCACGCTGCGCTTGCTGCGTTCCGGCTTCCGACAGGTGCACTCCGGGCCGCCGGCCGTACAGCTCGACGCCGGTGGTCGGCGTGAGGCCGTGCCGGACGAACAGCAGCAGCGTGGGTCGAGTTCGGTTCGGCACCGGGCCGAAGCTACTTGCCTGGCACACTCGCAGGGTGAGCGCCCCACCGAGCCAGCCCGGCGATGTCCAAGAGGCGGAGCCGCATGGCGACGCCGTGGCCCGAGTGGCCGGTGAGCGCAGCGAACAAGAGCGGGCAAGCCCCGGCATCGCGGCCTTGCGCTTGCTCAACGACGAGGTCGTGGCATGCAGGCGCTGCGATCGGCTCGTGACCTGGCGCGAGCAGACCGCCGTCGACAAGCGGGCCGCATTTGCCGACGAGGATTACTGGGGCCGCGGCGTGCCTGGCTTCGGCGACCCTGCCGCAGCGGTCGTGCTTGTCGGCTTGGCGCCGGCTGCACATGGCGCGAACCGCACGGGCCGGATGTTCACCGGCGATCGCTCGGGAGACTT
The DNA here is from genome assembly GCF_965219595.1 of Candidatus Poriferisodalis sp. Taxonomy (NCBI): domain Bacteria; kingdom Bacillati; phylum Actinomycetota; class Acidimicrobiia; order Acidimicrobiales; family Candidatus Poriferisodalaceae; genus Candidatus Poriferisodalis; species Candidatus Poriferisodalis sp. The sequence continues at coordinate 1,957,641 of NZ_OZ244781.1, forward strand.
CCTCTACGCGGCGCTGCACCGCTGCGGCTTCGCCAACCAGCCGACGTCGGTGCGCGCCGGCGACGGGCTTGCGCTGCGCGACGCCTACATCACCGCGGCGGTGCGCTGCGCGCCGCCGGCCAACAAGCCCACTACCGCCGAGCGGGACACCTGCCGTCCATTCCTCGAGCGCGAGCTGGCGCTGCTGGTCAACGCTCGCATCGCGGTTGCCCTGGGCGCGTTTGCCTACGGCGTGCTGTGCACGATCGGCGGGGTGCGGCCGCGACCCCGCTTCGGCCACGGTGCGATCGCAGAGGTGCCCGCCGCCGATGGGTCAGCCGAGCCTGCGCCGCTCGGCGGCATCTCCCGCATCATCTGCTCGTTCCATCCCAGTCAGCAGAACACCTTCACTGGCCGTCTCACCGCCGACATGGCCGATACGGTGCTGCTCGATGCGCGCCGGCTGGCGAACCTCCCGCCTGGCTGAATCGATGCGGCCCCACCTGAAGCGGGGTGCGCGTCTGGCGGCCGCCCTGCTGGCATCGGCGAGCATGTTGGCGTGCTCAGCCACCGTGATTGAGGTGGAGCCAGCGACCACTGGCGCCGGCTCCGCTGATGCTGACGCGGGGTTCGGCAATCCGGGCACGCTTGCTCGGCCGACCGTCTCCGTCGATGGCGCACCGGGGTTGCTCGCGATCGAACCGCTCATCGCCTTCATGGATGCGTGTGTGGCCGATGCCGGTCTCGTCGGGCCCTGTCACTGTGCGGCCGACCGCATGGAGGGCAGCCTGACGGTCATCGATCTCGAAGTGTTCGAGGACCGCATGTCGGGTGCCCTGGAGTTCTCTCCTGAACTGGCGGGAGCGTTGGTGGACTGCCGTGAGGCCGGGCCGCCTCCCGGATGGTCCGATGTTCAGCGGCAGACGTACCTGGACGCATGCTCTGCCGGTTCAGACCGGTTGAGGAGCCTGTGCGCCTGCTCGCTGGCCCGTGCTCAGGACGTCATCCCGGCTCACCGGCTGACCGAATTCCTCGCGAGCAACGAGATTCAGCCCGGCATCGTCGATTTCCTGAACCTCTGCCTCTAGCAATCCGCGGCCGAGAAATTCATAGGCCTCATCTGACGCAGCGTGCCTACTGTCACGACAGGGCCAGCCTCTCGGGCTCACCACCCATTGCAAGGTGTCTGCCGTAGCCCGGTGAGGCTGGCCTCTGCGCGAAATGCTATACGGCAGCCGCGACTGTCTTCGTCGCTATTTCTTCGTCGGCTCGGGCAGCAGCGCCGGCTTCTCCCACGCGAACTTCGGCCAGCGAACCCGCGACTTCTCGCTGAGCTTGTGCATGAGCGCGATGGCGCCCGGATCTTCGTCGCCGGGCCGTCCGATCAGCGAGCCGTCGGCAAGCATCTTCATGATGATCTCGCGGCCGATGTCGGTGCGGACGATCGTGAGGGTCCAGTCGCTGTACTTGCCGATGCCGCCGGTGGAGATATCGGCGTGCTCGGCGGCGAAGTCGGGACAGTGGTTGCAGCCTTCGCGGGTCCAGGCGTGGCACTCCTTGAGGTTGATCTCGTAGTAGCCGCCGTCGTGGGTCCAGATCTGGAAGACGCCCTTGATGTTGGTCTTGCGGATCCGGTGGCGGTCGAGGCCGTACTTCTGCTCGAACAACTCCTCGAAGATGGCTTCGTCGAACGACTTCGAGCACAGCAAGCCGATGTTCAGCACGAAGCGGTTGCCGACCTTGCCGACCTTGCGCGACTTGGCGACCGGCACGATCGAGCTCTGGCAGCTCATGCCGACCAGCGCGATCTTCTGTGCGCCGGCCTCCATTGCCTCGTCGTAGGCGAGCGTGTTGGCTGAGTACGTGTAGCGGCTGCCCGCACCGCGCAGCACGTCGTCGCGGTTGAAGGCCACGCCCGGCGAGGCGGTCCACTGGTTGCCCTCGCCCTCGCCGACGTACGACGTGAGGGCGGCGTCGATATAGCCATGGTCGAGCGCCCAGATGAGGATCGCCGACACCAGCCCGCCGTCCTGACCGATCTCGTGGACGAAGTCGTCGGACGCCCTGGTCAGGATGATGTCCTTGAATACACCCGATGGCTCGTCGACGGTGCGGTGGCGGCCGAACATGAAGTCGTCGGCCTCGTCCTCCCATGTACGGAAGCGAGGGCAGGCACGGGTGCAGCTCGTACAGCCCTTCTGGCCGTGGCCGCAGTCTTCGAGACCGAGTTCCTCTTCGAGGTGGAATGGCGTGAACCCGCCCTGCACGTGCTCGTAGCCGATGACATCGTGCGGGCAGGAGATCACGCAGCCGGCACATCCGGTGCACAGCCCGGTGGTGATGACCTCGTCGTACAGCTCCTTCCACTGGAAGGTCCAGCGCTGCGGCGCCCCGTTGGATGCAGGAGGGGCCTCGGTCGTTTCCCCGGTCATTGCCATGTCGCCAGACTACGGCAGGCGTCTCGAGAACGAACAGCGACGACCTCGCAGGGCGACACGATCGGCCTAGGCCCGCGGAGCGCTGAAACCGCTGTTCAGGGCTCTAGGGTGGCGCGCCGTGACAGAGGCTGAACTGCTGGAGCTCCTTGAGCAGGGACGGGTGGCGACCCTCGCGACGATCCGGTCCGACGGTCGCGTCGACCTGGTGCCATGCACCTACGCGTTCGAGGACGATGTGGTGGTGACAGCGGTCGACCACAAGCCCAAGACGACCATGGACCTCAAGCGGCTCGACAACGTTCGGCGCTTCCCCGAGGTCACGATGCTGATCGAGCACTACGACGACACAGACTGGGAGCGCCTGTGGTGGGTGCGCCTGCGAGGGCGCGCTGCGGTGCACACCGAGGGCGCGCAGCACCGGTATGCGATCGAGCTGTTGTGCAAGCGCTACCCGCAGTACGCCGCCGAGCCGCCCGTCGGCGCCGCCATCGTCATCCAGCGCACCGAGCTCACTGGCTGGTCCGCCACGGGTTGAGCGCCCACAGCCGGCATGGTGCCGGCGCAGCGCCCTCGGCAGGATTCGAACCTGCGCACATGGCTCCGGAGGCCACTGCTCTATCCCCTGAGCTACGAGGGCTGAACGCCCGGACAGTTGCCCAGGCCCACCGCCCGGTCAAGCTACCGACCGCCGTCGCGCCCCACTCCGGCGACGAGGCCGAGGCCGGCGCCCAAAATTGTCCCGAGGTTCGGCACCCGGCAGGGATAGGTTCGCTTCGGTGACGGAGCTGTGGTGATGGAAGCAGTGCTGGCTGGCGCTATCTCGACAGCGTTGACGCGCCTCGGCGTCGACGCTGATCCGTCGCGCATCGGCCTCGAACGTCCGGCTCGCACCGATCACGGCGACTGGTCCACAAACGCCGCGTTGGTGAGCGCGAAGGGAGCGGGGTTGCCGCCTCGCGAGCTGGCCCAGCAACTCGCCGCGGAGCTCGACGGTGCCGGCTTGCCGCATCTCGAACGAACCGAGGTGGCCGGTCCCGGATTCGTGAACCTGCACCTGGCGCCGTCGTGGCTGCACGAGGTACTGGCCGAGGTCTTGCTCGAGGGAGTCGACGGGTACGCGTGCAGCGACAGTGGCAGCGGACAGACCGTCAATCTGGAGTTCGTTTCTGCCAATCCCACCGGCCCGCTGCACGCTGGCGGGGGCCGCTGGGGCGCATTCGGCGACAGCCTCGCCCGCCTGTTCCGCCGCTGCGGCTATGCCACCGTCACCGAGTACTACGTCAACGACCGCGGCGCGCAGATGGAACTGTTCGGACGGTCGCTGGCGGCTCGCTTGGCCGGCGAACCGGTGCCCGACGACGGCTATCGCGGCGAGTACGTCATTGAGTGGGCGAACGAGTTGGCCGTCGAGCTTGAGGCCAACTCCGCTGTTGGCGATGCAGGTCCTCTGGCCGTAGTTGAGGCCCGGGGTGGCACCGCCTTCGCGGCATCGTGGGGTCGCGAACGGGCGTTGCGCGACGTCGCAGAGTCGCTGGCGGCCATGAACGTGGGCTTCGACCGTTGGCAGAGCGAGGCATCGCTCGTGGATTCGGGCGCCATGGACGATGTGATCGAGCGGCTTCGCGATGCGGGGCGGGTGTACGAACAGGACGGCGCCGTCTGGCTCGCGACCAGCGAGTTCGACGATGCCAAGGACCGGGTCTTGCGTCGCAGTGACGGCGAGCCCACGTACTTCGTGCCCGACATCGCTTACCACCACGCCAAGTTCGGCCGCGGTGATCGCGTCATCGACGTGCTGGGCGCCGATCACCATGGCTATGTGCCGCGCATCGCGGCAGCCATGCAGATGCTCGGGCACGCGCCCGAGTCCTATGAGGCCATCGTCGGCCAGAACGTGACCCTCATGCGCGACGGCAAGGTCATCGAGCTGTCCAAGCGCACCGGCACGATGGTCGAGGTGCGCGAGCTCATCGACGCGGTGGGTCCCGACGTAGCACGCTTCGCGTTCCTGCTGCAGTCGATTGACTCGCGTCAGACCATCGACATCGACCTGCTGTCGGCGCAGGCTGCGGAGAATCCGGTCTTCTACGTGCAATACGCGCACGCCCGCATCGCATCGGTCGCCCGCCGCGCTGAAGCGGACGGCGTTGCTTCCGTGCCGCCGCAAGGCACGGATCTCTCACCGCTCAGCGGCGACCGGGAATTGGCGCTCTTGCGGGCGCTCGAAGTGCTGCCGTCGGTTGTGGAGATCGCATTGCGAGAGCGCGCGCCGCACAAGGTGACGACCTGGGTGCGCGACTTGGCGGCTGCGTTCCACGGCTTCTACCACGACTGCCCGATCCTGCACAGCCAGATCCCGCCTGAGGTGCGAGACGCCCGGCTCTGCCTCACCGAGGGCACGCGCATCGGCTTGGCGATCGGCCTCCACTTGCTCGGCGTGGACGCGCCCGAGGCAATGTGAGCGGGAAGCGACGGTCCGGCGATGACTACTGAGCCGCACAGCGCGGCAGCCGCTGAAGGCGAGGTGCCGGGTGATGATCCCAGCGGTCCGATCCCGTTGCGCCTGCTCCCCGACACAGCTCGCGTGTCCGGGCAGGGCCACCTGCACATCGGTGGGTGCGACCTCGTCGACCTCGCTGCCGAATTCGGCACGCCGCTGTTCGTGTACGACGAAGCACACTTGCGCGCCCGCTGCCGCGAGGCCGTGGGGGCCTTCGACGGGGGAGCGGCCTATGCCGCCAAGGCGTTCCTCTGCGCCGCCATGGCTCGGCTCGCGATCTCCGAGGGCATGGACATCGACGTAGCCAGCGGCGGAGAGCTGCAGACGGTATTGCGAGCGTTCGACGATGACGTGGCGCAGCGCGTCGTGCTGCACGGCAACAACAAATCGGTCGCCGAGCTGGCAATGGCTCGCGAAGCAGGCGTGGGCCGCATCGTGGTCGACTCCTTCGCCGAGCTGGACCGTCTCGACGAGCTGCACCGTGCCGATGGGGCAGTACCGCGGGTCCTGCTGCGGGTCACTCCGGGTGTCCGGGCCGAGACACACGAGTACATCTCGACCGGGCAGGCCGATTCCAAGTTCGGCTTCGGCATCGGCCAGGGCGTCGCGATAGCTGCCGTTGAACGTGCGGCTGCGATGTCGTCCATCGAGCTCGTGGGCATCCATTGCCACATCGGCAGCCAGGTGTTCCGCGTGGAGAGCTTGGCGAGGGCGCTCGACGTCGTCGCCGAGTTCGCAGCACCGCTGTTCGGCGAAGCCGGTCCGGCCGCCGGCCGCCTCGAGGAGCTGTCGATCGGCGGCGGACTCGGCGTCGCGTACGTCGAATCGGAGCAGGCGCCCACGATCACCGAATGGGGAGATGTCCTGTCGAGCAGGTGGGCTGCGCTCGCTCGACAGCACGGCCTTGGAGCACGGCTCGTTGCCGAGCCGGGGAGAGCCATTGCCGCAGCGGCCGCCGTGACGCTCTACACGGCGGGCAGCATCAAGGAGGTGCCGGGCGTGCGGACCTATGTCGCCGTCGACGGCGGCTATGGCGACAACCCGCGCCCGATGCTGTACGGCAGCGACTACACCGCATTCATGCCCGCTCGTGCGGGCGAGCCCCGTCCCGATCGAGTGCGGCTGGTGGGCAAGCACTGCGAGTCGGGCGATGTAATCGTGCGCTCTGCCCCGATGCCGGCGGGACTCGCCCCGGGCGATCTCGTTGCCACGCCGGTGACCGGGGCCTACGGCTATTCGATGGGCGCGCCCTACAACCGCATCGGTCGCCCGGCAGTCGTGTTCGTGGGCGGCGGCGACGCCCGGCTCGTCATCCGCCGCGAATCCGTCGACGACATGCTCGCCCTCGACGTTCGCTGAGATTCGGCGGTCTCGCGCATCGGCGTCGGGATGAGCGTCGCAGAAAACGCTGCGGGGGTGCGGGTGTGCTGGCGGTACCGTTTCGGCCGTGCCTGAAGCTGCTGTCGAGCCTGCGCCGTCCTCTGCCGCTCATGCGAGCGGGCCGCGGCCGCTGCGCGTCGGCATCCTGGGTTGCGGAAACGTCGGTGCCGCGCTCGTTGCGATCCTGCGGCGCGACGCTGCGCATCTGACGAGCCGCACTGGATTGGACTTCGAAGTCGGCCGGGTCGCGGTCCGCAATCTCAGCGCCGAGCGCTCGGTGGAGCTGCCCGACGGCGTGCTGACCCGCGACAGCGAGTCGCTGGTGGCGGCCGACGATGTGGACGTCGTCGTTGAGGCAATGGGCGGCATCGAGCCCGCCCGGCACTTGGTCAGCGCCGCGCTCGGTGCAGGCAAGCCGGTCGTGACGGCCAACAAGGAGCTCATCGCCAATGTCGGCGAGGAGCTGTTCGCCCTGGCTGCTGCCAACGGCGTCGACCTGGCATTCGAGGCGGCTGTCGCCGGCGGCATCCCGCTCATCGGCGTGCTGCGCAACTCGCTCATCGGCGAACGCATCACCCGCGTGATGGGCATCGTGAACGGCACCACCAACTACATCCTCACCCGCATGACCGAGGACGGGGCCGACTACGCCGACGTGCTGGGCGAGGCGCAGCGGCTGGGCTATGCCGAGGCCGATCCGACCGCTGACGTGGAGGGCTTCGATGCGGGCGCCAAGGCGGCGATCCTGGCCATGACGGCGTTCGGCGCCAAGGTGGTGGCCGGCGACGTCTACCAGGAGGGCATCAGCGGCATCGGCAAGGGCGACATCGCAGCAGCCGCCCGCATGGGCCATGTCATCAAGCTGCTTGCCGTGGCCGAGCGTCAGAACGGCGAGATCGCGGTACGGGTACACCCGGCGATGGTGCCGGTCGACCACCCACTGGCCTCGGTGCGCGATGCCTTCAACGCGGTGTTTCTGGAGGGTGAGGCTGTCGAGGACCTGATGCTGTATGGGCGCGGCGCAGGCGGGTTCCCCACAGCCAGCGCCATGCTGGGCGACCTCATCACCGTGTCGCAGAATCTCCGCCGGGGAGTGTGCGACGGGTTCGGCCCGTTGAGCGCTGCGCGGCTGCGCCCAATTGACGAGACCTACACCGCCTACCACCTGCAATTCGATGTCACCGACAAGCCAGGCGTACTCGCCGCGGTGGCCGGTGTGTTCGGTGAGCACGGAGTGTCGATCCGCTCGGTTGAGCAGACCACCCGGGCCGGAGCGGCCGACGACATCGCTCACCTGGAATTCATCACCCACCGCGCCCGCGAAGCCGATGTGGCCTCCACGCTGCGGGATGTGCGCGAGCTCGACGCGGTGCGGCGTATCGGCAACGCGATACGCGTGATCGGCGAGTAACTGCCGGGATCTGCCGAGGCGACCATGCGCTACGTGAGCACGCGGGGTGACGCCCCGGTCCTCGAATTCGGCAATGTGCTGCTCGAAGGCTTGGCCGCCGACGGCGGGCTGTACGTGCCTCGCGAGTTCCCTGTGCTCAGCGTGGGCGAGCTGCGGGAATTTGCCGGGCTTGAGTACCACGAGGTGGCGACACGGGTGTTGGCACCGTTCGTGGCGCCGTCGCTGAGCGTCGATGATCTGGCGCCACTGGTGCAAGACGCCTACTCGACGTTCGCGCACCCCGATGTTGTTCCTCTCAGCGCGCTGGCGGCCGGCGAGCACCTGGTGGAGCTGTTCTGGGGGCCGACGCTGTCGTTCAAGGACGTCGCCCTGCAGCTGCTGGGCCGCCTCTTCGAGCACGAGCTGGCCCGGCGCAGCAGTTTCATGACCGTCGTGGGAGCCACCTCGGGAGACACCGGTTCGGCCGCCATCGAGGCGTGTCGGGACCGGGCGGGCATCGAGTTGGTGATGCTGCACCCGGCTGGCCGGGTCACCGAGATCCAGCGACGCCAGATGACCACGGCGGACAGCCCGAACATCCACAACGTGGCCATCGACGGCACGTTCGACGACTGCCAGGACTTGGTGAAAGCGCTGTTTGCCGACCGGCCGTTCCGCGAGCAGATGCGATTGGGCGCGGTGAACAGCATCAACTGGGCTCGTGTCGCGGCGCAGACCGTCTACTACGTGACGACTGCAGTCAGACTCGGCGCGCCTGGGCGGGCCGTCTCGTTCTGCGTGCCGACCGGCAACTTCGGCAACGTGCTCGCAGGCGATGTGGCCCGGCGCATGGGTCTGCCCATCGACCGGCTCGTGGTAGCCACCAACCACAACGACATCCTGGCCCGCACCCACCGCACCGGCGAGATGGTCATCACCGAGGTCCGCCCCTCCACCAGCCCTGCGATGGACATCCAGGTGTCCAGCAACTTCGAGCGGCTGCTGTTCGAGCTGAACGGCCGCCGAGGTGCCGTACTGGCAGCCGACATGGCCCGATTCCGGACCGAGGACTCGCTCGCACTGACGCAGGACGTGCTAGCAGGCCTGCGTGCAGGCTTCGATGCGGGTTCAGCTACCGAAGGCGAGGTCACGGCCACCATCGCGGCAGTGAACGAAGCCGACGGTCGCCTCATCGATCCCCACACGGCGGTAGCACTGACCGTCGCGCGTCGAGATGCTCCCGCTGGCGGCTGGACCACACCGATCGCCGTGATGTCCACCGCGCACCCCGCCAAGTTCGGCGAAGCAGTACTCGAGGCCACCGGTCGCCAACCCGAGCTCCCCCCGCCGTTGGCGAGCCTTGCAAACCGGGACGAGCACGTCACCGCGCTTCCGAACGACCTCGCCACGCTCCGCGATTTCGTCAGGTCGGCTGTGCAGTAGTGGCGTCGGCTGGGTGGCGGTAGCGTCGGCGCCGATCGACGGTTCCCTAGTGCAGGGTTCGCTCGGGCGTCGCGGGACCGGATCGCTGGGTCGGGCGACAAGGCCTGTCACAGCAAACACAGACTTACTTCGCTGACCCGCCGGGCGCAGCGAGAGCAGGCTGGAGCTTGCGAGGAAGCAATGTCAGACATGCCGGATCGTGCCTTGCTGGAATCCAAGGAGCGAGACGAGCTGCTGCAGATCGCCGCAGCACTCGGCGTCGAGGTCAACCCCCGCGCCCGCAAGAACACCATCATCGGCGCGATCTTGGCCCCCGACGGCGAGGCGGGCACCGGTGAGGAAACCGGTGACGGCTCTGCTGAAGCCGAGCCCGTGTCCAAGGCTCCGGCAGTCACCAAGCGCACCCGTACGCCAGCACCGCCAGCCGACGCCGCACCTGCAACCGGTGATGACGCCCCTGCAGAACAGCCAGCCGAGGCGAACGACCCAGGTGCGTCAACCGAAAGTGCCGCCGAAGCGGAGGGGGAAGCTGGCGAAGCAGCCGACGCCGGGGCGGCCGCGCCCGATGCTCCGGTAGCCGAGGAAGGCAACCGACGGAGCCGCCGGCGAGGTCGGGGGCGCGACGACACGCAGATCGTCGGCGAGACCGTTCACTGCGACGGCCTGCTCGACCTGCGCGACGAGGGCTACGGCTTCCTGCGCACGAACGGCCCGCTGCCGTCGGCCGACGATGTCTACGTCGCAGCCCGCCAGGTGCGCCAGTACGACCTGCGCCGCGGCGACCGGATCACCGGTGTCAGCCGCCCGGCCGCCCGCAGCGAGCGCAACCCTGCGCTGCTGCGCCTCGACACGCTCAATGGCGAGCCGCCGCCCGAGCAACCTGAACGACCGCTGTTCGACGACCTCACGCCGGTGTTGCCCACCGACGCGTTGCCGCTGGCCGGCGAGCAGGGCGCCGGCGCCCTGGCAGCCATCGACCGTCTCTCGCTGATCGGGTTGGGATCCCGCGGGCTGCTGACGGCGAGCGGGACGCGCTCGGCATCTCCGGTGATCGCCGCCATGGCCGCTGCGGTCGGCGATCAGCATCCCGACATTCACCTGATCGTCCTGCTCATCGCGGAGCGGCCCGAGGACGTCACCGACATGACGCGCCGGCTCGAGACGTCCGGCGAGGTTCTGGCATCGACCTTCGATCGGCCTCCCGAGGAGCACCTTGCGGTGGCCGAGCTCACGCTGGAGCGCACGAAGCGCATGGCAGAGGCCGGTGCCGACGTGGTCATCCTCTTCGACGGCTTGACGCGGCTCGCACGTGCTTACGCCGCCGGCGGGAACGGGCGGCACCAACCGGCCGACGCCGTGGGTACGGCCATCACCTCGACGCTGAGATTCTTCGGCGGCGCCCGCAACCTGGAAGACGCAGGTTCCATCACGATGGTGGCGACAGCGCGTACTTCGACGGGCAACCAGGTCGATGACCTCGTGGCGGCCCGCCTGCGAGAGGCTGCGAATCTGGAGATCGCGTTCGGCGAGGGCCTGCCGGGGATCGCTGAGCTGGACGCCGGCGAGGTTGCCCTCGACGGCGACCGCAGCTTCAGCCTCGGCGACCACCGCTGAGCAACTCGTCGCAACGGCCAAGAATCCTTAGGCTGATGAGCCAAGAGCCTTCGAATCAGGAATCACGATGAAGAGCGACATCCATCCGAACTACCGGCCCGTGGTCTTCCGCGATGCCAGCGCCGATTTTGCCTTCCTGACGCAGTCCACGATCGAGACCAGCGACACGATCGAGTGGACAGACGGCAACACGTACCCGCTGGCCAACGTCGAGCTGTCCAGCGCCAGTCATCCCTTCTTCACCGGCCAGATGAAGATCGTGGACACGGCGGGCCGGGTGGAACGCTTCGAGCGCCGCTACGGCCAGCGCAAGCGGCGGAGCTGACGCCGTCGGGCCACCACGCGGCCCCAGTGCGCGGCGAGCGTCGCGAACGGTCAGGCACGACTCGTGACGGCCGGCAGCCGCGATGACACTTGACGCCGATCGCATCCGGGCTCTGCACGCGGCCAAGCTGCGAGCGTTGGCCCGCAACGTGCTTGATGTGGAGTTGGCCGAAGTCTCAGGTACCGACGACGGCGCGCTCGCTGTAGCCGGCGGTGCTGAGCCTGCGGTGGTGTGCCTCGCGCAGGAGCGCCCGGAACGTGCGCTCGGTGGAGCGCTGGCATTGGCAATTCGCAGCGGGTGCGACGCTGCGCATGTCTTCGCCGACGATCACAGCGGCCTGCTGGCGAGGCGGGCAGCCTGCTTCTCCCAGCCGCCCGTGGTGTGGCAGATCCGCGGCGACACTGCGGTGCCTGCTGAGTCGTTGCCGAGACCGACCGAGCCGGCCCCGCCGCGCGTGCCTGAGCTCGTGTCGCTGCTCGCCAGCGCCGGTGTCGAGATTGCGGTCGAGCACGGCGTCATCACCGGTGAGGTGGAGGGTCTCGAAGTGGCCCGCATCGTCCCCGCTGCGCCGGTTGGCGAAGCCAGCGGCGCCGGTGAGGGCAGCGGCGGCATCGACCCTGACGACGACTACGAACCTGCGACTGCGTGGCAGATCGAGGTCGGCGTCGGTGCGCATGACCGGGAGGCCTTCGCGCTGCTGCACGCAGACGAGCCCACCGCCGAGGCCATCGGCCGGGTCGCCGAGGTCGTGCGAACTCACCGCTCGCCAGGCGCATCGCCGCATCCGCTCAACCGGATGGGTGCCGCCCGCTGGCTGCGCTCTCTGCTCATCCGCCAGCCAGAACTTGTCGACGCGGGCCGCCTGCGGGCGGCGTCGTCGCCAGTGCCCCGAGGGGGCCCGAAGGACCCGGCTCCGGCGGTGGCCTACGGCCTGACGCCCGACGGCCGCCGCCTGATCGTGGTCGTCTGCGTCGGCATCGACCTCGACGTGGTGCCATTCGCTGCAGACGCACGGCTCTTCCTCGACCCCGATGCCGAGCTGACTGTGGCCCTGCCGCGACGCGACGCCCACGAGGTCATCAGAGCCATGGCGGCCAGGCTGGACAGTCCTGCCGAGATCATCGAGATCGACGACGAATGGCGCACGCTGTCCACCGCGGGTGCCTGATCCGGCCTGAAACCCCCCAGTTAGCCTGAACGCGTGTCGGGCGCCTTGGAATCCCTGCGGCTGGACGCGCTGGAAGCCGAGCGAGCCGAACTCGAACGGAAGCTGGGCGAGGGTGCGGCATCCGGCGATCGTTCGCAGTTCGCCGATCTCGGCCGACGGCTCGCGCGCATCGGCGAGATCATCGATGTGGCTCACGAGGCCGGCCAAGCCCAAGCTGATGCGACGGCCGCCAAGGACCTCTTCGATGCCAGCGACGGCGACGACGCGGTCGAAGCCGCCGAGATGCTGGAGGCGGCGACTGCGCGGGAAGCTGAGCTCGACGAGCGACTCAAGGTGCTGCTGCTGCCGCAGGACCCGAACGACAAGCGCGATGTCATCGTGGAGATCCAAGGTGCCGAGGGGGGCGAAGAAGCCAACATCTGGGCACGCGATCTCTTCGAGATGTACCGGGCGTATGCGTCGGCGCAGTCCGGCTGGTCGCTGGAGCTGCTGGGCAGCCAGGACAGCGACATGGGCGGGTTCACGAATGTGGCCTTTGCTGTGCGCGGCCCTGATGTCTGGCGCTCGCTGAAGCACGAAGGAGGGCCGCACAGGGTGCAGCGCGTGCCGGTCACCGAGTCCCAAGGCCGCGTCCACACGTCATCCGCGACCGTCAGCGTGCTGCCCGAAGCCGAGGAGGTCGACATCGAGATCGATCCGAACGATCTGGTCATCGACACGTTTCGCTCGTCGGGGCCGGGCGGCCAGTCGGTGAACACGACTGACTCGGCGGTGCGGATCACTCACAAGCCCACCGGGGTCGTGGTGTCGATGCAGGACGAGAAGAGCCAGCTGCAGAACCGGGCCAAGGCAATGCGTGTGCTGCGGGCCCGCCTCCTGCAGCTGCAGCAGGAGGCGCACGCTGCCGAGGTTGCGGCTCACAAGCGCGACCAGGTCCGCGGCGGCGGCCGATCCGAGAAGATCCGCACCTACAACTTCAAGGAGAACCGCGTCACCGACCATCGTGTCGGGCTCACGATCTACAAGCTCGATCGGGTGCTCGCCGGCGAGTTGGACGAGATCATCGACGCCCTCGCGAGCGCGGAGCGCGCCGAGCAGCTCGCCGCTGCGGTCGCCGACGGCGGCGGGTGAGCCGACCCGGCTCGACTATGTCCTCAAAGGACGGGCTGACGCTGGGCGATCTGTACCGGGGGCTGCGCGAGCAGTTCGCAGCAGCCGGCATGCTCGAGCCCGAAGTGAGCGCGCGCCGCATCGCGGCGGAGGCCAGCGGTACCAGTGCCGCCGAGGTTGCACTGGCACCGCAGACTCCGATGACCGTGCGGATGGTGGCGCACGCCGACGCCATGGCCACGCGTCGGGTGGCGGGCGAGCCGCTGCAGTACGTGCTCGGCAGCTGGGGATTCCGAGAGCTCGACCTGGCAACCGACCGGCGGGCGCTCATTCCTCGCCCCGAAACCGAGGTGGTTGCGGGCTTCGCGATCGACTGGCTCAATGAGACAGCCCGGCATCGGCATCCCATCGGATTGAACGTGGCCGATCTCGGCACGGGCTGCGGCGCGATCGCCATGTCGATAGCGCACGAGGTCCCCGACGCCCGGGTGTTCGCCACCGACAGCTCCGCCGACGCGCTGGCGCTGGCCGCAGCCAACCTGGCCGGCTTGGGAAGTGCGGCGAGTCGCGTCTCGCTCCATCACGGAGATTGGTTCGACGCACTGGGGGGCGTCCAGGATCCGCACACAGACGGCCGCGTCGCAGGGCCGCTGCGCGGACGGCTCGATCTCGTGGTGTCCAACCCGCCGTACGTGGCCGACGGCGATGTGCTGGCTCCTGAGATCGACGACTGGGAACCGCACGAGGCGTTGTATGCCGGGACTGACGGGCTGAGCGCGCTCCGCACGATTCTCCGGGATGCCCGCGGCTGGCTGGCGCCGGGCGGCCTGCTGGTGCTGGAAATCGGGGCGACGCAGGCACCGGCGGCCACCGCCATGGCCATCGCCCGCGGCTACGAAAGCGTGCGAATCGAGCGGGACCTGGCCGGCTCCGATCGAGTGCTGGTTGCGTCGCGCCCGCAGTCTGAGCCCGATGCGCTCGAGCTGAACGCCGCCGTCGAATGGCTGCGCGAGGGCGGGTTTGTGGTCGTGCCCACGGACACCCTCTGCGGGATCATGGCTCGCTACGCCGACACCGAAGCTGTGGCCCGGGTATGCGAAGCCAAGGAGCGTCCTCGCACCGAACCGATGCCGATCCTGGTCTCGGGGCTGGCACAGGCCGATGAGCTGGTAGAGCTGAGCGCGGCTGCCCGCGCGCTGGCCCAGCAGCACTGGCCCGGCGGCCTGACGCTGGTCGCGAAACGCCGGGGCGGTCCCGACCCGCTGCACGGCCGCGAAACGCTGGGCGTGCGCGCACCCGCGCTGGGCTGGCTGCGTTGGCTCATCGACGATGTCGGGCCGGTCACGGGCACCAGCGCGAACCGACACGGTGCCGAGACCCCCGCTGATGCCGCGACAGCGGCCACCGGCCTTGCGACACCGGCCGCCGCGGTGATCGCAGGCGTCGCTCCCGGCGGCGTGGCTTCCACCGTGATCGACGTCACCGGCCCCGAGCCGATTGTCTTGCGCGAAGGCGCGGTTCCGCTAGCGGAGATCGTCGGTGACAGCACGTGAGAACCGTGCAGCGCGAAAGACTCAACTCCGGGCAGCTGACCCGGCGGGCCAAGCGGCGTCCTGGCAGGCATCTGCGCGTGCCCTGACCCGCGGAAATGACGGTGCCGCGAGGAGCCGCAGGGTTATGCTCGCTCCGTGTCACAGCTGTCGCTCCTTGCATCTGACGAGCAACGACCGTCTGTGGCACCGTTCAAGACGCAGCTACTGAAGTGGATTGGCAACAAGCAGCGGTTTGCGCACGAGATCATTGACTATTTTCCGACTGGCTTCGGCACGTATTTTGAGCCGTTTCTTGGCAGCGGCGCCGTACTAGCGACGTTGGCGCCTGAACGGGCGGTAGCTGCTGATGCCTACGAACCTCTCATCGGCATATTCATGATGCTACACAACCGCCCCGACACTCTTCGTGAGTGGTACCGGGAACGGTGGGAACGGATGCAGGTCATCGGCAAGAAGAGTGCCTACGAAGAAGTACGAGCGTCATATAACTCGTGTCCTAACGCTGCCGATCTGTTGTTCTTAAGTAGGGCATGTTATGGTGGCGTGATCCGGTTCAGACGGGACGGCTATATGTCGACCCCCTGCGGCGTTCATTCGCCAATCAGTCCTGAGTCATTCTCGCGTCGCGTTACCATCTGGTCAGAGCGTACGTCAGGCACTCGGTTCAGACATCTTGACTTTAGGACTACTATGGCGCTTACCGCGCCTGGCGATTTAGTTTATTGTGATCCTCCGTACTCCGATACGCAGAGGATTCTCTACGGTGCACAAGCATTCAATCTTGCTGATCTCATTGGTGCCATCGAAGATTGTAAGCGCCGTGATGTGTATGTCGCTCTGAGCATCGATGGAAGCAAGAGCTCCGGACGCAATGTCATAGAATTCGATTTTCCCTCCGGGTTATTCGCGCGCGAAGTGCCTGTGAACTGTGGCCGTTCGATGCTCAAGCGCTTCCAGATGGCAGGACAGTCTCTTGAGCGAGAAGTAATCACGGATCGTCTGCTGCTGACGTACTAGTTGTGCAACCCGACGCGCGCTACCAAGGCCAACCCGAGTCATTCTGGGCATACGTGCGGGCAGTAGGGGAAGCCAAGGGCTACTCAATTCGCGGCCAGTCGATGGTGAAGGCTCCAACTGTCCAGGATCTTGACGAGACAATTGCAGATCTGGGCATCCCACCGGGACGCGTGCGAGGCAGTACCGGCTTAACTGACTTTGGGGAAACGCTGCTGTCCTACTTCCAGCATCGCGCGAATGTCCTGAACTCTGTCGTACGTCCTTCACTAATGGATGTAGATGAAGCACGTCGCATGTTTGAGGCGAAGCGCGCAGAACTACAGCCCAGATGCCCACTGCCGATGAACAAGCAGCGAGGCGCGAAAAAGGCACCTGCATATTTCACCGGCCTCATCAATATGCTGATCGAGTCTGCACTCGAAGGCGAGGACTGCGATTACGATCCGAAGCAGCTGACGAAACTCACCGACGAATCTGGATTGCTGCGAACCTTGGCCCGACGCGTTGACGGAGCCTGCCCCTCAGCCATCAACCCTGTCGCCATCTGGGAGATCAAGGAGTACTACTACACGACGACGTTCGGAAGCCGAGTTGCCGGCGGCATCTACGAAACGCTGCTCGACGGTATGGAACTCAAGAACCTTGCCGAATCGCACGAAGCGAGAGTGCTGCACTATCTGTTCGTGGATTCGCACCGAACATGGTGGCTATCTGGTAGATCGTACTTGTGCCGACTGATCGACGCCCTCCATATGGGTTACGTCGACGAAGTTCTATTTGGACGTGAAGTCCTCGAAAGATTGCCGATGCTGGTAGACGAATGGCGCCGAATGTTGAGATTTCGCCCCGCCTAGGACAGGCGACAGTCCATTCTATGTCCGTAACGGAGTCTGTCGGTTCGTCGGCCAAAGTTGAGGCCGCTAGTCAGACTGCTGCAGTCCAGGTGCGAGCATCGCCATCTCAGCGGGTATCCAGATCACGAGTCAACGGTCTACATGTCCGGGTAGTCTCTGGGGAAGAGATCAAGGCGAAGCTCGTTCCGACAGTGCCCGTGGGATTAATCTTCGCCATCGATTGACAGTAGGTGCTTCATCGCTGACGGGAGTGGGTCAGGTCCGTCGCCCAAGGTGAGTTCGTTCATTGCGTAACGCGCTGCGAGAACTAGCCCTCGTGTGTCGGCGGACTCGCCGATGACGCTGATAGTGGTCGCGAGCATTTCGCTCACTACTGCTAGTCGGTCGTCATCTTCACCCGTGAGCGCTTTGCCTGTGCATGCGCTATAGAGCAGGTTCGGGATGCTCTTGCCATTCTCGTGTTCCGACAGGTATGTCACGCGGTGCAGGAACCAGGCCATCGTGTTTGAGGCGTTAAGCATCCATTCATAGGGACGCCGCAGCAAAGCCGCGATGCCGATATCTAAGTCCGGGTCGTCGCGAGCTTGCTTGACTAGTTCGGAAAGCAACACGGGTACATCGGATACTTGTGCGCCCAGCAGCGCCATTTGAAACTCTCTGATGTCGGGGAGCCAAGCCCATTCGGCCGAAGACATGAGTGCTTCGTACAGTGCCCATGTTCCGAACGCGACGACACCATTCTCGCGCGCAAACCGACGCAACGCCAAGTCGTCGCACCATAGCGGAATATTGCGCGATTGGGCTACGCGAACTGCCGCGTCCCAGTGCCCATGGTCGATCTCAGACGCGTCTCCGGTGAGGCGAATCGAGACACTGTGGGCATTTTGGCATGCTTCCATCAATTCGAGCAGCTGTGCCGGACTTTCGCGCATCGCAGCTCGGTCGTCGTCGTTGTATTCTTGTATGAAGCGCTGACCAGAACCGACATCGTAGATAAACGAGCCTGTTGGCGAGAGTCGCGCTCTTTGCAGTGCAACGCGCCCATCGAAGAGCAAGTCCTCCGCCAACAAGACGGCCTCGAATGCCTCGGCAAGTCGCGCGAAGTCACTGTTCGCCCAGAAGTTGAGAACGATAGCGCTTGTATCCACGGCTACGGCGCTACGCAACGCCCCGTGTGCGACAACAAGCTCTTGTTGCCGTTCTTGAAGATCGATCGGGATGGCTGCCATACCACCCGCTGCGCAATTCAACAACACGTATGCATATGACTCGCCGAGGCCGCGCGCCAACTGCCCGTAGGACCCCGCTGCGTGCCTAACTATCAACCCGAGTTCGAGCAACATCACAGCGCGCCGCCGAGCAGATTCCGTCATCTGTTCTGCCATATCGTCCAGTCCTTGGAAAGCACGTTGCTGCACCAATGAGCTGTCGGGAAAACGGGTAATGTGGTCTTCCAGCAGAGCCTGTATTCGTCGCTGCTGTTTCTCGCTGGGTTGGGTATCAGATCCCAGCTCCCACAATGCGAGCAGCGCTGTGCCGGTTGCGTCCTCAGAGTCGCGGAACCGTTCGCCCAACTTCAGGACTTCGTCTTGCTCTTCGCGCAACATGCCAGCGCCGCCGGTAACTGCGATGGACAGACTCGCTTGGCTTCCGTTAGACGGCACAAGATCATGGCTGACCCGGAAAGCCCATGCCTTTCTGTTCAGCACTTGTCGATGTAACGCATAGACGATGGCCCACGGCGCGTCGGCGTCATCCGGAAACTCATCGTACAGAGCACGCGCTCGGGCTTCGGCGGTCATCCAATCGGACTGCCTTTCCGCAATGTGGACCAAGAGACGTTTCAGATGACGGCGTTCCCGGCTGGCGGAGACTCGTGCCAAGAGTTCTTGGGCGAGTTGTTCGGCGTCGCTTAGCTGTCCAGCGTCTACTAGGCATTCTGTTGCGTTGACGCGCAGCGAGTCAGCGTTCAGGTTTTCTGCGGCATCGAGAAGGGTACTCGCGGCACCATCAGCATCATCGGACGACATTTGCGCTCGCGCATAGCAATCTGCATGTAGCACAGTGCTCAGGCGAAACGGAGCTAAGTGCTCCATCGCTTGCTCGAACTCTTGACGGGAGCCTGCAGCGACTGCTCGAAGGAGTGCGACATCTGGTTGGGGCAGCGAAGCTGCTCGTGTTTCGTCTGTTTCACCGCAGAGAGCAAGTCCCAGAAGTGCACGCTTGAGGGCGGGCTCGTCTTCGGCTTCACTTACGGCAATCCTCATTCGCTGAGGTGCCGCCTCGTCGCCGACGGCGTGTGCCTGCATGGCACGCAGGTACACGAGGTCTTGATGCTCGACTGCTTCGAAGTTCAAGGTGTCGATTCGGTCAGTTTCCCCAAGCATCAGACATGCATGTGCGAGCATCAGCTGAACATCGCCGAAGCTCGACTCCTTCTCTGTTGCCTCACCATCAGGCGCTGAAGTGCCGAGTGCTACAGCTCGATCAGGGTCGCCCATCGCAAGTGCCGCTTGCATCGCCAATGCCACAGGTTTCGGTGACGGACCGTTCCACTCGCGAAACATGTCCCGCGCCCGGAGCATCTCAGCCAGGACCGAATTGAACAGCTCGTCACTCCCGGCAGAGTCGATGCCTCGTTGCTCTATGAGAGCGAGCGTGGCGATTCCTTGGTGGAATACGAGCGATGCGCGTCCGGCGAAGCGTTCATTGGCGCGTCGCAGCATCTGGCGCGCCGCGTCAAACTGCTCCAATTTGAAATAGGACCACCGGAGCATCATGATCGCTTGAAGCGCCATCTCTCGGTCCTCGGATAGATGCAGACGAGTGGTCTGCATCTGATCGACGACCGCCTCGGGTTCGTCGTCGAACATGGAGTGCAAAGCGACCGTCAGAGGGTGGTCCGCGGGCATCGAAGCAGCAATCTGACGCGCAGAGTCCAGATCTTCTGAATCGAACTGGGTGCCGGCCAGTTCTGCCCTAATGACTACGGCGTTTGGCGATCCGAGTTCGAGGGCACGTTCTCGTGCCGCATCGCCTCCCACGAGGTCGTAGGCATCAACGAACTTTGCCAGCACTTCCCAAGCTGCATAGTCAGCTGCTTGCAGCCAATCCGGAGGCTCGTCGATCATGCGCGCGATCACACCCGGCTGCCTCGCTGAAGGAGACCCAACCAAGCTCAGGAGCTGCTGAGCGAGCGTCGGATTGGATGATCGAACAACTTCGATGTGCTCTCGACACGAAGGGGGCAGGGACTCCAAGACGCTCGGCGACTCTGGCGCGGATGATGTGGTCGCGTGATGAGACAGCGCTGTGACAACCTCGCGAAGCACGTCCTCGGGCGTGCGAAATCGTGCCCAGTGCCTTCCAGTTCGGAAGTCCTCGACTTCGTCGATGAACCTCTGCTGCGGGGGCTCGATGTCAGCACTCTCCATGTCTTCTTTGAACACGATGACTGCTTTGCAGAGTTCTCTTGCCTTGTCCCATTCCTGGTGGGTCGCCGATTTTTCGCCATCGACGTACCCGTATTCTCTGCCCAACAGGAAGATCACGATGTCGCACTCGGCAACGGCATCGAGACAGGCTCGCTGGGACGGAGCGTCCTGCGCCGGCACGGTCAATCCGACGACCACCGCTTCGTGCTGCAGGGCTTCGATCGCGTCTCGCGCTGCTCGGCGCAACTCGCCATACCTGCCCCGCATCACCGACGAGACGAAGACCCTCCGGCGAATGTGCTCAACCATCTTCCGCCCTGCCCGTTCAGCAGCGTGACTCGGCTTCAACAGACACGTCGACAGCACGGCGCTGCACAGCGAAGCGAATCGATCGAGCGCCCCCAGGTGCCGCCGGTCGCGTGCCGTCCTGCATGACCCGTGAATGTAGTGAGCAGCGGCTCGTGGCAGACCGCAATTTCGCTGGACACTCCAGCTGCACGGCACTCTCGATGACAGGACGAATTTGCGGCCCGCGCTTCGTGTCCGGCAGCTCTAGGGTTCCTGCCCCATGAGCAACACTGACCAACCCTCCTAGCTTCGGGGGAAAATCCACCGGCTTGGGACTAAACGGCCCCGATGGCTCCCGCCGGGGGTTTCCCATCTCTCGCAGTTGCAGGACCCGAAGCGCTGGAATCTCCTGAAATTCCTACCGAAACCGGCACCTGAGCGGCGGCGACCGCTGCGAGACTTGCACGGTGGCTCACGGCGACACGCACACCCCTACGACGCTGACCATTGCGCTCGCTGCCGATCACGCCGGCTGGGAACTCAAAGACCGCTTGGCGCAGCACTTGCGCGGCAGCGGATACGAGGTGGTCGACCTGGGCACCAACGGCCCGGAGTCGGTCGACTACCCCGATTTCGGCGAGGCCGTCGGAATGGCGGTGGCGAACCGGACGGCAGACCTCGGTGTGGCCGTGTGCGGCAGCGGCATCGGCATCGCGATGGCCGCCGGCAAGGTGGCCGGCATCCGTGCGGCCACCGTGCACGACGAGACATCGGCCCGGCTCGCTCGCGAGCACAACGATGCCAACGTGATCTGCCTCGGCGCCCGTCTGTTGGATCCCGGCGGCGCGGTAGCGGCGCTCGATGCGTACCTCGCAGCGGCGTTCGAAGGCGGACGGCATCAGCGACGGGTGGACAAGATCGACGCACTGGGCCGGCGCTGAAACCGCCCCGGCCTCCGAGGGCTCACCGAGGAACACCGCAAGGAGACACAGCTTCATGACCCGAATGCACCCCACTGCAGCGAGCTGGGCACCGCTCGGCGATCCCGAGATCGATGCCGTGCTGGCAGCCGAACTCGAGCGCCAGATGACCACGATCCAGCTCATCGCCTCGGAGAACTTCGCCTCGCCTGCGGTCATGGCGGCCACCGGCAGCGTGCTCACCAACAAGTACAGCGAGGGCTACCCCCGCCGTCGCTACTACGGCGGCAATGCCAATGCCGACACGGCCGAGCAGCTGGCGATCGACCGGGTGAAGGCGCTCTTCGGCGCAGAGCATGCGAACGTGCAGCCCCATTCAGGGTCGCAGGCCAACGCCGCGGTGTACCTCGCGCTGCTCGACATCGGCGACACGGTGATGGGCATGAGCCTCGATCACGGCGGTCACCTCACCCACGGATCGCCGGTGAATGCCAGCGGCAAGCTCTACAACTTCGTCAGCTACGGACTGACTCGCAGCGACGAGCGCATCGACTACGAAGCCATGGCCGGGCTGGCTCGTGAGCACCGGCCCAAGCTGATCGTGGCAGGCGCCACGGCGTATCCCCGCCGCATCGACCCGGCACCGTTCCGCGAGATCTGCGACGAGACCGGAGCGGTGTTCATGTTCGATGCAGCCCATATCGCCGGGTTGATCGTGGGAGGGGTGCACCCGAATCCGGTCCCGTTCGCCGACATCGTCACGTTCACCACGCACAAGACGATGCGCGGGCCGCGCGGCGGAGCGATCCTGTCCACCCAGGAATACGCCAAGCGCATCGACTCGGCGGTGTTCCCCGGCAGCCAAGGCGGGCCGCTCGACCATGCCGTCGCGGCCAAGGCGGTGGGCTTCGCCGAGGCCGCCCGTCCTGAGTTCGCCGACTACCAGGCGCGTATCGTCGCCAACGCCGCGGCGCTGGCCAATGCGCTCGGCAATCACGGTTTCCGGCTGGTCTCCGGCGGAACCGACAACCACCTGCTGCTGATCGACCTGCGCACCTTCGACGCCGACCTGACGGGCAAGGTGGCCCAGGAGGCGCTCGATGCGGCCGGCATCACGCTGAACCGCAACGCCATCCCCGACGACCCGCGTTCGCCGTTCGTGACGAGCGGCTTGCGGATGGGCACCCCATCGGTCACCACCCAGGGCATGGGGCCAGACGAGATGACGAAGATTGCCGAGTTCACCGCGCGCGTGCTGAGCGCCCCCGACGATGAGGCCGTCATCGCCCAGGTGCGCGCGGAAGTCGCCGAACTCTGCGCCGCCCACCCGCCCTACGGCTGTTGAGTCGCTGACCCGCGATCAGCCGTGCTGACTATCTCCATGTATTTTGATATATCTGGTTGCCTGTCACGCCGGAGCTTCGGCTGAGATGCGTCTCGGCGAGCGTCCAGCAGGCCGTTCCGCTCGCTTCGAGGCGGTCTGAAGCCGCTGGTCAGAGCAGGTTTTCGAGCGTTCTGTAAACGTTCGTATAGTACCTCGCCCGAACAGGCCTCACAACCCCGCCGCCCGGCGTAGACCGGCCGCCGCGCGGCGGTGCCCGCAGCAGGCCCCGAACCCGCATGCCTGCTGGGCTTCCGCTCTGCTGCTGCCCGCCAGGCTGGCTCGGGCACCGAGGGCCTGAATGTGCATGTCTCGGTTCGGTTTCGGCGTCCGCAAAACGAACGATTCGCGACCGAGGCCCCGCAAGGGGCCGTGCCGGCCCTGCGGGCGGCAACAAATTGCATGGGTTCCCTCCCAGCGGCCGGCGCGGTCGTGGATCACCCGCATCCACCCGAACCGACCCAAGGCAGTCCCCATGACCAAACGAACCCTCGCAGCGCTGTGCGCGCTGCTCGTCGCAGCGTCCACGCTCACCGTCATCGCCGCGGCGCCCGCCGGCGCTCACGGCGTCACCGTGCGCCGCTGCGCCTATGACCCCTTCGCCGGCAACCAGTGCTGGAACGAGAACGTCGCCCACAGCCACGGAGCCGGCGGCGGCGGTCGCCGTCCCGCGCCCTCCTGCGGCGAAGGGATGATCGGCACCTACCCGAACTGCTACCCCGCCCCGTCCACCAACGAAAACCACGACCCCAACGCCGACGGCAGCGACGATGGCGGCGGCTCCGATGATGGCGGCGACGATGACTCGGGTGGCAAGAGCGGCCAGAAAGGGACGCGCTCAAACCGCCAGACCGACGGCTCGGGCGACGGCGGCGACGACAGCGGCGACACCGATGACGGTGCCGACTCTGGTGACGGCAGCGATGACTCCGGTGGCGGCGATGGCAGCGGCTCCGGCTCCGGTTCCGGTTCGGGCTCGGGCGGCTCGGGCTCGGGCAGCGGCTCAGGCTCCGGCACAGGAACAGGTACCGGCGGCAGTACCGACCCCTGCGGTGATTATGCGAGGGCGTTGATCGAGACGATCAACAAGAACGATGCCAACACTGGTACGCATTACGCGCCGCCTGCACGTCCGGCACAATGCCCAGATTCGGACGTACTCGGGGCCATCAAGAACGTTGGGGACAGCGTTGCAAGGAAAGTCCGTGACATTCTCAACAAGATTGCTGAAGACACCGGTGAATCAGCGTTGCAAAACGCCGAAATAACAGCAGAATTTGGTAAAGAGATGCAGCGTGTTTGGGACAAAACACCTGAACCCGTGCAAGTATTCATTGTGAGCTTGGCCACTACTGCGGGCTGCACTGCATTGGTTGCATTAGCTGTCAAAACGACCGTTGCCACAGGGGGCGCAGCAGCGCCAGCTTGGGTTTCATGGACGATAGGCGGGGGCGCAGGTGTATGTAGTGCCACGGTGGCTGGAGCGCTTGTTGCTTTTGGGAACGGTCACCCAAGTGGCAACGATGACGGCGAGAGCGATGACGGAGACGAAAGCAAAGCTGAAGACGATGACTCCGGCATTCCCGGCGACTTCAATCACAACGGCCGCATCGATGACTACGACGTAGACAAAGCCACGCAGAAGTGGCTGGCGGGCCAGCTCGACAAAAACGAGCTGACGCGGATTCAGAACGAGCGCGATTGTGCCGACGGCTGGGCCGACGCCTGTGAGGCGTTAGGCCGATGACTGCTACCTGCTATCCTGAATTCATGAGTGCTACGGAGGCACCACGGAAAACGCGTACAGGGCGGAAATATATGCTCGTGTATTTTTGCGTGGCTTTTGCAAGTTACTGGACAGTTGTTGTCTTGCTTGGCCTAGGTGTTCCGATGTTGGTGGTTATTGCTGCTGTATTGTGCGGCGGCGGCCTTTGTCTCTGGCGTGCTGTCGTGTTGTATCAGCGTGATGCTAAGGATCCGCCACGGGTCAAGCCGAGTGATCTCAGTCGCTGCAAGGGGCTTAGTGCTTGACTCTCAAGCAAACTACACGCCCGAACCTATCCCGCGGCGGGTCCTAAGCGGCAGCGTCGCGAGGCAGCTGTTGGGGGCCTGTCGGGCTGAGCGTTGGGCGGGCTGTCGGTGCGCCCAAGTGCGCGGTAGCGCCCTGTCCCGGGCGGGCTGCAGCCTCCTCTTGCGGAAGTCCTTGGGGTCGGCGCTGAGGGGTTCCGCGCGTGTCACGTTGGGTTGGTGCCGCAGGCCTCGCGCGCAGACCGGCAGCCGCATTGGCGGGCGTCGGGGTGGGTTCCGTGGTTTACACACGATGTCCTGCGTGCGCTCGGGGCCGCACTGGGGCGGTCAGCAGCCGCAGCCCGGTACGAATGAGCTTGATGGCGGTGGCGAGGCTGCTGTCGTAGGGCGTACGGACTAGCGGCAGTCGCTGAGCGTGTTGTCGCTGCCGGTTGTGGCGGTGTGGGCTGCTTTGGCGGCAGCTCGGCGGTCGAGTCGCAGGGTGTGCAGGGCGCGTTTGACGGCCATGGCGTTCCATGGCCGTTGCCTATCGCCAGTGGCGCGGGGCAAGCCCTCCGCAGTGAGCGCGTCCGCGACGGCGCGAAGGGTGAGCCCGTCTGCTGTCAGCTGCTCGGCACGCTGTGCCGCTGACCGCGTCTGGTCGCTGACGGGGCGCCCCAACCGCACTCCTGCGGCGGCGCGTTCGGCGAGCGCCAGGCGGGTGCGCTCGGCGGTCATGTCGCGCTCCATGCGGGCCATAGAGGCCATCACAGTCGCGATCATGAGTCCGGCGGGGGTGGTGGTGTCGACGTTGAGGTCGAGCATCACCACCGACCAGCCCTCCCGTTCCGCGCGGTCCATCAGCGCGAGCACATCGATGACGCTGCGCCCGAGTCGATCGAGCCGCGACACCACGAGGGTGCCGGCCGGGTCGGCGGGATCGGCCAGCCGGTCCAGCAGCACGCTGAGCACAGGCCGCTCGTCGGGCGCGAGCATGCCGCTCGTGCCGTTCTCGCTGTGATGCTCTACCGCGGTCCTGTCGGGGCGGCTGGCGGCCCAGCCGTCGATGGCGGACTGCTGCGCTGCGATCCCCAGCCCGCTGCGGGACTGCTCGACTGTGGACACACGCGAATAGCCCAGCGCTACGGCGTCGGGGGACGGTGAGTCGGTGCCGGAGTGATTGGTCGGGATATCAGGCTCTGATGACATGACATAACGATATACGGATCTATAGCAATTCTCGCCGGGTTGCGTGACGTCGCCAAGTCCTGTGCCGACTACCCGCCTCGCAGCTGTTGACGCTCGTAACCTGTGCGCATGGCACGCAGCCCCGTCGGCGGCAAAGGCAGTGAGGACGGTCTGGCCAAGGCCTTCGAGATCGTGATGACTCCGGCAATATTCGCAGCGGCGGGGTTCGGCTTGGATCGCTGGTGGGGCACCGGGCCGTGGCTTGCGCTGAGCTTCGGTATGACCGCGTTCGTCGTGAAGCTCCTCGTTGAGTGGTATCGCTACGCCGAGCGAATGCAGATCCATGAGCAGGAGCTGGCTGCGAGCCGTCCCTCCGATCGACGGGGCATCCATCGCGACAGCGACCTCGACGTTCCTGCATCGCTGCCGGTCGGCGTATCGCTCGACGCCTCGGAACCGCCCGAACCGACTCCGCCCGTGGCAGCGTGAGTTCCGCCGCCGTCGACAGCTCTCCTGAGCGCGACCTTGCGTTCGACATGGCGCGCCGCAGTCTGTGGGTGTTTCCGGCCTGGGTTGTCGTCAGCGGGTTCATCTGGGGCATAGGCGGGGCGCTCTCGTCGGCACTCGGCTATGTGCTGGTCATCGGCAATCTCGCGGCAGCCGCAGCGCTGATGGCGTGGGGCGCGCGCACCTCACCGGTCGCGCTCATGGGCGCCACGCTGGGCGGCTTCATCGTGCGGCTCGCAGTGCTCGCCGGCATCGTCCTCGCGGTCAGTCCGCTCGGCTTCTTCGAGCCCGTGCCCATCGCGATCACCATCGTCGCGAGCCATCTCGGTCTGCTTGCGTGGGAGATCCGCTATGTTTCCCTGCGGCTCGCAGCCCCAGGCCTTGATCTCCAACGTCCCGGCAAGGAGCAGAAGTGAACCTGCTAGCGCTGACCTTCCCCGACATCGGGCACCTCTTGGAGTGGCCGGGCCTCTTCGGGCACGACGATGGAACCAACGCTTGGTACGCGCTGAACAAGGTCGGCATCATCTACCTCTTCGCCTGCGCGGCCTCGCTGGCGATCTTCGTGATGGCCAAGCGTCGCTACGACCGGTCGGAGGTCATCGTCGCTCCCCGCGGCATCCAGACGGTGGCGGAGACGTCAGTCGGGTTCGTCCGCGAGAACATCATCATGCAATCCATCGGCCCCGACGGGCTGCGCTACCTGCCGTTCCTGCTGTCGATGTTCCTGTTCATCTTCTTCTCGAACATCACTGAGGTTGTGCCGCTGATTCACTTCCCGGCCAACGCGCGCATGGCGATGCCGGCCACGCTCGCGATCTTGGTGTGGCTGGTGTTCAACGGCATCGGCATCAAGCATCACGGCTTCTTCGGCTACCTAAAGAACGTGGCGATCCCGCCGGGCGTGCCCAAGGCGCTGCTCCCGCTGGTGGCGCTCATCGAGGTCGTGTCCACGTTTGTCGTGCGGCCGTTCTCGCTGGCGGTGCGGCTCTTCGCCAACATGCTCGCCGGCCACCTGCTGCTGGTGACGTTCGCTGTGCTGTCTCACACCGTGTTCTGGCTGGCGCTCACTGACAGCACGCCCACTTGGCTGGTCATCATCACGCCTGCTCCGTTCCTCATGCTGATAGGCCTCACGGGGTTTGAGATCTTGGTGGCGGTCCTCCAAGCGTTCATCTTCACCATCCTCACGGCCGTCTACATCGGTGCCGCACTGCACCCCGAGCACTAGGCCCACTCTCAGTTCAGATCATCCAGTTCCCACCGACCACCGGCCGCACAGTGCCCCGGCGCTTTGGCCCCTGCCCCAAGATCCGATACAACACAGGAGAAAACGAGTAATGGACTTGCTCGCACAAGCGGATAACGCAGTTGACGGCCTCAAGGCGCTCGGCGCCGGCCTCGGCTATGGCCTCGCAGCCATCGGCCCGGGCGTCGGCATCGGCCTCGTCGTCGGCAACGCCATCACCGCGATGGCTCGCCAGCCCGAATCAGCAGGCATGGTCCGCACGACCATGTTCTTGGGCATCGCGTTCACCGAGGCACTGGCCCTCATCGGTTTCGTGGTGTTCATCCTGCTCAACTTCGCGTAGGAGGCGGCAGTGAACGCACTGGCATCCGGCCTGCTCGCAGCGTCCGAGGGCGAGTCATCCAACCCGATCATCCCCGAACTGTTCGAGGTGGTCTGGGGCACGATTGCGTTCGCGATCTTGCTCTTCGTGATGTGGAAGTTCGCGCTGCCGCCCATCAAGCGGGCGATGGAGGCGCGCACCGAGCGCATCCAGGGCGACCTCGACGCCGCAGCCACCGCCAAGACCGAAGCCGAGGAGCTGCGTGCGTCCTATGACGCTCGCCTGGCCGAGGCCAACGCGGAAGCGGCACGCATCATCGAGGAAGCGCGCGCGCAGGCCGAGGAAGTCCGCCAGGAGCGGCTGGCGGCCATCGAGCCCGAGATCGCCGAGCGACGTGCGCAGGCCGAGGCCGACATCGAGGCCGCTCGCGAACGCGCCATGGCCGAGGTGCGGGCCGACATCACTTCGATCGCGGTAGGTGCCGCTGAGCAGGTAGTGATGGCCAGCCTCGACGAGGCGGCGCATGCCCAGTTGATCGAGGACTACATCGAGCGGGTGGCGAACTGAGCCATCCCGCCGAAGGTTCCCGCCGTCGCCCGCAGCACCGCCATGGCTGCAACGGCAGGCGGCGGACCCCACAGGAGTTGAACTGATGATCAGGATCGACCGATGAGCGAGCGAACCGAGGGCTACGCCGGTGCCGTGGTCGCCATCGCCCAGGCCGAAGACGTGCTCGACCGGGTCACCTCTGAGTTGGCGTCGGTGGGACGGGCTGCATCGAGCAACGAAGAGCTGCGCCGCGTGCTGTCGGACCGTTCCGTCCCTGCCTCGCGCCGCATCGGCATCGTGGAAGACCTGCTGGCTTCTACTGCCTCACCAGTCACCCTGAATGTGGTGGCGATGCTGGTGGGCGCCGGCCGGGGCGGCGACCTCGAGGCCATTGCGGCCGAAGCGTTGGAGCTGGCTGCAGCCACGCGAGGCGAGGCAGTAGCCGAAGTTCGCTCGGCAGTCGCGCTGACCGACCAGCAAATCGCCCGCGTGGCCGACGCACTGAGCCGTGCCAGCGGCCGCAACGTGACCGTCCATGTCGTAGTCGACACCGAGATCATCGGAGGACTGACCGCTCAGATTGGCGACACAGTCTTCGACGGCTCGGTTCGCACCCGGCTCGACCAGATGAAGGAGCGCCTGTCGTGACCGATCTTTCCATCAACACAGCCGATATCACCTCTGCGATTCGCCGGAATCTCGAAGGCTTCGATCCCTCGATCGAGTCGGGCACCGTCGGACGCATTCTCGAAGTCGGTGACGGCATCGCCCGTGTCTCGGGCCTGCCCGGCTGCTCGGTGAACGAGATCCTCGAGTTCCAGAGCGGCGATGTGGGCCTGGCGCTGAACCTCGACGAGGAGTCGATCGGCGCTGTCGTGCTCGGCAGCGTCGAGCACATCGAGGAAGGCCAGGCAGTGCGGGCCACGGGCCGCATCCTGTCCGTGCCGGTCGGCGACACAGTGCTGGGCCGGGTCGTGAACGCGCTCGGCCAGCCGATCGACGGCCAGGGCGAGATCACCGGGGCCGTCGAGCGGCGCATGGAGATCCAGGCTCCCGGCGTGATGGGCCGCAAGCCCGTGCACGAGCCGCTGCAGACGGGCATCAAGGCCATCGACTCGATGACACCCGTCGGGCGGGGCCAGCGCGAGCTCATCATCGGCGACCGCAAGACCGGCAAGACGTCGGTCGCCGTTGACACAATTCTGAATCAGGCCGGCCTCGGCGTGAAGTGCATCTACGTGGCCATCGGGCAGAAGGGCTCGACGGTTGCGCAGGTGGTGAACACGCTGCGTGAACGCGGCGCCATGGAGTACACGGTGGTGGTGTCGGCGCCTGCGTCAGACCCGGCGCCGTTCAAGTATCTGGCGCCGTACGCGGGCTGCGCCATGGGCCAGCACTGGATGGAGACCGGCGATCACGCCCTCATCGTCTATGACGACCTGTCCAAGCAGGCCGAGGCCTACCGCCAGCTGTCACTGCTGCTGCGTCGCCCGCCCGGCCGTGAGGCCTACCCGGGAGACGTCTTCTATCTCCACAGCCGGCTGCTCGAGCGTGCCGCCAAGCTGTCCGATGCCAACGGCGCGGGCTCGCTCACGGCGCTGCCGATCATCGAGACCAAGGCAGGCGACGTCTCGGCGTACATCCCGACCAACGTGATCTCGATCACCGACGGCCAGATCTACCTGCAGGACGACCTATTCAAGTCCGGCGTGCGGCCGGCGGTGGACGTGGGAATCTCCGTGTCGCGGGTGGGATCTGCTGCGCAGACCAAGGCGATGAAGAGTGTGGCCGGCACGCTCAAAATCGACCTGGCCCAGTTCCGTGACCTCGAGGCATTCGCCACGTTCGGTTCCGAGCTCGACGCCGTGTCAGCGGCGCAGCTCGGCCGCGGCTACCGGCTCGTCGAGCTGCTCAAGCAGGGGCTCAATTCGCCGATGCCGGTCGAAGAGCAGGTGGTGGTGATCTATGCGGGCACCAACGGCTACGTCGACGGCATCGAAGTCGACGATGTGAACCGCTACGAGGACGAACTGCTGGCCTACATGAGCACCCGCCACAGCGCATTGATGTCGGACATCCGCTCCACTGGCGATGTCGACGCGGCCTCGCTGCAGGCGGCCGTCGAGGCATTCACCGCCCAGTTCGTGGGCACTGCCGAAGGCAGCGACGGTGCGGCAGCCGATGCAGACGCCGGCGGCGAGGACTGAGCGAGGGACTGAGCACCGATGGCAAGCGGTCAGGAGCGCATTCTCCGGCGTCGCATCAGGTCGATCGACGCCACCAAGAAGATCACGCGCGCCATGGAGCTGATCGCTGCCTCACGCATCGTCCGAGCCCAGGCCCGAGTGCGGGCAGCACGGCCCTACAGCGACAAGGTGACCGCGGTCATCGCCAACTTGGCGTCCGCCGGCGGCGAAGCTGACCACCCGCTGCTGCGCGAGCCGGCCGAGGTGACCAAGGTCGCCTACGTGGCCATCGCCGCAGACCGCGGTCTGTGTGGTGGGTACAACAACAACGTCCTGCGGGCCACTGAGCGGGCCATCGCTGCTGACGCAGCGGAGGGCCGTGACTACGAGCTGGTGCTGTCAGGGCGCAAGGCGCTCGGGTACTTCCGCTTCCGCAACTATCGCATCGCAGCAGGATTCGAGGGCTTCAGCGACCAACCCAGCTACGCCGACGCTCAGCAGGTTGCCGCGGCGGCGACGGAGCTGTTCGAGAACGGCTGCCAGCGGGTGATGCTCGCCTACACCCAGTTCCACTCCATGGGAAATCAGTCGGTGGCCATCGTGCCGTTCATGCCGCTCGACACGGGTGAGCTCGACGAAGCAGACGGCGCCGAGAGCTCGGCGGGCGGTCCCGAGGGCGGCTATGAGTTCGAGCCCGAACCCGCTGTCATCCTGGAACGGCTGCTGCCGCGCTATGCCGAAGCCCGGCTCTACTCGGCGCTGCTCGAGGCCTCAGCGTCGGAGCATGCAGCCCGCCAGCGGGCCATGAAGGCGGCCACCGACAACGCCGAGGAACTGAAGATCAACCTGACGCGCGTCATGAACCGTGCCCGCCAGGACGCCATCACCACCGAGATCATGGAGATCGTCGGCGGCGCCGAGGCGCTTGCACAGACCGGCGGCGAAGTCGACCTGCTCTCCGACACCATCGAAGCCCGCACGGCGGACTTGTTCCGTGCACGCGAGTAACCCCACCGAACCTCCGCTCTGCTCCAAGGAGTGACAGACATGACGATGACCGAAGAACGAACTGCGGGAGACGCAGCCGAGCACGCCGATGGCCGGGTTGTGGCCATCGCCGGGCCGGTCGTCGACGCGGAGTTCCCGCCCGGCGAGATCCCCGAGATCAATACCGCCGTGGAGATGCACGTCGAGCTCGAGGGCCAACCGGTCACGATCACTGGCGAGGTCGCCCAGCAGATCGGCGACAACCGTGTCCGCA
This sequence comes from Candidatus Poriferisodalis sp., assembly GCF_965219595.1. NCBI lineage: Bacteria > Bacillati > Actinomycetota > Acidimicrobiia > Acidimicrobiales > Candidatus Poriferisodalaceae > Candidatus Poriferisodalis > Candidatus Poriferisodalis sp. The sequence continues at coordinate 1,989,704 of NZ_OZ244781.1, forward strand.
TTGTGTCGATGAAGGCCACCGACGGGCTCACACGCGGCATGGCGGTCGTCAACACCGGCCAAGGCATCACCGTGCCAGTCGGAGACGGCGTGCTCGGGCACATCTTCAACGTGCTCGGCCAACCGCTTGACGGTGCCGATGTCACCGACGACATCGCCGACCGCTGGGAGATCCACCGCCCGGCGCCCGCGTTCGACACCTTGGAGCCCAAGGCCACCATGTTCGAGTCGGGCATCAAGGTCATCGACCTGCTCGAGCCCTACGTGGAGGGCGGCAAGATCGGCCTGTTCGGCGGTGCCGGCGTGGGCAAGACGGTGCTCATCACCGAGATGATCAACCGCGTCGCCTCCCAGCACGGTGGCGTGTCGGTGTTCGCCGGGGTGGGGGAGCGCACCCGCGAGGGCACCGACCTCTATCTCGAGATGGAGGAATCCGGCGTGCTCGAGAAGACGGCGCTGGTCTTCGGTCAGATGGACGAGCCGCCGGGTGTCCGGCTGCGAGTGGCGCTGTCGGCGCTCACGATGGCCGAGTACTTCCGCGACGTGCAGGGCCAGGAGGTGCTGCTGTTCGTCGACAACATCTTCCGCTTCGTGCAGGCAGGCTCCGAGGTGTCCACCCTGCTGGGCCGCATGCCCTCGGCAGTGGGCTACCAGCCCAACCTCGCCGACGAGATGGGCGAGCTCCAGGAACGCATCACCTCGACGTCGGGCCACTCGATCACGTCACTGCAGGCCGTGTACGTGCCCGCCGACGACTACACCGACCCGGCGCCGTTCACCACCTTCACGCACCTCGATGCGACCACCGAGCTGAGCCGGCAGATTGCCTCGCTGGGCATCTACCCGGCCGTGGACCCGCTGGCATCCACCTCCACCATCCTCAGCCCTGAAGTGGTGGGCGACCGGCATTACAACGTGGCTCGGCGCACCCAGGAGATCCTGCAGCGCTACAAGGAGCTACAGGACATCATCGCCATCCTGGGCCTCGACGAGCTGTCCGAGGAAGACCGCATCACCGTCGACCGGGCCCGCAAGATCCAGCGCTTCCTGAGCCAGCCATTCTTCGTGGCCGAGGTCTTCACCGGCCTGCCGGGCATCTTCGTGCCGGTCTCGGAGACCATCGAGTCGTTCGAGATGCTGTGCAACGGCGATCTCGACGACCTGCCCGAGCAGGCGTTCCTCAATGTCGGCAACGCCGAGTCGGCGATGGCCAAGGCCCGCGACCTGGCGCAGGCCGGGGCCTGAGCGGCGCGGACTCCCCGAGACGGATCCGATGAAGGTCGAGCCACATGCAGGTTGAACTTGTCTCGCCCGAAGCGGTGCTGTTCAGCGGCGAGTGCAGCCAAGTGGTGACGCGCACGGTGGATGGCGACATCGCTTTCCTGGACCACCACGCAGCCTTCATCGGCGCACTCGACATCGGCCAAACCCAGCTCTGGGCATCCGACGGCATCGTGACGCTGGCGCTCAACCGCGGCTTCGTGGAGGTCAGCAACAACGTGGTGACGATCCTCAGCGACGCCGCGTTTGCGGCCGACGAGATCGACGTGGCTGCTGCGCAGGCCGACCTCGAAGCGGCGCAAGCCGCAGTCGCGGCCGACGCCGACGATGACGAGGCCAAGGCGGCCCTGGCATGGGCCGAGACACGCATCGCAGTTGCCAGCGCCGACTGAGCGCAGTCGCCGCATCTCCCAGAGCCGCTACGCGTAGCCGCTGATCGCGGCCTGGCCGTTTGGTCCAAGAATGTCGTGGCGTCGGAGTGGTGCCTGCAAACATATGAGAGTCCTGCGACAGCCCGGAAAGGACTTCTCATGATCGAGCCCACGGGTCAGTTCGTCCTCAACACCTTCATGTTCCTGGTGTGGGGCGCGCTGATCATGTGGATGGCCGCCGGCTTCACGATGCTCGAAGCCGGAGCCGTCCGCACCAAGAACGCGTCGATGATCTGCCTGAAGAACATCGGCATCTATTCGATCGCCGGCCTCGCGTTCTATTTCCTCGGCTACAACCTCATGTACGTCGACGTCGGCGACCTATGGGGCTCATTCACGTTCCTGTATGGGCCGAGCGGCGACGAACTGGCCTTGCTGGACGGCGACGCCGCTGCCGAGGCGGCAGTTGCCGCCAACGGTTATTCGGTCATGTCGGACTGGTTCTTCCAGATGGTGTTCGTGGCGACCGCGGCGTCGGTGGTCTCGGGAGCCATCGCCGAACGCATCAAGATGTGGTCGTTCTTCGCGTTCACGCTGATCCTGACTGCCATCATCTACCCGATCGTGGGGGCGTGGACCTGGGGCGGCGGCTGGCTGTCCCAGCAGGGTTTCCAGGACTTCGCGGGCTCGACGATCGTGCACAGCACCGGCGGCTGGGCAGCCCTGGCCGGCGTGCTGGTGGTAGGTCCGAGGCTCGGCAAATTCCGCAAGGACGGCTCGGTGCGACCCACACCGCCGTCGAACGTGCTCATCGTGACGCTGGGCGTCTTTATCCTGTGGCTGGGCTGGTTCGGCTTCAACGGCGGTTCGCAGCTCGCGCTCGGCAGCGTGGTCGACGCAGTGGCGATGAGCAACGTGCTCGTCAACACCAATCTGGCTGCAGCCGCAGGGGTGGTCGCCGCGCTGGCGGTGTCCCGCAGCTTGCTCGGGCGCATCGACCTGTTCGCCGGGCTCAATGGTGCCCTCGGCGGCCTGGTGTCCATCACCGCGGGGCCAGCTATCACCGAGCACTGGTGGGCGATCATCATCGGCGCCATCGGCGGCGTGATCTGCACAGCCGCCATCAAGGGTCTCGAGCTGATCAAGGTGGACGACGTGGTCGGCGCCATCCCGGCGCACCTCGTCTGCGGCATCTGGGGAACACTGGCAACAGCGATCGCGGCGGGTGCTCAGCTCCACATTCAGCTGCTCGGCATCGTCTCCGTCGGCGCCTTCGTGTTCATCTCATCGTTCATCGTCTGGAAGGTTCTGGACCTCGTGATAGGTCTGCGAGTCTCCAAGACGGTGGAGCAGCTTGGGCAGGATTCCGGCGAACTCGGCATCGAGGCATACCCCGAGTTCGTGCTGATGCCGGAGGACTTCGACGAATAGCCGCGCCCGCTCGTTCAGCCGTCCAGGTGGCGCAGCTCGGTGGGGCTGTCGACGGCGCGGTAGTAGCAGCCCGGCCGGGAGTTGCCGTTGGCGTCGCGGGTGTGGCACGCGCCGCCGCCGTCGCGCCGCACCCGGTACAGCAGCGAGTTCTGCTCGCAGTTCACACGCACGTCGACGAGTGACAGGGTGTCACCCGAGGTGGCGCCCTTGTGCCAGATCTCGTTGCGCGACGTGGAATAGAGCACAGCGCTGCGTCGCTCGAACGTGAGCCGCAGCGCCTCGTCGTTGGCGTAGCCGATGAACAGCACGTCGCCGCTGTCGGCGTCCTGCAGCACGACGGGCACGACCTGGTGGCCGTCACGGCCGATCTGGGCCACCTTGCCGAAGTCGATGTGGGCGTCTGTGCCTTCTTCGAGATCGTCGGGCGCGGGAATGTTCGCGGAGGCTGCCATGGCTCAGGTGAAGTCCACCGCGGCGTAGGCGCTGAGCTTGTCGATGTCGTGGGTGGCCTTGATGTGGCGCACGGTGCCGCTGCGGGAGCGCATCACGAGCGAGTCGGTGGTGGCGCGATGCGCGGTGAACTTCACGCCGTGCAGCAACTCGCCGTCGGTGATGCCGGTGGCAGCAAAGAAGACGTCGTCGGACTGGACGAGATCGTCGATGTGCAGCACCCGGTCGAGGTCGTAGCCGGCGGCGACCGCTGCCTGGCGCTCGTGGTCGTTGCGGGGCCACAGCCGGCCCTGCAGCTCGCCGCCGAGGCACTTCAGCGCCGCTGCGGAGATGATGCCTTCGGGCGTGCCACCGATGCCGAACAGCACGTCGGTCGAGTCGCTTGCGGCCGCGGAGATGGCACCGGCCACATCGCCGTCGGGAATGAGCCTGATGCGCGCGCCGGTCTCGCGGATCTCCCCGATCAGCTCGGAATGGCGATCGCGGTCGAGCACCACAGCGGTGAGGTCGCGCAGACCCTGCCCGGTGGCTTCCGCGATAGCCCGCAGGTTCTCTGCGGGCGACCGGTTCAGATCCACCACGCCCTTGGCGTCTGGACCCACTGCGATCTTCTCCATGTAGACGCACGGGCCGGGATCCAGCATGGTGCCGCGCGGCGAGACGGCGATCACCGCGATGGCATTGCCCCTGCCCAGCGAGGTCAGCGTGGTGCCGTCGATCGGGTCGACCGCAACATCGGTCAGAGCCCCGGTGCCGTCGCCGATCAGCTCACCGTTGAACAGCATCGGCGCTTCGTCCTTCTCGCCCTCGCCGATCACGACGATGCCGTCCATGGGCACGGTCGACAGCACCACCCGCATGGCGTCCACCGCGGCGCCGTCAGCGCCGTCTTTGTCGCCGCGGCCCATCCAGCGTGAGGCCGCCATTGCCGCTGCCTCGGTAGTGCGCACGAGTTCGAGTGCCAGGTTGCGATCGGGGGCCTGACGGCTGAGATCTGGACCGCCGGCGCGACCTCGATCGCTGCGGAACCTGCGATTGTCATTCATTGCCGCCGACCCTAGAGGATGAGTCGAGAGTTGAGCCTGCTGATTAGGCCTCTGGCGGTAGCTTCGCCCCGGTGACCAGCGCCTCGACCTCGCCGGCCCGCGCCGATCTCGTTGTCGTGGGGGCGGGCATCATCGGCTTGGCCACAGCGCACAGGTATCTGGCAGACCATCCGGGCCGGCGAATAGTGGTCTGTGAGGCCGAGGAGCGGCCGGCGCTGCACCAGACCGGCCATAACTCCGGCGTGCTGCACTCGGGCGTGTATTACCGGCCGGGGTCGGCCAAGGCCGAGCTGGCGGTTGCAGGGCGCAGCTCGATGGTCGAGTTCTGCCGGGAGCGGGGCATTGCGCACGAGGTGTGCGGCAAGGTCATCGTGGCGGTGGACAGCTCCGAGCGGGAGCGGCTGGCAGCGCTCGCTGAGCGTGCGGCCAGCAACGGCGTGGTCTCAGAGCTGATCGACGCCCGCCGCCTTGCTGAGCTTGAGCCCTATTGCGCCGGTGTGGAGGCACTGTTCATCCCGAGCACCGGAATCGTTGACTACACCGCTGTGTGCCACGCGCTCATCGAAGAGATCGCCGCTGCCGGCGGCGAGCTGCGGATGGGCACCGCTGTTGTCGGGCTCGCTCCTGCCGCAGACCGCGTCCGGATCGCCACCACCTCCGGGGACCTGGAAGCGACATGGCTCGTGAACTGCGCGGGGCTGCGGTGCGACCAGGTGGCGGAGCTTGCCGGTGCGGCGGATGGTTACCGGATCGTCCCGTTCCGCGGCGAGTACTACGAGTTGGTGCCCGAGCGCTCGCACCTCGTCAACAACCTGATCTACCCGGTGCCCGATCCCAGCTTCCCGTTCCTCGGGGTGCACCTGACCCGCATGATCGACGGCACGATCCACGCCGGCCCGAACGCGGTGCTTGCACTGGCCCGCGAGGGCTACGGCTGGCGCGACGTCAGCAGGGCGCAGCTGCGTGAGCACATCACCAATCGCGGCCTGTGGCGACTCGCCCGGCGCTACTGGCGCACCGGAGCCGGCGAAGTGTGGCGCTCGCTGAACAAGGCAGCGTTCACCCGGGCGCTGCAGCGGCTCGTGCCCGACATCGAATCGCGCGATCTCGTGCCGTCGCCCGCAGGTGTGCGTGCCCAAGCCATGGATCCCGCCGGCGAGCTCGAGGACGATTTCGCTATTACGGTCGCCAGCCGCAGTACCCACGTGCTGAACGCCCCGAGTCCTGCGGCCACCTCGAGCCTGGAGATCGCCAAGATGATCATCGATCGAATCGACGGCTGAATCGAATCGCGTCTCGCCGCTGCGCTCAAACTCCGAGCGTGTCGAGCCAGTTGCCGACGTATTCGACTACGGCTTGGCGCGCCGCGACCGAGTTGGGATCGTGCCGGGCGCCGTCGATGAACTTGAGTGTGACCGAGCCCCGGATCGCCCCGGCGTGCTCGCTCAGCTCGTCGGGAGTCGCAAAGGGGTCTCGCGTGCCCGAGACGAACAGGCAGGGCACGCCGATCCGGTTGAAGTGCTCGGTGCGGAGGCGCTCAGGCCGCTCGGGCGGATGCAGCGGGTAGCTGAGCAGCACGAGCCCCGCGGCCGGTGCGCCATCGGCGACTGCCATCGAGCAGACACGGCCGCCGAACGAGCGGCCGCCGATCACCACGCCGTCGGGCGACACGCCCAACTCGGCAGCAATCTGGGGCAGGTCGGCCACCATTTCGGAGGCGACGCTGGGGGCGCGCGGCGGTGCCCGTCGCCCGGCTCGCCGGTAAGCGAAATCGTGCCTGCGCACGGGCAGGCGGCCCGACAGCGCTTCGTCGATGTCGACGAGCGTGCGATGATCCGCGCCGCCACCGGCACCTGGCGTCAGCAGGAGTGCTTCGGCAACGCGCATTGCAACCTCATCATGTCCCGGCGCAGTCTCGCGACATCGTTCAGCAGCCGTGCGACCATGGACCCTCGGGATCTGCTGCGGCATCGGCGGGGTGCAGCTCTTCGAGTTCCTGCCCGCTGCGCTCGGTCAGCCACAGCACGGCGACGGCGGCTGCCACCAGCGGGCCCACCCACAGCAGCGCGATTACATCGCCGAAGCTGCCCCAGGCGGTGCGCAGCGCGCCCGCGACGAGCACGCCGATGGCAGCGCCGACGACGCCCATGGCACCGGTGATGGTTGCGGCGCGCGCTCGCAGGGCAGTGGGGAACAGCTCGCCGCGGTACACCCCGAGCGCAGGCAGCAGTCCCGCCGACAGCATTGCCCCGACGAGGCCCGCGAGCCACAGCGCGGCGCCGGACACGTTGAACAGTGCCACCAGCGAGCCGAGCCCGAGCACCGAGGCGACGGCGAGGATGATGCGGCGTCCGCGGGAGTCGGCGAGTCTGCCGGCCGCGTAGACGGCGAGGCCGGCGGGCGTCGCGGTGCCCAGCACGAACAGCGACACCGACGCCGCGCTGAAGCCGTGCTCGTCGCGCAGGTACTCATTGCGGAACCAGTCGATGGGACCCAGGAACAGGCCGAATGCCAGGTAGATGGCACCCAGCAGCGCAATCGGTCGCCAGTAGCCGCGCAGCATCACACCGCGGCCGCGCTGCTCGAACCGTCGACTCTCGGGCAGCCGCCGGAGCAGCGGCCGAGCGGCCGCCAGCGCGATGAGCGGGAATGCGAACAGCAGGCGCCAGGCCCACGGCGCGAGATCCGAGATCGGCTGCAGCCACACCACCACGCCCGCTCCGAGTGCAGCCGACATGGCCAGCACCGACAGGCACCACGCCCTGCAGCCGGCGGGCATCTCCTCCAGCGCCATTACGACGACGGTCGCGCCGAGCGCCGCGTTTGCCGTCCGCCCGATCAGCAGGAACGCGCCCAGCCACACCATGCTCGGCGCAAACGCTGCGAGCGCGGCGGCAGCGATGCCAACGCCCATGGCGCCTGCCACGACGCGCCGGCGGCCGTGCCGGTCGGCCAGCACAGACACGCCGATCGCCAGCAGTGTCCCGATGCGAACGACGGCACCCAGCACTCCCTGGGCGGCTTGATCCGCACCGAACTCGTCTGCGGCGTAGGTATGCAGTTCGGAGGGCGCGTTCGCGAGGTAGCCGCTCAGCATCGCCGCAGCAGCGAGCATGGCCATGACGGTTGCGGCGCGTGGGGTGAACCGCCGCGGAGGCGCCCAGACGGGCTGGCTGCCGTCGCCGCTGCGACCGGTGCGCATTGCGCGCCGCACCGCGATGTTGAACACCGGGCCGAACCACGGCACCGCCAGACGCCACTCGACCGTCTCGGTGACATGGTGGCGCGACGCGACGCTGCCTGTTGCGCTGTGTGGCTGGCCAGCCTCCTGCTCCGCAAGCGGCGAGATCTCGACCAGCCGCGAGTAGCTGGTGAACGGCCCCTCCGCCAGGCCGAAGCGGTGGTTGCCGTCGTGCGTGCTCACCGGCGTCTCGGCCACGATGTCGTTGCGGGGGCGCAGCAGGGCATTCACCTCGTCGGCATCGGCCACGAACGTGCGCACGAGGCGGGTCACGGCGGCGGGCCTAGCACACGCACCGGCCCTGCATCGGCATCGCCCGACAGCAGCGCGTTACCGCAAGCACCCTCAATGGTGGTATCGCTATGCCGGTGGACATTGCCGTAAGCGGCGAGCGCGACACGTTCGTGACGCGGCGTAGCGGCGCGCTCGACGGCGAAGTGCACATCGGCGGCGCCAAGAACAGCGTGCTCAAGCTGATGGCGGCCTGCCTGCTGGCGGAAGGGCGCCATGTGCTGGCCAACGTGCCGCACATCTCCGATGTGTCGCTCATGTGCGAGCTGCTCGAGGCCATGGGCGTGACCGTGACGCGTGCCGATCACCGGCTCGTCATCGACGTGCCCGCCGAGCTCAACACCGAGGCGCCCTACCACCTGGTCGAGCGCATCCGTGCGTCGATCGTGGTGCTCGGCCCGCTGCTGGGGCGCTTCGGAACCGCGCGGGTGGCACTGCCCGGCGGCGACGACTTCGGACCGCGGCCGATCGATATGCACCTGCGAGCACTCGAGAGCCTGGGTGCGACGTTCAGCACTGCTCACGGCGACATCTCGGGGACCGCAGAGGTGCTGAGGGGCAGCGAGGTGGTGCTCGAGTACCCCTCGGTCGGCGCGACCGAGAACGTGCTGATGGCCGCGGTGCGAGCCAAGGGTCGCACGCGCATCGTGAATCCGGCCAGGGAACCCGAGATCGGCGATCTCGTCGAGTTCCTCAACCAGATGGGTGCGCGGATCGGCTGGTCAGGGGATCGCCTGACGGTCGACGGCGTGGAGCGGTTGGCGCCTGCCCCCTCCGGCGACGGCTTTCGGGTGATTCCCGACCGCATCGAGGCGGCCACGTTCCTTGCGGCGGTCGGCATGTGCGGCGGGTCGGTGTTCCTGCGTTACGCGGTGGCCGAGCACATGACCATGCTCATTCGCAAGCTCACCGAGATGGGCATGCACATCGTCGTTGAGGATGCGGGACTGCGGGCAACCGTGACCCAGCCGCTGGCGTCAGCCGACATCTCCACCTTGCCGTTCCCGGGTCTCGCGACCGACTACAAACCGTTCCTCGTGTCGATGCTCACGACGGCTTCCGGCGTGGGAATCGTCACCGAGAACATCTTCACGGGCCGGTTCCGCTACATCGACGAGCTGCGGCGGATGGGCGCCGACATCCGCACCGAGGGGCACCACGCTGTTGTGCGCGGCGTGGAGCGCCTGTCGGGGGCGCCGGTGCGTGCTCACGACATCCGCGCCGGCGCAGCGCTGGTGGTGGCCGGCCTCTCCGCCGCGGGCGAGACGGAAGTCGCCGGCGCTGCCCATATCGACCGCGGCTACGAGGATTTGGCCGGCAAGCTCGCCGGTCTCGGTGCCAGCATCACGCGTCGCTGAAACGTGCCGCCCTCGGCGCGTGTCGCTACCGTCGGCGCGCCGATGACACCACCCGACGATCCGCGCACCGCCGATGTGGCGGAGCTCCTCGAAGCTGCGCGCAGCGGACAGCGCCGCGCCCTGGCACGGGTGATGTCGTTGGTCGAACGCGGCGGCTCGCAGGCGCGCGCGCTGGGCGCAGTCACGTTCGCCCAATCAGGGAGCGCGCACACGGTTGGCGTCACCGGTGCGCCCGGGGCCGGCAAGTCGACGCTCAACTCCGCCGTCGTCGGCGTGGCACGCGAGCGGGGCGAGCGGCTGGCGGTGCTGGCGATTGACCCGTCGTCGCCGTTCAGCGGCGGCGCAATCCTGGGCGACCGTGTGCGCATGTCCGACCACACCTTCGACGAGGACGTCTACATCCGCTCGATGGCAACTCGGGGCCACCTCGGCGGCCTGACATTGGCGACACCGCTGGCCGTACGGGTGCTCGACGCACTGGGTTGGCCCTGGGTGCTGATCGAGACGGTCGGCGTCGGCCAGATCGAGACGGAGATCGTCGGTGCGGCTGACACCACCGTGGTGGTGGTGAACCCCGGCTGGGGCGACTCGGTGCAGGCCAACAAAGCGGGCCTCATGGAGATCGCCGACATCTTCGTGGTGAACAAGGCCGACCGGCCCGGCACCTCGGAGACCTGCCGTGACATCCGCCAGATGCTGGATCTGTCTGCGCCGGGCGATTGGGACCCGCCGATCCTGACCTCAGTGGGCACCACCGGCGAAGGCGCAGCGGAGTTATGGGATGCCATCTGTGCGCACCGCGACCACTGCACAGTCTCGGGCGAGCTTGAGTCTCGCCGCGCGGCCAGGGTGCAGACCGAGCTTGATGAGGTCTTGCGGGCCACTATTGCCGAACGCGTAGCGGCCCTCACCGAGGGGCCTGCTGCGGAGCGCCTGCGCCAGCAGCTGGCCCGCCGAGAGCTCGATCCCTACGCAGCCGCCGAGATGCTCCTCGGCCAGGATCGCTGACACACACAGAGTCGACGGATTGCGGCAGGTGGTTTCCCGACTCCGGCAAGTCAGGACGACTCAGGCGATCTCGTCAGTCGAGTTCGCCGCGGGCGAGCGCGAAGACCGCCTCGCGCTCGTTGGGATGCAGGTTGCGGTCGAGGAGCCGCAGGTCGGCCGCCGCTCGTAGGTTCGAGAGGATCGCGTCGGTGCCGAACTCCTTGAGAAATGCGCGGGCGAAGCGGGTGCGAAAGGCGTTGATGACCGCTCGGGCGGCAGCGTGGTTGTCTGGCGCGGCGGTGCGCAGCCGCACGTAGGTGGAGGCGGCGTCGAATGCGGCGTCGCCCGCTGCGGCATTCGACCAGTCGATGACGACGGGGCCGTCGGGCGTGAGCTTGACGTTGTCGGGCTGAAGGTCTAGATGCACCACCGAGCTGCCACCCGAGACCTTGACCCAATTGCCGGGGGCGGGCACGTCGCCAAGCAACCGATGCAGCCGTGCTAAGCCCTTGACGTGGCGCGACAGCAGCCACGGCTTGGCCGCCAGCTCGTCGAGCATCGTCGGGCCCGTCAGACGTTCCATCACCACCGAATGGCTGTCGGGCTGCTCGATGACCTCCGGCGCGGGGAATCCGTGCGCCCGCACGTGACGCATTGCGGCCGCCTCATGGCTCAGATCGCCGCCGCGCAGGCTCATGCGAATGATGTGCGGGCCGTAAGCGCGCATCTCCGAGTCGCGGCCCATTCCCAGCAGCGGACCGGGCTCATGGCCGGTCGGACCCTGCTGACGTTCGAGCATCCGTGCCCGCAGGTTCCGCAGGTTCTTGCGCCAAACCCGTTCGAGCACCAGGGAGGCGGGTTGCTGGCCAGCCCGGGCGCCGAAGTACCACGGCAGCGTCAGATCTTCGCTCCAGGTGAAGCGGGTGCCGTCTTCAATGGGCTCGAGCGCGAAGCGGCCAGTGCCCGTCACGGCGCCTCGATGGGTGATGCCGAGCGTGTTCGGTGGGTCCCACTCGGTGACCTCGATCTTGTCCGTGGTTTTCATCGGGCCGACCTTGGTGACGCAGTCGAACGTCGTGCCGACGCCCTCGGTCTGGGCAGATGTGAAGGCGATCGACTGAGCGTCAGCCATCCACTCGACGTTGCTCGCGATATCGGCCACGTAGTCCCAGAGTTCCTGCGGCGGTGCCGGAATGTCGATGGAGACCTCGATGCCCATGCCCGTGATTGCCCTGTCGATGCCTGCCTGCACGCGAATCGCGTCCCGGATCGCTGGTGCACTGCGTCACGCCGACGTTCGTTTCCAGCGACCGGCAAGTGTGGCACCGCATACGGCCGTTGTCACACCGCACCCGGCGCAGCAGCGGATTCTGCCTTGTTGACTGCTTGAAGGGTCCGGCAGGAGGCTTCGGGCCGTGCTCGTAACCTCAGCGTGTGACCGCTGATCGGAATCGCCCTGCGTACCTCGACTGCGCTGCGTCGACGCCGATGCGTCCGTGCGCCATCGAGGCCATGACGCCCTACTTGGAGCAGCAGTTCGCCAATCCTTCGGGAGCGCACCGCATGGCCCGCAAGTCGCGCGCCGCCATTGACGACGCACGCGAGATCGTCGCCGAGGCGCTTGGCTTCGACCCGCACGGCATCGTGTTCACCAGCGGCGGGACTGAAGCAGACAATCTCGCGGTACACGGCGTCACCTCCGCAACGGGCACCGCGGCGCTGTGTCCCGCAACCGAACACCACGCGGTGCTGCACCCCGTCGAAGCGGTCGGCGGCCGGTACGTGCAGGTCGACGCCGGCGGCGAGGTCGACCTCGACCACCTTGCTGCACAGTTGGCGCCCGATGCGGGCCCACCGGTGGGGTTGGTGTCGGTGATGCTGGTCAACAACGAGTCGGGCGTCATCGCCGATCTTGAGGCCGTGGCAGATGTGGTCCGGCGCCATGCCCCCGAGGCGCTGCTGCACACCGACGCGGTGCAAGGGGTCAACTGGGTCGATACCGCTGCAGCGGCGCAGCCGGCAGATCTGCTGTCGCTCAGCGGCCACAAGTTCGGTGGGCCCAAGGGCGTGGGGGTTCTTGCCATCCGTCCCGGCGTGACGCTGTCAGCGCAGCAGCTCGGCGGCGGCCAGGAGGCTGATCGGCGCAGCGGCACGCACAACACAGCGGGCATCGCTGCGCTCGGTGCCGCGCTCGGCGAGTTGAACGAGACTCGCAGCGAGGACATCTGCCGGATCAGGGAATTGGCGGACCGGTTGGCCGACGGCCTGCTGGTGGCTATTGACGGGTGCACCGAGACGGTTGCGCGGCCTCGGCGAGCCGCGGGCATCTGCCAGCTGCTCATCGACGGCATCGAGACCGAGGCGCTGCTGGTGCTGCTGGACCGGTTCGATGTGATGGCATCCGCGGCGGCCTCGTGTGCGTCGGGTGCCATGGAGCCGAGCCATGTGCTCGCAGCGATGGGGGTTGAGCGTCACGCCGCAGCCGGTTCGCTCCGCCTCTCGCTTGGCTGGTGTACCGAACCTTGGGAGATCGAGCGAGCCATCGACGCCATCCCCAACTGCGTGGAGCAGCTGCGATGACTCCCGAGCGGCATGACGCCACGGAAACCAGCCCCGAGCGGCATGGTGCCGTTGCAGGGAGCAGGGTGCTCGTCGCGATGTCGGGCGGTGTCGACAGCTCGGTCGCTGCGGCGTTGTGCTTGCGCGCTGGGCACGACGTGGTCGGCGTCACCCTGAAGCTGTGGGGCGGCCCGCAGGATCAGGGCTGCTGCGCGGTCTCCGACGTGGACGATGCCCGACGGGTGTGCCAGCAGCTCGGCATCGACCATTTCGTCTTCAACTATGCGGCCGAGTTCGAGCGCGATGTGGTCGAGCCGTACGTCGACGCACACCGGCGGGGCCGTACGCCCAACCCGTGCATTGCCTGCAACCGGCACGTCAAGTTCGACGTGCTGCTGGACCGTGCCCGCCGCCTGGGCTTCGATCGCCTGGTCACTGGTCATCACGTTCGCATCAGCTCACTGAGCGGCAGGCGACGGCTGCAGCGTGGCGCCGACAGCGCGAAAGACCAGTCGTACGTGCTGTACATGCTGTCCGAAGCCGACTTGGCGGACCTGTGGTTCCCGGTCGGCGACTACCGCAAGCACGAGCTGAGAACGCTCGCAGCCGAGCTCGGGCTGCGAACTGCTCACAAGCCCGAGAGCCAGGATGTCTGCTTCATCACCGAGGCTGCCGGCAGGGAGCGCTTCCTGGTCGAACGCATCGACCTGCATCCGGCGGAGCTGGTCGATGCGGCGGGTCAACGCGTTGGCACCGCTCCTGCGGTGGAGCTCGTGACTGTCGGCCAGCGCAAGGGTCTGGACCTTGGCGGCGCACCGCAGCGGCGCTATGCGGTCGACGTGGACATCGCCGCTCGCCGTGTCACGGTGGGCGGGGCCTCCGAGCTGGCGGCACCAGGCGTCCGGCTGGTTGATCATCGCTGGGCCGTCGACCCCGTCGAGGGCGAGGTTCTGGCCCAGACGAGCGCCCACGGTCCGGCGTTGCCGGCGCACGTCGATGCCGAGGGCCAGTTGCGGTGGGCGGAGCCTCAGCGCCGCGTCGCGGCCGGCCAGGCGGTCGTGTTCTACAAGGGCGACGAGGTGCTCGGCGGCGCGACCGCCGCCGGACATCTCACATGAGCCGCGACGGGTCCGCCGACGGCCAGCCGAGCGTGCCTTGGGCACTGCGCAAGGGTGTCTCCACAGCCATCACGCTCGGTGCGCTCATTGCTGCTGCGGCCGTTGTTCTGGCGGTGTGGCTGACCCGCGGGGGCGAGCCCGCACCGGCCTACCCGAGCGGCTTGCAGGCAGTCACGCCGGTGCCCGGCGCCCAGGTGCCGCACCAGAGTCCCATCGGCGCTCGGCTCGAGCCCGGCTGGAAGCTGACGCTGGTCATCAATGGCACCACCGTTCCTGCCAGCGAGCTCGACGCAGGCACGATCCAGCTCGGCGAGTACTTCTTTTCGCCCGGGGACGGCAAGGTCATCGAGAAGCTGCGCACCGGGCGGTCGTGCGCCCGCCTGATCGCAACCCCCACCATCGATGTCGAAGCAGCCGACTTCACCTACGAATGGTGCTTCACCACCTTCTAAGGCTCAGAAGCGTCGACCGTTCCCGCGGAGAGCAGGGTTCGCAGACCGTCCTCGTCGAGCACCGGCACACCTAGCTCGGCGGCCTTGTCCAGCTTGGCTTGCCCGGCGCGTTCGCCGGCGACCAGCGCGTACGTACTCTTGTTCACCGACGAGGTGGACTTGCCGCCGCGCTGCACAATGGCCCGTTTCGCGTCGTCGCGCGCGATGAACCAGCCGTCGAGGTTGCCGCTGACCACCACTGAGCGTCCGGTCAGCACTTGGGGTGTGTCAGCGCTGTCGTCACGACCCTCGACGACATCGAAGCGCACACCCATGCGCCGCAGCTTCTCCACGAGTGCCCGGTTGTCGTCGTCGGCGAAGAAGCCCGTGACGCTGGAAGCGATGATCGGGCCGATGCCGTCGATCTCTGCGAGGTCCTCGTCGGTGGCCTTCATGATGGAGTCGAGAGAGCCGAACCGCATGGCGAGCAGCTCCGAGGCCGTCGGACCCAGGTGCTCGATACCCAGACCGATGAGCAACCGGGCCAAGGGCGACTGCCGTGCTTCGCTGATCTCTGCCACCAGGCTCATAGCGGACTTCTCTGCAAATCCTTCGAGCCCGACAAGGGCGTCTGCGGTCAGGCCGAAGAGATCTGCCGCATCGGCAACCAGCTGCTGCTCGTAGAGCAGGACCACGGTCCGCTCGCCGAGACCTTCGATGTCGAGCGCGCCCCGGCCCACGAAGTGCCCGATGCCCTGGATGATCCGCTCGCGGCATGAGCGATTCACGCAATAGGTGTTGGCGTCGCCCTCCTCGCGCACGAGACGGTGGCCGCAGACCGGACAGACGGTGGGAAACGTCCACTCGGGCAGCCCGTCTGGACGCTCGGCGAGCACGGGGCCGACCACCTCGGGAATGACGTCGCCGGCCTTGCGCACGATCACGGTGTCGCCCGGGCGCACATCCTTGGCGGCGACCTGATCCTGGTTGTGCAGCGTGGCCAGCGACACTGTCGATCCGCCCACGAAGACGGGTTCCATATAGGCGAACGGCGTGGCACGACCGGTGCGCCCGATCGAGACCATGATGTCTCGCAGCTTGGTCGTGCGTTCCTCTGGGGGGAACTTGTAGGCCACCGCCCATCGCGGCGCACGGCTGGTGTAGCCGAGCTGAGATCGGAGTTCGAGGTCGGCCACCTTCACCACGACCCCGTCGATCTCGTAGGCGGGCTTGTGGCGGTCGCGTTCCCAGCGCGTGCAAAATTCCTCGACCTCGGCGAGCGTGCCGAAGGTCCGTATTTCGGGGTTGACCGGCATGCCGAGCTTGCCCAAGTACGCGAAAACCTCGCTGGCCTCACTGAGCTCGGGCCCGCCGGCCAGCCCGCCGACGTCGTAACTCCAGAACGACAGTCCACGCGTCGCGACGATCGAGGGATCTTTCTGGCGCAGGCTGCCCGCAGCCGTGTTCCGGGCATTGGCGTAATCGGGATGGCGGCGCTGCACATCGACGGGCGTGAGCTTGGCCAGAGATTCGAGTTTGCGACGCTCGCTGGCCGGTATGTCGTCGGAGGCCTCGGCGATCCGTTGCCTGGCGTTGTCCGCGGCCGCGGCGAGGGCTAGGCGAGCCGCGGCCTGCGACTCGTTCAACTCGCGGAACCTGTCCAGCGGCAGGAAGATCTCGCCGCGCACTTCGATGGCCTCGGGCACCGGCAATGCCGTGCCCAGTTCGCGTGGGATGTCCGCGATGGTCACGACGTTCGCGGTGACGTCTTCGCCGACGCGCCCGTTTCCGCGAGTCGCCGCCTGAACGAGGCGTCCCCGCTCGTATCGGAGCGACACTGCCAGCCCGTCGAACTTGAGCTCGCAGATGAGCTCCGGTTCGGGCAGGCTCACCTCGCTGCCGTTGTCGGCGCCGCCGTCACCGTCGGATTCGTCGGGGTCCGCGTCGTCGAACAGCGTCGGCTGCGTCGCGGCAAGGCCGCGCATGACGCGGCCGTGCCACGCTCGCAGCTCGTCGAAGCTCATGGCGTTGTCGAGCGACATCATCGGCCTGGCATGGACGACTTCGCTGAAGAGCGCTGACAGCTCGGCGCCGACGCGCTGGCTGGGCGAATTCAGATCCGCGAAGTCGGGATAGCGCGCTTCGAGTTCGATGAGTTCGCGCTTGCGGGCGTCGTACTCCCCGTCGGGCACCGACGGCGAATCGTCCCGGTGGTATTCCACGTCGTAGCGATTGATCAGGCTCGTCAAGTGCCGCATGCGCTCGAGATCGCGCTGCTGGCGTTCGCTTGTCGAATCGTTGCTGTCGGCGGGCATCGCACTGCCGAGAGTACTGAGGGGCTGTTGCATGTTTGGCTGCAGCATGGCGGGGTGTCACGGCATCCAGCGGCGAGACTTCGCCTGTGGGAGCAACGCTGCGAGCGCACCCGACTCTGTGGTTGATGCGGCTGTTGTGGCTGGTGATGCCGTGGAGCGTGGGTGCCGCAGCGGCGGATGCGCTCGGCGCCTGCTCGGAAACCTCGGCGCGCGTCCTGAGCGCCGAACTCTGGGCTGCCTGGGCGCTCGTGCTGACGGCAACCCTGGTGCGCCGGCCGTGGGCGCTCACCGTCGTGCGCATCGCCGCGCCGGCTTCTGTCGGTGTGGCAATCGGCGCCGTCGTGGCCGCAGCGGCGTGGGATGCCGACCTCGCCGCCCCGCGTGCCGCCGCAGCCATCGCGGGAGCCGCCATCGCGACCGCCGTCGCGCTGCTGCCCGAGACCGGCAACTCCATGGTCGACGGCCTCAGCTACGGCAACGAGCGGCGCATGCTGCTGCGCACGCCGTTCCTGCTGGCGATCGCTCCCGTCCCGCTGGTGTGGGCAGCCGTGGTTGCCGGCATCGTGGCGCCGGCGGTGCTCTGGGCCATCGAGCAGTGGATCTGGGCCGTCGTTGTTACGGTCTCCGGGCTCACCGCGGCCGTGTTGGGTTTCCGCTCCCTGCATCAACTGGCGCGCCGCTGGGTGGTGTTCGTTCCCAACGGATTCGTGTTGCATGACCGCATGGCGACGCGTGAGCCGTTCCTGCTGCGGCGGGCCGACATAGCGTCGCTCGGCGCTGCGCCCGCCGACATCGATCTTGCAGCCGACGACCTGGTGGATATCAGCGGCAACGCCATCGGTCCGGTGCTGCTGGCCGCTTTGAACGGCCAGGTCGAGGTGGTGCCGCGCACCACCGGCACCGCACAGGTGCTGTCGGTGTCGCGGGTGCTGTTCAGCCCGACTCGCCCCGGCGAGATGCTGGCAGAAGCCGCCCGGCGACGAATTCCCCGCTGAGGCCGCGCCGGTACCCTGCCGCTGCAATGGGAGAGCCGACTGCAGCGATCAGCACGGACCAGGTGGCGCATGTGGCGCGGCTAGCCCGGATCGAGCTCACGCCGGATGAGATCGAGCACTACACGGGCCACCTGGGACGTGTGCTTGAGCATGCCCGTGAGCTGGAAGATCTGGATCTCGCCGATGTGCCGGCGCTCGCGCACCCCTACCCGCTCCGCAACGTGTTCCGTGACGATGTCGCGGGCTCGCCGGTGGATCGGGACGAGGTGCTGTCCCAGGCGCCCGCCGCGTCCAGCGGGCAGTTCGAAGTGCCGCCGGTACTCGGCGAGGAAGCCTGAGCCGGCTGTGCCCCGCTCAGCGACTGCCCGATGACCTCGGCTCACGCCATCGCCTCCGAAGTGCGCGTCGGCACCCGCCGGGCAACGGACGTGCTCGAAGACTTCCTCGGCCGCATCGAGGCCCACGACGGCGACGTACACGCCTTCAACACGGTGACGGCCGATCAGGCTCGCGCCGCTGCGGCGGCCATCGATGCAGCAGTCGACCAGGGCCGCGACCCGGGACCGCTGGCGGGCGTCCCCGTCGCCTTCAAAGACAACATGTGCACGCGCGGCGTCGCTACCACCTGCTCGTCGCGGATGCTCGAAGGCTGGCAGCCTCCCTACGACGCCACGGTCGTGCAGGCCATGACGGCCGCCGGTGCCGTGATGATCGGCAAGACCAATCTCGACGAGTTCGCCATGGGCAGCTCCACCGAGCACTCTGCCTTCGGCCCCACGCGCAATCCCTACGACCTCGGCCGGGTGCCGGGCGGCTCCAGCGGCGGCTCGGCCGCGGCGGTGGCCGCTGGCTTCGCGCCCCTGGCGCTGGGCTCCGATACCGGCGGCTCGATCCGCCAGCCTGCATCGCTGTGCGGCATTGTGGGCATCAAGCCCACCTACGGCCGCGTCAGCCGCTACGGGCTCGTGGCCTTCGCCAGCTCGTTCGACCAGATCGGCCCGTTCGCAACCGACGTCGCAGATGCTGCGCTCGCACTCGGGGTGATCAGCGGCCACGATCCCGCCGACAGCACGTCGATCCCCGCAGCCGTGCCCGACTTCGCGGCTGCGCTGGGACGCAGCGTCGAGGACTTGCGCGTGGGTGTCATCAGCGAGCTGACCGGGAGCGGCCGCAATGGTGCTGTGACCGGCGGCCCAGCGCCCCGAGACGCCGCGGGCGACGTGCTGGACGGGATCGACGCGGACGTGACCGAGCGGGTACTCGAGGCGGCAGACGCGCTGGCCGACGCCGGGGCGACCGTCGGCAGGGTCTCGGTGCCTGCGGTTACCTACGGCCTCACCGCGTACTACCTCATCGCGCCGGCGGAGGCCTCGAGCAACCTGGCGCGTTACGACGGCACTCGTTACGGGCTGCGGGTGGACGGCGCTGATGTCGAGGAGATGAACCGCCTGACCCGCCGGGCCGGCTTCGGCGACGAGGTCAAAGCACGCATCATGCTGGGCACGTTCGCCCTCAGCGCCGGCTACTACGACGCCTACTACGGCAAAGCCCAGCGAGTCCGCATGCTGACCCGGCGAGACTTCGACGCCGCTTACGCCGATTTCGACGTGCTGCTGTCGCCCACCTCGCCCTGCGTGGCGTTCCGCTTCGGTGAGCGCGCTGACCCGATGACCATGTACCGGTGCGACACTTGCACCATCCCGTCGAATCTCTCGGGCGACCCGGCCATGTCGGTGCCGTTCGGAACCGGCGCAGAGGGCCTGCCGGTGGGCGTGCAGGTCATGGCCCCCGCCCTGGGCGAAAAGACGATGCTGACGGTGGCCGCTGCACTGGAGCGCGCAGCGCCGCCGCTGCCGAAGCCACCGCTGGCCGAGAGCTCATCGGGCGGCGCAGCATGACAGCGGGCTGGGAGACTGTGGTCGGGCTCGAAGTCCATGTCGAGCTGGCGACCGACACGAAGCTGTTCTCCGCTGCTCCCAGCCGCTTCGGCGACGAGCCGAACACCAACGTCACGCCGGTCTGCTTGGGTCTGCCCGGCTCGCTGCCCGTGCTGAATCGCCGCGCCGTCGAATTGGCCATGGCGGTGGGCCTCGCGCTCAACTGCGAGATCCGGCCGTCGGTGTTTCACCGCAAGAACTACTTCTACCCCGACATGCCAAAGGACTACCAAGTCAGCCAGTACGACCAGCCGATCTGCTCCGACGGCTGGCTCGACGTCCCTGGCGGCAGCCGTGTCGGGATCGAGCGGGCGCACCTGGAAGAGGACGCCGGCAAGACGACGCACCTGGGAGGCGCGGACGGTCGCATCCACGGGGCCGTGGGCGCGCTCGTCGACTACAACCGGGCGGGCACACCGCTGCTGGAGATCGTCTCGCGGCCCGACATCGACTCGGCGGCCGAGGCCAGCGCGTACGTCGAGGAGCTGCGGGCGATCCTGTTGGCGCTCGGCGCATCCGATGCACGGCTGGAAGAGGGCTCGATGCGCGTCGACGCGAACATCAGCGTGCGGCCCGCCGGCTCGGGCGAACTGCGCACCCGCTGCGAGGTCAAGAACCTCAACTCGCTGCGGTCGCTGCGAAACGCCATCGACTACGAGGCCCAGCGCCACATCGAGCTGTATGCCGCGGGCGATGCCCCTATCCAGGAAACGCGCCACTGGTCTGAAGACGGGCGCACGCACTCGCTGCGCTCCAAGGAAGAGGCCGACGACTACCGGTACTTCCCCGAGCCCGACCTCGTGCCGCTGGTGCCCGGCGACGAGTGGATCGCCCAGGTCCGCGCCGCCATGCCCGAACTGCCGGCATCACAGCGGGCACGCCTGCACGAATGCGGCGCAGGGGCCGAAGATGCCCAGGTCATCGTGGGCCGCGGCCTGGCACCGGTGGTGCTGGGCGCTGTGGCCGCCGGTGCTGACGCACGACGGACGGTCACCCACGCAGTGCAGAACCTGGCGCTCGACGGCGCTGAGCTGCTCGATCCCGACGGGCTGGCCTCGCTGGTCCACCTGGAGACCTCGGGTCAGCTCACCGCCACCCAAGCCAAGACCGTCTTGGTGGAGATGTGCACTCGCTCCGTCGCCGCCGTGCACGCTGCCCCGGCCAAGGCTGACGACCCATCCGATTCGGCCAGCGCTGCTGCTCGCGCCCTCGACCCGGCTGCCATAGCAGCGGAACTGGGCTTCGAGGCCATGGCCGACGATGAGCTGGAAGCGCTGGTCGATCAGGCGATCGCGGACAATCCCGAAGCGTGGGAGAAGTTCCGCGCCGGTGAGGCCAAGGTGGCAGGCGTGTTCGTGGGGGCAGTGATGAAGGCCACCCGCGGCCAAGCCGACGGCAAGGCCGTCAACCAGTATCTCGCGCTTCGACGCGACGCGTGAGCCCTCCGTCAGCTTCAAACCCCTAGGCATCGGCCATGTCCCGCCGCACGACGACGATTCGGGCGGCTTCGTTGTCGCGATTGAGACGGAACAACGATGACGGCGGCACATCAGCTGGCAGAGCCACATTCTTCACCAAGCCGCCGACAACAAGACTGTCCGGCCGGTTTCGGCCATGGCCGGCGATTCGACAAGCACGGCGGGCAGACAGCGGGGACGCGCTGTGGACGGTAATCGACGCACTCACCAGGCCCCCGGGCCCGACCGACTTCGACTGACCCGCTCCAAGGCTCGAAGGGTCGCGGACGCAGCCTTGAGGATCTTTAGCCGTCCACCACAGCGATCTCGCGGACGAGGCTTGTGCCGCTGCCGGGCTGGCTCTCCCATTCCCATTCCTCGTGCAACTCCAGCGGGCCGTCATCTGACACGACGATGCGGCTGCGGCAGTGCCCGTTGGCCGTGGTGCCGCTCGTGGTCACGTGCGAGTAACGGAAGTCCAAGCCGTCGCCGTCGCGCCGCCCGACGAGATGACCGAGCCGCACAGTGCCACCCGCATAGCGGGCCCACACGACTCCGTCGGGCTCCTCGTGGTACTCAAAGCGAGTATCCGAACCCACATCGCCCGCAGGATCATTCGAGACACCGGCGAAGATGCGCCCCTCGAGACTCGGTGCAGTACCCATCAGCTCAAGCTGCCCACCGACCAACCCCCGGTAGGTCGGTTGATGCCGGTAGAGGTCCGCGTCCGGTCACCGCCGCGCGTGCCGAGAATCCCTTGGCGTTCCATCACCACGAGCGTGGGATCTTGATGGTGATCTCGGGCACGATGGTTGGCGCGCGACACGGCAGTGCCGACGTTGGCGCTGAGTCCTGCCGCTTAGGCGGCGGCGGTGGCCTCGATCTCGAACATCAGTGGAGGGATCGCGAGCCGTGTGACACCGACCAAGGTCATCGGAGGGGCAGCGTTGATTGGACCAAATCGGCTGCCGAGGACGTCGAAGTTCTGAAGGGACTCGTCCACGTCCGTGGAGTAGATGGTGAGCCGTGTGACGTTGGCGAGGCCCATGTCGGCGGCGCTCAGGACAGCTTCGAGATTGTCGAGCGAGAGCATCATCTGGCCCCGCATATCCCCGGCGTGTTGCGGGTTGCCTTCGGCATCGACCGAGGTCTGGCCTGCGCAGACCAGCTGTCTGCTGGCGCCTTCGATGATCTCGGCCTGGTTGTAGCCGAAGTTCAGCGACCAAGGCCATGGGTTGACTGGTGTTCTGTTCACGCGGCGGACGATAGTCGGGTGCCCATGCATCGATAGGGATCATTTCGTCCTTGAGATCGTCGTTGCATTCCTAGACTCGTTGCAATAATGGACTCTAGTCCGATAATCTCCGGTTGGTGAAAGATCGAGAGTTGGCGGAGCAGGTTCGGGCATTCAACCGGGTCTACACCGAGGCAATCGGGTCGCTCGCGGATCGCCATGAAGGCCTCGACGTCACCCTGGCCCAATCGCGAGTGCTCTACACGGTCAACTCGCTCAATGGCGCCCAGGTCAACCAGATTGCCGAACGACTCGACTTGGATCTCGCGTACACAAGTCGCCTCCTCGGCACACTCGAGGATGAGCAGCTGCTACAGCGGACGATCTCGTCGCAGGACCGACGCCAACGAGACGTCGCTCTCACAGCGAAGGGAAGCCAGCTGCTCGACGAGATCGAGCGACGCTCCAATCAGCGGGCGCTCGACATGGTCGGTCACCTCACACCTAGGCAGGTAACTCGTCTGATCAAGGCGATGGACACCATCGCCTCACTCATCTCAAGAAGAGAAAGTGCCGATGGCCAACCAGATTGAACACTTCCCACCCGAGATCGCAGCACTGCCAGACTTTGAGGGCGCCTTCGACGCCTACCGGCTGACCGCTGATGGCTGCGAGGTGCTGTTCGCCACCTACCCAGCCGGGACGTCCATCGTGACGCACACACATTCGACGAACAACGTCGGCGTCATTACCAAGGGCGCGCTGCTTCTCACCATCGGCGGCCAGACAACCAGGCACGGCGTCGGCGAGTGGTACCACGTCCCCGCCGGAGTCGAGCACGCGGCCCGCTTCGACACCGACAGCGCCGAGATCGAATTCTGGTTCAACACATGACGTCGCCCTGTGACGGGGGCTCCCGCTGCAACCCCGCTATCCATGGTTTCCCTTGGAGGATGCGCCAATAGGCGACCATGCAGCGGTCGTTGTGGTGTCTCGCGTTTGACAGCGAGTGCATTCGCTCGTCAACGACCGAGAGAGGCTGTGGGGATCGTGACACGCGCTGTGGACCCAGAGGTGTCAGATGCGATCCGGGCGGCTCTGGAGCCATTGGTGCCGTTGTCTGATCACAGCCATCCGCTGGGCCGCCGCAAATCTGGCCACCGCACGCCTCATCGACCACCGCAATCGCTGGCAGTGCAACGCACCAACACACCTGCCCGCTCTGGTCCTACTGCGCGAGCGGTGGGCCGTCGGGTTGCCCACGGCGGTCGTATCCTCGCGCGCAGTCTCCGCCAGCGGAGTCTCAGTGATCTGAGGACACAGATGGCCGACATCGCTACCGACGAAATTGCCGATGCGGGCGAGCTGCCGAGTGGTGCTGAGTTCATTCGCTGCGCGCTACAGGTAAACCCGCACCACTACGGCGCGAGCTACCGCAGCGCCCCCAGCGACGGTGACTCCGCGAGCTATGCATCGAAGCTCATCGCCAGTGCACTCGAGCTTGAGATTGGCGCGATTGCAATCACGGATCACAACAGTGTCCGGGATATAGCCGCATTCCAAGCAGCTGCCATTGAATCCGACCTGACGGTGCTCCCCGGATTCGAGATCGAGTCGACAGACGGCATCCACGTCCTTTGCATCTATGACGCAGACACGGACACTGCTCAACTTGAACGCTTCTTGGGTGAGTTCGGCATACGCGAAACGGAACCTTCGAGCGAACCGTGCAGCAAGGACTTTTCGACAATCCTCGCCACAGTGCCCAGTCAGGGCGGAATCGCTGTGGCGGCGCATGCCATCGGCTCGAAGGGTCTCTTTCAAGCCCTCCAAAAGAACGCCCGAGCATTGGCGTGGAGAAACGAGCATCTGCTGGCGATACAGATTCCATCATCCATTGACGAACTCCAAGAGGGGCCACGCGCGATCGTTCGAAACCATGCGCCGGAGTACCAGCGGGCCTACATGGCTGGCAAGCAGCAAGCGATCGCCGTGGTCAACGCGAAGGATGTCGCCCGCATCGAGGACCTGAACGACCCGGGCGCTACGACCCTGATCAAGTTCTCCGGTCGGCCAGGGGTCGAGGGTCTTCGCCAGGCCTTTCTGGACCCAGACTCGCGGATACGCCTAAACACGGATGAGCAACCAGAAGAGCATTCGGAGTTGGTGGCCATCACTTGGGAGGGAGGCGGGTTCCTAGATGGCGGTGCCATCCACTTCAATCCGAATCTCAATGTCCTCATCGGCGGACGGGGCACCGGCAAGTCCACAGTGATCGAGAGTATCCGCTACGTGCTGGATCTGGAGCCAGTGGGCGACGAGGCGCGCAATGCGCATCGAGACATTGTGCGCCAGGTTCTCCGGAGCGGTACCAAGGTCACTCTCGTGGTGCGCTCGTTGCACCCTGCTGAGCGCAGTTACCGCATTGAACGCACAGTGCCCAATCCTGCCATCGTCCGGAATGAGCTCGGGGAGATATCGAACCTGCTCCCCGCAGACGTCTTGCCCCGTGCCGAGGTTTATGGGCAGCACGAGATATCCGAGCTCACCCGGAGCCGGCCCAAGCTGACGCGCCTTCTTCACCGCTTCGTGCGCACCGATGCTGATGCGGACGCACACAAGACGAGCATTCTGCGCGAGCTTCAGTCCTCTCGCAAATCCCTGCTCGACACGCAGGCCGAGATCGAAGACATCCAAGAACGCCTCGCGGCACTCCCTCAGCTCCAAGAAACGCTGGAGCGCTTTCAAGAGGCCGGTCTCGAAGAACGCCTTCGCGACCAGAGTCTGCTGGTTCGAGAGTCACAGATAGTTGAGTCAATACCTGAGCGTTTGCAGCCGCTGCGCGATTCGGTAGCGACACTGCGTCAAGAGCTTCCGCTGGACCGCGCCTTTCTCTCTAAGAAGGCGTTGGCTGATCTGCCCGGCGGCTCGATTCTCGATGGTGCCAACGAGGTGTTGCAGGAGTTGAGCAACGCTCTTGAGGATGCGACCCGCCGAATTGAAAGTGCCTTGAAGACAGCCGACGACCGCATCGAAGCGATCTCGTCGAGATGGATGGAACACAAGTCCGTGATAGATGCGGAGTATCAGGCGATATTGCGTGACCTGCAAAAGTCCGCGATCGACGGCGAAGAGTTCATCCGGTTGCGCGGCAACATCGAAGGCCTTCGGCCACTCGAGGATCGGCAGGTCGCCCTATCGAAGCTGCACGCTGAAGCGCGTCAGCGTCGGCGCAATCTGCTCGACGATTGGGAAGGCGTTAAGGCCAGCCAGTTCCGTGACCTGTCCCGCGCCGCAAAGCGCGTGAACAAGAAGCTGCGCGGCTTTGTCAAGGTAGAGGTCAGGGCGGCGGGCGACCGAGATCCTCTAGCGGACTTGCTCAGGGATGAGGTCGGTGGCCGATTGACGGAGGCGATCAGGCAGCTTGAGTCGATGGATCAGTTGTCGTTGCCAGATTTCGTTGCACGATGCCGAAATGGCGCTGCCGAATTGGTCACGCACTACGGCCTCACGAGAACGCAAGCCGAGAATTTGGCTCGTGCTGGCGAGAGCACCTTCATGAAGATTGAGGAACTAGAGCTACCGCCGACGACGGATCTCTTTCTGAATACATCCGGTGATCAGCGCGACGAGGTCTGGCAATCGCTTGACCAGCTGTCGAAGGGCCAGAAGGCCACCGCAGTCCTGTTGTTGTTGCTGCTGGATTCCGATGCTCCGCTAATTGTCGATCAGCCCGAGGATGACCTCGATAACCGCTTCATCAGCGAGGTGATCGTCGAGAAAATGCGAGAGAGCAAGCGGCGGCGCCAATTCGTCTTCTCCACTCACAACGCGAATATCCCGGTGCTCGGCGACGCAGAACTCATTTTGGGCCTCGATGCAACTGGCGAGGCCGACGATGTGGAAGATGTTGGTCATGCGTTCATCGACCCCGAGCACATGGGATCCATTGACTCCTCACCAGTTCGGACGCTGGTTGAGGAGATCCTCGAGGGGGGCAAGGACGCCTTCGAGCGCCGTCGCCGCAAGTACGGCTTTTGAGCGTGGACGATGAACCGGACGGACTTGCTACAGCTGATTGCAGGCGGCGAGAACTCACGCGTCGAATTCAAACGGGACGATATTCCGCCTGAGCGAATGGCCTCGAGGCTTGCGGGGCTCCTGAATCTCGATGGTGGACATGTGCTCCTTGGGATTGAGGATGACAGATCGATCTCGGGACTGTCTCGAGCGACTGTGAAGGCAGAAGAGTGGGTCATGCAGGTCGCAAGCGATCACCTTCAACCCTCGGTCATTCCAACGTGGGAGGTTGTCGAGCCCCAGGACGGCCTCGCGGTCGGCATCGTGACTGTGCCTGCCAACGCGCCCGACAAGCCATACAAGGCCAAACAAGGCTCGCACTGGGTTACCAAGGTTCGTGTCGGCACGACAACGCGCGATGCGACGCGAGAAGAAGAACAGCGGTTGTACCAGCAGTCCGGTGGTCTGCGGTATGGCCTGAAGCCGGTGCCAGGAACCTCGCTCGAAGATCTCGACACACGGAGGCTGCAGGACTACTTCGCACGTGTTCTGTCTGACAGTGACCATCCTGTGCCTGGCTCAGAGCCGTGGGCCCAACTGCTCTGCAACCTTGAGTTGGCCACTAAGTCACATGGGCAGACCCTCGCGACGGTGGACGGCATGCTGCTTTTTGGGCTACGTGTCGGCCGGTTTCTTCCTCAATCCGGAATTCGGGCTGTGTGCTACGACGGACCCGCACCTGACTATGCAGTTCGAGCAGATGAGAAGATCACCGGTTCGCTAGTTCCTCTGCGGAGTGAGGAAGGAACGCTGTTGGAGACAGGCGTCGTCGACCGGGCATGGGACTTTGTGCGACGAAACACTGGGGTCTCGGCAGCATTGCAGGGTGCCCAGAGTGTCCAGCGGTGGGATTACCCGGAGTCAGCGCTTCGTGAGGTTCTCGTGAATTCCGTGGTTCACCGCGACTACAGCATCTTGGGCACGGACATTATGTTGAGCATTTTTTCCGACCGTCTCGAAGTTCAGAGCCCTGGCCGACTTCCGAACACGGTGACTGTCAGTGGCATGCGGGCGGGCGCACGCTACGCGCGCAATCAAGTTCTCGTGAATTTCATGCGCGACTACCGCTACGTCGATGCCCGCGGCATGGGGATACGTAACAAGGTCATGCCCGTCATGGCATCGCACAACGGCTCCGAGCCGGATCTGATTGAAGAAGAGCACCGATTCACGGTGTGTCTCTGGAAGTAGCGGGGCGCTCAGTCCTCGCCGGTACGCA
Organism: Candidatus Poriferisodalis sp.; assembly: GCF_965219595.1. Lineage (NCBI taxonomy): Bacteria > Bacillati > Actinomycetota > Acidimicrobiia > Acidimicrobiales > Candidatus Poriferisodalaceae > Candidatus Poriferisodalis > Candidatus Poriferisodalis sp. The sequence continues at coordinate 2,017,504 of NZ_OZ244781.1, forward strand.
ACCAGGCGTCGCCCCGGAAGCGGATCCACTGCGGCGCTGCTCGGAAGAACATGAACAGGGTGAGCGCCACCCACAGCCAGCCGATGCCCAGATCCAGGATGCGCACCGCGCCGCCGACGATCGCGAAGCCCGCCGCGGCACCGGCCATCGCCCGTGCCAGGAAGCCCAAGTCGCCCGCGCCGATGAAGATGCCGTCGAAGGCGAAAGCTGCGGCATTGACGGGCTGCGCGACGGCCACGAACAGCAGGATGAAGCCGCTGAGCGCGACGACAGCAGGGTCGTTGCTGAAGATCGACGCCAGCGGTCCGCGCAGCAGCACGAGAAACAGCCCGAACACAGCGCTGAGCTGGATGCTCATGCCGATCATGCGGACGCTGGCCGCGCGAGCCACGTCGGGGCGGCTGGCACCGAGTTCCTTGGCCACCATGGCCTGACCCGCGATCGCCACTGCGTCGAGGGCGAGCGAGAAGAACGACCAGATCTGTACGCCGACTTCGTGCGATGCCACCTCGGTGGTGCCGATACGGGAAGCGAACACTGCAGCCAGCACGAACGCGCCCCGCAGCGACGCCGTGCGCACGAACATCTGGGCGCCGACACGGGCGTAACGCCACGCCGCGGCCCCAACGAGCCGCAGCCTCGCGCCGACCGCCCGAACGTGACGATGGACAGCGACAGCGAAGGCCAGTGCGGCACCCCACTGCGCGATGACCGTCGACCATGCCGCGCCGGCGATGCCCATGTCGAGCTCGAATACCAGAACGAGCTCGATTCCCAGGTTCCCTGCCGCTGAAGCCACCGCGATCACGAGGGGTGTGACCGTGTCCTGGGTGCCCCGCAGGTAGCCCGTGGCCGCCATGCCCGCCAGCAACGCGGTAAAGCCGATGAGGCTGATCCTCAGGTACGTAAGCGCGTGATCAGCGACTTCGGGGGTCGGGTCGAACACGCCGACGAGATAGCCCGAGCCGGCCCACATGCCCAGGCTGAACACCACGCCCAACCCGATCGACAGCCACATGCCGGCGATGCCCTGTTCGGCTGCTCGACGCAGCGATCCGGCGCCCACCAGCCGGCCGACGAGGCCGGTTGTGCCGTAGGCGAGGAAGATCAGAATTGCGTGAGCACTGAGCAGGATGGCGGAGGCGATCGCAAGCCCGGCGAGTTCGGGCGTGCCGAGCCTCCCGACGATCGCCCTGTCGGTGAGCACATACAGCGGCTCGGCGATCAGCGCCCCGAACGCCGGCACCGCGAGCAGCAGGATCTCACGGTCGTAGACCGTGCGTCGAAACACGGCTACGTCCCGGATCCGGCAGGTGCTGCGTGCGTCATCCGGTCAGGCGCCACACGCCGATTTCCATGTCGATCACGTAGAGCTCGCCCGCTGCGTCGACCGCGAACCCGACCGGTCGGGGCGTGCTCACGCCTAGGTGCCAGACGTCGTCGGGCTGCGTGTCGGGCGCCACCTCCGCTGCGTAGATGTCGCCGCCGCACAGATCGGCGAAGACATAGCGGCCGGCCAACCAGTCGAGTTGGCCGCCCCGGTAGACGTGGCCCCCGATGACGGCGCACAGACCCCGCCCATGCCGGTACTCCAGATCGGGCGGCCGGTGGTTGGCGAGCTCGTCGCCCACGAATCGCCGGCTGCCTTCGTAGGCATTCCAGCCCAGGTTGGCGCCGCCCTCATCGAGGCCGAGCATCGTGACTTCTTCCATGCACTGCTGTCCGACATCGGAGATCCACAGAGTGCTGGTCGCCTCGTCGAGCGACATGCGGAACGGGTTGCGCGCCCCGTAGGCCCAGATGTGCGGATCGCTGCCGGGTCCGAGGTCGGGGTTGCCGGGCGCCGGTATCAAGCGCCAGTCGCCTGGATCGGCGCTGTTGCCTCCTTCGACGGCGAATCGCAGCACAGCCCCGAGCGGGGTGGCGAGATTCTGACCGTGATGGCGCGGATCGCCGAGGCCGCCGCCGTCACCGAACGACACGTAGAGCAGCCCATCCGGATCGAACAGCAGGTCACCGCCGTTGTGCTGTGCATTGGTCTGCTTCACCTCCAGCACATCGGCGTACAGGTTCTCCAGCGTCGTTCGATCCGCGCTCGGCGTGAGCACGGTGAGCACGCTCGACCCGTGGCGGTCGGTGCGGTTGATCCACAGCCGCCCGTCGGGGCCCAGCGTCATGCCCACCAAGCCTTGGTCGTGCTCGGCCGCCGTGTTCGAGGAGAAATCGGCAACGGGTTCCGCGCTGATGACCGCACCGAAGTCGCGGCCGGCTTGCGCTGCGAAGTTGGGTGCAAATCGCCAGATGCGTCCCCTGCGATCGCCCACGAAACCGCCGCCTGCTGCACCGGCGCTGTCGAAGACCATCACCGTCGCCTCAGCCAGATCGATATACGGCACCAGCGTCACGGAACGCCCGGGTGCCGCCTCTCTCAGCGGTGTTGCGCTCAATTCGGTCAGCCCCTGCGGACAGGGTGTGTTTGATGCGATGTACTCGGGCGTCTGCGTCAGCGGCAAGGTGGTCGCAGGCTCGCTTGTCGCAGCGCTGCCCGCGCCGTCTGGACTGCCGATGGCGGGGCTGGCGCCCTCGTCGATCCCGATGTCAGAACACCCCACTGCCAGCGCCCCGGCAGCGATGGCCGCAGCGCAGGTGGCAATGCTGAACAGCCGTCCACCCCGCACCCGGCCAATGTACGCCCGCCCACCGGCGCCGCCTCTGAGGTTGTGGCCGCCGGAACGGCACGACAGAATGTGCCGGTGAGCGCGTCAGCACGCCGAACCGGCTGCCCGGCCGAGCCTGCGAGGCGCGGCGCGACAGGAGGGGTACTCATCTAGGCGAGCCGTTTCGTCCGCGCTCGCCCTGCCTCCCGCTCGGGGGGCTTTTTTGTTTCAGGAGAATCTTCATGGAGCTCACAGGCGCTCAGGCACTGATGCGAAGCCTGGAGATGAGTGGCGTCGAAGTCATGTTCGGCCTGCCCGGCGGGGCAATCCTCCCGGTCTACGACCCCGTGCTCGACTCACCGATCCGCCACGTCCTCGTGCGCCATGAACAAGGCGCCGGCCATATGGCGCAGGGCTACGCGCACGTCACGGGCAAGCCGGGCGTGGCGATGGTCACGAGCGGGCCTGCAGCCACGAACATCGTGACACCGCTGTGCGACGCCTTCATGGACTCGATCCCGATGGTTGTCGTGACCGGCCAGGTCGCCATGTCGGCCATCGGCTCCGACGCCTTCCAGGAGTGCGACACCACCGGCATCACCATGGCGGTGACCAAGCACAACTACCTCGTGACCGACCCGGCCGACATCCCGCGCATCGTGGCCGAGGCATTTCACATCGCCACGACCGGGCGTCCGGGCCCGGTGCTGATCGACCTGCCCAAGGACGTCAGCAACGCGACGATGGACTGGTACTGGCCAGACGGCGTCGACCTGCCCGGCTACCGGCCCCGCCGCGAGATCGACCCGGCCGCCATTGCCGAAGCTGCCCGGCTCATCCGCACGGCGGAGCGTCCGGTCATCTACGCCGGCGGGGGACTGCTGAAGGCCCGAGCAGCGGAAGCGCTGCGGGAGCTCGCCGAGATGTGCGAGATCCACGTGGTGACCACCTTGATGGCGCGCGGCGTGTTCCCCGACCGCCACCCGCTCTGCCTCGGGATGCCGGGCATGCATGGCAACTACACCGCAGTGACGGCGATGCAGCAGGCCGACCTGCTGATCAACCTCGGAGCGCGCTTCGATGACCGGGTCACAGGCAACCCCGCGCATTTCGCCCCGGGTGCCAAGGTCATTCACGTCGATATCGACCCGGCCGAGCACGGCAAGGTGCGGGTGCCTGATGTGCCGATCGCCGGAGATGCCAAGGTGGCGATCGAAGCGCTGATCGAAGTGCTGCGCCCCGGCGACGGCAGCGCCGTCACCGATGCGATGGCGGATCGATCTGTGTGGAAGTCGACAGTCTCAGGCTGGCAGGAGCAGTACCCCCTGAGCTATGACCAACCGTCGAGCGGCCACCCGCTCAAGCCGCAGTTCGTGGTGGAGCAGCTGCGTGATCACACGCCCGACGACACGATCGTCGTGGCGGGCGTGGGCCAGCACCAGATGTGGGCCAGCCAGTTCTGGCAGTTCGACCACCCCTACACCTGGGTGAACTCAGGCGGTCTGGGGACCATGGGATTCGCCGTGCCTGCGGCCATCGGGGCCAAGGTGGGCCGACCGGATCGAACGGTGTGGGCAATCGATGGTGACGGCTGTTTCCAGATGACCGCACAGGAGTTGATCTCCGCCAGTGCAGAGAACATCCCCGTGAAGGTGGGCATCCTCAACAACGCTTACTTGGGCATGGTTCGCCAGTGGCAGGAGCTCTTTTACGCCGAGCGCTACAGCGAGGTGTATCTCAGCGCCGACCACCCCGATTACGTCGGCTGGGCCGAGGCGATGGGCTGCGTCGGCATCCGGGTGGAATCAGCGGAGGAAGTCGTTCCTGCCATCACCAAGGCGAACGCTGTCAACGACCGTCCGGTGGTGATCGACTTCCGCGTCGACACCGAGGAGAAGGTGTATCCGATGGTGCCGGCCGGAGGTTCCAACGACGACATCATCCTCGGTCCCGAGGGCGACGCCGACGCGGCCTTGAAGGGCAGCGCACCGTCGTGAGCGGCGCGCAATGTGGCAGGCCGTCGTGAGCGGCCCGCAGGGCACGAACCTGTCCCCTGAGGAGTCGGCGGTGGTGAGCCTGCCGCAGGAACCCGACCTGCACATCTTTGCGGCCATCGTGGAGAACAAGTTCGGCGTTCTTGCGCGGATCGCCGGGCTGTTCAGCCGGCGTGGCTTCAACATTTTCTCGCTGGCAGTGGCCCCGACGGCTGATCCGTCCTACAGCCGCATCACGATCGTGGTCGATGTCCACAACACCGATGTCAACCAGATCGCCAAGCAGCTCGACAAGCTCGTCAACGTCATCAACATCAGCGAGCTGCACCCGTCCGATTCGCTCGAACGGGAGCTGATGCTGGCCCGCGTGGGTGCCGTCGATCTCGAGGCGGTCGTCGATGTGATCTCCGAATACGGCGGGGAAGTGCTCGATCACGCCGATGGCGAGGCCATTGTGAGCGTGAGCGCCCATCCAGACCGGCTCGATCGATGCGAGCGTCAGCTGCGTCCGTTCGGCCTGCACGTGCTGCAGCGCACCGGCCGCATCGCGCTGCGTGCGCTCGATGCCGATGAGCCCGCCGTCGGCATGACCGCCTGAGACTGGCAGACTCCCGCCAACGCTGACTCCGAGAGGAACTACCAGGATGCCCGCGACCATCTATTACGAAGAAGACGCAGACCTCAGCCAGCTCGCTGGCCGCACTGTGGCGGTCATGGGCTATGGCTCGCAGGGTCACGCTCACGCCCTGAACTTGCGCGACAGCGGTGTGGACGTCGTGGTGGGGCTGCGGGAAGGCTCGTCGTCTCGTGCCAAGGCCGAGGCCGAGGGCCTGCGCGTCGCCGATGTCGCAGGCGCCGCCGCCGAGGCCGACATCATCATGATGGCGCTGCCAGATACCGACCAGGCCGGCATCTACGAGGATTCGATCGCGCCGAATCTGCAACCGGGCAATGCCGTTGCCTTCTCGCATGGATTCAACATCCACTTCGGCCAGATCAGCCCGCCTGCCGACGTGGACGTGTGGATGATCGCCCCCAAGGGACCGGGCCACAACGTGCGGCGCACCTACGTCGAGGGCGGCGGCGTTCCGGCGCTCGTGGCGATTCACCAGGACGCCAGCGGACGTGCGCTGGCCGACGCGCTGGCCTATGCAAAGGGCATCGGCGGCACACGGGGTGGCGTGCTCACCACCACGTTTGCCGAGGAAACCGAGACCGACCTGTTCGGCGAGCAGGTGGTGCTCTGCGGCGGCCTCACCGAGCTGATCCGGGCCGGTTACGAGACGCTGGTGGAGGCGGGCTACCAGCCCGAGTCGGCCTACTTCGAGACGCTGCACGAGGTGAAGTTGATCGTCGACTTCATCTACGAGGCCGGCATCTCGGGCATGCGCTACTCCATCTCGACAACAGCCGAGTACGGCGACATGACCCGTGGCGCGCGCATCATCACCGACGAGACACGAGCGGAGATGAAGCGCATCTTGGCGGAGATCCAGGACGGCAGCTTCGCCCGGGAGTGGATCGACGAGAACCGCAACGGGCTGCCCAACTACCGCCGGATGGTCGAGGAAGGCAAGCAGCACCCCATCGAGCAGGTTGGTGCGGAGTTGCGGGCGATGATGCCGTGGATCACCGCGGGCCGCCAGGATGTCACCGCGGCCTCGGGCGGCGCTGTCTCCTGAGCCTCTGAGCATCTCGCGCTCGACGGCGCGCCCAGTTCGGGGCACCTGAGACGCAGCAGCGCAGTGGCAGAATCGGGGCGTGGTCGACGTTGTCGTAACGCCGGTGCGGGTGCCCGCTGCGGGTGACCTGCTCGTGGCGACGCCGCGTCTGGTGGATCCCAACTTCGATCGCACGGTCGTGTTCGTGATCGAGCACCAGGAAGCGGGAACGTTGGGCGTGGTCATCAACCGCGTGTCGGATATCTCGTGCGTCGCCGCGGTTCCGCGCTGGGCATCACATTTCGCCGAGGAGGCGGCCGTCGGGCTCGGCGGGCCGGTGGAGCCGCAGGGTCTGCTGGCGCTCGGTGCAACGATGGATCCCGCGGCCGGCGAATCACTGCCGACCCGAGGCTCGGGCGCCGAGTCGTCCGAGGCCGGCGGCGTGTGGCGCACCGTCAACGGGACGGTCGGGCTGGTCGACCTCACCGCCGATCCGGCCGAACTGGACTCCGCAGTCGTTGCCGTCCGGATTTATGGCGGGCACGCGGGGTGGGGGCCCGGCCAGTTGCGAGGCGAGCTGCAGTCGGGCTGCTGGTGGGTGTTCGACTCGATGCCTGGCGACCTGACTGCCGATGCCACCACGCTCTGGTACGACGTGCTGGCGCGCCAGTCGCCGCCCGCCCGGCTGCTGGCCCACTATCCCGACGACCCCGCGCAGAATTAGCGCGCCGGCACGCTTTGTGTGGCGAGTACTGACCGCAGTGCGCTGCGGACTCCGTGCAGCAGCGCGCTAGGTTCGCGCTCGAATCTGTCGACTGCATCCACGACGGCGGAGGCCATTGATGAGCGATTACGGCGAGCCCCCATCCCACGATGGAAACCGACGGACTGGCTGGGCGGAACTCGGATCCGGCGAGACCGTCGAGTTGGCCCGAATCGGCGCGCGATTCGGCGCTCGTGTGCTCGACGCGATCATCGTGGGGGTGGTTTTTTTCGTCCTGATCCTGGTGTTCGCCTCAGCGTCGAGCTCCGGTGACGCGGCTGACTTCTCGGGCTTCGATGTGACGGGCATCCTTCTCGGCCTCGTCGTCGGTATCGGCTACGAGGTGGTGCAGATCGCGCTGTGGGGCCGGACCTTGGGCAAGCGGATAGTCGGCATCAGGGTGATCCACGCTGCACATGGCGGCCTGCCCGGCTGGGGCAAGGCATTCGGTCGATGGGCCATTCCCGGACTGCTCGCGCTCATTCCCTTGGTGGGCTGGCTCCTGTCGATCCTCTGCTACGTCAGTGCCACGTGGGATCGCGTCTACCAAGGCTGGCACGACAAGGCCGCAGGCACCCTCGTCACTCGTAACTGAGCAGCGGCTCTACGGGCTTTCGGCTGGGTTGGTTGTTGCGGAGCTAGAGCCGCTCCACGATGTAGTCGATGCATGCGGTCAGCGCCTCGGCATCGGCCGGATCGATCGCAGGGAATGCAGCGATGCGGAGCTGGTTGCGGCCCAGCTTGCGGTAGCCCTCGGTATCGATGATGTCGTTGGCGCGCAGTGCGGCCGCAATGTCGTCAGCGCTGGCGCCCTCGAAGTCGATGGTGCACACGACGGGAGAGCGCATGGCCTCGTCCGCGACGAACGGCGCAGCGAAGTCGCGTTCTGCCGCCCAGCCGTACACGGCACCGCTGGATGCGGCCGAGCGGGACGCAGCCCAGCCGAGCCCGCCGCCGTCGAGCATCCACTCTGCGGTCTCGAGCGTCAGCAGGATCGTGGCAAGCGCCGGGGTGTTGTAGGTCTGATCCTGGCGAGAATTGCGGGCGGCGATTGCCAAATCGAGCGTGGCGGGCTTGTAGCGACCCGAAGCATCGATCCGCTCGATCCGCTCAATGGCTGCCGGCGAGCACAGTGCGATGAATAGCCCGCCATCGGCCGCGAACGCCTTCTGTGGAGCGAAATAGTAGCAGTCGACATCGCGGGGATCCCATGTCATCGCTCCGGCCGCCGAGGTGGCGTCGACCATGACCAGTGCCGGCGGCACGCCTTGCCGGCACGGGTCCAGTTGCGGCTGCGTCAGCGGCATCGCCACGCCGGTCGACGTTTCGTTGTGCGTCAGCGCATACACGTCGACCTCAGCGGGATCCGCCGCCGCGGGCACGGGGTGGCTGCCGTACGGCGCTGTGATGACCACCGGGTCGTCTAGGTGCGGGGCGGCAGCAGTGACTGCCGAGAACTTCTCTGAGAACTCGCCGAAGGTCAGGTGCTGGGTGCGCCGCTCGATCAGAGAGAAAGCCGCTGCGTCCCAGAAGCCGGTGCTGCCGCCGTTGCCCAGCACCACCTCCCAGCCGTCGCTGAGTCCGAACAGCTCGGTCATGGCTGCGCGCAGCCGACCCACCACTGATCGCACTCCAGTGCGACGATGCGACGTGCCCATGTAGTCGAGTGCACGAGCCTCGAGCGCCTTGACGGCCTCGGGTCGAACCTTGGACGGGCCGGAGCCAAAACGCCCGTCGGCAGGCCGCAGTTCTGCGGGAATCGAAATCGATGGGGGAGTGCCAGCCATTGGCTGCCACTATTGCGCCCGGCCGTGCTGCCGACAACCACATTTTCGCAACAAGTTGCCGATGGTGGCGCAACGTGACTTGGCGGCGAGACTGTCGGGCGTTCGCGGCAGCGCGTCGAGCAGACGGGAGACGCCCAATGAGCAATCGAGTTTCCACAGCGCTGGCGGGCATCGCGCCGTCGGCAACCCTGGCGGTGGATGCCAAGGCCAAGGCGCTGCGGGCGGCGGGGGAGAACGTGATCGGCTTCGGCGCCGGCGAGCCCGACTTCCCGACCCCTCCCCACATCGTGGACGCAGCGGTCGCCGCTTGCCGCGACTCTGCCAATCACCGCTATTCGCCCGCCGGGGGGCAACCCGCGCTGAAAGCCGCTCTGGCAGCCAAGACCAAGCGAGACAGCGGTCTCGACTGGGATGCCAGCCAGTTCCTGGTCACCAATGGTGGCAAGCAAGCCGTCTACAACACCATGGCTGCGCTGGTGGACCCAGGCGACGAAGTGCTGCTGCCTGCGCCCTACTGGACGACGTATCCCGAAGCGATCCGCGTCTTCGGAGGCGTCCCGGTGGAGGTGTTCGCCGGCATCGAGTCGGGCTTCAGGGTCAGTGTCGAACAGCTCGAAGCGGCGCGAACCGACCGCACCAAGGCCTTGCTGTTCGTCTCGCCGTCGAACCCGACCGGAGCCATCTACCCGCACGACGAGATCGTGGCGATCGGCCAGTGGGCCGTCGAGCACGGACTGTGGGTGATCACCGACGAGATCTACGAGCACCTGACCTACGGCGACGCCGAGCACCACTCGCTTCCCGTGCTGGTGCCCGAGATCGCCGACCGCTGTGTCGTGCTCAACGGCGTAGCCAAGACCTACGCCATGACGGGCTGGCGGGTCGGGTGGATGGCCGGGCCGTCAGACGTGATCGCTGCCGCCACCAACCTGCAGAGCCATGCCACGTCCAACGTCTGCAACGTGGCTCAAGCCGCCGCTCTCGCTGCCGTGTCGGGCGACCTCGAGGCGGTCGCGATGATGCGCTCGGCGTTCGACGTGCGGCGCCAACGCATCACCGAGATGCTCAACTCGATCGAGGGCGTGGACTGTCCCGAGCCCGAAGGCGCGTTCTACGCATTCCCCAACATGGAAGGGCTGCTGGGGCGCCGTTACGGCGGCACAGAAGTCACGACCACGCTCGAATTGGCGGCGGCCGTGCTCGAGCACGCGAAGGTGGCCTTCGTGCCCGGCGAGGCCTTCGGCGCCCCCGGCTACGCGCGCTTCTCGTTCGCTCTCGGGCTCGACGACCTGGCCGAAGGCATCAGCCGCATCGCAGACCTGGTCGGGTGACATGGCACGGGTCCTGGTCGCCGAGACGTTGGCCGATGCCGGTCTCGACCTGCTGCGCGCTGCCGGCCACGACGTCGACATCCGTTCGGGGCTCAGCGCCGACGAGCTGCGCGACGCCGTCGCCGGGGCACAGGCACTGGTCATCCGCTCGGCGACTCAGGTCGATGCTGATCTCCTGGCAGCCGGCGATTCGCTCGTCGTCGTGGGGCGTGCCGGCGTAGGGCTCGACAACGTCGATGTGGCCGCTGCAACCGAGCGCGGCGTGCTCGTGTGCAACGCGCCGTCCAGCAACGTGGTGTCTGCGGCAGAGATGACCGTGGCGCTCATGCTGGCGCTGGCTCGCCATGTGCCTCAAGCACACCAAGCACTCGCGGACGGCCGCTGGGAGCGCAGCCGCTGGGGCGGCATGGAGATCTACCGCAAAACGATTGGAATCCTGGGCCTCGGCCGAGTCGGCCGCCTCGTCGCCCAGCGGATCGCCCCGTTCGATGTGGAGCTCATCTCCTACGACCCCTATGTGAGCGCGGAATCAGGCCGAGCCGCCGATGTCGAGATGGTGGAGCTCCCCGAACTGCTGGGGCGTTCGGACATCATCACGCTGCACATGCCCGCCACGCCGGAGACGGCCGGGCTGCTGGGAGCCGAGAACCTGGCCAAGTGCCGGCCGCACGCGTTGATCGTCAACACCGCGCGGGGTGGCATTCTCGACGAGGCGGCGGCGGCCGCTGCGTTGGACGCCGGCAGGCTCGGCGGCGTGGCGGTAGACGTCTACGCGACCGAACCGGCGACCGAGTCGCCGCTCTTCGGCCGACCCGATGTTGTGGCCACCCCGCACCTCGGTGCCAGCACCTCAGAGGCGCAAGACCGCGCCGGCACCCAGATCGCCGAACAGGTCAACCTGGCCCTAGCCGGTGACCCCGTGCCCTACGCCGTCAACGCCTAGCAGTCCAGCGGCCGCCTCTCCCACGTCCCCACGATCGCGGACGGGTGAGCTTCAGCGCAGGGCCGCGACTGCGGCTGCGTCGGGATGGTGAAGGTAGCGCTCGGGGATGTCGAAGCGGAAAATGCGGGCGCTGTTGAGGCCCAGGATCTTGGCCCGCTCACCGTCGTCGAGGTGGCTCATCGTGCGCTCGATGGCTTGGGCCGAATAGGGCCATGAGCCCTCGTGGTGCGGGAAATCGTTCGCCCACAGGAAGTTGTCGACCAAGCCGTGCTCTCGGGCCAGGTCCAGGCCGGCGGGATCCTCCTGGAAGCTCGCGAAGCCCTGCCGCTTGAAGTACTCGCTGGGCAGCATCTCGAGCTTCGGCCGTACCCACATGTGGTGCTTGAGGTACGCCTCGTCCATCGCGGTCAGCATCCACGGCACCCAGCCGATGCCGGCCTCGATCGAGCCGAACTGCAGCTTCGGGTGCCGCTCGGCAACGCCCGAGGCGCAGATGTTGACCAGCGGCTCCATGGTGGGCGCCAGCGAGTGCACGGCGTAGTTGATGACGGCGCCGCCTTGGCTGCGTGAGGTGCGCGGGTCACGCCCAGTCGAGACGTGGAACGTGACCGGCAGCTCGACATCGTCGATGCAGTCCCACAGCGGCTCCATCTCGCGCAGGTTGTAGTTGAGGTCGTCCACGTCGGGCGGGCCGAACACCGGCTTGGCCGGCAGGCTCAAGCCCTTGAACCCGAGCGCTGCGCAACGCTGGATCTCCGCGATGGCCTTGTCGAGTGTTGCGGGAGCGATGCAGGCCATCGGGGCCAGCCGGTCGTTGTAGTCGGCGAACTCCTCCCAGGCCCATTCGTTGTAGGCCCGGCACATGGCGTGGCTGAAGTCGGCGTCGGGCGTGGCCCAGATGCTCAGGCCCTTGTTCGGAAACAGGACCTCGGCGTCGCAGCCGTCCAGCGCCAGGTCAGCCAGCCGGGCCGCGGGGCTGCGCCCAGACTGGTTGCGCAGCTTCTCGTGGCCTTCGAAGGGCTTCGTCCAGTTGAGCTTGGCCGGGCGGAAGCCCTCAGCCTTCTGGAAGAACTGCTCCTCTGTGCCTTTGCTGGCTTCGCCAGCGGCACCGCCGCCCTCACCCTTGGCACCCTTGCCGTGCACGTCCATCGCCTTAGTGACGGCAATGGTCGGCAGCCGGTGGTGGTACGCCGGGTCGATGCGGTCATACAGAAACGTGCTCGGCTCCTGCACATGACCGTCGGCGGAGCACATGAAGAACTTGTCGTCTGCATCGGGCCGGGCCGAGCGCAGCCACCCCTCGTTGCCCGGCGTCTCCAGTCGCCACACGTTGTTGACATCAGGTTCAGGAATGGTGATCGCCATGTGAGGACTCCGGGATAGGAACTCGGGAGCGGCTTCGGGCAGCGCTGGCAGGTTGCCACAACGAGTTTGGCATGCAACCGCCGCCGCTCACCCGGCGGCACCGACTTCAGCTGCGCTCGTGCAGCCGCGACTCAAGCCAGTCGGGAGCGAGGGCGCCCTTGTGGGATATGAGGCTGATGGCCCAGCGGGATGGTGGCTGGGTGGGGTCCGTGGCGTAGGGGGTCATCGAGGTGCGTTTGCCGACGGCTTCGATCAGGTAGGCGGTTGCGTCGGCGGCTTCTCTGGCGGTCGTGTCGCTTGCGCCGGCGGCGGGCGCTGCTGGCACCAAGCCCTTGAGCCGGGCGACTCCTTCGGGCAGATCGGCGAGCAACGCCTCGATGAGGGGCATGGGAACTGGTGCGTCGAGCACGACGGTCTGCGATTCGAAGAGCTCCTCCACGACGTGCCATCTGGAAGCAGCGGCCCCCTCGGGCGCCGGTCGCTCACGGGTGTCGAGCGCGTCACTAGCCGAACGGGGGCCGAGCAGCACATCGATGGGTACGGCAGCTCGACTCGCGCGCACCACGGTGGCGCCGGCCGCGAGCCCTGCCAGCCAGTCGCACAGGTCGTCGGCCTTGTCGGCATCGTTGAGCAAGTCGATCTTGTTGACCACAAGCAGGTCTGCAGCCGCGAGCTGCATCCGCACGGTGTCAGCCACCCAGCGGTCGTTGGCTTGGCGGCGAACCTGCTCGGCATCTGCCATCACCACCACGGCGTCCAGTCGCAGCCCAGGCGTGTAGCCATATGCCGCTATCTGGGTTGGGTCGGCCACACCGCTGGCCTCGATCAGCAGGCGATCTGGAAGCGTGCCCGCTGAGCGGATCTGCATGAGTGCGGCAGCGAATCCGTCGGCGAGCGTGCAGCAGATGCAGCCGTTGGCCAACGTCAGCTTGTCGCTGTCGGCTGCCACGATCAGGTCTTCGTCGATGGAGATCTCGCCGAAGTCGTTGACGATCACTGCGATGCGCTCGTCGGTCGAGCGCAGCACATGGTTCACCAGCGTCGTCTTGCCAGCGCCGAGATACCCGCCGACAACGGTGACCGCAATCGTGTGCGCGTTCATCTCCCGCCCATCTTGCCCCTGCCTGCGACACTCTGGCGCGACGGCACGTTCCCTCCGCCGGAGCGATCCCTACGCGTCGCTGATCTCAGCAGGCTGCAGCACGCCGCCCAGCACGGTGCCCCACACCCCGATGTCGCGCAGCGCCATCGGGTCGACGGTGAGCGGGTCGTCCTCCAGCACGGCGAAGTCGGCCAGCTTGCCGGCCTCGATGCTGCCGAACTCGGCGTCCATCTTGATCTGCCGGGCGGCCTCGATGGTGATAGCCCGCAGCGCGTCCGGCACGCCGATTCGCTCGTCAGGTCCCAGCACCTGGCCCGACGCCGTCACCCGGTTGACCGCGCACCACGCGGTGTGCAGATGGCCCAGCGGCGTGATCGGCGAATCCGAGTGGATCGAGAAGCTGACGCCGCTGGCCAGGGCCGTGCCGCAGGCATCCATCCGCGCCGCACGCTCGGGCCCCACGGTCACGTCCCGGTGCTGGTCGCCCCAGTAGTAGATGTGGTTCGAGAAGATGTTGGCGCACATGCCCAGGGCTGCCATGCGGCGGTACTGGTCGGGCGTGGTGAGCTGGCAGTGCTGCACCGTGTGGCGGTGATCCCAGCGGGGATAGCGCTCCAGCACCTGCTCGACGGCTTCGACGAACGCTTCGGTGGCCTCGTCGCCGTTGCAGTGACAGTGCACGGTCAGACCGGCTCGGTGGTACGGCTCCACCAGGTCGGCCATCTGGTCGGGCGCCGTGAGCCACATGCCGTTGCCGATGTGTCCCGGTGGCGGCTTGTAGTAGTGCGGCCAGCTGATCCGGGCGGTAAAGCCCTGGATCGAGCCGTCCAGGATCAGCTTGACGATGCCGAAGCGCAGCTTGTCGGTCTGCTCGCTCTTCAGCTGCACGCACAGCTCGGCCAGCTCTGCCGGGTCGGCCGTGGCCCCGAACAGGTTCGACATCGCCACCATGACCCGCGCCGGATATGTCGGGTCGCTGGTCACCTTCTTCCAGTTGCCGAGTTGTTCAGGATCCCAGAGCTGTGTGGTGCCCAAGTCGGTCAGCAGCGTGTGCCCTGCATTGCGTGCCTCGTTGGCGTAGCGCCAGCGGGCCTGCTCGCTGCGGTTGGCCTTCATCATGTCGGCGAACGCTTCGCCGGCCAGCATCATCCCGGCGGGCTCGTGAAGCTCGCCGTTCGGCAGCCCGTCGCCGCCCCGAGCCACGCCGGGGCTGGTCGCCGTCTCGTCGATGCCGCAACGCTCCATGAGCGCCGAGTTGATCGTGGCGAGATGCCCGCTGGCATGCAGTATCAGCGTCGGCCGGTCGCCGGTCACCGTGTCGAGGTGGCGTGCCACGAGCCGCTCGCCCGGGAAGTAGATGGGGTCGAGTCCCCAGGCCAGCAGTGTCTGGGAATCGTCGCTCATATCCGCTGCGGCCTTGCCCAGCCGTTCGAGCACATCGTCGATCGAGGTGCAACCCGGCCACAGCAGTCCCTGGGGGTCGCGCCGGTCGAAGTAGCCGACGTAGGTGGAGTTCCACAGCCCGCCCGACATCACATGGCAGTGGGCCTCGATGAACCCGGGCATGATCACGTGGTTGGCAAAGCAATCGTCGATGCGGTGCTCGCCCCACGACGCCAGCTCGTCGGTGGTGCCGACGCCCAGGATGCGATCGCCCGCCACCGCCACTGCCTCGCCGAAAGGGAATGCGGGGTTGATGGTGATGACCCGGCGAGCCGGGTAGATCACGAACGGTTGGTCCGTCCCCATCAGTCGTGCTCCTCTTGCGCCACGCTGTGCTGGTCGCTCGTCGCTTGCGCGACGCTGTGCTGGTCGCTCGTCGCTTGCGCGACGAGGTGTCCCGGCTCCACCTCGACCAGGGTCACGGGGTCGGGGGCGGTGCCGGCTTCGAAGACCGGGCTGGGCACCTCGTCGGTCTGCACCGATCGGTCGGTCCGGCGGCGAGCCGGATCGGCGATCGGCACTGCGTCGAGCAACCGCTTGGTGTAGTCGTGCATGGGGTTCTCGAAGATGGCGCGGCGCGGACCCAGCTCGACGATCTGGCCGAGGTACATCACGCCCACACGGTGAGCGATTCGCTCCACCACGGCGAGGTCGTGGCTGATGAACAGGTACGACAGTCCCATCTCTTCCTGCAGATCCATCATCAGGTTGATGACCTGCGCTTGGATCGAGACGTCCAGCGCGGACACCGCTTCATCGGCGATCACCAGCTCAGGCCGCAGCGCCAGGGCTCGGGCGATGCAGATGCGCTGCCGCTGACCTCCGGAGAATTGGTGCGGGTACTGCCGCATGTCGTCGGGCGACATGCCGACCCGTCGCAGGAGATCGGCGACCACGTCATTGATCTCACGCTTGGGCACGGCTCGATGGATCTCGAGCGGCTCGGCGATCGCCTTGCCCACGGTGCGGCGGGGATCCAGGCTGGCGAAGGGGTCCTGGAAGACGATCTGCGCCTTGCGCCGGTGGGGCCGCAGCGCCCGGGGCCCGAGGCTCGTGATGTCGGTGCCGTCGAGCCTGATGGTGCCGCTGGTCGGATTGAGCAGGCGGATGATCAGGTACGCCAGCGTCGATTTGCCACAGCCGCTCTCGCCGACCACCGCCAGCGTCTCGCCTCGGTCGATATGCAGGCTGACCTGCTCCACGGCGTGCACGCGGGCGCCATGACTGGCCGGGAAATGCTTGGTGAGCGCTTCGACCTCGACGATCGGCTCGGCCTCTGCGGCACCGTGCTCCATCACGAGTCCGATTCCCCGTCGCTGTCGGCCCCGGCAGCCGCAGCAGCCGCCAGTGCGTCGGGATCGATCAGGTCGAAGCGCTGCGGGGCATCGACGCCGGCCATCGACCCGAGGCGTGGCACCGCCGCCAGCAGCGACTGCGTATAGGGCTCGCTGGGCCGCTCGAAGATGTCCGAGACATGACCACGCTCCACCAGTCGCGACTGCTGCATCACCACCACCTCGTCGGCGATCTCGGCCACCACGCCCATGTCGTGGGTGATGATCAGCACGGCTGCGCCGGTCTCGCGCTGCATTTCAGCGATCAGGGCGAGAATCTGCGCCTGGATCGTCACGTCGAGCGCAGTGGTGGGCTCGTCTGCGATCAGGATCGCCGGGTCGCAGGCGAGCGCCATGGCGATCATCACCCGCTGGCGCATCCCGCCCGACATTTCGTGGGGGTACTGGTCGATCCGGCGCGCAGCGTCGGGAATCCGCACCCGGCTCAGCATCTCCAAGGTGCGCTCGCGGGCCTCGCTGCGGCTCAGGCCGCGGTGCAGCCTGAGCGCCTCGCCGATCTGGCTGCCGACGGTGTAGACGGGGTTGAGGCTGGTCAGCGGTTCCTGGAAGATCATCGAGATGCGATCACCCCGGATCGATCGCATCTGTGGTTCGGGCAGCTGCAGCAAGTCGTCGGCGCTGCCGTCGTCGTGACGGAACAGCACCTCGCCGCTGCGTATCTCCGCCCGGGTACCGATCTCGATGAGACGCATGATCGACAGCGCCGTCACCGACTTGCCCGAGCCCGACTCGCCGACCACCGCCAGCGTCCCGCCGTCGTGCAGGTCGAACGACACGTCGTTCACGGCGATGAACTCGTCGAAGGCGACGGTGAGGCCCCGCACCTGCAGCCGCGGCGACGCACCGGTGCCGCCGGCACCGTTCGCCGCTGCGCCCTCGCCTGGCGTGGCGTCGCCGTTCGCCGCCGTGCTCATCGCTCAGCGTCCCCGCAGCTTGGGGTTGTAGGCATCCTGCAGCCCGTCGCCGATGAGGCTGAAGCTCAGCACCGTGAAGAAGATTGCCAGGCCGGGAAAGGTCACCGACCACCACGCAGTCAGGAAGTTCCCCCGGTTCAGCCCGATCATCAAGCCCCAGCTCGTGTTGTTGGGATCGCCGAGGCCCAGGAACGCCAGCCCCGCCTCGAACAGGATCGCCGTGCCCATGATGAGCGTGGCCGACACGATGAGCGGCGGCAGCGCATTGGGGAACACCACCTTGCGAATGATGCGCCAGTCCGTCGCTCCCACCGCTCGGGCTGCCCGCACGAATTCCAGGTTCTTCAGTCTCAGGAACTCCGCACGAGTGATGCGAGCGATCCCCGGCCACGCCACTACGCCGATGGCGAACGAGATCGTCCACGTCGACGGCTCGAACAGCGCCACGAGCACCATCGCGAACAGCAGCGCAGGCAGCACCTGGAAGAACTCGGTGAAGCGCATGAGGGCGCTGTCGAGCCAGCCGCCGTAATAGCCGGCGAGCGCGCCGATGCTGATGCCGATCACCAGCACCATCGCAGCCGCCATGGCGGCCACCGTCATGCTGGTCGTGCCGCCCCCGATCACCCCGGCCAGCACGTCACGTCCCAAATAGTCGGTGCCCAAGCGGGCCTCGGCCAGCTCTCCGGGACCAGTGAGCGGGATGGCCACGATGTCCTTGGGATCGTTGTCGTAGATCCGCGGCCCGGCGACCGTCATGAAGACGATCCCGATGAGCATCACCACACCGGCCACTGCCGCCTTGTTGCGCACGAACAACCGCAGTGTTTCGCGACCTGGGCGACCCGCTCCGCCTTCGCCGCCGGCGCCCAGGCCGGGTGCGACGGGCAGATCGGCGGCGGCCACCTCGCCACGTCCCATCGCGTCAGACATTGGAACGCTCCCGCAGCCGGATGCGCGGGTCGATGATCGTGTACAGCAGATCGGTCAGCAGGTTGGCCACGATGACCATCACCGACGACACCATCAGTACGCCGAGCAGCACCGAGGTGTCCCGACGGAGAATCGAGTCGAACGCCAATCGGCCAAGCCCGGGCCAGTTGAACACGGTCTCGACGAGCAGCGCCCCCGACAGCAGCGCTCCGAACTGCAGTCCCACCACAGTCACCACAGGGATGACGGCGTTGCGCAGCGCGTGCTTGTATACGACTCGACGCTCGTTCAACCCCTTGGCCCGCGCTGTGCGCACATAGTCCGACTCCAGCACTTCCAGCATGGACGCTCGGGACAGCCGGCTGTACTGCGCCAGGTAGATGAGGCCGAGGGTGAGCGCGGGCAGCACCAGGTGCTCGCCTACGTCGAGCACATTCGCGAGCAGGCCCTCGCCGTAGTTCACGTCGTGCCATCCCTGCACGGGCAGCAGCTTCCAGGCGGAGGCGAACAGGATCACCAGCATGATCCCGGTCCAGAAGACCGGCATCGAGAAGCCCACCAGCGCCAGCACCGTCGCCCCGTGACTGATGGGGCTCTCCGGACGCCGCGCGGTGGCGATGCCCACCATCGTTCCCGCCGCCACGGCGAACGCCAGCGCGGTTCCCACCAGCAGCACCGTGGGCCAGAGGCGCTGGAGGATCAGCGACGTCACCGACTGGTTGAAGAAGTACGAGTCGCCCAGGTCGCCAGTGGCAACCCGGCCGACGTACGACGCGAGCTGCACGATGAACGGTCGGTCGAGCCCGTACTGTGCCCGGATCTCCTCGAGCAGCTCGGGATCGCCGGCGCCGCTCTCGCCCACGATCACCGTGGCGGGATCGCCTGGCGTGATGTGGATCAGCAAGAAGTTGAGGCACATCACTGCCAGGATCAGCCCGAGTGCTTGGGCGATCCTGGCAGTGATGGACCTCAGCATGCTCCGTCCTTGGTGAGCGAGATTCCGACGGTCACCTCGGTGTTGCCGGAATGGTGCTCAGTTGCCGCTACTCGTCCAGCCAGACCTCGTGCATGGGCGACATCTGCCCCCAGATGTTGTTGGTGGGCGGGTTCATGACCGCCGGGTTGTAGGCCTGCCAGAACGAGGGCGTATTCAGGAAGAAGATCGGCATGTCTTCGGCCACGATCTCTTGGAACTCGGCATACAACTCGGCACGCTTGCCAATGTCGAACTCCTGGCCGGCCGCGTTGAGCAGCGCGTCGACATCGGGGTTGCAGTAGCCCGTGTTGTTCGTCCAGATCACGCCCACCCGGTTGTCGCACAGATAGGTGCGGTGCACGCCGATGACCGGATCGCCCCAGTTCCAGACCTGGTTGATGGTCATCTGGTACTCCCCGGCGGCGACTCGTTGCGCCCAGGTCGGGAAGTCGGGTGACACGCTGAGCTCAACCTCGATGCCGGCTTCTTCGAGTTGCTGCTGCACGTACTCGGCTTGCACCACGAATGCCGGCGGGATGTAGTCGATGGAGAGCTGCAGCTCTCCTGGGCCGTAGCCAGCTTCAGCCAACAACGCCTTCGCTCGATCAATGTCCTTGTCGTAGTGGTTCACGTTCGGGTTATGGAACGGGCTGGCGGCCGCAATGCCGGTCGGCACGGGGAATGTGATCCCCTGGTCGATGACCTCGGAGAGGAAGTCGCGATCGATCGCGTAGGCAATCGCCTGCCGCACCCGCTTGTCCGAGAGCGCCGGGTCGTTCACGTTCATCTCCAGCCAGTTGATCTGGCCGATGGCTTCGTGGCCCTTGGCACTCACCTCGACGTCGGGGTTGTCCATCAGACGCAGCACGTTCGCCGATGGGCCCAGCGTCGACGACAGGTGGGTCGTACCGTTCTCGAGCCCGAGCACGATGGCTGTGCTTTCAGGTGTGATCTCCATCACGATCTCGTCCAGGCACGGCGTGCCCTCGATGAAGAAGTCGTCGAAGCGCTCCATCCGGATGATCGTGCCCGGCTCGTACTCGGTCAGCCGGAACGGGCCCGAGCCCACGAAGTCCTCGCTGTTGCGCGGGTGGGTCGGCATCTCCTGGCCGTCATCGAAGATGTGCTTGGGGATGATCGGCAGCAGGCCGGGCGACATTGCCAGCAGGATCGCAGGGTGCGGCTGGCTCAGGTTGATGACCGCGGTGTGGTCGTCTGGCGTGTCCACGTTGGTCACCGGTGCGTACATCGTCTTGAACGGGTGATGTGCCTGGACGGTCTGGATTGAGAACGCCACGTCGGCCGATGTGATCGGCATGCCGTCGTGGAATACGGCGTCTTCGACCAGATACAGCGTCACCGAGAGGCCGTCATCGGCGACGTCCCAGTCGTGAGCCAGGTACGGCATGGGGTTGTACTCGGCGTCGTACAGCAGCGGGCTCGCATTGAGCTGTGTGCCGGGCACGGCGGTCGCATAGCCCGACTGCACGGTGCCGTTCAGGTGCCTGGGCACCTGTGTGCTGCCGATGATGAGCGTCCCGCCCACGTTCTGCCCGTGATTGCAGGCAGCAGCGGCCATGTCGTCATCGGACATGTCGTCGTCCATGTCACCGCTGTCGTCGGACATGTCGTCGTCGGACATGTCGTCGTCGGCCATGTCGTCGTCGGCCATGTCGTCGTCGGCCATGTCATCGCCGGCATCGCCGCCCGAGTCTGCTGCGGCGGTGGTTGCCGGCGCAGCGTCATCGCCGTCGTCGCTGCTGCACGCAGCAGCGACCAGTGCAAACACCGCCAGCAGCGCAACCAGCAGCTGGCCCAATCGGCGCTGCCTGCCGCGTGTCGTCGTGATCCTCATGAGGATGTCTCCCTCCCTGGAGGCACCCACCGGTCACACGACGACGGGTGCAGTTTTTGGCTAGGCCCTGCGAGAGCCCGCGCTACCGTAACCGACGATGTCGTTGCCATCGACAGCGACACGCACGATCCTCGGTGTGCGGCACTGTGGTGTCAGCAAGGTGGTCGGCCGATGAAGGTCCACTGGTTCTTGCCAACGGGAGGCGACTCTCGCGACGTGCTCCCCGACGAGCCGGGCGCGCACTGGCGGCCGCCGTCGATGGACTATCTCGCCCAGATCGCGACCGCCTGCGATCAGCTCGGCTATGAGGGGATGCTCACGCCGTGCGGCACGATGTGCGAGGACGCCTGGCTCTCCACCATTGCTCTTGCGCCGCTGACCAAGCGCGTCAAGTTCCTCGTTGCGTTCCGGCCGGGCTTCCTGTCGCCCACGCTGGCGGCGCAGATGGCCTCGACCTACCAGCGGCTGTCGGGCGGGCGGCTGCTCATCAACATCGTCACCGGTGCCGAGCCGCGTGAGCTGAATCGCTTCGGCGACTGGCTCGACAAAGACACCCGCTACGCGCGAACTGGTGAGTTCCTGCGCATCGTGCGGGAGGCGTGGTCGGGCGAGCCGTTCGACTTCGAGGGCGACTTCTACAAGGTTGCCGCTGCCACTACCCGCGAGGCGCCCGATCCGCTCCCGGCGATCTACTTCGGCGGGGCGTCACCTGCGGCAGAGCAGATCGCAGCGCAGCACGTTGACGTCTACTTGGCGTGGGGCGAGCCGCCCGACATGGTCACCGAGCGGCTGGACCGCATGCGTGCGCGAGCCGCTGAGCACGATCGCACGCTGCGTTATGGCATCCGCTTTCACGTCATCACCCGGCCCGACGCGGCCGACGCCTGGGCCGTGGCCGACGACATGCTGGCGCACATGAGCCCCGAGGCCATCGCCGCTGCCCAGGCCGACTTCGCCACGACGATGTCGGAGGGACAGCGCCGCATGGCCCGACTGCACGCCGAGGGTACGGGTCGACTCGAGATCCACCCGAATGTGTGGTCGGGCATCGGACTCGTCCGCGGCGGCGCCGGCACGGCGCTGGTCGGCAGCTACAGCGAGGTTGCAGACCGAATCGCCGAATACCACGCGCTGGGCTTCGACGAGTTCATCCTGTCGGGCTACCCGCACCTCGAAGAGGCGTACTGGTTCGGCGAGGGCGTCATGCCGATCCTGCGTGATCGCGGGTTGCTCGAACCGCTCGCGCAGGGCTCCGAGAGCGCCCTGGTCTCGTCGTTCCGCTGAGCTGCAGATGCCAGACAGACCACGAGAAGAATCCGGCTCATCAGGCGAGCACCCTCCGCTGCGCCTGGGCCTGCTGCGCTGCGACGATCCGGTCCCCGAGCTGAGATCGATCTGCGGCACCTATTCGGACATGTTCGCCGACGTGATTGCCCGGGTCGATCCGAGCGTGCAGATGGACACGTACAGCCTCCCCGATGACGAGTGGCCCGACGACCTCGACGCCTACGACGGCTGGATGACCACCGGAACCCGTGCCTCGGTGTACGACGATGCGCCGTGGATCAGCCGGTTTGCCGACTTCGTGCGGCAGCTGCACGCTGAGCGTCGCAAGATGTTCGGCGTCTGCTTCGGGCACCAGATGATCGCCCACGCGCTGGGCGGCACGGTGCAGCGGGCCTCGCACGGCTGGACGGTGGGCGCCAACGTCTGGAAGGTCCACGAGCGCCGCCCCTGGATGGACCCTCCCGCCGACGAGATCCGCCTGATCCACAGCCACCAGGACCAAGTCCTGACGCTGCCTCCCGGAGGGGTGGTGCTGGCGGGCGCCGATCGGTGCCCGGTGGCCATGCTCGCGGTGGGCGAGCACCTCGTCGGGCTGCAGGGCCACCCGGAGTTCCAGCCCGAGTTCGTAGGTCCGCTGTATGAGAGCCGCACTGAGCTGCTGGGCGCCGATGCCGTTGCCGAAGCCAAGGCCAGCCTGGCGGTACCGTGCAACCAGGAACTTGTCGCCGGCTGGATGCTGCGCTTCTTCGCCGGATCGCACGAGGTCAACCTGAGCGAATTCGGGTTGTTCGACCCGGCGGTGCAGCAGTGCCCGCACGCCTACTACGCCAAGATGCGCGAATCGGCGCCGGTATTCGAGGCGGCGGCCGGCGGTGCCGCACTGCATCTGGTCACCAGGTACGACGACGTGCTGGAAGTGGTGCGGGATCCTGAGACGTTCTCCTCTCGCTTTGACGTCGGCGGCCGGGGCAACGCTGAGCTGGCTCGGCGCACCAGGGAGCTCTACGAGACCGAGGGCGGTTACGACCGGGTCGGCACGATGCTCACGGTGGATCCTCCCGAGCACACCCGCTTCCGCCGTCTCGTCAGCAAAGCGTTCACTCCCAAGGTGGTCAACGACCTCGAACCCGCCGTGCGCGAGATAGCTGCAGCGCTCATCGATCAGATGCTCGCTGCGACCGCCGGCGGCGGCTCGATCGACGTCGTCGAAGCGTTCGCTGTGCCGCTCCCGGTGGCGGTCATCGCTCGGGCGCTCAACGTTCCCGACGACCGACTTGCCGACTTCAAGCGATGGAGCGACGCCTCGATCGCCGGCATCGGCACCAACATCTCCATCGAGGAACGTCTCGACGCCGAGCGCGAGGTCATCGAGTTCCAGAAGTACTTTGCCGAACAGCTCGAACGTCGCCGCGCCGAGCCGCAGGACGATCTGCTGACGAACCTGCTGAACGCCCGCATCGACCGCGATGGCGATGACGTCGCCGACGAAGCGGTGTCGACGGAACCGCTCACGATTGCCGAGATGCTCAGCATCATCCAGCAGCTGCTCGTGGCCGGCAACGAGACCACCACCAAGATGCTCACCGAGATGCTGCGGCTGCTGGCCGAGCACCCCGCCGAGTGGGAGGCGCTGCGAGCAGATCCGTCACAAGCCCCGGCATTTGTGGAGGAGACCCTTCGACTGTCGACGCCGACGCAGGGGATGTTCCGTGTCGTGAAGAACGACACCCAGCTCGCCGGCGTCGACCTTCCCGCCGGCGCTCACGTGGTGGTGATGTTCAGCTCGGCCAACCGGGACCGATCAGTCTTTGAGGACTCAGACTCCTTCTGCCCGATGCGCGACGGCGTGTCGAACCACCTCGCGTTCGGCCGGGGCATCCACTTCTGTCTGGGTGCGGCGCTGGCACGGCTGGAGGGACGAGTCGCGGCCGAAGAGCTGGCGCAGCGGCTGCGTTCCTTCACGCTCTCCGCGTCGAACGACTTCGAATATCACCCCAGCTTCTTGCTGAGAGGCCTCAAGCGGCTCGAAATCCAGCCAGAACCTGCTTGAGCCACCCGGCAATCGGGACTACGTCGTGGGCAGCCACGCAGGCCGGGCCTGCTCGAAGCTGTCGATCTCCGATGCGCTGCGCAGCGTGATGCCGATGTCGTCGAGACCCTCGAGGAAGCGCTCCTGCGTGGCGTCGTCCATGGGAAACGGTTCTTCGATGCCCGCAGCGGGTGCACTGAGCAGGCGCCGCTCGACGTCGACCGTCACCACCAGGTCGGGGTCGGCGGCCACAGCGGCCCGGAGTCGGGCGGCGGTCTCTTCGGACACCTGCACCGGCACCAGCCCGTTCTTGGTGGAGTTGTTGCGGAAGATGTCTCCGAAGCGAGGGGAGACCACCGCCACGAAGCCGTAGTCCATCAGTGCCCACACGGCGTGCTCGCGCGACGACCCCGTGCCGAAGTTCGACCCGGCGACCAGCACCGTGGCACCCGCAAAGCGCTCGTCGTTCAGCACGAAATCGCGCTCGTCGCGCCACTCGCTGAACAGTCCCTTGCCGAAGCCGGTGCGCTCGACACGCTTCAGCCAGTCGCTGGGAATGATCTGGTCGGTGTCCACGTCGGAGCGATCGAGGGGCACAGCCCGCCCCTCATGGACTCGTACTGGCTCCATCGTCTTCTTCCTCCTGGATCAGCATTTTCTTCCCGCTCATGTTCCCGATGTCCATGTGATTGGGCTCACGGGCCGCTCGGGCCGCGGCTTCGCCTACCGGCTCAGCCTCCGTCAGCCCAGGTCGTCGGGCGTGACGAAGCGACCGGCGATGGCTGTTGCCGCTGCCACCTCCGGCGAGCACAGGTGTGTGCGGCCGCCGCGGCCCTGCCGGCCCTCGAAGTTGCGATTCGACGTCGACGCCGAGCGCTCGCCGGGCGAGAGCTTGTCGGGATTCATTGCCAGGCACATCGAGCAGCCGGGCTCTCGCCAGTCGAATCCGGCCTCAACGAAGACCGCATCGAGCCCCTCGGCCTCGGCCTGTGCCTTGACGGCGAACGAGCCGGGCACGACCAAGGTGCGGACGCCGTCCGCCACCGTGCGGCCGCGGGCCACCGCCGCAGCAGCCCGCAGATCTTCAATGCGCGAGTTCGTGCAACTGCCGATGAACACCGTGTCGACCTGCACATCCGACAACCGGGTGCCCGCGGTGAGCCCCATGTAGTCCAACGCCCGCTGGGCGGTCGTCGCCTCCACCGGGTCGTCAAAATCGCCCGGGCCCGGCACGTTGCCGTCGATGGGAATGACGTGTGCGGGGTTGGTGCCCCACGTGACGTGCGGCCGCAGCGAGGTGCCGTCGATGGTCACCGAGCGGTCGAAAGCCGCGCCCTCGTCGGTGACAAGCGAGCGCCAGTCGGCCACTGCGGCCTCCCAGGCGGATCCGGCCGGGGCGTGCGGGCGACCTGCCAGATATTCGAAGGTGGTCTCGTCGGGTGCCACCATGCCCGCCTTGGCGCCCGCCTCGATGGACATGTTGCAGACGGTCATCCGTCCTTCCATCGACAGCGCTTCGATGGCCGAGCCGCGGTACTCGATGATGTGACCGATGCCGCCACCGGTGCCGATGCGTCCGATGATCGCCAGCACGATGTCCTTGGCGGTCACGCCCGCAGGCGCATCGCCGTCGACGCGGACTTCCATGGTGGACGGCCGCGCCTGCGGCAGCGTCTGGCTCGCCAGCACGTGCTCCACCTCGGAGGTGCCGATGCCGAAGGCCAGGGCGCCGAATGCGCCGTGCGTCGAGGTGTGGCTGTCACCGCAGACCACGGTCATGCCGGGCAGCGTGAGGCCCTGCTCGGGGCCGATGACGTGCACGATGCCTTGGCCCGGATCGCCCATCGGGTACAGCGTGATGTCGAACTCGTCGCAGTTCGCCCGCAGCACCTCCACCTGCTTGGCCGAGATCGGGTCGGCAATGGGCAGATGCAGATCGGCGGTGGGGACGTTGTGGTCCTCGGTCGCCACGGTCAGGTCCGGGCGGCGCACGGTGCGCCCCGACATGCGCAGGCCGTCAAAGGCTTGCGGAGAGGTGACCTCATGGATGAGGTGCAGGTCGATATAGAGCAGATCGGGCTGCCCGCCGCCGGTGCGGACGACATGGCGGTCCCAGACCTTCTCGCTGAGGGTGCGCGCACCCGTCGCGGCGGAACTTGTCACGTCCTCACTATGGACCCTGCAGGCCCGTCATTCCAACGCAATGGTCTGGAGGGCCCCGGCGCTCAGGCTTCGATGGCGACGACTTCGATGCTGAGCTGGTTGCCGTTCGCCTCGTAGGAGACCGTCTGACCCGCCTGCGCGCCCTCGAGCGCCTGGCCCAAGGGCGAACCCGGCGACACCACTTCGATGCCCGTCCGGCGTTCCTCGATCGAGCCGAACAGGTACTGCTCGACCTCGTCGTCGCCCTGGAAGCGGATGGACACCACGTGGCCCGGCGCCACGACGCTGTCGTCCGATCTGTCTTCCGAATCGACGACGATCTCGCAGTTCTCCAAGATCGACTTCAGCCGCATGATGCGGCCTTCCATCTTTCCCTGCTCTTCCTTGGCGGCGTGGTAGTCGCCGTTCTCCGAGAGATCCCCCAGCAACCGGGCTGTCTCGATTTGGGCTGCGATATCGATGCGGCCTCGCCCGGTCAGATCGATGAGCTCGGCCTGGAGTCGATCGCGGGTCTCCGCTGAGATGTGGTGGATCTCGGGCACCCCGCGAGGTTACCGAGGGCTTCTGTTGGCACACTCTCTGTGCCTTTCGAGGGAGGGGACATCACAGTGACGCATCGCATCGCAGTCGTCGGCGGAGACGGAATCGGACCCGAGGTGATCTCGGTTGCGCTCGATGTGATTGCTGCCGCCGGGGCCGGCATCTCGACGACCGAATTCGAACTGGGCGGGCATCGCTACCTGCGCGACGGCACGGTGCTCGATGACGAGATCCTCGAAGAACTGCGCACATTCGACGCCATCCTGCTCGGTGCCGTAGGCACGCCCGAGGTGCCCCCCGGCGTCATCGAGCGGGGCCTGCTGCTGAAGGCTCGCTTCGATCTGGATCTCTACGTGAACCTGCGGCCTTTCACCCTGCCCGACGGCCACAGCTTCACCGTGATCCGCGAGAACACCGAAGGCACCTATGCGGGCGAGGGCGGGTTCCTGCGCAAGGGCACGCCGCACGAGATCGCCACCCAAGGATCGGTCAATACCCGCATGGGAGCCGAGCGCGCCATCCGGTACGGCTTCGAGCTGGCCCGCGCACGCGAGCGCCGTCACCTGACGCTGGTCCACAAGACCAACGTGCTGACGTTCTCGGGCGACTTGTGGGAGCGCACGTTCAACGAGGTGGCTGAGGAGTATCCCGACGTCGAGACTGCCTACAACCACGTCGACGCGGCCTGCATCCACTTCGTCACCGATCCCCATCGCTACGAGGTGATCGTCACCGACAATCTCTTCGGCGACATCCTCACCGACCTCGGCGGCGCCGTGGCGGGCGGCATCGGGCTCGCCGCTTCCGCCAACCTCAACCCGGACCGCACGGGACCGTCGCTGTTCGAGCCGGTGCACGGGTCGGCGCCCGACATCGCCGGCAAGGGCCTGGCCAACCCCACGGCTGCGGTGCTGTCGGCGGTGCTCATGCTGGAGTTCCTGGGCGAGGCCGAGTGCGCGGAACGCGTGCGAGCTGCGTGCGAAGCCGTCATTGCCGACGACACCGTGCCCGACGTGGGCACCGACGAGATCGCCAAGGCGATCCTGTCCGGCGTCGAGCAGGGGTGATGCAGCGATGAACACCTCCGACCCTGCGGACGCGAGCACTGAACCCGGATCATCGGCTCCGCTCATCCGTGAGGGAGTGCGCGACCCCGCGTGGCCCGAGCGAGTCGAGATCTTCGATACGACGCTGCGCGACGGCGTCCAGTTCGAGGGCATCTCGGTGTCGCCAGACGACAAGCTCAAGGTGGCTCGCCAGCTCGATGCGCTCGGCATCCACTGGATCGAAGGCGGCTGGCCCGGTTCGAACCCGAAGGACGAAGAGTTCTTCACCCGGGCGGCCACCGAGCTGCAGCTCCAGCACGCCAGGCTGGTGGCCTTCGGTTCCACGCGCCGGCCCCGTGGCCGCGTCGACGACGACCAGACTCTGGCAGCACTCGTTGCGGCTGGCACGTCCACGGTGTGCATCGTGGGCAAGTCGTGGGACTACCACGTCACCGAGGCGCTCCGGCAGCCGCTCAGCGAAGGCGTTGCCATGGTCGGCGATTCCGTCGAGTTCCTGAAGGGGGAAGGCTTGCGTGTTTTCTTCGACGCGGAGCATTTCTTCGACGGCTACAAACGCAATCCGGAGTTCGCGCTGCAGGTGCTCGAAGCAGCGGCCATCAACGGTGCCGACTGCCTGGTGCTGTGCGACACCAATGGCGGCTCGCTGCCCCATGAGGTGGAGACGATTGTGCGCGAGGTGGTCGCGCACTTCGATGGTGTCCAGATCGGTATGCACACTCAGAACGACACTGGTTGTGCTGTCGCGAATGCCGTTGCGGGTGTCGTCGCCGGCGCGACGCACGTGCAAGGAACCGTCAATGGCTACGGGGAGCGCACGGGCAACTGCGACAACACCGTGCTGGTTCCGAACCTGACGCTCAAGATGGGCATCGAGACGGTGCCACGCGAGTGCCTGTCGCGCTTCACCTCCGTGGCACATCACGTGGCCGAGCTGGTGAACATGCCGCCTCAGAACCAGCAGCCGTATGTGGGTGCCTCAGCGTTCGCCCACAAGGCGGGCCTGCACACCAGCGCCATCGCGCGACGCCCCGACAGCTACGAGCATGTCGACCCGGCGGCCGTCGGCAACAGCACACGCTTCCTGCTCGGCGACCTGTCGGGTCGGGCGTCGGTGGAGCTGAAAGCCGCCGAGCTCGGCATCGAGATCGACAAGGCCGCCATGGCCGACGTGGTCGATGAGCTGAAGCGGCTCGAGCACGCCGGATATCACTTCGAGGTGGCCGACGCCTCGCTGGAGATGCTGCTGCGTCGGGCCGCCGGCCAGACCTTCGACTTCTTCAAGGTCGAGTCGTTCAAGGTGCTGGTGGAGCGCGGCCGGGAGGCCGAGTTCGACACGGAGGCGACGCTGCGCATCGTCGTCGACGGTGACCGGCGGGTGACGGTGGGCGAGGGCGACGGTCCGGTGAACGCACTCGACAACGCCTTCCGGCAAGCCGTGCGAGACGACTACCCGGAACTCGATGCAGTTCGGCTGACCGACTACAAGGTCCGGGTGCTGGATGCCGACCGTGGCACCGAGGCGGTCACGCGGGTGCTCATCGACTCCACCGACGGCGAGACCGTCTGGACCACTATCGGCGTCTCGGAGAACATCATCGAATCGTCGTGGCTGGCTCTGCGCGATTCGGTCATCTACGCGCTCATGCGTCATCGCCTAGGCACACCGTCTCGCTGACAAGCCATTGCTTCCCGCTCTTGTTCCCCGTGCTCATGTGATCGGGCTCACGGGCCGCTCGGGCCACGGCTTCGCCCTGCGCTTTCCGCTCTAGTTCGCTGCGCTCACCGGCCGCTCTGGCCTGGGGCTCAGCCTCTAGGCTGCGCGGCAATGGCTGCACCACGACACGTCCGGGTCGAACCGCTTTCAGTAGTGCGTTCGTACTCCTCGCCCGAAGTGACGCCCCGGCGCTGGAAGGCCGCCCGTCCCGGCGATCTGGCCGGGGGTCAACCCACAGGTGCGCTGAGGGGACACCAAGGACCCGACCAGGGGTATGCCTACGGACTGGTCCATCTCTTCGACGACCGGGTGTACCTCACCGAGAACGAGGATCGTGACGACGTCGACGCTGGCTGCGTGGCCGTAGCGCTCAAGCGTGCGTCGATCTTCGGACGTGCGCCGGTGGTGTGGGATCTCGAAGCGGGTTACCTGGCGTTTGGCTTCCTCGACCAGCATCCGCCTGCGGAGCTGGTGGCGCGTCGCACACCGCTGTTCGAGGGCGCAGCAGAGGCACACCACTACAAGCATGTGCGCGAACTGGTCGCTCGCGTCCCGACCGAAGTGCTCGCCCTTGCGCCGTCGGCGATCAGGCACCGGTATGAAACAGATCCCCTGTCACTGACGCGAGATTGAGAAACCCATGGTCCAGATGACGAACGCCCCGACCGCTGATCCGCCTCGTAGTGCGACCGCCGCCATGCAGCCGGACCGCGAGCTCTTGCGGCTGCATCGCCGGGCCTGCACCGACTTTGCCGCCAGAATGCGGTTGCCTGCCTGGGAGCACATGGGCATGGGGTTGGCCGCGCCGCTCAGCGACTACACCGTGGCCGACCTGCTGGAGCGAGCAGTCAACGGCAATCTCGCGGCCGCGGCCGAGATGGCCGGGCAGCCTGCGCCGCCGCCGGTCCAGATCCCGACGCCCGCAGCCGGCATCGGCCTGGGTTTCGGCACCGGTGTGCAGGATCGCCCGGATCCCACTCAGCCCGTCGTCGAGAGCGTCCGCACGGTGCTGTCGATGGCAGCCAGTCTGGACGCTGGCGCGGGATTCAGCCCCAGGCTGCGCGACCTCTTGTGGACGCGCGTCACCGAGCTGACGGTGCTGGGATACGACCTGCAGCAGGCCATCAGTGCCGGCGCGGGCCTCGACGAGCTCCTGGTGGATCGCATACTCGCTGCGGCCCCCGCCGTTACGGTCTGGCCGGGGCTCGAGGTGCTCCCGGTCGACCTGTCCACCCCGCCGCTGCAACGGCTGCTGGCGATGGCGGGCAGGCCGGTGGGCCGCTGGGTCGATGCGAGCGACCCGAACTGCAGCACCGGTCAGTGCTGAGCGGCGCCCCTCGGCTGCGATTCGCTCCTGCCCCCACCGGGCTGCCGCACCTCGGCACCGCGCGCACGGCGCTGTTCAACTGGCTATATGCCCGCCACTGCGGCGGGACGATGGTGCTTCGCATCGAGGACACGAACGCGGAACTCGCCACAGCCGCACACATCGATCAGATCCTGGAAACGCTCGAATGGCTCGGGCTCGACTTCGACGGCGAACCGGTCTTCCAGAGCCAGCGCGGCACCCTCTACGACGCCGCAGTCGACCGCTGGCTCGACGAGGGACGTGCGTATGTCGACGACGGTGCGGTGCGGTTCGCTGTTCCCGACGACGGCGTGACGGCCTTCGACGACATCGTGCGGGGCCGCGTCGAGTTTCCGAATGCGTCGATCGACGATTTCGTCGTCCGTCGCAGCGACGGCAGCGCGACCTTCTTCGTCGCGAACGCCGTCGACGATCTCGATCTGGGCATCACGCACGTGGTGCGAGGCGAAGACCTGCTGAATACGACGCCGAAGGTGGTGCTGCTGCGGACTGCGCTCGGCGCGACCGATATGCCGACCTTCGCCCACCTGCCGCTCATCGTCAACAAGCAGCGAAAGAAGCTCTCCAAGCGGCGCGACGACGTGTCGCTCATCAGCTATCGCGACCAGGGTGTGCTGCCCGAGGCCATGGTGAATTACCTGGCACTGCTGGGGTGGGGACCTCCCGACGACATCGAGGTGCGTCCGCTCAGCGAGATTGTTGACTTGTTCGATCTGGCTGATGTCAATGCGGCGCCGGCCATGTTCGACGTCGACAAGCTCACGGCGATCAACGGCACCTACGTGCGGGCGCTCGACGATGCTGGCTTCGCCGCTGCAGTCGAGCCGTGGGTGCGGGCGGAACCGTGGGGCGCTGATCTTGATGCGGCGGACTTGAGCACGGTCGCACCGCTCATCCGCGAACGCACCCGCCTGCTCGGCGACGCTCCCGGGCGCATCGCCTTCCTCTTCGCCGAACCTCAGATCGACTCCGACGACTGGGCCGCGGCGATGACGGCACTGGCGAGCGACATCCTCGATCGCGCGCGCACCGCGTTCTCCGAGACGGAGTGGAATGCCGCGACGCTGCACGCCGAGCTGCGCGCGATCGGCGAGAGCTTCGGCTTGAAGCTGGGCAAGGCGCAAGCCCCGGTTCGCGTCGCCACCACGGGCCGCGCCGTCGGCCCCCCGCTGTTCGAATCGCTCGCGCTGCTCGGCCGCGAAACCACGCTCGCGCGCCTCGACACCGCGCTGGCGAAGCTCGCAAGCGCAGCAGACTCCGGGGAATAATCAAGGCCACCGAAAGAGCCGCAGCGCTAGCCTGTTCTCGCCCTCGGGGATGGTGTAATTGGCAACACAACTGGTTCTGGTCCAGTCATTGGGGGTTCGAGTCCTCCTCCCCGAACCAGACCGGCGGCGGCATGTCCCCACGCATCAGGCGCATGCCGCGGTCGGCAAACATCCACGTCCTCGGCATCCCGGGCACGATTTGCACCATCCGTCGATTTGTGTCCTAGCATCACCCGCTGGCCCGGCCCGCGAGAGGCTCCACGCGGAAACTCACGCTGCTGGGCCGACCTGATAACTTGCCTGCGGCCGGTCACCTGATCGGCGAGGACCGGAGGGGGTTCAGCGCGTGGCGTTGCTCGAAGTCCAAGACATCTCCGTGCAGTTCGGCGGTATCCGTGCGCTCGACGATTTGTCGTTCACTCTGGACGAGGGACAGATCCTCGGACTCATCGGCCCGAACGGTGCGGGCAAGACCACGCTGTTCAACGTGGTCAGCCGGATCTACGACCCGACGACCGGCTCGGTGACATTCGACGGGCACGATCTGCTGGCGATGCCTGCGCACCAGATCAGCCGCGTCGGCGTCTACCGCACATTTCAGAACCTGGCCCTCTGGCGCGGCATGACCGTGATCGAGAACGTGATGGTGGGCGACCACACCAACACGAAGGCCAACTTCTTCACCGCTGCGTTCCGCCTCGGCACCCGCAATGAAGAGAAGGACCTGCGGCGGAGGGCCTGGGAAGCCCTTGAGGAGCTCGGCCTCGAGGAGTACGCATACCACCCGGCTGCCGGCCTGCCGTTCGGCACGCTGAAGCGCATTGAGCTCGCACGGGCCCTGATTTCCAATCCGCGCCTCATCATGCTGGATGAGCCGGCGTCAGGCCTGACACACCAAGAGGTCGACTCGCTCGCGCAAGATGTCAAGGACATCCGCGACCGGCACAACCTGTCAGTCCTGTTGGTGGAGCATCACATGCGCATGGTGCTCAACATCAGCGAGCACCTGGTGGTGCTCAATTTCGGCCGCAAGATCGCCGACGGTCACCCCGATGTCGTGCGCAACGACCCGGAGGTCATCGAGGCGTACCTGGGGAGTTCTTCATGACAGACATGATGCTGAAGGCCGAGGACCTCCACGCGCGCTACGGCGCCGTCGAGGTGCTCCGCGGCCTCGATTTCGAAGTTCCCGACGGCAACGTCGTGGTGATTCTCGGCGCCAACGGCGCCGGCAAGACCACGACACTGCGGGCGCTGTGCAACATGTGCACAACGACCGGCACGGTCACGATGGAAGGCGACGACATCTCCCGTGCCAAGACCGCCGACATCGTGCGGCGCGGTGTCGCCCACGTGCCACAGGGCCGGGGGACATTCCCCGAGCTCTCGGTGATGGACAACCTCAAGATCGGTGCCTACACCCGCAAGGACAACGAGGTCGGCGCCGATGTCGACCGCTGGTTCGAGATCTTTCCCCGGCTCGAGGAGCGCCGCGATCAGCTCGCCGGCTCGCTCTCGGGTGGCGAGCAGCAGATGCTCGCCGTCGCCCGGGCGCTGATGTGCCGGCCGAGGCTGCTGCTGCTCGACGAGCCGTCGCTGGGATTGGCGCCGCTTATCATCGAAGACCTCTTCGAGCGCTTCGCTCAGCTCAACAAAGAGACCGGGCTGACGATGCTGCTCGTCGAGCAGAACGCCAACCTGGCACTGGACATGGCCGACTACGGCTACGTGATCGAGAGCGGCGAGATCGCTCTGCATGGACCAGCCGATCAGCTCAAGAACGATCCTGCAGTGCAGGAAGCGTACTTGGGCGCCTGATTCGTAGGTACGGGGGCAGACCGTGAACTGGAACTTCGAGATCCTCCCGGATTTCATTTTCAACGGCCTACGCGACGGCGCCGTCTACGCCGCCGCCGCGTTGGCGCTGGTGCTGATCTTCAAGGCCACCACGCTGATCAACTTCGCCACTGGCGAGTTGGCGATGCTCGGTGCGTTCTTCGTCTATGTGCTCAACATCGAGCAGGGCCTCTGGCTCTGGCTCTCGATCGCCATAGCGATGCTCATCAGCGCCGCGATCGGCGCGGCCGTCGAGCGAGCACTCGTCAGACCGTTCGACCCCGCCGACCACTTGCCTGTGGTGCTCATCACCCTAGGTTTGTTCCTCATCATCAACGCCGTTGCGGGTGATGTTTGGAACTACCAGGTCCGGCGGGTGAACGATCCCTTCGGGCAATTCCCGAGCTGGGTGCCCAACGGCAGCGAGCTCAAGACCTCCAGCGAAGGAACCATCGCGTGCCTCGAGAATGCCGACGGCGTTCTTGCCGAGGTAGCGACTGGCACCGCCGGCGCCGAGATGTGCGAGATGGTGGGCCGCACCTTCTTCGAGGTCATCGGGGCCCGCCTGCACTACCGCACGATCGGCACCTGGATTGCACTGGCGCTCGCGCTGATTGCACTTGCAGTCATTCTTGGCAAGACGAAGGCTGGCCTGGCCTTCCGGGCCGTGTCGTCCAATACCGAGTCGGCACGGCTGGTCGGCGTCAACACCGGCCGCACGCTGGGATTCGGCTGGGCGCTGGCCTCGGTGTTCGGCACGCTCTCTGCCGCCCTCGTGGCACCGGCGCTGGGCGGCGTCAACCCCAACATGATGCTGACGATCCTGATCTACGCCCTGGCCGGCGCCGCCCTCGGCGGCCTCGACAGCCTCGGCGGCGCCGTCATCGGCGGCTTGGTCGTGGGCCTCATCAAATCGGTATTGGTCTCATGGTTCGGCGTGGTCGTGCTCGGCCAGGCCTATTTCTCGATCTTGCAGCTGGCCATGGCGTTCCTGCTGATCTTGATCGTGCTGTTGTTCCGTCCAGCGGGTCTCTTCGGAACCCGCCGTATCGAGCGCGTCTAGCTCAACGACCCAAGGGGAGTTGCTGAGGTATGAGTTCACCACTGCTCATCGTTTCCAGGGGCAGCACACAGCACCGCCAGTGGCGGTTCCTGAGCTGGGGCTATGCCGTGGCGCTGGCGATCCTGGTGCCACTGGTCCTGCAGCCGTTCGAGATCGGCAAGATGAACCGCGCGCTGGTCCTCATGGTGGCCGTGCTGGCGGTCAACCTGGTCGTTGGCTTCAACGGCATGCTCGCGCTCGGGCACTCGGCGTTCATGGGCATCGGTGCATTCGTTGCCGCGTCGATGGTCCAGGACGAGCTCTGGGACTACTGGATGATCATCCCGGTCGTCGTGATCGTGGGGTTCGCCATCGGCATCATCGTTGGCCTGCCTGCGCTGCGTGTGCGAGGTCTCTACCTAGCCTTGGTCACCATCGCTCAGGCGGCGGTGTTCCCAACGCTGGTGAACATCGACGAACTCGGCATTGCACGCCGTACCGGCGGCCCGAATGGCCGAGACGTCATCGAGGAAGTCGATCGGCAGGAGAGCGGCTTCTCCAGCTTCTTCGAGTGGCTGCCCGGTGTCGACGGTGCGCGTGGCGCGAATGCCTACCGCTACTGGATCCTGCTGATCATGACAGCGATCGTCATTGCGCTGGTTCGCAACATCATGCGCAGCCGGCCTGGCAGGGCGGTGCTTGCGATTCGCGACAGCGAGGCTGGCGCTGCGGTGTACGGCGTGAACCTGCCGATGTACAAGACAGTGAACTTCGCTCTGAGCGCCTCGCTGGGTTCATTGGCGGGCCTCATGTGGTGCCTCGACAAGGGCTTCGTGGCCGGCCAGGACTTCACGTTCCTGCTGGCAGTCGACCTCATCATCGGCTTGGTGATCGGCGGTGTCGGCACGCTGCAAGGCTCGATATTCGGCGGCTTGTTCGTGGTATGGGTGCGAGATCTCACGAAGAGAATCTCCATCCCGTTGGGCTTCTACACACTCGACGGCGATGGCCCGCTCTCCGCGGCCATCTTCGGCCTCATCCTCATCCTGTTCACTTTCTTCGCCCCGGGCGGTATCGCCTCGATGGTCACGGCGATACAGAAGAGGATTATCCAGGTCGTCCCGCTGACGCCGTCTGGCGACCCCATCACCCCGCTGGAGGATCTCGACCCCGGTCCATCCTCCACCCGAGCTACGTGGGCGCTGAGATTCGCCATCGCCGGCCCGGTGCTGCTGGTGATCGGCTGGGTGCTGATGAACGTCGACAACCTCATCGTCGGCACGCTGGCATTCGCTCTGCGCTTTGCCATCGTGGTGCTCGCGCCGGTCATCATCTTCGTCTCGATGAACGAGCTCCGGGCCGCGAAAGCCGGCCGGCGCGGCGAGAACGCCGCTGCAGTGAGTTCGCAGGCCAAGACAGCGGGCGTCCTCGGTGTGCTGAGCTTCGCCTACATCCAGGCGTTCGCCCTGAACATCGCGCTGCGAGCCCACCACGTCGGACACCTCGCCCGCGAATCGGTCGCGGTGAATCCCGACGGCAAGACAGTGCCGGCTATCCCGCTGGTCAATGAGGCGGCGAAGGCGAAGGATTTTGTCGGCACGTCGGGCGAATTCTGCGGCACCTCGCCCACGGGCGAGATCAGCGACATGTCGGTCAGCGAGCTGTGCAACGTGGCATCCGATGCCATCGATGCCTCCGAGACACCGGTGGGCTTCTGGCTCATCGGCTGGCCGACGCAGAGCATGCTGTCGCTGGTGCTGAGCATCATCGTCATCGTGGCGACGGTCATTGTCGGCCTGCGCTACTTCGTGTTCGCCGATGAGAAGGCCGAGACGGCTCCCGAGCCAGCGCCTGAAGACGTCGGCGCCTCTGCGTAGATGTAGAGCGACGCCGAGTCTCCCGCCTCCACTGGAGCGCTGGGGCTCGGCCGACATTGCTGAAGGCTGAGCAGTAGCGATGGATGTAGTACTGCTGCTGCAGCGAATCTTCGATGCCCTGTTCAACAGCGCTATCTACTCCTCGCTGGCACTGGCGCTGGTCATCATCTTTCGATCCACTGGGCTGCTGAACTTTGCCCAGGGCGAGATGGCCACCTTCTCGGCTTACATCGCCTTCGTTCTGCTCGCCGGCGCGGCACCAGGTGTCACCGGCGGCGGGCTGGCGTCATGGATCGGAGCACCGCTCGTGACGCCGCTGGCGATCGGCGGCGCGGTCGTCATCGGCATCGCGGCCGGCGCAGCGACCGAACGCGTGCTGATACGGCCGTTACGAAACGCGCCGGAGCTAGCGCTCGTCAACGTGACGATCGGCATCCTGCTGGCTCTGAACTCGTTGATGGGCCAATGGTGGGGTACCGGACCGCGTGTCTTCCCGCCGTTCTTCCCGTCGAGTCCCGGTGATCACTTCGCGATCGCAGGTGCCCGCCTGCGCTTCTCCACCGTCGGGGCGTGGCTGGTGCTGTTCGCGCTGCTGACCGTGCTGGCGCTGTTGTTGCGTTACACGAGGGCCGGTCTCGCCTTCCGTGCGGTGTCGATCGATTCGGAATCGGCCGCGTTGAACGGCATTCGCGTGGGTCCGACACTGATGTACGGCTGGGCGCTGGCGGCGGGCCTCGGTGCCATAGCGGCAAACATGAGCGCGAATTCGGTGCTCCTCGAGCCCACCATGATGGTGCGGGTACTCGTGTACGCCTTTGCCGCGGCGACGCTCGGCGGGCTCGACTCGCCCAAGGGAGCGCTGGTCGGTGGTGTGGTCATCGGCCTGAGCCAGACGCTGATCCCGGCTTATGTGCCGTTCATTGGCTTCGAGCTCAGCGTGCTGCCCGCGCTGGTCGCCATGGTGGTGGTGCTGATCGTGCGCCCGGCTGGCCTGTTCGGCACCCAGCGGATCGAGCGGGTGTGAGCGACGACAACTGGCCCTCGCCGATGCCGCGCCCAGGCGACGATGACGACCCGGGTACCGAAGCAAGCGTGTTCGCTGTCTTCGCCCCGCCCGACGACCCAGCCGCCGAGACGCCCGTCAGAACGTCGCCCGACGCTGGCGAGCCCGCCGAAACCGCAACACCGCCCGAAGCTGGTGAGCCGTCTGGATCAGAGGCGCTGGGCGCCGAGTCATCCGGCGCAGGGCTGAGCGTGCGCAGCGGCCCGCCGGCGGCATCCGGCGTTGGCACAGCGGTGCTCGGCGCCGGAGGCGCGGATCGTGACGTGGGTTTGCCGCGGCGGATCGGTCCGCTCAGCTGGATCGGCGCCGTATTGCTGGGCGTGTGGCTGGTGGCGATGCCACTGACCAGCTCGGTGACCGAACTGCGGCAGAACACCCAGATCATCGTCATGGTTCTCGCCGTGCTGGGCGTCAATATCGCCACGGGCTACGGCGGCATGATCAGCCTCGGCCATGGAGTCTTCGTGGCCGTCGGCGCGTTCGCCGCCGCCTATGCAGTCGATGATCTGGCGTTGCCGTGGGTCCTCTCGATCCTGGCCGGAGCCGCGTTCGCAGGCGTCATCGGCGCATTGGTCGGTCTGCCAGCGCTCCGCATCAAGGGCATCCACCTTGCATTGGTGACGCTCGGGCTGGCCATCGTGTTCCAGCCGCTCGCCAAGCGAGTGCCGGCATTCTCCGGCGGCGTCAGCGGCCGGGCTGTCGGCGCCGAGTTGGTGCCGCCGTCGTGGTTCGGCACCAGTCGCTGGGCCGAGGGGCTGTACCACTACCTGATCTGCCTCGTGGTGGTGGGGTTGGCGATGTGGCTGACGCACAACATCATCAACAGCCGACCCGGCCGCGCCATGCGTGCGGTGCGCGACAACGACACGGCATCGGCCGTGTACGGGGTGAATCTGGTGGCCTCGAGGGTCAGCACGTTCGCGGTGAGTGCATCGCTGGCAGGCCTCGCAGGCGCCCTCGGCATCGTCCTGGTGCCGTTTGCCTCGCAGGAGTCGTACCCGTTCCAGGAGTCGCTGGTGCTGTATGCCACCGCCGTGCTCGGCGGCCTGGGCTCGCTGTGGGGTTCCGTGCTGGGAGTCGCGATCCGGGAGGTCTTCTCGAGGATCGGCGAACTTCTCGGCGATGTAAGCGGGCTGGGCCCGCTCGGGGAGCTCCTGCGCCTGCTCGACGAAGAGCAGTTCGTGTTCGGTGTGCTGCTGGTGGCCCTGACGTTCGTGTTCCCGCGTGGTCTCATTGGCATGTTCAACCGCCGCCGGGACGATCAGGTGCCTCAGACAGATCGAAACTGAGCGCCTCTGCGGCGCGGTATCGGGTCGGAGAATCGAAATCGTTGCAGAATTGACATAACCCGCCCGGTGACCAGCCACAGGACGCGAACTAGCGTCTCGATGGACCGGTTGGGGCGTCTGTGCGATTCCGCTGCCGGTTCGTGCTTTTGCAACCAATTGGGGAGACACAACATGACGAAGCGTCGAATGTGGCGCTTGCTAGCTCTGCTCTTCGCGTTCTCGCTCGTAGCCGCTGCGTGCGGTGGCGGCGATGACGACGCAGACGCTGACGCTGGCGAGACAGAGACCGAAACCACGGCCGCGCCGAGTGAAGACGAGGCGATGGACGAGGAAGAGGAGATGGCCGAGGAAGAAGACGAGGGCGCCACTGGCGCTCTCGGCGGTGCCGCGGCCGAGGAGGACATCGAAGCTGCAGTTGCCGGCGAGACCGACGACGACGAGATGATGGACGATGAGGAGATGATGGAAGAGGAGGAGATGATGTTTGATCGCTCCACCCTCGAAGGCATCTTCGAAGAGGCCGCTGCCCGTCGCGCCAAGGCAGTTGCGAACCTGACCGAGAAGATCGAGTCGGGCGAGTACGGCGTCGGCGACGACGGCATCCTGCGTGGCCCTGCCGGCTTCGAGATCGACATGAACGCCTGCCCCGACGACTGGTCGGACACCACGGGCATCACCGACTCGCAGATTCGTATCGGCCACACCACGGCTCAGTCGGGCAACCTTGCCGCGTACGGCAACATCGCGTATGGCTGGGAGAACTACTTCAACTGGATCAACGACAACGACCCGATCATGGTCGGCGGCTCGCCGCGTGACCTGACGTTGATCATCAAGGACGACGCCTACGTCGCCGCTCAGACGATCGAGTTCGTGGACGAGCTGATCGAGGCGGAGAACGTGTTCTCGATTCTGACCTTGGGCTCGCCGAACACCCTCGCGGTGTACGACAAGATCAACGAAGAGTGCATCCCGCACCCGTTCGTGATGACCGGCCACCCGGCCTGGGGCGACCCGGTGAACCATCCGTGGACCACCATCATGCAGATGTCGTACTCCACCGAGTCGATCCTGTGGGGCGCGTGGATCCGGGAGAATCTCGCGGACATGCTGCCAGTGAAGGTTGCCGGTCTGGTGATGGACAACGACTTCGGTCTGGCCTACGAGCTGGGCTTCGAGGAGTGGGCGCACGCCAACACCGATGTGGTGAGCGAGTACCTGCCGGTGCGTCACGACCCTGCGGCCCCCACGCTGACCAACGAGGTCACGACGATCCTGGCCTTCGAGCCCGACGTGTTCATCTCGATGACGGCGGGCAACCCCTGCTTGCTGGCCATCCAGGAAGCCGGCCAGAGCGGTCTGACCGATGACATCAAGGCCAAGGGCGGCGTGCTGTTCACGCCGTCGGTGTGCGCTGGCATCGAGGCATACATGAAGCCGGCGGGTGAAGCCGCTGACGGCTGGTGGATCATCGGCGGCGGGTCGAAGGACTCCACTGACCCGCAGTTCATTGACGAGCCGTTCATAGCGTTTGTGAACGACAACCTTGAAGCAGCGGGCCTGGATCCTGCAGTGTCGCTGTACGCCATCGGCTACACCTACGGCTACCCCTACGGTGAAGCGCTGCGCATTGCCGCGGATCTGCCGGGCGGTCTGACTCGTTCGAACTTCATCCTGGCGGTGCGGTCGATCGACATCTACCACCCGATGATCCTCGACGGCATCGCCACCCAGCTCAACGGCAACGCTGACGCGTACTTCGTCGAGGGCTCGCAGTTCAGCCGGTTCGACGCCACCGGGCAGACATGGGACATCATCGGCGATGTCGTGGATGTCAACGGCCGTTCCTCGAACTGCGCCTGGGACAAGGACAACGGCGGCTGCCGCTAGGCAATCGCCACCAGGAGCCAGAGGCACCGCCTCTGACTCCTGACAGACCGAAATGGTCAAAGGAGAGGGCCGGCGGGCAACAGCCCGCTGGCCCTCTCGCGTCTGCGTCGACGTACGTTTGGCTGCATGGGCTCCCCCAAACGCATAGGTCGGCAGCTGGCGAATTGCCTGTTTGAGGTTGCCGACAGGTAGCTGGCGTGGTGAGATGAGGGCAATTGACAATCGATCAGCGCGCCGTACATTGGTGTAGGCATGCGAGCGACACAACGACGTACGGCTCGCCGTGGGGACTGCGAAACGCAGTCTTTGCGTTCCGGCCGACGCAAGCGGCCGCTGATGACTGGCGCCTCGGCGATCGTGTTTATCGCGCTCGGGTGGAGCCTCCTACGACCGCGGCTGGAAGAAGACACCGGTCTCGCACGCGAGGAGGTCGCTGTCGTCTTCTGTCTCGTTTTGACGGCGCTTCTTCTTGTGTTGCTTGCGGTCGGGAGAGTAGGCAAGTGGGCGAGGCGCAGGCGAGGTGGAACTCATTCTGTCGCTGATGTGCTGTACGACGACTCATATCCAGTAGATCGCAGGACGTAACTGCTGCGCTCACTGCCCCAGCGCCGAACGCTGCCAACACGCCTGCTTCGTCACGTCAGGCTGCCCATGACAGGCCCACTGACCGCGATCGCTGGTTGCGGTGTGCACGAGGTGATTCAGCAAACGGTCGCGGG
The DNA here is from genome assembly GCF_965219595.1 of Candidatus Poriferisodalis sp. Taxonomy (NCBI): domain Bacteria; kingdom Bacillati; phylum Actinomycetota; class Acidimicrobiia; order Acidimicrobiales; family Candidatus Poriferisodalaceae; genus Candidatus Poriferisodalis; species Candidatus Poriferisodalis sp. Next base: position 2,059,736 of record NZ_OZ244781.1, read on the forward strand.
ACTGCCAGACGCTCCCTTGTCAAAGGACTCGCTTGGCTACGAGGCGGGGTCGCGCATTTCGGCGATTCGGTCGCGCAGGGCTGGTGCCCTTTTGCGCAGGTGAAGGAGGGCGTCGTCGCGGCGGCTCTCGTAGTCGGGGTCGTTCGGCAGTGTGCCGGGCCGTTCGAGCAGGCGCACGATTTCATTCAGGGCACGAGGCGGGTGGCTGTGCCCGAACCGCTGGCAGTAGTAGCCCGCGCCGGCCTCGAGGCTGCACGCTCCGGACTGGTCCATTGTCGCGATGTCTAGGTAGTCGCGTAGCTTCGGGCGGAATCTGATCACATCGAGTTTGGCGGCCATTAGGTCGGCTATGGAGCCGACCTCCATGTCCTCGATAGTCGTGCGCGGCGCAACCCATCGCATGTCTGGCGGCTGTACATCATCGGACGGCAGTGCCCGGAAGATGTCGACCCGCACGCCGTCGACGTAGCCGTGGAACATGTTGTCGGCTACTTCGTCGGTCTCCACGTGCGAGGCTGCCCGCTGGAGTCGCTTCTCTATCGCCCGCCCGGAGAACTTCCGCAGCGTGACTACGTCGAGATCCTCGGAGACCCGGTGCCGCAGGTGGATGGCCACCGCGGTGCCTCCCATCAGCACGCCGCCGACACTGTTGGCGCACTCAGCGACGTACGGCCATGCCTGCCGCAGGCGTGTCGGCAAGACATCGGCCCATGCGTCGATCTCGCTCACGCTGCGACCGCTCGGCGGGTGATCTCTTGATCGAGCAGTTCGGCTAGCCAGTCGGTTTCAAATCCTCGCAGTGTGCGGCATTCGCGCAGCGCGGGTGTCGGCAGGTTCGCGAGCGCCCAGGCTCTAGCGGACGCGTCATGCCCACCGATCAGCGTCTCGGCGATATGCAGGCCGTGCTGGGAGATTCTGAGCGTGTCGGCCGATGCGCCCGACCAGAAGTTGCGCCAAAAGCGGCGAGGCACGCGGTCGGGGATCTCCTCGACTGGGCGAGTCGGCCGGTCACGAAGGTACGACAGCGCATGCATGCAGCCGTCTGACCATGACAGTGACCACACGATTGCGCGGCGCAGCTCGTATCCATGGTGGATGCTGGTTTTGGCGGCTTCGACCCAGCCGCGTTCCTCGAGGCGGGCGAGGCACCGCAGTGTCTGTGCATAGGACACGCCGGCAAGCTCCGTGAGTTTCGCTGCGGTCGCTCCGAACGGCCGGGCCCGCAAGGCGTTCAGGACCGCCTTGGCCCCGTCGCTCAGCGACCCGAGCGGGCTCTCTTCGGCACGCAGCGTGGCCGGTAAGGGATCAATCTGCCACGGGTCGGTCGCAGGCTGATGCCGATGGCGTGGACTCATCATGTGCCGCACCCGCTCCGACCGCGAGCCGTCGCGCACCGGCGCCATCACCGCAGCGATCTTGCGAGCGGTGACCAGTGAGACATCGATCGCCGCAGCGATGCGGGGCGCCGAGAGCCCGTCCATGCTCGCCACAGCAATCCAGTCCGACGGCGTCAGCTTCGTGGAGTGCAGCGCGGTGCCTGTCGTAACCCTGAACCGTGTTCGGCAGCTGCCGCAACGCCAAGTGGTCCACTCAACCCGGACGGGCTTGTCCCGTATCTCGGCGCCCTCGCTGTCGCATCGAGGGCAAAGCGGGCTGTCCCGCCATCTCGCCTTGACCAGCAGTTCTTCAGACTGATCCAGATCGGCGAATGCCACACAACCATGATATCGCTGCGCTGGCAGTTTCCTTTCCTATGCGAATTGATTGCCGAACATCAGCGAGTGACTCAACCGAACGAAGCGACTCAGTGGCCGTCGACGATGGCTTTGACGCCCTCGACGACGCGCTGCATGTTGGCGCGCAGCACGTCGCGGCGCCGGTTCAGCACTCGCTGCTCCTTGGCGGGGTCGCGCAGGGCCATGGGCACGGTGCCGTTGTTCTCCTGGCCGATCAGCATCGAGAACCGCAGCCGGCTGCCGCCGCCCTGCTCGGCGAGGTCGAAGCGCCATACCGCACCGGGGTTCTCGGTGTCGGTGACGCGCCATTCGAACGCCGTGCGCTCCTCCCACGCAGTGACGATGCAGTCGGTCTCCCAGTCGAAGACGTCGGGGATGGAGTTTCGGCCGCGGAACGTCGAGCCCACACCCGGATCTTCCTCCGAGGTCCATTCGGCGCCCTGGAACTCCTCGGAGAACTGCGCCGGCATGTTGATGTCGGTGATGACCTCCCACACGGCGCGCGGTCGGGCATCGGTGTCGATCTCGGCTACCACGCCCTGCCCGTCGGTCACCCGGGCGGTGCCGTCGTCGCTGGGCCGCTGGCGGGTGAATCCCCACTGGTCGAAGTAGGTGATCTCGCTCGCTGGCCGGCGGGGTGCAGGCGAGAAGTCGGTTCCCTTGGTGTAGGCCACCGGGAAGCACACCAGCGTGGTGAGGCCCGGCGGCATGCCCAGCAGCTCGGCCACCTCGTCGGACTTGTTGTTGAGCATGGTGGCGTAGGCGGTGCCGAGGCCCCGGGAGCGCAGCGCCAGGTTGAAGCTCCAGGCGGAGGGGATGGCGCTGTCGAACAGCCCCGGCCGGCCGCTGTCGTCGTGGACGCCCCAGATCGCCAGCATGACGAGGGCAGGGGCCTTCGCGTAGTTCTCCACGAGGTAGGCGCTAGAGCTGACGATGTGCTCTTTGGGGTGGCCGGTGCCGTCGAGCCGCCCGCGGGCGTTGATGAAGATGGTGCCGACCTCTGCGTAGAGCTCGCCGAGCCGGTCCTTGAGGTCTTGGTCGCGGATCACGATCCAGCGGCGGCTGGCATCGTTGCCGCCCGTCGGGGCCTGCTCGGCGAGGTCGATGCACTCGAAGATGAGCTCGTCGCTGACCCAGCGGTCGAAGTCGAGCCGCTTGCGCACGGCCCGGGCGGTGGTCAGCAGGCGATCCACGTGATCGAGATCGAAACCGGCCTCGGAGATGCGTTCTCCGGAATCAGAATTCTGCATTTCGGTACCCTAAGTCGCCGCTGCACGGCGGTGCCGAGCCCCCGTATCCCGTGGCCGAACCCGAGGAGGGCGCAGTGCAGTTGACCGACGAGCAGCAGCAGATCCGCGATGTTGCAAGAGCCTTCGCGCAGCGCGAGATAGCGCCGTTCGCTGCTGAGTGGGACCGCGCCGGCGGAGCGCCGCGCGAGCTCTACGCCAAGATGGCCGATGTCGGGCTGATGGGGGTGATGATCGACCCGTGCTGGGGCGGCGCGGGCGCCGACTTCGTGTCGTACGCGCTGGCCATCGAGGAAGTCTCGGCTGCCGACGGCGGCATCAGCAACATGATGGCGGCGAACAACTCGCCGGTCGCCGTGGCGATCCAGCAGTCGGGCACCGATCAGCAGAAACGTGACTACCTCACCAAGCTCACCAGCGGCGAGTGGCTGGGCTGCATCCACCTCACCGAGCCTCACACGGGCTCGGACGCCGCGGCCATCCGCACCCGGGCCACCCGGGACGGCGACGAGTACGTCCTGAACGGCCACAAGGCGTTCATCACCGCGGGCTCGACCGCCGATGTGGCGATGATCGTGGCGGTGACCGATCCGGGCGCCGGCAAGCGGGGCATGACCACGTTCATCACGCCCACCGACAACCCCGGCTACCGCGTGATCGCCAAGGAGGACAAGCTCGGCCACCGCACCAACGACACGTGCCAGGTGGTCTTTGAGGACATGCGCGTGCCCGCAAGCGATGTCCTCGGCGAGATCGGGCGGGGGCTCGGCATCGCGCTGGGCAACCTGTCGCTGGGCCGCATCGGCGCCGCGGCCCAAGCCACCGGCGGCGCACGGGCTGCGTTCAAGGCCGCACATTCCTATGCACAAGAGCGCGAGACCTTCGGGCGCCCCATCGTCGAGCACCAGGCGATCTCGTTCACGCTCGCCGAGATGGCCACCCAGATCGAAGCGGCACGCCAGCTCTACCTGCACGCGGCGCAGATGCGCGATCAGGGCCTCGAGTGCGCCCGCGAGGCTTCGATGGCGAAGCTGTTCGCGTCGGAGATGGCCGAGCGGGTGGCGTCGAAGGCCATCCAGATCCACGGCGGGTACGGCTTCCTGAATGACTATCCCGTCGAGAAGATCTACCGCGACGTGCGGGTGTACCAGATCTACGAGGGCACCTCGGAGGTCCAGAAGCTGCTGATCAGCCGCATGCTCGACGGCGTCGAGGGCTAGCAGCCCGACCGGGGGCGCGGCGGCCGGAGCCGCTGCTACTCGATGCCGAGCTGGCGGCCGGCCCGCCAGGCGTCGGCCACGTCGCACATGCGGGTGTAGCTCACGCCCAGGTCGGTCATCTGGTCGATCCAGCGCTCCATCTCATACAGGCGCCCGCCGCGTCCGATGGCCTGCGGATGGAACGTGACCGTGCACACGCCGTGCTGCACCTCGCTGGCCATCCACTTCACATCCGACAGGAACGTGTCGAACATGGTGCCGGGGTTCTCCAGCCCGGTCAGGATCGTGTTCTTGAACGTCACGAACTCGAGGTGGACGTAGTCGTCGAGGTGCCAGCTGAATGGCAGCTCCACGAGGTCGACCTGCTCGCCGAACTCCATCGGCCCGTCCAGCGGGAACTGGTCGCCGGTGCGCAGCCAGTACGGCGCGTAGTCGTGGCCCATCAGCGACGAGTCGTAGCTGAGGCCGTATTCCATCAGCAGGTCGATGGTCCACGGGTTGATGTCTCCCGAGGGTGCCCGGTAGCCCTTCGGCGGAGCGCCGGTGAGCGACTCGATCTGCGCGAAGGTGCGCTCGAGGATGGCTCGCTCCTCATCCTCGCTGAGCCGGGGGTTGTACTCATGGGCGTAGCCGTGCAGCCCCACCTCGCAGCCGGCGTCGACCACCATGCGGGCGGCGTCGGGGTAGGTGTCGATGGAGTGGCCCGGGATGAAGAACGTGCTCGGGATGTCGTGGCGGGCGAGCAGCTTGAGGATCCTCGGCACGGCCACGGCACCGAACTCGCCGCGTGAGATGGGCGTCGGCGTGGTCTGGCGGCGGGCTATCCACAGCGACGGTCCGTCGAAGTCGAAGGTCAGGCAGACGTACCCCGCCGGATTGTCAGGTATCGCCCCGTTGCTGGCGCCGTTGTCCATCGTGATTCCCCCTTCGTGGTGCCGCCGCAGCGGCCGCTCACGCTTGCCGTTCTAGCCCAACCAGCCCGACCATGGCGCAGCAGACGGCTACCATAGGCTCGGCCGGCGTATGCGAAAGCTGATCTGCGCAGCGGTCGCCGTGAGCGTGCTCGCCGCGGCCTGCTCGACCTCGGCGGACCCGGACGATGGCTCTGCACCGACTGAGCCTCCAGCGACGTCGTCGACCTTGGCGGCCGATTCGGCAGACAGCGCCGCTGCCACCGAGTCCGCCGCTGACGACATGGGACCGCCCGACACCACGCCTTCCGACACGGCACCGCCGCCGACCACCCAGCCGTTCTTTCCGGGCACCGAGGACGGTCGGCCGTTCCTGGAGCTGACGCTGACCGAGAAGATCCACGAGTTCCTGGAGCTGCCGAACACCGCATTCGCCGCGAACATCGCCGGCGAGATGGGCCTGACCGGCGACCAGCGGTGGGTGCCCTGGGTCATGGACATCATGCGCACCGCCGGTTCTCGCAACGTCTCCGATACGTCGATGGGGGCGCTGGAGCGGCTGACGGGCATCGAGAGCTCAGGCGACTTCAACACCGACTACGTGCGCTACGGCTCGTGGTACCGCACCAACGGCGTCGATCCCGGCGAGGGCTACGAGACCTTCAAGAGCGAGCTGTACGCCTACCTCGACTTCCGATTCGGGGACATGCTCGCCCAGGTCACCGACCGGGTCACGCTCGGCGCGATCCAGTTCGGCGGGGTGCGCCGGGGCGGCATTCCGGAGCTGAACAACCCTGAACGGCTCACCCCTGCCCAAGCCGACTTCATGACCGATGAGGAATTGGTGCTGGGCGTGGTGATCGGCGCCGAAGCCGGGGCGTACCCGGTGCGGTTCCTGGCACGCCACGAGCTGGCGAACGACATCGTCGGAGGTGTGCCGGTGGCGCTCGGCTACTGCACCCTGTGCCTCACAGCGCTCATGTTCGACCGGCGGCTGCCCAACGGCGACGTGCTGTCGTTCCAGACATCGGGCTTGTTGATGGACTCGAACAAGATCATGATCGACAACGAGACCGAGAGCCTGTGGAACCATCTCTCGGGCACCGCGTTCGCCGGCCCGCTCGCCGGCACGAAGCTGGAGCAGTTCCCGGTGGCCACGACGCGCTGGTCAGATTGGCTGGCCGATCACCCTGGCACGTTCACGCTCGATACGCCCCCGCCCACGTACTTCCCCGAGATGCCCGAGCGTCCGCCGATCACCTACGACTACACGCCGGGCGCGGCGTACCGCACGTACTACTCCAGCGAGGATCTGTGGTTCCCCACCTTCGAGACGCCCGACGTGTTCGAGCTGAAGGAGGAAGTGGTCACGGTCGACCGCGGCGGCCACACGTTGGCGTTGGGACTGATGGCGCTGGAGCAGGAGGATCCGTTCGTCTACGTGCTGGGCGGTGAACCGCTGGTGATCGTGCCGAACCAAGGCGGCGCCAGGGTGTACAGCGCCGCCGAGGTGGCCGGCGTGCCCGCCGAGGCGTGGCGCCACGGTGCCCCCGTGGAAGTGGCGCCTGGGGGAGTGCTACACGACGAGCTGCGCGTCAACGGCGTGGACGGCCGCAATCGCATCGACGTCACGCTGCCGCGCATCGTTTCGTCGCAGTCGTTCTGGTTTGCTTGGTACGGCCTGCACCCCGACACCGAGATCTGGCCGCCCGCCGACCATCGCTAGCGGTCACATCTGGGGTGGTGGCTATGCTGACTCCTCGCATCTCAACCAGCCCCCATCGTCTAGCGGCCAAGGACACCACCCTCTCAAGGTGGCGGCACGGGTTCGAATCCCGTTGGGGGTGCGCCATGCCCGCTCGATCCGGACGGCTCGGTCGGCGTCGGTCCTGCTGAGCTATCTGCGAGCGCAGCACCGGTGCCGGTGTGCCGAGGGAGCAGCCCGAGATGACCGATGGGCAGGAGTCGCATTGGTCTCGGCATCTGCCCGCTGGTGTCAGTGCCGCCGAGGTTGATCTGTCTGCGGGCGGCACGTTGCCCGCGGTCTGGCTGGACCACTGGTCGACTGATCCGCAGCGTGCCGTGGTGTGGGATGAGCGCGACGGCTGGGTGACCGGCGCCGAACTCTTGGAGCGCGCCCAGCAGGTCGCCGAGCGCTTGGCGAGTGCGGGTCTAGTCGCCGGCGACCGCGTGTTGATGAGCGGTCCGAGTTCGTCTCGTTTGGTTGGCGCTCACGCTGCACTGCTGGCGATGGGCGCGGTGGTGGTCCCGCTGAACGGTGCCTATCGAGCCGATGAGGTGCGCGGCGTGGTGGCCGATTGCCGGCCCGCAGCGGCATTTGTGGAAGGCGTCGGCGGACCCGGCGAGTGGCACGAGTGGATCGCCGATGCCGATCCCGCGGTGCTGGTCAGCGATTTCGATGCATCAGACTTGCTCGCGGGCCGCGCAGGTGCCGTCGAGCGCGCCGCCGGCAGCGCTGATGCAGTCGCTCCCGGCGGCGTCGGTGCCGCGCCCCATGAAGGGTCCAGATTCGATCTGGTGGCGTTAGCGCATCAACGCCGACCCGATGAACCGGCGCTGATTGGGTACACGTCGGGCACTACCGGGCGGCCCAAGGGTGCGGTCCTGAGCCACGCGAACCTGCTGGTGTCGGTGCGGGCACTGGAGCTGGCGTGGCGCTGGATGCCCGATGATGTGCTCGTGTTGGCGCTGCCGCTGTTCCACATGCACGGTCTCGGCGTGGCGCTCCACGGCACGCTCACTGTTGGCGCTCGGGCCGTGCTGCAGTCCACGTTCGAGCCCGACGCCGTCTTCGATGCCATTCGCGAGCACCAGGCCACCATGTTCTTCGGCGTGCCGACCATGTACTCCCGGCTGGTCGCCTCGCCGCGGGCCGCCGAGCTGTCGGCGCTGCGGCTGTGCGCGTCGGGTTCGGCACCCATGCCCGCTGAGCTGCACGACGCCGTGCGGGAGGCCAGCGGCCAGCACGTCATCGAGCGCTACGGCATGACCGAGACCGTGATGCTGGTGTCGAATCCGCACGACGAGCCTCGTCGGGCCGGCACGGTGGGCTTCCCGCTGCCGGGCGTCGAGCTGCGCCTCGAAGCGCTGGACGTCAGCGACGGCGATAGCGAGCCGGCGGACGGCGACGACGCTGCGACGGCTGGCCCCGAGGCTGCGGAGATCCTGGTGCAGGGACCCAATGTGTTCTCCGGCTACTGGGAGCGGCCCGCCGAGAACGCGGCGTCGTTCAGCGACGGCTGGTTCCGCACCGGCGACTTGGGCCAGTGGGACGACGGCTACCTGCGCATCGTCGGCCGCGCCAAGGAGCTCATCATCTGCGGCGGCTTCAACGTGTACCCCCGCGAGGTCGAGGAGGTCATCGCCTCGCACCCCGATGTCGCCGAGTGCGCCGTCGGCGGCGAGCCCGACCCCGAGTGGGGCGAGGTGGTGGTGGCCTACGTGGTCGCGGAGCGCGACTTCGACGACGACGAGCTGAAGGACTACGTGGGCGAGCGCCTCGCGTACTACAAGCGACCCCGCCGCACCTACCGCATCGCAGCGCTGCCTCGCAACGCCCTCGGCAAGGTGCAGCGCCACGAGCTGGCAGCCCGCAGCGACTCCTGAAGGCACTGGGGTCGTCGGCAGGCTGCGCATCTGACACCCTTGTATGCCGGATGTTCGAGCTTCATGACGTGCAGCGGTCAGTCCCGCTGCCAAGCCGGTATGTGGCCCCTGGCTCGCGTGACGAGGCGGCAGAGTTGCTCTCGTCGCACGGCGCTGCGGCGCGGCTGATCGCCGGCGGCACCGACCTCATGCTCGAGCTCTCCCGTGGCGCCCGCTCGGGCGTGGAGCTGCTGGTGGACATCTCCGGCTTGCCCGGTCTCGACCGGATCTCGTACGAAGACGGGCGGGTCACGCTCGGGCCGCTCGTCACCCATGCTGATGTGATCGCCTCCGCGCCGATGCGCACGGCCGGCCTGCCGCTCGCCCAGGCGTGCTTGGAAGTGGGCTCGCCGCCGCTGCGCAACCGGGCCACCGTGGTCGGCAACATCGTGACCGCCAGCCCGGCCAACGACACCATCTCGGCGCTCGTCGCGCTGGATGCCGCCGTCACGATGACCTCGGTGCGTGGCGAGCGCACGGTTCCCATCAGCGAGTTCTTTGCCGGTTTCCGGCAGACGGTGCTGGAGCCAGACGAGATCGTCACCGCAATCGGCTTCGATGCCCTCGACGGTGCGGATCGCCCCAATGACCGTCGCGGTGTGTTCGTGAAGCTGGGCCTGCGGCGGGCGCAGGCGATCTCGGTGGTGCATGCCGCCGTGGTCGTCGAACTCGACGACGGTCGGGTGGCTGACCTCGTGGTTGCCCTCGGCAGCGTCGCGCCCACCATCATCACGGTGCCCGAAGCGGCAGAGCTGGCCGCCAGCCGGGAGCTGGCCGAAGCCAGCGCCGACATCACGGCCGCTGCATGCCAGGCGGCAACGCCCATCGACGACATCCGCGGCAGCGCCGAGTACCGCTCGCACACCGTCGGCGTCGTGGTGGACCGAGCAATCACGGCGCTGGCCACCGGCACCGAGGCCGATCGCTGGCCACACCAAGCGCCACGGCTGGCGTTGACGGCGAGCGCTGCTGATGCCGGACCGGCGTCGACAGTGTTGGCCGAGCCCAGCGACACCGTCACGGCGAAGGTGAACGGTGTGCAGCGCAGCGCAGCAGGGGCCGCCGGCAAGACGCTGATGGACTGGCTGCGCGACGACCTCGGGCTCACCGGCACCAAGGAGGGCTGCGCCGAAGGCGAGTGCGGCGCATGCACGGTGCATCTCGACGGCGCCGCCGTGTTCTCGTGCCTGGTGCCTGCGGGCCGAGCAGACGGGGCGAGCATCACCACCGTCGAAGGCGTGGCATCGCCTGGCGGCGACCTGCATCCGTTCCAGCAGGCGATGGTGGACACCGGCGGCGCGCAGTGCGGATTCTGCACGCCGGGCTTCGTGATGAGCGCCGTGGCGTTGCTCGACGAGATTGCGGAGCCCACGCCCGAACAGATCACCGTCGGCCTGTCGGGCAACCTGTGCCGCTGCACCGGCTACTGCTCGATCATCGAAGCAGTGCACACGGCTGCCGGGGACCTGTCGTGAGGGAGGGCGCCGCTCCCGGCGAGACCGGTGCGGTCATCGAGCTGGAGATGCCGCCGGCCACGGCGGGCGGTACTGGCCAGTCACCGCCGCGCGCCGACGGTCCTGCCAAGGTCGCCGGGCTGGCCGGCTACCCGGCCGACCGCATTCCCGCCGATGCGCTGTGGGCCTTCGCAGTGTTCACCGACCAACCCCATGCCCGGCTGCGACACCTCGACCTCGCTCCCGCCGAACAGTCACCCGGCGTCGTTGCGGTGCTCGGCTCTGCCGACGTGCCCTGCAACGAGTACGGGCTCACCAAGTTCGACCAGCCGGTCTTCATCGGGCTCGACCACACGGGCCGAAGTCCAGTGCCCTGCGATGTCTCTCGCTGGGAGGCCGACCACCTGGCGCTGATCGTCGCCGAGAGCCTCGACCAAGCGCGTGCCGCCGCGACCGCCATCGAGGTCGAGTGGGAGCCGCTGCCGGTCGTGGCCGATCTGGACGCGGCGCTGGCGCCCGAGGCGCCGCTCGTGCACCCCTACGAGGGCATCGGCTCCAACCTGTACGAATCGATGCGGACCCGCAAGGGCGACCTCGACGCGGGCTTCGCTGCCGCCGCGGTAACGGTCGAGGCCACCTACGAGGTGCCCTACCAGGAACACGCCTACTTGCAGCCCGAAGCGGGCACGTCATGGGTGGACGCCGAGGGCATCGTCAATGTCGAGATCGCTGGCCAGTGGGTGCACGAGGACCGTGAGCAGATCGCCCACGCGCTCGACCTGCCCGAAGAGCACATCCGGGTGCGCTACCCGGCCATCGGCGGCGCCTTCGGCGGGCGCGAGGACACGTCGATGCAGATCATCCTGGCGCTGGCCGCCGCCCGGCTGGCCGAACGGGGCATCGACCGGCCGGTGGCCATGCAGTGGTCGCGTGAGGAATCCATCGTTGGCCACCACAAGCGGCACCGTGGACGCATCTGGGCCCGCTGGGGCGCCGACCGCGACGGCAAGATCACCGCAGCGCAGGCCGAAGCCTGGCTGGATGCGGGCGCCTACAACTACACCTCCAACAAGGTGATGGGGAACCTGCATCTCGGTCTCGGCGGGCCCTACGAGCTGCCCAACGCCGCCATCGACACCCATGTCGTGTACACCAACGCTACGCCCGGGGGAGCGTTCCGGGGCTTCGGTGCCCCGCAGGCGGCCTTTGCCGTGGAATGCCAGGTGAACAGGCTGGCCGAGGCGCTGGGTATGGATCCCATCGACTTCCGCCGCATCAACACCCTGCGCGAGGGATCGCCGAGCATCGCCCACACGCCAATGCCGGCGGGCGTGACGATGCCCGAGGTGATCGAGGCCTGCGCCCACGCCGCAGCGCTACCGGCCCGCGCCGGCTCGGGCGACCTAGACAGCGACGATGGCAGTCCAGAGTCCGGCGAGCCGGCGCTGTTCAGCCCGTTCGTGTCGCTGCCGGCTCGGCCGTCTTCGCTGCGCCGCGGACGCGGCTTCGCCTGCGCATTCAAGAACGTCGGGTTCTCGTTCGGCTTTCCCGAGCGCTGCGAGGCCACGATCGTGCTGCACGGCGAGCCCGACGACGAGGCCCCGGCATCGGTCGAGCTGGCTCACGCGGGCGCCGATGTCGGCCAGGGCGCGCACACCGCGTTCCTGCAGATGGCGGCCGAGGCGACCGGGGTCGACCCGTCCCGGGTCGTGGGCCGCTTCAGCGACACCGGCACATCGGGCGATTCGGGGTCGGCGTCGGCGTCGCGCCTGACGTGGATGGCAGGCAACTCGATCCTGGGTGCTGCTGAGGAAGCCGAGAAGGCATGGCGCGAGGGCGCCCGGCCGGCCATCGGGCACTTCCGCTTTACGCCCCCGCCGACCACCGAGCTCGACCCCGAGACCGGCGAGGGCACCCCGAACTTCACGTACGGCTATGTCGCCCAGCATGTCGAGCTGACCGTCGACATCGACACCGGCCACATTCGCATCGACCGGGTGATCAGCGCCAACGACGTGGGCCGGGCGATCAACCCGCGCTTCGTGGTCGGCCAGATCGAGGGCGCGGTGGCCCAAGCCCACGGCCACGTGCTCAGCGAGCACTTGCGCAGTCGGGACGGTCGCTTGCTGAACCCAAGGTTCAGCACCTACCTGATCCCGGGCATCGGCGACATTCCCGTCACCACGGAGAGCGTGGTGCTGGAGCTGGCCGACCCGCTGGGTCCGTTTGGTGCCCGCGGCATGGCCGAGATGGGCGTGATCCCTTATGCACCGGCAGTGGCCGCAGCGCTGGCTGACGCAACCGGTGTCTGGATGGACGACTTTCCGCTGACGCCGGAGCGTGTTTGGGCGGCGCTCCGGGCTGCCGACGTCAACGACTGAGGCTCAGCTTCGAGCAGCACCGCGGTCGGGTCGATAACCCAACGGGCCATCCGAAACCGCAGTCCTACACTCCGAGGCGTGGCAGCGAGATCACGCCCGGATGCAACCGAGCGCGTGATGGAGTTGGTGATGTACCTGCTCGCTCGCGATGTGCCGAAGACGCGTGAGGAGATCTGGCGCGACACCGGGCTGTACGCGCCCGACGGCACCACCGAAAAGCGTCAGCTCGACAGCGCCCGCGCCTCGTTCGAGCGCGACAAGGCGCTGATCCGCAACCTCGGCGTGCGCATCACCGAGTCGATCGAGCACGACGGCGCCACGTCGTACACGATCCGCCGCGAGGATTACTTCCTGCCCGACCTGCAGCTGACTCCCGACGAGCAGCTCGCGCTGCGCTTCGCGGCGTCTCGGGTGGACATCGGCGAAACCTGGGATCTCGAAGCCGTCGCCAAGCTCACGAGCATCGAGACCGCTGCGAGCGGCGAGGACGGAACGGCAGCTACCGGCGGCACGGCGGGGGCCGCTGCGGCCGGCCACGATGCTGAGCCGCTGTCAGCAGATGTGGCGCTGGAGACGGCTGCCGCGCAGCAGACCGCTGGGTCGCTGTTGCCGAAGCTGGCTGCTGCCTCTGCCGAGCGAGCGCAGGTCCGGTTCGCGTACGGGGGGCGGCGGCGCGACGCCCAGCCGCTCGGACTGCTGTGCCGGGCGGGCTACTGGTACCTGGCTGCACGCGAAGACGATGTGGTCAAGACGTTCCGGGTGGATCGCATGGAGAGCGACGCGGACGTGGGGGAGCGAGGGGCATTTCCTCGCGCAGATGTCGACGTTGCAGCGTTGCTGCCGCGCGAACCGATGGAGATCGACTTCGGCGACGACTTCGAGGCCCGGGTGCGGATCGACGCCACTATGGCGCAGCAGCCCACGGCCGAACGAGGCCGTGTGGTTGAACGCCACGACGACGGCTCTGTGACGGTGACGGCGCGGGTTCGCAACCGTGCCGCGTTTCGCGTGTGGGTGCTGGACATGGGCCGCCACGCCGTCGTGGAATCGCCGCCTGAGCTGGTTGAAGAGATCACGTCGTGGCTGCGAGCACTGGCGGACGAGGCAGGGGACGGCTACCGGTGAGGGGACCCAGCACGTCGACCAAAATCGAGCGCCTGCTGGCCATCGTTCCGTGGGTGGTCGAACGGGGTGGCGCCACGGTGGGCGACATCGCCGAGCGATTCGAAATGCGTCCGGCCGCCGTGTACGACCTGCTGCTCGCGGCCATGTGCTACGAGGTGGCCGGGGCAGGTGCGTACGAGAATCTGGGCATCGTCGTGTTCGGCGACGAGGGCGACGCCGGCGAGGCGTGGGTGCATGTCGAGCCCGGAGCGATGCTGGATCGGCCGCTCAACCTGTCGGTGCCGCAGGCGTTCGGGATCCTGGTAGCGGGGCAATCGGCGCTGGCCCTGCGCGGCGCCGACCGGTCGGGTGCGTTGGCGACAGCGCTCGACAAGCTGCGCGCAGCGTACGGCGAGCGAGTACGGGTGTCGGTGGAGCTGCCGCTGCCACGCAGCTTGCCGACGCTGCGGGAAGCCGTGCGCGTTCGGACCACCGTCAGCATCCACTACTACACCCCCAATACCGACGCCGTCACCGAGCGTCGAGTGGACCCGCTGGATGTCTCGCTGGCCGACGGGCATTGGTACCTGCGGGGCTGGTGCCACCTGCGCCAAGACCTGCGCTCGTTCCGTGTCGACCGCATCGAGGAGTGCAGCGACACCGGCGAAGTGCATGGCCGTTCGGCCGAGTTTCGCGAGGCGTCAGGCGGCCCGGCCGAGCTTCGCGAGGCGTCAGGCGGCCCGGCCGAGCTTCGCGAGGCGCCAGGCAGCTCAGCCGAGCTCGGCGCCGTTGCGCCAGCCGAGTCGGACGAGACGACCGATGTGGTGCTGTCGATTCCCCGCAGCGACTTGTGGCAAGTGGAGGCGTACCCGTCACGGGAGGTACGCGACAACGGCGATCGGTGCATCGTGACGTACGCGATCCGCAGCCCGTTCGTGCTCAGCCAGATGCTGCTGCGCCTCGGCGCAGAAACGCAGGTCGTGAACGCGGCGGAGCTGCCGCCCGAGCTGGCCGAAGCAGGCAGCGCCGCCGCTGCGTCGATCCTGGAGCTCTACGGAACCTGACGCCCGCGGCTCAGTCGACCAAGTCCACGACCAGTCCGTAGTGGTCGGATGGCACCACTCCGTCGACGGCTTCGGTGCCGAGCAGTCGGACACCCGTGATGTTGCCCTGGGGGACCGGGCGCGGCGTCGACACGAACACGTAGTCGATGCGCCGGTTCGGCCACATGGCTTGGTGCAGGTAAGGGTTCTGGCCGCTCCACGTGAAGCCGGGGCCGTCGCCGGCCTGTGCCCAAGCGTCGCTCCAGACCAACCCGGGCACCGGCGGTGGGCGTTCGCCGGTCAGCAGCCTGATCTCCTCGGAGCTCGGGACGGCGTTGAAGTCGCCGGCCATGACGATCGGGAAGCCCTCGGGATCGTGATGAGGTGCTGCCAGTTCGCACAGCGTGGCCACCTGTGCCTGGCGGATCTCGCTGAGATGGAAGCGGTGCTCGAGGTGGGTGCAGATGACGGTCATCTCGCCGTCCCCGCGTGCGATCCGGGCCACGACTGCGGTCCGGTGGCCCGACTGCAGGCCTTCGGGCGACGAGGGGTCGCCGACAGCCAGCGAGTGAGAGCTGGATTCGATGATGGCTGTGCGGCTCAGGATCGCATTGCTGAACGACAGTCCCCGCCGGCCGAAGCGCGGGTGGTGCGCGACATTCATGCCCAGCGCCTCGCCGAGCAGGTCGGCCTGGTTCTGGCCGTCACGCTCGGCCCAGATCTCCTGGCAGCACACGATGTCGGCGTCGAGTGCGGCAAGCGTGGCGACGATGGCCTCGTGGCGGGCCTCCCAGTTGTCGCCGAAGCGCCACCACAAGTTCCAGGTCACGATGCGCACAGCGTCACCGTAACGGCCGCTGTCCTCGCCGAGCTGACTGACCGATGCGGGAGCTCGGCGACGTATCGTCTGCGGCGATGAGCGACGAAGAGAACGCCGAACACTCGACCGATCAGATCTACCTGCGCGACGCGTACCAGCAGACCGTCGAGGCGACGGTGGTCGCTGTGCGTGACGATGCCGTCGCGCTCGATCACACCGTCTTCTACGCCACTGGCGGCGGGCAGCCGCATGACACCGGCACGCTCGCCGACCAGGGTGGGAACACCTGGCAGGTGCACAACGTGCGCAAGGAGGGCGACCTCATCTGGCACTGGGTGGACGGCCAGCCTTCGCCGGAGGGAACGGCAGTCTCCGGCACCGTCGACTGGGAGCGCCGGCTGCAGCTCATGCGTACCCACACCGCGCTGCACATCCTGTGCGGGGTCATCTGGAACGAGTGGGGCGTGCTGGTGACCGGCGGGAACATGGAACCGCTGGCCGCCCGCATGGACTTCGAGTTCAGCCCGTTGCCGGAGGGCTTCGCTGCACGGGTTACCGAGTTGGTCAATGCCGAGATCGCCGCGGATCGGCCCATCGAGGTGAGCTTCCTGGAACGCGCGGTGGCGCTGGCCGACCCCGAGCTGATCCGCACCAAGGTCAACCTGATCCCCGAGTGGGTGACCGACATCCGGGTGGTGGACATCGTGGGGCTCGACCGCCAAGCCGACGGGGGCACCCATGTGGCGTCCACCGGCGCCGTGGGCCGCTTCGAGATCACCAAGACCGAATCGAAGGGCAAGGGCAACAAGCGCGTCCGCATGGTGCTCCACGACGCTTAAGCGAACCTTGGAGCCCGGGGCGGGTCCTGTCACCCCTGCCTCGCCGGCGCGGGCGCAAGCGCCCGCGCGCCCCGCAGTCCTCGCAAGCTGCGGGCTGCGGGGTCCCCGTTCGGTGCCACCCACCCCTACCTGCCGTCATAGGGCCTCTTGGCGGGCGCGCGTCTGTTCGGTACCTTGGAACAAATGACTCCCCGGGAGCCATTGGGCGGAACGCGCACCGTCGTGCCGTCTGCTCGTCGGACGGCTACGTCTCGATTCGGCGCCTCCCGGCGCGAGGGCCACGATGCGTCGGCGTTCTACGAGCGCTTTACGCCGCCGGTTCTGTCCGATGACGACGCGGTGGCTCGGGGGCCTGACATCGATCCCAAGCTGGCTGAGCGCCTCGGCGACGGCTGCTTCTGCGGTGACGCTCGGCAGATGGCCGAGCTGCACGATGCGTGCGTGGCGCTGGTGGTCACCTCACCGCCGTACTTCGTGGGCAAGTCGTACGAAGATGCCGTCGCCGCCGGCACCGACAGCCGCATTCCCACCAGCTATTTCGACTATCTCGACATGCTGCGGGATGTCTTCGCGGAGTGCGTGCGGGTGCTCGAACCGGGCGGTCGCATCGCCGTCAACGTGGCGAACCTGGGCCGCAAGCCGTATCGCAGCCTGTCGGGCGACGTGGCCCGCATCTTCGAGGAACTCGGCCTGCTGCTGCGCGGCGAGATCGTGTGGCAGAAGAGCAAGGGATCGAGCGGGTCGTGCGCATGGGGGTCGTTCCGCAGCCCGTCCAATCCGACGCTGCGTGACACCACCGAGCGCATCGTGATCGCCAGCAAGGGCCGCTTCGACCGGGCGCGCTCGGCCGCACGGCGCGAGGACGAGGGGCTGCCGCACCGCAGCAGCCTGTCCACCGATGAGTTCATGGAAGCCACGCTCGACGTGTGGGACATGGGGCCCGAGAGTGCGCAGCGGGTGCGGCACCCCGCGCCGTTCCCCTTGGAGCTGCCCCGGCGTCTGATCGACCTGTACACCTACGAGGACGACCTGGTGCTCGACCCGTTCATGGGTTCCGGCACCACGCTGGTCGCGAGCGTTCTGTGCGGCCGGCGGCCGGTTGGCTACGACCTGAACCCCGATTACGTGGACTTGGCACGCGCACGCGTGGCTGCTGCGGACTCAGCTCCGCCGGAAGGTCCACGCCCCACCGCGCAGCCGCCGCTGTTCGAGTTGAGCAGCGCCGCGCCGAAGGCAATTGCTGATGCGATGACGGCCGATGCCTTTGTCGGCCAAGCGGTGGAAGCCGGTCGCAAGTCCCACGACATCGCCAGTGAGCTGCTGGAACGCTCGGGCTTCGAGATCGTGCGCAGCCCCGCCACGGTGCGCGGCTCTGGTGTGAAGTTCAGCTTCCTGGTGGCCGACCGGACGAGCCGTGAGTGGTGGATCGATGTAGCCGGGGCGTTCACCACCGTGCGGCCCGGACTGCTGCGCGCCGAGACGCTGTGGAAGGCGCTGGGGCGAGCGTCGGTGCTGGCCTCGGCACAGCCCGGCGCACGCGTGCTGCTGCTGACCCCGCATCTGCCCCGAGTGGGTGCCGAGGGCGACCGTGCGCTGCGCACGCTCGGACCAACTGCAGTCTTCGACGTCATCGAGCTGTTCGACGAGGCGGCTATTGACAGGCTCGCGAGCTATGCCGACGGTGCTACAGCCCCGCTCGCCGGCTTCTGGGACGACGGCGAGATTGACACCGCGCCCTAGCGAAGCTCAGACGCCGTCGATGCGCTTGAACAGCTCCGCGTAGGCGAGCCCGGCCTGCTGGCCGCTGGCCGCAGCGACCGCATCCACCCAGTCGGCGAAGCGCTGCACCTGGGCGGGATCGTCAGGGTCGGTGATGTCGTGGGTGGTCACGAACTGGGTGTGGTGGCACAGCAGCGCCTCCGTCTTGGTGGCAGTCCAGCCCTCCACGTTTTCCGCGTGGTCCGGTTCGTCGGCCTCGAACAGCAGCAGCTCGTCGGGGCGATGCGGCGGCAGGCCCTGCTCGGGGAAGAAGAACGGGTCGCGGGCGGCCACGACGCCCTCGACGGCCAGCAGCCCCGCGTGGCGATGATCGGGATGGAGCCGGTAGCGCTTCCACGGGTCGTGACCCAGCACGACGGCAGGGCGCAGCTCGCGGATGACCTGGGCGACCTGCGCTCGGGTCGCGAGGTCGCTGTCGAGCTCGCCGTCGACGTGGCCGCCGAAGCGCACCTCGCCGGTGCCGCCGAGCGTGGCAGCGGCGGCACGCTGCTCGTCCTGGCGGGTTCGCACCAGCGCTGCTTGGTCGCAGTCGGCGTCCCACGTGCCCTTCGAGCCGTCGGTGCAGACGAAGTGGTGGACCGCTGCGCCGGCGGCTGCCCACTTGGCCAGCGTCGCCCCGCAGTCGAACTCGGCATCGTCGGGGTGAGCCGCGATGACGAGTGCCGATGCCGGCACTGGCAGGTCAATCGAGAATCCGGCGTCAGCGGTCATCGCTGGCTGTCGGCGTCGGCGAGATGCGCCGCGAGATCGTCGGGCGTGTCGATGTCGAATTCGAGCGCTGCGACCCGCCGCACCTGCAGATCGAGCCCGCAGCGCTGCGTTTCGTCACAGTGGGCCTTGAATGAACCAGGCCCGTAGTGAAACTCGAACCCGGTGCCCAGCGGCAGCGCCATCACATTGGTGCCGTCGAGATGCCGGTCGGGCACGATCGTCACGGTGCCCGGCTCGGCCAGTCCTTCGAGCGTCTCGGCGCGGGGCAGATCACCGTGGGCGATCACGACGTGCTGCGGCCAGCGGCCATCGGAAGCGGCGTCGCTGCCCGTCGAGTTTCGCCACGGCGGTGATTCCTCTGGCGTGGCGGCCGACAAGCGCTCGAGGGCAGCAGTGAGGGCGCCATTCAGTCCCCGAACCTCGATGCGCAGCGGATGGGCCCCCACCGAATGAGCCCACTCGGCCACCTCGTCGTTGTCGCACACCACGAGAGCCGGCATGCGACCGGCGGCCTGCACGACCCGCGCGGCCATGGAACGAGCCAACTCGGCCCGCTCACCGGCAGGAAGCTGCGGGGCGAGCCGTCCCTTGGCCAGCTCGAAGTCCTTCACGGGGATCAGCACCACCGCTTCGGGGTTGCCGCGATCAGTCACCCGCGGCGAGTGTATGGGCGCTCAGAAGCCCGAGCGCACTCGTTGGGAGGGTTCGTGGGCGCATCGACCGAAGACGGATGCGGCTCGGTCGGCGGGCTCCGATTTGCTAGGACAAGACGGTGCTGACTGAGCCGCCTGACGGGTGGGTGCGACCGTGGTGGGCTGAGCGCCAGCTCGACCCGAAATCGGCCGCGTATGCGCCGGAGCCCAGCGAGATCCGCTATTGGCTCGGCGGCATTCACGTTTCGGACACGGTGCTTGCCAACACGCTGGGCCGCTCGTGGACGACGATCGGGCTTCCCGAAACGCTCGACCGGGCTGAAGTTGATCCGCGGGGACTGGTGGTGCTGGGGAACTGGTCGCTCGACTGGTGGGTGCGTGCCGGTGACGAATGGGTCTTCCCGTCGCGGGCGGTGTCGGTGCGCCAGCGCTTGGTGGACGCGATGCCGGTGGTCGAGACCGTGGTACGCGTCGGCGGCGGCGACGTGGTGCACCGGGCAACGGCGGCTCGGGGTGCCTCGGTTCAGCTCGAAGATGCTGAGGGCCACGTGAAGCGCCGACGGGACAAGCAGGCCGCAGATGGCCCCGCGAGCGCCGTTCCCGAGGTGTTCGTGGTGGAGATCGTCAATCGCACGTTGGCGCCTGTGGCCGTTGCGCTTGCTCCCCGGCCGTTCCATTTGGGCGCGTTCGAGAGCTCGAACGGCGAGATCTGGGAGTGGTCGAACGCCTGGTGCATTGACGACATCTCCGTGGACGGTCGGGTGATGACGCTCGACGACGGCCTCGGTCATACCGTGGGCCGCGCAGCGGTGATCTTCGATCGCGCACCCGGCGATGTCGTAGTCGGCGGTCACGGGGCCGATTGCGCTGCCGTGCTTGTGGAAGCTGGCAACCAGGCCACGGCGGGGCAGGACAGTTCTGTACCGGTGAGCATCGGGGGTGCCATTCCTTCAACTGACCCGCCATCGATGCCGCAGCATGGACGGGATCCGGCGGTGGTGACCTGCCCACAGCACCTCGCCAACGCAGCGGCGGTGTTCCCGCTGGTTGCTGGAGCGACGTTGCGCGCCGCCATTGTGGGCCGCGGCTCGGCATTCGAATGGGACGCTGCCGGCAGCCCTGCGCTCGGCGCCGCCGTGCTCGATGCGGTGCCCGGCGTGGAACGGGTGGCCAACGGTTGGCGCCGGCGTGTCGATGCAGGTTGCCGGCTCGAGCTGCCCGCCGGCCGGCTGGCTGACGCTGCACTGGCGGCGCGGGCTCTGCAGATGCTCTCGACGGCACCATTTGATGACGGTCCTGGCGTTGTCGGCCCGATGCTGGCCCCGGCGGCGCACACCGATGCGCAGTTCCCCGGCGACGACCTCGTGCAGCTGCTGGCGCTCATCGAGTCGGGCGTGCCCGAGCAGGTCCGCGATCTCCTGTTGCGCCAGGCCCAGGCGCAGCACTTCTCCGGCGTGACCGCCAGCATGGGCATCTCGGTGACGGGCACCTCGCTCGTGCTCGCCGAGCACCTGCTGTCGCTGCATCCGGACCCGGAGTTTGCCGAGGGCATCTCAGAGTTCGTGACAGCAGCGGCACGTTGGCTGCTGACGCGCGAAGTGCGCTGGCAGGAGGAGCCATGGACGATCCGGGAGGGACTGCGAGCCAGCAGCCGACTGTTGCTGCGGCTCGGTGCTGAGCGTGCAGCGACTGCCCTGCAGAGCGCGGCATTGACGCTGCCTGAAGCACTGCGTGTTGACATCGCCGGCACAGCGCGCCCGCGAGCCAGCTCCCGGGAACGCCGCCGCGCTCGCCCGCATACTGCCGACGGCGCTGCCGACACCAGCGAGTCGCCGTCCTTCTACCGCGATGGGTTGGGACGTCTGCCGTGGGAGGCGTCTTCGGACACGAATGCCCGGACTCGCAGCACGGCGAGGTTCGTCCAGCGTGTGCCCGGCGAGTCGGCATCGAATGAGGAGGATGAGCAGTCGGGCCAGCGCTGGGAGTGGCTGTCGCATGACACCGGGCTGTGGATCCATGCCGCCGTGCCGTGGGCGCCGCCGTTGCCGTTCGTGGGGGCCGAGCCGGCCGACGGCACGCCTGCGGACTTCGTGGACGACACTGCCGCGTCGTGCGGACACGACATGGTGGCCACTGCGCTGCTGGCCCTCGCCGAGGCTCGATTGGCGCCCGGACGCGCCTTCGACCGGCTCGAGGCACTGGTCTCGGTGGCATCGCCGACGCTGAACTGGCCGACCTACATGCACCCGACGTTGCGCACGGGCACCAACGGGACGGGGCACGACCTGATGGTGGGCGGCCTGTTCGTGCGGACGCTGCTGCGACTGCTGGTCGACGTTCCCGACGACGGTTCGGCCGGCAGCGGGGGAGCAGGCCGCGAACCGGCCCGCCTGCGGCTTGCGGCGCACTGGCCGGCAGCCTGGCTGGGCCAGCCGGTCGAAGTGCACCACGTGCCGACGCGCATCGGGCCCGTGTCGTGGGCGGTGCGCTGGCACGGCGAGCGGCCGGCGCTGCTGTGGGACGTGGTGCCACACGACCCGGGCGGCGACCCGCCAGCAGTCACAGCGCCAGGGCTGGACCCGGCGTTCACGGCCACGGGCTGGCAGGGCGAGGCGCTCCTCGCACCCCCGCCCGCGCTGTAACCGGTCTCCCGATCGGCACGGGGTCGGCAACTAGGTTCACATCCATGACGGCGCGGCCGAGCCTCACGTTCGAGCGGCGCTGCTGGGATGCGGGCGAGACGACGGTGGTCGGCGTGGACGAGGTGGGCCGCGGCGCTTGGGCCGGCCCCTTGACGGTCGGCGCGGTGGTGGTCTCGCCGCACGGTCGTGTGAACGGCATCCGCGACTCCAAGGAGCTCCGCCCCGAGGTGCGCGAGCAGCTCTTCGAACGCATTGACGACTGGGCCCGTGCCTGGTCGGTGGGGCATGCCACCGCCGCCGAATGCGACGAGTTGGGCATGACCGATGCCCTGCGGCTGGCCACGCGCCGGGCCTTGGAACTGCTGCCGGCCGAGCCGGATCGGGTGCTGCTCGACGGCAAGTACAACTTCGTGGACTGGCGTCCGAGCCGGGCGCTTGTGGAGGGCGACCGGCGCTGCCTGTCGATCGCGGCGGCCTCGATCATGGCCAAGGTTGTGCGGGACCGGATCATGACGGTGCTGGCCGGCGACTTCCCGCCCTACGGGTTCGAGTCGAACAAGGGCTATCCCGCGCCGGTCCACCGTGCCGCTCTGGCCTCCCATGGACCGTGCGCCATCCACCGGCTGAGCTGGTCGTTCACCGAGGGACTGCCCAATGCCGAGCCGGTGCCGAGCGCCACACACAGCGATGCCGAAACAGCGCTGGAGACCTACTCGAAGGCCTTCGCCGGACCCGACACGACGTTGTTCTGAAGCGCCGCTCCGACGAGAGGGCGTCGGTCCTGGGTCACGTGCTGCGTCGGAATGAAGCCGCGCACCGGGGCTGCTAGATGATTGGTTCCAAGGGGTCAGTGGTCGTAGTGGGTGAGGGTGCGTGCTGGCAGGTGGGGGTGGTGGGTTCTGTTGTGCCAGATGGCGGCGGTGAGAGCGAGGATGCGTGCCAGGACGCGCACGGCGACGCCGGCGCGGGTGCGGCCGTTGTGGCGTTCGAGGCTGAGCTGGCCTTTGAGGGTGTCGCAGACCGATTCGATGATCTGGCGGAACGGGCGCAGGAACCGCTGGTGGGGGCGGGCGGGCTCGTTGCGGGCGGCGGGCCGGATGAGGGTGATCCCGGCGTCGTTGAGCCGGTTCTCGAAGTCTTTGCTGCGGTAGCCCTTGTCGGCGATGAGCGTCTGGCCGGGGCGGGCCAGGTCTGCGTGGTCGATCATGGCGGCGCAGGTGTCGCGTTCGTCGGCCTTGGCGCCTGCCAGGGCGAAGCTGATCGGCAGCCCCGCCGGGGTGGTGATCAGGTGCAGTCGCAGCCCCCAGAACCAGCGCGAATG
Organism: Candidatus Poriferisodalis sp.; assembly: GCF_965219595.1. Classification (NCBI taxonomy): domain Bacteria; kingdom Bacillati; phylum Actinomycetota; class Acidimicrobiia; order Acidimicrobiales; family Candidatus Poriferisodalaceae; genus Candidatus Poriferisodalis; species Candidatus Poriferisodalis sp. The sequence continues at coordinate 2,083,263 of NZ_OZ244781.1, forward strand.
CGACGCGCACCAGCCGTATTGGGCCCATCCGGCGAGCTCGGAGCGCACCGCGGTGGGTCGGCTCGTGCCGCACGGCACCGGCGTGGAGTCGGCCAGCCACACGTCGTCGTGCCAGTCCGGGCAGTCGCGGGCCAGCGCTGCTGTGACGTGGCCGATCATCTCGCCGGCGCGGCGCAGCCGCTTGTTGAAGCCCTCTCTGTTGGGCAGGTACGGGAACCACGGCCGCAGGTGCTGATGAGCGAAGCGCACGAACCCGCGCTCGGAGTCGTACCCCAATAACGCCGAGATCACCGCCAAAGTGACCAGCTCCGCGTCCGACAGCTTCGGTGCGAACCCCACACGGGGCCGCCGCGGCGCCCAGCCGGGATTGTCGGCCAACAGATCGTCAATCCTCACATACAGTGCCGTCGCGAGGGTGTCCAAGTCCGGGTTCATGCCCAGGTCCTCCAGGATCGAGGTGCAGGTACACACCCCGAGCTTGGACACCCTCACCCCACCAACAGCGGACCCCCCACCCCTTGGAACCAATCATCTAGAAGAAGGCAGCTTCACGGAGAGGCCCTTGATGAGTGTGAACGACGACCCCAACGCTCAACAGCGCGAGTTCTGGCGGAACGCAGACGTGTGGGTGCAGGAGCAGGAGCGGCTGGACGCCCAGCTCGGCCACATCGGCCTAGCGGCGATGGAGACCGTGGAGGGCCTGCCGGCCGAAGCCAACGTGCTGGACGTGGGCTGCGGCTGCGGCCAGACGACGTTGCAGTGGAGCGAGCGTGTCGGCGGTTCGGTGCTGGGCGTCGACATCAGCGAGACGCTGATCGACGTGGCCCGCCGGCGTGGCGCTGAACACGCGGCCGGGCGCCCTGAGACGGCGCCGATCGCATTCGAAATAGCGGACGCCCAGACGGCGGACATCGCCGCGCTCGGCGCCGCTGCTTCGGGCCGCAACGGGGTCTTCGACGGCTTCGACCTCGTCTTCTCGCGCTTCGGCGTGATGTTCTTCGCCGATTCAACCGCAGCGTTCGCGAATCTGCGGGCTGCTACGCGGCCCGGCGGGCAGCTCGCATTCGTCTGCTGGCAGACGCCGCGCCAGAATCCGTGGCTGGTCACCGTTAACAAGGCAGTGCTGGAGATCGTGGAGATGCCCGACAGCGGGGGACCGGCGGTGGATCCGTTCGCCTTCGCCGATCCCGACTTCGTGCGCGGCATGCTCGCAACAGCGGGGTGGTCCGATGCTGGCTTGGAGTCGTTCGAGACCGAGGTGCTGTACGGCGTGGGCAGCACGCTTGCCGACACTGCGCAATTCGCCATGGATCTCGGCATTGCCCGGAGGGCGCTGGCCGGGCACCCGCCGGAAGTGCACGCTCAGGCGAAGGACGCCGTCATTGCAGCGCTCGCGCCTTTCGAGACGCCGGAGGGCGTGGTGTTCCCTGCCGCTGCGTGGATCGCCACGGCGCGCAACTGATCCAGCAGGTGGTCGCCCGCCCTCTCAGGGGTTGCGAGGCCCAACCGGCTCGACGGCAGTAGGCACGGGTTTGGCACACTCGCGGAAGATGATCGACGAACCGAGCTGGACGATCGGGATTGAGGAGGAGTATCTCCTCGTCGACCGCGACAGCGGCGCCTTGGTGCGGGCACAGCCGCCCGGCTTGATCGAACGGGTGGCCGAGCTGCGCCACGGGCTCGTGAGCCCGGAGCTGTTCAGCGCGCAGATCGAGATCGGCACGGGCATCTGCCGTGACATGAAGCACCTGCGCGCCGATGTCGGCCTGCTGCGGCTCGCGGTCACTGAGGCCGCTGCAGAACATGGGCTTGCGCCTATTGCCGCATCCACCCATCCGTTCGCCAGACCGGAGGAGCTCCAGATCACCGACAAGGAGCGCTACCGCGATCTGGCCGAAGACCTCCAAGAAATCCAGCGCCAGCTGGTCATCTCGGGTCTGCACGTGCACGTGGGCATTGAAGACCCTGAGCTGCGGATCGACTTGATGAATCAGGTGACGTACTTCCTGCCGCACCTGTTGGCCGTGTCGACCTCGTCGCCGTTCTGGCAGGGTCGCGACACCGGGCTGGCCAGCTACCGCTCGGCGGTGTACAAGACGCTGCCGCGCACGGGCCTGCCGCCGAAGTTCGACTCGTGGGCGGAGTTCCGTCGCCATGTCGATGTGCTGGTGAACGCCGGGATCATCGAGGACTCATCCAAGGTGTGGTGGGACATCCGGCCCTCGGAGCGCTACCCGACGCTCGAAATGCGGGTCACCGACCTGCCGACCCGCATGGAAGACACGATCGCCATCGCGGCTGCGTATGTCTGCCTGCTGCGGATGCTGTGGCGGTTGCGAACCGAGAACCAGCGATGGCGCGGCTATGCGAACTTCCTCATCGGCGAGAACCTGTGGCGGGCGGAGCGGTACGGCATCAGCGGCTCGTTGATCGACCTGGGCAAGGGAACGCTGGTGCCCTACGAGCACCTAGTCGATGAGCTCATCGAGCTGGTGATGCCCGATGCCGAGGCGCTCGACTGCGTGGATGAGATCTGCCACCTCCGCACCATCTGCGAGCACGGCACCTCAGCGAACCGCCAGCTCGCCGTCTATCAAGCTGCGCTGGACGCCGGTGCTGATCACGACGAGGCCCTCGCCGAAGTGGTGCAGCACCTCATCGGCGACTCGTTGGCGCCGCCCGCCGACGATTAGTTGCAGGCGCCGTCTGCGCTGACGCCCCGGTGGCTGTAGCACAGCGGCGTGGCCAAGACGCTGCGAAGCGTGTACGGCCCGGCATCGGTGGCGATGTCGCCGTCGGCCACAGCAGCCGTCCAATCGCCGGCTGCATCGGCCGAGATCAGCAGCCGGTAGCCACGTATCGAATCGTCGGGTTGGCCCACGACATCAACGGCGATGTCGACCACGGCTTCGAACGCGCCGGGGGGCGCAACGGTTCTGACGCGTGACGCGGGCTCGTCTGAGGCAACCGTCGCGACAATCCGTTCAGCCAGTGCAGTGAATGTGTCAGCGGTCGTGGCGCCGTCGATGTTGGCAGTGACCTGCGCGGTGATGTCGAGGGCAGTCTCCGGCACCAGCGGCGCCAGATAGTTCGAGCTGGCCCAGCCGATGATCGGGCCCGCTTGGATCTCGTGCCACGTGCTCGTGGCGAGGTCACGGGAGCGGCCGGTCGCGGTCACTCCCGCAACGCCGATCCTCGCAAACGCCCCTTCGGCGTCGGCATCGCGAACCAATAGCGCGCTCTCACTCGGCGACTGCGGCGACAGCTGGAGCGTCAGCGTTGCGACGATTTCGCCGCTGGGAACATCGCGCACGTTGAGCCAGTCGTCGTGAGCGACGCCGATGACGCCGAGTTGGGTGCCGGCCGCGGGCCCGAACGTCGCAGGAGTGCCCGGCAGTGCGTCGTCAGGTGTCGTCGCGGCGGCAGGTTCCGCCGATGCAACAGAAGTAGCGGTGACGACCGTCGGCGAAGGTACCGCAGCGTCGGCGGATGTGCCTGCGGTCGTGGCCGGCAGCGACGGCACCGCGGGTTCGCCGTCGGCGCCGGCCGTGGTGGTCCCAGCAGCGACATCCGCCGTCGATCGTGCCGGTTCCACCTCTGTCGCGCTCAAAGCGACGAACAACGACAGCACTGAGATCACCAAGGCAGCAAAGGCCATCGCGGCAACAAGTCGGTTCGTCATGAATCCGCCACGGCGGCAGGCAAGCTCACAGGCGCTCCGGTATACCGCAGTATCGGCCGAATCAGGCGACACCCAGCACAAGCAGGCAACCGACTCGCCCACTTCCCGACTTGAGCGTGTCCAGAATTCGACAGCCAGTCGCGGGCTAGTGATATCGATTTGATACCATTCCATTCATGGCGATGACGCTCAGGCTGACCGACGACGAGCAGGAGGCGTTGCGGCGGCGCGCCACGCTCGACGGCACCTCCATGCAGGAGGCCGCTCGGCGTGCCGTGCGCGAGTACGTGACCAAGGCAGAGCATCGCGACCGCGTGGCAGTCGCGGCCGACCTCGTCATGGATCGTCACGCCGAAGCGCTGCGCCGGCTGGGCGAGTGAACGAGACGTTCGAGTACCTCCACACCGAAGACCTCGTCGAACTGGCCCGCCGGTTGCTCGGCGATCCGCCGCCGATACGGGACATCGGCCTCTTGGGTGCCGCGGCAGCACGGCCCCAGGCCTCCGCATTCGGTGAGGACGCCTATCCCGACGTGTGGACCAAAGCTGGCGCGCTGTTGCACTCAGTGGTCAACAATCACCCGCTCGTCGACGGCAACAAGCGACTCGGCTGGCTAGCCGCAGCCGTCTTCCTGGAACTCAACAACGCCAGCGTGACCACGGCCAGCAACGACGCCGTCTACGACCTCGTCATGGCCGTCGCCGCAACCGACATCACCATCGACCGCATCGCCGCCGCCCTACGCGCCATGGGCACCCGAGTGTGAGCGGTAGGCCTGTTCGAGGTTGAGCCACAACTGCGCCGAGGTGCCGAGCGCAGAAGAGATGGCTGCGGCCAAGTCGGGGGTGACCTCGATCTGCGCATCGAGGACGTCCGCGACAACGTGCACCGGCTGACCTATCAGCTCCGCGAAATGCGGAATAGTCCAGCCACGCGCAGCGAGTTCATCTGCGAGGTGCTCGCCAGGAGGAAACACCTCTGCTGCCACAAGCTTCGAAGACAAGTTGGCGTACCTCCGTTTCGACTTGATGGTTCAAGTAACCGAGACTCATCAGAACGGACCAGAGCAGCGAGTCTTCGCAGTCCTGGATGCGGCGTCGGCGCTCATGAGCGGACCTGCGCCACTTCCGTCGCCCGGTTCAAGATCGTACGATGGCCGCTGGTGTGCGGGTTGGCGGTCGTGAGTCTGGGGTCGCTGTGAGTGAATACCTCTCGCCCGAGCAATTGGCCCGTCGCGACATCGACGAACAGTTGGAGGCCTGCGGCTGGGTGGTGCAGGACTACAAGACAGCAGCTGTGGCTGCGGCTCTGGGAGTAGCTGTCCGCGAGGCACAGACCACGGCTGGGCGTGCCGACTATGTGCTGTACGTGGACCGTCAGGCTGTGGGCGTCATCGAGGCGAAGAAGGCCGGCATGACGCTGACCGGCGTTGAGCCACAGACTCGCAAGTATCAGGCCGCGTACCCCGAGGACCGGCCTGCTGTCGAGATCCAGGGGGCGCTGCCATTCGGCTACGAGTCGACTGGTACTGAGACCCGCTTCACGAGTGGCCTAGACCCAGTGCCCGCGAGTCGTCGCGTATTCACGTTCCACCGCCCCGAGACGTTGGCGCGTTGGCTGGCAGACCATGCCGAGGGGAAGGGTCGCGAGCCCGGCCTGCGCGCTGGCGTGAAGCATCTGCCTGGACTTGACGCGGATGCTGGGCACTTGTGGCCGGCGCAGGAAGAGGCCATCCGCAATCTTGAGCAGTCATTCAAGGACAACCGTCCTCGGGCACTGATCCAGATGGCCACCGGTTCGGGCAAGACGTTCACAGCCGCCAACGTCTGCTATCGCCTGCTGCGATACGCGGGTGCCCAGCGGATTCTCTTCCTCGTCGACCGGGCGAATCTTGGCCGCCAGGCACTCCGAGAGTTCCAGAGGTTCGCCATCCCCGACGACGGCCGTAAGTTCACTGAGCTCTACAACGTCCGCCATCTGACGTCGTCGTGGCTTGACATGGCGAACGAGGCGGCCACCAAGGTCCACATCTGCACCATCCAGAGGCTGCATTCGATCCTGCGAGGCGAGGACGAGCTCGACGAAGCGTTCGACGAAGAGAAGAGCGGATTCGATACGGCTCCGCCAGAGCCCGTGGAGGTCTCCTACAACCCTGCGGTGCCCATCGAGTCCTACGACCTGATCATCATCGACGAGTGCCACCGCTCCATCTACGGCGTGTGGCGGCAGGTGCTCGAGTACTTCGACGCCTTCCTCGTGGGCCTCACTGCAACTCCGGGCAAGCAGACGTTCGGGTTCTTCGATCAGAACCTCGTCATGGAGTACGGGCATGCCCAAGCGGTGGCCGACCGGGTGAACGTGGACTTCGACGTGTTTCGCATCCGCACCGAGATCACGGAATCCGGCGGTGTCGTTCCCGCTGGGTTCGTGACCGAGTTCCGCGACCGTGAAACCCGAAAGCGCCGCCTGGAGAAGGTCGACACGGACATCGATTACGACGCCAACCAGCTCGACAAGCGCGTGGTGGCACCCGACCAGATCCGCACGATCGTGCGCACGTTACGCAACTCGCTGCCGGAGATCTTTCCCGACCGTGAGCGCCGTGATGATGGCTCGTTGCGGCACGTGCCCAAGATGCTGATCTTTGCGAAGGACGACTACCACGCGGAAGACATCCTCAAGAGCGTCCGCCAGGAGTTCAACTTCGGCAACCAAGAGGCGGTGAAGATCACCTACCGCTCCGGAGACTCTGGCAACAAGCCCGAGGATTTGCTGCAGCAGTTCCGCACCAGCTACGAGACGCGAATCGCGGTCACGGTGGACATGATCGCGACGGGCACCGATGTGAAGCCGATCGAGTGCGTCGTGTTCATGCGCATGGTGCGCAGCCGCAACTTCTTCGAGCAGATGAAAGGGCGAGGCGTGCGGGTGATCGACAGCGACCAGCTGCGCGCGGTCACGCCTGATGCTGCAGTCAAGGACCGTTTCGTGATCGTGGACGCCGTTGGCGTGACCGAGGCCGAGCTGCACGACACCGTGCCGATGGAGCGCAAGCGGACGGTGAGCTTCGACAAGCTGCTCAGCGACATCGGACTGGGCTCGACGGATCCCGATGTCGTGTCGTCGGTGGCGTCCCGGCTCACCTGGCTGAACCGCCGGATGACAGCGGCGGATCGGGCTGAGGTGGAGCAGGTGGCAGGAATCGGGCTGACCGATCTAGTGCGTGGCATGGTGGACGCGCTCGATGTCGACCGCCAGTACGAGGCAGCAGCTGCTGAAACTGATGGTGATCCGACACCCGAGCAGGTCAAGGCCGCCGGCGAGTCGATGATCCGCGAGGCCGTGAAGCCACTGGCAGGCAACTCTGCTCTACGGGAGAAGCTGATCGACGTCAGGCGCAGCTACGAGCAGATGATCGACACAGCATCGAGGGATCGGGTGATCTCCGGTCAGTTCTCCCGGAAAGCGGCCGACCGTGCCCGTGCCCAAGTCGAATCATGGCGGCAATTCATCGACAACAACCGGGACGAGATCACCGCGCTGCAGGTGCTGTACAGCCAGCCCTACGGCGGTGGGCTCAGCTACACCGACATCAGGGAGCTGGCGAACGCGATCAAGCGACCGCCCCATCGCTGGACGCCTGACGCTCTGTGGGAGGCCTACGAGACACTCGACAAGTCGAAGGTGCGTGGTTCGGGTCACCGTGTCAGCACCGATTTGGTGAGTCTCGTCCGCTACACGCTCGGCGAGGCCGATGTGTTGGTGTCATACCCGGATCTGGTCAACGAGCGCTTCGAAGCGTGGCTGATGCAGCAGTCGAATGCCGGCCGCACGTTCTCGCAGGAGCAGGCGGCCTACTTGGAGCTGATCAAAGACCGCGTCGCCACCAACCTCGGCATCGAGCCTGCCGAGTTGGCGGCACCACCCTTCAGCACCCAAGGCGGCCTCGGCAAGGCACGCATGCTCTTCGGCGACGACCTCGACGCACTGCTTGACGAACTCACCGTGGCCCTCGCCGCATAACCGCCCGGCACCGATCAAGCGTCCCGGGTGATGCACCGAAAATCACTTGAAGTCGGTCCAAGGCCCAGGGTTAGGCTGCGTCCATCGGTTCGAGTGCGGGAGGAGGCGACCATGGCGGTTCGGAGTCAGAGCACCTTGGAAGAGACTGCCCGCCGTGGCGACGAGATCTACGAACGAGACATCAAGCCGATCCTTGCCGAGGACCAGCGCGGCCGTTGCGTGGCCATCGACGTCGACAGCGGCGACTGGGCCATCGCCGACGAGGTGCTCGATGCGGCACAGGAGCTGAGAACTCGGCACCCTGAAGCATCTGATGTCTGGCTTCTGCGGGTGGGCTATCGCGGGCTGTACGGCTTCGGGGGCCAGGGATCTCGGGCGGTGGAATGATCGAAGGCACCGTCAACGACATCCTCGAACCGGTGGTCACCTTGGTTGTCTCGGGAGTCGCCGAGCGCACCAGCCGCGTGGACGCCCTCATTGACACGGGGTACGGCGGCGACCTCATGCTTCCGACAGATGTGGTGCGCGACCTCGGCCTGGTGCGAGTCGGCGCCACTCGGCTCGTATTGGCAAATGGCATGGAGGAGTCCTTCCACACCTACATGGCGACCGTCGATTGGTCTGGCAACAAGCGGGGCGTCGCAGTGCATGCGACCAGCGCGGCGGCGCTAATCGGCATGCGTTTGCTCGAAGGTCACAACCTGCAGATCGATGTCCGCCAAGGTGGTCGCGTCCTTATCGAGACGCTTACCGCGTGACCGAAGACCTTCCGCCCGGTTGGACCTGGGCAATGGTCGGCGACATCGCAGACGTTCAGCTGGGGCGACAGCGTTCACCGCAGCATCACAGCGGCAGTCACATGCGCCCATACCTCCGTGCCGCCAACGTGACGTGGAACGGAATCTCCTTGGACGACGTGAAGGAGATGAACTTTGACAACAGCGATTTCGAGACCTATCGGCTTGAGCCGGGTGATCTCCTGCTGAACGAGGCCTCGGGTAGCCCAAATGAAGTCGGCAAGCCAGCCATCTGGCACGGTGAGATCGAGGACTGCTGCTTCCAGAACACTCTGCTGCGACTGCGCGCACGCGGCATCGACCTGGGCTACCTGTACTGGTACTGCTTCTACTCGGCCCTGACGGGAAGGTTCGGCGAGGCCGGCCGCGGTGTCAACATCCGCCACCTCGGCAAGCGAGGTTTGATGCGATTCCCGATAGCAGTTGCTCCTCACGCGGAGCAAGAGCGCATCGTTACAGCTATCGAAGAATACCTCTCTCGCCTTGAGGCGATGGAGTCGAGCTTCGCGCATCCGAAGATCCCGGCGCTCCGCCGCTCGATTCTCAAGGAAGCGTTCGAAGGCCGTCTCATCTCACAGAATCCCCAAGATAAATCGGTGTAGGTGCTGCTGCCACATCGTCGTCTGCTAGTCGTCTGATCTGGCGCATTGAGCGTCAGAGCTCATTGCTCCACATCTTGAGAGAGCCGAGATCTCGCTTGAAGCGTGGGTTCTCGCAGATCATGGTTGCGGCAGCAGTCTCATCGGCGCCAAGAGTGCGGAGCAGGTGGAATCGTTGAATCCACTGAAGCGACCAGGCTCCGCCGAGGCAACGAAGCCCGAAGTCAGCACCCGGCCGCGACTTTCCATGTGCAACCTGTTTTCGGAGGTTGTTGATGTCATCAAATGCCGACCAAGCGCTGCGGACCTGCTTCCCCACATCGCCAGCGTTGTCTGCAGCATCGTTGATCTTGGTCTTGATGTGTACCTTCTGTTCGTCGATTCCAGGGTTCTCGTAGATGAACTGCGCCTCGACGGAGCGGACGCCGTTGAGCAAGGCGACGTCGGCGCCCCGGCTCAGGAGGCGGTCCTGGGACTCGAGGTGCGAGATCATTGAGACGTAGGCGTCGCCGCGTTGGACCTCGACTACGTATTGGCCGAACATCTGCATCGGGTCGATGCCGTGCTTGCTGAACGAGTTCCATGTCGCCAAGAACTCATGAGGCCGAATGTCGCCTGAGGCGTCGCGGGCGCTGGGCGCGCCATTGCGAGGAAGTCTCCGCAGCGTGAGCTTCACGGACTGCGGTCGATCATCCGATCCCAAGAGTCGGCACTCGGTTCCGCTGATGACCGATGGGCGCATTGTCACGAACCTGACGAAGCGTTCGACGCAATTCGCCCATTCCTCCACAACGGCTCCGAGCGCCAGTTGTCCCTCCAACTTCCAGGACACAGCGTTGTTGACCGAGAAAAGCCGGCCATCTGCATCCCATCGGTGCTGTCGAGAATGCTCGGGGAATCTCACGAGCGAGAAGTTGATGCCGCCGACGTTCACGGTGCCCAGCGTCTCGTCTCCGAGATCGACCGTGGCCGTGTCGTCGGCTTCAAACGAAACTGTGTTGTCTGTCCGTTCGTGGAGCGCCCAAGCTCGGAGGTCGTCGGTGGTCAGCCAGCTGGTTGAACACTGAGCCTCGGGCGTCACCCACGCGTTACCCGTCGCGAGCCAACCGACTGCCCAGTCCTCATGCCCCCCGGCGATGCTCGGAGAAGGCTCCGTCCTGCTGAGTCTCTGGCAGTCGAGCAAGCTAATGCAGTTCTCGTCGCGACTTGATCCCCAGATGTGAGAGCGCGATGAAGAGCTCTCCGAGTCCGAGTCATCGCTGATCAAAGTCGAAGTGTCGTCCAGACAGCCGATCGTCTCTAGCGCAAACTCACCGTCAGCGATTTCCCGCAAGGCACCCGATATGCGGTCAGCTCGCTTGGGCGGGCCATAGTCGTCAGACCCTTCCAACGGATTCGCGACCCACCATTCTCCGTGCACGAAATCGCCCCCCTGCGTCGGCATGAGAGCGGGAAGCCTACGGGCAACATGTATACCCACGACTTCACCGAGAGAAGCTCGATGCGTGCAGAGGCGGGGCGACGCGAATCCGACAGTTGGACATTGACGCTCCCCTACCCCAATGTGCGCTGCGAGGACTTGTCGAACGGGCCGGTCTCTCTTGAGCGGTCCCGTGCGGTCGAACAAGTCAGGACCGTGCGGCCGAGTGTTGACCGGGCAGACCGCGCTGCATGCGCTCCACAGCTTTCGCCAGGCGTTGATCGTTCACGGATGTGAGCCCTTCGGTTTGGCCTTCGAGTAGCGCCGCAAGTATGCACCCATGCATCTCGGTGAAGCGGGGTGGCACTGCCTCACCGATCATTGCCCTCACCGCTGTTGCGCCCCAGTCATCCAGCGAGTTTCCCCAGTCGAAGTCCTGGGGAATGGTTTGGAGATGCGCACACTCGTGAGGGCTCAGGAGACGGTTTTCGAATGGATGAATGGTGTTGTCTGAGCCGACGTGACCGCTGGCCGTCGTGATGGTCGGCGCCGGAGCATCCGGCCGCATTCGTGAGTAGCTGGATCGCCGAAAGCCGCGCACTAACCGGTAGCTGCCGTCCACCTCTTGCACCACGGGTCGCAGAAGAGGCTCATTGCACGTGGGGCACACGGCATCATCAGCGCCCACCTGTGCGTCACACTTGGCCTCACAGTGCGTGGTGTCCCAAGCACGCCCGCCGGAGTTTGGCGGGATCGCTGCCACCATGCGATAGCGATGATCTGAGCCCCAGACCGGCACTGCGTGCATCGGGGTCGTTGGATCGTGAGCGGTCTCGTAACTCGCCGCGTCGAGTTCCATCACGTCGAGTTGCGTCAGGGCTTCCTTGAGCGATGTCCAGTTGCCGTCCGCTGCGGAGGCGATCGGCTTGGGGTAGGGGACGCACTGCGACCGAGCGAGGGTGGCAATGGTCGGCTCATCACGTCGAACGAATGTCATGAAGGCTCGCACTCGGCGTTGCGGCACGCCGTAATCAGCCAGATCGGTCAAGAATGGGTAGCACTCGTAGTGCGGTTCGAGCAGCTCCCGTAGCAGCACAGCAGCTGAGATCGGCGCCAGCTCGTCGTTTCGGGGATCGAGGACCAGTCGCGAGAGAAAGGCTGCGACGTTCTCGACCACAACGAGCCGTGGCCGAAGACCGTTGGCCACTAGGGCGATCACTTCGACGAGCAGATTTCGGCCGTCACGACTGCCTGCGGCGGCGTCTTCCTCGCGTCCTCGGCCACCGCGCGCCGTGCTCATTCCCTGGCACGGTGGGCACGCCGAGAGCAACGCCGGCGGCTCTGGACCCTCTTCGCTACGGAAGGATGCAATGACCTCGCGCCATGTGTTTCGGAGGTCGCCGGGCACGCCGCGCGCTTCCTTGTGGTTGGCGAGCGCTACCGCTAGTCGGCGTTGCTCGATTTCCGCCATGATTCTGAAGGAGAATCCGGCCCTCGCATAGCCGACATCGCCGGCGCCACAGTTGGAGAAGAGGCTCACTGCGCCCAGCGCCTCGGTACCCATCTCATTCGCCTTCGCCACTGGGCGATCCAGACTCGCCGGCTGCTCGAAGCGACGTTTCACGCGCTCGAAGGAAGTCGGCGTTGGATCGTTTCGTCTTCGCCAACAGGGCATTCCAAGTCGAGTGAACTACGGTGCCCTCCTCGATGTAGCGGTTAAGCAAGTCGGCCTGCATGTTGTCGGCGAGATTGATTTCGTCGACAATCAGATGAAACACACAGCCTCGGGCCAGGTGACCGGATAAGTCTTGCTCCTGCTCCCGCATGGAACCAAAGACTGTGATGTAGTGGTAGAAGCGGGTGAAGTCATCTCTCTTGAGGCCCGCATGTGGCCGCTTGATCTCTATGCAATGGAGCTGGCTCGAAATCTCCATCATGATGAAATCAGGGCGTAGACGAAAGTCCTCCGCAGGCAGCTGCAGATCGCTCGGCCAACGTTCTTGAATCAGCGTGGCATATCGGTTAGCGAATGTTCTCAGCGTTTGGTTGTCCGAGACGACCTCCCACTCTGGGTCGATCAGCCATGGAGCGCTACGCAGAATCTCTTGCAGCCTCGATTCCGCAACGGGCTCGGTGCCATCTCGCTCAATAGCAGCTTCGAGACTCGAAATGGCCTCGACCCGCCCTCTCGCTACTTGCGCGTACGAAGCGAGCGCAGCGACCTCCGTGCGCCGAAACAGCTCTACGAGGCGATCCAGTGCATCAGAGTTGCCGCTCGTCAGCTGTGCGAGATCGGCGAAGCTCTCGACGAGCAGATGATGAGGAGCGACCGACAGCACGAATTGGACCAGGCGCTCCAAGTACTCCGAATCCTTGAGCTTCTCCTCGGAGACGGACCTGCCGAGCATCTTCGTGAGCTCCACGGCAGAATCGACGAGTTCATCGTCTTTGAAGGTGCTTCGCGCCCTCGACTCGACTCTCGACCTCTCGAGGACCCGAGTGGCCATCGACTGCTCGTGCACGGGAATGGCCGACCGGGCGACCTCCTTCACCAACTCTTGGCCGTACAGCTTGAGTGCTTCGCCTTCTTCAGAGTTCCAGAGGATGTCTTGCCGGTCCGTCCTGATGAGGTCGTCGTGGCCATCGACGTCGAGCCAGTCGGCCACCACTTCGCCCACGAGGTACGACCGGACGACGAATTCGCCGCTGTAGCCCGAACTCTGCTCGAAGTCTCGGGTCGTAGCAACGATCTTGTTTCTCGCGTAAATTCGGACACCGACGTCTTCGTCGTTCTTGTAGGCGTTCTTGGCCTTCGCGACCCAGCCGGTGACTGGCAACTCCGTGCCACCGCAGGGCACGGGACGATTATCCAAGAGGATCCGGGTCTGCTCGTCGACTTCGATCTCGAACGGTGGCAGGGGTTGCGCCCCGAAGAGTCGTTCTCTGAGGTTCAGAACCGCTATCTCGAAGTCGGTCGTGCCCCGAAAAATGCGAGCGAGTTGGCGGAGGAACACCTCCGCTGGAGGAACGCGTTTCGGGAGGAACTGTCGCAGCGTGACCTTGGTGCCGCTCGTTTCTCGCCATGTCCGGTCGAGGTCACCGGACGTGACCGGTGCGGCACCCGGCTCGTCCTTGATGATCTCGTCGTAGTCCATGACGAAGTGGCTCACTTGGTACTTGCCGTCAACGAGTTCGCCCCCGGCCGAGAGGATTTCGATCTGGCGGCAGATGCCGAATGGTGCGAGCTTGCCGATTCCCTTGCGGCCCATGACGGGTCGGTTGAATCGTGGCGATCTCGGCCCGTTCACTGAACGCGTTCGACGGTCACCGCCTACGTCAAGAAACAGGAGCTGCGCTTCTTCGGGACTCATGCCGTGACCGTCGTCTTCGACCACGATGTCCCATAGTTGACCGTCGTCGTCGGCGCCGTCGAGTTGTGTGCCCATGGGCAAGCTCACGGTCACCTGAGTCGCGTCAGCGTCGTAGCTGTTGGCGATCAACTCGGCTACGACTGCGGAGGCTCGGTCGTAAAGCCTGACACCAAGCTTGTCGATCGTGAGCCGGGAGATGTTGAGCTTGTAGCCCTCGGCATCCCCGTCTCCGCTCATCGGCCGCACTTCCAACAGCGTTGCCAAGGGTGCTGCGACAGCGGTTGGGATGCTTCGTCGGGCATCGCGTCAAGCTAGCGCTGCACGTTCTCGACCTTCATCCGATTATTGGAACGCCGCGTCGGGTCGAGGCTGGCGCCGGACAGAAACTAGGCCCCGCCACGCCCGGCGGCACCGGCCCGAAGAGGAGGACGAGACGATCTATCGCGCCACTTGCGGCGGGCTGCCCCGTGATGGGCCGTCGCAGTTGGCGAGGCCAATCTGGGCCGTCGCCCGGTGATAGCACGAGCGCCGGCTTCATGGGTGATCTGGCGTAGCGTGAGCCGGTGCCTGCTCAGGAGCCGAAGGCGTTGGTGCAGAAGCTGTGGGACTTCTGCGACGTGCTGCGCGATGACGGCTTGTCCTACGGCGACTATCTGGAGCAGCTCACCTACCTGCTGTTCCTGAAGATGGCCGATGAGCAGTACGTGTTGCTCGGAGGCGACCGCATCGTTCCTGTCGAGCACGACTGGCAGTCGTTGCTGAGCCGTTCAGGCAGGGAGCTCGAAGACCACTACAGCGACGCGCTGGCCGCGCTGGGCACCGGCGAGGACATGCTCGGCGTGGTGTTCCACAAGGCCCGCAACCGCATCCAGACGCCGGCCAAGCTGGAGCAGCTCATCAAAGAATTCATCGATCAGCACGAGTGGATGAGCTACGACGCTGATCTCAAGGGCGACGCGTACGAGGGCCTCATCGAAAAGACCGCTCAGGAGGGTGCGCGGGGAGCGGGCCAATACTTCACGCCCCGAGCGCTCATCAACGCCATCATCGACGTAATGCAGCCCGAGCCTGTTCACCGCATCTGTGACCCCGCGTGCGGTACCGGCGGGTTCTTCCTTGGCGCGTACCGGTCCATAGTCGAACGGCACTCGCCATTGGAGCCCGACCAGGCCGAGCACCTGCGGTCGGGTGCGTTCACGGGTTGGGAGATAGCGGATCTGCCAGCCCGCCTCTGTGCGATGAACATGCTGCTCCACGGCATCGAGAGCCCCGAGTCCAACTCGCCGATTGTGGTGGACGACGCCCTGCGAGACTCGCCCGGCAGGCCATTCGACATGGTGCTGACCAACCCACCGTTCGGCCGGTCGTCATCGGACAGCTACGAGCGGGAAGACTTCTGGGCGACGACCCGCAACAAGCAGCTCAACTTCGTCCAGCACGTCGTGAGCCTGCTGAAGATCGGCGGCGACGCAGCCGTGGTGGTGCCCGACAACGTGCTGTTCGAGGCCGGTGCCGGCGAGACGATCCGCCGCCGGCTGCTGCACGACTGCGATGTGCACACGCTGCTGCGGCTGCCGACGGGGATCTTCTACGCCCAGGGCGTCAAAGCCAACGTGCTGTTCTTCCGCCGCCGCGAGGGCGCAGAGGATCCCTGGACCCGCGAGCTATGGGTGTACGACCTGCGCACCAACAAGCACTTCACGCTCAAGCAAAACCCGCTCACCAGAGCCGACCTGGACGAGTTCGTCGCCTCCTACCGGGCCGACGCCCGTCACAAGCGCGAGGAATCTGAACGGTTCAAGCGTTACGCCTACGACGAGCTGATCGCCCGCGACAAAGTCAGCCTCGACCTGTTCTGGCTGAGAGACGAAAGCCTCGAAGACGCCGACAACCTGCCACCCCCCGACGTCCTCGCCGCCGAGATCGCCGAAGACCTCGAAGCTGCCCTCGCCGAGATCCAAGCCCTCGCCGACGGCCTCACCGCGTCGGCCGAAGCTGACTGAGTGGCTTTCTCAGTCGTCGATGCCTAACGAACTTGCCGACTCGGGCCGCATGATCGCCTTCATCGAAGAGGCGGAAACTGCGATCATGCTCTCGGACGAGGGCATCCGAATTGTCGAGTCATGGGATGGGGGCGTCGATCGACGCGTCGTCGCTCTGCACCTGTTGGCACAGGGCTATGAACGGTTCTTCAAGCTGACGCTCGCGCTCGCGCTTCTCAGGCAAGCCGGCCGATTGCCCTCCGCGCGAGAGGCGCAGCGCTGGGGGCATGGCTTACTCAGGCTCTTGGACATGACGCTGGATGAATTCGACAAGGATTCTGGCTTCGTTGGCCGGCCGGCCGTGCGCGAGGACATCGCATCATTGAGGCGCGATGGCCTGGCCCGACAGCAATTGGAAGTATTGGACGAGTTCGCCACTGGTGGTCGCTACCACAATCTCGATGTCATGCTCGACGGCCACTCACAGGCCGAGCAACCGCTGGATCGATGGTCTGCGCTGGAGACCGAGCTATTTCGGGCAGACGACAGGTGGACCCGGCTGATGCAGGACGACCCCGCAGGCTTCGGTAGGCGCTGGTATCCGCATCTGGCAGCGGTGCAAGTGCATCACCTGCAACGGACTGCGCGTACCCTCGCTCGGGCCTGGACCCTCGGGCCTGCCAGCGATGAGGGAAAGCGGCTCACGGGTGTTGTTCGGCGTTTTCTGTTCCTCACCGATGATGCGCTCGGGCGCTGCCCTCCGCGTTGATGTGGCGCGATCAGTTGGCAGCAGCGACGTCGAAGAGGACACCCTGTTCCGCTCCGGAAACGAGCGGAGCCGTGTCAGGGGTCGTAACGGCATCGCCGTCATCGAGGAGATGCCCTAGGTCGTCGAGGTCCGAGATGGGTACAGCGCCGCGTCGCTCAAGAACCTCGTTGCCTGGTCCCTCGCCCGGTCCTCGCCACACGGCGACCCGACCGAACTTGTGGTCGAGCGCCTCGGTGCCGCCGGACCAGGTGCCGCCCTTGCCCTCGTCAGTTGCGACCACGAGCGTGAGCGTCGATTGTGCATAGATGAGCTTGTTTCGACCCATGGCGTTGCCGGCACTGAAACCGGCGTCGGGGTTGTAGGGCGTGCACATGAGGGCTTGCCCGCTGTGGATCGCTGCACGGACATCGCTCTTGGCAAGCCTGCGGGAGAGAGAATCTGCCAGCAGCCCGATGACTGCTCCGCCCGAGTCGAACGCCGAATTCATGGCGAGTTGATCCACTCCCCGGGCTCCGCCCGACACCAATGGAATGCTGTGCCGAGAGACGCACTTGGCCGCTGCGATTGCGACCTCAGCCCCCGACGGGCTCACGTCTCGGCTGCCCACGACCCCGAGCCCTGCGGTGTCCAAGAGCTCGACCGGCCCCGCTGCGTACAACAGGGGAGGGGCCTTGGGTCCGAGTCGCTGAGTCCAGTTCTTCGGATAGTGCTCGTCGAACGGAGTAAGCGCCCGGACACCGGAATGTTCCAGTCGTTCGAGCTCGAAGGCGAGAGCCGTCGCCCGATCCACCAGAGCAGCCACGCGATCTGCAAGCGAGCTTGCGATATCAGAGTCAATCGCGAGATCAGCGGCGCTCTTTCCGAGCAAGCTGCTCGGACCAGTTTCGAGGATCGCGCTCAGTTTCCAATACTCCGATGCCTTCAACGGCCGTACGTCGCCAACGGACAACCGACTAACGAGGGCCAGTGTCGCGAGCGCGTCGTCACTGCGTCTCACGAGATCGACCTCTCCGAAGCGTCGGCAAGCGCGAATGGGACGACCGGGCCTGTTCCAGCTTCTCGCAGCATGTGGCCGATTGCTGTCAGCGTCCACCGTGAGTCGACGATGTCGTCGACGAGCAGCACAGGCCCAGCGGGCACGGAGTCGTTGATGCTGAAGGTTCCTGCAACGTTGCGGTACTGCTGGTGGCTGTTCTGCATCGACTTTTGCGGCCGTGAGTCGCGGATCTGGCGCACAACATCCTGACACGGCAACTCCAATGCCTCGGCGAGGCGTCTGGCGAAGTCTTCGACCAGCTGCGGATGGCGGCGGGAAGGCACGAACGTCACCCATGCCGGCTCGGGGTCCGGCTGCCATCGTTCACGAATGAGGGCGACGGAGGCCTTCACCAGGCGATTCCGGAATCTCCCGTCTGACTGCTTGCCCTTGCGCACCATGTTGCCCCAGCCGCCGTCGCCCCATCTGGACAGCACTCGTCCCTCCTCCAGGTGAGCCGCCGCCGGAATGGACTTGCGGTCCGGCCACTGCTTGCGCGGTTCAATGACCATGCTCGCGCTGCGCATGAACTCGACGGCCTCCTGGATCTGATCGGGCTCGAAGGCCTTCTCATACGTGACTCCGGTGCAGTTGTCGCACATGCCGCAAGGCTCGCTGACTGGATCGTCGAGACAACTCCTGAGGAACCGCATACGGCATTGATCGGTGTCGATGTATTCGTAGAGCTGTTCGAGTTCTGAGCGCCGAAGGGACGTGACAGCATCGACGCGGTCATGGTCGAACATCCATGTCTGCAGGGTTCGCCGCCATTCCCTTCCCACGCGCTCTATGACGCCGTCCACCTCCAAGTTCTTCAGAAGGTTCTCGAGCCGTCCGGGCCTCACGTTGGTTTCCTGGAGCAGCTGGTCTGTTCTCATCAACTCGTTATCGCTCTCAAGGAGGGCGACTACCTGCTGAGCCTGTGACGGTTCGGGGAACGCGGAAGTGATGAAGTAATCCTGAATGTCGGCGTCTTCGCTGCCGCGGAGCAGGATGCCCCACGACTCGCTCAATCCCCGCCCCGCACGACCGACCTGCTGGTAGTAGGCAATTGCACTACCAGTCGACTGGTAGTGGATGACAAACGACAGGTCGGGTTTGTCGAATCCCATGCCTAGCGCAGATGTTGCGACAACCGCCTTCACGGAATTGCTCAGCAACGACTGCTCTATTCCTGGTCGAGTCTGAGCATTGGTCGCACCGCTGTAGGCGACCGCCTGGATTCCCTGCGAAACGAGCCAGCCCGCAACTCGTTCGGTGTCGCGCACCGTGGAGCAATAGACGATCCCAGTGCCCGGCAGTTCGTTCAATGTGGCTGCAAGCCAAGTCAGTCGTTCTGGCGGCGAGAGAATCGTGAGCGCGTGCAACCGGAGCCCTTCGCGACCGAGCGGGCCACGTACGGCCTCGAACTGCGACCCAAGCTGGGCCGTTACGTCGGAGATGACTCGATCGTTGGCCGTTGCCGTGCAGCACAGCACCGGCACCCCACTGGGCAGCAAGTCCAGGACCCGTACCAAGCGGCGGTAGTCGGGTCGAAAGTCATGGCCCCAATCGGAGATGCAGTGGGCTTCGTCGATGACCAGCAGGCCGCAGCGATTTCCGATTACCGGCAGCACATCGCTACGGAACTCCTGATTCGCCAGTCGCTCTGGCGAAATCAGGACGATGTCAACTTCGTTTTCCTCGATCTGATGGATGACCGAGTCCCACTCGGTCCTGTTCGAGCTGTTGATGGTGACTGCGTGGACGCCCATCCTCTCTGCGGCCTCGATTTGATTCCGCATGAGGGCGAGCAACGGTGAGACAAGCAGCGTCGGGCCGAGTCCTGCGTCTCGCAGCATCTTGGTTGCGATGAAGTAGACGGCGCTCTTGCCCCAACCGGTTCGCTGCACCAGCAGCACGCGGCTCCGGTTGTCAACCAACTGCTGGATGACCTCAAGTTGGTCGTCTCGAAATGCGGCGTCGGAATCGCCGGTCAACCTGCGGAGCAGCCGCCGAGCCTTCGTGGACGAGGACGACGAGCTCACCGGATTCCGATCGACTGCCGCTGTGGATCTGAAGTGTGCACGGCGCGGAAGGTACCCAACCGGTGTGACAACAATCGAGCCAATATCGCTCCCCGGTTCGCCGTCTCAGTAGGCGATGTCGAGGGAGTAGCGGAGGGCTTGGTCGAGCTGGACTCGCTTGATTGCGCCGAGATGGCCGACGGGGTCGGCGTCGAGGCGGGTGATCGGCACGGTGAGGAGGTTGTCGCAGCTGATGACGCTTGGCTGCGGCAGTCCTTCGTCTGTGCCGACTTCCACTTCTGAGCGGATGCCTCGCATCGCGCGTGTGATGGGAGCGCACACCACCGCCGTCAGCACAGAGGCCGCGGCGTCTCTTGACAGCACGACGACGGGTCGCCGGCCGCTTGGCTTTCCCAGATCGCCCCAGTAGATCTCGTTACGGGCTACCACGGGGGCGCTGTCTCGGCCGCCAGCCGCGTCGCTGCCTCGACCAACACTGGATCTTGAGGTTGGCGACGGTATGCAGCGACCAGTTCGGCATCGGCGGCGGCCAGGTCTGCTGCATCGATGACCGCGCGCGCTCCGCGGCGAAGCAGTGCCGACCTGCTCGTTCCCTCGGCAGTGGCAATCTCCGCGAGGCGTTCGATGAGCTCGTCGTCGAGTTGGACGAGCACTTCACGTCGAGCCATCACCATATGGTATGGCATATGTCCCAGACTCGGCGAGTCTGGCAGACGGCGTCTCGGAACAACCACGCTGGCACCGTAACGAGCGCTGACGGAGCCATTCCAACGGATTTCCTGCTGACTCACTGAGCGGGGTGCTGGTACGTTGACCGGCCGTATGCCTCATGACACCGATGCACTTGCCTCAATGGACGAACGGTTCACCCGGCCTGACTGGGTGCGGCGCATCAACTACATGGCCGACTCGATCGGCGGCCGGCCGCACGACCTCGTGCCGATCGACGCCGGCGACCTGCTCAAGCGGGCCTCCGATGCCCTTGGCGGTATGCCGGCCGGCGATCTGGACGACCCAGGATGGCAGCCTCGCTTTGAGTCTCTGGTGGCAGCAGTCAACAACGCGCCGTTTCATGTGCTCGGGCGGCTGATGACCAAGCAGGAGCTGCTGCGCTCGTTGCGCACCCGGCTGCTCCTCACGGCGGCGATCGACGCCGCACCCGAGATCACCGCCGAACCCGTGCGCGCCCCGGTGATGATCGCCGGTCCGGCCCGCTCGGGCACGTCGATCCTGTTCGAGCTGCTCGCCCTGCATCCAGACCTGCGTGCCCCGATCGCTGCCGAGGCGTTGCACCCGGTGTCGCTGCCAGAAGCCGGCCTCGCCGATGCGCGCTTGATGGGGGAGTGCGAGCAGGATTTCTGGGCCGACATCCAGCCTGAGCTGCTGGCGATGCATGAATTCCGAGCCGACTTGCCCGTCGAGTGCATCACCCTCACCACCGGCAGCTTTGCGGGCTTCCACTGGAATCTGTTCGGTCCGATGGAGGGATGGATAGCCGACCCTGCGGTGAACTACGAGTACGAGCGGCAGATCCTCCAAGCGCTCCAGCACGGTCGGGGCCCCACCCGGTGGGCGCTCAAGACGCCCGGCCACCTGTTCACTATGCCGGAGCTCTTCGACGCCTTCGATGATGCCTGGGTAGTGCAGACCCACCGCGATCCTGCTCGCGTCATGTCCTCTGTTGCGAGCCTCACCTCCGTCATTCAGTGGACGCGCACCGACGAGGTCGACGTGGTGGGGAACACCGAGATAGTGCATGCGGCGTTCGCCGCCGCCCTCAACGACTCGGCCGACCTGCGTACATCTGGCGCTGTTCCGGCCGATCGCCTCGTGGACGTTCACTACACCGAGCTCGTCAGCGACCCGACGGCGACGCTGGGAACCGCCCTGGAGCAGATGGGTTTGCCCTTCAGCGACAGTTATGCCGCCGCCGTGCTCGACTACCTGGCGCACAAGCCGAAGGGCAAGTACGGCGTTCATCGCTACGAGCCCGAGGACTGGGGCGCTACGGCTGAGGGCCTGCGCGCCGCCACGGCCCACTACATGGAGTACTTCGGCGTCGTGGAAGAAGGCTGAGCCGGCACCGATCATGGACCCGCTTCCCGAGACCGAGTCCCGCCGGGCGCTCGCCGATCTGCTCGAGACGCTGCGCGACGCCGACGAGCGCTGGGTGTCACCCGAGTGGAACCTGCACACGGCCGACGACGCCGTCGAGGCGCACCGCGCGCTCATGCACTACCTGCAGTGGGGCCTGGTGGGGCTCTTCGAGCGCGATCCGTCCGCTCCTCGCTTCCAGCGCTTGGTGACGCCGAGCCGCAAGCTGCTGGGCGACAACCCCGACACCGTCTACTTCGAGGCGCCGGTGTCGGCCGACCACGTGTACCGCGTGACCGGCGAAACGAAGGACGCGATCTACCTGTCGATCACCGTCGAGTCGAGCAGTGGCTGGGGGTCGATGGACAACCAGGTGCTCAGCGTGCTCAACGACACGACCTTGGACGTCGACGCCGATGGCCGGTTCGAGATTTTCGTCGGCGGCGAGCCCCGCCAGCGCAACTGGCTGGAGCTGCCGCCCGAAGAGGGGGCGGTCATCAGCCGCCACTACTTCGAGGACACCACGCACGCAGCGACGAATCCCGCCCGGATCCCGGAGATGGACATCCAGGTCATCGGCGGCACGCCCGCGCCCCGGCCATCCGACGACTCGGTCAGCGCCGGCATTCGCCGCATTGCGGCAATGATCCGCGAGCTGACCGTGGATCGTGTCCCGATGGCCCAGGGCGAGCCGCGCTCGTGGGTGTCGCTGGTGCCGAACGAGTTCCCGCCGCCCGGTCTGCCCGGCGACCTCGGCCTGTCCGCCACCGACGCTGCGTACGCGCTCGCGCCGTTCGTGATCGGGCCCGATGAGGCGCTGATGATCCGGGGCCGCTGGCCCGAATGCCGCTACGCCAACATCAGCCTGTGGAACCGCCACCTGCAATCGCTCGACTACGCGAACCGCTCCATCTCGCTCAACCGGGCCCAGATGGTCGCCGACGATGACGGCCGCTTCACCGCAGTCATCGCCCACACCGATCCCGGCACGCCCAACTGGCTTGACACTGAAGGCCGCCCGTTCGGCATCGCCTTCTGGCGCTTCATGCTGCCCGAGGGCGAGATCGAAACCCCTCAGGCCGAAGTCGTCCCGCTCGCCGAACTTCCGACTCGCCTCTGACGCCCTGTTCGCGGGTGCCCGCGAGCCGTCCCGATCGCCGGCCGGGTGTCAGTCGGCGAAGGCGTCCACGAGAGGTTGGTAGCGGTCGAGGAAGCGGGCCAGGCGATCGGCGCCGTCGGGGGCGCCGAGGACGATCCGTTCGGCGCCGAGACTGCTGTACAGCTCCAGCTTCTCGGCGTCAGGGTTCGCATAGCAGTACATCGAGATCGGGATGGCATCGGGGTCGCGGCCCGCTGCCTCCACCGCAGTACGGAACCGCTCGATGCCCACTCGCACGTCGCGGAAGCCGACATCGAGGGGGCACCAGCCGTCTGCGTACTCGGCCACGTGGCGCATGCCGATGCGTCCCCGGCAGCCCACCAGCACGGGCGGCCCGGGCTGCTGAGCCGGTTTCGGGTACACCCACGCCGGCTTGAAGCGCACGAACTCGCCCGAGTACTCGGCTTCGTGTTCCGCCCACAGCAGACGCAGCGCATCGACCGTCTCGCGCATCGCGTTGTAGCGCTGTGCCCACGGCACGCTCGACACGTTGGCCAGTTCTTCGCTGTTCCAACCGACACCCACGCCGAACAGCAGCCGGCCGTCGGACACCTCGTCCAGCGTCGCCACGCTCTTGGCCAGATCCAGGATCTCGTGCTCGAGCACCAGGCAGACGCCCATCGCCAGCTTGATCTTCGACGTCGCAGCTGCCGCGGTCGCCAGCGATACGAACGGGTCGCGCATGTGCCAGTAGAACTCGGGCAGATCGCCCCCGTCGGGGTGAACCGTCTCGCGGCTGGCCGGAATGTGGCTGTGCTCGCCCACCCACAGCGAGTCGTAGCCTCGCTGCTCCGCCTCGACCGCCATGTCGGCGGTCGCTGGCCCGTAGTCGCTGTTCGTCGGCGCCAAGCCGATCTTCATGCCGGTCGGCTCACTCGGCGCGCTGGGTGCCGACCTTCAGCTCCCGGAAGGGGCTGGTGGTGTCGATGCCAGGCTCCTTGGGCAGGCCCAGCACTCGCTCGCCGACGATGTTGCGCATCACCTCGTCCGAGCCTCCGGCGATGCGCATCGCCGGGAAGCCCAGCACGTAGCCGGCCCACGAGAACGTGCCCCACTCGCCGGAGTCGACCACCAGCTTCGGGCCGATGGTGTCGGCCACGAACTCGCAGGTGGCGTTCATCTGGCGGATCAGTCCCATCTTCGACAGCGACATCTCGGGGCCTGGGGTCTTGCCGGCACGCAGCGCGTCCATCGTGCGCTGGTTCGACCAGCCCAGCACCTTGCCGTGGGTGTAGATCTCGGCGAGCTTCTGGCGACTGAGCGCATCGCCGCTCAGGCCGTAGTGGGCGGCCATCGCGGACAGCTTCGTGAAGCTGCCGCCGCCGGTGCCGCCGCCCGAGCCGCCGCCGATCGCCGCGCGCTCGTTCATGAGCGTGGTCAGCGCCACGCCCCAGCCCTGGTTGACCTCGCCGAGGCGGTGCGAGTCGGGCACGCGCACGTCGGTGAAGTACACCTCGTTGAAGTTGGCCCCGCCGGTCATCTGCCGCAACGGGCGCACGTCCACGCCGGGGGCCTTCATGTCCACCAGGAACCCGGTCAGACCCTGGTGCTTGGGCAGGTCGAAGTCGGAGCGGGCGATCACCTCGCCGATGTCGGAATAATGCGCGCCCGAGGTCCAGACCTTCTGGCCGTTGAGGATCCACTCCTCGCCGTCGCGCTCGGCCCGCATCTGCAGGCTGGCCAGGTCTGATCCGGCACCCGGCTCGGAGAACAGCTGGCAGCCCACGATGTCGGCCCGGTACATCTGGGGCAGCACGTCGGCGGACACGTCGGGCTCGGCGTGGGCCAGGATCGTCGGCGCCACCATGCCTAGGCCGATGCCGAAGAAGCCGCCGTCGGGCGTGTCGAACTGGCTCTCGAGCTGGCCCCAGACGCGCTCGAACTTGCGGGGCATGCCGCCGCCGCCCAATTCGGCCGGACCGCTGATCCAGCCGAAGCCGGCGTCGTACTTGGCGGCCCGCCATTCCTTCGACGCCTCCAGCTCGGCGCGCTCGCGCTCGCGGTCGATTTCCTCGAAGAGCGCCGCGTTGTCGGGCCCCTCGCCCCAGACGAACTCGCGCCGCTCGGCTTTGCGCTTGGCGTTGGCCTCCAAGAATTCCAGTGCCTCAGCAGCAAACTGCTCCTCGGTGATCTCAGCGGTGTCGGCAGCGGCCATGTCGGGCTCCTGTTTCGTGCAAGAAAGGCGGAATATCTGGGATACGAGCAGCCCCAAGCTAGCGACATATGTCGCTACGCTCATCGGCCATGGGTCAGCCCGTTCGAGTAGCAGAGCGACCGTCGTCCGTTCGTGTGGGCACGGTGCAGTTCGAGACCAACCGCCCGCTGACCGGGGCGGGCCACCGCTACTACAACAGCGCCGAAGATGCCGCCAGCGCCGAAGACCCGGCCGACCTGCTGGCGTGGCGCCTGTTCCAGCGGGGCGGCGTCGACCACATTCACGTGTACGGCAACGTGGCCACCATCGACCTCTCCCGGGGCCACACCTCCGACGGCATCGCCGAGCTCATCGAAGAGCTGTTCGCCCACTATCGGTAACTCGTTACCGGTAGCGACCAGCACAGTCGGTAGCTCGCTAGCGGTAGCGACCAGCACAGTCGGTAGCTCGCTAGCGGTAGCGACCAGCACAGTCGGTAGCTCGCTAGCGGTAGCGACCAGCACAGTCGGTAACTCGTTGCCGGTGGCGACCAGCACAGTCGCTAGCTCGCCCGCGTGAGCGATTGGCACGGCGGTAGCTACTGTGGCACGCATGACCGAAAACGAGTTTCGTTCCGAGCTGGCGGCGCGGGGCTATGGCGAACCGCGCAGCTATGAGTTCGAGCCCGATGCCGATGGCGAGCTTCACAGCCACGAGTTCTCGGCCATGGCGATGGTGACCGAGGGGGAGTTCCGGCTGGGGTTCACCGACGAGACCCGGGTCATGGGAGTGGGGGACTGGTGCGAGGTTTCCGCCGGCACGCTGCACAGCGAGATGGCGGGACCAGTCGGCGCGACCCTGCTGGTTGGCACGAAGTAGCTGGCCCAACCCCTGTCCCGGGGGCTGCAGGGAAAGCACACGCACGGCGGCGGCCGATAAACAACCGTTCGTGGAGACGATTGTTCGTCTAGTCTGTCGCGATGGCAGTGCAGCTGCGTCGTACCGTCGACGCATTGGACATAGCCGGCCCTCGTGGGGTCGGCGCATTGGACATAGCGCATGCTGCGGACATCGAGCACAGCAAACGGCTGCTGCCTGTCGCTGACGAGTTGGTACCGCTGCTGACCCAGCCGGGGCTTGTCCCCGGGACGGTGCTGGTTGCCCACGGCCCCGGGGCGTTGACCTTGGCAACGGCCTTCACGGCGGAGGTCTCGCGTACGGGTGGGTGGGTGGCTGCGGTGGGGTTGGGGCGCATGGGTGTCTCGGCGGTGGCGGAACGGGGGGCATCGCTGGACCGGTGGGCCTTCGTGGACGAACCCGGCAGCGCCGCAGCTGAAGTGCTGAACGCCTTGATCGGCAATGTCGACGTGATCTTGCTGGCTGCAGGAGTGCGGCTGGCGGCTGCCCACAGCCGGCGCCTGCGCACTCGCCTGCGGGAGCGCGGAACCGTGATGATCGAGGTCGGCGCATCGAACACAGCCGGCGCTCGTGGCGTCGGTGCATCGGGCACAGCCGGCGCTCGTGGCGTCGGTGCATCGGGCACAGCCGGCGCTCGTGGCGTCGGTGCATCGGGCACAGCCGGCGCATTCAGTCCAGACGTGACCATGACGGTGGAACGTGCTGCGTGGACCGGTCTCGGGCACGGGCACGGCCGGCTGCGGGAACGCCGGGCCGAGGTGGTTGCTGCGGGCCGCGGTGCGGCGTCGCTGCCGCGACGAGCCGTCCTGTGGCTGCCCGATGCCAACGGGCGCATCACCGCCGTCCGCGGTGCGATCGACACCGTTTCCTGGCCTGTTCAGGTCGCATCTGCCCAGGGCGGCATCTCGATAGCCGACGCCTCGGGAACCGGTGACGATGCCGTCGTCCCCCTGCAGCGCCGTGCGGGATAACCACGACAACCGGGCCGGCTTGGCCAGTCAGGACGAACCTGCCGGTATCCCGCCACGGATGCTGGCAGCGGAGGTCGGGAACTGGTCTGCTGTGGCAGCAGGGTTCGACCCGGCCACACCAGCGGCGGTGGTCTCCGCCGGGCGCATCACCGCCGTCACGCCTGCGGCTGCTGCTGCGGGGATACGCCCAGGAGTGCGTCGCCGCCAGGCTCAGACTGAATGTCCCGTCTTGGAGCTGGCCGAGCACGACCCCGATCTCGACGCGCGCTGTTTCGCCCCCGTGGTCACTGCGCTGGAAGACCTGACGCCGAGAGTCGAAGTGCTGGCACCCGGTTGCTGCGTCGTCCCCACCCGAGGCCCGTCGCGCTACTACGGCGGAGATGAGGCGCTGGCGGAGCTGGCGCATCGCACCATCATTGAAGTGCTGGCCAGCGAACTGGGCACAGCCGGCGCTCGTGGCGCCGGCGCATTGAAGACAGCCGGCGCTCGTGGCGCCGGCATGTACGACCCAGCATCATCTGTCAGCGTCGGCATCGCCGACGGCTTGTTTGCCGCTGGCCTTGCTGGGAGGGCGGCGTCGGCCCGAACCCCGTCGACGCCGGTGCTGGTGGTGGCCTCTGGCAGCAGCGCAGAGTTCCTGAGCGGGCTGAGTCTGGGGACGCTGGCCGAGGAGTGCTCCCTGCTGACGGGCTGCACTGCCGATGGCACGACCGATGACCTGATCAGCATGCTGTGGCAGCTGGGCTTGCGCACTCTGGGCGATCTTGCGGCACTGCCCGTGGGAGACCTCGTCGGCAGGTTCGGCACGCAAGGGAAATGGATGCACGCACTGGCCAGCGGGCGCGATCCTCGCCTGAGCCAGCCTGCCATCGCTCAGCCTGATCTCAGCGCTGAAACCGAGATCGACCCGCCCGCGGATCGGCTCGACACGGTGGCCTTTGCCGCGAAGTCTCTGGCAGATCAGCTCGACGCCCGGTTGGCTCGGGAGGGCCAAGCACTGGTGTGCGTGGAGATCAGCGCCGAAACCGAGCACGGCGAGACCAGCAACGGGCGGTGGCGCCACGGATTCCGCTTCAGCCCGCCCGATCTGGTCGACCGTATGCGCTGGCAGCTCGACGGCTGGCGCAGCACCAAGGGCCGCAACAGCCCCACCGGCGGCATCTCGTTCATCCGGCTGCGGGCGGTCGAGACGCTTCCCGATGAAGGGCGCCAGCTCGGTTTCTGGGGTGGCCAGTCGGAGGCGGACGAGCGGGCCGAGCGAGCGCTGCAGCGAGTTCAGACCTTGGTCAGCTTTGACGCGGTCACCGTTGGCCGCCTGGGCTCCGGCCGCCGCTTTGCCGATCTCGAGCAGCGCCTCCCGTTTGGCACCACCGGTCCTCGTGGGGCCGGTGCATCAGGCCCAGCCGGTCCTCGTGGGGCCGGTGCATCAGGCCCAGCCGGTCCTCGTGGGGCCGGTGCATCGGATACACCCCCGTGGCCAGGACGGCTGGGCGCGCCAGCCCCTGCGGAGGTGCTGGTCGAGCCCGAGCCGCTCGTGGTGCTCGATGCGAACGGCGATCCGGTGGGCGTGAGCGGCAGGGCACAGCCCAGCGCGCCCCCGGCCATGCTGCGCCGGGCCGATGGGCGCACCAGCCGCATCGCAGCGTGGGCAGGGCCATGGCCGCTGGAGGAGCGCTGGTGGAGCACACGGTCGCGCCGTCAGGCCCGATTCCAACTGGTGCTCGACGACGGCACCGCCCATCTCTGCGCTGTCGAGGGCGGTCGCTGGCAGCGCGAAGCCACCTACGACTGAACTCGCCCGCGCAGCGACCATCCCCCGAACGGCTGAACCCCTCAGTTGCCGTTGGTGGACCAGTGCCAAGGCTCGCTCGGCAGGTTGTACAGGCCATACGTTGCGGCGTTGCTCTTCAGCCACCTGAAAGCCTCTGAACTGCGGCTGTTGACCGACCGGCCATTGTGGACGAAGTCGACGGCGAGGCCGCGCTCGTGCATGGAACGCCCGGGCCGAGCCGTGGGTGGCCTGCACTGGTAGGAGGGCTTCTGCCAGACCGCCCACTCGCTTGTCCCGCAGTGCGCTCGCCGGAGCGCAATCTGCGAAGCAGCACTCCGGTAGCCGCCGCCGTACAGCCCGATCCCGTCACGGGCGGCATGTCTCAGCAGGTTCTCCACGTTGTTGGCAATGGACTCGTGCACCTGGATGCTGCCTACCCGGATTCCTTTCTCCACGAAACCGCCGACCCAGGTGAGTTCGCTGCGGTCGAAGTCGTTGCTGACCGGCTGTCCTGCAGTGCCTTCCCGCCGCCGTCTGGCTTCTTGTTCTGCCTGCCATTTGCGGCATCGTTCTTCATCGCTTCGGCGCTTGAGCTCGGTCGTGATTCGTTGCTGCTGACTGATGGCGCCGGCGATCTGGGTGGTTGTCTCGGCCACTTCCGCGGCAGCTTCAGCATCGACCTCTTCGAGCCACTGGAGCTCACCTAGCCGATGGTCCAGCCGGTTCTCCAGTTCTTCGAGTACGACTGCTTCCTGTTCCACGGCGTCGAGGAGGTCGTCAAGAGCCCGTGCAGACTCCTCACGGCGGATGTCGCGCAGTTCTTCGGCTCGCTGGAATTCGCGCACAGCGAGCTCAGCGTCCACCCCAAGGGCTCGCAGCTGATCGCCGGTCACCGTGAGGTCGCCCAGCGCAGCGCCAATCAGCACTCGGATGCGGGCGGCGTCGTAGATGTCCCCGGTGCGCACCAGACCATAGGAACCTTCCACCGAGGCGTCGTGACCGACGTAGGTCTGCACGATGAGTTCCACTACCCGTTCGCCCAATTCGGCGTGCTGAGCATCGAGCGCCAGGACACGCTGGATTCCGGCTTCGACGGAGGCTTCGGCCGCGGCGAGTTCGAGTTCGGCCTGGTCGAGATCGGCCCGTTGTTCGTTGACGAGCACCTTGAGCTGATCGGAGGTCTCCAGCACCTCGTTGACGTCGGCGGTGGCGAGGTCGACTTGGCCGACCTTGACGAGCAAAGCAGCCTGAGCTTCCTCGCGTGTGCGCTCTTCTTCCTCGAGTTCCGCCTCGAGTGCCGTCTGTTCTTGCTCCAGCTGCTGTCGGCGCTCTCGCAAATCGGCGTTGGTTGCGCCGGCTTGTGTGGCGCTGGTGCGCGCCACCCGTGCGCATAGCCGCGACATTTCTGCGTCGGACGGCTGCGACTGGGCGCCTCCGGCTGCGAGCGGCACGACACTGATGACGAGGGCGAATGCGATCGCAGCAGCTGCACGGCGCGCCACGCTGCGGCGCCCCGTGGCAGGGCGTGCCGTGGTGGAGCGCGATTGTCGCTGTGAACCTTCTCGCTGTCGCACCTGTCGTTTTCCGCTCTTGTTCCCCGTGCATCATGTGATTGCGCTCACGGGCCGCTCGGGCCACGGCTTCGCCTATCGGCTCAGCCTCTTGGGGCCGACGCCGTCGTCAGCCTGCGGTCGCCAGTGGCCGCCGCAAGCGACGACCGGGACCTTCGGCCCAAGGTACCGATGGGCGCTCGGTCGTGGGTGTCGCCCCTTGAGATTCTCAGCCGGCTCTCAGCTCGATTGCGTCGGGCGATGCCGTTACTCGTCGATCACCCGGTTGCGGAGGACGCCGATGCCAGGAACTTCGAATTCGATCTCGTCGCCCGCAACCAGCCAGCGCGGCGGGTCGTGCGAGCCGCCAGTGCCTTCGGGCGAACCTGTGGCGATGACATCGCCAGGTTCGAGCGGCATCACCCTTGACAGGTAAGAGACGATCTCGGCAACCGAGAAGATCATCTCGCTGGCGCCGGCCCGCTGGCGTTCCTCGCCGTTCACCCGGCAGATCACCTCCAACTCTGCGGGGTCGGCGATCTCGTCGGCGGTCGTGATCCAGGGGCCCATCGAGCCGGAGCGATAGAAGTTCTTGCCGGCGGCCACGCTGTGGCGTTGCCAGTCGCGCACCGAACCGTCGTTCAGCATCGAGTACCCGCCGACGTAGTCGAGAGCGTCAGACACCTCGATGTGGCGCCCGGGTCTGCCGATCATCACTGCCAGCTCCACTTCGTAGTCGAACTGGATCGACACAGACGGCCGTACGAGATCCTCGTCGTGGGCCACCAGCGTGCCGGGCGGCTTGTTGAAGTACACGGGCTGCGCGGGGGGTTGCACGTTGCCGCCCAGGGGATATTTCTTGTGGTAGTTGGCCCCTGCGCACAGCATGCGTGCACCGGGATCGACCGGCACGGCAAACGCGATCTCGTCCCAGGCCACCGAGACAGGTGTCCCCGAGAGTGCCGCCGGATCAACCATCGCCGCGGCGATCGCGCGGCCGATGGAAGCGATCGGCCCGCCGCCTGCATCCATGCCGTCGAGCTGGGCCACGCCGTCGGCGGATGCCATGCCGACGTGAGATGAACCGTCACCGGCAAGGGTGTAGCGCAGCAGTTTCACGGCGCGTCACCGTACTGGTTGCGCGCCGTCCGACTCTGGGGTCGGTGAGCGTGGTAGCTGCGCGTCGGCGGCTCAGTCGCTCGCCGTTCGGCGCAAGGGTTCGCCGCCGGCGGCGCGAATCGTGCCCTCGAACCTGTCGAGGTCGGTGCCGTTCACATGGCCCGTCCAGGGTTCGCCGACACCGCTCTCGTCAAGAGACGGCTCGACGGACACCTCCACCCGGGGGCTGTCGGTGCGCAGCACCAGCGTGGCATCGCTGCCCGAACTCCAGCGAGCCACGACGACCGCTCGACGGAAGCTGATGTCGGCCAGCACGAGACCGTCGTCGGTGGCCGCCAGCAGGCGATGCACGTTGAACAGGAGCTGGTGCGCGACTACTGCCGCCACGATCACCAGCCAGCCGATGCCCCACGCAATCGCCAAGCCGGCTCCGAGGGCGAATGCGGCGACCCGCACGATCATGATTCGTCGGTGTGCTCGGGCGGTCTCGGTGTCGGTGACGACCACGGCACTGCGCACGCCGACACCCAGCTCGCCGAGCAGCTCCACCGCCCGTTCGAGGGCCCGGTCTGACGGATTCATGACGCGCGCGTCACGGCGATTCCGGCGGCAGGTCACCCAGCGAGATGAAACCGTCGGCGTTGGAGATCTGCTGTGCAACGGCGAGCAGGAGACGCTCGCCTCCGTGCGCCGCGTGCAGCTGCACACCCAGTGGCAGCCCGTCGGCGTCGACCGCAGTCGGCAGCGAGATGGCCGGCTGCCCGCTGACGTTGGCCTGGTTCACGAAGGCGGCCAGCTCGGCGATCCGTCGGGCGCCGTCGGCCGGATCGGCCAGGTAGCCGAGGGGCGGCGTCACGTCCGCGAGCACGGGGGTCATCAGCAGGTCGAAGCCGTCGCCCTCTGGCGTGTTCGTCCCGGTGGGGGCATCGGCGTTCCAGAACGCCATGACGCGCCTGCGCCAGCGAGCGAGCTCCTCGAGCGCTTGCACATACATGGATGCAGGCAGCGATGCGCCCAGCTCCGCCGACCACCAGTTGGCGGGCTCGACATCGTCGGATGTCATCGGGCGTCCCAGCCGTTCTTCCCACCCGGCGAGCTCGGTTGCCATGCCGACCGTGCGCACCACAATCGTGTGGTCGGCGAGTTCGGCGCTGAACCAGCCGTCGGGCGCCGTGTCTGGCTCGATGCGGTGGCCGAGCCGGGCGAGCAGGTCGGCCGCCTGTTCGACAGCTCGTCGTACCGGCGGGCTCGCACGTCCGGGACTGCCCGTCGACACGGCGATGCGCAGCGGCGGCAGCGGGACGGTCAGCGCGCCGGCAAACGACTCGTCGGGGCCAAGCGGGGGAGCGATGTAGGGATCGCCCGGTGCGGGGCGGCTGATGATGTCGAGGCACCGTGCGGCATCGCGCACCGTCCGCGTGAGCATGCCGTCCACTGCAAAGCCGCCGCGGTGTTCGCCGAGGCGCGGCGCGGTCGAGGCCCGGCCCCGGGTCGGCTTCAGCCCCACCAGGCCGCACGCAGCCGCGGGAACGCGGATCGAGCCGCCGCCGTCGTTGCCGTGTGCGACCGGCACGATGCCTGCCGCAACGGCGGCCGCCGAGCCGCCGCTGGAACCACCGGGCGAGCGGCCGAGCGACCACGGGTTGGCCGTCGGGCCGTAAGCATCCGGCTCGGTGGTGATGGTGGTACCGAACTCGGGCGTGTTCGTGCGCCCCACCGAGACCAACCCGGCGCCGCGCAGCAGGCCGTAGAGGTGGCTGTCGAGCGAGCCTCGCCAGCCCAGGTCCACCAGGAAACGGGCGCCGGCGTGGTGAAACTCACCGGCCTGCTCGCAGCCGAGGTCTTTGATCGCCATGGGCACGCCGTCGAACGGCACGCCGGTGTCCGACATGTCGCCGAGCGCATCGCCGTCGGCCCGTCGCCGCGACCAGCGTTGCGCCGAGGCTTCCGCCTCGGCGAGCGCCCGCTCGGGGCGGGGATGGATGACCGCGTTCAACGCCGGATGCAGTCGCTCCATCCGTTCGAGCGCAGCCTGCATCGCCTCAGTGGGGTCGGCCTCGCCTGTGGAGAATGCCTGCGCCAGCGCCGTGGCGTCGGTGAAGCGGTGGTCAGCAGACATGTCCCCGCTTCTCAGCCTCTCGACTTCTCAGCAGCCGGGGATCATGCGCCGCCGGCCCACAGACTCGGCATGCGGCCCGCCCACGGGGCCGCCCGCTCGAGCTGGCCGGCCAGCGAGAGCAGCATCTCCTCGCTGGCGTGCGCGCCCACGAACTGCACGCCTATGGGCAGATTTCCTGAGAACGTGCGCGCATTGGTGCGCCTTCTCGTCGAGTCACCTGTTGCTTCCCGCTCCTGTTCGCTGCGCTCACGGGCCGCTCGGGCCCCGGCTTCGCCGTTCGGCTCAGCCTCTGGCGCCCAATGCAGGGGCACCGACATCGCCGGCTGGCCGGTCACGTTGAACTGCGGGGTGAACTGCAGCAGGTCGTTCAGCCGGCCGCGGCCGGTTTCGGGATTGCGCAATTCGCCGAGGCGAGGCGGCGGCTCGGCCATGATCGGCGACACCAGCACATCGTGGTCAGCCCACCAGGCAGCGAGCCGCCGTGTCCAGGCATGGCACCACTCGAGCGCCGACACGTACTGCGCCCCGCTGACCTCGCGCCCGATGTTCATGAGCGCCCACGTATCGCCTTCCATATCGGCACGGCTCATGTGCCGGCCCAAGACCTCTTCGAAGCCAGCAAGCATGACGACGTTCTGCGCGGACACGATCGTGCGAAAGTGCTCGAAGAACTCTGCGTGGAACAGCTCGGCAGGCGCTGAATAGCTGACGTGGTGTCCGAGGCTCTCCAGCAGTCTGCCGGCGTTCTCGACCGCTTGGCTGCATGCGGCGTCCACCGGTCCCCAATCGGAGTGCGGGCACAGTCCGATCCGGAGCGTCCGCGGTTCGCGTGCCGCCGCGGACTCGAACGTGCCTGACGGCGGTGGTGCCCAGTAGGGGTCGCCGGGCCACGGCCGGCTGATGCCGTCGAGCACCCGGGCGCTGTCGCGCACGCTGCGGCTGACGACGCCGTCGACACTCCAGCCGGCCCAGCCGTCTCCCGAATCGGGACCCAGCGACACCCGGCCCCGGTTCGGCTTCAGCCCGAACAGCCCGCAGTTGGCGGCGGGCACACGGATCGAGCCGCCCCCGTCGTTGGCGTGGGCGATGGGCACAATGCCCGCGGCCACCGCCGCTGCGGACCCGCCGCTGGACCCGCCGGTCGAATGGCCGGTGTTCCAGGGATTGGCTGCCGGCCCATACGCCAGCGGCTCGGTGGTGATGGTGAGGCCGAATTCCGGAGTGTTCGTCCGGCCGAAGTTCACCAGTCCCAGCTCGGCGAACATCGTGGCGAGATGAGCG
This sequence comes from Candidatus Poriferisodalis sp., assembly GCF_965219595.1. Lineage (NCBI taxonomy): Bacteria > Bacillati > Actinomycetota > Acidimicrobiia > Acidimicrobiales > Candidatus Poriferisodalaceae > Candidatus Poriferisodalis > Candidatus Poriferisodalis sp. The sequence continues at coordinate 2,118,085 of NZ_OZ244781.1, forward strand.
GTGCTCGACGCCGCGTACCCCGCCTCTTTGAGCGCGGCGTTGCCGGCGTGGTACGGCTGTCCCTGCGTCGTGCAGGTCAGGTCTTTGGTGAGGAATGGGACACCTGCCAACGAACCGCCGGTCTCGCCGGCGCTGCGTGCGGCATCGAGCTGTTCGGCCGCACGGCGGGCGCTGTCGTCGAGCCGTCCGATGATGGCGTTGATCTCCGGGTTCACCCGGTCTGCCCGGGAGGTGGCCTCGGCCAGCAGTTCGACCGCCGAAGCTTCGCCCGAGGCGAACAGCTCGGCGGTGGCTACGCCGTCAGGCAAGTTTCCGGCGGGTGATGTCTCAACCATGGGCGCAACGTAGTGCGGTTGCCGGCCGGGTGAGAGTTCGGGCTCAAGAGCTGAGGCCAGAGGCGAAACCGTTGGAGAGAACTTGCGTTCTCAAAAACTGTTGTTCTTAGAACTGTTGTTCGTTATTGTCGTGCCGTGGGTTTTACGAATCCGGGAATTCCCTGGACCGAGCTGGAGCGGCGGTTGTCCGACCGGCTGCCATTTCCCGGCCGGCCCGGTGAGGGCCGGCGCATCAAACACAGCTATGGCGAAAGCCTCGCTGCCGGCGGCGAGCGGGTCGGGCCTGTCGCCCGACCGCGGCCGGCGGAGCCCACGGTGCCGTATGCGGAGCTGCACGCTCATTCCAACTTCAGCTTCCTTGACGGGGCGTCGAGTCCGGGCGAGCTGGTGGACGAAGCAGTGCGGCTGGGGCTCGAAGCACTGGCGCTGACCGATCACAACGGGTTCTACGGGGTGGTCCGCTTTGCAGAGGCTGCCGCCGAAGCCGGGCTGCCGACGGTGTTCGGCACTGAGCTGACGCTCGACGCGTATGGCGCCGACGAGTTGACGCTCGACGCTCATGGCGCCGGCAGTTCGGCGCCCCCCAAGCGCAGGCGAGTGCCGCGGGTACGTCCTGAGCGCACCGGATGTGCCGACCCCGTGGGCTCTCATGTGGTGGTGCTGGCCCGCTCGCCGGCGGGGTACGCCGCGCTGGGCGAGTTGATCTCGGCAGCGCAGATGGCGGGCCGCAAGCACGCTCCGCGCTTGAGCACCGGCGAATTCCTCGCAGCCGCAGCGGCACACCGCGACGAGTGGGCGATCCTCACCGGGCACCGCAAGGGCGCTGTTCCCGCAGCGCTCATGGCCGAAGGAAGGAGTGGCGGGCCACGCGCTGCAGCCGCTCAACTCGACCGTCTCATCACCGCAGCCGGCCGTCACAATGTCTTCGTCGAGCTGTGGGACCACGGCCACCCGCTCGATAGCGACCGCAACGACGCGCTGGCTGAATTGGCTGTGCGAGCCGGTGTCGAGCCGGTCTGTACCAACGGCGTCCACTACGCCACCCCCGCCGGGCGGCGGCTGGCTGTCGCTCTGGCCGCGGTGCGAGCCCGGCGCAGCCTCGACGAGCTGGATGGCTGGCTGCCGCCAGCAGCGACAGCGCACGTGCGATCCGGTGCCGAGCAGGCCCGTCGGTTCGCCCGCTGGCCGGGTGTGGTGAGTACTGCTGCGCAGCTCGGTCGCGACTGCGCATTCGATCTGTCGCTGGTTGCGCCCAACCTGCCGCCGTACCCCTGTCCCGACGGTCACGACGAGATGTCATACCTGCGGCACCTCGTGGCTCAGCGGGCACAGTGGCGGTACGGCACCCCTGAGAGCGAGCGGGTGCCGGGGGCGTGGGCGCAGCTCAATCACGAGCTCGACCTCATCGAACAGCTCGGCTTCGCCGGTTACTTCCTGGTGGTGTACGACATCGTGTCGTTCTGCCGTAGTCGCGACATCTACTGCCAGGGTCGCGGCTCGGCCTCGAACTCGGCGGTCTGCTACGCGCTCGGTATCACCAATGTCGACTCGGTCGATCTGGGGCTGCTGTTCGAGCGCTTCCTGTCGCCCGAGCGCGACGGGCCGCCCGACATCGACATCGACATCGAGAGCGGTCGCCGTGAGGAAGCCATCCAGTACGTGTACGAGCGCTACGGCCGTGCTCACACGGCGCAGGTGGCGAACGTCATCACCTACCGGGCGCGCTCGTCGGTGCGCGACATGGCCCGGGCCCTGGGCTGGGAGCCCGGCCAAGCCGATGCCTGGTCGAAGTCACTGGACAGGTACAGCCCGCTGCCCACCTCGAACGGTGCATCGAACGGGTTGGCGGCCCAGCCCCATCGGGCAGGCCGGCCCCGTGCACGCGACTGGCGCGACGCCGGGCCTGAGCCGACAGGCAACGGGTCCAACCCGTCCGGCCCCAGCCAGTCACAGCACAATGAGGCCGGCATTCCCGCCAACGTGGCAGAGCTGGCCGCTGCGCTCGAAGGGGCGCCGCGCCACCTCGGTATCCACTCGGGCGGCATGGTCATCTGCGACCGGCCGGTGACCCATGTCTGCCCCACCGAATGGGCCACCAAGGCAGACCGCTCGGTGCTGCAGTGGGACAAGGACGACTGCGCAGCAGTCGGGCTGGTGAAGTTCGACCTGCTCGGGCTGGGAATGCTGTCGGCCCTGCACCACGCCGTCGACCTGATTGCTGATGCGCATCACACGAACGTCGACATCGGCCTGCTGCCCCAGGAAGACGAGGTCTACGACATGCTCTGCCGCGCCGACAGCATCGGCGTCTTCCAGGTGGAATCACGCGCCCAGATGGCCACGCTGCCGCGGCTGCGCCCCCGCTGCTTCTACGACCTGGTGGTAGAGGTGGCGCTCATCCGCCCCGGGCCCATCCAGGGCGGCTCGGTGCATCCCTACATCCGGCGCCGCAACGGCGAAGAGCCGATCACCTACCTGCACCCCCTGCTGGAGAACTCGCTCGCCAAGACGCTGGGCATCCCGCTGTTCCAGGAGCAGCTCATGCAGATAGCCATCGACGTCGCCGGGTTCACACCCGCCGAGGCCGACGAGCTGCGTCAGGCCATGGGTTCCAAGCGGTCCCGCGAGCGGATGGGCCGCTTGCGCGAGCGCCTGTTCAGCGGCATGGCCTCCCGGGGGCTGGTCGGCGATGTGGCCGAGCGGGTTTGGGAGAAGATGGTCGCCTTCGCCGACTACGGCTTCCCCGAGAGCCACTCGGTGTCGTTCGCTCACCTGGTGTATGCCTCGTCGTGGATCAAGCTGCACTACCCGGCAGCGTTCTGCGCAGCGTTGCTGAACGCGCAGCCGATGGGGTTCTACTCGCCGCACTCGCTGTGCCAGGACGCTCGCCGTCACGGGGTGGTGGTGCATTCGCCCTGCATCAACCTGTCCTCCGAGACAGCCACGCTGGAGCCGTGCAATGCCTCTACCGGCGGGATGGCTGTGCGGCTGGGGCTGTCATCGGTTCGGGAAGTGGGCGATGAGCTTGCTGAGCGGATCGCCGTCGGTGGCTCCTACAGCAGCATGGAAGACCTTCAGCGCCGAGCCGAGCTGAGCCTGCAGGCGCTGGAGGCGCTTGCCGCCGCTGGAGCGTTCGACTGCTTCGGGCTGCCGCGGCGCGAAGCACTGTGGGCGGCCGGGGCTGTGCACCAGGGAGGCTCAGACCGGCTCGCGGGGGTCGTGACCGGTGCTGAGTCACCGCCGCTGCGGCGCATGTCAGCAACCGAGACCGCTGCCGCGGACCTGTGGGCCACCGGGGTAGCCCCCAACGGGCATCCGACGAGGTTCCTGCGAACCGAGCTGGCCGCTGCCGGCGTTCGCACTGCTGCGGAGCTGCTTACGTGCCCACCGGGCAAGATCCGCGTTGCCGGCTTGGTGACGCACCGCCAGCGACCCATGACGGCCGGCGGCACGACGTTCCTGAATCTCGAGGACGAGACGGGCTTGGTGAACGTGGTGGTGTCGCGGGGATGCTGGCAGCGGTACCGCTCGGTTGCGCGCGACGTGCCCGCGCTGATGGTGTCAGGCCGCCTCGAGCGCCATGAGAACGTGGCGAACGTGATCGCCGAGAGAATCGAAGCTCTCGATGTGCCTGCTTCGGTGGGCAGCCGCGACTTCCGCTAGCTAGGTACCGGGTCAGCCCAGCGGGCGGCCGAAGGGCAGATCGTCCTGCCACGTTCGCAGAAAGGCCTCGGCTCGGTAGCAGGCGGCCATGAACGGCCCGTCGTCGTGGTCGGCGGTTTCGGACATGACGGCGTTCACCGTGTCGGCCGTCGCCGAACGCAGGTCGTCGTGTGTGAGCACAGGATCGGCCCACCAGCCCAATGCCGGACCCGCGGCAGCCACAAAGTCGGCCGCAACCGGCGTGCCCGCTGCGCGCAGCACTGCGAGGGCCTTGGATGACACCGCGGCGGACGAGAAGGCGACCACCGGCGTAGAACCGGCCATGGACGCGCCATCGCCCGACATCGCACCGGGCTTCGAGCCGCAGAACAGCACGTCGACGTCGTCTTTCCAGACCGTCCACGGTTTGGCCGGCTCGTTGTCTCCCGACAGCGTTGCCACACACATCTCGCCGTCTGCCAGCCAGGCCTCCGCAAGTGCCACCGGGTCGAGCTGGCCATTCGCACAACCCTTCGCTGTGGATATGCGCGCGATGCTCGCCCCTGCCGCGGCGGCTTCTCGTGCGATGCCCAACCCTGCCGGTCCGAATCCCTCGATCGCGATGTGCTTACCGTCGAGACCGCCGAGCAGGCCGGCTGCCGCTGCAGCAGCCCCGACGCCGATGAGCTCGTGGTTGAACGAGATGCCGTCGCGATCGTCGTTGCCGATGAGATTGCGCTGGTCGTGGGCCAGCACCGGTGCCAGCAGCTCAGCATCAAGCCGCAGACCCGGGCTGGTCGAGAGGCGCCCGCTGGAGAAGTCGTCGGCTAACTCGTCCGCCAGCGCCTCCACGGCCCCGGTGGCATCGGTGGGGTCGGACTTCAGGCCGATGCTGGCGCCGCTGCGCTGCTGCTCCAGCGTGGCGAAGACATAGGTCAGATGCCGGACCAGCATCGTCGCGTTGCCGGGGATGAGGCGGCTGCCGAGGCGGGCCTCCCCGACGTAGTGCTGGGCGCCTGGCAGGTCGAAGATGACGAAGCCGGGTGTCGATTCGAGCTGGCGGGTCTCCACGGGCTCAGTCTGCCACCGACCGCCCGGCACGCCCCGGGCACAGCTGCAGGGCCACGTCGGGTGAGGTCCGCGTCGTGCCTAGCCTTGACGGCGGTGCGACGAGTGGCGATATGTCTGTGCGCAGTGCTGCTGGCTGCTGCATGCGGCGGCGACGATGCGTCAGCACCCGCCGCGACTGACGCCGCTGCTGCAACGACGACACCGATCGGTGCTGCACCCGACCGGACGCAGGTGTCCGGCACAGCCTTGCCGCAATTCGAGCAACTGGAAGACGACCCCGCTGTCGGCCGGCAGGCGCCCTTGGTTGTCGGCGCGGATCTGCTCACCGGTGCCGAGGTTCGCATCGAGAACCAGGGGCGCCCGATGGTGGTGGCCTTCTACGCCCACTGGTGCCCGCATTGCCAGAACGAGGTCGAGGACCTCACCGGCTGGCTGGAGACGAACGAGCTGCCCGCTGGCGTGGACTTCTACGCGGTGTCGGTGCTCGAAGACGCCACACGCGGCAACCACCCGCCCGACCAGTGGCTGCGTGACGAAGGCTGGCAGCACCCCGTCGTGGCCGACACGCCGGCGATGTCGGTCGTTGACGCATTCGGCCTGGTGTCGGTGCCGTACCTCGTCGCCGTCGATGCCGGCAACGAAGTGGTGCTGCGGTTCGCCGGCAACATCCCAGGCGGCGCGCCCGAGCTGGCGGCCTTCTTCACCACACTGCTTGAACCAGCCTCATAAAGGACCCGAATGGCGCGACACAGATGCCATAGCGGGCGCACTAACGCGCGCATTCACCGGTGAGGCTGCCACCCTTGGCATATGGCCGAGGGCGATTCCGCGCCGCGGCGCTCGTCGAAGCGCGCTCCCAGCCATGCCCCTCGCGCGCCCGGGAGGACCCCGCACATCGCGCAAACTAGGCGGATTCGCCGCGAAAGCACCAGGTTTCGCCGCGAGAGCCTCCGGCTGGGTCGTGAGAGTGTCCGACTCGCTGGTCGGGCCGGGGCGTTCGGACGAACCCGCGTGCTCCGCCCTGTACGCCGGCTGCACCCGCTGGGCTTCCTGCGCGGGTTGTTCGGCCCCGACGCCACAGGGGCCCGCCAGAGCCTCACCGCCCTTGCCGTCAGCAGCCTGACCGCCACGGCGGCGGGCGTGCTGCTCGCGGCGGTCACCGGCACGCTTGAGCGCCTGCCGGGCCTGCTCGTGCTGGTGCCTGCGGCTATCGGCATGCGCGGCGACATCTTCGGCGCGCTGGGCAGCCGCCTCGCAACGACCATTCACGCAGGCACGTTCCGGGCCACTGCCCGAAGCGACACGATCGTGGGTCAGAACGTCATTGCGGCTGCCGTGCTGACGCTGGTGACCGCTGTGGGTCTCGGCGTCATGACCAACGTGCTGGCACCGGTATTCGGCCTATCCGACATCATCGGGGTCACCGACCTCATCGTGGTCTCGGTCGTCGGCGCCCAGCTCGCCTCCATCGTTGTGCTCGTTGTCACGCTCGGGCTCGCAGCCAGCTCTACCCGACGCGGCTGGGACCTCGACAACGTGAGCGCGCCGCTCATCTCGGCAGTCGGCGATGCGGTCACGCTGCCGGCGCTGTTCTTGGCCAGCTATCTCGTGGGCATCACCGTCCTCACGCCGCTCCTCGCGATCGCCAGCGTTGTCGGAGCTGCCGCGGCCATGTTCTGGGCGTGGCGTTCGGGGCTCGAGCAGCTCTGGCAGATCCTGCGAGAATCGGTTCCGGTCCTGGGCTTGGGCGGGCTGCTGCTCATCGTGGCCGGAGTCGTGATCGAGCACCGCCTCGAGGACTTTGTCGACAAGCGGGCGGTGCTCATCTTGGTGCCCGCATGCCTCGCTGCGGCGGGTGCCATCGGCTGCATCCTGTCGAGCCGGCTGTCGACCAAGCTGCATCTCGGCGTCATCGAGCCCCGAGCGCTGCCGCAGCGCGGCGCCCGCCTCGACATGCTGTTCGCCTTCGCCCTGACCGTGCCCGTCTTCGTGCTCAACGGCCTGCTTGCCAGCGCCTTCGGCACGCTCTTCTCGCTCTCGACGCCAGGACTGCTGCGGCTCGTGGCCATCTCGCTCATCGGCGGCATGATCGCGACAGCGCTGGCAGGTGTCATCGCCTACTACGGCACGGTCGTGGCCACGCGCATCGGTGTCGATCCCGACACCTACGGCATCCCGCTCGTGAACAGCACCGTTGACCTCGCGGGCGCCGCCGCGCTCGTGCTCGCCGTGAGCTGGGTGGGCTTGTCGTGACCGCTGCTGTAGAGCGCCGTCGTGGCCGTCGGTGTGCGTGCGGTTGTATTCGCCTTGTTCGCCCTCGTGCCGCTGTGCCTACGCTTAGTGCGGCGGCACTACGTGTCCCCAAGCTGAATGGAGCTCGTCGCGCCGCTGGCTGACGATCTGAAATGCGATCAGACCCCGAAGACAAACCCCGAAACCTCAAGTCCATGCTCTCGGAGGCCAAAGACGCCTCAGAGCTCATGGTCGATCTGGCCTATGCCGCGCTCTACTTCGACGACGAAGGCATGGCAGATGCCGTGCTGGGCCTCGAGGTGGACATGTCGGCTCTCGTGCACGAGATGCGGTCGCTGGCGATGCTGGCCGTGCGCCACCCCCGCGAGGTGGACGGCATGAGCTCGGTGCTGCAGGTGGTGTCGTCGATCGAGCAGATCGCCAACGCCGCAGTGGACATCTCCAAGATCGTGCTGCATCACCTGGGCATCCCACGAGCCCTCATCGTGGACTTGGCCCAGGCGGCCGAGGTCTCGCACCGGCTGGTCGTGGCCGCCGGCAGCCACTTGGCGAATCGGCCGCTGCGCGACATGGAGCTGCCAGTGGCGGTCGGCATGCGGGTGGTGGCCATCCAGCGGGGTCGCCACTGGCTGACCGATGTCGGCGGCGACAGCATTGTGGAGCCTGGCGACGTGCTGTTCATGCGTGGCGACCCGGCAGGCATCGTCCGGCTGCGGGAGCTTGCCGCGATGGAGCGCTGGAATCCGCCCGAGCCCGACGACGACCATGCGCTCAGCGACCTCGACCGAGCGGTGGACACCTTGGTGGAGATGAAGAACCTCTCCGAGGCAGCTATCGGGCTGGCCTATTCGGCACTCGTGCTGGACGACCTGTCGCTGGCCCGAGAGGTGCGCTCGATGCAGGAGCGGCTCGACGGGATGAAGGCGTCTATGCAGACGTGGGTGCTGCGAGCGGCGGCCGATGTCGCCCAGGTGTCTGACGCGGACCCGGCGGGGCTGCGTGGTCTGCTGCACGTCGCCGAGGCGGCCGAGGACATCGGCGACCAGGCCCGCAACATCACCTCGCTCGTGCTCGAGGATGAGGACATTCACCCTGTGCTCGCGCTCGCGCTCGGCGACACCGACGATGTCGTCGTGCAGGTGCCGGTTGCACCCGGTTCACAGGCCGACGACTCGACGCTCGGGGCGCTCGGGCTGGCCGTGGATCCCGGCTATCACGTGCTGGCCATCCGCCGTGCTGCCAGCTACATCTACAACCCGCCTCGCACCGTGCGGCTGTGGGTGGGCGACGAGCTGATCGCCTCGGGTCCCGAGGAGGGTCGCGACCGCCTCGCTGCGATCTGCGGCTATTCCATGGACATCGACGAGGAAACCGGGCACATCGAACTCACGCCGGTCAGCTGACCGGCGGGCTTGTTGTCGGAGCCGCGGGACGGTCCGCTGGCACAGCGCTGGCGCTGCATCAGCGGACCGCCGAAGCCGACGGGTCGGATCCCGGGTTGTGCTGTGCGGGGACAACTTGGCAGCGTCACCTGCCGGTAATGACTGCCCCGCTCGTGTCGTCGCGTGGCCGTGCGGGATCCGATTCGGTCACCAGCAAACTTGGATTTTGTCGCCGCCGTCGCGGTAGATCGTGGACGTGTCGAACTTCGGGCCGTTTTCCCTGTAGACGTGTACCTGTACCCAGCCGGGGCCGTTGCGGTGGCAATCAACCCTAATGTTGTCGTACCACTTGTACTTGGGCGTAAAGCCGTCGTCGTCGGCGGGCACGTTTATCGTGATCGTGGCGCCATCGTCGATGAACGAGTTCTTGTTTGGCTGCGGGTGCGCTGCTCCGGTCTGGAGGACGAGCAGTCGGTACGGTTCGTAGTAGGCGCGGCCCGTCTGCACGCTGATGTAGGCGTTGTAGGGCGGAGTCTGCCCCGTCGAGCCGGACTGCCGCCGGACATACACCCAAGTGGGCGACATCGGGTGGTAGCTGTCGTCGTCGGTGATGGTGATGGTCTTTGTCGCAGCGCCGCCTGCCGGGTTGGTGTCGCGGATGATGACCTGCCGCTCGACGATGGTGTTGTCGTCGCACGGGCTTGCTTGCAGCCAGCCGTTCTTGGTGTTGATGACGATGCCGAGGACGCCCACATCGTCGCCGTGGGTGTACCGGTCCGATGTGCAGCCGTCCCGGTACGGCTTGGTGCCGTTGTGCGATGCCACGACATCGATGTCGAGGGTGATGGTCGAGTCGAAATCGCCGCAGCCGGCGGGAGTGTTGCTGAGCTTCACCTCGCGGTAGTCATCCTCGCCGATGCTGATGTCGCTGCTGTCCCAGCCGGTGCACGGCGTGTCGTTGTCGGAGATCTGCATGTACAGCACCGGGTTCGATCGCAGCCCGCCATTGTTGGCCGCCCAGATCTCGAACTGGACCTTGTGGTCGGCGACGACGCTGTCGTCCTCGACCGAACCGCGGACGGTTATGTGGTGTCCCGATGCCGAAGCCGCCTCGGTCCAGTTGATCGAGCCGCTGCACTCGCCGCCCCAGCGCGAGCCGACAGCATGTTGCACTACGTGCGGTGCAGTGCCGGTGTGCTGGCTGTCGTACCACAAGCCCAGCGAGTTGAGATACACATGGCTGGCGTGCGGCGTCTGGCCCTGGAGGTTGCCGCCGACTTGGACACGGGCGCACACATGCCGGGGTGAAAAACCGTTCGTCTCGCATGTCGTCTCCGTGCCGCGCACGATGATGTGTGAGAACGCGTCGCGGCCCTCACGAACCGTGACCGTGTCGCTGCCGCCGTTGCCGGCCCACTCCAGCGAGCACGCCACCTGGTCCTGTTGGCTCTCCTGTTGCAGCGAGTCCTGCTGGCTCTGCTGGTCTTGAGAGGACTGCTGCTGTTGCTGTTGTGTGTCCTGATCGGTGTCCTGTCCGTCCTCGTCGCCGGTGTCTGGGCCGTCGTCGGTTTCAGTTCCGTCGTCGGCTCCGGCACCCTCGTCGGTGTCTTCGGCGGCTTTTTCGGTGCATTTGAGCGCGTCGCCTATCGGCTGCCACCCTGTCCATGTCTTGCCGTTGCTGAACGTTTCCACATCCGCGGCGGTGATGGTGTCGTCGGTGACGTTGGCGGGTTTGGCGGGCAGGTTGTCGGCGCCGAGCGTGTTGAGGATGCGCCAGAACATCGGCGTCAGCGAGCCATGGCGGTCGTGCCAGTCGAACGCGGCGCGCGCCTTGCTGACGGCGTCAGCCGTGTCGCACGCCTCCGGCGCCGGATCGGCGCTCTCGCCGTCGCTGGTGTCTGAGCCGTCGTCGGTGTCTTCGGCGGCTTTTTCGGTGCATTTGAGCGCGTCGCCTATCGGCTGCCACCCTGTCCATGTCTTGCCGTTGCTGAACGTTTCCACATCCGCGGCGGTGATGGTGTCGTCGGTGACGTTGGCGGGTTTGGCGGGCAGGTTGTCGGCGCCGAGCGTGTTGAGGATGCGCCAGAACATCGGCGTCAGCGAGCCATGGCGGTCGTGCCAGTCGAACGCGGCGCGCGCCTTGCTTATGGCGTCAGCCGTGTCGCACGCCTCCGGCGCGGTGTCAGTCCCAGTACCGCCGTCTGCGCCGGCCACGGACGTGAACGGTGCGCCGAGCAACGTCGCCCCCAGCAGCGACGCCGTCAACAGCAGCACCAGCCAACGACGCATGGGCTTGTCTAGGCGATCTCTGACATTCCGCTGGGGGGGGGTATTCATCAGCAACCGACTCCTGCCTAGCGATTAGCCACGGGAGGGTACGGCATGAGTTGCAAACAGGCAATGGTCCGATGGAAGGGCCTGACGGGAAGCTGGGACACCGGCGCGGCGATCACCACCACAGGACAGCCGGACCAACCAGACCAGCCGGACCTGCGTCTGCCGGGCGTGAGCCTGCCCGTCATGGTTGGACAGGCTTTCGTCGGGACCATCATTGCCTCCGGTCAGCATCGTGCGTGCCCCGGTAGCTTGACCGCCGATGTCACAGGACACGGGACAGTCAGACACGGGACTGTCGATTCTCGCGGTGCATGCTCACCCCGACGACGAAGCGTCGAAAGGTGCGGGGACCGTCCGCCGGTATGCCGATGAAGGCATCCGCACCACGCTCGTGTGCTGCACCGGCGGCGAGGAGGGCGACATCCTGAACCCGGCGATGGACCGGCCCGAGGTGAAGGAAAACCTCGCCGAAGTCCGCCGCTCCGAGCTCGACGCGTCTGCGGTTGAGATCGGCTACGACGAAGTGGTCATGCTGGGCTATCGCGACTCGGGCATGCCCGATACCGAAGCCAACGCCCATCGAGACGCCTTCGCCAATGCTGACCTCGACGAAGCGGTCGCCAGGCTCGTGACCGTGATCCGCCGGGTGCGCCCGCAGGTCATCCTGACCTACCCGCTGGTGCAGTCGCGCTACCCGCATCCCGATCATCTGCAGGTCACCGCTATCTGCATCCCTGCATTCGCGCACGCCGGTGAACCGGCCTGGCGCCCCGAGTGCGGCCCCGCGTTCACGCCGATGAAGATGTATGCGCCGGTGTGGTCGCACAAGCGCATGAAGCTGATCCACCAGGCCTTCTTGGATCTCGGGCTTGAGTCGCCGTTCGACGAGAAGTGGCTGGGGCGACCCAGCCGGGACGACCGCATCACTGCGGTCATCGAGGTGAACAACGCGGTCCGGCGCAAGGCGCTGCTGGCTCATGCCACCCAAGTCGATCCGGACTCGCCGTTCTGGTTCGGCCTGCCCGACGACGTCGCCGACTCGATCCATCCCTACGAGGAGTACATGCTGCTCGAGTCGCGCATCGCGACCGAGCCGATGGAGCATGACCTCTTCGCAGGGCTGCGCCCATGAGCTTTCTCGACGACGAGTTCCTTGCGGCGTGGGCCGACGCCGGCCACGAGCCCTTGGGGAACGTGTCGGGCACCGTCGTGATGAAGACCGCTGGCGGCCCCGACGGCAAAGTCGCCGTGAGCCTGATCTTCGAATCCGGCGTGCTGACGTCTGCGTCTGCGGGGACCACCCGGGGTGCTGATCTGACCTTGGAGGCCCCGTGGCAGCTCGCCGCCGACGTGGTCTGCGGCGATGCCGATCCCGCCCGGTACTACATGGCCGGTGATCTCAAGGTCTCCGGCGACATGGCGCTCTGGCTGCAACTGCTGCCAGCCTGGCGCAATGCGGGTTCGCTGGGCTCGCCGGGCTGAGCAGAGCGGGGTTCCCTCAGCCGGCAACGGATCGCTGCAGCTGGCGCAGCGCTCGATATCCCATCAGCCGGATCCCGCTGCGTTCGATGTGGGCACGCAGCTCAGCGTTGTCACGCAAGTGGAGCAGGTCCTCCACCCGAGATCCCCATTGGGCGGTCAGCGATCGCAGCTCCGGCAGGTCGGCCGCCGGCTGCAGCTGCAATTCGGTCACTCCCGGCTCGAGCGAGTCGAGCAGCGCTTCGATCCGCCGGTACCGCCCCATGGCCCCGGGCGCGATGCGGAGTACCCGATCCGGGGTCACGACACCCTCGGAACCGAGCAGATCCTCAGCGGGGAATCCGAGCTGACGCCGGGCGTCGCTGGAGATCAGCCGCACCGGCAACCCGAACTCCACTGCCAGCTCCAGGTACACGTCGAAGAACTCGGGGCGCACGCTGAGCACGTCGAGGTGACTGTCGAGGTGCGTGACGTCGAAGCCCCACAGGATTGCCCGCTCGATCTGTGCCCGGCATTCCCGCCGGACTTCGTCGAGGTCGGCGTGGTCCCACACATCGCCCACCGTGCTGGGCATCCCGCCGTTGCCGTCGAGCAGCGACGGGCCGTAGGTGATCGGCCCCCACCGGTACAGCTCGAACTCGGCGTTCAGCGTGAGCGCGACCCCGATGTCCTCGCCCCGGAACCTCGCTGCTGCCTCGCGTGACCACGGGCACGGCACGAGCAGCGTTCCCGTGGTTGCCAGGCCGTCTCGCAGCGCGGCGTAGACGCCTTCGTTCATCGCGTGGCAGCCGCCGAGTCCGGCCGCGCTGATGATCAGCAGTCTGTCGTCGGGGCCGTATCCGAGCCGCTGGGACAGCGGTGCCACACCGACACGCTAATGGGCACCTTCGAGTTGCCGGTTCGGGCCGCCGCAGTCGGCCCAGATTCCCCGGCCGGCGGCGCGAGCGTCGGCTTGGGCCTCGTCGAGCACGGCCCGGTGCTCTGTGTTGGGCTCGAAGTGCATGGTGCCGGCGTAGCCGTCGAGCACGAGGTAGCGATTGACGAACAGGCCATCGGACGCCCGGTATACGTACGCCAGCAGCCGGTCATAGCGGTCATAGAGCTCTCGGTCGCGCTGCAGCAGCACCCCGGTGCCGGGCGGGAGCAGCTCTGCCGTCCGTCGGGTGGCCGCATCGCCGCCGCATTCGGCGGGCAGGTAGCCGCCGGTCTTCTCCGGGGTGTCGATGCCGAGGAACCTCACCGTCGTCCGGCGACCGCCGAGGTCGACGTCCATCGTGTCGCCGTCGATCACCGCCAGCACGACAGCGTTCGGCTCCAGCGCTGCCGCCTCGAGTTCCGATTCCGGAGAGTCTGCGGTTGCACTGCCATCGGCTGCCGCCGCCTCCGTGCCGGAAGGCGCAACTGTCGCTTCGTCAGATGGGCCGAAGTACTGCCATCCGGCCCAGGCCGCCGCACATGCTGCGGCGAAGGCACCGAGGGAAGCTGCTCGGCGCTTGATCAGAGCCGCTCGATGATGGTGCCCGTGCCCAGCCCGCCACCACAGCACATGGTGACGAGGGCTGTGTTCTTGTCGGCCCGGTGCAGCTCGTGCACCGCCTTGGTCAGCAGGATCGCACCGGTGCCGCCCAGCGGATGGCCCAGCGCGATCGCGCCCCCGTTGGGGTTGACCCCGTCCATGTCGGGGTTCACCTCGCGCTGCCAAGCGAGGACGACCGATGCGAATGCCTCGTTGATCTCGACGATGTCGATGTCGGACATCTGCATGCCATTGCGCTCGAGCAGGTAGTTCGTGGCCTCGATCGGCCCCGTCAGCATCAGCACCGGGTCGCTGCCGACCAGGCAGGTGTCGACGATGCGAGCCAGCGGGCACAGGCCCAGCTCGCTGGCACGGCTGGCCCGCATGAGCAGAACCGCTCCCGATCCATCGCTGATCTGCGACGAGCTGCCGGCGGTGTGCACGCCGCCGTCCATCACCGGCGAGATCCCGGCAAGGCCTTCCGCCGTGGTGGGCCGGATGCCGCCGTCGCGCACGACGTGGCGAACTTCGTCGGTGGGCTTGCCGTCTTCGTCGAGCACCGGCGCATCGATCTCGACGATCTGTGTGGCGAAACGGTCTTCGGCCCACGCCCGCGCGGCGTTGTGCTGGCTTCGCAGGCCATAGGCATCGCATTCTTCCCGGCTGATGCCCCACTGCTTGGCCATGAGCTCGGCGCCCTGGAACTGCGTTGTGTACTCGTAGTGCTCTTTGTAACGGGAGGTAGCCGTGCGCTGCCCCTTCTTGTAGCTCGATCCCATCGGATTGCGCGTCATCGACTCGACGCCGCACCCGATGGCCGAGTCGACCACGCCGCTGCGCACGAGGCCGTACGCCAGCGTGGTGGCCTGCTGGCTCGAACCGCACTGCGCGTCGACGGTGGTGGCAGCAACTGACAGGGGATAGCCCGCGCCGAGCCACGCAGTGCGCGCAATGTTGGCAGTCTGCTCGCCGGCTTGGCTGACGCAGCCGCCCACGATCTGGCCGATGCTGCCCGGGTCGACCTGCGTGCGTTCCATCAGTGAGGTCAGCACGTCGCTGAGCAGATCGGATGGATGGATGCCGCTCAGGTCGCCGCCGCGCCGGCCGACGGGAGATCGGACGGCGTCGACAATGACGATGTCGTCGGGATGCTGGTTCACGGATGCGCTGCTCATGGCCGGCACTGTACTTGCGCCTTCGTACTGCCCGCCCAATGGTTTGGCCGGCATTGGCCTGTTGCGGCCGGCATCAGGCGGCGTGCAGATCGATCTCGGGCGGGCGTGTCGTGGCGGCCAGCGCCGCCCGTGCCCGAGCGACGCCCCGCAGACCTTCCTGGCGGGTCGCCCGGTTCAGCCGGTGGGGCATCCGGCTGGTTGACACCAGCCGGAGCTGAGGTGCGATATCAAGCTGTTCTGCCATGTGCCCAGTGTGATCAGGGGGTGTGACACGAATAGCCCCCAGTGCGCCTCCGGGGCACTGCGGAGCCTCCTCACGGAATCGCCTCGCCTCTGCTCACTAGCCTGCGCGCCGTGACCGACAATCGACACGACTGGCGCTACGGCATCACCGTTCCCTTCGGCGATCCGCTGCATGCCCAAGCCGACCTCTACCGCGAATTCGCAGATCTCGGCTACACCGAGTTCTGGAGCTCGGAGGCCGACGGCACCGACGGGTTCACCCCGCTGGTGCTGGCCAGCCAATGGGTGCCCGATGTGCGGCTGGGCATCGCCATCATCCCGGCCTTCACCCGCGGCCCTGCATTGCTGGCCCAGCAGACCGCAGCCATCTGCGAGGCGGCGCCGGGACGCTTCGCCATGGGCATCGGGGCATCGTCGAACGTCATCGTGGAACGCTGGAACGGCATCCCCTTCGACGAGCCGTTCAAGCGAACACGTGACACCGCTCGATTCCTGCGCCAGGCGCTCACAGGCGAACGGATCAGCGAGACCTACGACACGTTCGATATCAGCGGCTTTCGCCTCGGCCGCCCGCCCGAGATCCAGCCACCGATCCTGCTGGCAGCCCTGCGGCCCGGCATGCTGCGGCTGGCTGGCAGCGAGGGCGACGGCGCCATCATCAATTGGCTCTCGGCCGACGACGTTGCCACCGTCCGTCCCTATGTCGATGAGGGCGGTGACGGCAAGGAGGTGGTCGCCCGGATCTTCGTGTGCCCCAATCCCGATGCCGACGTGGCTCGGGCGGGCTTCAAGCGGGCGATCGCCGCGTATCTCAATGTTCCCGTCTATGCCGAGTTCCATCGCTGGCTCGGCAGGGGCGAACTGCTCGCCGCCATGTGGGAGCGCTGGTCTGAGGGCGACCGTCGAGGGGCGCTCGAGGTGATCGACGACGACGTTGTCGACGAATTGCTGGTGCATGGCCCGCCAGAAGCCTGCCGGGAGCACATCGACCGCTATCACGCGAACGGTGTCGACGTATCGGCTATCTCGATCATGCCGTTCGGCGGCATCGACCCAGTCCAGGCCGCCCGCGACCTGTCGCCCGCCGCTCGCAGCTAGCCGGCTCATTCGCTGGGCTGCCCAGGCGCGTAACCTCCCGGTGAGCCCGGATCGGGCTCACCTGTCCGCGCATTCTTCAAGGAGCAGACATGGACCTCGAGACGATCACCTACGAAGTGCGTGACGGCGTCGCGCATGTGCGGTTCAACCGACCGGAGGGCGCCAACGCCGTCAACCCGCAGTTCTCACGCGAGCTGCGAGCCGTCATGCTCGAGATCGAGTTCGATGACGCAGTCAAGGCTGCATCGGTCACCGCGGAAGGCCGGGTGTTCTCGGCTGGCGGCGATCTGAAGGAGTTCCACGCAGCGGGCGACGGTCTGCCCCAGCTCGCATCGGACATGGTCATCGACCTGCACGCGGCGATCAACAAGATGAACCGCACGCCCAAGCCGTTCGTCGCGGGCGTGGGCGGCAGTGTCGGCGGGGCCGGCATGTCGCTGGCCGCCTCGTTCGACTTGGTGATAGCGGGCGAGTCGGCGAAGTTCACCATGGCCTACACCCGGGCCGGCGTGACTCCCGACGGCACGTCGTCGTACTTCCTGGCGCGCCACATCGGGCTGCGCCGGATGCTCGACCTGACGCTCACCAACCGCGTGCTGTCTGCGGAGGAAGCCGAGCAGTGGGGCCTGGTCAACCGTGTCGTGCCCGACGATGAGGTCGACGCTGCCACCGCCGAGTTGGCCCAGTCGCTGGCCGACGGCCCGGCGTGGGCGCTGGGCCACGCCAAGCGGGTGATCTACAACGGCATCGACTCCCCGCTCGAGCAGGCGGGCGAGTTCGAAGGCAAGACGATTACCGACGCCATGCTGACACATGACGGCCGTGAGGGCATCGCTGCCTTCGTGGAGCGCCGCGCGCCGAACTTCACCGGCAACTAAGCACACGCGTCGGGGTAAAGGGGCTGCAGCCCAGCCCCACAGCGGAACTTCGCCGGTGCGCTCGGTACCGCCGCCGGCGTCCTAGCGTCGAACGCTTGCGCGCACTAGACAAGGTGTGAGCGGCATCAGCCGTGCCGCCGTTTGTGCGCGAGGAGCACGAACCATGCCCCCCCAGGAGATCACAGCAGAACCATTCCCCTGGCTGGACACCAGCCGGTATTCATTCTCTCAGGGCATCGACGCTTCGGGAGCTGCATGGCTGGCGGGGCAGACCGCCGGCGCGTACGACGCCGAGTCGGGCCGGGTCACCGTGCGCGGCGACGGCGCCGAACAGGCCAGCGTGTGCTGGGCCAAGGTGGAAGCAGTGCTCGACGCAGCCGGGCGAGACGTCAGCGACTGCTCTGAAGTGACCGAGTACATCACGGTGGCCGGGGCTCCTGAACGCGATGCGATTGCGGCCCAGCGGCCTCACAGCCTGGGTTCGGCGATGGGCGGCGTGCGCCCTGCGACATTCATCGTCGAATCGCTCGTGCGACCCGAGGCGCTGGTGGAAGTAGAGGTGGTAGCCGGGCAGGTCGACGGCTTGGTGCACGTGCCCCAGGTGCTGCCCGTCGACGACGACGGCAATGCGGTGCTGGAGGGCGATTTCGTCGGCCAGTGCGAGTGGGCGCTCGAAGAAGCCGGCCGCCGGCTCGAGCCCCACGGCATGGACTTGAGCAACGTCGTACGAATCGTGCAGCAGACCACCGCGGCCACCCGCCGCCAGTACAACGAGACCGCGGAGGCACGCCGGCGGCTGCTCGCACCGCAGTTCCCGTCATCAACGGGGTTGCTGATGCCTGAGCTTCCCCATCCCGGGGCGCTCGTGGCGCTCGATGTGTGGGCGTCGGCGCATCCCAAGACGGTGGTGCCCTACCTGGCTGACGCCTACTCGTCACTCACCTTCAGCCCCGCCGTGGAGGCCGGCGGGCTGCTGTTCATCTCCGGCACCACGGCGTTCAATCTCGGCACCGGAGAGACCGTTGCCGAGGGCGACATCGGCGGGCAGGCCGAGTTTGTCTACGGAGAGATCGCCGCCATCTGCGAGATGGCCGGCACCTCCATCGACAACCTCGTCAAGACGGTCGAATACGTGACGCCCGACGGCGTCGGCGACTACCGGGCCGTCGGCGAGGTGCGCCAGCGCATGATGGGCCGGCCATTCCCCGCCTCGACCGGTGTCGTGGTGTCGGGGCTGCTGAGCCGCCGGTGGCTGATCGAGGTGGAAGCCGTCGCCTTGATGCCCTGAAGCCGGGCCCGAACGTTCCCATGACGCAGTTGCTGACCCCCGAAGTGCGCGCTGCGCTCGGCTCGACGCACACCTATGTGGCGCCCGAGCCGCTCAGCCGAGCGTCCATTCGCTATTTCGCGTTGGCCATCGGCGCCGACCCGCAGCGCTGGCGCGACGAAGCGCCGCCGACACTGATCTGCGAGACGGCACAGCTGACCGGTCGCGCCGTCCCCGACCGCAATTCGTATCTCGGGCACACCTGGGAGCTGCCGCTACCCGTGCCATGCGCCATGTTCCGGGGAGGCAACGACTACCGGTTCGAACGGCCAGCCCGCTTCGACGACGTCATCACCACGACCTGGACGTTGGCCGATGCGACGGAGCGGGTCGATCGCGCCGGCGGAGCGTTGCTGCTGGTGAACGCAGAGGCCCGCTATTCGGCTGGCGACGAACTGCTCGCCACGAACACCGAGACGATGATCTTCCGACCGATCGAGCCTGCGGCCGCCGACGCCGGGGACGAACATGCCGATGCCACGCCGCCTGCAGACGGTGAGCGATCCCGAGACCCTGCGGGGGAGACAGCGGAGGTGGCGGCGGGAAAACGACCCCAAGATTCGGCAGCCGATGGCGCGACGGCAACGGCGGAACCCGCGGCGGACCATGCCGACGGCGCCACGCCGCTGCCACGTCAACGTTTGACCCCCGGCCGGTCGCTGCGGCCGCTGCATCGACACATCGCCTTGGCGGACATAGTCGCCTACGGCGCCGCCACGTGGGACTGGCATCGCCTGCACTATGACGAGGCGCACGCCCGCCGGCTGGGCGCTCCGGCACCACTGGTCGACGGCCAGATGCTGGGGGCGCTGCTGGCCGAGTGCGTGCTTCGGGCCGCAGGCCCCGGCGCCCGGCTGGTCCGGCTCTCGTACCGCAATCGTGCGCCGGTGCGCGCCGGCGAGACGGTGGGCTGCGCTGGCACGATCGCGACATCCGACGATGCAGGCTTCAGCGTCGACCTGTCGGTCTCGGTCGGCGAGCAGCTTGTCGTGGCGCCGGCATTCGCTCAGCTCGCCTGGACGTCCAACTGACACGGCCTCGAGCTTCGCCCTGTGCTTGCCGCTCTAGCTCGCTGCGCTCGCGGGCCGCTACGGCCGGGGCTCAGCCTCCTAGCATCGGGCGCCGACACGGCGCCGACCCAAGGGGGCACGACGTGGACTTCTCCATGAGCGACGAGCAGGCGCTGATCGTCGAGACCGTTCAGCGTTTCGTCGAGAGCGAGATCATCCCCCTCGAGGCCGACCTCGACCCCGACGCCGGCGAGCTTGAGCCCGACGATGCGGCCCGGCTCACGCAGATGACCCGCGACATGGGCTTCTACGGGCTCGACATTCCCGCGGAGTACGGCGGGCCGGGTCTCGACACCACCACCCGGGCGCTCATGGCCATCGAGATGTCCAAGCACCGGGCCGGGCTGTACAACCCCTGCTACGGGGTGTTCGGCGGCGCAGGCCTGGCGCAGCTCTACGAGGCCACCGACGAACAGAAGGAGCGCTGGCTGTACCCGACCCTGCGTGGCGAGAAGATGGGCTGTTTCGCCCTGACTGAGCCGTCGGGAGGGTCCGACCCCGGCCGGGCCATCCGCACCCGGGGCTACAAGGACGGCGACGAGTGGGTGCTGAACGGCTCGAAGCTGTTCATCTCCGGTGCCGACAAGGCCGACTACGCACTGCTGTTCGCCCGCACGTCAGACGATCCGAGCCGTAACGGCGTCACGGCATTCATCGTCGACACCGACACGCCCGGGTTCAACGTGCGCCGGGTGGTGCACACGCTGCGAGCCACCCGCTATGCCACCGAGCTGGAGTTCACCGACATGCGGGTGCCCGAGAGCCATGTGCTCGGCGAGGTGAACGGCGGCTTCGGCATCGCCAACGACCGGCTGAGCCGCCAGCGCATCCCCTATGCGGCGGGCTGCCTGGGGCCGGCGATCATGGCCCAGGAGATGGCAATCGAGTGGGCCCGCAGCCGCGAGACGTTCGGATCGGTATTGGCCGAGAAGCAGGCGGTGCAGTGGATGATCGTCGACAACGAGATCGACATCCGCCACGGGCGCTGGTGCGTGCTGGAGGCGGCCCAGAAGGCCGACCGCGGCGAGCGTTTCCGCACCGAGGCCGCGATGGCCAAGCTCGTCGCCTCCGAGGCCGCCGGGCGGGTGGTCGACCGCTGCATCCAGATCCACGGCGGCATCGGCGTCACCAAGGACCTGCCGCTGGAGCGCTGGTACCGGGAGCTGCGCATCCGCCGGATCGGTGAGGGCCCCAGCGAGGTGCAGCGGCTGATCATGGCCCGCGACATCCTCGGCGGCAGCTTCAAATGAGCGAATCGGACACCGGGGCCGGCGAGCCGGCCCGACCGCTGCCGCTCGACGGCGTGGTGGTGCTGGACCTCGGGCAGATCTACCAGGGGCCCTACGCCGGTCTGCTGCTGGCCTACTCGGGCGCCAGGGTCATCAAGGTGGAGCATCCCCGCGGCGAGGCCCTGCGAGGCCACAGTCACCAGCTGCCCTTCGCCATGCTCAACTCGTCGAAAGAGATCGTGTCGCTGGATCTCAAGTCGCCGCGCGGCCGGGAGCTGTTCATCCAGCTCGCCGGCGGCGCCGATGCGGTGCTGTGCAACTTCGCCCCCGGCGTTCCCGAGCGGCTCGGGATCGACGCCGAGACGCTCTGGCAGACGAACCCCAAGCTGGTGTTCGCCCAGGCCAGCGGCTACGGCCTCGACGGCCCGGATGCTCAGCGGACCGCCATGGACGTCACCGTCCAAGCGCACATGGGCGTGATGAGCATCAACGGTTTCGCCGACCGCCCGCCGGTGAAGTCCGGCGCGACGTTCATCGACTTCCTCGGCGGCACCCACCTGTACGGCGCCGTGGTGACTGCACTGTTCGAAGCGCAGCGCACCGGCCGCGGTCGCTTGGTGTCGACGTCGATGGCCGAGGCTGCGTACTACACGCTCACCACCTCATTGCAGGCGTGGCAGTTGCACGGTGTGACCGGACGCATGGGCAACCGCAATGCCGCCATGAGCGTCTCGCCGTCCAACGTGTATCCGTGCAGTGACGGGCACATAGCGTTGATCGCCGCGATGAACTCGCACTGGCGCGCGGTGCTGGAGGTGATCGGCCGGGCCGACCTGCTCGGCGATGAGCGACTGCGCAGCAACGCCGGTCGCTGCGAGCACATGGACGAGGTGGACGAGCTGGTGACGGCGTGGACGTCGGGGCGCACCCGCGCCGAGGCGGCTGCGGCACTGTCGGCGGCGGGCGTGCCGGTGGCGGAAGTCCGCGAAGTCACCGACGTCGTGCACGACGATCACATGATCGAGCGCGGGTTCCTCCAATGGACCGAGCTGGACGGCTTGGGCGAGATCCCGCTGGCGCACAGCCCGCTGCGCTGGCACGGGTCGGACATGCGCGAAGTGGAGCCCTACCGGCCTGTCGGCGCCGACAACGAGGCGATCTACCGCGAGTTCTGCGGGCTGGAAGCCGACGACCTCGCTGCGTTGGCAGCCGAACGCATCATCTGATCCCTCGAGTTCCCGGCACGTCGATGCTGAGGGATCAGGAGGGGGTGAGCCGGCCGACGCGCTGCGCTTGGTCGCGCTGCGGCTCAGGCAGCTTGCCGTGGTCGGCGAGGTGCAGCATCAGCAGCTCGTCCCAGCGGCTGCGGTAGTTGGAGGTGAACTCGCAGCGGAACTGCGTGGCACCGCCGTGTTGTTCCATTTCGCGCCGGAGCGCGGACTGCATGCCGAAGAGCTCGTTCGCACCGGCATAGCCCACCGACAGCACCGTGCCGTCGGCGTCGGCGACGTGATACACGCCGAGCTGCGCGGGCAGTGCATCGACTGCCGCGTCATCGAGACGCTGCCATGGCTTGTCGAGCCGGATGCCCATCTAGCGTCGCCTCTCGGGTCGGGTCGTGGTCGCGCGGGTGCGTCGGTTGGCGAGTTGCGTGCCCCGGGGCCTATGCAGCCGCCGCCACGACCGGCACATCGGTCACCGCCGTGCCCATCAGATCTTCGAAATTCAGCTGGAAGAACCTCTCCTGCACGTCGGCGGGCAGGTGCTCGACCTCGCGGTCGAAGCGCCGCAGCGGATTCCGACCGCCCTCGACGTGTGGATAGTCGGAGCTGAACATGCAGATCTCCGGGGCTGTGTTCTCGATGATCCAGCCGGTCGGCTCGGTGGGGTAGGGCGTGACCCGCACCTGGCGGTGCACGTACTCCGAGGGGCGCAGGCTGAGCTTGCCGAGCCGCTGCTCGTGCCGCTCGAACGCGTCGAACGCTGCTTCGAGCTGGCGAATGAAGCCCGGCACCCACACGGCGCCCAGCTCGATCACGCCGATCTTCAGCTCCGGAAAGCGCTCGAGCACGCCGTCGAAGATCAGCATCGACAGCGCCTGCAGCGGCGCTGCGGAGATCGCCATGTACGACACGGAGCGGAAGTTCTCGCCGCCGCCGTGGAAGTCGGGCTCGGGCGGCAGGCCGTTGTTGCGGTGCTGCGGCGGCATCACCAGGTCGGGCGTGGCCACATGCATCACCACCGGGATGCCGGCTTCCTGCGCGGCGGCCCAGACGGGATCGAAGCCGACGTGGCTGTGGGCGTGGTGCTTCGGCATGCGGTTGGGGATGAGCAGCGCCGCCGCGCCGTCTTCGATGGCCTGGCGGGCGTGGGGCCCGGCGCGTTCGATGTCCTGCAGCGGCACCGAGCACACCGGCAGCAAGCGGGCATCGCCTGAGCAGAACGCGATCTGCGCCCGGTTCGCCGCTGTGGCAGCGGCATAGGTGAGCGCGGGCTCGGCGGTGTGCTCCATCTCCTCGATGAGCGTGTTGGGCATCGAGGGGAACACGAGCTGGCTGGCGAAGCCCAGGTCGTCGAGTGCTTGGGACCGATCGGCGGGATCCCAGGCGCCCGGGGCGATGTAGTTCTTGCGCAGCATCACCTCGGCTGCGGCGCCGGCGCGGAACTCCGGGTCGGCCTGGCGGGCCCGGGCCTTCTCGATGTCGGCGAACACCTTGTCGTTGTCGCCGATGGAGAAGTGGTCGAGCGCATACCGCGCC
The DNA here is from genome assembly GCF_965219595.1 of Candidatus Poriferisodalis sp. Taxonomy (NCBI): domain Bacteria; kingdom Bacillati; phylum Actinomycetota; class Acidimicrobiia; order Acidimicrobiales; family Candidatus Poriferisodalaceae; genus Candidatus Poriferisodalis; species Candidatus Poriferisodalis sp. The sequence continues at coordinate 2,141,879 of NZ_OZ244781.1, forward strand.
ACCTCAGCCGAAGCGAACGGCTCCAGCCACTCCGGCGGCTCCATGGTGTGCGCATCCGCGTCGTGAATGATCCTGTCCTCGACGTAGGCCATGGCCGTCCCCTCGATGTCCCTGCGGCGCATTCGACGATACCGCTCCCGTCGCTGGCGCTTCCGGGCTCGGATCTCTTCGGATTGGGTGATCGCAGGCGCTTCGACCGTTACGACCACCGTGGGGCGGTGCGTCGTCAGTTCTTGTGGAGCTCGGGGTTGATGCCTTCCCAGCGGCTCGGGTCGGCTACTCGCATCTCGATGGCGCCGCTGACGCTGTTGCGGATGAGCAGCATCCCTGAGTGCCCCGAAATGTCGCGGCCTTTGACTACGGATCCGTCGGGCAGGGTGATCAGGCTGCCAGCTGTCACGTAGAGCCCGGCTTCGACCGTGCAGTTGTCGCCGAGGGCGATGCCGATGCCCGAGTTGGCGCCGAGCAGGCAGTGTTCGCCGATCGACACCCGCTCCCGGCCGCCGCCCGACAGCATCCCCATGGTGGAAGCGCTGCCGCCAAGGTCGGAATGCGCTCCGATGACCACGCCGGCAGAGATACGCCCTTCGACCATGGCAGGGCCGAGCGTGCCGGCGTTGAAGTTGACGAAGCCTTCGTGCATGACCGTGGTGCCGTCTGCCAGGTGGGCGCCGAGTCGCACCCGGTCGGCATCGCCGATGCGGACGCCCTGGGGGATCACGTAGTCGACCATGCGCGGGATCTTGTCGACCGCCGTCACGCTGACGGGGTGGCCGAGCGACGCAGCCGCTGTGCGCAGATCATCGACCCGCTCGGGCAGCACCGGCCCGGCACTGGTCCACGCGCAGTTGGTCATCAGGCCGAACATGCCGTCGAGGTTGGCGTCGTGAGGCTGGATCTCACGGCGGCTCAGCAGGTGCAGTCGCAGGTACGCATCAGCCAGGTCTGCCGGTGGAGCATCCAGATCGTCGATTGTGACCGTGACGGTCTCGCCCACATTGACGCCAAGCTCCACCGCCAAGCACGACCGGGCCGGCGGCGAGTCCTCCGTGGCTCCTTCCGGAAACCAAGCGTCCAGCCGAGTTCCTGTTGCGACGTCCACATAGCTGTGCCCGACTGCGCTGATGGTGCCCGAGTTGCTCCCCGATGTATTCACCTGCGCATCCTGCCACCACAGCGCCGCAAACACGCTGCTGCGTACTGACCGTGTGCTCGGAGGAACGTTTGCTCATACACACTGCTGGCGGACGCAGGGCTAGCGCTGTGGCACACGGACGATTTCAATCCGGCGGCTGCTGTCGAGCAGTTGCCGTGCTAGGTCGCGCACGTCGGCCGTGCTGATATCGCCCACTGCATCCTCGATTGACCGCGCCCACGGCACGTTGTCGTGGCCGATGGCCTCGCGCATCAACAGCAGGTAGGGAGGAAAGAGCCGACCGCCGAAGTGCGCGTCGTTGGCGACGATGCTGATCGCCTGCTCGAGGTCGGAGATGCTCGGGCCCTCCGACGCAAGCTGTCGTATCACGTCGTCGATTCGCTGCTCGATTGCCGGCATCGCATCGCCCGGGCCGGTGGCCGAGATATAGGCGTACAGCCCCGGCACCGGTCGGTACTGCGGCACGCTCCAGATGTAGACCGCGTAGGTCTGCCCCAGATCCTCTCGTACCCACTGCACGAGATGCTCGTTGAGAATCGCTGTCAGAACATCGGACGTTGCGACCAGCTCGGGCGACAGATCAACGGGAAGCTCGAAGTGATACTCGAGGCCTGATTCTGCAAGAGTGTCCGCGGCTACCTCTCTGCGCGTCGGGCCCTCGGGATGCGGGGGCCTGCGGTCGACCCCCAGGTCAGGCGTCCTGGCAGGCAACGTGCCGATGTAGCTCTCTGCGAGCTCCCGTACCTTCGAACTCACCACGTTGCCGGAGACTGCGATGACCAGATCGTCGACGCCGACGAAGCGATTGCCGTAAAGCGTCAGCAGGCCATCGGGCGTCATGGCCTCGACTTCGGCTGCAGTCGGACTCACCCTGAAGTACTCGTTGTCGCCGAAGCGTGCCGTCGCGTAGGCGGCCCGGGCTTGGCGGCCCGACGAAGTTCCCATCTCTGCTACCGCATTGCGCGCACTCTGCTGGGCACCGCGCGCTGCGGTCTCGCTCACCCTGGGTTCGGTGAACAGTAGATGGACGTATGCCAACATCGTCTCGAGACCTGCTGTGTTGACATAGCCGAAGAAGCCCTCGGCCGTGTGCTCGATGAACGGTGTCAGCTGGACATCTGCCTGTTCCAACTTCGCGCGGACTTGTGATGCCGACAGTTCGCCGACGCCGCTGGCCATCACGGCCTCGAGTGCGAATGGCGCCAGCGCAGCGCTGCCCGGAGGCAGCTGCGAGAGGCCGCCACGGGACTCAGCAAAGAAATGAACAGAGCCAGGCGCCGAATTGCCCTGTTCGTACACGACCCGAGCACCGTTGGGGAAGGTCCATTCATGGATGGTGCGATGGCCGTTCGGCTGCTGCCTCGAACTCACTGGGTCCACGGCATCCGGACGCTTCATGAGCTCGCTGATGACTGCATCGATGGGTGTCGGGGCCGCGGGCGCAGCCGATGCGATCGCCGATGCGAGTTCGTCTGTCGACGGCAGCGCGGATTGGTCCGACCCGGCTGCCACCACGACCGGTTGGGATCTCGCGAGAACCCATTGGTGATAGCGATTCAAGCCCTCGAGCGAAATGCCATGGAGAGTCTGGATTGCGCCGGCCAGCCAATTGTCTGCGTCGCGCAGATCTTTGCCCCCGACGAAGTGGTCCGCATAGTCCTGCGCGTACCGGAAATCGCTGCGCGATTGCCGATCCTTCGACTCGTCGTTGAGTTGTGCCCGAATACTGCCCATCGCCTGCGCCAACTCGACATTGGTGAACGGGTGCACCGCCGTTCCTGTCACCACGGACCAGAAGTCGGTGACGGCCGCTCCGAGTTCGGGCCCCTGCAGCTCGGCCGAGTGGTACCGGACCCACCGAGCGGGAGCCTGCTCGCGGACGAGCGGCGAGTTCGCTTGGGACAGCGTGCCCGCCTCGTGTGCCCGGGACAGCCGGGCATTCAGCATGCTCAGCAGCAGCCGGTCGAGGACGTTGAGCGCCTCGCCGCAAGCGGTGCCTTCCGGCCAAGCAGGAGTCAGCCAGCTGATGGTGGCGTAGGGACTGCCGATGTCGGGATGCACGGCCGAGGCGAACCGGGGGCCGTCGGCGATCGGCGCCGCCCACGCCTCCTGGCTCGGGACGGAAGCCTCAGCACGCAGCCTGCGGAAATGGCGTTCGATATGCGCTTCCAGTTCGTCCACCTCGAGATCGCCGACTGCGATCACTGCCATGTTCGAGGGCACGTACCAGGTGTCGTAGAACTGCCGAAGCTGCGCGGGGGAGATGCCCGCGAGCGAGGCTGCGGTGCCGCCGATGCGGTCGCCCTCGTACGGCGTGCCTTCGAACATCAGGTCTGTCGTCACTCGGCCGACGTGCCCGAAGGCTGAGCCATCTCGCAGGTCGAGCTCGTTCTGGACGATGCCGCGCTCCGCCTCGACCTCGCTCGTGCTGATGCTGGCGAATGACGCCCACTGGCTCAGGATCTCGAAGGCCACTGGCACTTTGTCGACGAGCCGTTCGGTGCCGCTCGTGCTGATCGACATGATGTATACGGTCGAGTCGTATGACGTGAATGCGTTCTCGTCCGGGCCGAACTCGACGCCGATGTCGCGCAGTGCTTGGTGCAGTTCGTTGAGCGGGTACAGATCAGTCCCGTTGAAGAGCATGTGCTCGACGAAGTGAGCAGTTCCTTCGGCACCGTCCGGGTCGGTGACGCCGCCGGCCCTGACGACCAGACGCAGATCTAGGTGGCCTGCGGGAACATCGTTCGACCTCGCGTAGTACGTGAGGCCATTGTCGAGCCGGCCCAGCACGAGCTCGTCGTCGCGCGGCAGTGGCTCGCCGCCAGACAGGCACAGCTCGGCAACGTTCGTGACCGAGTCGTCTCCGGCCAATTCCAACGGTGCTGGCTCGGACTCAGGGACGGTCGATCTCGTCGATCCGTCGCCGCCTCCCGTGCACGACGAGACTGTCAGCGCCGTGACAGCGAGCAGCGCGACGGCGGAGGTGCCGGTCGAACGCTTGCGGCGCTTGGGCATTCCTGTTCTCTAGCCGGTCGCAGCGCCAGCGCGGTGTTGCCCGTGCGATGCCGCCGTGCTGCAGAGCGCCGCGAGGCGCCCGTCCGCTGCGAGGAGGCGCTGCGCGCCGGTAGTTTCGGGGCATGAAGACACCTGTGTGCGAGATGCTGGGCTGCGACGTTCCGATCGTCGCATTCACCCATTGCCGGGATGTGGTGGCGGCGGTGACCAAGGCGGGCGGCTTCGGCGTGCTCGGCGCAGCCGGTCACACGCCCGAGCAGCTCGACATCGACATGGGCTGGATCCAGGACGAGGTGGGCGGCCGGCCATTCGGCGTCGACATCATCGTGCCCGCCAAGTACGAGGGCAAGTCTGAGGGCGAGCTGTCGGTCAAGGACCTCAAGGCGATGATCCCGCCGGCGCACCGCGAGTTTCTCGACGACATGATGGAGCGCTACGACGTCCCGCCGCTGCCGGCTGAGGACAAGCCCGGCGCCATTGCCGGCGACGCCGAGCCGCCCATGACCTACGCCCAGGCGGTGCCGCTCATGGACGTGGCGTTCTCGTACCCGATCCGGCTGGCCGTGAACGCGCTCGGCCCGCCGCCGCCCGACATGATCGAGCGGGCCCACGACAACGATGTGCTCGTGGGTGCGCTGGCCGGCAAGAAGGTGCACGCTGAGCGTCATGTCGCCGCAGGCGTCGACATCGTCATCGCCCAAGGCCATGAGGCCGGCGGCCATACCGGCGACATCGCCACGATGGTGCTGGTGCCCGAGGTGGTGGATGCCATTGCGCCGGTACCCGTGCTGGCAGCAGGCGGCATCGGCAACGGGCGTCAGGTGGCTGCCGCGCTGGCGCTGGGCGCCCAGGGCGTGTGGTGCGGGTCGGTCTGGCTCACCACCCAGGAAGCCGAGACGCATCCCGTCGTGAAGGACAAGTTTCTGGCGGCAGGCTCGTCGGACACGCTGCGCTCACGCTCCCGCACCGGCAAGCCCGCCCGCCAACTCCGCTCGGCCTGGACCGACGAGTGGGAGGGCGAGAACTCGCCGGGCACGCTGCCCATGCCGCTGCAGCCGATGCTGATCGGCGCTGCCAGCCGCCGCATCGACCGGGCCGCCATGAACCCGTCCAATACGGGCGCGGTCGAGCTCGCCAACTACTTCGTCGGCCAGGTGGTCGGGCAGCTCAATGAGTCGATCTCGGCCACGCGGGTCGTCGAAGAGATGATCAGCGAGTATCTCGACGTCATGGAGCGCTTCGAGCGGCTCAACGCCTGAGCGCGAGACGCAGCCCAGGCAATCTCGCAAGAGGGGGACAGACATGGAGACCATGACCGGACGCGTCGCGGTGGTGACCGGGGCCGCATCGGGGATCGGCAAGGCCCTGGCACTGGGATTTGCCGGCGAGGGCGCCAACGTGGTGCTGGCCGACATCGAGGAAGAGCCGCTGCGTGCCGCCGAGGCCGAGGTGGCCGGCCACGGCGTCGAGACGCTCGGCGTCATCACCGATGTGACCGACGCCGACTCGGTGGGCGCGCTGGCGCAGGCCACCATCGACCGCTTCGGCGCCGTGCACATGGTGTGCAACAACGCCGGCGTCGGCGGGGGAGGGCTGATCCGCAACCAGCAGCTCGTCGACTGGAAGTGGGTGGTGGACGTATGCCTGTGGGGCGTGATCCACGGCGTGCATCACTTCCTGCCCCATCTCATCGAGGCCGAGGAGTCCCACATCATGAGCACCGCCTCGGTGGCCGGGCTCATGTCGGTGCCCGGCCTCGGCCCCTACAACGCCGCCAAGTACGGCGTGGTGGCGATCATGGAGACGCTGCACCTCGAGATGCAGCGCGACCGCAACGCCGATGTGGGCGTGTCGGTGCTGTGCCCCGGCGTGGTGCGCACCAACATCGCCACGGCCCAGCGGAACCGGCCCGAAGAGCTGCGCCGTGAGCGCCGGCCTCGACCGGAGGGCGAGGCACCGTCGGAGACCGCGGACGCCCGCCGCCGCAACGCCAATATCGCCGCTGCGCTGGAACGAGGCATGGACCCTTCCGAAGTGGCCGCCAAGGTGATCGAGGCCATGTACGAGAGGCGTTTCTGGGTGCTGTCGCATCCCGAGCTGCTCGCCGATGTCAACCACCGCAACCAGCAGCTCGCCGACCTCGAGAATCCCACGATCTACACGAGCTTCACCGACGGCGAGCAGTAACCGGAAGCGCCTCCTGCGGCGCTCAGCGGCTGTCGGCGAGCATCTGCACGGGCAGTTGGTCGTCGGGCGGCGCCGGCCGCAGCGCGTACACGAGCGCCCTGATCAGCATCGTCGCGAACAGAATGGCGACGGCCGTCAGGGCCATTGATGCGCCGCCGGCGAGCCGATGGTGATAGCTCAGCAGCAGGCCGACATAGACCGACACCGCTCCGATCAGCACCGCGACGACCATGATGAGCGGCACACGCCGCAGGAACATCGAGGCAGTCGCTGGCGGGGCGATCAAGAAGGCCATGACGAGCAGGCTTCCGACTACTTGGAACGAACCCACGATGGTGACGGCCAGCAACGCCATGAGTACACCGTGCGTGAGGCGTGGGCGAAGCCGGGCCATCTCTGCTTGTACCTCGCAGAAGGTCATCACGAAGAACGCCCGATAGAACACGACTGCACCGCCGACAGCCACCACGGCAACCACCGCCTGGCGCACGAGGTCTGTGTTCTGCACGCCGGTGATCGAGCCGAACAGGAAGCGGTCGATGTCGCCGGTGCCGGCGGCTGCCCCCGACGACATGATCACCACGGCGAGCGCCAGCAGTCCCACGAACAGCACGCCGATAGAGGTGTCCTCGGAGAGGGGCGAAATGCGCGGGATGAACGAGATGGCACTCACCATCACGATTGCCGCTACTAGAGCGCCGAGGCCCGTGTCGAAGCCCACGATGAATGCAATCGCGATGCCGGGAAGCACCCCGTGCGCCAAGGCGTCGCCGAGAAAGTTCAGGCTTCGCAGCACCACCCAGGTGCCCACCATCGAGGTGGTCAGCACCGCGAGCAGTCCCGCGGCCAGCGCCTTGGTCATGAACGGGTTGGAGGTGAACGGCTCGATCCACCAGCCCACCGGATCGGTGAGGAACGTCATGTCATCCCCCTGATGGGCTGGTGGTCGGCTCGCCCCTGGTCAGGGGTGGTGTCGCCGCAACGCTAGATCCCTCAACCCAGCGCATCCGCAATTGCTTGTGCGTTGAACCTCAGCATTCCGATCAGCGTGTCGCCGTCTTCACCTTCAGGCGCGAGGCTGCCAGTGAGCAACTGCACCACGTTGATGTTGCCTGCGGCGGTCGCCAAGGCCTGGATATCGACATCGGAGTGTGTCGTCTCCGAGAACACAGCGGGCACGCCTTCGTGCTCGATGATCTCGGCCAGCTCCTCCAGCAGAGCGGGGTTGGTCTCGGCTGCCGTGGAGAGTGAGGGAATCACGGTGCCCACGATCTCGAAGCCGTAGCGGTCGGCGAAGTAGCCGAACGCATCGTGGTTGGTGATCAGGATGCGGCGATCCGCCGGCACTGCGTCGAGAATCTCGGCGACCTCGGCATCGGCGTCTTCCAAGGCCTTCCGGTAGGAATCCAAGCAGCGGTTGACGGTGTCGGCATCTGCGCCGGCATGGATCAGTTCGTCGGCCAATTCGCCGAGCACTCCGGCGACGCGCTGCGGATCGAGCCAGACGTGGGGGTCGCCACCGCTGTGGTCGTGCCCGTGCTCGTCTTCATGCCCGTTTTCGTCCTCGTGGTCGTGCATGTCCTCGTCGTCGTGGCCGTCTTCGTCGTGGTCGTGCCCGTCTTCCTCGTCGTGGTCGTCCTCGTGACCCTCGTCGTCGTGGTCGTGGCCGTCTTCCTCGTCGTGGTCGTCCTCGTGACCTTCGTCGTCGTGGTCGTGGCCGTCTTCGTCGTCGTGGTCGGCGTGGTCGTCCTCGTCGTGGCCTTCGTCGTGGCCTTCGTCGTGGTCGTCGTCGTGTCCCTCGTCGTCGTCGTGGTCGTGCCCGTCCTCGTCGCCGTGGTCATCGTGTTCGTCATCGCCGTGCCCGCCGTGCGCTCCGCCGAATTCGAATTCGATGGTGTCGATGTGCTCCGCCACCTCGAACACATGCACGCCCTCAGCTGCGACAGCTTCCAGGGTGTCGTGGAGGCGCTCCTCGAGACCCAGGCCGTTCGCCACCACCAGGTCGGCTGCGCCCATCGTCTCGCGGTCTCGCAACGACGGCTCGTAGGAGTGCGGATCGCCGCCCTGCGGGATGAGGGTGGTTACCGACACGCTGTCCTCGCAACCCACGTTGCTGACCACGTCGCCCCAGATGCTCGTCGTGGTGACCACCGACGGCACTGCCGAGGATGCGTCTGTCGCGTCAGCCGCGTCGGTATCAGCATCGGTTCCCGTGCATGCAGCAGCGAACAGCGCCGCAGCCGCCGCCACCACCAATCCGCTCTTGCGGATCCGTCGACGCCTCCGTTGACTCGCGCCAGCTTCGACCGTCATTTGTGCCTCCCCTATGCTCCGATTCAGGTGCGGAAGAGCCCCAGTGGTGCTCTAGCCTCACTTCAGGTTTTGAGAATGAGAACCAGTTTCAGCTACCCTATCGAGGCTGGAGCACCCAACCACCTTCGAAATCGAAGTGAGGCACGCCCTGTTCCATCTCCACGACGTCCGAGTCTCTTTTGGGCCCTGCCATGTGCTCGAAACAGGCGATCTGAAGCTCGAAGACGCGTCGTCGGTCGCACTCATGGGTCCGAACGGGAGCGGCAAGACCACCTTGCTGCGGGTGCTCAGCGGGCTACAGCGCCCGACGTCGGGCCGAATGGAGTCTCTCGGCGACGTCAGGGTGGGGTTTGTGTGCCAGCACCACCAGCCGCATCCCTTCATGCCGATGACGGTGCAAGAGGTACTGACCATCGGGCGCTATCGCAGTCGCGGACTGCTGAAGCGGTTTCGTCGCAGCGACAAGGAAGCGGTTCGTGTTGCGGCTGAGCGGCTCGACGTTGCGCACCTGCGTCAGCGTTCCTTCGGCGAGCTCTCCGGGGGTCAGCGTCAGCGAGTCATGGTGGCAATGGTGCTCGCGTCCGACTATGACTGCTTGCTGTTCGACGAGCCGATCACCGGCCTCGACTTGCCGAGCCAGACGACCATTCTCGAGGTGATCGAGGCTGAGCGTGCCGCCGGGCATCTTGTGGTGATGTCCACGCACCACCTGCAGGAGGCACGACGCTGCGATCGTGTGCTGCTGCTGAAGGGGATGGTGCTTGCCGACGGGCCTCCCGACGAGGTGCTGACCGATGCGAACCTGACCGCGGCTTTCGGCGGCGAAGTGGTGGCCCGCGACGGTGCCGAGCGCGAGTTCGTCATGGAGAGCATCCACGCCCATGAGGCGGGCGATCCTGGCTGTGGCCCGAATGTCGGTGTTATCTCGCACTCCCACCAGGGACAGTTCTCGCCGGCGGGCAGCCACCACGGTCACCACCACGACTTTGACCACGATGCTTCCCATGAGCACGCCCGCCAACTGTGACCGCCGTGGGCGACCGGGCCGCGCCTCCTTGGCCCGTTCGCGAATCTGACCGGGACAGCCGGATGGAGCCTCCGAAGGATCTCGAGCAGCTCCACGAAGATGTGAAGCAGCGGCTCGCGGTAGCGGGGCACCGCTACACCGACGGACGGCGCGCCCTCGTCACGGTGCTGGCGTCGGCGCAACGGCCGCTCACGCTGCGCGACATCGTGTCAACCGTTCCCGAGGTGCCCCAGAGCTCGGCATATCGCAACCTCGAAGCGCTTCGCGAGGGCGGCATCGTGGTTCGCATCAGTGCGGGCGGCGACCGTGCGCATTTCGAGCTCACCGAAGCGCTGCTCGGCCATCACCATCACCTGATCTGCGTGTCGTGCGGGACGATCGAGGACATGCGCATCGACGGCGAGCTCGAGGCCGAGGTGGATCGGGCACTGACCGGGGCCGCGGGCGCAGCGGGCTTCACGCCCCTGCGCCACAGCCTCGATCTCTACGGCGAGTGCTCCGACTGTGGCGAGGTCGCCTAGCGCCGCAGCCGGTGCGCCGAGCTCAGGAGCGGGCCTGCTCGTCGGTCACGATGGGCGGCTCGGTCGACCAGGGGAAATTGATCCACAGGTCGGTGCGGCGCCATACCCAGTCGCAGTTGACCGTCGACCACGGCTTCTCGTACAGCACCGCGGTGCGGACGCTGCGCACCCGCGGCAGGCAGAAGTCGTAGACCAGCTTGAGCGTGTGGCCGGTGTCGGCGACGTCGTCGGCGATGAGAATGTCGGAGTCGCGGTGGTCGATGAGGTCGGGCGTGGGCGGCAGCATGATCGGCACTTCGAGGCGCTCGTCGACGCCGGTGTAGTACTCGCAGTTCATGACGTAGATGTTCTTGACTGACAGGGCGTAGCCCAGCGAGCCGGCGCAGAACAGCCCGCCCCGGGCGATCGCCAGGATCATGTGGGGCCGGTAGCCGTCGTCGGCGATCATCTGCGCCAGCTCCCGTACGGCGACGCCGTAGCGCTGCCAGTCCATCACCTCCCGTTCCTCAGCGTCGGTTGCCTCGCTCACCCGTCCTCCCAGCACGCCTCAGGCCGGCCTCAGCCTGCCTCGCCCCGAACCTAGGCGCGCGCAACCTCGTGCATCCATATTTTCGGTCCCCTCTCCACCCGGTTGAAGTCTCCATTCGGACGTCTCATCGACAATGGGCGTCACACCCCGTTGCGAAATTGAGGTCGCTGCTATGGGAAGTGGAAATGCCTGATATGGACGCCGGATCCGAATTGACCGAGATCGATGCCAGAAGTCGCGCAACGGCCTCGTCAAGAGCAGCGAGCGATGTTGCCGATTTCGACACTTGGTGGGGTGACGTCGACATCATCAACAAGGAGACTGGCGCCAACGAGTATCACTTCGGGCCCGTCGCCTATGTCCAATTCGTCGACGGATCCAGCCACCGGTTCCAAGCGCTGACAGTCGCCAGGCTCAACGCACAACTCATCCATCTCGGCATTCAGGTTGATTGTCCATCTGAACAGCTCAATCACGCGGGGTGCGTGTGCGAGATCTGCGGCTACGGTCGCTCCGGTGACCATCCCGGCATCGAGTAGCTCAGCTCGGTTGGACCCCATCCAGGGAGTGTTGGAGATTCTCGACCGCTCATCGAAGACGGGTACTAACAAGCTTGGTCTGTTGCTCACGCTGCTCGACTTGGCTCCGACACTCGACCGGGATGACCCGAGCATCACGCGGCCAACGATGGCCGAGCGCTACCTCGAGATTCACTGGGAGCATGCACGTCCGTACGCGGGGGCCGGTGGCGAACTCACGCTGCGTCAGAGTTCGGTCAGCAAACGGCGGAACGATGGCACGACGGCTGATGACACGACAGTCATGCAGGAGATCCACAGGCTGAGAAAGCTGCTCGCAGACCGGGGGTGCGGAAACCTCCGCGACAAGCCGCTGGACGTCGTCAGGCACAGTGCTGAAGGTTCTCCATGGCAACAAGAGTGGGCAGAGGAGTTTGAGACGGCGCTCGTCAAGGTTCGGGCGACCTTACTGAAGAACCCTGTAGACAAACTTCAAAATCTGCCGGGTGATCCCGAACCATTTCTGTACAACGTGACGCTGGACGAGTCCGGGCTCACGCTGCTTCCCGGTGTCGCGGAGAGTCTCACCAGATTCGCAGGTGTGCTCCGTCCCTTGGTCGAGTTCAGATTCGCCCAGACGGTCGCAAGGATCAACCGCATTACGCAGCCAGTTGACGATGTCTATTCTCACCTTTTTGGCCGCGACCGGATCATGCCGCCTTCGAGCATGCGTCGGCGTCTGGTTCAGTTGCAGGGCGGGCGCTGCATCTTCAGCGGTGATTCGCTGCCTACATCTGGCGGTTCGCTAGATCACGTCTTGCCGTGGTCGCGGGTACATCTGTCTCAAATCGAGAATTTCCTCATGACGACTTCGAGCGTCAACAGCAAGAAGAGGGACTCCTTACTGGCACCCGCTGCGCTTGAGCGATGGCTTGATCACGTCCACACCAAATCAGACGAGATTCGACAATGCGCAGATGACCACAGCTGGCCAACAGGCATTGACAGCGTGCGGCGAGTTGCATCGCGGATCTATGAGGTTCTTGATACGTCGACTGGAGTCTGGGACTACGAGCACGGCATTCGACCGCTGGGGCCTGAAGGCAAGGGCGAGGTGCTCGCACTGCTCCGGTAGAGCCACGCCGTCGACACGGCCCCGCACTAGCGGACTACGCCGACAGCGTGACCGGTGGTGGGTACTGTTGCGCCGTCACGCTCGATCTGGTTGTTGCCGGAGGTGGGGTGGCACGACCAGAGCGAGGGAATCATGGAACTTGGCGAGGCAGCACTGACGTCGATGACGACGCGGTACTTCACGAAGGATCCGGTGTCGGACGCGACGCTGGAGCAGGCGTTCGACTACGCCCGGCATGCGCCGCAGGGTGGCAACCGCCAGCCGGTGCGGTTCATCGTGGTGCGCGACGAGGCAAAGAAGCAGCAGCTGCAGGAGTGGTACCTCGAGCCGTGGAAGGCCTACCTGGGCATGGCTCGCAGCGGCGACATCGAGATTGTCGGCGACAAGGCCAAGCGGCTGCTCGACAGCGCCGACTACTTCGCTGAGCACTTCGCCGAGGTGCCTGTGATCGTGGTGGCCTGCGGCTACATCGACGGCGTCCATCCCACCGACACCGAGCTGGGCCGGCTCAGCGTTGTAGGCGGCGGTTCGATCTACCCCGCCGTGCAGAACTTCCTGCTCGGCTGCCGCGAGGCCGGCCTGGGCACTGCGCTCACCACCCTGCTGTGCATGTACGAGCCACAGGTCGCCGAGATGCTGGACATTCCCGAGGGCGTGGCCACTGCGGCCCACATCGCGGTCGGATACCGGTCGACGCCGTTTCCGCGCAAGCTCGACCGGCTGCCGCTGTCGGAGATCGTCTTCGACGAAACCTGGGGCAACGCCACCTACTAGCTGCCATGACTGAGCCGGGCGATTCGGCGGCGGCCGGTCCGACTGTCGAGCACGCCGGCCTACGGGCAGCGGCCGAGGCGCTTCGGGCGGACGGCCTCTCCGCTGACGAGGCGTTGCTTGTTGCGGCACGGCGGCTGGCTGCGACCGATCCTGAAGTGAGGGCGTTCGCTCGGGAGCGCTTCGCAGGAATGTGGGACGAGCCCGAGCCAGCATCGACGGATGCCGATGCCGCGGCGGATGCTGGCGAGCGCGGTGCCGAGCGGCGCGGGTTCTGGATCATGGCCGCGTTCGCGGTCGCAGCAGCGATTGCGGTGCGGCTGCCCGAGGCATTCGGATTCAACCTGACCGACTCCGACGACGCCAGCTTCTATGCGCGCAACTTCAGCTTGCTCGTGCTGCCGGCGCTGGCGGGCTGGTTCGTGTGGCTGAAGCGGCCGCCCTCGTGGGTGACGGCCGTGATCGGCGCTGTCGTCGCCGCCTCGGCGGCGGTCATCAACGCTTACCCGTTCGACGATGACAGCTCCACGTTCGTGCTCGCCGCGCTGCACCTGCCGGTGCTGCTGTGGCTGGTCATCGGCCTCGCTCGGACCGGAGAGCGCTGGAGGCTGGCCGGCCCGCGCATGGACTACGTGCGCTTCACAGGCGAGTGGATTGTGTACGGCGTGCTGATCGCGCTGGCGGGCGCGGTGTTCAGCGCCCTCACCGTCGGCGCCTTCGTGGCCCTCGACATCGACACGAGATGGATGACCGAGTGGGTGATGGTGGCCGGGTCGGCCGGCGCCGTTGTTGTCACCGCCTGGCTCGTCGAATTCTGGGCGGGTGCCGTCTCGAGATTCGCCTCGATGCTGGCGTACATCTTCACGCCCCTGTTCGCAGCGATGCTGGTTGTCTTTCTCGTGGCGGTGCCGGCGACGGGCCGGAGCATCGAGGCCGACCGAGAGGCGCTCATCCTGTTCAACGTATTGCTGGGTTTCGTGGTCGGTTTGCTGCTGTTCTGCGGTGCCGCGAGGCGCTCAGGCGATCGGCCGGGATTCTTCGATGGCGCTGCCGCGCTGCTCGCCGCTGCGGGGCTGCTCACCAGTGTCTTGACGCTGGTTGCCGTCGTCGGGCGCATCGCGGACTTCGGCTGGAGCCCGAATCGGGCGGCCATCGCAGGCATCAACGTCATCTTCCTGGTGAATCTGGGCGGGAGCGTGTGGCTGTATCTGGAGTTGTGGCGCCGGCGGCGCCCGTTCGGCGACATCGTTCGCTGGCAGACCGCCCACTTCGGCATCTACGCCGCCTGGGCCGCGCTCGTGGTCGTGGCCTTCCCGCCGATCTTCGGCTTCGCATGAGCCAAGCCCCGTTCGCGGCGGCTATCCGACCTGTCAGCACGTTCGCCGAGTTCTGCAGCGGCGAACGACTGGGGCCGCGCAAGCTCTAGCGTTCTCGGCTGACTGGGCCGGCTGGTCATGAGGCGCGCGAAGGCGCTGGAGGCGGGGAGCACGACATGGCGATGACTGACGAGCAGCGGCGTGAAGCGGCTGCAGCGCTGCTGCGTGCCGAGAACACCCGCGAGTGGATCGACCCGATCACCGACACCTACCCGGGCGCTGACAACGACGACGCGTATGCCATCGGCCAGTACGTCACCGACGCCAAGGTGGCAGCCGGCCGCGTCATCAAGGGGTACAAGGTCGGGCTCACGTCCAAGGCCATGCGCTCGACGTCGGGCGCCACCGAGCCCGACTACGGCACGCTGTTCGACAACTGGTTCCTCGACGAGGGCTCGATCGTGCCGGCGTCGATCCTCAACGTTCCGCTGGTGGAGATCGAGATCGTCTTCGTGCTGAAGTCCGACCTCGGCGGGCCCGACACCAACGCCATCGACGTGATGCGGGCAACCGACTTCATCCTTCCGGCCATCGAGGTGGTGGACCGGCGCTACAACCGGCGCAGCACCCAGGCGGGCGTGGCCGACAGCATCGCCGACGCCGCCTCATGCGGATTCATCATCGTGGGCGGCCGCCCCACCGAGCTCACCGACGTCGACATCCGCCACATCGGCGGTGCGCTGTATCTCAACGGCGACCTCGAAGAGTCCGGCACTGCCGCGGCCGTCATGGGCAACCCGCTCAACTCGGTGGCCTGGCTGGCCCGCAAGCTCCACGAGTTCGGCGTCACCATGTCGGCCGGCCATGCCATCCTGTCGGGCTCGTTCATCCGTGCCCGCACGATCCGCCCCGGCGATGCCATCGTCGCCGACTTCGGCCCCCTCGGCCAGATCAGCTTCGGGGTCGGAGACCCCGAAGAGTGACACAGCGGTGTGGGGTTGCCTGACGACGAGAACTGAGGCTTATCAAGCTCAGTCTTCGACGTAGGCCACGAAGGTGCAGGAGATCTGCACCGGTCCGCCGCCCTCCACCTTCATGTTGTGGCGAGCGGGGCGCGACTCGGGGTCGGGGAAACGCTCCAGCCACGGGCCGTTCAGCGCCGGGCGTGACGCAGCAGGATCGGCGACGTAGAACGTCATCTTCGCCATGTCGTCCCAGGTGGCGCCGGCGCCTTCGAGCATCTGGCCGACGTGCGTGAACAGGTTGTCGATCTGCTCTTCGAGGGTGTCGGGGACGTCGCGGCTGCCCGGATTCGTCGGCGGCGTGATGCTGGACACCACCAGCGGCCCGATCCGAGTGGCCGCCGGAATGGGGTTCGCGTGCTGGAAGCTCTCGATCTCGATCGACGTGCGCGCCATGTTGCCTGCTCCTGTGTGCTCGCTACCCGAACGTAGGCGTCTGCGGCGGTCGGGCTAGACGCCTTCGACGACCACCATCTGAAACTCGGCGGCACCCGCCCGGACGTCGCGAGCGTGGCGGTACTTCTCGGAGTCGTAGAAGTTCTTCGCCGAGTCCACATCGGGGAACTCCAGCACCACGATGCGGCGATTCTCGTCAGGACCTTCGAGGGTCACTGAATCGCCGCCGCGCACGATGAATTTCCCGCCGCTCTCGGCGACCGCGGCTGGCGACAGCGCCTTGTACTTCTCGTACTGATCCGGGTCGGTGACGTTGACCCGCGTGATGACGTACGCAGCCACGATGTTCCTCTCGTTGCAGGTATCGGACCGGCTACGAAACCGAGTTCATGATGGCGTCGCGGCCGTGCTTGAAGCCCGCCGTCTCGGCCGTGTGATTGAGCGCCAGCTCGGTTTCGAGCTCACCGGCGATGCGTGAATGCCACATCTTGCGCGGCTGGGACATGTCGAACGGCACGCCCTGGTGCATGAGCCGGCGGTTGTCCCAGATCACGGCCTCGCCCTCGGTCCACGCGTGCTGGTAAGTACGCGGTGGCTGGCAGGCCTCTCGATTGAGCCGATCCAGCAGTGCCACCGACTCGTCTGGATCCATGCCGATGATGTCGTGCGCATGCCGGCCGATCAGCAGATTGGGACGGCCGGTGTCGGGGTGGTACTTCACCATCGGCCGAACCGAGATGTCCATGTCGTGATAGCCGTACATGCCGTAGGTGCCGTCGTCCTTCTTCTTCGGCAGCAGACCGGCCCGGCCCTGGCTGTAGTAGAGCGAGTGGTGCGCCTCCAGCGTGTGCACCAGCTCACGGTCTTCATCTGACAGCACTTCGTATGCGGCCCGCATGTCGGCCCAGCCGGTGTCGGCCCCGTCTTCGGGCACCAGCTCGGCAGTGAACACCGCGCCCTTGGCCTGCAGCGGCATGTAGGTGCTGTCGTGGTGCCAGCCCCAGTTGCCTTTCAGCGACTTCACGAGGTCGTCGCCGGACTCGTGGTGCACCTTGCCGTCCTTGCCGACGTTCGAGATGGGTGCCGCGTTGAATTCCAAGTTGCCGAAGCGCAGGGCGAACGCGTCCTGCTCGTCGTTGGTCAGGAACTGACCCGAGAAGATCAGCAGCGCGTACTCGAGCCATGTCTCATGCAGGGCTTCGAAGGTGGCGTCGTCGATGGATCGGAGCTCGATGTCGTGCACCCACGCCCCGAAAGTGGCATCGAGCGGTTCGATATTCAGCGTGACAGCCGTCATGGCCGGATGGTAGCACCGGCTCCCAATTAGCTTCAGGGGCCGGCAAGCGGCTCAGGCACACCTGGACCGGGAGGGCAGCAATGAATGACGTGGCAGGAGGCAGCGGCTCTGCGGACAGCGGGACGCTGGTGGAGCGCGTCGAGACGCTGTCGTGCGACGCCGCCTGGCGTAACTACCACTTCTTGAAGATCACCACCGCCGACGGCGTGGTCGGCTGGGCCGAATACGACGAGGGGTTCGCCTCGCCCGGCCTCACGACGGCCATCGAGGCCCTTGCGCCGCTGGTAGTCGGTCGCTCGGTCTTCGACCACGAGCCCACCTACCAGAACCTGTTCGCCCGCACCCGCCAGGCCGCGAGCGGCATCATCGGCGAGGCCATCGGCGCCGTCGAGAATGCGCTGCTCGACGCCAAAGCCCGCACGCTCGGTGTGCCCTGCTACGACCTGCTCGGCGGCAAGGTGCGCGACCGCATCCGCGTGTACTGGTCGCACTGCGGCACCTGGCGCATCAACCTCGGGCACATCTACGGCAACCGCATCACCGATCTCGACGGTGTGCGGGCGCTCGGCGCCGAGGTCGCCAGCAAGGGCTTCACCGCCCTTAAGACCAACATCTTCCGCCAGACGCCCGACGGCCTGCGCGGCTGGCTGCCGGGCTTCGGCACACCGTTTGCGCCCGAGCTCAACGTGTCGCGCCAGCTCATCGACGAGATCCGGGCCACCCTGCAGGCGTTCCGAGACGGCGCCGGCGACGGCATGGACATTCTGCTGGACCTGAACTTCAACGCCCGAACCGAGGGGTACGCCCGCATCGTGCGCGAGCTGGCCGACTTCGGGATGTTCTGGATCGAGATCGACTCCGACCATCCCGATGCCATGGCGCACATCCGCTCGAGGGCCGGCTGCACGATCAGCGGGGGAGAGTCGCTGTTCGGCGTGCGCGAGCTGTATCCGTATCTGCAGGCCGGCTCGTTCGACGTACCCATCATCGACGGCATCTGGAACGGCTTCTGGCAGTCGTCCAAGATGGCCGCGATGGCCGACGGCATGGGCCATAGCGTCGCGCCGCACAACTTCTACGGTCACCTCGCCACCATGATGAATGCCCACTGGGCGGCGGCCACGCCGAACATCATCATCATGGAGACCGACATCGATCGGATCGCGTGGGACGACGAGATCGTGACCGTCGCACCCAACTACGTGGACGGCCACCTGGTGCTGGGCGACGCTCCCGGCTGGGGAACCGAGCCCGTCGAAGAGGCCCTCGCCGCACGCCCGCCGCGGCTCAGCGGCCTGCGCGATCGTCGTCCCCCGGCGGGCGATGACTGAGGACCTCGCTCCAGCGTCGAACCCCGCACCGCAGGTCGTCCAACTCCGGCTCAGTGAACGTGCAGCGCGCCTGGTGCCCAGCGCAGCCGGCGAGGCGGCGCCGCGCATCGATCGCGTCACGCCGCCGCGCACCGAGCACGCCGCATCGCAGCGCATCGAACGTGCGGCACCGGCGCGCCCGTCTCGGGCACCGGGCCCGCGTGCGCTCGACGACGCCGGGGAACGCGTCTCGAGTCGTGCCCGCTTGGCCCTCGCCACCGGATCGCTGGCGTTCGTGCTCGGCACGGTCAATGTCACAGTGACCAATGTCGCGTTCCCCGACATCGTGCGGGCCTTCCCCGGCGTGTCAGGCGCTGTGACGGGATGGATCGTGAGCGGCTACGCGCTCGCGTTCTCCTCCACGATCATCATCGGCGGTCGGCTCGCGGATCGCTACGGCCGACTGGTGGTGTTCCGCCTCGGCGTGCTCGGCCTCTTCGCGTCATCGATCGCCGCAGGGCTGGCACCTGGCATCGAGCTGCTCCTCATAGCCCGCGTCGTGCAGGGGCTGTGTGGGGCGCTGACCGTGCCGTCCTCGCTCGCGCTCGTGCTGCCGCAGTTTCCCGCGGCGCGCCAGGCCAGCGTCATCGGCGTTTGGGCCTCTGCGGGAATGGCGGCGTCGGGCATCGCGCCCGGCATGGCCGCCGGCATCCTCGAGATCGCCAGCTGGCGCTGGGTGTACCTGACGATTGCTCCTATAGCGGCGCTCGCATTTGTCGGTTCGATCTGGTTCTTGCACGAGACAGCCAAGCCGGATCGCAGCCGGCCGCTGGACTTGCTGGGCGTCGCCATGGGGACTACCGCGGTGTTCCTCGTCGTGCTGGCAACCCTGCAGGGACGCTTCTGGGGATGGGGAACGGTCGGCACGCTCTCGTGCTTCATCGGTGCCGCGGTGCTGCTGCCGCTGTTCCTGTGGCGCTCCGCCGGTCACGACGAGCCGCTCTTCGATCCGCGACTCTTTCGGGTTCGCAGCTTCGCCGTGGCCAACATGGCGGTGTCGTTGGCAATGATCGGCGCTTTCACGAGTTGGTTCCTGTGGCCGCAATATCTGGTGGGGGTCTGGGACTACAGCCTCTGGGCCGTCGGTCTGGCGTTCACCCCTGCCCCGATCATCTCGGCGGTCATGGCGGTGCTCGGCGGCCGCTGGGCCGACAAGCACGGGTTTCGGGGGATGATGGCCCTCGCATCGGCTGTCGCAACGGTCGGCCATCTGTGGCTGCTGTTCTTCTTGGACGAGAACGTGCGCTTCTGGTTTGCGTTCTTTCCCGCGACTGTGTTCTTCGGCCTGGGCATGGGCCTGCTCGCCAGCCACCTGAACTCCGCGGCACTCGTGGACATCAAGCCGGACGCCTTCGCGACAGCGAACGGCGTGCATCAATCGCTGCGCTACAGCGTCGGTGGCGTCGGCGTCGCCATAGCTATCGAGGTGCTAGGTGGCGCCCACGAGGTGCACCTCTACAACTGGCTGTGGTTGCTGCTCGGCGGCCTGCAAGCGCTGTGCATCCCACTCATGGGGCTTGCTTATCCCCGCAAGCACCTAGCTGCAGCCTGACGCCGGTGGTTGTGCTGGCTACAGCAGCTCGTAGACCTCGTAGGCCAGCTTGCCGTCGTCGAGCGAGCCGATGCCGATGGCCTGGATCTTGTTGAGCCAGTTGTACGGGCCCTCCATCGACGTCTGGAAGGTGGGCGCGGACCGCGGCGAGCCGTCGCCGTAGATCTTCCCCTGGTACTCCATCAGGATGTCGACCTCGTCGTCGGTGCGGATCGAGATGCGCACGTCGAGATGCATCGTGCCGTCGGCCGATCGGTACAGCCAGTCGCCTGACGGGCCCAAGATGGTGCCGTTGATGCGGTCGCCGGTGACCGTGCCGCCGTCGACTGAGGCGACCATCCGGGTGCCGGCAGGCCCGCCGCGGATGCGGGTGGCATTGGACAGGTCGGCATCGATGTCCATTCTGAACAGGTGCCGTACGGGCAGGGAGGTCTCTGACATCTGGGTACTCCTTGTTTTCTGAGACTTGGGGTTTTCTGAGACTTGGGCTCGTCGAGTTGGGGATTGCGAGCGACTACATCGTGAAGCGCAGGTTCCGGGCAGCGTGAGCGCCGAGTTCGGCATCGCCCGACCACGTCACCTGGCCTGCAGCGATCGGACCCTCAGGGTCGATCCTCCCGCAGGTGAGGTCCATGAACGCCATCGAGTCGCAGTGCAGCGTGACGGTCGGGTTCTCGACGTGGTCGACCTCGCGGGCCCGACCCTCCACCTGCACGTAGATGTCGCGCTCTACGGCGCCGGTGATGTCGAAGTGCATGGAAGCGCCGTCGGGAAGCCCCACCTTCTTGCCGGCGATGTAGCCGATCGACAGGTGTACCTCGTTGAGCGCCATCTCGGCGGCAGGGCCGCCGTTGTCGGTCGGCATTCCCAGCGGGGTGCGGCAGTCGCGCTCGTGCATCCAGTGATCGAATTCCCGGATCGCCATGAACCGGCCGTAGGTGCCGGGCCCGACCGGGGTGATCGACCCGCGGTCGAAGACCTCGTCGTCGAGCGCCTCGAGCTGTGCGGCACGCCCGTCCCACACCTCGGCGGCCAACGCCGTCAGCTCCGGCCCGCTCATCGCCATGGCCGCCGAGAAGAGGCCGGGAATCTCGCCGAACGGGGGCGGTGTCTCGACCGATTCGGGCAGCCAGCCCGACAGGCCTTGCTCGACGGACACCTGGTGTGCCAGCACGCCCTTGACGGTCCAGTCGGGGCAGTGCGACTGCACGTCCCACTGGTCGCCCGCGAGCGAGCCGTAGAGCTCCTTGGAGCTCGCCCAGCAGGTTTTGAGGTTGTCGATGATGAGTTGCGGCTGACTCATGGTGGCTGTCCTGTTCTGTCTTGTGGTCTCTGAATGGTGATCGTGGTGCCGGAAGCTGATCCGGCAGGGTTCAGCCGGTTTCGGCCCGGATGTGTTCGAGAATCTCACCCAGCCGGTCGATCATGGCTTCGACCGAGCGGGCACCGGCTTGGAAGATGGCGGTCACGTTCACCGAGGCCCAGTCGAATCCCAGCGCCGCGACCACTGCGGCCCGCTCGCCGATGGCATCCAGGTCTTTGTAGAAGCCCTTATCGGCGTCGGTGCGCGGCGGCGGGGCCAGCATCAGCTGCATGCCGATGGAGTCGGGGTCGCGACCGAAGTCGTCCTCGGCCCGGCGGCGTATCTCCGTCATGCATTCGAGCGCCCGTTCGTCGCTCACGCCCGACGCCATCCAGCCATCGCCCTTCTGGGCGGTGCGTCGCAGCGCGGCGCGGCTGTCGCCGCCGATCCACAGCGGGATGTCGGCGCCCTGGGGCGACACGGGCTCCATGCCCATGTCGTGGCTGTTGTAGTGCTCGCCGGAATACTCGATCCGCCCACCTGCCCAGTAGGTGCGCATGAGGTCGATGGCCTCGTCCATGCGCTTGCCCCGGGTGCCGAAGTCTTCCTCGAGGGCGTCGTACTCGGAGTCCTGCCAGCCCACGCCGATGCCAAGGCGCACCCGCCCGCCCGACAGCGTGTCCAGCGTGGAGATCTGCTTGGCCACCAGCACGGGCTGGCGCTGCGGCAGCACCAGCACCTCGGTCGACAGCGAGACTCGCTCGGTCACCGCTGCCACGTTTGCGAGCAGCATCAGCGCTTCGAGAATCGGCATGTTGGCGGGGTAGATCGTGAAGCGCCCCTCGCCCGGGTGGCCCATCACCACGTGGTCGAATGCGGCGATCTCGTCGTAGCCCTGATCCTCGATGGCCTTGGCCAGGTCGAGCACACGCTGGGGTCCTTCCCGGAACGCAATGGACGGGAAGTCGACGGCGATGTTCATGCGCGGACCCTCTCCTGCATCTACGTCGTGGGCAGGCGGACCCTAGCTGTCGCCGGCATCAGCAGTCTTCCGTCGGAGGTGTGCTCGGCGATCTCCAGCTCGACGATCCCCGTCCCGCAGTCGACGGACGTCACCGTGCCCGAGAACACCAGCTCCTCGCCCGGCAGGCCGCTGGCACGGTTCTGCCACGTGACACCCAACAGCCGGGCGGTCGGTCCCGCCCAGTCCGTCACGAACTGCGTGAGCCATGCGCCCTGCAGCGGACCGTGCACGATGATGTCGTCGTGCCCCTCGAAGCGGGCGTATTCGCGGTCGTAGTGGATCCGGTGCGGGTTGTGGCTGGCGGCGCTGTAGAGGAAGAGCTGCGCCTCGTCGGGGAATTTGTGCATGGCCGGCAGTTGCTGGCCGGCCTCGAGCGTCTCGAGGTGGGGTACTGCGGCGGAAGTGTCAGTGCTCATCGTGCGATGCCGATCATGCGGGAACGGGCGACCTCGTCGCCGAATTGGTTGACGAAGGTGGTCTCGCGCACCTGCTGGACGAACGGCCCCTTGCGGCCCTCCTTCTGGTCGACGGCCGCGAGCCGGACAGTGGCGGTGATCTCGTCGCCGACGCAGACGGGCTCGAGAAAGTCCCATTCCTCGCCGCCGAACATCACCCGGTCGACCAGCAGTCGGATCCGGGTGCCCTCGCGGTACAGGCCATCGGTGCGCAGGTCCGACGCCGTTCTCGGCTGCACCACTGCGTGGGTGACGTAGGTGGGCGGCGCCACCAGCGTCCGGTACCCGGCCGCCTGGGCTGCGACCTCATCGAAGTAGATGGGGTTCTCGTCGCCGACGGCGTATGCGTAGCGCTGCGCCTCCCGACGGTCGATGACGGTGGTGACCGGACCCGACAGCACCTCGCCGACTCGCTCCAGTGTCTCGGCCGGAATCAGCGACTCGCTCATGTTCCTGACACTACGTCGCTAGCGTCTGTGGCACAGCAGGAGGAAGCACCGTGGCGTTGTGGTCGAGGAAGCTGGAGATCCCGGACGCCGACGCCGCGTTGCCCGGCCGCAGCCAGACGATGCCGGTCGCTCCGGCGCACGTCGTGCTCGGAACGTCGATGACGCCGCCGTTCCCCGACGGCTTCAAGCAGGTCGTGGTCGGCATGGGCTGCTTCTGGGGAGTGGAGCGCATCTTCTGGCAGCTGCCCGGCGTGCACACGACGGCGGTGGGCTACGCGGGCGGCCACACGCCGAACCCCAGCTACGAAGAGGTGTGCTCGGGGCTGACCGGGCACAATGAAGTGGCCCTCGTGGTTTTCGATCCAGCGGTCACGAGCTTCGACGCCATGCTGAAGGCCTTCTGGGAGGGGCACGACCCCACCCAGGGCATGCGGCAGGGCAATGACATCGGCACGCAGTACCGATCGGGCATCTACGTATTCGACGAAGCCGACCTGGCAGCCGCGGAGGCCTCCCGCGACATGTTCCAGGGCGTGCTCGACGGCGCCGGACTCGGCCGCATCACCACCGAGATCTGCCTGGCCGGGCCCTTCTACTACGCCGAGGACTACCACCAGCAGTACTTGCACAAGATCCCGTGGGGCTACTGCGGCCTGGGCAGCACCGGCCAGACCTGCCCGGTCGGCGTCGTCATCGCTGACTGAGCTGCGCCCCCTCGGCGTGCCGCCAAATCAGGCGAAGGCGTCGGCGAACGCCGCCATCGTCTCGTCGGTCACGGCGCGCCGGTCGTCACCCCACGGCAGCGGCATCAGCACCGGGTGCTCCACGCCCGCGTCCACGTAGGCCCGTGTGAACTCGCCGATCTCAGCCGGCGTGCCGATGAAGTCGATCGACTGGATCATCTCGTTCGAGATGGCAGCGAGCGCGCCGTCGCGGTCCCGCTCGGACTGGCGGGCGCGGGCTTCGTCCACCTCGTCGCCGAAGCCGGCTGCGCGGAAGGCGTTGGCGTAGCCGTCGGCCATGACGTAGTTGAGCAAGTCGCGTTGCGCCGATCGGGCCGAGCGCTCCAGCTCACCGGCCGCGGCATGGACGTAGCAGATGATCTGCGCGTCGCCGCCCTTGCGGACCTCGGCCACCACGCTCGGGACGTGCGAGGCGGGCAGGTAGTTGAGCAGGACGCCGTCGGCCACCTCGCCCGCGAGCCGCAGCATCTGCGGATTGAGTGCTGCGAGCACGATCTTCGGTCGGCGCTCGCCCAGCCGCATCGCGAGGCGAAAGCGGCGCACCTGCCAGAAGTCGCCCTCGAAGGTCACCGATTCGCCGCTCAGGCACTCGCGCAGCAGCGCCACGTACTCGCGCATCATCGCGATGGGGCGCTCCGGCGGCGGTTCGCCGTGCTGGCGGAGGATGCCGGGTGCCGAGACGCCGAGCCCGACCAGCACGTCCCGGTCGTCACTCAGCGATTGCAGGGTGGCGGCCGTCATGGCCACCACTGTGGGGGCGCGCAGCTGGATGGGAATGATGCCGGTTGCCAGATCGAGGCCGGGCGCAGCGTGGGCGACGGCACCCAGGAGCGAGAAGGCATCGGTTCCGGTTGCCTCGACTGTCCAGATCGACGAGTATCCCTGTGCCTCGGCAGAACAGGCGATGTCGGTGACAGCGGCTGGCCCCAGCACCCCCAGGCTGCCGAAGGTCACGCCATAAGGAAGTGGTCCGTTCGCGCTCATGGCGGCGCACCGTACCCGCCGACCGTGCCGTTCGCCGGTGCTGTTGCGCGCGTTGGTGAGCAGTTATGTGACGTGTCAGTGAACTGACGGTGACCGGCGTCGGGTGCGAGATAGGGTGAGGTTCACAGCCAGCAACGCCGTCTGCACAGACGTCGGGAGCGGGGAGGAAACAGAGATGACCGAGACAACGGAACCGACTCGGACAGCTGAGCCCCGGATCATCTCCGACGCACTCGAGGTCATCGACAGTGCGTTGGGCGACTTCTTCAGCCGCGAACTGGTCTCGTCGGTCGAGGTCACCGATGTGCTGCTCGACGTGCGGACACTGCTGCGCCGGGGCGACGAAGCCACAGAGCTGCCCACGATCACCAAGGCCGATCAGGACGTCGCCCGAGCCTGAGTCACCGGCGCTGGCACCGCGCCTGAGCTCGGCTCAGCGCCGCATCAGCCGCGACGCCAAGCGCCCGATTGCCTCGCCGACGGCGGCGCCTGCAATGACATCGCTTGCGTGATGCAAGCGCACGTGGATGCGTGACACCGCCACGATGGCTGCCGCCAGGCGGTAGAGGGGCCCCAGTCGCGACCCGCGCGACAGCACGACCGCAGCACAGAATGCCGCCGAGGCGTGGCCGGAAGGAAAGCTGGACGTGATCGGCTGGCGGAGCCGGTGGCGGGTCGGATTCTCGGCGGCCGTGCCGGGCCTGCGCCGTGCGAACAGCCGCTTGACCCCCTGATTCACGATCAGCGACTCGAGCGCCATGAGAGCGCTGAAGCGCAGCGCGTCGGAGGCTTCCCGGCGCGGCCCCAGGGCTCGAATCGCACCCAGCACGTGCCAGATCTGGCTGAACTCGCCCAGGTCTGAGGCTCCGTACATCACCCGATCCATCAGCTTGCGGCCTCGCAGGAACTCCCACCACCGGTCGACGGCACTGTCGAAGCGAGCGATCTGCTGCGCTGCCGCCGACAGCGGATCGTGCGTCTCCGAGGCGTCGTCAGGCGCAGGGTCAGTCGGCGGCGATGCAGACATCATCCGGACCCCGAAAGCGTGATCGGCGGCGCGGTGGTGGTGGGCAGCAGCGGCGGGAGGACGGGGTCGGTGGCGGGAGCGATGGTGAGTGCGGGCCCGGCATCGGGGTCGGGTGGCGGCGGGATCAGAAGAATCTGGCCGACGAAGATCTTGGTGGGGTCGGCGATGTTGTTGACCCGCACCAGGTCGTTCAGGTGAATGCCGTACCGGTCGGCAATCTGGATCAGCGTGTCGCCGCGCACCACCGTGTACGGCGTCAGCACCGGGGGTTCGGTCGTGGTGGCCGGTGCCACCGTGGGCGCAGGAGCGGTTGTGGCGGATGCCTGGGTGCGAGACTCGCCCGGCAGCAGCGTGCACCCGATTGCCATGCCCGAAGCCGCGACAGCGATCACCACGGTCATTGCTCGCCGGCGCCGTGAGCAGGAGCAGTCACTGGCCTTCGTCACTGTGAGCTGTTGGCGCCGACCACGGTCGGCGGGATGACGAGCTGCTCCCCGATGCGGAGCAGCGTGTCTTCCTTGCCGTTCTCTTCCATGAGCGCTTGGACGGAGACGCCGAATCCGTTGGCGATCTTGCTGAGGGTGTCGCCCGGCTGCACCACGTAGATGCGACGCTGCGGAGGCGGCGCCGCGATGGTCGTGGTGGTGAGCTGCGGGCGCAGCGTCGTGAGCACGGGAAGGGTCGTCGGGATCGGCTCTGCCTCCGGCTCGGAGGCACAGGCGCCGCCTATCGCAGCCACGGCCACCAGTGCGGCAGCGAGCCGTCCAGCGCATGCGGCACCTGCCCCACGTCGTCGAGGCATGGCTCAGTCGGTTCGAACGGCCGCTGTGTGGAGCTGCCGGGGCCAGGCATCGGGATCGGGCCGGCTCGCGGCGCTGGCGGAGAGAAACGGCTGTGGCTCGTCGTCGGTCACGGTCAGCAGTTCGGCGCCGTCAGCGGTGACCAGCACCGTGTGTTCGAACTGCGCGGTGCGGCTGCGATCGGCCGTCATGGCAGTCCAGCCGTCAGGCCAGAGCTGGGCGCGTGGTGTGCCCGCCGTGATCATCGGCTCCACGGTGAAGGTCATGCCTTCGACCAGTTCGGTTCGCGCAGAGGGGTCGAAGTAGTGCGGGATGTTGGGCAGCCGGTGGAAGATCTGCCCGATGCCGTGACCGACGAACTCGCGCACCACGCCGTACCCCTCGGACTCTGCCCGAGCCTGGATGGCGCGTCCGATGTCGCACACTTGGGCTCCTGGCCGAACCGCAGCGATG
Organism: Candidatus Poriferisodalis sp.; assembly: GCF_965219595.1. Taxonomy (NCBI): domain Bacteria; kingdom Bacillati; phylum Actinomycetota; class Acidimicrobiia; order Acidimicrobiales; family Candidatus Poriferisodalaceae; genus Candidatus Poriferisodalis; species Candidatus Poriferisodalis sp. Next base: position 2,169,245 of record NZ_OZ244781.1, read on the forward strand.
CCGTGGTACATGGATTCGCGTGTGACCTCGACGAGCCGCTGCGACGTCTCGTCGACATCGCCCACCAAGAACGTCTCGGAGTGGTCACCGTGCACGCCGCCGACGTAGATCGTGACATCGCAGTTCACGATGTCGCCGTCGCGCAGCTGCCGGTCATCGGGGATGCCGTGACAGATGATCTCGTTGGCCGAGGTGCACAGCGACTTCGGGAAGCCGTTGTAGTTGAGCGGGCTCGGGTAGCCGCCTTCGGCAATGCATGCCTCGTGGCAGACCTCGTCGAGATGATCGCTGGTGACGCCCGGAGCGATCTCGGCGGCCACGGCCCTCAGCACGCGCCGCGCAGCCGAGCCTGCCGACCGCATGGCGTCGATCGTGGCGTGGTCGGAGGGCTCCACGCCGCTCGGGGCCGGCGAGGGCTTGCCGCTGAGCGCGTAGGGCGGCAACTCGATGTGCGCGGGCACCGCCCGGCGTGGCGAAACCAAGCCGGCAACTACTGGCTCGAAGCCAGAAGGCCTCATGCGCGCTGCTGGCACTCGACGCTTGCGCCTGCCCATCGTGGTCACGCTACCCGTGGGTCAGGGGTGCTCTGTGATCGTGCCGCCTGCCCAGCGCGCGATCAGTCGCCGAGCTCGCCGGGCACTTCGTCATTGTGCTCGCCGAGCTCGCCGAGCACTTCGTCATTGTGCTCGCCGAGCTTGGGAGCGCGGCGGTAGATACCCGGCGGCGTGGCGCTCATGCGAATCGGCGGCGCGATCTGGACGATCGGCCGGCCCACCGGTTGCTCCACCGCCACCAGCATGTCGCGGGCTGCGACATGGGGATCGGTGAACAGGTCGCCAGGGTGGTTGACCGGGCCGCACGGCACCTTGCCGCCGATGGCCGCGATGACCTCCGCATTGGTGAGCGTTGCGGCCCACTCGGTCAGTGCCGTGATGATCTCGTCGCGATGGTGGTAGCGCGCTCGCAAGGTGCGGGTCTCTTCAGCCCAGGCCCACTCGGGTCGGCCCATCGCAACCGCCAGCTCGCGCCAGTGGTTGTCGGTGGGGGCGCCGATGGCGATGGCCCCGTCGATGGTGTCGAAGATGTCGAACGGCACGATGTACTGGTTCTTGTTGCCGCTCGGTGGGGTGTCAGGCTGGCCCATCACGCTGTAGCGGGTGACCCCGACTTCGCTGAGCGCCATTACCGCGTCGACCATCGACACGTCCACGAACTGGCCCTCCCCCGTCCGCTGAGCATGGAAGAGCGCCGCCAGCACGCCCATGGCGCCAATAGTGCCGGGATAGGTGTCGCCGATGTAGGGACCCACGACGTGCCGATCGTCGGGACCGCTGCCAGTGGCCGAGACCATGCCAGACATCGCTTGGGCCACGACGTCGTACGCCGGCCAGTCCACGTACGGGCTCTCTCCCGAACGCGGGTCGCCGAAGCCGCGGATGGCGCCATAGACGAGCTTCGGGTTGCGCTCGTGGAGCACCTCCCAGCCCACTCCGAGCGCATCCATCACGCCGGCGCGCATGTTCTCGACGAGTGCATCGGCGGTGTCGACGAGCTGCAGGAATTGCTCCCGCTGATCGTCGTCGGTGAGGTCGAGCGCGATGCCTCGCTTGTTGCGGTTGTAGTTGGCGAAACCGGCGCCGAAGTTCCGCTCCGTGTCTTCGCGGGTGTACGGCGGCATCTTGCGTGCGAGCTCGCCCCGCGGCGGCTCCACTTTGATGACATCGGCGCCCAGGTCGGCCAGCATCATCGTCGACCACGGCCCGGCCAGCGCGTGAGTGCAGTCGATGATGCGGACACCTTGGAGCGGGCCCGAGTTCTGGGCAGCCATCGGGGCCGCCCGCTCGTGCGCAGTCAGGTGCTCTTCATCGGGTGGGTCCAGCAGTGCCATGTCGTCGCCCTTCTGAGGTTCTGATGTGGTGCCGTGGTCAGGCGAAGTTCGGGCGGCGCTTCTCGACGATGGCGGCGTGGCCCTCCCGCACATCGGCACCTGTGAAGCCCAGCATCTCCAGCGCGGCAGACGTGTCGAAGATGGGCCCTGCCATACGCATCCAGTTGTTGAGGCTGTACTTCGTCCAGCGGATGGCGCTCTGGCTGCCCCCCGCCAGTCTGCGGGCGACCGCAAAGGCCTCGTCGAGCACGGCATCGTCGTCGACCACCTTGCTGACGAGGCCCATGTCGTCGGCCTCCTCGCCCGTGATCGTGTCGCAGGTCAGCAGGTAGTACTTCGACTTGGCCATACCGCACAGGATCGGCCACACGATCGCGGCGTGATCCCCGGCGGCGACGCCGAGCTTGGTGTGCCCGTCCACGATCCGCGCGCTGCGCCCGGCGATGGAGATGTCGGCCATCAGCGCCGCCGCCAGACCGGCTCCGACGGCAACGCCCTCGATCGCCGAGACGATGATCTTGGAGCAGTTGATCATGTTGTAGACGATGTCTCGCGCCTCGCGCAGTGCCCGCTGGCGCGTCTCGAAGTCGTCCATGATCTCCTGGATCATGTCCAGGTCGCCGCCGGCGGAGAACGTGCCGTTGGCGCCCCGGATGACGGCCACCCGGGTGTCAGGATCGTCGTCGACTGCCCGCCAGACATCGGCCAGCGCCAGGTGCTTCGGCGCATCCACCGAATTCAGCCGACCTGGCGTGTCGATCACAATCTCGAGCACGCCGTCGTCGTCGGGACCGGTGATCTGCAGCGCGGAGAAGGGGGCGTAGCGGTCGTTCATGGCGCCCGAAGCTAGTTGTTCGGGGTGGCAGTCGCCGGGGCCTGTGAGCTGGGCGCGCTGAGCAACCGGTACGCCGATTCGATCTCGCCTGCTGGCGCAAAGATCCGCTCCCACGGGTGCAACAGCCGGTCGCGCCCATAGCGCGGGATCACGTGGATGTGGAAGTGAAACTGCGTTTGATCTGCAGCGGCGCCGTTGTTGTTGAGCAAGTTCACGCCCGCCGGCTGCAACCGCTCGCGCACCAGCCCGGCCACGCGCCGTGCAGCTTGCATGACGTGCGCAGCATCGTCATCGGTGAGCTCCCAGATGTCGGTCACGTGCCGGCGGGGAATGACGAGACAGTGACCGACGGTCATGGGCAGTCGATCCATGAAAGCCACGGCGTGATCGTCCTCGTAGATGCGCAGTGCCGGGATATCGCCTGCCACGATCGAACAGAACGTGCAGCCAGGCTTCCGGGCCGCAACGGGGTCAGCGTCGGGCGAGGAATTCGTCACGATTCGAGCATCCACTGCGGCTCAGTGGTACCGGAGCTCGACGTGGTCAACGACGTGATCGTGCCCCTTCGCGAGCACCAGGTCGGCTCGAGCCCGTGTCGGCAGGATGTTCTCCTGCAGGTTGACGAGGTTGATCGAGCGCCAGATTGTGCGAGCGACCGCGTCGGCGGCAGAAGGCGGCAGATCGGCGAACTGAGCGAAATAGGCGGACTGCTCGCGGAACACCGTCTTGCGCAGCTGCTGGAAACGCTCGACGTACCACTCCTCGAGGTCTTCGGCCTCGGCGTCGACGTAGATCGTGAAGTCAAAGAAGTCCGACACGAACGGCGTGCTCGACGGTGGTCCGGTCTGCAGCACATTCAGACCCTCAACGATGAGGATGTCGGGCTGGTTGATGAGCTGAACCTCATCGGTCACGTCGTACAGGCTGTGCGAGTAGACGGGCGCAGCGACATCGGGTTCGCCGCTCGAGATCCGCTGGAGGAAATCGCGCAGTTCGCCGCGGCGGTACGACTCGGGGAAGCCCTTGCGCCCGAGGATGCCGCGCGCGGTGAGCTCGGCATTCGGCAGCAGGAACCCGTCGGTCGTGACCAGATCCACTTCCGGGTGATCCGGCCACGAGGCCAAGACTGCTCGCAGGATGCGTGCCGTAGTGCTCTTGCCGGCCGAGACACTTCCGCCGATGCCGATCAGGTACGGGCGTGGCGGCAGCACCCTGCCGAAGAAGCCTTCGGTGGCGGCGCGAAGCTGGCGTTTAGCTGCGACACGCAGGTTCAACAGTCGCGACAGAGGCAGGTAGATGTCGCGCACCATGTCGAGCGTCACAGGCTCGACGAGGCCCGCCAGCGCCTCAAGCTCGGCTTCTGTCAATGACAGCGGCGTGGCGTCTCGCAGCTTCGCCCACTGCTCGCGGGTGAACCTGCAATGCCGGTCATCGATGCCCGGCTCGAGCCTTCTGTCGAAGGTAGCGGCGTCCGTCACCCACCTAGCTTGGCGAACTTAGGGCACTGACCGCAACCGGGTCGTACGCGCCTTGTGCCGACGCCATGCCCCGGTGCCAGCGACGAGGTGTCGCGACGGCAGCTCGCGGGTAGTCCTCGAACATCCAGCGGGCGAACTGCCGGCGGGTCCAACCGGACCAGTCGACCGCTCGAAGCGAGAGTTCGGCCAGACGCTCGTGCGCGAGGACGCGGCTGAGCCCGCGCGCCAGCCGGTGGTCCAGCGTGAACTCGGCTCGCGCTTCCCGCACGTAGCGGGCCGTCACGCTGTGCGGGGGGCCGCCGCGCGCTATCGCCGTCGCCGCCATCCGCCCCATCTGCAGGGCCTGGCCGATTCCCTCGCCGGTCAGCGGGTCGGCGGCCGCAGCGGCGTCGCCGCACAGCAGCGTGCGACCCTGCGCCAGCTCCAGTTCCCCCAGTCGCGCCGGTATCGGCCACGCGCGCGTCGGGCCGTCGGGTCGGTGAGGGCCGAGCACGCTCGCGATGTGACGACGCTCGGTGAGGCTCGCCCAGACTGCGGCGATCTCCTTGCCGTTGAGGGTGCCGGCACCGCCAGCGGAGTCGCGGCCGCGGTGGTTTCGGGGCACGCCGAAGCCGACATTCACGCGCCCGTCGTCCAAGGGGAATGACCAGGCGTAACCCGGCAGCAGGTCGGGCTCGAACCAGACCCACATGTCGCGGGAAGCAGGGTCGCTCGCGTGCAGGTAGCCGCGAAACGCATGCCAGTCGCCCCGGTAGCGATGTGGGCCGATGCCGAGTGCCTTGCGCACGGCGGAATACACGCCGTCAGCAGCCACCACGAATCGGGCTTTCACGACGCTGCCGTCGCTGAGCCGGACGGACGCCGAGCTCACCCGCTCGCCGGAGTCCTCGAATCCCTCGAATGCGATGCCGAGACGCACGTCAGCCTGTGCTGCGGCCGCGAGGTCGACGAGTCCCGCATCGAGTTCGGTGCGCCGGCACACGCTCGCAAACTGCCCGCGTCCTTCGGGGAGGGGCAGCCTCATGACGCGTCCTCGCGGCGTGCGCACGCACGCGGCTGCCACGGGCATCCACGAGTTCATCCGCTCCGGTTGCAGGCCGAGCGACTCGAGCTCGCGCAACGCCAGCGCTGTGAGGCCGTCGCCGCAGCACTTGTCCCGTCCCGGTGCCGCGCGATCGACGAGCATGACCCCGAGCCCCGCGCGCCGTGCCCACACAGCTGCGGATGCGCCCGCCGGGCCGGCACCGACGATCAGGACATCGACGATGGTCACCCGCTCATGACCTCTGGGGCTCGCCGGTTTCGGTGACCCCATCGCCGGTGCTGGCCTGCCCGCCTTCGGCGTCGTCGGGGCCGCCTTCCTCGCCCGTAGTGCCTGTTTCGCCGGCGTCGTCAGGCTCGGTCGGGTCGCCTTCGGCGTCGTCGGCGTCGCCTTCGCCGGATTCTGTCCCGTCGTCGGCCCTCACCGTGCTCAGATCGACACCGAGACAGGGATCGTCGGGATAGCGCGGCAATTCCGAGTCGCGCTCGCCCGGCTGTTCGACGCATTCGAGCGGCGGGCACTCCACGATCGAACCGTCTGCACGCTCGCTGCCGTCTTCGACTAGCTCTGGCTCAGTCCCGCCGGAAGCCTCCTCCGGCGCCTCGTCGCCGCTTGGGGGCTGAGCAGGTCCCAGCAGCGGATCCACGCACTGCCTCGGTACCGAACGCGAGCCGTCGCAGTCACGTCCCTCCTCGGGCCGGTAGCGGGCATGGAACGTGTCCGAATCGATGGTGCCATCCGAGAACACTCGAATCCGCTCCGTGCTGACCCGTCGGCAGAATTCCCGCATCTCCTCTTCGGGCTCGCCGATGGTCACCTGGACATTGCGCGTGGAGTACAGCTCGACGGTGATCGACGTGTCGGTGTAGGTCGGCCAGATGAGCAGGCCGTACGGCGTGGGATTGGTGAACCTCAGATCGGGTTTGGGGTACGAGATGGTGGGGTCCAACCCGAACGGGTAGCGGCTGAGGTACAGCGAATGCGTCTGGTACTCGTCGATGGTCATACCGGCCCGGATCAACGCATTGAAGATGGTGGTGGCGAACTGCGACACCCCGCCGCCGATGTCGTCGACCAGCACGCCCTTCTCGATGAAGCCGCCCTCGACGAAGCCCTTTTCTTCGGTTCGCCGGCCGACATGTCCGTTCAGCGAGAGGCTTTGGCCGGGCTCGACCACCGCGCCGCGCATCAGCTCCGCGAAACGGTGGATGTTCTCGACGCGTCCCTGGCAGCACGCGTGCTTCGTGGTGAAGGTGCCGACGAGCTCGATAATGCCCAGCGCCTCCAGGTGTGCCTGCTCCTCCCGGCTCACCGCCGGGCGCGACGGCAGCGCCAGCGGTCCTTCGATGCGCGCCAGCAGCGCTTCTTCGATCAGGGCGCTGACATCGTCCGCACAGCAGGCGACGCTGCCATCGCTCGCTACCACCGTCGGCACGCCGCTGACAACGGCCATGGCGCCGGTGGTGACGGGTGCCGATGCTGCGGCAAATGCTTCCTCGAGGTACGGCCCGACCTGCGCATGATCGAAAGCGATCTCCGGGGGTGTTGCCCCCGGGTCGAGCTGGAGCCAGCCGGCGATCGTTTCGATGGTGAGTTCGTGGGTTGCTTCGCTGAACACCACGAGGAGGCTGCGCCCGTAGTTCTGGTGTGCCGTGTTGACGGCCTGCTGCAACTCGGGCGTGTTGGCGATCGGCTCGCTCTGCGTCAGCTCTGCGGCGATCTCGATGCGGGTGAACGAGCGTGCAATGCCCTCGAGCACCTGGTCGACGATGGCATCTGCGTCGACGATCTGGCCGGGCAGGCCGAGGTCGACCGCCAGCGTGTCATTGACGACGACCACCGATGGGGGAGTCGCCGTGACGCCGAGGTCAGTGGCATTGGCCAGCACGGCTCGGGCCATCGACCGATCGACGAGATACCGCCGCTCGGCGAACTGGGGATCGGTCGACCACGCAACCCACGACTCAGCGTCTCCGCCGGTTTCTTCGGCATCGCCTGCTCGCAATTCCCGAACGGCCTCGAACGTGGCGTCTCGCTCCAGCGCAATGCCGAGGTCGGCCACCGTGAGCGTCTGCTCACCGGTATCAGTGCGCACGACGACAGGCGTGGCCGCCAGCTCCGCTGCGAGCGCGGCAATCCGCAAGTGCACGGTGTCGGGGCTCACTCGGGTCGGCGTGCCTGGAGCGGCCGTGGGAACGACGATTGGCGCACTGGTCGTCGTCGGCGCGGCCGACGTCGTCGGAGCAGTAGGCGGCGGCGCATCATCCGAGTTCCGGATCGCCAGCACAGCCGTCCCACCGATCGACGCGACCAGGATGGCGGCCGCCGTGATGATCGACCAGCGAGGGGCCCACGTCGGCCAGTGCACGAGGGTTGATCGTACGGGTCACTTGCGGGCTGCGGGCGGCGCGTCGAGCGTGCGATACTCCGAGCCGTCATCACCGCATAGGAGGCTGCGTGGCGGCGCCGAGTGAGGCCCGTCGCTGGCGAGAGCGAAGGAATCCACAACATCATGAGCAAGCTGTGCGAAGGTCGGGTCGTCATCGTGACCGGAGGTGCCCGGGGCATCGGGCGTGAGCACTGCCTGATGCTCGCCGAGCACGGCGCGAAGGTGGTCTGCAACGACTTGGGCGGTGCGCGCGACGGCACCGGCGCCGACATCGGCCCCGCCGACGACGTCGTCAACGAGATCGCGGCGATGGGCGGCGAGGCGGTGGCGAACGGCGACGATGTCTCCGACTGGGAAGGCGCCCAGCGCCTCGTGAATCAGGCCATCGAGACCTTCGGCGACCTGCATGGCGTCGTGAACAACGCCGGCATCCTGCGCGACCGGATGCTGGTGAACATGACCGAGGCCGAATGGGATGCGGTGATCAAGGTTCACCTCAAGGGCACGTTCGCCCCGGCGCGCTGGGCCAGTTCCTACTGGCGGGAGAAATCGAAGGCCGGCGAGCAGGTGAACGCATCGATCGTGAACACGACATCGGTGTCAGGCATCTACGGCAATCCGGGCCAGACCAACTACGGCGCCGCCAAGATGGGCATTGCGGCGTTCACGATCATCGCAGCGCGTGAACTGGCGCGCTATGGCGTGCGGGTGAACGCAGTGGCGCCGGGCGCACTCACGCGCATGACCGAGGACTTGGGCATGGGCGAAGCCTCCGAGGAAGACCAGGCCATGATGCACCCCCGCTATATCGCGCCGATTGTCACCTGGCTGTGCTCGGAAGAAGCAGCCGGCGTGTCCGGCCGTGTCTTCGAGGCCTCCGGACGCATGCTGGCGATTGCCGAGGGCTGGGAGCGCGGCCCGACCATCGACGCCATCGACGACCCGACGAAGATCGGCGATGCAGCCCGACAGCTCGTGCGCGATGCCCGCCTCAACAGCGGCATGAGTGGTGCGCCGGCCGACGGCGGCGTGGCCGACTGAACCGTACGCTCCAAGAACCCGCACACCACAAGAACAAGAGAGGCCATCAATCATGGGACTCAATCCGGAAGCAGTCGGCGCCACCGGCACACCGACCAAGCGGTCGTGGACATTCCGCGATTCGCTGCTGTATGCCGTCGGCATCGGCGCCGGCGCGGAGGATCCGTTCGGATCCGAGCTGGAGTTCACCACCCATAACTCCAAGAACATCGCCCACCAGGCGTTCCCGACCCAGGGCGTCGTCATCGGATTCGGTGCTGGCGGTGCCATGGCCAACGCCGGTGATCTCGACTGGGGCAAGCTGCTGCACGGCAGTCAAGGGATCACCGTGCACCAGCCGATCCCGACCGAGGGATCCGTCGAGATCACCGATCGCATCGCTGGTATGTGGGACAAGGGCGAGGGCCGCAACGCCATCATCGACACCGAGGCCAGCGCGGTCGATCCTGATTCTGGCGACGTCATCTTCGAGCTTCGAAGCTCGGTGGTGATCCGCGGCTCAGGCGGTTTCGGGGGCGAGGCGGGCAGCACTGCGCCGCTGGTCAGCGCGCCCGACCGCGACCCCGACTACGAGATCTCGTACCAGACCCGCCCCGATCAGGCCCTCACCTACCGGCTGAGCGGCGACTACAACCCGCTGCACAGCGACCCGTGGTTCGCGACCGAGCTCGCAGGCTTCCCCAAGCCGATCCTGCACGGCCTGTGCACGTATGGCTTCACCGGCAGGGCGCTGCTGCACACCCTGTGCGAGGGCGATCCCGCCCGCTTCCGATCAATGGATTCCCGGTTCTCTGCACCGGTGTTTCCCGGTGACGAGCTCACCATCCAGGTGTGGGACGACGGCGAGGGCCGAGCGATCTACCGCACGGTGGCTCAGAAGGGCACCGACGAGCAGCGCGTGGTCATCGACAACGGCCTGTGCACCTACGCCTGATCTAGAACAGCCCTAAAACAGCTTGAGAGCGTCGCTGGTGATGCCGCGCAGCTCGTCGTAGTTGAGCACGACACAGCGGATGCCCCGATCGGCCGCGAGCACCCGCGCCTGGGGCTTGATCTCCTGCGCAGCGAAGACACCGCTCACGGGCGCCAAGCGGGCATCCCTGTTCAGGTACTCGAGATAGCGGCACAACTGCTCGACGCCGTCGATCTCGCCCCGCCGCTTGATCTCCACTGCCAGCGTCGAGCCGTCGCTGTCGCGGCACAGCAGATCGACGGGACCGATGTCGGTCGGGTACTCGCGCCGCACCAGCTCCGCGCCGTCGGCCAGCGTCTCGGGATGCGCGGCCACCAGTTCTTGCAGGTGGGCTTCGACGCCGTCCCGCTCGAGGCCGGGATCGATGCCCATGTCATGGGCGGTGTCGCTGATCACCTCGGCAATCCGGATCTCGAGACGCTCGCCCTTGTCGTTCGTGACGCGCCACAGATCGGGCTCGCAGACGAGCCGGTTGGGCGCATTCATCCAGTTCAGCGGCTTGTAGGCACCGCCGTCGGCATGAATGGCCACGCATCCGTCGGCCTTCACCATGATCAGTCGGACGGCCTCGGGCAGGTGCGCGTCGAGCCGTCCCGAGTAGTCGACCGTGCAGCGAGCGATGACCAGCCGCACGTCGCTAGGCGGCTGCTGTCAGCTCGTAGACCGACGTGAGCTTGGGCTCGCCCCCGTCGGGCCCGTCGGCATCGAGCACCCGGGCGCGGCCGCTCTCGACGAGATGGAGCATGTGCGCGTAGACCGAGCTTGCCGCCGGGTACCACAGCCGCTTGTCGTAGGCCTCGTACATCTTCGGAACGAAATCCGCTATGCGGCACGGTCCCGGCCGGAGGTGCTCGATGATCTGCTGCTCGCGGTCGCTGCGGTGCGCGATGAACGAGCGCACGTATGCCGTGGGTTCGGGAATCGGGGGGCCGTGGGTCGGCCAGTACCGCTCATGGTCGAATTCGAGCAGCTTCGCCAGCGAGTCGAGGTAGTCCTGCATGGAGCCGTCGGGAGGACCCACGACACTCGTTGCCCAGCCCATGACGTGGTCGCCCGAGAAGAGCGAGTTTTCCTCCAGCAGCTCGTAGCACAGGTGGTTCGAGCAGTGACCCGGCGTGTGCACCGCGCGCAGCGTCCAGCCGTCACCGGCGACGATGTCGCCGTCGACCAGCGCGACATCGGGGACGAACTCGGTGTCGGCACCTTCCCGCTTCAGTTCCTCGGGCAGCTCGTCGAACTCGGCCTGGTACTTCTCCTGCTCCTCGGCGCTGATGTAGCCGGAGAAGTCGACACGATCGTCGGGATCGAGCTTCCACACGCTGGCGTGCGGGCCGTAGCCGTAGCTGAGAGCGCCGGTGGCCGCGACCAGGTCGCCCGTGAGGGGCGAGTGATCGCTGTGGGTGTGCGTCACGAGAGCAGCACCGACCGTCTCGCCAGGCTCGAGTGCCGCGAGGACATCGTCGAGATGGCTCGCGAGCGGCGGCCCGGCGTCGATCACTGCAACCTCGCCGCGCCCGACGATGTAGGTGCCGGTGCCGCGATAGGTGAACGGCGTCGGGTTCTTGCAGATGACACGGCGGATCATCGGCGACACCTGGTCGCAGGCGCCATAGTCGAACTCGCCGAGATCTCGATAGTGCTCGATGGTCACCGGCATCGGCTGCTCCATGTCGGGTCGGAACGCGTGCGTGACGGTCTAGCATCACATCACGGCCTGGCCGGGCAGCCGCCATGAGGGGGAGGCGGCTGCCCGGCCCGCTGTGCTTTCACGTTCAGCACCGTCGGGAGGGAACATGGCGGATCTGACAGACCGGAGCGGCGGCTACTTCGTCGGCACCAAGCCTTCGGAGCGCTACCCCATCTGGACGCGCGCCAACGTGGGCGAGGTGTTCCCGGATCCGGTGAGGATGAGCACCTTCGACTTCGCGTTCCAGAACGACGACGGCATTCGCATATCCGAGTGGGGATTCCGCGATGCGTATGTGGAGATGGGCGCGTTCGACTACGACGAGTTCGATCCCGACAACTGCGTCTTCTTGGGTGTCTTCGGCGGCTACACCTATCTCAACGCCGCCGTCGGTCGCGTGTTCGGCGCCCGCGCCCCCGGCATCGACGTCGACACCGTCGACCGGACCTTCTTCGGCGAGCAGCCGGGCATCCCGCCGTACGAACCGCATCCCGACGACGCCAGCCCCGCGGCGGAGCAGCGCATCGGCGAGACCTTCCTCATGCTGTTCGCGGCGCCGGCGTTGCCGGAGGTGCACGAAGACGAGCAGAACATCGCCGAGCTGCGTGCACAGCGGCCCGACTTCACCCAGATGGGCGATCACGAGATCATCGATTGGATCGACGATTTCCTCCAGTCGGGCTACGGCGACGGGGCCGGATTCCGGCTGCTGTTCGCGCGCCACCTGAAGGTGTCGTTCCTGGCGGCGGTGCCGCTGGGCGCGATCGAGCAGGTGTGCACGGCGCTGGGCCGGCCCGAGGACACGCTCAAGCTGGTGGCCGGCTTCGGCGACGTGGCCTCCGCCGCGCCCTCCGACGCGATGTGGGAGCTCGGGCGGCGGGTCGCCGCGTCGAGCGCGCTGGGTGCGCTGTTCGACGAGGGACCGTTGGGCTTGGCCGACCGCCTGGCTGCGGCCGGTGCTGGGGAACCTTTAGGCGACGCCGCGGCGTTCAACGAGGCCTTCGCCTCGTTCGTCTATGAGTTCGGCTCGCGGGGGCCGAACGAATGGGAGATGAGCTGCCCGACGTGGGAGACCGACCCCGACATCGCGCTGGCGGCTATCGACCGCATGCGCCTGGCGCCCGCCGATGCCGAGCCGGCACGGCGCCGGGCAGAATTGGCCGCCCAGCGAGAGGCGCTGGCTGCAGAGATCTCCGCGTTGCTCGAGGCCGACCCCGACACCCAGATGCAGTTCAGCCTGGCCCTCGGTGCGGCAGCCGTGTACCTGCCGGGGCGCGAGCGCACCAAGACCAACTGCGTGCGCTTCGTGAACGAGTGCCGCATCGCCTCACGGGTGCTGGGTGAGCGGCTCGTCGAGCGGGGTCAGTTCAGCGGACAGACCGAGTTCGGCATGCTGCGACTGTCCGAGATCCACGAGATGCTCGACGACCCGACCGGTTGGGCAGAGGTGATTGCCGAGCGTCAGGCCCAGTGGGACGACGCCGCGTCGCGTCAGGAGCCGTTCGTCATCGTCGGCGACCCGCCGCCGATGTCAGAGTGGCCTCGCCGAGGTGAATCTGAACTGCCGCAGCTCTCGGCGGGCGAGACGCTCGCCGGCTTGCCAGGCTGCCCTGGCATCGCCCGTGGGCGGGCCCGAGTCGTGCTCGACAGCAGCGACCCGACCGCCCTCTCGCCCGGCGATGTGCTCGTGGCGCCGCTCACCGATCCGTCGTGGACGCCGCTGTTCGTCAGCGCGAGCGCGGTGGTCGTGGATGTCGGCGCAGCGCTCAGCCATTCGGTGATCGTGAGCCGCGAACTCGGACTGCCGTGTGTCATCTCGGCAACCGGCGCGACGGGACGCATCCCGGACGGCGCCCTCATCGAAGTGAATGGCGACACCGGCATGATCACTGTGCTCGAGCTGTGACGCTCGGCGTCACGGTGATGGAGCCCTAACCACTCAGCGTTCAGGCCAGTCGGGCCGCCGCCGCTCGGTCAGCGCCCGCACACCTTCGAGGTAGTCCAGGCTGGGGATCATCTCGTTGAGCAGCCGATCCGATTCGGAGACGGCAGTGCCCACGTCGCGGTGCTGGTCTAGGTAGATCTGCCGCTTCGTCGTGGCCAGCGAGCTGGGCGCAACCCGGGCGGCCATGTCATACGCGTACTCGTACACGCGATCCATGAGCTCAGACGCCTCGACGATCTCGTTGAACAGGCCCCAGCCATCGGTGTCGGCGGCCAGGAACTTGCGGCTCGACAGCAGCAGGTCGTTGGACCGCGTGATGCCGACGAGACGGGGGAGCACCCATGAGAGACCGAACTCTGCGGGCAGCCCCAGCGGCCCGTGGGCGGCCGTGAGCTTGGCATCCGGTGCTGCGAACCGCAGGTCGCAATAGCAGGCCAGAACCAGCCCAGCGCCCGCCGCTGCACCGTTCACCGCCGCGATCGTCACCGTCTCCAGCGCCATCATGAACGCGAAGTTCTGGTCGAACTCGGGTGCCACGCCATAGCCCGGCATCGCCAGATCGGCCGATGTGCCGGGGTCGTAGCCACCTTTTTCGCTGTGGCCCTCCAAGGCTTGGGTGTCGGCGCCCACACAGAAGTCGCGTCCCTCGCCGGTGATCACGACGACGCGGACCCCCGCGTCCTGCTCCGCCTGCTCCAGCACCCAGCGCAGCTCGGTGTGCATCCGACCGGTCCAAGCGTTGCGGCGATGCGGGCGTGACAGCGTCAGCGTCGCGACCGGACCCTCGACGGAGTACTTCGTTGCCTTCAGCTCCATGTGTCCCTCTCGGCCGCTCTCAGGCTTCGCCTTCGATGCTGTGTCTCATTGGTGATCTCAGGCTTCGCCTTCGATGCTGTGTTTGACGGGTGATCTCAGGCTTCGCCTTCGATCACCTGCCGCAGCGCCTCGAGGGCGTCGGCAGCGAGTTCGGGGCGGCAGATCAGCAGATCCGGCAGCCACGGGTCGGCGAAGTTGTATTCGAGTTCCGATCCGTCGCAGCGGCTGGCGTGCAGGCCAGCCGCACGCGCTACCGCGACCGGCGCGCAGTTGTCCCATTCGAATTGGCCTCCCGAATGGGCGTAGATGTCAGCCATGCCGAGCACCACGGCCATGGCCTTGGCTCCTGCGGAGCCGAGCGTCATCAGCTCTGCATCGAGCGCCTGGGCGATGATGACCGCCGCCGCAGGGGGACGTGACCTGCTCACGACGAGGCGCGGCTGCCCGTTGTGCGGTGCCGGCAGGAGCGGCTCGGGGTCGGTGCACAGTGTCTGCCCTACCGCCGGCAGCGCCACGGCGCCCGCAGTGGGCACACCGTTCTCGACCAGAGCCACATGCACTGCCCAGTCCGACCGGCCGGGTTCGGAGTACTCGCGTGTTCCATCCAGCGGATCCACGATCCAGACGCGGTCCGCGGACAAGCGAGCGAGATCGTCGCGCCCTTCCTCAGAGAGGATGGCGTCATCGGGTCGTGCTTCGGCCAGCCGGTTCACGATGTGCCGGTGGGCTTCGGAATCTCCCGTGTCACGAACTTCCCAGGTCCCGGCCCCCGAGCTGAAGAGCCTCTCGCGGACCTCCACCAGCAGTGCCCCGGTCTCAGTGGCCACGCTCGCGGCAAGAGCGTGGTCGTCGGGTTGGGCCATCGATCAAGTGTGCCCTCTGCACGTGCCTGCGACACGCCCACGGCGCGCTCGACGCAGTTCATGACAGCATGCGTGACGTTGAATACCGTGCATGTTCGGTCATGGTGTCGGGGCTGCAAATTCGTACGGGTAGCCTCGCGGTTCGTCAGGTGCGGCGGAGTGCAACACCGCGCATCGCGCGCCTGCGTCATGGACAACCGATGGAGGGAATGTTCTCTATGAATAGACGATTCGCGCCGATTTCTCGGCGGTCTGCGTTGCGACTCGGCGGCGTGCTGATGGCGATCGCGTTGGTGGCCGCGGCATGCGGCTCTGACGATGGCGACGATCAGGACGTTGATGGCGACGAGCCGGCGGCGACAACCGAAGCAGAGGCAGCGGCCGAAGAACCGGAAGCCGAAGTCGAAATGACGCAGGACTCCGGCGACCTGCTCGCGGTGGTCCAAGATCGCGGCACGCTCAACTGCGGCGTCAGCGGTTCAGCAGTGGCCTTCTCGGAAACGCAGCCTGATGGCAGTACGACCGGCTTCGATGCTGACTACTGCCGTGCAGTAGCCGCAGCGATCCTGGGCGATGCCGGGGCGGTCAACTTCGTGCCGCTGACGGCGGCCGAGCGCTTCACGGCGCTGGAGGCCGGCGACATCGACTTGCTGGTGCGCAACACCACCTGGACTCAGAGCCGAGACACTGACCTCGTGCTCGACTTCGGGCCGACCACCTACTACGACGGCCAGCAGCTCATGGCTCGCGTCGATGACGGCTTCTCGGGCACGTCGACAGTGTCGGATCTCGATGGCGCCACGGTGTGCACTAACGCCGGCACGACCACCGAGAAGAACATTGCCGATGCTGCGAATGCAGCCGGCATCGACATCACACTGTCCACCTTCGAAGACTTCGACATCGTCACCGAGAACTTCATCTCGGGTGCGTGCGATGCGGTGACCACCGACGGCTCCGCGCTCGTCGGTCGCAAGGTGAAGCAGGAGGGCGACCAGAACTGGGTGATCTTCCCGCCGACGCCGATCTCGAAGGAGCCGCTGGGTCCGGTCTACATCCAGAACCAGTCGAACTTCGGCGACGTCGTGAACTGGACCGTGTACGCCATGATCATCGCTGATGAGAAGGGCATCACCTCGGCCAACATCGACTCGATGATGGGCAGCGGCGACCTCGACGCTGAGGCGGTACGCATGCTCGGCGGCGAGGGCGAGCTGCAGACCAAGATGGGTCTGTCGGCCGACGCGTTCTACAACGTGATCAGCCAGGTCGGGAACTATGACGAGGTCTACACCCGCAACCTCGGCCCCGTTGGTCTGAGCCGTGACGGCTCGGCGAACGCGCGCTGGACAGCGGGTGGTCTCATCTACGCACCGCCTGCTCGCTAATCGCATGCCAGCCGGCTGGGCGTCGCCCGGTCCGGCTGGCGAGTGATCAACAGCAACTGGCACGGCCCCCGACCCGACCGGGTCGGGGGCCGTCGCGCGCTACGGCGCAAGAAGCCGATCACTGCATGACTCAATGCACCCGATGCAATAGCCCGATGCATGCGACCTCGTCGCGTAGGGTGACCTTCGGTGAGCGACCCCCGAGCGCCGGACCGTGACGCCTCCCTGAGCACGCTGGGAACCCGTCCGCCGTTCTACCGGGACGCGACGGTCGTGCGCTGGATCGCGCAGGTCGGCACGCTCATTCTCGTCTTGGCGGCAATGTGGTTCCTCGCCACCGAGGCGGGGGACAGCCTGCGAGCCCGCGGCGCGAACATCGACTTCGACTTCATCTCCGACCACATCGGCATCAAGGTCGGCTGGGGAATCGACACCAACCCCGACTCCGGCGGCCGGGCGCTCTGGGTCGGCATGGTCAACACCATTCGCATGGCGGCCGCGGGAATCGCGCTCGCCTCGGTGGTCGGCGTGCTGGTGGGTTTGGCCCGGTTGTCCTCCAACTGGCCGCTTCGACGCCTCGCGGGTGTGTATGTGGAGGCGCTGCGGAACATCCCGCTGCTGGTGCAGATCCTGGTGTATGCCGCCGTGCTGGCGTCGCTGCCGAACGTCTCGTTCGGCATGGGGCCGGTCCCCGGTTGGATTCACCTGTCGAACAAGGGCCTGTCGATACCGCGCGCGTTCGTCGCCGACGGCTTCTACCAATGGGCCGTCGTGATGCTGATCGGCGGTGTCATCGCGCGCGTCGTCTTCAAGCGCCTGGCGATCAGACGCGAGCAAACCGGAACACAGACCAATGCGGGTGCGTGGGCAACCGGCATCGTTGCAGCCTTCGCCATCGTGGGGTGGTGGGTGCACCCCATCTTCGGTTGGTTGGGGAGCATCTTCGGCGGCCTGTCGGACGCGGTCGGCTCGATCCCGCAGGGGGCGGTGCAGCTCGTCGCCGCGCTGGCCGCCGCAGGGGTAGCGGTGTGGTGGATACGCCGCTTCCTCGCGCAGCACCGCACGCCGGCAGGTCTCACGCGGCTCACCGACGACGATTGGTTCCGCATGATTTTCGCAGTCGCGGCTGCGGTGATCGTGGTGCTCTTCGTGGCCGTGCTGTGGCCCGGGCTGTCGAGTTGGATCGTCAACTCCTCGAGCGACGGCCTTGGCGTGCTCGCAGACAAGTTCGGAAACGGCCGGACCGGTCCGCCGATCGACGCGATGCGGCCCGACATCGTGCAGCCGGGCAACTTCCCCAACTACGGGCCCGCCGGCCTGAACCTGCCCATCGGATTTGCAGCCGTCTACTTCGGCGTGGTGTTCTACACAGCGGCGTTCATCGCCGAGATCGTGCGCGGCGGCATCTTGGCCGTGCCCAAGGGCCAGAGCGAGGCGGCACAGGCTGTGGGCCTGCGGCGCTCAACGGCGCTGCGGCGGGTGATCCTGCCCCAGGCGCTGCGGGTGATCCTGCCGCCGGTGGGCAATCAATACCTGAACCTCACCAAGAACACCTCGCTTGCGATCGCCGTGGGCTACAGCGATCTCGTTCAGATCGGCCAGACCGTCTACAACCAGACCGGCAAGACGCTGCAGGTCATGGCGGTGTGGATGTTGTTCTACCTCGCCTGCTCGCTGACGATCTCCGCTGTCGTCAACTTCTTCAATATCCGGCTGCGGATCGTGGAGCGTTGAGGTGACCGATCCGATGCTGCCCGCCGCTTCGACCGCCCTAGCGGCCGAGCCGGTCGGCCCCGCGGCGAGGCCGCCTGACCGGCCGAGCCTGCCGCCCGGCCGCTGGATCCGCGAGAACCTCTTCCCCAACGCTCGCAACTCGATTCTTACGATCTTCGCGATCCTCGTTGCGCTGTTCGCCTACCGCGGCTTGCTGAACTTCATGTTCAGCGAGGAGCGCTCGTGGATTGCCGTGCGCACCAATCTGCGACTCCTGTTCACCCAGGCCTATCCCGAGCATCAGTACGTCCGCGTGTGGGTGACAGTCGGGATCGTCATGGTGCTCGCTGGGCTGAGTGCCGGCATCTGGGCCCGCTGGGGCGGCGTGACGCTGAAGCGATTGATGGGCTGGCTGGTGTCGGGGGGCGCACTCGTCGCCGTCGGCGTGCTGATACGCGAGCCCAGCGTGCTCACCGACGCAGCCGGTGAGGCGATGCGCGACAGCGCCGGCGAGTTGGTGCGCGAGTCCTTCGCCGCTGCGATGGCAGATCGATGGGTGTGGTGGGTCATCGCGCTCGTGCTGTTCGGGCTCGGTCTGGCGCTGTGGCTGCTCTTCGATGATCTGAGCCGTCGCACTATCGAGATCGGTGTGGCCTGGCTCGTCTTCGGTCTGCCGGCACTGCTGGTGGCATCCACCTGGGTGATGCCCTATGGCCACTACGGATTCGCCGACGGCGAGTTCATCGCCGAACCTGGACAGCTCGTGGCAATGAGCACGAGGATGCCATGGACGGTCATGTGGCTGCTGCTGTTTGGCTGCTACGGGATCGGCCGGCTCGCGCGCAACCGCGCCATCGCCTCGGCGCAAGCGGCGGCCGACGCCAGTGACGACATCGAGGAGTCCGAGAGCGGGGCCGAAGGCGACGGAGCGCCGGAATTGCCTCGGGACGCCCTGGCAAAGACCCGAATGACGGTCAACCTGGCATGGGTGCTGAGCCCCTTCTTCCTCTACTGGGTCGTCATGCGCGATCCCGAGATCGACTACGCCCACGTGTTCTCGACCATGCTGCCGATGGGGCTTGCCTTCGGCGCGGCGGGCTCGGCGGTGCTGTGGTGGCTGACGCGCAGCGACGCCGGCGAGGTCGGCCGCCTGGCGGCGATCGGCCTGCTGCTGCTGGCCGCGTTCCACTGGGTCTCGGCGTTCTTCGGCTGGTACTCAATGCTGCAGGTTGCACGCATCGGCTTCCTGCTGCTGGCAGTCGCCGGGCTGTTCGCGCCGAACTTTGCTGGCGTGGCCGCTCAGCGCCGGAAGCTTGTGGGAGCGTGGCTCTTCGCGGTGTTGGTGGTCTTCTACGGCGCGACCGTCATCAATTCGCCGTCAACCGTCGAGACGCCGACGGACATGTTCATCGGCGGCTTCAGCGTCACGCTGCTCGTCTCGGTGCTGACGATCATGCTGTCGTTCCCGATCGGGGTGCTGCTGGCACTGGCCCGAACATCTCGCCAGCCGATCTTCCGGGTGCTCTCGACGGTCTATATCGAGGTGATCCGCGGCGTCCCGCTCATCACGCTGCTGCTGTTCTTCTCCGTCGTGCTGCCGCTGTTCCTGCCCGACGGAATGGAGCTGGCAGAGCTGGCTGCAGCAATCCTCGGGTACACGCTGTTCTCCGCGGCGTATCTGGCCGAGAACGTGCGTGGGGGGTTGCAGTCGATCCGCCGCGGCCAGTACGAAGCAGCTGACGCCGTCGGGCTGACCACCACCCAGCGCACCGGGTTCATCGTTCTGCCCCAGTCTTTGCGGGTGTCCATCCCGCCGCTGGTGGGTCAGGTGATTGCCACGTTCAAGGAGACCTCGCTGCTGGCCATCATCGGGCTGTTCGACTTCCTGCGGATGGCCAATTCGGTGATACCGAACCAGTCACAGTTCCTCGGAGTCCGGCGCGAGGGGCTGCTGTTTGTCTCGGCTGTGTACTGGGTGGTGGCATTCGCGATGTCGAAGTACAGCCAGCGGCTCGAACAACGTGTCGGATTGGGCCAGCGATGAGCGGGAAGGGCCGGAGGCGAAGCCGTGGCCCGAGCGGCCCGTGAGCGGAGCGAACAAGAGCGGGGAAACGGTGTCGCAGAAAAAGGGGAATCGACCATGAGCACGCAACCGGCCCACGGTGACGCCACCATCGCGGTGTCCGACGAGCTCGCCGCACGCGACGACATGATCGTGTGCCGCGGCGTCGACAAATGGTTCGGCGATTTCCAGGCCCTGAGCGGCATCACTGCAACGATCAAGGAGCAGGAGATCGTCGTTGTGCTGGGGCCCTCCGGATCCGGCAAGAGCACCTGGATCAGGTGCATCAATCGGCTGGAGGCTCACCAGAGCGGTCAGATCATCGTGGATGGCATCGAGCTGACCAACGACCTGCGCAACATCGAGAAGATCCGTTCCGAGGTGGGCATGGTCTTCCAACAGTTCAACCTGTTCCCGCACCTGACGGTGATGGACAACATCACGCTGGCCCCGATCTGGGTGCGCCGCAAGTCGCGACCCGAGGCAGAGGAACTGGCCGAGTCGCTGCTGGAGCGCGTCGGCATTCCCGAACAGGCGCAGAAGTTCCCCGGCCAGCTCTCAGGCGGTCAGCAACAGCGTGTGGCGATCGCGCGGGCGCTGGCGATGGAACCGCGCGTCATGCTGTTCGACGAGCCCACCTCGGCACTCGATCCCGAGATGATCAAGGAAGTGCTCGACGTGATGGAGGAGCTGGCGCGCTCGGGCATGACCATGATGGTCGTGACGCACGAGATGGGCTTCGCACGTGAGGTGGCCGATCGGATCATCTTCATGGAGGAGGGCGAGATCGTGGAGGTCGGCACGCCTCACCACTTCTTCACGGAGCCAGCAGAAGAGCGCACCAAGCTGTTCCTGAGCCAAGTGCTCTAGCCATTGCGCCCGCTGCGCAAGCGGCCGGGCGCCCGACCTAGCCCTTGGGTTCGCCGTAGGGGGCGCCGGCTTCCTCGTAGCACTCCGGGTGGTAGTGCTCGACGCGATCCCAACGGTTCTTCACGTAGACGTTGCAGATGATCTGCTCTGCACGGATGCGCGCCCGGAACTTGATGAGCTCATCGCAGACGGCGCAGTAGGCCGAATTGCCAGCGTCCACGGTGCGCGACACTGCCCTGCTCTTCCACCGCTTGCGTTTGGGTGCGGTGGTCTGCGTTGCGGTCTCCGATGACGACGCCGAAGTGTCCGTAGCCATGGCGGGACCCTAGCGAACGCTCGCGCGCTCTAGGTGGATATTCGCGCGATAAGCGCGAATTCATGCGCGTCACGCGCGAATTGTCGCCCGATAATCGCGCGATGTGCGCGTTATCGTGACGACCGGCCGAGTCGTGGATAGCGTGCCGGTCCGTGTCCAGCGGCGCCGCCAGCACAGCCGATCCATCGCCTCGCACCGGAGGCATCAGCCCATCTGCTTCGGCGACCGTGAATGCCGTGCTGTTCGACTTCGGCGGTGTCATCACCGAGAGTCCATTCGAAGCGTTCAACCGCTACGAGGATCGCATCGGCGTGCCGCGCGACACGATCCGGCAGATCAATGCCACCAATCCCGACACCAATGCGTGGGCGCGACTGGAGCGCAGCGAGGTCAGCGTCGACGAGTTCGCTGAGCTGTTCGAGGCAGAGGCTGCCGACCGGGGACACGAGATATCGGGCGCGCAGGTACTGGCGTGCCTCAGCGGCGGGCTGCGCCCGCGGATGGTGCGTGCGCTGGAGATTCTCGCCGCGCGCCTGCCGGTGGGCTGCATCACCAACAACGTGAGAACGGGCCACGGCGCCGGCATGTCCCGGGATGCCACCACGGCCGCGGCGATCGCCGAGGTGATGAAGCTGTTCGGCGTGGTGATCGAGTCGTCGGTAGTGGGCCTGCGCAAGCCCGATCCGCGGATCTACGAGCTGGCCTGTGACCGGCTCGGCATCGACCCGGCCCGCACGGCATACCTCGACGACCTCGGCATCAACTGCAAGCCGGCTGCAGCAATGGGCATGGCAGCCATCAAGGTGACCGATCCCGACGAGGCCCTGCGCGAGCTGGAAGCACTCGTCGGCTTCGAGCTGCGATGACCGTCTGCCCGTGACGTGCTGATGGCGATGCACTGATGGAGTCAGGGTTCATCTACACGCTGCACAAGCTCGGGCGCTTTTACCCGCCCGACCGGGAGGTTCTGCGCGACGTCACGCTGGCGTTCCTGCCGGGTGCGAAGATCGGCGTGATCGGCCACAACGGCTCGGGCAAGTCCACGCTGCTGCACATCATGGCCGGCCTCGACGACGGCTATGTCGGCGACGCGAGGCTGGCGCCCGATGCGTCGGTGGGGTTGCTGCCCCAGGAACCCGAACTCGACGTTGCGCTCGATGTCGAGGGCAACGTGATGGCGGGTGTTGCCGAGACTGCCGCCCTGCTGACGGCCTACGAGGAAGTGATGGCCGGCTGGGCCGAGCCCGATGCTGACTTCGACGCGCTCGGCACCCGCCAAGCAGAGCTGGAGGATCGGATCGCCGCGGCCAATGCCTGGGATCTGGACCGCCAGGTCGCCATCGCCATGGACGCTCTGCGTCTGCCGCCTGGCGATGCCGACGTGACCACGCTGTCGGGAGGGGAGCGACGGCGCGTGGCGCTGTGCCGCCTGCTGCTGTCCCACCCGGACCTGCTGCTGCTCGACGAGCCGACAAATCACCTCGATGCGGAATCGGTCTCATGGCTCGAGCGGTTCCTGGCCGACTATTCAGGGACAGTCGTGGCCATCACCCACGATCGCTACTTCCTGGACAACGTCGCCGGCTGGATTCTCGAGATCGATCACGGCCGCACGCATCCGTTCGAAGGCAACTACAGCGCGTGGCTCGAGTACCGCAACGCACGGCTGGTCTCGCAGCAGCGGCAGTCCGACGCCCGAGCCCGCACGCTGGCCCAGGAACTGGAGTGGGTGCGCATGTCGCCGCGGGCCCGGCAAGCGAAGAGCAGGGCACGCGTCAGCGCGTACGAGGAACTGCTGGCGACGCATCGCAATGCTGCGGATGAGCAGCGCCGAGCAGATGCGCTGCAGATCACGATCCCGATGTCACGGCGTCTCGGCTCGCAGGTCATCGATGCCGAGGGTCTCGTCAAGGCCTACGGCGACAAGCTGCTGTTCGACGATCTCGCGTTCCGGCTGCCGCCGGGCGGCATCGTCGGGGTGGTCGGCGCGAACGGTGCCGGCAAGACCACGCTGTTCCGGCTGCTGGTCGGCGACGAGCGGCCCGATGCGGGCAGCATCACCATCGGCGAGACGGTCGACATTGCGTATGTGGACCAGTCACGGGCGGTGCTGGATCCCGACCGCACGGTCTACGAGGAGATCACCGGTGGGCACGACACGCTGCGCATCACTGGCTTGGACGGTGCCCGCGAGGTGAACGGCCGGGCATTCGTCGCATCGTTCAACTTCACCGGCTCGGATCAGCAGAAGCGCGTGGGCGACCTTGCAGGCGGCGAGCGCAACCGGGTGCACTTGGCCAGGACGCTGACCAGCGGATGCAACGTGCTGTTGCTCGACGAGCCCACCAACGACCTCGACGTGGACACGCTGCGTGCGCTCGAGGCCGCCTTGGAGTCGTTCGGCGGCTGCGCCGTGGTCATCAGCCATGACCGCTGGTTCTTGGACCGGATCGCGACCCATGTGCTGGCCTTCGAAGGCGACAGCGTGGTGCGATGGTTCGAAGGCAACTTCACCGACTATGAGGCCTTCCGCAAGCGCGAGCTGGGCGCCGATGCAGGCCCGACTCGCATCACCTACAAGCCGCTCGCCCGCTGATTTCTGCAGTTAGCGTCGAACCGGTGCGGATTGCCACGTGGAATGTCAACAGTCTGAACGCCAGGCTGGAACGGGTCGACGAGTGGCTCGACTATGCCGAGCCGGACGTGCTGCTGCTGCAAGAAACGAAGATGTCCGACGAGCAGTTCCCGCACCTGCACTTCGAGGCGCAGGGCTATGCCTCGGTGCATCACGGCGAAGGCCGCTGGAACGGCGTGGCCATTCTGTCGAGCGTTGGCATCGACGATCCCGTCGCTGGCTTCGCCGACGGCCGTGAGCCCGATCCGGACGCTCGCATCATCTCGGCCCGTTGCGGCGGTGTCACGGTGAGCTCGGTCTATGTGCCCAACGGCCGTGCGGTCGACCATGAGCACTACCGCTACAAGCTGGACTGGCTTGCACGGCTGCGTGCCCACCTCGAGGCCACGTCCGATCCGGCCGAGCCGGTGTTGGTCGGCGGCGACTTCAACGTGTGCCCCGACGACCGGGACGTGTGGGACCCCGACAACCCCGAGCCGCGCACGCACGTCACCGATCCTGAGCGAGATGCCATCGCCGAGGTGTGCGATTGGGGGCTGGCCGACATCTTTCGCGAGCACTACGACGCCGACGGCTTGTACAGCTGGTGGGATTACAGGGACGGCGCGTTCTACAAGCGTCACGGCCTGCGCATTGATCTGCTGCTGGGCACCGAGCCAGTGGTCGCGGCCACGCAGTTCTGCCTCATCGACCGCAACGCTCGCAAGGGCACCAAGCCCTCGGACCACACGCCGGTATTCGCTGATCTCGCGATCTGATCCGCTCAGCGCTCGCTTGAGTTGTCGAGAACGGCTCGGGCGGCGGCGAGCCGGGAGGCAGCGTCGTCTGGTGACAGCGGTGGGGGCTCGGCGGTGGCGGCTGCGATCTGTGCCAACCAAGGTGAGGGGTTGCGAGACCCGTCTGCCGCGCCAGACCCAGATCGGTGCCGTGCCCAGGTGAGATGCAGCGTGCGGGCGGCCCGCGAGACTGCGACGTAGAACAGCCGCCGTTCCTCGGGATCATCGCGGCGCAGTGGCACCAGGCCCTCCTCCACACCGGCGATCACGACGTGATGCCACTGCAGGCCCTTCGCCGCATGAAACGTCGCCAGTGTCACTGCTCCGTCTCGCATATCGAAACGGACGCCCGAGCGGTCGCTGTCGAACAGGTCTGCGGTGAGTTCGCGGTCGCTGGCCGACAGCAAGCCGACCCACGTGGCGAAGCCCTCTCCGGTAGGGCCGCTGCGACTGAACGTGCGGCCCGATGTACGGGACATCTCGGTGAGATAGGCGTCGGCGAGGTCGAGCACTCGCGCCAGCGCTGGCTCGGATGCATCGCCTGGCCCGGCATCCTGCACGTCAGCTCGCATGTCGGAGACTGCTGTCGAGAACCGATCACCGGTCGTGCGGAGGCGCTCCAGCACCTGCCGGGTGGCGGGCAGTTGCAGGAACGGGCTTCGCTGCCCGCTGAGGCGACAGGGGATGCCGCGAGCGTCGAGCACGGCGGTGATGTCAGAGAGTTGGGCATTCGTGCGGGCGAGGACTCCGAACGAATCCCAGCGCACGCCGCCGACATGACGATCGGCGATCCATCTGGCGATGCCGGCGGCTTCTGCCACAGCATCGTCGAACGCCGTCACGGTTGGCGAGGGACCGGTCTCGTGAGGTCGTGCCGGCGACTGTGCCGTTCTGCCGATGTTTGTAGCGACCGGCTCGGAGTCGGCGTTCATGACGGCCTGCGCGGCGGTGACCAGCGAGGGGTGGCTGCGGTAGTTGAGCTCGAGCCGGACGACCTGCGCCCCTGCGAAACGGCGCTCGAACTCGGCGATATACCGGCTGTCGGCACCGTTCCATCCGTAGATCGCCTGGTCGGCATCGCCGACGGCGCAGATGTCGGCGCCGCCGCTGTGCACCGCTTCGGCACCTCCGATCCACTCCTGCAGCAAGTTCCACTGCAGCCGGTTGAGATCCTGGAACTCGTCGACGAAGAAGTGCCGGTGCAGCCAGCGCCGCGCGGCAGCGAAGTGCTCGTCGGCACGCATCAGGCGCGTGCATTCGGCGAGCAGATCGTCGAAATCGAGCAGCCGGCGGCGCGACTTGAGGCGTTCGAAGCGGTCGTAGAGCTCAGCTGCCGCCTCCGCGGCGGCGGGCCCGAGCCGCCGCAGCGCCGGTCCGTCGCGGTAGTCGGCAACCGACAGATCGTTCGCCTTCGCCCAGTCGATCTCGCGCAGCGCCCTGGCGACGGTGATCGGCGGCCTCGCACCGTAGGCATGCTGGAGGTGCTCCGAGAGCTCGCCGCTGAGCGTCGCTCGGTTCGGCAGGATCTTGCGCACTGCCCGGCCGCGGTCTGCGTCGTGCTGCCGCACGTGGGCAAGGGCGATCGAGTGAAACGTGCCGATCGGACCCATGTCGTGGATGTCCAGTTCCCGGAGCCTCGACCAGAGTTGCCGTGCCGCGCGGCGAGTGAATGTCACTGCCACGGCGTGCTGTGCCTGCATCGACTCGGTGGCGGCTCGCCACGCGATTCGTTGCGTGAGCACACGGGTCTTGCCGCTTCCCGGGCCGGCCACCACTAACAGCGCCGCAGCTGGGGAGCGGACCGCGGCACGCTGGGCGGAATCGAGTCCGTCGTCGGGCGGGAGAGCCTCACCCGGATCGGTTGCGGGCGCCGCATCGCTCACGGGGCGAACCTAGACCGAACCTGGACCTTCGTTAGTCTGCTGTCGGTGCGAGTCATCAGCCTCGTTCCGAGCGTCACGGAGACGCTGGCTGCATGGGGCGCAGACCCGATCGCGTGCACTCGCTTCTGCGAGCGACCCGATCTCGAACATGTCGGCGGCACTAAGAACCCCAACATCGAGGCCATCGCCGAGCTGCGACCCGACCTCGTGGTCGCAGATCGAGAAGAGAACCGCAAAGAGGACCATGACGCGCTGATCGCCCGCGGCATCGAGGTCGAGGCGCTGCACATCGCGTCGCTAGACCATGTGGTGCCGGAACTGGCTCGGCTGGCCAGCCGAGTCGGCGTCGGCTGGCTGCCAGAACCGCTGCCGGAGCGCTCGGAGCTGCCGCCACTGCGTCGGCCCGGCGGCGGAGGCGGGGGAGAGCAGCCCGTGCGCGTGTTCGTGCCGATCTGGCGACGGCCGTACATGACCGTCGGCGCCGCCACATACGGAGTTTCCCTGCTGGAGTACTGCGGCGTGCAGGTGGCGTTCGCCGACCGGGCTGAGCCATACCCCACCCTGAGTGAGGAGGATCTGCGCAGCGAGCCAATCGATCTGGTCCTCGCTCCCACCGAACCGTACGAGTGGCACCGCCGCAATCTCGACGAGCTCGACGCGTATGGCCCGGTCCATCTCATCGACGGCCAGGACCTGTTCTGGTGGGGGACACGCACGCCCGCCGCCGTCCGGCGCGTTGCGAACGGCATTGCGCGAGCGCTGGGGGTACCGGCACCGTCAGCAAACCCGGCCGGGGAGGCTCGTGCCAGCGCGCAGTAGCGTTGCCCGCGGATCAACCGCCGGGAAACCACGAGATCGGGAGTGACGATGGGCACTGGACCGCTGGCAGGCGTTCGCGTCATCGAGTTGCAGGGCATCGGCCCCGGGCCGTTTTGCGGGATGATGCTCTCGGACATGGGGGCGGAGGTCATCCGCATCGACCGCGCTGCCAGAGTGCGCGACCGCGACCCCGACACCCCGCCGATCGACGTGCTCGCCCGTGGTCGTTCGTCGATCGGCCTCGACCTCAAGAACTCCGACGGGATCGAGGCACTGTTGCGGTTGGTAGAGCACTCCGACGCGCTCATCGAGGGATTCCGGCCCGGCGTGATGGAGCGGCTCGGCATCGGACCCGACGAGTGTCTCGCACGCAACCCGCAACTCGTCTACGGCCGCATGACTGGCTGGGGTCAGGAAGGCCCTTATCACATGGGTGCCGGGCACGACATCAACTACATCGCGCTGGCTGGCGCACTCGATCCCATTGGCCGCAAGGGAGAGCCGCCGATCGCGCCGCTGAACCTCGTGGGCGACTTCGGTGGCGGCGGCATGCTGCTTGCGTTTGGCGTGGCCTGCGCCCTGTTCGAGTCACAGCGCTCCGGCCAAGGCCAGGTGATCGACGCAGCCATGGTCGACGGTGCCGCAACGCTCATGGCGATGTTCCATTCCATGCGGGCGCTCGGGGTCTGGAACGACGAGCGCGGCACCAACCTGCTCGACACCGGCAGCCACTTCTACGACGTGTACGAGTGCGCCGACGGCAACTACATCTCGGTCGGATCGATCGAGCCGCAGTTCTACGCCGAGCTGCTGCGCCTGACCGGCCTCGACGAGGATCCTGAGTTCGCCAAGCAGCACTCGCGCAGCCGCTGGCCGCACCAGAAGGACCGCATTGCGGAGGTTTTCAGGTCGAAGACCCGCGACGAGTGGTGCGAGATCATGGATGCCACCGACGTGTGCTTCGCACCGGTGCTGACGTTGGAGGAGGCCCCGCAGCACGCGCACAACGTCCATCGCGACGTGTTCTGCGAGGTGGCCGGTGTGATCCAGCCGAGCCCGTCGCCGCGCTTCAGCCGCACGGTCCAGGCCGTGCAAGGGCCGCCGGCGCATCCGGGCCAGCACACCGATGAGGTACTGGCCATCGCCGGTTACGACCCCGACGACATCGCAAAGCTGCGCGACACCGGTGCCGTCGCCTGAGAGGCTGAGCCGAATGGCGAAGCCGTGGCCCGAGCGGCCCGTGAGCGGAGCGAACAAGAGCGGGAAACAATAGGTGACGCAACGAGAAGGTCGTGCTTTGAGCGCATTCTCTGACACTGGAGCCGACGCTGCGGGACCGGCCAGCGCCGGCGAGCAGGAAGGCCGGGAGCCGAGCGACGCACCTCCGGGGCTCGATCGCAAGCTCGTGCCGCTGTATGCCGAAGCTGTCGCCGTTGCCGACGTGTCTCCGGCGAGTGCCTGCGCGCTGGCCCGCCTGTTGCTGCGCAGCCTCATCCAATCTCAGGGACTTCGGGGCCGTCACATCGTGCGCGACATCGGCGAGTTGGTTTCCGCCGGCGCACCGGTCGGGCTCCTGCGGGCGCTCGACGTCATGAAGCTCAGCGACACCGAGGCCCGCCGTCCCGGCGAACTGAACCTCGCCAATGGCCACGGTGACGCCCAGAACCTGCTGATGTTCATTCACCTGTTCACGCAGCACGTCTCGCCGCCTCAGCGGCGAGACCATCAGGCACAGTCGCCGCCTCAGTGAGCGCTGACGTCTGGGCGGCGGTCCATACGGCGCTGGGCTGGGCGATGGTGCTGTCGAACGGAGCGGCCGGGCTGTGGGCGCTCGGGGCGAGGCGCTGGGAAACGCTGCGCCACCGCAGCCTGTGGTGGCTCTTGGGCGGCGCATGGGTGCTGGTGTTCGTGCAGCTCACGTCGGGAGTCATCCTGATGCGAGCTGCCGCGGTCGATGCCCCGGCCTTCCACGTCTTCTACGGGGTCTGCTGCGCGGTCGCGGTCCTCTTCGTCTACGCCTACCGCCAGCAGCTGGAACACCGTCGTTACGAGCTGTTCGGCCTCGGCGCGTTGTTCATCATGGGGCTCGCCATCCGAGCCATGTTCCTGGGCAGCTGACGATCCTGGCGGGCCGGCCGTGGGGCGCCGTTCAGCGCAGCCGTTCAGAGCCCGAGCCGCTCTTCCAGAAGGTCGAGTTGGTGACGCATCGGCGGGGGCAGGCGCTCGCCCAGGTTGCGGTAGTGCGCCTCGATCATGTCGATCTCGGCTCGCCAATCGTCTTCATCGACACCGAGCAGCGTTTCGATCTCGGCATCGGTCAGGTCGAGGCCGCTGGTGTCGAGCGCCTCGGGCGGAGGCACCAGGCCGATCGCTGTCGGCACGGCCTCTCCGTGGCCTCCAACGCGCTCCACCACCCACTTCAGCACCCGGGAATTGTCGCCGAAGCCCGGCCAGATGAAGTTGCCGTCGGCGTCCTTGCGGAACCAGTTCACGTAGAACAGCTTTGGCAGCTGGGTTCCCGGCATGTGACCGATGTCGAGCCAGTGCTGGAAATAGTCGCCGAAGTTGTAGCCGCAGAAGGGCAGCATCGCGAACGGATCTCGCCGCACTTCGCCGATGGCGCCCGCGGCGGCAGCGGTTTTCTCCGATGACATCTGGGAACCCAGGAACACGCCGTGCTCCCAGTCGAACGCCTCCGCTACCAAGGGAACCGTGGTTGCTCGCCGGCCGCCGAAGAGGATCGCCGAGATCGGCACGCCGGCGGGATCCTCCCACTCGGGCGCAATCGAGGGGCACTGCCCGGCGGGCGCCGTGAAGCGGGCATTGGGGTGCGCAGCGGGCGTGCCGCCGGAGGCCGACCACTCGTTGCCGCGCCAGTCGATGATGCCCTCGGGCGGCTCCGGCGTGAGACCTTCCCACCAGACGTCGCCGTCGGGCGTCTGCGCCACGTTGGTGAACATGCAGTTGCCCCACATCGTGCCGAGCGCGTTCGGATTGGTGTCGTCGCCCGTGCCGGGTGCCACGCCGAAGATGCCGGCCTCGGGATTGATGGCATGCAGGCGGCCGTCGTCTCCGAACTTCATCCAGGCGATGTCGTCGCCGATGGTGCGCACCTTCCAGCCGGGCAGCGTCGGGATCATCATCGCCATGTTCGTCTTGCCGCAGGCCGACGGGAACGCAGCCGCCACGTAGACGGTCTCGCCGTCGGGGGGCGTCACGCCCACGATCAGCATGTGCTCCGCCAGCCAACCCTCGTCGCGGGCCATCGTCGATGCGATCCGCAGGGCAAAGCACTTCTTGCCCAGCAGCGCGTTGCCGCCGTAGCCCGATCCGTACGACCAGATCTCGCGTGTCTCGGGAAAGTGGACGATGTACTTGCGGTCGGCGTCGCACGGCCAGGGCACGTCGGCTTGGCCCGCTTCCAGCGGCGCGCCGAGCGAGTGAACGCACGGCACGAAGGGATCGTCGCCGAGCACGTCGAGCGCGGCTTGACCCATACGGGTCATGATCCGCATGGAGGCTGCCACGTAGGGCGAATCGGTGAGCTGGACTCCGATGTGTGCGATGTGGCTGCCCAGCGGCCCCATCGAGAACGGCACCACGTACATCGTGCGTCCGCGCATCGAGCCACCGAACAGCTTCAGCAGCTCCTCGCGCATGTCATCAGGTGCGCGCCAGTTGTTGTTGGGACCCGCGTCCAGCTCGCGCTCGGTGCAGATGAAGGTGCGGTCCTCGACGCGGGCGACATCGCCCGGATCGGACCGGGCGAGGTAGCTGTTGGGGCGCGCGTCGGAATCAAGCGGGATGAGGGTTCCCGATTCCACCATCTGGCTGCAGAGCTGCTCGTACTCTGCTTGTGAGCCGTCGCACCAATGGACTGCATCGGGTCGCAGCACGCCGGCCCAATGATCGACCCAATCGATCAGCTGACGGTGAGTGGTCGCAGGCAAATTGTCCTCCGGGTCCGAGTCTCGCGCTCGCGCACGAATCGAGACTGGTAACTCGCTCCTCGGCCGGCGCGCCTGCGCCGGCCTCAGATCACGCTGTCTCCCCCCCGGCGGTGATCCAATCAGGTGTTCCCAGATCCACTTCCGAGCCGAGACGCAGCCGTGTGGCGAGCCCCCGTTCGTCCAGGTCGTAGATCACTCGCTGGCCTTGCCGCACCATCCGGAAAATGGATCCGTCCAGGGCATTTGGGGCCAGTTCGTGCTCGGAGCGCGTGACATCGTCAGTCACGATCCCGACTCGCGATGCCGGGTCGTACGACTTGATGACGCCTTGCACACGCGCCTCCAGTGGCAGGGAATCTGCCCGGCCGCAGCGGCGGCTCGCGCAGTCCCCGGAACGCTACCAACCGGTCGCCGCGGGCGCGTTGTAGCTTCGGCGTCCATGGGCGACAGCAACGCTCATACATCCGTGGGGGTAGTGCCCTCTCTCGACAGCGAAGCGCTGGCCGAGGTCATGCGCCGTTATCAATCCGCGCTCAACCAGCACCGGGTCACGATCGATCGCCTCAACGTCTATCCGGTGCCCGATGGCGACACCGGTACCAACATGGCCTTGACGCTCGCAGCGGTCACCGAGGAATTGCTCCTGTCCGGCGCCGGCAGGGGCGACATCTGCCGAGCGATCTCGCACGGCGCGCTCATGGGAGCGCGCGGCAACAGCGGCGTCATCGTCAGCCAGTTGCTGCGGGGCCTTGCGGCCACGCTCGCTCCCGGGGACGAAGATCCCGACAGCGATCCGCCCATCGACGCCGAGCTGCTCGCCGAAGGCTTGGTTGCCGCGAGCACCGCTGCCGACAGTGCCGTCATGCGGCCCGTCGAGGGCACGATCCTGAGTGTCGCGCGCGCATCAGCCCAGGCGGCGCAGAGCGCGCTCGAAGCTCTCGCCCCCGATGAGCGGGGCACCGGCGCGACGGCGCTGGCAGCCGTGCTCGAGAGCGCACGGCAAGCCGGCCAGGCAGCGCTGGAGGCAACCCCGCAGCAGCTGCCGGTGCTGGCGGACGCTGGAGTGGTCGACGCGGGTGCCGCCGGTTACCTGCTGCTGCTCGACGCACTGCTGAGCGTGGTCGACGGGCGCCCTTTGCCGGCAGAGGTCGACTTGCCGGCCGAGGTGGCTGCAGTCATCGCTCACGGGAACGCTGGCACCAACCTGGCCAGTGACCCTGTCGATCCTGTCGCTGAGCAACGCGCCGAATTGCACAGTCACCTCGACCCCGGCGATGGCGGCGGTCATGACGTGCACGATCCGTCTGGCACTCGTTACGAGGTGATGTACCTGCTCGCGGCGCCCGATGAGAACATCGACCAGTTCAAGTCTGCCTGGGATGCCTTGGGCGATTCGATCGTGATGGTGGGCGGCGACGGGCTGTGGAATTGCCATATCCACACCGATGACATCGGCCCCGTCATCGAGGCAGGCATCGATGTGGGACGGCCGCATCGCATCCAGATCACCGATCTCCACGAGCAGGTCGCCAGCCTCGGAGGCCACGGTGCGCATGGTGCGCACGCAGGCCAGCCCGGTGCGCACGCAGGTGCGGCGGACGGGGCTTCGGCTGAGTCTGCGCAGCGACCGCTCGTGGGATGTGCGGTGGTCGCGGTCTCGCCCGCGGCGGGCCTCGATGAGCTGTTCGCTGCGCTGGGCTGCCACGAGCTCGTCACCGGCGGCCAGACCATGAATCCCTCGACGGCTGAACTCCTTGCGGCCATCGAGTCCGCGCCTTCACAGCAGGTCGTGGTGCTGCCCAACAACTCCAACATCGTCCCGGTGGCCCGGCAAGCGGGCGATCACGCCGACAAGACAGTGACGGTCGTCGCGACGACCTCGGTGCCCGCGGGCCTCGCAGCCCTCATCGGGTACGACCCCGACGCGAGCGCTGACGTCAACGCCGCTTCGATGGGCGACGCCGCGGATGCGGTGTCGGCAGGAGAAGTGACCCAGGCAGTGCGTGACACGACCGCACCGACAGGCGATGTCGCTGTCGGGCAGTGGATCGGCCTCGACGACGGGGGCATCTCCGCTGCCGGCGACACCGCGGCAGCGGCGGCTATCCGGCTGCTCGAGAACATGC
Organism: Candidatus Poriferisodalis sp.; assembly: GCF_965219595.1. Classification (NCBI taxonomy): domain Bacteria; kingdom Bacillati; phylum Actinomycetota; class Acidimicrobiia; order Acidimicrobiales; family Candidatus Poriferisodalaceae; genus Candidatus Poriferisodalis; species Candidatus Poriferisodalis sp. The sequence continues at coordinate 2,202,740 of NZ_OZ244781.1, forward strand.
TCACCCCAGCCCACGAGATCCTCACGCTCATCGAAGGCGCCGGCGCCCAAGCCGCCGAGACAGCCGAAGTGATGGCGTGGCTCGCCGAGCACTGGCCCGACGTCGAGATCGAGCGGCACGTCGGCGGCCAGGACCACTACCCGTACCTCTTCGGCATCGAATGAACACACCCCAACCCAGCCAGCCCGCTGCGGGCCGGTCCCCGGGGGCAGCTGCGAAGGATCCGCTGACGCTGCGGGAGCTCGACGCGATCGGCGTTGACCGGCTCAACGGTGTCGGCCCGCAGCGCCGCAAGGCCCTGGCCGAAGTCGGCGTCGAGTCTGTATTCGATCTGCTCACGTACTATCCCCGGCGCTACGTCGACCGCACGGCCCAAGCCCCGATCAGCGAGGCTGAGATCGGGTCGGAGATCACCGTCGTGGCCGACGTGCTGTCGGTGTCGAGCCGTCGCCTGCGCGGAGGCCGGCGACTGGTGAGCGTAGATGTCACCGATGCCAGCGGCGTGCTGAGCGTCGTGTTCTTCAATCAGGCATGGCGTGAGCGTCAGCTCACCGAGGGCCGCACCGTGGCGCTGTTCGGCAAGGTGGAGAACTACCGCGGCCGCAAGCAGATGACGAACCCCGTGGTCGATGTGCTGAGCGGCGGTTCCACAGCAGACCGTTCCGCATCCGCAGACCGCACGGGCAAGATCGTGGCGATCTACCCGCAGTCGGAGACCTCCGGCATCGTCACGTGGGACGTGGCGAACTGGGTTGCGGAGGCGCAGCGACGCTGTGCAGGCCGTGGCATCGCTGATCCGGTGCCCAGTCGATGGCGCAAGCGGCTCGGGCTCGCGAGCCGGTCGCGAGCGCTGGCCGACATCCACGATCCGCCGTCGATGGCGGACCGGTGGGCGGCTCGGGATCGGCTGGTGTTCGACGAGCTGATGCGGGTGCAGCTGATGCTGCGAAGCCAGCGCTTGGCGCGCGAGGCCCATGAACTCGGCATCGCACACGAGCCGACTGGCACGCTCATCGAGGCATTTCACCGGCGACTCCCGTATACGCTGACAGGAGCGCAGCAGCGTGCGATGGCGGAGATCGACGCCGACGTGAGCATGCTGCGCCCGATGCACCGCCTGCTGCAGGGCGACGTCGGCTCGGGCAAGACGCTGGTGGCGTTGCACGCATTGCTCATTGCGGTCCAGAACGGCCACCAGGGCGCGCTCATGGCGCCGACGGAGGTGCTGGCCGAACAGCACTATTTCGCCCTGCGCGCCTTGCTCGACGGGTTCGAAGTGCCAGACGAAGGGCGACTCGGCGGCCGTCGGCCGCTGCGCCTGTGCCTGCTCAGCGGCTCGAGCTCGGCGACGCAGCGTCGTGAAGTGCTGGTGCAGGTTGCGACCGGTTCCGCGGACATCGTCGTCGGCACGCACGCGCTTCTGGAGGAGTCGGTGAAGTTCGCATCGCTCAGCGTTGTGGTGGTCGACGAGCAGCACCGTTTCGGCGTGTCTCAGCGTGCGCGGCTGCGCGAGAGCGGCCGTGACGACCGCCGCATTCCCCACCTGCTGGTCATGACCGCTACGCCGATTCCCCGCACGGCGGCCATGACGGTGTATGGCGATCTCGACGTCTCGGTGCTCGACGAGCTCCCGCCGGGCCGCACGCCGATCGCTACGCAGTGGGTGCGCGGTCCCCTTGCGACTGAATCGATGTGGATCGACGTGCAGCGCGAGATCGAAGCCGGGCGTCAGGCCTATGTGGTGTGCCCGCTGGTCGCCGAGAGCGAGAGTCTCGACGCGCGCTCGGCGGAGCAGACGCACGCAGAGCTGTCGGCGGGCGCCTTGGCGGGCCTGCGGGTCGGGCTGCTCCACGGGCGCCTGCCGATGCCCGAGAAGGAAGCAACGATGGCCCGATTCCGGGCGGGCGATCTCGACGCCCTGGTCGCGACGACGGTCATCGAAGTCGGGATCGACGTTCCGAATGCCACGGTCATGGCGGTGCTGTCGGCAGACCGATTCGGCATCGCGCAGCTGCACCAGCTGCGAGGTCGGGTGGGCCGGGGCAGCCATGCATCGTCGTGCTATCTCGTCAGCGACGAGGACCCGACAGCGATCGCTGTCGAGCGGCTGAGCGCGCTGGCCGCGACGAACGACGGGTTCGAACTGGCCGAGCGCGACCTCGAGCTCCGCGGCGAGGGCACGCTGTTCGACGAAAGACAGTCTGGGCGCAGCGACCTGAAGCTGGCGTCGCTGGTCCGCGACCTGCACTGGGTGCAGGCTGCCCGCGACGCTGCCGCCGATCTCATCACGGCCGACGGCGACCTCGATGCGCATCCGGCGCTGGCAGACGAGGTCGACTGGTTCGCCAGCCGTCGCGATCCCGACTACCTACAGCGCAGCTGATCGCACGACGGAAAGCCAGTGATCCGATCGCCATCGTCAGGGGTGATCGCCGACATCGACGCAGGTCGAACTGGCTCGACCTCCTCGAACATGGCACTGAACTGCTGAACGGATCTTGACAGGAGGTCAGGGCACGTAATGTCTACGGCATGGCGGGCGGGAAACACGTGGCCCTGCTAGTGGTGAGCTCGGACGATGCGAACAGGCGCCTCTTCCCCGCCGGCCCGCTGCGCGGCAGGTCGCTATTGCGGTGCTTGATTGCGGCCCTTGGCGTACTGACCGCTGCTGCGCTGCTGCCGCTCTCTGCGGGCGCGGCGACCCCTCCGCCAGGGCCGTGCGAGTCTGGCTGGGTCGCGCCGACTCCTGCCTCCGTCGCCGTCACCGACGTCCCGATCGAAGTGGCCTCGACCACTGACGACTACTTTGTTCTGTACATCAGAATCGACAGCAGTTCGCCCACGACAGATCTGCCGATCGCCGTGGTGTTGGGGGAAGATGGGACCACCTCCCTCGCAGACAATCTCAGTCCGTTGAGCGCCGACCGCTACCTCGTCGAGAAATACTCGGTGAGCCAGCCTGCCGACATCGACGGTGATTGCATCGACGACCTCACCGAACTCGCAGATCTGGGAACCCACAACCCAGTGAATCCCGGACAAATCAGCGACGACGCCCTCGGGGCTGTGGCCATTCCGGACCGCAGCGCCTTCGAGATGCTCGCCCTCAAAGGCGTGCCGATCGGCGGAACTTACTTTGGAGATGTGGAGTTCGTCAACTTCTGGATTTTGAACGCCTTGTCTGATCGCCCGACTGTCTATTTCATGAATACCAACAACACGATTCGGCACTTGGATTTCGCCCAGAAGCTGGGGTTCTACGAAACATTCCGTGATGACATACGAGGCACACTCATCTATCACCCAAATGTCGTCGCCCCAGACGGCTCTCTGGGGCTCTACCGCTTTGATGCATCGTCAGCCCATTGGCGCGATTTTTCGTTCGCACGCGTGGAGCGTGCGCATGAGATTCTCGCGTCTGCGATGCCACTTCTCGACAATAATCTCGCCTACCATCCTGTCGGCTGGTCATTTTTGGACCAGTACAATCGCCAGAAGGCAGACTTCGATGCATCGAGGGTCAACGTCTTGTTGCAGGAAGACATCTTGCCAGATGTGGCCTTCGTTGCGCTCAATCAAGCGGAAGGATATGGTCGTCTGCGGTTGATGGAGGACGGAGAGCATCCGCTCCCGTACGATGTTGCTATCTATCGCTCGCTTCCGAATGATCTGCCCCGTGTTGCTGGGACGATTACGACGGTGCCTCAGACGCCGTTGTCGCATGTGAACTTGCGGGCTGTCCAGAATGGTCTCCCTAATGCGTTCATTCGGGATGTACTGGATGAGGAGTCGATCGTCTCGCTGATCGGAAGCTATGTTCATTTTTCCGTGACGGCGGACGGGTACACTGTTCGCAAGGCATCCAAAGCCGAAGTCGATGCGCATTACGAGAAGCTGCGGCCAGCGCAGATGCAGACGCTGCAGCGTGATTTGAGCGTCACCGAGATCGCATCGCTTGCCGATGTAGAGTTCGCTGACTGGACTGCCTTCGGCGTCAAGGCAGCCAACGTTGCTGAGCTTGCACAGCTCTCGCTGCCAGATGGCACTGCACCGGTCGGTTTCGCGATTCCGTTCTACTTCTACGACGAATTCATGAAGCAGGCGACGGTCACTGAGAAAACTCTGCTCGGCAAGAAGAAGTGGCCCGACGACGAAAAGATCACGTTGGCCGCCGGAACGACGCTGGCCAGCGCTGTCACGCAGATGTTGGCCCACGCCAAGTTCCAGGCTGACTATGACATCCAAGAAGAGATGCTGGACGACTTGCGTGACGCCATCAAGGATGCCACCACGCCCAAGTTCATCACTGACGCTTTGGCTGCAATGCACGCCAAGTATCCGAACGGACAGTCGTTACGGTACCGTTCGAGCACGAACAACGAGGATCTGCCATCGTTCAGCGGTGCCGGTCTCTACAGCTCAAAAACCCAAGATCCTGACGAGACGACAGATGACGGCATCGACAAGTCGATCAAGAGCGTCTGGGCCAGCTTATGGAACTACCGTGCATTTCGCGAACGCGACTTTCATCGCGTCGACCACACCACGGTTGCCATGGGAGTGCTCGTACACCCCAACTACGAAGACGAACTCGTCAACGGAGTGGCCGTCAGCTATGACCCATTCACGCATCGGGACGGCATGTACTACGTCAACTCACAAGTCGGTGAGGACTTGGTCACCAACCCCGAAGCGCTGTCACGACCGGAGGAGATCTTTCTCGACGCCAACGGTATTGCGACGGTGCTGTCGTATTCGAACCTGAAGGCTTCACGAGAGCTGCTCATGACCGACGCTCAGATGAAGCAGCTGCGCAGCAATCTCGCCACGATCCACGATCATTTCAAGGCGTTGTACGCCGTCAAGACCGGCGACGACTATGCGATCGAGATTGAGTTCAAGATCACTGCCGACAACGTGCTGGCCATCAAGCAGGCACGGCCGTGGCTGTTCACCGAACCGCTCGTCGTGCCCAAACCGACGGTGTCTCTTGCCTTTGTCGACGACCAAGTCACCGAAGGCGACGATCTTCAGCTTGTGGTCACTCGCAGCGGTGGGATCCAGTCGGTGCCTCTCAGCGTCGGCTTCACGGTGTACGAAACCGGCCAGATGCTCGTGAGCACGTTGCCTGCCGAAGTCACGATTCCTGCGAATCAAACCAATGCAACCATCGCTATCGGGACGGAGCCGGACTCTCAAGCCGAGCACAACAGCGTCGTCACCGCCGCCCTGAATGCTGACGTCGGCTATACCCTCGGCGCTCCTCAGTCAGATACCGCGACCGTCGAAGACGACGACGGCCCGCTGTGTGATGTTGCGACGGCCATCGGCCGGGCGCGTGCTGCGTTTGCGTGGCACACCGACAACAATGGCGGCAACGAGGTTGTGTTCTGGCAGGTCCTGGCTTATCTGGGGGCTGATCCGTTGCCTGCGCCTCCTGGCGGCGCCGTCCTCGCCTCGACCACTCCTGAGGCGGTGAAGGCGTTCAGCGACGGCAAGTCGTGGCCTGGCTGGGTGCCCATCAACGCCGCCATGTCATGCCATCCCCCGCCGCCCGAGGTCAGCATCACAGCCGGCGCCGACATCGACGAGGGCGGTGTTGCGGTGTTCACGGTCACCGCCGACCCGGCGCCGACAGCCGCGCTGGCTGTGACCGTGGCGGTGTCTGCGTCGGGGGATTTCGGTGTGTCGCCGGGGTCGCATACGGTGACGATCCCCACTACCGGCAGCGCGACCTTGACTGTCGCTACGGCCGGCGACTCGGCTGATGAGGCCGATGGGTCGGTCACTGCGGCGGTCAGTGCTGGCTCGGGCTACAGGGTCTCCGCAACGGTCGGGTCGGCGTCTGTTGGGGTGGCTGATGACGATGTGCCTGTGGTCAGCATCGCTGGGGGTGCTGATGTCGGTGAGGGCGGCGATGCGGTGTTCACGGTGTCTGCCAGTCCTGCGCCGTGGGCGGGGTTGGATGTGTCTGTGGCAGTCGCCCAGACTGGTGACTTCGGCGTGACGCCGGGTTCGCGGACGGTCACGGTCCCGACGTCAGGCACGGCGACGCTCACGGTCACTACAGCCGACGACAGCGCTGACGAGGCTGACGGGTCGGTCACTGCGACCGTCGGCGTAGGGAGCGGTTACACGGTGTCGGCGACTGCGGGCACGGCTGCGGTCGCGGTGCGAGATGACGACGATCCGCCGGTGTCTGATCCTGTGGTGAGCATCACGGCGGGCAGCGGTATCAGCGAGGGCGGCGACGCGGTGTTCACGGTGTCTGCTGTTCCGGCGCCGTCGGCTGCGTTGACAGTCACCGTGTCGGTCTCCCAGACCGGCGATTACGGCATCACTGGCGGTTCGCGTCAGGTGACCATCCCCGCCTCCGGGACCGCGACGCTGACGGTGGCGACGGCGAACGACTCGACGGACGAGGCTGACGGGTCGGTGACGGCGAACCTCAGCACCGGCGCTGGCTACACGGTCTCTGCGGCGGCGGGTTCGGCGTCGGTGGCGGTGTCTGATGACGATGATGCGGTGCCGGTGGCCGATCCGTGCGTGGCGGTGCTGTCGGGCGACGGGAGCGTCACCGGGCAGTGGGCTGCGGGGTGCGGTTCGTCGGCGCGTGCGGGCCGTTTTGCGCGGTTCTTTTCGTTCTCGTTGGACGGCCCGGGCCGGGTGACGATTGATCTGGAGTCGTCGGCTGACACGTATTTGTATCTGCGCCGGGGTGTGGGCCAGAGGTCGGGTGCTGCGGTGGCGTCTGACGATGACGGCGGCGGCAGCTTTGACTCGCGGATCAGTCGGACGCTGGGGGCGGGCGGTTACACGATCGAGGCGACGACGTTTCACGCGTCGACGCCGGGGTCGTTCACGCTGACGGTCGCTGGCATTCCGGCGCAGACGGTGGTCCAGCCGGACCCGGAGGTCGCTATCGCTGCGGGCGGCGGGATCACCGAGGGTGGCGACGCGGTGTTCACGGTGTCTGCGGTTCCGGTGCCGTCGGCGGCGTTGGACGTGACCGTGGCGGTCGTCGTGTCGGGCGATTTCGGTGTGTCGCCGGGGTCGCACACCGTCACGGTCCCCGCCTCGGGCACTGTCACGCTGACGGTGGCGACGACCGGCGACTTGGTCGACGAGGCTGACGGGTCGGTCACCGCCACTGTCAATACCGGTACGGGTTACACCGTGTCCCAGTCTGCGGGCACCGCGTCGGTTGCGGTGGCCGATGACGACGACCCGGCCCCGCCGCCGTCGGTGTGCGTGCCGTCTTTGCCGTCTGACGCGGTGACGGTGTCTGAGGTGACTGGCTGGCGCGGCGAGTATTCCCATGCTGCCCATCAGCAGCGCTGGGATCGGGTGCTGGCCGCGTTGGGGGTGGACACCGGCGAGGAGGCGATGACCGTGGCCGACGCGCAGGCGGTCAAGGCGCAGTTCGACAATGACCGCTGGGACCGCACGGTGCGCACGCTGGTGGCCATGGCCCAGTGCGACGACGACCCGCCGCCTGCGGCTGTTCCTGTGGTGAGCGTCGCGGCCGGCGGCGGGATCGCCGAGGGCGGCGACGCGACGTTCACGGTCACTGCTGATCCGGCGCCGACAGCGGCTTTGACGGTGGACGTGACCGTGGCTCAGACAGGCGACTTCGGCGTGGCGACCGGCACGCGCCAGGTGACCGTCCCGACATCGGGCACAGTCACGCTGACGGTGGCCACCGTGAACGACTCCGCGGATGAGGCCGACGGGTCGGTCGCTGTCACGATCAACGGCGGCACCGGCTACACCGTGTCCCCCACAGCGGGCACAGCCACGGTCGCGGTCGCGGACGACGACGATCCGCCTGCGCCTGTGGCTGATCCTGAGGTCAGCATCACAGCAGGCGGCGGGGTCACCGAGGGCGGCGACGCGACCTTCACGGTCACCGCGGACCCGGCGCCGACGGCGGCTTTGACGGTGGACGTGACCGTGGCTCAGGTCGGCGATTTCGGCGTGTCGCCGGGCTCTCGGACGGTGACGGTGCCCACCGGCGGCAGTGTCACGCTCACCGTGGCGACGGCGAACGACACCGCCGATGAGGCCGACGGGTCGGTCACAGCGACCGTCAGCGCCGGCAGCGGCTACACGATCTCCGCGACCGCCGGCACAGCAACGGTCGCTGTCGCCGATGACGACGACCCGCCTGAGGTGACCGTCACGGCCGGCGGCGGGGTCACCGAGGGCGGCGACGCGGTGTTCACGGTCACTGCTGACCCTGCGCCGTCGGCGGCTTTGACGGTGGAGGTGACCGTTTCGCAGTCGGGCGATTACGGCGTAGCGGTCGGCACGCGTCAAGTGACCATCCCGACTTCGGGCACTGTCACCTTGACCGTCGCCACGACCGGCGATAGCACCGACGAGGCCGAGGGCACGGTCACGGCGACGGTGGGTTCGGGCAGCGGCTACACCGTGTCCCCGTCGGCGGGCACAGCCGCGGTGGCGGTGGCCGACGACGACGACCCGCCGCCGAACGCGACGCCGTCGTTGTCGATCAGCGACGCGTCGGCTAGCGAGGGCGGCACGCTGACCTTCACGGTGACGCTCAGTCCGGCCAGCGGCCGTTATGTGTGGGTGCACTATTACGCGCGACCTGCGTTCGGGGCTGAGTTGTCGGCGACGTTCGCGGACTTCGCGCAGGCCTACGGGATGCTGACCTTCAGTCCCGGCGAGACAACCAAGACCATCACCGTGGCAGCGGTCGACGACAGCCGAACCGAAGACGACGAGACGTTCAGAGTCGTGCTGTACTCCGCGTCGCAAGCAGCGATCGCCGACGGCGAAGGCATCGGCACCATCACCGACAACGACTGACGCCAGTCACACGAGGGCGAGCCAGGTGACGCAGTAGACGTCGTCAGGCGTGATCTCGGGCAAGGGCTCGGGTGGCTCGTAGGGCTGCAGGCCGAGCGCGTCGATCACCCTGATGATCTCGGCGGCCTGCTCAGCCGGACTCGCCGAGCTCTTGAGCGCTGCGGCGAGCGTTCGGATGGTCCGCTCCGGGTAGGGCGCCGTGATCGTGTCGACGGTGCGGTCGATGTCGTCTTGCGTCATCTCCGGAGGCGAGTGGTCGCTCACCACTTCTGCGGCGCGGGCCAGCCGAGGCGAAATCCGCGGCTCGAGGTTCGCCTTGTCGGACATGACGTTCCATTTGCGGACAATGTCGTCCTGGGCAACTTTCCACGCTTCGAATGCGCCTTCGACATCGGAGTATTCCAATGTGCGCGGGGTCTCGAAGCCGGCAGGCGGGCGGGCGAGGTCGAGGCAGGCCAGCGACTCGACTACCACCTCATCGGGAGCTGACCCATCTCGGTCGACGAATCGGAACAGGGGCGCCGGGTGGTCGCCGACGCGGGCGCAAAAGACGTAGCCGGCTCGCCCGTCGACGGCATGGGCTGCCATTCCCGAACCCGAGCCCCACGGCAGCGCGGCGATGTGTTCTGCGAGATCTGCGTCCTCCATTGCCCGGCGCAGCTCCTGGCGGAACTCCTCGCCCGACAGGACGCCCTTCGCGGTTCCGCCTCGCTCGAACATGGTTGCGTCCTCGCGACGGATGCGTTCAATCTCCTCGCGTGTCTCGGTGAAGTTGAGCTCGTGATGCTTGCCTTGATCGGGCAGTATCTCGCCGACGCCCACACTGGCCGCCGCTTGCGCGATCTTGCGGTGCAGTCGTTCGGAGAGGCCGAGTAGGTCGTCCAACCGGCTGTCGGGAAAGACGCAGCGCAGAAACACCTCCGCGTGGCGCGAGCCGATGCGGTCGATGCGCCCGTGACGCTGCACGAGGCGCATCGGATTCCACGGAAGGTCGTAGTTGACGATGTGGCAGGCCTGCTGCAGGTTCACGCCTTCGGCCAGCACATCGGTTGCCACCACGATGTCGTACAGGTCGTCGTCGTGGCCCTCGGGCGCATCGGTGGTGCGCGGGGCGAATCCCCACAGCACCGATTCCTTGTCGGCAGAGCCCGAGCTGCCTGCCACCGAGGCGATGCGCCCTTGGTAGGCAGCGAGCCGCTCGTCTGTGTGCGACACCGTTTCGAGGTGCTCGACAATCCAGTCGACGGTGTCGGCGTAGTAGCTGAAGATCAGCACCTTGTGCCGGTCGCGGGTGTCTTCGGCACCGATGCCATGGGCACGTGCGTCGGCGGCGATAGCGGCAAGCTCGTCGGTGAGGGCAGCCAGGTTCGGGTCTGCGTCCCGCGTCACGGTGCGTGCCTCGGCCGCAAAGTCGCGCAGCAGTTCTCGGTCACGCTCGGTGTCTCGGCGCAACCGCTTGATGTCGAATTCTGCGGCGTCGTCGGTGACGTGCACGAGGTGATCCAGGAATGCGTCACGCTGCTTGTCGTCGAGATCATCGGTGTCGGCGGCGATCCAGTCCGCCAGTACGTCCCCGGTGCCCACCCGGCCTCCGTCGAGCAGGGACAGGAACGCGTCGTGGCTATTTGCCATGCGCTCGCAGGTCTCTGCGAAGGCGTGGGGCGACGATTCGAAACGCTTCAACAGGCCCGAGCGCAGCAGCCCGGTGAGCTGCAACTCGTAGGTGTCGATCGCGTGGTCAAGCCGGTAGCGCGAGGGTGCGTAGCGCGCCAGTGTGAGGGCGCTTGTGTCAGTGGATTCGTCAGTCAGCGTGCACCCAGCGCTTGCCGGATCATCGGTCTTGGCAACGTCAGACTCCCCAGTGCTGACGACAGGGTCGGCATCGAGCGCTGCGGCGAACCGGTCGAAGAATCCGGGCAGGACCGCGTCGAGGTCGTAGTTCACCTTGCGGACCCGAGGGGTCGGGAAGACGATCGGCGTGTCGTGTCCGCCTATGCGCACGATGTCGTTGGGGTAGAAGCGCTTTACGAACGAACGGGTGCGGCGCACGGCCACGGCGTCGAGCACGTCGAAGAGATGCTCAGGAGTCAGGTCGTCGGGGTTGAGCGCGACGGCCTTGGCGAAGTGATCGCGCAGCGAGCCGATGCCGACATCGGCGAACTCCGCGTCGTTGCGCAGGAAGTAGCCCAGCAGGTGGTACAAGTCCCACAGGCTGTTGTTTACCGGCGTCGCAGTCAGCATGACGAGTTGCTTCGGCGGCGATCCGGCGAGCAGCCGTCGCAGCGCTTGTGCCCGCTGCGTGGATGGATTGCGCAGATTGTGTGCCTCGTCGATCACCACCATCGCGTAGTCGTTGACGTCGAGCTGGTCGAGCGTGATGCCGGTGGCGTGCTCGGGGTTGAGGCGCGAGTCACCCATCAACTCCTCGAACGACACGAGCTCCATCGGCAGGTTGTGTTCGGCTCGGAACGCGCGCCACGGGCCGTCTCGCAGCGTGGCAGGTGTGATCACCAGCACCTTCTGGCGGCGCTCCAGGGCGGCTTCGCGAATCAGCTCGCCAGCGAGGAACGTCTTGCCGAGACCGACCTCGTCGGCCACCAACACACCGTGCCGCTCGTCGAGGATGCGGCGCGCCCGCCACAGTCCGTCTGCTTGGAACGAGGTGAGGTGAATCTGCGGGGCACCCTCGGCGTCAGCTTCGGCTTGCAGTTCGTCGCCGTAGCGCTCCCACAGCATCCGCAGGTACACGAGTTGCGGTGAGTGCGGCTCGAACCTGGCCTCGAACAGGGCGGCCAGATCGTACGGGGCTGCCTGATCCCACAGCTCGTCGAACCACTCCTGCACTTGTGTCACGACGTACGGTGCGTAGTTGCCGAGGTTCAGCTCCAGGTTGGATGCCAGCCCGGCGTAGGTGAAGTTGGACGATCCGGCCACGACGCCGTGAGATCGGTCGCCCACCACGAAAGCCTTGCCGTGCAGGAATCGGCCCTCGAGACGCCGCACTTCCACGCTTGGCGATGCCAGCCAATCGGTGAGGCGTCGCGCCGCTGCGTGGGACTGGCGGCTGAAGCCCAAGTGGTCGCGTTCGAACCGGAGGAGCTGCTCCTGTTTCGCCAGCGCGCTGTGCATCCGGGCCCGAGCTGCCCGTGCCGGGTGAGCAGGCTCGGTGTGCAGTGCTCGTCGGCGGTTCTCCGGCGGCTGCGGCTCGGCGCCCAACAGGAGCCGGACGCCTGATGCATGGTCGAGTGCGTCGGCCAGCAGGGAATAGCCGCCGACATTGAAATAGGCGGTTGCAATGTCCACTGCGGCACCGCCCACGAAGCCGGTAGCGGCATGGGTGATGAACCCGTTGAGCGCCTGCGCCACTGTCTGGCCGCCACGGTTGACCGCCAGCTCGGGCTTGCTCGGCATCTCAGCCATTGCGGACTGACCCGAAGCGTCGCTCACGGTATCCCGGCGTGTGAGCGTTCATGAGGTTCGCCTGCGCTGTCGAAACAGCCGGTGATCTCTTCCGCCCGCGGACCTGTCATGTCAACCTCCTGAAGTGTTCGATGACCGCCGCGAGCCGGTCCAAGTAGCGCTCGGACCGCTTCTCGTCGAACGTGGTGTAGATGATCTCGAGATCGTCCTCATCAAGGCCGTACAGGTGAGCCACACATGCATCGAGCTCGTGAATCAGGTCCTGCTTGGTCGCCTCGTTATTCGCTGAGCCAACGGGTACCCCGACCTCTGCGGCCCACTCCGCGAACCGGTCATCGACAGCAGCTAGCCGTCCCGCAATCTCGACCACCCGATCCCGCACAGGATTTCCCTTGCCCGGGTCCGGAATGGACAGCAATCCCAACTGCTCGAATGTCATGTGCAATTCGACGCTGCGGCGAGCCTGCCAGTCACAGGGCATGGACGAAAGCACACCGAGAAGGAAGGCCTCATCCGTCGGCGTGCCAGCAACCCTGAGGAGATACGGCGCTTGATGCACTATGACTCGCTCACCGGGCACGAGCGCTGCGATCAGCGAGCGTGTATCAGTCGCCCTAGCTACGTCACGAAAGGTGATTCGTGCGTGCAGACACGGCAACGTATCCGGATTGTCAGTAGTGGCGTGTTCCTGTGCGGCGAAGGCCGAGGCGGATTTCGAACGCTGCGTCAGGCGTTTGTCGTGTAGGTGCTCGATCATCTCATCGGCAACGGCGCTGTCGTAGTAGGTGCCCGTGTCGGGCTCCCAGATGTTGAACGACGAGCCCTTGTAGACGGGCCAGATGTCAGGCATCTCGAGGCCTACTTGTTCGCCGAGCCGCAGCGCCATCGTCGTTCACGAACCGCTCCCGGTCCCGGGTCGCGTCGAACTCACGGACAGGGCGGAAGCGCCATCGTCGTTCATGAAGAGGTGTCGGTCGTGCGTCGCGTGGAGCTCGGCGATTGGGCGGAAGCGCCATCGTCGTTGAGGAAGCGGTGCCGGTCGGTCGTGGCGTTGAGGTCGCCCTGGACCGGTCGGAACCGCCACGTTCGTGGCCGTTCCTGATGCTTGAGAATCTTGCGGGGGGGGGGGGGCCAGCGCGTCTGGCGCATTCGCGCCATCGAAACGCGGCTGCAGCTTCATACGCCGCCACACGCGGAAGGCATCACGTCGCGGAATCTGCGGAAAGGCTGCTGTGTTGGACCAGCTCAGGAATTCTGAGACCGGGATCAGTTCGGGCTTGCCGTCGACCAGTTCTCGAAAGTGAGCGAGCGAGCGGGCCGGTCCGGGGTAGATCGCTACGTGCGGGTCGTCGGCTTCGGCCTCAAAGCCACCCCCATGGTTCGGCGGCCCGGCTGCGCTTGCGGGCCGCGACGATGGCGATCGTGTAGCGGCCGTCCACGTCGTCGAACGTCCATTGTTGGGCATTGAGGCACGTGACGACCGTGAGTTGCGCGTGACCGCGGCCAGCACCACCGTGTAGGAGTTGTGGACTCCCTCGAACACCCAACCCTTGTGATTGATGAGGGTTGAGGTGGCGATGCACTGGATTTGTCCCCCCCCCCCCCGTCGATGCTGACAATCTCCTGACGCCAGTTCGCCATGCCCGCGTCAGAGACGGCCGAACGCGGCAAGACGATGCCCAGCCTGCCGCCATCGCGGCAGAGCGCGAGATTCGCCCACGCGAACGCCTTGTACAGGTCGGTCTGGCCGGTGCCGAGATGGGGGAACGCCGCTCGCAGGATCAGCTTGAGAAACTCCGCGCGTTCTCGCTCGGACTCAAACTCCCCTGTGAGATCAGGCCGTTGCGCTTCCAGCGTGTCAATGCGTTCCCGGCGGCGCGCGACCGGCAGCGAGCGCACGCCGGGCAAGTGCATGCCCCACCACACTTCGCGGTCGACCACCACTTTCTCCCACGGCGGGTTGCCCAGCAGGCAATCGAAGCCGCTCCGCCCTGATCTCGCGAATACCTCGGGCCATGTCGTCGGGTAGTGAACGGGCGCCAGTCGTTCGATGACGCTTCGCACCACAGGGTCATCAGCCAGTGCGGCGATACGAGCCGGGGTGAAGTCAAAATCGCGATGTATCTCGATCATCCCAGCACGGACAGCGGTCGCCACGTCGAACACGTCGTCGATTGGTCGGACTGCTGAACGAGTGGCGAAGTGAGCATCCCTCGCCGCTGCCACTTCGGACTTGTCAGCGTCGTTCAGCGCGGCGAGCCGAGCCAGCGGCTCGTGGATCGCCTCGATCATGATCTCCAACTGGTGTACGAACAGCGAGGGTTGCGATTTGTCTCCTTTGGGCCGAACAGCCAACGCGCCGTCCTCCACCGAAGCAACGCCGGTGAGGCTGTCGCCGTGGACGAGGTTGTGGTCGAGGAAGGACAGCGGGAGGCCGGGCACGAAGGTGTGGACCCAGATGGCGAGACGCGCCAGCTCGACGGCAACGCGGTTCTTGTCGACGCCATAGACGCAGTGTCGAGCAATCTGGCGACGCAGCAGCGAGCCGGTCTCGATCTCGACTCCGTCGCCCAAGTCGCCGAGTTCGTCCATGGCGACGTTTCGCAGCCTGTTCAGTTCCACCGTGATCGCCGGAACCGGGTGTAGCGAAAGCCATGCCGACAGACGTGCCTCGATCCGGTCGACTGCCGCCACGAGGAAATGAGCGGAACCCATGGCGATGTCTGCACACCGGAAGTCGAAGAACGCCGCAGCCACCCCAGCGTCGTCATCAGCGTCTCGCAGCGTGTCGAGCCGGCCGAGGTGGTCGTCGAGCGCGGGTTCGAGCGCGTGATCCAGCAGGTGCTCTACCGCGAACGGCTTGGTGAAGTAGGAACCTGTCGCCTTGCGGGCGCCGGAAAGGTTGTGGAAGTACACCTCGCCGGCCTTCACCACCGCCTCGTCCTTCGCTCCGGCAGGCACATACTGCAGGTCGCTTTTGACTTTCTTGACGGTCAGGTCGTCAGGTGCAACTGACAGCTTCGATTCCAGCAAACCCTCATAGATCGTTCCAAACTCCCGCACCGACAGCGACCGGAAGTCGACGGGACCCAGCCCCTGAGGGCCGTGGTCGACCAGCGCCGCCGCAAGAGCGGGGCCGAACTCGGCGTTAGTGAGGCGCAACTGTGCGATCGCTGCGCCGGTAGGGCTGACCTTCGGATCCTCAGAGAACAGGCCTCCGTTGTAGGTCGGCACGCCCCAGTCGGCGTTGCCCTGGTTGACCGCATCCCACAGGCCGCATACGTCATCCCACATGTCGGTGGCGCGCTTGTCGAAATGAGTCCTGGCGTTGTGCTCGTCATCGGCGAGTCGTTGAGCCATGCGCGACAGCGAGTGATCCGCGTAGCGGCCGTTGCTGCGGTAGGGGAGCAGATCCTTGTCTTCGGCGTAGGCGACGAACAACAGCCGGAACAAGATGACCATGACTTGTTCGTAAGCGTTGTCGAGGACGGTTTCGCTGATGCCGCCTGCGGGCGAGTTGTCGCCGAGCCGCGTTGCGACAGCCTGAGCCAGCGTCGGAACCGTCTCGTGGTAGACCCGTTCGCGCAGCCGGACAGCGAGATCGGCGGCAAAGCGCTCGGAGTCGTCGAGAATCTCATGCAGCGAACCGCCACGGGCGATTGCAGTGGCCGAGAACAGCAGGTGCAGGTAGCCGGCCTGTGCGGCAGCGAGGAGCGACAGGTTCAGCTCGACGTACGTCTCTGCTCGGCCCTTGCGACCCACGCCGACGCCGGGCCGTGCTGAGTAGAGGCGAATCTCCGAGGCGCGGGTGAGTACCACCCAGTCGACGTTCTCCCGATCCGCCAGCGCCAGAGCTCTCGACACAGGCGACATGCCGTCGAACCGGTCGGACGGCGCTTCGAACGGTTCGCTGTCGTCGCAGAACACGGCGATGGCCTCGCGCCGACCGGCGATCGTCAGCAATGAGGCGTTTGTGGCGAGCGTCGCAATCTTGTAGCCCAATCCCTCGATGAGCCGGCGGCCTCGCTTGTCGAGCAGCGGAGCGGCATCGCCTCTGGCAGATGCCCAGTCGGGGCGCAGCGGGACGCCCGCGGTGAGTTCCTGGGTTGCGAGCAAACCCGAGTTGTGGAGGCCGGGAAACGGCGAGTCCAGTTCCGGAAGGGCGGCCATCAGCAGGCGGGTGGCCGCATGATGATTCGGTTCGCTGAGGGCGACGTCGGCAAGACGCTCGGCTTGGGATACCTCCACATCGAGATGCGGCACCGGATGGTCGCCTGTCGGACCGCATAGGGCTACGCACTCGCCGCCTGAAGCCTCAGGCGATGGGTAGAACACGATCAGCAGCACCGGTGCAGCCCGCTTGTTCCGTCGGGCCGCCCATGCGGCACGCAGATCGGCCACAGTCGGCTTGCGGGTGGCTGTCGCGACCGCTACCTCTAGGCCATTGCGCCCCGGTTGGACGAACAGCTGGACGGCTGCAAGGGAGTTCGGAAACCCAGACGGCGCCGTCCACGTCTGCGGCACCCGGTCAATGAGGAACTCCTCCATGAGAGCGCTGAGCGTAGTTCCGCGGCGAAGTTCAGGTGATTCCGTGGCGCTTTGGGCTTGCAGGGCGTTGCGTGGGCGCGACTGGTCCGGCTTGGGTGTGAGCGAACAGGCTGATTGCGGGAATCATCGAACCCCGCAATGACTACCCGTCAGTGCTTTGGATATGTAATTTACTGACATTGACTATTATAGCCAATAATTAGATGTAACATATCTGTAATGAACTGAATAGCTTTGAATAGGCCTTCTTGTCACATGCAGCGGCTATGATGAACGTATGTTCTCACAGGTGCAGCAGGCGCTTGAATCCCTCAGCGCAGCCCTCGACGGCGTCGAGATGGCACCGACCGGCGAACTGCGGCGCGCACTAGGTCTCGCCAAGTCCCTGCGCACCAAGGCTGAGCTGCTGGAGACCCGAGCCGCTTCGCTGGTCGCCCAGCGTGAACGGCACGGCGACGGGGGCGCCGGGCTGCTGAGCCAAGTCGGCGGCCGGTCCCGATCCGAGGCTGCCCGCAACGTCCGGGTCACGGCGGAACTGACCGCGCTGCCCGACGCGCAGTCGGCAGTCGCCGAGGGCGAGATCAGCTTCGCGAACGCTGCGAGCCTGGCGCAGGCCGCACGCAAGACCAGCCCCGAGGCAGTCCAAGACGATGCCGACCTGGTCGAAATGGCCAAAGCACTGCCCGCAGACGAGTTCGCGCAGGCTGCCCAGCGCTGGACAATCCAGCACCAGAGCGCGTCCAACCTGGAAGCACAGCATCGCCGCAACCGGCGCAATCGCAGCGTGCGGTTCTGGAACGGCGAAGACGGCACCGTGCAGATGCGCGGTGCGTTCGACGCCGAGATGGGCGCACGAATCCAGAGCCGCCTGCGCGACACAGCCGAACAGCTTCGACGCGCCGACCGCCGCAAGCTCCGCGACAGCACCCATGCCGCGGGAGGCACCGCTGACCCAGGTGAAAACGGAGCTGCCGTCAATGGGACGACGCCTCCTGGCACGCGGGTCGAAGCTGTTGTTCGGACACGTGATCAACGCATGGCCGACGCCCTCGACAGGCTGCTCGCCGGCGCCCCATCGACTGCTACGGCCCCGACAGGCGCTGCTGCTGGCCCTGGCCCTGGCGCCGCCGCGGAGTCCTCTGAGGTACCCACGTCGGCAAACCGTCCGTTCGCCGGAGACCACTCCGCAGCGGAGTCTTCTGAGACCTCAGCAGCGCTGATTCGAACGCCGTCGGCGGACGATCTGATCGGCCTTGAGCAGCGTCGCACGGTCACGGAGATCATCGTGCGAGCCGATCTCGACGCACTGCTGGGCAAGCCCGGCGGTATTGCCGAGATCGCCGGCGCCGGTCCCATCCCACCGAGCACGCTGGATCGGCTCCTCTGCGGCGCCGACCTGTCGTTAGTCTTGTGCGGCGCAGACTTCACACCGCTATACGAGGCCGTTGCCAGCCGGGCGCCGACCGCGGCTCAGCGCCGCGCCCTGATCGCCCGCGACGGCGCATGCATCGGCTGCGGCGAACCCCCCGGCGAATGCGAGGCGCACCACATCATTCCGTGGAAATGCGGCGGCAAGACACGCGTCGACAACCTCGTGCTGGTGTGCTGGTCATGCCACGACCTCATCCACGACCACAACTGGCGAGTGATCGTCCGCGACGGCCGGTTTCGGCTGGCCCCACCCGACCCGGCACATCCGCACAACCCAGCCCGATCGCGCAAACCAGTCAGCAAAGTGCGAACAGGCGGTGTGAACCAGTCGGCGGATAGTCGCGGCCACAGTGAGGGCAGGGAAGCTGCCGGCCCCACTTCGATGGATCGAGATATGGGTGACGATGGCTCCCCGACCGAAGACGACCGATCACCGCCAGAAAGCGATCAACACGACCTGTTCACAGCGGCATGAAACTTGCTGTCTCGCCGCACCAGCAGGGTGACGACGGGCGTGCCGTAGCGGCGCACGCGATGCGTCTGCCACGCATGGTTCGAACCGGGCTCGATCTCGCGGTCCGATTCGCACACCAGCACGTTGGCGTTGACTGTGTCGAGGACATCGCTCCAGCCTTCGAACCGATAGGGCGGATCGGCGAATGCAAGGTCGACCGGATCGCCATGGACCGCGAGGTACCGGCCGACGTCGGACCGAATCACCGTGGCGCGATCGCTGATGCCGAGTGCTGTCAGGTTGGTTGCGATGGTTCGGCAGGCCGCTGCGTCGGAGTCCACGAGCGTGGCGTGCGCGGCACCGCGCGAGAGCGCCTCGATGCCGAGCGCGCCGGAGCCGGCGAACAGGTCCAGCACCGTGGCGTCCTCGGGCAACCCCAGACTCACGAGCATGTTGAATATGGCCTCGCGGGCGCGGTCCGATGTCGGACGAACCGCCTTCGTGCCGGCCATCTCCAGGCGGCGACCGCGCAACGCCCCGCCGACAACGCGCATGGCGTCACCGTAGGCGGGAGGCCCACGGGTGTGGCAGCAGGCGTATGCGACACTGCGACCATGGACGACGTCGCGGTGCCCGCAGAGATCGTCTGCGTCGACTGCGGTGGGCGCTGCGGTCTGCTGAGCGTGCCGGAGCCGGACTGGGGCTTCCAGCCCGGAGATGTCGTCGCCTACCGCTGTGCTGACTGCGGCGATCGCTGGGATCTCATCGTCCCTGACACCGAAACCGCAGGCTGATCCGGGCCGCGGCATCGCCTGCCGGCTCGGCGGGGAGGGTCCCTCGATTCGTGACCGTGGCGCGGTACGGTCGCCCCACTGGACACGGATCGATCCGGAGGGACCGTTTTCGGTGGTCATGGCGATGTATCCAGGCTCGTTCGATCCTGTGCACAACGGGCATCTCGACGTGATATCGACGGCGTCTCGGCTGTTCGATTCGGTCACGGTCGCGGCCATGCGGAATCCAGCCAAGGCCACGCCCCTGTTCTCCGATGACGAGCGCGTCGCGATGATCGTCGAAGCCACGAGTCATCTCGGCAACGTCTCGGTGGTGCAGTTCGGAGAACTGGTCGTCGACCTTGCTCAGCGCCTCGGTGCCGATGTCATCGTGAAGGGGCTTCGCAGCCAGAGCGACTTCGAGTCGGAGTTGCGCATGGCGCACATGAATCACTCGGTCACCGGTGTTGAGACCGTCTTCGTCCCTCCGCGGACCGAGCATCTCTTCATCGCTTCCAACTACATCCGGGAGATCACCAAGTTCGGCGGCGACTGCTCGCACCTCGTGCCGCCTGCGGTGGCCGCTCGACTGAAGCAGCACATCACGCAGGAGGCGGGCACATGAGCATGTCCGAGGGGGGCGTCGAGGCGCCGCCGCAGTTGGGGGTTCACCCCGCAGCGCCCCAGCCGCAAGCTCCGTTCGGGCAGCCGTCGTTCGAGACTGCGGCGGCCACTGAGGAGACGCCGACGTCAGCACATGCTCGTGGCCCGGCAACGCTCGCCCCACGCCCTGCCTCGGTGACGGCCGAGCAGTTCATCCGTGAGGCCATGGAGATCATCGACGCCGCACGCCCGATGCCACTGTCCACCTCGGTCATGATCAACCGGGACGAAGTGATGACCCTGCTCGAGTCTGCGCTGGCAGCCGTGCCCGACGAGACACGCCAGGCCCGCTGGCTGCTTCGCGAGCGTGATGAGGTGCTCGCTCAGGCACGTGTTGACGCCAATCTGGTCATCGATGAGGCGCGCAGCCGCGTCGCCCAGATGGTGCAGCGAACCGAGGTTGTGCGTGCCGCCGAACGGCGTGCGCGCCAGCTGCTCGACGATGCCCGAATCCAAACCCGTCGCCGCCGCCACGAGGTCGACGAGTACTGCGAGCGGCAGCTCGCGCAGTTCGCGAGCGCTGTCGACCAAGTTCAGATTGCAGTACAGGCCGCTCGGCGAAAGCTCGGCAAGCGTGCCGCGACGCCGGTGACGCCTGCATCACCGAGTGCTCCGCCTGCACACAATGGAGGAGAAGCCGCTGGCACTGGAGCGCCCGGACCGGCCGGCCGCGGCCCTGACGCTCGTCCGCCCGACACTCATCCAGTGGTGTTCGACCAGGATCAGATGTGAGCAAGGGGGACCGTCACGGGTCCCTTTCTGTGCCCCTGCGGTTGATTTCGGACGGTCAGCTCGCGTGGTCTGCGACGGTGCCAGCGTCAGCGCTGCTCGACCCTGAGTCACGAGACGCCCTGAGCATCGCCGATGTCGAAGTGCCGCTCGACAGTGATGTCGAGGTGGCATTGGCGCTGGAACTGATCGGCGGCGGCCTCAGCGTCGCCGGTGAGGTCACGGCCGCTTGGACGGGTCCGTGCGCTCGTTGCTGGCTGCCGCTCGACGGGGAGGTGCGGACGGCGGTCCGCGAGGTGTTCACCGCCGAACCCCGTGAGGGCGAGCAATACCGGCTCGGCCCCGAATATGCAGATCTCACTCCGATGGTGCGAGAGGCGGTGCTGCTGGAGCTGCCCATCGAGGCCATCCGGTGCCCGCATTCCGAGCCGTGCCCGAACCTTCCTGCAGAGCTCGCCGAGGCCAGCGAAGAAGCGTCCGAAGGCGGCCTGGCGGAGCTCGCAGATCCGCGCTGGGAGGCGCTGGAGGCGCTGCGGGGCCGCACGGATGAGACCTCTTGATATCCGGTTCGCGTATCGGGTCGGGAGCGCCAATGGATAGGCTGCATGGTCCGCTCGAGGAGTCGATCCGATCGAGGAGCCCGAACGGTGGCAGTCCCCAAGAAGAAGACATCCAAGAGCAAGACGCGTTCGCGTCGCGCTGCGGCGTGGCGTCTGGCCGAGGCGCCGCGGAGCATGTGCCCCCGTTGCGGCGCTGCAAAGCTGCCCCACCGAGTTTGCGGGCAGTGCGGTTGGTACGGCGGTCGCCAAGCCCTCGATATCGCCTAGGCCAGAATCGCGATAAGCCGTGCCGAATGGCAACCTCGGGGCCGGGCTGATGACGCTGCCGGTCGCCGTGGACGCAATGGGCGGCGATGATGCCCCCATTGCGGTCGTGGAGGGTGCGCTGGAGGCCGTGCGCGAGGGCCTCGATGTCGTCCTCGTGGGTCGCCGCGATGCGATCGCCGCTGTCGGAGGCGAGTCGCTCCCGATGATCGAGGCCGCAGATGTCATCGAGATGTCCGAGGAGCCGAGCCGTGCGGTGCGGACCAAGAAGGACTCGTCGATCAGCCGTGCGGTGAACGCAGTGCGCGACGGCGAGGCCTCGGCGATGGTGAGCGCCGGCAACACCGGTGCCGTAGCGGCCGCAGCCCTGCTGAGGCTCAGGCGCCTGCCCGGAGTTGCCCGCCCGGCCATAGCGACAGCGTTTCCCGTCCCCGGAGGCCGCACTGCACGCGTCCTGCTCGACTCGGGCGCGATGGCCGACTGCAGCGCCCAGTGGCTGCACCAGTTCGCCCGGCTCGGCTCGGCGTACAGCCGCATCCGCTTCGGCGTGGCGGCACCGCGGGTCGGGTTGCTCTCGATCGGCGAGGAGCCCGAGAAGGGCAACATGCTCGTCAAGGAGACTCATCAGCTGCTTGCGGCCGACGACGAGATCGATTTCTACGGCAACGTCGAAGGGGGCGATCTCCTCGACGGCCCCGTCGATGTCGTGGTCACTGACGGCTTCACCGGCAACGTGCTCCTGAAATCTCTCGAAGGCACGGCGTCGTTCTTCGTGCGTCTGATCCTCGAACGTCTCGCCGAGGGCGGGGAGGCGGGCGCAGAAGCACTTCGCCTGCTGGCGCCGCTCGCCGACGAAATGAGCGCCGACAACATCGGCGGAGCGATGCTGCTCGGCGTTCGGGGAGTCTGTGTGATCGCGCACGGTTCGTCGAGTCCGAAGGCCATCACGAGCGCCATCAGGTCCGCCCACCGGATGGTCGAGGCTGATTTGCTGGGCGAGCTGGCGGCCGTCAGCCTCCCGTCGCCTCCTGCGGACCACCGGTAGGCTCGTGGCCGCCATGCCCGCCGAAACTCACGTGCGCCAGAGTCCCCCCGAGCGCGAGGAGGTCTTCGATCTCATCCGCGACCAGCTCGCCGACATCTTGGAGCTGGAACCCTCGGCGGTCGCCGAGTCGTCCTCGTTTGTGGACGACCTCGGAGCCGATTCGCTGGCACTGATCGAACTGGTCGAGGCGCTGGAAGAGGAGCTGTCGGACCGCACGGTGGGCTTTCGCATCGAAGACGAAGACCTCGAAGACCTCAAGACCGTGCGCGATGCCATTGACTACGTGATGGAGCGCGTCGGCTGACGTGGAGGCCGCTGTCGCCGAACTCGCTGAGCACGACAGCTTTGAGAGGCGTGTCGGATATCGCTTTGCTGACGCCGGACTTCTGACCGAGGCGCTGTCGCACCGGAGCTGGTGCCATGAGCGCAACGTGGAACAGCCGACGGGATCGCAGGTGGCCTCCAATGAACGCTTGGAGTTCCTCGGAGACGCCGTGCTGGGTCTGTGTGTCTGCCAGCTTGCAGTGACGCGCTGGCCTGATCTCGGACCAGGTGACCTGAGTGCGGTGCGATCCGCCGTAGTGAACGCCGGCGCGTTGGCCGAAGCCGCTCGGCACTGCGAGCTCGGGCAGGCACTGCTGCTGGGCAAGGGTGAGGCTGCGACCGGTGGCGCCGACAAGGAGTCGATCCTGGCCGATGGGCTCGAAGCGGTGCTGGGCGCCGTGTTTCTCGACGGCGGCCTCGCTGCTGCTCGCGACATCGTCGAGCGGCTGCTGGGCGAGCGTCTCGCCGAAGCGGCGAGCGAGCCGGGCACGCGTGAAGCAAAGAACCGGCTGCAAGAACTCGTGGCTAGGCAATTCGGCACCGAGCCCACCTACGACGTGTCGAGCTCGGGACCTGCGCACCGCCCTCAATTCGTTGCCGCGGCGCGCGTATTCGATGAGGTCTGGGGGCGCGGCGAGGGTTCCACCAAGCGTGCTGCCGAGCGTCGCGCGGCGCAAGCTGCGTGCATTCGCCTTGCAGACCTTGACGATCCACCTGTCGATGCGGAGGAGCCCGCTCATGGCTGAATTGCCGGAGATCGAGATCGCCCGACGCGATCTCGACAAGGAAATCACGGGCCGCCGGGTCAAAACGGTCGATGTCCCGGGCACCAAGAAGGCACTGCCGGCCATGCGGTCGAAGCAGCAGTTCGCCGACCTGCTCGAAGGCAAGAAGATCTTGTCGGTGTCTCGCGACGGCACGCTGCTGCTGTTCGACCTTGGGCCGGACGAGGTCATGGTGGCGCACTTTGGCGCTACGGGGTCACTGCGGCGGGCCACGTCCAGAACGCCACAGGATCCCGACACCAAGGTCGTGCTGACGTTCACCAAGGGCGGACAGTTGCGCCTGCTCGACTCGGGTGCTGAGGCGACGCTGCGCGTGATCGCCAAGAACCGCTACCACAAAGTGTTCCCGGACCAGGTCGATCTCGGCTTCGACCCGGTTGACATGCCGATGCCCTGGACCGACTTCGCCCTCATGCTGCGCGGTCGTTCCGACACCATCCGCGAACTGCTCTTGGACCCGACCTTCGTCGTGGGGCTCGGACCGATGTATTCCGACGAGGTGCTGCATGCAGCGCGCCTCTCCCATGCACGAGTTGCCAGCGAACTGAACACCCAAGAAGTGCGGCGGCTCTACCGCGCCATCGTCGAAACGGTTCATAACTCCATCAAGTACCGGGGTTCGGGCACCAGCGGCCACCTCGACATCTTCGGCAAGTCAGGGGGCTTCGATCCCTATCTCGAAGTCTTCGGGCGGGCGGGCGAGCGATGTCGCAATGGCCGGGGCGATGTCCTCACCACGGTCATCCGGGGTGTGACGCACCACTACTGCGATTATCAGGTGTAGACGCCAACCCTCACACTTCGAGCTGCCGTGTTCCTTCGCTCCCTGACACTGTCCGGTTTCAAGTCGTTTGCAGACACGGCCACGCTCACATTCGAGCCAGGCGTCACGGTGGTGGTGGGCCCGAACGGCAGCGGCAAGTCGAACGTCGTCGACGCCATCGCGTGGGTGCTCGGTGCGCAGGGGCCGCGCGCATTGCGAGGCCAGCGGATGGACGACGTCGTTTTCGCGGGTACTGATCGCCGGACGGCTCTGGGCCGAGCACAAGTCACCCTGATCATCGACAACGAGTCGCAGACGCTGCCCACGCAGACTGCAGAAGTAGCCATCACCCGCACGTTGTTCCGCTCGGGCGAATCCGAGTATGCACTCAATGGGACGCCCTGCCGGCTGCTCGATCTGCAGGAACTGCTCAACGACGCCGGGGTCGGCCGCCAGCAGCACATCATCGTGGCCCAAGGCCAGATCGAGCAGGTCCTGGCAGCCCGTCCCGAAGAACGGCGAGCGCTGATCGAGGAAGCGGCCGGTGTGCTGAAGTTCCGTCGCCGCAAGGAGCGCGCCGAGCGGCGGCTGGAGGGCACCGAGGCAAATGTGACTCGCCTGGTGGATCTGCAGCGTGAGCTGCGTCGCCAGCTTCGGCCGCTGGAGCGGCAGGCCACCGCTGCTCAGCGGCACCGGGAGATCAGCGCAGAACTGGCTGAGCTTCAGCTCTACAACGCGGGACGCGAGCTGGCTGCACATCAGGCGGGGCAGAGCACGTCCGACGCTCGGCGGGTCACCTTCGCAGCCCAGCAGGAAGCGGCGGTGGCATCGATTTCCGACATCGACGGGGCGATCGACGGCGCGCAGTCACAGCTCGCACAACTGTCAGCCGAGCCGGCTGATCGGCTGCCGCGGGCGGTGTCGCTGTCGGAGCGGGCGCGCGGCTTGATCGGCCAGACGTATGAGCGAATGCGCTCAGTCGAGCGCGAGCGCAACGCCCTGCTCGATTCCGACGTAGTGGTGACGCTGACCGACGAGCACGCACGCGTCTCAGCCGAACTGGCAGAGATCGACGCAGCCCCCGCGCAGTCTTCGCCTTCGAAGGAACCGCCGGACGAAGCGAACTTGGAGACCGGCGACGATGCGGCGGTGAATGAGGCTGAAGAGGCCAGTGCCGAGGCCGAGGCGCGTCTCGCCGCTGCAGCCGCCACGCTGTCAGAGGCCGACGAGCATCAGCGGAGCTCGGCGGAGGAGCTGCAGCACTGGATCGGGCGGTTCGAGGCGTTGGCGTCGGCCGTCGCCGCTGCACGCACCGATTCCGGCATCGCTGCGCTGGATGGCGTGGCCGGAGTCGTCGGTGTGCTCGGCGATCTGGTGACGATCGATGTCGGCTGGGAGGCTGCCGCCGAGGCTGCTGCGGACGGAGCGCTGCTGGCAGTCGTCGTTCGCGATGACGGCGCAGCTTCCGCGGCGCTTGCAGCGCTTGCTGACAGCGATACGAACGGCTCGGTGATCTCGCTCGACAAGCTGCCCGTCGCTCGCGAACCGAGCCGCCAGGCAGCAGACGGCGAGTTGGTGCGGCCGCATCTGCAGGTGGCTGTCGAAGCTCCGGAGTGGTGCCGCGATGAGCTCGAGACGTTGCTGGACGCAGTTGTCGGTGCAGCGATCTGTGTTCCGGGCGATTGGTCGAGCGCGTACGACCGCGCGCTGGCCGACCGCGACGCGGTCTTCGTGACGGCAAACGGCGACCGGTTCGGGCCTCGACGTTGGCGGATCGGCAGCGCGGGACCGGCTGCGGCCACCGCGGCGCTCGATCACGCCCGCGGACGGATTGACGACCTGACCCACGACCATCGTCAGGCTGCCGCAGCGTGGGCTTCGGCACGGCAGGTGCACCGGGCCGCGCTCGATGCGTTCCAGCAGGCTCAGCGCACAGCGGAGACGCTGCGGCGCCGCATCGCCACTGCTGCGGCCCGGCAGGCCGCTCAGGCTCAGGCCGCCCACGACCGGGCCGCCGCGCAGCAGCGGCGCCGGTCGGCGCTCGCCGAGCGGCTCGGTGCCATTTCCCAGCGTCTTGCAGGTCACGAGAATTCCCACGCAGCCGCTGCCGCTCGGCTGGACAGGGCCGAAGTCATCGTGTCGGGGTTGGATCATCTTGCGCTGCTGCTCTCGCAGCACCGTCAACGCCTCGATGCCGAGGCGCGCCACTTGCGTTCTCGCCACGAGGCCCGCACCGAGCTCATTCGGCAGCTCACGGAACGTCTCGATGCACTCCGTCACGAGCGCGACGCTACTGCTTCCCGCCTAGAGCGGTTGCGCACTGAACTGGCGGCTCTCGACGTGGCGGATGCGGAACGGCGCACCAAGCGCGACGCCCTGATCTCGGCGCTGCGTGCGGACTTCAATGCAGACCCGGCGACGGCGCTTGCTGCATCGCCGCCGCCGCTGCCCGACGGCGTCACCGCCTCGGCGCACGAGCGGGCACTTCGCGCGGATCTGAACCGTCTGGGCCCGGTGAACCCGCTGGCGCTGTCGGAGTACGAGGAGGCTTCGGAGCGCTTCGAATTCGTGGCCACCCAGCTCGCGGATGTGCGCAACAGCCGCAGAGAGCTGCACAAGGTCATCCGTGCCATCGACGCAGAGATCATCGCCACATTCGCGGACGCATTCGAAGATGTCGCCCGGAACTTTGCCGAGCTGTTCGGCACACTGTTCCCGGGCGGCACGGGCCGGCTCTCGCTGACCGATCCCGAAGAGCTCCTCACGTGCGGTGTGGAACTTGATGTTCGGCCGGCCGGCAAGCGCATCGGACGGTTGTCGCTGCTGTCGGGCGGCGAGCGTTCGCTGGTGGCGCTGGCCTACCTCTTTGCTGTCTTCCGCAGTCGGCCGTCGCCGTTCTATGTCCTCGACGAAGTCGAAGCAGCGCTCGACGACGTCAACCTGCAGCGTTTCCTCGATCTGGTGGCAGAGTTCCGGCGGGAGTCGCAGTTGATCATCGTGAGCCACCAACGACGCACGATGGAATCGGCTGACGTCCTGTACGGCGTGTCGATGCCGCCCGGCGGATCGAGCGTGGTCGTTTCGGAGCGGCCTTCCCAAGCGGCCGCACTCATCGCTGCTGGCGGCTCACCCGGCGCCGACGAGCCCATGGCAGAACAGCCCGAGTCGGAGCACGGCAGGGAGCCCGCGACGGTGCCTCGGTAGCCTGCCGACCAGTGAGCACCACGACAGTTCTCATCGTCATTGTCATCTTTGTCGTGGCGACGGTGCTCCTCGGCTCCCTTCCATTCGTTCATCGTGCAAGGCAGCGGTGCTCGAGACCGGCATCGCCGCACACGCCTGTCGCCGTGTCCCCACCTGCGGCACGGGCGATCGATGAGCCGGTCGCGGTGCGGGCGCCGACCCCAGCCACCTTCAGCTCGGGACTGGCCTCATCGCGCCGCACGCTGCGCGAGCGCCTGGCGTCGATCAACCGACGGCAACCTGACGAGACCGCGTGGGAGAGCCTGGAAGAGGCCTTGCTCGGCGCCGATGTCGGCGTGGCGACCACGATGGCCACACTGGAACGCCTGCGCAGCACTGCCGCCGATCAGGACATCATCGATGCCGACGAACTGGTGCAAGCGCTGGCTGACCAGATGCGCGCAGCGCTTGATGCGGATCGCACGCTGCACGCGACCGCTCCGGACCGGGAGGGCGCCACGCCTGTCTGGCTGTTCGTGGGAGTCAACGGTGTGGGCAAGACCACCACGATCGGCAAGGTGGGCGCCCGGCTCTCGGCGGACGGTCAGCTTGTGGTGATGGCGGCCGCCGACACCTTCCGCGCAGCCGCGGCCTCGCAGCTGCAGACGTGGGCGGATCGATGCGGGGCGGAGCTGATCTCGGGCAGCTCCGGGGCGGATCCCAGCTCGGTGGTGCATGACGCCGTCAGCGCGGCGGCGGCCCGCGGTGCCGACGTGGTCCTTGCTGACACGGCCGGGAGGCTGCAGAACCGCAAGAACCTGATGGATGAGCTCGCGAAAGTCCGCCGGGTCGCTGATCGTGAACCGGGCGCAGTTGCCGAGACGCTGCTCGTCATCGACGCCACGACTGGTCAGAATGGCTTGAGCCAAGCGCGGGCCTTCGCCGAGGCCACCGATGTCACGGGCGTGGTGCTCACCAAGCTGGACGGCTCGGCCAAGGGCGGCATCGTCTTCGCCATCGAGGCCGAACTAGGCCTGCCGGTGAAGCTGGTGGGGCTCGGCGAAGGCCCCGACGATCTCGTCGACTTCGACGCCGACAGCTACGTCGATGCGCTGCTCGGCGTCGATGCCGGCTAGTAGGGATGAGTGATGTTCGACACGCTGACTGAACGCCTGTCCGGGACTCTGCGGGGCCTGCGGGGTCGCGGACGCATGCGTCCTGCCGACGTCGACGAGGCACTGGCCGAGATCCGATTGGCGTTGCTCGAGGCCGACGTCAATGTTGCGGTGGTGCGCCGCTTCGTGGAGCGGGTCCGCGAGCGCAGCGTCGGCGGTGAGGTCACCGCCAGCCTCACGCCCGGCCAGCAGGTCACCAAGATCGTCAATGACGAGCTCATCGACATCCTGGGCACCAGCCCGCTGAACGTCCAGTTCGCGTCAAAACCGCCCACCGTCGTGCTGCTGGCCGGACTCCAGGGCTCCGGCAAGACGACCGCTGCAGCCAAGTTGGCCCAGTGGTGCAAGTCCCAGGGCCGCAACCCGCTGCTGGTGGGGGCCGACTTGCAGCGTCCCGCAGCCGTCGAACAGTTGCGGACGCTGGCCCGCAGCATCGATGTGGAGGTATGGAGCCAAGCGGGCGAAACAGGCGACAGGGGCCAAGCGAGCGACCCTGTGGCCTGTGCGGCCGGCGGACTCGCCCACGCCCGCCATGCCGGCCGCGATGTGCTCATCGTGGATACGGCGGGCCGGCTGGCGGTCGATGCCGAGCTGATGACCGAGGTGGCGCGCATCTCGGACGCCGTCGAACCCCATTACACCTTCCTCGTCGTCGACTCCATGGTGGGCCAGGACGCTGTTGCGACCGCTGAGGCCTTCCACGCAACGCTCGAAGTGGACGGGATCATCCTGACCAAGCTCGACGGCGACGCTCGCGGCGGTGCGGCCCTGTCAGTCGCCGAGGTCGTCGGCCGCCCGGTGGCCTTCGCGTCGGTCGGAGAGAAGATCGACGACTTCGAGCAATTCCATCCGGACCGCATGGCGAGCCGGATTCTCGGCATGGGCGACGTGATGACGCTCATCGAGAAGGCAGAGCGCGTCTACGAGCAGGAAGAGGCGGAGGCGGCCGCTCAGCGCCTCGTCGAGGGCACATTCACGCTCGACGATTTCGTGGATCAGCTTCGTCAGCTCCGCAAGATGGGCAACCTGCAGAGCATCGTCTCGATGATGCCGGGTGTCTCCGATCAGGTCCGCAATGCCGAGATCGACGATGATCGCATCACCACCGCCGAAGCCATCGTGCTGTCGATGACGCCGGCGGAGCGCGTGTCGCCGGAGATCATCGACGCCTCCCGCCGGGCCCGCATCGCTGCCGGCAGCGGCACGTCATCAGCGCAGGTCAGCAACCTGCTCAAGCAGTTCACCCAGATGCGCAAGATGATGGGCGGCATGATGGGTCTGGGCTCGAAGCGTCGTCCGGCCGGCCGTAAAGCTGCTCGCAAGCGTGGAAAGAGCGCCGGGGGCGGCTCGCGCACTGGCGGGGGAGGCAGGGCCACGCCCAAGGGAGCATCCCGGGCGGGCAAGCCGGCAGGCAAGCCATCGGTCGCCGACATCGACTGGGATGCGCTCGACCTGAAGCTGCCCGGCCGCTGAGCACTCATCCGCTTCCACAGCGGGCGCGTCTCCAAGAGCGTGCGCGGATTGGCGGAACTTCCCGTGGTGCCACGCTTTGCTTCCCGCTCTTGTTCCCAATCTCGATTGAATTCGGGCTCACGGGCCGCTCGGGCCACGGCTTCGCCATGCGGCTCAGCCTCCAAGGGGTTAGCGAGCAGTGGCCCGTTAGGATCGTTCGTCGGCGCGGCGGCCTGCTTGGCTCGCCGATCCCCAACGAGCCCCCATCCGAATACACCTAACCGGGAGCAACATGGCCGTTCGTCTGCGCCTCAAGCGCACCGGCAAGAAGAAGCAGCCCAGCTATCGCGTCGTCGCAGTCGACAGCCGCAAGCCACGCGATGGCCGCGTTCTGGAGATCATCGGCACCTACGACCCTCGACAGGAGCCCTCTGCGATCTCGATCGCCAATGAGCGCGCTGTCCATTGGCTCAGCCACGGGGCTCAGCCCAGCGACACCGTCTCCAAGCTGCTGACGATTTCCGGCGCGTGGGACGAATTCCGCTCGCAGGGCTCCTCTGAGCCCGCAGACAGCAGCCCTGAGGCTGTGCAAGCTGCATCGTCCGAGCCCGCACCCGCAGCCGCACCTACGCCCGATCTGGTGCTCGATACGCCCGAGCCGGGTGCAGACGACTCACCAGAGACTTCCGCAGAAGTGCCTGCCGATGAGCCAGCGCTCCTGGATGGGGCACCTGAGCCGAAGTCTCCTGAACCTGGGGAGGCCCAGTGACCGACGGTCACACCGGCGAAGACACCGAGACCACCACTGCCGAAGAGGTCCTGCTGTATCTCATCGCTCAGCTTGTCGAGCATCCCGACCAGGTGGAAGTGGAGATCGCGGAGTCAGGCTCGAAGCTGAGCTTGACGGCGACGGTGAGCTCGGATGACATCGGCCGGGTCATCGGCAAGCGAGGTCGCGTCGCGAACGCCATCCGAACGCTGGTGCGCGCCGCAGCCCATCGCGATGGCGTCCAGGTCGAAGTCGACTTCCGGGACTGAATCCCATCCAGCAGGCCTGCTGGAGATCGCGACTGTCGGGCGCGCGCACGGTGTGCGCGGCGACGTCGTGATGCACCCGGTCACCAACCGGTTGGAGCGATTCGATGTCGGCTCGAAGCTCATCACCGCAGCAGGGGAGCGAGTGGTGTCCCGTGCCCGCTTCGACGGCAATCGATGGCTCGTCAGCTTTGAGGGCATCGACGATCGTGATGCTGCGGCAGCGTTGACCGGAACGACAGTGTTTGCTGAGCCGTTGGACGATCCCGACGAGCTCTGGGTGCACGAGTTGTGCGGAAGCTCGGTCATCGATCAGCACGGATTCGACGCCGGCGTGATCAGGGCTGTTGTGGCGAATCCGGCGGCGGATCTGCTCGAGCTCGACACCGGGCACCTCGTGCCGCTGACCTTCGTGGTGCGCAGCGAACCCGGTGCCGTCCACGTGGAGGTACCCGATGGCCTCTTCGAGCTCGGCTAGCGTCCAACCCACTCCGGCGCAGGGGCCGGCGGCGGAGCTGCGCATCGACCTGTTCTCCATCTTCCCCGACGAGCTCGATGCCATGTGCGAGCTGAGCATTCTCGGGCGGGCCCGACGCAGCGGCGTGCTCGACATCCGCTGCTGGGACCTGCGGCTGGCGACCACAGACGCCCATCGCACGGTCGACGATGCTCCCTTCGGAGGCGGGCCGGGCATGATCCTGATGCCTGAGCCGGTCTTTGCGGCTGTCGAGGCGGTCGCGCCTCCACGGCCGCTGCTGTTGCTCGACGCTGGCGGCCGGCGATTCGATCAGGCGATGGCCGCCGAGCTGGCAACCTCAGGCGGTTTCAGCCTGCTGTGCGGCCGCTACGAAGGCGTGGACGAACGCATCCGCACCGAGCTCGTCGACGGCTCGGTTTCCGTCGGCGATGTGGTGCTGGCGGGCGGCGAATTCGCCGCCATGGTTGTCGTGGAAGCGGTCGGAAGGCTGGTGCCCGGTGTATTGGGCAACGAGGCTTCCAGCGAGGAAGAGAGCTTCGCGACCGGGCTGCTGGAGCACCCGCAGTGGACGCGCCCCGCATCGTTCCGCGGACTCGACGCGCCCGAAGTGCTGCGCAGCGGCGACCACGCTCGTGTCGGTCGTTGGCGCCAGGCGATGGCGCTCATCCGCACTGCGGCAGAGCGCCCCGATCTGCTGGCAGCACGAGGCGTGAGCGAGGCGGACCGAGAGCTCCTCACAGAGTTCGGCCTCGAACTCTCGTTGCGGCAATCCGCGGACTGACCACTAGCCTGCGGTGTTCGTCGTCACGCCGATCACAGGAGTCGGATCGCCATGGGCAGCACCGATCTTGTCGACCAGGCTCGTCTTCGAGACGATCACCCCGACTTCGGCCCTGGTGACACCGTGCGCGTCCATGTGCGCGTCGTCGAGGGCAACCGCCAGCGCACGCAGGTGTTCGAGGGTTACGTGATCGCACGGCACTCGTCGGGCATCAGCGAAACCTTCACGGTTCGCAAGCTCAGCTTCGGCGTCGGGGTCGAGCGGACATTTCCGCTGCACGCTCCCACCATCGCGAAGATCGAGCGGGTAGCGGTCGGCGATGTGCGCCGAGCGAAGCTGTACTACCTGCGCGACCGCGTCGGCAAGGCAGCGCGTATTCCCGAGAAGCGCTTCTAGCGGCACACGATCGGTCGCGGGCCGGACGCGGGGCGCGCGTGACCGCTCGGCGTCAGGCACTCGGCAGGTACGGCGAAGGTCTCGTCGAGCGCTGGTATGCCGAGCGCGGCTACCGCGTACTGGATCGCAATTGGCGATGCCAGCTCGGGGAGCTGGACCTAGTGGTGACCGACGGAACCCACTTGGTGATCTGCGAAGTGAAGACCCGTTCCAGTGATCGCTTCGGTACGGGCTTCGAGGCGATCACCGCGCGTAAGCAGCAGCAGGTCCGACGGCTCGCAGCGCACTACGTGCGCCAGCGGGGCGGTTGGAGCGGTCCGATTCGCTGTGACGCCGCGTCTGTGATGGGCCGCAAGGTAGAGGTGCTCACCGGGGCCTTCTAGCGGCCGGCGCTGTTCACCCCACCGGCCGCCGCCGGTCGCGTGCCTGCCAGCAACCCCAGTGCCAGTGACGCCGGAGATCGGGAGCATCGATCGGCACGGCGACCACATGGCCGGTACCGGCCTCGATGGAGTTGCCGCAGCCGCCGCAGACGTATCGCTTGACCGCTTCGAAAGGCTGCACCCGGCGCACCTCGAAACCGGGCACGGGCTCGAGTTGGCGTATCGGCGGCATCAGGCCAGCACCGCCCACAGCACCAGGCCGAGCGCGACCAGCGAGGCGACGGCAACAAGCACGTAGTCGAGCCGGGTGATGCTGTGCTTGCGATACGGGTCGTATCCCACTCGTGCAGTATCGCCCGGCGCGGCTCGGCCGCGTGGCGTCAGAAAATGCCAGCCTGTTATGGGCGGCTCCGGTGTACGGTCCCCGTCGAGGCTGCAGCGATGGCTCGCGTGCCGTGATGCAGGCTCAGCAGGTCAGTCGTCACCGACGCCGCTGTACCGATCGTGGCCCCCAAGCGGGCTTCTTCGTCGAATCCGGACTGCGCCACCTCGGCGCCGCGTCCGGTCCGAGTTGCCGGAGGAGGCCCATGCTGGCTACTGCAACGACC
The DNA here is from genome assembly GCF_965219595.1 of Candidatus Poriferisodalis sp. NCBI lineage: Bacteria > Bacillati > Actinomycetota > Acidimicrobiia > Acidimicrobiales > Candidatus Poriferisodalaceae > Candidatus Poriferisodalis > Candidatus Poriferisodalis sp. Next base: position 2,236,825 of record NZ_OZ244781.1, read on the forward strand.
GCGACGCTGGTCGGCGTCGACGGTCACGTCGTTACCGTTGAGGTGCACACCTCGAACGGACTGCCGTCGTTCACCATTGTCGGGCTGCCCGATGCCGCCTGTCGCGAAGCGCGTGACCGGGTTCGGGCGGCGGTGCTGTCATCGGGACTCGACTGGCCCGACAGTCGCGTCACTGTCAACCTGGCACCGTCAGGCTTGCGCAAAGGGGGCGCGGTTCTCGACGTGGCCATGGCAGTGGCCGTGCTCGCAGTCACCGAGCAAGTGCCAGCCGAGTCGTTGCGCGGGAAGGCGTTCCTGGGCGAACTCGGCCTCGATGGAGCCGTCAGGGGCACGGCCGGCATGCTGCCGCTCACCGACGCGCTCCGCGACCGTGCGGTCGTGGTTGCGTCCGAGGCCTATCACGTTGCACTCGCAGCAAATCCGCGAGACGTTCACCCGGTTCGCACGCTGGGCCAGCTCGCGTCGGTGCTCGCAGGCCGCGCACCGTGGCCCGATCCGCCGCCGGTCCCGCCACAGCCGTCCCCCGTGCCGGTGCCCGATCTCAGCGACGTGATCGGGCAGCCCTCCGCTCGACGGGCGGTCGAGGTTGCCGCGGCGGGCGGTCACCACTTGTTGATGCTGGGACCTCCGGGCGCAGGCAAGACGATGCTGGCCCGGCGACTGGTGGGCCTGCTGCCCGAGCTCAGCCGGCAGTGTGCGATGGAGGCCACGCGGGTCCAGTCGGCAGCAGGGCTGCCGCTGCCTACCGGCTTGGCCACTCGGCCGCTTCTCCGCAGTCCCCATCACACCGCCACGGTGACTGCGCTGATCGGCGGTGGTACGAATGCGATTCGCCCCGGAGAGATCTCGCTTGCACACCGCGGCGTGCTCTTCCTCGATGAACTCGGCGAATTCGCGCCCAGCGTGCTCGATGCCATGCGCCAGCCGCTCGAAGAAGGCGTCGTTCGAGTGAGCCGAGCGTTGGGCACGTGCTCGTTTCCGGCTCGCTTCTTGCTTGTGGCGGCCATGAATCCGTGCCCGTGTGGCCAAGCCGGTAGGCCGAACTCCTGCCGCTGCTCGGACCTCGTCCGCCAGCGATACCTCCGGCGCCTCTCGGGGCCGCTGCTCGACCGCTTCGATCTCCGCATCCAAGTGCGGCCGCCCGATCCCGACCAATTGCTCGACGGCATCCGCGGTGAGCCGACCGCCGCCGTGGCCGGCCGGGTGGCCGCGGCTCGCGAGCGGGCCGCCTCTCGGGGTGTCGAGGCCAATGTCGAGCTGACCGGCGCGCAGCTCGAGCACTTCGCCCCGCTCACACCTGCTGCCCACACAGCGCTACGTGAGCGACTGCGTGGCGGGCTGCTCAGCGGCCGCGGGTTGCATCGCGTGCGATGCGTCGCGCTCACGCTGTGCGATCTCGCCGGGGACGAACCGCTCGTCGATGCTGAACGCCTCAACGAAGCGCTCACGCTGCGCGCCAGCGTGGGCAGGCTGCACGCGCCTGCCACGGCAGCGTGAGCTGGGGCGGAGACAGCGGCGGGGAGGGTCACGCCGTGAGCACCGTCGGCCGTTCCGATGCCGAGCGAGCGGAACTCGGTGCGCTGATCGAGCTGTGCTCGTTGCCGCACATGGGCCCGGCGCGACTGCGTGCCTTGTTGAGCAGCCGTGACGCCCTTGAGTCCATCGATCAGCTGCGTGCCGGGCGGGCTGCGGTGCTGACGGCGTTGCGATCGTGCCGCGGTGTGGATGAGCAGCTGATCGCGACATGGCGGCGGCAGGCCGCATTGGCCTTCGAGCGTGCGGCGATCAGCGGGCATCCCGTCGGCGCCGACTTGCTCGCTATGCATGCGCGTGAGGGCATCTGGCTATCTGTGCCGGCTCGCAGCGATGCAGCCGAGATCTGGGAGTCAGATCCCGAGCCTCCTGCGCTGCTGTTCGGCCAGGGCGTTGCGATCGATCCGGAGATCCGGCGCGTCGGCGTTGTGGGCACACGGCGATGCACTGCGTATGGGCGCACAGTGGCACAGCAACTCGGGGCGGGCCTCGCAGCGGCGGGAGTGGCAGTGGTGTCGGGATTGGCGACCGGCATCGACGGCATCGCTCAGCGAGCGGCGCTCGACGCGGGCGGGCCGGTCGCCGGCGTCGTCGGCAGCGGGCTCGACCAGGTGTACCCCGCCTCGAACCGGACGCTGTGGGCCGATGTGGCACGACGCGGGACACTGCTCAGCGAGTACCCGCTCGGCCGGCGTGCAGCGCACTGGCAGTTCCCGGCGCGCAACCGGATCGTGGCGGCACTGTCCGAGGTGCTGGTTGTGGTCGAGTCCGGGACGACGGGCGGCTCGATGTACACAGTCGACGCCGCAGCCGAGCGGGACCGGCCGGTGATGGCTGTGCCGGGGCCGATCACCAGCGCGGCCTCAGCCGGCGCCAACCGGCTGCTCGCTGACGGGTGCGCGCCGGTTTGCGAGGTGGCCGACGTGCTGTCGGCATTGGACGCCGAGTCCCCGGCCCGGCCAGCGTGTGAGCGCAGCGAGACCGAGCGCGATGCGCGGGGCCGCACCGTGGCCCGAACGGCCGCAGCGGTCGCCGCAGGGTCGCAGCCGGACGAGCCGCTCGACCGCCAGATCCTCGACGAGTTCACCGCCGGGCCTCGCACGCTCGACGAGCTGGCGCTGCAAACCGGTGCCAGCCTCGGCGAGCTGGCGTCGGCGCTGGGCCGGTTGCAGCTGTCGGGCTGGGCCAGCGAAACCGGTGGTTGGTGGGAGAAGGCCCGATGAGTGCCCGAGATTGCCCTGGCGGGGCTTGCGAACCGGTGGGGACCCATCGGTACTGTGGTTCTGGTGACTGTGGGTCTGGCGATGTCGCATCCCGAGACTGGGACGCCGCCGGTGTGGCGAGTCCCCGAATTCGTTCTGTCGCTGACTGCGGCATCGGATTCCACCAAGCGCGCCTACCGTTCGGATCTGCGCCAGTTCGCCGAATGGGCGGCCCGGGCCGGGCTCAACGTACCCAGCGATGTCGATCGGCGCTGGCTGCGCCGCTACATCGCATTCCTGTCGGTGCGCGGGCTGTCGCGACGCTCGGTGGCTCGCAAAGCGTCCGCATTGAGGCGCTACTTCGGGTGGCTGGCGCGTCAAGGCGCCATCGAGGTCGACCCGGCGCTCGGGCTAGTCGCGCCTGCTGGCTCGGGACGCTTGCCACGCGTCCTGGGTGCGGCCGAAGTGTCCGAGATGCTGGGCGACGGCACGGTGCCAGACGATCCGACCGAGCTGCGCGACCGGCTCGTGCTCGAGCTGCTCTACGGCAGCGGCCTGCGCGTCAACGAGCTCTGTCAGCTCGATCGCGGTGCCTTCCGGCCCGGCAGCGCTCACATCGAGGTGATCGGCAAGGGCGCCAAGCATCGCCGGGTGCCGCTCAGCGAGCCGGCCATGGCGTTGCTCGCCGCGTGGCGCGATGGCGGCAGCGACGCGTTCGACGGGCAGCGGCTGCGCGAGCCGGCCGACCGCGACCCTGCGGCACTGCTGGTGAACCTGCGCGGCAACCGGCTCGGCACTCGGGACGTCCAGCGGATCCTGGATCGTCACGCCGCTACGCCGACCCATCCGCATGCCCTGCGACACACCTACGCCACGCATCTGCTGGACGGCGGAGCCGACCTGCGCGTGGTGCAGGAACTGCTCGGCCACGGGCGACTCGCGACCACGCAGATCTACACGCGGGTCAGCAAGGAGCGTCTCCGGGAGGTCTACGAGTCGGCACACCCGCGCGCCTGACCATCGCATTCGCTGTTGCGGGTGCGGCTGTGCTGGCTGTCGCAAGCGGCCCGGCGTGGGCACAGGCCGTGCCAGCACAATCCGTGCCCGCACAGTCTGGACCGGCGCTCGGCTACATCTGGCCGGTGCAGGGCACCGTCGTGGACCCATTCCGGCCGCCGGACAACCCGTACGGACCCGGCAATCGCGGCCTCGAGTTCGCGACGCAGCCCGGCTCGGCATTCTGGGCTGCGGCCGATGGAGTCGTCAGCTTCGCCGGGCCGGTAGGCGGGCGATTGCATGTCACGGTGAGCCATCCCGACGGTCTGCGAGTGTCGTACTCGGGGGTTGCGTCGATCGGCGTGCGCAGAGGCGAGCGGGTCCAGCAACGACAACAACTCGGCACGGCGGGCGATCGGCTGCATGTCGGCGTGCGCCGGGGCGAGATCTACCTCGACCCGGCTCAGGTTTTCGGCAGCCGTGGCAGCCCGAGTGGGCAGCCTTCGCTTGGCCGCCCGCATCTCGTCCCCTCGTCGCCCGCCGTGTATCGCCTGCAACTGCGCTGGTTACACTCCGGCGTCGGCAATGCGGTGCTCTGAGGCTTACGCCGACGGAGGCCTGGCATTCAGGAGGCCGAGTCTCCCGGAAGCCCGAGTCTGCGCCAGCGCGTCTCGCCGAGATCACAATGCCACCGACCATTCACTGACCAGCCGGGGCGACCCCACGGTCGCCGCTGCCAAAGCGGCGTCGTCCCCGGTGCAGAGATTCGAACCGTGGGGAGGAGCATTCATGTCCGCTGTTGTGACCATGTCCGACCTGCTCGCCGCCGGCGTGCATTTCGGCCACCAAACCCGCCGCTGGAATCCGAAGATGGAACGGTTCCTGTGGGGCGAGCGCAACGGCATTTACATCATCGACCTCCGGCAGACGCTCCAACTCCTCGAAGACGCCTACGCCTACGTGCGCGACACCGTGGCCCGTGGCGGCACGATCCTGTTCGTCGGCACCAAGCGCCAGGCCCAGTATCCGATCCAACGCCATGCCAATGCGTGCGGCATGCCCTATGTGAACCAGCGTTGGCTGGGCGGAATGCTGACCAACTTCCGCACGATCCGCGGCCGGGTCACCAAGATGCTCGAGTACGAGCGGATGCAGTCCGCAGGCGACTTCGACAACATGCCCAAGAAGGAAGCCCTGCTGCACACCCGTGAGCTCACCAAGCTGCAGCGCAACCTGAACGGCATCCGGAATATGGACAAGCTGCCGGACGCCGTCTTCGTGCTCGACACCCCGAAGGAGCACATCGCGGTGGCGGAGGCTGTTCGGCTGAAGCTGCCGGTGGTCGCCGTCGCCGACTCGAACTCCGATCCCGATCCGATCTCCTACGTCATCCCCGGCAACGACGACGCCATCCGCTCGACCGAACTGCTGTGCCGTGTCATCGCCGACGCCGCCTTGGAAGGCCGATACATGGCCGAGCGCAGCGGCGTGGCCGTGGCTCCCGCAGGCGAGCGCTCGCCTGAGGAAGAGGCACGCATCGCCGCACAGCAGGCCGAGGCGCAGCGGGCTGCCATGGCCGAGGCCGCAGCCCGCGAGGCCCGAATTGCTGCCGACCAGGCCAAGAAGGCCGCCGCGGCGGCTGCCGTTCCTGACATGCGGTCGGCTGAGGCCCCTGCCGCAGCGGCTGATGTCGCTGGTGACACAGTCCCCGCTGCCGAGGCATCTGCGCCGGACGAGCCCGCCGGCGATACGTCCGCGTCCGCCGAGCCTGCCGCCGAAACGGCGGAGGCGGCGGACGATGCGACTGAGGCTGAATCCCTCGCCCCTTCATCTGCATCACAGGGAGCGTCCTGACATGGCGGCGTTCACAGCGAAGGACGTACAGGCCCTGCGCCACGCCACGGGCGCCGGGATGATGGATGCAAAGAACGCGCTGACCCGATGCGATGGGGATGCCGACGCGGCTGCGCAGTGGCTGCGCGAGAACGGCATCGCCAAGTCCGCGGCCCGAGCAGATCGTGACAACAGCGACGGCGTCGTTGTGGCTCGCGTGGTTGACAGTGGCGACGGCTCCGTCGGCGCCATCGTCGAATTGCGCTGCGAGACAGACTTCGTCGCCAAGTCTGACGGGTTTCTGTCAATGGCAGACAAGATGCTGACCGATGTGATCGCAAGCGGTGCGTCTGCCGTCGCCGAAGCGGCAGCCGTCATCGACGATCTGAAGATCACGCTCAAAGAGAACATCGCAGTCGGCACCGTGGAGCGCTTCGAGGCCCCCGCTGGCTCCTGCATCGACGCCTACGTCCACCAGCAGAATGGCCGCGGCGTCAATGCTGTACTCGTGGAGATCGAAGGGGCGACGCCGGAGCTTGCTCACGATGTGGCGTTGCATATCGCGAGCAACCGCCCGACCTACATCCGGCGCTCGGACGTGCCAACGGAGGTCCTCGACCGGGAGCGAGCCACCTTCGAGGCAATCAGCCGGAATGAGGGCAAGCCCGAGGCTGCGCTGCCGAAGATCGTCGAGGGCCGCCTGACGGGTTACCTGCGTGAGCACACGCTCATGGAGCAGAAGTTCGTGAAGGACGAGAAGCGAACGATCGCCGATCTCGTCGGATCGGCGAACGTGACACGTTTCGCCCAAGTCGAGATCGGCCGCTGAGCATCGCTGTGGCTGCGGCGGAGACCCCGGAGCCGCAGAAGGAAGATCCGCGCCAACACGCAGCCCGTGAGTGGAAGCGGGTGGTGCTCAAGCTGTCGGGCGAGGCGTTGGCCGACGCCGGAGGGAACAACGTCAGCGCCGCTGTGGTGGATTCGCTGGCGTCGGAGATTGCCGACGTCTGGACCTCGTTGAAGGTTGATATCGCTGTCGTCGTCGGGGGCGGCAACATTTGGCGCGGCATGGCGGGCTCGATCGGCGGCATGGACCGCGCCCAGTCCGACCACATGGGCATGCTCGCCACTGTCATCAATGCGCTTGCGTTGCAAGATGCACTCGAACGCAGAGAAGTGCCCACCCGTGTGATGACCGCCATCGGCATGGCACAGATCGCAGAGCCCTATATCCGGCGCCGGGCTGTGCGCCACCTGGAGAAAGGCCGGGTAGTGATCTTTGCGGCGGGTACCGGCAACCCGTTCTTCACGACCGACACGGCGGCAGCGTTGCGCGCCGCGGAAGTCGACGCTGACGTCGTGCTGAAGGGCACTCATTCCGGTGTCGACGGCGTCTATACGGCAGATCCGCAGACCGATCCGGATGCTCAGCTCCTCAGCGAAGTCACGTTTCTTGAAGTGCTCTCCCGGGAGCTGGCGGTAATGGACTCCGCGGCAATCGCCGTGTGCAAGGACAATGCCACTCCCATCGTGGTCTTCGACCTCATGACGCAGGGCAATTTCCGCCGCGTCGTCGAAGGCGAAGCGCTCGGCACGCTGGTGCGCTGAGAGGTGACGGTCACTCCCGACAGGTCATCGCTACGCTGGTCGGGTGAGCGAATTCGCCGCTGAGATCTGTGCGGACGCTCGCGAACGGATGCGCGGCGCTGTCGAACATGCCCGCGGGAACTTCGCCACCGTCCGGACGGGCCGCGCAACACCAGCGCTGGTCGAGAAGCTGCAAGTCGACTACTACGGCGCAGCCGTTCCGTTGCAGCAGCTCGCGGGGTTCTCGGTGCCCGAGGCCCGCATGCTGGTCATCCAGCCGTTCGACCGGGGCGCGCTCGACGCAATCTCCAAGGCGGTGATGGAGTCTGACCTTGGCATCAATCCATCGAGCGATGGCCATGTCCTGCGATTGCTCTTCCCCCCCTTGACCGAGGATCGGCGCAAGGATCTGGTACGCGTGGTCAAGCAGATGGCCGAGGACGGGCGCGTTGCGGTGCGCAATCTGCGTCGCAGCGCTCGTCACGATCTCGATACCCTCGAAAAGGAGAAGGAGATCTCCGCCGACCAGAAGCGCAGCTTCGAACAGGAGCTCGACGCCGACACCGCCAAATTCGTCGGAGACATTGACCGGGCGTTGGATGCCAAGGAGCAAGAACTCCTCGAGGTTTGACCGAGCAGGTGTGAAGGTAGATGTCCGAAAGCAGCGCGCATCCGCCGGCCCGCTCCGGTTCCGATCCCAGCGATCCGGCGGATGCTGGCGATCCGCTGGGCGCGACCCGGCCGCTGGTGAACTTCGATTCCGACGACGCTCCTGCGTCGGATGAGACGGCTGTGCCGCCCGCGGAACCCGAAGTGACGGCCACGGAGCCAGAGCGCCGCGGGGGCTCGCGCCTGTTCCCCCAACTTCCCGACGACCCGCGTCTGGCCGGTGAGACTCCAGCCGCCCCCGAACCCGAGGCACCTGCTGCAGAGAACCTTGAACCGCTGTTCGATTCGCCCGATGAGACGACCCCGCCGCCGATCCCGCCTGCTGATGCTCCTCCGACGCCAGCCGACATGCCGGTGGCGCCCGCCGCTGAGACTGCCGCGCCGTCCGCAGACGATCCAGCGCCTGTCGCCGCGGCCCCGACCGCTGCCGAAGTACCGTCGGAGGCTGGTGCCGCACCATCCGAAACTGACCGCTTCGCTCAATGGGCTCAGCTCGATGCGTCTGCATCGCACTGGCGCGAGGGGAACCAGGACTATGAGGAGCGTGGTGTCATGAGCGACGAAGCCCGGACCGTCTTGCACAATGCCCCTGCAGACTCCGGCGGCACCGGTCGCAACCTGCCGGCTGCCATTGCGGTGGGCGCCGTGCTGGCAGCGCTGTTCTTCGGCGCGCTGCGGCTGGGCGAAGCAGCCACCGTGGCGCTCGTTGCGATCGTGCTGGTGCTGGCCGCAGCAGAGTTCTACCGGGCCGCCCGGCCGCTGGGCTACCGTCCGGCAACGCTGGCAGGTCTTGCGGGCGTCGCAGGCTTGACCGTCGCTGTGCACCTGCGTGGTGTCGAGGCGTATCCGATCGTGCTGGCCGTTGCAGCGGTGACCATCCTCTGCTGGTTCCTGTTCGGCGTCGAGCGAGACCATCCCACCGCGAATATGGCCATTACGGCACTCGGTCTGCTGTGGATTGGCGGCTTGGGATCATTCGCTGCGCTGATCCTGCGCGAGCCGAACGGCGACTCGATGCTGATCGCCGCCGTGATCGGGACGGTGGTGTACGACGTCGGTGGCTATGTCGTCGGTCGAACGACCGGCCAGAGCCGACTCGCGGCGCGGATCAGTCCGAGCAAGACGCACGAGGGTCTCATCGGGGGCATCGTGCTTTCGGTGGTGATCACCACGCTCGTGCTGAATCGCTTCCCTGGCGTGTTCCCGTGGACCGGCGGCTTGCTGGACGCCCTGTGGCTGAGCCTCGCCGTCGCACTTGCAGCACCATTGGGCGACCTGACGCAGTCGATGGTCAAGCGCGATGTGGCGATCAAGGACATGGGCAGCCTGCTGCCCGGTCACGGCGGTGTCTTCGATCGCTTCGACGCGCTGCTCTTTTCCTTGCCGGCGGCGTACTTCGTCGGCACATTCGTCGCCGGCTAGGCCCATGGGCGCGACGACCGTCGCGGTGCTCGGCTCGACGGGTTCGATCGGCACCCAGACGCTGGAGGTCATGCGCGCCGAGCCGGACCGGTTCCGGGCAGTCGCTCTTGCGGCGAACAGCTCCGTGAGCGAACTTGCGGCCCAAGCCACCGAGTTCGCGCCCGCAGCAGTCGCCATCGGCGATGCTGGGCTGGAGCCGGAGCTGCGTGCCGTGCTGCCCGCCGGCGTCGAGGTTCTGGCCGGTGCCGACGCGTTCGCTGATCTCGCGGGTACGGCCGATGTCGTGGTGAATGGCGTGGTGGGCTTCGCGGGCCTGGGTGTCACTCTGGCCGCGCTTCGGGCCGGGCGGCGCCTCGCGCTGGCGAACAAGGAAAGCCTGATCGCCGCGGGACCGCTGGTGCAGCCCTTGCGCGCAGTGCCCGGCGCCGAGCTCATCCCGGTCGACAGCGAGCACAGTGCCCTGCATCAGTGCCTCGCCGGCCAGTCGGCACCGCCGGAGCGGCTGATTCTCACCGGCAGCGGCGGACCGTTCCGCGGGCGCACCGCCGCCGAACTGCGCGAGGTGACCACCGCGGACGCCTTGGCGCACCCCACGTGGTCAATGGGGCCGAAGATCACGGTCGACTCCTCGACCCTCATGAACAAGGGCCTCGAGGTCATCGAGGCACACGAGCTGTTCGGGATCGACTACGACGGGATCGAGGTGGTCATCCAGCCGCAGTCGGTGGTTCACTCGATGGTGACTTTCGCCGACGGCAGCACCGTCGCGCAGCTCTCCCTGCCGGACATGCGCCTGCCGATCGGCTATGCCCTGGCCTATCCCGAACGCATCGGGACGCCGTTCGGCGCTGTCGACTGGTCGACGGTCGGTCGCCTCGACTTCGAACTGCCCGACACCGAGACCTTCGGCTGCCTGCGCCTGGCGTACGACGCAGGCCGAGAAGGCGGCACCGCACCCGCGTGGCTGAACGGCGCCAACGAGCATGCCGTCAGTGCATTCCTGGCCGGGCAGCTGCGCTGGCACGAAATCGAGCGTGTGATCTCGAATGCGATGCAGGATCACGATGGCGCCGCTGCGGACAGCGTCGACGCGGTCATCGCTGCGGATCGCGGGGGCCGCCGCTCTGCGGCTGCTGCGGTGATGGGCATCCGCGCATGAGGGGCCACACCGACGAACCGCAGGCGCCGACGCCCAGCTCCGTCGCCCGCACCGTCGGCGGCATCGCAGCGCTTGTGGTGTTGGCGCTGCTGGCATGGGGCTACCCGTTCGCCGTCGGCGCTGCGACGGTGCTCGCAGGCGTGTTGTTCATGCACGAGTTCGGCCACTACGCGGCCGCACGTGCAGTGGGCATGAAGGTCACCGACTTCTTCTTGGGCTTCGGTCCGCGGCTGTGGAGCTTCCGCCGCGGCGAAACCACCTACGGTCTGCGCGCCCTGCCGCTCGGGGCCTATGTACGCGTGATCGGCATGTCGAGCAGCGATGTGGTGGAGCCCGGTGACGAGCACCGGGCCTACCGCGTCAAGAGCTATCCCCGCCGGCTGCTTGTCGTGTGTGCCGGTTCACTGATGCACCTGGTGATGGCGCTGGTCGCCTACGTGGTGTTGCATGCAGCGCTCGGCGCACCCGCTCTCGAGGAGAACCGCTGGCAGGTTGCCGAGGTGATGAGCCAGCGGGACGGCGTGACGCTTCCGGCCGGCACGGCTGGCATCGAGGTGGGCGACCGCATTGTGGGTGTGAACGGTGTCGTCACTGAGGATTGGAACGCCTTCGTATCGCAGGTGCAGGCGCGGCCAGGCGAATCCGTGCTGCTGGAGATCGAGCGGGACGGCACGCTCCTTGCCACCGAGGCGACGCTGGCGGCAGACCCGGAGACGGGACGGGGCCTGCTGGGCGTTCGTGCCAGCCAGGCGGTCACCTACGAGACGGCCGGACTGCCCACAGCGACGGCCCGCGCGTTCGCCGACGTCGGGCGGGCGATGGTCGATTCAGTGCGTGGAATCTGGTCGCTGTTTGTGAACTTCGGCGTCGTGATCGACCGGATTGTGTCGCCGCCTGGTGATCCCTCGGCGAACGACGACCTGGGCACGCGGCCGTTGGGGGTCTTCGGCATCGTGGACTTGGCTTCGGACACCTCCTGGGGGTGGTCCGAGCGAGCGCTGATGTTCGCCATGGTCAACGTGTTCCTCGGCGTGTTCAACATGGTGCCGGTGCCGCCGTTCGACGGCGGCCATGTGGCGATAGCTACCTATGAGCGCTGGCGGGAACGCGGTGGGCGCGACCGGTACTTCAGCGATCCACGGGCGTTGGCTCCCGTTGTCGCCGTGGTGGTGACTGCGCTCGCGCTGCTGGCCATCGGCTTGCTCTACCTCGACATCGCCAACCCGATCGATCTGTGAAACCTTCCGTGCCATGAGTACGTCTGCCAGTTACGCCCGACGGCACACCCGCCAAGTGCATGTCGGCTCGGTCGCGGTCGGGGGCGGGGCACCCATTTCGGTGCAGTCGATGACCACCACCAAGACGTCCGATGTCGACGGCACGCTGGCGCAGGTCTACGCGCTGGCCGGTGCGGGCGCCGACATCGTGCGCTGCACAGCCAACGACATAGCGGCCGTCGAGGCGCTCGCGCAGATCGTTCCGCGTTCGCCCGTGCCCCTTGTGGCCGACGTTCACTTCCAGTACCGGCTCGCGCTCGCCGCGCTCGACGCCGGAGTGGCGTGCTTGCGGCTGAATCCGGGCAATATCCGCAAGCCCGACCAGATCCGCGCTGTGGCGACGGAGGCCCGCGATCGCGGCGTGCCGATCCGCATCGGCGTCAATGGCGGCTCCCTCGATCCCGATATCGAATCGCGCTTCGGCATGACGCCTGCCGCGCTGGTCGAGTCGGCCAAGCGGGAGCTCGGCTACTTCGAGGAGGTGGGGTTCGACGACGTCAAGATCTCGGTCAAGGCCAGCGATGTGACCCTGATGGTGGAGTCGTACCGGATGCTCGCCGACGAGGTCGATTTCCCCCTGCATCTCGGCGTCACCGAAGCCGGCCCACCGCCTGCCGGCTTGGTGAAGGCGACTGCGGGCATCGCGACGTTGCTCAACGAGGGCATCGGCGACACCATCCGCTACAGCCTCACCGCCGACCCCGTCCAGGAGGCCACCGCTGGCCAGCAGTTGCTCCAGGCGCTGGGACTGCGGGAACGTTCGGGCACCGATCTCATTGCCTGCCCGTCGTGCGGCCGCGCCGAAGTCGACGTGATCTCGGTAGCCCAGGAGGCGCAAGAAGCGTTCCGTGACCTTGACCTGCCCGTGCAAGTTGCCGTGATGGGCTGCGTGGTGAATGGACCGGGTGAGGCACGCAGTGCCGACCTGGGGATTGCCGCGGGCCGATCCCGCGGTCACTTGTTTGTGAAGGGCCAGGTTGTGTCTGTGGTGCCTGAGGACGAGATGGTCGCGGCGCTGGTGAGTTGGGCTGAGATCGTCGCTGCCGACGGCGTCGAGGCGGCGCTGTCGCGGGCGGAGGCCGGCGCAGCGGCAGCCGCCGAAGCCGACCGCGCCGCGCTCGTCAGCGAGCAGGGCGACGACGTCAATCAGGCCGCCCAGCGCGTCGCCCTCATACGGCGCCGCTAGGCCTCCCAACCAGTAGATCGAGCCGCCGCTGCCGGTGAGTCGTGGGTGACGATCGGCATGATCGGGCCACATCGCGGTCGGGAACCTTCTGAACGCCTTGGTAGCGTCGTACTTTCAGGACAGTTTCGGTCGGACCAGGGCTCTGCGCCATGTTCTTGTGGGTCGGGTCCTTGCGGCTCGGCCGCAAGGGCTGGTACCGCAGGCACAGCCCCGAGGTCGGCTGGGGCGACGCGGACAGGGAGGTTGCGATGACTGACACCGCTGCGGCCTCGCGCGCCCCGGTGCACACCTCATCTGCCGTCGACCCTTCGCAGCTCACCGCACTCGCCGAGCCGATCGCCGCCGAGACCGGCTGTGCCCTCTACGACGTTCAATGGCGAGGCGGCACGCTCGTGGTGCTGGCCACGGCATCGGAGGGCGGCGCTATCGGCGTTGAAGCGCTGACCAAGCTCAGCCGCAGGCTGTCCGCCGCACTCGATGCCGCTGACCTGATCGACGGCCGCTACGTGCTCGAAGTGTCCAGCCCCGGGCTCGAGCGCAGCCTGCGGCGTCCAGAGCACTTTGCAGGTGCGATCGGCGAGCGAGCAGTCATTCGCACGAGCGGACCGCTGCGCCGGCGCATCGTCGGCGAGATCTTGGAAGCCGACCGATCCGCGGTTTCGATCCGCATCGAGGAGATTTCCGGCAATGCCGCCGCGGAGCAACAGATCCAGCCGGGAGCTGGTCAGACGCTGTCGGTGCCGTTCAGTGACATCGCCAAAGCCCGCACGACATTCGAATGGGGCTCACCGCCGAACAAGGGCCGAGGAAGGCAGGGACGATGAACAGCCCGGAGATCATGGAAGCGCTCCAAGCACTCGCTGCCGAGAAGGGCATGACCACCGAGGTCTTGCTCGAGGCGGTCGCGAACGGTCTCGAATCGGCCTACAAGCGCCGCGAGGGTGCCGCCGAGCAGGCCTACGTCATCATCGACGAGTCGTTCAACATCACGGTGTACGCCCAAGAAGTCGATGAACTGGGCAACGTTGTGCGCGAATGGGATGACACGCCCCACGACTTGGGCAGGATCGTGGCCCAGACCGTTCGGCAGGTCCTGAACCAGCGCATCCGCGAAGTCGAACGCGACATGAAGTACGACGAATACGCGGGGCGCGAGGGCGACATCGTCACCGGCATCATCCAGCAGAACGATGCCCGTTACACGTTGCTCGATTTGGGACGTGTGGAGGCGCTGCTGCCCCAGTCCGAGCAGGTTCCCTACGAGCGGCCAGAGCCCAACAGCCGCCTCAAGGCGTACATCGTGGAGGTGCGCAAGACCGCCAAGGGTCCGCAGATCGTCGTGTCGCGCACGCATCCAGGACTGATCCGCGAGCTGTTCAAGCTGGAAGTCCCCGAGATCTCCGATGGCGTCGTCGAATTGAAGGCCTGTGCGCGCGAGCCCGGCCACCGCACCAAGATCGCCGTCTGGTCGAATGACCCCAACATTGATCCAGTCGGTGCGTGCGTGGGTGCCCGCGGCAGCCGGGTGCGTCAGGTCGTGAACGAGCTGCGAGGCGAGAAGATCGACATCGTCCCGTTCTCCGACGACCTCCATGACTTCGTGGCGAAGGCGCTGTCCCCGGCCCGGGTGCGGGAAGTTCGCTTTCATTCCGAAGAGGGTGTTGCCGAGGTGGTCGTACCCGATCACCAGCTGTCGCTGGCGATCGGCCGCGAGGGTCAGAACGCGCGCTTGGCGGCCCGGCTGACCGGCTGGCGCATTGACATCAAGAGCGAGACCCAGATTGCCGAGGAGGAAGCCGGCTACTCGGGAGAGGAGTGGGCAGAGGGGGAATGGGTCACGAACCCTGATACCGGCGAGCAGACCTGGGTTCCCGCCGACGGCAGCGAAGCCATCACGGCGGGCCAGTGGTCCGAAGCCGTCACCGAGCATCAGGACGGCGACGAAGCAGGCGACGCTGCGCAGACCAGTGAGACTGTGCAGACCAGCAACGCTGTGCCGGCCGACGATGCTGTGGCCGAGGCCCCTGCAGAGGCTCACACCGACCCCAGTACGCTTCCATCGGACTCGACGGCGCCTTGAGGCCGATGGCCCGTCTCGTCGCGTCCCCGTTTCGTTCCCTGAGCCCCGCCGGGCGCCCCGTCAACTCTCGACAGATCTTCCGACAGAAAGACCGACCGCTTGCCGAAGAAAGTCCGCGTTCACGAGCTCTCCAAAGAGCTGGGCATGACGCTCACCGAGGTGCTCGACGTATGCGAGTCGTTGGGCATCGGTGTGAAGACGCACTCGTCCAGCATGGAGGACGCTCAGGCTGACCGCGTCCGGCGCAAGGCCGCGCGTGAAGGACTGATTCGTGACGAGCCGCCGCCTGAGGCACGCAAGGCTCGGAAATCGCCGGCGAAGGCTGCCGCCGCGACCTCGCGCGCAACCCCACGTGACGACTCGGCGGAGGCACAGCAGTCGCCGCCGGCAACCCGCCCTGCTCGCAAGGCTCCGGCTGAGTCGAGGCCGGCTGCGCAAACTGCACCGGCCTCCGAGGCCGCGCCACCGGCACCCGCGGCCGCGCCAGCCGCAGAAGCATCCCCCCAGACAGAAGCTCAACCTGCTGCTGCGGCCGAGTCGGCTCCGCCGAAGGCACCGAGCGCTCCGCCCGACATGCCGCCGTCTGGCACCCCGCCGCCGCCGAGCACGCTGCCGTCTGCGGGTGCCCCGCCACCGGTACCGCCACCACGGCGGCTGGTCACCTCAAGCGGCCAAGAATCCGCGCGGCCGATTCTGCCTCCATCCGGGCGTCCGGCAGCGCGCGCGGAGGAACCAACCGCGCCGTCGAGGCCGGCGCCGGACGAAGCGGCCGGCTCTGCACTGCCGCCGCCTCCTTCTCGTCTGCCGGTGCCGCCGAAGTCTGCCGACGGCCGGCCGATCCCGCCCCCGCCCGCAGCACCTCGTTCGGGATCTGGCAAGCCGATTCCACCGCCGCCGGGTCCTCCCCGCACATCAGCACGCAGCGGGGCCCCATACCGCTCCGGTCCCCCCGGCGGGTTCCGGCGTCCCGCGGGCGGCGGTGACCGTCCGCACGGAGGCGGGCCAGGCGGCGGGCGCGCTCACGCTGGGGCGCCGCCGCCCCCCGGAGGCCGTCCGGGCGGACCCCCCGGCGGTGCTCGTCCGGGAGGTCCGCGGGGAGCACCGCGAGGCGGTCCACGAGGCCGGCCTCGCCGCCGCCGTCGTCGCCAGCGCGAGGAACTGCAGCCTCAGCAGCTCACCGCCTACACGCCGGTAGATGCGCCCGTTCCCGAAGGTGAGATCGTCATCGAACGCGGATCGACGGCTCAAGAAGTGGCCGCCCGCCTGAATCGCTCGGCCGCCGACATCGTGCGATTCCTGCTGCAGCAGGGCGAGATGGTGACGGCCACCCAGTCGCTCAGCGATGACATGATCGAGCTCTTCGCTGCCGAGCTCGGCGCCGAAGTGCGCATCACCGAACCCGGCGCGGAGCAGGAAGAGGAGCTGCTGCGGGCACTCGAAGTCGACCTCGTTGACGAGGGCGCTCAGATCCGGCCGCCCGTGGTGACGGTCATGGGCCACGTCGACCACGGCAAGACGCTGCTGCTGGATCGCATCCGTTCCTCGAACGTCGTCGAGGGCGAGGCGGGCGGCATCACGCAGCACATCGGTGCGTACCAGACCACGCGCAGCGATCACCGGATCACGTTCATCGACACGCCCGGCCATGAGGCCTTCACGGCGATGCGCGCCAGGGGAGCGCAGGCCACCGATGTCGTCGTGCTGGTGGTGGCCGCCGATGACGGCGTCATGCCGCAGACGGCCGAAGCCATTGACCACGCGCAGGCGGCCGACGTGCCGATCATTGTGGCCATCAACAAGATGGACCGGCCCGGTGCTGACGCCGATCGGGTGCGAGCCCAGCTCGCCGAGCGGGGCCTGGTACCCGAGTCGTACGGCGGCGAGGTGATCACCGTGCCCATGTCGGCGATGACGGGTGAGGGCATCGACGAGCTGCTGGATCAGATCCTGCTCGTCGCCGAGCTCGAGGAGCTCACGGCCCCCGCGTCAGGGCGTGCGGTGGGCATCGTGCTCGAGGCCCATCTCGACCGCGGCCGCGGCCCGGTTGCGACGGTGCTGGTGCAGCGCGGCACGCTGCGCATCGGCGAGCCGATGGTCGCCGGCGCCGCGTGGGGCCGCGTGCGTGCCATGACTGATGATCGCGGCGCCCCGCTCAGCGAGGCGGGTCCGTCCATGCCCGTGGAAGTGCTCGGTCTCGGCGAGGTGGCGCGCTCGGGCGACCTGTTCGTCGTGGCACCCGACGAGAAGACTGCGGGCAAGGTGGCGGAGACCCGCGAGCACTGGCAGCGCCAGGCCAGCCTGGCCGGCACCGCCGGCGGAAGCGGAGGTGGAGCCCGTCTGGAGGACATCTTCAAGCAGGTGCAGGCCGGCGAGACGGCCACCCTCAACCTGGTGCTCAAGGCGGATGTCCACGGCTCGCTCGAGGCAGTCACCGACAGCCTGCGCAAGCTCGAGCGCGAAGACGTCAAGCTGTCCTTTGTGAGCCGCGGTGTCGGCGGCATCAACGAGAACGACGTGCAGCTTGCAGCCGCATCGGAAGCCACGATCATCGGCTTCAACGTGCGTCCCGACCGCAACGCCCGCCAGACGGCCGAGACCGAGGACGTCGAAGTCCGGCTCTACGAGATCATCTACGACCTCATTTCCGATGTGCAGAACGCCATGGTCGGCTTGCTCGAGCCGGAATTCGAGGAGATCGTGGTGGGCGAGGCACAGGTGCGTCAGGTCTTTCGCATCTCGGGCGTGGGACCTGTGGCCGGCTGCGTCGTGGAGCACGGCAACGTGCGCAGCGGCGCCAAGGTCAGGTTCCTGCGTGACGGCACGATCATCTGGAAGGGCGCGGTTTCCTCGCTGCGGCACTTCCAGGACGACGTCGCTGAGGTGTCCGCGGGCATGGAGTGCGGTATCGGTCTCTCTGACTTCTCTGATCTGAAAGAGGGCGATGTGATCGAGACGTACACCGAGCGCGAGATCGCCCGCGTCGCCTGACGGCGCACCCGCCCGATGGCCAGTCGCTCCCGCCGTCGGCGGCGCACGATGCCGACTGCGCACGGATACGAGCGGACCGATCGGGTTGCCCAGCTCGTGCGCGGCATTGTGGCATCGGAGATGGAACGGCTCGACGAGTCGTTCGAGGGCATCGTGATCGCCGGTGTGGATGTCGATCGTGAGCTGAGCGTCGCCGTCGTGCACTACGACGTGCGCGACGACGATGCTGCAGACAGGGCCGCTGCGGCGTTCGATGAGCACCATCACCGTCTCCAGAGGGCTCTGGGTGCGAGCACCAGCCTGCGACGCACTCCTACGCTTCGCTTCCGCCGTGACCGGGGCGCTGTTGCTGCCGAGCGGATTGAAGACCTGCTGGCCGATCTGTCCGACCTGCGCGACGAGGAATCCTGAACGGCATGGCGCGACGCCGTCCGGCCACCGTTCATGGCAGCGTCATCGTCGACAAGCCGCCGGGACCCACCTCGCACGACGTAGTGGCCCTGCTGCGCCGCCGATTCGGCGAGCGGCGCATCGGCCACGCCGGCACGCTCGACCCGACCGCAACGGGCGTCTTGGTGGTCGGCATCGGCAGTGCCACGCGCCTGCTGCGATTCGCCACCGCAGGCCGCAAGAGCTATGAGTGCGAGATCGTGTTCGGGGTCGAGACCAGCACGCTCGATGCTGCCGGCGCGATCGTCGCGACCTGGTGCATGGATCTCGAATCGGCGGAGGTTGCCGACGCGGCTTCGGGTTTCGTCGGCACGATCTCCCAGCTGCCGCCGATGGTGTCTGCCGTCCGTGTCGGCGGTCGCCGCCTGCACGAGATCGCCCGGTCGGGTGAAGCTGCAGCACGCGTACCGCGCCAGGTCGAGGTCTACCGATTCGATGTGGAGCCCACCGACGATCCGCTGGTGTACCGGGCGTCGGTCGACTGTTCCGCCGGCACCTACGTCCGCACGCTCGGCGCCGACCTGGGGAGTGCGCTGGGCGGCGGGGCTCACATTCGAGCGCTCCGGCGGACGCGCAGCGGCTCGTTCTCGCTGGCCGAGGCCGAGCTCCCCGAACAGGCGGCGCTGCGACCGCCCGGCGAGCTGGTTCGTGACCTGCTCCAGATCCGTCTGTCCGACTATGACGCCGCCAACGCTCGCCAAGGCGCTCATCTGGCCGCTGATCGCTACGAAGGCTCAGGTCCGTGGACGCTCGTCGATCCCGACGGTCGGCTCGTCGCGGTACACGAGCGCGCTGACGGCCGCCTGCGGGCGACGGTCCTGCCGTCGTAGAGCGTGCGCGGACCGGCCTCTGAGTAGCGTTGCGCGCATGGAGGTCATCCGCGACTTGGACTGGTGCCCGGTGCTCGAGCACGGCAGCGTCGTGACCGTGGGGGAGTACGACGGCGTCCACCGTGGACACCGGACCGTGATCTCGGAGATGCATCGCCTCGCAGCGGAACGGGGATGCGCGACGGCGGTCGTGACATTCGACCGTCATCCCGCCACGGTGGTGCGACCGGAATCCGCCCCGCTGCTGCTGTGCGACCTCGACCACAAGCTCGAACTGCTGGCCGAGACCGGCGTCGACTTCACGCTGGTGGTCACCTTCGACGAAGCGCAGGCGGCGGTGCCTGCCGAGCAGTTCGCACAGGAGATACTCGTCAGATGCCTGTCAGCACGGGCTGTTGTGGTCGGTGCCGACTTCCATTTCGGCAAGGGACGCCGGGGCAATATCGAGACGCTCCGCCAGGTCGGCGCCACCTACGGCTACGAAGTAGTCGGGCTCCCGCTGGTGAAGCAGATGACCGGCGACGGCGACGTGATCTCGTCCACGTCGATCCGTGAAGCGCTGGCTGCGGGTGATGTGGAGCGGGCCCACCGGCTGCTCGGGCGACCGTTCGAAGTCCGTGGCATCGTCACGCTCGGCGACCGCCGCGGCCGCCAGATCGGCGTGCCCACCGCCAACCTGCCCACCACTCCCGACCTGCAGATTCCTGCCGACGGTGTCTATGCCGCCTGGTACGTACGCCCTGATGGCGCCCAATACCCGGCGGCTGTCAACATCGGCCGCCGTCCGACGTTCTACGAGTTCGCAGAGCGCTCGCTCATCGAGGCGCACCTGATCGGCTTCCGCGGCGATCTCTACGACGAGACGGCCAAGGTCCGCTTCGTCCGCAGGCTGCGGCCCGAGCGCCGCTTCGACGGCGTTGACGAACTGAAGGCTCAGCTTCGCCGAGACATCGAAGACGCCGCAAAGTGCCTGCACACCTGACTCGCCTGGCACTGATGCCATAGCTGGGGGTCTCGCCGCCTCCCCAGCGGGTGCACCGCAGTTCTGCTGGTAGCCTGCACGGCTGACAAGAGACAGAAGACAACGGCCGGGTTGTCCGGCCAGTTCGTCGCAGCAGGCCTCCCATCGGCCGTGCGACGGCAACACAGAGGGAATACAGCAACGGCATGAGTGCCAAGAGATCAAGTCCAGCGGCCTCGGTGATCGACGAACATCGCCATTCCGAGGCCGATACCGGATCGCCAGAGGTGCAGGTCGCTCAATTGAGCGCCCGAATTGACCACCTCACCGAACACCTCCAGACCCACCACAAGGATCACCACAGCCGCCGAGGGCTGCTGAAGCTCGTCGGACGTCGGCGCAGGTTGCTCGACTACCTGAACGCCAACGACGTCGAGCGGTACCGGGCTTTGATCGCAAAGCTCGGCCTCCGGCGCTGACCACCGATCCCCACCCCACAACAGGAGCAGACATGGCTGAAGCCATTTCGGTCACCGGTCCCATCGCGGGCACCGACAAGACCATCACCTTCGAGACCGGCGTGCTTGCCGGGCTCGCAAACGGGGCGGTCACGTCCCGCATCGGCGACACGCAAGTGCTCGTCACCGCAACAGCGTCGAGCCGTCCACGCGACGGCGCATCGTTCTTCCCGCTCACCGTCGACATCGAGGAGCGCATGTACGCAGTGGGCCGGATTCCCGGCTCGTTCTTCCGGCGAGAGGGGCGTGCGTCCGACGATGCGATCCTCACGTGCCGGCTGATCGACCGCCCGCTGCGGCCGAACTTCCCGGGCGACTACCGCCACGACACCCACATTGTGGGCACGATCCTCGGCGCCGACCATGTCAACCCGTACGACCTGGTGGCGCTGAACGGCGCGTCGGCCGCCCTGTGGCTGAGCGGCATCCCGTTCGACTGCCCGATCGCCGGCGTGCGGATCGCCTACTCCACCGACGGCGAGTGGATCCCCTTCGCTACCCACGAAGAGTCCGAGGCCGCCACGTTCGAGATGGTGGTGGCCGGTCGCCAGCTCGACAGCGGCGACATCGCCGTGATGATGGTGGAGGCCGGTGGCACCGAGAAGGCCTTCGAGTACTACGCCGAGGGCGCGCCGAAGGTCACCGAGGACGTGCTTGCGAGCGGTCTCGAAGCCTCCAAGCAATGGATCGACGACATCATCGAGATGCAGAAGTCGCTGCGCCGGCTGGTCGAGGAGCAATCCGGGCCGATCTCGGTGATGGAGTACACGTCCAGCAAGGACTACTCCGACGAGGTGCTCGATCGCGTCCGCGAAGTTGCCACCGACCGCATGCGTGAGGTGATGGCGATCGCCGACAAGGCTGACCGCGAGGCGGCACAGTCTGAGACCAGCAGCGCCGTGGTCGACGAGGTCGCCGCAGAGTTCGCCGATCTCGACGGCGCCAAGGATCAAATTCGTGAGGCCGTCAGGTCGCTGTCGAAAGAGATCGTGCGCGAGCGCATCGTGGCCGACGGCTTCCGTATCGATGGACGCGCCACAGATCAGGTCCGGCCGCTCTCGTCAGTCGCGGGTTACCTCGGCCGCACCGCTCACGGATCGGGCCTGTTCCAGCGCGGCGAGACCCAGGTGCTGAACGTCACCACCTTGGCGATGTCCCGGATGGAGCAGATCGTCGACACCCTGAATCCTCAGGACCGGCGCCGGTTCATGCACCACTACAACTTCCCGCCTTTCTCCACCGGCGAAGCCGGTTTCATGCGGGGCCCGAAGCGGCGTGAGATCGGCCACGGCGCACTCGCCGAGCGAGCGATCTTTCCGGTCATTCCGTCCAAAGAAGACTTCCCGTACGCGATCCGGCTGGTGTCCGACGTACTCACTTCCAACGGATCCACCTCGATGGGGTCGGTGTGCGCATCATCGCTGTCGCTGATGGATGCTGGCGTGCCGATCGTGGACCACGTCGCCGGCGTGGCGATGGGCCTGGTGTATGCCGACGGCAAGTACGTGACGCTCACCGACATCCTGGGTGCCGAAGACGCCTTCGGCGACATGGACTTCAAGGTCGCCGGCACCGAAGACGCCATCACGGCGCTCCAGCTCGACACCAAGATCGACGGCATTCCCGCCGAGGTGCTCGCCCAGGCGCTGCAACAGGCTCGGCAGGCTCGCCTGCAGATCCTCAAGGTCATGCGAGCCGCGATCGCCGAGCCGAGGCCCGACGTGGGCGAGACGGCACCGAAGATCACCAGCTTCGAGATCCCGATCGACAAGATCGCCGAGGTCATCGGACCGCGGGGCAAGGTCATCAACTCCATCCAGGAAGAGACCGGCGCCGACATCAACGTCGACGACGACGGCACCGTGGGCACGGTCAGCATCGGCGCTACCGACCGTGAGGTCGTTGAAGAGGCCGAGCGGCAGATCCGGCTCATCGTCAACCCGCCGACGCCCGACGTGGGCGCCACCTACGAGGGCCGCGTGGTCAACATCACCAAGTTCGGTGCCTTTGTGAACGTGCTGCCCGGCACCGACGGCTTGCTGCACATCTCCAAGCTGGGTGGCCGCCGGCGGCTGAACTCGGTCGAGGAGGTGCTCGAGCTCGGTGACGTGGTCAGCGTGATCGTCGAGGAGATCGACCCCAACGGCAAGATCAGCCTCTCGCCGGCCGATCCGACCCAGGTCGGCGGCTCCGAGGGCGATGCCGACGGGGCCGACGACGGCGCGCCGCCGCGGCGTGAGCGTGGCCGCGACCGCGACAGGGGCGGCAGCGGCAATGGCACACGCCGGTCCCGCACGCCGGTGGCCGCCGCGGTGACGGCAGGCGATGGTGCAGATGCATCTGCTGCCGACGGCGACGACGAGGGCGGCGTTGCATCGGCACCGAGCGGCACTGCCCGTGAGGACGTCTCGTTCGGTGAGCATTTCGAGCAGATCGCGAAGGACGTCTACGGCGACCTCGGGCCTGAGCTCGAGCAGTCCGGACGGGGATCAGGCCGGCGCCGCGGCCGCCGCTGAGCGGCTCAACCAGCGGGCGGGCCCGTACTGCGTCCTGCTCGCACACAACGGGGCGTTCTGACGCGCTACTAGCGTGACCACCGTGAGAGTGCTGGTGTTCGGCGCGGGCGGGCGTATGGGCGCAACCGTCTGCGAGGCGGTTGCCGCTGACGACGACCTGGAGTTGGCGGCCGGTGTGGATCCCGGTGCGCCGGGCCAGCGAGACGTCACCGACAGCATCAACATCGTCGCATCGGTCGCCGATGTCGACGCGGCGGCCGTCGACGTGGCTGTCGATTTCACGGTTGCCGCTGCAGCCCGCGACAACTTGGCATGGTGCGCGGAGAACGGCGTGCATGCCGTTGTCGGCACGAGCGGCCTCGATCCCGACGATTACGAGAGGTGCCGGGCTGCGTTCACCGCCAGCAATTGCCTCATCGCCCCGAACTTCGCCATCGGTGCGGTGCTCATGATGCGCTTTGCCGAGCTCGCCGCTCCGTTCTTCCCGACGGCCGAAGTGATCGAGCTTCATCACGACAACAAGGTCGATGCGCCCTCTGGAACCGCCATGCAGACCGTGCGTGCGATGGCAGAGGCCTCCGATGACTGGGGGCCAGATCCCACCCGTGACGAGGTGGTGCCGGGCGCGCGCGGCGGCAAGGGCCCCGGCGGCATTCCGGTTCACTCCGTCCGGCTGCGGGGGCTGGTGGCGCACCAGCAGGTGCTGCTGGGCACGGCCGGCGAGACGCTCACCATCCGCCACGACAGTCTGGACCGGGTGTCGTTCATGCCGGGTGTGCTGCTCGCCTGCAAGTCCATCGGCGAGTACCCCGGCGTCACGATCGGCCTCGATACGTACCTGCAGCTCTAGTTCGTGCGGGGCCAATGGTGACCGGGGCCGCGCAACCTCGACCGCTCTGGGAGTTTGCCCACGAGCGGGGGATGAGCCGGCGCCGGTTCCTCTGGCTGCTGTCGGCCGGCGGGGCATCGGCCGTGCTGGCCGCATGCACGGGCACCCGGGTTCCGCTGGAGACTCCGGCGTCGACGGCCCCGGCCGTCGGGACGGCGCCATGGTTCAAGGATCCGGCGCCGTTCATCGTGCGCGGTACCGCAGGTCTCGAAGCCCGTCTCGAGAACATGGACGGACTGATCACGCCGGAGCGGTTCTTCTTCGTGCGGAACAATTCGGTCAGCCTCGATGTCGATGTCGATGGCTGGTCACTGAGCATCACCGGCGACGCCGTGCCCACGGCGCTTGAGCTGGCCTATGACGACGTGCTCGCCATGGAGAGCCGAACGCTGGAGGCGTACCTCGAATGCGCCGGGAACCACCGGGCCATGTTCGACCTGGTCAACGGCCAGGCGGCCGAGGGCACGCAGTGGGGCACCGGTGCTGTCGGCAATGCGACCTGGACCGGCGTGCCGCTCGCAGACGTGCTGCGCGAGGCGGGCGTCAGCGACGACGCCGTCAGCGTGATGCTGATCGGCATGGATGTCGACTCACCCGAGGCGGGTTTTCGCCGTGTGATCCCGGTGGCCAAGGCGATGGACCCCGACACGCTGCTGGTGCATGGCATGAACGGCGCCACGCTGCCACGCGACCACGGCTACCCGCTCCGGGCGCTCGTCCCGGGCTGGGTGGGCAGCACAAGCATTAAGTGGCTGCGCCAAATCGTGGTCTCGACAGATCAGCAGTGGGCGCGAAACAACACCACGTCCTACGTGCTGATCGGCGATGCCTACCCGCCCGAGGGCCAAGCCGACGGCAAGGTAGCGACCACCCAGACCATCAAGAGCGCGCTAGCGCTGCCGTGGCCGGCCGAACTCGACGCCGGCGAGCACCGCATCGGCGGCTACGCGCATTCACCGGCGGGCAGGATCGCCGCAGTGGAATGGAGCGACGATTCGGGCCAATCGTGGCGTGAAGCCCAGCTCGTCGGCCCGCAGTCGCGCCTCGGCTGGGCCCGATTCGAGTTCACCTGGGATGCGCCCGCGGGCCGCCACACCGTGATGACCCGAGCCACCGATACCGCCAGCAACACCCAGCCCAAAAAGGTCCCCCACAACCGCAAGGGCTACCTCTTCAACCAACCAGTGCCACACCCCATCCACGTCGTGTGACCTTGGCGAGGCGCGCCCGCGCCCGGCCCCAGCTGCTCCTCAGGCGAGGGGGATCACGGTGGCGGAGATGGCGGGGCGGCGACGGGTGCGGTTGCCGACGAAGCGGCCGGTGGCGCGGCGGGTGACACGCTCGATCTCGTCGGTGTCAGGGCTTGGCCGTGACCCCTTGACGGCCTGTTCGACGGCTTGGGCGATCTCGTCGGAGAGGGCCTTGACGACATCGGCGTGCTTGGCGACGTCGAGCCAGCCTCGCGAGGCGATGTCGGGTGCTGCTGCCAGACGACCCTTGCGGTCCAGCACCACGGTCACGTGCACGAATCCTGCCGTCAGGGCCAAGCGTTCGCCAATGACCTCAGTGTCGGGATCGTCGAGCGTCCCGTCCACGTAGTGGTACGGCGCGGGAACGCCGGCACGGACCTGAAGTTCGTTGCCCTTGAGCGTGATCTGGGCGCCGTCGGTCAGCGTCAGCACCCGCTTGGCCTTCATCCCCACCTCACGGGCAAGTCCGGCATGGCGGGCCAGCATGTGGAACTCGCCCTCGATCGGCACGAACCAGCGCGGGCGACACGCCTGGTGCAGTTCGCTCAGCTCGTCGCGCTGAGCGTGCCCGGACGTGTGCACCAACTCGTGCCCGTCGTGGATCACTTCGGCACCCTGTCGCGCCAGGCGGGACACCATGCGGAACACGGCTCGCTCGTTGCCCGGGATCGGATGGCTCGACAGGATCACCGTGTCGTCGGCTCCGGTCGTCACCTCGGAGTGCGCTCCGCCGGCGATCTGCGACAGTGCCGCGCCCGGCTCGCCCTGGCTGCCCGTGCAGACGATGCAGACTTCGTCGGGATTGAAGCGGTCGAGCTGCTCGACACCGAACAGCGCACGGTCTGGAACATCGAGCACGCCGAGCTGGCGTGCGATGCGGACGTTGTTCACCATCGAACGACCTACCGGGACCACCACGCGGCCTTCGGATATGGCGGCGTCGCAGATCTGCTGGACCCGGTGCAGGTGGCTGGCGAAGCAGCTCACGATCAGTCGCCGGTCCGGGCGCTCGCTGAACAGCCGCCGCAGCGTTGCGCCGATCTCGGTCTCCGACGCGCTGCGGCCCGGCCGGTCGGCGTTGGTGGAATCGGCCATCAGCAGGGCGATGCCCTCGTCGCCCAGCCCCCGCAGGCGCTCTAGGTCGGTCAGCCGACCATCCACCGGAGAGGGGTCGATCTTGAAGTCGCCCGTGTGCACCAGTGCGCCGACCGGCGTGTGCAGCACGATGCACAGGCTCTGGGGCACCGAGTGGGTGATCGGCAGTGCTTCGACATCGAACGGGCCGATCTTGCGGCGCTCGCCGTCGCCGATGACATGGAACGACGTGCGGTCTGCCAAGCGTGCCTCGGTCACCTTGTGCTCGGCGAGCGCCATAGACAGGGCCGACCCGTACAGAGGAACCTCGATGCTGCGCAGGAAGTGGGGCACGCCGCCGAGGTGGTCCTCGTGGCCGTGGGTGACCACCAGTCCGACGATGTCGCGGGCACGCGAGTTGAGCCAGCCCATGTCGGGCAGCACGTGCTGGACGCCCGGCATGATCGCCGGGTCAGGAAACATCACCCCGAAATCGATGACGAGAAGCTTGCCGCTCTGCTCGACCACGGTGCAGTTGCGCCCGACGTCGCCGAGCCCGCCCAGAAACGTGACAGTGACGCTGCCGCTGTCGCCGCCACCCTTGGCGCTGTGCGCAGGCGCTTGCCGTGTTCGGCGCGCGCGGCTGCTTCGTTGTGACCGTGCGCGGTCGTTGCGGCCGTCAGACCCGGCGGGCGGGCCCTCGGCAGGGGAGCGGCGCTTGCGGCGGCTCAAGTCTGCTTCAGACGGGCGTAGACCTCTCGGGCGCGGTCCTCCAGACCGTCGGGCGTCGGGCCCATGGGCAGGCGCGGCTCGCCGACCGGCAGTCCCAGCGTGCGCAGCATGGCCTTGGTGGGCACTGGATTGGGTGCCTCGTCGCCGGTCTCGAAGTCGTAGCTCTCCAGCAGAGCGGCGTTGATCTCGCGGGCCTTGGTGGCGTCGCCGGCATCCCAGGCATCGAACATCGCCACGTGCTCGGGAATGCTCCAGTGCGCCGCCACGCTGATCACGCCTACAGCGCCGACAGCCAGCAGCGGCAGCGTGAAGGTGTCGTCGCCGCTATACACCTCGAAGCCCTCCGGTGCTTCAGCGATGACCTTCGCGGTTTCACCCGGATTCGCTGCAGCATCTTTCACCGCCACGATGTTCGGGATCTGCGCCAGCTCCAGCAGCGTCGGCGTGTTGATCTTGCGCCCCGTGCGGATCGGGATGTCGTACATGATGATCGGCAGGTCGGTGGACTCGGCAACGGCGGCGAAGTGCGCTGCGATGCCGGATTGGGAGGGCCGGTTGTAGTACGGCGTGACGGCCAGGATGCCGTCCACGCCCAGCTCGGCGGCCTTGCGGGTCTGGCTCACCGAATGCGCCGTGTCGTTCGTGCTGGTGCCGGCCACAACCGGCACCGTGACGGCCTCCGCTACGGCGCGCCACAGCTCCCAATCTTCCTCGTCGGTAATGGTGGGTGCCTCACCGGTCGTGCCGGTGATCACGAGGCCCTCGGCGCCCTCGCCGACGAGCCAGCGTGCCAGTGTCACCCCAGCATCCACGTCCAGCGATCCATCTGCCGCGAAGGGCGTCACCATCGCCGGAACCACTCGTCCGAATCGCGCGCTCATGGCTCCGAGACTACTGCTGCGCCCTGACAACGCTGGTCTTGATTTTCCTGCGCGCGGACGCCGTAACCACCTCAGACGCTGCCCTCGTCGGCGCGGTTGATGCCGAGGGTTGCCAGCAGATCCTCGTGCAGCTCGAACCACACCGTGTGGTAGCTGGGCATCATCGGCTTGGTGAGGTAGTCCAGCTCGCCGTCCTGCAGCCGGCTGAGCGCCTCGGCGAACCTGGACGCGTAGTTGTCGTAGCGGGCCATCACGCTGCAGAGCTGGTCGAGCACCCCGCCAAGTTCGCCATGCAGGTCGTCCAGCCGGCTGATGATGGCCGCGTCGTAATCCGGATCACCGTGGTCATTGAGCCGCCCGCCGTCGCCGGGACCCGCGTCAGCCACAGCCGGGTGATCTTCGGGAAGCACCTGCCAGTCGGTGCACAGCTGCAGCATCTTGGGGTTCAGTGCCAGGAAGTCCCGGTAGGCCGCCGTGACGGCGTCGCGGGCACCGGCCGCATCCAGCTCAGCGGCCAGCGCGGTCTCGCCGTCGTCGCGGCCGGTTGGGGTGAGGATGAACTTCGGCACCCCGCCGACCTCGCGGAACATACAGTGCCCGGCAGCGTCCAGCTCCGCCAGCAGCCACTCGGTGTCGTCGGGCTCGAGCCCGTGGATCGCAGCGACGTCATCGATCTCGCCCAGGCCCTTCAAGCGCAGGGCCAGCCAAACGAGCAGGCGCGGTTCGGAGCGGTGTGGACCGCTCGCATCAGACTCGGAGCGGTGTGGACCGCTCGCATCAGACTCGGAGCGGTGCGGGGTGCTCACGCCCGGCTCACTCCACCACGAGATCGGCGAAGCGATCCCGCAGCGTCTTCTTGGAGAACTTGCCGGTCGAGGTCTTCGGGACCTCGTCGATGATCTGGGTTGCGCTCGGCAGCCACCACTTCGCCATCCGCGGCGTGAGGTACTCGATGAGCTCGTCGTGGGTGATCGTTTCCCCCTCGACCGGCACCACGCAGGCCATTGGCCGCTCCATCCAGCGGTCGGAGGCAACAGCGACTACCGCGGCCTCTGCCACCTTGGGGTGGCTCATGATCTCGTTCTCCACCTCGGCCGAGCTGATCCACTCGCCGCCGGACTTGATGAGATCCTTGGTGCGGTCCACGAGACGGATGTAGCCGTTTGGGTCGCAGGTGGCCACGTCGCCAGTGCGAAGCCAGCCGTCCTCGGTGAATGAGTCTGCGGCGTCGGGCCGGTTGTAATACGAGCCGGTTACATAGGGGCCGCGTACGTGCAGCTCGCCGGACGACTCGCCGTCCCGGGGCAGCTCATTGGTGGTGTCGGGCTCGCAGATGCGGAACTCCACGGTCGGCAGGATCGTGCCGACGGTGGTGCGCAGGTCGGCCTTGGCATCGTCGTCGAGGCCCTGCTGTCCGGAGCGGATATGCGCGATCGAGCACAGCGGGCTGGTCTCGGTCATGCCCCACGCCTGCAGGATCGGCAGCCCCACCGCCTCCCGGTACCCCTCAGAGAGCGCCTTGGGCACCGCCGAGCCGCCGCAGGGGATGGCTCGCAGGCTGGACACGTCGCGCCCTTCCAGCTCGCCCAGCACGCCCATCCAGATCGTGGGAACCCCGGCGGCGAGCGTGACCCGCTCAGTCTCGATCAGTTCCGCCAGCGGCTTGGGCGCCAGGTTGGGGCCGGGGTTGACGAGCTTGGCCCCGGCGGCCACCGCCGCATGGCTCAGCCCCCAGCTGTTGGCGTGGAACATCGGCACCACCGGCATGACCACATCGCTTTCGCACACTCCGGCCGAGTCGACGAGCATCGCCGCGAGGGTGTGGAGGTAGGTGGAGCGGTGGCTGTACACCACGCCCTTGGGCTCGCCGGTAGTGCCGCTCGTGTAGCACATGGATGCCGCTTGGCGTTCGTCGGCGACGCGGAACCCCGCCGGCGACGCGGCCTCCAGCAGCTCTTCGTAGTCGACGATGCGCGGATCGTCGGGAATCTCGGGTCCGGTGCTGCTGCCCGAGTCGTCCATCACGACGACGTGGCGGACCGTGGTCATCTCGTCCACCAGCGGCCACAGCAGGGGCAGCAGCGAACGGTCGGCGAAGATCACCTCGTCCTCTGCGTGATTCGCGATGTAGGTGACCTGCTCGGCGAACAGCCGGATATTGAGGGTGTGCAGCACCCGGCCCGAGCAGGGCGCAGCGAAGTACAGCTCGAGATGGCGGTCGGTGTTCCACGCAAATGTGGCTACGCGGCCATCCGCGGAAACGCCGAGATCGTCGAGTGCACCGCCGAGCAGCCGAGTCCGCTCAGCCCAGCGCCCGTAGTTCGTGCGCTCGATGCCGGTTGCGGTGGCAGTCACCAACTCCTTGTCCGCGAACAGCGTCTCGGCGCGTTCGAACAGCGGGTCCAAGGTGAGCGGCACGTCCATCATCGTCGATTCCATGACGCCGCAGGCTAGAGGGCATGGGGCGTCGCCTCGAAGGGCGTGCCGGCGCACTTGAACACCGGCGCTAGGGGTGCGCCGGTGCGTAGCCTCGGCCGCGGTGGCTGACGACGGCGGGGACGAATCAACGGCAGCCGAAGCCGCCGCTGCCGACGGAGCATCGTCGGGCCCGGTGATCACCGATGCAGACCGACGGCGGATGCAGCTGCTGGCTGCGGTGCCGGTGGGCTTCGCCTTGGCGGCCTATGCGGGGCAGATCTTCTTCGCGGCGCTCATTGCGCGGGCGCCGCTGCTGTTGCTGTCGCTGAACGCCACCGACCCCATCTTGCTCGGCGTGGCCCATCAGGCCCCGCTGTGGGCATTCATGGCCATCGGGCTGACCCGCCTGTTCATCACCGACCCGTTCCTGTACCGGCTCGGCTACGACTACGGACCCAATGCCAAGGCCTACCTGGCAGCGGAGATGGGACCCCGCAGCCGCGTCATCCGCACCATGGACTGGCTGGAACGCTGGTTCCCGCGCGCCGGCTGGCTGCTGCTGTTCGCCATTCCCGGCTACCCGATGTGCTTGCTCTCGGGGATTGCGCGGATGCGCCAGCTGCTGTTCGTGGTGGTGAACCTCGCCGGCACCTTCACCCGCCTGGCGCTGGTGTGGTGGGTTGCCGATCTGTTCGCTGGCCCCCTCGGAGCGGTGATCAGGTTCATCAATCGCTACTCGATCCCGTTCACCGTGGCGATGTTCGTGCTGGTTGTGGTGCAGACTGCCCGCAATCAGCGCCGGAACGCGGCCGCAGAGCAGCGTTCGTTCGAGGCAGGAACAGACGACGCATAGTCGGCGGGGTCTCCAATGGTCCAGCCCCGCCTCGGTACTCTCGCTGAGGTGAGTGCGCGCGGCACCGCCGGGGCCAATGGCTCAAAGGACGCGTCCAAATCGTCGTCTGCACACGAAGGCCGCAGCGGGTTCTCGCGGGTCGTTCGCAATGCCCTGAGCGGCCGATCCCGCGAGATCGTGGCGCTGTCGCTGTTCGCTCTCGCTGTGATCTGCGCGTTGGGGCTGCTGGGCGACCGAGCGGGCGTCGTGGGCCGAGTCTTGGAGAGCGCGCTCGCAATTCTGCTGGGCGTGTTCCGGTACGTCGTGCCGATCCTGCTGGTCTGGATCGGCGTCGCGCTCGCCCGCATGACCGCTTCGGAGCGGAGCGGCCGAGCCGCCTTCGGACTGAGCATGCTCACGGTTGCATTCGCTGCGGCCGCACACCTGTCCGGATCCGCCGACGGCTTCGGATCGCTGGAGGACCTGCGAGGCAGCGGGGGAGTGCTGGGCGCCGTCGTTGCCGAGCCCCTGCGACGCCTGATCGACGATCCCGCGACATGGGTGCTGCTGCTGCTGGTGATGCTGTTCGCGGTCATGATCGTCGCCAACATCGGCCTCGGCCAGGTGTTGCGATGGATATGGACCGGTCTGTCCGCGCTCGGTCAGAAGCTGAGCGGCTCGCTGTCGAAGGGTGCCCGAAGCCTGCAGCGGGTTGGTGAGGATCCCGAACCCCCGTCGTTCGGGGAAGAGCAGTACGACCTAGAGGCTGAGCCGGCTGGCCAGACTCCGGGCCTGGACCTGGGCACCTCGGATGTCAGCGAGGCGGCATCCGACGAGGCTGTCTTCGAGCCATCGCCCCCGCAGTTCGTCGAGCCTCCCTCCGACCAAGCCGTCCCGACACCTGTGCCGGCGGCCCTCGCGGCCAGCAAGGGCACGGGAGGGAGCAGCCAGCGTCCGCGCTGGCGGCTGCCGAAGAAGTCGATGCTGAAGCGCAGCGGCACCCAGCAGTTCGACCGGGCCCAGCTGTCGGCGGGCGCTGCGGCACTGGTGGCGGCACTGGCCAGTCACGGCGTGGAAACTCAGGTCACCGGCTGGGAGCCTGGCCCGACGGTCACGCGCTACGAGCTGAAGCTGGGCCCGGGCGTGAAGGTGTCGCGGGTCACAGCCCTCCACAAGGACATCGCTTACGCCATGGCCGCCGCCGATGTCCGGATCCTCGCGCCCATCCCCGGCCGGTCAGCGATCGGCATCGAGGTCCCGAATTCCGACCGTCACCTGGTCGCGCTCGGCGACATCCTGTCCGCCAAGGCCGCGACCGAAGCCGTGCACCCGCTCGAAGTGGCGATGGGCAAGGACATCTCGGGTCGTGAGGTCATGCTCAATCTGGCCACGATGCCCCACGTGCTCATTGCCGGCGCGACCGGCTCGGGGAAATCGTCGTGCATCAACTCGATCATCGCGTCGCTGCTCATGCGATCCACGCCCGATGAGGTGCGGATGATCCTCGTCGACCCCAAGCGGGTGGAGCTCGGGCAGTACGACGGCCTGCCGCACCTGCTGACGGCGGTGGTGACCGAGCCGCGCAAGGCGGCAAACGCCCTGGCGTGGGCCGTGAAGGAGATGGAGCGCCGCTACGACGTGCTGTCGGAGGCGGGTTTTCGCGACATCACCGGGTACAACGCGGCCGTGCTCGACGGGGCGCTGCACAGTGACGAGAGCGAACTGCTGGGCAACGACCAGCCTCACGAGTCGATGCCCTTCATCGTCGTGGTCGTCGACGAGCTGAACGACCTCATGATGGTGGCGGCCCGCGATGTCGAGGAGTCCATCACACGGCTGGCTCAGATGGCCCGTGCCGTCGGCGTCCACCTCGTCGTTGCCACCCAGCGCCCGAGCGTGAATGTCATCACCGGGGTGATCAAGGCCAACATCCCCAGCCGGCTGGCATTCGCCGTGTCCAGCCTGGCTGACAGCCGGGTCATCCTGGATCAACCCGGTGCCGAACGGCTGGTGGGCCAGGGCGACATGCTGCTGCTGTCGGCGAACTCCAGCACGCCGCGCCGCATCCAGGGCGCGTGGGTGAGCGAGTCGGAGGTTGCCCACGTGGTGGCTCACTGGCGCCGGCAGGCGCCCGAGGTCGACTACGTGGAAGGCGTGGAAGGCAGCGACGACTCGGACGGCAGCAGCATCCTGCCGGGCGGCACCACCGGCGATGCCGACGACGACGAGCTGCTGCGCCAAGCAATGGCCATCGTCGTCGAGACACAGCTCGGCTCGACGTCCATGCTGCAGCGGAAGCTGAAAGTGGGCTTCGCTCGCGCCGGACGGCTGATGGACTTGCTCGAGCAGCGAGGCGTGGTGGGTCCGTCGCAGGGCTCCAAGGCCCGCGACGTGCTGATGACGCCCGAGGAACTGTCGAACGCGCTGGGAGAGTGACGGCGAGCGGCGCCGCTCGCCGCTGGCTCAGATGCCGACGCGGATCTGCAGGTTGCGGGGGCCGCGCACCTGCACGCCGCCCCATTCCACGCCGCCTTGGCCGGCATCGGTGGCGAGCTCGAAGTTCGGGAACCGGGCCAGCCACTCCTCGATGGCGACCTTCAGCTCCATGCGGGCCAGATTCGAGCCCAGGCAGCGGTGGATCCCCAGCCCGAACGCGAAGTGGCGGTTCTCGGCGCGGTCGATGACGACCTCGTCGGGACGGTCGAACTTGGACGGATCGCGGTTGCCGGCGCCGAACGGGAGCAGCACTTTGTCGCCCTTGGCCACAGGGCAGCCGCCGATGTCTGCGTCGTCAGTGGCGGTGACGCGGGCCATGGTGACCGGGGAGTAGGCACGCAGGAACTCTTCGATGGCCGTGGGGATGAGCTCGGGTTCGTCCACGAGCCGCTCGCGGTCAGCGGGGTTCATGGCCAAGTGCATCAAGCTGGCCGAGATCGAGCTCCACGTGGTGTCGATGCCCGCCAGCAGCAACAGGAAGCTGGCGCCGGTGATGTGGTGGTTGGCCAGCGGGTCGCCGTTGGGCAGCTTCATGTCGAGCAGCTTCGATGGCAGGTCGTCCGCGCGTTCCTGGCGCCGCTGGTCGGTGAGCTCGCCGAAGTAGTGGAGCACCTCACGGGTCGCGTTTGCCCGCCGGTCGAACTCATCGCCCTTGGACTGCAATACATCCACTGCCCAGCGGGTGAACTTGGGCTCGTCCGACTCGGGCAGTCCCAGGATGCGGGCGATGACCCGCACGGGAATGTGCTTGGAATAGGTGTCGGCCGCATCCGTCACGCCGCTGCGGCCCTTGTCCGCACCGGTTTCGGCTGCGATGGCGTCGATGCGCTCGCGGGCGATGCTGCGAGTGACCTCGACCATTTCCTCCACGGCCGTAGGACCGAAGAACGGCAGGAGCAATCGGCGCGCGTCGGTGTGGAACGGCGGATCCGAGGTGATCGGCGGGGCGGTGAGCAGCCCGACGCCTTCGGGCGTGGGCGCCACGGCGATGTCGCGGGAGCTGAAGTTCTCGGTGTCGTAGGCGACCGCTGCGATGTCGTCCCACGTCGTGGGCATCCAGTGCCCGTCATTGTGGGGGCTGTGGGCGACGGGACATTCGGCGCGCAGCTCGTCCCACACGTCTGCGGCGCCCTGGATGTACTCGTCGCTGTAGACGTCGAAGTCCCGCGCTGCAGAAGCGCTGTCGGTGTCAGCAGTCGTGCTCATGGCGGCTCCTTTGAGTCCCCGCGGGCGCGGTCCGAGGCGCTTCCCAGCGTAGGCGACGGGTTCTACGCTGCGCCGTAGTACCGGCCGAGTGACAAGGCCGGCTCGACGGTTCGAGGGGGCACATGTCAGGAGATGCAGCACACGCGGCTGTCGAGGCCGCGCAACTCAGCGAGGTGGCACCGGGCGTGTACAGCTACGTCCAGCCCGACGGCACTTGGTTTATCAACAACATGGGATTCATCGCCGGCTCCAGCGCTGTGGTGTCGATCGACACCACCTCTACGGAGCGCCGCAACAGGGCCTATCTCGACGCCATCGCGTCGGTGACATCGAACCCGGTGAAGACTGTGGTCAACACGCATCATCACGCCGACCACACCCACGGCAACTACCAGTTCACTGACGCCACGATCATCTCGCACGCCAAGTGCCGTGACGTGATGGTGGCCGCCGGCATCCCCGACTACAGCGCTGTCTTCCCTGGCGTCGAATGGGGGGACCTGCAGTTCCGGGCGCCTGACGTGACCTTCGAGGGTTCGATGGTGCTGCATCTCGACGACCGTCGCATCGAGCTGTCGGACCTGGGTTTCGTAGCCCACACCGACGGCGACATCGTGGCGTGGCTGCCCGATTGCCGGGTGCTGTTCTGCGGCGACCTGATCTTCCACGGCGGCACACCGTTCGCGCTGTTCGGATCGGTGTCCGGGACGATCCAGGCGATGGATGTCATCGAGAGCTTCGGAGCCAACGTGGTCGTGCCGGGCCACGGCCCCCACTTCGGCGGCGACGACATCGCTCGCGTGCTCGACGAGCAGCGCTCATACCTGCGTTTCGTGCAGGAAACGGCCTCGGATGGGCTGGCAGCAGGCAGGACGCCGCTCGAGCAGGCCCGGGCCACCGACCTCGGCCCCCACGGCCGCTACACAGACCCTGAGCGGCTTGCCGGCAACCTCCACGTCGCCTACCGCGAAGCTGAGTCCACCGATTACGAGTTCCCCGGCGTCCCCCAGGCGATCATGGACATGGTCGCCTACAACGGCGGTGCGTTGCCGCGTTGTGTGGCGTAGCAGTCGGCGGCGGCTGTAGGCGGCCCATCAGACACCTCGCCGACAACGGCGGCGCCCTGCCGCGCTGTCTGGCCTGAATCCCGGCGCCGTCGGCAGGAGGCGACCCATAGGGGTTGCTTTGGCATGTCGTTCCGTGGAACGGTTGACGAAATCGTGCGACTATCGGTCGGTCCCGGTTCGACCGGTTTCCGGAGGCGTTTATGGGAAGGTCACTGCGCGAGCGTCTGGCCGCTGCGCCGATCACCTGGGGTGTGTGCGAAGTGCCAGGTTGGGGCTACCAGCTCAGCCCCGACGAGGTGCTCTCCGACATGGCTGCGCTGGGCTTCACGCACACGGAGTTCGGCTCAGTGGGCTTCCTGCCGGCCGACGGCCACGAGCTCGCGGACGTCCTCCGGCGCCACGGATTGTCGTTGCTCGGCGGGTTCGTTGCCGTGGTGCTGCACGATCCCGACCGTTTCCAGGCCGAGATGGCGCGCGTCGCAGCAGTCGTAGCCCAGATGGCATCCGCAGGCGGTACGTGGTTCGTGAGCTGCCCGGTTTTTGACCACGACGATTGGCAGCGCCCGAGCCTCGACGATGCCCAGTGGCACCAGATATTCCGCGGGTTTGCGGCCATCGACGCGGTGGCTGCCGAGTCGGGCATGAACCATGCATTCCACCCCCACGTCGGATCGCTGGTCCAGGAAGATGCCGAAACGCGGGCAGTGCTTGAGCACACCGACACGAAACTGGTGCTCGATACGGCGCACCTCACGCTGGGCGGCAGCGACCCTGCAGCGCTGGTGGCGAGCCATGCCGATCGCATCGGGCTAGTGCACCTCAAAGACGTAGATTCCGACGTGGCCGGACGGCTTCGCTCCGGCGAGATCAACCTGATGCAAGCCGTCCAGCAGGGGCTCTTTCCCCCGCTCGGCGAGGGCACGGTTCCGCTCGCCGAGATCATCGGCGCGCTGGAACAAGCACGCCCGGAGTTGTGGTACGTGCTGGAGCAGGATGCGGCGCTCAGCGGTCCGGATGCCGCCGATGTGGAACGGTTGCGGCGCGGCGTCGTTCGCAGCCTCAAGTTTGTGCAAGAATTCGACGCGGCGCGCTAGCACTCCAGGGGAATCGGGCGCTGGCGTTGTGGCCATTCACGTCTTCGGGAGGAAGAACAGACATGAGGCGTATTACAAAACTGCTTGCACTGCTCGCAGCGATGACATTGTTCGCGGCAGCATGCAGCAGCGACAGCTCCGACGAGTCCGCGGACGAGCCGGACGCTCCGGCACCGGCCGAGACGACCGAGGCCGCATCGGATGCGACCGAAGTCACGCTCACACAGAGCGACTGCGACAAGACGTACCACGTGATCACCCACGGCGACTCAGGAACCTTCTGGTCAGTCGTCGAGGTGGCGGTAGCGGATGCGTCCGACGCCATCGGCTGCGACGTCGTCTACTTCGGCGCCAACAACGAAGCGCAGGCGCAGTCGCAGGCGATTGAGGGTGCGATCGCCGACGGTTCCGACGGCATCGCCATCTCGCTGGCAGACCCTGCAGGTCTCGAAGCCGCCGCCCGAGCGGTCGTGGCAGCAGGCATCCCGCTGTACACGCTGAACTCCGGTGTGAACAACTACGAGGATCTCGGCGCCGTCACCCACATCGGTCAGACCGAGATCGTGGCCGGCCAGGGCGCCGGAAAGCGGTTCAACGCCTTGGGCGCCACCCATGTGCTGTGCGCACGCCAGGAGCAGGCCAACATCGGTCTTGAGGAGCGCTGCCAGGGTCTCGCGGAGACGTTCGACGGCCAAGTGACCTCGGAGTTCGTCGGCCTCGACGCGAACCCCGACGAGCAGGAGCAGACCATCGCCTCGATCCTCACCGCGGATTCCAGCATCGACGCAGTGCTGGGCGTCGGGCCGAACCTGCCGCTGCGGGCGCTCGACGCTGCCGAGTCGGCCGGGCGCACGCTGCACATCGGTGGCTTCGACCTGTCCTCGGACCTCATCGCTGCAATCGAAGCGGGCGACATCGCCTTCACCGTCGACCAGCAGCAGTACCTGCAGGGCTATCTCCCCGTGATCCTGATGCACCTGCAGGCAACGAACCAGAACACTGCCGGCGGCGGCCTGCCGATCCTGACCGGTCCAGGTTTCGTCACGCCTGACAACGCTGCAGAGGTCGCAGCGCTCGTCAGCGCCGGTACGAGGTAGCCCTCCCTGTGGCGGCCGACACCGCCGGCGGGGCCGACGAACGGCTCGCATATCGCGGGCCGATCCAACAGCTGCTCACCCGTCCTGAGATTGGTGCGCTGCTCGGCCTCGCCGGCGTGTGGCTGCTGTTCTGGCTGACATCTGAAGCATTCGGCACCGCAGGGGGCACTGCCAACTTCCTCGACGTCGCCGCGCTGCTCGGCATCATGGCGGTGCCGGTGGCGTTGCTGATGATCGGCGGCGAGTTCGACCTGTCCTCGGGCGCGATGACGGGCGCCACCGCCATCTTCGTCATCCTGATGAGCCGCGAGGTCGGCGAGCTGGGCGGCGCGGGCTTCAGCCTGCACCTTGCCGTGCCGCTGTCGCTGTGCTTCGCGCTGGCGATCGGCTGGTTCAACGGCACGCTCGTCGAGCGAACATCGCTGCCCAGCTTCATCGTCACGCTGGGCACGTTCTTCATCCTCATCGGCGCCAAGCTCGGCTTCGGCAAGCTGTTCACCAACAAGGTCATCGTCGAAGGCCTCGACGAGGCGCAGGGCTACGAGTTCTGGGACGACATCTTCGGCGCCGAGTGGATCCGCAACCAGCACATCTGGGACGGTCGCGACTGGGCGTGGGCAGGGCTGCTCGTGCTGGCGGGCGTCGCCCTTCTGCTAGGGCTGCTGGAGATGAGCTACACGCGTCGGGCCGACCCGCCGTCATGGGCTACAGCGGGCGCGTTCATCGGGGCCGTCGCGGTACCGCTGTTCGGCTTCGTCATGCTGCTGACCACCGACGGCACCGCCTCGAACTGGCTGTGGGGAGCTGTCATCGCCGCAGGGACCCTGGCGGGTGTCGCGATTTGGTGCAGATCCCGCTACGAGCCAGTACAGCGGCGTCGGCCTTCGCCCGACAGCCGCACGATGCGAATGATCGGCATCGGCGTCGGCGCTGTGGTGGTCGCCGTGGTGCTGGCATTGGTCATGGATGCCACGAACTCTGACCAGCTCGGCTTCCTGGGGGGCGGTCTCGGGCGTGCGGTATTCGCCATCGGCATCGCTGGCACCGGTGTGCTGGCCGCGCTGGCCGCGACCGGCCATGTCCGCTCGAGCGCACCGGTCATCGGCGTGGCCGTGGCGCTGCTCCCTGCGATCAGCTTCATGATGACCATTCAGGCCGCCCGGGCGTTGCTGTTCGGCGGCCTGGCGGTGGCCGGCGTGGTGGCGCTGATGCTGGTGACGGCACGAGCCGACCTCTCGCTGTGGCTGCCGATGGCGACCGCGGCCATCGTGGCTGTCGCCGCGTTCGTAGTGCAGGCCGAGTCCGCGTCGCGCAAGCTGCGCGTCGAGCTGTTCTCGGTGCTGCTGCTGATCGCGCTCGCGCTCGCTGCCACCGCAGCGGCCCGAGCCCTCGCACAGAGGCGCAGCACGGCGGTGCCCGTGCCGCAGATGGGGCAGTGGCCGCGCGTCGCCATGGCCGCCGGCGGGGCTGCGGCCGTCGTGTTCGCCGTGATTGAGCTGATCGACGGTGACGGCCTGCTCTATGCCCTCTCGACGGGCGCCGCCAAGGGTGGCGCGATTGCGCTCGGCATCTTCGCCGTCGGCACGTTCTACCGGTTGCTGTTCAGCAGCGACGAAGGCATGGGCCGGCCCCTCGTGAGGGTCGGGCTGGCGGCTGCGGGCCTGGCGCTCGCAGTCAAGCTGATGTTCATCACCACCCTGGAGGAGGAAGCGACCCAGGCGGTGACCCGATTCCGGGTCTCGGTGCTCTTCTACGTGCTGTTCGCCGCCGTCGGCGCCTGGGTGCTGGCCAAGACGCGCTTCGGCAGCTGGACCTTCGCCGTGGGCGGCAACAAGGACGCCGCCCGGTCGGTAGGCGTCCCGGCTGCCCGCACCAAGACGACGCTGTTCATGCTGGTCTCGGTTTGCGCCTGGGTCGCAGGCATGCTCATCGCATTCCGCCTCAATTCCGTGCAGGCCAATGTCGGCGACGGCAACGAGTTCCGCTACATCATCGTGGCCGTCGTGGGTGGCAACCTGCTGACCGGCGGTTACGGCTCCGCTATCGGTGCGGCGATCGGCGCGCTCATCTGGGGGATGATCAGCCAGGGCATCGGATTCGCGCGCTGGAACACCGACTGGCGCTTCCTCGTGCTCGGCGGGCTGCTGGTGGTGGCAGTGATCGTCAACAACTACGTGCGCCAGCGTGCAGAGCGGTCGCAGGCGGCGCGCGGCGACCCCGACGATGACGAGCCGCCAGGCGGCGATGCTGGCGCGGCCGACGAATCTGCCTCGGCAGGAGCTGAGCCATGAGCGACACACTGATCGAACTGCGGAACATCTCGAAGTTCTACGGCAACATCATCGCCCTCACCGGGGTGTCCACCACGGTCAATCCCGGCGAGGTGACGTGTGTGCTGGGCGACAACGGTGCCGGAAAGTCCACGTTCATCAAGATCCTCGCCGGCGTGCACCAGCACGACGAGGGAGAACTGCTGCTGGAGGGGGAGGAGGTCACGTTCTCGTCGCCTCGGGCGGCCCTCGCTGCCGGCATCGCCACCGTGTACCAGGACTTGGCCATGGTGCCGCTCATGTCGGTCTGGCGGAACTTCTTCCTCGGCGCAGAGCCCACAAGGGGATTCGGGCCATTCCGCCAGATCGATATCGAGAAGGCCAAGCAGATCGCCAAAGAGCAGCTCGCGGAGATGGGCATTGACATCCGTGACACCGAGCAGCCGGTTGGCACGCTGTCGGGCGGTGAACGTCAGTCAGTGGCGATTGCCCGGGCCAGCTACTTCGGCGCGCGGGTGCTGATCCTCGACGAACCCACCTCGGCGCTCGGCGTCAAGCAGTCCGGCGTCGTCCTGCGGCGCATCGTGGAAGCACGTGATCGAGGACTCGCCGTGATCTTCATCACGCACAATCCCAATCATGCGTACCCGGTCGGCGACCGCTTCGTGATCCTCAATCGCGGTCATTCCATGGGCAATTTCGCCAAGGAAGACATCAGCCAGGCCGAGCTGACGCAGATGATGGCCGGCGGTGCCGAGCTCGAAGCACTGCAGCACGAGCTGGCAACGCACTGAACCGATCAATGCGACAGCGCTTGGGCATTGCCGTGGTCGGATTCGGCTGGATGGGCCAGGCGCATGCCCGCTCGGTCATGCGCATCCCGAGCTTGTTCAGCGACCGCAGGTACGCGCCCGAACTTGTGGTCTGCGCTGACACGGTCGACGAACGGCGCGCAGCGGCCAGCGAGGGCTTCGGCTTCGGCGACGTGACCGACGACTGGCGGCCGGCCGTGGACCGTCCTGACGTGGATGTCGTCTATGTCACGGCGCCGAACATGCTCCACGAGGAGATCGTCACGGCGGCTGTGGCC
The DNA here is from genome assembly GCF_965219595.1 of Candidatus Poriferisodalis sp. Classification (NCBI taxonomy): domain Bacteria; kingdom Bacillati; phylum Actinomycetota; class Acidimicrobiia; order Acidimicrobiales; family Candidatus Poriferisodalaceae; genus Candidatus Poriferisodalis; species Candidatus Poriferisodalis sp. Next base: position 2,278,428 of record NZ_OZ244781.1, read on the forward strand.
GCCGGCAAGCACGTGTTCTGCGAGAAGCCGGTCGGCGGCACGCCGGCCCAGACGGTGCGCTGCTTCGAGGCCGCCGCAGCGGCGGGCAGCATCACCGGGGTTGGCTACAACTACCGCTACGCGCCGCTGGTGCAGCACACCAAGGCCCTCATCGACAGCGGCGCGCTCGGATCGATCACCAACTACCGGGGACGCTTCTTCTCGATGTTCGGGGCCGATCCGCTGGGGCTGCTCTCGTGGCGCTTCGAGCTGGATCAAGCGGGCCACGGTGTCACCAGCGACATTCTCAGCCACGCCATCGACTTGGCCATGATGCTCAACGGGCCGATCGAGCGGGTGATCGGCAGCGGCGCCACATTCATTGCCGAACGGCCGGTCGCGGCAGCCGGGGCAAGCCACTACGCCCGCGGGCGGCTGGACGATCCGACCGGTCCGGTCACCAACGAGGACTACTTCGGCGCTCTCGCTGTGTTCGCCAACGGCTCGCGGGGCACGTTCGAGGTCAGTCGCACGATGGTGGGGCCCGAGAGCCAGATGGCATTCGATATCTACGGCACCGAGGGCGCACTGGGCTGGAATCTGGAGACCATGAATGAGCTGCGGCTGTACATGGCACCGGACGCCGGCAGCGCGTCCGAGCGTGGCTACACGACGATTCGAGCCGGCGAACGACATCCAGGCCACAGCGCTTTCGTTCCCGGCGATGCCAACGCCATCGGGTTCGAGGATCTTGTCGCTCTTGAGGATCACCAGTACCTCTCGGCAGTCAGCGACGGGCGCCCGCATTGCGCCGGTTTCGCCGAGGCGGTGGCCTATGTCAGCGTCCAGGCCGCTCTGCTGCGGAGCTGGATGAGCGGCACCTGGGAAGACGTGATCCCGCTCAACGCCGGAAACGTCGATGAGCTGGCACCGCATGATCCCGCCGACGTGGCAGGCAGGTGAATCAGGCGGCCATCATCGGTGACGCCGCCCCGAAGGGAGTCTCGCGATGGCAGATATTGAGCTGACCACCGCCGGTGCGATCGTCCGCTACATGGTGGCGCAACGGATCGCGCTCGACGACCTCGACGCCGATGCGGCCGGCCGGCTGGCGGCTGTCTCCGACGGAGCGTCGGTGCCGCTGTTCGGGGGCGTCTATGCAATCTTCGGCCACGGCAACGTGACCTGTCTCGGGCCCGAATTGCGCAGCGCGCGCCGTGGGTTGCCGACGTGGCGCGGGCAGAACGAGCAGGGCATGGCCTTGGCCGGCGTCGGCTATGCGCGGGCGATGCGTCGTCGCCGGATCATGGCGGCCACCAGCTCCATCGGACCCGGTGCCACCAATATGGTCACGGCCGCGGCAGTGGCCCACGCGAATCGCATGCCGCTGCTGCTGCTGTCGGGCGACACCTTCAGCCATCGACTGCCTGACCCGGTGCTGCAGCAGGTTGAGCACTTCGGCGATCCGTCGATGACGGTGAACGACGCCTTTCGGTCCGTGGTCCGCTACTGGGACAGGCTCACCGCACCCGAGCAGGTGCTGGCGAGCCTGCCTACTGCAGTGGCGACGATGCTCGACCCGGCCGACTGCGGCCCCGCCTTCATCGGCTTGCCGCAGGACACCCAGGCGCAGACATATTCCTTCCCGGAGCGCTTCTTCGAGCCGGTGGTGCACCGGGTGCGGCGCCCCCGCCCCGACCGGCGCGAGCTCGCCGCTGCCGCGGCAGCGCTCTCGGCGGCACAACGCCCGCTGCTCATCAGCGGCGGCGGGGTGCGCTGGTCGATGGCAGAGGCCGAGCTGCGGGCTTTCGCCGAGCGCCACGGCATCCCGGTCGTCGAGACGGTGGCCGGCCGTACCAGCTTCCCCTCCAGCCACCCCCTTGCCTGCGGGCCGATCGGCGTGACGGGCTGCGTGTCTGCGAACGCGATGGCCGCTGCTGCCGACGTGATCGTGGCGGTGGGCACACGGCTGGGCGACTTCGCCACCGGCTCGTGGACCGTGTTCCATCATGACTCGACGTTCATCGGGCTGAACACGGCACGGTTCGACGCGACCAAGCACGGCAGCCTGCCGCTGGTCGCCGATGCGCGAGAGGGACTCGCCGAGCTGGGAGCCGCGCTCGGAGGCTATGTCGCTCCAGCGAGCTGGACGGAGCGTGCGGAGACCGAAACAGCGCAGTACCACGCGTACATCGACAAGCTCGCTGCGCCGGAAGCTGACAGCTCGCTGGCAGAACTGCCGACGTACGCACAGGTGGTGGGTGCCGTGTCGAGAGCGGCCGATGAACGCACCTACGTGGTGACTGCAGCCGGCGGTCTGCCTGGGGAGACCGTGAACGGCTGGCGCAGCGACATCGAGCACTCATTCGACTGCGAGTACGGCTACTCGACGATGGGCTACGAGATCTCGGGTGCGTGGGGCGCGAAGCAGGCATTGGCGGGCCGGGATGTCGTGGCGCTCGTCGGCGACGGTTCGTACTTGATGATGAACTCTGACCTGTACAGCTCGGTGCTGAGCGGCCACCCGATCACCGTGGTGGTATGCGACAACGGGGGCTTTGCCGTCATCAACCGGCTGCAGCGGGCCCAAGGCGGCGAGTCGTTCAACAACTTCCTGGCCGACACGATGACCCAGACTCCATCGGGGACCGCTGACCGATCGGGACCGGAGCCTGCACATGTCGACTTCGCCGCGCACGCAGCATCCATGGGATGCGCGTCGGAAACCGTTGCCACCATCGCCGAGCTGGAGGCAGCGCTGGAGCGGGCGAAAGCGTCCGAGCGCACGTATGTGATCGTGCTCGCCACTCACCCCACTTCGTGGACCGAAGGCGGGGCGGCATGGCAGGTGGGCGTGCCCGAGACCAGTGACCGGCCCGAGATCGCCACCGCAGCCGCAGACATGGCCGAGGCCATGGCCCAGCAGCGGCGAGGCCTGTGAGCACAGCAGGCATCGGCCTCATCGGCTGCGGCCGGATCGGCCAGATGCACGCGCGCCAACTGGCCGGCATCGAGGGCCTCCGTCTTGCTGCGGTGTGCGATGCCGTTCCGGCCGCATCGGCGTCGCTCGCGGCAGAGCTGGATGTGCCGGCAGCCCACAGCCCGTCAACATTGATGGCCCGATCCGACGTCGACGCCGTGGCGATTTGCTCACCGACCGAAACCCACGTCGACTTCATCGTGGCGGCTGCGAACGCCGGGCTGCCTGCCTTCTGTGAGAAGCCCGTCTCGCTGGAACTGGCCGAGGCCGAACGCGCTGTGTCGGCTGTTGCCGCAGCAGGCACGGCAGTTCAACTGGGCTTCAACCGTCGCTTCGACCCATCGCATCGCGCCGTCGCCGCTGCTGCTCACAACGGCGAACTCGGCGAGGTGCAGGTCGTGAGGATCACGAGCCGCGACCCGGAACCCCCGCCGCACGACTATGTCGCCGGTTCAGGGGGCATATTCGCCGACATGATGATCCACGACTTCGACATGGCGCGCTTCGTGGTGGGTGCCGAGGTCGTCGAGGTGTACGCCGCAGGCGCGGTGCGCATCGATCCCGTGATCGGCGAGCTCGGGGATTGGGACACCGCGGCGGCGGTGCTCACTCACACCGACGGCACCATCACGACCATCGACAACAGCCGGCAGGCCGTCTACGGCTACGACCAGCGGGTCGAGGCGTTCGGCAGTGCCGGGGCGATGACCTCGCAGAACCCGACCACCCACAGCGCCGTGCGATCCGCGCCCGCAGGGGCTGTCGCGGCGCCGATGCCGTGGTTCTTCACTGAGCGATATGCCGAGTCGTACCGTTCAGAGTGGGCTGCGTTCGTCGAAGTGCTCGCAGGCGAGCCTCCGCCGGTGACGCTCGAAGACGGGCGCGCATGCTTGGCCATCGCGCTGGCGGCCACCCGCTCGGCACGTGAGGGACGTCCCGTCAGCGTGGCGGAGATCTCGTCGTAACCAGCTAGCCGGCCGGGCCGGTCGAGTCCCGCGCTACCAGCTCGGCGCTCAGCACCGACACGAGAGCGGTGTCCCGGCCGTTCATGCGGTCGCTCAGCATGCTGACCGCTGTCTGCCCGATATCGGAACGTGGCAGCCTTACCGTGGTCAATCGGGGCATACCTGCGACGGCATAGAGCGAATCGTCGAAGCCTGTGATGCTGATGTCGCCTGGCACGTCGAGGCCGGCGTCTACTGCGGCGAGGACAGCGCCGCGGGCCTGGGCGTCGTTGACGCAGGCAATGGCCGTCGGTCGCCGCGAACGGCGTAGCAGCTTGTCGGCAGCCTCATACCCATCCGACTGCAGGAAGCCGGCGGGCTCGAAGGAGATGTGTCCCGAGCATTCCTGTCGCTCCATCTCACTGGTGTAGCCGCGGGTCCGGGCAGCGACGTTGGGCATCTCGGCATCGCCGATGAGCGCGATGTCGCTGTGGCCCAGATCGGCCAAGTGACGGACGACTGAGGCCATGGCCGCTTCGTCATCGGTGACGAGCGTGTCGTATCGATCGGATCGAAGGTCGTACATCAGCGCCAAGACCGGCAGGACATCCGCGTATTCCTCGAGTTCGGCCGCGTCACGCTGACCGAGCAGCCCCAGTGCGAGGCCGTCCACCCGGTACTCGAGCATCCGCTCGATGACCTCGCGCTCGCCGCCGGCTTCAGGCGGGCTCGACAGGTACAGCGTTCGCATACCGCGTCGGCTGACTTCTTGGTCCACGGCGAACATGACCTCACCCCAGAACGCGTCGAAGAGCCCAGTGATGACGAACCCGATGGTCCCGCTGCTCAGGCCTGCGAGCGATCGAGCACCGGCGTGTACCCGGTAGCCCAGTTCGGCGGCCGACTCCAGGATGCGCTGGCGCGTGCTGTCGCGGACGTGGCCCTCGCCGCGCAGGGCGCGTGACACCAGCGACTTTGAGACACCGGCGTGCTGCGAGATGTCCTTGATGGTCGGGTAGCCACCCTGTCGTTTGGCCGTCATGAGTCCCTTCGAGGGCTGTTGCGAAGGCCGCGGCCTCGATGGTACCGAACCGCGGATTCCGGTCGATCAGCGCGGCGGTGTCAGAAGGGGAGCTTGAGGCCGGGGCGGGGCCAGTCGCCGACGGCGAGGCGGCCGGTGCCAGACAGGGTGACGTAGGCCGTGCGCATGTCGTCGCCGCCGAAGCAGATGTTGGTGGTGGCCGAATCGTCGGTGGGGGCGAACTCGAGCTCGTCGCCATCGCGGGTGAAGGTGCTGATGCCGCCGGTGAGGATCGTGGCCACGCTCACGTTTCCATCGGCGTCCATCGCCAGCGAGTCGAAGTACTTGCGGCCGGCCGGTCGGGCCAGGAACCAGCCCCGTGCCGGTACACCGGCGGCAACCTTGCCCGGGCCCTCGAGGTCGAAGGCGAACATGGCGCCCTGGAACGTCTCGGCCACATAGACCCGGTCTTCCTCGGGGGAGATGCCCACGCCATTCGGACCGTCCATCGGGAATGCAATCTCCTCGATGTGGCTGCCGTCGGCCTTGGCGTAGTACAGCCCGCCGCGATCCCGGTCGCGGGTGCGGGTCTTGCCGTGATCGGTGAACCAGAAGCCGCCAGTGGAGTCGAACATGATGTCGTTCGGTCCCTTGAGCGACACGCCGTTCACATCGGCATACAGGATCTCCACCTCGCCGGTCTCGAGATCGATGCGCTCGATGCGGCCGGTGGTGTAGTCGGATGCCACCTCGCCGGGCACGGTGCGGCCCCGCACGGTGATCCACTCGAAGCCGCCGTTGTTGCACACGTACATCGCACCGTCAGGCCCCAGCGCTGCGCCGTTCGGCCCGCCGCCCGGCGTGGCCAGGATGTCCTTGCGACCGTCGGTCACGTCGACGCGCGTGATGGTGCCGCGCCCGATCTCGACAACGGCCACCGAGCCGTCTGCCAGCACCACCGGTCCCTCGGGGAAGATCAGGCCGTCGGTGATGGTCTCGAAGTGATCAGGTCCGAAAAAGCTCATGGCCGCCGACGCTACTTCGCGACCATGCCCGGCTTCCTGCCAAGCCAGTGCTGCAGGGCTGTCAGCGCAGCGCGTCGCGCCAGGGGGAGGCGTCGATGCCGCGGTAGCGGTCTTCGAGCGCGTCGACCAGTTCGGGTGTCCAGTACGGGTGGCCGGGCAGCGGAGCGCCGAACAATGAGAGTTCATCGGGCGTGCAGGAGGCGGCGAACTTGGACCACAGGGGTCCATTCGAGACCGGCTGCACGTTGTCGTAGCCGATCCAATCGGCGCCGCCGGGCTTGAACGAGGCGCTCATCAGGAATCGGCTGCCGCCGGGACGGGTGAGGTCGACGCCGCGGTGCCACACGTCTGGCCGGTACGCCAAGAACGAGCCGCGCACTCCTGCGGCAGAGATCCGATCGCCGTCAGGCGGGCCGTCGTAGGGCCGGGTCGCGTCGGCAGGGCCTCCGGCCAACTCGGTGGGCGCCACGCCGTCATCCACATCGCTCAGGTACAGGAAGCCTTCCAGGTTCCACCAGCCGGCTTCGAGACGGTCGGGCACCACGTTGTGGTTGCGGTCCTGGTGGAACGGCTGCTCGTAGTTGGCGACTCCGGTGTACTTGCCCCAGATGCGGGCTTGGTAGATGCGGATGTCGTCGATGCCCATGGCCATGCGGGCGAACCGCAGCACATCGGCGTGTACCTGCAGCCGGTTCAACCGGTGCGAGGTGTACGGGAACAGGATGTGGCCCAGGAACTGTTCGGGCCGGAAGGCCGCCCCTTCGGGTTCGGCGTTGCCGAACTTGTGGCCTTGGTTGTAGCTGCGTCCGACGAAGCGTTCCCGAAGTGCCGGGTCGCCCGAGTGGAACTCCTCGGGCCGGGGGTACAGGTCCCAGAGCTCTTCGACGGCAAGGTCGATGTCGACGGTCGGCACGAGCTGGTCGACCAGCACCCAGCCGTGCTCGCGCCAATGCTGCGCCGCCTCGTCGAGATCGGCAATGCCGACGGTCGTGGCGCCGGCATCGGTGCGATCGTCGACGCTCGTGGCGTCGGCGTCGGTGCGATCGTCGGGCGTGCTCACGAGCTCAGTCGGCGCCCTGTGCGTCGTCGACGGTGATGCAGGTACCGGACACGAAGTCAGACAGCGGAGACACCAGGTACAGCAGCGTCGAGTCGAGCTGCGAGGGCTTGCCGAGGCGGCGACGGGGGAACATCTGGGTGAAGTCGCCCATGCGCTCGAGCATCCCATCCATCATCTCGCTGTCGAACGCGCCTGGGGCGATGGTGTTGACGTTGATGTGGTAGCGGGCGAACTCTTGGGCCAGCACTTCGGTCATGCGCACCACGGCGCTCTTGGTGATGGCGTACATCGAGGTGCCCAGCGGTGCCCTGAATGCGGCCCCCGAAGAGATGTTGACGATCCGGCCGGGCAGCTCGGCGGCGATCAAACGGCGTGCGACCTCGCACGACAGGTGGAACAGCGACGTGAGGTTGGTGGAGATCATCTCGTCGACGAAGGCTGGGTCCATCTTGAGCGCCAGGCGGGCGTCGGGCTTGCCGGCGTTGTTCACGAGGATCTGCACGGTCCCGAGTTGGGATTCGGCGGTGGCGACGGCCTCGAAGAGCGCTTCGGTGTCGGTTACGTCGAGAGGGATGGGCAGCACGGTGGCGCCGTCGGCTTCGAGCTCGCTGGCGAGCGCATTCAGCCGCTCCACGCGCCGTCCGCAGATGGCCACACTGGCCCCGCAGGCAGCCAGCACCGAGGCGAAACGGCGGCCGAGACCCGATGTCGTGCCGGTCACGAATGCCGTCTGCCCGCTGAGGTCTGATGACCACTGGGGCGGAAGGCCAACCTCGGCTCCCGAGCCGTCGGCGCTGGCGTCGTCGTTCATTGTTTCTCCCTCCGCCCGAGCGGGGCGTTCTCAGGCTGGCAGGGTATTGCCCCGCCCGATCGTCGTAGCCTCGCTCCGGTGAGGGGTGCGGGCGGGCCGGCAGCGGCGAGCGACAGCGGACCAGCCGTACCGTCGGGCGCCGTCTTCCATGTCGCCCCGGCCATCGACCGGGCGGGCGGCGTCAAAGCGCCGCTCAACGGTGCTGCGGCGGTTGCGCGGCGCGCACCGGCCGAAGGCTCGGCTGCGGGCGCCGCGACCGGTGCCACAACCGTGCGGACGGCCGGCGGCGCGCTGCCGCTGCTGGTCATGGGCCTCGTGGTCGTCTCATGGGGTCTCGGGCCGCCCATCTCCAAGCTGCTCACCGCACCGGCGATGGTGAGCGCCTTCATCCGCTTCGGCATGTCCACGCCGTTCCTGCTTGTGGTGCTGGCGCTGCGCGGCCGGTGGCTGTCTCGGCGGGTGTTCACCCAGACCGCGCTGCCGGGCCTGTGCTTCGGCATCAACATGGTCTTCGTCTTCGCTGCGGTGCAGGAAGTCACGATCTCCGTGATGTCGGTGATGATGGCCCTGCAGCCGGCCATGCTCCTGGCGCTGGTGGGCCCGATCTTCGGTGATCGGGTCAGCTTTCGCCAGATCGTCTTCACGCTGATCGGAGTCGGCGGCGCCGTCGGCGTGATCATGGGCGCCGGCGGCGAGTTCCGCGCCAGCGGGTTCGGACTGTTCCTCACCGCGATGTCGGTGCTGACGTTCACCGTCTATTTCGTGCTGACCCGGATGGCCAGAGCGTCCACCGACGTGGACCCGATCGAGTGGATGGCGGGCATCAACTTCTGGTCGTTTGTTGCCGCGGTCCCGCCCACCGTGCTGATGGTGACACCGAGCCAATTCTTCGAATTCGGCGGGCTGGATTGGCTGTGGATCGTGATCGTGGCCTTCGTGACCGGGGTGTTCGGCCACGTGCTGATGACGTGGTGCCACGGTCACATCGAGGTGGCCCGCTCGTCGCTGTACGTGCTGGCGATGCACATCGTGGCCGTGGGGACGGCGTGGCTCATCCACGGCGAGCCGGTGACGCCCATGCAGTTCCTGGGCGGCGCCGTCGTGCTGTTCTCGGTGGCCATGGTGATCCGCACGCCAACCGGATCGCGGGCTGCGCCTGCTCCGGTCGAGCAGGCCGCTGAGCCCGAAGCGCCTGTCGCTGCGCGTTCACAAAACTGACGATCCGGTGTCGCGCGCGCTGAGTACGCTCGACCGTGCACAGTGCACCAGCCGCGACGCAGGAGTCCGCCATCGATCCGCCTGCGGGGCTGAGAAGGCAGGGAGCATCTCCATGGGCCGATTCGCCAATACCTGGCGGCTGACCAAGAACTCGTGGTCGCTGCTGAAGCAGGACCGCGAGCTGCTGTGGCTGCCGGTCCTCAGCATGCTGACCATCCTGGTCATTGCCGCTGCGGCGGCAGTGGTCGGCTTCGTCACCGGCAGCTTCGATGCAAGCGGGGGCGCCGAGAGTGTCGAAGGCAGCGCAGTCGTGCTCGGGCTCGTATTCGCGTTCGTGGCAACAGCCACAGTGGTGTACTTCGAAGGCGCACTCGTGGCCGGCGCGCACGAGCGCATGACCGGCGGCGATCCCACCGTGCGCAGCGCCATGGGCAAGGCAGCGTCACGGCTGCCGAGCCTGCTCGGCTGGGCGCTCATCACGTTGACCGTCGGGCTGGTGCTGCGCTTCCTGCGCGAGCGCCTGGGCTGGCTGGGCCAGATGCTGACGTTCCTGGCCGAGGCGGCGTGGGGCGTGGCCACCTATCTGGTCGTGCCCGCCATCATCATCGACGACTACCGCTCGTTCGCCAGTGTCAAGCACTCCATGTCGCTGGTCCGCCGCACCTGGGGCGAGAATCTCATCGCCCAGGCGGGGTTCGGCATTCTGGGCTTCGTGATCGCCCTGCCGATCATCCTGGTCGCGGTGCTGATCGCCACGTTGGTGCCCGGGATCGGCCTGTACATCGGCATCGCCGTCGGCGTGATCGGCGTTCTCGCCGTGAGCGTTGTGGTGAGCGCGCTGAGCCTCTACTTCAAGACCGCGCTGTACGAGTACGCCGTCGACGGCGTGGCGCACGGCGGCTTCGACATCGACGAGATGGAAGCCTCGTTCCGCTCGAAGTAGCCAGACCGAACGGCCCAGCGGTTCAGCCGCAGATGCCGTGTTCGGCGGCGAAGGCGGCGAGGCCCTCGCTGATCTCGGCGACGTCGCCGGTGTTCCAGGAGACCACGAGCTCGGTCACCCCGACGGCTGCATAGCTGGCAGCCAGCTCCGGCGTCACGTCGCTTGCGGTCCGCCGCACGGAGACTTCCGCAGGGATGCCTGAGCGGCCTGCCGCCTCTGCGGCTTCGCGGATCACCGGCAGGCGCTTCGCGACGCTCTCGGGCGACAGCATCATCGGGTGCCAGCCGTCGCCCAGGCGGCCGACGCGCCGCAGTGCCGGCGGACGGTTGCCGCCGATCAGGATCGGGGGTCGGGGCTGCTGCACGGGCTTGGGCGAGCTCACGGCGCCTTGGAACGAGTAGTAGTGCCCGTCGTAACTGGCGTTCGGCTGGGTCCACAGCAGGTCGAGCACCTCGATGAACTCGTTGCTGAGCCGGCCGCGGTCGTCGTACTCCGCGCCGAGCATCTCGTTCTCCTCGGGAAGGCTGCCCACGCCGAGCCCGACCACCAGGCGGCCGCCGCTCAGGCGGTCCAGCGTGGCCAGCTCCTTGGCCAGCACCATCGGGTGCAGGTACGGCATCACCAGCACGCTGGTGCCGAGGCGCACCCGTGACGTGTGTGCCGCCATCCACGTGAGCATCACCAGCGCATCGTGGTAGGGCCGTTCGCCCAGCCGGTCCCACACGTAGCCCACGTTGAGGACGTGATGATTCACCCACACCGAGTCGAAGCCGAGCTGCTCGGCCTCGACAGCCAGAGCGACCACCTCCGCTGGATCATCGACTCCGAAGTTGTTGGGCACGGTGAAGCCGAACTTCATGCGCGTTCCTTTCTGGGCATCAGAATGCTGGTCACCGGAGCGGTTGCAGTTCGTTGAGGGGCCGTGGCGCTACGCGAGGGCCGTGAACGCTGCGTCAGCAATGTCGCAGGTGCGCTTGATGTCGTCGTCGGTGTGCGCGGTGCACACGAAGTTGTTGTGGTAGCTGAGCAGGTATGCGCCCCGGCGGATGCACTCGGATATCCAGCGGGCATGGAACTTCGAGCCTCCCTCGCCCACGACGCGCAGGTACGGCATGGCGGGCACGCCGCTCACTCGCAGTTCGTGCCCATGAGCTGCCGCCACATCGGTCAGGGCTTCGCCCAGTCGAATGCCGGTTTCGGTCGCGGCCGCCGCGGCATCAGTCGAGCGAAGTTCCCGCAGCGTCGCGAGGGCAGCTGCCATGGGCGCGGCATTGAAGAACTGCGTTCCAGTGAAGAACGTCTCGCCTGCGGCCCCCTTCAGCTCGTCGCTGCCGGCCAATGCCGCCACCGGGTGCCCGTTCCCGATCGCTTTGCCGAAGCACATAAGGTCCGGCGTGAATCCGTACGCCACGTGCGCGCCTGCCAAGTCGATCCTGAACCCGCTGCGTACCTCGTCCACGATCACGACAATCCCTGCAGCCCGGCAGGCGCCCTCAACTGCAGCCCAGTAGCCCTCGGCGGGCAGTTCGTTGTCGGCGAAGACGGGGTGGTGATACGGCGACGAGATGAAGCAGGCGATGTCGCCCGGGTGAGCATCGATAGCGGTCTGCACAGCCTGCGCGTCGTTCCATGGCACCTCGATGACGAAGGCTTGGTCCTCCGCGATGGTGCCCTTGTTCCCAGGCGCCTGCATCCACGGGGCCGAGCCGTGATATCCGCCCTGGATCTTGAGGATGTACCGCCGCCCCGTCGCAGCGCGGGCAATCATTACGGCCAACCCGGTCGCGTCGGCCCCGTTCTTGCCGAACAGCGCCCAGTCGGCCCCGTCCACGAGGTCGACGAGCTCCTCGGCCAGCTCCACCATGACCGGCGCGGCGAGGCTGACCGTGCTGCCGTCGGCGGCCTGCTTTTCGGCCGCCTCCTCCACCCCCGGATGGTTGTAGCCCAGAATGTTCGGGCCGTACGCACACATCCAGTCGATGTAGGAGTTCCCGTCCACGTCGGTGAACCGTGCGCCTTCTGCAGACGAGAAGAACACCGGTCCATCGTCGATCACCGCTGGGCCGTAGTGGCCGTACACGCCCTTGGGGATCACCGCCTGTGCCCGCTCGTAGAGCTCGCGGGACTTCGAAGTCTGCATCGGTTCGCTCATATCCGCCTCTCTCGACGAGAAGATCTTGGTGGGCAGCATCCTGACATACCGGCGAATTCTCGGCACCCAAAATGCAGCAAGCGGGCGGGGTTACGATCCGGCGATGGGAGCGCTTGACGACTACACCGTCCTCGACCTGTCCATCTTGGTGCAGGGCCCTCAAGCTGCCGCCACCTTGCACGACATGGGAGCGTCGGTCATCAAGATCGAGCTGCCGGGCATGGGCGACCTGGGACGGGTCATCCCCGTGTCGCCCACCGATCTGCGCAGCCCGTACTACGAGGCGTGCAACCGGGGGAAGCGGTCGGTCACCCTCGACCTGCGCACGCCGGGCGGCAAGCGCGCACTCGAGCGGTTTGTCGACACCACCGACATCCTGATCCACAACTTCGTGCCCGGGACCATGGAGGCCTGGGGCCTGTCGTATGAGCACCTGTCGTCCATCAATCCCCGGCTCGTGTACGCCACCGGCTCGACGTTCGGGCCGATCGGCCCCAAGTCGACGCGGGAGGGAGCCGACTCGTCAGGTCAGGCAGAGGGCGGGCTCATGTTCGCCACCCGAATCGACGGCGGACCCCCGGTCATGAATGGGGCTGTCATCTCCGACCATGTCGGCTGCCAGAACATGGTCACCGGCATTCTTGCTGCGCTGCTCCATCGCACCGAGACCGGGCTTGGACAGCGGGTCGACGTGTCGCTCGTGGGCGGCATGATCTACGCCCAAGCATCGGAGATGACCTACACCCTGCTGACCGGTCGCAACCCCGAACGCATCGATTCGGGTCACGCCTTCGTTCCCACGTTGCTCCACACCGTGGAGGCGGCCGACGGCTGGATCCACCTGCTCAGCGGCACCGGTCCGGGGTGGCCCGAATTCGCCAAGCTGCTCGACCGGCCCGACCTCGCCGACGACGAACGGTTCCTGGCCCTCATGCTGAGCTCGGAAGCCCGGGCCGAGCTGGTCGCCATCATCGACGAGGTCTTCCCCACCAGGACCCTCGACGAGTGGGAGGCGGTGCTCACCGGGGCAGGGGTCCGCTACGGGCTGGTCCGTGACTACGAGGCGATCGTGGCCGACGAGTCGATGTACGAGAACGGCTACCTGCAACGCGTCGAGCACCCCGAGGGCGAACGCACGGTGATCGGCACCCCGATCCGCATGTCAGCCACGCCGCTGAAGCCTGGCGCAGTTGCGCCCGAACTCGGCCAGCACACCGAGGAAGTGCTGCTCGAGCACGGATACACGTGGGACGACATCACCGCACTTCGCGACGAGGGAGTCTTCGGCTGAGATTGTCGACGCAGCCTGTGGCCCTGCCGGCGGCGGGGGGGCGTACTGCGGCGGGTTCAGCTGGCCGCGTAGGTGGCAGCGAGAGAGCGGGCGATGCGGTCGGTCTGGATTTCGGTGCTGCCGTCCACGTAGTTGGCGATGCGCGCTCCGATGAGGTGGTGACCCCCCGGGTGATCGCTGCGAAGGCCCTCGGCGCCCATGGCTTGGATGCAGGCGGCGATGTCGGCTTCGGCCGTCTCGGTGGCGAACTTCTTGGCATGCGCAGCCGGCAGGATGGCGCCAGAGGCGTCGCCGGTGCGCAATGACTCGGTGACTGCGTCGACGGCCCGGGCAGTGAGCAGCTGGGAGGCTTCGAGGCGGTTCTGCACCCCGGCCAGCTTCCATGCCAGTCCTTGATGGGCGATGACGGGCCTGCCGAATGCCTCGCGCTCGGCTCCGTAGCGGACTGCGCTCGCGAGGGTGGCCTCCACCATGGCGCAGCACATGGCGGCGACGTAGGTGCGGGCACCGTTCACGCTCGACAAGGCTGCGATGAAGGCTTCCCCCGCAGGGCTGAGAAGATCTTCGGCGGCGGCGATGTAGCCATCCAGCCGGAACCCGCCGGTGCCGATGAGGTGACCTCCGGCCAGCTCGTACGGCGGCAGCCGCTCGAAGCCGGGCTGGGTGCCGTCGATGAGGAACAACGCGATGCCTCGACCCCGGGAGCCGGGCTGCGTCTGCGCGTAGCAGAAGATCACGTCGGAGTGCGCGGCGTTGGTGATCCAGGCCTTGGCGCCGTCGAGCCGCCAGCCGCCGTCGACAGGCGTCGCCGTCGTAGCGATGTTGGCGAAGTCGCTGCCGGCGCCCGGTTCGGTCAGCGCGGTGGAACCGAACCGTCTTCCGGCCATCAGGTCGGCCAGGTAGCGCTCGCGGTGGGTGTCGCTGCCGAGCCGCGCCACTCGCGCTGCGACGTTGCCGGTGTTCACCAGACTGAAGGCGAACGGCATCGACACAGCGCTCAGCACCTCGACGATGCGGCACTTCTGGGCGAAGCTCATCCCGAGCCCGCCCCGCTCGGCAGGTACCTCCATGGCGAGCAGCCCGATCGCCGACGCTTCGCGCAGGGCCTCGGGTGCCATGCGCTTCTCGCTCTCCCAGCGGTTCACGTTCGGCGCCACGACCGTGTCCCGGAATTGCGCGACTTCGCCGACGAACGCTTCGAATGATGCTGCATCCATGCCCGTCAGCGGATCGTCTGCAACGATCGAATCGTCAACGTCGGCAGCAGTCATCGCGGCGACGGTAGCAGCGGCGTCCGGAAGCGAACCGAGAGCCGTCGCATGCGTCCGACCTACGCTGCGAGGCCGTGGTCGGCCTGCACCCTGTCACTGAGGCGTTTGAAGCGGAACGCCTGACGGCAGTGCTCAGTCAGGACCTCGACACACCGCATCACGGCCCGACTGCCGCCGTCGCCGCAGTGGCGCGCTCGGGTGACAGTGGCCCCGAGATGCTCTTCATCGAACGAGCCACCCGCGACGGCGACCCGTGGTCGGGCCACATGGCGTTTCCGGGTGGGCGCACCGAGCCCGACGACGACGACACGTTCGACACGGCGGTACGCGAGAGCCGCGAAGAGATCGGATTCGACATCACCGCGCACGCCGGAGTGCGCTGGCTCGGCCGGCTCAACGATCTCGAAGGCAATCCGCGCTGGCGCGGCGCTGCGCTGCGGGTGACGCCGCACGTGTGCTGGCTAGACGGCACACGCCCCGCACTGACGCTGAACTACGAAGTAGCCGACGCGTTCTGGGTCTCGGTGGCAGAACTGGCCGACCCTCGACGCCACATCGACTACCACTACCCGCCTCGACCCGACGAGCGCTTTCCGGGCATCGAAGTCGGCCACGGACGGGTGATCTGGGGCATGACGCTGCGGATGCTGCAAGACCTGTTCACCCGCACCGGCCACCCCCTCCCGATCCAGTTCAGCCCATCCAGCTGAGCAAGCCCCGCCGCTGCGGCCTTGCGTCCGGTCGTGCCGATCGACGCGACTGCGGCGTCGGCGCGAGCACAGCGTCGCTAGGTGGACCCTCGACTGCGAGCGACTGCTGGAAGTTCGGTTCTAGAGAATATCAAAACTGACTCATTAGCTCTGAAACTAAATGTTACATAACTGTAATGTATCTGGCAGCATATAAACGTTCGTATGTCACAGGGGCTCGGTAGAGTGAACACATGTTCTCTCAGGTGCAGTCGGCGCTCGACTCGCTCGCAGCGGCCTTCGATGGTGTCGAGGGTGCGCCCACCGGCGAACTGCGCGACGCGCTGGGGCTGGCCAAGCCGCTGCGCGCCCGGCTCGAAGCGCTCGAGACAGCGGTGGCGTCCCAGATCGCCTCGCGAGAAAAGCACGGCGACGGCGGCGCAGGGGTGCTGCATCAGGTCGCTGCGGTCCCTCGCTCGGATGCCGCGCGCAACGTTCGCACCGCCGCCGAGCTCGAGCAGCTGCCCGACGCTCGGTCGGCGCTGGCTGGCGGCGAAATGTGCATGGCGAATGCCTCCCGCCTGGCCCGCGTCGCACGTCAGACGAGTCCAGAAGCAGTGCAGGACGATCCCGAGTTGATGGACTTGGCCAAGACGTTGCCGCCCGATGAGTTCGCTCAGGCCTCGGCGCGTTGGGCAGCGAAGCATCAGAGCGCCGCGAGCCTCGCCGACCAGCACCGCCGCAACCGGCGCAACCGCAACGTGCGCTTCTGGAACGGCGACGACGGCACCGTGCAGATGCGCGGCGCGTTCGACGCAGAGATGGGCGCCCGGATCCAAACTCGCATCCGCGACGAAGCCGAACGCCTCCGCCAAGCCGACCGCCGCCTGCAGCGCAGGGGCAGCGCCGCCAGCACAGACGGCCCCGACACCGGGCACACCGGCACTGCAAGCGACGGTCCGGCAGCCGGTGGCGTGGTGCGCACCCGAGACCAGCGCATGGCCGACGCCCTCGACGGCATCCTCACCCACCGCACGCCCGTTCCCGCAGCGCTTCCCGATTGCGCAGCCGGCTACGACACCGTCACTGACCGCACCGCCGCAGGCGATGGCGCGTCCGGCGACCTCAGCTGCGGCAATATCGGCGCGGGCTGTTGCCACAAGGCCTGCGACAGCACGGGCTCTGCAGGTCGAAAGGCCCAAGCGACCCAGATCATCGTGCGAGCCGACCTCGCAGACCTGCTCGACGACCACGACGGCATCGGAGAGATCGCAGGCACCGGCCCGGTGCCCGCCAGCGTCATCGACCGGCTCTGCTGCAACGCCGACATCTCCGTCGTGCTGTTCGGCAAAGAACTCACACCCCTCTACGAGGCAGTCGCTGCACGAGCACCTACCGCAGCCCAGCGTCGCGCCCTGATCGCCCGCGACGGCGCCTGCATCGGCTGCGGCGCCCCGCCCGGCGACTGCGAAGCGCACCACATCATCCCCTGGCTCTGCGGCGGTCCCACCAAGATCGACAACCTCGTGCTGGTGTGCTGGTCCTGCCACGACAAGATCCACGACCACAACTGGCAGGTCATCAAGCGCAACAACCGCTACCGGCTCATACCGCCCGACGCAGAGTCGGCGCCCAACCCCGCCAGATCCAAGAAGCCGACCCCGCGCCGCAACCCTGCGCCGCTGCAATACACCGCCCCTACCCACACGTTCGATGTATCTCGCGAACCCGCCCTGTTCCCGTAGCACGCACAACGGCAACATGGCCGTTCGAGCTAGGGACTCGGTGAGCGGTGCGTACCGCCTCCTCGAACGCGAGGCATCGCGTTTCCTCGACCCACATCCATTTGGAAGTCAGAGTTCGGAGATCGCACCGACGCTGGTGTGGGAGCCCTTGTCGGTTCGGTGGACTTCGATGCCGGTGCGGATGCGTACACGCAACTCGGATACATGACTGATGAGGCCGACGGCACGACCGCCCTCACGCAGACGGTCCAGTTCGTCCATGGCGAGGTGCAGCGCTTCGCTGTCCAGGGTCCCGAATCCTTCATCGACAAACAGCACTTCGAGGCGCACGCCGCCGGTGCGAGCAGTCACCACATCGGCGACACCGAGCGCCAGCGCCAGCGACGCTTGGAAGGTCTCGCCGCCCGAAAGCGTGGAGACCTCGCGCTCCGCTCCGGTGTGAGCGTCGTGCACTCGCAGGCCGAGTCCTCCCTTGGCACCATGCCGCTCGCTCTCCCGATGGACGCTGAGCCGATATCGGCTGCCGGACATGGCACCAAGCCGTCTATTGGCGAACTGGCATATCCGTTCCAAATAGGCCGACAGGATCCATCGCTGCAGGGACACCCTTGGAGCAAGTCGTCCACTACAGCGGTCGGCGACGGCGGTCCAAAGTTCGGCGTCGGCGAAAGCGCTGGCGTACTCGGCGTCCACTTCTCGATGGTCGTCCGCCCAGCCGCGAATTGCATCGCGCGCACTTGCGATCAGGGTGTGATGATCTCCGGCCTCCTTGGCCATCACGCGCTCCGCGTTCGCCGCCTCTTCAGCGGCCTCAGTGTCGGGTCGATCATCCGGAAGGCACTGCAAGTCATCGGCACCGAGGTCGCGTCGGGTGTCGCGCATTGCGTCGTCGTAGCTCTTCACTTCTTCCCGCAACTCGTCGCGCACGGCGTCGTCGAGCAAGGCAGATCGGGCCTCATCAGCGGAGGCGAACGGAGACTTTTTGAGTTGGGCTTCGAGGGTGCCGGCCAATGTGTGGAGCGCTGTTCGAGCCTTCGTCTGTTCCCCAACGGAAGTCTGCAAGTCGCTGAGACACGATTCGACAGCTCGCAGAGCCGCCACGGCTTCGTCGGGGTCAACCTCGCCGATCGCTTGGCTGATCGTGGATCTCAATTCTCCGGCTTCGCGCTCTGCCCTCTCGGCCGCGTCGAGAGCGAGTGCCGCGTCGGTCTCAGCTCTGCTGGACTGCTGCCGAGCCGAGTTCTCTTGGTGCCGGTGGTATTCGCTCGCCTCCCGCAGTTCGTGCTGGTTGCCGGCTAACTCGTTTGCCGCAGCCAATTCGGCGGCAGCAGATTCAGATTGTCTGGCCGCTGCGTCAGGATTATCGGCAGCGTCACCGGCCCGTCCGCGCAACTCATCAATCCGCGAGTTGATTCCCCGCAACACTTCTCTTGCACCGTCTTCGGCTTCGACGGCGCGCTCGACGGCAGCCGAAGCAGCTTCGAGATGCTCGTCGCGCACGGCGTCGTCGGCAGGCTCGGCCGGAATCGGATGCTCCGTCGATCCGCAAACTGGGCATGGAACAGCGTCGAGCAGTTCGCCTGCGAGTACGGCGGCCATGCCGTCGAGGCGCCGCTCACGAAGGTCGAGCTCTTCCTTGCGACGCTCGAGGGTTGTCTGATTCGCGTCCCTCACAGACTTCTCGGCGGCGTCACGCTTGGGTGCCAGCGACTGAAGCTTCGCAGCCGCTGCTGCCTGCTCGTGAGCGCTCTCGGAAGTGGTCGTGAGCGCCGAGATCCGACCAGCGGCCGACTCGGCAGCTCGCAGTCCTGCTTCCGCGAAGACTCTCTTGAAATCATGCTCCTCAGCGGTTTCGCGCCGTGCTTGCTGCTGTTCAAGATGGCATGTGGCGGACTCTCGCTTGGCAGCAGCCTCGGACTCTCGCTTGCTTGCAGTGCAGGCGTCCTCGGCGAAGTTGCCGAGTTCGTCCAGACGGTCGGAGACCTGTCTGCCAATTGGAGCGAGATTCGTCTGCAGCGCTGGGTCGTCGACGGCGGGGATGGCGAGTTCATCCGGGAGGCTCAGCGCATCGGCCATGCATTCTCGCAGGGTTGCGTATTGCGCTGAGAGTTCGGCGGTGCACTGATCAAGCTCGCTGCGAGCGTCCGCTTCGTCATCAAGCACGTGCCGTATCGCTTGAGCGTCGTCGGCCCGGCCAAGGGCTTCCCGTTTCGTGTCGATATTGGTCTCGGCGTCGACAAGTCTGCGCAGCAGCTTCTGAAGCTCATTGCGCCGATTCCAACGGCCAGCGAGCTGTCTCGCCTTGCTGTGGTCCTCGTTCGCCGCCTCGTACCTCGCATTGGCAGTCTTTGCGGCGTCAGCCGCATCGTCGGCGACCGATTGCGCTTGTTCGACGAGATCGTCGAGTTGGCTCTGATCGGCGGGCCACGGCGCATCGACCCGCTCGACGGCATCCGACGAAGCCACGGAACCAAGGGCGGGCCGTGACGCATCGGTTGACTCGACGGCGTCCGACGAAGCGCCGGAGCTATGGACAGTGCCGTCGCGTAGTCCGCTGCTTTCGTCTGCGGGCGACACCTCACGCCACCGTTCGGCGGCCGTTCGACGCAGATCGTGGAGCCGTTCTTCGAGACCTGTCGCCGTTGTCCGGTGCCGTTCGGCCTCGGCGTCCAGCCAGCTTGCGGCCGATTCGTAGATCGAGGTTTCGAACAGCGTGAGCAGCAGCTTCTCGCGCTCCCCGGACGTGGATCGGAGTGCTCTCTCGAATCGGCCCTGCGGGAGCAGCACTACCTGCTGGAACTCTGAGGCGGTGAGGCCGAGCAACTGCACGACTTCTTGGTCGACTTCTGGGATCTTCTCCGCGACTGGTTGCCACGTCTCGCCCACGAGACGTTCGAGAGCAGCGCTGGCCTTCTCGCCGGTGGTTCCGCTGCCGCGCTTCTTGGCACGTTCGTGTGCTGGGACGCGGTGTATGCGCCAGCGATCGCCTTGGACGGTGAACTCCAGATCCGCCCAAGGCGACACCTCAAGCGGAGCGTGGTCTGAGCGGAGCGTGTCATACGGGCGCGCCCCGGGGACCTCGCCGAACAATGCGAAGCACAGCGCGTCGAGCAGGAAGGTCTTGCCCGCACCCGTTCGCCCCCAGATGAGGAAGAGTCCCTCGCTGACGAGTTCGTCGAATTCGATCTCGACTTTGTCTGGGTAGGGACCCAGGGCGCAGAACGCGAGGCGGTGCGGCCTCATGATTCGTCCATTCCCGCGGCTGCTTCGAGTGCAGACGTCAGCGCTTTCTTCTGCGCATCTGACGCATCAGCGCCCTGCTGGTCTGCCCAGAAGCGAAGCGCAAGATCGAGCGGATTCTCCGAGTGTTCCACGGCGTGGGCCACGTCTTCGCTGCCGTTTCGAATCTGCCCGTCGGGCTGGTGTTCGAGCGTCACAGCGTGCTGAAAGCGAGTTTGAAGGCGCGCCATGGCTTGCAGGGGCAGTTCGGGGTCGGTGAGCAGGAAGCGCACTCGATCCTGCTCGGCCTCGCTGAATGCCGCGCTGCCGAGCAGGTCGGTCATGCGGCCCCGCAACGTACGCAGCGGGCGGCCGACACCCAGCGGGACAACCTCAGTGCTGCATCGGCCCTCTGCGTTCATCTCGACGATGCGCACCGACTTGGTGTCGTTCTCCTCAGAGAACGAGTAGGGGAGCGGGCTGCCGGAGTATGCGATACGGCCTTCGTCGAAGGCTTGGCAGCGGTGCAGGTGGCCCAGTGCCACGTAGTCGAACCCGCCGAACACGTCTAGGCCCACCCTGTCGATGTTGCCGATGCTGAGATCGCGTTCGGAATCCGACGGAGTTGCCCCGTCCACGAAGGTGTGCGCCACCACGACGGTGCGAGTCGGACCACCGGCGGCCGCCGCCCGGCGGATCAGCGTTGTGGCGAGTTCCGTGACGTCGTGGTGGCTGGCGCGTCGGGTTGCCTCGGCCTCGGGAGACTGCTGCCCGGCTAGCAGGGCGATGGCCGGGTCGTGGCGATCGGCTCGGCGAGACCCTGCCGTCCCTGCTTTTTTTGCCGCCTTTGCCTCTGTTTCCTCAGCCTCTGCTTGCGCGGCGCCTGCCGCCTCAGCGTCTCCGTCGAGTTGGTCGAGGTGCTGGCGGGCCAGCAGCGGCTCGAGGTAGGGCACCGGATAGACCCTGACCGGCGGTCCGCCGTCGTCGGCTTCCAATTGCAGCGGTTCAACGCACCGGGCGACCGCGCCCCGGACGGCGACACCCGCCTGCTCGAGGATCCGGTCGGCAACTGCTACCCGGTTCGGCGAATCGTGGTTGCCGGCAATGGCGACAACCGTCGCGCCCGTTTCGCGCAGGCGTACCAGGGCCTCGTCGAACAGACGCACGGCATCGGTTGGCGGGATCGCCCGGTCGTACAAGTCACCTGCGATCACGACTAGGTCGACTCTGCGGTTCCTAGCCAGTTCGACGATCCGGTCAATGATCTCTTCCTGCTCGTGCATGAGCGATGCGCCGTGGAAGCTGCGGCCCAGGTGCCAATCGGACGTGTGCAGGATGCGCACGGCCGCAGAGTACCGAGGGGCTGTGACGGGGAGCCTGGGGAATGGGGATTGCCGGGGCGAGAAACAGTGTGATCTCGTCGGCTCGCCGGGATTGTGCCAGCCAACTCCCGGTTCGTTAGTGTCCGCACACCGCAGGTCCCTGGATCGGGGCCGCCGGATGAGTCTCACGGCTCGGAGCAGGGGAGACGTCGATGAGCGCTGAATTCGAGTTGGAGCTGCTGAGTTCGGGGTGGGGCCTCATCGAGGGTCCGCGGGTGGACGAGCATGACAACCTCTATTTCTCCGATGTGCCCAACGGCGGGGTGCGCCGGCGCAGGCCTGATGGCGAGATCGAAGTGGTGGTGCCGAAGCGGCGCGGCGTGGGCGGCATGGTGCTGCACGCCGACGGCGGCGTGGTGGTGAGCGGGCGCAACATCCAGCACGTCACCGAAGCCGGATCGGAAGTGCTGTTCGCTCCCGACGTGGCCGGTTTCAACGACATGCACACTGATTCGTTGGGACGGGTCTACGTGGGCTCGCTGAGGCGTAACCCGTTCGACCTGTCGTCACCCGATGAGGCCGGCGAGCTGTATCGCATCAACCTCGATGGCACAGCCGATGAGGTGTATGGCGACGTGCAGCTCACCAACGGCATCGGCTTCTCGCCCGACGGATCGCGGCTGTATCACTCCGACAGCATCCCGGGCAGAGTGTGGGTGTCTGATGTCGACGGCGATTCGGTGACCAACCGCCGGGAGTTCGTGCGCGAAGGCAAGGTGCCCGACGGCCTTGCCGTGGATGTCGAAGGCGGCGTGTGGGTCGCGCTGGCCGAAGGCGCACGCGTGCAGCGCTACACGCCCGAGGGCGAACCCGATCTCGCCGTGCCGGTTCCCGACCAGTTCGTCACCAGCGTCTGCTTCGGCGGCGCCGACATGCGTGATCTCTACATCGTGACCGCTGGGGCGTCGGACGGCGGCGGCACGTCGGGCGGCGGCTGCATCTTCCGCACCCGCGCCCCTGTTGCCGGCGTCCCGACCCCGCTGGCCCGGGTGCGCTCGAGCCAGTGAAACTCGCGTCGATGGGAACAGTCCGGTGAGCGCCATCTTCCGCTGGTCATACGGGGCGCATGACGCACCGGTGCTGCTGTGCCTGCACGGCATTGGTTCGTGTGCGGATGCGTTCTTGGGTCAGCGCCCGCTGGCCGAGCGGCTCGGGATGCGGCTGGTGGCGTGGGACGCTCCCGGCTACCGCTATTCGGCCGATCCCGCCAGTGCCCCTGGCATCGACGGCTGGGCTGACGCGGCTGCATCGCTGATCACGGCTGAATCGGACGGCCCGGTCGCTGTGCTGGGCGTGTCGTGGGGCGGCGTCACGGCGACCCGTCTGGTGCTGCGGCACCCTGAGCTGGTCTCTGCGCTGGTCCTGGCCGACTCCAGTGCCGGCGCCGGCACGAAACCGGAACAGGCCGAAGCCATGCGGGCGCGGGCGATCGATTTTGTCGACCTCGGCCCTGAGGGTTTCGCAGCGGCCCGGGCGCAGCGGCTTGTCAGCCCTGACGCCTCCGCTGAGCTGCGGGCTCACGTTGCCGACATGATGATCCCGTCGATCCGCATGCCCTGCTACCAGTGGGCGTGCGACTCGATGGCAGAGTCGAACCACTACCCGGACCTTGAACGCATCGCTGTGCCGACACTGGTGGTGGTGGGCGAGCACGACGAGGTCACCCCGCCCCGCACATCACAGAGGCTGGCGGAGGGAATTGCGGGCGCTCGTTACGCAGAGATCAGCGACGCCGGCCACCTCGCCAACCAGGAGCAACCCGAGGCGTTCAACGACGCCATCGCCGACTTCTTGGCCTGACAGTGCCGCTCAGCGGGGAGGCAGCCGGATGCCGCCGTCGACGCGGATCACCTCGCCGTTCATGTACGGGTTGGTGATGCACTCCATGACCATGAAGGCGAGTTCCTCGCCGTAGCCCAGACGCTTGGGAAACAGCACGCTCTGGCCCAGGTGCGCTTTGAACTGCTCAGATTGCTCGCCTTCGCCGTAGATCGGCGTGTCGATGAGGCCCGGCGCAATCGTGTTGACGCGAATGCCGGTGGCGGACAGGTCGCGGGCGATCGGCAGGGTCATGCCCACCACGCCGCCCTTGGAGGCCGAGTAGGCGGCTTGGCCGATCTGGCCGTCGAAGGCCGCTACCGACGCCATGTTGACCACCGCGCCACGGGACCCGTCGTCGTCGGCGGGCTCGGTCTTGGCCATGGCCGATGCCGCCTGGGCGAGCATGTTGAACGAGCCGATGAGGTTCACATTGATCACGAAGCGGAACTGCTCGAGATCCATGGGCACGTTGTTGCGGTCGATCGTGCGCCCGGCACGGCCCAACCCGGCCGAGTTGACCAGCGCACGCAGCGGCCCCATCTCCGATGCGGCATCCACCGCGGCACTCGCGTCATCAATGCTGGTGACGTCGCAGCGCACGAACAGCCCACCGACCGACGATGCCACTTCGGCGCCGAGGTCGTCCTGCAGGTCGGCGATGACCACATGGGCTCCGGCTTCGGCAAGCTGGCGAGCGCTGGCCTCGCCGATGCCCGACGCTCCGCCCGTGACGATGGCTGATGCTCCGCTGAGGTCGAGACGCGGCATGTTGCTTTCCTCCAAGTCGTTTTCGCCGGATCGAAGCTAGCGTCGGCAGTCGGCATGTCGGAGGGTCCACCGCGATGAAGAGCGAGCGGGTTGCGACATTCGCCGCGCTGGGGGTTCCCGGGTTCCGACTTCTGTGGCTGAGCGGGGTGTTCTCGTTCATGAGCATTCAGATGCAGTTCCTGCTGCGGGCGCTGCTGGCCTGGGACCTCACCGAGAGCGAGAGCGCACTGGGCATCGTGTTCTTCGCCTTCGGCCTGGCACTGGGCGTGTCGACGCTCTTCGGCGGCGTGGCGGCGGATCGCCTCTCGAAGCGGCGGTTGATGCTGTTCGGCCAGATGGTGCTGCTGCTCGGCTCGGTGGGCATGGGCTTGGCACTGGCCACCGATGTCATCCACTACTGGATGCTGCTCGTCTCCAGCGCGCTGCAAGGCCTGATGTTCGGGCTGATCGGCCCGGCTCGCATCTCGATGACAACTGAGCTGGTCGGGCGTGAGCGGCTGGGCAATGCGATCACGCTGTCGTCGCTGTCGCTGAGCGGCAGCCGAGTTATCGCCCCGACCGGTGCCGGGCTGCTGGCCGGGTGGGCGCTGTTCGGGCTCGCCGGCGCCTACTTCGTCTCGGCGGCCATTGCGACGCTGAGCTTCGTGCTGCTGATGCCCCTGCCGGAGACGAAACGAT
The DNA here is from genome assembly GCF_965219595.1 of Candidatus Poriferisodalis sp. Lineage (NCBI taxonomy): Bacteria > Bacillati > Actinomycetota > Acidimicrobiia > Acidimicrobiales > Candidatus Poriferisodalaceae > Candidatus Poriferisodalis > Candidatus Poriferisodalis sp. The sequence goes on from NZ_OZ244781.1 coordinate 2,303,425, forward strand.
CCGTTTCCGGCTCCAGCGATGACGCCCGACCCGTGCGCCACGCGCGCAGCAGTCCTCTGGCCGAGATCCGCGAAGGCATCCGCTACGCCATGAGCCGACCTGAGCTTCGGCGACCGATCGTGACCTCGATCATCGTGATCATGTTCGGCTTCAGCTACGTCGCCTTCCAGCCGGCGCTGGTCGAAGGCGTCTTCGGTCTCGGCGACGCCCATGTCGGGTTCATCTCCGGGGCGTCGTCGATCGGCGCGGTGGCTGCGTCGATCGTGCTCGCGTCACGCGCCGACTCGCCGGGCGCACACTCCATCCTGATCGGCCTGGGCTTCGCCTTCGGCGCTTCGATCGTGGCCCTCGCGTGGGCGCCGACCTATGCGATCGCCTTGGCGGTGACTGCGGCCATCGGGGCGGCATCTGTCGGGTTCATCTCGCTCATTCAGACGATCGTCATGCGTGCCACCGACGAGGCCTACCAAGGGCGCGTGCAATCGCTGGTGCAGCTTCCGTTCGCAGCATTCGCCATGGCGGCAGCGCCGCTGGGCGCCTTAGCGGAATGGGTCGGCGTGCGCGCCATGTTCTTGACCATGGGGATCGCCGTCACGCTCAGCATGGTCGTCTACTCGATGGCCGCCGTGAGCAACCGGCGACTGCCCCAGCCGGCGGGCTCGCAGTAGGCACGGCAAGCCCGCCGGGGCAGCCGCTCGACGGCCTCACAGGCGGCGGTCTGAACGGACGCGCCTGGCCCGATGGCCGTAGGCGGCAGCCCTCTCAACGCAACTGTTCGAGGATCGAGGTCTCCGACAGGCTCGTGCGGATGTCGGTATCGGCCACCGTGGGCACGTCGGGGCACCAGCGTGACATGGCAGCTTCCAGCGCTGACTTGACGTCCGCGGCGATGGCGTGAGCTTCGGCTTCGTCGCACTCGATGACGACGCTGTCGTGGACGGTCTGCACAGCGTCGGCTGTGGGGTAGCGCTCAAGCGCTTCGCTCAGCCGACCGTAGGCGTCGAGCATCACGTCGGCCACGCCGCCTTGGATCGGGGCGTTGCGGTAGGCATTGGCCATCTGGCCGACCCGGGTGTGCAACGCGCGCCGCAGCAGGAACTGCTGGTCGGCGTCGCCCATGGCAACGCCGACCTCGTCGATGACAGCCCGCCGCAGGTGCCGTTGCTCCAGCACCTTGTCCACGGCCGGCCGTAGCGTGCCGCCCGCTGCGGCCGTCGGCGGAGCAAGGTCGAAGCGGGCCAGCACTCGCCGCCACACCTCGGCCGGCCGGGGCTTGGTCGAGCAGCCGACCACAGCAGCGGCTTCGCCCAGCACCCAGTCCACGGAGAACGTGAACTGTTGCCGGCGACCAGCCGGCGTATGCGAGCTGAACGACAGCGGCGAGCCATCGGAACGGACGACTACCGGCGCGGCAAACGACAGCGCCCACGCCACCTCGGCAACGTCAATCTCGCTCAGGCCGATCGTCGGGCCGCCGGCGAACCGGCCCGGGTCGATCGCGCCGGCCCGATCGGCTGCGAGCAGGGCCTCGTGGACCTCCTCGGCGCTGTGATGCCGGCGCTGCTGGCTCCGAAGCGTCCGCCGAGCGTCATCGGTGCGGGGCCACAGGGCCCCCAGCCGCAGCGTCAGCGGCCAATCGGCATCCAGCGAGGTGGCGGCGAAGTGACCGATGAAGCGGTCCCGCTCGTCCACCCAGTGGGCGATGCCGGGGTACGCGCTCAGGTAGGCCTCGATGAGCGCGTCGGCCTCGCCGCGGCTGGTCGGCACGCCGGCGTCGGTGAGGCCACGCGACAGCCCCGCGCCGCGCTGCCCGTACAGGATCCCGAAGTTGATGCGCTTGGCCTTGGTGCGGAATTCCTCGTAGCGGGGCCGGTCGAGCGCCGCCAACCCCGCCGGTCCGTCGAGGCGCACGTCGAACATCCGCTCAGCGGTGGCGGTGTGGATATCGAGACCTTGCTCGAACGCCGACCGAAGGCCGTCGTCGCCCGCGAGCTGGGTGGCGAAGCGCAATTCGGCCTGGCTCAAGTCGGAATAGACGAAGACCCGCCCGGGCGAGGGCTTCATGTAGGGCTTCAGCCGAGGGGTGAAGTTCTGCGCATTCGGGTTGCGGCTGGCCAGCCGACCCGTGTTGGTGCCCACCACCTGCAGGTACTCCGGGTGCAGGCGGCCGTCGTCCCACAGGTGCTCGGCCATCGTGTGCCCATACGTACTCAAGGTCTTGGACAGGTCGCGGTAGGCCAGCAGCGCGCTGCAGAGTTCGCCGCCGATGCCCGCCAGCACCGAGGCGCCGAGCGAATCAGTCGGCGCCAGCGGCCGGGCTCGGCCGTCGGTCTTGACCGTCCATGCCTCCACCTCGTCGGACGCGAAACGGTTCAGGACCTCACGTGCCTGCTGTTCGCTGTCGGGGTTCCAGCTGGGCTCGAGACCGCCGCCGAAGAGATCGCCTTGACCGCCGCCGGTCAGCTCGGCCAAATGGGTGAGCACCTCGACGCGCCGCGACGCCAGCTCCGCCAGCTCGGCTTCCCAACCCTGCACGTCGAAGGGCAGACCGGCGCGCTCCATGCGGTCGAGAAACGGCCGGGCCGCCTGCTCCAGACGGCAGACCTCCTCCAGCCCGGCGTCTCGCAGCCCCTCACGCAGCTCGTCGGACACCCACAAGGTCTCCACTGCGTCCGCTGCTGCGTAGGCCACCTGGCTGTCGCTCAGCGGCCCGTTGGCGGAGTAGGAGAGCTGTGTCGTGGCCTTCCCTTCGACGCTGAGGCCGAGATAGCGCTCGGCGGCCCACGCAAGCCCATGGAAGAAGCTGAACCCGGTCAGCCCCTGATGCAGCAGAGCATCGGCCAGCTGTGCGTCCCACCAGCGCAATGACCCCACCGCCGCACCCGCAGCCGCGGCCGGCTCCATGAGATGGGTGTCGATGACACGATCGTCAAACGTCGCGTTCCAGGCATCCGACGCCAGGTCCTGGAGCCGCAAGCCCTCGTGCAACGCTGTCGCCAGTTCACACAATTCGTGCGAGGCGACATCGACGACCCATGCGTGCTCGGCACCGTCGGGAGTGCGAGTTGCCGCGGATATCACCCGCAGTTGGGGAACGCGACCGCGCGACCCCGCATAGCGAGGCTCATAGACCGTCTCGGTATCCATTGCACGGGCTTCGGACGCCGACAGCGCACCGACGAACTCGCCGAGCCGGTCGGGGCCCACGACCGTGACGGGCACCTGAGCCGGATCTCGCGAGGCTTCTGGACGCGGGTCGAGCCGCCGGACGTCCGCTGGGGCACGGGCAAGATCGGCAACGGCGTCCACGAGCGCACCCTAGGACGGCCCTGTCACAGCCACCGGACAGCTGCAGCGGGTATCGCGAGCCGCCTGGATGGGACGGCCCCCGACCACCTCAGGCGTACTGCACTTCGATGAAATCCTCGGGTGAGCCGTCGCCTGCTTCGGTCTCGGCGGTGATGAGATCGTGCAAGCGTTTCGCCACAGGGCCGACTGTGCCGTTGCCGATCGGGGCGCCGTCCCACTCCACCACCGGGAAAACGTGAGTGTCGCCGCCGGACATGATGACCTCAGCGCCGGCGCGAGCCTCGTCGGCCCGCAGTGGCCGCTGTTCCACGCCGCGCAGCAGTCCTTCGTCGCTGAGCGGCCCCCTGGCCAGATCCAGCAGGCGCCGCATGGTGGTGCCGTGCAGGATGCCCTCGAACGGGGGAGTCACGAAGACGCCGTCGTGGCTCACGCTGCACACGTTCAGTACGCAGGCTTCCGCGATGAAGCCGTCGTCGTCCACGATGATCCCGAATGTCCCCCCGCCGTCGGCCGCCTCGAGGTGGGTCAGGACGTTCAGCAGGTAGTTGTTCGACTTGATCTGGGCCAGCAGCGGCGGCTTTTGGGGCGTCTCGCGCACCGTTGCTTCGCGGAAGCCGTCCCGCATCGGGTCGAAGCCTCCATCGCCGAAGCTCATGGGGTCGAGCACGACGCAGTAGAAGCACGGCTCTTCGCATTCGGCCGGCATGAACGAGAACCCGCCCGGGCCCGCTGTCAGCCAGTAGCGGACGATGGCGTTGCGGGCACCGGAGGCTGCCGCGGTGTCGGCGACCATCTGGATGAGCTCGTCGCGCGACCACGGAATCTGGAGGCGGGCGCCCGCAGCACTCGCAAGCAGCCGATCGATGTGGATGCCGAGCCGGTACAGCCGGCCGTTCACCAGCGAGCAGGTGTCGAAGACGCCATGGCCCCGATGCACCATGTGATCGTCGAGCGGCACCGTCATGACGGTGGGATCGGTGACGACGCCTCCCAAGTAGGAGCTGAACATGGCGTAGCAACCGCGCTTGCCCCGGCGTCGCGCGGACATGCGCTCGACAGCTTCGGCAGCACTCAGGATCTGCTGGGCCGGGCGCAGGCTGCCGCCGGACTCGTCTGGTGCGGCAGCGTCGCCGTTCCCCGAGCCGTTCCCCGAAACCGTTCGCAGCGCCACGTGCCGATACTAGGTGGACCGCCGTGCCCGGCTTCGGGAGCCGCTGCTGATCCCAGTCGGTCGCAGCGTCCATTGAGGGGGCGCCGTTGATGGTCGGCGCGCGTAACCTCGCTGGGCAATGGCGGTTCCGGATGGGGAGGACGCGCCCCCGGCGTTCGGGCCGACGGCGCTGGCGACGCCGGCCAACCTGGTGACGGTCGCCCGGATTGCGGCCTCGCCCGTGTTCATCTGGATGATCGTGCGGACCGACGAGGCCCGCTGGTCCACGTTCGTCGTCGGTTTCGCCATCGCCATGACCGACTACCTCGACGGCTGGCTGGCCCGCCGACACGGCACGACGCGTGCGGGCGCGTTCCTGGACCCGCTGGCCGACAAGGTGCTGGTGCTCGGCGGCATGGCGGCGCTCGTGTGGAACGGCCAATTCCACGCTGTCCCGGTGATCGTCATCGCGGCACGGGAGCTGCTGATCAGCGCCTACCGGTCACGTGCCGGCCGCCAAGGCATCACGGTGCCGGCGACCAAGCTCGCCAAGTGGAAGACGTTCGTCCAGCTCTGGGCCATCGGCTTCGCCGTCATGCCGCCGCTGGCCACGAACGCCCACTGGGTGGCCACGCTCACGCTGTGGCTGGCGGTGGCGCTCACTGCGTGGACCGGCTGGTCGTACCTGCGGTCGGCTCATGGCGTGGCGGCCGCGCAGCTCGGCGACGACACTTCCGGCTGAACCGCGCCATCCTCTGCCCCTAGGGTCACGGCTTGTGAAGACTGAGATCGTCGCTGTGGGCACCGAATTGTTGCTGGGCCAGATCGTCGACACGAACTCCTCGTGGATGGGCGAGCAGCTCGCCCTGGCCGGCATCGACAGCCACTACCAGACCAAGGTGGGGGACAACTGGGATCGCATCGAGGACGCCTTCCGGCTGGCGCTCGACCGCAGCGATGCCGTGATCGTGTGCGGCGGCCTGGGGCCCACCCAAGACGACATCACCCGTGAGGTGCTGGCGTCGGTGATGGGGGTCGAGCTGGTGCTCGACGAGCGCATCGCCGAGCGGATTCGGGCGATGTTCGCAAGCCGAAGCCGCCCGATGCCCGAGAACAACCTGCGTCAGGCCATGGTTCCCGTCGGCGCGTCGCCGATCCCGCAGCAGCCCGGCACTGCGCCCGGCCTGGTGGCGCCCATTCGCTGGGTGGAGGGCACCGGGGCCGTCGCTCCCGGCGCTGAGCCGCCGGACGGGGCGGAGGTACTCGACCGCGTGGTGTACGTGGTGCCCGGTGTGCCGTATGAGATGCGCGAGATGATGAACGGCACGGTGCTCGGCGACCTGCAGCGGCGCGCCGGTGTCAGCGCAACCATCGAGAGCCGGGTGCTGCGCACGTGGGGTCAGAGCGAATCGGGTCTGGCCGAGATGCTGGCCGGTCGCATCGATGAGCTGGACGAAGCTGGCAACCCGACCTTGGCGTTCCTGGCCAGCGGCATCGAGGGCATCAAGGTGCGGATCACCGCCAAGGGTGCTGACTCGGCCGAAGCGTGGCGCCTGATCGAGTCCGAGCAGGCGGTGCTTGAGCCGCTGCTCGGCGACCTGGTCTTCGCCTACGACGACGACAACATGGAAGCGGCCGTGCTCGCCGAGCTGGGCCGGCTGGGTTTGACGCTCGGTGTCGCCGAGACGATCACCGGCGGCCGCATGGCGAACCGCCTGTCGTCGGCAGAGGCTGCGATGCGTGCCGGCACGGCGCCCGGCGGGGCCAAGCTGGGCGATCCCGGGCTCGCGTCCGCAGCCGATACCGGCCAACCCGATGGCGGGACCGGTCCGCGCACTTTCGCGGGCGGCATCGTGGCCCGCTCAGAGCACCTGACGGAGTACCTGCTGCATGCCGGCTCGTCGACGGTGTCGCCGATGGGCGACGATCTCGTTCCGCCGCTCGCGTCGGCCGCCGGCGCCGAGGCGCTCGCCCGAGCGGCCCGCCTGCGCACCGGCGCCAGCGTGGGCCTCGCTGTCACGGCGATCGAAGACCGCAACGCAGCCACGCCCGAGCATCCCTTCGGCACGGCGTTCCTGGCCGTGTCGATCTCGGCGCAACCAGCGCGCGGCGACATTCCCGCAGTCGCTCACCGCGACAAGGCCGACGAGATCCGCCTGCCCGGCGACCGCGAGCGGCTCGCCGACTACAGCGCCATCTCGGCGCTCAATCTGCTGCGCCTCACACTCACCGGCCGCCGCTAGAGGCTGAGCCCCGGGCCCGAGCGGTCCGCGAGCGCAGCGAGCCAGAGCGGGAAGCTCAGGGCGAAGCCGTGGCCCGAGCGGCCCACGGACGGCCATTCCCACATCCCGCGAACGCGATCTCTGGATGGCAGGCTGTCCCGATGCGTTTCGGATTCTGGACGAAGAACGATCAAGAGACCTCGGCGGTCATCGAGTGCTGCCAGCACGCCGAGGTCACCGGCTGGGACGGGTTGTGGTTTGCCGACCACTTCATGCCCAACGAGGAGAACGTGGACCAGCCGGTCCACGAGGCGTGGTCGGTGCTCGCGGCGCTTGCGGTAGCAGTGCCCCGGGTACGTCTCGGCCCGCTCGTGGCCGGCAACACCTACCGCAACCCGGCGCTGACGGCCAAGATCGCCACAACGATCGACCACCTGTCGGGCGGCCGGGTGGTGCTGGGCATCGGCGCCGGATGGCAGGAGAACGAGCACGAGGCCTACGGATTCGATTTCGGCACGCTGCGCAGCCGCATGGATCGCTTCGACGAGGCCGTCGAGATCATCAGCTCGCTGCTCGGCAACACACGCACGAACTTCAACGGCGAGCACTACACGGTGGCCGGGGCACCGCTCGACCCCAAGCCGGTGCAGTCACCGGTCCCGCTGCTGATCGGCGGGGGCGGTCGGAAGCGCACGCTGCGGACCACTGCTCGCTGGGCCACCGAATGGAACTACTGGGGTATGCCCGATGACATCGCCGAACTGTGCTCGGTACTCGACGGGCACTGCGAGGCGATCGGCCGCGACCCCGGCGAGATCAGCCGTTCAGCCTGCGCGTTGCTGTTCATCAATGAGGACTCGGCCAAGCTGGACCGCTTCCGTGCCATGGACCTGGGCCGGGCCACCATCGTCGGCACTCCCGACGAGGTCAGCGAGGTCGTCGAGCAGTACCGGCAGGTCGGCGTCGACGAGCTGATCATCCCCGACTTCACCTTCGGCCCCATGGATGCCAAAAAGCACTCCATGGACCTGTTCATCAACGAGGTAGCACCCAACTTCCGCTGACGGCAGCGCAACACCACACCACACGACACTCCGACGACAGGAGAACGAGATGAAGATCGGTCTGTTTCAGATCAACATGGGGGCGCTGGGCGATGCAGCCGGCGCTGAGGGCGCCGGCCGCATTGCCGTGGCCGCCGAGCAAGCCGGCTTCGAGTCGGTGTGGACGGGGGAGCACGTGGTGCTGCCCGACCCGCAGGCGCCGCCATCGCCGCTGCCGCCGCTGCATCCGATGCTCGACCCCGCGGTCGCCCTCGCGTACGTCGCAGCGCTCACCAGCGAGATCAAGCTGGGCACGGGCATCATCATCGTTCCCCAGCGCAACCCGCTGGTGCTGGCCAAAGAACTCGCCAGCGTGGATGTGCTGTCGGGCGGCCGTCTGCTGTTCGGCGTCGGCGTCGGCTACCTCGGCCCGGAGTTCGAAGCGCTGGGCATCCCGATGGAAGACCGTGCCCGCCGCACCGAGGAATACATCGAGGCCATGCGCGCCATCTGGTCGATGGACGCGCCCGCGTACGAGGGCGAGTTCGTCAGTTTCTCCGATGTGCAGGCTCGTCCCAGGCCGGTCCAGCAGCCGGGCCCGCCAGTGGTGATGGGCGGCCACACCGCGCCTGCCTACCGCCGATCGGTCACGATGAGCGAGGGCTGGTACGGGTTCGCGCTCGACTACGACGCCACGCAGCGCTGCATCGACGGTCTGTCGGAGGCAGGCGCCCGCTACGACCGGCCCGCCGAACTCGGCAGGCTGGAGATCACCGTGACGCCGCGGGTGCGGCCGACACCGGAGATGGTCGAGCGTTTCGCCGAGATGGGCGTGGACCGCCTGGTGCTGCTGCCGAATGGCCAAACCGTCGACGAAGTAGCCGCCTTCGTCGACCACATCGGCTCGACGATTCTGAACTGAGTCCGGCCGGGGCCGGGCGTGACCGCCGGATTACCGGCGCCCCGCAGCGTTCGGCCGGCGGATGGCCTCGCCGGCAGACACGATGCCTTGGTCTTCGAGCGTATCGATCGCTCTGTCGTCGAGGCCGGCGAGCTCGCGCAACACCTCGCGATTGTGCTGACCCCGGTCACCGGCGACGGCTCCCGGCGCCACGCCTGCATCGGCTGCCCTGAACCGCCACGGCGATTGCGGAACGGTCATCGGTGCGGCGGCTTCGCCCCCCACGATGTCGACAAAAGCGCCGCGCTCAGCGGCCCAGTCGGTTTCGGCGAGTTCAGCCACGGTGCGCACTTCTGCTGCCATCACCGACTTCACGCCGATCGCTGTTTCGACCGCCTCGGCGCTGTCGAACTGGCTCACCCATTCGCCGAAGATGGCTTCGATCTCGTCGCGATGCAGGACGCGATCCTCAATGCGGGCGAAACGCGGGTCGTCGCGCAGATCTGGCCGGTTCATCGCTGCCGCGATCACCTTGAAGCCGAAGTTGGCGGTGAGATCGAGTGTCACGGTGACGTGCCGGCCGTTTGACAGCGCGTACACCGCCGCCCAGTTCTGCCCGCCCTTGAAACCGATCATCGGATCCTGGCCGGTCAGGTCGGTCGCGGCCTGGTCGTTGCACATCAGCGTGCTCTCGGCCATCGACACCTCGACGGTCTGGCCGCGCCCGGTCCGCATGCGCATGTGGAGCGCCGCCAGAACGGCGCCCAGAGCATGCAGCCCGGTGTAGGTGTCGGCGTGCGACATCGGGTCGTTGCGGTAGGCGTCCCCTCCCCGCCGCCGGGAGACCATCTCGGTCACGCCGGCCTCGGCGTGCAGCACCGACGCAAACGCTCCCCGGCCGCTGCGGCTGTTGCCGTGCCCCCAACCCGAGACAGACGCCACGATGATGCCGGGGTTGATCTCGCTGAGCACGTCGTAGCCCAGCCCCAGCTTGTCGAGCACTCCCGGCCGGTAGTTCTCCAGCACGATGTCGGCCTTGGGGACCATCGACAGCAGCACGTCGCGGCCGGCGGGCTGGGTCAGGTCGAGCGAAATGCACTCCTTGCCCACGTTGAACTGGGCGAAGTAGGGCGAGAACCCGTCGACGTTGGGAACGATGAACCTGGTGAGGTCGGCATCGGGAGGCTCGATCTTCACGACGCGAGCGCCCAGATCGGCCAACAGGCGGCCGGTGATCGGCCCCGCCACCGCGCGGGTCAGATCCAGCACAAGCACGTCTTCGAGCGGGCGTTCCACGGCGCACGACGATAGAGCCGCGCAGCGCTCGCTGCCTGTCTTCAGCGGCCGATGTCGCTGCCCGCTCTCAGCGGGCGATGCCGCTGCTCGCCGGCACCGGCATCCAGACGCTCGGCGGGGACAGCTGCACTGGTGAACGCCTTGGCGGCGGGCCCTCGGCCGGCTCGAGCGGCACCGGGTCGCGTGTCAGCCTCGAGATGACCAGCGTTCCCGCCAGGGCGAACACTGCCACGACGGCGATGGGCACGAGCGTCCCGCCGGTCTGCTCGTGCATGGTGAGCATCAGGATCGGGCCCACCATGCTGCCGATGCCGTAGCAGAAGAACAGGCGGCCCAGCACCGACCCGATGCCTGCTACGCCGAACAGGTGCGGTGTGACGTCGCCCTGCAGCGCGACGAAGCCGCCGTAGCCGACGCCCAGCAGCACGGCGAACACCACGATCTGCCAGTAGCGGTCGGATGCGAAGAACCAGATCACGTACGCCACCGGCAGCATCCCGAACGAGATCGTCAGCAAGCGCACCGACCCGAGGGCCCGGGCGAAGCTGGTCAGCAGCAGGCGCCCGACGATGCTCGCGCCGCCGACGACCGACAGCAGCAGCGCTGCCGCGCTGGCGCTGATGCCGGCCGAGCGGGCGAAGGGGATGATGGCAGCGAGCGAGCCGATCACCGGCACCGCGAACAGAGCGGAGCCGATCGTCAGCAGCCAGAACGCCTTCGTCCGGCAGACACGGCGAACGTGCTCGCGCGGATGAGCGGTCGCGACGATCGGCGTGCGCCGCACCAGCACGAAGCACACGACGTAGGTGATCGCTGCGATGACGGCCAGCCACCGGAAGGCCTCGCGCCAGCCCAGGATCTCGATCATGCGCTCGGCCAGCGGTACCAAGAACATGGTGCCCAGGCCGGGCCCCGTCGCGACCAGCCCTTGGGACACTGCCCGGTGCCGCAGGAACCATGACGCTGCCGTCGCGAACAGCGGTGAGACGAACAGGCCCGCCCCGAAGCCGCAGCCGATGCCGTAGACGACGTAGCCGTGCCAGATCTGCGACACCGACGAGGTCAGGACTAGGCCGGCTACGAACATTGCGCCGCCCACCGCCAGCAGCGGCCGCGGCCCCAGCCGATGCAGCAGCGGGCCCGAGATGATCCCGGTGCTGAAGAACAGCAGCGTGGCGATTCCGATCATCACCGAGGTGCCGCCCTGGCCGGTTCCGAACTCGGCCGACATCGACTCGATGAACGCGCCGAACGTGTAGATGGTGCCGAAGGCCACGCCGCATGACAGGCCGGCGCCGACCGCCACCAGCCAGGCGCGCCACGAGTCGATCAGCTCAGGCTGGCTCGCGAGCGGGGGAGCGGCACCTGCCACAGGAATGGAATTCAGCCGTCTGTGCTGTCGCCGGTGCTGATGTCGGCGACGAGATCGCCTACCCGCATCTCACCGTCGTGCGTCTGGCCGCCCAGTTCAATGAACTGCTCCATGGCGGGCTGCGCTTCCGGCGTGCGCAGGAGCCGTTGGAAGAGGTATCGCTCCTCGAACATGCCGTCCCTGAGGGGGAGTTCGTCGGCCGCATTGACGGCTTGCTTGGCCAGCGCGACGGCCTGGGGCGGGAACTTCGCGATGCGGTATGCCAGATCGGTGACGAACGGCCGCAGCTCGTCGGCGGGCAGTGCACGGTTGAGGTAGCCCCATTGTTCGGCCGTCTGCGCACCGATGTCGACGCCGCCCAGGATCACCTCCATGGCGCGGCCGCGCCCGACCAGACGGGGGAGCCGCTGCGTGCCGGTGCCGCCGGGCAGGATGCCGATCGGCACCTCCATCTGGTTGATGACCGTGCGGTCGAGCGCGCCGAAGCGCATGTCGCACGACATCGACAGCTCGCTGCCTCCGCCGCCGACTCGTCCGCCGATCTCGACAATGGTGGCTTTGGGCATCGTGCGGTACGTCTCGCACATGGCGTGGAACCCGACGTGTTCCGTGGGTCGTTCGGCGGGGCCATCGGTCGGGTAGCCCAGGATCGCCGTCACGTCGAAGTGGGCGATGAAGAAATCCGGGTTGTCGCTGCGGAGCACCACCACCCGCACCGAGTCGTCATCGGCGACGTGAACGCTGAACTTCGCGAGCTCGCGGAACAGCGCCGGCGTCATCACGTTGATCGGCGGGGCGTCGATGGTGGCGAACACGACACCCGCGTCGCGCTCGATGTGCAGCAGCTCGAAGTCGTTGTCGGTCATCGCAGCGGATTTCTCAGCAGAGGGGCTCATGGGTCGCAGCGTGCCACATGTGCGCGACACGATGGCGTGCTCGCCGCCGCTCGGCACACGGCGGCTCAAGGCTTGACACGAACTGATGTTCGGAACTACATTTCTGTCATTCGCGCACGGCAGAAAACCACCCGTGAGTTGTCACACCCCGCTTCTACGGTGCTCCAAGACGGCATCGCACACCGGGTGCGGCCGAACGGGAGTCCGAGGAGGACGACATGAGTCAGCAAGACACAGAACGGGACCGGGCGCTGGACATGACGCTCACGCAGATCCGCCGCCAGTTCGGCGACGGATCCGTGATGAAGATGGGCGAGAAGCACCACATGGCGGTCGAGGCGATCTCCTCGGGCAGCCTCGCGATCGACCTGGCGCTCGGCATCGGGGGCTTTCCCCGCGGCCGGGTGGTGGAGGTGTACGGCCCTGAGGCATCGGGCAAGTCCACGCTCGCCATGCACTTGGTGGCCGAGGCGCAGCGAACCGGCGGCGTGTGCGCCTATGTCGACGCTGAGCATGCGATGGATCCGGTGTATGCGAAGAACATCGGCGTCGATGTCGACGAGCTGCTGATCTCCCAGCCCGACACCGGCGAGCAGGCGCTCGAGATCACCGACATGCTCATCCGCTCGGGTGCCATCGATGTCGTGGTCGTCGACTCGGTGGCGGCGCTTACGCCGCGGGCAGAGATCGAGGGCGAGATGGGCGACACCCATGTCGGCCTGCAGGCACGCCTCATGTCCCAGGCGCTGCGCAAGCTCACCGCCAACCTGAACAAGACCAAGACGATCTGCGTGTTCATCAACCAGCTGCGCGAGAAGATCGGCGTGATGTTCGGCAGCCCCGAGACCACCTCGGGCGGCCGGGCGCTGAAGTTCTATTCGTCCGTGCGGATCGACATCCGCCGCATCGAGGCCATCAAGGTCGAGGGCGAGGTCGTGGGCGGTCGCACTCGCGTCAAGGTCGTCAAGAACAAGGTGGCGCCGCCTTTCCGCCAGGCCGAGTTCGACATCATGTACGGGCAGGGCATCAGCCGTGAGGGCTCGCTGCTCGACGTGGGTGTCGAGCACGGCATCGTGAAGAAGTCGGGTGCTTGGTACACCTACGAGGGCGAGCAGCTGGGTCAGGGCCGCGAGAACGCCAAGAAGTTCCTGATCGCGAATCCCGAGGTCACCGTCGAGATCGACGGCCGGATCCGCACCGCGCTCGGCATCGGGGCCGATGGCGAGGCAGACGACGATGCCGACGTGCTCGACCGCCTCGACGATGCGCAGTCGGCACGCTCCGAGGGTGCCAGCGTCGATTGACGCCCCGATCTGCTCGATACAGGTGCCACAGCGGGCGGCCCATGGGCCATCCTGACGAACCGGCACCGCACGGCGGTGTTGTCGTAGCCTGATCCGGTCGTAGGCGAGCGGGGCGATCCGGCTTCGGATCAGGAGCCTCGGATCGGGGAGAGTCAGGTGGCGCAGCAGACCGGGAAGCAGAAGGTCGACAAACAGAAGACCGACAAGCCGCAGAACGTCTTCAACTTCGACTATTCCCGCGACGTCGACGGCCGCCCGCCGCAGTCGTACTACGACGACATCAAGCGGCGGTTCGCTGAAGAACGCGATCTGCGGCTGGGCTACCGGCCTCCGGGCACGCAGATCTACACGTCGGAGCTTGTCGGCGATTTCGCCCGCTACGAGGAGGATCCGTACGCAGCCGAGCGCATCGAGCGCCCGCCCGTGCACGACGAGGTCGAGGTGCTGTTCATCGGGGGCGGGTTCTCGGCGCTGCTGACCTCTGCCCGGCTGCGCCAGAAGGGCGTGGAGAGCATCCGCATCGTCGAGCGCGGCGCCGATGTCGGCGGCACCTGGTACTGGAACCGGTACCCGGGGGTGGCCTGCGATGTCGTCTCGTACGACTACCTGCCCTTGCTGGATGAGACCGGCTACGTGCCGTCGCGGCACTACGCCACCGGCGACGAGATCTACGAGTACTGCCGGCTGATCGCCCGCAAGTACGACCTCTACGACCTGGCGATGTTCCAGACCACCGTGACGTCGACCGTCTGGGACGGCGAGGCGGAGGTGTGGCGCATCGGCACCGACCGTGGCGATGAGATCACCGCACAGTTCGTCATCTGCGCCAACGGCACCCTCGCCAAGCCGAAGCTGGCCGTCATCGAGGGCATGGAGCGCTTCACCGGTCATTCCTTCCACACGTCGCGGTGGGACTACGACTACACCGGCGACGACCTCGAGAACCTCAGCGACAAGCGGGTCGGCATCATCGGCACCGGCGCGACGGCAGTGCAGGCCATCCCGCAGCTCGGCGAGATGTCCAAGGAGCTGTACGTCTTCCAGCGGACGCCATCCTCGATCGACATCCGCGACGACTGGGAGACCGACCAGGACTGGGCGGCGAAGCTGCAGCCGGGCTGGCAGGCACGCCGGCGCGAGCGAGCCATGGCCGGGCCTCGCCTGAGCGACGAGCAGAAGGCGCGCCGTGCGGCGATGTCTCGCGACGAGAAGATCCGCCGCCAGGAGAACGCCAACATCGACGCCATGATGCGCATCCACCGGCGCATCGACGAGGTTGTGGAAGACCCCGCAACGGCCGAGGCGCTCAAGCCCTGGTACATGCTCATGTGCAAGCGGCCGTGCTTCCACAACGACTACCTGCCCACGTTCAACCGGCCGAATGTGCACCTGGTCGATACCCAGGGCAAGGGCATCACCCAGATCACCGAGCAGGGCCCGCTCTTCGACGGCACCCAGTACGAGCTCGACCTGCTGATCTACGCCACCGGATTCGAGGTGCAGAAGACCGGCATCTACAACCGCATCGTCGGCGAGAACGACCTGGAGCTGACCGACAAGTACGCAGACGGCATCCGCACGCTGCTGGGCATTCACACCGCCGGCTACCCGAACCTGTTCATCATGGGCGGCTATCAGGCCTTCTTCGCGTTCAACCTGACCGACGTGCTCAACAGCCAGGGCGAGCACATCTCCGAGTGCATCGACTTCGTGCGCCGGGGCGGCCTGCAGACCATGGATTGCCTGCCCGAGGCCGAGGAATGGTGGGTGCAGCAGGTCATCGCCAACCGCGGCAAGACCACCCGCAACCGCGATTGCACACCCGGCTACTACAACTTCGAAGGCGCCGAGAACCGCCGCCAGGACGGCAACTTCAACGGCAACATCAAGCAGTACTTGGGCTTCATGGCCCACGCCCGCGAGAACATGTCGGAGAACTTCGCTTTCACGCAGCGCTGACCGCGGCCTGATCTGACTGAATTCAACCTGCCTTCCGCCTTTGGGCGCGCCCCTAGCCTTGACGCCGTGACTGCGGGCGAGCAAGTGGGCGAGAACGCGGGCCGGCGCAGCTACTTCGTGCGCACCTACGGGTGCCAGATGAACGAGCACGACTCCGAGCGGATCGCCGGCCTGCTGGAAGCCGACGATCTCGTGGCCGCGACGACGATGGCCGACGCCGACGTCATCGTGCTCAACACCTGCTGCATCCGCGAGAACGCCGACAACAAGCTCTACGGGCAGCTCGGACACCTCAAGCGCCTCAAAGAGGAACGACCCGAGGTACAGATCGCCGTCGCCGGCTGCCTCGCGCAGAAGGATCAGGATCTCGTGCGCCAGCGGGCGCCCCACGTCGACGTGGTGTTCGGCACGCACAACGTGGCCCGTGCTGCCGACCTGCTGAGCGAGGCCCGTGTTTCGGGTCCGGTGACGGAGATCCTGGCCGAGTCCGACGAGTTCCCCTCGGCCCTGCCGGTTCGACGGGATGCCCAGCACGCCGCATGGGTCACGATCCAGATCGGCTGCGACAACACCTGCGCGTTCTGCATCGTGCCCTCGGTGCGGGGTCGGGAGATCTCCCGACCGTTCGGCGAGCTCATCGACGAGGTGCGCCGCCTGGCAGCCGACGGCGTCAGCGAGGTGACCCTGCTGGGCCAGAACGTCAACAGCTACGGCCGCGACGTGACCCTGGCGCTCCGCCCCACGAACGGCTCACCCGGTGCGGACGCCGCCGCTGAAGCTGCGTGGCGGGCTGGCGAGGTCTGGACCAGCGGGCGGCGCACGGCCCGCCCGCTGTTCGGCGATCTGCTGCGGGCGGTCGGCGCGGTCGATGGCATCGAGCGCGTGCGCTTCACCAGCCCACACCCGAAGGACCTGCGAGCCGATGTCATCGCAGCCGTGGCCGAGACGCCCGCGGTGTGCGAGCACCTGCACCTGCCCCTGCAGTCCGGCAGCGACGAAGTGCTGAGGGCAATGCACAGGGGCTACAGCGCCCAGCGTTACCTGGAGCGGCTGGCGGCCGCCCGTGCCGCCGTCGACGACCTCGCGGTCAGCACCGACATCATCGTGGGCTTTCCCGGCGAGACCGAGCGCGACTTCGCGGACACGCTCGAACTGGCTGCGACGGCCCAATTCGACAGCGCGTTCACGTTCGTCTTCTCGCCACGGCCGGGCACCGAAGCCGCTGAGCTGGCCGATCAGTTCGTGGACCCCCGTGTATCGGCCGAACGCATGGAGCGGCTGCGAACCGTGATCGAGCGATCAGCTCGCCTCGGCAACGAGTCACGGGTGGGTCGCATCGAAGAGGTGCTGGTGGAGGGACCGTCAAAGCGAGATCCGGGCACGCTCACCGGTCGCACCCGGCAGAACCGCCTCGTGCACTTTGCCGCTGATGAGCCGTTGCGGACGGGCACCTACGCACGGGTGCGGGTCACCGGCGCTGCCACCTTCCACCTCAGCGGTGAACTCATTGAGGTCACCGCCCCAGCGCGACACCGCACCCGCATTCCGGTTGCTGCCCGCTGAGAGGCGCGACGCCATGGGTGGTGACAGCGGCCATCGGCCCCTGGTCATCGTGGGCCCGACGGCGTCGGGCAAGTCGGCGCTTGCGCTGGAACTGGCCAGGCGAACCCACTCGCGGCCGGACATCGCGGGTACGACGGAATTGGTGTCGGTTGACTCGATGCAGGTGTACCGGGGCATGGACATCGGCACCGCCAAGCCCACGGCCGCCGAGCAGGCCGACGTGCCGCACCACCTCATCGACCTTGTCGATCCCGCAGAGCGGTTCACTGTGGTCGACTACGCCACTGCGTTCGAAGCGGCCATGGCCGACATCACCGGCAGGGGCGCTGCCGCGCTGCTGGTCGGCGGCACCGGCCTGTACCTGCGTGCCGTCGTCGATGGTCTCACGCCGCCCCCCGAGTTCGCCGACATCGCCGCCGAGCTGGAAGCCGAGGCGTGTGCAGCAGGTGAGCCCGAGGGGACCGTCGCTCTGCACCGCCGGCTGGTCGAGCTGGACCCGCTGGCAGCCTCACGCATGGAGCCGACGAACCTGCGACGGATCGTCCGAGCCCTTTCCGTGTGCCTCGGAACCGGCCGATCGTTCTCGTCATTCGGGCCGGGGTTGCAGAGCTATCCCGAGGTCCCGTTCCGGATCGTGGGCATCGATGCCGGTCGGGCGGCGCTGGACGAGCTCATCGGCGACAGGTACCGCCAACAGATGGAGCAGGGAATGCTCGAAGAGGTGCGCCGGCTCGCTGCTCGGCCGCTGTCGCGTACGGCTGCGCAAGCTCTCGGCTACAAGGAGCTGCGAGCGCACCTGGCAGGGGAATGCACGCTCGACGAAGCACTCAACGTCGCCGTCGCACGTACCCGGCGATTTGCCCGCCGCCAGCAGCGCTGGTTCGTCCGCGACCCCAGGATCACCTGGATCTCGCACGGAAGCCCTGCGGAGATGGCCGACCAAATACAGCAGCTTGAATCCTGAAGGCACTTGGCCGCACCAAGCTTCAAGTTTCAATCGAAGGTTTAGCTCAGGCGGGATTCGACCATGTCGAGGGCGTCATCGGTCAGCACGGCGGCTACCCGGACACGATCAGCTGCGGCCGATCCGTAGAACTCACCCGGCGATACGAGAATGCCCACCTCAGTGAGCAGCGTGCGAGTGAACGCCCACGCGTCGCCATCGGGGGCTGTAGCCCACAGGTAGAACCCGCCGCGTGGCAGCGCGGGTTCGGGTCCGAATCGGCCGACGATGCGAGCGAGGCGCTCCAGCCGGTTCCGGTATCGCTCTCGCTGTTCAGCGACATGGACTTGGTCGGCCAGCGCTGCGACCGCTGCCGCCTGCGCCGGGCCCGGCACCATGAAGCCGGCGTGCTTGCGAACCTCCCGCAGGTAGTGCACGAGCTCGGGATCGCCTGCGTAGAAGCCCACCCTCACACCCGCCAGATTCGACCGCTTGGACAAGGAGTGCACAGCGACGACCCCGTCAACCGTTGCTCGCACCACTGCGGCGGTGTCGACTCCGGCCTGTGTCAGGATCGTGCGCGGAGGTCCGTCCCAGGTGAACTCGGCGTAGCACTCATCGCTGAAGACAGGCACGTCCCGTTCGCGTCCCCAGCGCGCAGCAGCGTCGAGATCGTCCAGGCCTCCTGCAGGGTTGCCCGGCGTGTTCACCCACAGCACCAGAGCCCGTTCGGCGTCGGCGTCGGAGATGGCGTCGAGCTGGATCGACCAGTGCTCGTCAGCCGGCACGGGCACTGCCCGGCAGCCGGCCAGCTCAGCTCCCATCGCATAGCTGGGATAGCTCACTTCAGGGAACAGCACGGTGTCGCGCTCGGGCGTGCGAAGTCTCAGCCAGTGCGGCAGCCCGGCCACGAACTCCTTCGAGCCGATCGTTGCTGCCACCTCGGTACCGCTGTCCACCTGCACACCGAGCCGTTCCGCGCACCAATGCGCAGCGGCCTCCCGAAGCTCGGGCGTGCCGATCGACGGCGGGTAGCCACGCTCGGAATCCGACCCACCCAGCGCCGCCAGCACAGCCGGCGTGGGCGGATCCACCGGCGTGCCGATGGAGAGGTCCACCAGCCCGCCATCGTGCCGATCAGCGAGCGGTTTCAGCTCGTCCAACCGGTCATAGGGATACGGCGGCGGCACGTATCCGACAGATGCGTTCACCGCGACATCATTGCGCGCCGTTGCCGCGGGCAACATCTGAAGGGGTGCCGTCGTCAGCGGTTCCGGTCGCGAATTCGGCGAACAGGCTGCGGGAGACGGCGTCGAGTCGTGCACGCACCACGGTCCCATGGTCGTCATGAGCTTCCGAGAGCACTTCGCCTTCCCGGTGGACAGCCGCGAGAGTGTCGCCGCGGGAGTAGGGGATGCGCAGTTCGGTGACCTCGGTGAGGTGCCGGAGCCGGTCGCCGACAGCAAGCAGGAGATTCTCGACGCCGTCGCCGCTGCTGGCCGAGATCGCATGGGAGCCCTCGTAGCGCTCCAGCAGCTGTCCGACTGTGCCGTCGTCAGCGGCATCGCACTTGTTGAATGCGATGAGCTCTTCGACGTCGCCGGCGCCGATCTCGCGCAGCACGGAGCGCACCACATCGATGTGCATCTCCGGTTCCGCCGCTGAGGCGTCGACCAGGTGCACCAGCAGGTCGGCCTCGGCCACCTCCTCCAGCGTCGACATGAAGGCCTCCACCAGCGATGTCGGCAGCTTCTTGATGAAGCCGACTGTGTCGGTGATCAGCACTGTCTCGCCGCCGGGCAGTTGCAGCCGCCGGGTGGTGGCGTCGAGCGTGGCGAACAATCGGTCTTCCACCAGCACGTTGGCGCCGGTGAGGCGCCGCAGCAGGGTCGACTTGCCAGCATTGGTGTAACCCACGATCGCGACCGTGTGGTAGCGGGAGCGCCGGCGCGACTTGCGCTGGTTCAGCCGGGTCCGCCGCAGCCCGCGCAGATCCTTCTCGAGTCGCGCCAGCCGCCGCTGGATCCGTCGGCGATCCACCTCGAGCTGGGTCTCGCCCGGTCCTCGCGTGCCGATCCCGCCAGCCTGCTGGGACAGCTGCCGCCCGCGGCCGCGCAATCGCGGCAGCCGGTAGCGGAGCTGTGCCAACTCCACCTGCGCCTTGCCTTCGAGCGTCGTGGCGTTCTGGGCGAAGATGTCAAGAATGACCGCGGTGCGGTCGAGCGCGGTGCGTTTCAGAATGCGCTCCAGGTTGAACTGCTGCGCTGGCGACAGCTCGTCGTCGAACACCACGGTGTCGGCATCGTGCTCAAGCGACGCATCCAGGATCTCGTCGGCCTTCCCCCGTCCCACGAACGTCGCCGGATCGGGCGCATCCCGCCGTTGAACGATCCGCTCCACCGAATCCGCGCCCGCGGTGTCCACCAACCGTTCCAGCTCGTCAAGATTGGCGTCCACCTCGTCAGCAGTCCGCTCCGCCAGCTGCACCCCCACCAGCACGATCTGCTCCCGAAAAGCCCGATCAATCAGCCCCGATTCAGCCCCCCCAAACTCCCCAAACCCCCCCCGATGCGACTCGTCGTCTTGGCGGTCGGCTGCAGGGGTTTGCGAGGCCATGGAGCTATGCCCCGATGCTGTCGAGTTCAAACGAGATACCCGTCTCGATCCGCTCAGCAATCACGCGTAGTTGCGGCGGTGGATTCGTGCGAACCCGAATCTGAAGGCTCTCGCCGTGCATTCCGTTGCTGTCGCTCACGGGTGCAGTCCAAATGTCGACCTCATTGATGTCACGCACAAAGCCCCAGCGTCGAGCCAGCGTGGCCGCCACGACGGAGCCGCTGCCGCAGGAAACGGTTAGGCCAGCGCCGCGTTCCCACACTGACATCTGGAGTGTCCAAGCCTGATCGCGCTGAACGGGATTGGGCCTGAAGGGCCAGATGAACTCAACATTGATGCCATCCGGGAAATACGTCTCGTAGATGCGGCCGAGCCGGGCCACACATTCGCCCAGATCAGCAGCATGCTTGCTCAGCTCAGGTACAGGAACGCTCACTGGCGGACGGCGAAGCGCGATCACGAGGTGTGGGTTCCCCACGCTGCCGGTGCCGAGGTGTCGAAGATCGCCACCGAAAGTACCGCGAATGCGATCTTCGAGTTCAGGAGGTATCTCTGGACCTTCGACCACTACCGGCATCGCAACCTCAACAAACCATTCATCGGCCCCCGCACTTTGTGCAGATTCCGGATCGGGAGCTTGCTTCGCGTGCCACACGGTGCAGTGTTGCTCTCCGGCGTCTGTCTCGAAGGCTTGTAGGGGACCGGAACCGATGATTCCTGCGTCGTGCGACGCCTGCGCAAGGCAGGCGAGTCCGTTGCCGCTGGTTTCTGCAAATGAGCCGTCCGAATTCAGCAGGTGCATTCGTACGCTGTCCCGAGGTCTGCGATCAAGACCGATGATGAACCCATCAGCACCACGGGAGTGTCGATAGCTCGGGCGAGTCCCGACGCCAGTTGCACGGTCACAAATGGACTGCGCCACGGCTGCCCGATCCAGACCGCGCGCTGCCAACGCTCGGTCGAGCAATTCGAGTTCGCGCCCGCTCATGAGTGCGATCAGGAAATCGTTGCCTTGCGCCTCGTATCGAGCGAGCGTGAGTTGCGCCACGCACCCATTGTCACACCTGGACCCGAAAATCCACGAGCGAATTAGCACGCAAGGCGAAGAAACGGACCGACGAGGGGTGGGCGGGGGCAGGGGTGCCCACGCGCAGTTATGAAGCGCCCCCAAGCCCACGCGACGTGACCACAAAGCGCTTCATCTGTTTGAGCATGGGTGCCCCTGCCCCGACCACCCCGGTGGAGCGTCCAGAGCCAGCGCATCGTGGCTACCGTGTTGGCGTGGCCAGTGAGCGCGAGCAGTGGCCGAGACGTGCGTGGCGAGAGATCCGGCGCCGGGCGGACTGGTTGTTGGACGTCCTGCACTTCTGGTCGTGACCCGCGGCTTCCCAGCAAAGCTGCCGTTCACACAGAGTCGGGTCGTTGCCCGAAACGCTACGCCGTCGGCTCGCGCTGTCCGTAGTTCTTGAACGTGTCGCCGATCGACGTTGCCACTGAGGCCAGCTTCGAACGGCCCTCGTTCAGCCGGGGAGCCATGGTGGTCAGACCTTCGACGGTCCAGCGCCCCTCAGTGACGATGATGTCGTCATCGGCGAGTGACCAGCCCTGATAGAGGCCGACCTCGTTGGCGCCCACATGGAATACCCCGCCTGTGAACGGGCAGTCTTCGGTTGAGAGGTACGCCACCAGCGGGCTGACGTTTGCCGGGTCGTACACATCGAACTGCGCGGGGTCGTCGGGCGCCTTCACTACGTCGCCCAGCCCGGGCGTCTGCAGCGTCAGGCGTGTCCGTGCCACCGGCGCCAGGCAGTTGACGCGCACGTTGTAGCGGGCCAGTTCGCCCGCAGCCACGAGCGTCATCGCAGCAATGCCCGCCTTGGCGCCCGTGTAGTTGAACTGACCCAGGTTGCCGAGCATCGCGCCCGATGCCGTATTGATGATCGAGCCGTTGACTTCCTTGCCCGCCTTGGACTGCTCGCGCCAATACGCAGCCGCCCACCGGGTCGGGCAGAAGTGGCCCTTCATGTGCACTTCCACGACGGCATCCCACTCCGGCTCGGTCATGTTGACCACGACACGGTCGCGCAGGATCCCTGCGTTGTTGACCAGCACGTGCAGGTCGCCGAAGGCCTCGACGGCCTGATTCACCATGCGCTGGGCGCCCTCCCAGTCGGTGACGCTGTCGCCGTTCGCTACGGCCTCACCGCCCATGGCCTCGATCTCGGACACCACCTCTTGCGCAGGTCCCTGGTCTGCGCCGGTGCCGTCGGCGGAGCCGCCGAGATCGTTCACGACGATCTTCGCCCCCTCCGACGCCATCAGCAGCGCATGCTCACGACCGATGCCGCGGCCGGCGCCGGTGATCAGCACGACACGTCCGTCAAGTGCACCCATGTTGTTCTCCTGTGATGGAACTTGGAGCGGATGACCGGGGTCGAACCGGCGACCTCAACCTTGGCAAGGTTGCGCTCTAACCAACTGAGCTACATCCGCGCGGCGGATCACTGTAGCAAGCGCCTATCGCAGAGACCCGTGGATCTGGCGGGGTAGAGCCGCGTTCGGACGGGTTACTCGGCAGGGGGCCGCAGGTCGATCCGCAGCGTCAGGATCCCGTCGTCGAGCGTGGCGGTGGCATCGCCGATCATGGCGTAGTCCATGAAGTCGAGCTCGGCCTGACGGATGAAGTGACGCCGCTCCTCGCCCCCGATGGCGGGCAGGTTGCGCTTGCGCACCGCCTCGGCACGCTCGGCGAAGCGGGTGATCATTTCCTGTGGGTCGAAGTTCTCGCTCATGTCGTTCTGGCTCTCATGATGGCTCGGCCGCGGTGCTCACGTCACCTTGCCACCGCTGCGGGGCCGTCCGCCGCAGGTACACGACGAATCCGGTTCCGCACGCCACGGTGAGCAGGCCCAGCACCGCAACCAGCAGCCACCACACGCCAAGGCCCGAGCCCACGGCTTCCGACGGCACGTTGGCATGCCCATCGGCCAGCAGCGCGGTGCCGCTGGCGATCAACGGGTGGCTCCCGGCGGGCCCGCAGCGCTCTTGTAGATGTCGTCGATGAACTCGCCCATCGGCGGGCCGGTCTGGTCGGGCTCGGTGAGGAAGCCGTCATGGCCGTTGTCGCTGTCGATGTCGACGTGCTCGACTCGCATAGCCTCCCGGCTGCGCAGCGCCTCGACAATCCTGAGCTGCTGGGGTCGTGGGTACAGGAAATCGGTGCGCACGCTCATCACCATGGTTGGCGCCACGATGCGTGCGAGCGCGGCATCGATGCCGCCGCGGCCCCGCCCGACATCGTGCAGGTCCATCATCTTGTTGAGCACCAGGTAGGTGTTGGCGTCGAAGCGAGGCACGAACTTCGCTCCCTGGTAGTCGAGATAGCTCTCGACGTCGAAGCGCTGCTCGAGGCGCAGCGGCAGCACCGGGTCTTCGCTGTGGCGGGCGAACCGGCGATCGAACTCGTCGCCGGAGCGGTAGTGGATCATGGCGATCCGCCGTGCATTGGCGAGACCACGATGGGGCCCGTCGCCGTCGGGTGCGTCGTAGTAGCGACCGCCCCTGAAGTTGGGGTCGTCATAGATCGCCTGCCGTCCGACCTTGCTCCAGGCGATCTGCTGCGCGGATGCCTCCGCTGACGCGGCGATCACGACCAGCGAGCCGGCCCGCTGGGGGTAGGTGATGCCCCACTCCAGCACGGCCATGCCCCCCATCGAGCCGCCGACGACGCTGAGCCAACGGTCGATGCTGAGGTGCCGGCCGAGCGCCCACTGCGAACGCACGACGTCGCGGTTGGTGACCACGGGAAAGTCGGGCCCGTAGCGATCGCCGGTGGACGGGTTCAACGACGACGGGCCGGTGCTGCCTTGGCAGCCGCCGAGCACGTTGGCGCACACGATGAAGTAGCGGTTGGTGTCGAGCGGGCGGCCGGGGCCGATGAAGTCGTTCCACCAGCCCTCAGTGATCTGAGCAGGCGGGTGTGCTGCGCCATGAGCGTGCGCATCGCCGGTCAGGGCATGGCAGACCAGCACGGCGTTGGAAGCGTCAGCATCGAGTGCGCCCCAGGTCTCATACGCGAGCACCGGCTTGTGGAGCACACCGCCGCCCTCCAGCGTGAACGGACGATCCGGCGACAGCTCGAAGAACTGCCGCTCGCCCGCGCCGAGGCCCGGGTGCCATGCACCCGAGGCGGGCAGCGGCCAGGCCGCCGCATCGTCGTTCGGGGCGCTCGCGCGCCTCGCACTGTCCACAGCTGAGCCTTCGTCCTGGGCCTTCGATTCCGGAGGCCGGGTTCCAGCGGCCAGATTGCCGCTGGATAGGCAAGGGTACCGGTAGGCCCCGGTCCGTCTAAAGCCGTTTTCAGCGGCTGGCGTTGTCGCTGCTGGCTGCGAACGCCGCGAGATCGTCAAGACGCTCGTCGTTCGAGAACATGTCGTGCAGCCGCAACCGCAGGCCGAGCCGGCGCTGCAGCTGGCGCACCTCGAGCTCTTCGTCCCACAGGAACATGGTGACGGCGGTGCCGCTGCGGCCCGCGCGAGCCGTCCGACCGGAGCGGTGCAGGTAGGTCTTGTGCTCGGGGGGCACGTTGTAGTGCACCACCACGTCGACCTCATCGATGTGCAACCCGCGGGCGGCGACATCGGTAGCCACCAACGCAGTCAGCTTGCCCTTGGCGAAGCTGGCGAGCGCACGCTCCCGCTTGACCTGGGGCAGGTCGCCGTGGATGGCGCCTGCCTGCACCCCGGCCTCTCGCAGCTCACGGGTGAGCTGGTCGGCGCCCCGCTTCGTGCGGGTGAACAGCAGCGTGCGCCCGTTCGCCTCGATGATGCGGGCGGCGACCCGTACCCGGTCCATCTTGTGCACCGACAGGAACAGGTGCCCCATCTCCGAGACAGTCACCTCGCGTTCGGTGACTTCGTGGAAGACCGGGTCTCGCAGGTGCCGCTTGACCAGCGTGTCCACCACGCCGTCGAGCGTCGCCGAGAACAGCAGCGTCTGATGCTGGCCGTCGATGTGACGCAGCACCCACTCGACCTGGGGCAGAAACCCCATGTCGGCCATCCGGTCGGCTTCGTCGACCACCACCCGCTGGATGCCCGACACATTGACGGCACCGCGGTCGATGAGATCGATGAGCCGTCCGGGGGTGGCGATGACGACGTCCATGCCGCCCGACAGCAGCTCGATCTGCCGATCGAGGTTGGTGCCGCCGTAGGTGGCGATCGACCGCAGGTCGGCAGCCTTGGCCAGCGGCTCGACCACGGCGGCGATCTGGTTCGCCAGCTCGCGGGTCGGCGTGAGCATGAGGGTGGTGGGGTGGCCGTCGGCAGCACGCGGCGTCAGCGCCAGCATGGGCAGGCTGAACGCCAGCGTCTTGCCCGAACCCGTCTTGGCTTTGCCGCAGACGTCCCGGCCGGCGAGTGCTTCGCCGATGGTCAATTCCTGGATGGCGAACGGCTCGGTGATTCCTTGGTCAGCCAGGGTGTCGCAGAGGGGTTCGGGTACGCCTAGTTCACTGAATGTTGTCACGGGGGTCTTTTCGAAGGTCGTGGCCCAAGGGTTGCGCTGCCAGCTACGCGAACTGCGACAACGCTGGGCAGTGGGGCCACACGGCGAACTGCCTTGGCTGCCGAGTGTATGGGAGCAGCGGTGCGGGGAGGCGGAGCAAGGCCTGCGCCGCACCGTCTGGCTACCAGTGCGCCGCAGCGCACGCCGCTGGAAATGCTGCCGTCATTCGGGGGGCAGACCACTACCCTGCGAAGTCCCGGGCGGAGTGGCCGAGTGGTTAGGCAGCGGCCTGCAAAGCCGTGTACGCCGGTTCGAATCCGGTCTCCGCCTCGCCGGCCGACCGGACCTCGAGCAGGCTGAAGGCGTCGGCCGAGCCATATGGGCAGGGTGCTAGCGTGAGTCGCCCTCAGGGCGCTGCGTTAGCTTGCATCGCCCTTCGGGCGATTGGCGCAGTTGGTTAGCGCGCTTGCATGACACGCAAGAGGTCACAGGTTCGACTCCTGTATCGCCCACCCCGGGCTAATCGCCGCGTCGCCAGAATTTCTGAAACCGCAACCTGCCAGCCCGCCACTCCCACGCAAGCACCCCGACGCACACAACTGCGGCAGGCAGGCTGAAGTACCACCACGGCCAATCTGTCAACCACCTGACTACCCGCAATATCACGAGGGCGACTATCAGCCCCCAACCACTCACGCCAGAACTTCCGCAACCCGGAAGCCTGCTGGTCGCTCATCTAGCCGCACGCTAGTTGTCGGTGTTCAGGCATCCGCCAAGGCCCGCAGGCCCGGCAGGATCTCCTCGGGTTCGCGGCCGGTGATCTCGAGGTAGACGGCGTCGGCACAGACTTCTGCGTCGTCAGACCAGCGGATCGTGCGATGGGGCGTGATGCTCGCCGACTCGAATACGCCGCCCTCGTTCCAGATTGCAAAGACGCCACGTCCGGCGCGATGGGATAGGTCGATCTCGCCTTCGACACCGTCATCGAAGCGGACCCACAGCCGGTAATCGCTTCGCGCTTCTATCGCGACGGGGTGCAGCTGGTCATCCGACATGTCGAGTCTCCGGGGACATCCCCTGCGACGGGACGCAGGCTGAGAACCCCCTCCATGACACAGGCTAAAGGGCTGAGCAGAGTCGAATAGGACGGGCAGCCGCGAGGCGTGCCAGAATTCGCGGCGCTATGAGCGACAGCAGCGCGGACAAGGCGGGGGAGCGGCCGCTTGAGGGCATCCGGGTGTTGGACTTCACGCGTGTGGTGGCGGGGCCGCTGGCTACCCGGATGATGGCCGACATGGGTGCAGAGGTCATCAAGATCGAGCCGACGGACGGCGATCTGAGTCGGACATTCCCGCCCTATGTCCCGGGCGATGTCAACCCGTACTTCTCCCAGCAGAACGCCGGCAAGCGCTTCTGCTCGATCGACCTGCGGGCGCCCGGGGCGCCGGAGCTGGTGCGGGAACTCGTCGGCCGCTGCGATGCGGTGGTGGAGAACTACCGGCCCGGCGTGATGGCCAAGTTCGGGCTCGGGCCCGACGAGATGTGCGCCGCGCACCCCGCGCTCGTGTACTGCTCGGTCACCGGATTCGGCCAGACCGGACCGTGGGCCGACAAGCGGGCATACGCACCTGTCGGCCACATGGAGTCGGGCTACATCGACTACGCCGTCCGCGAGACCGGCGCCCGACCCGAGAACCCGCCGCTGGTGGTGGGCGACATCGTGACAGCGATGTCGGCGGCCGCAACCGTCAACGCCATGCTGGTGAAGGCGGCACGGACGGGCCGGGGCGGCCACATCGACGTGTGCATGGTGGAAGCGATGGTGTACATCCAAGAGTGGTCGGCGCTGGAGCTGGCGGGCGGCTGGGACGGGCCCAACGCAGGCCTCGCCCACGAATGCCCGATCTTGGTGCTGCCCGACGGGCGGGTGTGGGCCATCGCCGGCAACCCCGCAGCGTGGTTCGACGACCTGCTCAAGGCGATGGGCCGGCCCGAGCTGGCTGATGATCCTCGATTCGCCACGCCTGCAGCCCGCATGGCCAACCGCTATGAGCTGTACGACGAGATGACCCAGTGGGCGGCAGGATTCGCCGACGTGGACGACTTCCGGCAAGCCATCGAAGCGGGCACGCCGTTCAGCGTGGCCGAGATGCGTTCCCTCACCGAGCTGGCGGGAACCGATTGGGCTACGCATCGCGGGTTGCTGGCCGACACCGCTTCGGGCTTCGCCGTACCCGCACGTCCGGCGCTCGGCTCAGGCATCGGCACCGACGGCCATGTCGCAGCCCACGGAGCCGACAACCGTGACGTCATCGGCGGGCTGCTCGGGTATGACAACCAACGGCTCGACCAGCTCGAAGCTGCCGGGGTGCTCGTCACCGCCTGAGTTCGCCTGCGCCAGCAGCCGGCGACTCGCAATTGTTCGACCCGTCGGACGGCCTCGCGGCAAGCGCAGGATCTGCGGGCGATGGGCCCTCGCGAGTGCCCGTGAGCACTCCGATTAGCTTGAGCCCGTGCGAATCGGGGTGCTTACCGGCGGGGGCGACTGCGCAGGCCTGAACGCGGCGATCCGGGGAGTCGTTCGAGCGGCCGGCCACGAGATGGATCGCAGCGTCATCGGCTACCGGCGCGGCTGGAACGGCGTGCTCGACGGCGACAGCGTGAAGCTCGATTCCGAGGCGATGCGGGGTGCGCTGCCACGCGGCGGCACGATGCTCGGCACCTCTCGCAGCAGCCGACGCCTCGAGACCGAGGGTGCGGCGCCGCTGATAGCGCAGCTCGAGCGCGACGGCGTGGACGCGCTGGTGACGATCGGCGGCGACGGCACGCTGATCACCGCCGCACGGCTCTCCGACGCCGGGTTCCCGGTGATCGCAGTGCCCAAGACGATCGACAACGACGTACAGGGCACCGATGTCTGCATCGGATTCGACACGGCGCTGGGCGTCGCCACCGAGGCGGTCGACCGGCTCCACACCACCGCCGAGTCGCACAACCGGATCATGGTGCTCGAGGTGATGGGCCGCCAAGCCGGCCACATAGCGGCCGGTGCGGGCATCGCTGGGGGCGCCGCCGCCATCCTCGTGCCCGAAGCGCCGTTCAACATCGACGGCATTGCCGAGCGTCTCATTGCACGGCATCACCGCGACCGAAATGCGTCGATCGTGGTGGTCGCCGAGGGCGCTGTTCCCGACAGCAGCGTCGAGGCGCCAGACACCGGCACCGACGAATGGGGCAACCGGATCCTCGACGGCATGGGGCAATTCGTGGGCGATCTGCTGGCGGAGCGCACGGGCTACGACACGCGCACGACAGTGCTGGGGTACATCCAGCGCGGCGGGCCGCCGACGCCGGCCGACCGGCTGCTTGGCAGCCGGCTCGGGGCCCGAGCGGTCGAGGTGCTCATGGAGGGCACATCGGGATGCATGGTCGGCGTGCACTCGACGGGCATCGCCCTGCAGCCGCTCGCCGAGATCGCGGGCCGCACCCGTTATCTCAGCGAGGACCAGTTGGAGCTGCTGGATCTGATCTCCACGGCGCCGGTGCTGACACCGCTGCGCACCTCGCGGCGCTGGTTCTGAGGCCGGTTCCGACACTGGCCGGCCGGCACCGCACGCTGGGCCGCACGGTAAGGTGACCGCGACAACACATACCGGGGAGCCCAGAGGGCTGAGAGGGCGACAGCAGTGCTGCCGCCGACCCGAGAACCTGATCTGGGTAATGCCAGCGGAGGAAGCACATGACCACCCACCGAGTGCGCAGGCCGTACCGTCTCGCTGTTGCCGTCGCAGCCACCATGCTGCTGGTCGCAGCCTGCGGTGACGGCGACGCTCCCGAGACCAACATTCCAGCTCCGCCTCCCGAGACCGAATCTCCGGCGGAGGACGCGGCGGCCCCGGCGACGACCACCACCGAGCCGTCGATCGAAGGCACGACCGTGACGCTGATCACTCACGACTCGTTCAACCTGTCCGACGGGACGCTCGAGGAATTCACGGCGCAGACCGGCGTGACGGTGGAACTGCTCGAAGTCGGCGATGCCGGCACGCTGGTGGCTGAGGCGATCCTCACCAAGGGCGCGCCGTTGGGCGATGTGCTGTTCGGCATCGACAACACGTTCCTGCAGCGCGGCCTCGACGCCGGCATCTTCAAGCGGTATGAATCGCCTGCGCTTGCCGGCGTGCCCGAGGATCTGCAGATCGATCCTCGCCATCGCGTCACCCCGGTGGACTACGGCGACGTGTGCGTGAACTACTGGAAGGACGCGGTGCCGTGGGAGCCCGTGACCCTCGACGAGCTGACGTTCCCCGAGTTCGCCGACCAGTTGGTCGTGCAGCATCCCGAGACCTCCTCGCCGGGCCTGGCTTTCCTGCTCGCCACCATTGCCGCCTTCGGCGACGGGTGGGAGCTGTACTGGGAGGACTTGCGGGCAAACGGCGTCACGGTTACCGCCGGCTGGGAGGACGCTTACTACGGTGAGTTCATCTCCGGCGCGGGCGAACGATCAATGGTCGTGTCGTATGCCTCCAGCCCGCCGGCTGAGGTGATCTACGCCGATCCGCCGACCGACGAAGCGCCGACAGGGGTCATCACCGAGTCGTGTTACCGCCAGATCGAATTCGCCGGCATCTTGGCGGGCACCGACAACGAAGCCGGGGCGCGTGCGCTCATCGATTTCATGCTGAGCGAGACATGGCAGAACGATGTTCCGCTCAACATGTTCGTCTACCCCGTCATCGAGAGCGCGACCCTCCCGCCTGAGTTCGTCGAACACACCGCAGTGCCGCCGCACCCGCTCATGCTCGATCCGGCTGAGATCGAGGCCAATCGCGACGCGTGGACCGAGCGCTGGGTGGAGATCGTTCTGCGCTGAGCGCACGGCGCGCCCACTGGCCGAGGCGATGGGCAATGTGACGGTGGCCCGGCCGCCGCGGCGGCGCCAGGTGGCGGCAGTGCTCGGCTGGGCACTCGCCGCCGCAGCTCCGCTCGGGTTCCTGGCGGTGTTCTTCGCCTACCCGGTGCTCACCGTGGTGGCAGACGGGCTCAACAGCCTCGGCGATCTCCTGGGGCGCTCGTCGATTCGCGGGGTGATGTGGTTCACGGTCTGGCAGGCCGTCGCGTCGACGGCGCTCACCCTTGCCGTCGGCATTCCGGCGGCGGCAGCGCTGGCCCGCCTGCGACCGAGGACGCGGCGGATCGTTCGCGCCGTCATCACCGTTCCGTTCGTGCTGCCGACGGTGGTCGTGGCTGGTGCCTTCGAAGCAGTCTTCGACCGCTTCGGTCTCGACGACGGCATCCTGTCGCTGCACCACACCGTGTGGGCGATCCTGCTGGCGCACGTTTTCTTCAACTACGCCGTGGTGGTGCGGACGGTGGGCTCGTGGTGGGCCGGCCTGGACGGTCGCAACGCGGATGCGGCGGCGGTGCTCGGCGCGACGCCGGTGCGCGCGTTCGGCTATGTGACTTGGCCGCTCCTGCGGCCTGCGGTCGCGGCCTCGGCGGCTGTCACGTTCCTGTTCTCGTTCACATCGTTTGGGGTGATCCTGATTCTCGGCGGCCCGACACGCGCCACGGTAGAGACCGAGATCTACCGGTACGCCATCACGCGGCTCGACTTCTCGACAGCCGCCGCGCTGGCGCTCTGCCAGCTCGTTGCCGTTGCGGCTCTGGTCGCACTGGCGGGTGTGGCCGAGCGGCGCCGGGCGGTGGCTCGACGGGCGCCCGGACGCACGGCGCCCCGGCCGCGGCGCGGCGTGATCGCTGTCAATGCCGCAGTGGCCATGGTGCTGCTGGGCGTGCCGATCATCACGCTGGTGGAGCGGTCATTCGCGACCGGCGGCGGGTATGGAGTGGCCAATTTCGCTGCGCTGGCTGATCGCGTGCAGATGCTGCCGACAACCGCGCTCGCTGCGCTGCGCCACTCGCTGGGATTCGCCGTGCTGGCGACGTTGATTGCCACCGGCATCGGCGCATTGGCGTCGTTCGTGGTGGTGGGGGGCCGGGCGCACGCCGCGGCGGTAGCCGGCGCGAGCCGGTTCCGGCGACTCTTCGATGTCGGGTTGACCTTGCCGCTCGGCGTGTCCGCCGTGACCGTGGGGCTCGGAATGCTGCTGGCGCTCGACACGCCTCCGCTCGAGTTCCGCACGGCGTGGTGGATCATTCCTGTAGCGCACGCCCTGGTCGGGATGCCGTTCGTCGTCCGCACGCTGGTGCCGACGCTGCGCTCGATCGACGACCGGCTGCGGGAAGCGGCATCGGTGCTCGGTGCCTCGCCGTTGCGCACTCGTCGTGAGGTCGACGTTCCGATTGCATCCCGAGCGGTGGCGGTAGGTGCGGCATTCGCCTTCGCCGTATCACTGGGCGAGTTCGGTGCGACGGCGTTCCTGCCTCGGCGGCCCGACACGCTCACCGCGCCGCTGGCGCTGTTCCGGCTGCTCGGCACACCGGGGGAGACGCTGCGGGGTCAGGCCATGGCGCTCGCTGTCGTGCTCATGGCCGCGACGGCTGCGTCAGTGCTGGTGATCGAAGGTCTGCGCCGCACCGACGAATCGCTGTTCTAGGCGTCCTTGGAGGGGCTAGGAGGCCTTCCAGAGGCGGTGCCCCTCCATCCACAGCAGGATCGGCAAGGCGGTGTCGATGAGGTGCCAGATCGTGAAGTTGTCGCCGCCGTCGACCATCGCCCGAAACCAATTCGGGACGAAGGCGATCGTCACGGCGACAGCGAAGATGAACATGGCCCGGGCGCCGCGATCGTGGAAGCTGGCCGCCGACCGCCGCTGCCATGTGGTGAGCAGCACCAGTGCCAGTGCGACTGCCATGAACCAGTCGAGAACGTTCCACACATCGAGGTTTGCGGGATCGCCGGGTTCGTCACCGGGTCCGTAGAACGGGAACACGAAGAAGTTCACCACCACAGCGGCGGCGACCAGCTTGAGATAGATCGCTACGGGCTTGGCGAAGATCATGTGCCGGGCCTCCTTCGACAGGGCTGACCGACCCAGCACCATGGTGGACGCCGTCAAGCCTCCAGTGCGGGATGATCGGCGAAGTGGTCGAGCGCGTCGGGGTCGTCGATGGCCTCGACGTTGGCCACCGGTCGGCCCTCCACGACGTCTCGAATCGCCAGCTCCACGAGCTTCCCTGAGCGGGTGCGCGGGATTGCCGGCACTTGGGCGATCACTGCGGGCACGTGGCGAGGCGATGCCCCCGAACGGATCTGCGAGCGGATCCGGCCCATCAGCTCGTTGTCGAGCGTCACGCCCTCGCGCAGCTTCACGAACAGCACGACCCGCGTGTCCGCGCTGGCTGTCGAGCCTTCGTCGGTCGCGACCTGCTGGCCGATCACGACGCTCTCGAGCACTTCGTCGATCCGGTCGACCTGGCGGTAGATCTCGGCGGTGCCGATGCGCACCCCGCCAGGATTCAGCGTGGCGTCGGATCGCCCGCTGATGATGATCCCGCCGCTGGGCGTCCATTCGGCGTAGTCGCCGTGGTGCCACACGCCCTCGAAGCGTTCGAAGTAGGCAGATCGGTAGCGCGCGTCGCCCGGGTCGTCCCAGAAGCGCAGCGGCATGGACACGAAGGCGTTGCGACACACCAGCTCCCCCTGCGTGCCCGCGCCGAGCGACGCGCCGTCGGCATCGGCCACGTCGACGTCGAGGCCGAGCGCAGCCGCCTGGATCTCGCCGCGGCGGACCGGGCCCGTCGGGTCACCGATCACGAATCCGCCGCAGATGTCGGTGCCCCCGGAGAACGAGGCCAGGTGCACGTCGGCCTTCACCTGCTCGTACACCCAGTCGAAACCCTCGGGCGCCAGCGGAGAACCGGTGGAGGAGATCGTGCGCACGGTGTCGAGCGCATGGGTCTGCGCCGGCCGCAGACCGGCCTTCATGGCGCCCTCGATGAACTTGGCGCTGACGCCGAACAGCGTGACGCCCCAGTCGTCGGCCACGTCGAACAGCCGCGCTGGGCTCGGATGGAACGGCGATCCGTCGTACAGCACCAGCGATGCGCCGCTGGCCAGCCCCGCGACGAGCCAGTTCCACATCATCCAGCCGGTGGTGGTGAAGTACATGACGCGATCACCGGGCCGGACATCGAAG
Source organism: Candidatus Poriferisodalis sp. (assembly GCF_965219595.1). Taxonomy (NCBI): domain Bacteria; kingdom Bacillati; phylum Actinomycetota; class Acidimicrobiia; order Acidimicrobiales; family Candidatus Poriferisodalaceae; genus Candidatus Poriferisodalis; species Candidatus Poriferisodalis sp. The sequence goes on from NZ_OZ244781.1 coordinate 2,337,609, forward strand.
TGCAGCCGCTGCTCGCTCCACAGCTTGAGCAGCGCGCCGCCCGCCCGGTGCACGATGCACTTCGGCTTCCCGGTGGTGCCAGATGAGTAGAGGATGTACACCGGCTGGTCGAAGCTGAGCCGTTCGAACGTCAGGTCGTCGCCCCCGGCGGCGCGATGAGGCGCCAGCCACTCTGTCCACGATGTCGCCGATCCCGACACATCGCCTGATGGAGCGGGTGCGCTGCGGTCGTACGGAGCAAGAACGAGCCGCCCCAGGGACGCACCCGTCGTTCCCAGGCTGGCGGCCACCTCGGCCGCCTTGCTTGCCGTGTGATGGCGCACGCCGTTGTAGTAGTAGCCGTCGACGGCGACCATGACGGTCGGGGAGATCTGGCCGAAGCGGTCGAGCACGCCGTCGATGCCGAAGTCGGGGCTGACCGACGAGTACACGGCACCCAGCGACGCCGTGGCCAGGAATACGATGAGCGCTTCGGGGCCGTTGGGGAGCATTGTGGCCACCCGGTCGCCCACGCCGACTCCGTCGGCCGCCAGCGCCCGCTGGCACGCTGCCACCTCGGCGCGCAGCTCGCCGTGCGTCATCGTCAGCTGCGCTGCGTCCTCGCCGATGAACGCCAGGGCCGTGTCGTCGGCGTGTGGCCCGCCCGCAGTGACGGGCCGCAGGTAGTGCTCGGCGATGTTCAGGCTGGAGCCGGCGAAGAACTCCAGACCAGGGCCTGGCGTCGCGCCACCTGCTGTCGAGGCAGCACCGCCCTGCGACCCTGCGGAGACGAAGTTGGGGCCGAGCTCGCCGATGCCGTCGCAGAACTCCCACACGGCGCGCCAGAACGCCCCTGGATGCTGCACGGACCACGCATGCAGATTCGCGTAGGCGTTCCGGTCGAGCCCGAATCCGATCTGCTCGGCGAACTGCCAGAGCTGCGTCCCCGCACGTCGCTCGGCATCAGGCCGCCACAACACGTTTGCATCGGCGACTGCGGCACTCTCGCTGTCTGCTGAGCTGCTCATCGAGCGCAACATAGTCAGCCGCTGTCACGTCCTCCGTTTCGATGGGTGAGGCGGCAGCCACGGAATCGCTCTGAGCCGTGCGGGTAGTGTCCCCACCCATGGACGGCATCTGCGACGACCTTCAGGCAGAGAACGACGCGCTCGGCGACGTGGTCGGCGACCTCAGCGAGGAGCAGTGGCGCCTGCCCACGCCTGCGGAGGGCTGGGACAGCCGCGAGACCATGGTGCATCTGGGCATGACCGACTGGGTGGCCACTGTGGCCGTTGTCGATCCCGAGCACTTCGACGACTTCAAGGCCGCTGCCGCGCGTGGCGAGATGGATCTGCACACCGCAGCCGGATTCGACTTCGCCTCCATGTCCGGGGCGGAGATCTGGGAATGGCTCTGTGCCGAGCGCACCAAGATGCTGGACGCCGTGCGCCCGCTCGATCCCAAGGACCGGATTCCCTGGTTCGGACCATCCATGGGAGCGCTGTCGTTCGTGACCGCCCGGCTCATGGAGACCTGGTCGCACGGGCATGACGTGGCCGACACTCACAGCAGGGAGTTGCCTCGCACCGATCGCCTTCGCCATGTTGCCCACATCGGGGTGAGCACGCGCGGCTGGAGCTACGCCAACCGGGGCCTTGAGGTACCTGAGGGACCGGTACGGGTCGAGCTGGATGCCCCGAGCGGGGACGTGTGGACGTGGGGTCCCGAAGATGCGGCCGACAGGGTGAGCGGCGACGCCTACGAGTTCTGCCTCGCGGTCACCCAGCGGCGACACCACACCGAAACCGGGTTGTCGGTCACCGGCCCGCTGGCAACTGGGTGGATGGACATCGCCCAGGCATTCGCCGGGCCGCCGACCGACGCCGAGAGCCGCCGCGCCGCCTGAGCGCGATGCGGATCGGCGCTCGGGCGAAGGCAGTGCTGAGGCGCGCACAGGGGGCGCGGTGCTGATCGTCGGTCTGACAGGCGGAATCGGCGCGGGCAAGTCGTCGGTGGCGCGGCTGCTGGCCGGTCACGGAGCAGCGGTGGTGGATGTCGATGCCTTAGGCCGCGAGATCATCGCTCCCGGCGGGTCGGCGGTGCAGGCCGTGCTCGAGCGGTTCGGCAGCGAACTGGCCGGTCCCGACGGCGGCATCGACCGTCCTGCGCTCGCCTCGATCGTGTTCAACGATCCCGACGAGCTCGCAGACCTCAACGACATCAGCCATCCGGCGATCAACGAGCTCCTCGACGAGCGGATCGAGTCCATCGGCGAGGCTGGCACAACCGACGTCGTCGTGCTCGACATGGCCGTGCTCACCGAGAGCACGCTGGGCCGCGACACCCGCTTCCCCTATGAGATCGTGGTCACCGTCGAGGCGCCGCCCGACATACGGCTGGAGCGGCTCATCGAGCGCGGCATGACCTCCGAAGATGCCAAAGCGCGACTGGCTTCCCAGGCAACCGACGAGCAGCGACGCGAAGTATCCAATTTCGTCATCGGCAACGGCGGCGGGAACGACGAGTTGGCCGATGCCACGGAGAAGCTGTGGGATGCCCTGTGCCGTCTGGCAGACGAGCGCGCTGCATGAGCCCCGAAGCGCCGCCGCCCGCTCGGTACCCGCCGCAGAACCACATCCTCCGGCACCTGCGCCTCAGCCATCAGATGAGGGGTGACGGCACGCTGACAGCAACCATGCCGATCCTCGACGACCTCGCCGATGGTCCTCTGGCCGAGGGGGGCTGGCTGCGGCTCGGCGCCGTAGCCACGCTGGTGGACTCGGTGGCGGGACATCACGCCGTGCTGCAGGTGACGCCCGACTGGTCGGCCACGCTGCACCTGTCGACGGTGCTGGCTGCCCGCGCCGAGGGCGAGGCAGTGACCGCTCGCTGCACGCCGTTGCGAGTCGGCCGGAACCAAGTGGTCACCGAAACCTCGGTGACGGATGAAGCGGGAACCGAGGTTGCCCGCTCGACCTGTACCTATGCGCGCCTGCCCCGGCGCGACGACACGCCGGTCGTGGATTCCACAGCGCGCGAGAACACGGTGGACTATCGGGAGGACCACGAGCTCGATCCTCGGCCCGCGCTCGACGATTACTTGCAGGTCACCCCAGTGCCCGGCGAGCCGCGCATTGAGCTGCCGATGCACAACCGCATCCGTAACTCCTTCGGCTCGCTGCAAGGGGGCGCGTCGATCGTCGTCGCCGAGGTCATGGCGAATCACCTCGCCGGCATGGCGGCTGGCGGCGAGCGCACCTCACGCTGTGTGTTCGCCGATGTGCATTACTTGGCGCCGGGCCGCGGCGGTCCGTTTCGCGTCGACGGCGAAGTGCTCGCACGCACCGATCACCTGGTGACGACCCGCACCCGGATCTTCGAGACCGCCGGCGACACTGACCGGCTGCTGCAAACCGCCACTGCGACGGCTGCCTATCTCGACTGAGCGAGCTGGGCCGAAATAGGCATGCCGCGTGTCACACCGGCCCTCTACCGTGCAGGGCATGACCACACCGCCGCGCAACGCTCCGGCCCGGCCTCGGGCCGGCTTGCCGCGGCTGGCAGCGTTCGATGTGGACGGAACGCTGATCAACCGCCATGGCGTGCTCACCGAGCGGACTGCTTCGGCGCTGCGGGCACTTGCTGCGGCGGGCGTCGTCACCGCTTTGGCCACCGGCCGCCCGTGGCCGCAGGCCCAGTCGGTAGTGCGCCAGGCGTCGGGCGTGTCGTATGCGGTGTGTCTCAATGGGGCGGTGGTGATGGACGCCGTCGCGGGCGAGCAGATCGCCGATCGCGCAATGACGCACATCGAGGCCATCGAGGCGGCGGAGATTGCCCGCAAGCTGGTGCCAGACGTGCGGTTCGGGCTCGACATGGCCGACGGCCGGCACGTGTGGGAGCACGATTTCGCTCCGGTCATGCCCGTCGACCTGCTTGCAGACATCAGCGTTGACCGCGTCGACGATGCACTCGGCGCCGTCGACGGGCCTGTTTTGACGTGGCTGGTGCATGCCCCCGGCGTCGACACGCTGACGCTCATTGACGAGCTCGCTCCGGAAATGCCGCTCGGCACCGAGATCCGCCCGTCTGGCCTGGACATGGCCGAGATCGCGGCGGCTGGGGTGAGCAAGTCGGCGGGGCTGGAGATCATCTGCCAGCGCTACGGCTTCGACGCCGCAGACGTCCTGGCATTCGGCGATGGGCTGAACGACATCGACATGCTGCGCTGGGCCGGCCAGGCGGTCGCGATGTCCAATGCTCCCGACTCGGTCCGCGATGCGGCCGACCGGGTCGCACCGAGCAATGAGCACGATGGCGTGGCGGCTGTTGTCGAGGCGATCCTTGCCCCCGAAGGCGGGCCGCCGGCTGGGTGCGGCGGTGCGTTCGCCGCTGCGCCGCCCGACGGGAGGTCCGATGGCTGAGGAGGAGCGCCGTTCGGTATGGGAGCGAATGCGGCGCGGCATGGCCGACCACAATGCCAAGGCCCCGCGCACGCCCCTGGGAATGCCCGAAGTAGTCGACCACGACGACGCAACCGACGCTGAGGACGACACGCCCGACGGGGCGACCGCCGAACTCGTGCTGGAACGTATCCATCACTACCGGGACACCATCCGCAGCTACCAGGTTCTCATTGAGAACCAGCGAGTCGGGCAGATCCGCGACGACCAGACCGAGCACTTCGTACTGCGTCCAGGCAGCTACACGCTGCGTCTGCAACTGCTGTGGATCTTCAGCCCCAGAGTGGTCGTCGAGCTGCCCGCCGGCACCGAGACGCGCCTGATCTGTGGCCCCAACGGAGGGATCCTGCAAGCGTGGCGACTGTTCTTCGCCCCGACGACGGCAATCTTCCTTCGTTTTGCGCCCGAAGCGTGATGCAGTCTGCGCTTTGCAGCCGAAGCCTGAGCAGGGGGCAACGGTAGGGTTCGCCGCCATGAGCGAGCGGCGGGCATCTGTAAGCGCAACGTCGGATGGCGAGCTCAGGTCCGAGCTCGATGCCTGGCTCGCGGACAACTGGGATCCCGAGGCCAGCGTGCAGGAATGGTGGCAGCGCCTGGCTGCCGCCAAGCTGTCGAACCCGACGCTGCCCGAGCCGCACGGCCGGGGCTGGGGTCGCAGTGAGACACGGGTACTGGTCGAAGCGATGCGTGCCGCTGGTGCCATCGGGGCACCGGCAGGGCTGGGCATGTTGCTGGCGGCGCCCACCGTTCTCGAGCACGGCACACCCGAACAGATCGAGCGCTTCGTGCCGGCCATTTTGAACGGCACCGAATCGTGGTGCCAGCTCTTCTCAGAGCCTGGAGCAGGCAGCGACCTCGCCGGTCTGCAGACCAAGGCCATCCGCGACGGCGACGAGTGGATCGTCACCGGCCAGAAGGTGTGGACCTCTGAGGGCGCGCATGCAGATCTCGGCATGCTGGTCGCGCGCACCGACCCTGAAGCCCCCAAGCACCGGGGCCTCACTTGGTTCGCCTTCGAGATGGACCAGGACGGCGTGGAGGTTCGGCCGCTGCGCGAGATGACCGGCCGGTCGCTGTTCAACGAGGTGTTCATCGACGGGGCACGGGTGCCCCATGCGAATGTCATCGGCGAGCTGAACGACGGCTGGCGAGTGACCAATACCACGCTCATGGTTGAGCGGGCCGGCATCGGCGGCAGCCACGGCCTCGCATTCGCAGCGGCGCATCCCGGCTCCATCGCCGGTCACCTCGACCGGCCAGCCGGCACGTTTCGCGGCAAGCGGCTCCCGCTGGCGGCTGGGGGAGTGGGCCCCGGCACGTTCAACCAGCTCAGCGAAGAAGCTCGCACCCGCGGCCGTGCCGGCGACCCGGTCGTCCGCCAAGAACTTGCGGCGCTGCACACCGATCTCGAGGTGATGCGGCTGTCAGCAATGCGCAGCCGCCAGAAATCCCAGCGCACCGGCGGCGAGGGCAACTTGGCGAAGCTGCGCATGACCGCGGCCCTGCGCCGCGCCCGGTCGCTCGCAAGCACCATCCTCGGCGCGGACATGACCCTGTGGGGCGACGAAGCCGCGACCGACGGCGTGCTGCAGGAGATGGCGGTCTTCTCGCCGGCGCCGTCGATCTACGGCGGCACCGACGAGATCCAGCGGAACATCCTCGGCGAGCGGGTGCTCGGTCTCCCCAGAGAGCCCGGCCCCGATCCGGCTACGCCGTTCCGGGAACTTGCCCAGAACGCAACGTCTTGGTAGCGCGCTGTACCTTGCTCGAGGCCATCGGGGAACGCACGCCCAGCGGGCGGCACAGAATGTGAAGCGGTGAGCATGACCGAACCGCCCGAGGGTCCGGAGTCGCCGCAGGGCCTTGAGATCCTGCCGGAGGGCGGCGCCGATTTCGCCAGCGTGCAGGAGACGGTGGTGGAGCGACGGCCGTCGTCGGCGCCGCGCTTGGCCGTGTTCGCAAGCCTCGCCGCGGCCTTGGCCGTGGCTGCACTGGTCGTGGCGTGGGTACGCAGCGACAGCGAGCCGGATGCCGCGCTGGCACCGACGACCACCACGACCGAACCCCCCGCGACGACGACCACCACGGCACCGGCGCAGCCGCCGCGCACGACACTGCCACCGCCGACTGCGCTCGACGCAGCCGTCGGCGAGCTGCCGCCAGCACGCCCCGCCGCCGAGATGATCGCCACGCTCGCCGGCGACCCGACGGGCGACATCCGCGGCTTCCTGTACCAGCTCGATCTGCTGACCGGCGAGGCACGGTTCGTGCCATTGCCCGGCCTGCCGCACACGCTTGTCGATCTCGACGGGGCGCTCGTGGTGGGCATCAGGCGCGACGTATTGCGGGTGGACATCGACAGCGGCGACACCGTCGTCATCGCCGAAGACGTAGCCGAAGTGCTGCCCGCCTACAGCCCGCCGGGGATCGTGGGGGTGGTGCGCGGCACTGAGCATCTGTTCGCCCGGGTGGTCGGCCCCGACGGTGTGTTCCGCTCGGCGGTGCAGATGCCCAACGAGGCGATCGTGCACGGGGCGCTCGGCGATCATGTCGTCGTGTCGATGGCGGGCAGCGTCATGGCGCTCGACGGGCGAAACGCAGCGCTGCAGCTCGGTACCGGCCGGGTGCTCGCCGTTGGCGATGGTCATGTTGTTCGGCTGCAGTGCGAGGAGTACGGCTGCCAGATCACTGACATCTCATTCAGTGCCACTGTGGGCCCAGATCGCCGCGACGACTGGTGCGAGGAGATCTGCGCAGAGGCGTCGGGCCGCTTCGGCGAGCGCGACGACCAGGCCGAGCTGGCGCAGGACTGCTCGACGTTCTGCGAGGGCTACCCGATTTCCACCGGGGTGATCTCAGAGCGGCGAGTGGAGCTGCCCGCAGAGCTGCAGGCGGCGTCGCCGGACAGATGGAGCGAGCAAGGATTGATGTCGCCGGACGGCAATCGCATCGCGCTGCGGCTCCTGCATGGCAACGGCACGCCAGCGGGTGTGGTGGTGGTGGACTTGGCCGAGGATTGGGGTCGCCACTCGCCCGAGATCGGCATCGACCTCGGAGACATGGCGTGGGCGCCCGACAGCCGATACCTGCTGTACACGCTCGACAACGATGTCATGGTCTGGGATGTCGAGGCTGCCGAGGGGGAGCTGCCTTCGGGCCGGGCTCATGTGGGCGAACCGCTGGGACAGCTCATTTTGCGTTCGCCGAGTGGCTGAGGGAGTACGCGCGCCCGCAGCGGAGGCGGCAGGATCCTCAGCGACCAGCGATCCGGCAGGTCGCAACGTCGCCGAGTCTCCTGCAGCCTCCGCAGCTCGGTCGTCTGTGCTTAACCGTCTTTGGCGAGTTGATCTGCGGTGACGATGACGAACAGGCCGTTGGCTTCGATGAGCGGGGGTGCGTCGGGTGCTGCGCTGGCGGCGCGCACGGCGAGCTCGACGTGCGACTTGCGGCCCTCGCGGCGGGTTTCGCGCCCGGCGAAGATCACCGGCTCGTCGATGGGGACGCCGCCCCGGTAGTCGATCTCCAGGCGTGCGGTGTAGGCGGCGATACCCAGGCAGACCATGAGGTAGCCCAGAACGTCGTCGACCACGGCACATACCGAGCCGCCGTGTGCACGTCCCGGAGCGCTTTCAAAAGCCGCGCCGAAGGTGACCAGTGCCCTCACGCCGTCGCCGTCACGGCGCATGTCGACTTCCATCGCGGTGGGATTGGCCGGTCCGCTGAAAGCCCGATCGCTGAATGCCGTCACCTCGGCGCCGTCAGCGGGCCGAGGATCGGTGTAGCGACGCGCGAAGTAGTCGGCCGGTCTCGGAACCGGTGCTGAGCCGGCTTCGAGCCGCCCGGCGGTCGCCTCGGCCCACGCGGCGATCTCCGCCAGCGTCTCGGGGTCGGTGCGATGACGCACGAAGGCGTGTGCCAGCCGCCGCAGCGCCCCGGCCGCAGCGCTGCGCTCGGCGAGCTGGGTGTCGGGATAGATGAGGTGCAGGTCACCGGCCGCTTCGAGATCGGCGTCGCGGCGCGGCGACGGGTCGTTCACGGGCTGTCAGCTGCCGAGCCGGTCAGACTCGCCGTAGGGGTAACCGACCAGTTCGCTGGACGGGTGCTCGAGGTCGAATGTCCAGTACTGGCGGATCTCGGCGATCAGCCGCTCGCCGGAGTCGTCGCGCGGGCCGAAGTCGTAGTGCTCGCTGCCCCGCACGGCGAACGGCACCTCGCCGTCGGCGCCCGCTGCGCTCGTGCCAGACATCTTCCATTCGATCGCTGCGGTGTCGCCGTCGGTCACCAGCCGCTCGCAGTGCCACGACGCGCCTTGCCACTTGGAGGCGATGCGCGACCAGAAGCGCCCGATCGTTGCCGCACCTCGCACTGGGGCATGGTTCGTGTCGTAGACCACGGCGTCATCGGTGAAGTGTCCCGCCACTGCCGCTGCGTCGCCGCTGGTGCAGGCATCGAAGTAGCCGGTGATCCGCGCTTCGATGTCCGCGGCCGCTTCCGGAGTGCCTTCGGTGATGCCTGTGCTGGCGTGCTCGCTCATGCCGCCAGTCTCGCAGGCCCCCTTTTGGCTAGTCCACCGCCCATGACAGCCAGCGGCCATCGCGCCGTTCGAGCCTCAGCTTGTGCGAGAAACACTCCGACAGCGACTCGGCGGTGAGCACGTCGCCCAGAGGGCCGCACGCCAGCGGCAGACCGTCGCGCAGCAGCAGCCCGTGGGTGAACGACGGCGGGATCTCGTCGGTGTGGTGGGTCACCAGCACCGTTGCCGGAGTCTCAGGATCCGCGGCCAGCGATTCCAGACTGGCCACGAGCTGCTCCCGGCCTGCGAGGTCCAGACCGGCGGTCGGCTCGTCGAGCAGCAGCAGCTCCGGACGGCCCATGAGCGTGCGAGCCAGCTGCACGCGCTGCTGTTCGCCCGATGACAGCGTGGCGAACGCCCGGTCAGCCAGCGGACCGGCGCCCACGCGTTCCAGGCATGCCCGCGCGCTCGATCGGTCGGTATCGGTGTAGGTGTGCCACCACGTCTCCAACGCGGCGTATCGCGCTGTCATCACGATGTCGAGGGCGCTGATGTTCGGCCGGAACTGATCGCGCAGCGACGAACTCGCCAGCCCGATGCGCCGCCGGTGTTCGCGCACATCGACGGCACCCCACCGCTCGCCCAGCACCTCGACTGTGCCAGTGGTGGGGAACCGGTAGAGCGACAGGATCTTGATGAGGCTGGTCTTGCCCGATCCGTTCGGTCCCAGCACGATCCACCGCTCGTGGGGAGCGATCTGCCAGTCGAGCGGTCCCAGCACGGTGGTGCCGTCGTAGACGACTGACACATTCCGCAGGGATGCGGTCACATTCCGCAGGGAGACTGTCGGCTGGGCTGAAGGCCGATCTGCGGGCAGAGGATGGGCGTCACTCACGAGTGCTCACGTCTCGCCGCGGCGGCCTTCGCCGGCGTGTGCCACCCACGTCGCATACATCCCGGCGTACTGCCCGCCCAGCGCCACCAACTCGTCGTGGGTGCCCAGCTCCACCACGCCACCCTCGTCGATCACGGCGATGCGGTCGGCTCGCATCGCCGTCGCCAGCCTGTGCGCAATGAGCACCGCCGTGCGGCCTTCCAGCAGCAGGTCCAGCGCACCCTCGATCTCGGCCTCGGTGCTGAGATCGACGCTGGACGTGGCCTCGTCGAGCACGATCACCCTCGGCCGCGCCACGAACGCCCGGGCCAGCGCCAAGAGCTGCCGCTCGCCGGCCGACAGCGACACGCCCCGCTCGTGTACCTGGGTGTCCGCGCCATCGGGCAGGCTGTCGATCAACCGGCGCAGACCGACCAGGTCGATCGCCGCGTCGATGTCGGCGTCGAGCTGGGTGTCGCCCTCGCTCCCGGCGCGGTCGCGCAGGCCGAATGCCACGTTGTCGCGGATGGTGCCGTGGAACAGGAACGGCTCCTGGGGAACAACGCCGAGCTGGTTGCGCAGCGACGACAGCGTGACGTCACGCAGGTCCCAGCCGTCGATCGTGATCCGGCCTGCTGTCGGGTCGTAGAAGCGGATGATCAGTTTTGCGATCGTGCTCTTGCCCGCGCCCGTCGGCCCCACTAGGGCGAACGTCTCGCCGGGGCGGATGTCGAGGCTGACATCGCTCAGCACCTCGGGCGGGTCATCGCCAAACGGCTCGTCGCTGCCGGCAATGCCGCCCTCGGCATCGCCAAAGGGTGGCTGGCCGGCGCCGTTGCGCTCTGCGTGCTCGCCATTCGCCGTCGGCCCCATCCCCAGTGGGTCGAACGACACTCGCATCCGTCGCGACTCGTCTGCGTCGCCATTCACCCTGTCGCCGGCTGTGCTGTTGCTGCCGTCGCCGGCTGTGCCCGCGGTGGCCGCATCGTCGTCATAGGCGAACGACACGTTCTCGAGCCGGATGTGACCGCTCACCGGTGGCAGCTCAGCCGCGTCGGGATGCTGGCGCACGGTCGGCTGTGTTGCCAGCACCTCGCTGATCTTGCGGAGACCGGACTGGCCTTGCTGGTAGGTGCTGTAGAGCTGCGCGAGCTGCTGGATCGGGGCGAAGAACCTGGTGACATACAGCACGAACGCGCCGAGCTCCCCGACGGTGAGGCTGCCTCGCACCACCATCGCCCCGCCGATCGCCAGCACCAGTCCCTGGGCGGCAATGCCGATCGCCTCGGTGCTCGGCCCGTAGATCGCCTGCACCCGGGACATTGACAGGTTGGCGTCGCGGAAGCGAGCGGTCACCTTGCGGTGCCGCACCGCGTTCTCCAGGCGACGCCCGGTGGCTGCAATCACCCGGATCCCGGCCAGATTCTCGGACAGGTCGGCCAGCACGTCGGCGATGCGGTCGCGGATCTCGCCGTAGCCCGCCTCGCTGCGGGCCCGGAACCACAGCGTCAGGGCCACCAAAGGCGGCACGATCCCTACGAGCAGGATCACCGCCAAGACCGGGTTGTAGGTGAACAGCACCACGGTCACGACGCACACCGTGAGCACCTGGATCAGCAGGTTCACGAAGCCTTCGTTGATGAGCAGCGCCACGTACTCCATGTCGGAGGTCATGCGGCTGAGCAGCACGCCGGACTTGGCCGTGGTGTACCAGTCGAGCGAGAGCCGTTGGTAGTGGCTGAACAGGCGCAACCGCAGGTCGAACATGACCTGTTCGGCAATGCGCCCGTTCAGGCGTTGACGCAGCCGGCTGAGCAGGATGCTCACTGCGACAACGCCGAGAAAGATCAGCACCACCATGTTGAGCGCGAAGCGGTCGCCCGCCTCGATGCCGCGATCGATGCCCTGCTGGAAGAGCACCGGCACCGCTTGCATCGCCGTGGTCTCGAGGCAGAGCAGCAGCAGTGCCAGGCCCACGCTCCAGCTGTGCGGCACCAGCATGTCCCGCAGGCCGAACGGGCGCGCCCGCCCGCCCCCGGCACCTCCGGCGACATGGTCGAAGTCGACGTCCGGCTCGGGGTGGGCCGGCTCGGCCTCCAGCAGCTTGTTCGCGCCTTCCTGCATCTCGGTCGGCACGCCGGCGAACGGCAGCCCCGCTGCGGCGCTGGCCTGTGTCGCGGTCGGCCCCATGTGGCCGGGGCCGCCGACCATCACCATGATCCGCTGCTCCCGGGCGTGCCGTCGGCGGTGGCGAATCGGTCCGGATCGCTCGTGTCGCCCCCCGCGGCCAGCACCTCGACATAGCGGGGCTCGGTGGCCATCAGCTCTGCGTGGGTGCCGTCGGCAGCAACTCGCCCGCCGTCCAGCAGGATCACCCGGTCAGCCAGGCTGATCGTGGACAGCCGGTGAGCGATCACGATGGTCGTGCGCTCGGCGAGCAGCTCGGTGAGTGCCTCGTGGATCTTCGCCTCGTGCGCCACGTCGATGGAGCTCGTGGCGTCGTCGAGAATCAGCACGGCGGGATCGGCGAGGATCGCCCGTGCGATGGCGATGCGCTGGCGCTGGCCGCCTGAGAGGTCGTAGCCGCGCTCGCCGACCACGGTGTCGTAACCCTCGTCGAGCTCGCTGATGAAGTCGTGGGCCTGTGCCGCGGTGGCAGCGGCGACCACATCTGACCTGGCGGCATCGGGCCGTGCGTAGGCGATGTTGTCGTGAATGCTGGCCGAGAACAAGAAAGGCTCGTCGGGCACGAGGCCGACGGCTCGGCGCAGGCTGTCGCCGGTGAGGGCGTTCACGTCGTGACCGTCGACCGAGATGGTGCCGCTGCCGAGGCTGTAGAAGCGCATCAGCAGCCGGGCGAGCGTCGATTTGCCGCAGCCGGTACGCCCGACGACCGCGACCCGCTCGCCGGCGCCGATGTGCAAGTCGAGCCCGTCGAAGACCAGCGGCGCATCGCTATCGGCGCTTGCTGTTCCCGCTACGCCCCCGACCGTCTCGGTGCCGTAGGCGAATCGCACGCCGTCGAATCGCACTTCCATGCCCGAAGGCCCGCCGTGCGAGCCCTCTCGTTGGGGTAGATCGACCGCGCCGGGACGGTCTGCCACGAGCACCGGCTCATCGAGCACCTGGAAGATGCGCTCTGCGGACGCCTTGGCCCGCTGGCCGAAGATGAACAGCATCCCGATGAACCGGAACGGCGCCTGCAGCAGCAGGATGTACAGGTAGAAGGTGGCCAGATTGCCCACGGAGAGCGAGTCGCCGATGATCAGGTGACCGCCCACCAGCAGCACCATCGCCATTGCCAAGTTCGGCAGGTTCTCGACGACCGGCGTGTAGTGCGCCCTGGTGTTGTGCTGCAGCATGTTGGCCCAGCGCAGTCGTTGGGTCGCCCGGGCCATCTCCTCCACCTGACGGGCCTCGGCGGCAAAGGCCTTCACGACACGAACGCCGTTCACGCTCTCGTGGGTGACGGTGGCGACCTCAGCGTTGCGTGACTGGATGATCCACGACAGCGGGAACATGATGCGGCGCAACCGCTGGCCCAGCACGTAGACGGCGGGCATGATCAGCATCGTGATGGCAGTCAGCGGCAGGCTGATCCATGCCATGACCGCGATCGCCACCACGAAGCTCAAGAGCTGCACCGACACAATCGGCGCGAAAGCCAGATACATCTGCACCGAGCGGATGTCGGAGTTGGAGCGGGAGATGATCTCGCCGGTCTGCACCCTGTCGTAGAACGCGAACGACAGCCTGCTGAGGTGGGAGAAGAGCAGCGTGCGCAGCTGGAACTCCACCCGGTGGCCCATGGAGAAGAGCCCGTAGCGGTAGGCGTAGGTGAAGATGCCGCGTGCGACGCCGAGCCCCACCAGGGCGATGACAAACGCCCACAGCGAGCTCGAGCCGGCGCCTTCGAGCCCGAGAACTGCGGCGTCGACGGCCAAGCCGGCGATCCACGGTGCAATGGCCCCCGCTCCCGTCGCCAAGATGGCGGCGATCACCGCGACGACGATGCGCGCCCGCTGGCGTCGCAGCAGTGGTCCGAGTCGCCGGATCCAGCTCAGCGAACGGTCCGCTCGGATCCAATCGCCGCTGAATTCGTCGCCGAGTTCGTCGGCTGAATTCGCCTCGGGAGGCGCGCCGTCGGCGTTGGGATCGGGCTGCGCGGCGGACTCCGCGGGCGCAGTGGGTGGGGCCACCCGCATCCCGGCGAGGCTACCGGCGCCCCTGTTCGGCAGGCCGGAGCTTGCGGGTACCGTGGACGGCGCCACTGGGGCGCTCGGGGGTGCACGGCACCGGCATGACGCTGGGACTCATCGCAGGACTTGGGATTGTCGTCGCGCTCATCGTCTTGAATGGCGTGTACGTGGCAGGCGAGTTCTGCTTGCTTGCTGTGGATACCTCGCAGGTCGACGTTCTGGCCGGCCAAGGGCAACGACGAGCCCGCGGCGTACGGTCGCTGCTGCGGCGGCTCAACTTTCATCTCGCCGGCGCTCAGCTCGGCATCACGCTGACGTCGCTGGTACTCGGCATCATCGCCGAAGACACCGTGGGCCGGTTGATCGAATGGGCGTTGGGCGGCTGGGGCTCCTCGCTGGCATCGGCCGGGGTGGTCGCCGTGGTGGCGATCGCGCTCGCCGCGGCCTTCCAGATGGTCTTCGGTGAGCTGCTCCCGAAGAATCTGGCCGTGTCGCGGCCGCTGGGCACCTCGCTCGCACTGGCACCGGTCCTGCGCCTCTACGGCACCATCGCCGCGCCCCTCACGCTGCTGTTCAACGGCATAGCCAACGCCACTGTGCGCGGGCTGGGCCTCGAGCCCACCGAAGAGCTCCGAATCGTGCGCACCCGCGACGAGCTGGAGTACGTGGTGCGCTCGTCGCGCCGCAGGACGCTCAGCGACGCCCAGGCCGATCTGCTGGTGCGAACGCTGCGCCTGGGTCGCAAGGACGCAGCCGACGCGCTGACGCCGCGTACGTCGATGTCGGCCGCGAGCGCTGCAGCAACGCTCGCGGAGCTGGTGGAACTGGCGCGCACCAGCGGGCATTCCCGGTTCCCGGTGCTCGGCGCAAGCTCTGACGACGTGCTCGGCATCGCCGAAGTCCGCGATGTGTTCAGTATCGACGCGGCCGAGCGTGACCGCACGCTCGTGGAGTCGATCATGCGGCCCGTCGTCGCGGTGGCCGAGAGCCGCAAACTCGATGGCGTCCTCGCCGACATGGCAGCCTCGGACTGCCGGCTGTGCGTGGTGGTGGACGAGCACGGCGGCACCGCCGGCATTCTCACCCGCGAGGACATCGCCGAGGAACTCGTGGGCGACATCGCCGACGAGTTCGACGAGCCCGCTGTGCTCACGTTCAGCCGGCCGGGCCAACCGGTGACGCTTGCCGGCACGGCCACGCTCGACGAGGTGGAGGAGGCAGCAGGCCTGACGGTGCCGCCAGGGCCCTACGAGACGCTGGCGGGTTTCGTGCTGGAACGCCTGGGCGAGATCCCCTCGGTGGGAGCAGCTGCCATGTGGAACGGCTGGCGCCTCGAGGTCACGCAGACCGATGGGCTCCGCGTGGTCGAGGTGCGCATCAGGCCTCCTGAGGTGGCCGAAGAAGGCGACGCTGATGCGGGGGGCGGCGCATCATGACCACGCTGGCCATTGCGGTGGGTCTGGTGCTCATCGTGTTCAACGGCGCCTTCGTCGCCATCGAGTTCGGCCTCATCGGCGCGAAGCGCGCCGTGGTGGACGGCGCCGCAGCGACGGGCAAGCGTTCGGCCCTGGCAGCGCAGCGCATGCAGTCCGATGTGCTGACCACGCTCGGGGGAGCGCAGTTGGGCATCACCCTGTGCTCGCTGGCAGTGGGTCGCCTGACCGAGCCGGCCATCGCCAGGCTGATCGAGAGCGCCGTGCACGGGATCGTCGAGATCCCCGACGCCGTGCTGCACACCATCGGCTTCGGCATCGGGCTGGGCATTGTGACCGTGCTGCACATGGTGTTCGGCGAGATGGTGCCCAAGAACCTGGCGCTCATCGGGCCCGAGCGCACCCTGTTGGTGCTCGCCCGGCCCATGGCTGCCTACCTGTATGTGGCCCGTCCCATCGCCCGGGCGCTGCAATGGGTGGCAAATGGCATGACCCGCATGCTCCGTGTCCAGCCGACCTCGGAACTGGCCGATGTGGCAACTCCTGCCGAGCTGACGCTCATGGCGCGCGACTCGCTGGCCGAGGGCCACATCGCACCCACCGACGTCGCTCTGCTCGAACGGGCGATGCGTTTCGAAGCCACCACCATCAGCGAGGTCATGGCGCCAGCGGGGGAAGTCGCGGCCGCGCGCCTTGCCGATGGGATCGCCACGGTCGAGCAGCAGTTCGCTCGGACGGGCCACTCGCGGCTGGTGGTGCTGGGCAGTGGTCCCGACGATGTGCGGGGAATGCTGCACAGCAACGATCTGGCGGCGTTCGTCGAGCGTGATGCCGTGGATCTGGCCGCGGCGGACCGGATGGTCGCTGCGACCCGGCCCGCGGGCCGCGGCCTCGTGCGCCGGATGCTGCAGTTCGGTCCCGACGTGGCGCTCGATGAGGCACTGCGCCGCATGCAGCGCGCTCGCATTCATCTCGCCGTCGTCGCCGATGCTCATGGGCGCACGCTCGGGGTCGTTGCGCTGGACGATCTGCTGCGCAGCCTGATCGGCGAACCGGACGCCGGCATCCCAGATATTGCGCGGACCGGCGAGCCAGGGGGTGGCACACTCCCTTCTGACTAGGCCCTGCTGGTTAGGCTTCGCCGCTCGTTGCGAGGCCCGGTGCGGCCGAGGGCCCCACATCATGACTTGGATCGACAAAGCGCTCGACGGCTGCTCCCCGCAGGTCGTGATCAACGATTCGAAGACGCCCAGCGGCCGTGCGCACGTCGGTTCGCTGCGCGGCGTGCTGATCCACGACGCGTTGGCCCGGGTGGCCCGAGAGCGCGGTCTGGACACGACGTTCATGTACGGCTGCGACGACATGGATGCGGTCGATGAGATCCCGCACGGCACCGGTAAGCAGTTCGTAGAGCACTTGGGCAAGCCGCTGTGGGCGGCCCCGGCGCCCGAGGGTCTTCGCGGCGCTTCGATGGCCGAAGCGTACTTCGGCGAGTTCACCGGGAAGTGGTTCGATACTGCTCGCATGCCGTCCGATTCCGCTGGCTCGCCAGCGGCGGCGGCGGGGCCGTTCGAGACGCTCGGCGTCGAGGTCGAGTTCTACCGCATGAGCGACGTCTACCGCTCTGGCCGGCTCGACGACGTCATCGACACCTTCCTGCGAGCTGCGGCCGATGTGCGGCAGATCTACCTCAGGCTCAGCGGGGCCGAGCGTTCAGACGACTGGCTGCCGTTCCAGCCCATCTGCGAGCGGTGCGGCCGCATCGGCACCACCTACGCCTCCGATTACGACGGCGAGACCGTGGCGTACGAGTGCAGGGCCGATCTGGTGACCTGGGCCGAGGGCTGCGGGCACCGCGGCCGCATCAACCCGTTCGGCGGCAACGGCAAGCTGCCGTGGAAGCTGGAGTGGGCCGCCAAATGGAAGCTCTTCGGCGTCTCGATCGAGGGTGCTGGCAAGGACCACATGGCCGCCAGCGGATCGCACGAGGTGTCCTCCGCGCTCGCCCGCCAAGTGCTCCGGTGCCCGGTGCCCGTGCCCGTGCCGTACGAGTTCTTCACGCTCGGCGGCGCCAAGATGAGTTCGTCGCGGGGCATCGGCATGACCTCGTCAGACCTGGTCGAGATGCTGCCGCCCGAACTGCTGCGCTATCTCGTGCTGCGGACACAGCCTCGGCGCTCCATCAATTTCGACCTCGACGTGCCCAGTCTCACCAAGGCATTTGTGGAGTATGAGCGGCTCTGGCGATCCGCGGCCGGCAGCGAACCTCGCCCCAACGACAGCCAGCTCTACTCGATGACGCGTGCATCGCTGGGGCCAGATGTGCCGGCGGCGCCCGAGTTCGGCCCGCCGTTCGACTCGGTGCTGAGCCTCGCCCAGCAGCCTCACATGCAGCTCGCGGACCACGTCGCATCGCTCGGCGTCGATCTGTCTGCAGCAGAGTCGGAGTGGCTGTCTCGCAAGGAGGCCACCGCACGACGGCTGATGGCAAGCAGCCCCGACCTCGCTGGTGTGGTCAAGATGCTCGATGCATCCGAGGCCTCGCAGCAGCGCAGTGCGCTGGACGAACGCCAGCGCAACTTCCTCGACCATTGCTTGCAGCGACTGAAGAATCTGCCCGAGTGGGATTCCAAGGCCATTCAGGACGAGATCTTCGAGTCGGCCCGCGATGTCGGGATCGACCCGCGCTCGGATGCTGCACTCGTATTCGGAGCTCTGTATCAGGTGCTTTTCGGATCTGAGACTGGACCGCGAGCAGGCAGTTACCTGGCATTCCTCGGGCGCGAAGAAACACTCCAGCGATTGAGCTGAGCAGCGGGTGATGCCGTCTCCGCTGCGAGCGCAACGGCCTGTGCGGCGTCAGGCGCCCATGGCGTGGTAGCCGCCGTCGACATGCACGATCTCGCCGGTGGTGCCGCCGAACCAGTCCGACATCAGTGCGAGAGTGCTGCGGGCCACGGCCTCGCTGTCGGTGATGTCCCAGCCCAGCGGCGCCCGTTCGGTCCATGCGTCTTCGAATTCGGCGAAACCGGGGATCGACTTGGCAGCCATGGTGCGGATGGGTCCCGCCGAGATCAGGTTCACCCGGATGCCCTGCGGTCCGAGCGACTTGGCCAGATAGCGCGCCGCTGATTCGAAGGCTGCCTTGGCCACACCCATCCAGTCGTAGACCGGCCAGGCCACGCTGGCATCGAAGGTGAGCCCGACCACTGAGCCCTTCGCTTCGGCCAGCAACGGCGCCATCGGTGACGTCAGCGAAGCGAGGCTGTAGGCGGAGATGTTCAGCGCCGTGGCGACATCCTCCCAGGGGGCGTGGAGGAAGTTGCCGCCCAGGCAGCTCGCCGGCGCGAAACCGATGGCATGCAGCAGGCCGTCCAGTCGGCCCCAGCGCTGCTCCAGATCGGCTCGCACAGCGTCGATCTCGTCGGGCAGGGTGACATCGCACGGCAGCACATCGGGCGGGTCGGGCAGCCGCCTGGCTGCTCGCTCGGTAAGCCGGATGCCCCTGCCGGCGCCGGTGAGCACCACCTCGGCGCCGTGCTCCTGCGCCAAGCGCGCCACGTTGAACGCCAGCGAGGCATCGGTGAGCACGCCGGTGATGAGGAATTTCTTGCCTTCCACGATTCCGCTGCCCGCCACGCTCTCGCCTCCGCTGGGTGTCTGGGCGCTGCCGCGTACAGCACCGTTCTTCGCCGGACGCTACCGCTGCGCCACGCGCCACTTGGGTGCCGCCGCCGGCGGGAGTGCACGTGATCCGGCGCGCCGAGGCCGAGCCACCGGGCGAGACGCCGGCCGGTCACATTGCCGTGGGGCGCGCTCGGCCGTACCGTGAGCGCCGTGCCGGCAGATGCAACCCCCAACGGGTCCGCTGACGGGGTCGCGGCAGCGAGTCCCTCGAGCAGTGCTGAACCCACCCGGATCGGCATCATCGGCGGCACCGGGCCCGCGGGTGCCGCATTGGCAGCCCGGCTGGCCGACATCGGCTGCGAGATCACGCTGGGCTCGCGTTCGAAGTACCGGTCGATGGAGGTCGTGGACAACATCGTGGATCGGTGGCCCGACCGCCGCCTGCGAATCCATCCCGGCGCCAACAGTCTCGCTGCGGCCGAGCCCACGGTGGTGATCGCAACGCCCTGGGATGCGGCGGCGATTACGGCACGGGACGTGGCCGAGCACCTGCGCGGCAAGGTCGTGGCCACCATGTCCAACGCGCTGGCCCGCGTCGACGACGAGTTCGTGCCGCTCATCCCGCCGAGAGGCTCCGTGGCTGCGTCGGTGCAGGCCACGCTGCCTGAGTCGCGGGTTGCTGCAGCCCTCCAGCACGTGCCCGCGACCGAGCTCGGCAATCTCGACGAGCCGGTGCATGGTGACATCCTCATCTGCAGCGACCATCGCGAGGCCACGTGGCACATCGCCGAGATCGTGGACCGCATGCCCGGTGCACGGGCGCTCGACTGCGGCAATCTGTCCAACGCCACCGCCATCGAAGCGTTCACTGCTGTGCTGATGCAACTCAACACCCGGTACCGCACCCGGGTCGCGCTCCGCCTCGTGGGTCTGGATCACGTGCCGATCAGCGTGCTGGGCGGCGGGCCGAGCGGTGCCGATGTGGCCCAACCGGCCGCTGAGACCGTCCCCGACTGATCCGGCCTGGCCGGTCCGATGAGCCGGGCTCTGCAAGCAGGGCGATGAAGCTGGATGAAGCTGTACGAAACCCAGCAGCGAGCCGTCGTGCCGCTCGACGCGCAGCCGGGGCGCACCGTGCGGATGTACGTGTGCGGCATCACGCCCTACGACGCCACCCACGTCGGTCACGCTGCCACGTTCCTGGCCTATGACGTGCTCCAACGCCGACTGCGCGACCTGGGATGCCGCACCCGCTGCGTGCGCAACATCACCGACGTCGACGACGACCTGCTGTCGCGGGCGCGTGCCATGGGCGTGCACTACCTCGACCTGGCGGCAGGGTCGCTCGCCGCATTCGACGCGGACATGGCGGCGTTGGGCCTGCTGCCCGCCGACGCCGAGCCCCGAGCGACATCGGCAATCGCCGACATCCGGCGACTGATCGGACGGCTGCTCCGCAGCGGCCACGCCTATCGCACAAGCGACAACGTGTACTTCGACGTCTCGGCCGCACAGAGCTTCGGCGAGCTGAGCGGCCTCGATGCCGCCGAGATGGTGGAGCTGGCGCGCAGCCGTGGCGGCCGGCCCGACAACCCCGACAAGCGCAACCCGCTCGACTTCGTGCTCTGGCAGCGTTCGGCGCCCGGTGAGCCCGAGTGGTCCTCTGCGTGGGGTCTCGGCCGTCCGGGATGGCATGTGGAGTGCTCGGCGCTGGCGCTGGAGCATCTCGGCGAGACAGTCGATGTGCACGGCGGCGGCAGCGACCTGGTGTTCCCGCACCACGAGTGCTCGCGGGCGCAGTCGGAGGCCGCTACCGGGCGACCGTTCGTGCGTCACTGGATGCACACGTCGATGGTGCGGCACGGCGGCGCCAAGATGGCCAAATCGGCGGGCAACCTGGCGTTCGTGGCCGACCTGCGGGCGCGCTGGGAGCCCATGGCAGTGCGTCTGGCGTTGCTGGGCGCGCACTACCGGTCAGATTGGGACTGGTCCCCCGAGCGGGTGGCCGACGCAGCCCGCCGTCTCGAACGCTGGCGCGCCGCGGGCCGCGGCGATGGTGCGCTGGCACGGGTGCGCGAGCGTCTCGACGATGACCTCGACACTCCCGGCGCGCTGGCGGCCATCGACGCCGCGGTCGCCGAAGGAGCACCGGTCAGCGACGCTGCGGCCCTGCTGGGCGTGGTTCTGTAGCTTCTTGGCAGGAGGACCGGCCCGCTGTGTCGCTTGGCAGGGCCAGCGGGCCAGGCCCTCCGGCACCCTCAGAGGTTGAGCCGTTGGGTGAAGCTGCGGCCCGAGCGGCAGCGAACAAGAGCGCGCAGCAAGGGGTGACGCGAGGGGAAGTTCCGGCAGTCCGCGCGCCGGTAGCGTTGGCCGCGATGGCCGAGCCAGACGAACTTGGCGAGGTACGCGACGAGCTTCCGGAGGACTTGGACCGAGGATTTGTCGGCGTGTACAAGTTCCCCGACAATTCGCGGCGCAAGATCACCGGCGCGTTGTGTTTTGCGGTGGGCGTCTGGGCCGCCACGGCAGCGCTCGCATGGGGCGGCGATGCGGTGCTGCTCAACACCGGGGTGGCCACCGGCGGCGTGCTCCTTGCTCTCGTCGGCATCTACCAATTCGCAGCGGGTCGCCGGTTTGCGGTCAACGAGAACGAGGCGCTGGTTGCCGCCGTCGCCGACGTCGGTTTTGCTGTGGGGCATGCCAGCGCCCAGCTGGGCTGGCGCGGCTGGATGAGCCGCCCGACATGGCGCGTGCTCGTCTACTCAGCCGAGGATCCGCCAGAGCAGCGGGGTCTGGTGCTGGTGGACGCTCTCAACGGCGCAGTGCTTGAGAAGTGGGTCGAAGACAATCCCGAGACCTGGATCGAGACGGCCTCGGACCCTGATGCTGCCGGCGAGCATGAGGCCGCTGCCGACGAGGATCAGGCCGGCATCGAGACAAGCGCGGCGACGGCGTCCGGCGACGGGGGCTGACGGTGTTCGACGGCAAGTTCCGCAAGGGCGTCGACAGCGTCACGGCGCCGATCGGGCGCGGCCTTGCGGCGATCGGCCTGAGCGCAGATGTGCTTACCGGGTTCGGCCTCGTCATGTCGGCTGCCAGTGCCATCGCCATCGGCGCCGGCCGGCTCGTGCTGGGAACCGTGCTGCTGGTGATCACCGCGCTCTCGGACCTCCTTGACGGGCCGGTCGCAGCAGCCCGGGGCACCTCGTCGAGCAGGGGCGCTTTCTTCGACTCGACGGCAGACCGGGTCACCGACGGCCTGCTGCTCGGCGGCATCGCGTGGTATCTCGCCGGTGAGCACGGCGCGCAGTGGGCGGTGCTGCCGATGGCAGTGCTCGGTGTCAGCGCAGTGATCTCTTACGAGCGAGCCAAGGCCGAGCTGCTGGGCTTCGAGGCCAAGGGCGGGCTGATGGAGCGTGCCGAGCGGACGGTGGTGCTGGCCGTCGCAGTCGCCTTCGAAGTGCTGCTCATTCCATTGCTCTGGGTGCTGCTGGCGCTGTCGGTGGTGACTGCGGTGATGCGCTTTGTGAAGGTGTGGCGCCAAGCCAGCGCACGCATGTCGCAGTGAACGCAGCGCCGCTTCGCGAGCGTGTGCGCGGCCTCCTTCGTCCCGTGCGACGGCGGGACAAAGCTCGCCGCCCGGTAGGGCGGGACAAGGCGATAGTGCTGGGGTACCAGGCAGGGGCATCAGCCGCCCGGCTGGCCCCGCTGTGGCTCACCGAGCGTGTGGCCGAGCTGGCCGGACCGGTACTCGCCCGGCTGATGCCTGCCAAGGCGGCGATGGTCCGGCGGCATCAGGCCCGCGCGCAACGCTGGGCCGCAGACTCGACGGACGATCTCGACCGGGCCACAGCGGCTGCGTTCAGCTCCTATGCCCGCTACTGGCTGGAATCGTTCCGCCTGCCCGCGCTGAGCGAGCTCACCTTGGACCGGGGCATCGACGTGCCGGCGTATCACCATGTGGAGGAAGCCCTCGAACGCGGCAACGGCGTCATCTTGGCCCTCCCGCACCTCGGGGGCTGGGAGTGGGCCGGGTTCTGGATGGCCACGGTCAATCGACTGCCGATCACCGTGGTGGTGGAGCCGCTCGACCCGCCTGAACTGTTCGAGTGGTTCGCCGACTTCCGTGAGCGATTGGGCATGCGGGTCGTGCCGCTCGGGCCGAACGCGGGACGCGAGGTGCTCGGCGCCCTGCGACGGAACGAGATCGTCTGCCTGCTGTGCGACCGCGACCTCACCAACGACGGCGTCGAGGTGACCTTCGGGGATGAGCGAACAACCCTGCCGGCGGGCCCGGCAATGCTGGCGCTGCGATCAGGCGCTGCCCTGCTGCCGACCGCTGTGTACTTCCGCCCCCGGGGCAGGCACCTGGGCACGGTTCGGCCGCCGATCGATGTCACGCGGCACGGCCGCCTGCGCGACGACGTGACTGCCGTCACCCAGCGACTCGCCGACGATCTGGTCACGCTGATCGCCGCAGAACCGCACCAGTGGCATCTCTTCGGCCCCAACTGGCCATCGGATCAAACCGTGGCTAATGCCCCCTGACTAGCGACTTTGTTAGTTGGCAGCCTCGTGCAGGGCGGCGAGTTGTGCGACGGTTTGGTTGACCAGACGGCGGTCGCGTGGCGAGCAAGCAGCGATCTGCGCTTCGACACCGTCGAGCGCGGCGAGGAACGAGAACCTAGTGATCATGTGGTTGAGCCAATGCTGGGGTTCCGCGGGCTGGGTGAGCAGGCCGATGTCTTCGGAGGGCAGTCGGCTGGTGTCGAAGTTGTCGAGGAGATCGGCAGGCTCGAACGGCGCATTCCCGAGTTTGTCGTCAACTGTGTCGTGCCAAGCCTTGAGGACAAGAAGGCGACGGACAAGCGACTCATCGAAGGTGGCTTGGCCGTACCAGTAGAGGTCATACAGGTCGCGGACTTTCGCGCGTCGCCGCCATGCGGCAAGTTTCTCGGCGATCGCTTCTTCGAGGGTGGGTGTGGGGATGGCGGGCATGTCGAACTCGTACCCGCTGTGGACCGGAAGAGCGACGGGAGTCAGGTCTTCGGCCGGGAGCCAGAGGGGCCGAGCGGAAACCTCGATGCGGGAGGCGATGGCGGGACGGCCCAGGGGAGTGTCGATTTCGAGATGCCCGCGCATCGGACCACGCTCGCCGATTCGAAAGGCGACATCGTGGGTCGTGGCATTGTCGAGCGTGTCGAGGACGAGCGCGGCTGTTTCTGCGTCGGGAGCGGCAAAGTCGAGATCCGTGGAGAAGCGACCGGCATTGCCGGCGCGCAGCTTGCGTAGCGAAGTTCCACCCTTGAGCACGACGCCGAAGCCGAAGATGCCCTGCTCGTGAAGGTAGTGAAGGGCGTAGTCTTGGGCGACATCCAGCAATGCTGGCGCTGCCATGCCAGCGCGGCCCATGTGGTGACGGGCGAGGAAGCCTTCAGTGATCATCGCTGGGGGAGGTAGGCGTCGTAGACCTTCCACTCGGGGTCCCAAGTGCCTTGGCCGTCCCGCGGCCCGAGATAAGTGACGCCGTGGGCGGAGGGAAGCGTGCGCTTGATGACGTCGGCGATGTCGTGGCGCTGAGACCAGCGGGCGACGTGACCGAGGCGAGCGAGGGCAGCAGTCGAGCGTCCTTCGGCTTCGGCCAGCACATCGTCCAAGTCAGCCGCGTGCATGGTCTCGGCCAGCCACCCGTCTGCGTTTGCCCAGTTGTGCTGCCGGGCAGGATTGGCGGAGATGGCGACGACAATGGTCGCGGCTTGCCACACCGGAAGGCCGTCTCGGTCGACGGTGGGCACACGCCAGTCGAACGCAGCGGAGCGCGCTTCGCAGAGCGCCCGCGGCGGGCGCCAGCCCGGCTGATGCGCGTAGGTGTGGCGGCTGGGCGGATGCATCGAGTAGCCGAGTTCCCACACAGCGGACGCGAACGCTACGGCGACGCGGGCGTCGGGCTGGCGCTGCAACAACGCCCGTAGTTCGATCCAGGGATCACCTGACCCGACCCCTGCTGCACGCGCAGCAGGGGCGAACTCCCATGCGTGTCGCGCGCGTATCGGGACGAGCCATCCCGCTCGAGTGAGTCGGTCGGCGGCTGCACGTGTGTCCAAGTGCGATCCCGTCCGGCGGATGATGTCTTGGAGCAACGCAGCCGTGACAATTTGAGGCTGGTGCAATTCGAGGTCTTGCAAAATGGCCGCAAGGCTGCGAGGCACATGTCGTGCTGTCAATTGAACATCTTTCACATACATATAATACGCACTTTACGTGTTGTTGACAACAAATCCTCGAGTGGAGGAACCGTCGAAACGCTTCGGAATGTCCGCAACGTCAATGCCCCGAACGGGGAAGCGAGCCACGATCGGTCTTGTTGTGGCGTCTGTGCCGCGCCTAGCGTCGCGTTCGACAGTGAGTATTCCCGCGCGGATCGCCGGCGAGGTTCGCCCGATCTGATGCGCCCATCTGATGCAACCGCCCCTTCGACAGTGAGGAACGGCTGAGTGAGAATCGGAATCATCTCGCCGTACAGCCTGACCAGCGCCGGCGGCGTTCAGGTACAGGTGCTGGGCCTAGCCCGTGCGCTGGCTGCGAACGGCCACGACACCAGGGTGCTGGCGCCCTGCGATGGTGCTCCGCCTCAGACCGGCGTCACGCCGCTCGGTGCAAGCATCCCGACGTTCGCGAATGGGTCGGTCGCCCCGATAGCACCCGATTTCGCATGCACGCTGCGAACGGTACGGGCGCTGCGCGACGAGGAGTTCGACGTTCTGCACCTGCACGAGCCGCTGTGCCCTGGGCCGACGCAGACGGCGCTATTCCTGCGCTCTGCGCCCATCGTGGGGACTTGGCACGCAGCGGGGGGCAGCCTCGCCTATCTCGTGCCGGGAACGCGGTGGCTGGCGTCACGGATCGACGTTCGAGCCGCAGTCTCGGCTGACGCCGCCGAGATGGCTCGCAACGGTGTCGGCGGCGACTACGAGCTTGTCTTCAACGGCGTCGAACTCGACCACTTCGACGATGCGGTGCCCAAGCGCGTCGAAGCACCCACTATCGCCTACATCGGCCGTCACGAGCCGCGCAAGGGCCTCGCCGTGCTGCTTGAGGCAATGTCACGGCTACCCGAGGGCGTCCGGCTGTGGGTGATGTCGCGGGGCCCACAGACCGAGGAGCTGCAACGTAGGCATCAGCGCGACACGCGCATCGAATGGCTGGGACGGGTCAGCGAGGCGGAGAAGTTGGCGCGCATCAAAGGCGCCGACGTGCTGTGCGTGCCGTCGCTGCATGGCGAGAGCTTCGGCGTAGTGCTGCTGGAGGCGATGGCGGCGCGCACGCCGGTGGTCGCGAGCGACCTGCCCGGTTATCGCAATGTCGTCAGCATCGGCGACGAAGCCGTGCTCGTTCCCCCCGGCGACCCGAAGGCGCTCGCGGAGGCACTCATCGGTGTGCTCACGCGTCTCGATCGATCTGCCGATCTGGTGGCGGCGGGCCGTCAGCGAGCCGAGCAGTTCTCGATGGCCCGCCTGGCAGACCTCTACGCCGATATGTACGAGCGCGCCATCGCCCAACGCGCTGCCGCCTAATGGTGCCGCTGGCCGTGCTTGCACACGGCACCGCGTCCGGTTGGACTACGTGTCGCGGTGGCTGGCTGTGCCGCCCAAGGATGAATCGGTTGCGCAGGGGCGGTGATCGGCGGGTGGCTACCCTCAGCACTCGCATGCTTGGTAACCGTGTCGCCGAACGATGACTACAACCGTCGGTTCATCACCGCTGCCCTATCGGGAGCCCGGACACGAACAGCTTCCACATGTCGTGCGTTTCTCGGGCGGCCGAAGCTCAGCGATGTTGGTGCTCAAGCTTGCGCAGGGCGGCGTCCTCCAACATGGCCGCGGTGACTTGGTGCTATTTGCGAACACGACAGCAGAGCATCCAGGCACATACGAGTTCGCTCGAAGTGTGTGCGAGGAGATCGAGGGCCGATTCGGGGTGCCCTGCCTGTGGTACGAGGGGTGTGCTGTCGAGGTGGCGACACGATCTGGCTACACCCGCTCGCGAACCTTCCGATTGGTTCGCCGGGAGCCGGCCCATGACCGAGATGATCCACGCTGGCCCGGTTACCGGTCGCGGGGGGAAGCATTCGAAGAGATGGTGTCGTGGACAAGGCTGCCGTCGAGGTGGCGACGCATGTGTACCACGGAGCTAAAGGTTCGGCCAGGCCATGATCTGGTTGCTGAGTGGCTGTACGGCGGACCGGGACCGGCACGCCAGGGCCATCACAGGGATGCATCCTTGGCCACGGCCGCCGTCGTCGCGGATCGCTACCGGGGAGTGTTGGACCGTGACGAGCGCGAGGCGCGTCTCCAAGTGGCCTGCGCCGAACCGTGGGCGCGCCCACCGCAGGAGTGGCAGGACTTCACTTCGGTGAATTTGAATCGCCCGGTAGGCGGACCTCGGGGTTGGGCTGACATCTGGGGTCGCTTCGGAGATGCACAGCGATTCGTATCGGTACTTGGCTTGCGAGCGGACGAGCCGGAGCGAGTGCGGACCGCGATGTGGCGGTCGCTCATGGCCGAGGGTGCCATGGGTACGCGATGCCGCGACCGGATTCAGCCCGCTGGGGAACTGGTGTATTGCCCCTTGAGCGACGACGGCATTGGCGAGGACGACGTAAGGACCTATTGGTCGGGTCGGCCCTATGACTTGGACATTCCGGACGGCGCTGGCAATTGCGTCTACTGCTTCCTGAAGGGCCCAGCAGCGCTCGCGCGGTTGGCCGCTCAGATGGACGGTCAGGATGACGATGTCAAGGGCACTCCTGTGGACATTCGCTGGTGGTCGCGTCTTGAGGATGCATACGGTCGTCCGTCGACGAATCAGGAGGGCCGTATCGGCATGTTTCACGACACCGATTACGAGACGATCTTGCGACGCGCGACGAGCCGCGACCTCGTGAGCGTGAACGGCTGCGCGGCGGATGGCGTTGACCTCCGCGTGCCGTGCTCGTGTACGGACTAGTCAGCAGGGAGGGTGCCGTGCGTGAGAGTGATGAACCGCGCCTCGTCTTTGTGGACCGTATGGCCGCTCCGGAGGGGTTTCGGTCCGGTGAGGGCACGGACGACGAGATCGTCGTGCGCGAGCTCGTTCAGAATGCCCTTGACGCAGGGGCCGACACGGTCGACTTCTGCACCGTGCGCTTGCCTGTCGAGCAAATCCCCGACATCGACGGCTACCGGACCGCGATCGATGCGATTCACCCGGACCTACGGCAGACCCCGGTAGCGAGAGCTGCTTTGGAGCGCATCGGTCGCTCGCTCAAGGCCGACTCAGTGACTTGCTTGCTGTGCATTGACAACGGTACCGGTCTCCGCCTCGGCGAGTATCAGCGGCTGCTTGCGGAGGCGATGTCGGCCAAGGTGGGCGAGGCGGCCGTCGGCAAGCTGGGATCCGTCGGCGTTGGACACCTGACAGCACTCGATGCATCAGACATGCGGTATGTGCTCTACGGGTCGCGCGGACCTGACGGGCTGTTGTTCGGCGGGCAGGCCATGTTGGCGAGCCAGCGACAGGAGCGTGACGGAGAGGAAGTACACAAGGAGCGGCAAGGCTGCTTGACTGCAGCAGCGCATGTAGATGGCTTTCGTGGCTACAAGGCTCAGCCGGCCGACCCTGCGAGCACGCCGACGTGGATGAGAGTTCCGACTACGTCAGGAACGACGGTAGCGATCCTTGCCTACGACTCCCGAGACGAGGAGTCCCCCGGTCGAGACGGTGACGGCAATCTGGCAGCCGACCCACACATGGATCGCATCTTCAATGCCGTCGCGAAGCACTTCATGGTTGCACTCAAGCAGGGCAGATTGACCGTGACCTACAGCTCCGAGTTGAGGAGCAGGGTTTCGCTCGATGAGGATGAGGTCGGCAGGCGCTTGGAAGCGGACCGCGGGCGCTTGCGGGCAAGCGGTCGCAACTACGGTTCAGGCGCCCGAGCGTGGGCCGCGTGGGAGACGCTCACTGAAGACCGAACCTTGCCATGTGATGGGGGCTCGCTCTGGTACAGGCTGACACCCGGTAAGGACACCAAGGTCACGGTGTTTCGTAACGGGATGCGCATCACCGACGATGCTCCGAGACTCAGAAGCCACGATTTTCGAGGCATCAAGGCCTTCAGCGCTGTGCTCGACGCAGGCGGCGAACTGGCTGCGGCGATCAAGGAGTGCGAGACTGATTCGCACCTCGAGATCAAGGTCTCGCAGGCCCCTGGCGAGTATGGCGCATTGACCCAGTCGGGCTTACAGGCTGTGCAGGACGCCCTCAAACAAGCCGTGGGTGAGCTCGAGACCGACGAGTGGGTGCCTGACGTGTTGCGCATCTTCGACGCTGAAGGCATGCCGAGCAAGATCGAACCCGCACCGCCGCGGCGCCGGCCACCTCGACCCGAATCGCCGCAACCGCCGCTGCCCCAGCCGGAGCCTGAACCCGGGCCTGCACCACCGGGTCCGGGCCCAGGGCCAGGTCCCGGACCGGGCCCAGGTCCAAACCCCGGGCCTCGTCCCGTACGGCCGCAGTCGTGGCGACCCGGCAGTGTCGAAGGAGTACGGCGGTCTCTGATTCCCGTGAACGGGACAGATGCGGTCGTGGAATGGGACTTTACGGGTGAGAGTCGCCGGCCGTCCAACGTCGGCGTGTCGATCGTCGTGGGGTCCGGTTCACAACCTGCGGACCGAAGGCCGGCCCCTGACCGAGCACTGCTGATCCGGCCCGAAGGCGGCGCTGACGATGAATGGGCGGAGGAAGTGAAGGTGACCGCCGGCCAAGGGACCATCCGCGTTGAGGTGCAAGATGCGCCGCCGGGCTGGGAAGCCGTGACGGCGGTAGTGAGTAGGCGCGCGTGAGCATCGTGCCGGTCTGCGATGCCCGCGTCGATGCCCTCTCGCGCGACTGGCCCGAGGGTCACTATCGCTGCAATATGACGACTGTGCGTAGCGGGTATGCCATCACAGCGCATCACATCCTCGAGGGAGCGGATGAACTCAACGAGTTGGTCGTCAGCGGCGCAGCGCGCTTTGCCGTTGAGGTCGTCTCATCAGCCACATTCCGGAGCAGCTTGGTGTTGGCCCCTGAAGGCGCCGCGCAGCACACTCTCGACCTCGATGCCGCGACCTTTGCCAAGGATGGTGCCCAAGCTCGTCCCGGCCTCATCGCCGTCCGCGACTGCGCGCTGCCCGTTACTCACCTGAGCCCCGCTTGGCGAGAGCTCGGGCCCAGCGTTGAGGTCCAAGCCGGACAATGGCTTGCTCGGGGTCAACATGCGGAACTGACGTCTCCACAGATGAGTCTGCTCACGTTCGTTCCCGACCCAACCCTGCTACCACGCGAAATGCGCTGCCGCTATGCCCACCCGACCTACGAAATCGCCATGCATCCCGACGACTTGGTTGAGTGTCAGGAAAACGAAGGTCAGCCCGCGGCCAAGACCGTCATGCTCGCCGCATGGGTTTCTGCACTGGCTGATGCGAACCATCGAAGCGCGTTCGGCGGAAGCGTCGATGGCGAAGAGGACGCAAGCAGCGAGCAGAAGGAACTGATCGGCTATCAACTGGAGGCCAAGATCAAGGCCATAGATCCAGAGTGTCCGGCCCCAGGCGATGAAGGCTATGACCCCCTCCGTGCCGCCACGGTGCTCCTCGGTCAGGACTTGATCAAGTTCGCTATCGGGAGCGATGCGGCGTGAACGCGATTGGCAATGTGGTTCCTGAATCTGTGGAGCGGAAGTTCAGCGCGTGGCAGCAGTCGCTCGTAGAGCAGAAAAGGTCGAGTAATCCTGCGCCAGATCTGATCGCACGTCAGCAGGAGTTGGTCAACGCAGCTACTTCATCAGATCGATTGGCTGCGTTGCTTCAACAGAAGCTCGGTGCCGCGCCTGAACTCATCGACGCTGCACCGCCGCTGCAAGGTGTGACGGATGATGAGATGCTGACCACCAATTTCGAGTGGGAGCGCCACGTCGGACTGTAGCTTGAGGCCGTCACGCCGCAGCAAGCCCTCTCAAGTCCGTGGTGGTACATATGTCACATCGCTTGGCTGAGGGCCGGCACTTTCCCGAACCCGCCTGACACTGCATTCAACGCGCGAGTTAACCCCAGGGTTCTGTCGACCGATCCCGCCGCGATGCCCAATTCCGCGTCAGAGACGCTCGATAAGGCCACGAGGAATCTGCTGCGTCGGCTTGGCGGCTTGCCGCACATTCGCCGCCTCTATCGGGTCGCCATCGATCCGCCGATCGCACGCGCCTATTGGAGGTGCCGCCTGGCTACAGATGCTGTCGCAAATGCGCCAGCTGACGCCAATCTGACCGTTGAGGAGTGTCACCGGATTCTGCACCGCAGCTCATGGGACCGCTTCATGGAGCGTTCGCAAGGCACGTACAGTTCGTTGCTCGCTCCGCGCGCACTTGCGGCCGTATGCGCCGTAGCCGAGTTCAGCAGCCGAGGCGTGCGCGACGAGCACTTGCAGGCTATCGCCCAACGATGTTTGCGGTCTCACCCTCAACTCATGGACTGGGCTGAGCTGACTCGTCCCGCCAGTACAGCGCCTTCTGAGGCGACGCCCTCCGGTGAGTCCGCGCCGTCCGCAAGCAACCGTCAGGCCCGGCGCCGACGCAGGCGCTGACGGGAGCAGTTCGACAAGCGGAGCAGTTCTCGATGGCCCACCTGGCGGGCATCCACGCGGACATGTACGAGCGTGCGATCGCGCTGCGCACTGCCGCCAAGGGCTGACCGCCAGTTGAAGCAGTGGCGCAGCGAGCCTGATTTGCGCCCAATGCCATGCGCCGGCGTGGGGCGGGGGAGCCGGGCCGGTTGAATGCTGCGGGTGGACCCGCTGTTCGCCATCTATCGCAGTCGAGCCGACAAGCTGCTGGCGGAGTTCTGGGCCGTGCACCTGGTTGCGGCGACCATCGTCGGCGTGCCGGTGGCGCTGTTCACCGGGCTCGGCTGGTGGGCGCTGCCGATTGCGCTCGCTGCGACGTGCGTGCTCGCCGCCGGCGAACTGGCTGTGGGGGAGCGGCGCCTGCAACGAGCGCTCCTCGGAGCCGGCTCGGGGCCGAGCGATGCTGACAGCCATCCTCGCCTGGAAAACGTTGTCGACGGCGTCTGCCTGCTCGTGGGCGTTCCGGTGCCGACGCTCGCTGTCGCGCCGAGCTCGGCTGCGAATGCGACGGCATTTGGCCGGCGACCGGATCGCTCGACCCTCGTCGTCACGCAGGGACTGCTTGAAGCGCTCAATCGCATCGAGCTGGAGGCCGTCGTGGCGCGGCTGCTGACGCAGATTCGTGACGGGCGGGCTGCCTACCTGACCACCGCCGTCACCACGGTGGGGTTTCCGGCGCTGGTGTGGCCGGCCCTGTGGCCGCTGGTGCAGGCTCGCACCGAGCGCGAAGCCAGCACCGGCAGCGATTTCGACGACGACGCCGAAGCCGTGCGGCTGACCCGTTACCCGCCCGGTCTCGCCGATGCGCTCCAGACGATGTCGGCGGCCGGTGTGCGCACTGATGCACCGCGGGTGACCTGGCCGCTGTGGCTGGCCGATCCGAGGGCCGACGCAGCCGATGCTCCCGACAGCCTGCCCGACTACCGGGCCGACCTCGAGACGCGGGTGGCGGTGCTGCGCGAATTCTGAGCTCGGCGGGATAATCCCCGGGGCAGCACTGGGGCCGTTCCCTACACTGAGCGCATGAATTCAGGTGACGGAGCGTCTCATCTGGTCGGAACGGTGCGGGTCAAGCGCGGGCTTGCCGACATGCTCCGGGGCGGCGTCATCATGGATGTCGTTACGCCCGAGCAGGCCAAGATCGCGGAAGACGCCGGAGCGGTCGCCGTCATGGCGCTCGAACGCGTGCCGGCCGACATTCGCCGTGACGGCGGTGTGGCCCGCATGAGCGACCCGGCGATGATCGAGGGCATCCAGGCGGCCGTGACGATCCCGGTCATGGCCAAGGCCCGGATCGGCCATTTCGGCGAGGCCCAGGTGCTCGAATCCCTCGATGTCGACTACATCGACGAGTCTGAGGTGCTGACACCCGCAGACGAGGCACATCACATCGACAAGTGGGCGTTCACCGTCCCGTTCGTCTGTGGCGCCACCAACCTGGGCGAGGCGCTGCGGCGCATCTCCGAGGGTGCCTGCATGATTCGCTCCAAGGGCGAGGCCGGCACCGGCAACATCGTCGAGGCCGTCCGCCACCTGAGGGCCATCACAGGCGACATCCGCAAGATCACCCAGGCCGATGCCGCCGAGCTGTTCGATTGGGCGAAGCAGCTGCAGTCGCCGCTCGGCCTGGTGCAGGAGATTGCCGAGACCGGCCGCCTGCCGGTGCCCCTGTTCTGCGCCGGCGGCATTGCCACACCGGCCGATGCGTCGCTGGTGATGCAGCTCGGCGCCGAGGCAGTGTTCGTCGGCTCGGGCATCTTCAAGAGCGAAGACCCGGGGCCGAGGGCCGAGGCCATCGTCGAGGCCACCACGCACTACCGCGATCCGTCGGTGGTGGCCAAGGTGAGCCGGGGTCTCGGCAGCGCCATGCCGGGCCTCGAGATGGAAGGTCTCGAGACCAAGCTCGCCGAACGCGGCTGGTAGGAGGCTGAGCCGAATGGCGAAGCCGTGGCCCGAGCGGCCCGTGAGCCCAATCGCATGGGAAATCGGGAACAAGAGCGGAAAATAATGCCGGCGCGGAAGAGCGCCACCGCGAGCGACAGCCAGCCGTTGATCGGCGTTGTCGCGCTGCAGGGAGCTGCCGCCGAGCACGTTGCCGCCTTCCGGCGCGCCGGGGCCAGAGCTGTCGAGGTCCGCGTGCCCGCAGATCTCGACGGTGTCGATGCTGTGGCGCTCCCGGGCGGCGAGTCGACCACCATGTCGCACCTGCTCCGCACGAGCGGGCTGTTCGATGCGCTGTCTGAACGCCTGGCCGGCGGCATGCCGGCGTTCGGAACCTGCGCGGGAATGATCCTGCTCGCCGTCGATGTGCTCGACGGCCGCCCGGATCAACGCTGCTTCGGCGCCATCGATATCTCGGTGCGTCGCAATGCATTCGGCCGCCAAGTCGCCAGCTTCGAGGCGGAGCTCACCGCCGACGGCCTCGATGAGCCCTTCAAGGCGGTGTTCATTCGAGCACCGTGGGTGGAGCGTGCAGGCGACAGCGTGGAGGTGCTCGCTGAGATCACGCCCGCCTCGAACTCGTCGACCGACGGCGTCCCGTCGTCGGTGCCGGTGCTGTGCCGGTCAGGACCGATCCTGGTGTCGAGCTTCCACCCGGAGCTAACGGCCGACGACCGCATTCACCAGCTCTTCCTCGACATGGTCGGCGCATCCATGGCCCGCTGAGCGGCCGCGCCCGGCAGACTGTCGCGGCTGCACTGCCTGATGGCAGGTCTCGTTCGGGAGGGGGTCTGTGTCTGGTCATTCCAAGTGGGCCACGATCAAGCACCGCAAGGGCGCTGCCGACAAGGCGCGCGGGAAGCTGTTCGCCAAGCTGATCCGCCAGGTCGAGGTGGCCGCACGCGAGGGCGGCGGCGATCTGGATGCCAACGCGACGCTGCGGACCATGTACCAGAAGGCACGCGACAACTCGGTGCCGCTGGACACGATCGAACGCGCCATCAAGCGAGGCACCGGCGAGCTCGAGGGCGTGTCGTACGAGCAGGTCACCTATGAGGGCTACGCGCCGGGGGGCGTGGCGATGTACGTGGACGTGCTGACGGACAACCGCAATCGCACCGGGTCGGAGATCCGCAGCGTGTTCACCCGCGCCGGCGGATCGCTGGCCGAGCCGGGCGCGGTGGCGTGGCAGTTCGAGCGCAAGGGCGTGGTGGTGGTGCCCGCGGTCGAGCCGCAGCCCGACGGGTCTACGGCCGCAGGCACGGTGCCCGACGAAGACGAGTTGATCCTGGTGGCGCTCGATGCCGGCGCAGAGGACGTCGAGCAGGAGGGCGATACCTGGCGAGTCACCGCCGCTGCCGCCGACACGATGGCGGTGCGCGAGGCGATTGAGGCAGCGGGCATCGCGGTGACCTCGGCCGACCTGACGTACGCGCCGCAGAACCTCATCGAATTGACCAGCGTGTCGGAGGCCAAGCAGGTCATGGCGGTGCTCGACGCGCTCGACGATCACGACGATGTGCAGGGCGTGTACGCCAATTTCGACATCAGCGATTCGCTGCTGGAGGCGATCGCCGGCTAGGGCGGAGCGGTGTCACGCATACCCGGCTCGGACGGTGCCAAAGGCTACGGTTCGTACTGATGTTCGTATTGGGGATCGACCCGGGAATGTCACGCTGCGGGTACGGCGTGGTGGAGCAGATTCCCGCTGCTGGAACGCAGCGTGCCCGCACCGAAGCAGTCGCCCTGGGCGTCATCCGCACCGATCCAGGAGAGCCGCACGCAGCGCGCCTGGCCACGCAGATGGGTGAGTTGCAGGCCCTCATCTCCGAATTCCAGCCCTCGGTGGTGGCCGTGGAGCGAGTCTTCTTCCAGGCAAATGCGCGCACTGCGATTGGAGTCGCGCAAGTGGCCGGGCTCGCCATGGCGGTGGCGGCCGCAGCAGGGCTGGAGGTGGTCGAATACACGCCGACCCAGGTCAAGCAGGCCGTTGCGGGCTGGGGCGGGGCCGACAAGGACCAGATGAAGCGCATGGTTGCCGAGCTGCTCGCGCTGCCGGGGCCGCCTGAGCCAGCCGATGCCGCCGATGCGGCTGCGGTCGCGCTGTGCCACCTGTCCCAGGCTTCCTGGCACGGGGCGGCAACCCATGCCCGGGCGCGTGTGCTGCTGCCCGCTTCGGGCGCGGCGGCACCCACGTCGTGATCGGCTCAGTGCGCGGGCGCCTGCTCGACAAGGATCCCGGCGGCGAGCTGCTGATCGAGGCCGGCGGGGTGGGGTACCGCGTTGTCGTGGCGCCGTCCACGCTGGCCGGCGCCGGACCGGTGGGCGACGAGTGCTTCGTGTATGTACACCACCACGTGCGCGAGGACGCTTCCGACCTGTACGGATTCGCCGAGCTCGACGAGCGGCGCTGTTTCGAGGCCCTGCTCAGCGCGCACGGCGTGGGCCCCGCGCTGGCGCTTGCCGTGCTCTCGCACCTGCCGCCCGACGAGCTGCGGCGCGCAGTGGCCGCCGACGACGCCGCGGCGCTGGAGCTGGTGCCCGGCATCGGCGCCAAGACGTCCAAGCGGATGGTGCTGGACCTCAAGTCGCGGCTCGGCGCGCCCGACGTTGCCGGCGCTGCCGCTGTGGCGGCGGCCGGCGACGGCGCAGGATCTGCGGTTGCGGAAGTGCGGGCCGCACTGAGTCAGATGGGATTCGCTCCGGTGGAGATACGTGAGGCAATGGCCGCCGTGACGATCGAGGCAGCACGCGATGCCGAAGCCGACACCGGTGCCCTGCTGCGCGTGGCGCTGCAGGAGCTGGGTCCGCGATGAGTGCTGGGGGAGCCCGCAGCGAGGGCTACCGGCGTGACGATTCGGGGGTGTCAGAACCGGGCCGGAGCGAGGTCACCGACCCAGCCCGCTCGGCGGTCGACGACGGCGATGCCGAGGCCTCGCTGCGACCGCGGTCGCTGGAGGAATTCGTCGGCCAGCCCGAGGTGCGAGAACACGTGGCCATCACGCTGCGGGCTGCGCTGGCCCGGGGCCAAACGCCCGACCATCTGCTGTTCGCCGGCCCGCCGGGCCTGGGCAAGACCACGCTGGCCGGCATCATCGCCGCCGAGTTGAACGCGGCTCTGCATCTGACGTCGGGCCCGGCGGTGGAGCGAGCCGGAGATCTCGCGGCAATCCTCACCAATCTGGCTGACGGCGATGTGCTGTTCATCGATGAGATCCACCGCCTGCCCAAGGTGGTCGAGGAAGTGCTGTACCCGGCCATGGAGGACTTCGCGATCGACATCGTGCTGGGCAAGGGACCTGCCGCGCGCTCGATCAGATTCGAGCTGCCCCGCTTCACCCTGGTCGGCGCCACGACTCGCACCGGGCTGATCTCGGGACCGCTGCGAGACCGCTTCGGCCTGGTCGAGCGCCTCGACTACTACTCGACGGAAGATCTCACGGCGATTGTGGTCCGTGCGGCCGGGATTCTGGGCGTGGACGTTGACGCTGAGGGGGCTGCGGAGATTGCTTCACGCAGCCGGGGCACGCCGCGGATCGCCAACCGGTTGCTTCGCCGGGTGCGCGACTTCGCCGAGGTGCGCGCCAGCGGCGCCGTCGACGTGGCAGTAGCGCAGGAGGGGCTCGCAGCATTCGGCGTCGACGAGCTCGGTCTCGACAAGGTCGACCGGGCGATTCTCGACGCTCTCGCTGTCACTCACGCCGGGCGACCGTTGGGGCTGTCGACGCTGGCGATCACCGTGGGCGAGCAGACCGAGACGGTGGAGGACGTGTACGAGCCCTTCCTGATCCAGCGCGGGCTGCTGCAGCGCACGCCGCGGGGCCGCATCGCCACCGCAGCGGCGTATGCACATCTCGGCGTCGAGGCCCCGCCGTTCGCCGACCTCGCCGGGGCTTCCGTGGGCGGCGACGACATCACGCTGTTCGATGCGTCAGGGCGGGCGGCCGACGATGCCGCCGTCTCCCCTGAGCGGATGCAGCATCCCGCAGCAGAACCATCGGCCGCGCCAGCCGCCGAGCTGTCCGCCGACGCACCCGTGGAAATCGACGACTCAGCGTGGTGAGCCTGCACGGCGCTGGGCGATCCGCGACGATTGGCGTCCGCTGGAGCGGCCCCGGCTGCTGAATTGCGAGCCGACGTAGCCTCCCCGCTGATGAGCGCGTCGCGGCTGCGGATGGACGAGTTCGACTATGAGCTGCCGTCGTCGTCGATAGCGCACGTTCCTGCCGAGCCGCGCGACTCGGCCCGGCTGCTGGTTGACCCGGGGCCGTGCCGAGCACCCGAGCACCGGCACGTCACCGATCTCCCGTCGCTGCTCGGCCCCGGGGATCTGCTGGTGGTCAACGAGACCCGGGTGATGCCTGCCCGCCTGCCGCTGCGCAAGCGCACTGGCGGCGCGGCCGAAGTGCTGCTGCTCGAACCGCTCGGACGCCGGCCGTCGGGCAGCGACGCAGCCCACCCGAGGGCCGCCGCCCGAGCGACTGCTCCAGAGGGTTCCCGCAGGGCGACACTGCCGCCGCGCAGCGACGCGGGCTGGGCGGCGCTGGTGCGACCTTCCCGCCGGATTGCGAATGGGACGGTGCTGGTCTCCGAGCGAGACCCGAGCGTGCGAGTGGTGGTGGGCGAGCGTCTGGACCGCCAGCGCCGAGCTGTGAGTGTGCTCGTCGGCGAGACGCCGCTCGCCGATGTGTCGCAGGCTCGCTTGCTCGAACGGGCGGGGGAGGCGCCGCTGCCGCCCTACATCGACCCGGACATGGCTCGGGGCGCCATCGCCCAGCGACTTGGTGTCAATGCCGCCGACAGCGATGCTGCTCGGACGGCGCTGGCCGATCGCTACCAGACAGTCTACGCCCGCTCGGATGGTTCAGCCGCGGCGCCCACGGCAGGGCTTCACCTGACCGAACGCGTGCTGGACGCACTGCGCTCGAACGGCGTGAGCATCGCGACCGTCGATCTCACCGTCGGCCTGGCCACGTTCGCGCCGGTGACTGCCGAGCACGCCGATGAGCACGAGATGCACACCGAGCACTACCGGGTGTCAGCGCAGACGCTCGCTGCCTGCGCTGCGGCCGTGCGCGTCGTTGCGGTGGGCACTACCACCGTGCGCGCACTGGAGGCTGCGGCCCGCCAGCAGCGCGACCTGCGCGTGGCCAGCGCTAAGTGCACGCCCGAAGCGGCCTGCGCGCCGCCGGACGACCACGGCGACCGGCGCGGCCTGGCACCGACGGTCAGCAGCGACATCAGCGGCTCGACCGATCTGTTCCTGCGGCGGGGTGCTGAGTTCCTGCTGGTCGACGCTCTGCTTACCAACTTCCACCTGCCCCGATCATCCCTGCTGCTGCTGATCGACGCGTTCATCGGGCCGCGCTGGCGTGACCTGTACGAGACGGCGCTCGCGGACGGCTACCGCTTCCTGTCCTTCGGCGACGCGATGCTGCTCCGGCGGACACCGCCCTCGTGAGGCTGGCGAGATGAGCGTTCCAGACAGCCCGCTGGCGTTCGAGCTGCTGGCGTCTGACGGCTCAGCTCGACGGGGACAGGTCACGACGGCCCGCGGGACCTTCCAGACGCCGGTGTTCATGCCCGTGGGAACCCGTGGTGCTGTGATCCATCTCGACGCCACCGACTACGAGCACCTCGGCCTCGAGGTCGTGCTGGCCAACACGTATCACCTGCTGGCGCGGCCCGGCATCGATGTGGTGGAAGCGCTCGGCGGGCTGCACGGATTCTCCGGCTGGGATGGCCATTTCCTCACGGATTCCGGCGGCTTCCAGATCATGTCCCTCGGCCGCCGTCCCGGCGGCGCAGATCAGCCCAGCCGCCGTCCCGGCGGTTCCTCTCAGGATGCGAAATCCAAGGTGGACGACGAAGGCGTGACCTTCCGTTCGACCTACGACGGCGCCCAGATGCGGCTGACACCCGAAGATGCGGTCGATGCGCAGCGCCGCCTGGGATCGGACATCCAGATGGCGCTCGACATCTGCCCCGAACTGCCCGCGCCACCCGACCAGGTGCGCGAAGCGACCGAACGCACCCACCTGTGGGCGGCCAGGGCCGCGGCGGCCATGGGCACTGCGCGACGGGACGGGATCGCCGGTGGGCAGGCATTGTTCGGCATCTGCCAGGGCGGCATCGATCCCGGCCTCCGGCGCGGCAGCGCCGAGACGCTGGCGTCGATCGGCTTCGACGGGTACGGCATAGGCGGGCTGTCGGTGGGCGAGTCCCGCAGCGAGATGGGCCCGGCCCTGCACGCAGCGACCGAGGTGCTGCCTGCCGACCGGCCTCGCTACCTGATGGGCGTGGGCGACCCGGCCCGCATTGTCGATGCCATCGCCGCCGGAGTGGACATGTTCGACTGCGTACTGCCGAGCCGGCTCGGCCGCCATGGAACCGCGCTCACACCCCAGGGTCGCATCAACATTCGCAATGCCCGGTTCGCCCGCGACGCCACGCCCCTCGACACTCGTGAAGAAGGCGCCGACAGCCGCCCCAGGTCAGGCGCCCGCTTCAGCCGCGGCTATCTCCGGCATCTGATGAGCGTGAATGAGCCCACGGCCAGCCGCATCCTGACGCTGCACAACATCACGTTCCTCAACGACCTGGTGGCCGACGCACGAGCCGCCATCGAAGCCGGCCGCTTCAGCGCATTCCGTGAGCAGGTCAATGAAGTCTGGGGCTGAGCCGCTGCTGGCGGAGGAAGCCCGGTACGCTGACCCGCCGTCACGCTGAGGGGTACGTCATGGGTTCGATCATCATCCTCGTCGCACTGTTCGCCATCATGTATTTCCTGATGATCCGGCCGCAGCGCAAGCGTGCCGCCGAGCGTGCCGCGATGCTGCGCGCTGCAGACATCGGCGACGAGGTCGCCACGGTCGGCGGGGTCATCGGCAAGATCGTGGCGGTCGAGGAGCCCGGCGAGGTGGTCTGCCTCGAGGTGGACAGCGATGTGGAGCTGCGGGTGCAACGCCGCGCCATCGGCGAGATCATCACGTCCGCCGGCGGCGGTGGCGCAGACGATCCGCCCGCATCGGACGGCGTCAACGAATCGGAATGATCCCGGCCGCAGCGCGCAGCGCAGGCATCGGCGCATTGGTCTGACGTGCGCCGCTCGCAGATCGTCTCGCTCCTTCTCGCGATCCTGATCGGGTTCGGCTCGCTCGCGGGCGTGCTGGCCGCGGGCTGGGCGCCGGTGCTGGGCGTGCAGCTGCAGGGCGGCGTGGAGGTGCTGCTGCGGCCCACAGCCCCAGCCGACGATGAACAGCTCGACCGTGCCATCGAGATCATCCGCTCGCGCGTCGATGCGCTCGGCGTGGCCGAGCCCGACATCACTCGCCAAGGCGAGCAGGTGGTGGTGCAGCTCCCCGGCGTCAAGGACAAGCAGCGTGCGGTGGACTTGGTGGGGCAGACAGCAGAGCTGCGGTTCCGGCCAGTGCTGCTGACGTTCAACCGCTTCGACGAGACCGAGCTCCGCTCTGCATTGGACCTCGCCAACGCTTACAACAGCGCGATTGCCGACGCCGCGGATGCCGAGAGCGAATCCGAGACGAGTGCAGACGACGAGCCGGCGCTCGACGGGGAAGCTGCCGATGACTCGCTGGGCGATTCACCGGCAGCTCTGGCCGACGGGCCCGAATCGGTCGAAGACCCTGAGATCATCGAGCCCGCAACGGATGCGTCGGAGGCAGACGAACCCGATGAGATCGAGCCCGACGAGACGCTGGAGCTCACGCGGTCGGAGGACGACCTGGCAGAGCGGACGGTCGTGCTCACTGACCATGGCGAGATCGTGGGGTATGTGCTCGGCCCGGCTGAGCTCACCGGCGAAGCGGTCGCCGAGGCAGCGGCAACGTTCAACAACGAGTGGGTCGTCAATGTCGATCTCACCGACGAGGGCGCTGTCGGCTTCGACGAGATCGCTGCCCGCTACTTCGGCCAGCAGGTGGCCATCGTGCTCGACGGCGTCGTGGAATCTGCCCCGGTCATCCGGGCCACCGAATTCGGGGGCACGGCCGTCATCTCGGGCACGTTCGACGAGGACGGGGCACGCGACCTCGCTGTTGCGCTGCGCTTCGGCGCTCTTCCCGTGGAGTTCGTGCAGGACGATGTGCGCACCGTGTCGGCCACCCTCGGCGAGGGAACGCTGCGTGCGGGCGTGATCGCCGGCATCGTCGGGCTGATCCTCGTGGGCCTGTACATGCTGGCCTACTACCGGCTGCTCGGCATTGTGGCAGTGGCCAGCCTGGCCATCAGCGGGTCGGTGCTGTGGTCGCTCATCAGCTGGCTCGGCGAGAGCCGGGGCCTGGCGCTGACGCTGGCCGGCACTACCGGCATCATCGTGTCGATCGGCGTCCAGGTCGACTCGAACATCGTCTATTACGAGCGGATCAAGGAAGAGGTGCGCCGCGGCAGGGCCGTGCGCTCGGCAGCCGATGCCAGCTTCAAGGG
Source organism: Candidatus Poriferisodalis sp. (assembly GCF_965219595.1). NCBI lineage: Bacteria > Bacillati > Actinomycetota > Acidimicrobiia > Acidimicrobiales > Candidatus Poriferisodalaceae > Candidatus Poriferisodalis > Candidatus Poriferisodalis sp. The sequence continues at coordinate 2,379,779 of NZ_OZ244781.1, forward strand.
CGCCTTCATGACCATTGTGTGGGCCGACCTGGCGTCGCTCATCGGCGCGGGCGTGCTGTACCAGCTCACCAGCGGCACCGTACGCGGCTTCGCCCTGTATCTCGGGCTCGCAACGCTGATCGACCTGGCAGTGTCGTACTTCTTCATGCGGCCGCTGGTGGTGTTCATCGCTCGACGCCTGGTGAATGAGGAACCGCGGCGCCTCGGCGTGCTGCCGACAGCCGACGGCGATGCCACCCCGGCAACGGTGCCGACAGGAGGCACATCGTGATTGCAGCGCTGCGCACCTTCTACCGGGGCGAGAACGCCTGGGACATCCTGCGCCTGTCACGCAAGGTGCTCATCGGCTCAGCAATTGCTGTGCTCGTGTGCGTGGTGGCTCTGCTGGTGCGCGGCCTGAATCTCGGCATCGAGTTCGAAGGCGGCTCGGTGTGGGAGATACCGGTGCCCGAGGAATCTCAAGGCGCCGAAGCGGATGACGCGTCGACCGGTTCCGGCAGTGCATCGGTCGACAGTGTGACGACCGATGACGTGGCGTCGGCGGCCGCGGAGGCCGGCGTGCCCGATGCGCGCGTGCAGTTCGTGGTGGTCACCGGCGCGCCCGACATCTTCCGGGTGCGCGGCGTGCTGGGTCCCGATGCCGACAGCGCAGCGGTGGCCGGGGCGCTGGCCGATGCCGTCGGCGTCGACGTGGAGAGCCTGTCGTCGCGCCAGGTCAGCCCGTCGTTCGGCGACGAGGTCGCCGGCAAGGCACGCCGGGCGCTCGTGGTGTTCTTCGTGCTGATCGCGCTGTACCTGTGGTTCCGCTTCGAGTGGAAGATGTCGGTGGGCGCACTGATTGCGGTGGGGCACGACATCGTGCTGACGGTCGGCGCCTACGCCCTGTTCGGGTTCGAGGTGACGCCGGCGACGGTGGTGGCCTTCCTCACGATCATGGGCTATTCGCTGTACGACACGATCGTCGTGTTCGACCGTGTGAAATCCAACGAGCGGTCGTTGCCGGCGCGCAGCCACTTCACCTATCACGCGCTCGCGAACGTGTCGCTCAACCAGGTGCTGACACGATCGGTGAACACCTCGATCACCTCGGTGCTGCCCGTGCTGTCGCTGCTGGTCGTGGGCGCCGGGTTCCTGGGTGCGGGCACCTTGGCCGAGTTCGCCACGGCGCTGCTGATCGGCCTGTTCGTCGGCTCCTACAGCTCGATCTTCGTGGCGATGCCCACGGTTGCGTGGCTGAAGGGCTACGAGCCCGGCTGGGCCGCCGCGCAGGCTGCGGCCGACGCCGCCGGCCGTCACGACTCGATGGAAGCTGCCACCCAGGCGCTCGCCGCCGAGAGCTACACCCGCAGCGCCCCGCCCCGCCCCCGCAAGAAGGGCCGCCGCCGCTAGATCCGGCTCCAGATGACCGGCGAGGCGCGGCAGAATGGGAGTGTGAATCACTCCGCGTTCGGCCCGGTGCCGGCCGAGCACCGCAGCGAGAAGCTTGGCTAGGGCCATGCCTGCGGTGTCGCGCGTGCTGCCGTGGCGGCGCATCGCGAACACGGTCGCGGCCGACATCTCGCCGGTGGTCGAGCGTTACCGCCAGCGCTGGCCGAAGCGCTCGCCCGAGCTGGTCATCCGGGCGTACGAAGCGGCCGCACAGGCACACGAGGGCCAGCGACGCAAGACAGGCGAGGCGTACATCACCCACCCGGTCGCTGTGGCAGGCGTGGTTGCCGATCTCGGCCTCGACGACACGTCGATTGCCGCTGCGCTGCTGCACGACGCAGTGGAAGACACCAGCGTCGAGCTGGTCGCCCTGTCCGACGACTTCGGCCCCGAGGTCGCGGCCATCGTGGACGGGGTCACCAAGCTCGACCGGGTCCGCTTCGCCTCCAAGCAGGCTCAGCAGGCCGCCACCCTGCGCAAGATGCTCGTGGCGATCGCGAACGACCCACGCGTGCTGATGATCAAGCTGTCGGACCGGCTGCACAACATGCGCACGCTCGGTGCGCTCGGTGCTGCCAAGCAGGCCGACGTGGCCCGCGAGACGCTCGACATCTATGCACCGCTCGCCAACCGGCTCGGCATGCAGCAGGTGCGAGACGAGCTGGAAGACCTGGCTTTCGCGGCGCTGTACCCCAAGCGCTACGCCGAGATCGACCGGATGCTCGCCGAGCGCACTCCCGAGCAGGAGCGGTACGTCGACCAAGTGCTGACCGAGGTCCGCGAGCAGCTGTCGCGGATGAAGATCGAGGCCACGGTGACCGGGCGCAAGAAGCACCACTGGAGCGTCTACGAGAAGATGGTCATCAAGAACCGCTCGTTCGACGAGATATTTGACTTGGTGGGCATCCGGGTGGTGGTGCCGACGATCCGCGACGCGTACGCGGCGCTGGGCTCCATACACGCGACGTGGAAGCCGGTGACGGGCCGGTTCAAGGACTACATCGCGATGCCCAAGTTCAACCTGTACCAGTCGTTGCACACCACGGTGGTCGGTCCGTCGGGCACGGCCGTGGAAGTGCAGATCCGCACCGACGAGATGCACCAGCGGGCCGAGTACGGCGTGGCGGCCCACTGGCGCTACAAGGCCGAGCGCAACGGCAACGGCAACAAGAGCAGCAGCAACCGCAGCAAGGCGCAGCGCCACGGCAGCAAAGCAGAGCGTCACCCCAGCACCGCCGCCGAGGAGGACATGCCCTGGCTGAGCCGGCTGGTGGAGTGGCAGGCCGAGTCTGACGACCCGGCCGAGTTCATGCGCACGATCGCGAGCGACCTCGGTCACGGCGAGGTGTACGTGTTCACGCCCAAGGGCGACGTGGTGACGCTGCCGACCGGCGCCACGCCCATCGACTTCGCCTACGCCATTCACACCGATATCGGCGACACGCTCATCGGCGCCAAGATCGACGGCCGGCTCGTGCCGCTCGACCGGCAGCTGCGCTCAGGCGACACGTTGGAAGCGTTCACTTCCGACGATCCCGGGACCCGGCCGTCGCGTGACTGGCTGGAGATCGCCGTCACACCCCGGGCCCGCTACAGCATCCGGCGCTGGTTCGCCCGCTCCGACCGTTCCGAGTGGGAGGCGGCCGGTCGTGAGGCAGTCTCCGACGAGCTGCGGTCTGAAGGGCTCAAGGCGTCGCTGCTCATCGACGGCGACGAGATGCGCGCCGTCGCGGAGCAGCTCAGCCGAGCCGATCTCGACCAGCTCTTCGAAGCTGTCGGCAAGGGCGACGTGCGGCCCCACTCCGTGGCCAAACGGCTCCTCAGCAACCTGCGAGGTGAGGGCGACGGGGTGCAGCTGCCTGCACGCCCGGCCCGCCAGCGAGGCTCGCGCCGCCGTCGCTCTGCCGGTGTGCATGTCGACGGCCACGACGACGCGCTGGTGCGCTTGGCACGTTGCTGCAGCCCGGTGCGCGGCGACGAGATCTTGGGCTTCTCGACCAGCGGGCGGGGCATCTCGGTGCATCGAGCCGACTGTGCCAATGCGGGCGAACTGGCGACTGCGTCGGGTGCCCGCCAAGTCGAGGTGGAGTGGGACGAGAGCTGGGCGGGCGAGTTCGCCGCCGCGCTCGAGGTGCGCGGACTCGACCGCAACCGGCTGCTGCTCGATGTGGTGCAGGTGGTGTCGGGCCGCCACGACTTGTCCATCGCGAGCTGCGACACGTTCGTGGGCGACGACCAGGTGGCGGTGATGCAGTTCGAGGTGGAGGTGGGCGATCCCATCCTGCTGGACCAGTTGCTGGCCGCCCTGCGCGAGGTGCCCGGCGTGTTCGACGCCTACCGCACCATCGAAGGACTCGCCCGCACCGAATACTGACGCGCCGAGTTCTGAGGCTCTGGGGCAGCTAGGACTGGGGGCGGTAGGGCCGTAGCCTGCGCTGGTCATGTCCGGTACGCCTTCGACGCCCGCGAACCCTGCCGACAGCGGCGATGCAGCGGCCCTGAAGTCGTTCCGGACGCCGATCGGGACACACGATCTCGCACCGCCGGAATCCGGGCGCTGGGTGGCGTTGCTGGGTGCCTTCATCGCAGCCGCAGACCGTGCCGGATTCGGCTACTTGCAGACGCCGATCTTTGAGGACATCGGCGTTTTCGCCCGAATCGGCGAGGGCACCGACGTGGTCGGCAAGGAGATGTATGAGTTCTTCGACCGCAGCGACCGCCACCTGGCGCTGCGGCCCGAGTGCACGGCGTCGGTGTGCCGCGCCTTCGCCCAGCACCGCCCCACCACGCCGTGGAAGGTGTGGTACCAAGGGCCGTTCTTCCGCTACGAGGCGCCCCAGGCCGGCCGCTACCGCCAGTTCCACCAGATCGGGGCGGAGACGCTCGGCACCGACGATCCCGATGCCGATGTGGAGATCATCGCCCTCGCCGCTGAGTTCTTTCGCGCGATCGGGCTGCAGCAGGTACCACTGCTGGTGAACTCGATGGGCGACCTCGGCACCCGCGTGGCCTACGGCGAAGCGTTGAGCAGCTACTTGCAGCGCCGCGCCGGCGATGTGGACCCGCAGGATCGCGACAAGATCGCGCACCACCCGCTGCGCATCCTGGACTCCAAGCGCGAGGCGACGGCGGCTGTGGCCGCGGAAGCCCCGCGGATCACCGACTATCTCACCGCAGCCACGGCGGCCCACTTCGAGCGGGTGCGCGAGGGGCTCGACGCGCTCGGGATCGACCACGAGGTCGAGCACAAGCTCGTGCGCGGCCTCGACTACTACACCCGCACCACGTTCGAGTTCCGCGCCACCAGCCTCGACGCCGCCCAGGACACCATCTGCGGCGGAGGCCGCTACAACGGGCTCGTGGAGGCCCTCGGCGGGCCGCCGACGCCCGGCATCGGGTTCGCATTGGGCATTGAGCGTCTGCTGCTGGCCTGCGATGCCGAAGGCGTCTTCGAGGTTCCGGCACAGCGGGCCGAAGTGTGGGTGATCGACACGGCGGGCGGCGCCGCCGCTCGCGATCTCACCCATGAGCTCCGAGCCGTTGGAATCCGTGCTGACCGGGCCTTCGACGACCGGTCGATGCGGGCGCAGATGCGCGCTGCGGACCGTTCCGGCGCCGAGATTGCGCTCATCGTGGGCAGCGACGAGGTCGACGCCGGCACCGTGACGGTGCGACCGCTGCGACGCCCTGACGGCGGTGACGTCGACACGCCGCAGCAGACCGTGCCGCGGGCCGAACTGCTCCCCACACTGCGGCGCATCTTCGACGAGCTCAATGCGGAAGGCGTTGCGTGATGGGTGCCGGAGCGCGAACCGATTACTGCGGGCGTCTGGGCCGCGCCGACATCGGCCGGGACGTCACCGTGTGCGGCTGGGTCTCCCGGCGTCGTGAGCATGGTGAGCACCTCGCGTTCGTCGACTTGCGCGACCGCACCGGCATCGTGCAGTGCGTTGTGGACCACGCACACGATCTGCGCTCGGAGTACGTGCTGTCGGTGACCGGCACCGTCCGTGAGCGCCCATTGGATACAGCCAATCCCGACTTGGCCACTGGCGAGATCGAGATCGGAGATGCAACCGTCGAAGTGCTGTCGCGCTCGGAGCCGCCGCCGTTCCAGATCGACGGTCGCACTGAGGTCGACGAGATGCTGCGCATTCGCCATCGCTACTTGGACCTGCGGAACCCTCGCATGCACTCGAACCTGGTGAATCGGGCGCGGGTGAATGCAGCGATCCGGCGTTCGATGGAGGCAGCGGAATTCATCGAGGTCGAGACGCCGACGCTGGTTGCTTCGACGCCGGAAGGCGCCCGCGACTTCGTGGTGCCCAGCCGTCTGCATCAGGGCCGCTTCTACGCGCTGCCCCAAAGCCCCCAGCTGTTCAAGCAGCTTTGCATGGTGGGCGGCATCGACCGCTACTACCAGATCGCGCGGTGCCTGCGAGACGAGGATCTGCGAGCTGACCGGCAGTTCGAGTTCACCCAGCTCGACCTCGAGATGAGTTTCGCCAGCGGTGCCGAAGTGCGTTCCGTGATCAGCGAAGCGGTGGCCGCGGCGGCTGAAGAGATCACCGGCGTGCGCCCCGCGGCGATGCCCGAGATCACCTGGCACGAGGCGATCGACCGCTACGGGTCGGACAAGCCCGACCTGCGCTTCGGGCTCGAGCTCACCGAGCTCACCGAACTGTTCGCAGAGACCGGGTTCAACGCCTTCAAGGCGCCTGCCGTGCGGGGCATCCGGGTGCCCGGCGGCGGCGACATCAGCCGCAACGCGGTCGACGATCTCACCAAGCAGTGCCAGCGCTGGGGTGCCAAGGGTCTCGTGTGGATGCGGATCAGTGCCGGCGACCCGCTGGCCGACGGTGCCCGCAGCGCAGCGGGAGGACGGCTGGCCGTCACCTCGCCGGTCGCGAAGTTCATGTCCGACGCCGAGATCGACGGCGTGCTGGGCCGACTCGGGGCCGAGCCGGGTGACATGTGCTACCTGGTGGCCGATACTTGGCGCCGAGCCAGCGGGGTGCTCGGGCTGTTGCGGCTGGAGCTGGGCCGCCCGCCGGTGAACGAGGGCGGGTTGCACTTCCTGTGGGTGGTCGACTTTCCCCTGTTCGAAGATGTGAGCGCCGACGGTCTGCCGATCCCGGCCCACCACCCGTTCACCATGCCCCATGCCGACGATCTCGATGTCGTCGCGGCGGCTTCGGCGCGCATGGCGTCAGGCGGCGGCTTCGACGCTGACACCCTGCTGGGCGTGCGCTCGCAGGCGTACGACCTGGTGCTGAACGGCTGGGAGCTGGGCTCGGGCAGCGTCCGGATCCACCGGGGCGACATCCAGCAGCAGATCTTCGACCTGCTGGGCATCGAGCCAGCCGCAGCGCAGGAACGATTCGGGTTCCTGCTCGACGCGTTCCGCTATGGCGCTCCGCCGCACGCTGGCTTTGCGTTCGGCATCGACCGTCTCGCAGCGCTGCTGTGCGGCGAGGAGAACATCCGCGAGGTGATCGCGTTTCCCAAGAGCCAGTCCGGAGCAGATCCGCTCACCAATGCCCCGTCTGCGATCTCCGACGTCCAGCTCGAAGAACTCGGCCTCGCGATCGTGGCCGACGACGAGGAACTCACGTGAGCGCCGGCGATCTGGCCGCCGTGGTGGTGACTGTCTGCGTGGTCGTCGCGCTGGTGGCCCTGATCGCTGTGCTGACCCAGGCATTCGCCCTGATGCGCGAGCTGCGCCGCAAGCTGGACGACTTCGACTCCAAGGTTGGGCCGGCGCTGGGCCAGCTTGCGGATACCGCCGAGATGGCCCAGACCGAGATCGGACGGCTGCGCGACCTGCTGAACGTGGCGCAGAAGGTGGCCGGGCTGGCTGAGTCTGCCGGTGCCGCCACCGCGCGCGCCGCCGCAGCACCCGTCGACAAGGTCAGGTCGGCATTTTCTGTCTTGAAGGACCGTCTCGGCGACTCGGAGCGCGAGACTGCTGCGAGCGGCGAGACGGGGGAGCGCTGAGGTGTTCAAGCGGCTGAGGTGGCTGACGTTGGGCGCGGGCCTGGGTGCCGGCGCCTCGCTGTGGGTGCAGCGACGGCTGCGCTCGTTGCTGGACCGCTACGCCCCGGTGCGGGGCACGGCCAACGTGTTGGGCACGGCACGCCAGATGCGCCGCGACCTCCGATCGGCGTGGCGTGACGGCAAACGCCAGATGAACGACGCCGAACAGCGCCTGCGCGACGAACGAGACCGCCGCTGGGCCGAGCGCCGCCACCGCGGCGAAGCCGCCTGAGCTGTCAGCTCCTCAAGTCGCGGTGGAGGCTGGCTCAGAAGCTGGGAACGGTGTGCTGCGCTCCGTAGCAAAGATCCGGTCTAGCTCGTCTTGTGTGAACTCGTGTTGCTCGAATTCCTCGGACATCCTGAGGTAGTCCTCGTCAGTGGGTTCGTCGTTGAAGTCGGTCATGATCGTCGCTTCCCAAGGTAGCGAGCCAAGATTGGCCGGAGCCGCATCGCGTGGAAGATGATGAAGTCTTCTGCAGCAGGACGGTAGAGGATCTCCAGGAGGTTGCCTGCCCGGTCGGGGCCGATGCAAAGTTCCCTCGACCAGTCGCCTTCCGAATCAAGTTGGACGAAGCGCGCGCCGAACTCCCACGCGTGCTCGATATCTGCGGCAGGGATGCCGTGCCGCAGAGCCGAAGGGTGAATATCCACATCGAGAACATATTTCAATTGTTTTCAGAGTGTTTCACTGTTTTCTGAATTGACGAGTGCAGCGTCACACGCTGCTCGGCACAGCGGCCACGGAGGCCGCGAAGGCCCCTCGGTATCCTCTGGGGATGCGCGCCGGCGAACTGCGTGAAGCGTTCAACTCGTTCTGGGCGGAGCGAGGCCACGAAGTTCGCGCTTCCGCGAGCCTGATCCCGCACGAGCCCTCGCTGCTGTTCACCGTGGCGGGCATGGTGCCGTTCATGCCGTATTTCCTCGGCGAGGAGGTGCCGCCGACGCGCCGCATGGTCACCATCCAGAAGTGCGTCCGTGCAGGCGGCAAGCACAACGACCTCGACGACATCGGCCGCACGAACCGGCACTTCACATTCTTCGAGATGATGGGCAACTTCAGCTTCGGCGACTACTTCAAGGCCGAAGCCATCCCGTGGGCGTGGGAATTCGTCACCGAGGTGCTCGGACTCGAGCGGGAGAAGCTGTGGGTGACGGTGCACGTCAGCGACGACGAGGCAGCTGAGATCTGGCAGAGGTCCGTCGGCGTCCCGCCTGAGCGCATCCAGCGTCTCGACAAGGACAACTGGTGGGCGGCGGGCGATGTGGGACCGTGCGGACCCTGCAGCGAGATCTTCTACGACCTGGGACCCGAGCTCGGTGACGGCGGCGGACCGGCGCACGGCGGCGAGGACCGCTTCGTCGAGATCTGGAACCTGGTGTTCATGCAGTTCGCGGCCGACGGCACCGGCGACATGACACCGCTCGAAGCCCCGGGCATCGACACGGGCGCCGGCCTCGAGCGGATCCTGGCGGTGCTGCAGGGCGTGCCCGCAGCGTGGGACATCGACCTGTTCGCACCGCTGCTGGCCGAGGCCGAGCGCATCTGCGGCAAGACCTACGGCGCCGATCCCGAAACCGATGTCTCGATGCGTATCTTCGCCGACCACGCCCGCACGACGGCGATGCTCATCTCCGACGGCGTATTCCCTTCCAACGAAGACCGTGGCTATGTACTGCGCCGCATCATCCGCCGCGCCGTGCGCCATGCCTGGGTGCTCGGCGTCACCGATGTCGTGATGCCGCGGCTGGTCGAGATCGTTGTGGACGTGATGGGCGACCACTACACCGACCTGGTCAAGAACCGGCAGTTCATCGCCGATGTCGTGGCCCGCGAGGAGGAGCGTTTCCGCACCACCCTCGCCGCGGGCCAGACGATCCTGGACGAAGCGATTTCTGAGCTTGATTCGACAGAGCTCGATTCGAGAGTGCTCGAAGGCGGGGTCGCCTTCCTGCTCCACGACACGCACGGTTTCCCGGTGGAGGTGACCGAGGAGATCCTCACCGAGCGCGGCCTGAGCCTCGACCGCAGCGGCTTCGAGGCCGCCATGGAGCGCCAGCGCGAGCGAGCACGGGCTGGTCGGGCCGGCGGCCCGACGTTCGCGGACGAGCGCTACCGGGAGATCCTGGCGCAGTTCGGCCCCACCGACTTCGTGCGGGACGCACCGGCGGTAGCTGACGCCCGGGTGCTCGCCACCTTCGACATACCGCTCGGCGACGGGCAGGACGGTGACGACCGAGGCGGCGACCTGGTCGAGGTGTTCCTCGATCGCACGCCGTTCTACGCCGAGAGCGGCGGGCAGATCGGCGACATAGGCAACATCACCGGTCCCGACGGCAGCATCGAGGTGCTCGACTGCACGTACGCACTCGCCGACCTACATCGCCACATCGGGCGCGTCGTCGACGACGGCGTCGAGGTCGGATCGCTGGTGACTGCGGCGATCGACGACGAACGCCGGGCGGCGATACGGCGCAACCACACGGGCACCCACATCTTGCACTGGGCTCTGCGCGAGGTACTGGGTGACCACGTCAAGCAGGCGGGCTCGCTGGTGGCGCCCGATCGTTTGCGCTTCGACTTCAGCCACTACGAGGCGGTCAGCCGCGACCAGCTGCGCGAGATCGAGCGCGCCGCGAACGCCGAGATCATCGCCAATGGCCGCTGCCGCCACTACGAGACCTCGATGAGCCACGCGCAGGCCATCGGCGCCATCGCCTTCTTCGGCGACAAGTACGGCGACGTGGTGCGGGTGCTCGAAGCCGGCGAGCACTCGACTGAGCTGTGCGGCGGAACCCACGTGGCCGCGCTCGGCGATATCGGGCACCTGCGCATCGTCTCGGAAGCGAGCATCGGCTCGAACATGCGCCGCATCGAGGCGGTCACCGGTTTCGCGACCGTCGATCGGCTGGCCGACGCCGAAGACACCCTGGACTCGCTGGCCGAGATGCTGAATGCGCAGCCCGACGAGATTGCCTCAGCGGTGCAGCGACGGCTGGACGAGGCCAAGGAGCTGCGCCGCCAGGTGCGAGACCTGCAGCGCTCCATGGCCGCGTCACGCGCCGACGAGCTGGCGGCCGGGGCCGCTGACGGCGTCGTTGTCGCCGATCTCGGCGATCTGGAACGGGACCCACTGAGGGATTTGGCAGTGTCGGTGCGCGACCGCGACGGCATCCGCGCCGTGGTGCTGGCCTCCGCGCCGGCGGCCGGGGGAGTGGCGCTGGTCGCTGCGGTTGACCCGGGCGGCGATCTGTCTGCGGGGGATCTGCTGCGCGACGCGGCCCGCACCGTCGGCGGCGGCTTCGGCGCCAAGGGCGACCCACCGCTTGTCGTGGCCGGCGGCCGCAACCCTGAGGGCATCGGCGAGGCCCTGGCCCAGGCCCGAGCGGCAGCACTCGGGGAGTGAGTGGAGCGCCGGGCCCGATGATGCGGGCTGTCGGCGTGGATCTCGGCTCGGTGCGCATCGGCGTGGCCATTGCGCCGGCTGATGCTGCGGTGGCAGTGCCATATGAGGTCCTCGAACGCAGCGGCGAGCGTGCCCGAGACCACGAAGCACTCGCAGGTATGGTCGCTGACGTGGGTGCGGAGGTGGTCGTGATCGGCCTGCCGACCTCGCTCGACGGCAGCGAAGGACCGGCTGCGGTGGGCGTGCGAGCCGAGGCCGACGAGATAGCGGCGGCACTCGATGTGCCGGTGGTCTTGCACGACGAGCGCTACACGACCGTGAGCGCGGAGCGCATCCTCGCCGACCAAGGCGTGCGCGGCCCGGCTCGCCGCAAGGTCATCGACAAGGTGGCGGCCGCGGTCATCTTGCAGTCGTGGCTCGACGCACGTGCCTGACCGCAGCACCGACATTGAGTCGACCGCTGCTGGTCACGCAGCGGAGGCGGACTCTGGGACGGCGACGCGTGGTGACGCCGCGGCGCGTGAAGCAGATGCGCTGCGCCGACGCTCGAGCTCTGGGAAGGCTTCGACGCGGCTGCCGGTGCCGGTGCGCACGCTGGCCGCGCGAGTAGCCGACATTGCGGGCCTGCTGCCCCGCCGGGATGCGCCCGGACAAGAACCGGGTCTCGCGACTGCGGCACCCGGTGTCGAAGTGGGCTCGCGGGCGGCGCCAGCGACGGCTAGCCGTTCGGCTACAGATGCGGCAGATCGCCAAGTGCAGCTGCTCCCACCGGTCGGCGGGCCTCCTGCTGCGCCGGTGCAGGGTCGCCGCGGCGTCGACTTCGAGGTGGTCAGCACCCGGCGCGGGCCTGGCACCTGGGGGGCGTTGCTGTTCCTGATCGTGCTGGGCGCCGTCGCTTGGACGTCGGGCAGCCGGGCGTACCGGTGGGTGCAAGAGCAGCTCGATCCGCCGGGCGAGCCCGGTGCCGAGATCGTGCTGAGTCTGCCGCGAGGCTCGAGCACAGCAAGCATCTCCGACCTGCTCGCGGCCGAGGGCGTCATTGCGAGTTCGCAGGCGTACGAGTGGTACGTCCGCCTGCGGGGCGGCCCCGCATTCCAGGCCGGGGAGTACACGTTCCAAGCCAACTCGTCGGTATGGGAGACCATGGCTGTGCTCGAAGCAGGGCCGAGCCGCGTCGCCCAAGCTCCCCAGCAGCCCCTCACGATCCCCGAAGGCCGGACCATCGCCCAGATAGCGGAACAGCTCGACGAGACGGAGGGCCTGAGCTTCGGCGGCCCGGAGTTCGTCGAAGCCCTGCGCAGCCAGCCGGTGCTGTCGCTGGTGGCACCCGTGCCGCGTTCGCTTCCCGACGGTGTGTTCGAGCCTGCCGAGGGGCAGGTGTTCGCCGACACGTACTTCTTCGACGCACGCACCAGCGCCGAGCAGCTTGTGGCGCAGATGACCGAACGCCTCGACGAGGTGCTCGCCGAGCTGGGATACGACGACGCTCCGAGACGCGTCGGCCTCACGCCCTACGAGGCGCTGATCGTGGCCAGCCTCGTGGAACGCGAGGCCCAGACGCCCGAGGACCGGGCGAAGGTGGCCCGTGTCATCTACAACCGGCTCGCCCGAGGCTGGTCGCTCGGACTCGATGTGACCGTGTTGTATGCAGTGGGCGGGGAGGAGCTGACCGCCGAGACGCTGGCGGTGAACTCCCCGTACAACACCCGTGTGCTTGTGGGCCTGCCGCCCACGCCGATTGCAGCTCCGGCCCGCTCATCGCTCGAAGCGGCGCTGAATCCCGCCGAGGGACCGTGGATGTTCTTCGTGGTGACCTCGCTCGATGGAGAGATCTCGTTCTCGGAGACCGACGAGGAGTTCCAGCGCGACAAGGCGGTGTGCATCGAGATCGGCCTGTGCAACTGACGCGTGGCGAAGGCCACCTGGGCGAGTCGTGCCGACTCGTGCAATGGAGATGGTCGAGTTCTTCTTGCCTTGCCACTTGCACGCGCCTTCATCTTGAGAGGCGGTGGTTGCCGAGGTCCCATTCTTCGTGGATCGCGCATGCCGAGAGCTTGATTTGCTTGACCGTCACCTTCGCGTCCGATCTATCCAACGAAACGCGGGCCGCGACGGGGTCCCCTTGGAAGGAACAGTCCAGCGTTGGACCGTCGGCTTCGAAGTCTGCTTGAGGCAATGACTGCAGCGATTCGAAGATCGCGCTCGGTATCTCGACCAGTTGGTAGCAGTGCGGGATCGACTGCGGATCATCACGGAACGCTCGGAGCATCACGATGGCATCGACAGCGGCGCAGTACTCCTCGAAGAGGCCCAGCGTCCTGGTCCTGCGATCCCGTGCCGACCGCACGTCTTGGATCCACGCTGCCTCGGTGAGCTTCGAGATGTGAACCGTCGACTTCGACAGCCGCTGAGCGGCCGTCGACTTCAAGGAGAGCCTTCTGTCACGACCGTCAGATGCCTGCACGGTCACGTCGACGAAGCGTCGTGTCGCCGGTGCCGGTGGATCGACGCTCCAGCCCACGGCTTCGCAAGCATTCCGGAATGCGTTTTCGAAACCCGTTTCCTTGAGCGCGTCGACAGCCAGTCCGTGGTGAGCAGAGACCAGCAGCCCGAAGTACTCGATCCAGTCCGGCTCCGCAGTGATCCAAGTCGGCCGGGAAGCAGAACCTTGAGCTTGGGGAGGATCGGAGAGCGAGTCGACCATGCGTGCGACGAAGCGAACACCCATCGGCGAGAGATCATCGATCTTGCGCCTCAGGGACTCGCTGTCGTTCATTGACCCAATCGTCGCTCGATGAGGTCGACGAAGGCGGGGTTGAGCTCGATGCCAGCCCATTTTCGGCCGAGTGCCCGTGCGGCGAGCAGGGTCGTACCGGAACCTGCGTAGGGGTCCAAGACGATGTCGCCGGGCCTGCTGGTGATGGCGACGCACTGGGTAGCGAGCGTCAGCGGCATGACGGCCGGATGGTCCTCGACACCGCAGTCGTCGCGCCGACGCGGTTCGGTGTTGATGTCCCAAACGGTCCTCAATCGGCGATCATTCGGTCCGCGAACGGCATCGACATCGTAGAAGTAATCCTTGTTTTTCGACAGCAGGAACACGGTCTCATGGGCCTTGGTCGGGCGATCCCGAACAGACTCCGGATGTGCATTGGGCTTGTGCCAGATCACCTCCGAGCGAAGCCACCACCCGGCGTCCTGCAAGGCGAAAGCCAAGCGCCAAGGAACCCCGATGAGATCTTTTGGCTTGAGACCCTCAGGGGTCGGCGGTCGAACCCGCATAGCGCGCGCCCGGTTTTTGCGGTCTGGGGCTCGGTAGCGACGGTTGCCCGAGGTGTAGCTGTCGCCCACGTTGAGCCATGCGGTGCCGTCGTCAGTGAGCAGCCGTCGAACCTTGTCGAACGTCATCACGATGCTCTTGACGTAGTCGGCCAAGGCGTCGTCGCGGCCGATCTGGTCATCGATGTCGTAGTCCCGCAGCGACCAGTACGGCGGAGAGGTGACTACTGTCTGGACGCTCCGATCGGGCAAGAGGTCGAGCCCCTGTTCGGCCGGACCGCAGATCAGCACGGGCTGCTGCAGGTCTGCGATGGGCTGAGCATCAGGGAGGTCGAACCGCCGATGCGGCTCGCGAGGTCGCTCAGTGCCAGCACCCATGCATTCCGACCGTAACCGTCGCGGTTCGATGCCAGGCGCATTCCCCGATCCGGTCTCAAACAGTCGTCCGTCCACGCGCCGCAACATAAGCGGGGGCTGTAACATCGAAGGGTCCGCTTGGGCCGGGTTGTGGCTCGGGAGGATGCGTTCGGTGTTTCGATGGTCTGGTCTGACTCTGGGTGTGACGGGCCTTATGCCGGGCCATGCCGCTGTCACGGCTCATCGAGATGGCCGGCACCTCGTGCCCCGCAGCGGGGACGCGTCGGTCGTACCGAGGCTTTCCGCGGACCACGTCGAGCCGACGCTCGACCATCACACCCCCCGCCGCATCCATGCCACCCTGACCGGCATGCACAACCGCCCCGCCCGCACCCTCGCAGCGCTGCTCGCCGCAGCGCTGGCCGCCGCGACGCTGACCCTCGCTGCGTCCCCCGCAGCCGCCCAGACCGTGCACGGCGCCTACCTGGCCGGCGCCGAGCCGTGGACCGAATCCGACTGCGCCGGACAGACCGCCGTCGTGGCGGCGTCGGACGCCGCGGCCCAGTCCGACCTCTACTCAGCAGTAACCCTCGCCGGGGCATTGGGCAGCCGCTGCGTGATCCTCGCCGGCGCCCGCACCGAGCCCATCCCCACCGATCAGCTGCTGCGCCTCGACGCCGCCGCAGGCACCGTGCACGTCGTGGGCGGCCTCGCCGCCGTCCCCGCAGCCAAGATCGCCGGCTACCGGATCGAGCGGATCGCCGGGGCGGACCGGTGGGCCACAGCCGCCAACGTCGGCGCAGCCGCCGCCGACATCCGGCCCCCGACCCGCACGCCCGGCCCGCCCTGGAACGCCGACTGCACCGGACAGACCGCCGTCGTGGCCGCCTCAGACACAGCAGCCCAGTCCGACCTCTACTCAGCAGTCACCCTGGCGGGCGCGCTGGGCAGCCCCTGCGTGATCCTCGCCGGCGCCCGCACCGAGCCCATGCCCGCAGCCCAGCTGGCACGCCTGCGGGCCGCCGTCGGCACCGTGCACGTCGTGGGCGGCCTCGCCGCCGTCCCCGCAGCCAAGATGACCGGCTACCGGATCGAGCGAACCGCGGGCGCGCACCGGTGGGCCACAGCCGCCAACGTCGGCGCAGCCGCCGCCGGAACCGAACCCCCCGAACCGCCGCCCACGACCGGCGACCACCCCGAACCGCCCACCGGCACCGCGGCGGGCATCAGACCCGAGCAGCGCATCACCCACGTCACCGACTGGTTCACCGACATCGGCCTCGGCCAGCCCATCGCGGTCAGCTTCTCCACCGGCGCCTGCCACGCCGCAGCCGCAGCCTGCGCCGACGACCACACCATCTACTACACCGACAGCCCGAACCAGCTCGCCGGCGCATTGATGGCCCACGAATACGCCCACATCTGGCAGCACGACCGGACCGCCGACGTCGGCTTGGAAAGCCTGCCGGCGTGGGTCGTGGAGGGCTTCGCCCAATACATCAGCCACCGCTACAGCCCCGCAGAAGCCCACAGCGAACGGGAACTGTGCGGAGCGCCATTGGGCGAGGACAACGAGCTCGCCC
The DNA here is from genome assembly GCF_965219595.1 of Candidatus Poriferisodalis sp. Classification (NCBI taxonomy): domain Bacteria; kingdom Bacillati; phylum Actinomycetota; class Acidimicrobiia; order Acidimicrobiales; family Candidatus Poriferisodalaceae; genus Candidatus Poriferisodalis; species Candidatus Poriferisodalis sp. Next base: position 2,395,866 of record NZ_OZ244781.1, read on the forward strand.
GCATGGGACCCGGCCAATACTCGGCCAGCGTCTACCGAGCCGGCGAGCTCGCCTTCACCCACCTCGTCGACCAATACGGCTGGCAGGCGGTCATCGACTACTGGAACACCCCCGGCACCCACCAACAGCGCTTCCAGACAGCCTTCGACACCAACGCAGCCGCCTGGGAAACACGATTCCACAAAGACGCCTGCCGCCGGCCCATCTACATGGACGCCTGGAGCGAACAAGGCATCAACAGCGGCCCGGCCCAATGGGGTGCCAAACCTCCGGCCGGTCATGTCGGCCCGTGGAAGGACACCATCGTCTTCGTCAACTACCGCCGTCATTATGGATGGGGTACGCCCCTCCCCCTCGAAGCCATCCGCCTGGCGCCAGACATCGTGTTCGACGAATTCCTGCTGTTGAACGGTGGTGGGGAACGTCTGAGACGCGCCAGCTCCGCGCCCTTGGGCACCGATCTGGTGTGGATCGACCACCCCGCAGCCCGAACCATCGCCAAGAACTGCGGCGTTGGCCCCGGTCCGCTGTCGGATGTTGTGCTGGAAGCCGAGTTCAGAGTCTTCGGCGAATGGCATGCCGGCTTCATCGCCCTCGGCACCGGATGGGCCAACGGCTTCATGCGGCCCCCGTGGCCGTCGGATCACGAGCCCACCCCCCTCAGCGTCTGCCTCGGGAAGTAGCTCCGCTGTCGGCCGGCCCCGTGCCGTGCCGCTGTCACGGGTATTCGCGCCACCTGGCGTGCCGGGCGGTACGTTGCGGGTGATGGCTGCTGATTCTGAGCGTGAGGCGCAGCTGGCGCGCACGGCGAATCTGCTTGCCAACGGCGGCAGCGTGCGCAGCGTGGCTGCGGCGCTGGAGATCGGCCGCACGGCGGCGGCGGCGACGTTGGCGGCTGTGGCTGCTGAGGAATCGGCGGACGCGGTGCTGCTCGACGATCTCGCCCGCCAGGCGACCGACGCCGGCGACATGCGCACGGCGCTGGCCATAGTGCGCGAGAGAAGGCTGCTGCGCGTCGAGTGCAAGCGGTCGGCTATACGCATCTCGACGCCATCGAGGCGGCGGCACCGGACGGCCCGCGAGTGGCCCGATCCAGTCGCGTCGGTTTTGGTAGCCGACCATTCCCTTACCGGCTAAAGTTGAGCACGGCTGAGCTGAGCGCGTCGCGGAGTTTTGGTAGCCGACCATTCCCTTACCGGCTAAAGTGCACTCACTGGCGCACTGGCCGACAGCTACGTTTTGGTAGCCGACCATTCCCTTACCGGCTAAAGTGTTGCCGTGATCCGTGACGCGGCAACGGAAGTTTTGGTAGCCGACCATTCCCTTACCGGCTAAAGTATGAACATGAGCATGATCAATGACACTGCCGTTTTGGTAGCCGACCATTCCCTTACCGGCTAAAGTGTGCATCGTGAGGGCCGAGACACCGCGACAGTTTTGGTAGCCGACCATTCCCTTACCGGCTAAAGTCGCCGCCATCGGCTGTTCGAGACGAACTGGTTTTGGTAGCCGACCATTCCCTTACCGGCTAAAGTGATGGTTCGGACTATTGAGGGATCGCTCGGTGTAGGGCCTGAGGTGATGCTTGGCTAGAACAGGAGTAGCTGATTTCGTTCAGTGTCACGGTGCTCTCGAGCGCCACCGTTGAATACCTGCATTTGCCCGTATTGCTTGTCAGTGAGCGACAATATGCTGACGTGCCCCTCTGGAGGTACTTTATGATGAACCCTATATGCGAGGGCGTCAACAGCTGATCGGCTCCCGCAGAACTTCATGTAGACCGAGAACTGTGCCATCTCGAAGCCGAGGTCAAGCAACTCATTGCGAAACTTAGTGGCGCGACGACGTTGTGGCTTAGTCGTCACTGGTAAATCAAACATGACGATGGTCCACATGAATCTGTACCCGCTGTATTCGTTCATCCCACTATTGATCGGCTGTCTGGGAGACTAATGTGAGGTCGTCTCTCGAGTACTGCCTTGGTAAGCGATTGAGCGGCCCATTCGATGCAGCGACTGAGCGGCGCGATGCCGCGATCGGTATTCACGCCTCGGGCCAATACCGCGACCAGATCCGATTTCGCTTCGGCATCGACATTTTGACATTCGCGGGACCAAAGCCCTAGCACGGTTCGGTCGACGGCAGGCCGAAACGGCTCCATCAGATCGTCGGCGAGACAAAACGCGTTGAAGCGGTTGTGGTGCTGGAGACCAAGCGATGGATGCAGCCCGGTTGCGCACACGCAGCGGGCGACGGTTGCTCTCAGTACGGCGTAGCCGTAGTTGAGGAGCCCATTCGGTCCAGGGCCGTCCCGACGGCGACGAAATTCATCGCCGAAAAGGCGGGTCCAGTACCACCGGGCACCCTGTGCCTCGAGCAACGTGCAGTTGTCGGCTGAGACTCGGTGTGCCAACTCATGCAATGGACTCGGGTCGTGGTTCTGATTGTGCAATACAGCGGCCTGTGCTTCCAGCTTTGTCCGGATAAGTATGGCCCAGAGTGAAGCTCGAAGGTCGTCGGGCAGATTTGCCTGGGCTGACATCCGCCTGCTCTGTTCGTAGTTCGCTTGGACCGGCCACAGCCATGCAGCGGGCGTGTGATATGCGTCGCAGCAGACGAGCGGAATGCCTCGTCGGGCGAGTTCGACGACCACGCTGTTGGAGTACGATGCCTGCGGCGTATGGACAATTATTGACTCAATCTCGTCGAACGGCACGAGCCTCTCGGAGACGCCGGGCGCATCGCTGCTGCTGGCTACCGAGAGCGAGCCACGCTTCTTTGACAGGTAGCACCGCCCCGTTGCGATGTCGAGGACTCGGCGCTCCATATCTTCATCACTCCGAATGTTTCTCAACTCTGACGCTGAGCGGGCCACCGTCATGCACACGGCCCAGAATGTCGACGCTGATCTTGCGCAGACCTTCGGTCGGCACACGAGATGCGCTCTTGCGGAACGACGGCATCATCTTGGCCTTGCCTGCCTGTTCGTGACTGACGAGGCCAATGCTCTGGCCTGTGAGTTCCTTGACCCGAAGAATCTGCCGGTCCTCGCCGTGGCCCATGGCGACCATGTCGTTGATGTGGAGCCGTATGAGTTTGCGCGCTGTCGGATGGCATGCCTTGACCTGCGAGAGGCGGTGCTCGCGATGTGCATCGAAGCGGCTGACGGTCTCTCCGATGGCCTTGCCATCGGGCAGGAGCCAGATGTCCATGAAGGCATTGCCGTCAGTCTTGTATGCCTTGTGGATGCCGCCGTTGGCATCCCTGATGAAGGCCAGACTGTCCTCGCTCATCTTCAAGAGAAGCCGAATGCGATGAACCCCGAGTTCTGCCTGCGCATGTCGAATGAATTGCTGCCATCGCTCGGCGTCGCTGTCGCCGATATCGGCTGCGCGAGCGTGTTCCCAAGCCGTCTCGAGGCGGTGCCTGAGCGTCAGGTCCCGCACCCGTGCGAGGTCTTGAGGCTTGATGTTCGAGAGTTGCTTTCTCTCGACCAGCGTCATCTTGCCATGCTCATCGGGCCCATCGACGATCCCATAGGCAGTGTCGTTGTGGAGACTACCGCTCGTGACGTCCCGCCCGCTTCGGCGGCGTTCTCGCTTGTCGCGCTGTATGGTGAAGTGATCCGGTCGATGGCGGACGACACACCGACGAACAAGAGACTCGATGTCAGTGCGAAATCCGGGCCACGGCGACGAGATGCCGTCTGTCGCTCGTTCGACGTTCCCGCCGCGCCCCGACTTGCTGGCGATCTGCTGCAGCAGCGAACGCGATGTCATGCCCACGACAGCCGCGTCGATCATGTGGTGACGATGGTCGTCGCGGTTCTTCCTGCTGTCGCCCGGCCCCGTCAGGATGCTGTTCAGCCCCCATGCCCGGCGCAGCAGTGCAGTCATTCGGCCTGGTGTCACCCAGATGCTGCGATGGTCGACTGCGCATTCGAGATACTCGCGGACGAGGCGTGACAAGTAGCGATTCTCGTTGAGCTGACGTTCCAGAAAATCCGGGCGTGCTTCGAATCGGTCCATGGCGTCTGGACCGAAGCGCCAGCGCTTCCCCGGCGGCAGCGCTTCCGCACGAGCGAGGATCGCGTCGTAGAGCGCCTGATCGGCGCCCCATGCCTCGTAAGGCGTTCGGTTGGCCTTCTCCCTGTTGGCACTGCGCATTGCAATGACGGAGTTATTCATGCTGTTGTCGAGGGTGCGGCTGTAGGGCAGCAGATGCTCGATCTCGGTTTCGTCGGACAGAAGCCGCCCTACCGACAGCGGTGTGCCGGTGAAGGGACAGACCCGCTGGTTCGGCGGGCCCTGCTCATCCCACAAGCGCAGCTTGCGCATGTCGCGAGCCGACGGCGAGGAGAGACCGGCGTCTTCCGCCATCGAACGCAGCCGATCGTTGCGTTCTGAGTTCTTGCGTTGCCGAAGCTCATCCTCGCGTCGCTGCTCGTTCGTCTGCTTCAGATCGCGCGATAGTTCAACCACTACTTGATCCGGTTTGCCGTATGCCTCCGTGATGGCGTTGAAGAGCCGGCGCACTTGGCCGAGTGCGATGTGCACGGTCGGGTTCGCTACGCGGCCATGGCGCTCAACTGCAGATCCGGCGCCGGCTTTGGCGCCGGTGACATGCCGTGTGAGCACCTCGCCGTAGTAGGGCAAGCGGTCATAGCGGGCGTGGCCGTGCAGATCTGAGTGATGACCCAGCCCTGCTGCGTTGACTGCCTCGTGGTAGTGCATCCCTCGTTGCATATGCGGCAGCAAGCGCTCTATGGCTGCTCTGGACAGGTTGCCTGTGCCACTCGGCAGCTTGGCGGCAGCGACTGCCTCGGCTGATGCTTCGTCGAGTTCGTGTTCGGCCATCAGCCAATCGACAAGCGTGTCGGTGTCTGTATCGGCGAGCAGGCGCTCGACGATCTGCTGCTGAGCTTCGGTGCTGTAGCTGCTCCACTTGCTGCCGAAGCACTTGCGAGCGCGCAGCACTGTGGCGGTGCCGTCCCCGTCCAAGGCTTCCCGTGCAACCGAGCGCAGGTTGAAGCGTGTGCCTTCGGGCAGTCCTGCGTCGGCTGCCAGTTGGCTGAAGTCGCGCCGCTTGCTACGGCACAGCTTCGTGACGACCTGCTGGCGTTCGTCGTCCGTCAGCGGCCGGGCGGCCTCGCCGGCTGGAGCTACTTCCGCGTTGTTGACTTCCTGCAGTATGCGGAAGAGCTGGAACAACGGCTCGGCCTTGAGAATACGGACCTCGTCGCTCAGCAGCGTGCACCGGCCGCGCTCAACAGGGCGCAGCGGACGCTGGTGCATCAGAGCAGCGATAACAGCGTCCCAATCAGCAGCAGAGACCCCGGGGTGATGCGGCGCCTGTGCTTCGCGGATCGCTTCGAGTTCATCCTCGATCATCGACCGCTCGGGGTAGAGACCGTTGTCGAGCCGAGCACGTATGGTCGCCCCGCGTTCACGTTGACGCCACAAGTACTCGCCGAGGGTTCGAGCGCCCGATTGCTCGATGCGGCGTGCCAACTCTGCAGTCTCTTTGCGGATCGTTCCGTCTTCGTCACTGTCGACCTGACGGTTGCTCTTGAAGCCGCGCCGATCCGCGAATGACAGCAGTACCCGTGCGAGCTCGGCCGGCTGAAGCGGCCGGTCCAGAGCCGAAGCTCTCTGCTGCAGAGGATCGATCATTCGCCAAGCAGCGCGGTCTTCTGAAGGACTTGGCAGTAGGCCGCAGTCGTGCAGCAGTGCTGCTGCCCGCCGACGTCGGCGGAGGGTTCGGTCACGGTTGCGCCGTGGTCCGCGTTTGGCTCGGCGCTCGGCTGCGTTCGAGGCCCGATTCTTGGGGTTGCGGCCATCGCTGTGGATCGAGACTCCACCGTCCACGACCTCTATGGGTTCGGGTGGGTCCGCATCGTTCAGGCGGTACAGCACCCACCCGATGCTGTTCGTACCCAAGTCGAGTCCGAGTCGCAACACCTGATTGCCGCCTGCCGAGTTTCCCGCAGGTGAGCGGGCGAATCAGGGTAGTCTGCGACACAGGGAATGGTTGGCGGTACCCACGGGTGCCAACAACAAGCAGAGTTCCGAAAGCGGGACGATATGCACCACGTTGCGAGGCGGGCTCCGGCCCGCCTCGTCCCTTTGGCGTCCGTGTCCGCGACGTGAACCTCAACGGAAGTCGGGCGAGCGTGAGGCATCCGAGCGATGTGATGGCCGGGCGGCGACGTCGATCTCAAAATGCACTTCCGGGTTGGCGTCGCGCGTGTGCACACTGTGTCGATGCGGCCCGCACCGACTGGCAACACCAAGGTCGCAGGAGTGATCGGCGATCCTGTGCGGCACTCGCTCAGCCCCGCACTGCACAATGCCGCATTCTCTGCGCTGGGCCTCGACTGGACGTACCTGGCTTTTGAGGTGCCCTCCGGCCAGGGCGCCGATGCCGTGGCCGCAATGCGGGTGCTCGGCATTGACGGCCTGTCGGTGACCATGCCGCACAAGGACACCGTGGCCGCTGCGGTTGACGAGCTGTCGCCCGCGGCAGCGCTGCTCGGCGCCGTGAACTGCGTGCGCCGTGACGGCGACCGGCTGATCGGAGAGAACACCGACGGTGCCGGTTTCTTGCGCTCGCTGCGCACCCAGGCGGGTGTTGATCCCGCAGGGCTGCACACGGTCGTGCTGGGGGCCGGCGGCGCGGCGCGGGCGGTGATCGTCGCACTGGCAGCCGGTGGGGCGCTGGTGACGGTGGTGAACCGCTCGCCGGCCGCGGCCGAGCGTGCCGCGGCGCTGGGTGCCTCGGCGGGACGGGCGACGCACGCTGAGGCCAGCAGGGGGCCTGGCGCCCCGGAACGCGGCGCCACCGCGACAGGCGGCGCACCAGCCGAAGCGTCGCGAGGACCGTCAGGCTCGGCGGCAGTCGGCGACCTCGGAGCGGTGCGCGGTGCCGACGTGGTGGTGAACGCCACACCGCTCGGCATGACCGACGGCGATCCGCTGCCGGTCGATCCGGCGCTGTTGAGCGACGGCCAGCTCGTGGCGGATCTCATCTACCGCCCTGAGCGGACGCCGTTGCTCACCGCAGCCGTCCGGGCAGGTGCGACGACGCTGAACGGCGTCGGCATGCTCCTGTATCAGGCCGCCGAGCAGTTCACGATGTGGACCGGCTACGACGCTCCTGTCGACACCATGGCAGCCGCGGTCGGCCTCGACCTTGCCGGTTCGTAACCCGCCGGCTTCCTCCCTCGTGCGGCATGCATCCTCAGCGCAGGCTGCGTGGTGATCACCCAGGTGGAGCCGAGTCTCGTGGCCGGCGCGGTCGCCGGACTGGGCGGCGCTGCCGCTGGTGCGGCGGCAGTTCGCTGCGCGAAGCGCTGTTTCGACGTCGGTTTGCCGTCGGCATTGACGGCGGCGGCGTGCATGGCGACAGGCGCGATGCTCGCGTTGCGGGTCGGCGCGGATCCTTTTCTCGCCCCGCTGCTGGCGTTCGGCTGGGCCGGTGTGGTGATCTCCGCGGTCGACCTGCGGACTCACCTGATCCCCACGCGCTTGTTGCGCGCCTGCGCCGCCGTCGCGGCCCCATTGGTGTGTGCGGCAGCGGTGCTCGACGGCGGCCTCGCAGGGCTGGCGCGCGCGTCTGCCGCGGCAGCCATAGGAGCAGTGCTCGGCTGGGGGGCGATGCACGTCATCTGGCGAGTTGCCCGGGGCGGGCTCGGCTATGGCGACGTGCGGCTCGGCGGCTACCTCGGCCTGCACCTAGGCCTCGGCGGGCTTTCCGCCGTGTGGGCCGGGCTGCTTGCGGGCTTCGCTATCGCCGCCGTGATCGGCGCTGTCGGGGTGGTCGCGTTGGGCCGGAGCACCGACCACCGGTTCGCTCTCGGACCCTCGCTGGTCATCGGCGCGCTCGCCGCCGCCTGGTGGTTCATGCCGCCGGGCCTCGCCGCCTGAGCACGTCGCAGTCCCCGTAGCTCGCTGCCTGCCACAAGTCCGCTGCGCGCGGAGACGTCCTGGCAGGGAGCCGGTCGGGATGCGTCGGTACCCTCGCAACCGATGTCGGGCACCATCCGCGTCGACGTTCCGCTGGGCGACCGCTCCTACCCCGTGCTGGTCGGCGCTGGCGCGCGCCACGAGCTCGCTGCGGTTCTGCGCGAGTCCAAGCTGACTGCCGGGGCGCAGCGCGCCGCGGTGGTCACCCAGCCGGGTATCGGCGTCAATGTCGATCCAGGCATCGGTTTCGAGACATTCGAGATTTCCGACGGCGAGCAGGCCAAGGAGCTGGCCACCGTGAGCGAGCTGTGCAGCAGGTTCGCTCGTTCCGGCCTCACCCGCCGTGACGTCGTGGTGGGTGTGGGGGGAGGGGTGGTCACCGACGTGGCCGGCTTCGCCGCGGCGGTGTACCACCGCGGCGTGGCCGTTGTGCACGTTCCCACCACGCTGCTGGGCCAGATCGACGCTGCCGTGGGCGGCAAGACCGGTGTGAACCTGGCCGAGGGCAAGAACCTCGTCGGGGCCTTCTGGCAGCCCGCCGCAGTGCTGTGCGACGCCGAGGTGCTCGACACGCTGCCCGAGCGCGAGCTGCGCGCCGGTTACGGCGAGCTGGCCAAGTACCACTTCATCGGCTGCACACCGCAGGCTGCGCGTCTCATCGCTTCCCACCCGCCGCTCGCGCAACGTTTAGCCGGCGGCGAACCGCTCAGCTCGCTCGAAGGGGCAGAACTGGTGACGGCGTGTGTTGCCATCAAGGCCGAGGTGGTGGCTTCCGATGAGACCGAGAGCGGTCGCCGGGCGCTGCTGAACTACGGGCACACGCTCGGACATGCGCTGGAGATCGCCGGGCGGTTCGACCTGCGCCATGGCGAGGCAGTGGCCATCGGACTGCGGTATGCGGCAGTGGTCGCCCGCCTGCTCGGACGTATCGACGACGATCGTGTTGCCGAGCACGAGCGGGTGCTCGACGCCTACGGGCTCAGTGCGAGCCTGCCTCAGGGCATCGATCACGACGAGATCATCGAGCTGTTCGGCCGAGACAAGAAGGCTGCCGAAGGCATCACGTTCGTGCTCGACGGCCCCAATGGCCTCGAAGTGGTGCCCGGCATCGATCCGAGCGTGCTTCGCAGCGCGCTCGAGCGGATGTGAGCGCAGTCATGCCTCGTCACGTCGTGCTGCTGCTGTCGGGCCCGAACCTGAACCTGCTGGGCACCCGCCAGCCCGAGATCTACGGCACCGACACGCTGCTCGATCACGTGCGCGCCGCCCGCCGGGCCGCTACCGAGCGCGGCTGGGACCTCGAGCACCGCCAGAGCAACCACGAGGGCGACCTGGTCGATGCGGTGCACTCGGGCATCGGCCGGGTGGAAGCGATCGTGGTGAACCCCGGCGCCCTCACCCACTACGGCTGGTCACTGCACGACGCGCTCGCCGCATTCGATGGCCCGATCGTGGAGCTGCACCTGTCCGAGCCGCGCGACCGCGACCCGTGGCGGCATCTGTCGGTGGTAGAGCCGCTGGCGTCCGCTCGGGTGGCGGGGGAGGGCGGCGCCGGCTACCCGCGGGCAGTCGCACTGGCCATCGATGCGGCGGTCGCCGACGCCGGTGCCCCCGACACCGGCGACGACGCCGACCGGCCGTCGTGACCGCAGCCGTCGCCTGTACCGTCCCGCAGGTCGTTTTGAGTGCAGGTGAGCCGCCGTGGGCGGCACGCCCGCGCTCAAAAAGCCGATACCGCTGCCGATCGTGACGACCCACTCCAAACCGAGGCACCAGCGCCTGACTCCATGAGGTTGACATGGCCATCTCCACCGCCGACTTCCGCAACGGCATGACGCTCGACCTCGCCGACGGGCTGTTCCAGCTCACCGAGTTCCAGCACGTAAAGCCGGGCAAGGGCGGCGCGTTCGTGCGCACCACACTGCGCAACGTCCGCACTGGCGCCACGCTCGAGCGCACGTTCCGGGCGGGCGAGCGCATGGAGCGCGCGGTCATCGACCAACGCGACATGCAGTACCTGTACGCCGACGGCGATTCGCTGGTGTTCATGGACACCGACAGCTATGAGCAGCTCCCGGTCAGCCGCACGGCGGCTGGCAGCGCCACCAATTTCCTGGTGGAGGGTGAGATGGCCACGGTGGTGCGCCATGGCGACGAGGTGCTGGGCGTGGAGCTGCCCGCATCGGTGGTGCTGGAAGTGGCCGACACCGACCCCGGCGTGCAGGGCGACCGGGTGTCGGGCGCGCGCAAGCCGGCCACGATGTCCACCGGGCTGGTGGTGCAGGTGCCGCTGTTCATCGAGACCGGCGAGCGCCTGAAGGTGGACACCCGCAGCGGCGACTACATCGAGCGGGCCCGCGGCTGACGCCGCCGGGTAACCGATACGGGCTCGAGCCCACTGCCATGAGCCGCCCGAGCGACCCCTTCGCCGCTCCCGACGAGCCGACCCGCCGCCGAGAGGCGCGCCAACGCTCGGTGGAGATGCTGTACGAGGCCGAGATGAAGTCGCGCGAGCTGGCCGATGTGCTTGCCGAGCAGGTGAGCGATGTCGACCCATTCGCGCTCGAGCTGGCCACCGGCGTCGCCGCCCAGCGCGATGCGCTGACTCAGCGGCTCGCCGAGCTGCTCAACGTGGGTTGGACCCCCGAGCGCCTCGGTGCGTGCGATCGGCTGATCCTGCTGCAAGGCCTCTTCGAACTCGAACGAGGGGCGGCCCCCGCAGCGGTAGTCATCAACGAAGCCGTCGAGCTTGCACACCGGCTGGGCGCCACCGATCGCAGCGGCGCCTTGGTGAACGGCGTCTTGGCAGCTGCCGACGGCCGGTGACCCCGCTGGTCACTGCGTAGGCCGGCTGCGGAGCGATCAGCCTGGCCTTTGCACTGTGGGCGCGTCGACACCGGCCGTCCTCGTTCACCGCCGCGACCTGAAACCGGCGGCCGCTGTCGCGCACGCGGCCGACGGCAGCGGGGCCAAGACATCGCGCTCGCAGGAAGTGCGAGACCGCGGCGATCCGCCTGTAAGTATCACATATCTTGAAAATCATTGGAATGATCTGAAACAACGCGCCTAGAACTCGCATCGAATCTTTGCGGCGACCCCGACCGAACGGGATGACCGCAAAGACGACCTCGCACAACGAGTTCGCAGGAGCTGAGCGATGACCATTCGAAGGCGCTGCCTGACCGCACTGGGATTGCTGGTGGCCGTCGTCGCGACGCTCGTGGCAGCGTGCAGCGGCGACGGCGGAGAACCCGTCGATCCTGCCCCGTCGATCTCTGCAGACGCCGGCGGCGACGCCATCGACGACGCCGGCGGCGTCAACACGGAGCTTCGCTCGCCGCTGGGCGATCAACCCACCGACGAGGCACGGCTGATCGTTGCGGGCAACGGCGAGTACCCGATCTCGGGGGAACATCTCCCGTCGCTCGAACTGCAATCGGCCGTAGCGATCGGCAGCAACCGCATCTGGGTCCCCTGGCCGCCGTACCCGGAGGCGGATGCCGACCCGGTGCGGCGTGGCGAACCGGCGGCGACCGGCTCGCACTCGAAGCTGCTCGGCGACGCCGAGCGCGGCTACGACTACATCGTCGCTCAGCGAGCCCAGTGGGAGGCGATGCCGCCCTACCTGCCCGAAGCGCGGGCAGCGATGGCCGAGGGGGCCCGGTTAGCGCGCCGGCGCGGGGGCACCGGGACGGCGTGGGAGTTGGCAGTTGATCCCGCGGGTTTCGACTACGAGACGCGCATCCATGAGGACGGCAGTGGCGCCTACGACCATGTGTCGCTGTGCCCCCGGCATCCAACGCCAGCCTCGCTTGGCGTGGCTTCGGGCGATGCAGACGCCGAGCAGGACCGTGCCGGTGCGGTCGTCGAAGCGTTCATCACCGGGATGCGCTCGCCCGGCGGACGGCCCATGCACTCGTGGGGTACGACGGTCAACGAGGTCGCCAAGCTGCTCGTCTACAGCCCAGGAGAGCCGATGGAGCTCGCGCTCGGCGGTCACAGTCTGACTGACGCGGGCTTCTTCCCCGGCGACTGGTCGGCACAGGCGAAGCGTTGGCTCGCGCGTCGCGCAGCGCAGGGAGCGGTGACCGACTCGCTGGTCGGCCATGCCGTCGTGAGCACGGGGCCCGAGACGCTGTGGGAGGCATGCGCCGACTTGGCCTCGATCATCCCCGGCGTCTACACCGAGTCACACCGCACCCGCCAGCTTGAGTCGTTGTGGGCTCGCGGGCTGCGGCTCGCGTTCACCGCACCGCCTGTCGAGCGGGCATGGATCGCCGACCTCAGCGCAGCCGGACATGCACTGGCCGTGATCTGCCACGCACCTGGGCAGTCCTACTTGGTCGACACCGCCACGGGCGAGCGTCTTGACTCCGGCACTGATCATCGTGCACAGGTCGAGGCCATGTGGCTCACCTGGTCGCGGCTCAGCTACCGGGTGCTGCGCAATGCCCTGTTCGAGGGCGGCTGTGACGGCGACGCCTTTTCCCAAGCAACGCAATGGATGCAGGAACGCAAGGACGCTCATGCAGCGTCCATCGAGTGGAGCGAGCCCCGCGCATGGGGCTCGGGCGTCCGCAACCAGTGGATCGCCGTGCGCGAATGGGTGGAGGTGTCCCAGCAGGAGGCATGGCGGGCGCACCGGGATCACGGCTGGCACCTGGAGTTCTGGTGCGAGACCGGCATCCCCCTTGGTGCACTGGTCGGCGGCGAACTGCGTCGCCCCGCGCTGGAGTCTCGCTGCACTGCCGAGCAGTGGTCGGCGCTGTCTGAGGCCGCGGCTGCGGCGCCTGAAGTGACAAGCGAGCTCTCGGCCACGAACTGGGCGCCGGGCGCGAGCTGGCACGAGCGCATGTACCTCTCGCCGTTCAAGTCGTTCGAACAGGCGCTTGGCTGCCCTGCGGACCCAGTGCTCATTGATGAGGCGCTCGCGCGTCCGATCGAGCGACGGCCGAAGAAGCCGTGGCCGCCGGGCTCGCTCCCGCTTACCCCCGACGGGCATGCCTATCCGCGCCCGATGCCGCCGTGCCCAGAGGCCGGCTGGCCGCCCCAGACCGACCGGTTTTGGTGGCCCGAGGCCGACTTGCTGGCCGAGGTGGGCCGTGACATGTCAGGAGAGGAAACCGCAGGGGCGACGTCATGAGCGGCAGCAGCAATCCAGCTGAGCCCGGCTTCTCATCGACGACTCGGATCAGCACTGCTCGCGTCGGACTCGCACGCGTGGCACGGCGCTGGTTCGCGGGCGCCTGCGTGGTGCTCGCGACGCTTGGCGTCGTGGCAGCGCCCGACGACTCCGCCGAAGCACAGACATCTGTGGCACCGGTGCTGACCTGCGGCGGAGGCATGGTGCTCGACAGCTCTAGCGGCCAGTGCCTGACGCCTCGCACCGAAACGTCGCTGCGCCCGTCGAGCTGCTCGGCGGGATCGGTGCGGGTGGCGGGCCAGTACGGCGGTCACGTCTGTCAGACCAAGGTGACCAAGCAGGTGGACACGGGCCGGACGCAGCAGGTCTACAGCCATACGACCTACGACAAGGTGTGGGTGCCGACCGGTGCCAAGCAAGTGCAGACGGGAACGAACCGTGTCTGGGTGCCCCCCAAGACGGTCACCGAGCCGCTGGTGCCGCCGGTGCGGGTGCAAGTGGGCACACGCACCGAATCGAAGGTGGTGACCCGCCCAGGGCCTGACGTTCTCTACGACGTCAACTACCAGGCAACGGTCACGACCACGCGTACGGTCAAGCGCTGCACATTCGACCCGTTCGCCGGTCGGCAGTGCTGGAACGAGACCGTCGCCGAAACGCACACAGAGACGCGGACACGTCTTGAGTGCTGCATTCCGGGTCCGCCGATCACCGAGACCGTCACCACCGAGGTTCCCGTCTACGAGTACCGGACCTCGCGCACGGCCACTATTCCGGGGTACTGGCGGGAGGAGCCCGTCTATGAGACGCGCGAGACCGGCTACTGGGACCGTGTGGCGACGCTCCATTACACCACCCAGCCGATCTACGAGACCGTGGTGACGTGGGTGACGGCATCCACCACGCTGGGCCCGTGTCCGTCGGGTTGGCAGCCTGCGGGCAGCCAGTGCTCGCGCACTGTCCTGGGTCCGCCGTCGGGAGCGCCGACGCAGGGTTGCCCGTCGGGCTCGGTGCCCCGCTACGGCGATGCGCTGGGCGGCAACGGCCCCTCGGTGCTGACCTGCCAGTCGTCCGCACCCGGTTCGGACACCGACACCGGCACGGAGCAGGACGACAGCGGCGGGCCCGAGGACAGCCCCGACGGAACGGCGCGGTCGTTGCTGCATCTGGCCGGTGAGAGCGATGAGCGGCTCGCCGAGCTGGGCATCCACCGGTGCTCGAACGGGCTGCTGTCCTATGTGCCGTGCAGTGAGCTGCCGGGGCGCACATGGAACGACGACCCCGACGCCTGCGACGGCATCGAAGGGACCGTCTACAAGCCCGACCACGGCGGCTCCTGCGTGACGCCTACCGACGTGCTGAACAAGTGCACAACGCCCGGGCAGTGCGAGGACACCACCATTCGCACGTACTGCCCCGCGATCGGCGAACTGGCCGATACTCGGCTCGAAGAGCACGTCCATCCGCAGCGCGGGGCGGAGACCTACCGCGTCTGCCGTTTCGACTGCACGGACTTCGGCTCGCTGCCGTCGTATGTGCGCACGCGCATCAACGGCTCCTACGACTACGCCTGCGTGCCCGAGCCCGATCCCGACGACGATCCGACCTCTTCGACGACGACGCAGCCCGGCACCACGACCACCACCACCGAATCGACGACCACTACCACGAGTCCGCTCGACGACGAGGAAGACGAGGACGAGACCGACGGCACAGAGCCTGACGACCCAGACCCCGACGACACGGAACCCGATGACACAGAGCCCGACGACACGAATCCCGATGACAGCCCGCCGACCCGCACCACGGTGGTCACCACCGAACCGACACCGACCACCGCCGTGCCCCTCGACGACGAGTGCGCACCGGCGCCGTCGGCGACGGCTGCCGCCGGTGCTCTGAGCGGGCTGAGGCTGAGGTCCCATGTTCGCACTGCTGGCGCGGGGAGTTCGCATCAGCGTCACATGCCGGGCGACGGGCGCTACCTGCAGGTCGCTCCCGGCCGCGGTTGGGTCGAGATCAGCGGTTCGGTCGACGTCTCCGAGCACGAATGCGAGTGGGTCGCCACATGGGTGCGTCTGAGCTGGGAGGACCTGCAGCCATGGGTGGCCGATCAACGTCGCTCCATGGAGGCGCGGGCTGACACTCGACACCTCGTGAAGCGCTGGGATGCGCTGAACGCTGACCAGCAGCAGCTCGTCCGTCAATGGCATCGACCGGGTGCGGTTCCCCCGGTGACGGTCTGCTCGGTCGGCAGCGCATCAGGTGCGGGCGCGTCGGCGTCGTGCGATTGGACGTTCGCGCATCCCGCGGCCTACGCGTGGCAGGCCAGCCTCTGCTTCGAGCCCGGCGCCACTTCGGGAACCGTGCAGCCACGCGGCAGCGAGCCCAGCAGGCGAGATTCGTGCTGGGTGCAGCTCGCATCAGGCGTCGAGTGGATTCGCTCGGTCGGCGACTACGCCGATGGCCGTGCGACCGTGACCGGCAGCGGGAGCGGATCGTGACCCCGGCGGGGCCCGTGGGATACCCCGCCGAAGACCGCTCCGCTGATCGGGGCGGCCTGCCGCGCCACGGACCCGAGCCTTGGCGCATCGGGGCGGCGGTGCTCATTGTCGGCACCGTGGTGCTCGCGATCTGGCTGTGGGGTCGCCCGCATGCCGAGCCGCCGACCGTTCTGGCGGCGGTCGCGTCCGAGCCGTGGACGGCGGGCCAGCCGCCAGGCGCGTTCGAGGTTGTCGAGATCGCAGCGCAGCTTGCAGATCGCTTCGCCGATCCCGATTCGATCGTGACGAGCGTGGCGAGCCATGACGTTCCGCCGGGAACCTTCGTGACGCCCGGCTTGCTCGGCAACCCCGGTGACGCCACTGGGGACCTCACAGCGATGCGCTTCGCTGCAGACACCTCTGCGTGGCCTGAACCGGGACCGCGTGCGGGCAGCCGGGCCGTGGTGGCGAGTGTGCTGGGCGGCTGCGCGCTCGACGTGACGACCTTGGCAGGTGGTGCCGAGGGCAGCATCGTGGTCCATGTCGATGCGGCGGACGCTGCTCGCTATGCGCGCGCCGCCGAGCTCGACGGGCTCGTGGCCTGGCCGGCGCCGCCCGACGGCTGGCCCGAGTGCCGGTCGCCGTGGGCTGCGGGAACAGTCCCGTCGGCCTTCAGCAGTAGGGCGCCATCTGGGCTCAGCAGCGACTCGGCATCGGGCTTCGGCGGCGCGCTGCCGCCGACCCAGCTCGGCGATCCGGCCGGGGGCTGAGACGTGCTGCTCGTGCTGTGTGACGACGCTGTGGGAGCGACGGCGAGCGACTGGGTCCGCGAGGCGCTGCGGGCGGGGCTCACCGCCGTTGCGGGCCAAGTGTGGTTCGCGGCCGACGTGATGTCGATGCCGCGCTCTGACGAGGGAGGCGAACCGTGTGTGGCGTGGCTGACCAGCAGTGTCGAGCCCGATGCGATCGCGGCTGCTGCTGCCTCGTCCAGTGAGGTAGTGCTGTTGCTCGGCGCTCCTGCTGCTCGTGCTGCAACAGGTGCCGTGGGCGGCCCTCATGCAGCGCAGGCGTGGAATGCCGCGACTTCAGGCGGAGTGCCGTGTACTGCGGTGTGGCTGCCGAGCGCGGGCGGCGGGCGCGGCGATCCCACTGGGGAACTCTCTGCGGCGCTGGACGCCAACCGGGCGGTGCGCCTCAAGCGGATAGGCACCCGCGGCGCCTACCGGCAGCTTCACCGGCTGGGACGTTCGCTGGCGTCGTCGGCGTGTGCCCCGCAGCGACTCGACCGCACCGACGGCGCGGTGCGGCGGCGCACTGCGGCTCGCGCCGCCACCGACGCGCTCTCCGAGCTGCTCGACGAATCCGACGTCGAGGAGTACCAGATACGTGGAGGCGAGTCGATGCTCGTGCAGTATGCGGACGGCCGCGTGGAGCGACAGCCGTCGCCGTTCGCCGCCGACGAGGATCTCATCGAGGCAGTGCGATTCCTCGCGAGCTATTCCGGGGATCGACCCCAGCGCTTCGACGAGCTGGATCCCCGGCTGGACGTGCGTGTCGGCGACCGCTGGCGCCTGCACGCCGAGGCGTTCGTGACGAGCCCGCCCAACGTCGTGCTCCGCTCGAACATGGCCGGCCGGATGCGTCTCGACGATCTCGGCATCGCCTCGAACGAGCTGGGCAGCGTGCTCATCGAAGCCATCGCTGGCAGGGTGCGGGCCAACGTGGTGGTCGCGGCGGCGATGGGCGGCGGCAAGACCACGCTGTGCCAGGCGCTGCTCGCGGCGGTGCCCGACCACGAGCGCATCGACACCATCGAGGACACGCCAGAGCTGCGGCTGGCGGAGTACGGCATCCACCCCAACACTTACGAGCGGCTGACCCGCGACGCCAATCAGGACGGCCACGGCCGTCATTCGATGGCCGACCACATCCGCGATGCCAAGCGGGCGAACGCCGCCAAGCTGGTGGTGGGAGAGATCCGCGGCGAGGGCTGCGAGGCGCTGCTCGATGCCATGTCGTCGGGCCTCGACGGCTGCCTGGTCACGCTCCACTCGCAGCCCGGCAAAGGGGTGCTGGAGAAGCTCGTGGCCTATGCCTGTTCGGAGGGCGCCGAGCCCGACTACGCGCGCCGTCAGATAGCTGCGGCGGTGGATCTGTGCGTGTGGATGGGGCGCAATGACGCTGGCGAACGGGTGGTTGCCGATGTGACCCAGCTCACCGGCATCGACGATCTCACCGGTGTCATATCCACGATCTGCCTCTGGGCGCTGCGACCTGGCGACCGCTGGGCGACACCTGTCGGCCGTCCCGCAGGTCGCATGGCCGAGGTGTACGCGTCTGCTGGCCTTCCCGCCTCAGGCGGTGATTCAGAGCTGCCCGCCGCCTACTCCCAGATTGTCGATCTCCCGCTGATGCCGAACGTCGGTGCGGCGATGTCGGCTGCGGACCCGTCGATCCAGCCGCCGTCGGCGGAGACGCAGCTGCCGGCGCGTGGGCAGCAGCCGACAGAAGGTCATTCCGAAAGGGACGAAACGCCCACGCAATCGTCGTCGAAGGCTCAGGGCCAGCGGCCGCCGCCTAAATCGGACAAGGCCGACGAAGCCGCCGCTGTGTCGCGGCCGAAAGCCGAGGAATCGTCACGACGCGGCGAGCCGACAGAGGCGCGGCCGAGTCTGCCGCAATCGGCGGTGCCGCCGTCGGGCACGCCAGTGCGTGACGACGGACGGCCGCGCGGAGTGCTGTGGGACCCGGGCCCGCTCGTGCCGATCGACGACCCGCCGCCCTACGAACCGCTCGTTGACGAGGACCCCGCATGCTGAGATTCATTGCGCTCGGCGTCGTCGGCGTCAGCGCCGCGCTGTGGATCGTGTTCGCCGATGTCGCTCCAGTGGGTCCGGCCGAGCAGCGGTCACTGCGCTGGCCATGGCTGGTGACTGGCCTTACCGCGTTCGGCGCGGGTCTCGCGCTCGGCCCTGCAGCAGCCGGAATGGCGAGCGCGGTGACAGGCATATGCGCTTGGTGTGCGGCCGTCATCCTGCGCAGTCGTGAGCGCGTCGCCACTGCTGAGTCAGTGGCTCAGTTCGCTGCTGTGTTGGCCAACCAAGCGCAGGTGTCACGCACGGTGGTGGACGCGCTCGAGACGTCTGCGCCGCTGGCGTCTGGCCCGGTTGCGCGCACTGCGGCCACTTTCGTTGCCGAATGCCGCAGCTTGGGCGTCGAGGCGGCTGCACAGCGCTTCGCCGACGGCGATGAAGGGGCCGTCGCCGCGTGGTTGGCCGACGCGGTAGCCGTCGCCGCGTCCAGCGGCGGCGAATGGGTGCCGATCCTGGGGGTCGTGGAGTCCGAAGCGGCCGAGGCAGCGGCCACCGCTCGGCATTTTCACCGTCATGTCGCGGCGAACCTGCCCCAGATCGGCCTTGCTGCTGCGCTTGGCGCCGCCGTCGCAGTGGGCAGCGCCCTCGTGAGCCCTGATGCCTGGGCCTGGCTGAGCGGCCCCCAAGGTCAGCGCGTCGGCCTCGCCGCCACGGCGGTCGGGGTTGCCCTGTGCGCGCGCCTGCTCGCGTCGGCATGGGAGATGCTCCGGTGAGCGGCACTGTCGCGTTGGAGATCCAGCGGTCTGCGGGGCACCGGGAGATGCGCCGATGAGCCGGGTTCTGTCGCATCCGGGGGCCGTCGCCTTGTGGGTCGCGGCGAGCATCGGAGTTGCTGCCGCGCTCGCCTCGCTCTCGGCGAGCGAGCGGAAGCAGCGCAATCGCAGGCGGTTGGCTGCGCTGGGCTGGAGCACCCCGCGCTTGGCCATGCTCACCGCAGCGGTGACCGTCGCTGCCGTCGGAGTCGGGTTCGTCGCCGGCGCGCGACTGCCAGCGCAGGGCGCGTCATCGCCTTCCGCGGCACTGGGGTGGTCGCTGCTCGCCGGCGTGGTGGCGTCGTGGGCGGTACCGGCGGCGATCGCCAGCGCTGTGCTGTCCGGTCATCGTCGCCGGCTCGACGGTGCAGTGCTGCTGTGGCTGCGTCGCATCCGTCTGTTCGTGGCCGCGGGTCGACCCATCAGTGTGGCCGTGCTCGATGCCGCCGAGCGCGTTACCGACCCAGCGTTTGCACCGGCCGCCGGAGCGGTCAATGCTGCGGTGATCGGCGGACGCGATCCGCTCACGGCTGTCGCGGCACAGCTCGCGGACTCGCCGACCGCCTCGTTGCTGCGCACGGTGGATGCCGCCGAGCGCTCCGGCGCCGCTGCGTCGCAGCTGCTCGACCGGGTGCTCGACCGCGTAGTGCGCGCCATCGACGACCGCCGCCGAGAAGCCATCGACCGCCTCAGCCGTTCAGTCGGCGCATCGGCGTCGCTGCTGGCCGTCGTGGCCTCCGCTGTGGTCATGGTCACGATCGTCATGACCCTGCCCTCGGTATGAGGACACCGCCGCTATTCGCCTCCCGAAGTTCTTTTCCCGTCACAACCGCTTGCAGGAGCGAGCAAGGAGCAAACACATGGATTCACCGGTCACCAAGCTGATCTTCATCGCCGCCGCAGTCGCCGCCTCGGTGCTGGTGGTGGCGATTATGTGGACGACACTGGGCAGCAACGCCCCGCAA
The DNA here is from genome assembly GCF_965219595.1 of Candidatus Poriferisodalis sp. Taxonomy (NCBI): domain Bacteria; kingdom Bacillati; phylum Actinomycetota; class Acidimicrobiia; order Acidimicrobiales; family Candidatus Poriferisodalaceae; genus Candidatus Poriferisodalis; species Candidatus Poriferisodalis sp. The sequence goes on from NZ_OZ244781.1 coordinate 2,416,046, forward strand.
ACAGACGACACGGTCAAGTACGACAAGATCAAGACCAAGACTCTGTGCGAAGCCGTCGACGGCAACTGGACCCAGGGTACGAAGACATGTGCGGCCAAGCCGTAGCCCTGCTCTCGCATCTCACAGGTCTGGCTCTACGACCTACGGAGCGAAGCACATCGGGCGAGTCGATGCCGACCGCTCAGGTGGATTCCGCTCTGCTGTCTGCGGGGCGAATGCTCGTCGGCTTGGCAGCGCGGGTTCATCCGACTCCGGTGTGATGAGTTCGTTATGGACAGCTCGATCTCGATCCTGCGGCTGTTCAGCGCGCTGGCGGTGTTCATGGCGCTGGTGATCTCGTTGTTCGCCGGCCAGGTCGGCGCTGCCGCGGCCCAGGGTGCGGCCGATGCCGCAGCCGTCGCCGTCACCGATCTCGTCCCGCCGAACTGGGACTGCACCCAAGCGAGCCTTCCAGCCGATGCTGCAGCCACCGCGGCGCGGACAGCAGTGGAACGCACGGCGCAGCTTGCCGCCGTGCAGCCCACCGCCGTCGAGGTGCGAGCCGAGGCGACCTGCTCGATCATCGTGTCGGTGCGGGTCGCCTCGCAAGGCTGGCTCGGCTCGCGCAGCGCGCTCGGCGTCGCTTGCCGTCGCCCGCCGTCCGCGGAGGGCACAGCGCTGCGAGCACCGGTGGCGCCGCCGTGCTGAGCGGCGCATGGTTCATCGCTAAGCAGTGGCCGTACTGCGCGGATCGTCGCCATTCGTCTCGAAGGCCGCCAAGCCCAGCGGAGCGCCGTCTGAGTGCACGCGGGAGGCGTTTTCGTGGATGAGAGCGTCGGGATGCTCAGTGTGGTCGCTGTGCTGGTGTTCGGCATCTGGCTGGTGGACTACTCCGGCGATGCCACCCGTGCGTCAGGATCGATCCGGGCGGCAAGCGTCGAAGCGGCGCATTACGCAGCCGGCGCGCTCGCAGCCCCGCCGGGCACTGCCACCGATGCCGAGGTCGACCGGCACGCCGCAGGCATTGCCGAGCGCATCGTCGGCGCCGCGGCCATCGCCGATTGCGACACGGCCGATCAGCGCTTCAGCGCCACCGCCGCCGTCCACCGCCTGCCTTCGACGCCCAATCCCGCCGCCGTCACGGTTGACGTGGCCTGCCCGCTCGCTGTGTCGTCGCTGTTCAGCGACGTCGTCAGCACCCGCGTCGCTGTGCCTGTCCCGCCGGCACCCGCCCCCTAGCCGTGAGCACGACGCGCAGCACGGCCATCGCCCGGCTCGACGCCCTGGCGCTCGACGGCGGCTCGGCAGCATGAGCACGCCGTTCGTCGCGCTGGCGTTGGCAGCGATGTGTGCGCTGTTCAGCGCCGCGGCTGCCGACACAGCGCAGGTCATGGGTCTGCGGAATCATGCCGCCAACGAGGCCCGCCGGGTGGCGATCAGCACGCTCGATTCGTGCGCCGTCAGCAGTGACCCCGGCCGCCGTTGCGCGGTGCCGCCAGGCTGCGCCGCCCCGGCCTGCGGGGTGTGCTGGCGCGGTGACGCCGTCCAGGCCGACATGTCGCTGGACTGGTCGCCCGTGATGCTGCGGGGCCTCGCCCCGGCCCACGGCCGTCACGTGCTCAGCCTCCAAGCACTCGACGTGGCCGACCTGGCCGGAACAGACCTGCCCGCCTGTTCCTGAGGTCGACAAGCGAGATATTGCGCGCCGGGTCGCGGGAGGCCCGCGCTAGGGTGCGGTTCTGACCGTGAAGCGGGTCCGGTGAGGCTCGTACGGACAGGAAGGACCTGCGCGTGGCAGACCGCGAGCGACGCATGACGCCCCCCTACGGGGGCGTTTTCGTTGCCCGGACCACCATTCTCGATTCCAGCGGGGTCCATCGGGCGCTCACCCGTGTCAGCCACGAGATCATCGAGCGGAACGAGGGTCTCGACAACGTCCTCGTGGTGGGCCTGCAGACCGGCGGCGTGCAGATCGCCCTGCGGATCGTGCGGCTCCTGTTCGAGATCGACGGCACCGACGTGCCCTTCGGCACGCTCGACGTGGCGATGCACCGCGACGACATCGGCCTGCGCCCGGTCATGGCCGAAGCCGTCACCGACATCCCCTTCGACCTCGACGGCATGACGGTCGTGCTGGTCGACGACGTGCTCTACACCGGCCGCACCATCCGTGCAGCGCTCGATGCCCTCAACGACTTCGGGCGGCCCAGAGCGGTACAGCTCGCCGTGGTGATCGACCGCGGTCACCGCGAGCTGCCCATCCGCCCCGACTTCGTCGGCAAGAACCTGCCCACCAGCCGTGAAGAGATGGTGGACGTCACGCTCGAGGGCGTGCTGCTGGGGGAGATGCGCAAGTGAGCGGGCACCTGCTGACCCTGGGCGAGCTCGGTACCGAGGGCATCTCCGAGCTGCTGTCGCTCACCGACCGCTTCGTCGAGGTGGGCCGCCGGCCGATCCCTCGGGTGCCCGCCCTGCGGGGCCGCACTGTGGCCACGCTGTTCTTCGAGGAATCCACCCGCACCCGGCTGGCGTTCGAGACCGCCGCCAAGCGGCTGTCGGCCGACGTGCTCAACTTCTCCGCGGCCTCGTCGTCGCTGGCGAAGGGCGAATCGCTGCGAGACACCTTCGAGACCGTCCAGGCCATGGGCATCCATGCCGCCGTAGTGCGCCATCGCAGCGCCGGCGTGCCTGCCCAGCTCGCCCGCTGGGCGGACGATGGCGTGTCAGTGCTCAACGGTGGCGACGGGTGGCATGCCCATCCCACCCAGGGCCTGCAGGACGCCTACACGCTGTGGCGCCACTTCAGCCCGATGGCCGACGGCCAGCCGGGCGCCGAGGCCGCCGATGAACCCACGCTGGCAGGGCTTCGGATCGGCATCGTCGGCGACATCGTCCACAGCCGCGTCGCCCGCAGCGACATCGAGGCCTACACGGCGCTCGGCGCCAGCATCGTGCTGGTCGCACCGCCCACGCTGCTGCCGGCGCAGCCGCGTGACTGGATCGACTGCTGGCTCCCGGCCGACGCAGCCAAGCGCGTCGAGATCTCGCACCGTCTCGACGACGTGCTCGACGAGCTCGATGTGGTGGGGCTGCTGCGCTGCCAGCGCGAGCGCATGGCGGACGGCCTGATCGGGTCGGTGCCCGAGTACGTGGCCCGCTACGGCCTCACCGCCGAACGCGCCCAGCGCCTGCGCTCCGATGCGGTCATCACCCACCCCGGGCCGATGAACCGCGGCATCGAGATCGCAGGTGCGGTGTTGGAAGACCTGGCCGCCAGCCGGGTACTGGTCACCCAGCAGGTGTCGCACGGCGTGGCCGCCCGCATGGCGGTGCTGTTCCGTTTGATCGGATCAGGCACAGCCCTGCCCCATGCAGACGGCCCACCCGATGCCGCGCCCTCAGAGGCGGAGCTAGCGGGCGGAGGCGGTGTCTGAGATGACGGAGCAGCGGTCGCCGGACGCAAGTGAACCGTTGCTTCTGGCAGGCGGCGAGATCGTCGAGCGCACCGGTCGGCGGCATGCAGACATCACCGTGCTGGCCGGCCAGATCGCCTCTGTTGATCCTCCCGGCACGAGCCGCAACGGTTCGGCTCAGGTCATCGATGCGGCGGGTTGCGTGGTCGCCTCCGGACTGGTCGACCTGTTCAGCCGCCTCGGCGAGCCCGGCAACGAGGAGGCCGAGACCGTCGCCACCGCCACCGCGGCCGCCGCGCTCGGCGGCTTCACGGCACTGCTCGCACAGCCCGACACCGACCCGCCGCTCGATCGGCTGGGCCAGCTCGCCGAGCTGCGCCGCAATGCAGCCGGCGGGCACTGCGCCGTCGTCGCCGCTGCCACGATCACCGCCGACCGGGCAGGGGAGCGCCTGTCGCCGATGGCCGAACTGGCCGATGCCGGCGTCCGCTGGTTCACCGATGTGGGGCCGCTGGCCGACACCGGCCTCCTGCGCCGGGCCCTGCAGTACGCCGGGCCGCTGGGCGGGACCGTGTCGGTGCGCCCCGCCACAGCCCATCTCGGCGGCACTGCTGCCATGGCCGAAGGCGCAGTGTCGGCACGCATGGGCCTGGCCGGGGAACCGGCAACTTCCGAAGAGCTGTCAGCCAGCGCCGCGATCGGCGTTGCGCGGCTCACCGGGGGGCGGCTGCACCTCGACCGGATCAGCGCCGCCCGCACGGTCGAACTGGTGCGTGCCGCCAAGGCAGAGGGCATCGACGTGTCCGCGTCGGTTGCCGCCGAACATCTGCTCTTCGTCGATGCCGACGCCGACAGCTACGACACGCTCATGCGAGCCGAGCCGCCCTACCGCACTGCGCTGGACCGGGCGGCGCTCATCGCCGGCGTCAACGACCGCACCATCGATGCGGTGGTCAGCGGTCACTCGCCGGTACCGCCGCAGGCGAAGGACTTGCCCTTCGACGAGGCGCCGCCCGGCGTGGCGGCGCTGGAAACCTGCGCTGCATTGGTCCTGGGCCACCCAGATATCAGTGTCGAAACCGCGTTGGACGCGCTCGCTTGGCGACCTGCCGAACTGGCAAGCGCCACCCACCTCGGCGGCGGGGCGATCGAGCCCGGCCAGCCGGCGAACCTCGTGGTCTTCGACCTCGACCGACCCTGGACGTTGGCCGAGCGCGGCTCGGTCTCGATGGCTCGCAACACACCGCATCGCCGCCGCGAGCTGGGCGCGATGGCGATGACAACGGTCGTTGGCGGTCACTTGGTGGTGGCCGACGGTGCGCTGTGCGGCACTGCCGGTACCGTCGCTGCGCTCTCCGCAGGAAACACCCGATGACCCCAGCCGCTGACAACCCCGCCGCGCCCACTGCTGGTGCACTCTTGCTCACCGACGGCACCATCTTCGAGGGCGAGATGATCGGCGCGCCCCTGGGCCCCTCCGGCGGCATCGCGTCGGGCGAGGTCGTGTTCAACACCGTGATGACCGGCTACCAGGAGGTCATCACCGACCCCTCCTACGCAGGCCAGATCATCGCGTTCACCTACCCGCACATCGGCAACTACGGCACCACCACCGCCGATGCCGAGTCTCGCCGACCGTTCTGCCGGGGTGTCGTCATCCGCGACCTGGCCCGTCGCCGCTCCAACTGGCGCGCCGACAGCGATCTCGACGCCTATCTTGCCCGCCACCGCGTGGCCGGCATCGCAGGCGTGGACACTCGCCGTCTGACACGCCATGTGCGCGACCACGGCGCCATGCCCGGCGCATTCGGACCCGCCCCCGACGATGAGGCGCTCGAACGCCTCACGGCTGCGGCCACCGCCGAGCCCGGCACCGCCGATGTCGATCTCGTCGGCGAGGTCACCACTGCCGAGCCCTACACCGCCGGCGACGGGCCGTGGCGTGTCGTGGCCTACGACCTGGGCATCAAGCGCGCCATCGCCGCCAACCTCGGGCGCATTGCCACCGTCGAGGTCGTCCCGGCGCACACCACCGCAGACGAGGTGCTCGCCCGCGAACCCCACGGGGTGTTCCTCTCCAACGGTCCGGGCGACCCCGAGATGGCCGGCAGCGTCACCGATGCGCTCGGCGCGCTGCTCGACCGGGTGCCGATCTTCGGCATTTGCCTCGGCCAGCAGGTGCTCGGCCTCGCGCTGGGCGGCCGCTCCTACAAGCTGCCCTTCGGGCATCACGGGGGCAACGTGCCGGTACGCGAGCAGGCCACGGGCCGCGTCGAGATCACCAGCCAGAACCACAACTTCGCCATCGAATCCGGCTCGGTGCCCGGCGTCGACGAGACGCACGTGTGCCTGAACGATGGATCGCTGGAGGGCTTCGCGTGCCGCGACCTGCCCGCGTTCGCGGTGCAGTACCACCCCGAGGCCAGCCCCGGTCCGCACGACTCGCGCTATCTCTTCGACCGGTTCGCCGACCTCATGTCGTCGTTCTGGGGCGGAACCCCCAACGGCGCCGGCCTCGGCGCCGGCGGCAGTCACGAGAAGGCTCGCTGATGCCGCGCCGCGACGACATCAGCTCAATCCTCATCATCGGCTCGGGGCCCATCGTGATCGGCCAGGCCTGCGAGTTCGACTACTCGGGCACGCAGGCCTGCCGGGTGCTGCGCGAACAGGGCTACCGGGTGGTCCTGGCCAACTCGAACCCGGCCACGATCATGACCGACCCCGAGTTCGCCGATGCCACCTATGTCGAGCCGCTCGACGCCGCCGTGCTCGAGGCGATCATCGCCCGCGAACGCCCGGATGCGCTGCTGCCCACGCTCGGTGGCCAGACAGCGCTGAACCTCGCCACCGAGCTCTCCAACAGCGGCGTGCTCGACCGTTACGGCGTCGAGATGATCGGCGCGTCCGAACAGGCCATCAACACCGCGGAGGACCGCGACCGCTTCCGCCAGGCCATGACCGAGATCGGCCTGCGCTGCGCTCGCTCTGCCATCGCTCACTCCATGGAGGAGGCCCGTCGGGCGATCGACGAGATCGGCCTGCCGGTCATCATCCGTCCCGCCTACATCCTGGGCGGGGAGGGCACCGGCTTCGCCACCACTGCCGCCGAGTTCGAAACCGCCGCAGCCGCAGGCCTCGACGCCAGCCCGATCAGCGAGATCCTCATCGAGCAGTCGGTGAAGGGCTGGAAGGAATTCGAGCTCGAAGTGATGCGCGACCGCGCCGACAACTGCGTGGTGATCTGCTCCATCGAGAACTTCGACGCGATGGGCGTGCACACCGGCGACTCGATCACGGTCGCCCCCACCCAGACCCTGTCCGACGTGGAGTACCAGCAGATGCGCGATGCGGCCTTCGCCTGCATCCGCCGCATCGGCGTCGAGACCGGCGGCTCGAACGTGCAGTTCGCAGTGAACCCCGCCAACGGCGAGCAGATCATCATCGAAATGAACCCGCGGGTCAGCCGCAGCTCCGCCCTGGCGTCGAAGGCGACCGGCTTCCCGATCGCCAAGATCGCCGCCCGACTCGCCGTCGGTTACACGCTGGATGAGATCACCAACGACATCACCGGCGAGACGCCCGCCAGCTTCGAGCCGACCATCGACTACGTGGTCACCAAGATCCCCCGCTGGGCCTTCGAGAAGCTGCCCGGAGCCGCGCCGGTGCTCGGACCGCAGATGCAATCGGTCGGCGAGGTGATGGCCATCGGCCGCACTTTCCCCGAGAGCCTGCAGAAGGCTCTGCGCAGCTTGGAGCAGGGCCGCTTCGGCCTGAATGCCGACGCAGGCGAAACGCAGTATGCCGAGCGCCCGACGGCCGAGCTGCTCGACGCGATCGCCACCCCCACGCCCGAACGGGTTTTCGAGATGGGAGAGCTGCTGCGCAGGGGCGTCGACCCCGATGAGATCAGCGCCATCACCGGCGTGGACCCGTGGTTCGTCGACCAGATGCTCGTCATCATCGACGAACGGGCTGCGCTGGAGGCGGTCGGCAGCCCCAGCAAGCTCGACCGCCGCTCGTGGCGCCGCGCCAAGCAGCTCGGCTTCGCCGATGCACAGCTCGCATGGCTCTGGAGCGCGAGCGAGGCCGACGTCCGCGCAGCCCGCCTCGAAGCGGGCGTGCGTGCCACGTTCAAGACCGTGGACACGTGCGCCGCCGAGTTCGATGCCCGCACGCCGTACCACTACTCCACCTACGAGGACGAGGACGAGATCCGCCCCGGCACCCGCCCCCGCATGATCATCCTGGGCTCGGGACCCAACCGCATCGGCCAGGGCATCGAGTTCGACTACTGCTGCGTGCATGCCAGCTTCGCCCTGCGCGAGGCCGGCTACGAAACCGTGATGGTCAACTGCAACCCCGAGACGGTCTCCACCGACTACGACACCTCGGACCGCCTGTACTTCGAGCCGCTCACTACCGAAGACGTCCTCAACATCATCGATGCCGAGGATCCGGTCGGCGTCATCGTGAGCCTCGGCGGCCAGACGCCGCTCAAGCTGGCGTCGGAGCTGCCCGCCGGGCTGGTGTGCGGCACGCCCGCCGACTCCATCGATCTGGCCGAAGACCGCGAGCGCTGGAACGCGCTGTGCGCCGCGCTTGCCATCCCACAGCCGCCCGGCGGCACCGCAGCCGGGCCGGCCGAGGCAGCCGCGATCTGCGACGACATCGGCTTTCCCGCTCTCGTGCGCCCCAGCTACGTGCTCGGGGGCAGGGCCATGACCGTGGTGTACGACCACGAAGAGCTGGCCGCCACCATGGCCGAGCTGGCGCAGTTCTCTTCGCTGGGCCGCGAAGGCGGCCTGTCGGCCGAACGGCCCGTGCTCGTGGATCGCTTCCTCGAAGACGCCATCGAGGTCGATGTCGACTCGCTGCGCGACCGCACCGGTGCGTGGATGCTCGGCGGGATCATGGAGCATGTCGAGCAGGCCGGCGTGCACTCAGGCGACAGCGCGTGCGCCATCCCGCCGCCGAGCCTCAGCGCCGAGACCCAGCAGACGATCGTGACCTACACCCAGCGCCTGGCCGATTCGCTCGGCGTGGTGGGGCTGCTAAATGTGCAGTTCGCCGTCAAGGCCGGCGAGGTGTTCGTGATCGAGGCCAACCCACGGGCGTCGCGCACGGTCCCGTTCGTCGCGAAGGCCACCGGGGTGTCGCTCGCCAAGGCGGCTTCGCGGGTGATGGCGGGCGAGACGCTCGACGAGCTCGTCGCAGACGGGATGCTGCCCGGCTGGTCACGCAACGGCCAGCTGCCATCCGATGGGCCAACGGTGCCGCGCCATGTCGCCGTGAAAGAAGCCGTGCTGCCCTTCGGCCGGTTTCCCTCGGTGGACACCGTGCTCGGCCCGGAGATGCGCTCGACCGGCGAGGTCATGGGCATCGACGCGACCTTCGGGCTGGCGTTCGCCAAGAGCCAGATCGCCGCGGGCGACGCGCTCCCGTCCGGCGGCACGGTGCTGCTCACGCTGGCCGACCGCGACAAGCCCGAGGGGCTCGAAGCGGCCCGCGTGCTCTCCGAGCTCGGCTTCGACATCGCCGCGACGGCCGGCACGGCCGATTACCTGCGACGCAACGGCGTTGCGGTCGCGACCGAGGTGGCGAAGCTGTCGGTGCACGGCCACGAGACCTCGCCCGGCGAGGACTCGGTGCAGCTCATCGCTGCGGGTCGCATCCAGTTGGTGGTCAACACGCCGAGAGGTCGAGGGGCGCAGATCGACGGCCGCCACATCAGGGCGGCGGCACGCACACATCACGTTCCGTGCCTGACCACCGTGGCCGCGGCCCGCGCTGCAGCGATGGGCCTGCGCGAGTGGCTCGCCAGCGACTTGCAGGTGCGGCCGCTGCAGGAATTCCACGCAGAACTCGATGCGTCGATGCGACGCGAGCATGCCTGAGTCACTGCCCCGGGCCATCCGGGGCGGAGGCGTCGACATGGCAGTGCGGATCGGCAGCGTGGAGCTGCCCAACCCGGTCATGACGGCGTCCGGCACTGCCGGCTACAGCAACGAACTCGGCTCGTACCTCGACCTGGCATCGCTCGGGGCGATCGTGACGAAGTCGCTCTCGCCGTTTCCTTGGGCGGGCAACCCGGCGCCGCGGGTAGTGGGCACCGCGGCGGGGATGCTCAACGCGGTCGGGCTGCAGAATCCGGGAGTCGCCGAATGGGTCGAGCACGATCTGCCGCGCATGGCCCGCACGGGCGCCAGGGTGGTGGCCAGCATCTGGGGCCGCTCAGTCGCCGACTACGCAGCGGCCGCAGCGGCGCTCGCGGGTGCCGGGCTCACAGCGCTGGAGGTGAATGTCAGCTGCCCGAACCTCGAAGGGCGCGGCCAGATGTTCGCCTGCGATCCGTCGGCCACGGCCGATGCCGTCAGCGCTTCAACTGCTGCGGGCGTGCCCGTGTGGGCAAAGCTCACGCCCAACGTCACCGATCTCGTCGAGATCGCCGAAGCGGCCTTGGGCGCGGGTGCCGAGGCCCTCACGCTCATCAACACCGTCTTCGGGATGTCGATTGACCCGGCCACCGCGCGGCCCACGCTCGGCATCGGCGGCGGCGGGCTGTCGGGTCCGGCCATCCGCCCGGTTGCGGTGAGGGCCATCTACGACGTCCGTGCTGCGCTCGGCGGCGTGCCGATCGTGGGCGTTGGCGGGGTGGCCAGGGGGGAACACGCAGTGGAACTCATGGCTGCCGGCGCCTGTGCGATCCAGGTCGGAACCGCGTCGTTCTGGGATCCGCGGGCGCCGCGCAGTGTGCTCAACGAGCTGCGGCGCTGGTGCGAACGGCACGGTGCCCGCTCGGCTGCCGAACTGACAGGGCGCGCCCACCGGACGGCAACCGACACAGGGGAGACGACGTGAACCCGCAAACGGCCACTGCAACGGCATCGGTGCTCGGGCGAGTCCCGGCGCGTGATCGCTTGGCTCTCGCGCTCGATGTACCGGATCGCAGCGCTGCCATGGCGCTCGTGGAGCGCTTCGGGGCTGACTTCGGCGTCATGAAGGTCGGTCTTGAGCTGTTCCTCGCCGAGGGTCCCAGGATCGTGCGTGACATCGTGTCGGCGGGCAGCCGCGTGTTCTTGGACCTCAAGCTCCACGACATACCGAACACGGTGGAGCACGCTGCTCGTTGCGCAGGCGAGCTGGGCGTCTGGCTGCTCACCCTGCACACCCAGGGTGGGCCGGACATGCTGGCCGCGGGTGCCCGTGGCCTGAGCGACGGTGCGGCCACCGCACGCCGCGGCACTGCTGATGCAGGCTCGACTGCTGCTGGCGCGGACCCGAGTGCCGAAGTGCCGATCGCACTGGGCGTCACCGTGCTCACCTCAGACGCAGACGCCCCATCGGAGGTGCTGACGAGCCGCGCACGGCTGGCCGAGCGAGCCGGCTGCGGCGGCGTCGTCTGCGCCGCACCCGATCTTCTTGTCGTGACCAACACGGTGCCAGGGATGCTCCGGGTGGTCCCAGGCATTCGCCCTGCCGGGGCGCCGTCGGCCGATCAACGCCGCGTCGCCACACCGGCGTCGGCACTGACGGCAGGCGCCGATGTGCTCGTCATCGGCCGAGCGGTTACCGCAGCGCCCGATCCGGACGCTGCAGCGGCAGCCATCGTCGCCGAGGTCGCTGCCGCCCTGGGCTCGCCGTAAGCGGCGTCGATGAGCCCGGTGTCCCTAGGGCCTATCTGGGGCATAGCTACACTGCACCTCAATGAGTCCGCTGCCTGAACTGAGTGACGAGCAGCGTGCCGAGGCGCTGGCCAAGGCCAAGGAGGCCCGCGAGGTCCGCGCAAACGTCAAGCACCGGTTGAAGATGGGCCTGCTCACCTTCGACGAGTTGCTGGCCGAAGCCGACTCTGTCGAGAACGTCGGCAAGCTCAAGGCACTCGCTGCCTTGGAGTCGATGCCCGGTCTCGGCAAGGTCAAGGCCCGCCGACTGATGGCTGAGATTGGCATCGCCGACAACCGGCGACTGCGGGGTCTCGGCGAGACGCAGCGGCGCCGTTTGAGCGAGCATTTCGCACAGGGCTAAGCCTCTGAGGCGCGTGAAGACAGTCGCATGACCGACCCGGCGCCCAACGGCGCTGCGAGTCGTGGCGCGCCTGGGCGCGCACCGGGTGACAGCGCGCCTGGGCGCGCACCGGGTGACAGCGCGCCCTGGGGCGTCACGCTGTACGTGGTGTGCGGGCCGGGCGGCGCCGGCAAGGGCACGATCGTGGCCGAGCTGGTGGCGCAGGATCCCACGCTGCTGCTGAGCCGATCCTGGACAACCCGTCCTCGCCGGGTGGGGGAGCCGGCCGAGGCCTACACGTTCGTGACGGCCGAGGAGTTCGATGCACGCATCTCAGCAGGCGGGTTCCTGGAGTGGGCCGACTTCTTCGAATACCGCTACGGCACCCCGATGCCGCCGCCCGATCTCGACCGCGATCTGGTGCTCGAAATCGACGTTCAGGGCGCTGTGTCGGTGCGCAACCGTGATCCTGCCGCCCTGGTGATCATGGTGCTGCCGCCGAGCCGCGCCGAGCAGGAGCGACGCATGCGCCGCCGGGGCGACCCCGATGCAGACGTGGCACGCCGGCTCGCCAAGGCCGACGAGGAGCTGCCTGTCGGCTACCGGATGGCTGATCTGATCGTCGTGAACCGGGACATATCGAGCACGGTGTCGGAGATCGCGGCGTTCGTGGAGCGCACCCGGTCCCGCCGGTAGCCTGCGTGTCGCGATGACTGAGTCAACCGACACCATGATCACCCCAGGGCTCGAAGACCTGCTCTCCAAGGTCGACTCGAAGTTCACGCTGGTGAGCCTCGCTGCCATGCGCTCGCGGCAGATCAACTCGTACTACAACCAGCTCGACGGTGGCATCGGCTCAGTTGTGCCCCCGCAGGTTGCCTCGGTTGCCCGCAAGCCCTTGTCGATCGCATTCGAGGAGATCGACGCCGACAAGATCACGTTCGAGCGGTTCGACCCCGAGGAGCGAGCACGGCTGGAGGCCGAAGCGCTTGCCGCGGCGGAGGCTGACGCAGCCATGCTCGAAGTGGTTCCCGACCTCGAGGCCTGATTTGCCTGACGCTGCGGCGTCTCCGTTCGCCGGGCGCCGCGTGGTGCTCGGCGTCAGCGGTGGCATCGCTGCGTACAAAGCAGTGATCCTGTGCCGACTCATGATGGACGCCGGCGCGCACGTCGTGCCGGTGATGACCGCAGCCGCACAGCGTTTCGTCGGCAGGGCCACCTTCGACGCCCTCGCCAGCGAGCGGGTGCAGACGTCGATCTTCGGCGAGGACGACCCGATCCCGCACACCACGCTGGGCCAGACGGCCGATGTGGTGGTCGTGGCGCCCGCCACGGCGCGTGTCATCGGCAGCTACGCGGCGGGCATCTCCGACGGTTTGCTCACCGCCGCGCTGCTCGCTACGCGGGCACCGGTGGTGGTCTGCCCTGCCATGCACACCGAGATGTGGGAGCACCCTGCCGTGCAGCACAACATCGAGGTGCTCACCGGCCGGGGCGTGCACATGGTGGTGCCTGAGGCCGGCCGTCTCGCCGGCGGTGACATCGGCACAGGCCGCCTTGCCGAGCCGGCCACGATCTTCGAAGCCGTCAGCGAGGTGTTCGCTGCGTTGCCCGAACGAGACCCTGCCCACGAGCCGGCGCCGGCTCGCCGCGACTTCGTCGGCGTGCGCGTGACGGTCACCGCAGGCGGCACCCGCGAGGCCATCGACCCGGTTCGCTTCATCGGCAACCGGTCGTCGGGCAAGCAGGGCTACGCCATCGCCACTGCCGCTCGCGACCGCGGCGCGGAGGTGACGCTGGTGACGAGCGCCCCGCTCCCTCCGCCTGAGGGCGTGCGAGAGGTTCGGGTGGAGTCGGCAGCCGAGATGGAGGCCGCCACCGGGGAGCATGCAGACGCCGACGTGGTCATCATGGCGGCTGCGGTGGCCGATTTCCGGCCTGCCGAGGTTGCGCCGCAGAAGATCAAGAAGGGCAACCCCGCCGAGCGTGCCGAGGCGCCGGTCATCGTGCTCGAGCACACCCACGACATCCTCGCCGGCCTCGGGGCCGCAAAACCGCCGGGCCAGGTGCTGGTCGGCTTCGCTGCCGAGACCGCTGATGTGCTCGACAATGCTGTCGCGAAGCTGGCTCGCAAGAACCTCGATGTCATGGTGGCCAACGACGTCTCGGCAGCCGGCGCTGGCTTCGCGCACGACACCAACATCGTGACCATCCTGCTGGCCGACGGCACCGTGCGCCCGCTGCCGATCTGCTCCAAGCGCGAAGTCGCCGACGCCGTCCTCGACACCGTCGCCGAGTTGCGCCAGTAGTTCTCTGCGCCTGCGCACGCTCTGCTGCGTCGCGACCTCGTTCGTCTAGCCTTGCCGCGCTGCTCGGAGTACCGGTAGCGACAGGCCCAGACGACCGACAGAACATGACCGAATCGGGAGCCACGGTGAACCAGTGGACTTTCACCTCAGAATCGGTGACCGAGGGCCATCCCGACAAGATGGCCGACCAGATCTCCGACGCCATCCTCGACTCGCTGATCGCCGAGGACCGCCACGCCCGGGTGGCGGTAGAGACGCTGGTCACGACCGGACTGGTCGTCGTGGCGGGCGAGGTGTCTACCGAGGCCTACGTGGACATCCCGCGGGTGGTGCGCAACACGATCACCGGCATCGGGTACGACCATGGCGAACTCGGCTTCGATGGCAACACGTGCGGCGTGATGATCGCTCTCGACGAGCAGTCCCCAGAGATCACTCAGGGAGTCTTCGGAAGCAGCGAAGCAGCCGCGCACGAAGACAACATCCCTGATCAAGGCGCCGGCGACCAGGGGATGATGTTTGGCTACGCCTGCCGCGAAACCGATGCGCTCATGCCGCTGCCGATCTATGTGGCTCATCGCATGGCCGAGCAGCTCACCGAGGCGCGCCGCTCAGGCTGCATTCCCTACCTGCGCCCCGACGGCAAGACCCAGGTGAGCTTCGAGTACCGCGACGGCGAGCCGGTCGCGCTCCGCACGGTCGTCGTCTCCGCCCAGCACCGCGAGGGGATCGAGATCGAGGGCATGATGCGCCCCGACCTGCTCGAGCACGTCATCGGCTCCACGTTGCCTGCCGCCTTCGCCGACGACGACTTCGAACTGCTCGTGAACCCGTCCGGCAGCTTCGTCAGCGGCGGGCCGGTCGCCGACGCCGGCCTCACCGGGCGCAAGATCATCGTCGACACCTACGGCGGTTACGCCCGTCATGGCGGCGGCGCATTCAGCGGCAAGGATCCGTCAAAGGTCGACCGTTCGGCGGCGTACGGCGCACGCTGGGTCGCGAAGAACCTCGTGGCCGCCGGGGCGGCAGACCGCTGCGAGATGCAAGTGGCCTATGCCATCGGGCGTGCAGACCCGGTCTCGGTGCTTGTGGAGACGTTCGGAACCGCCCATGCCGATCCGGAGGCCATCTCGGCGGCAGTGGCCGAGGTGTTCGACCTGCGGCCGGCGGCGCTGCTGGCCGACTTGAATCTGCGCCAGCCGATCTACCAGACCACGGCCGCCTACGGCCACTTCGGCCGTGTGCCCAATGGCGACACCTTCCCCTGGGAGCAGCTCAACCGCGTCGACGATCTCAAGTCCGCCCTGGGCCTGTAAGAAGCCGCCCGGGGCAGACTGCGGCGATGCAGCGGGCGGTGCAGGTGCTGGTTGACGAGCCAGCCATCGACCGCGAGTTCACCTACCTGCTGCCGCCGGAGCTGGTCTCAGGTCGTGTGCCGGTCACCGTCGGCACGATTGTGCGGGTGGTGCTCAACCGCCGTCGCCTGCGCGGTTGGGTCACCGGGCTGGACGCGACAATTCCTGGCGGTCGGGAACTGGCGCCGGTCAGCAGCGTCGTCGGCGTCGGACCGCCGCCGCATGTAGTCGAGCTGGCGAGATGGGCAGCGTGGCGTTGGGCCGGCACTCAGGTTCACTTCTTGCGCACCGCGAGCCCGGATCGTGTCGTCAAGGGTCTGCCGGCGGGCCGTCCGGTGAGTCTGCCGAACGTCGTGTCCGATGAGGGGGCCGACACTCCCGAATGGGTCAGAGACGCGTTCGCTGAGGCCGCCCCTGCGTCAGCCGGTGGCGGGTTGCCGGCCGTGGTGCGTCTCGGTCCGTGCGCCGACGAATGGCCGCTGGTCGTCGAGGCGTTGCGTCACGGCCGCACGCTCGTGCTCGTGCCCACTGCGGCGTGGGCGGCCAGGCTCGCAGGCAGGTTGCGTCAGATAGGCGTGTCGACTGCGTTCGCTCCACGCGACTGGGCGGGGGCAGCGTCGGCACATGTGCTCGTGGGGACCCGCGCCGGGGCATGGGCCCCGTGCGGCCGGCTCGATGCGGTCGTTGTGCTTGACGAACACGACCAGACGTATCAAGAGGAGGCTGCGCCCACGTGGAATGCCCGTGATGTGGCGATTGAGCGGGCACGTCGCGACGGCGCCCGCTGCTTGCTGGTGGGGCCGTTGCCCTCGCCCGATGCGGTTGTCCTCGCTGGACCTACGGCATCAGATTCTGGGCCGGCGGTCATCACGGCGCCGCGGACTTCAACGAGCGAAGCATGGCCCCGAGTGCAGATTGCAGACCGGCGCCAAGACGACCCAGCGACGGGGGAGTGGTGCGGCGAAGCTCTCGCCGAGCTGCTGCGCAGCGACGGCACGGTGGTGTGCGTACTGAACCGCACCGGTCGGGCACGTCTCGCCTATTGCGCCTCGTGCGGCGAGTTGGCGCGCTCGCGCACGAGCGGCCGTGCCATGCGGCTGGAGAAGCAGCAGTTCACCGACCCCGACAGCGGTGACATCCGCCCTGCCGTGTGCGAATTCTGCGGAGCGACGAAGTTCCGGCGTGCTCGGGTCGGGGTGAAGGGTGTCGCCGAGGAGATGGAGCGCTTGGCTCGCCGCCCTGTCATCCAGGTGGTCGGTGGTGCAGCGCCGGACGCAGCCAGCTCCAGCAGCGGCTCTAGGGCTGCTGACGATGACGCCCAGCCACCGCGCCGTCGTCGGCAATCGCGGCCACAGTCGAGGCAGCCAGCGCTTTACATCGGTACCGAGGCAGTGTTTCACCGGGTGCCGTCGGCAGACGCAGTCGCGTTCGTCGACTTCGACCAGGAACTCACGGCGCCCCGCTACCGGGCCGGTGAAGAGGCCTTCGCACTGCTCGTGCGTGCGGCACGTTTGGTGGGCCCGCGTTCGGGCGGCGGCAGCGTCTTGGTGCAGACGCGGCTGCCTGATCATCCGGTCCTGGCGGCGGCAACCGAGGCCGATCCCAGCGATTGGCTGCGAGCCGAGATGGAGCGTCGTCCGGCGATGCGCCAGCCGCCCGCTGCAGCGTGGGCGCTGGTGTCCGGCGCCGCGGCGCCGGGCTACGTCGAGAATCTGTCAGCAGGCCTGCACGCTGCGATGCTCGACATCGCGGGACCCGCTGACGGAACATGGCGCATCTGCAGCGACAACCAGAACGTGCTGTTGGATGCCCTGGCAGCCGCGGAGCGGCCGTCCGGGAGGCTGCGGGTCGCTGTCGATCCGTTGCGAGCCTGACGCGTCCTACTGCCCTTCCGACCGGGCCGCGCGCGGGCGCGCCGGTAACCTCCGAAATCCATGGGAGGCACGTTCGAGATCCGGCTGATGGGCGATCCGGTGCTGCGCCAACGCGCCGCCGAGATCACCGACATCGACGGCCGCGTGGCGCGCATGGTCGACGACATGCTGCCGGCCATGTACGAGGCCGAGGGCATCGGGCTTGCCGCTCCCCAAGTGGGCATTCAGCGCCGTCTGTTCATCTTCGACCTCTATGAAGGTGACGGCCCCCAGACGCTCATCAATCCCGAGATCGTCGAGAGCGACGGCGAGTGGACCTACACCGAGGGGTGTCTGTCGGTGCCCGGTCTGACCTTCGAGATCGTGCGTCCGAAAGAAGTTCACATCGTCGGACGTGACCTCGACGGCAACGAGGTCAGCATCGAGGCCGATGAGCTGCTGGCACGGCTGTTCCAGCACGAGCTGGATCACCTCGACGGCGTGCTGCTCGTCGACCACCTCGAAAAGGCTGAGCGCAAGGAAGCCCTGCGCGATTGGCGCATCCAGCTCGTACAGCTGCAGTCCGGCACCAACGGACCGGCCGACAGCGGCCCCGTCCCGCTCGTGGGCCGCAATGTCGCGGAGGACTGAGCACTCCCTGGCGGCCGCTTCGCAGCTTGCGCACCGCGACAGCGCCAGAGCCGCACTGCACTGGCGGCTTGAGCGTGGCTGCACCGGTATCTCCCCGCAAGCGCGCAGCGAGCCACCGGCCTCAACTGCCGCGCCCGACCACAGCGCGATCGTCCGATGATGTCACCGGACTCGCCAATGCCTCCTGACCGGCCACGCCGGATCGCTTTCGCCGGCACTCCGCACGACGCCGTGCCGGCATTGCGGACGCTCGCGGAAGCCGGATTCGAGATCCCCGTCGTGGTGACGGGCGCGGCGCGCCGACGAACCCGCCGCGGCAGCGACACCCTGAGCCCTGTCGCTGCCGCCGCCGAAGAGCTGGGCCTGCCGGTCAGCCACGACCCGGCCGATCTCGCGGGCTGCGGCGCCGACTGCGCGGTCGTGGTGGCCTACGGGCAGCTCATCGGTGAGGATCTGCTGGCTACTACGCCCATGCTCAACCTGCACTTCTCGCTGCTGCCGCGCTGGCGTGGTGCCGCACCGGTCGAGCGGGCGCTGCTGGCCGGTGACGATCGCACGGGCGTGTCGCTCATGGCGCTGGAAGCGACGCTCGACACGGGACCCGTCTACTGGCGCCACGAAGTGCCCATCGGACCGGCCGACACTGCAGCAGAGCTCCGCAACCGGCTTGCTCGGGAAGGTGCTCAGCACCTCGCAGGCTCGCTCACCGGGGGCCTCGGCACGCCCCAATCCCAATCGGGCGAGCCGACATACGCACGCAAGCTGACCCCCGCGGACCGCCAGATCGACTGGTCGCAACCGGCTGCTCACATCCACCGCCAGATCCGCGTCGGCGGCGCGTGGACCACGCTCGACGGCGAGCGCTTCATCATCCGAGGGGCGACCCTGCAGTCAGGTGAGGCGGCGGCGTCGCCAGGGACGCTGGTCGACGATGCCGTCGCGACAGGTGACGGCCTGATCCTCCTGCGCACCGTCCAGCCCGCAGGCCGAGCAGCGCTTGATGCCCACGACTGGCTGCGCGGTGCCCGCCTGCCCCCCGCCACCCGCTTCGGCTGACGGCTTATGACGGCGCGGCCACGAGGTCGCAATGCAGGCCGGTCGGTGCAAGCACCGGTCTGGCACCACGCTCCCGAGACGGGCCGGCCAGTCGCGTAGCCAATCCGTCTCGTAGCGTGTTCGGATGCGCATCGGGCTGATATCGGACACGCACATTCCCGAAGCCGCGCCCGAGCTGTGGCCCGAGGCGTACGCGGCCATGGAGGGCTGCGCCGCCATCCTGCATGCTGGCGACATCTACGACATCTCGGTGGTCGACCGGCTCAACGAGATCGCGCCCACCTGGGCGGCGCGTGGCAACGGCGACGACGGCTCGTCAGGCCGTGACGTGCAGCCCGATCATCCGCTGCTTGCCAACGCCTGGGCGCACACGTTCGACGGCGTGCGGGTCGGCCTCACCCACCACCTGCCGGTGCCCGAGCTGTCGTTCTACTCAGTGGCTGATGCAGTTGAACGGCACTTCGGTGCCGATGAGCGACTCGACGTGTGCGTGTACGGCGATACGCACGTGCACCGCATCGACGCCCTGTCGGGCGTGCTCTGCGTCAACCCCGGTTCACCCACGTTTCCGCGCAACCTCAGCGCCCAGCTCGGCACTGTTGGCTATCTCGACATCGAAGACGGTGTCGCCACGCCATCGCTGTGGCAGCTCACACCCAACGGTCTCGAACCCACCGAGTCCTGGCACTACGTCTGAAGTCGTCACGCACTGCCGGTCCGGCGCTTCGGTGCCGACTGCTTCGTGTGCCTGTGCCGCCTACAGTGCCGCACGTTGCTGCACGGATTCGATCAAGGGGGAGCGGCAGTGGCCGACGACAAGGATGCGTGGCTGGCAGCCACCGTTGAGCAGCCGATCGACGCCGACGAGGAGATCGTCGATCCGCATCACCACTTGTGGGACTTTCCTACTGGCACGTACCTGGTGCCCGAACTGCACGAAGACACCGGAGCAGGCCACAACGTCACCCAGACCGTGTTCGTGGAGTGCGCTGCCGGCTACTACACGAGCGGGCCTGAGCACCTGCGCCCGGTGGGCGAGACGGAGTTCGTACGCGAGCAGGCGGCGATCTCAGCCGAGGCCGACGGCGCCACGATCTCGGCCATCGTCAGCTTCGCCGACCTGACGCTGGGCAATGCCGTCGAGGAGGTGCTGGCAGCGCACGACGAGGCCGGTGAAGGGCTCTTCCGCGGCATCCGCCACGCCAGCGCCTGGGACGGCAGCGACCAGATCCGCGAGAGCCACACCAAGCCGCCGCCCGAGCTGCTCGCCGATCCGGACTTCCGGGCGGGCTACGCAACGCTGGGCCGCATGGGCTTCAGCTTCGACGGCTGGATGTTCCACACTCAGGTCAAGGAGCTGGTGGATCTCGCTCATGCCGTGCCCGACACGCCCGTCGTGCTCGACCACCTCGGCGGCCCGCTGGGCATCGGCCCCTATGCCGAGCGCCGAGACGAGGTGCGCGCCGTGGTGCGCCCGGCGCTCGAAGCGCTCGCCCGCCACCCGCAGGTCACCGTCAAGGTCGGCGGGATCGGCATGAGCATCTACGGCGTCGGCTTCAAGCGGCTGTCGCAGGCACCGTCCTCGGAGCACGTGGCAGCCACCTGGAGCGACGACATCCGCCACTGCATCGAGACCTTCGGCCCCGACCGCTGCATGTTCGAGAGCAACTTCCCGGTCGACAAGCAGGGCTGCTCGTACACCGTGCTGTTCAACGCCTTCCAGCGCATCTGCGACGAAGCCGGCTACACCGCCGCCGAGCGCGCCGACCTCTTCGCCGGCACGGCGCGCCGCTTCTACCGAGTCGACCCGCCCGCCTAGCCCTGCGGGCCAAGCCTGCGCTGGGTCAGCCGGCTAGGTCAGGCCGAATCCTTCGTGGGGCAGGGTGGCCCACTGGGTCTCGTCGTGCCCGTACAGCAGGCGGCAGCCATGTTCGTCGCGCAGTGACTTCAGGCTGCGCATCGATTCGAGCTGCATGTCGTGGTCGTAGCCGAACGGTGGCAGCAGCATCCGGTCGAGCACGTCCTCCCAGTAGACGCAGTCGCCGGTCAGTACCACCGGACCGCTGTCGAGCTCCACCCGCAGTGACTGGTGGCCTGCGGTGTGCCCCGGCGTGGGAATGCAGGTGACCGAACCGTCGCCGAACACGTCGTGCTCGCCTTCGATGAGCAAGAGATCGTGCCCGAGATCGAAGTCCTCGGGCTTGTACACCTCGTACTCGATGAGCTTGGGGTGATGACCTGATTCCCACTCGGCCCGCTGGCAGATCAGGCGGGCGTTGGGCAGCAGCTCGGTGCCGCCGCAGTGGTCGAAGTGCAGGTGGCTAAATATGGCGAATGTCAGCTCGGCCGGGTCGACGTCGACGCTCTCGAGCCGGGCCGAGACCTCGTCTTCCGCCGAATAGTCCGCCGCGAACGACTTGGCCAGCAGCGGGTAGCGAGCGCCCACGCCTTCCCGCACCTGGGGGTGCATGCCCGTGTCGAACACCAGCGTCTGGCCGCTGGGGTGGCGCACCAGCCAGCTGGGAATCGGCAGCCTCACGTTGCCGGGCGCGTCCTTGATCACCGACTCGGTGGGAGTCGACAGCCAGCCGCATTCGAGCGGGAGCAATGAAAGTTGCGTCATGTAACTGCCTCCGTCGGAAGTTGCCTAGGTCGCGCCGGGACTCGAGAGCCGTCGCTGACTGCTCGTGGCTAGGCACCCAGTCCGTGATGCAGGGCGCTGTGGTCGGGATAGTCGGGATCGCGACGGTCCATCTGGGCACGGAAGGCCTCGCCCATGTCGTCGGTGTCGAACATGGCCGCGTTCCACACGGCGATGTACTCGAGGCCGTCCGCCACCGAGTGATCGCGGCTGTAGTTCATGGTCTGCTTGGTGCCCCAGATCGCCATGGGGCTCTTGGAGGCGATCTGTGCCGCCACGTCCCGCACGGCGTCCATCATCGAGTCGTGGTCGTCATAGACCGCGTTGACGAATCCCCGGTCCAAAGCCTCCTCGGCGCCCATGCGCCGACCGGTGAAGGCGAGCTCACGCACGACTCCCTCGGGCACCAGCTTGGGCATGCGCTGCAGTGTTCCGACATCCGCGGTCATGCCGATATTGATCTCCTGGATGCTGAAGAACGCATCGCTGGTGGCATAGCGCAGGTCGCACGCCGAGACCATGTCGACACCGCCGCCCACGCATGCGCCCTGAATGGCGGCAATGACCGGCAGCCGGCTGTTCTCCAGAGCGTTCATGGTCGTCTGTGCTCGCAGCACACCGGTGCGGAACTGGGCCCGCCGCCGGCTGCCGTGCGCACGATCGGGGGAGCTGTCAGCGCTGGCAGATCCGCCGGACACGTCGAAGCTGCCGAACACCGACAGATCCATGCCAGAGCAGAAATGACGGCCGACGGCCGACAGCACCACGACACGCGCGTCGGTGCCGGCGGAGATGTCGTCGATGATGCTCGGCAACTCGGTCCAGAACTCGGCGATCATCGAGTTGGCCTTCTCAGGTCGCTTGAGGACCAGGTGCGCGACATGGTCAGTCACTTCCACGTCGAAGCAGGTGTACTCGGAATCGCCCATTGCGCATTCTCCTCGTCGTAGGACTGCCCGCTCGTAAGACAGTCCGCCATAGTCAAGCGCAACGGAAGCCGCGGTGGGCGATCTGGCTGCGGGCTGGCTGCGAGTCCGGCGCTACTGTCACCCGCGATGCCTGCCGAGCCTGCCAGTGAGCCCGCCGCCGAGCCGCCTGCCGCGCCTGCCGCCGATGTTGCTGCCGAAGCACCGCTTGCCGGGATCCGCGTGGTCGAGATGACCATGTATGTACAAGGACCCACGAGCGGGCTCACCCTGGCCTCCCTCGGCGCCGACGTCATCAAGATCGAGCAGGTCGGCCAGGCCGACTACATGCGCAACTTCACGAGCCTGTTCGGGGTGACCTTCGACGAGCGGGGCCAGGAGTGGCTCTACGGCTCGGTGAACCGCAACAAGCGGTCCTTGGTGCTCGATATCGCATCGGAAGCGGGACGCCCGGTCTTCGAGCGCCTGATCGGCCAGGCCGATGCGTTCATCTCGAACATGCGGGCCGACGGTCTCGCCCGCTTCGGAGCCGACCCCGACACGTTGCTCGGGATCAACCCCCGGCTGGTCTATTGCCGGGGCGGCGGGTTCGGGATGCGGGGCGAACTGGCCGAAGACATGTGCCAGGACACCGTCGGCATGGCTCATGCCGGGTTCATGGATGCAATCTCCGAGTCGGATCAGCCGACCTACCCGCCAGGCGCCCTGAGCGACATCCTGACCGGCACCAACATGGCCTCGGGCGTCATGGCCGGCCTGCTCAAGCGTGCACGGACGGGCCGGGGCTGCGTGGTCGGCACATCGCAGACCCAAGCGCTGCTGTGGCTCACCAGCCAGGCCGTGGGTGTTGCAGTGAATGTCGGCCAGCGCATGGACCGCTTTGACGTCTCGGGCGCCT
Organism: Candidatus Poriferisodalis sp.; assembly: GCF_965219595.1. Taxonomy (NCBI): domain Bacteria; kingdom Bacillati; phylum Actinomycetota; class Acidimicrobiia; order Acidimicrobiales; family Candidatus Poriferisodalaceae; genus Candidatus Poriferisodalis; species Candidatus Poriferisodalis sp. The sequence goes on from NZ_OZ244781.1 coordinate 2,439,131, forward strand.
GGAACCCGCTCTTCACGGTGTACGAGACCGCTGACGGCTGGATCGCGATTGCCGCCCTGCAGGATCCGCACTGGCAAGGGCTGGCCCGCGCTGTCGGCATCGAGTCGTGGCTGGACGACCCCCGATTCGCCACCTTCGAGGACCTGGTGGCCAACCGTGACGAATTCACCCCGCTGTTCGCCGAACACATGCGGACCGACACGACGGACCGGTGGTGGCGGGCCATCCGAGGCTCCGGTGCATGGGTGTCGCCGGTGAATCGCGTCGAAGACGTCGCCAGCAACGAAGACATCTTGGCCAACGAGTACCTCGTGACGTTCGACGACGGCTTCATCGGTCCGCCGGCCATGTTCGATGTCGACGAGTTCCGCGGCGTCCGTGGCAGCACCGCCGATTACGGCGAGCACACCGACGAGATCCTGGCCGAGCTGGGCTACAGCGACGAGCAGATCCTCGAACTCAAGATCGCCGACGCCGTCTGGTAGACCGCGCTGCCACGAGTGCCCAAGCAGAGCGGCTAGAGCATCACGCCCATCACGAGCGCGGCGAGGCCGCACAGCAGCGACACGCCGGCTGCTGCACCCCGCTTGGCCGCGTTGTCGCCGGCGTTCTGGTGCACCAGCGCGCCGATGCCGGAGATGAGCACGAGCAGCATCTTGATGCCGAGCAGCATCGACCAGCCCGTGCTCGTCTCCTCGCTGGGAATGGCCAGCATGCCCCACAGGCCGGTCACGACCGCAATGCCGAATGCGGGCCACGCCACTCGTGAGAAGGCCTTGGCCGCCACCTTGCCGGAGCCTGGGAACGCCCGACCCACGACGGGCACGACGGCCCCGACCACGATCTGGCCGCCGATCCACACCGTCACCGCCAGCACGTGCAGCACGACACGGACAGTGTCGAGGTCAAACGCGACTTCCCGCGTCACTTCGCTGAGTGCTGTCATGAGCGACCTCGTTCGCCGATCAGTTCCGCCATGTTGTCGGCGAAGAACCGGTCGAGCACCCCGCCCTCAAAGCCTTCGAGCGATGCGTTGAAGCGGCCCAGCGGGTTCCGACCTCCCTCGATGTGGGGGTAGTCGCTCGAGAACATGTACAGGTGCTCGTTGGATTCGCGGATCATGGCGCCGACGTCCTCGATGGGGTAGGGCGTGAAGGCCATCTGCCGGGTGATCTGCTCTGACGGTCGCTCGCTGAACGCGGCCAGCTCGGGCTCAGAGCGCTTCCAGGTCTCGACGGTCACGTCCAGCCGGCGCAGCATCTGGGGCACCCAGGCTGCGCCAAGCTCGACGACCCCGCCCCGCAGGTTCGGATGCCGGCTCAGCACGCCGTCGAGCACCATCACGCCCACGAACGTCTCGGCCGCATGGTGGAGCGCCACCATGTCCTTGCCGCGGACGTTCTCGCCGCCGCCCAGCCAGTCGGTCGGGGTCGGCCGGCCGGTGTTCATCCACTCCGGTGCGATCTGCAGCGGGTTCCCCCCGACGTGCAGCAGGAACGGCACGCCAGCTTCGGCCATCTGCGCCCAGACCGGATCGAGGTCGTCGTGACCTGGCGAACGACCGCCAGCGGGCCGATGCGGCACCCACATGGCACCGAGCCCTGCTTCGAGCGCAAAGGCCATCTCGTCGATCGCCATCTGCGGATCGTCGAGCGGCAGCAGTGCCACGCCGATCATGCGGTCGTCGTCGGCGCAGAATTCGGCCATGCCACGGTTGTGAGCACGGGCTGCGCCGTAGCGCACATCGAGGTCGAGCTGGGGATCGAACACCACGCCGGCGCTGAAGGTGGCGAACACGAACTGCCGGTCGAAGCCCAGCAGGTCAAGTGCAGTGGTGCGCTCGGCCGCGTTGAACGCTCCCAGCGCCTGGTACCCCTTCGGTCCCCGGATCAGATCGTCGCCGAGGGCCACGAGATCGGCCACGGTCTCGGGTGTATGCGAGCGGCTGCCGCCCGCTGCCTCGAAGTTGTTCACCGATTCGCCGGCGCTGGAGAATTCGATCTGCGGGAGACGGTCCGCCATATCCCCCTCGGCATGTGACTGCAGGAAGTCCGGCAGCTCCATGAGGTGGCTGTCGGCATCGAGATAGGTCCGGTCGCTCGCGTAGGCCATAGGCGCAGGCTAGTGAGGCAGCCGTCGTGAGTCGCCGGATCGGGAGGCTGCTTCGCCCAGCCGCCAGCGTCACGCCCAAATGGCCGTCGGTAGCCTGCCGCGATGGCCACCGATCACGGGGCGCACGGGCATCAGCACCACCAGCCTCACACGTCAGAGGACGAACACCGGCTCGCGGCGAAAGTGCTGACGGTCTCCGACGGCGTGATCGCGGGCACCCGCGAGGACCGCAGCGGCGAAGCACTTGGCGAAACGCTGGCAGCGGCCGGATACGAGGTCGTCGAACGCCGCGTCGTCGCCGACGGCATCGACACGGTTTCTGAGGCGCTGGCAGAGATGTCAACTGGCTTCGAGGGGCTGATCGTGTCGACCGGCGGCACCGGCTTCACGGAGCGAGACCTCACACCCGAGGGCACCCGCGCTGCGATCGAGCGCGAAGCACCCGGCTTGGCGGAGGCCATGCGACTGGTGAACCCGCTGGGCCGACTGTCGCGAGGTGTCGCCGGCATCATCGGCCGCACGATCGTGCTGAATACCCCCGGCTCTACCAAGGGCTGTGTGGAGTGCTTCGAGGCCGTGGCCGACGTGCTTCCCCACGCCCTGGCCCTGCTGGCGGGCGAACGGTTGCACTGATGCCCGCCGAGGACCCGGCTCCCCACGAGGAGTCGGCGAGTCTGGGTGCAGGAGGCTCCGCGCTCATGGAGCGCGCCGTCGAGCTGGGCGAGAGGGTGCGCGGTACGACTGCGCCGAATCCGTGGGTGGGCGCTGTACTCGTCGCGGCCAGCGGGCAGACCTTCGACGGCGCAACTGAACCTCCGCCGGGTCGCCATGCCGAGATCGTGGCGCTTGACGCCGCTCGCCGAACCGGCACTGATCCGGCCGGAGCGACCCTGTACACCACGCTGGAGCCCTGCTCACACACCGGCCGCACGGCGCCCTGCATCGATGCGATCATCGCCGCGGGCGTCAGCCGGGTCGCCGTCGGCGTGACCGACCCCGACCCCAACGTGGCCGGCAGCGGCATCGAGGCGCTGCGTGCAGCCGGCATCGACGTGGAGGTGGGCGTTGCCGCCGACGCTGTCGATGACTCGCTGCGCCCGTACTTGCACCAGCGCCAGACGGGTCGTCCTTGGGTGGTGCTGAAGCTCGCTGCCACGCTCGACGGCCGCATCGGCGCGCCCGACGGCACTTCGCAGTGGATCACCTCACCGGAGGCGCGCGCCGACGCCCACGCGCTGCGCGCACGCTGCGATGCCGTGCTGGTGGGAGCAGGCACTGTGCGTGCCGATGACCCGTCACTCACCGTTCGCGAGCTGCCGACCACCGATCCCCGTCGCCCCCTGCTGCACATGCGTGATGCAGGTGACGAGCCGGCCGATGTACTGCTGTCCCGCGCTGCGGCAGACCGGCTCGATCCGCGCCGCTTCGTGCTCGGCATGGCACCGGCGGAAGCCAGAGTGCAGCCGTGCATGGAAGTCAGCGGAGCGTTGCGGTCTGTGGTGCCGCGCCTGGCCGACGACGGCGTCGTCGAGCTGCTGGTGGAAGGCGGTGCCAATGTCGCTGGAGAGCTGCACCGAGATGGCCTCGTTGACGAATACGTCATCTACCTGGCACCGGCACTTGCGGGCGGCGAAGACGGCCTTCCGATGCTGGCAGGCACCGGCGCGCAGTCGATCGACGATTTCTGGCGCGGCGATATCGCCGACCTGCGCCGTGTCGGCCCCGATCTCCGCATCACCATGCTTGTCGCTGCGCCAACCAGCCGGTAACTCACCGGGCGAATCCGGCGGGATCGGACTGCCGCCCAGCTCGGCGAGCCTCAGCGGGCGCACCGGCAGGCTTCCCCCGGTACCGTTCGATACGGGCTGGTGACCTGCAGACCGGGCAGTTCGTTTCCCCTGGAAGGAAGGGCGATGTACACGGGACTCGTCGAAGAACTGGGCACCTTCGCGGGCCGCAAAGGCGAGCGCTACCGGTTCAACGCTGCGCTCGTGCTCACCGATGCCGCCATCGACGACTCCATTTCCGTCAACGGCTGCTGCCTGACCCTGGTCGAGATGGGCGACGGTTGGTGGGAGGCCGATGTCAGTGCCGAGACCGAGAAGCGAACGGCCCTGCGTTCGCTGTCCGAAGGCGATCCGGTCAATCTCGAACGCTGCATGCGCTACGCCGATCGGCTCGGCGGGCACCTCGTGCAAGGTCACGTCGACGGGGTGGCCACCATCACCAAGCCCGCCCCTGACCTGCGCGTCGCCGTGCCCCCCGAGGGCGGCTTGCGCCGCTACCTGGTCGAGAAGGGCTCTGTGACCCTCAACGGCATCAGCCTGACCTGCTTCGACATCACCGACGACGACGAGGGCGGATGCGAGTTCTCGGTGGCACTCATTCCGCACACCATGGCCATGACCACCATGGGCACTGCGCAGCCAGGCGACCTCGTCAACCTCGAAGTCGACGTCCTCGCACGCTACGTCGAGCGGCTGCTCGGGCAGAATGGTGCGGTGACCGACGATGAGCGAGTCCGGCATGACTGACCGCCCCGCGGCAGACAACGCACCGGCCGAGTCGCCCTTCGCCGCCATTCCCGAAGCGATCGCGGCCATCGGCCGCGGCGAGATCGTGGTGGTGGTCGACGACGAAGACCGTGAGAATGAGGGCGACCTCATCATGGCGGCCGAGCACGCCACACCCGAGACGATGGCGTTCTTCGTGCGCTATACGTCGGGAGTCATCTGCGCCCCCCTGATGGGAGAGCGCCTCGACGAGCTGGCGCTGCCGCTCATGGTGACGGTCAACACCGAGTCGATGCGCACCGCCTACACGGTCACGGTCGATGCCGCCGAGGGCACCACGACCGGGATCTCGGCGGCGGACCGCTCCCTCACACTCAACCTGCTGGCAGACCCCAAGTCGAGCGCGAACGACTTCAACCGTCCCGGCCACGTACTGCCGTTGCGCTACCGGCCCGGCGGTGTGCTCAAGCGCGCGGGTCATACCGAGGCAGCCGTCGACCTGGCCCGGCTGGCCGGCTGCCATCCGGCGGGCGTGCTCTGCGAGGTGGTCAACGACGACGGGACCATGGCGCGGGTACCCGATCTGATCGAGTTCTGCGAGCAGCACGATCTGCTGCTCATCTCCATTGCCGACCTCATCCGCTACCGGCGCGTCAACGAACGCTTGGTCGACCCGATCTCCCAAGCCCGAATCCCCACCATCTACGGCGAGTTCACCGGGCACGTTTTTCGCGACTTCGACGACACCGAGCACCTGGCGCTGACCTACGGAGCTGTGATGGGCGCGGAGCCCGTACTGGTGCGCGTGCACAGTGAATGCCTGACCGGCGACATCTTGGCATCGATGCGCTGCGACTGCGGCTCGCAGCTGCACAGTGCCCTCGAGGCCATCGCCGAAGCAGGTGCTGGCGTGCTCGTCTACCTGCGCGGCCACGAAGGCCGCGGCATCGGCATCGGTCACAAGATGGCTGCGTACTCGCTGCAGGACCGCGGGCGCGACACGGTCGACGCCAACCTGGAGCTGGGTTTGCCGGTGGACAGCCGGGAATACGGAATCGGGGCGCAGATCCTGGCCGAGCTCGGGGTGCAGCGGATGCGCCTGATGACCAACAACCCCAACAAGATCGGCGGACTGTCCGGCTACGGGCTGGAAGTCGTCGAGCGAGTGCCGACGTCATCGAACGCGAATCCGTACAACTCGGCCTACCTGCGCACCAAGAAGATGCGCCTCGGCCACCTCATGGAGGACGAGGCCGACGGCGCAGCCGACGCCGACGACGAGCTCGAAGAAGCACCCCCGCTCGCCGACTGATGCCCAACCTCGTCGCCACTCGGCGGTCCAGCGGCGGTCTGTCAACGTTGGGCTGGCTGCTGTTGACGGCTGCTGTGGCGGCGTTCACGGGTTCCGCGGTGGTTGCGGTGGGATCGGTGGTGCGTGATGTGGGTGTGGATGCGGGGAGTTTCAGTGCGCGTTTCCGGGCGGCTCGGATCCATGCGGATTCGTTGACGCGGGAGTGGCGTGCGCACCATCCGGCGACTCGGTTCGAGGCCGATTCGCTGAATCGGCGCTACGGGGAGCGCTGCGCCCGTCTGGGGATCACCTACGCGGACACCGAGGCTTTGCCGTTCTGGAAGCCGGGTGTGCTCGACTCTGGCGGCGGCTGGTACGAGGTGCACAAGCTGCCGGTGTGCAGCTTGCGCAATGTGCGTGGGGAGCGGGAGCGTTTCGGCCCGCCGCCGACGGCGCCCTCCGAGTCCGAGGAGTCGGGGATGCGCCAGACCGAGTGACTGTCACCGGCACGCTCCTCTGAACCGTCAGTGTCGGCGGCTCGGTGCTGGCGGCATGGGGGCTCGGTGTGTCTGGTCGCTGTGTCAGGGGCTGCGGCGGCAGATGGCTTGAGGCTTGCCGCTGCCGGCGGCGGCGGTGTCGGCATTGTTGAGCATGTCGGCGGCTGTGGCGTCGCCGGGGTTCTTGTCGCTGGGCCTGTGGAATTCTGCTTGGACTTGGAGGTTGGTGTCGCTGTAAAGGATTTCGAGGCGTTCGCAGCGGGCGGTGAAGTACAGCTCCCATCTTTGCCAGGTGTTGAAGCGGGCGTCGTTGACGTCTGCGGTGCGGGCTTCGCGGATGACGGTATCGGCGGCGACGTTGGCTGCGGTGGCGCGTGCGCTGGCGCCGCCGAGTTGCTCGGCGGTGTCGTCGACGACGTTCTGGACGAGCACGACGGCCAATGCGGCGAGTCCGGCGACGGCTGCGACGATGAGCAGCCATTCCAGCGTGGTGAGGCCGGCTTCGTTGCGGCGAGCGGTGCGTTGAGTCATGGGAGTTTCCTTTGGTCTGGTTGCGGGTGGGTCATGGGAGCGGTCCGACCGCGGCGAGGCGGATCGTGAGGATGAGCCCGGCGCCGAGGGTGAGAGCGGGTGCGCAGCGCACTGCCGTGCCGCGTCCGCGGCGCAGCGTGGCGACGAGTGCTCGGGGCCACGCGGCGGCTGCGCCGGCGGCGAGCGCCCACCATGGCCACGCCGGCCCCCACCAGCTCAGCAGGAGGCTGCTGACGATGATGAGGCGGATGTCTCCGTAGCCGATGGCTTCGGGCCGGGTGCGGTAGGCGATCTCGGCGAGCGCGGCGACTGCGGCGGTGCCGGCGAGTACGTGCAGACACCGGCGGGGGTCGCCGAGAGCGAGCGCCGATGCGCCCAGCAGTGCGGCGATGGCGATGCCCGCCGTCCAGCAGGCGCGCCGGCTGATGACGGCTCGACGCAGATCGGTCCACGACGCATGCACGCCGAGCAGCGCCCATGTGCCGACGGCTGTCCACACGCCCGCAGCGGCGCTCACTGCTGCTCGCTCCCGCCGAGGCCGTCGGGTGTATTGCCGGTCGGCTCGGGCGCGCCCGTGCGCACGAGGACGTGCGCGCCGTATCCGTGCGCTGTGCGGGTGCCGAACAGGCCGCGTACGGGGGCCGTGGCGCCGTCGGCCTCGCAGGTGACGTGGGTGGTCACGATCTCGACCCGCTCGGCGTGCTCGGCAGCCGAGGAGGGTTGCTTGAGGTCGACGTGGGCCGCAGTGACGAACCCGGCGGCGCCGCGGGCAGGCCGCGGCCCGTCCGCGCACAGGTAGTCCAGCCCCGGCCTGGCGCCGAGCACGGTTGCGGCCATGAGTTCGCGACGCTGGGCGTCGTCGAGGCTGCCGGCTTCAGTCGTGTGGCCGTGGACGCAGCACACCGCGGCGGCGACGGCTGCTTCTTGTGCAGCGAGGCTAGTGACGAGTTCGGCTCGGGCGCCGCGGCCTGCCCACAGGATGAACAGCACCCCCAGCGCCAGCATCGGGGTGAGGGCCATGAGCTCGAGCGACGACGCGGATCCGCGCTCGTCGCGTGCCGCTCGCTGCGGCCGACGCCGTGCCGTAGGGGTGCTGCGGCGGTGTCGCGCCCGGCGGGCAGGGACTGGCGCCGTCAGTCGCATGGGCACGCCTAGTTGCCGAACGCCGTGCGCGTGGGGAGCGTCTCGGCGAACGACAGCGCCTCCTCACCGAGCCGCGGCAGCCCTTCGTGCAACGCTCTTTCGAACAGCCCGCCGCAGTCGGGCGCCATTCCGTCTTCGGATTCGGTCATGTCCTCGCCGGGCGCCCGTGCGATGCGCCCGACGGCTTCGCTGCGGATCGTGATGCCGTCCGGCCACACTTGGGCAGTCGCCCAGTCGCCCGCGCCCCAATCGGCCGCTAGAGCGACATGTGCGGCGTCGGCGATCACGGCTTGGCCGCCGGCGCGGCACGGCAGACTGGCGGCGTGAGCGTGGCCCTGCGTCGTGTAGGCGCTGCTGTAGAAGCCGGCGATGGCGGCTTCGTCGAAGCCGCGGGCGCCCAGATCGGCGAGCAGCGACCGTGCGAGGGTCTCGCAGGCGTTCTGCAGGTCCGCGCGGAGCGCTTCGGCGGCTTGGCTTGCGGCGCGGTCCGATGCCGGGCCGCAGTCGGGCGGGAACCAGCCGATGCGGCCATGGTCGCGGCCTTGGGCGTCGCGCCACCCGGCCGCGAGCGAGGCGAGACTGGCGGCTGCGCTGTCGGCCGAGGCCTGCGCTGCGATCCTTCGCGGCACCGCAGCGGCGACGACGGCTGCGAGCACGCAGACGGGCACCATCAGCATCACCAGCAAGGTCACGGCGCCGCCGGTCTCGTCGCCCCGTCTCGGCGGCCGGGCACGGGCCCTCACCGGCGGCCTTCCGCCGCTCGGCGGGACGAGCGCGGCGAGGTGCTGCCGTTGCTGATCCTGTGGCCTGGGATGATCGTGCTCCTGCTGATCCTCGCGGCGCAGGCCTTCCTGGTGACGGGCGCCCGGGCGCAGGCCGAGATTGCGGCGTCTGCGGGCTTGCGCGCGGCGTGGGTTGCAGTGGGCGACGCGGGGCTGGCGCATGCAGACGACGGCAGCGTGTATTCCGAGGCGGAGCCGCACCCTCGTGCGTCGTCGATGTCGGCGTCTGCGCACGACGCTGCGGCCCACGCAGCGGGGGCGAGCGTAGAGGGGTGGCGCTGGTGGACGCCCGCAGCGGTGACGGTGCGCAGCGATTGGTGCCACAGCGGCGCTGACGCGGCTCTGCGGCCCGGCGCGGGCGATTCGGGATGGGTGCGGGTGGAGGTGTCCGGCGAGGTGGTCGGCCCCTTCAGCGCCCTGTGGCCCGGCCGGCTCGACCGGGTGCATGCGGCAGCGGCTGGCCCGGCGGTGCTGTCTCCGCTGCCCGACGCGAACGCCCCCGGCACGCAGAACGCGGCCGGTCCCGGCGTCGGGCTGCCTGACGTGCCCGCGGACCTGCCTGAGTGCTGATCGGCGTTCATCGCGGCAGCCGGCTGATCCGGCACGCCCAGCGCCCGCTGGTCTGCGGGACATCGCCGGGGCCGAGGGCGGTCTCGGTGCCAGGTGCGAGCGTGGCAGTGGTGGGGGCTGTTTCGTCGGGGACCGTCGTGGGTGCCGGCTGGGCAGCGGGCGCGGTCGTCGGCGGGGGCGGGATGTCGATGGGGACCGTGTCCCAGGCCCAGACGGCTGCGGCGAGCGTGTCGGTATAGGCCGACGCGAGGTCTTCGCAGCGGCGCTCGAGCGTCGCCAGCGTTGCGCGTGCGTCGGCCAGCGCGGAGTCGTCGTCGGCGGTCTCGAGGGCGATCTGCGGGGCGACGGCTTCGTCGGAGATGCGGGCAGCGTCGATGCCGGCGTCGATGAGACGACCCCCGGGGTCGAGCGGTGTGCGACTCGCGTCGTCGAGCAGGTTCTGGAAGGCGACTGTCATCGCCGCCGCAAAACCGCCGGCAGCGGCGATGACGAGCAGCCATTCGAGCGTCGCAAGCCCGGCGAGGTCGTGGCGTGGCGGCATCGCTCAGGGGGCTTGGGTGATGATGCCGCCGGTGAGCGACACGAATGGTGGGTAGATCAGGATGGCTGCGAGCGCCAGCGCCACTGCGGTGGCGGGCAGCACGATGATCTGGTTGCGGCGGTCGGCGGCCTCGCGCTCGCGCCCGAGGGTGTCGCGCCACAGGTTGTCCGCTGCGGCCAGGACGGCGTCGGCCATGCGCGTGCCGCGGCGCGCGGCGAGTTCGAAGGCGCCGACTGCAGCCGTCAGGCTTGTCAGGCTGTACCGCTCGACGAGTTCCGCGAGGCCTTCGGCGGCGTGGCGGCGCTCGTTCTGAGCCCGTTGCAGATGCTGCTGCAGCAGTCGCCAGCCGGCCCGGCGGCCGACCCCAGCGGCGGACAGCATCGCTGTCTCTGGGTCTGAGCCGGCGCTGACTTGCTGGGCGGCGAGCACGATCCACAGCCGCACCACTTGGTCGAGTTCGGCCCGGGCGCGGCGGGCGGCATCGCGGACGCTCTGGGCCGGCAACTGCCACCCCGCGAGCGTGACCAATGCGACGGTGAGCACTGCGGCGACCGCTGTGCGGGTCCACAGGGCTGCGGCAACCGCACCGACGGCCAGGCCGCCGACGAGACCAGCCGCACGTTGCGCTGTATAGGTGCGCGGCGTGACCCCGGCGAGCCGCAGGTCGGCCCGGCGGCTTTGCCTCGGCTCGGGCAGCAGCCCCAGCACCGTCTCCGCGGCGCCGCGCCGCGCCGGACGCCTGCGTGGGGCGGCAACAGCCGCGACGGCGACAGCGGCACCTGCCGTGAAGACGCCTGCGGCGGCCAGCACCAGCACGGTGGTGCTCACAGCGGATCCCGGGCGCGCCCGCGCTGTTTGAGATCGGCCAGAACCGACGGGTCAGCGCGCACCACCGAATGCCGCACCAGGAACGCAGTGGCACCCAGCAGCACGAAAGCGATGAGCATGAGCACGGCTTGACCGGTCGGGGTGCGGTAGGGCTCGAAGTAGGCGGGGTTGTTGCGGTACATGAGCGTGATCACGCCGCTGGCCAGCGCCAGCAGCGCGATGGTTTGCGTCCAGAGCTGCACGACGGCTTCGGTGCGGGTGCGGTGCAGTGCGACGATGTCGCCGATGCGCCCGGCGAGCTCTCCCAAGGGCCCAGCCAGCGACCCGCCGGAGGTCGCGGCAACCCGCAGCCCCGCGGCAACCTCGGGCTCCCAGGTCTGCCCGGCCGCGGCGAGTTCGCCGGTCGCCGCGCCGAGACCGGCGAGGCGCGCAGTGCGGGCTGTTCGGGCAACCGTGTCGGCGATCTGGGGCGGGGCGTGAGAGGTGCTGGCGGCCAGGGCGTCGCCGAGCCCCGCGCCCGATCGAGCGAGTTCGGCGATCTGACGCGTCCAGGACTGCCAAGCCACTGCCTCGGCGGTGTGGCGCCGCCGCTGGGTGGGGGCTGCGACGAACGGCGGCAGCAACAGGCCGAGGCCCCCGGCGAGCACTGCCATGCCCCACAGCCGCGTCGCCGCGTACCCGCCGCTGGCGCCGCACGCCGCGGCCACACCTTGGATGATCCACAAGCGCCCGCCAAGGCCCGGTCGCGGCCTTGCGAACACAGGCGAGCTGCGCGCCGAATGTGCTGCGCCCGCGGCGCGGTGCCCGGGTTGCGAGTCGCCGACCGGCGCCGCGACGGCCTCGTGCCGCCCACGGGCCCGCCCCCCGATCAGGCCGACCCCAGCCAGCGCCGTCACTGTCGCGCCGGCTGCGAACAGCAGCCCGAACCACACAGCGCCGGTCATGGCTGGCGAGGCTCGCTGGGCCATGCGGCGACGTGCGCACCGCCTTCAGCCAACCGTTCAGCCAATTCAGGGCTGCACGGACGGCCGGTCATCACGAGCGGGTCTGCGCGATTGGGCCGGGCGAAGATGTCGTGGACCTCGAACCGGTCGTCGGGAGCGCCGAGCACCTCGGTGATCGAGCGGATGCCGCGGAACCCGGTGCGAGGATCGCTGCCCATGTGAACGACGAGATGGATCACGTCGGCTGCCTCCTGGATCAGCGCCGACTGCGCTCCTGCGAGGCCCGAGCTGAGGCAGTAGCGGACGATGCGGGCGAGGGCCTGGCGGGGCGACGACGCGTGGATCGTGGCCATGGAGCCGTCCGAGCCCGTGCCGCATGCAGACAGGAACGTCGCGGCTTCGGGTCCGCGCAGCTCTCCGACGATCACCCGGTCGGCGCCCGACCGCAGCGAGCGCCTGGCGAGCTCTTCCATGCCGATCTCGCCCTCGCCGTCGCTGTTGGGCTCGCGGGTCTCTGCTGCGAACACATACGGGTGCGTGTCGTGCAGGAAGAGCTCGAAGGTCTGCTCGAGCGTGCACACCACCTCCGTCGGGCCGATCTCGCCGAGCAGCGCCCGCAGCAGCGTGGTCTTGCCAGACCCGAGCGCACCGCAGATCAGCACGTTCGCAGGCGCAGGCGGCCGCACCGCGGCAGCGAGGAACTCTGCGGCCTCGTGCGTCAGCGACCCTCCGGCGACGAGATCGTCGAGCCGCACGATGCGGTGGCGGTGGCACCGCACGGTCAGATAGGGCTGCCCGCACACCTCCATCGCCGCGAACACCCGCTCGCCGGTGCGCAGCCGCAGGTCCAGTAGCGGTGCCGACTGATCGAACCGGCGGCCCGTCTGCCCATGAGTGACAGCGAGATGCGCGACGAACCCGATCATCTCCTCGGCATCTGCGAACAGCCCGCCGATGGCCTCCTGGCGCCCACCCACCAGGCCCAGCACCCCCGTGTGCGGGCCGAACAGCCAGATGTTCTCCACGTCGTCACGCCGCAGGTACCGCTCCAGCGGGCCCGTGCCGAGCAGTGCCTCGAGCTGGTTGCGGAGCCACGACAGCTCGTCGTCGCTCAGCGACTCGCCGCGCGAGTCGAGCGCTTCGGCTTCCCGCGTTCGGGTGATGTCCTCGGCGATCCGCCGGCATGCATCCGCCACGGCCGGCAGCGACTCGGTCGTGCTCAGCCGGCGCTCCTGCACCCGCGGCAGCACCTCGTCCCAGATCGCCGCCGCCAAGCTCATCGCCGCGTTCCGGTGGCCGCAGACGCCGCGACATTCCTGCGAGGCGGTTCCGGCGGGCCTTCGGACGGGCGGTGTGCCCGCGCCAGCCCGTTGGTGCTCGCTGCGTCCTGCGACAGGCCGGCCGAGAGTTCTGGGCGATCGTGCAAGCGGCCCGAGGCCACGCGCAAGGCATCGAGCGCAGTTCGGTCCCGCCGTCTCGCACGACCGCCCAGCAGCGCCGACTCGCTCACCGGTCCGAGCCGGCCGACGACCGCCAAACCCGCAGCACCATTCGTCGGCTGCCGGCTCTCGATGTCGCCTGCACTGGCGCATACCAGCGTCACCGGGTCGGGGTCGAAGCGCAGCCAGAACGCACTGAGCACGCCGCGCAGCCCACCGGGCGGCGCAGTGCCCCGAGCAGGCGACAACGTCACCTGCAACGCTGCTGCACGCGTCAGCGCCGCGTAAGGCTCGGTGAGGGATCCAGGCATCGACACGATGACCGCCCATCGCCCACTGAGCTCGGCGACTGCGTCGGCCCGCTCGGCCAGCCATGCCGCCGAGCGGCGGGCGCCGTCGGGATGACCGGGTGCTCCCAGCAGCAGGACCGACCCGCTTCCGTCGGCTGGCAGCGCCCAGCAGTGGGCCAGCACGCTGTGCGTATTGAGCGGCGTACGCGCTGCGATCAACGAGGGCAGGCCCCGCTGTGCGGGCGGCACCCCAGCACGGGTCGCCGCACTGATGCGCCTCGCCAGCCCGGTGCCGTGCGCGTCAGCGTCGATCACCAGCACGTCGCGGCCTGCTCGGGCCCACGAGCGGGCGACGCCCACCGCAAGGGCGCCCGTGTCGGGCGCACCCCGAACGGGCTGTGGCGCATCGGCGTCGAGGTCGCCACCGGCGCGTACGGCGAGCATCAGCCCTGCTCCCATGCCCGCCGCCACCGGTCGTTGAGCTCGTCGGCGACGGCGTCGGTGTCGGAGCCTTCGGTGACGCGCAACACCATCGGGGCAGCGCCGAGCCGTTGTGGCAGGGTCCTCCACCACACCCACTCGCGGGGCTCGGCCCACACGCCGAGCATGCCGTCGCGGTAGTGCTCCAGGCGCACAGCGCGCAGCACAGAACGAGGTCGGCCGCCGCCGCTGCCTCGGGGAACGCCGGGATCGACCAGCAGCGCCAGGTCTCCCTCGGTGATCGCCGACGCCGCCAGGCTCAGGTCGAGTGCGATGATCACCTCCAGCTCGCCCGGCGCGGCTTGAGCACGCCATTCGTCGCCGAAGGGATGCAGCGCTGCGGCCTCCCGCTCATAGGAGGCCGCCCACAGCTCGTCCAGGTCGGCAGCCAGCGCGGCGGCGTCGCCGCCGAGCGGCACCGGCAGCACCATCGGCGCAGCGCCCAGCTCCGCGGGCAGCGCCCGCCACCACACCCACTCCGCAGGTGGCACGAACAACCGCATCGACGACCCGTCGAATCCGGCCAGCGCGAGCGAGCGGATCACCGACCGCCGCCGTCCGGGCTGCTGGTGCGACGGCGCGACGCCGGGGTCGATGAGCAGCACGGTGTCGCCCTCGTGCACGCCCGACGGCGACAGGCTGGTGTCGACCGGAACCACCACTTCCAGCGCGTCGCCGAACGCCCCCACAGACGGCTCGACCAGCATGTCGGCCGTCACCAATGAACCCGCAGGCAGCGCACGCTCCAGGGCCAGACCCGCCAACGCCTCGGCCGTGCCATGGCTCCACACGACATGGGGCACGTCGCCCAGCAGCACCTCGGCCGAGGAGAGATCGGCTGCGGTGAGCACATGGCCGCGGGGAAGGTCCCGGGCCGCGACAGCCACAGCGATGCGCTGGTCGAACGCGGCGGCAGTGGCCCAGAACCCCGCGACGCTGGCGGCCATCAGGACCAGCCCGGCGAGCGCGACAAGGGCGCGCTTGGCTGCGCGCGGCAGCCGCCGACGCGTCCGTTCCGGCACCGCCGTCCCCACGGCTTCGGCCGTCGCCTCGGCCCCGTCACCCATCGGCGTCTGCGCCATCGCGGGCACAGCGGCAGCCGTGCCCGACAAAGTCTGGGTTGTTGACAGTGGTGCTGTGGGGGGTTACGTTGCGCCGCTCATGACCCGCACCACCGCCGCGAACACCCGTATCGGGCGGGGGGGGGGGGCAGTAGCAGCGATTCCTCGCCCCGCCGCGGTGCCCGCGCGCTGCGCGACGGCCGGCTGGGCTGGGCCGCTCGGCTGCTTGTCGCGACGCTCGTCGCGACCTCGGTTGTGTCGGGGGTGGGCGCGGTGCCGTGGGTGGAGCGTGGCGATGCCGACGGCGACGGCGCCGAAGAGCTCGGGGTGGGGTGGAACAGCTTTGTCGGCGAGGCGGGGGCTGCTGGTTCGCAGGGGGCGGCGGGGCTGAGCTGCCCGGCGGGCATGGTGCTCGACGGGGGGCTGTGCAAGACCGCCAAGGTCGAGCGCACCGCGGCCGATCTCGTGTGCCCGCAGGCCGACGACGGCTACGTGGTGGTCACGACGCTGGGGGAGCTGGGGCCGTCTCATAGCTGCCAGAAGACGGTACCGGCGCACTGCACCGGCGGCAAGACGCTGCACGAGGGCCAGTGCCGCACCGCCACCGTGGAGCAGCGCGACGCGAAATGGAGGTGCAGCCAGGGCACGCTGGAGACCACGTTCTTGGATCCCGGCTACAGCTATTGGTGCCGCATCACGGTCGATCCGCCGCAGTGCACTGTCGACGGCGAGAGCTATCGCACGACGCCGGCTGCGGGCTGCTATGAGCAGGTCGAGTTTCACGAGACGCAGGGCTACACATGGATGTGCAGCACCGGTGTGCTGCAGGTCGACTCGGGCGATCACGGCACCGCCTATTCGTGCAAGATCACCTTGGCCAGCCCGACCTGCCCGGAAGGCGAGACGTACCGCAACGGCCGCTGCGAGACCCAGGAGACCTTCTACCGCACCCGCGGCTACACATGGACGTGCAGCGTCGGCACCAAGGTGACCACGTCGGGCGAGCACGGCACTTCCTATTCGTGCCGGATCACGCTGAACCCGCCGACGTGCCCGAACGGGGAGACGTACCGCAACGGCCGCTGCTATGAGCAGGAGTCCTATTACCGCACCCGCGGTTACACGTGGACGTGCAGCGTCGGCACCAGGGTGACCACGTCGGGCGAGCACGGCATTTCCTATTCGTGCCGGATCGCGTTGAGCCCGCCGACGTGCCCGGCAGGGGAGACCTATCGCAGCAGCGGCTGCTATGAGCAGGAGTCCTATTACGATTCGCGGCCGCTGCGGTACTCGTGCCCGGCCGGGTACACGCTCAAGACCTCGGGTCTGTCGCGTACCTGCACGAAGACCGAGACGTACCGCAAGCGAAGGTGCAGCTACGACCCGTTCGCCGGCCAGCAGTGCTGGTGGGAGACGCGCACCCGCACTTTGACCGCGGCTGTGGTCGAGTCGTGCCCGGCCGGCTACAGCCCTGACGGCACTGGCTGCACCGCCGACAGCCCCACCACCAGATGGAAGCCAACCGGCAGCACCCCGACCCGCTACCGATACACGCCGGCGGCCAGGTCGTGCCCGTCGGGCTGGTCGCCGTCAGGGTCGGTGTGCCAGTCCGACAGCCCCTCCACACGCTGGAAGCGCACCGCCAGCACCCCCACCCGCTACCGGTACACGCCGGCTGCGAAGTCGTGCCCGTCGGGCTGGTCCGACAACGGCGCCCTGTGCGAGTCCGACACAGCGTCCACACGCTGGAAAGCCACCGCCAGCACCCCGACCCGGCACCGCTATGTGCCGGCTGCCAAGTCGTGCCCCGCCGGCTGGTCCGACAACGGCATCCAGTGCCGGTCCGACACCGCCAAGCAGCGATGGGACCGCACCGCCAGCGTGCCGGTCACCAGCCGCACCGCCGACGCCGTCCGGTTCTGCGACACCGGCTTCGCGTGGAACGACAGCAGCGGCAAATGCGAGAAGACCCTCTACAGCGACCCCACCGCACCGCTCACCAAGCTGGTCGGCCGGCCGCCCACGCAGTCGTGCCCTGCCGGCTGGGACCCCGCAGGCGGCGGGCAGTGCAGCCGCACCACCCTGGGCGACCCGACCCAGACGCCGACCGGCGCGGCCTGCATCGACCGCCTCGGCACCCTCAAAGCGGGGACCGTCACGCGTACGGGCACGCTGGGGACGGGCTGCGTGTCGCTGCGCAAGGGCGACAAGCAGTCCCCCCACTGGGCGCGACGGTTCTCGCTGAGCGTCGCCGCCGCGTCCAAAGCCACCGTGGCCGCATCGTCGTCCGCGGCGGACACGTTCCTGTACGTCCTGTCCGGCAGCGGGTCCGACGTCACAGAGGAAGGCTCCGACGACGACTCCGGCACCGGAACCGACGCCAAGATCACCGGCATCGCTCTGGCCCCCGACACCGTCTACACCGTCGAGGTCACCACCCCCACACAGAACATCACCGGCGCGTTCACCCTCACCCTCACCATCACCCCAGACCTGCCGGCGGTGCAGATCACCGGCCTCGCCGACAGCCACGGCATCGGCCAAGCCCACGCCGCCCCCAGCGGCGGCTTCACCGTCCAGCCCGCCGACGCCTCGTGCACAGCGTCGCCGCCCGACGCCAAGATCACCGCCGGCAACGGCGCGAACCGCACAGTGTCGCTGACCCGCAAACCGCCGTTCTCACAGGAAGTCACCGTCAAATGCACCGCCACCGGACGCTCCGAGGGCACCGCCAAGGCGACCCTGCGCGGCCACCAAGCCATCGCCGGCCTCTCGATCGCCGCATCCGCATGCAAGGCGACTTCTGACGGCACAGCCGATTATGCGTGCACCGTCCCCGCGGACGGCACCGCCACGCTCACCGGCACCACCCAAGGACCCCACAGCGGACTGTCGCTGTCCTGGGCTGCTACCGGCGGCGCGAAGATCGACAGCCAGACCCAGGCCAAGACCCAGACCGCAGCGCCCAGCGCCACGCCGGTCGTGTACTCACGCACCGGCACCGCCGACATCTCATGCACCGCGGACGGATCCGTCACCCTCACCGCCACCGCCGGAACCCACACCCGTGCTGTCACCGTCGCAGTCACCTGCGACAAGCCGCCGCCCGACGTCGACTGCGACGACCCGCTCGGCACCCTGCCCGAAGGCACCACCAGCCGCAGCGGCACGATCACAGCAGACAGCAAGTGCACCACGGCGCATCGAGGCCGTGCGGGCACCTACTACACGCGCCGTCACACCTTCACGCTGTCAGGCCCTGCGCAGGTCACCGTCGACGTCGGCAACGACCCCGCCAACACGGCCAAGCTCGACACGTACCTGATCCTGCTCGACGGCCACAGCACCGCGGGCAAGGCGAACGCCCGCAACGACGACGGCGGGCCCAGCACCGACAGCCGCATCGCCAAGAAGCTCCCCCCGGGCGACTACACCGTCGAGGCCAGCACCTACCGCTCCGGCGCTGCGGGCCGCTACCAGCTCACAGCGAAGGCCGTCCACGACCGCAAAGTCGCCATCGCGGGGCTGGCCGACACGACCGAGACGGGCCTGGGCCAAGTGACCGTCACGGCGCCGTTCACCGTCACGCCCGCCGCGGCCGACTGCACTGCCGGCCCCGCCGCAGCCACAGTCGCTGCGGGGATCGGAGCGGCGGACCGCACCCTCACAGCCGACGTCACCGCGCCGGGCAGCCTGACGGCGACGGTGACCTGCACCGCGGCCGGGCACGGCGCAGCGAAACGGATAGTGACATTGACTGCCGAGCTCGCGACCGGTGTCATCGTCATCGGTGCGCGGGCAGCCGACGGCGGCGAATGCAAAACCGTGACACCGGTGCCCGACGGCGCCGGTGCCGCCTACATATGCACCATGGCCCGAGGCGGCGACTTCGAGATCGAAGCCGAAGCCACCGCCACCGCCGCAGCGCTCACCGTCTCGTGGGCGGCGACCGGCGGCGTGACCGTCGACAGCCAGTCCCAAGGCACCGTCACGACCACGGTCGGACCCGACAGCACCGTCCTGCACCGCAGAATCGCCACAGCAGCACTGAACTGCACCACGAACGGCACCGCCGCCGCCACAGCGACTCTCGGCGACAGCACCAAAACTGCACACCTCACCGTCAACTGCCTCACACCAGTCGCCGTCACCGGCCTCGCCGACGCCAGCGAGACCGGCGTCGGCCGAGTCGCCGTCACCGCGCCGTTCACCGTGGAACCCGCCACAGCCCGATGCACTGCCAGCCCCGCCGCAGCGACGGTCGCTGCGGGAACCAGCGCCGCGGACCGCACTCTCACCGCCGACATCGCTGCGCCGGGCAGCCTCGCCGTCACCGTCACATGCGAAACCGACGGCTATGCCGACGCGACACAGGCTGTCACCCTCACGGCCAAGCTCGCGGCCAGCGTCACCACCGTCGGCGCCCGCGCCATTACCGGCGGCGACTGCAAGACCGCCGACACGGTGCCCGACGGCGCGGATGTGGCCTATACATGCACCATGGCGCGAGGCGAAGACTTCGAGATCGAAGCAGAAGCCACCGCCACAGCCGCCACCCTGACCGCGGCCTGGGCGGCGACCGGCGGCGCCGCCGTCAAGACCCAGACCCAAGGCACCGCCACGACCACGGTCGGCCCCGACGGCACCGTCTTGTACCGCCGCACCGCCACAGCGGCACTGAACTGCACCGCGAACGGAACCGCCGCAGCCACCGCCGCTCTCGGCGCCAGCACCAAGACCGCGCACCTCACCGTCAACTGCCTCACGCCGGTCACCATCAGCGGCCTCGTAGACACCGCCAAGACCGGCAGCGGGCAGGTCACCGTCACAGCGCCGTTCACCGTCACACCCGCCAACGCCGCATGCACCGCAGAGCCGAGCACTGCCTCGATCGCCGACAGCGGCAACGGCAAGCGCACCCTCACAGCGAAACTCGACGCGCCCGGCAGCATCGCCGTCACGGTCACCTGCCGCCGGGACGGCTGGGCGGCCACATCGCAGACCGCCGCACTCACCGCCGCTCTGCCCTGCGGCGATCATCTCGGCCGGCTGCGCAGTGGCAGGGTCAGCCGCAGCGGCACCATCACCGCCGATGCGGCGTGCACCACCACGCACCGCGGCAGCGGCACGTTCTACGCACGTCGGCACACGTTCACAATCGGCAGCCCCGGCTGGGTCACCGTCAACCTCAAGAACGCCAACGGCCAATACAGCACCCGGCTCGACACGTACCTGATCCTGCTCAAAGGCACCGGCGCCACAGCGACCGTCATCGACGAGGACGACGACGACGGCCACCGCAACGACAGCCGCCTCACCGACATCTTCCTCCAGCCCGGCACCTACACCATCGAAGCCACCACCTACCGCCCCGCACACACCGGCAAATACACGCTCAACCTCAACGCCACCGTCACCGGACTCAAGACCGACTACAACGCCATCGTCGGACGCGAACTCAAAATCGACTTCGAGACTGGGAAGTTCACCCCGAGGGTGTCGGTTCCAGCTTCGAGCCTGAGCGCAACCGCGACCCGAACTGGCACCATGGCGACGCTTTCGGTAACGCCCGCCCGTACCGGAGACTTCAGCGTCACACTGTCATTCAGCCGTCCCGCAGAAACCTCGCGCAGTGGCTCCTCCGAGGCCCGAGCCCAGCGGGCGGAGTCAAGCGACTCTGAGGACACGGCCGATGTGGGGATAGGCGTCAACTGCCCTAATGGACAGGTGCCGGGGCCCCATCCCAACGGTACCTGCCTATGGGACACCGATGAGAAGTTAGCCGCCATCAAGATCGGTAAGAACGAACGCGGCAGCCAACTCTATGAGGTTACCCCCGCACTGCTTGACGGTGCCAAGCGGGTCGCCGCGCAGGCCTTGGTGGGTCACCCTGGGTGCGGTATGGGCGACGGACAGCTTGCTGCGGCGATGATTGCGATCGGCTACTGGGAGTACCCGATCGAAGTCAACGACAGCAATCAGCGAGTCCCGGCACGGTCATTGATGACCCTTTCGCGCTCGCACAGGGATCGCCATCAGGCGCTGTACCCGGACAACGAGTTCAAGGAAGTTGTCGATGTGGGAGCGTTTTGGCACCCCGGTGTGGGTTACTGGCAACTTGATTGGTGGCCATCGGAGATGGGTCACGCCGAGCGTGCCGACATTGATAAGGGCGGACTTGCAGTAGCTACGAATCTTGCGAAAGAGTACTGCAGCCCAAGGTCGGGCGAGTCAGAAGAGGAGAGCCTCGGAAAGTTCTTGGACGGAACCACGAATCGAGGTGGTTGGAACGCATGCAAGGGTGCTACTAAAGGGGAGCCGCTATGCTACGAGACGTACCAGAAGATCTATCTGGGCGTCGAGTCGTTCAGCGGTGCCGAGCGGCTTTGGGTGACCACCACGGAGAACACCGGCGATGACCACAGAAGCGGCGGCGGTGTGCATCGTATGTCTTGTGGGTTCGGTGCCACGGGCACGGACTTCCCGTGTTGGCTATACGACACCGATAGCACGTTGATCGAGGGTGCATTCAACGGCAATAACAAGCGCGGGGTCACAGGCGGTGACAGTCCGTTGGCGGCCCCATTCATGTCGTTTGCATACGGACCTGAGACCAACAAGAAGAACTTTGCGGTTTTTCCCCAGTCATTCGCCTACCCGGCTGGCGCGACGGGCGATCGGGTCACATGGATCAAGGTCGTGCCCACAGATACCAGAGTGCGCAATACGGCGGCTTCCTCGTGGCATGAAGACGACTTTGACGAAGACGGCAATGATGACAACGACGACAAAGAGCTTTATGTGAATGTCTGCCAGCTTCACATCACTGGTATTCCCGATCGATGTGAGCGGTTGAGCAGTACCAGCCCATTGTTCGCCACCAAGGTCCGCGCTGCCTATCCGGGCCAGCCTCCTGGGACTGATCGGTGAGTCCCTCGGCACCTGCGGCGCGAGCCAGTCGTGTTCGGAAGCTCATGGTGGCTGCAGCAGGTGCCACGGCATTGTTGGCTGGCGCTTGTTTCACTAACGTAGATACGCACTCCGCGACGGACCCTGCAACTGCCGCTGGGTCTGGGGTGTCGGCGCGAACGCTGAATGGCGCGGTGACATCGGTGGCCTCGACTGAGATAGCGATCAATGTTGAGGCCGCAACAGTTGAGCGGCCTACGACGGAGATACCGACGACGACGCGCACTTGGGTGGAATTCGAGACGGTGCCCTCGCCGCTGGTGCATCACGGCCTGCGTGTGCCACAAGGCGACGCCGATACCAAAGGTGCCATGTTCGAGATCGACGCGGCGGCATCGCAGAGCCGGCAGGAGAGCGAGGCCGCAGGGGTGATCTTGGACTTGTGCCGCTTGGAGGATGCCCTCATTGCAGAGCATTGGCCGAATGAGGTGCCCGAGCCGGGCGAGCTTTCCCTACCCGAGCGGCGCGAGTTGGCCCGCAGTTTCCTTGGGCGGGACTGCCGCGGCGCTGATACTGCCCTTGCTGAGCCGTTGCTTGGATACTGGCCGAGCCGCTATCGCGTTTTTGGCACGTACGGGCTCGAAGGCACCTTCTTTCCTACCCGCGATGAGGCAGTTGCGTGGTATGAGCGGCATGAGGCGGCGCAGCAGATGCGTTATGGGGCCACGCTGCCGCGCGGCGCGGAGTTGTATGGCAGCTTTGGGTATTCGATCGAATACTCGGGGCGCGACAACCCGGTCGATGAGGTGCGTGTGCTCGACGGCACGATGGGTGTGACCGGCGGGGTGCTGCGAGGTCTGGTCCGGAACTGGTCCAGGACCATGTGGGCCTACGGTATGCGGGTCGAGGCGGGAGGTCGGGAGTTCTTGTGGCCGTTGTCGATCCAGCCCGGTGAGGTTGCGCCTTTCGAAATCGACGACTGGGATGGCCCCGCCGATCCTGGATCGATCGACGTAGCGGTCTTCGCTGAGATGTCCAACGACGGTGACGTCTCGCGTGCCTGGTGGATGGCGCCTTATCCGCAGGTCATGCAGTCCGATGCCTGGCAGCAAGCGCCCGGCTGGTACCGCGCGCCGCCTCAGGACGTCCTGGACGATCTGCCCGCAGACACCGAGAGGCTTGTGTCAGCCAGCGCCCACTACAGCCTCTCCGACAACCGTCCTGATTCTCATCCAAGCTTGCACGGTGAGCTCGCCGAGGATCTTGAGTTTGAGTTGGCCGTGTTCGTAGCGTTCTTCGGCGACGACGGCATTGTGCTTGACGTGCAAGCTGTGACCCCGTATAGCGAGGGGCGTCGGCTGCTCGCCCCGCCCGATGGCGTGTTGCCACGCGGAGCCGAGTACTCCGTCGATTCCTATGGCGAGCGCGACGGCCGGGTCCACTACGCCCCGTTCGCGGTGCGTCGGTACCCGGTCCCAGAACTGGGGGTGCGGGGAGTGAGCGTCTTGTTCGACGGCACCGCCGATGCTGACTGGGTGATGTGGATTGGCGCCGACCACAACGCCGCTGCGTCATGAGAACGGTTGCCACGATTACGACTGAGCGACCGTCGTCACGTCGGTCGCGAAGCGGTGCAGCGTGCCTCTCGCTGGCAGCAGTCTTCGCGCTCGGCCTAGCCGCAACAGGCTGCTCGGGCGACGGGGTCACTGCCGTTGAGAGTTCGGCAGCGCCGATCGATCTCGCCACGACGGCAGTGACCGGCTCTACGGACGTGGACGGCTTGGTGGGTGCCGTCGCTGAGGGTGGTGATGTGCATGCGGCTGCGACGCTGCGGCCCGGGGCGGGCGTCAAGGTCACCGCAGGCATGCAATCGGAAGGTTGGTCGCGCTTCCGGGCTGAGCTGTACAGGCAGCTTCTGAGCGAGCTGGGCTTTGAGGTTTCAGACCCGTGGGAGATGGGCCCGAATGTGGCGTACCTCTGGATGGCCGCTGGCGATGTGGATTACTGGACTGACGGGCGATTCCCGTCTCATCAGGTGTGGCTCGACGGCGCAAGCTACGACGGATCGAGGGTGGGGGATCATGTCTCGGCGGTGGGCGTTCAGATGCCAGTGGGCAATGTGCTGGGCTGGCTGATCTCGAAGACGTTCGCCGACGAGCACGGTGTGTTCACCATGGATGACCTGAACCGCGACCCGACCGCCCTAGGCGAGTTCGACGTTACCGATACTGTGCCCGGAAACGGCAAAGCCGACGTGCTCTCGCTGGGAGGAATCTACGACAGCATCTCCGAATCACAGGCGGCGTTATCAGGTTGGGACAACATCGCATTCGTCAGTTTCGGCGAGGAGGTATTGAGCGAACGCGCCGTGAACGCAGCGAACGCGGATTATCCCGTAGTGATGTTCGTGGGGACGCCCTCGGCGTTGACAGCGACGCTAGAGCCAGGTAGAGATGTGTATTGGCTTGGCGTCGAGGACTTTCTGGATACCTCGAACCCTCTAGGGCACATCGAGGGAGAACTGTTCTCTCAGGCAACCCGCGGACACGACGGTGCTGGCGGCTACGCAGCGATCAACGCCCTGCGGTGCCCCGCTGCGGCGTCGCACCCCGACGGGCTGTGCCCACTTGGCTGGGTCGCCAATGACATGGCCGTAGCAGCCAGCAATGATTTCCTTGCCGCGAATCCCGCAGCTGCGACGCTCCTCGAAGCCGCGACATTCTCCCAAGCAGACGTCTCGCAAGCCCTTGCGCAGCAGGCCGATGGCAGCGATCCCTCTGATCTCGCTGCTGAGTGGATCGCCGTCAATCGTGCGTCGGTCGATGAGTGGCTGACCGCTGCCCGCGCTGCGGCTTCCGGCGGATAGGTGAGCGCGACGCTGACGTGCGCTGGCGACGACACGGCCACGATGATTGTGTCGCATGCGGGTGTGTTGGTGGCATCGCGGTGGATCCGCCGACGTGCCCGAACGGGGAGACGTACCGCAACGGCCGCTGCTATGAGCAGGAGTCCTATTACCGCACCCGCGGTTACACGTGGACGTGCAGCGTCGGCACCAGGGTGACCACGTCGGGCGAGCACGGCATTTCCTATTCGTGCCGGATCGCGTTGAGCCCGCCGACGTGCCCGGCAGGGGAGACCTATCGCAGCAGCGGCTGCTATGAGCAGGAGTCCTATTACGATTCGCGGCCGCTGCGGTACTCGTGCCCGGCCGGGTACACGCTCAAGACCTCGGGTCTGTCGCGTACCTGCACGAAGACCGAGACGTACCGCAAGCGAAGGTGCAGCTACGACCCGTTCGCCGGCCAGCAGTGCTGGTGGGAGACGCGCACCCGCACTTTGACCGCGGCTGTGGTCGAGTCGTGCCCGGCCGGCTACAGCCCTGACGGCACTGGCTGCACCGCCGACAGCCCCACCACCAGATGGAAGCCAACCGGCAGCACCCCGACCCGCTACCGATACACGCCGGCGGCCAGGTCGTGCCCGTCGGGCTGGTCGCCGTCAGGGTCGGTGTGCCAGTCCGACAGCCCCTCCACACGCTGGAAGCGCACCGCCAGCACCCCCACCCGCTACCGGTACACGCCGGCTGCGAAGTCGTGCCCGTCGGGCTGGTCCGACAACGGCGCCCTGTGCGAGTCCGACACAGCGTCCACACGCTGGAAAGCCACCGCCAGCACCCCGACCCGGCACCGCTATGTGCCGGCTGCCAAGTCGTGCCCCGCCGGCTGGTCCGACAACGGCATCCAGTGCCGGTCCGACACCGCCAAGCAGCGATGGGACCGCACCGCCAGCGTGCCGGTCACCAGCCGCACCGCCGACGCCGTCCGGTTCTGCGACACCGGCTTCGCGTGGAACGACAGCAGCGGCAAATGCGAGAAGACCCTCTACAGCGACCCCACCGCACCGCTCACCAAGCTGGTCGGCCGGCCGCCCACGCAGTCGTGCCCTGCCGGCTGGGACCCCGCAGGCGGCGGGCAGTGCAGCCGCACCACCCTGGGCGACCCGACCCAGACGCCGACCGGCGCGGCCTGCATCGACCGCCTCGGCACCCTCAAAGCGGGGACCGTCACGCGTACGGGCACGCTGGGGACGGGCTGCGTGTCGCTGCGCAAGGGCGACAAGCAGTCCCCCCACTGGGCGCGACGGTTCTCGCTGAGCGTCGCCGCCGCGTCCAAAGCCACCGTGGCCGCATCGTCGTCCGCGGCGGACACGTTCCTGTACGTCCTGTCCGGCAGCGGGTCCGACGTCACAGAGGAAGGCTCCGACGACGACTCCGGCACCGGAACCGACGCCAAGATCACCGGCATCGCTCTGGCCCCCGACACCGTCTACACCGTCGAGGTCACCACCCCCACACAGAACATCACCGGCGCGTTCACCCTCACCCTCACCATCACCCCAGACCTGCCGGCGGTGCAGATCACCGGCCTCGCCGACAGCCACGGCATCGGCCAAGCCCACGCCGCCCCCAGCGGCGGCTTCACCGTCCAGCCCGCCGACGCCTCGTGCACAGCGTCGCCGCCCGACGCCAAGATCACCGCCGGCAACGGCGCGAACCGCACAGTGTCGCTGACCCGCAAACCGCCGTTCTCACAGGAAGTCACCGTCAAATGCACCGCCACCGGACGCTCCGAGGGCACCGCCAAGGCGACCCTGCGCGGCCACCAAGCCATCGCCGGCCTCTCGATCGCCGCATCCGCATGCAAGGCGACTTCTGACGGCACAGCCGATTATGCGTGCACCGTCCCCGCGGACGGCACCGCCACGCTCACCGGCACCACCCAAGGACCCCACAGCGGACTGTCGCTGTCCTGGGCTGCTACCGGCGGCGCGAAGATCGACAGCCAGACCCAGGCCAAGACCCAGACCGCAGCGCCCAGCGCCACGCCGGTCGTGTACTCACGCACCGGCACCGCCGACATCTCATGCACCGCGGACGGATCCGTCACCCTCACCGCCACCGCCGGAACCCACACCCGTGCTGTCACCGTCGCAGTCACCTGCGACAAGCCCGACGCGGCGGTGGCGATCAGCGGTCTCGCGGACGCGACGGAGAGCGGTTACGGCACGGTGACGGTCAGCACCGGGTTTACCGTCGCGCCCGCGGCGGCCCGCTGCAGCGCCGTGCCCGCCACGGCGACCGTCACAGCAGGCCAGAGCGCGCAGGAACGCACCCTCACAGCGGACGTCGCCGCGCCCGGCAGTCTTGAGGTGACCGTCACCTGCGAAGCCGACGACCACGTTTCTGCGTTGCAGACAGTGACCTTGTCGGCGCGTGACGCGTGCGTGTCCGACCTCGGGCTGCTCTCGACGGGCAGGACGATAGCGAGCGGCGAGCTGACCGGTGACTGCGTCTCGCAGCGGCTGTCGCGCCGGGGCCGTGTCTACTATGCGCGCTGGCACACGCTCACCTCCGCCAATCCCGGCTCGCTGCGCATCACGGTGGACGACGACGGCTCGAACACGCCCGTGCTAGTCACCTACGCGCGGCTGATCGACGGGCACCAGCGCGACGGCAAAACGCTCGCCGCCGGGCGAGGCACCACGGGCGACCCCGCGAGCCGCATGCAGGTGATGCTGCCCGGACCGGGCCGCTACATGATCGAGGCCACCAGCGCCCAGCCCGCCGGCACCGGCGGCTACACACTGACAGTTGAAGCGTTCCTCGGCGTGCGCATCGACGGGCTCGACGGCGGCCGACGCGTCGGCGGCGGCCCTGTCGCGGACCGCTTCACCGTCTCCCCGCCCGACGCCTCGTGCTGGCCCACCACCCGCACCGCCGCCGTCACCGCAGGCGACGACGGCCAGCGCACCCTCACCGCGAACCTCGCCGGGCCCGGAGCCATCGACGTCACCGTCGTCTGCAGCCGCATCGGCTACAGCACAGCCGTCGCCACCTCGACGCTCACCGCGCTCACCCCTGTCACCGATGTCACGGTGAAGGCAGCGGCCGACGGATCGTGCATCAAGTCGGCCGGCCCGCTCGACGACGGCATCGACCAGAAATATCGGTGCACGATGACACGCGGCGACAAGATGGCCCTCAGCGTCGACGCGACCGGCCCCTCAGTGCAGATGGCCCTCGGCTGGACGGCCGCCGTCGGAGTCGGTGTGACCTCCAAGGAAGGCGATCTGGACGCATCGGTAGTGGGCGATGCGGTGGTGTTCTCCCAGGCCGGCACCGGCATCGTGACTTGCACCACCGGCGGGGACATCACACTGGCGGTGAGCATCGCCGGCGCCGTCGAGCACACCACGACGATCTCGGTCACCTGCAGACCGCCAGTGCAGATCACCAACTACAGTCCAGGCACCCGCGACGGAGCCGGCGCCATGTCGGGCAGCTTCACAGTGTCCCCCATATCAGCGGACTGCTCCGCAGCCCGTGCTGGGGGCATCGGCGGGGATCCTGTGCCCGGGGGCAGCGGCGCGAATCGGACGGTATCGGTGACCACTACTGCGACGGGCTGGCTCGACATCGAAGTCGAATGCCGCAACGACGGATACGCCACGGCGACTGCCGCAGCGAGGTTCGTGGCACGCGACGAGTCGAACTGCGTGTCGCCGCTGGGCGTTCTGCGGCACGGCACGCGCACGTTCACGGGTTCGCTGTCGGCCACCAGCTGCACCTCCAAGCAGCGCCTGGCAGGCTCCAAGGCCACCTTCTACGCCCACCGCTACACGTTCACGCTCGCCAGCTCCGGCTGGGTCAGCATGGGCCTTGAACCCACCGACACCGGCACCGATGCCCTCGACACCTACCTGCTGCTGCTCGACGGCCACGGATCGGGCGGCACAGTGCTCGACAGCCACAACAACCTGCGCGGCGATGCCACCGGGCTCGACGACGTGTTCCTTACCGCTGGCGACTACACCGTCGAGGCCACCACTGCGCTCAGCGGCAGCACCGGTGGCTACCGCATCGCCGTGGAAGGCGACTTCGCAGTGCAGTCCGACGACTTGCCCGCCACCCTCGCCGCCACTGTCGGCCAGACCGCCAAGCACCGCTTCGACTACCTGCCCCACGATGCCGCGGTGACCGTGCAGAGCGTTAGCCCCGTCGGGCTGAGCGCCTCGGTCACCGCCGTGCACGGCAGCGCGGCAGTGAGGCTCGTGCCCGACAAGGCCCGCACCACCACCGTCACGCTCGCGTTCACCGCGTCAGGGCACACCAGCACTGAAACCATCATCGTCACCAGCTACTGCGCGACCGGTTACCGGCCCAGCTCCGAGGGCACCTGCCAACCCCTCACACCCACACTTGACGAAGCCTGCTTCCAGACCATGGCCGACGGTCGGGTGAATGCGTTCGGACGGCAATGGCGTGAGACGGTTGTTGCAAGGATCTACGAGAATCAGTGTGCATCTGTGTCCAGAACAGGGCGCGTTGCTGCCTACTACGAACTCAGCGTGCCGTCGGGTGTGACATCGCGTGCGACCTATGAGATGGAGCTTGATCTGTATGTGCGTACCGACGAGCCGCCTATCGATCCATTCGCCCCCATTCATTGGTACAAGTCGCTGCCGGACATGGATGTTGTCCTTTGGCCGCTCGGGAGCGACGGCCGGCCTGGTGCTCCGGTCGCGTTGAGGCTCTCTGAGGAGCCGACGAATCGCCGGCAGCGGTTGGTTGCGAATGTGCGGGCCGGTGATTATGTGGTGGAGGTCATCCCCCGATATGAGACGGCACCGACGGTGCAGCAGTTCCCAGAGCTCGCTTACAAGTTCACACTCGCGGTTCTGACGCCGTCGGCTCGCCAGCATCTGGAGGATGTGTTCCACTTAGGCAATCTCCGTCGCGGCGGCAAGGGCGCGACTCTGGCGGGGTTCCTTGATGCGCGGGGCACGCTGCGCTACGGAGCCTCCGAGGAGAATCCCACAGACGACGACGACGACGATCTGTTCGATCCTGAGAGCGCGCTGTATCCGTGGCTCCAGTTCGGCGTCGACCGCTGCAGCATTCCTGCGGGATTGATCGGGTGGGTGGAAGACCGGATCCTCGACCTCGCGCACGACTATCACTTGTACTTCGTCCAGGATTTGATAAACGAGGAGTACCTCGTCGACTACGCGGATTTCTACGGTGTGGAAGTGCCGATCGTCTACGCGTGCATGAGACACGATTTCAATTGGAAGAACCCGTATCGCATCAAGGTTCACTTCGATCACAACACTGATCGAGGCATCTGGAACAGCCAATTCGTCGGCGAAACCAACCGACGTATTCGAGACGACATCTTGATTCTATGCAATGCAAACCAAAGGACTCAGGTGGAGACCTCGACTCGATACACGTGGACACTTGATCGTAGAGGACTGGAAGACTGCACAGACATAGCCAAACTAATTCAGTTCGGCCTTGATTTAGTTCCAGTTAGCTACTCAAGATATGAGAATCAAGGCTAGTGCAATGCTCTGTGGAGGACAGAACATGCAGAATAGCATAAGTGAAACTTCTGTTGCCCTTAGCAGGCGTTTGAATGAGTGTCGTTACCGGGCACTGTTGCTAGGGATGGCCAGCCTAATGCTAGCCTTGAGTGCATCATGTTCTGACTCGTACACTGAAGCTGAGATCGGTGTTGAGGAAATCGTAGACGAGTACATCGAGTCACTAGACACCTACGCACGCTACCGGACTCATGAGGAGGAAACCGCGGCGTGGGACTTGGAGTACGAGTGGTTTCAGAACGAGGCGGACGAGCAGGAGCGCGAGCGATTCATATTCGAGCAGCTGATCAGGGGGAGAATGATCGGTGCTCGCGACTCATTACCCGATGAACTCAAACCGGGAGGCGCCCTTGAACAGGCGTACAACGATTCGCTGGACGACTGTGCTTCGGCTGCCGGCTACGAAGGCCTCCAACTGCACGATCATACTCTCGCGTACTTCGAAGCCGCTTTGGTCGAGTATCGGCTCACGGAGCATGAGTTCCTAGATCTGAATCACGAATGCGCCAAGTATGCTATCGAGTATCCGACATTGTCAGAGTCTGAGCGCGAGCGCTTGCTCGGCCTGCAGCGAGACTATTATCTTGAGGTAGTGCGCAACTTCTTGAAGGAAAACCCTGACGCGGTTGTTCCTCTCCAATAAGGGAGCGTCGGACAGACCCAGAGTAACTATAAGCATGTTGAACGGCCTTGGATTTGTCGATATTGGCAGGGCGTTGCTGTTGGGAGTTTCGATGCTTGTACTGGCGGTGTCAGCGTCGTGTTCTAATTCGTACAGCGAGGCGGAGATTGGAGTTGAACAGCTCGTTGACGAGTACATAGAGTCGCGGAATGTCTATGTGCGTTACCGAACCTATGACGCCGAAAAGGAAGCGCGGGATGCCGAGTATGAGTGGTTCCAGAATGAGGCGAACGATCAGGAGCGTGAGCGGTATATATTTGAACAGTTGATCAAAGGAAGAATGATAGGGGCCCGCGAATCGCTGCCAGACGATCTCCAGCCCGGGGGCGCTTTGGAACTCGCGTATAATGATTCGCTCGATGAATGCGCTTTGTCTGCCGGGTATGAGGGCATTCGGCTCTACGACAGCTCACTTACGCATTTCGAGACTGCCTTGGTCGAGTACCAGTTAACCGAGGATGAATACTTCGACTTGAAGCACAAATGCGCCAAATATGCCATAGAATATCCGACACTTTCAGAGTCCGACCGCGATCGCTTGCTAGGCTTGCAGCGAGACTTCTACCTCGAGATAGTTCGAACTTTTTTGGAGGAAAACCCTGACGCGGTTGTTCCCCTCCAATAGGGGGCTCTTCGCGTTTTGGCGCGGGGTAAGGTCGCCGCATCAGACTTCGTGACGGCGATACGAAGGCGCTATCCGTGAGCGATCGTCGCACCTGGGCTTGTCGGCGCGCTGTCGGGACTGTGGCTGCGGGCTTGCTGGTCGGGGCCTGTTCGGCCGGCTCGGAGGTGTCGCCAGTAGCAAGTCCTACGGCGACTGCCGCAGCCGTCGGGACGCCGGTGCCGGTGTCACTGCCGATGACGACGGCTCTCACGCCGACGACGATGGCGGACGCGGACGAAGTTGCGGCGACGGATGAGGTCGCGATCACGGCGGTGACGGCTTCGCCGATCACTATTGAGACGCCTGCTCCGACGAGCACGTGGGTGGTCTTCGAGGAAGTCGAGGAGCCGCTTCCGCCTTTGGTTTTCGGCGGGGTTCGGATTCCGCAGTCTGAAGATGATGTCGCGGGAGCGCTTTGGTGGCACAGTTCGTCGTTCGGTCGACCGAGTCGCCCACCGACGCGGTTCGAGCACGCTGGGGCGGTGTTCGATCAGTGCCGGATCGAGGACGCGTACTTCGGCAGGTACGGCTGGTATCCGGATGAGGGCGGTATCCCGGACCAATACAGGCGGGACTGGTTCCGACACTCGTCGCCCGACGACTGCAGAGGTACCGAGTTAACGAGTTCACAGCCGCTGTTCGGGCTGTGGCCTGGGCGTTATTTCACCTTTGACGACAGCGGCCGCCAGAGCGACTCTTTCGCTTCGGCGCAGGAGGCCGCTCAAGTGGTACGCCAACGAGGTTGCAGAATATGGTGAGGACTCGATCCCGGCCGGCATGACGCCGGCTGGGATGATCGGCAAAGACGACGGCTCCGGGCCCTCTCTGCCGCAAATCCGGTACTCAGACGCAGTTGACCCGGTGGACGAGGTGCGAGTGCTGCTCGGCACCGTTGCCTTCGGCGCTGATGGCGCGCTGCGGGGGTTGGTGCGGAATTGGTCTCGCGACTTGTGGGCATACGGGACAGTGGTCAAAGCTGGCGGCCGTGAGTGGGTGTGGCCGCTGTCGATCCAGCCAGGCGAGATGGCGCCATTCGAGATCGAGAACTGGGATGGTCCTGCGGCCGCGGCATCAATCGATTTCTCGGTTGCCGCAGAGATGTCGAACGATGCGGACCTGTCGCGTGCGTGGTACTCGCGATGGAGCCAAGACTACTACGACTACTTGACGCGTTCAAGCGACGATGTCGCGGAACCGGAAGCCTTCCCATACGTCTTCGAACGAGTGAACCCGATCTCGCATCCGAGCTTCGAGGGCATATGGGCGCCCGGCCTCAGGCTTGACCTAGCCGTCTGGTTGACGGAACTGGACTCGGAGGGCCGCGTATTGGAGGTGGCCGCACTCGAATTCCGTGAGTTCGGCCTGTCGAGGGATGCCGCAGACCTCGGCGACGCAGGGCCACTGACAGGCACCTACTACCCGCGTCCCGAGCACTGGGTGCTCGAGATCGGCTCGGGTGCCGATGTCTCGACGCCGCACTCATTCAGGGCGTGGATAGGGATGCCGCATCCTCGGGCGAGCCCGTGAACCGGGTGAGCCGCTCGGCTTCCGATACGCGTCGTACCGCATCAGCGCGGAGCAGCCACGGGTCGGCTCGATGGCGCTGGCTGGGGGTCTCGGTAGCTCTTGCCGTGCTGTGTTGCGGCTGCACCGGTGATGACGAGGCACCGAGGGCGAGTGCATCCAACGGTGATGCCGTCGCGATGACGCCGTTGGTACCCGAGAAGGTGCCGCCGCCGTCGACAACTGATGATGTGCACGAGCCGCCGGTACCGGTGGTGCTACGCCCAGGCGATGGTGTGGTTGTGCGAGCCGCGGCGGGGCTGTTGCCCGGGTCGGCCTTTGTCGGCGAGATACATCGGCAGCTGTTGGAGATGCTGGGTTATCGGGTGCCCGATCCGCAGGAATTGGTGGCGCGTCCGGGCGTGGCATATCTGTACCTGGCCGAGGGCGAGTTCGACGTCTGGCTCGACGGCAGCTTTCCGGCCCACAACGTGTGGCTGGAGGGCCAGCGCTTCGACGAGTCCCGGGTGGGCGACCATGTGACGCTGCTGGGCCGGCACCATCCGGTGGACTTGATGACGGGCTGGCTGATCAGCAAGGACTTCGCCGACGAGCACGGCGTGTACACGCTCGACGCGCTCGATCGTGACCCGGTTGCGTTGGCTGAGTTCGACGAGTCGGATGTGTTTCCCGGCAACGGCACGGCCGACATCGTGGCGTGGTCCGTCGGGGCGTTGCCGGGCGACGTGGCCGCAGCGCAGGCGGCATTCTCAGGCTGGGACAACATCGCGGTGGCGAGACTCGGCTGGGACGACCGCGTCGAGGGTGCCGTGAGTGCGATACAGCAGGGGATTCCAGTGATCGCCGTGACGAGTTCGCCGTCCGAGCTGGTCGCGAAGCTGCGCCCCGGCCACGAGGTGTACTGGCTCGGCATCGAGGACTTCCTGGACGGCTCCAACCCGCTGGGTCATCCCGACGGAAAGCTGTTCTCACAATTTACTCGCGGCCTCGACGGTGCCGGCGGCCACGCGCCCGTCAGCCCCGATGAATGCCCCTCGGCCGCAGCCGATCCACGAGGGCTGTGCCCGCTGGGCTGGGTCGCCAGCACCCGCACGGTCGCGGCCAGAGCCGAGTTCGTTGCGTCGAACCCCGCAGCTGCGGAACTGCTCGATGCCGTGTTCGTGCCAGCAGCGGACATCTCCCAGGCGCTCGTGCGCGAGGCCGAAGGCACCGACCCAGCGGCGCTCGCGTCTGAGTGGATCGCCGCCAATCGAGCGCCGGCCGAAGAGTGGCTGACTGCCGCCCGAGCAGCGGCGGACCGGCCATGACGGGGTCTGTCGGGCGCTCCGTTGTCAAGTGATGCGGTGATGCGGAGGACTGTCCGGCGCTTTCGTGATCATATGGCGGTGCCGTGTGCGGCGAGGCGTGTGAGAGTGATGAACGCTGTGCCTGCGGCGAGTGCTGGTGCCCAGGCGATGGCGCTGGCGGGTCCGTGGCGTGCGTGCGCTGCGGCGGCCTGGGGGACGGCGACCGCTGCGCCGGCGAGCAGCGCCCACCAGGGCCATTGGGGTCCCCACCATGCGGTGAGGATGCTGCTCGCGTTGATGAGCCGGATGTCGCCGTAGCCGACCGCGCCGGGCCCCAAGCGATAGAGCACCTCGCCTGCGATGAGCACCGCGACTGTGCCGGCTGCGACGCTCAGCAGGTGTTCGGGGCGACCGTATGCGACCGATGCGAGCGTCAGCAGCACGGCGATGAGCACGGCGGCTGTCCAGCAGGCTGTTCTCGATATGCGTCGTTCGCGCAGGTCGGTGACGGCGGCGTGCGCGGCCAGCAGCGCCCATGTGCCTGCGGCTGCCCATACCGATGCCGTTCCCAGCCAGCGCGCCGCTGTCACCCGGTCATCATGACCGCTCTGTCGCAACCGCCAGCGCAGTCTCGGGCTTCCTCTCAATCGAACCCCGACCCACTCCCGCACACATCTTCATTATTTGGTGGAGGCGGATCACTGGATTCATGCTGCTGTTCGGTGTTGATGTCGAGCTTCGAACCCGATCGGGGTCAGCATGCCAAGGGGTCGCTGTGCGCTCCTGACGTGGCGTCTGCGGACACTGCGCGGCCACAGCGTGCTCTCTACGGGCCGAGGGCGGTGATGGGGATGATGGATACGCCGTCTGGGCGTTGGTAGGCGTATCCGCCGGTGGCTGTGATCACGGCGAGGGCCTGGAGTCTGCTTCGTACGGTGCGGTCGACGCGTTCTGCGAGCTTGGTGAGTGATGTGGCGGCGTGTTCGATGGCTTGTTCGCCGCCCAGCTTCACCTCGAACGCTGCCCAGGCGCCGTCGCCGAGTTCGACGATGGCGTCGGCCTCGAGGCCGGTCTCGTCCCGGTAGTGCCCGATCCGGCCGCGTAGCGGTTCGGCGTAGACGCGCAGGTCGCGCAATGCGAGCGATTCGAAGAGCAAGCCGAACGTCTCGAGATCGTCGAGCAGGCGTTCGGGTCCTGCCCGCAGCACGGCGCACGCCAGCGCGGGGTCGGCGAGTTGGCGTACGGGTGCGGAGCGCAGCGCGACTCTCGATCTCATGCGCGGCGACCACGCAGGGACGTCTTCGACGACGAACACTCGCTCAAGGGCAGCGAGGTAGCTCGTGACGGTTTTGGGGTCGAGGTTGCCGCCGTTGGTGTCGCGAGCCAGTGTGCGGAGCGCGGCCCTGGTCGAGATGTTGCGGGCCAGTGACTGCAGCAGTCGGCTGACGCGGACTGGGTCGCGAGCGATGCCGTCGACACGGGCAAGGTCGACCCGGCTGATCTCCTCGAGATAGAGCCCCAAGAAGTGCTGCGCATCATCGGCGGGCATCCCCAGCGTCTGCGGAAAGCCGCCTCGAACTGTCCATTCGGCTATCTCGCCGAGGGTGCGCGTGGTTGTCTGGGCTCGAGGGGCAGAGCCATCGAAGATGTTCTTCATCGACACGGCTCCATCAGACAGGCCTGACTCGAACAGCGACATGGGCCGCAGCCGCACACGCCCGATTCGCCCGGCGCCGGAGTGGCGCGTGATGTCGTCGGCCGGGCTTGCCGAGCCGGTCAGGATGAACTGCGCGGTCGCGCGCCGGTCATCGCTGGCACGCCGCACCGCGTTCCAGATGTCAGGAGCGAGTTGCCATTCGTCGATCAGCCGGGGCGTGTCGCCGTCGAGGATCGACCTGGGCTCCACGAGCGCTGAGCGGCGTGCGTTGGGAACCTCGTCGAGCGACACCTCGCTGGCCGCGAACTGCCGGGCGCTGGTGGTCTTGCCGCATCAGCGAGGCCCTTCGAGGACGACGGTCGGCACGAGGCGCAGCAAGCGCTCTATCTCGGCGTTGACGACCCGCGGCAAGTAGCTGGCGAGCCGATCGCCGACGTCATCGGGGTTCTCGGCGGCCACACGCTTCAGCGTACGTGGCGAGAGGCACCTGATGGACGCTTTGGGGTGATTCCAATGGATGATTTAGGACTAATTTGATGGATGTTCTGAGACGCGTTCGATGCGTTCTCGATCCCAGCCCACAGCCCAAGGCTGCGGCCCCTCGGATCACGCCCGACGCACAAAACCCGAGTGTCATTGTTGGGTTTGGCTCAGGGGACGATTTTGGAGATCGGCATCTCGACGATGTCCGTCGCGCCCCGTTCGATCAGCTCGGGAATAAGCACGTTGATCGTCTGCTTCGGAGCCACCGTTTCGACGGCGTAGGCCTCGCCGCCCCACAGCTCGTTCACGGTGGGCGCCTTCATCGAGGGCAGCACGTCGATCACGGCGTCGAGGTGCTCACGGCCGACGTTCAGTTTCACCAGCACCTTGCCGCGCGCATCCAGCACACCGTCGAGCAGCGTCTTGATCTGCGTCATGGCCCGGCGCTTGTCCGGGTTGTCGTAGGCGGCGCGATTGGTGAAGATCTCTGTGTAGCTCGTGAGGATCTCGTCGATGATCCGCAGGCCTGCCGCGTGCAGGGCCCGGCCGGTCTCGGTGAGGTCGACCACGGCGTCGACGATCTCGGGCGCCTTCGCCTCGGTGGCGCCATAGCTCAGCCGCACGTCCGCATCCACGCCTCGCTCAGCGAAGAATCGTCGGGTCAGCTCGGGGTATTCGCTCGACACTCGCACCCCGTCCGGCAGGTCGGTGAGCGCCTGGAACCTGCTGTCGTCGGGCACCGCCACCACGATGCGCACCGGCCGTGAAGTGGCCTTCGAGTAACGCAGCTCGCCGAGCGAGACCACGTCGCTGTTGGTCTCCTCGATCCAATCACGCCCGGCGATGCCCAAGTCGAACAGCCCGTCAGCGACATAGGACGGGATCTCCTGGGGTCGCAGGATGCGCACGTCGTCGATGCGCGGGTCGTCGATGCTGGCGCGGTAGTCCACCGTCGAGCCCCGCCGCACCGGCAGGTCTGCATCTTCAAACAGCTGCAGGGTCGCCGCCTCCAGCGAGCCTTTGGGGAGCACGAGCTTGAGCACGGGCGGTAACGGTACCCGCGGCGGTTCACTGCGCCCTGCTGATTTTTCTCGCGCCCGACGGCGGCGTGCCCGAGCGCCGAGGCTGCGTTGCTTCAGGCGCCGTGTCTATTCGCCTGCTGTCTGGCGCTTGTGGATCTCGACGTAGGCGAGGCGAATCTGCTGCAGCGCACCTTGCAGCGTGTCGCCGGCCGGCAGTTGGTCGGCGAGGTTGTCCACCAGCAGGCCCAGCGCGTCGATCGGGAGCCGAGCTTCGGCAAGATCGGGAGGGTCACGCCGCAGATGCAATGCCGCAAGCTCGAACAGCCCCATCATGTGGTTCTGCACGATCTCGGCCGCGGGCACCGAGACGAGCTGTTCCTGGGCCTCGCGCAGTTGCTCCTGCATTGCGGCCAGCTCTTCAGGATCGAACGGCTCGCCAGTGCGCGGATCGATCGGCAGCCCGGTCTCGGGGTCGATGTCGAGTTCGCCGGCGAAGGCTCCGCCCTCTCCTTCGTCGTCGGCCGGGGAAGTGGGCGCGCTCATCGGCTCCTCGGCGCTCTCGCGAGGTACCCGGTGCTCACCCTCGGGTGTCCACAACGTACTCATCGGCAAACTTCCCCGCTCGTGCGGCTGTGCTGGCTTTCCCCAGCGCTGTTACCCTACGGCCCCTACAACAGGAACAAGCGGGGTCTGACCCCCACCGGACCGCCCGAGGGCGCGTTCTGGTACCGGGCTCGCACAGGATGCCGCGTGGACGAGGAGCGTCCTTTGGACAAGCGAGTACGGCCATAG
Source organism: Candidatus Poriferisodalis sp. (assembly GCF_965219595.1). Taxonomy (NCBI): domain Bacteria; kingdom Bacillati; phylum Actinomycetota; class Acidimicrobiia; order Acidimicrobiales; family Candidatus Poriferisodalaceae; genus Candidatus Poriferisodalis; species Candidatus Poriferisodalis sp. Next base: position 2,477,620 of record NZ_OZ244781.1, read on the forward strand.
CACGCGCAAGTGACGGTGACGCCCGGATCAACGAGGACATCAGGGTCCGCGAGGTCCGCTTGGTCGCACCCGACGGCGAGCAGATCGGCATCAAGTCGGTTCCCGAAGCGCTGCAAATCGCCCGCAACATGGACTTGGACCTCGTCGAGGTGGCGCCCAACGCCGCCCCGCCGGTCTGCCGGATCATGGATTACGGCAAGTACAAGTACGAGGCGGCCCAGCGGGCGAAGGAATCGCGACGCAAGGCGACTCATGCCGGGCTGAAGGAGATGAAGTACCGGCCCAAGATCGGGACCGGCGACTTCGGCACCAAGACGGCCAAGGTCTGCAAGTTCCTCGAGGACGGCCACAAGGTCAAGGTCACCGTCATGTTCAGGGGACGTGAGATCTTCCATCCCGAGCTCGGCGGCCAGATCCTCGAACGGGTTGCCGAGGCGGTTGCCGATGTCGGCAAGGTCGACCAGTTTCCCCGCCTCGACGGACGCAACATGACGATGTTGCTGAGTCCCGACCGCGTTTCACGTCAGCGTCGCAAAGCCGCAGATCCGCCCAACGATTGAGCCCCCGGGCCCGAGCGGCCCGCGAACCCGAATCCAATCGAGACGGGGAACAAGGGCGCACAACGACAGGCCACGCAACTAGCCCGGCGGTTTCAGATGTGTCGGGCCACACAGATCGAGCCACCACAAGCAAGGCAGCAACACCATGCCCAAGATGAAAACCCACAGCGGCGCCAAGAAGCGCTTCAAGACCACCGGCTCCGGCAAGCTCGTGCGCCGCAAGCGCAACCGGAATCACCTGTTGGAGAAGAAGTCGTCGGCGCGCAAGCGACGGCTGGCACTCGAAGGCGAAGTGTCGGCAGCCGACGCCAAGCGCGTCAACCGGATGCTCGGCCGCTGAGCGGCACCGTCCCAGACACGACCCGCGGACGAGACGATCCGCAGACAAGCGAGGACAGATCAACGTGGCACGAGTCAAGCGATCCGTAGCCAGCCGCACCCGTCGCAAGGCGACGCTCGGCAAGGCGAAGGGCTACTACGGCAACAAGAGCAGATCATTCCGGGCCGCCAATGAGCAGGTCATGCACAGCGGGCAGTACGCGTTCCGCGATCGCCGGGCCCGCAAGGGGGAGTTCCGGCGGCTGTGGATCCAGCGCATCAATGCTGCTGCTCGCCAGAACGGCACCACCTACAGCCGCCTCATCCATGGGCTCGATGTTGCGGGCGTCGTGGTCGACCGCAAGAACCTGGCAGATCTCGCCGTGAGCGATCCCGCGGCATTCACTGCGATCGCTGAGCGCGCCGAGGCCGCCCTGACTGAAGCAGCAGCCTGAGCGCACCGCTGGCAACACCGCCGTCGAAAGCAGCGCTGTCGCGGCTGTCGCGCCTGGTGCGTGATCGGCGCCAGCGGGATGCCTCTGGCCGAGCTGTCGTGGAAGGGCCTCGGGCGGTGGACGGAGCGCTGGCCAGCGGGGCAACGCTCGAAGCGGTGTTCGCCCGCCCGGAACTCGTCGGCCGCTACGCGCCGGAAGGCGCGCCCGATGGTCATCCCGACGCCCAGCGCTTGGGCGCCGGTTACCGGCAGCGGATCGGAGCGATCCATCCGGTGCCCGCAGACGTGCTCGATCCGCTCGCCGATGCCATGAATCCCCAGGGTGTGCTCGCCATAGCGCCGTTCGTCGATGCAGCGCTGGATGAGGCGGCGACGGCAGAACGGGTGGTCGTGCTCGAGGCAGTGCGTGACCCCGGCAACGCCGGTGCGGTGGTGCGCAGCGCCGTCGCTGCCGGATTCGGTGCGGTGATCGCAACCGCTGGCACAACCGATCTGTGGAGCCCGAAGGCACTGCGCGGTGCAGCGGGGCTCACGTTCGGGCCGCTGGTGTGCCGCGGGCACTCGACCGCCGAGGTGCTCAGCGCGCTGTTCGACGCCGGCCATGTGCGCGTGCGAGCTACGCCCGACGGCGACATCGGTGTTGACCGGCTGCCGAGCGCTGAACGCATGACGCTCGTGGTGGGCAACGAGGCACATGGGCCGTCGGACGAGGCGGTCGGGGGCACCGACGTGGCCGTCTCCATTTCCATGCAGCATCCAGTGGACTCGCTCAACGTTGCCGTGGCCGCTGCCGTGCTGATGTACGCGATGAGAGAAGCGGCCAGTAATTCCTGACCATTCGGCTCCGTTGCGTCGTACCCTGCCTGCCGTGAACGGCCCGGCCACCGACACTCCCGCTAGCGCTCCCGCCGACGTATCGCCCGAAGCGCTGCTCGCCGGCATCCGCGCCGCGCGTGACCAGGGATTGGCCGCGGTCGCTGTCGCAGCGACCGGCGACGAGCTGGCACAGGTCGAATCAACGCTGTTCGGGCGCAAAGCTGCGCTCGGGCAGATCAAGCAAGGCTTGGGCTCGCTGCCGCCCGAACAGCGAGCCGCGGTCGGGCGAGCGCTCAATGAGGCACAGCAGGACCTGCGCGCGGCGCACGCGGAGGCCGCCGACGAGCTGGCCGCCTCGGCTCGCCGTGAGCAGTTGCAGCGCGAGTGGCTCGACCTCACCGAGACACCGCCGGGGCCCGAGCGCGGCCACCTGCACCTGGTCACCCAGACCACCGAACGCCTCGAGGACGTGTTCGTCGGCATGGGCTTCACGGTTTCCGAAGGCCCCCAAGCCGAGACCGACTGGTACAACTTCGAGGCGCTCAACCTGCCTGCGGCGCACCCTGCGCGCTCCATGTGGGACACGCTCTACCTGGACCTCGGCGAGCGCACCGAGCTCGGCGACGGCGAGGGCGGCGAAGCGTCCAACGTGGTGCTGCGCACGCACACCTCGCCGGTGCAGATCCGGGTGATGGAAGTGCAGCCGCCGCCGATCTACACGATCTGTCCGGGGCGCGTGTTTCGGCGCGACACCGCAGATGCCAGCCACATGCCGGTCTTCCACCAGATCGAGGGTCTCGTGGTGGATCGAGGCATCTCGTTCGCTGATTTGGCGGGGACACTCGAGGAATTCACCTCGGCCTATTTCGGCAAGGCAATCTCGTCGCGGTTGCGCCCCTCGTACTTCCCGTTCACCGAGCCGTCCGCCGAGTTCGACATCACCTGCGTGATCTGCGAGGGCTCCGGTTGCCAAACCTGCCAGCGCACGGGCTGGATCGAGCTGGGCGGATGCGGCATGGTGCATCCCAACGTGCTCGCCAACTGCGGCATCGACTTCGAGGAATGGACGGGCTTTGCCTTCGGCTTCGGCATCGACCGCCTCGCGCTGATGCGTCACGGCATCGACGATCTGCGCGACATGTACACCAACGACATCCGCTTCCTCAGCCAGTTCTGATGCCCGCAGACCTGATTGGGCGAGGGGGACAGCCCCGATGAAGGTGCTGCTGAGCTGGCTGCGCGAGTTCGCGCCCATCGAGGGCGAACCCGCTGAGCTGGCCGATCACTTGAGCGACCTCGGCATGGCTGTCGAGGAGATGCGCATGCTGCCGTCGCTCGACGGTGTCGTCGTGGCCCGCGTGGCCGGCCTGCGGCCTCACCCGGAGGCCGACCGCATCCAGCTGGTGGACGTCGAGTTGCCCGGTGCCACGGGTGAGGGAACGGGCGGCGCGCTGCAAGTGTGCTGCGGCGCATTCAACATGTCGGTCGGCGACCTGGTGCCGCTGGCCACCGTCGGCACGACCATGCCGGGCGGCCTCGAGATCGGTGAGCGCCGCATGCGCGGCCAGCTCTCTCAGGGCATGTGCTGCTCCGCCGCGGAACTTGAGCTGGGAGCCGATGCCGAGGGCATCATGATCCTGCCCGGCGAATTTGAGCTCGGCGCCCCGCTCATGTCGCAGCTCGGCCTCGCCGGCGACGTGCTGTACGACCTGGAGGTGAATCCGAACCGTCCTGACGCCATGTCGGTGGCCGGCGTGGCCCGTGACCTGGCCGCGCGGCTCGGTGTGCCCTTCCGGATTCCTGTGCCGGTCGTCAGCGAGTCCGGCGAGGACATCTCGACAGTGGCATCGGTGGAGATCATCGACGCTGATCTTTGCGGTCGCTTCGGTGTGCGCGTCATCCGGGACGTGTCCATTGGCCAGTCGCCGCTATGGATGCAGGCCCGGCTCACGCTGTGCGGGATGCGCCCGATCAACTCCGTGGTTGACGTCTCGAACTACGTGATGCTGGAGCTGGGCACGCCGAACCACACGTACGACCTGGCGCTTGTGCCCGGCGGTCACCTGGGGACGAGGCGCTCGGCGGGTAGAGAACGCCTCATCACGCTCGACGGCACCGAACGCGAGATGCTCCGGGGCGATGGCCTGATCGTCGACCGTGAAGATCGGCCCATCGGCATCTCCGGCGTGATGGGCGGCGAGAACACCGAGATCAGCGACAGCACCACGGCAGTGCTGCTCGAGCTCGCATGGTGGGACCGACTGTCGATCAGCCGCACCTCCCAGCGGCTCGGCTTGCGTTCGGAAGCCTCGATGCGTTTCGAGCGAGGCACCGATCATGAGCTTGTGCCGATTGCCTTGGACCGGTTCTGCGAGCTGCTGGATCGGGTGACACCCGGGGGAGTGTCGGTGTGCAGCGGCCGACTGGACGGCCGGGGCGACCTGCCCCCGGCCACCCGAGTCCGTGTGCGCCCAGCCCGCATGAGCCACCTGCTGGGGCGGCCGTTTGCCGCCGATGAGCTGCGTGGCCTGCTCGATCCCATCGGTCTGCAGTGCACTGTGCCGGATGACGGGGCGCTGGAAGTGACCATTCCCAGTTTCCGACCGGACGTGATCACCGAGACCGACGTGGCCGAAGAGGTTGCTCGTCACTACGGGTACCAGCGCCTGGGCCGCACTGTCCCGCGTTCGCCCGAGCCGGGTCGACTGACGCCGGTACAACGCTTGCGTCGCGACCTGCGGCGTGTGCTGGTGGGGGCTGGCCTGTCCGAAGCCATGCCCAACCCGTTCCTGGCTCCCGATGCCGTGCGCCGGGCCGGGATCGACGGCGCAGAACCAGTACGACTCCTGAACCCGCTCGCGACCGAGGAATCCGTCCTTCGGCCGTCGCTGCTTCCGGGCCTGCTCACCGCAGCCGCGTACAACTCCTCCCACCGAAACGACACCGTGTCGCTGTTCGAGATCGGTGTCGTGTTCGGCCCCCCGACGGCGGGAGGCGGCGACATTGCTGCCGCAGACACGACTGCCGCCGCGGTACTGCCCACTGAGACAGAGCACCTCGGCGCCATCTGGGCGGGCGGCGAAGCGGCCGACGCAGTGCATCTGACCGAGCTCATTGCAACGGCATTCGGCCTCGATGTCTCGCTCATGAACGCAGGCGACCTGGACGGCATGCACCCGGTGCGCGCGGCGGCGGTGTTGCTGGGCGGGCAGGCGGTCGGCGTCGTGGGCGAGGTCGACCCGGTGGTCTGCGAACGCCACGGTCTCGCACAGCGCTGCGCCTGGCTCCAGGTGAACGTGGAGCCCCTGCTCGCGGCGGCATCCGCAGCCGCCGAGCGGCCCTATCAACTGGTCTCCACCTACCCGTCCAGCGACATCGACTTGGCATTCGCGGTGCCCGATGACGTTCAGGCGTCACAGGTGCGCAACACGCTGCTCGTTTCAGGCGGCGACGAATTGCGCTCGGTTGACCTCTTCGACGTCTATCGAGGCGATCAGATGGACACGGACACGCGCTCGCTGGCCTATCGCCTGCGCCTCCAAGCCGACGATCGCACGCTCACCGATGAGCAGGTAGCCGATATCCGCCAACGATGCATCGACGCAGTCGAGCACGCCCACAGCGCGGTGCTGCGCTGAGGCATCGAATGCACCGGATCGCTCCCGCCGAATGTTGACGAATCGGCCTCAATAGCCGAGGTCGAGGTACACGGGACCGATCAATGGCTCGCCCGCAACCCGCCGCGCCACGTTGGCGGTGACCCGCTCGGCCAGCAGAGCAAGGCCCATCTCGGGCGTGTTGCCGATGTGGGGCGTGATGAGGCAGTTGGGCAGGCTCCACAGTGGGTGGCCGTCAGGGAGCGGTTCGGGGTCTGTCACGTCGAGCGCAGCGCCGCCGATCTGGCCGTTCTGCAGCGCTTCGACGAGATCGTCGGTGACGATGTGCCCGCCGCGTGCCACGTTCACGATCCACGCGTGATCGGGCAGCGCCGCCAGTTCGGCCGATCCGATGATGCCTGCAGTGTCGGTTGTCAGCGCCAGCGCGAGGAACAGCACATCGGTGCCCGGCAGCACCTGTGACAACTCATCTGGCCCGACGACGCGTGCGGCTCCCGCTGTGTCGCTTGACGCCGCTCCGTGCGGCGCTGAGAGCATGGGGCGGTTGCGCACCACGGTCACTTCGCAGCCGAACGGTGCGAGCAGGCGCAGCAGCGAGTCGGTAATGCCGCCGCCGCCCAGCACGGTCACCGACGCGCCGAGCAGGTTGCGGCCCTCGGGGGCTGCCCAATCTGTTGCCCGCGCGTAGGTGGCCATGCCTCGCATGCCGGCCAGCGCCAGCATCAGCGCGTGCTCGGCCACGGGCTCTGCGTACACGCCTTTGCCGCAGTACCACTCGATGGCAGGCCGGGCGGTCACGATGTCGACGACCGGTTCGATGCCCGCGTAGGGCAGCTGCACCCATTCGATGCCGGGATTGGCGTCCACCAGTTCCCCGATCAGCTGTGCCTGCGTGGGCTCGGCCCACACGAGCGCCGATGCGCCGTCCGGTGTGCTCACCGTGCCACCGCCGCGCTCGACCGCCTCGGCTAGCACCGGGCGCCGCCAGCAGTCGGGTTCGACGGCAACCAGCACGCTCATCGCGTCGCCCTCCTGTTGCGCTGTGTGCACCGCACCGCTTGGGCTCCTCAGCGGATGTCGGCCGCGAGGCCGCCGTCAGCACAGATGATCTCGCCGGTCACGAAACTGGCTTCATCACTGCACAAGTACAGGCAGGCGTTGGCAATGTCATCGGGCTCACCGAGCCGTCCCAGCGGGGTTTCGCGCTCGCGCCCGCGCACCCACTCGTCGCTATGGGTCATGAACGCCGTCATGGGCGTGCGGATGTACCCCGGAGCGACCGCATTCACCCGGATGCCGTACCGGTTGAGTTCCAGCGCCGCGCAGCGGGTGAGCATCCACACTCCCGCCTTGGACACGCAATAGTCCGCGCCTCCGGGCAGCGCCATCAAGCCGGCCACCGAGGCGATATTCACGATGGCACCGCCCCCGCTCTCGCGCATGCGGCGCGCAACCGACTGGTTGGTGAGCATGACCCCAGTCAGATTCACATCGAGCACTCGCTGCCACGACTCGAGCGACTTACCGAGCAGCCACTGGTCGCCTCCCTGCCAGGAGTCCCGGCCGACCTGGTCGGGGATCTCACGGCTGACGTAGCCCGAATGGGAGATGCCCGCGGCGGCAACACAGGCGTCGAGCTGTCCGAACGCGGCGACTGCGGCGTCGGCCATCGTGTCGTTCTGGTCAGGATCGGCCGTGTTCACCTGTGTCCAGGTCGCCTGGCGCCCGCGATTGGTGATCTCGGCGGCGACTGCCTCGGCCCGATCCGGGTTCAGGTCAGCCACCACCACCGATGCCCCCTCTTCGGAGAAGCGCAGCGCGCAGGCTCGACCGATGCCTGACGCGCCACCGGTGATCACTGCGACCTTGCCGTCCATTCGGCTCATTGCGCTACCTCAGCGGCCGGCGGCCATGACGCCGCCGTCGGGGAAGATGATCTCGCCGGTCACGAAGCTGGCGTCGTCGCTGCACAGGTACAGGCAGGCGTTGGCGATGTCATCGGGTTCGCCGAGGCGACCGAGCGGGGTCTCGCGCTCACGCGCCTGCACCCACCGCTCGTTGCCCAGCACAGCGCCGCTCATGGATGTCTGGATGTAGCCGGGCCCGACTGCATTGACACGGATGCCGTAACGACTGAGCTCAAGAGCGGCGCAACGAGTGAGCATCCAGACGCCGGCTTTCGACACGCAGTAGTCCGAACTGCCTTTGAGCACGTTGGTGCCGGCAATCGACGAGATGTTGACGATGGCGCCGCCGCCGTTGTCGCGCATCTTCCGAGCCACGGCCTGATTCGTGAGCATCACGCCGGTCAAGTTCACATCGAGCACCCGCTGCCACGATTCCAGCGACTTGTCGATAAAGAACATGTCGCCGCGGTCGAAGCGATCCTGCCCGGCCTGGTCGGGGATCTCGCGGCTGACGTAGCCCGAATGCGAGATCCCTGCTGCTGCCACGCACGCATCGATTCGCCCGAAGGCATCCACCGCGGCGTCAGCCATGGCATCGTTCTGCTCCTGCTGCGAGGTGTCCACCCGCACAGCGACGGCATCGCGGCCGAGCGCGTTGATCTCGTCGACGACGCTCGCGGCACGGTCGAGATTCAGGTCGGCCACCACGATCGACGCGCCCTCAGACGCGAAGCGCAGCCCGCAGGCTCGCCCGATACCCGACGCCCCGCCGGTGATCACCGCCACCTTGCCCGCCATCCGTTCTGTTGAAGCCATCGCCTCTCCTCATGCACTCGACCGGGTCAATCCCGCTGACCGTGCAAGATCATGCCCTACCGGTGCGACGCGAGTCATGCCGAGTCGGTTCGCCGGCAGCATCGACCAGGCAGCGTCGTTTCCGCTCAGCCTTTAGTCGTCGCGGCTGCTCACCCGGGCCTTCAGGTTCTCGCGCCGCCCGCGGATGAGGTTCCACGTGACCCGTTCGTGCTTGGGCGAGATGCCCATGGCCTGGCGGATGATGCGCTCGTCGACATCGTCGGGCGCCGGGGTGAAGCCGATCTCGGTGGCCATCCGGACCCCGTTGCGGGCGAAGAACGACGATGCGATGCGCTCGAATTGGGCCAGCACCTCCATCTCGGGCTCCAGCTCGCCGGTGACCGAGCAGAGGTAGGCGAAGTTCTTGATGAACAGCATCAACTCCTTGGGAATGCGAGCGCCGTTCGCCAGCAGCCCCGAGATGAGCGCCCGGAACTCGGCAGTGAACTCGTCTTCGGTGAGCTCGAGTGGGTCGAAGCCGGGCCGGTCCAGGCGCAGGTCGGCAATGACTCGCTCGGGGTTGCTGCCAGGTCCGAACGCACCCAGGTCGATCATGCCGGCTACCTGCGATTGCAGGTCACCCGTCAGCAGACCGACCACATAGCGCAGGAAGGCAACTCGCTTGGGCCCTTCGAGCCGGCCGGTGATGCCGAAATCGACGAGCCCGATGACGGGCGGCTGGCCCTGTGGCGTGCCTTCGGTGTCGATGAACACGTTCCCGGCGTGGAAGTCGCCGTGGAAGACGCCTGTCATGCACGCGCCGTGCAGCAGCGCATCGTTCATCTGGCGGAAGATGGCAGCAGCTTCGCCGTCGGCCAGATCCTCCGACCGGAGTTCGCTCAGCGGCCGGCCTGCTACCGGGCTCATCACGATCACTCGCTCGGTGACGCCGTCGAGCACCGGTTCGGGCACCTGCCAGCGGCCGCTAGTCGTAGCCCGCAGCGCACGGTCGACTTCGAAGAGGTTCGCCACCTCGACTCGGAAGTCGAGCTCTTCGGTGATGGTCTCTGCGAACAGTTCCACGAGCGCGGGCGGGTTGGCCAGCGCTGTGATCGGGATGCGACCCACGAGCTTCGGCGCCAGCCACGCCAGCACCGCCAGGTCGCGCTCGACGCGCCGTCGGATGCCAGGTCGCTGTACCTTCACCATGACCGGTGTGTCGTCCGGCAGCAGCGCCGCGTGCACCTGCGCAATCGACGCGGCAGCCGTCGCCTCCATATCGAATGCAGCGAACCGCGAATCGATGTCGCCCAGCTCAGCCTCGACGACCTCGCGGATCGCAGACCATGGCTCGGCAGGCACCTGGTCGCGGCACAGGCGGCACTCGGCCACGAGCGCATCGGGGAACACGCCCTCGCCGGCCGCGATCAGCTGTGCCAGCTTGATGTACGCGGGGCCGAGCTTGGTCGCCGCCAGCCGCAGCCGCCGGTAGATCTGCTCCCGCCGCTCGTCGGGATCGAGTCGCCGGTCCAGCAAACGTCCGGCGTAGACGGCCCAGCCGATGCGAGCCGCCGTGACTGCAAGGCGAAAAACAGGAGGGAACTTCGGGCGCGTGATCAGTGCGGGCACGCTGTCGTGGATCGCCCGGCGAATCGGGGCTATCGAGGCGAGATAGCGGTCGCGCTCGGCGGATGTTCCAAGATCTGTCCGGACATCGGCGGGCGGCAGCGTCCCGGCCGGAACGCGTTCGGTCAGCGGTGGCGCATTCAATCGCAGGTGCATGCGAGACGGCCCCCAGATGCCCAGCGAGAGCGGCTTCCACTGCACGGGCTCGCTGAGCTCGAAGCTCTCGACACGCTCGACGAAGACGCGCAGTGCCTCCTGCAACTCCGCCCGCGCCAGGAATGCACCTAGGCAGTGGTGTGCGCCGCTGCCGAATGCGAGATGCGGGTGCTCGCGCGGGAGCGCTGCATCAAAGTCATACGGATCGAAGCGGTGCTGGTGTGGGTGATCGGGGTGTGCGATTTCCTCACCGTTGAGTGCTGACGTCGCGGGGTCGTTTGCCGCGTGAGCCGGACAACCGCCGCTGAGGCTGGCGGCGTGCAGGCCGATCATCACGACGGTGCCCGCGGGGAACAGCAGATCGTTCACCACGACATCGGTGGTCGCGATGCGCATCGCCGTGCGTACCGCCCCGATGTAGCGCAGCGATTCCTCCACATAGGCCGGGATCCGATCCGGATCGGCCCGAAGCGCTGCGTACTGCTCCGGCCTGTCGGCCAGCACCGCCAAAGTGGCGCCGAGTTGGTTGCGCGTCGTGTCGGTGCCGGCGATCAGTAACGCCTCGACCATGCCGATGAGCTCGTCTTCGCTCAGCCGATCGCCCTCGTCAGACACACCAATCAGCTCAGTGAGCAGATCGTCGGCCGGTTCGGCCCGCCGGCGCTCGATCAGGTCGACGACGTATGCGCCGAGTTCGGCTTGGGCTGTCGCGATGTCGCCGAGCCTGCTCACGACGGCCTCGGCGTCGCCGTCGAAGAGCCCGAAGATGGTCTCGGCCCATCGGCCGAACCGGCCCCAGTCGTCATCGGTCACGCCCAGCAGGCGGCAGATGACCGGTACCGGGTAGGGGTCGCACAGCTCCGAGACGATCTCGCCCCCGCCGCCGGCCAACAGCGGTTCGAGCAGTCTCGTGGCGTGGGTGGCCATGAAGGGCCGGAGCCGGTCCGCAGCAGCGGGAGTGAAAGCACGACCGAAGAGCCGTCGCAGGCGGCGGTGATCGTCGCCTTCGAGCGACAGCACATTCGGCCGGGCGCGCATGGCCTCGCCGCCGGTGCTGACCGGTGCGTCCTGGCGAGCCCGCGCCATCAGCGCGTTGAAGTTCACCGTCGTACGCCGCGCGCTGTCCGTCCCACCGCCGTCTCGCCCATTGCCGTCGAACCCAGTGCCATCGAGCATGGCGACGCCCGCCAGCATCGAGATCCAAGCTGGATCACGCAGGATCGTCCGGGCCTCGTCGTAGCCGTGGACGAACAGCCCGAACGGGGTGCTCACGATCCAGTCGCCGGTGCGGCCGAGTTCACGGCTCATTGCCACCAGATCGGCAAACTCACCGATTGCGAAGTCGGCGAAGGGAACGGCTCCTTCGTCGTCGACCGAGCGGGTCGATGCTCGCTGCGGTTCGGGCGCTGTAGCAGTGCTGCTCACGACCCCTATCTCATCATGCACACCGCCCGCTTCCACCGCGCACTGTCTCGCCACGGGCCAGCCGTCACGACAGACTGACTCCGTGCAGCAGTTCCGCCGGTTGACGGCGATGAGCGCCGTCGCGGTGGTCTTGGTGGGCTGCTCGGTCCAGGAATCCACCCGCAGCGGCGGTCTCATCGCGCCAACCGGTCCCCCCGTGACAGCGACCTCGCCTGCGTCCGCGGTCGTGACAGTGGTCGGCGAGTCGATCGACGCCCCCTCTGCGTCAGCCCTCGGGCCCGTCGAGTCGCCCGCCGAGCCCTCGGCGCTGACGGACGAACAGAGCAGCGAGACCAGCGCCCCGGCCGAGACGCTCGCGTCGCCCGCCGAACCTGATCCGTCTGCGGACGCTCGAGCGGTGCTCGCCGCGGCCGACCCGCCAGAGGGCTTCGGCGAGGGTGTGCTGGGCGTGACCGGGCCGGCAGGCCTGCGCGTATGGCCGGTCATTGTCGCGGACACCCCGCAATCCCGACAGCGCGGGCTGATGGGCGTGGCCGACTTCGCAGCGCTCGGGGGCTACGCCGCCATGGTGTTCATCTTCGAAGGGGACACCTCAGGCGCGTTCTGGATGCGCAACACACCGCTTCCGCTGCGGATCACCTTCGTCTCTGCGAGCGGTTCCGTGGTCTCAGCGACCGACATGGTGCCGTGCCTGGCACCGACGCCACCCGAAGAATGCGAGCGCTATCACCCTGATGGCCCGTATCGCATCGCGATCGAGCATCCGCTCAGTCCGGCTTTCGACATCGGTCTCCCCTCGGCCGAGTTCGTCGAAGTGACCGTCGAGTAGTGCCGGGACATGCGCGCATGACACACGTGCGACGGCAACCGGATGGCGCCGTCGGCCAACTACGCTGCGATGCCGCGGCCGCTTCGTGCGCCACTGCGCAGCCGACATGACAGGAGTTGGATCGGGACCATGCTGAGATTTGCCGAGGAAATTCTGCTCCTGCTGCTGCGAGACGATGACGGCAAGCTGATCCACGTGCCCGAGCGCACGCTCGACAGGGTGATTGCCGGCTCGGTGCTCATGGATCTGGCGATGGAGAATCGGATCGACACCGATCTCGAGAAGCTCATGCTGATCGACTCGACGCCGATCGGCGACGGCCTGCTGGATCCCACGCTGGCTCATATCGCCGCTCAGCAGGCCGAGGGCGACTCGCGCTACTGGGTGGAGTTCGTGGCCTCGCGAGCCGAGGGCATCCGCGAAGAGGCATTCGCCCGTCTGATCGATCGGGGCATTCTCGAGCGCAAGGACGACCGTCACCTGTGGGTGTTCCGATCCCGCCGCTACCCGATGGTCGACGGCCAGGCCGAGCGCGAGGTGAAGCTGCGCATCATGGGCGTGCTGTTCAGCGACGAGATCCCCAGCCCGCGAGACGTCGTGATCATCGCGTTGGTGGATGCATGCGGCATCTTCGGCGAGCTGCTGTCCAAGCCGGAGCTGGAGCAGGCAGCACCGCGCATCGAGCAGGTGCGCAAGCTCGACCTGATCGGTCAGGCCATGACCTCAGCCATTCGCGACATCGAAATGTGGCTGGCCAGCTCCACGGTCAGCCGCTTCATGCTCTAGGCGAATCAGCGCGACGCCCCGGGCGCGGGCGCACGGTCGGCTCAGCCGTCCTCGAGGGTCTCGCTGCCGCGGTACATGGCTTGCCGGCGGACGCCGGTCACGTAGGTCTGCACCGCATCGTCGGCTGGAGTGCGCCCAGCATCCCACCGGCCCCAGTGGATGAGTTGGTCGAGCGGGTGGCGGTAGCGAGACTCGGCACGACGGTGCGGCCAGCCGATCGGAATGGTGGCAACTGGCACGAGGGGATCCGGCACGCCGAGCAGTTCGCGCAACTCCCGAGCAGTGGTGTCCTCGCCGCCGCCGCTCAGCCACGCGGTCGTCAAGCCGTACGCGGCAGCCGCCAGGTGCATGTTCTGCGCGGCGGCGCCCACAGATGCAAGCAGGATCTTCTCGTTGTTGGCGGCGTACTCGTCGCCCCAGCCGTCGTGGTCACTGACCGGGTACGAGTCGACCCAACGGGGATCGCAGAACAGCAGCACGATGGCCAGCGAATTGTGCAGCCAGTGCTTCTTGTGGACGTGCGGGAAGCCCCGGCAGTGCTCCACCAGCCGGTCAGCCTGGCGTACGAACACATCTGATACAGCCAGCACATCGGCCCGCTCCGCAGCCACGACAAAGTGCCACGGCTGCGTATTCGCGCCCGACGGCGCCCACCGCCCGGCCTCGCAGATGCCGCGCAGCACCTCGGCGGGCAGCGGCTCCGGCGGCGGCTCGAAGCTGCGCACCGACCGCCGCAGCCGCAGCACCTCCATGAGGGCATCGAAACGCGGGGCCGTCAGGTCGTCGTTGCTGGGCACATCCCCCGCCATGCCTGCAAGTTACTTCTGGACCCGATGCGCACCGTCGTTGCGGCCGTCGACTGCGCACGCATGTGACCCCTTCTAGAGTCGCGATATGGCCACTGACTCCTTCGATCCGGCGCAGATCCCGCTCACCGAGCTCGACGCTGCCTATGCCGCGATCATGGGTGAGATCGTGGCCACCGGCGTTGCGCCTCACTACGCCGAACTCGCCCGCACGCTGGATATGGCACCCCTGCGGGCCAAGGCGGTCATCAGCCGGATCATCGACCTCACGCCGGGCTGGCTGCATCCCGGCACCGAGTACATCGCATCGTTCCCGCCGTTCAACAACCAGCCCACCCAGTACCGGGTGAGCGTCGACGGCGAGCAGCGCTGGTTCGCCCAGTGCGGTTTCGAGGCGCTGGCCTGCCGCTGGCTGCTTCCGGGCCAGACCGTGACCGTGGATGCGCCGTGCCTGCTCGGCGGCGAACCGCTGCAGATCGTGATGCGCGACGAGGAGATCCTCTCCGTCGACCCGCCCACCATGGTCGGCTACACCCGCAGCATGGTCGGCGGCGATGCCGCCACCCGGCCTTTCCGCTGAGCGGGCATGAACCTCTTCCGGTCGGAAGAGCACGCCCTCGAATGGGAGGAATTCGACCACCGCACATCGCACCTGCTGCGGCCTGTGGAGTGGTGGGCCGACACGTTTGCCTCACCGATGTTCCGCGCGCGAGCCCGCAGCGACTTCATCACCTGGGCGACCGGTCCCGAGGGCGCAGCAGCGTTCGGCGAGTTGCGGGAACGGCTGACGCCGGTGCGCCCGGACGTGAAGGCCACCACGGCGGCGGCGATGGAGCTGAGCAAGGTCGACGTCAGCGTGGTCGATGGGGCGTCGCCCGACGACCGCAGCGTCGAGCAGCAGCTGTTCGGGGAATGGCCCGCGGCAGTACCGGTCGAGATCGCCCGGCACTGGCGCAATACCGCGAGGGCGATGATCGTGGCCATCCCCGCCGACTCGCTGCCCGATGTCGACGCGCAGCTATGGACCGAGACTCGACGATCGGCGGTGCGCGACGTCCAGGCAGCCACCGGCTGGCTCGCCCGGGCCGATGTGCGCGCCGGTGATGTGCGGCTCACTCATCGGCTGGCGCAGATGGGATGGCAGGGCGAAGTAGCCGATCAGCCCGCGTGGACTGCCATGGAGCAGTCCGCCCGGGCGATCCTCAAGTGCAGGGCGTTGGCTGAGCTGACCTGACCGGTGTTAGCCCGCCAATGCCAGCACAGCGTTCAGGGTGGCCTGGGCGCCGGCTGTTGCGTGCTCTGGGAGGATCGACTCGGCTTCGTTGTGCGACAGCCCGTCAGCGCACGGAATGAACAGCATCCCGGTGGGCGCAACCATGGACACGTAGCAAGCGTCGTGGCCGGCCCCTGACGTGATGTCGACCGGCTCGAAACCGGCCGCCGAGGCGCCTTCCCGCACTGCATCCACCACTGCGGGGTCGAACACGATCGGCGGCGAGTACCAGATCGGGGTGATCTGCGGTCGGGGGAGCGAACGGCCGCTGGGTTGGCTGACGCCGCTCGATGCGGCGCTGGGTTGGCTGACGCCGCTCGATGCGGCGCTGGGCTGCGGTCCGAAAGCACCACTCTCGGCGAACGCCAGCAGCTCACGGTGCATGGCTTCCAGCTCGTCAGCGGCGGGATGGCGCAGGTCGACCGTCAGCGAGACCGAGCCGGCCACGGTGTTGCGCGAACCGGTGCCGACCGTGAGCGTGCCGACAGTGGCGCGACCCTCCGGTGCGCGGCGGGCTGCGATCTCGTCGGCCTCGCACACC
Organism: Candidatus Poriferisodalis sp.; assembly: GCF_965219595.1. Classification (NCBI taxonomy): domain Bacteria; kingdom Bacillati; phylum Actinomycetota; class Acidimicrobiia; order Acidimicrobiales; family Candidatus Poriferisodalaceae; genus Candidatus Poriferisodalis; species Candidatus Poriferisodalis sp. The sequence goes on from NZ_OZ244781.1 coordinate 2,493,529, forward strand.
AGCCGCGCGGCGGCCACCATCGCATCAGCGCGGTGCTCCATCGGCGTGCTGCCGGCGTGCGCCGACTGGCCGTCGATCGACACGTCGTACCAGCGGATGCCCTGCACCCCGGTCACGGTGCCGAGCGTCACGTCCGCGGCTTCCAGGATCGGGCCCTGCTCGATGTGCGGTTCGATGTAGTGCCCGATCGACCGGCGACCTGCTCCGTCAGGAGCACCGCACGGCTCGTCGCCCGCGTAGCCGATGCGCGCCAGCTCGCCGCCGAGCGTGGTGCCGTCCACCCCTGGGGCGGCCAGCCCCTCGTCCAGGCTGAATGCCCCGGCGTAGACGCCAGAGCCGATCATCGCAGGCGGGAAGCGCGCTCCCTCCTCGTTGGTCCACGACACGACTTCAATGGGCGCTGCGGTGCTGATGTCGTGATCGTGGAGCACACGCAGCACTTCGAGGCCCACCATCACGCCGTAGGCGCCGTCGTACTTGCCGCCGGTGGGCTGGCTGTCGAGATGGCTGCCCACCACCACCGGCGCCCGCCGCGGATCGGTGCCCTCCCTGCGGGCAAACACGTTTCCCATCTGGTCGACATGAACAGTGCAGCCCAGCTCCCGCGCCCATGCCACGAACTGGTCGCGCCCCGCCCGGTCCTCGTCGGTCAGCGCTACACGGGCGACTCCGCCGGCGGCCGTGGCGCCGATCTCTGCCAGGGAATGAAGCGTCTCCCACAAACGCTCGCCGCTCACCGGGTACGGGCTCGTGCTCACCGTCGTCACCTCCGTGGCTCAGTTGAACGGGTGCGCGGAGGGCGGCATCGGGGACGGGAGGGCCGTATGACCCATGAGGGCCTCGTCGACTGCCGCGGCGCACGCTCGGCCCTCCGCGATTGCCCACACGATCAGGCTCTGCCCACGGCCCATGTCGCCGCACACCCACACACCGTCGACGCTGGTGCGGTAGTCCTCGTCGCGCACCACGTTGGAGCGCGCATCGGTCTCCACGCCGAGCTGGGCCAGCAAGCCCTCCTGCTGGGGCCCGAGAAATCCCATCGCCAGCAGCACCAGATCGCATACGAGCTCGAAGTCGCTGCCTTCGACCTTGGCGAACCGACCGTCGCTGAATACCACCTCGTGTGCCCGCAGTGCTCGCACTGCACCGGCGTCGTTTCCCAGGAACTCTTCGGTGTTCACCGAATAGACGCGCTCGCCGCCTTCCTCGTGCGCCGAGGATGTCCGGTAGATCATCGGATAGGTCGGCCACGGGTTGGCCGAGTCCCTCTCGTCGGGCGGTCGCGGCAAGATCTCGAACTGGTGCACCGACGCAGCGCCCTGGCGATGTGCGGTACCCAGGCAATCGGCACCTGTGTCGCCGCCGCCGATGATCACCACATGCTTGCCTGCGGCGTTGATCGGAACCTCGGCCGGGTCGAGGTCTCCCTCTTGGGCCTTGTTGGCCCACGGCAGGTACTCCATTGCCTGGTGTATCCCATTGAGTTCGCGACCCGGGATCGGCAGATCGCGCCACGCCGTCGCGCCGCCGGCCAGCACCAGTGCGTCGAAATCTGCTTGCAGATCCGCCACAGGAATGTCCACACCGACCTCCACGCCAGTGCGGAACTTCGTGCCCTCTGCGCTCATCTGGTCGAGCCGTCGCTCGATGTGGCGCTTTTCCATCTTGAACTCGGGGATGCCGTACCGGAGCAGGCCGCCGAGCCGATCGGCACGCTCGAACACCGTGACGTCATGGCCGGCACGGGTCAGCTGCTGCGCCGCAGCCAGGCCTGCAGGCCCCGAACCCACCACCGCCACGCTGCGACCCGTGCGCGAGGCGGGCAGTTCGGGGCGGACCCAGCCCATCTCGAAGGCCTTGTCGATGATCGCGACCTCGACCTGCTTGATCGTGACCGGGTCGGCGTTGATGCCCAGCACGCATGCGCCCTCGCACGGTGCCGGGCACAGCCTGCCGGTGAACTCGGGGAAGTTGTTGGTGGCGTGCAGTCGCTCGATGGCGTCGTGCCAGCGATCGCGGTACACGAGATCGTTCCAGTCCGGGATGATGTTGCCCAGCGGGCAGCCCGAGTTGCAGAACGGCACACCGCAGTCCATGCAGCGGCTGGCCTGGGTGCGCAAGTCTTCGTCGGCGAATGGCTCGTACACCTCGCGCCAATCGCGGAGGCGCACCGGCACCGGGCGCCGCGTCGGCAGCTCCCGGTCGTGCCGCATGAATCCCCGGATATCACCCATCTAGATCACCCATGCAGATCAGCCATGCGCAGCCCCTGTGCCTGTCTGGCGGCGGCTGCGCCGAGCGAACGGACGCGATTCCTAGCCATGCGCAGCTGCCATGACTGCCTCGTCGGGGTCTTGGCCGAGCTCGGCCGCTGCCGCCCGCGCTTCGAGCACGCGCCGGTAGTCCTTCGGCATCACTTTGCGGAAGCTGCGCACCTCGCTGTGCCAGCGACCCAGGATGCGCCCCGCCGGCGCCGAATCAGTCTCGGCGAGGTGATGGCGCAGCACCGTGCGCACCGTCTCGGCGTCGGCGTCGTCGAGCTGGGGTTCGAGGTCGACCATCTCGGCATTCAGGTTCCGCCAGAAGACATCGTCGGGGTCGTAAACGAATGCCATCCCGCCCGACATGCCCGCGCCGAAATTGCGGCCGACGCCGCCGAGCACCACCACCATGCCGCCCGTCATGTACTCACACGCGTGGTCGCCCACTCCCTCAACGACGGCGGTCGCTCCGGAGTTGCGCACGCAGAAGCGTTCGCCGACCGTGCCGCGGATGTACGCCTCGCCGCCGGTTGCGCCGTACAGGATGACGTTCCCGGCGATGATGTTGTCCTCGGCCACAAAATCCGGGTGTGTGTCCCTCGGCGGTCGTACCACCAGGCGCCCGCCAGACAGCCCCTTGCCGAGGTAGTCGTTGGCGTCGCCGTAGAGCCGCATCGTGAGACCATGCGGCACGAATGCGCCGAAGCTCTGCCCGGCCGACCCGTTGAAGGTGAAATCGACCGTGTCGTCAGGCAGGCCGTCGCCGCCGTGGGCAGCAGTGATGCGGTGGCCGAGCATGGTGCCGACGGTCCTGTTCACGTTGCTGATCGGCAGCTCTGCCCGCACCAATTCTCGGCGCTGGATTGCGGGTGCCGCCAACTCGACAAGCTGCTGGTCGAGGGCTCGCTCCAAGCCGTGGTCCTGGCTCTGCGAGCAGTAGCGATCCTGCGGCCATGGCGTCTCGGGCTCCGCCAGGATCGGCGACAGGTTCAGCCCGTGCGCCTTCCAGTGGGCAACCGCCGCGGCGGTGTCGAGCCGGTCCACCCGCCCGATGGCCTCAGGCAGCGATCGGAAGCCCAGCATTGCCAAGTACTCGCGGACTTCCTGGGCGATGTACTCGAAGTAGTTCACGACGAACTCGGGCCGTCCGCCGAAGCGCTTGCGCAGCTCGCGGTTCTGGGTAGCGACGCCTACGGGGCAGGTGTCGAGGTGGCAGACGCGCATCATGATGCAGCCCGAGACCACCAGCGGCGCTGTGGCGAAGCCGTATTCCTCGGCGCCCAGCAGTGCCGCCACGATCACGTCGCGGCCGGTCTTCAGCTGCCCGTCGGTCTGCACCACGATGCGATCCCGCAACCCATTCAGCAGGAGTGTCTGCTGCGTCTCGGCAAGGCCGAGCTCCCACGGCGCGCCCGCGTGCTTCAGCGACGTCAGCGGAGACGCCCCGGTGCCGCCGTCGTGCCCGGAGATCAGCACCACATCGGCCTTCGCTTTCGACACGCCGGCGGCCACAGTGCCCACGCCCACCTCGGCCACCAGCTTGACGTGGACCCGCGCGGCGGGGTTGGAGTTCTTGAGATCGTGGATGAGCTGCTTGAGATCCTCGATCGAATAGATGTCGTGGTGGGGCGGCGGGCTGATGAGCCCGACGCCGGGCGTCGAGTGGCGGGTCTTCGCGATCCACGGCCAGACCTTCGGCCCCGGCAGCTGCCCGCCCTCGCCGGGCTTGGCGCCTTGGGCCATCTTGATTTGCAGATCGTCGGCGTTGGTGAGGTACTCCGAGGTCACACCGAAACGCCCTGAGGCCACCTGCTTGATGGCAGAGCGTCGCAGATCGCCGTTGGGGTCCGGCACATAGCGCCGCGGGTCCTCGCCGCCCTCGCCGGTATTGGACTTGCCGCCGATGCGGTTCATGGCGATCGCCAGCGTCTCGTGCGCCTCCGCGGAGATCGAGCCGTAGCTCATCGCTCCGGTGGAGAACCGCTTCAGGATCTCGGCAACCGGTTCGACCTCGTCGATCGGGATCGGCCCGCCGGTTGCCGGACGGAGCTCGAACAGGCCCCGCAGTGTCGCCAGCTCGGTGGACTGATCATCCACCAGCTGCGTGTACTCCTTGAACACCTCGTAGCGGCCGGCGCGCGTGGAGTGCTGCAGCTTGTAGACGGTCTCGGGGTTGAACAGGTGGTACTCGCCCTCGCGCCGCCACTGGTACTCGCCGCCCGCCCACAGATCGCGGTGCGCGGCCTCGGTGGGGTTGTCGAGGTAGGCGAACCGGTGGCGCTCGGCAACTTCGGCGGCGAGCACGTCGAGACCTACGCCGTCGAGCTTGGACGTCGTCCCGCTGAAGTAGCGATCGATGAGGTCTGACCCAAGACCCACGGCCTCGAACACCTGCGCCCCGGTGTAGCTGGCCACGGTCGAGATGCCCATCTTGGACATCACCTTGAGCACGCCTTTGGTGCACGCCTTGATGTAGTTGCGTTTTGCGGTGCGCTCGTCGACTTCGGTGATGACACCGCTGCGCACCATGCCGTCGATCGATTCGAAGGCCAGGTACGGGTTGACGGCGCTCGCCCCGTAGCCCAGGAGCAATGCCATGTGGTGCACCTCGCGCGCATCGCCGCACTCGGTCACCAAGCCCACCATCGTCCGGGTCTTGTTGCGTACCAAGTGGTGGTGCACTGCGCCCGTCAGCAGCAGCGAGGGAATCGGCGCATGCTGCTCGTCGCTGTAGCGGTCCGACAGGATGATGATCCGGGAGCCGCCGGCGATGGCCTCGTCGACTTGCTCGCACACCTCTGCGATTGCTCGCTCCATGCCTGCGCCGCCGTCCGCGACCGGGTACAGGCCGTCGACGGCGAACGGCCGGTAGTGCTGATGGGCCCCCGAGTCCCCGTCTGCATGCAGGTCCTCGTCGATGTACAGGATCTTGGCGAGATCCTCATTCGACAGGATCGGGTAGGGCAGCACGATCTGGCGGCACGAATCCGGGCCGGGCTGCAGCAGGTTGCCCTCCGGGCCGATCTTGGCCTTGGTGGAGGTGACCAGTTCCTCACGGATCGCATCCAGTGGCGGGTTGGTGACCTGCGCGAACAGCTGGCTGAAGTAGTCGAACAGCAGTCTCGGCCGCTTCGACAGCACGGCGATCGGCGTGTCGGTGCCCATCGACCCGATCGGCTCCATGCCGGTGCGGGCCATGGGCGCCACCAGGATCCGCAGCTCCTCGGTGGTGTAGCCGAAGGTGCGCTGGCGCAGTGTCACTGAGGAATGCTGAGGCGTCAGGCTGAAGCGCGGTGGCAGGTCCTCCAGGTGTGCGAGCCCGTCGGCGAGCCAATCCCCATACGGCTCCGCGTTCACGAGGTCATGCTTGATCTCGTCGTCGCCCACGATGCGGCCCTGCGAGGTGTCCACCAGGAACATGCGTCCCGGCTGCAGGCGGCCCTTGCGGATGATGCGGGCTTGATCGATGTCAGCGACGCCGACCTCGGACGCCATCACGACCAGGCCATCGGCGGTGACCCAATAGCGGGACGGCCGCAATCCATTTCTGTCGAGCACCGCGCCCACGACGGTGCCGTCGGTGAAGGCGATGCTGGCCGGGCCGTCCCACGGTTCCATCAACGAGGCATGGAACTCGTAGAAGTCGTGCTTGTCCTGGGGCATGCGGGCATGGTTCTCCCATGCCTCAGGGATCATCATCAGCACGGCATGGGGGAGACTCCGCCCGCCGAGATGGAGCAGTTCGAGGACCTCGTCGAAGCTGGCGGTGTCCGATGCTCCCGGCGTGCACACCGGGTAGCTGCGCTCGAGCTGGTTCCGCCCATCGGGGTCAGCGAACAGCGGACTCGACAGCGTGCCCTCGCGCGCACGCATCCAGTTGCGGTTGCCCATGACGGTGTTGATCTCGCCGTTGTGAGCCAGCATGCGGTACGGGTGCGCGAGCGGCCATGACGGGAACGTGTTCGTGCTGAAACGCGAGTGCAGCAGGGCGAGCGCCGATTCCATGCGGGGGTCGACCAGGTCGGGATAGAACTCTGCGAACTGGCTGCAGGTCAGCATTCCCTTGTAGATGAGCGTGCGGCACGACAGCGAACCGAAGTAGGGCGCGGGATCGATCTCGTGCTCGGTGCGCTTGCGGGCGACGTACACCCGCCGTTCGAGCGCCAGCCCCTCGAGCAGATGGCCCTGTTGAGGGGACGGGGCGGCCACGAACAGCATCCGGAACACCGGCATGGGATCGGTGGCGAACTTGCCGAGCGAGGAAGGATCGGTGGGGACGTCGCGCCAGCCGAGCACCTCGAGCCCTTCGTCGACCATGATCGCTTCGATCGACGCAGCGGCTGCGTCAGGGTCGGCGCGCGGCAGGAACGCCGTGCCGGCTGCATAGCGACCGGCTGGCGGGAGCTCGAAATCGCAGACCTCGCGCAGGAACCGGTCGGGCACCCCGATGGTGATGCCGATGCCGTCACCGACGTTGGCCTCGGCGCCCGTCGCGCTGCGATGGTCGAGGTTGACGAGGCACTGCAGGGCCTGATCGACGACTGCGCGGCTCGGCACTCCGGACATGTCGGCCACGAAGCCCACGCCGCACGCGTCATGCTCGAAGGCAGGGTCGTAGAGGCCCTGTGCAGCAGGCGGCGTCGAGAACGGGCCGGTGCGTATCGCAGGACGATCTTCGGCACGTGGCGCAGTCGCAGTGTCAGCGGCCGCAGTGTCATTGATGGGCATCGGCGACGTCCAAGTGGGCTGATTGGATTCCGTGTCGGAACCCGGCGGATGCAGGGACGTCGTTGGCCCTGGAAGCGAGCAGTTTACCGGCGCGCCCGCCGTACTCGAACGGCGTCGTCGGAGGGTTCAGGTGTTGCGTCGGCAGATGGCCTGGGGTTTTCCGGCGGCGGGGTCTGCCTCGTCGGCTTTGTTGAGGTCTGCGGTGGTGGTGGGGTCGTTGTCGTTCTTGTTGTTGGGTCGCACGAATTTGGCTTGGACGTCGAGGTTGGTGTCGCTGTAGAGGATTTCGAGGCGTTCGCAGCGGGCGGTGAAGTAGAGCTCCCAGCGTTGCCAGGTGTTGTAGCGGGCATCGTCGGGGTTGGCGGTGCGGGCTTCGCGGATGACGGTGTCTGCGGCGACGTTGGCGGCTGTTGCGCGTGCGCTGGCGCCGCCGAGTTGTTCGGCGGTGTCGTCGACGACGTTTTGGACGAGGACGACGGCGAGTGCGGCGAGCCCGGCGACGGCGGCGACGATGAGCAGCCATTCGAGGGTGGTGAGCCCGGCCTCGCTGCGGGTGCGGGATGCGGTGTTCATGGGGTTCCTTTGGTTGTCGGGGCGGTGGTGATGTGGGTGCCGTGCCCGTGGACGGTGCGGGTGCCGAACAGGCCTCGCACCGGTGTCGCTGCGCCGTCGGTGGTGCAGGCGATGTGGGCGGTGACCACGGCGGCGGCGCTGTCGGGGGTGGCAGTGTGGGTGGCCCATTGGCCGTGGGGGCCGGCGGGCTGGGGTCCCCCTGTGCACAGCCGTTCGAGGCTGGGTCGGGCGGCGATGACGGCTTCGGCGGCGAGCTGTCTGGCGGTGTTCTGGTCGTACGCGGCGTCGTGGGAGTGGAAGGACCCGCAGCACACCGCAGCGGCGGTGGCGGCTTCTTGGGCTGCGAGCGTGACGGCGAGCTGGGCTTGGCCCGTGTTGCCGGCCCAGGTGATGAAAGCGACCGCTAGGGCGCACACGGGCGTGAGCGCCATGAGTTCGAGCGCGGAGGTGGATCCGCGTTCGCTGCGGGCGCCTCGGCGGCGTCGCATCGGAGGGGCTGCGTCGGCGGTCATGGCGCTTGGGGGTGCCCGAAGGCGGTGGCTGCGGTGGCTCGGTCGGCGAGCAGGCGGGCGGCGGGCCCGGTGAGGGGCGTGCAGTCGGGGAGCTTGGCTGTGCTGTCCGCGCGGGTGGTGGTTGCGGTGGCGTGTGCTTGCAGGCTGATGCCGCCCGGCCAGATCTGGCCGGGTGCCCAGCTGGTGGCAGCCCAGGGTGCGCTCACGCCGAGGCGTACGGCGTCGGCGGTGATGGTGCGGGTGCCGATGCGACAGGGCAGAGGAGCGGGGCCGTCGGCTGCGGTTGCGGCGGCGAGGCTGCTGGTGTGGTAGCCGGCGAGCCGGTCGGCGTCGATGCCGACGGTGCCGAGGCCGGCGAGCAGCGAGCGGGTGGCGGTCTCGCAGAGCGCAGCGAGAGCAGGTTCGGCTGCGGGCGTGTCGGTCGGCTCGCTTGGGGTGCCGGCGCTTGTGAGGACTGGTTCGGCCGCGTCAGCCGGTTCGGGTTCGGTCGGGTCGGTGAGGGGCGTGGGCGCGTTGGCCGGGTGGGTGGTGCAGTCGGGGTAGTACCAGTCGACCGGGCCGTGGGGTCGGTTCTGGGCGTCGCGCCAGTGGGCTGCCATGGCGGCGAGCTGGGCGGCGCTGTCGTCGAGGGCGGCTTGGGCGGCGAGCCGTTGAGGGACGGCAGCGGCGGCGACGGCCGCGAGGGCGAACGCGGGGATCATCAGGATCACCATCAGCGACACGGCGCCGCCGCGTTCGTCGCTGCGCGGTCGCTGCGGGGCGTTCATCGGGCGGGTCCGTCGAGGCGGCATGCCCAGCGGCCCTCGGGGGCGGTGCGGCCCGGTTCGTCGGGCTGCTGGGGTGCTGCGGCTGGGTCTGCTCCCTCGTCGGAGAGCGGAGGCGTCGGCGGCTCGGGGGTTCCCGCGGGGGACTGGCTGTCGGTGCCGCTGTCGGCGAGCGCGGGGATGGGCTGCCACTGCCAGCGGGCGTGCTGGACAGCGGCCGGGTAGGCGGCGGGAAGGGTCTCGCATTCGCTGCGCAGCCGTTCGAGCCGTGCGGTGGCGGCGTCTGCGGATTCGGGCGTGCCGGCGGCTTGAGCTGCGCTCGCGTCGAGGAGCGCTGCGAGCGCTCGGTCGTTGATGTGGGCGGCGGCGGTGCGCGACGCAGCGTGCGTGCTGTGTTCGCGGGGTGTGAAGGTGGTGTGGTCGGCGGTGAGCCCGTCGAGCCCGACGGCCATGGCCGCAGCGAATCCGCCTGCCGCGGCGATGACGAGCAGCCATTCGAGCGTGACCATGCCCGCTGGGTTGCGTCGTCGAGGGTTGGCAGCCAGGCGGGTCCGGCGGCGCCGCGGCACGGGGCGGTGGTGCTGTGGGCGGGGGTTCATGGCCCGGTGGCGGTGATGCCGCCGGTGAGCGAGACGAGCGGGGGGTAGATGAGGATGGCTGCGAGCGCGAGAGCGATGGCGGTGGCGGGCAGGGCGATGATCTGGTTGTGCCGCTGGGCGGTTTCGCGTTCGGCTGCGATGCGCCGCTGCCATTGGTTGTGGGCTGCGGTCAGGATGGCGTCGGCGAGGCGGGTGCCTCTGCGCGAGGCGAGGGTGAGGGCGCTGAGGGTCTCGTCGAGCCCGTCGAGCCGGTAGCTGTCGGCCAGGCCGGCGAGGCCGTCGGCGGCGGGCCGGGTGTCGTTCTGGGCTGCGTGCAGCCGTCGGGCGAGGGTGCGCCACGGCAGGGTGTGGTTGGCGTGCGCAGCGCGCAGCATGGCCTGGGCGGGCTCGGCGCCGGCGTTGACTTGCTGAGCGGTGAGCGCGATCCAGGCGCTGACGGTGAGCTGGAGCTCTTGGCGTCGCTGGCGGGCGGTGTCGCGGGCGGCCTGTGCGGGCCCCAGCCAGCCCGCTGCGGTGCAGGCGGCGACGGCGGCTGTGGCTGCGGGCGCGGTGGAGGTCCACTGGACGGCGACGGCCGTGCCGGCGAGCAGTCCCGCTGCGCCGACGAGTGCCTGGTGGGCGAGATGCGCTGTGGGGGCGATCCCGGCGAGGCGCAGGTCGGCTGTGCGTCGGTCGCTGAGCCTGCGCGTTGCCAGCCGCTGCGAGGCGTCCCGCGGCGGCCTGCCGGCGGGATGGCGGCGGCCCCGCAGGGCTGCTGCGATGCACATCAGCAGTCCCGCGGCGAGCGCGGCGCCTGCGAGGGCTGCGGTGGGGCTCACAGGGGCGGCCGTTCGGTGCGCCGCTGCGGTTGGGGTGCGGGCGGGGCGAGCGGGGAGCGGTGGGTGCGCACGGTGCTGTGATGCACGAGGAATGCGCTTGCGCCGAGGATGACCATGGCGATGAGCACCAGGAAGGTCTGTCCGGCAGGGGTGCGGTAGGGGTCGAAGTAGGCGGGGTTGTTGCGGTACATGAGCGCGATCACCGCGCCGGCGAGCGCGAGCAGCGCGATGGTCTGGGTCCACAGCGCCACGACGGCTTCGGTGCGGGCGCGGTGCACGGCGACGCTGTCGCCGATGCGCTGTGTGAGCAGTTCCAGCGATGCGGCGACCGGCCCGCCCGCTGCGGCAGCCATGCGCAGACCCGCCGCGATGTCGGGCTCGAACACGGCGCCGGCGGCGGCGAGCTGCTCGGCGGCTGTGGTGATGCCGTGCTCGCGGGCGGCCCGAGCGGTGCGCGCCACAACCGGCGCGATTCGCTGCGGTGCGTGCGCAACGCTGGCGGCGAGCGCGTCGGCGAGCCCTGCGCCCGAACGGGCCAGTTCGGCGAGCTGGCGTGCCCATGCCTGCCAGGCCAGAGCGAGAGCGGTGTGGCGGCGCCGTCGTGCGGGCGCAGCCGCGAACGCAGGGCCGAGCACTCCTGCGCCTGCGGCGAGCACTCCGATGCCCCACAGGCCGCTCGCCAGATATCCGGCGGCCAGCCCGGCGATCCCCGCTGCTGCCTGGACGGTGCCCCACAGCAGGGCCCGCCGCGGTGACGCGGCGGGGCTGCGGGCCCGACGGCTCGGCGCCTTGGCGGGGGGTGCGGGCTGCTGCGTGCCGGGCCGCGTCGGCCCTCGGAGGGCTGCCGCAGCGGTCAGCGACACGCCGGCAGCGAACAGCAGCGCGAAGCCGGTGGCGTTCACCGCTGCGGCCTCGCTGGGGTCGCCCACGAGCCGGCGTCGGCGTGGTGGACGCGTTCGGCGAGGCCGGGGCTCTGCGGTGCCGCGAGATGCGCGAGGGGGCCGTCGGGCCGGTCGCGCCGGAACAGGTCGCGCACCTCGAAACGGTCGCCGTTTGGGGGCAGCGTCTCGGCGATGGTGCGTATGACGCGTCGGCCGCTGCGGGGGTCGGCGGCCATGTGCACGACGAGATGGATCACCTCGGAGGCTTCCTGGACCAGTGCCGCTTGGGCCGGTGCGGCGCCTGAGGCGAGGCAGTACCGGACGAGCCGGGCGAGTGCCTGGCGGGGCGACGACGCGTGGATGGTGGCCATCGACCCGTCGCTGCCGGTGCCGCACGCCGACAGGAAAGCGGCGGCTTCGGGGCCGCGCAGCTCGCCGACGATGACCCGGTCGGCGCCGGTGCGAAGGCTGCGACGGGCGAGCTCTTCCATGCCGATCTCGCCCTCGCCGTCGCTGTTGCGCTCGCGTGTCTCCGCCGCGAACACCCACGGATGGGTGTCGCCGAGGAACAGCTCGAAGGTCTGCTCGAGGGTGCAGACCACTTCGTGACCGCCGATCTGGCCGAGCAGGGCGCGCAGCAAGGTGGTCTTGCCCGACCCCAGCGCACCGCAGACCAGCACGTTCGCCGGCGACGGGGGCGCCACCGCCGCGGCAAGGAACGCGGCGGCGTCGTCGCCGAGGGTGCCTGCTTCGACCAGGTCGTCGAGGCTCACGAGCCGGTGGCGATGGCACCTGACGGTCAGGTACGGCTCGCCGCACACGTCCATCGCCGCGAACAGGCGCTCGCCGGTGCGCAGCCGCAGGTCCAGCAGCGGAGCGGAGTGATCGAACCGGCGGCCGGTCTGGCCGTGAGTCACTGCGAGATGAGCGACGAAGCCGATCATCTCCGCGTCGTCAGCGAACAGCGGCCCAGCGATCGTCTCCTGACGGCCGCCCGTGAGCCCCAGCACCCCGCGGCGAGGGCCAAACAACCACACGTTCTCCACGTCCGGCCGGTCCAGGAACCGCTGCAGCGGCCCCGCGCCCAGCAGCGCCCCGAGCTCGCCGTCGATCCACGCCCGGTCCGCGTCCGACAATACGGTGCCCCGCACATCGAGCGCCTCGGCTTCCAGACGAGCGATCGTCTCGACGGCCAGACGCCGCGACGACTCGCCGACGCGGCCGCCTGCTGCGGCCCCCTCGCCGTCCGATGGGTCGGCGGCTGCGTCGAGCCGATGGGCTTGCACCTGCTCGCGGACTGCCGCCCAGATCGACGCAGCCAAGCTCATCGCCGGACTCCTGTTCGCCCCGCGCCTGTTCGCCCGGCCTCCGCTCGCGCGGTGCCCGCGTCTGTGGCATCCGGTCTGCCGAGGGAGCCTGTGCTGTGCGTGCCGAGCGCTGCGAGCCGTGCTGCGGCGGCGCCGAGCGCGTCGAGGGCGACGCGTTCGCGGCGGCGCGGACGGGCGCCCAGCAGCGCCCGCTCGCGCACCGGCCCCACGCTGCCCAGCAGCACCGGCATGCCTGCGGCGCTGTCATGGGTCCGCGCTGGCATCGGGCCGGCGTCGTCGCTGCGGGGCCGGTCCGGCGCGGCCCCGACGCGTGCGGCGCGCAACTCGGTGATCGGGTCAGGCGCCGAGTGCCTCCCGAACGCCGCGAGCACGCCGCGAAGCCCTCCCGGCGCCGCCGTGCCCGATGCCGGCGCGGCGCCGACGTGCATGCGCGCTGCTTGGTGCAGCGCTTCCCGGGCCGCGTCGGGCGCCGTGTTCGCCAGCGACACCAGCACCGCTGCGATGCTGTGATGCGCATCGGGCAGCGCGGCGAGCTCTTCGGCGTGCTCGGCCGCCCAGCATGCGGTGCGTGCCGCTCCTGCGGGGTGAGCGGCAGCGCCGGCGAGCAGCACCCGGCCCGCGCCCCGGCGCCGCTCGGGCAGCGCCCAGCAGTGCAGCTCGATGCTGTCGGCGCGGATGCCCCCGCGGGCAGCGACGAGCGTCGGCAGCCCGCGCCGGGCGGTCGGCATCACCGTCGCCGTGGCCGCAGCGACGCGTGCGGTCAGCCGTGTGCCGACGGCGTCGGCGTCCACCACGAGCACCCCTTCGCCGGTGGCAGCGGCGATGCCATGCGCCAAAGCGACCGTCAGCGCCCCGCACTCGGCCGGGGGCCCGCCGGCGGCGCCGAGCGGTTCGGCTGCGCTGGTGACGGTCGCCATCACCAGCGCTGCTCCCAGTGCTTGCGCCACGCCTCGTTCAGATCAGCGCTCATGGCGTCGGTGTCGGCATCGGGCGAGACGCGCAGCAGCATCGGCGCGGCGCCCAGCCGCTGGGCGAGGCTCTGCCACCACACCCACTCGGCGGGCTCGGCCCAGATGCCCAGCAGGCCGTCGCGGTAGTGGTCCAGCCGCACAGAGCGCAGCACCGAACGGGGCCGGCCGCCGCTGGCGGCATCGAGCGGCACGCCGGGGTCGACCAGCAGCGCCAAGCCGCCCTGGGCGACTCCCGACGCCGACAGCGACACGTCCACCGGCACCACCGTCTGCAACAGCCCCGGCCCCCCGGCGGTCTCCCACGCCGCGCCCAGCGGGCTGCCCGCCGCTGAGGCCTGCCTGTGCTCGGCAGCCCACACCGCGTTCAGTTCCGCTGCCAACCCTGCCGCGTCGCCGCCCAGCGGCACCGGCAGCACCATCGGCAGGCTTCCCAGACGGGCGGGCAGCGTCTGCCACTGCACCCACTCGGCGGGAGGTGCGAACAATCGCAGCGCGTTGCCGGCCAGCGACTCTGCGACCAGCGTGTCGATCACCCGGCGGGCACGCCCCGGGTCGCTGCCCGACGGCGCCGCGCCGGGGTCGATCAGCAGCACCAACTCGCCCTCGGCGACACCCGAGGGAACCAGGCTCGTGTCGACCGGCACCAGAACCTCCAAGTGGTCCCCGAACGCCCCCGCTGCGGGCGCGGCGAGCATCCCCGCGGTCACCAGCGACCCCGCCGGCACGCTGTGGGTCACCGCAAGACCGGCCAACGCCGCCGCTGCACCGTCGCTCCATTCCAGATGCGGCACCACCCCGGGCAGCACCAGCGCCGCGTCCAGGTCGCCTGCCGACAGCACATGGCCGCGGGGCAGGTTCCGCGCTGCCACCACCACAGCCGCACGCTCGTCGAACGCGTCCGCAGTCCGCACGAAACCGGCGACGCTGCTCACCGCCAGCAGCAGCCCTGCAAGAGCGAGAAGCACACGACGCGCGCGACCGCCCAGCCGTCTCGGAGCGCGCGTCGGCACCCCGGCAGCTGCCGCCCGTTCCGGCTCGACGAACCCGCCGACAGCGGCCTCGCGGGGCGCGAGCCGACGCCTGCTCGAACGTCCCCGTAGGCGGCGGATCACCGTACTCCTCCGGCACGACACGGCATCGGGGCCGACGCACACCCGGCGCCGCACAGCACCGCGCCGACAGCACGCCGCCCGACGCCGGCCAACGGCAGACGGTTGACAGCAGCGCCGGGTCTGGCTACGTTGCGCCGCTCATGACCCACCCCACCCACGCGAACACCCGTATCCGGGGGGGGGGGGGGTCGCTGCCCTGTTGCGCCGCAGCAGTGCCGACACGACGCGATTCGGCCGCGCCGCGTTCGAGCCCCGCTTGAGGGTGCTGCTGGGCTGAGCTGGGCCGCTCGGCTGCTTGTCGCGACGCTCGTCGCGGCCTCGGTGCTGTCGGGGGTGGGCGCGGTGCCGTGGCTGGAGCGTGCCGATGCTGACGGCGATGGAGCCGAGGAACTCGGGGTGGGGTGGAACAGCCTCGCTGGGGAAGCAGGGGCCGCGGAGTCTTCGGGCACAGCCGGGCTGAGCTGCCCGGAGGGGATGGTGCTCGCTGGCGGGCTGTGCAAGACCCCCAAGGTCGAGCACACCGAGATGGAGAGAGTGTGCCCTCAGGCCGACGACGGGTATGTGCTGGTCACGACGCTGGGCGAGCTGGGGCCGTCTCATACGTGCCAGAAGACGGTACCGGCGTACTGCACGGGCGGCAAGGTGCTGCATCAGGGGCAGTGCCGTGTTCGCACGGTGTCGACGTCGACGCTGACGGCGACGGCGACGTGGTCGTGTGTGCGGGGCACGCTGGTGAGCACTTCTGGGGAGCATGGCACGGCGTGGTCGTGCAAGATCGCTGCGGGGACGACCTGTCCTTCGGGGCAGCGGTATCGCAGCGGCCGCTGCGAGAAGCAGGTGACGACGTACGGGTTCGCGAATTATCGCTATGAGTGCCCGTCGGGGTACACGCTGGGTTATGACGGGATCGGCTGGACGTGCTCCAAGTCGGTGACGCCGTACTGCACCGGCAGCCACGAGTACCGCACGTCGCCGACTCGGGGCTGCTATCGGTCCGAGTCGTCCTATGCGACGGCCGAGTACGAGTATTCGTGCCCGTCGGGCTACACGGCGAGCGGCTCGGGAGCGTCGACGAAGTGCTCCAAGACCGAGACGTACAAGAAGCGTGTGTGCAGCTACGACCCGTTCGCCGGGCAGCAGTGCTGGTGGGAGACCCGCACCCGCACGGTGACCGCGGCGCCTGTCAAGTCGTGCGAGCGGGGCTTCTCGCCGCACGGATCGAAGTGCCGCTCGGACACAGCTTCGACGCGTTGGGTGAAGACCACCCGCCAGCCGGTCACCAAGCACACGCAGCCGGCGACGCGTGCGTGCCCTTCGGGCTTCTCGCCGCACGGGTCGAGGTGCCGGTCGGCGACCACGGAATGGAAGCCGTCGGGCAGCACGCCGGTCACCAGCTACCGCTATGAGTCCGCGGACCGCTCGTGCCGTTCCGGCTACGACTGGGACGCCGCAGCACAGCTGTGCACCAAGACCGTCACCACGACGGTCTACAGCGACCCCACACCGCCATTGACAACGCTCACCGGCCGGCCGCCGATCCAGCGCTGCCCCCAGGGGTGGGATCCCGCGGGCGGCGGGCGATGCAGCCGCTCCACTCTCGGCCCCCCGACCCAGGCACCGACTCGCACAGTGTGCAGCGAGAGCCTGGGCAGTCTCGGCGAGGAAACAGTGACACGCTCGGGCACGCTCGCTGCTGGCTGCGTGTCATGGAACAAGGGCAACGCGCAGTCTCCCCACTGGGCGCGCCACTACACGCTCAGCGTGCCGGTCGACTCCAAGATCGACGCGGGAGCGTCGTCGGCAGCGGCGGACATGTTCGTGCAGGTCATGTCCGGCACGGGGCCGACAGCGACAGTGATCGCGTCCGACGACGACTCCGGCGCCAACACGGACGCCCAGATCGACAACGCCGCCGTCGCGGCCGGCACCGAATACACGATCGAGGTCACCACCCCAACAGCGAACATCACCGGCGCGTTCACACTCACCGTGGCCGTCACACCAGACCTGCCGCCGGTGAAGATCATCGGCCTCGATGACAGCTACGGCATCGGCCAGGCTCAGGCCGCAGCCGGCGACGGCTTCACCGTCGAGCCCGCTGACGCCTCGTGCACGGTGTCGCCGACCGACGCGAAGATCACGGTCGGCAACGGCGCGGACCGCACGGTGTCGCTGACCCGCAAACCGCCGTTCTCACAGCACGTCACCGTCAAATGCACCGCCACGGGACGCTCCGAAGGCACCGCCACCGCAACGCTGCGCGGCCATCTCGCGATCGCCAGCCTCACCATCAGCGGCAACGAATGCAAGAAAGCCGCTGCTGACAGCGCAGCCGACTACGCATGCACCGTCCCCTACGGCAGCGCCCTGACCGTCACCGGCGCCGCGCAAGGACCCCACAACGGCCTGTCGCTGTCGTGGGCCGCCACAAGCGACGCGAAGATCGACAGCCATACCCAGGCCAAGACCCAAGTCGCCGCGCCCAGCGCGACACCGGTGGTGTACTCGCGCTCCGGCACCGCTGCCGTGTCGTGCACCGCCGACAGCACGGTCACCCTCACCGCGACCGCCGGAGCTCACAGCCGCTCTGTCACCGTCGCGATCGCCTGCGGCCAGCCGCCGCCAGCGGCGGCGTGCGACGACCCGCTCGGCACCCTCGCTGAGGGCACTGTCACCCGCAGCGGCACGATCGCTGCTGACAGCAAGTGCACCACCGCGAACCGCGGCCGCTCGGGCACCTACTACACGCGCCGCCACACGCTCACGCTGTCAGGTCCCGCGCAGGTCACCGTCGACGTCGGCAACGACCCCGCCAACACGGCCAGGCTCGACACGTACATGGTCTTGCTCGACGGGCACGGCGCGACGGGCAGCGTGAACGCCAGCGACGACGACGACGGTCCCGGCAACGACAGCCGCATATCCAAGAAACTCCCAGCGGGCGACTACACCATCGAGGCCACCACCTACCGCTCCGCCGCTGCGGGCCGCTACCGGCTGAAGATCAACACCGCCTACGACAAGACCGTCAAGATCACAGGACTGGCCGACACAGCCTCCGACGGCACCGGCGAAGTCGCCGTCACAGCGCCGTTCACCGTCGAGCCCGCCAATGCCGCCTGCACTGCCAGCCCCGCCACAGCCAGTGTCGCCGACGGCACCGATGCAACCGACCGCATCCTCACCGCGGGCATCACCGCGCCGGGCAGCCTCGCGGTCACCGTCACCTGCACGGCGGCCGGCCACGCCGCCGCGACGCAGACCGTGACGCTCACAGCGAGCCTCGCCGCGGGCGTCACCACCGTCGGCGCCCGGGCCGTCGTCGGCGGCGAGTGCAAGACCCTCGCCCCGGCGCCCGACGGCGCCGATGTCGCCTATGAGTGCACCATGGCCCAAGGCGGCAGCTTCGACGTCGAAGCCGAAGCCACCGCCACCGGCACAGCGCTCACCGTCGCCTGGACAGCCACCGGCGGCATCGCCGAGGACAGCCAATCGCAGGGCACGGTCACGGCGGTGCCCGGCCCCGACAGCACCACCCTGCACCGCCGCACCGCCACGGCAACCCTGAGCTGCACCACCAACGGCACGGCCTCCGCCACAGCGACCCTCGGCGACAGCACCAAGACAGCCCGCCTCACGGTCGCCTGCCAGACGCCCGTCGAGATCACGGGTCTTGCCGACGCTGGCGAGACCGGCAGCGGGAAAGTCGCCGTCACCGCCGACTTCACCGTGGAGCCCGCCGAAGCTCGATGCAGCGCCTCGCCCGGCACAGCAGCTGTCACAGCAGGCCAGAGCGCAGCAGAGCGCACGCTCACCGCGAAGATCGCCGCACCCGGCAGTCTGGCTGTCACGGTTACGTGCGAGGCTGACGGGCGAGCGGCTGCATCGCAGACGGTCACTCTGACTGCGGCGGAGGAACCGGTTTCGCCGTGCGTGAGCGCGTTGGGGGTCCTCGAGCCGGGCGCGGTGAGCGTGTCGGGGCAGACCAGCGCCGATGGCGGCTGTTTGTCCAAGAACCGCGGCCCGGTGCGCGGGCGCCGCTATTTCGCTCACCGCCACACCCTCACGCTCCAAGAGCCGACATGGGTGACCGTCGAGCTCGTCGGCGGCAAGCGCACGAATGGCTCCGGCAGCTTTGACACGTACCTGCGGCTGATCGACGGCCACAGCGCCGACGGCGCCGGAAGAGTCCGCGCCAGCAGCGACGACATCGGCGACGAGAACGGCAGCTACCGCCGCGACAGCCGCGTCGAAGCCGGACGGCTGCCCGCAGGGAAGTACACGCTCGAGGCGTCCGCTTCCGCGTACGACGACACCGGCGCGTACCGGCTCGACATCAGCGCGGTCACGGTGCACGGGCTCAGCAGTTCCTTGCACGCGCCCCACGGCCAGACGACCGAGTTCGTGTTCGAGTACCGGCCCGCAAACGCCGAAGTGGCCATGGCAGGCGACGTGGGCGCGGACGTGACCGTCAGCGCCGCCGCCGGGTCAGGCGTGCTGAAGGTCACACCCGACCGGCCTGGCAGCTACCTCGCCGTCGTCGCCATCACACCCAAAACGCCCACCGCCACGCAGCCCCAGAGCGCCTCCGCGGCAGCCGACGCCCAGGCCGGCGACGCCGATCCTCAGCCAGCCGGCCCCGGCGCCGCTCCGACGGTCAACGTCGTGCCCGCAGGCAAAGCCTGCGCCGCGGGCCAGACCGTCATCGTCGTCATCGGCAGAGCCGTATGCACCGGACCCGCCACAGCCCAAGTCACGATACGCACCCCGGCCACCGGGAGCCGGCCCGCCAAAGTGATGCCTGCTGCTTGCATCACGCGCCTCTCGGTCGGACGCTGGTATCTCGATACCGAAGCATGGCCGGTAAGCACAGACTGCAACGCTGCGGTCAACAACGTCAAGGACAGCATCAGAAGGCGCACCCGGTTCTACACGTTTGAGATCACCCACAGCAGCGTCGATGTGACCATTCGGCTGTCGTCGGACAACCGAAACACACACCTCGCGCTGTACAGGGCGATCACCGACCCGATCAGCGGCCTCCTCACCAATCTCGGCAGCGCTCCCGTCGCCATCAACAACGACGCCTGGGACACCGCCGCAGGCACCGGGTACCTGTATCTGGACGGCAACGCCACCGACTCCAGAATCCGCACGACGCTCACCAAAGGCGTCTATGTCATCTCCGCCGCCTCCCTCACCATGCCAGACGCCGCAGACCAGCACACCATCAACATCAAGATCCCCCACCCCCCGAGCGCCGATGACGACTGAACCCCCGACAGCTCCAGACGAGGCCGACTCCACAAGCTCAGCGGCCCGCCGGCCGCTGAGTCGCCGCCGGTTCCTTGCCGTAGTCGGCGGTACTGCAGGTGCCGTCGGCGTCGCCGGACTCGCGGGCCGCAGCCTGCTCGCCGGCCTCAGCAGCCCAGCACCCGTAGCGACCGGGCAAGCCGCAGGGTCAGCGTCGGTCGATTCCAGCACGGAGATTGTCGAAGTCGAGCCCGGCTTCGCCGACGCCACTGTCTGGAACGACCAATTGCTCACCCTGCGAGCCGACCCCACTGGCACCGGCATCGTCCTCCGCTCAGAAACCGACGGACAAGAGCATTCAATAGACACACCCCCCGACTTCACCGCACGCTGCATCGGCACCATCGACGAGACTCTCGTCGTTGGCGGGCACATGTACACTGAAGAAGAGGCGATTACGTACGAAGCCGGGCCTGATGCTCTTGAACTCTTGCGTTACGCCGGTGTCGAGGCGGCAGCCTTGGCATCACAGCCGGGTATACCGGAGTTCGAGAGGCACATGTATACGCCGAGGCGAATGGCAGCTTCCCTCGTAACCACAGGTGACCTGAAGCGGTGGGAAACCACGGAAATAGTATTTCCGGACCATACCGGTGGTTCTGTCGCTGGAGTCTTGGAGCGCACGGGCTCATTTGCCTTGGACCACTACGAGTCTCCTGAGACGGCCGACTCAAATTTCGAAGCAACGCTCTTGGATGCGCGTTCTGCCTTGGGCGGCGTTGCAGTGTTCGACACCTGGGCACTGCCAGTAGATCATGGTCTTATCTGGGGCGTGACAAGCGCTGACTGGGGCGACATAGTCGTCGTGGCGGACAGGCATGGCGTACGGGCTATGGACGACCGAGGGCAACGCGTCTTTGAGATGGAAGATGCGTTTCTGTACGCAGTACAGCCAATCGTCAGCGAGTTTGGCGAGGTGGTCGCTGTTGGGACCTTGGGCGCAAGCGGCGTAGCGAAGACGAGACTGTTTCGCGGCGGTGAAGAACTCCTGACCATAGACGACGCGTTGCTCATGTCGCACCAGATAGGGCCGGCAGTTTCGCTTGCGGCACCCGCAGGAAAAATCGGCGGAATGACAGCATAGGAAGGGTAGCTCATCGGTAAGTTCTGCACTTGTTTGGGCTGAGGCTATGGTCATCGACTGTTCGAGAGGGAGAGATTCATGACGAAGGAGGCGTGCGATCACTCCTGTGGCCGCGATGCGCCCGTCACGATCGTGCCGGTACCGTCTACTGAAGGTGCTTACAGATTTCGTGACCCCGAGGGAGATTTGAAGGTAGATCTGCGATCCTTGACGGGTAGCGCATGTGCCGCTGGTTTCAATGAAAACAGCTCTGAGGATTTCGGCGATTATAATGCGAGTGATCCAAAAGCACCTACGATTCATCCATGCTTACACAGCATTTTGGATAACTGCATTGCCAATCTCGATTGGTTCTCGTCGCGGTATGGCATCGGTTATGGTAGGCTAGAGATCATCGGCTATAGTGGTGTATCGCGTCCAGACTTCCGGTTTAAGCATGCGGTTGATGGCAAAACGGTTACGCTTTATGAGGCGAATGTTCGAGAAAGACTGAGTAAGTCTGTAGCGGAGGCTAGGAAACATGCGGCCACTGCTACATCGACTAAAGGAGACACCGCTACACCGACTACGGTAATTTACCCAGCCATTGATTTTGTAGACAATGGTCAGAAACGTGTGACACAAAGGCAGTTGGAATGGCTACGGCGAGCAGACATCTACGGCTCGACCTTTGCCGTCAAGGGGAGCTGGCACTATCACGATAGAGCGATCGATATCACCTGGATTGGCTGGAACGAAGCGACTCTCGAACGGCCCATTCAGAGGCGAGCAGCGCGGCCCTGCCGCGGGCGAAGCGATGTGCAATCTAGCACTGCAGCTTACCGGCGCATGGTAACGGTAGAGGCGTGCTTGAGGAAGTTCTTCGGCACGGTGCTCAACCGTAACTATGATGATGACCACGCGGATCATTTTCATGTGGACGACGGTGCGTGTGTGGGTTTCAATCTCGGGTTGAAGTCGCACGTAGTGTTTCTGCAAGATTGCATTGAAGCATTCACCGACGTGCGCCTGAGCAAAGACAACCTCGGTCGTCATTTTGGAACATATGACGCAACTACCAAAAAAGGCTATAGAGCCTTGATGTCCGATCTGGGGATGGAGCGCTTGCAACCGGAGAAGTATGGCTCCCACTACTGGCTTTTCCTGAATTATATCATGATGCACGGGTTCGCTAATGAGCGCGCAGGCTTTTACAGGTATGGCGATACTACGACATCGCCGATCGTGTGATGCGTTCTGTTCCTGAAGAACGGGCAGTCGTGAGGCGGGTTCTCGTGACGGTTGTGTCTGTTTGCTTGGTCTGCGCGACGGTGCTGTCCGTTCAGCCTGCTGTGTCGGCGGGTCCCGATGGCGAGGCTGACGCGGCTGGGGTGTCGCCTGTTGCCCCGGTGTGGCCGTTCGTCGGCATGGTCGACTATGCGGGAACTTTCGTGGGCATTCCGGACGGAGAGCGTTTCGATTTGGGCCTCGATTCAGGACTGAGTGCGCGAGAATGTCTTATTGGCGCTTGGGCACTTCATCTTGGCTACAGCGCTGACTATGCGTTCTTTGCTAGATTGCGACATAAACCTTTGGCTTCGCCAGAAATGATGGGTTCGTTTGTGGCACCTTGGGGTGACGCTGCCTATCCGTTACTGACGAGTCCTATCGTTTCATGGAAATCGTTGCCTTCGTCTGATCATCCGTTCGTCGTGGACCGATTCAGCGCGCATACTAGTTCGATGATTCTGGATGAGTATTACGCACATTATCAGGTGACATCGGATGCGTTGCGACCGCCGGAAGAGAGCATTCAGCCGTTTGTGTCGTTAGGTTTTCTCGAAGCTAGCACCGGCCCTTGGGGGCGGGCCGATGAAGTGCTCAGGTTCGAGAACGGCAGAGGCGTGCAGCACTATGTGTTGGCTTCATATCCTCGATTTGACGGCTTTTTGAGCGAGGTTGACCGCGATCGTGCTGAGATGCTGCTCGAAGTTGAGGAGGCCGACTACGACGAGTCCGAATCGGAACATTCATCTGGCTGGTCGCCGCCGTCACATGCGCTCAGGGTGCAACGCGTTAGCGGTGAACGGGCGATCTGGTCGATGGGCGCGACGGATTGGTACTTTCCATGTGTCGTCCCTCATTCGGTGGTGCAGGACACTCGGACGGGTTTGGCGCTGAGCTGCACTGACACGGTGCTGTTGCCGGTGGGCTTGCCGTCGGGGTCTGATCTGAGCGATGTGCCTCCGCTTCGCGGTCTTGACGAATGCCCCCGGACGTCGTGGGCATCTGTGCTCGCTGTGGCCGAGAACAATGAGGCGCAGGCGCAAGGCGAGCTGCCTCGCGGTGGGGCTGGATAATGGTGCGCGTTCTGGTGGGCCTGCTGTGGCTGGCGCTCGCAGCGACCGGCTGTGCGATGGGGAGCGAACCGGTGCCTGACGCCGGCCGGTCGGAGGCAGATGCTGCTGCGAGCGTCGCGCACGAAGCGGGGGCAGAACCGACCACATCTGGCGCTCCGCCTGATTCGGCTCATGTGGCGCTAATGGAGGCGCCGCCGCCGACCGTCGCTTCCGACGGCGACGATGCCACGGCATCTGGGGCAGCATCGGGGCCTGTGCCGGTGAGCGGCGAGGAAGCACACCGTCGGGACGGGCGAAGCTGCGGGTACTACACGGTTCCAGACGAGACCTACTACGTTGGCGGCCTTTGGACTTGGGCAGATTCTCTGGACTTTGGCGCGCCGCCGACTGGCGTATTTTTCGCTGAGCTGGTGCAGTTGATGCCTGTCGCCGACCCCTTTGCTCACGTTGATGGTGCTGGTTCCTCTTGGTGGCCGGATTGGCCGCTGAGATGGCAGATAGTGCGCTCGGGCCTAGTGCTCGACGAGGATCGCTGCATGAGCGTCAGCAGCGCTGCGTTTGGCTCTGTTGTCTTGCCGGTGGAGTTCTCGGTTGAGTGCGTCGGTCGGGTGGCGGCGGTTGTTCATGGCAATGGTGAGGCTGAGTTCGGGGACGCGGCCAACGCCGTTTGGTTGGCGGCCGACGGTGCGGTCACTTGGCGGCAGGGGTCCTCGCCGGAGCTCGCCGCTGCGATCGAGGACCGGCATATGGACGTTGCGTTCGTGTCGGCGGGGGACGCGGTGAGCGTCGCCGGGGCGGGTTCGCTGCTGGTCCGTTCGCCGCCTTGGCCCCAGAGTCCGGGATGGGAAGTCCAGACCCTGCGCGCAGGCCCGCTGTTGCTCCTGACCGCCCAGCCGGCCCATCTGGAGTGCTTCTCAGGGGTGACGTGGGCGTTCGACGTCTCGACTGGCGAGCTGATCACCTGCGGCGCCAACACCATGGCGACCGCGGTTGTGAGAACCGACGCCAGCGCGGACGGATTCGGTGCTGCCGCGGGCCGGCCGGAACTGCGGCTGCCCGACCCCGACGATGTGCCGGACTACTTGGAATGCGCCGCACGGTTTGACCTGGGTTCCGTCGGGCGCCCCTTGCCCTGAATGCAAGTCGGCGAGACCCTGGGAATGGGTCAGTGGTCTGTTCATGCCGGTGCGGCATGGATGGTGCTGTCGCCCTTTTGCAGCGTTTCGCCCGGCACAGCATCTGTCACCGTCGAGCTCGTCGGCGGCAAGCGCACGAATGGCTCCGGCAGCTTCGACACGTTCCTGCGGCTGATCGACGGTCACAGCGTCGACGGCGCCGGAAGGGTCCGCGCTGCCAGCGACGACATCGGCGACGAGAACGGCAGCTACCGCCGCGACAGCCGCGTCGAAGCCGGGCGTTTGCCCGCAGGGAAGTACACGCTCGAGGCGTCCGCTTCCGCGTACGACGACACCGGCGCGTACCGGCTCGACATCAGCGCGGTCACGGTGCACGGGCTCAGCAGTTCCTTGCACGCGCCCCACGGCCAGACGACCGAGTTCGTGTTCGAGTACCGGCCCGCAAACGCCGAAGTGGCCATGGCAGGCGACGTGGGCGCGGACGTGACCGTCAGCGCCGCCGCCGGGTCAGGCGTGCTGAAGGTCACACCCGACCGGCCTGGCAGCTACCTCGCCGTCGTCGCCATCACACCCAAAACGCCCACCGCCACGCAACCCGACAGCGCCTCCGCCGCCGCGGCAGCCGACGCCCAGACCGACGACGCCGATCCCCCGCCAGCCGACACCGGCACCGCCCCGACGGTCAGAGTCGTGCCCGCAGGCAAGGCCTGCGCCCCAGGCCGGACCGTCATCGTCGTCATCGGCAGAGCCGTATGCACCGGACCCGCCGCAGGCCAAGTGAAGATCGTCAAGCCCGACGGCACCCAGATACCCGCCAGATGCGTAGCCGATGTGTCGCTGGGCCGCTGGCATCTCGACTCGGCCAGCTGGCCCGCGGCGACAGCCTGCACGGTGTCGGACGGCGCTGCGAGCTATCGGGCGCAGTTCTACGTGCTGCGGGTGCCCCACGACGACGCGCAGGTCACGATCCGGCTGTGGTCCGACGACCGCGACACCTATCTGGCGCTGTACCGCGCACCGCCTGATCCCAGGTCGATCGACACCGGCGACGTGAAAGCAGACCTCGGCGGCACCCCGCGGGCCGCAACGATGACGCCGGCACCAACGACGGCGACGCCAGCAGCACCGGCTTCGGTTACCTGGACGGCAACACGACCGACTCCAGGGTCCGTCTCGAGCTCGACAAGGGCACCTACGTCGTCGCGGCAGCCGCCAAGACCACACCGGCGAGCGCCGACCGGCACACCCTCAACGTCAAGATCCCTCACCCCCCGAGCACCGATGACGCCTGAACCCCCCGCAGCACCAGACGACACCGGCCCCGCAAGCTCAGCGGCCCGCAAGCCGATGAGCCGCCGCCGGTTCCTCGCCGTAGTCGGCGGAACCGCAGGCGCAGCCGGCATCGCCGGGCTCGCAGGCCGCAGCCTGCTCGGCGGCCCCAGCAGCCCAGCACCCCCAGCAGCGGCAAACCCCGCAGGCCTGATGCCGGCGGACCCGGGCGTGGAGATCGTCGAAGTCGAGCCCGGCTTCGCAGACGCCGCCGTCTGGAACGACCAACTCCTCACCCTGCGAGCCGACCCCGCTGGCACCGGCATCGTCCTCCGCTCAGAAACCGACGGCGCCGAGCACCCAGTAGACGCACCCCCCGACTTCACCGCACGCTGCATCGGCACCATCGACGACACCCTCATCATCGGCGGACACAGGCTCGTCAATACTGGCTCACTAGTATTCGAGCTTGGAATGGATTACGAAGAGCTACTTCAAGCAGCAGGGCACGAAAGTGTACGCCTTCGTCAACAACCACACCGACCGGTACCGTTCCCTCATCGGCATACCTTCATGGATCATCTGTCAACTGCAATTTCTACCGAAGATCTGCGTAGTTGGGACTATCGGACATTGGAGATCAGAGAGGGAACAGGCGGCTCGATTAGCGGTGTGTTCGAAAGCAGTGGCACCTTGGGTATCGATTACTACGCGTTTGCCGAGATACCAGATTCCATTGCGGGGCTTGCTGTCGTAGATGCTTCCAGTGCCCGTAGCGGCACAGCCGAAATCAACCGCCTGCTTCCGATAGATCACGGGTCCCTTTGGGGTGTCTTGAGCACTGAGTGGGATGAGGTCGTTATAGTTTCGGATGTATCCGGCACACGAGGATACACCTCAAAAAATCAGATCGCCTTCACTCTGGAAGCACACGAGGAATTGCTGGGTGCATCAGTATGGGGAGAAGCGGTACATTTATCGGTTATAGCCGCGGATGGTCATCGTGTGGCGAAAACACTAGTCAATGGTGATTTGATCGAAGTAGATGTGGAGTCCGTAGAGGCGAACATTTTGAACCAAATATCTCGTGATCTGGTGGTTTCTTCTGTACTTCCTCCTGTACGGTTAATTGATACTGCGGAAGCATCCTAAGTCTCGGTGGCAACTTGACATATATCGATATTGCATGGTTATTCTAGTTGATGAAAGTAGTAGGCATACATGACACAGGCCGATAGCGATGTTGAGGCTGGAGCGGGTTGCAGCTACAAACCACCGCGAGCAATCAATTTGGACGACAACGAGATCTATTACATGAGTAGCGGCACCGACCCCTTGGGAATCGATCTTCGTGCAGTGCAGTGGGAATCGCTCCAGAATGACGACTGGCTGAAGGGTCCCGTTTGTCCGGTAGACTCGGAGGATATCGACCAGATCGTCTCGAAGCGAGGGACCCGTTTCTTCTCGTCCTCCAGTGGAGCACTCAGGTGTCACCCTGATATGCGTAAGCCACTTCTGTCTTTTTTGAGTAACGTGGGCTGGTTCGCCAAGAATTACGGGACTGGTTATGAAGAGCTTGAACTATTGGTGACGGAGGCGCAGCGGCGCGTGCTTCGCTCAACAGGCAGTTTTCATTACGAAGGTAAGGCACTGGACATATACTGGGTTGGCTGGAAGCAAGACAACCGACGTATCGCATCGCGACCGTGCAATGGCGCTGCTGAGGCAATGGATGTGACGTCTCGAAGGCGGCTTGTCGCAGTAGAGGCAGGACTGCGCAAGTGGTTTAGCTACGTACTGAACCGGAACATCAATAAACATCAACATCATTTCCATGTCGACAACGGTTGTCCCGGCGTAGCCTTAAGGGTCAGAAATCCCGCTACGCTTGGGGCAGGTGTGTTCAAGCGGCCCTATACATCGTGCAATTATTTCATCCAAGACTGCATCGACGCATTTACGGATGTGCAGGTAGATTACGATGGATCCTGGAACGTTACAACTGTCAACGGTCGAAAGACTCAAGAAGGCTACAAGACTCTGTTGTCCGATTTCGGCATGGAGTTGTTGAATCCGATCAAGAATGTGAATGAGTATTTTTTGTTTTTAGATTATGTCATGATGCATGGCTTTGCCGACAAGCGTGCTGGAGCGTTTCGATGGGAAGGCTATGCAACATTTCCTTCAGTCTAAGCAGCGGCGCTTGCGTCGCGCTGCGTTAGCCCTGTTAGCAGGTGCAGTCATAATATGCGGGGTGATCGCTATGTTGGGGACGACGAGCGGGCGGAATGCTCTGGCGCAATCAGGATCGGGAAATATACAGGTGCCACCCGAATGGGCTAAGGCGCCGAAGTATCCTTTTCGGGGTGCAATAAAAGTCGAATCGCGTTCCAACGACGGTACCGACGAAAGCGTAATTTACTTACAATACTGGGACGACGAGCGCGCTGCTTTGCACAGTGTTTTCATGGGTCAAGTCTCGGTCACATGTGCAAATGAACCATCTGTGTCGGACAGTGGCGTCATGTACACGCACTTCAACGATATGGGGGCATCAAGCCATTTTGGTATACCATGGGGAGATACTGCATACCCGCTCTATTGGACGCCAAATGAGATGTTGGCTGATCCCTTTCCTGAGTGGTTGCAAGCGCAGGTGATGGCTACGGTTGATTCACCGACGCGGGGATCGTGGTTGGCACTTTCGATTGGGGAGCGTACAGCTTGGTTTGACTTGGAGAATCGGGACAAGTTGACATTAGTGAATCATCCTGGTTCTGAAGTCGACTACAGAGGAGCGTCGGAGCTAAGGGAGCTATACGGCGGTTTTTTTGCCGGATTTGGTGGTACCGATGGACGCAATTTTGCGATAAGGCTCTACTCGGGAGTCGAATCGCCATGCGACGACTACAGCTATATTTTCGACGGTATATCGGGTGATGTGGTTGCATGCGGTTGGTCAGTGGGGGGGCCAGTACTCTGGGATCAGACAATGGAGGCAGATGAATCGAGTTTTGTATTGCCGGAACCGCCGGTCGACTTAGAGTGCAATCCCGTCAATCTTTCTCTGTGGACTGGCCCCCAATGAGCGTGAGTAAGGTGATGAGTCGCTGTGTTCGATCCCGCAGGTACGCTCTGCTCACGGCGCTCATGGCACTAGTTGGAGGTGCGTGTTCTGATATCCCAGCCAGACAGTCAGCCGCTACTGCCACGGCAGCAATAACAACGGTGACAGCCTCTGCATCTGCAACGACGATGACTGGCTTAGACTTCATCGATGACCATGTAAGTGATGCCATCCCGCAACTAGGTGAGGGAGAGGCATCGACGAGTCGGGCGATGCCCACTCGTATGCTTGAAATCGATTGGACAGCACAGCGCTACTTTGAGCATGGTCCGGCACCTAAGTGGCCGTTCCGAGGGATTGTTCAGCTCTACATCCCCTCGTGGAGTTCAGGAGTGACCGAAGATCCAAGCCTAGGATGGCGTTTGCGGTATTTGGGATGGTCGGCTGAGGGCGAGGTTGCCACGCAGGTGCCGCTCGAGGGTCTCGATCTGGACTGTATGGGCCATGTCGCAATGGTGTCCCACGGCCCCGAAGGCGTTGAGATTGGTGAGATCACAGCGGATGGCAAGACCGGCGGTGCTTTCTACCACGTGCCATGGGGTGGCACGGCGCAATATCAGCAGCAACCCACTGACTCACTGATCCGCGAGGCCGTTGACCGGCCTTCCAATATAGATGTCGCGATTTACGGAAACCAGTTGACGTTGTCTGATAGAGAGTCGCAGCAGGTCATCGATCTCCGGTCCGATGGCCACAAGACACCGTGGACAGCGCAAGCTCGCCACGACGGTGAGCTGTTCATCGTCACCGTGCACCCAGCACATTTGCCGTGTTACTCGGGGGTAAGCTGGATCTCGCTAGCCAACACGGGCCAAATGCTTTCCTGCGGCGCCAATACTTGGGCGACCCGCTGGATCCAGCCTGCCGAGGAAATCCCAAAAAATTTGGCGCTACCGGACCTTGCATTAGCAGGCGATTATCTCATGTGCGCTCGTCGCCTTGACCTTGAGATTTTACCAGTTAATGTCGTTCCAAATACCCCGTGAAATGGCTCGCTACGGCGATCTCTGTAGGCATGAGACTGCACGATCACGGCCGCTCTGTCGTCCGGCGGTTGCCTATCTGCTCGCCTTGGCAATGGTCATTTTGTCCATAGCCATACCGCAAGGTGCAGCTGCCGCGGACGACGCTAGGCCTGTCGCTAGTGCCGGGGTGACTCAAGCACCGGCCGCGCCGTTCCATGGCTTTATTGTGTTGGGCGACGATTCTTCTGTAGATGACTTTGTGGATCGCGATCATTCTGTCGGTGGCGATAGCTTTGTTCTTCAATACTGGGATACGCATAGGGGACTCATGCATGTCGTGGACTTGGGGGCGCAGGCAGGTTGTCCTCCTGTGCCAGATATATTGCAAGACCGAGTCGACGTATGGATACCGGACTTCAAGTACGGAGTTGGCGGCGGTCTCAGCTTGAGCGTTCCTTGGGGGCGTGGCGTGATGCCTCGATACGCGGTGGTCGATCAGGGCGACGTCGACCCGAGGTCGAGTTACAACGTGGATCATCTTGACGTCAATGTTAGCTTCGCCGGTTTCGATTCGGTCAATTATGGCCTCATTGTCTCCAGTGACGCTGCTTGCCCGTGGCTTGATTCCTATTTGCTCGATATCGGCTCAGGAGATGTTGTCGGCTGCTTCGGCGGCTTCGGCGGGTACGGGGCGTTGCAGTTGGTCGCCCATGAACTCGAAGGTCGAGCTATCGAGTTCGCCCTGCCCAAATGGGGTGATTATGATTATAGTTCCTGTGCCGAGCCGACGCGTTTAGCATTGTTGAATATGATCTGGCTGTCATATCGCGAGCTAGTTGAATAGCCAATAGATGGGTGGGTCTACTACCGTATGGGTATTGTCAAGTGAGCGATAGCGCCGATGGCTGCTGCGGGATCATTACCTTATGCCAAGCCAAGCGTGCCCGAGGTTCGGTGTGCATAGCGATGCTCGCGCTGGTGGTCGCGTCGGTTGGTGTGGCACTGGGTTGCTCCGTGGGGTCGGCTAGTGATATCGCTTCTGAATCTCGCGAACCGATCGCTTCGGTGGGTTCAGCAGCTGCCCCTCTGACGTCGCTTGGGGTTCCGTTGCGACGAGAGTTTGGCGCTGGTGGTGCCGCCGCTGACAAACCTGAGGCGGACGGAGCGGACGATAGGGGCGAAGGGGCACCGGCGGACAGGTCCGCCGCGGACGCCGCCCCGCGCCCTGCGTCGCAGCCTGTTGTGGATGATGCGCATTTGCGCACGCCATCCTCTGTTGACCCTCCGGGCGGATTCGGCGGGTTGGTATGGCTGTCGACTGAGTGGAGCTATGCGGCGGACGGCCCGGCTGACGAGGTGGTGGCGTGGCTGGAGTTCTTGGATCTGTCGGCTGACGTGCCTGCGAGTAGGTCGGTGCCGTTGGCAGGGTTCAGGCCGCAGTGCTTCGGGCAGCTCGGGCTGGTGGCGCGTGGCTTGGACGGCATCGAAACAGGCGAGATGAGTGAGCCGGGCGGGGGGGCGTCATTCTTCGTGCCTTGGGGGGGAGAGGCGCAGAGGCTGGATCTGCCTTCTCCGCCGCTGGCGGCTGAGGTTTCTGAGCGTCCGTCGAATGTGGAGTTCTCGGTAGAGGGTGATGTGGTGACGCTGCGTTCGGGCGGATCGTCGGCTTCATACGCAATGCGTACGCCGCCTCGGGCGGAGGGGGATTGGTGGCAAGTGCAGGTTCGCCATGACGGGCCGCTGCTGATTCTCACGGTGCATCCCGCGCATTTGGAGTGCTACTCGGGCGTGACGTGGGTGAGCGTCGCCGACACCGGGCGGGTGTTGGGTTGCGGAGCGAACACGGCTGCGTTCAGATGGCTGCCCGCTGAGCTGTCGCCGTCGGGTCGGCTGAGGCTTCCTGATGCTGCCGAGATGGGCGATGTGCTCGACTGCGCTGCCCGCTTGACGCTGCCGCCGGATGCTCTGGCAGCAGCTATTCGCGAATGAGCAGACGCGGCGAGCGCTTCTCAGGCGGCCGCGTGCGGACAAGACAGCGGCATCTGACACTTCTGGTTCTCCGCAGCGGTTCATGGGGTGGTGCCGTGTGCGGTGAGGCGGGTGAGTGTGATGAGGGCGGTGCCTGCGGCGAGTGCCGGTGCCCAGGCGATGGTGGTGGCGGGTCCGTGGCGTGCGTGCGCTGTGGCGGCTTGGGGTATGGCGAGTGCTGCGCCGGCGAGCAGCGCCCACCAGGGCCATTGGGGTCCCCACCATGCGGTGAGGATGCTGCTGGCGTTGATGAGCCGGATGTCGCCGTAGCCGATGGCCTGGGGCCGGATGCGGTAGAGGGCCTCGCCGGCGATGAGCACGGCGGCGGCGCCTGCGGCGACGCGCAGCAGATGTGCTGGCTGGCCGTGGGCGACAGCGGCGACGCTCAGCAGGGCGGTGACGAGCAAGGCCGCTGTCCAGCAGGCGGTTCGTGAGATGCGCCGTTCGCGCAGGTCGGTGACCGTGGCGTGCGCGCCGAGCAGTGCCCACACGCCTGCCGCTGCCCATACCGCCGCGGTGCCCAGCCAGTGCACAGCCGTCACGGGGTCACCCCGCTTCGGCCGTCGCGGTGCATCGGGTCGGTCTGGGGGCGCGGGCCGGGGCTGTGCGGGGGCGGTGTCGCTGAGCTGGCTGCTGGTGGCAGCGGCCGTCGCGGCGATCAGCGCCACTGCCGTGGTGGTGGTGCAGACGGCTGTGCGTGACGTGGCGGTGGACGCGGGCAGCTACAGCGCCCGCTTCCGGGCAGCGGTGATCGCGGCCGACACAGTGACACGCGACTGGCGTGCGCGGGCGCCGGCCGACCGGTTCGAGGCCGACGCGCTGAACCGCCGCTACGCGGAGCGGTGCGCCCGCATCGGCATCACCTTCGCCGACACCGAGGCGCGCCCGTTCTGGAAGCCTGGAGTGCTCGCAGACGGCGGCGGCTGGTTCGAGGTGCACAAGCTGCCAGTGTGCAGCCTGCAAGACGTGCGCGGCGAACGCGAACGGTTCCGCCCGTTCCGGACCGCGCCGCCGTGATGCTCGCCGTGCCGCCGAACAGCCCGTCCGCGACGAACGGCGCCTGCCGCGACGAACGCGGGGAGGTGCTGCCGCTGCTGATCCTGTGGCCGGCGATGGTGGTGCTGCTGGTGGTGCTCGCAGCACAGGCGCTCGTAGTGAGCGGAGCGCGTGCGCAGGCCGAGGCAGCGGCGTCAGCAGGGCTGCGGGCAGCGTGGGCCGCAGCAGCAGACGCCGGGCTGGCCTCTGCCCACGACGACAGCCCCCATGTGAGTGCCGACCCGCATCCGGGCGCGTCGTCGATGGCCCAGGCCGCCCACGACGCAGTCGCGCGCACCGCGGCAGCGAGCGCAGCCGGATGGCGCTGGTGGACGCCCGGCGCGTCGGTGGTGCGCAGCGACTGGTGCCACAGCGGCGCCGACGCTTCGCGCCGTCCCAGCGCAGGCCAGCCGGGCTGGGTGCGCGTGGAGGTGACCGGCGAGACAGTGGGACCGTTCAGCGCCCTGTGGCCCGGACGGCTGGACCGGGTACACGCAGCCGCAGCCGGCCCCGCCCTGCTGACCACAGCAGCCGCGGCCACCGGTGACCCCACAGCCGACCCCGGCGACATCGCAGCCCCTGCCGTGCCGCCGTCGTTGCCCGAGTGCTGAGCGCCAGCACGCTTGAGTTGTCTGACCGGCCACAAATGGCGCAGGCGGATTAATCGAGAGCAGGTCAGTGATTGCCAGAGTTCCTCATGACCAGTTCGCCACAACTGCCAGCGGAGTTCGCCGTACTCAGGCGCCGGGACCGTCGATGCTGACAGCCCCATCGCTCGCCGCTCCGTCTGCTGTCGTGCGTGGTGCGTGAATCGCAGTCGCGTCTCGGCCTCGGTACAGCAGCGCAGGTCTCAGTCGACGAACACGCCGGCGTCGGCGTCAATCGGCTGAGCCCTGATCTGCGTCCATTCTGTATCCAGTTGTAATACAGTCACTCCCGTGGAGAGCCCCTTCGATCTGGACCTCCTCGACGACGATGACCCATTCGAAATCACCGACCAGCTCCCGCACCTGTTCAAGCACGGCGCGCTCGGCCTACCCGACATCGTCGACGTCTGGCAAAGCGACCCGCTCTTCTACCCTGCGACCCCACCCGCGCACTGGCTCATGGTCGCCGAAGTCAACGGAGCCGTGCTCGTGGTCCCCCTCGCACCATCGGATTCGGGCGACGCGACGCGGTGCCGACCGATCGGCTGCTATGAGGCGGCCTCGCACCTCATCACCCTGTACATGGAGGACAGATGAACGCTGAGCGCATGACCCCCGCCGAGGAATTCGAGTTCTACAGTCAGCCAGAAAACCTGCGTCCCCAAGGACCGGCGCGACGACGCACGCCGAGGCTGTCCGACCCGATCGCCGTGCGCTTCCCGCCGACCGTGCTCGAACAGATCAGAGCAGTCGCCGCAGCGGAGGATCGCTCGGTGTCATCCTGGGTTCGACGCGCAGTCAACGAGGCCCTGCCCACTCCGGCCCGCTGAGTCCGCTCACACCGCGCAGGCACGGCGCGCGCTGCCCCCCGTAAATGTGAGCGTTGGGTTTCAGCGCAGTCCTGAGCAGGAACGGTGACACACGGCCCGTCTCCCGTCTGGGCTAGGACGATTCTGCAGAGTCCGGCCGCGCATATGAATAATTTTGCGTGTTTATGCATAGTTCGGCTGAGCGCTTGGTACAGTGAGCATCGATCTCACAGATGGGCACGCCGCAATGGACACAGACAACGGCCCGAACGCGATCAGCAGTACGGCATCGGCGGCGCCGGTGCGCGTCGGCATCGTGGGTGCGTCCGGCTACACCGGCGCGGAGTTGCTGCGACTGGCGGCAGTGCACCCGTCATTCGACGTCGTCGCTGTTACCGGCGACACGCAGGCAGGTGCTGCGGTCCGCGACCTGTACCCCAGCTTGGCGGCCGACTACGGCGGTCTTCGCTACTGCGCATACGACCCCGAGATATTCGTCGGGCTCGACGTGGTGTTCCTGGGCCTGCCGCACATGGCCAGCGCGCCCGTCGTTGCCGACCTGTACAAGCGCGTCGGCTGTGTGGTTGACCTGGGTTCGGACTTCCGGCTGACCGACCCGGAGCTGTACCCGCAGTGGTACGGCGCAGCTCATCCGATGCCAGAGCTGCTGGGCGAATTGCCCTACGGGCTTCCCGAGCTCGGCCGCGAGGCACTGCGCGGCGCTGCGGGCGTCGCCGTGCCCGGGTGCTACCCAACGGCTGCTGCCCTGGCCCTGGCGCCGTTCGCCCGCGGCGGCCACATCTCGACGAGCGGGGTCGTGATCGATGCCGCGTCGGGGGTCAGCGGCGCAGGCCGGGCGCCCAAGCCCAACACGACGTTCTCCAGCGTCGACGCAGACTTCGTGGCCTACGGCTTGCTTAGCCACCGTCACACGCCGGAGATCGAGCAGGCAACCGGGTGCCAAGTGCTGTTCACGCCGCACTTGGCGCCAATGGTGCGCGGCATTCTGGCGACCTGCTACGCCCGACCGTCAGAAGGCCTGTCCACCGATGACGCGCTCGGTGTGCTGGCAAATTTCTATGCCGACGAGCCGTTCGTGGTGGTGCACCGTGATGCCCCCCATACCAAGGCAACGCTCGGTGCGAACACATGCCATCTGAGTGCCAGGGTGGATCCCCGAACTGGCTGGCTGGTCGTGCTCAGCGCAATCGACAACCTGGTCAAGGGTGCATCCGGCGGGGCGGTGCAGTGCGCCAACATCGCACTCGGACTCCCCGAGACAGCCGGTCTGCCAACGACAGGATTGATGCCGTGATTACGGACGACGTCCACGCCCAGCAGGTCGAGCGTGCCGAGCTGCTCGTCGAGATGCTGCCGTATATCAGCCGATGGCGGGGCAAGGTGGTGGTTGTCAAGTTCGGCGGCAATGCGATGGTCGACACTGCGCTCACCGACGGCTTCGCCGCCGACATGGTGCTGCTGCGCCAGATCGGCCTGGCGCCGGTCGTGGTTCACGGCGGCGGCCCGCAGATCGGCGATCTCATGGCACGCCTCGGCAAGACATCGGAGTTTCGCGATGGGTTGAGGGTCACCGACGCGGAAACGTTGGACATCGCACGCATGGTTCTGGTCGGCAAGGTCAACCGCGACATCGTCGGCGCCATCAACGTGCACGGGCCGCTGGCCGTGGGCATTTCCGGCGAAGACGGCCGAGTCATCACCGCCACCGCCCGGAACCCTGATCTGGGATTCGTGGGCGAGGTCACCGATGTGAACACCGACCTGCTGGAACGGCTGCTTGCGGAGGGGCTGATCCCGGTGATCTCCACGATCGGCGCCGATGCCAAGGGGCAGGCATACAACATCAACGCGGACACGGTCGCCGGCGCAGTGGCCGCGGCTCTCGATGCCGAGAAGGTCGTGTACCTCACCGATGTGGCGGGACTGCTCGACGATGTTGACGACCCGGATTCGCTCGTGGAGCAGACAACGGCCGACTCGCTGGCTGCCCGGCTGGCGAGCGGCACGATTGCAGGCGGGATGATCCCCAAGATCGAAGCCTGCATCAGCGCCGTACGCAACGGCGTCAACAGCGCACACCTTCTCGACGGCCGCGTTCCGCACGTTGTGCTCGTCGAGCTGTTCACCGATGCCGGTGTCGGCACCATGATCACCCGTGATCGGCCGACAGCCCTGCAAACCGGCCATTAGCCCAGACCGCTGAGTACCCGAAACCTGAGTACCTGAAACCTGAGTACCTGAAACCTGAGAACCCGAGATACCGAGAGCGAGCCACGATCTCATGACACAGACGACCACGGCGACAAGTGCAACGAACGGGCTGTCGCCCCACGCGGCCGCCATGGGTGCCGCAGAGCTGGAGCACTGCCCGCTCATGCCGACCTACGGGCCTCCGCCGGTCCAGTTCGTGCGCGGCAGCGGCTGCGAGCTCTACGACCGCGACGGCAAGCGCTACCTGGATTTCCTGGCGGGGCTGGCGGTGACGTCGCTCGGCCACTCCCACCCCGCGGTCGCCGATGCGCTCAACGAGCAGGCGCGCACGCTGCTGCACGTGTCGAATCTGTTCGGCACCGAACCGCAGGTCGAGGTCGCCCAGACCATCGACCGATTGCAGGGCGGCGGCGGGCAGGTCTTCTTCTGCAACAGCGGTGCCGAATCGCTCGAGGGGGCGATCAAGCTGGCGCGCAAGCACGGCGGTCGCGGTCGCTACGTCGTGGTCAGTGCGCTGCGTTCGTTCCATGGGCGCACGCTGGCGACGCTTCACGCCACCGGACAGCCCGAGAAGCACGAGACGTTCCAGCCGCTGCCCGAAGGCTTCCGTCACGTGCCATACAACGACGCGGATGCATTGGAGGCAGCACTGGATCCCAGCTGCTGTGCAGTGCTGCTCGAGGTTGTCCAGGGCGAGGGGGGCGTGAACGTTGCCGACAGCGCCTACCTGCACCGCGTCCGTGAGATCTGCGACGAGCGCGGCATGGCGTTCATCGTCGACGAGGTCCAGACCGGCTTGGCGCGCACGGGCGAGTGGTTTGCCTGGAACCACCACTTCGACCCGGCCGGGGGACCGACCGGCGCAGCTCGACCCGACATCGTGACCATGGCCAAGGCGCTGGGCAACGGGGTGCCGATCGGTGCTGTCTGGGCGCGCCGGGAGGTCGCCGCCGCGTTCCAGCCGGGCGATCACGCGACGACGTTCGGCGGGCAGCCGCTGGCCGCGAGCGCGGCGCGTGCCGTGCTGCGCACCATGGAGGCAATCGGTGCCCCTGAGGTGGCTGCTGCCCGTGGCGAAGAGCTCGCCGGCAAGCTCATGGGCGTTCCCGGCGTCGTCGACACCCGCGGCCTCGGCTTGCTCATCGCGGCTGAGCTCGACACCGATGCCACCGGTCGCAGCGGTCCCGAGATTGCTGCTGCGTGTCTCGAGGCCGGCCTCGTGATCAACGGGATTACGCCCACGGCCGTGCGTTTCGCGCCGCCGCTCGTCGTTTCGAGCGAGCAGATCGACGAGGGCCTCGCAATCTTCGCGAGCGTGCTCGCCGGCAACGGGAAGCTGGGCTGATGCGTCACTTCCTGGAAGTCGATGATCTGTCGGCCGACGAGCTGCAGTGGGTGCTCGACATGTCGTCTCGCGCCCCGGAAGCTGCGCCGCCAGTCCTGCAGGGCAGCGGCGTTGCATTGGTGTTCGAGAAGCCGTCGAACCGCACACGCAACTCGATGGAGATGGCGGTCCACCAGCTCGGCGGGCATCCCGTCTACATCCGTCCCGAAGAAGTGGGCATGGACGTTCGCGAGACCGCGGAAGACATCGCGCGGACGCTTGCCTGCTTCCACGACATCATCGCCGTCCGCGTCTTTCGGCACCGCCACCTCGAGCGCATGGCGGCCTGCGCGGTGGCGCCGGTCATCAATCTGCTTTCCGACAATGCACACCCGTGCCAGGCCTTGGCAGACCTGCTCACCGTTTCGCAGTGCATCGGTCTCGATCGCACCGAGCGCGTCGCATTTGTGGGCGACGCCAACAACGTGTGGCGATCACTGGCCATC
This sequence comes from Candidatus Poriferisodalis sp., assembly GCF_965219595.1. NCBI lineage: Bacteria > Bacillati > Actinomycetota > Acidimicrobiia > Acidimicrobiales > Candidatus Poriferisodalaceae > Candidatus Poriferisodalis > Candidatus Poriferisodalis sp. The sequence goes on from NZ_OZ244781.1 coordinate 2,531,890, forward strand.
GGCTGCGCCATGCTCGGCATCCCGAGCACGCTCGCGGTGCCAGACGGCTACGGACCGTCAGGGGCGACGCTGGATCGCATAGCGGCACTGGGCGGCGAGTGCACCGTCACGGACGACCCCGCAGCGGCAGCGACGGGCGCCGACGTCGTCTACACCGATGTATGGACCTCGATGGGCCAAGAAGACGAGCAGGCCGAGCGCCTGGCAGCATTCGGTCCGTACCAAGTCACGCCGGAGCTGATGTCGCTCGCTGCCGACGATGCCATCTTCTTGCATGACCTGCCGGCGCATCGGGGCGAAGAAGTGGCTGCAGAGGTCATCGACGGTCCGGCCAGCCGCATCTGGCAGCAGGCCGAGAACCGGATGCATGCCGCTCGGGGCCTGCTGGCCTTCCTGGCGGGCACAGCGCCGCATGGAGCGGCGTCGGCCGGTTCAGCGCCGCATGGAGCGGCGTCGTCGGGAGCAGCATCATGAGCACCAAGGCGCAGCGGCAGCATCTCATCCGCGAGCTGCTGGCTAGTCACGAGATCAACAGCCAGGCGCAGCTGGTCGGCCTGCTGGCGGAGCGCTCAGTGGAGGTCACCCAAGCGACCGTCTGCCGCGATCTCGACGAGCTGGGCGTCGCCAAGATGCGCACTGCAGGGCGCACCGTGTACGCGGTGCCCGAAGCCGACGCGCGCGAGGCGCTGGCGCCGAACACCCTGCGCCGAGTGTTCTCGGACTGGGTGCTTGACGTGCGCTCGTCGCAGAACATCGTGGTGCTGCGCACGCCGCCGGGATCGGCGCACGTCGTTGCCTCGGCGATCGACCGCAGTGCGGTCGACGGCGTGGTCGGCACGGTGGCGGGCGACGACACGTTGTTCATCGTGGCCACCGAGGAACTCGGCGGCCCGGCGGTTGCCGAGCACTGCCGGGATCTGGCCGACTTGTGAGCGTGCTGTCCGATGCCTGCTGACGGCACTCCTGCCGACGACACATCCCCGGAACCGATCGGCCCGTCCCGAATCGGCCCCGCCACCCTGTGGCACGGCCGCTTCGCCGCCGCGCCCGCGGATGCCCTCGCGTCGCTCAACGACTCGCTCCCGTTCGACCAGCGCATGTTCTCCGAGGACGTCGCTGCGTCACGGGCTCACGTATCGATGCTGGCCGCAGTGGGTCTGCTGCCTGACGGCGAGCGTGACGACATCGTGGCGGCTCTCGACGAGGTGGAAATCGAGATCGCCGAGGGCCGTATGGTCTGGGCTCCGACCGACGAGGACATTCACACAGCCGTTGAGCGCCGCGCGACCGAGCTCTGCGGCGCCGCGGCCAAGATGCACACCGGTCGCAGTCGCAACGACCAGGTCGCGACCGATCTGCGCCTGTGGACCCGCCGCGCGATCGATGAGCTGACGGGGCTGGTGCTGGGCCTGGCGGGCACGCTCGCCGCCAGGGCACGAGAGGCCCAGGGCGCAGGCATACGACTGCCTGGCTACACGCACCTGCAGCAGGCGCAGCCGGTAGGGCTCGCGCATCACCTGGCAGCGCATGCATGGGCGCTGCTGCGAGATGTGGAGCGCCTCAGCGACGCCAGGCGCCGCACGGATGTCTCGCCGCTCGGCGCCGGCGCACTCGCAGGCTCGACGCTGCCGCTGAATCCTTCGGCGACTGCTGCCGATCTGGGGTTCGCAGCGGTCTTCGAGAATTCGCTCGACGCCGTCAGCGATCGCGACTTTGTGGCCGACACCCTGTTCGCGTTGGCGATGTCGGGGATTCACCTGTCTCGGCTAGGCGAGGAGCTCGTGCTGTGGTCGAGCGCCGAGTTCGGATATGTCGTGCTCGACGATGCCTTTGCAACTGGCTCGTCGATGATGCCGCAGAAGAAGAACCCCGATGTCGCCGAGCTGGCACGCGGCAAGGCCGGACGGCTGATCGGTCACCTGACAGGTTTGCTGGCGACGCTCAAGGGGCTCCCGCTCGCCTACAACAAGGACCTTCAAGAAGACAAGGAACCGCTCTTCGACGCCGTCGACACCGTGCGATTGGTGATCTTGGCGCTCGACGGCCTGATGCAGACCGTCGAATTCGATGCAGCGGCCATGGCGGCGGGTGCCGACGACCCCTCCGCGGCCGCCACTGACCTGGCCGAATGGCTGGTGGCCCGGGGCATGCCCTTCCGCGATGCGCATGGAGTCATCGCCGGGCTCGTGCGTCAGGCGCTGGACGACGCCGACGCCTCTGTGCGTTCCCACCGCCTGACGGAACTGGTGGTGGCGCACCCGGATCTCGGCCCGGAGGCTGCGCAACTGCTCGCGCCTGGCGCGGCCTACCGCAGCCGCTCGACGCCAGGCGCGGGCGGCCCCGATGCCGTGGAGGTTCAACTCGTCCGTCTCGACGCTGCACTGGCCGCGGCCAGCGACGCCCAAGCCGGGCATTGATGGTGCCAGCGGGCGAGCCGCTGCCACAGGCGTTCTACGAGCGCCCGGCAACCGAGGTTGCTCCCGACCTGATCGGCAAGCTGCTGGTCCAAGGTCCTGACAGCTCAGGCCGGACGCTGCGCGCGGGCCGCATCGTGGAGGTCGAGGCGTACTGCGGCAACGGAGATCCCGCGGCACATTCGCGTGGCGGCCCGACGGCTCGCAACGCCTCCATGTTCGGGCCGCCAGGACGCCTCTACGTGTACCTGATCTACGGCATGCACTGGTGCGCGAACGCAGTCTGTGCGCCGACCGGAATCGGCGACGCGGTCCTGTTGCGAGCGCTCGAGCCGGTGCACGGCACTGATTCCATGGCGGCGCGGCGGAGTCGCACCCCAGGATCGATCGGCGGCAGCGACTTGTGCTCGGGTCCGGGCAAGCTCACCCAGGCTTTCGGCATCGATGGTGCCCACGACGGCTGCGACCTCACGACCGACGGCGGACTCAGCATCCGCGACGACGGCTGGACTGCGGCGGACATTGTGAGCACGACCCGCATCGGCATCAGCCGCGGCACCGACGTGCCATGGCGCTGGTATGTAGCCGGCAACTCGCACGTGAGCAAACGGTGACATTGCGGGGCAACCGTTCGCCGGCACGCGACAGCGGCACTCGGGAGCCGTGTTGGCACGCGGCTGCCCCGGCGGTGCGGCAGCTTGGTTCATCAGATGCGAAAGCCGGCCTCGCCGTGGCACTCGAGGCCGTGGAGCGATTCGAGCCTCAAGATCGCGTCCAGGCTCAGCACCGGCGACGATTGATCGGCTTCGCCGCGCGTCATCCCGATGCGCTCCATCGCTCGTGTGCGGCCGGACACCTGACGGCATCGTCCTGGGTGGTAAACCACGACGCAACGCAGGGGTTGGTGCTGCTGCACCGCAAGATCGGTCGCTGGCTGCAGCCGGGCGGTCATGCCGATGGCGAGCGTTCCCTCCCAGGTGTTGCCCTGCGCGAAGCCACCGAGGAGACCGGCATCGACGGCCTGGAGGTCTGGAGCCAACCGGTCGACATTGACGTGCACCTGTTTGTCAACCGCAGGCACCCCGAGCCAGATCATCTTCACTTCGACGTGCGCTTCCTTGTTCGTGCACCACGCCATGCCGTGACGCGCGGCAACCACGAGTCCGAAGAGCTGAAGTGGATCAGGTACGACGAACTCACCGAGCCCGAGCTGGGACTCGACGCCAGCACGCGCCGTCTGGCCCGATACGGCTTCGACCTCGCCCGCACCTTGAGGCAACGCAGCGACGAGTAGGCGCGTTGCTGCTGGCGCGTACGGTGGCTACGTGCATCAGGTGCTGCAGCTGGTCGAGAACATCGTCCTGCTGCTGTGCGGTCTGGTGCTGGGCTGGATTGCTGTCACCTTCCTGCCGGGCTCGGTGCTGCCCGTGATCGCTGTCACCGTGGTCTTGGCCGCCGGCGGACGGCTGCTGTTCAATGGCACGCTCTGGACAGCAGGAATCGGCTTCCTCGTCGCAGGAATCGCCGGTGCCGGGTTCTACATCGCGGACGCCGTGACATCACTGGGCGTCTGAAGGCATCGCCCGCTCCGTGCTTGGCGCTCTTGTTCGCCGTTCTGCCTGTGACGGCGCTCACGGGCCGCTTGGGCCCGGGGCTCCGCCTCTGGGCCGCACGCGGCAGCACCGGTAGCGTGACCGGGTGGACTTCGGCGCTGTGCTGATCGCCGCAGCCGCTGTGGCGGCGCTGATCATGGCCGGTGGAATTGTCGACATCGCCCGACTGGGCCGCGATCGGTTTGAGCAGGTGGGCAAGCGTCGCTGGCATTGGGTCCTGCTGATCGTCTACAGCGGTCCGCTGGGTGTCCTGCTGTACGCAGCAGCAGTGCGGCCGCAGGTCGCCCATCCCGAGCGCTACGCCGATGACGGCATCGACGCTCCGGCCGATGACCCCGGCGATGGCCTCGCCAGCAGTCACGGCAGTGCCGCAGTTGGTGGACACACGAGATGAGCGGCGAGGCACACCTTGCCATCGAGGTCACCGGGCTTCACAAGCGATACGGGGAAGTCGAGGCGGTCACCGGCGTCGACCTGTCGGTCGCGATCGGCGAGGTCGTGGCTTTCCTGGGTCCCAATGGGGCCGGCAAGACCACGACCGTCGAGATACTCGAAGGCCTCCGCACCCGAACGTCTGGAGACGTGCAGGTGCTGGGCGTCGATCCGGCGGAGGCCACCGCGAACTGGAGAGAGCGCATCGGGGTCGTTCTGCAGGGGGCCAAGCACGAGGGCGACTTCACCGCTGCGGAGATCGTGACGATGTGGTCGGCGTATTACCGGTCGCCCCGGCCGACCCCAGAGGTATTGGAGCTTGTCGGGCTTGCCGAGGCAGCTGGTACCCGGACTCGCCGTTTGTCGGGAGGGCAGCAGCAGCGCCTGGCCGTAGCGCTTGCCCTCGTGGGCGATCCCGAGCTCGTGTTTCTGGATGAGCCGACGACCGGATTCGACCCTGCTGCCCGCCGCGAGGCGTGGCAGACCATCGACGGTCTGCGGTCACTGGGTGTGACCGTGCTGCTGACCACCCACTACATGGACGAGGCAGACCAACTGGCAGACCGGATCGCGGTGATCTCGCGGGGCCGCATCGTGGCCGATGGCACTGCCCTCGAACTGGCGGCGCAAGTCGCAATGCCCTCGCAGATCAGCTGGGATGCCGCGGAATTGAGCCCTGGGGTGCTGCCTGATCGGCTGCGAGATCTGCTCCGCGGCCAGGATGCGTCGATGCGGTCCCGGACCGCTGTCGGCACGGCGGCCGTTGAGCGGCAGACCGAGCGACAAGTCGAACGGCCTGCGCTCGCCACGCGTGATGTAGACGAGGTCGTGCGCGAGCTGCTCGGCGCCGCCGAGGCGGCCGGGACCCGGCTCGACTCACTGGCTGTTCAACCGCCGACGCTGGAGGACACGTACCTGGCACTGACTGGGGACTCATCGTCGGGAGACGGTTCATGACCCGCCTGGGGCAGCTGCGCAGCGAGGCGCGTTTCAACTTGCTGGGCTTCCGGCGCAGCCCGGCGGCCACCTTCTTCACAGTGGTCCTGCCGATCATCTTCCTGGTGATCTTCACCTCGATCTTCGGCAACGAGATCATCAGCTCGACTGGAGCGCGCGTCGCGACCGTCTACGTCCCGGGGATCCTGGCACTGGCGCTGGTGTCGGCGAACTTCATGAACGCTGCCATCGTCACGGTCATCAGGCGCGAGAGCGGCGTGCTCAAAGCCATGCGCGCGACGCCGCTGCCGCCGTGGGTCTATGTGGGCGGGCAGGTCGCTGCATCGCTGGTGCTGACCGTATTCATGACAGCACTCGTGATCGGCATCGGCTGGCTCGGCTACAGCGTCGAAGTCCAGCCAGGTGCGGTGCCGAGCCTGCTCATCACGCTCGGGGTGGGCGCAGCGGCGTTCTCGGCCTTGGGGCTCGCCATCACGTGCGTGTGCACCAGTGAGCAGGCAGCTCCGGCGATCACGAACATGTGCGTGCTGCCGCTGTACTTCGTGTCCGACGTGTTCATCTCGTCGGACGGAGCGCCGCGCTGGATGACCTTCATCGGCGATGTATTCCCTATCAAGCATCTGGCTGTCGCGCTAGGACGCACCTTCGACCCATTCAGCGAAGGCGTACCGATGCCGGCGTGGCATTGGGCGATCCTCGGGGTGTGGGGCGCGTTCGGGGTGCTGGTCACCCTGCGCTTCTTCCGTTGGACGCCTCGCAACTAGCCGGAGGTCTCGCGGCGACGGCTGTCCGGCAGACTGGCGGTGTGGACGTGCTGGCCGACCTCGAAGCGCGTGGACTGATCCATCAGACGACAGACCGTCGGGCGCTCGCGCAGCGGCTGGAGTCCGGACCGATCACGGTGTACTGCGGTTTCGATCCCACCGCTGCAAGCCTTCATGTGGGCAATCTCATGGGGCTGCTGACGCTCCGGCGGCTGCAGCTCGGAGGACATCGCCCTATCGCGCTGGCCGGCGGCGCAACGGGCATGGTCGGTGATCCCAGCGGACGCTCGACCGAGCGAAACCTGCTCGATGACGACGCGCTGGCCGGCAATCTCGAGGGAATCGTGCCGCAGCTGCGCCAATTCCTCGACTTCGACGACGGGCCCTACGCGGCGCGCCTGCTCGACAACCGTGCGTGGACCGTCGGCGTCGGCGTGCTCGACTTCCTGCGAGATGTCGGCAAGCACGTCACCGTGCAGCAGATGGTGGGCAAGGAGTCGGTTCGCAACCGTCTCGACGAGGGTGACGGCCTGTCGTACACCGAATTCAGCTACATGCTGCTGCAGGCATACGACTACTTGTGGCTCGCGGAGAACGTCGAGTGCGAACTGCAGGTCGGCGGTTCTGACCAGTGGGGCAACATCGTGCTCGGCATCGACCTGATCCGCCGCCGGCTCGGGCGCGCTGCCCATGCGCTGACTTGGCCGTTGCTCGCGCGCAGCGACGGCACCAAGTACGGCAAGACGGCAGGCGGCGAGACGCTGTGGCTCAGCGCCGAGGCCATGAGTCCGTACCGCTTCTACCAGGCCTGGATCGGCGTCGACGATGTCGACGTCAGAAAGCTGTTGGCGCAGCTCACTTTCCTCGACATGGCCGAGGTGGCTGAGATCGCTGCTGCACACGAGGCCGACCCCGGGCGGCGCGAGGGGCAGCGGCGTCTCGCGGCCGAGATCACGAGCATCGTGCATGGCGACGCTGCGGCCGCGGCTGCAGCCGGTGCCAGCGAGGTGCTGTTCGGCGGGATGGCGTCACTGAGCGAGGTGTCAGCGCCGGCGCTGGCGTTTGTGGCCACCGAAGTTCCCTCGGCCCCGCTGCGAGCACTTGATGCGTCTGTAGTCGATGTGCTGGTCGATGCCGAATTGGCCCAGAGCCGCAGCGACGCGCGCAGGGCATTGGCCGAGGGCAGCGTGTACATCAATGGGGATCGCACCAGTGATCCCGACCGCCAGCTCGGGGCCAATGACCTGCTGTATGGCCGCTATGTGCTGCTGCGGCGCGGCAAGAAACGCTGGCATGTCGCGACTGCTCCCTGAATCCTGCGCGATCGCGCCGAATCGGCTGCTGAGGGTGGTTGCGGAGGTGGGTCGGCCGCTGTAGTCTCATGCGTCCCCCTCAGGGGCGGCAACGCCGTCCAGAGGGGTCCGACACCTCCGGCGGCGTCACCCGCAGCACTCTTTCGCAGAGGGCAGCGGCAGGCGCCGATCGAGTGTCAGCTGCCGGCGGATTCGCCTCAGCAGCGCTCCTTGACAACAGAACAGAGGACGAAAACGCCAGTGCGGGCGATCGGCTGCTGGATTCCAGCCGCTGGTCGAACCACACAGCCGGTCCGCGGTCTACCCATGACCGGGGACCAACTTGTTCGTGCCGTCTCATCGGGCTCGCCTCGTGCGAACCCACATGCGACGGTGCACCAATTCCAGCCAGTCGCCGCGGGAAGAGGGTTTTCCCTCGGATCGTGGCACAGGCTCTTCGATCGTGCCTGCGATCGACCGCGGCTCAGCCGCATGACATCGTGGGCTTGATCTCGACGGAGAGTTTGATCCTGGCTCAGGACGAACGCTGGCGGCGCGCTTCATCCATGCAAGTCGAACGACCCCGAGACTTCGGTCTCAATGGGAGAGTGGCGAACGGGTGAGTAACACGTGAGAAACCTACCCCGGAGATGGGAATAGCCCAGGGAAACCTGGATTAATACCCAATACCCTGCTTGCACCTCATGGTGCGTTCAGGAAACGCTCCGGTGCTCCGGGAGGGTCTCGCGGCCTATCAGCTTGTTGGTGAGGTAACGGCTCACCAAGGCATCGACGGGTAGCTGGTCTGAGAGGACGATCAGCCACACTGGGACTGAGACACGGCCCAGACTCCTACGGGAGGCAGCAGGAGGGAATATTGCGCAATGGGCGAAAGCCTGACGCAGCGACGCCGCGTGGGGGAAGAAGGCCTTCGGGTCGTAAACCCCTTTCAGCAGGGACGAAATTGACGGTACCTGCAGAAGAAGCGCCGGCCAACTACGTGCCAGCAGCCGCGGTAATACGTAGGGCGCAAGCGTTGTCCGGATTCATTGGGCGTAAAGGGCTCGTAGGCGGTTTGGTAAGTCGGGTGTGAAAACTCAGGGCTCAACTCTGAGACGCCACTCGATACTGCCATGACTAGAGTCCGGTAGGGGAGTGTAGAATTCCTGGTGTAGCGGTGAAATGCGCAGATATCAGGAGGAATACCGATAGCGAAGGCAGCACTCTGGGCCGGTACTGACGCTGAGGAGCGAAAGCGTGGGGAGCAAACAGGATTAGATACCCTGGTAGTCCACGCCGTAAACGTTGGGCACTAGGTGTGGGTCCCATCCAACGGGATCCGTGCCGTAGCTAACGCATTAAGTGCCCCGCCTGGGGAGTACGGCCGCAAGGCTAAAACTCAAAGGAATTGACGGGGGCCCGCACAAGCGGCGGAGCATGTTGCTTAATTCGAGGCAACGCGAAGAACCTTACCTGGGTTTGACATGTTGGGGACAGCCGCAGAGATGCGGCCTCCTTATGGTCCCATCACAGGTGGTGCATGGCTGTCGTCAGCTCGTGTCGTGAGATGTTGGGTTAAGTCCCGCAACGAGCGCAACCCTTGTCCTATGTTGCCAGCGCGTAATGGCGGGGACTCGTGGGAGACTGCCGGCGACAAGTCGGAGGAAGGTGGGGACGACGTCAAGTCATCATGCCCCTTATGCCCAGGGCTGCAAACATGCTACAATGGCCGGTACAAAGGGCTGCGAAACCGTGAGGTCAAGCGAATCCCAAAAAGCCGGTCTCAGTTCGGATTGGAGTCTGCAACTCGACTCCATGAAGCCGGAGTCGCTAGTAATCCCGGATCAGCAACGCCGGGGTGAATACGTTCCCGGGCCTTGTACACACCGCCCGTCACACCACGAAAGTTGGCAACACCCGAAGCCAGTGGCCCAACCCGCAAGGGAGGGAGCTGTCGAAGGTGGGGTTAGCGATTGGGGTGAAGTCGTAACAAGGTAGCCGTACCGGAAGGTGCGGCTGGATCACCTCCTTTCTAAGGAGTCACCTCCGAGAATGAGACCACCGTGGTCTCAGATCTCAGACGGAGATTCCCAGTTGGAGCACTGGTGCTGTCTAGAGCCATTTGGCAATAATCAGCTCGTCCTCTGTTCTGCTGCCAGGGAGCGCTGCGTCGCGCCTTGACGCCGCGGCTCTCTGATAACTGCATAGCGATGCACGAGCATCAAAGTCCTCTGCGACTGTCACATTTGAGACTGTGGCAGAGGAGATTTGATTCTTCGAGACTGAGTATCGATATACCAAGCTACGAAGAGCCAATGGTGAATGCCTTGGCGCCGAACACCGATGAAGGACGTGATAGGCTGCGATAAGCCACGGGGAGCCGCCGAATAGGCTTTGATCCGTGGATATCCGAATGGGGAAACCCGGCACCCTTTATCGGGTGTCACTCCTGCCTGAATCTATAGGGCAGGTAGAGGGAACGAGGGGAATTGAAACATCTCAGTACCCTGAGGAAAAGAAAGCAACAGCGATTCCCGGAGTAGCGGCGAGCGAAATGGGAAGAGCCTAAACCGAGTCCGGTGGTAAAGCCTGGTGGCGTTGCCGGATCGGTGTTGTGGGACATCCCCGACCGAGCACCAGATCGGTCAAGGAGTTACAAAGCAGGCAGATAGCGGAACCGTACAGGAAAGGCGGGCCGCAGAGGGTGACAGCCCCGTACGCGAAATCTGCTTGCCTCCTGGGATTGCTCCCGAGTAGCGCCGGTTCCGTGAAGGCCGGCGTGAATCTGCGAGGACCACCTCGTAAGGCTAAATATGTGTCGGCGACCGATAGCGAACTAGTACCGTGAGGGAAAGGTGAAAAGTACCCCGGGAGGGGAGTGAAATAGTACCTGCAACCATTGGTTTACAAGCAGTTGAAGCGCTACTGGGCACTTGTGTCCAAGCGCGACAGCGTGCCTTTTGAAGAATGAGCCAGCGAGTTACGGTGTGTGGCAAGGTTAACCAGTGATGGGAAGCCGGAGCGAAAGCGAGTCCGAATAGGGCGCACAGTCGCATGCTGTAGACCCGAAGCCGTGTGATCTATCCATGGGCAGGGTGAAGCGGAGGTAAGACTCCGTGGAGGCCCGAACCGACCTAGGTTGAAAACTGGGCGGATGACCTGTGGATAGGGGTGAAAGGCCAATCAAACACGGTGATATCTGGTTCTCCCCGAAATGCATTTTGGTGCAGCGTCGCACGTTCAGCCATGGAGGTAGAGCACTGATTGGGCTAGGGGGCCCACAAGCTTACCGACCCCAGTCAAACTCCGAATGCCATGGCTCCAGAGTGCGGCAGTGAGTCCACGGGGGATGAGCTTCGTTGGACGAGAGGGAAACAGCCCAGAGCGCCGGCTAAGGCCCCTAAGTGTGTATTAAGTGGCAAACGATGTGGGATTGCCCAGACAGCCAGGAGGTTGGCTTAGAAGCAGCCACCCTTGAAAGAGTGCGTAACAGCTCACTGGTCGAGTGGTCCTGCGCGGATAATGTAACGGGGCTAAATACACCGCCGAAGCCGCGCCTTTGAGTTCGCTTTCGAGCGAGCTCGAGGGGTAGGGGAGCGTCGTGCCTGCAGCGAAGCCGGAGCGTGAGCGCCGGTGGAGCGGGTCCGAGTGAGAATGCTGGCATGAGTAGCGAGAGAGGGGTGCGAATCCCCTCCGCCGTAAGCCCAAGGGTTCCTGGGGAAGGCTGGTCCTCCCAGGGTTAGTCGGGAGCTAAGGCGAGGCCGAGAGGCGTAGTCGATGCACAACCGGTTGATATTCCGGTACCACCACGTGCGCGCCAAGTCCAAAATGCGGTTGCTAAGGGGCTGTCCTCCCTTCGGGGAACGACGAACCGACCCACCGCACCGAGGACAGCAATGAGGGGACGCAGGAGGATAGGTGAACCCAGGCGATGGTAGACCTGGGGTAAGCGAGTAGGACGGGGACTAGGTAAGTCCGGGCCCCATGAAGTCCGAGACGCGATGCCGAGCCGCTACAGGCGAAGTCATTGATTCCATGCTGCCTAGAAAAGCCTCTAGCGAGTTCACGTGGTGCCCGTACCTAAACCAACACAGGTAGGCAGGTAGAGCATACTCAGGCGAACGGGAGAACTGTGGTTAAGGAACTCGGCAAATTGCATCCGTAACTTCGGGAGAAGGATGACCCTGCGATGGTGACGGCACTAGCTGCCCGAGCCGGAAAGGGTGGCACAAAATAGGGGAAAGCGACTGTTTACTAAAAACACAGCAGCGTGCGAAGTCGTAAGACCATGTATACGCTGTGACGCCTGCCCGGTGCCGGAAGGTTACGGGGAACGGTTAGCTCTTCGGAGCGAAGCTGTGAACCTAAGCCCCGGTAAACGGCGGCCGTAACTATAACGGTCCTAAGGTAGCGAAATTCCTTGTCGGGTAAGTTCCGACCTGCACGAATGGCGTAACGACTTTCCCACTGTCTCAACCACAGACCCGGCGAAATTGAAGTACGAGTAAAGATGCTCGTTGGCTACAGAAGGACGGAAAGACCCCGTGGACCTTTACTATAACTTGGTATTGGGTTGTGGCACGTGTTGTGTAGGATAGGTCGGAGACTAGGAAGCGTGTGCGCCAGCATGCGTGGAGTCACCCTTGAAATACGACCCTGCTCATGTCGGAACTCTAACCTAGGACCCTGATCGGGTTCGGGAACAGTGCCAGGCGGGTAGTTTGACTGGGGCGGTCGCCTCCCAAATGGTAACGGAGGCGCCCAAAGGTTCCCTCAGACTGGTTGGCAATCAGTCGTCGAGTGCAATGGCACAAGGGAGCTTGACTGTGAGACATACAGGTCGAGCAGGTGCGAAAGCAGGGCATAGTGATCCAGCGATTGCGTGTGGAAGCGTCGTTGCTCAACGGATAAAAGGTACCCCGGGGATAACAGGCTCATCTTCCCCAAGAGTCCATATCGACGGGAAGGTTTGGCACCTCGATGTCGGCTCATCGCATCCTGGGGCTGAAGCAGGTCCCAAGGGTTGGGCTGTTCGCCCATTAAAGCGGTACGCGAGCTGGGTTTAGAACGTCGTGAGACAGTTCGGTCCCTATCCTCTGTGGCCGTAGGAGATTTGAGGAAAGCTGTCCGTAGTACGAGAGGACCCGGATGGACGCAGCTCTCGTGTGCCAGTTGTTCCGCCAGGAGCACGGCTGGTTGGCGACCTGCGGAAGGGATAAGCGCTGAAAGCATCTAAGCGCGAAGCCTGTTCCAAGATGAGATCTCCCACTGGTACAACCAGGTAAGGCCCGTGGCAGATAACCACGTTGATAGGCCGGATGTGTACGCACAGCAATGTGTTCAGCAGACCGGTACTAATCGGCCGAGGGCTTGGTATCGGTACTCAGCCTCGAGGAAGCGCACCTCACGTACGTGCGCTGTGCGTGCATCGCTGTGCAGAATGCTGCCTACGGCAAGCCCGTACGCAGCGCGGAATGCTGCGTACGGCAAGCCCGTACGCAGTGCAGGAATCTGCACCGACAGATCTCCGGTGGTTATGGCGGCAGGGCCACACCCGTTCCCATTCCGAACACGGAAGTTAAGCCTGCCAGCGCCGATGGTACTTGGGGGCAATTCCCCTGGGAGAGTAGGTCGCTGCCGGAACCCTGAACCCCCGTCGTGTTAGCGGCGGGGGTTCTTCGCGCTTGCGGGCCTACCCTCGGGGGGTGACGCAGAACCGGCGCCCGCCTCGCAAGCCGACACACGGGCGACCCGATCGCGGCCGTGGCCAGCGGCAGGATCGGAGCCGTCGCGGTCAGCCTGATCGCGCTCCCCGGGGCCGTTCTGATGGCGATGATCAACAGCGCCGCACCCGCGGTCGGCGACCCCAGCAGCGCCGCTCGGACGCTCCGCGGCGACCCGATAAGCCGGTCGACGAGGTGGCATCCCGGGCAGCTCGCCGCACCGACTGGGGTGGGGTGGCCCGCAAAGGCGCATCGGTGTTGCGGCCGATTCCCGGCGCCGACCGGGGTGACGCCTACGCGGCAAAGGTGCCTGAACGCCAGAGCCCGCGACCTCAGCAGCCACCGCCGCCCGAGCGCGCCAAGCGTGCGCCGCAGGACGCGCCACGTCGTCGTCGCTCCAAGGTGCGACTTGAGGTTCCCCAGCTCGATCCGATCGGCGTGCGGGGCATGCCGTCCGCAGAACAGCAGCGACTGTCGCAGCGATTGCGCGAGGCAGGGGAGGACTTCCTCGCAGAGCGTTTCGGGGATGCCCTCACCACGCTGCGGCCGCTGGCGTCCCGGTATGCCGCGGTCGCCGAGGTGCAGGAGCTGTACGGCCTCACGCTATACCGGCTCGGCCGATGGACTGCTGCGTCGCACCGGCTCGAGCAGTACGAGCAGTTGACGGGCGCGGTCGATCAGCTGCCGGTGCTCGCGGATTGCTACCGGGCGCTCGGACGGCTCAACGAGGTGCACGATGTGTGGGATCGGCTGAGGCACGCCGACCCCGACGCTCAGACGATCACAGAGGGACGGATCGTGGCAGCGGGTGCGCTGGCCGACGAAGGCAGGCCGCGTGATGCGATCCGCCTGCTTGAGGCGGGTCCGCTGCGTCCCAAGCGGCCCAAGGAGCATCACCTGCGGCTGTGGTACGCGCTCGCAGACCTGTACGACCGGGTGGGCGACCTGCAGCGTGCCCGGCGCGGGTTTGCCCGGATCGCGGAGGTGGATCCCGGCTTTGTGGACGTCGAGGATCGGCTGGCAGCGCTCGGCACCCACGACACCTGACGAGCGGTTCCGGATCAGCCTTCTCGCGGAACCGCGCGGATAGAGTGAGTCCGTCATTCGGCGTGCGCCGCCCCCAGTACCAGCCCCTGGTACCAGCCCCAAAACCGGCGCCGTCAGATAATGCGAGGCGAACCGTACATCGTGACCACCGACATTGTGCGCCTGCTGGGCGAGCAGGCCTCTTATCTGCTGGACCACAAGTGCGAAGGCATCGGGCGCGACTTGCTCACCCTGCCCGGGCCCGACTTCGTGACCGAAGTCGTCGCCGGCACCGACCGTTCTCCGCAGGTCATGCGGAGCCTCCAGTCGCTGTTCGACCACGGTCGCCTCGGAGGCACCGGTTACGTTTCCATCCTTCCGGTGGATCAGGGAATCGAGCACTCGGGTGCCGCGTCGTTCGCGCCGAACCCGATCTACTTCGATCCGGCCTCCATCGTGGAATTGGCAGTCGAGGGCGGCTGCAATGCCGTGGCCACGACGTTCGGCGTTCTCGGAGCGGTTTCCCGCCGCTACGCCCACCGCATCCCGCTCATCGTCAAGATCAACCACAACGAGTTGTTGACCTACCCAGCCTCCTACGACCAGATCATGTTCGGTTCGGTCCAGCGAGCACATGAGCTCGGAGCCGCCGGCGTCGGCGCAACGATCTACTTCGGCTCGGCCGAGAGCGGCCGCCAGATCACCGAGGTGGCAGCGGCATTCGAGGAAGCGCACCGCCTCGGCATGTTCACCGTGCTGTGGTGTTACCTGCGTAACCCAGACATCAACCTGTCCGGCGACAATGCCGACGGCGAGTCAACTCAGGTCGACAACCATGTCGCGGCCGACGCCACAGCACAGGCCAACCACATCGGCGTGACGATCGAGGCCGACATCATCAAGCAGAAGCTGCCTGAGCACAATGGTGCCTTCATCTCAGTGCCGGGCTTCGGCAAGACGCATGCGGCGGTGTACGACCAGCTGACGACGGACCATCCGGTGGACTTGTGCCGCTGGCAGGTGGCGAATTGCTACATGGGACGCGTTGGGCTCATCAACTCCGGCGGCGCCAGTTCAGGGGCCACCGACTTGGCCGAAGCCGTCACCACCGCAGTGGTCAACAAGCGAGCCGGCGGCATCGGGCTGATCTCAGGACGCAAGGCGTTTCAGCGCCCAATGGCCGAAGGCGTCGAACTGCTCGGCGCCATACAGGACGTCTATCTGGACCAGGCGGTGACCATCGCCTGAGGCGTGATCCAACCCGGCTGCATTCACCCAGCCGCGGCTAGCGTGGTCGCCTGGAGCGACCGCAATCCCCCAAGGCCCTACTACTGCGGGCCCGTTCCCGCCAGGAGCCCTTCCCCTAGGAGACACAGTGACCGATACCGCATCGCGCGAACTGCCGCTGCAGGAGATCGACGAGGTCATCATTCGCTTCGCCGGCGACTCCGGCGACGGCATGCAGCTCACCGGTGACCAATTCACGAGCATCTCCGCGGCGCTCGGAAACGACCTGTCCACGCTGCCTGAGTTCCCCGCCGAGATCCGCGCGCCGCAAGGGACACTCGCCGGTGTCTCGGCGTTCCAGGTGCGCATCTCCGACTTTGACATCACCACCCCGGGCGACGCTCCGACGGTGCTGGTGGCAATGAACCCGGCGGCGCTGAAGGCGCAGCTGCACAACCTCGCTCAGGGCGGCGCACTGATCCTGAACACCGATGCCTTCAACGACCGCAACCTGGAAAAGGCCGGCTACTCCAGCAATCCCCTCGACGACGGCACGTTGGATGACTACCGCTCGTACCCAGTGCCGATGAGCCAGATCACCCGCGACGCCGTGGCCGAGCACGGCGTGAAGCCGCGCGATGCAGAGCGTTCCAAGAACTTCTTCGCGCTCGGTTTGATCTCGTGGATGTATACGCGGCCGGTCGAGCCGACGCTCGAGTTCATCAACACCAAGTTCCGGGGTCGCGAACAGGTCATCAACGCCAACACCGCAGCGTTCAAGGCCGGCTACAACTTCGGCGAGACGGCTGAGATCTTCGAGGCTCACTACGAGGTGAAGCCGGCCCCGCTGGCACCTGGCGAATACACCAACGTGAACGGGAACACGGCGCTGGCTTGGGGCTGCGTCGTGGCGGGCCAGCTCGCGCGCTTGCCGGTGTTCCTCGGTTCGTACCCCATCACGCCGGCCTCGGACATCCTGCATGAGATGTCGCTCAAGAAGAACTTCGGCGTGCGGACATTCCAAGCCGAAGACGAGATCGCTGCTGCGGCATCAGCGGTGGGGGCGGCCTTCGGCGGAGCGCTGGCATTCACCTCCACATCGGGGCCCGGCTTGGCGCTGAAGGGCGAGACGCTCAGCCTTGCGGTGAGCCTCGAGCTCCCGATGGTGGTGCTCGACATCCAGCGCGGCGGCCCGTCGACGGGTTTGCCGACCAAGCCCGAACAGGCAGACCTGATGATGGCCATGTACGGGCGGCATTCCGAGTCGCCGCTGCCGATCGTGGCGCCGCGCAGTCCGGCTGACTGCTTCGACATCGCGATCGAGGCGTCTCGCATCGCGCTGAAGTACCGCACACCCGTCATCGTGCTGTCCGACGGCTACCTGGCGAACAGCTCCGAGCCGTGGCTGCTGCCCGATGTCGATGCGCTGCCGGACATCGGTGTCGACTTCGCGACGGAGTTCAACGGCACCAACGAAGACGGCGACGGCATCTTCCTGCCGTACCTGCGGGATCCCGACACGCTGGCTCGCCCGTGGGCCATTCCCGGCACACCAGGGCTGATGCACCGCGTCGGCGGCATCGAGAAAGAGGACGGCACCGGCAACATCTCCTACGAGCCCGAGAACCACCAGTTGATGGTGGATCTGCGGCAGGCCAAGATCGACGGTGTCGACGTCCCCGATGTCGAGGTCGCCGGCGAGGCAGACGCCGATCTCGCCGTACTGGGCTGGGGCTCCACGTGGGGCGCGATCGACGCTGCCGCCGGACGGCTGCGCGACGACGGCCACCGGGTGGCGCATGTGCACTTGCGCCACCTCAATCCGCTGCCCGCGAATCTCGGCGAGGTGCTGCGGCGCTACCGGGCCGTGGTGTGTCCCGAGATGAACAAGGGGCAACTGTGCGATCTGGTGCGGGCGAAGTACCTGATCGATGTCGAGCACATCGGCAAGATCGACGGTGTGCCGTTCACGACCGGCGAGGTGACCTCAGCAGTGCGCAAGCGCCTGGAGGAACTGGCGGGCAGTTAGGCGCCGACGAGACGATGATCAACGAATCCAGGGCCACTGGGTTCAGCAAGTACAGGTTCAGCAAGTACAGACAGAGGCGAACAGCACGATGACCGACACCTCGATCACGCCGACCACACAGCCCGGAGACTGGGCCTCCGACCAGGAGGTCCGCTGGTGCCCGGGCTGCGGCGACTACTCCATCCTCACCGCGATGCGGATGCTGATGCCGAGCCTCGGCACCGAACCGCACAACACGGTGTTCGTGTCAGGCATCGGCTGCGCTGCCCGGTTCCCCTACTACATGAACTCCTACGGCGTGCACGGCATCCATGGCCGAGCACCCGCCATCGCCACCGGCTTGGCGATGGCCCGGCCGGATCTCGACGTCTGGGTGATCGGCGGCGACGGCGACATGCTGTCGATCGGCGGCAATCACCTGATCCACGCATTGCGCCGCAACGTCAAGATCAAGGTGCTGCTGTTCAACAACCAGATTTACGGCCTGACCAAGGGCCAGTTCAGCCCCACGAGCGAGATCGGCAAGGTCACCAAGAGCTCGCCGATGGGTTCGCTCGACGCCCCGTTCAACCCGCTCGCCGTGGCGCTCGGTGCCGAGGCGTCGTTCGTGGCGCGCACACACGACATGGACCGCCAGCACATGATGGACACGTTCCGGCGAGCGCACGAGCACGACGGCGCCGCGTTCGTGGAGGTGTTCCAGAACTGCAATGTCTTCAACGACGGCGCCTTCGAAGGGGTCACCAAGAAGCAGAACCGCGATGCCAACCTCATCTCGTTGACGCACGGCGAGCCCATTCAATTCGGAGCCGACGGCGAGTTCGGGGTCATCGACGAGTCAGGCTGCGCACGGGTTGTCCACACCGCCGATGTGAGCACCGACGAATTGCTCACCCATGACGAGACGAAGCACGATCCCTCGACCGCCTTCATGCTGGCGCGTCTCGCGCGCGGACCGTTTGAGCCCACGCCGATCGGCGTGTTCCGCGCCGTGCGGCGCAGCGAGTACGCCATGGCCTCCACCCGGCAACTGGCGGCGGCTCAGCAGAAGCAGGGCGCCGCTGACATTGCGCAGCTGCTGCGCTCGCGCGGCACCTGGTACGTCTGAAGACACCTCTTTCGTCGCGTAAACCACTGCGGTGCGCCGCGGGCGCGCTGGTACTTTCGGCTGCATGAACGCCGTCCGACGACGCCTGGACAACGAGCTCGTCCGGCGCTGCCTGGCCTCGTCTCGCGCAGCGGCCCAAGCACTTGTTTCGGACGGCCGGGTTCTCGTGGGCGGTTCGGTCGCGCAGAAAGCGTCCCGCATGGTGTCGGCTGCCGAGCCGGTAGAGATCAGCGGTGAGCCGGCTCGGTTCGTGTCACGCGGCGGAGAGAAACTGGACGCCGCGCTGGACGAATTCGGGATCGCAGTGGCGGGGCGGCGCGCCGTCGATGCCGGCGCTTCGACGGGCGGTTTCACCGATTGCCTGCTGCAGCGGGGCGCGGCGGAAGTCGTTGCGATCGATGTCGGCTGGGGACAGCTCGATGCCCGCCTGCGGGCCGATTCCCGCATCACCGTGCGGGAACGGTGCAACGTGCGCCATGTCCGGCCCGAAGACATCGGTGGCCCCGCAGACATCATCACCGCCGATCTGTCGTTTATCTCGCTGCGCACGGTGATGCCGAACCTCGCAGCGTGCACGGCGCCCGGCGGGGAAGCGGTTCTGCTGGCCAAGCCGCAGTTCGAGGCCGGCCGGCGCGAGGCCTCGCGCGGCAAGGGAGTGGTGCGCGATCCGGACGTGTGGCGGCGAGTGCTCAGCGACGTGGCATCGAATGCCTCCCGCCATGGTCTCGCACCCGCCGGCCTCGCCGCATCGCCGTTGAGAGGGGCCGCCGGCAATGTCGAGTTCTTCTTGCACTGCCGTCGCCTAGAGGCTGAGCCGTCAGGCGAGTTCGATCTTGACAGCGCCATCGAGACTGCTATCGAGACGGCACCCAGCGCTGCTTCCGAGGGGGCATCGGTATGAGTGACGTGCTGATCATCGCCCATGCTGAGCGCACCGAGGCGCTGACAGCTTCGAAACGACTGGTGGCCTGGCTCGAGGGCGAGGGTCACGCGGTGGAAATGGGCGGCGTGGAGGCCACGGCAATCGGTCGCCCCGAACTCGGTGTCGATGAACCGATCCGGACTGTCCCGGATCTCGCTGTGAGCATCGGCGGCGACGGCACCATGCTGCGCTCGTTCGATCTGGTGGCAGCCGCGGGCGTGCCGGTGCTCGGCGTCAATGTGGGCCACCTCGGCTACCTGACCGAATTCGAGCCGGCACAGCTCACCGACATGGTCGCCGCGGCGCTCGGAGGGTCCCTAGACGTCTCGGAGCGGATGATGGTCAGCGCACGTGTGCGGTACAGCGGTGCCGATGACATTGGCGCCCAAGATGACGAGACGTGGACGGGACTGAATGAGGTCGTGCTCGAGAAGCGCGATCCGGGGCACACGGTCAGATTGGAAGTGTGGCTCGACGGCGATGTGTTCGCGACCTACGCAGCAGACGGCCTCATCGTGTCCACGCCGACGGGTTCCACGGC
The DNA here is from genome assembly GCF_965219595.1 of Candidatus Poriferisodalis sp. Taxonomy (NCBI): domain Bacteria; kingdom Bacillati; phylum Actinomycetota; class Acidimicrobiia; order Acidimicrobiales; family Candidatus Poriferisodalaceae; genus Candidatus Poriferisodalis; species Candidatus Poriferisodalis sp. Next base: position 2,551,938 of record NZ_OZ244781.1, read on the forward strand.
GTACAGCCTCTCGGCAGGAGGTGCGGTCGTAGCGCCGACGCACTCGTCGTTGCAGGTCACTCCGGTCGCGCCGCACATGCTCTTCGATCGTTCGCTGCTGCTGCCGCCGGACACCGAGATCGGTATCCGCGTGATCAGCGAGCGGCCGGCGCTCGCCGCTGTGGACGGGCGCTCGGCCAGCTTGCTGGCGACCGGCGATGAACTGGTCGTGACACGCGCTCCATACGACGCGCGGTTCATCACCGCTGGCGGCGACAGCTTTCATCGTGTGCTGAAGCACAAATTCGGCCTCAAGGACCGCTGATGCTCGTCGAGCTGGCGGTGCACGATCTCGGCGTCATTTCCCATGCCAACTTGGTGCTCGGCCCAGGCATGACCGCGCTGACCGGCGAGACGGGCGCCGGCAAGACGCTGGTGGTGCAGGCGGTGCAGCTGTTGATGGGCGGTCGCGCTGATCCGGCGATGGTGCGCGCCGGCGCAGTCGAAGCAGTTGTCGAGGGCAGGTTCGTGCAGGCTGATGGCAGCGAGCGTGTGCTACGCCGCGTGATCCCAGCAGCCGGTCGCAGCCGTGCCTACGTGGATGGCGGCATGGCGTCGGCGGCAGAGCTTGCAGAGCTCGGGGCCGAGCTCGTTGACCTTCACGGGCAGCACCAGCACCAATCGCTGTTGCGCGCTCGCACCCAGCGCGAGGCGCTCGACCGCTGGGGCGGCATCGATGTGCGCCCGCTTGCAGCAGCGCGTGACGAACTGACAGCGCTCACCGAGAACCTGGCCGCACTCGGCGGAGACGCGCGAGCACGGGCGCAGGAGATCGATCTCCTGCGGTACCAGGTTGACGAGATCGCATCGGCGCAGCTGGAAGATCCTGACGAATTGAGCTCGATCGCCGAGCGGGAGGACCTGCTGGCCGATGCAGCATCGGTCCTCGCGGATGGTCATGCGGCACGCCAGGCACTTGCTGGAGACGACGGCGCGATCGACAGGCTGGGCGCTGCGGCGGCTTTGCTGGCCGCCCGGAAGGCGTTCGCCCCGGTGAGCGACCGCTTGGGTGCCGTGGCCGCGGAGCTCGATGACACTGTTGCGCAGCTGAGAGGAATGCTCGACACGGTCGAGGACGACCCGCAGGCGCTGGCCGACGTCCGTGCCCGGCACCAGCTCCTGCGCGAGCTGACCCGCAAGTACGGCGACACGCTGGCCGATGTGCGCGCGTTCGGTGCCCAGGCAGCAGAGCGGCTGTCGCAGCTCGAACGCCACACCGAGTTGGCCGCCGAGCTGGAGGCCGGCATCGATGCGGCGCAACGCCACGTCGAAGCCGAGGCTCACGTTGTGGCTGCAGCTCGTCGAGCGGCTGCACCTGGTCTCGCCGCTGCGGTGGGCGAGCACCTCGCGTCGCTGGCGTTGGCAGGCGGCACGCTCGAGGTCAGCGTCACCGGCGAAGCGCCGAGCGACGGCGTCGAACTGCTCTTCAGCGCGAACCGGGGCACCCCACCCGGTCCGCTGTCGAAGGTGGCATCGGGCGGCGAGCTGGCGCGCGTCATGCTGGCGTTGCGACTCGTGCTGACCGCCGGCCCGCCGACCCTGGTGTTCGACGAGGTCGACGCTGGCATCGGCGGCGAGACAGCAGTTGCCGTCGGCCAGGCGCTGACTTCGCTGGCCAGCCAGCACCAGGTGCTGGTGGTCACGCATCTCCCACAGGTCGCGGCATTCGCACACCACCAGGTAGCCGTTCGGAAGACAGACGACGGCAACGCAGTGGCTTCCAACCTCGTCGCCGTGACGGGACCCGATCGCGTCAGTGAGCTGGCGCGGATGCTCGCGGGTCAGCCTGCATGGGCGAGCGGCCGCCAGCACGCGACTGAATTGCTGGAGGTGGCCGCCGCAGCACGGGGCGGCACGCGAGAGTGAGCATGTCCCGCCCGCGCGCGTTGTGGGGACGCCTGCGATTGCGCCGCAATCACGGCGGCAGCCACGTGGAGATCGCGGGACGGTGCAGGGTGGACCGTCGCACCAAGAACCTCCTGCGCCGCTTGGAACGCGGCGAGATTGCGGTCATCCACCACGCAGACCTGGATCGGGTCGCTGCCGACGGCCTTCTGGCCGCGGGGGCGATCGCGGTGATCAACGCAGAACCGACGATGACCGGCCGGTACCCGGCGTTGGGCGGTCTCACGCTCGCGCAAGCAGGAGTACCGGTGCTGGACGACATCGGCGAGGGGGTGTTTGCATCGCTCCGAGACGGCGAGGAGCTGGCCATCTCAGGCGATGAGGTGCTGCGCGGCGACCAGGTGATCGGGACCGGATACCGCCGCGATGCCGAGCACTTCGAACGCGTACTGGAATCGGCGCGAGTGGCAGTGCGCAGCGAACTCGGGAGCTTTGCCCGGAACACGCTCGAGTACCTGGAGAGGGAACCGCAGGTTCTCACCGATGAGCTGGAGATCCCGCCGCTGCGGCACCAGCTGCGACGCCGCCACGTGCTGGTAGTGGTACGCGGAATCGACTACCGCGAAGATCTGGCGGCACTACGCCGGTCGGGCTACATGTCGGACATGCGGCCCGTCATCATCGGTGTGGACGGGGGTGCCGATGCGCTGCTCGAGGCCGGTCTCGTGCCCCACATCATCATCGGCGACTTCGACTCGGTGTCGCCGCGGGCACTCGAGTGCGGGGCGCAGCTCATCGTGCACGCCTATCTCGAAGGCGGCGCGCCGGGCGCGGTCCGCCTCGACGACGCCGGATTGAGCTACGACGTCATCGCTGCGCCCGGAACCAGCGAGGACCTGGCATTGCGGCTGGCGTTCGAGCAGCGAGCCGAGCAGATCGTCGAGGTGGGGTCCCATACGTCGATGGTCGACTTCTTCGACAAGGGCCGCAGCGGCATGGCATCCACCTTTCTGACCCGGATGCAGGTGTCTCCGGCGCTCGTGGATGCGAAGGGCGTGAGCCGTCTCTACCGCACCCAGGTGCGCAAGCGCGACATGGCGATGCTGATCGTCTCGGCGCTCGTCACCATCGGCGTCATCGCCGCGGTGACCGAGCCGGGCCGGCTTCTGCTGCGCACCCTATGGATCAACATGGGCCTGTAGATCGGTCGGGCGAATGATCAACCTCCGCTACCACATCGTGTCGATCGCGGCGGTCTTCCTGGCCTTGGCGATCGGCCTGGCGCTGGGCTCGACATTTGTGGACTCGGTGCTGGTGAGCAACCTGGAGTCACGCGTGGACCAGTTGCAGGCCGACACCGAATCGGCGATCGAGCGACAAGCGGAAGCCGAGGCGGAACTCGGCGAGGCTGAGGCGGCACGCGACGCGGCGCTTGCGAGCGTCGAAGATGCGCTGTCCGTGCGGTTCGAGGTAGAGGATCTCGTACGGCCGTACCTTCCCCAAGGACGGCTGAGCGGCACGACAACGCTCATCGTCGCCCCGGAATCCACGGATCGGGCCGCCGTGGCAGCCATCCGTGCACGCCTCGATGCGACCGACGCGCGCCATGGCGGGGTGCTGTGGCTCAGCGATGACCTCCGCCTGCACGACCCCGGCGTGCGCCAGAGCATCGCCGACGCGTTCTCGCTGGCGGGTGACAGCCGCAACGCGGTGCGCAGAGCGCTTCGCTTCCTGCTGCCTCAGGCACTGTTCAGGCCCGCGGAGGCCGGTTCCAGCCAGATGCTCGCTGATGACGTCAATGCGGTCACCGACTTCGGAGCACTTGACGGCTTCTCTCGCGGCTTCTCGGCGGTCCCGCCGACGCGTACTGCGCTCACCTTGCTCCGCGATCTGGAATTGGTGACTCATGACGGCACCGGCGCTGTAGCGCTGCACCTGCTGGGAGGGGAGCAACTGCGACTCGTGGTGGTCACCGATGCGACGGCGGCCGGGTTGAACCAGGACTTCATTTTCGACCTGTTGAGGGCGGTCGTTGACGACGGCCACTCGGGCACTGGCGTCATCGTCGAAGTACCTGCTCCAGGGGCAGCAGGAGTGGGCTACGGCGCAGTGCTGGAGCGAGTTCGCGCCGACGCCGTGCTCGCGGGAGCGTTCGCGAGCGTCGACGATGTCGATACCTTCTCGGGCGATTTGGCGCTGCTGGTTGCGCTGGAGCGGCTGCCTGCCGTCGATCACTTCTCGGGAGCTGATCTCAACCACGGATTGGGCCCGTCATGACCCACGCCGTGGCGATCGTGCCCGCCTTCGACCGGGCGGACACGGTCGGTGCCACGGTGACGGCACTGCGAACGGTGCCCGACGTGCTCGACGTCATCGTGGTTGACGACGGATCCCGGGACCGAACTGCGGCTGCGGCTGCGGCTGCAGGAGCGCGCGTCATCGAGCTCGCACGCAACCGCGGCAAAGCAGCGGCGGTCGCCGCGGGAGTCGCGGCGTCGGGTGCCCCCGACGTGTACCTCCTCATCGATGCCGATCTGGGCGGTTCAGCCGCGCTGGCTGCCGATTTGCTGCAGCCAGTTGGGCAGGGCGAAGCCGACATGACGATCGCCGTCTTCGGTGGTGCTGAGAGTCCGAGCGGGTTCGGGCTCGTCAAGGCGTTCGCGGCACGTGTCCTGCGTTCCGAGACGGGACTGGAATTGGCTGAACCTCTCTCGGGTCAGCGCGCCGTGCGGGGTCCGCTGATGAGATCACTTCAGCTCGCTCCCGGCTTCGGACTCGAGGTCGGTCTGACGCTCGATGCGGCCGATCGCGGAGCCCGCATCAGCGAGGTCGAGATCGGATTCAGCCATCGGCAGACTGGACGTGACCTCAGCGGCTTCGCGCATCGAGCGCGAATCGGGAGACACGTCTACCTCGCCGTGGTAGCCCGCACCGGCTGGCCAAAGGCGGTCTATTCCCTCGCCGCCTCACTGGCGGGACGCGTCATCTCGGCGGCTCGCGGTGTGCCGGCGCGCGACCGGGGGCAGCAGCTCGGGCGCGCGGTACGGCAGTCATGGCAGCGGGCACGGCAGCTCTGGCCGCCGCGCTCGCTTCGGCACCTGCGTTCGTGGCGTTCGTTGCGGCGCCGGCGCGCACGCGGGTCATGACGCTGGTGCCCTCGCTGGCCCTGATCATCGACACGACGCAAGCGGGAGCGTTGTTGACAGCGGCATTTGCGGGATCGCTTCTCGTTGCAGCCCTGCTCTGGCGCTGGTTCGGCTCGCGCATGAGCCGAGATCGCTGGATCCGGCCCAACTACCGGGGGCAGCCGATCGTCGCCGTCTCGGGTCTTGTCGTCCTCATCGCCGGTTCGGTCGCAGTTGCGATCACAGCCGCCGTCATCGTTTCCTTGCCAGAGGGCGAGATGCACGAGGCCGTACATGTGCTGGATCAATCTGTGCTGCTGGCACGCTCGCCTGATTCGGCTGTCATCGCCGGCGGCATCGCTGCGCTGGTGCTGCTTGGGGGTTTCGGCTGGCTCGGCTACCGCGACGACATCCGCGGAACACCAGACGGATATGTTGCTTCCAGCGGCTTCGCCGGGCACCTTCGCCAGAGTCTGCGCCAGCGAGTCCTCACGACCGGGCTGCAGAAGGCGCTTGGCGGACTCGTTGTCGCAACCGTGGCTGTGCAGATCGCACTGTGGGGCGACCCTGCCGAGGCCCGCTACTTCGCTGGCACGAATCCTGGGGATTGGTTCGACCCGGTGCCGCATGCCTTGGGCTTGGGCATGGATCCTGACGCCATGTGGAGCCTGATGGCGCTGATACGCGGGGTGCTGATCGTGGCCTTGTCGGCGAACCTGCTGAACCTGCTGGATCGAGCGCCTGCACGGGCCGCCAAGGCATCGCTCGGGTGGTGGCTCATCGCCCTGGCGCCGGCGGCGCTCGTGGCGTCCGGCTCAGCGGGACGCTTCGATCTGGGATTCGAGGTCACCGAATGGGCTGTGTGGGCTGGGGCTGCCGTTGGCGCATCGGCTGGCCTGCTCCGAAGCGAGCTCGCTGAGCAGCACATGCAGGGTGACACCGGCGTCAATCCTGTAGGCGCCATCTTGGGCATGGCGACGGTCGTCGCGTATCCGGCGACCGTCGAGTGGGTGGTGCTGGCGGTGCTGGCGGCCCTGAACCTGGCGAGCGAACGCTGCTCGTTCAGCCGGATCATCGATGCGGTCCCGCCGCTTCGGTGGCTGGACCGGCTCGGCTCGCCCTACCGCAACTGAATCTCCACCTATGCCCGCTGCATGGCAGCGGCGCAGTGGCGATGCTCGGCCAAGCGCTCCTCAAGGCCGGGGTGAACGATCTGGCCGCCGGAGACAACCGGGCGTCCGGCCACGATCGTGTCCCGGGCGGACAGCGGGCCGCAGCGCAGCCATGCTTCGATGGGATCAGAGAGGGCGCCTGCGAACGCAGGCCCGTCGAGCTGCCACACCACGAGGTCACCGCACGCGCCGGGCGACAGCTCGCCGATCTCGCCCACTCGGCCGAGACAGCCCGCGCTGCCACGGGTTGCCAGGTCCAAGGCCTCGCGGGCGGAGAAATACACCGCGTTGCCCTGTTGAGCATCGCCTCCGTCGGCGTCATCGGCGGACTCGCCGACGTGGCCATCGGCGGGCCTGCCGCTGTCGAGGCCCTTCTCGGCGCTCAGGTGCCGTTGGCCGTCGCGCAAGCGCCCGACCAGGAGCGCATTGCGTGCCTCGGTCCACATCGACGCCGAATCGGTGCTGGCTGAGCCGTCCACCCCGAGTCCCACCGGCACACCCGCAGCCCGCAGCTCGCGCACCGGCGCCAGTCCGACTCCGAGCAGGAGGTTCGAGCTGGGACAGTGCGCCACACCGGTGCCCCACATTCCCAAGCGGGCGATCTCGGCTGCGTTGGGCTGCACGCCGTGCGCGATCCACGAACGATTCGAGCCCCAGCCGCAGTGTTCGAAGTAGTCCACCGGGCGCATCCCGAACATCTCGATGCAGAAGCCGTCTTCGCCGGGGTCTTCGCACAGGTGGGTGTGCAGGCGGACGTCGAGGCGCTCCGCGAGTTCGGCCGTTGCCGTCATCAGCTCAGTCGATACGGAAAATGGCGAGCACGGCGCCAGTGCGATCCGGACCATCGCGTCCGGCGAGCGGTCATGGTGCACGCCGACCAGCCGCTCCGATTCCGCCAGGATTTCCTCAGGCGATTGGCAGACTTCATCGGGCGGCAGCCCGCCGTCGGACTGGCCCAGCGACATGGAGCCGCGGGTTGGGTGAAAGCGCATGCCCAATTCGCTGGCGGCGGCGATCTCCGCGGCAATCAAGTCGCCTGCGCCCCGCGGATGCACATAGAGGTGATCGGTGCTGGTGGTGCAGCCGCCGAGCGCCAGCTCGGCCAGACCTACCCAGGCAGACAGGTACGCGCCCTGCTCATCGAGCCGCGCCCACAGCGGGTACAGCGTCGTCAACCAGTCGAACAATCCGCCCCGAAGCGCCGGAGCGTACGACCGCGTGAGGTTTTGGTACATGTGATGGTGGGTGTTGACGAGCCCAGGCGTGACGAGGCACCCGCCGGCGTCGATGCTCCGGTCTGCTGTGGGCGGCATCTGCGAGGCATCGCCGACCGCGCTGACGAGTCCGCCGGTGATGGCGACCCAGCCGCCGGCAATCTCGCGCCGCTGCTCATCGCACGTCGCCAGCAGTTCGGCACCGTGCACTAGCAGATCCGCCGCCGCAGCCGCCTGGGCTTTGTCTGATGCGTCGTTCATGATGTTCCGTCCGGCCGGTTGTTCACTCGGGGCGACGATCTCGGCGGATCCGGCAGGCAATTGCCGGACTTCCGTGAGGATCAGCCAACCCCGTATCAGCCAACACCGCCCGAAGCGACGGTAGCTTGATGACACATGCGAGAGCGTCCACCGAAGATGCCGCGTGGCTAAGCACATTTTCGTCACCGGCGGAGTTGCCAGCTCCCTCGGCAAAGGGCTCACGGCGGCCTCGCTCGGCCGGCTGCTGGCCGCCCGGGGACTGCGGGTCACCATGCAGAAGCTGGACCCGTACATCAACGTCGACCCCGGCACCCTCAACCCATACGAGCACGGTGAGGTATTCGTCACCGACGACGGCGGCGAGACCGATCTCGATCTCGGCCACTACGAGCGGTTCATCGACGTATCGCTCACCCGTGACTCGAATGCGACGACCGGCTCGATTTACCAGAAAGTGCTCGCCGACGAGCGGCGGGGGGAGTATCTGGGCCGGACCGTGCAGGTCATCCCGCACATCACCGACGAGATCAAGGAGCGCATCCGCAAGCTGGCCGACGGCGACGTAGATGTGGTCATCACCGAGGTGGGCGGCACTGTTGGAGACATCGAGATCCTGCCGTTCCTCGAGGCAATCCGGCAGATGCGCCTCGAGGTCGGCCGTCAGAACGTCTGCTACGTCCATGTGACGCTGGTGCCGTTCATCGGCCCGTCGGGCGAGCAGAAGACCAAGCCCACGCAGCACTCGGTGACCGAGTTGCGCAGCCGCGGCGTGCAGCCCGACGCCATCGTGCTGCGCAGTGAGGGACCCATCGAGGACGGCCTGCGCAACAAGATCTCCAACCTCAGCGATGTCGAGCTGGCTGGCGTGGTGAACGCCCCCGACTCCTCGGTCCTCTATGAGATTCCGATGGTGTTGCGGTCCGAAGGTCTCGACAGCTTCCTGTGCGGGATCCTCGGCTTCGAAGACGTCGAGCCCGACCTTGCCGACTGGGAGGCGATGCTCGCACGCATCAAGGCGCCGCAGGCGACGGTGCGCGTCGGCATTATCGGCAAGTACGTGGCGCTGCCCGATGCCTACCTGTCCGTCGTGGAGGCGCTCCGCCATGCGGCCTCCTACCACGGCGTCGAAGTCGACATCGAGTGGATCCATTCCGAGGAGATCGAGGGGTTGCTTGCCGCGGGGCGGCTGCGTCACCTCGATGGGATGGTGATCCCAGGGGGATTCGGCTCGCGGGGCATCGAGGGCAAGATCGCCGCGGCTGCGTACTCACGCGAGCACGACATTCCGTGCCTGGGTCTGTGCTTGGGGCTGCAGGTCATGGTCATCGAGTTCTGCCGCAACGAGCTGGGTCTGTTGGGCGCCAACTCGACCGAGTTTGACGCCAACACGCTGCACCCGGTGATCGATCTCATGCATGCACAGCGCGGCATCGAGGACAAGGGCGGCACCATGCGGCTCGGCGCATACGTGGCCAGGCTGGCGCCGCGCAGTCGCGTGGCGGCGATGTATGGCGACACGCTGGTCAACGAGCGACACCGGCATCGTTACGAGGTCAACAGCGCTTACCGGCAGCGAATGGAAGAGGGCGGCCTGCAGTGCAGCGGGCTGTCGCCCGACGGGCGGCTGGCAGAGTTCATCGAGCTGGACGGTCACGCGTTCTGGGTTGGCACCCAAGCCCACCCGGAGTTCAAGAGCCGTCCCAACCGCCCGGCCCCGCTGTTCTGCGGACTGGTGGGCGCCGCGCTGGCGCGAGCCGAGGGACGCAATCCTCAGCTGCTGCCGGCTTCGACTGGAACAGGGCCGCTGGGCACCGAATCGCTGGGCTGACGATGTCCGCTGCGCTGGCGGTCGAAGCCGAGGACTACCTGGGCTGGCTGTCGAACGAGCGAGGCCGAGCGCCGCGCACCGTGGCGTCGTACCGGGCCGACCTCGGCGGGTTTGCGGCATGGCTCGAGGCACGAGGCACCGATCTGCTGGGTGCGAGCTCCGCTGACATTGCGGCCTACCTGGCGCACTTGCGCGACGATCTCGGTCGGGCAGCTTCCACTGCCGCCCGCGCTGCGGTCAGCCTTCGTGGCCTCTACCGGTTCCTGGTGGCCGAGGATCTGGCTTCGACCGATCCCGCCGGTGCGCTCGACATGCCCCGGGCGCCGGCCGGGCTGCCGCGGGCATTACGGCGCGATCAGGTCGAGCAGCTCCTGGCATCCCCCGTGGGAGACAGCCCGCTGGTGCGGCGAGACCGGGCAATGCTCGAAGTGCTCTATGGCATGGGCCTGCGCGCCAGCGAGCTGGTGGCGCTCTCGCTGGGCGACGTCGACCTCGACGAGCGGCTCATGCGCGTGTGGGGCAAGGGAAGCAAGGAGCGCGTCGTGCCGGTGGGGCGCCACGCCGCCGATGCCGTGGGCGATTGGCTGAGCGGCGCCGGGCGGGAGGCGCTGGAGCCTGCTTCGTGGTGGTCGAGAGACGATGCCGCCGCGCTGTTCCTGAATGCCCGGGGCCGCCGCATCACCCGTCAGGGCGTCTGGCTGATCGTGCGCCGCCACGGCGACCGCGTCGGACTCGGGCCCGATGAGCTCACGACCCATGTCCTGCGCCATTCCTGCGCTACCCACATGCTCGACGGCGGTGCCGACATCCGCAGCGTGCAGGAACTGCTGGGTCACGCGTCGATCTCGAGCACCCAGCGCTACACCGCAGTGTCACAAGAACGGCTGACCGAGGTCTACCGCCAAGCCCACCCCCGCGCCCGCTTCTAGCCGCCGACCCAGTTACTTGGGAAGGAAGCCCATCGCCTCTTTGGCGCGGGCCAAGGTGCCAGATGCCACGGCCTCGGCTTTGTCGGCGCCGGCGGCGATGATGCGGGCGAGTTCAGCGGGATCTGCGTCGAGTTCGGCCTTCTTCGCAGCGATGGGCACGAGCATCGCGATGACCGCGTCCGCTGTATCGGTTTTGAGAGCCCCGTACTGGCTGTAGCCCGCCGCAGAGTCCGCAGGGCTCCGGCCAGTTGCGGCACCCAGGATCGACAGCAGGTTCGAAACGCCCGGCTTCGTGTCGGGGTCGTAACGCACCTCAGACTCGGAGTCGGTCACTGCGCGGGCGAACTTGCGTGCAATGTCGGCATGATCATCGAAGATGCCTATCGAGCCTTGGGGGCTCTCGGCCGACTTGGACATCTTCGACGTGGGGTTCTGCAGGTCCATGACGCGGGCGCCGACCGTGGGGATGGCAGCCTCAGGGATGACGAACGTGTTGCCGTAACGGGAGTTGAACCGCTGCGCCACATCACGTGTCAGCTCGAGGTGCTGGCGCTGGTCGTCGCCGACCGGCACTCGATCGGCGTCGTAGATCAAGATGTCGGCTGCCATCAACGCCGGATACGTGAAGAGGCCGGCCGAGACGTGGTCGCCGCCCATCTCGCCCCCCTCCGAACGTGCCGACTTGTCCTTGAACTGGGTCATGCGGCGCAGCTCGCCGAGCGACACTGTGCACTCCAGCAGCCAGGACAGCTCCGTGTGCTGGGGCACGTGGCTCTGCACGAAGAGCGTGCAGACCTCGGGATCGAGGCCAACCGAGATCAGCGTGGCCATCGTGCCCAGGGTGGCTTCGCGCAGCTGGGCCGGATCCTGCTGGACGGTGACCGCATGCAGGTCGACGGCGCAGTAGAAGGCGTCGGCATCGTGCTGGTCGATCGCCCACTGCCGCAGTGCCCCGAGATAGTTGCCGAGGTGTACGTCGCCGGTGGGCTGGATGCCCGAGAGCACTCGTGTCATGGCGCCTGACGGTACCGGAACGGTGTCCGCGAGAGCCCTGCAAATATCCCGGGCCGCACAGGAATGCCGCGGTACCTTCGGGCCGCGTGGCCCACGAGGTTCGCACGGAGGCCTTCGCGGGCCCGCTCGACGTGCTGGTGAAGCTGGTCGTCTCCCAGGAGGTGGACATCTGGGACGTGTCGTTGACGCGCCTGGTCGACGACTTCGTCGCCGTCATGGCTGCTGTGGATGTGAGCCACGCTGCTTCCGAAGGCAGGATCGACATTGACGCTGCCAGCGAATTCGCGCTGCTGGCAGCGACGTTGATCGAGCTGAAATCCCGCCGGCTGCTGCCGGCCCCGCCGGTCGAATTGGATCTGGAGGAGGAACTGGCGGCCTACGGCCTGCGCGATGCCGCACTGGCACGTCTGGTCGAGGGGCGCACGTTCGGCGCAGCCGCAAGGCTGCTTCGTGAGCGCTGGGACGCCGCGGCACTGCAATGGCCCCGCACCGCGGGTCCCCCCGAGCGCTTCTTGGTCTTTGCGCCGGATCTGCTCGCGGGAGCATCTCGAGATGATTTGGCCGCGGCGATGGAACGGGCGCTTGCGCCGCGGCCCGTGCCGCGGGTCGACGTCAGTCACCTGAGGGCCGCCGGCATCACGGTGGACGAGGCGGCGGCGAAGATCGTCGAGCAGCTCGCATCGGCGGGCCCAGCGACCTTCCGGGAGCTCACCTGCGACATCACCGAGCGCATCGTGGTGGTCGTGTACTTCTTGGCGGTGCTCGAGCTGTTCGGATCGGGCCTTGTCGAGCTGACCCAGGCCGAACGCTTCGGCGACATCGGTGTGGAGTGGATCGGCGACGGGGCAGCCCTGCCGGCGGCGGCCGGCGGTTACGGGGAAGACGCTGCGTGAGCGGTACCGCGCGCGGCCTGAGACTGGTCAGCGATGAGGGCCGCACGGTGGCTGAACCGCTTGATGCGCCGCAGGACACGCCCGCTGCACCCCCGACCCGCCCGCCGGCCCATCCGTCGATTCCCGCCGACGGCGGCACCGTCAACGGCGCATCGGAGACGGCGAATGGCCTCGCTGACTTTGCAGCGGAAGCTGGCGCCGACGAACAAGGGCTCGGCGCGTCGCGATCGGTCGATGATCATGAGCTGTACGCGGCCGTCGAGGCGGTACTGATGGTGGCGACCGAGCCGGTGCCGGTCGATGTGCTGGCCATGGTCACTGGCGCACCCACGGCAACCGTCGCGGCGATCTGCAACGAGCTCGCCCGGGAGTACGCGAGAGCCGATCGGGGCTTCGCTCTGATGCAGGTGGCTGGCGGCTACCAACTTCAGACAGCCGCAGCGGTCGCGGAATACGTGGAGCGCTTCGTGGGGAGTCGCCGGTCAGCCCGCCTGTCCGCGGCGGCGATGGAGACCTTGGCGGTGGTCGCGTACAAGCAGCCGATCTCACGTGCGCAGATCAGCGCCATCCGGGGCGTCAATGCCGACGGCGTTGTTCGCACGCTTGCAGATCAGGGCTACATCGCCGAGGTCGCGCGCGATCCGGGTCCGGGCAATGCCGCTCTGCTCGGAACGACGGCAACCTTCCTCGAACGGCTGAGCCTCGACAGTCTCGACGACCTGCCGTCGTTGGCGGAGCTGCGCGTGGACCCTGAAGCGGTCGAAGCCATGGACCGCCTCGCAGTGCCCCAGCACGGCTAGCCGTCGTGACACCCGCGGGCGCGCCGGACCACGGCGACGCAGCCTCGCCCGACGGCGAACAGGACAGTGCCCAGGGAGGTCTGGGCCGCAGCATGCCGGATGACCGTGAAGCGGTGTCGCCCGACGGCGAACAGGACAGCGCTGAGCGGCTGCACAAGGTCATGGCCCGTGCCGGCGTTGCCAGCCGCCGCAAGTGCGAGGATCTGATCGCTTCGGGACGCGTCACGGTCAACGGCACAGTTGCCCGGGTCGGAGACCGTGCGGACCCGGCAGATCGGATCGAGGTCGACGGTGCCGTCGTCACGTGGGATGCAGCGATGGTCCACTACCTGGTGAACAAACCGCGCGGCGTGCTCAGTGCGGCATCGGACGACCGGGGCAGGCGCTGCGTGACCGATCTGGTGCCTGCTGCAGCTCGCGTGTATCCGATCGGGCGGTTGGACGCCGACTCCGAAGGGCTGATCATCGTCACCAACGACGGCGAGCTGACTCACCGGCTGACGCATCCGTCGTGGGGAGTGCCCAAGGAGTATCTCGCCCATGTGGATGGGGTGCCGGCACGCGGGGCGCTGGCGCAGTTGCGCACAGGTGTCGAGCTCGACGATGGGCCCACCGCGCCTGCTGCCGTGTCGATGCCCCAGGCGTCGGTGCTGCGCATCGTGATACACGAAGGCCGCAACCGCCAGATCCGCAGGATGTGCGAAGCCGTAGGACATCCGGTCGTACGGCTGGTGCGCACGCGCATCGGGCCGCTCACCGACCCCGGACTGCGCCCCGGCGAGCACCGGATGCTGTCTGCCGATGAAGTCCGTGAGCTGCACCGCGCCGCGAAGCGGCGCAGCGATTGACGCTGACCGCCAACGACGCGAGCAGTTCGGCAACGACGCGAGCGCTGTGGCGCAGCAGTGCGCTGCTTCGTAGGCGGCGAGGAGTGCTGTTCGACGTACTCGCCATGTCACAGGCACCGACCACAATGGGAGTGACACACGGACGAGCCTTGGCATGCCCGACCCGAACCGATACCAGCACACAGGAGCACGCAGATGAGCCTCGCTGAGACGTACCGGCTGTCGGGGCGCTACACCGACGACAGCGGCACCACGTTCATGACCGGGCTGCAAGCCCTGGCTCGCCTGCCGATCGAACAGCTGCGGGCCGACCGGCGCGCGGGCCTGCGAACTGCGGCGTTCGTGTCGGGCTATCCGGGCTCGCCCCTCGGTGGCTACGACGCCGCAGTCGAAGCTGCCCGCAGCGCCACGGATCTGCCGATCGTCCATTCATCGGCTGTCAACGAAGATCAAGCCGCGACGGCCGTCATGGGCAGCCAGCTGGCCACGACCCGCCCCGATGCGACCTACGACGGCGTCGTCGGGTTGTGGTACGGCAAGGCGCCCGGTGTCGACCGCGCGACGGATGCGCTGCGCCATGCGGTTTTCGCAGGCACTGATCCTCGCGGTGGCGCGGTGGCCATTGCGGGCGACGACCCCGCTGCCAAGAGCTCCACGATCCCGTCGAGCTCGGCTGGGTCAATGGCCGACTTGCACATCCCAGTGCTGTACCCGGGCACGCCCGCCGAGGCGCTCGAACTCGGTCGCCATGCCATCGCCATGTCCCGGACGACGGGGCTGTGGACGGGCCTCAAGATCGTGGCCGATGTGGCGGACGGCGCTGCGACGGTCCTGCTGGATCCTGACCGGTTCGATCCGGTCATCCCGCTCGTCGACGGCGAACCGTACCGCCACCGGCCCGACGGCTACCTCCTCACGCCCCACACGGTCGACATCGAGCGCGAGATCGTCGAGGTCCGCTACGAGCTCGCCATCGCGTACGCAGCTGCCAATCGCTTGAACGACGCCACTGTCGATCCGCCGGACGCCTGGATTGCGATCGTGGCCTCAGGCATCACCTACCGCGAGGTTCGCGAGGCACTGCGACGGCTGGGCCTCGGCAGCGATGAATCGGTCCGGGACGCAGGTGTCCGGCTCGTGCGCATGGGCATGCCGATCCCGTTCAGCCCCGATCGGGCCCGGCACTTCGCCCGCGGGGTTACGGAGATCTTCCTGATCGAAGAGAAGAGTCCCAATATCGAGTCGTTGCTCAAAGACGCCCTCTACAACCAATCGCACCATCCCCGCATCGTCGGCAAGACCGATGAGCGCGATCAGATTCTGCTCAGCTCGTACGGAGCGCTGACAGCCGATGAGCTGATTGAGCCGCTGCGCGGGAGGTTGGAGGCTCGCATCGGTGACCGGCTGGTGCAGCGCCAGCCGGAGCGCGTGCGCATCGAAGTGGCACTGGCTCCCGGGCAGAGCCGCTCGCCGTACTTCTGCTCGGGTTGTCCGCACAACCGGTCCACCGAGGTACCTGACGGCGCCGTCGTGGGCGCCGGGATCGGCTGTCACACGATGGCGCTGTTCATGGATCCGGAGCGGGTCGGCGACATTGTGAGCCTGACGTGCATGGGTCAGGAGGGCACGCAGTGGATCGGCATGTCGCCCTTCGTCGAGACACAGCACATCTTCCAGAACTTGGGAGACGGCACCTATTTTCACAGCGGCCAGCTGGCGATTGCCGGCGCGGTGGCCTCTGGCACCAATATCACCTACAAGCTGCTGTGGAACCGGGCTGTCGCGATGACAGGTGGGCAGGATCCCGCTGGGCAGCTGGAGGTGCCCGACGTGGCAGCCGGGCTGTTGGCGGGAGGTGTGGCCAGGGTGCTCATCACCACGGACGATCCCGCTGGCTATCGCGGCCGTGCCCTGCCTGCCGGTGTCGAGGTGTGGCATCGCGATCGCTTGACCGAGGCCCAGGAGCTGCTCGCCGGCATCGATGGCGTCACGGTGCTCATCCACGATCAGCAGTGCGCGGCCGAGGCGCGACGGGCCCGCAAGCGCGGCACACAGTCCACGCCGCCCAAGCGAGTGTTGATCAACGAGCGAATCTGTGAAGGCTGCGGCGACTGCGGCGCCAAGAGCAACTGCCTGTCGGTACAGCCCGTTGACACCTTCTTCGGGCGCAAGACCCGCATCGATCAGACGTCGTGCAACCTCGACTACTCGTGCCTCGACGGCGATTGCCCGTCGTTTATGACGGTGACGGAGCCGGGACCATTCCGCACTGCGGTGCGCGAGATGCTGGCACCGTTGCAGCGCAAGCAACCGGCAGGCGGCAGCGATGGCTCCGGCGACGGCACTCGACCCGAACCGCCCGATGAGCTGCCCGATCCGGTACCGCTCGTCGGTCCCGATGAGGTGTCGGTGCGCATGTGCGGGATCGGCGGCACCGGCGTGGTGACGGTCAACCAGGTGCTTGGCACGGCGGCGATGTTCGACGGCTTCGAGGTGCGAGGTCTCGACCAGATCGGGCTGTCGCAGAAGGCGGGCACGGTGGTGGGCGATCTGCGGCTGAAGCGGATCGGCGGGCCGGCCACGGCGCGCCTCGGCAGCGGCCAAGCCGATGTGATCGTGGCCTTCGATCTGCTCGTAGCGGCATCGGCAGCGGGACTCGATGTCGCCGACCCGACCCGGACGATGGTTGTCGGTTCGACATCGCCGACGCCGACCGGTGCCATGGTGGCCGATCCGAGCATCGACATGCCTGCGACGTCTGAGCTGCTTGAGCGGGTGGCTGCGGTCACCGTCGACGGCCGGCAGCACTGGGCCGATGTCGCTTCGCTGGTGACGGCACTCTGCGGCTCTGCAGTAACAGCGAATGTGTTCGTGGTGGGCATGGCCGTCCAGGCAGGCGCGCTGCCCATCACGCCGGCGAGCGTGGAGGCAGCCATCGAGTTGAACGGCGTCGCTGTCGACCAGAACCTCGCCGCATTCCGCTGGGGCCGGACGATGATCTGCGATCCGGCCATGGTGACCGCGGCCGCCGCGCGCGGCACGGCCAGCGCCGCAGGTCCCGACGTCAGCATCGCCACAGATACCGGTCCTGACATCACAGTGCCCGAGCGGCTGGCTGCCCGCATCGACGAACTGATCGATGGGCTGGCCTGTGGAGCATCAGCGGGCGACCTCCATGCGCTGCGTGCGGCACTGCACCGGTACGCAGCCGAGCTGTGTGCATACCAGTCGGACGAGCTGGCAGCGAAGTTCCTGGACGCAGTCGCACGCGTGGCGAGCGCAGATCAGGCCGCTGGGGACGGCTCTGGCCGGCTGACAGCAGCCGCTGCGGCAGGGCACTTCAAGCTGATGGCCTACAAGGACGAGTACGAGGTGGCCCGGCTTATGTCCGATCCTGAGGCGAATGCCGCGGCGCGGGACTTGGCTGCGTCCGTCGGCGGCACGGTGTCATGGAGCCTGCACCCGCCGCTGCTGCGTGCCCTCGGGCGCACGGGCAAGATCCGGTTCTCGACGGCGTGGCGGCCTGTATTCGCGCTGCTGGCGCGAGGCAAGCGCCTCCGGGGTCGATGGTGCGATCCGTTCGGCCGTACCGAGGTCCGCCGAACCGAGCGGGAACTGCCCGGCGAGTACCGGGCGGCACTCGACGCTGCGCTCGAAGCTCTGGAGCAGGATGCAGGCGCAGCGAGAGGGGAGGCTGAGCCGGCAGGCGAAACCGTGGCCCGAGCGGCCCGTGAGCGAAGCGAACAAGAGCGGGAAGCAAATGGCCTCAGCACGGGAAGCCTGACGAGCTCGCGCATGTTGTATGAACAGGCCGTTGCCATCGCCGGGTTGGCTGAGCTGGTCCGCGGCTATGAGGATGTCAAGATGGCCACCGTGGAGACATTCCGTTCGGAGTTGGCGACTCACGTCGCGGGGCTCGCGACACCAGGCTGAGCCGCTGGGGCTGATCAGGAGTCTCGCCGGCCCAAACCGGCGACGATCAGAGCCATCGGTACCCTTCGTTCCGTGGCCTCGAGTTCCGTCGAGACAACGCAGTCGCTGTCGCCTGCCGGCGCAGCGGCGCCACAGCGCGCCGACGAGCCTGCGGGCCGCGCCCAAGTTGTGGGCACGGGTCTGATCGGTGGATCCGTCGCAGCGGCGCTGCGCAAATCGGGATGGCATGTGACGGGACGCGACGCCGTCGGCGATCACGCGCAACGCGCACTCGAGCTCGGCTGTCTCGATGCCGTCGGCACCGACCCGGAGGCAACGTTCTGCGTGGTGGCGGTGCCTGCCGCGCTGCTGGCCGACCAGGTTGCGATCGCGCTGGCCGACACCGCTGCTGCGGGTGCCGTGGTGACCGACACTGGAAGCGTCAAGACTCCCGTCGCCCGGGCGATCGCCGATCCGCGCTTCGTGCCGGGCCATCCGATGGCCGGTTCAGAACAAGACGGCATCGAAGGCGCGAACCCCGACATGTTTGCCGGGGCGGTGTGGGCCCTGACGCCGAATGAGACCACCGACGACAGCTCCCTGCGCTCAGCGCGGGCAGTGCTCGCGGGACTCGGATCCGATGTGGTGACGATGACCCCCGAACGGCACGATGCCCTTGTTGCAGTGGTCAGCCATGTGCCGCACCTGGCAGCAGCATCGCTGATGTGCCTGGCAGACGACCGAGCCGACGACGATGCGCCGCTGCTGCGCCTGGCGGCCGGCGGTTTCCGGGATATGACCCGGATCGCTGCAGGCCACCCGGGCATCTGGCTGGACATTTGCGGCGAGAACCGTGATGCCATCGTGAACGTGCTCGACGAGCTGTCCGAGCGGCTGATGCAGATGCGCGAGGTAGTGGCGGGAGCGGACCGCGACGGCTTGCGCGCCGTGCTCACCCAGGCGCGGCGCGCCCGCACCAACCTTCCGTCGCGCTATGTGCGGCCGCAGGAGCTGCTGGAGGTGCGCGTACCGATCCCGGATCGCAAGGGTCAGATCGCGGCCATCACCATGCTCGCGGCGGATTGCGATGTGAACGTGGCCGACATCGAGGTGGCCCACTCACCCGAGGGCGCCGAGGGTGTGCTCGTGCTCGTGGTGGCACGCACCGAGGCCCAGCGCTTTCTCGCGGCCCTGGCCGGGCAGGGCTACCACCCCACCACACGCGATCTGGCATGAGCACGGGGCGGGTCATCGGGGTCGTCGACCCGTTCACCAACGGGGCGTCTGGCACGGCGCTGTTGCCGGGTTCCAAGAGCATCACGAACAGGGCAGTGCTGTGCGCGGCCCTGGCCACCGGACGCAGCACGCTCGACGGAGTGCTGTTTGCAGACGACACCGACGCAATGATCGAGGCGGTCACCGCTCTCGGTGCGGTGGTGCGGGTCAACCGTGGCAAACGCCAGCTCGTGATCGACGGCATCAGCGGTCGGCGTTCGAGATCTCACGACGCCGCCGGCGAGCCGACGATGGTGCATGCGCGGTCATCGGGAACGACGGCCCGCTTCATCCTGCCGGTCGTCGCGGCGCTTGGCGGCCGCTGGCTGCTTGACGGCGACCCTCAGCTGCGGGCGCGCCCCCAGGATGACCTGCTGGCGGCGCAGCGCTCGCTCGGTGCCAAAGTGCGCGAGCTTGGCGAGCACGGCTGCCTGCCGATCCAGGTGTCGTCGGCGCCCGTCGAAGATGCGACTGCGGTCCTGCGCCATATCCGAATCCGGGCCGACGCTTCCAGCCAGTATGCGAGCGGCCTGCTGCTTGCCGGCCCCCTGCGTGGCGGCATTCATGTGGAGATCGATTCCGAATTCGACGCCGTCAGCCGGCCGTACATCGACATGACGGTGGCGGTCATGGAGGCCTTCGGTGCCATCGTGACCGTCCCGAGTGCCGACCGCTTCGTGGTGACCGAGGGCCACTATCAGGCCGCCGATTACGTGATCGAGCCCGATGCCTCTGCTGCGAGCTATGTCTGGGCCGCGGCTGCGATGTGCGGTGGCAAGGTGAGTGTCGAGGGGCTCGGCAGCCACAGCATCCAGGGCGACGTGCGCTTCGCGGAGGTGCTCGGCGAGATGGGAGCGGACGTCACCGTCAGCGCCGACGCCATTGCTGTCGGTGCGCCGAGGGGTGGAACGCTGCAGGCGGGCTCGTTCGACTTGCGCGACTTCTCCGACACCGCACAGACGCTGGCGGCGGTGGCTGCGTTCGCCGAAGGCACCACCTCCATCGGCGGCATCGGCTTCATTCGACGCAAGGAGACCGACCGCATCGGCAACACGGCGACCGAGCTCGCCAAACGCGGCGTCGACGCCGTGGCCGAACCCGACGGCATCACCGTGCGCGCGAATCCCTTCGGGCTCCGGGCCGGCTTGGTGGACTGCCACGGCGATCACCGCATGGCGATGGCGATGTCGCTGATGGGTCTGCGCGTGGCCGGGATCGACATCGACGATCCCGACTGCGTCGCCAAGACTTTCCCCGACTTCTACGACGTGCTCGAGACCCTCAGAGCTTCGCCGGAGCCAGTCGCGGAGCCGGATGTGCTGGTGATCGCGATCGACGGACCGGCAGCCTCCGGCAAGTCCAGCGTGGCGCGAGCAGTGGCCGGCGAGCTCAACATGGACTACCTCGACACCGGCGCGATGTACCGAGCGGTGGCGTGGGCGGCGTTGCAAACCGGCGTGGATCTCGGCGATCTCGCGGCAGTGGCGAGCATTGCACGCAACGCAGACATCGACATCTCCAGCGAGAGCGGCGCCCAGCACGTGACCGTCGACGGTGCCGATGCCACAGCGGCGATCCGCAGTGCCGAGGTGGATCGCAGCGTCAGCGCGGTGGCGGCCAACCCGCAGGTGCGCTGGGTGCTGACCCGGCGACAGCGTGACTGGGCGAACCGCGTGGGCGGGGGAGTGATGGAAGGCCGCGACATCGGCAGCGTGGTGTTTCCTGACGCTGTCGTGAAGGTGTTTCTCACCGCTGCGCCGGCGGAGCGGGCCCGCCGTCGCCTCGCCCAGCAAGCCGCCTCGGCGGGCGGGGTGGATGATGCGAGTCACGACGACGGAGCGATCGCTGCGCTGGCTGCGGAGCTGAGCGAGCGGGATCGGCTCGACTCTGGCAGGGCCGATTCGCCGCTGCGCGTGGCACCCCGAGCGGTCATTGTCGACACGAGCAAGTTGTCTCAGGATGAGGCCGTCGCGACGATCGCCGAGTTGTACCGCCGTGCGACCGAGCCCCAGGGCCCCCTGCGCCCGAGTCCAGTCGAAGGCTGATGAGCGGACCGGACGGGCCCGAGACCGATCTGCGTGACGGGCCGCTCAACATGGCCGTCTACAGGATCATGAAGTACGCGATCTGGGGTGTCTTCCGGGCGTGGAACCGTATCTCGGTCGATGGGCTCACAAATCTGCCCGATGGCCCGTGCGTCTGGGTGCCCAACCATCGCAGCTACATCGACACGCCGATACACGCTGCGATTCCTGCCCGGATGCGCGTCATGGGCAAGGACTCGATGTGGAAGTACCGCTTTCCGGGCTGGCTGTTCACGACGATCGGCTGTTTCCCGGTGAACCGCGACGCGCCTGATCGGGCAGCGTTGCGCACGGCGCTGGATGCCCTGACCCACGGCGACGGCCCGGTGGTGATGTTCGGCGAGGGCGAGCGCAAGGACGGCCCGCGTGTGCTGCCGCTCATGGATGGCCCGGTGTACCTGGCAGCGCGCGCGCAGGTCCCGATCGTGCCCGTCGGCATCGGCGGAACCGCCGCAGCCATGCCCCGCGGCGCCAGGCTCATGTACCCGCGGCGCATCAAGTTCATCATCGGACAGCCGATGGACCCGCCGCCGCTCGGACCGAGCGGCCGCACATCACGGCGGGCGGTGCGTGAGCTCACCGAGGAACTGCGCGAGCGCATCCAGGAGCTCTTCGACCAAGCCCAAGCCGACGTCGGCACCCCCAACGTGCGCTGAGAACTCTGCGTCGCTTCAGTGCTCCGTGGCGACGAGTCCGGCGAGAACACCGCTCGCCGCTGTCGTCCTGTCTGCCGCACCCAGTCGCGCTCCCGGAGGCACAGCGAGGCTGGCATGAACGGCCGCCTGCATGGCGTCGAGCAGATCGCGCAGCTCCCGCGGCGGGGGGAAGTACTCGTCTTCGTCGGTGATGGTGACCTCAGTGGTCCCCTGAGCGGGTCCTAGGCGTGCGATCACGGCGTCCACGAGCTCCTCCGGCGCGGAAGCCCCCGCCGTGACTCCCACCGTGCCGCGCAGGTCATCAGGCAGCTCAGCGGCGGCGTTCACCCGCAGCACGCGCTGGCAGCCGGACTCTGCTGCCACCTTGGCCAATGCCATGGTGTTCGACGAGTTCGCTGAGCCGATGACGACCACGGCGTCACAGGCCGCAGCGATCTCGGCCAGCGCGCTCTGCCGATTGGTGGTGGCGAAGCACAGGTCCGAGCGCCCCGCCATCCACACGTCGCCGAAGCGCGCCTTGGCGGCGTTGGCAACGTCGGACCAGTCGCGGTGGCTAAGCGTGGTCTGGGCCAGCACAGCCACAGGCGCGTCGGAGTCGTCGAGCAAGTCGACATCGGCGGGTTCGGAGACTAGCGAAATGGCGCCGGGTGCCACCGCCATTGTCCCGACGGCCTCGTCATGGCCTTCGTGGCCCACGTAGACCACCCTGAAGCCCTTGCCGGCACGTACGCGAACCTCGTGGTGCACCTTGGTGACCAAGGGGCAGACGGCATCCACCACGTAGCCGCCGCGCTGTCGGGCCTCGGCGACGACCTCAGGGGCCGAGCCGTGCGCTGAGAGCATGAGCGGCCGACCGGGCGGCACTTCGGCGACGTCGTCGACGAATACCACGCCGAGTCGCTCGAAACGATCCACCACGAGGCGGTTGTGGACGATCTCGTGGTAGCAGTACACCGGCGGCGGGAACGAGCGAACGAGCCAGGCGAGCGCCTTGATGGCCATCTCGACGCCGGCGCAGAAGCCGCGAGGCGCTGCCAGGAGCACCTGGTCTACAGCCACGGCTCTGACGCTACCGACCGAGCACGAGGTTCCTATCCTGAACCCCATGAGGCTGAGCCCCCGGGCCCAAGCGGCCCGCGAGCGAAGCGAGCTAGAGCGGGAAGCACAGGGCGAAGCCGTGGCCCGAGCGGCCCGTGAGCGCAGCGAACAAGAGCGGGAATAGATGGCCGAGCAACGAGGACGTGAGCCCGTCCGCGCGCCCTCCGGCCACCGGCCGGTTGTGGTGGCGGTGGAGCCCGGTTCGGCGGCCGAGACCGCCGGGCTGGCCCCCGGCGACGAGGTGGTGTCGATCTCCGGTGTCAGCCCGACCGACGTGATCGCTTGGCAGCTGCTGCTGGACGAGGCCGATCCTTCGCTCGCGGTGCTGCGCGATGGGCGCGAGATCGCCATCGACATTCCGAAGGACGCCGGCGTCCCGCTCGGTGCCGAAGTGAACGCAGCAATCTTCGACCGGGTGCAGACCTGTGACAACCACTGCGAGTTCTGCTTCATCTACCAGTTGCCGCCGGGATTGCGCCGGAGCCTCTATCTCAAGGACGACGACTACCGGCTGTCGTTCCTGTATGGCAACTTCACGACGCTCACCCGTTTCACCGAGCTGGATCTCGAACGGGTGCTGGACGAGCGCTTGTCACCGCTGTATGTGTCGATCCATGCCACCGATCCCGCGGTGCGGGCTCGGATGCTCCGCAATCCGCGTGGCGCGATAAGCCTGCGCTGGCTGGGCGCATTGCTCGATGGCGGCATCGAGGTCCACGGACAGGTGGTGGTGTGCCCGGGCGTGAACGACGGGCAGGTGCTGGCCGACACGCTGGCAGGCGTGCTCGACCGCTACCCGTTGCTGGCCACGTTGGCGGTGGTACCGCTGGGAGTCAGCGCGCACCAGCGGGAGCCAGCCATGCGTCCCCACACTGCTGCGGAAGCGGCGGCAGTCGTGGACACCTGCGAGGAGTGGCAGCAGCGTTTTGTGGACGTGCTCGGTCGCCGCCTGGTGTTCGCAGCGGATGAGTATTACTTGCTCGCAGACCGACCCTTTCCTGCGGCCGAGACCTACGGCGACTTCCCGATGCACGAGGACGGCATCGGCATGGCGAGGGCGTTCGAGCGGGAGTTCTGGGCCGCCGCTGAGAGCACGCCCGACGGGGGCGTCAGGCAGCGCGCGCCGGCCGCGGGATTCTTCTCCTGGGTGGACGGGGCGCCGGCGGAGGGCTACCGCGCAGTGCGGGCGCCCGGACATGGCGCGAACCGCAGCGGCGAGATCGACGTCGATGGGTTGCCGCTCAGTCTCGGGCCGATGCCGGTGGCCGTGACACTGCCGGGATCACCCCGTCGTGGCTCTTCTCGAACGATCGGCCCTACTCACAGCGAGCTCGCCGCCCAGCCCATCGGGATCCTGACGGGCACCTACGGAGCTGCCGTGCTGGCACCGCTGGTGAGTCTGTGGCAGGCCCACGCCATACCGGAACGGAGGGGGAGTGCACCTCGGGCGCGGGTCATCGAAGTGCCCAACCGGTTCTTCGGCGGCAACATCGGCGTGACCGGCTTGCTCGCCGGCGTCGACATCGCCGCCGTGTTGGCCGCCGAACCGGCGGCGCATCGTTACCTGGTGCCCGACGTCTGCCTGTCGGGCGGGAAGTTCCTCGACGGCATGACACCCGCCGAGCTGCCCCGGCTCGTCGAGATCATTCCCACCAGCGGCAGCGCCCTGCGGGAGCTCCTCGACGCAGCCGCCGGCGCACAGCCCGCTGCGACTCCGCCGAGCGACACTGCGTCGCCAAGCGGCACGGCGCCGGCAGGCGGCCCGTCCTCGGTCGACGGCACCGCTTCGCACACGGCAGGCGTCTCGCGATGAGCGCCGGTCTGCCCGTGGTCGGCATCGTAGGACGGCCGAATGTCGGCAAGTCCACGCTGTTCAACCGGCTCGTCGGACGTCGCGAGGCCGTGGTGGCGCCCGAGCCCGGCGTCACCCGCGACCGCAAAGCAGCCGAGGCCGCTTGGCGCGGGCACAGGTTCATCGTGGTGGACACAGGCGGGTGGTCCGCAGACGGCGACACGCTCGATGGCAAGGTGTCCGAGCAGAGCGAGCGAGCGATGGGCGATGCCGACGTACTGCTGCTGGTGGTCGACGTGACTGTCGGCATCACCGAGCCCGACGCCCGGATCGCCGCCATGCTGCGGCGCAGCAGCCGGCCGACGCTGGTGGTCGCCAACAAGGCTGACGGCGGCACCCGTGACGATGGCCGGTGGGAGTTCAACCGCTTGGGGCTCGGCGAGGCCTGGGCCGTGTCCGCCTTGCATGGCCGCAACGTCGGCGACGTGCTTGATCGGGTGCTGGACCTGCTTGAGATCAGCCCAGGCGAGCATGCCGACAACCCCGAGACGGTCACGAACGCCGTCGACGGGGGCACCGCGGACCATCACGAGTCCCTCAGCGAGAGCGAAACCCCTATCCACGAGGAGGAATCCGTGCCCGGGGTGGCCATCGTGGGCCGGCCCAACGTCGGCAAGTCGACACTCTTCAACCGGCTCATCGGCGACGAACGGTCGGTGGTGCACGACCGACCCGGCACGACCCGCGACACCATCGACACCTTGGTGGAGACCGAGGCGGGCCCGGTGCGATTCGTGGACACCGCCGGCATGCGGCGCAAGGCCCGGGTCGACGCGGATACCGAGTACTACGCCAACTTGCGGGCGCTGCGGGCCATCGATGCTTGTGACGTGTCGCTGCTGGTCATCGACGCCACTGAAGGAGTGACGGCGCAGGACCAGCGTCTCGCCGAGCGCATCGACGCCGCTGGCTGCCCGATCGTGGTGCTGCTCAACAAGTGGGAAACGCTGGATTCCGAGCATCGTGAACGCGTGTTGGGAGAGCTGGCGCGTCGCCTGCACTTCGTCGGCGAATCACCCGTGTTGCGCATCAGCGCGCTGACGGGTCGGGGCGTGCATCGGCTGGTGCCCGCAGTCTCCGCTGCGATGGAGGCATACGAATCGAGGGCGCCGACCGCCAAGGTGAACGAGATCGTCCAGCTCGCGCAGTCCGCGCAGCCGGCGCCTGGCGGAGCACGGGTGCTCTACGCCACCCAAGCCGCAACACAGCCGCCGACGTTCACGCTGTTCGCCAACCGGGAGCTCCCAGCTACCTACCTGCGCTACCTCGAGCGCCGCTTGCGCGAAGAGCTGGGCCTGGCGAAGACGCCGCTCAAACTGCGAGTGCGCCGGCGATGAGGCCGCTGTCCAGGCGCGGCGCGCCCTCGACCGCCCAGCGACAGAATCGTCGCCCGCTCCCAGACGGACCTCGTCATCCCGGCAGGCGTAGGAGCAGCGAAGGCGACCGGCCCCAGCAGGGGCGCACGGGGGCACCGTGGCACTTCTGGCTCGTCGTGGTCATGGCGACCGTGTACTTGGGCTGGCGTGCGGTCGAAGGCGTCGTGTGGCTCATCCAGTGGTTCGCGAGCGTCATCAGCTGAGCGGCCCGACGTTGGACTGTCCATTCAACCCAGCCGGTATCGTGCCTGCGGAACGGGCTGTGGCGCAGTCTGGTTAGCGCACTGGTCTGGGGGACCAGGGGTCGGAGGTTCAAATCCTCTCAGCCCGACCACAGCGGGGTTTGTCATGGCAAAGGGTGTGCCAGCGGTTGCTCCGGGCGGAAGGGTGTCGCGGCGGCTCGCCGCGGGAGTCTTCGCATTTGAAGGTGATGACTCCGATGCAGATCTCCGTCAGCAGTTCGGCGTGGCCACGCTGCTGCAGACCGTCCGTGAGCTCAGCGGCCTGAAGTTCATCCGGCGCGACATCGGCACGGCGCCCGAGCTCTTCTACTACGTCCGCAAATGGACCCAGCAGCGCTACCGCGACTATCAGATCGGGCACTTCGGATTTCACGGCAAACCTGGAGAGCTCTGGCTGAGCGGCTCCACCAAGGTGACCCTGGAGGAGCTCGCCGACGTGCTCGACGGACGGGCTGGCGGACGGATCATCTATTTCAGCTCGTGCGAGATCATGGGCACCGACGACGCGGCCCTGCGGCGATTCCAGGAGCGGTCCGGAGCTGCCGCGGTGATCGGCTTCCTCGAGCGGGTCGGCGGCAGCTTGGAGCTCCCGGCATTCGAGCTTCTGCTGCTGCAGGCGCTGAACGACGACTCGAGGATGGACGCAGTGGAGGACCGTATCCGCAGCCAGCATCCCTATCTGTGCGAATTGCTCGGCCTCAAGATCATCAACTGATCTGCGCTCGATCAGGGCGCCCAGGACCGCGAACGCCTCACCGTCAGTGAGCGTGGTGCCATGATGTGGCCTGCAGCGACTCACTGTCGGCGAAGGGGAGCGTAGATGAGCGAAACAGCGACTGAGCATCGCAAGCCCGAGATCGCGATCGTGCCTGAGTCAGGACGGGTCACCGTTCGGGTGGATGGCGTGGTTGTGGCCGATTCGACCGCCGCGGTAGTGCTGACCGAGGGACGGCTGCCGCCCCGCCACTACCTGCCGCCCTCAGACGTGAAGATGGAACTGCTCCACCCGACCGTCCTGTCGACTCATTGACCGTGGAAGGGCGATGCCAGCTACTGGTCAGTAGCAGTCAACGGTCAGAGCTACGACGACATCGTGTGGTCGTACCCCGATCCGATCCCCGAGATGGCGGAGATCGCCGGTCTGATGAGCTTCTATGCCGAGCGTGACGAGGTAGATCAGACCGTCACCTGAGCACTGCGTGCAGTTCGGGCCGCGCTCGAACGCTCATCAGTTCAAAGTGGCCGCCAGTTCCAGTGCCTCGTCCCACGAAGGGTGCGATGCCAAGAGCCGGCGGAAGCGCACGAAGGGCCTGATCGCGTCGAGCGCCATGACCGCACTCAGACGGCCATTGCGCCGGTATCCGGCCAGGAACGACCTGCCCGGATCCGGACTGCCCGCATTTGGGATGCTGGCATTCGTGCCACCTGCCACCGATCCGACCAGCACCTCCACGTCGTCGCCAGCGTCGGGATGCCCGGCGATCTGGATGCGAGCGTCATATTGATCCGACCAGACAAATGGCACCGAGTTGTAGGGCTGAGCCTCCGCGGGGGCCACCAGGTTGCGGCCCACTGCCATGCCGTGCTCGACTGCTGCAGTCCAGTGCTCTACTCGAACCGGCTCGGAGCCCGCCAACGGCCCCAGCCAGCCATTGGGGACACGCGCCGCATCGCCAACGGCATAGACGCCCGGGGGACCGCAGCACAGCGTCTCGTCGCAGACCACGCCGTTGTCAATCTGCAGTCCCGAGCCTTCCAGCCATGCCGTGTTCGGCACGACCCCGATGCCCACCACCACCAGGTCGGCGGGGATCCGGCTGCCGTCTGCCATGGCAACTGCTTCGACCCGGTCGGTTCCCAGCACGCCGTCCACGCCGACGCCCAGCCGCAGCTCCACACCGTTCTGGCTGTGCAGCGTGCCGACCCGCGTGCCCATCTCCGCGCCGAGTCCGCGCACCAGCGGTGCGCGGGCCGCCTCGATCACGGTGACCTCGCAGCCGCGGGCCTTGGCCGAGGCTGCTACTTCCGAGCCGATGAAGCCTCCGCCTACCACTGCGACTCGTGCACCTGCGACGAGACCTTCCCGGATGGCCGCCGCGTCGTCGAGCGTCCGCAACGTGTGCACGCCCCTGACGCCCTCCGTGCCTGGCAATGACCGCGCCGCTGCGCCGGTGGCAATGACGAGGCCGTCGAACGGCACCATCTCGGCACTGCCGCCTGCCGCTGGGGCCACTGCGATGGTGCGGGCGTCGGTGTCGAGCCCCACGGCGTGAGTGCTCAGCATGACCTCCACGTCGAGCTCGTCATAGGCGCCGTCTGGGTCGAGGGCCAGCGAGCTGGGGTCGTTGTCGCCGGTCAGGAACTCCTTGGAAAGGGGAGGTCGGTCGTAGGGGAGATGGGGTTCGGCACCGATGAGCGTCAACGGCCCGTCATGGCCTGCAGAGCGCACGCTGTGTACTGCGCGCGCGCCTGCCAGCGAGGCACCGACGATGACGATGCGATTCGGTGTGTTTGGCACAGGAGCAGTGTGGCACCTCCGGCGCGAGCGAGGACTGGTTGCCGGGGTGCCGCCGGCCGCGGCCGCCTAGCCGGATATCCAGCGCCTGCAAGGGTTTGGGCGCCCGGCCCGCCCTCGCTGCGCAGCCATCGGGGCGAGGCTCGCCGCACTGCGAGCGCGCGGTCCGCCGATCGGAATTCCCGCAGTTCCGGTTGAGTATTCCGGCG
Source organism: Candidatus Poriferisodalis sp. (assembly GCF_965219595.1). NCBI lineage: Bacteria > Bacillati > Actinomycetota > Acidimicrobiia > Acidimicrobiales > Candidatus Poriferisodalaceae > Candidatus Poriferisodalis > Candidatus Poriferisodalis sp. The sequence goes on from NZ_OZ244781.1 coordinate 2,581,125, forward strand.
CTGCGGTTGACGCGCTATAACTGTTCCTCACATCCGTGGAATTACACCGGTGTCATTTTCGCCGGATGGATGGCAGTCGGGCCGCATGCGGCCCGGGCTGCGGGGAGCGAGAGATTCGTGGAAATGGCAGTCCGCACCACAGACATGGACGGCCTCGGGCGATCGGACGGCCCGAGATGAGCGTCACCGAGGCAGCGCCTCCGTCGCCGACGACCGAGGCCGCGCAGCAGGGTCCAGACACTCCGGGAATGCGCGTGCAGAAGCGCGACGGTTCCATGCAGGCCGTCGATGTCAACAAGATCGTCCGCGCCGTCGAACGCTGCGCCACCGAACTGGCCGGCGTCGATCCCATGCGGGTGGCGACGCGGACCATCTCGGGTCTTCATGACGGTGCTACGACCACCGAGCTCGACGAGTTGTCGATTCGCACGGCCGCGGCGCTGATCTCTGAGGAGCCGAACTACTCGAAGCTGGCTGCCCGCTTGTTGGCCACCTACATCGACAAGGAAGTCCAGAACCAGAACATCTACTCGTTCAGCCAGTCCATCTCCGAAGGCGGCGAGTGCGGGCTCATCCATCCCGATGTGGTGGCCTTCGTTGCCGCAAACGCCCGCAAGCTCAACGATGCGGTCATAGCGCAGCGCAACGGCGACTTCGAGTTCTTCGGCCTCCGCACCGTGTACGACCGCTACCTGCTGCGGCACCCGCAGCGCCGCACGGTCATCGAGAACCCGCAGTACTTCTTGCTGCGGGTTGCCTGCGGCCTGTCGCAGACGGCCGAAGAGGCCATCGCGTTCTACGAGCTCATCTCCAGCCTGCGCTACTTGCCGTCGTCGCCCACGCTGTTCAACTCGGGCACGGCCCATCCGCAGATGTCGTCGTGCTACCTGCTCGACAGCCCCACCGATTCGCTCGAAGGCATCTACGACCGCTATTCCGACATCGCCAAGCTGTCGAAGTTCGCCGGCGGCATCGGGGTGGGCTGGCACCGGGTGCGGTCGCGTGGCTCGCTGATCAGCGGCACCAATGGTCTGTCGAACGGCATCGTGCCGTGGCTCAAGACGCTTGACTCGTCGGTGGCGGCGGTGAACCAGGGCGGCCGGCGCAAGGGCGCTGCATGCGTGTATCTCGAGTCGTGGCACGCCGACATCGAGGAGTTCCTGGAGCTGAAGGATTCCACCGGCGACCATGCTCGGCGCACCCACAATCTGAACCTGGCGAACTGGGTGCCCGACGAGTTCATGCGCCGGGTCGAGAACGACTGGCAGTGGTCGCTGTTCGACCCCAAGCAGGTGCCGCATCTCACCGACCTGTACGGCGACGAGTTCACCGATGCGTACCGGGAAGCCGAAGCAGCGGGCTTGTACGAGCGGCAGGTGTCGGCCCGCGACCTCTACAGCCGCATGATGCGCACGCTCGCCCAGACCGGCAACGGCTGGATGACTTTCAAGGACGCTTCGAACGCCAAGTCCAACCAGACCGGCGAGCCCGGCAACGTCATCCACCTGTCGAACCTGTGCACTGAGATCCTCGAGGTCACCAGCGACGCTGAGACGGCGGTCTGCAACCTCGGCTCGGTCAATCTCGCCAAGTTCGTGCGGGAGGGCCCAGACGGCAGAACCGTCGACTACGACGCGCTGGGAGAGGTTGTGCGCACCGCGGTGCCCTACCTGGACCGCGTCATCGACATCAACTACTACCCGACGCCCGAGGCTGCCCGATCGAACGAGCGCTGGCGTCCGGTGGGGCTCGGCGTCATGGGCCTGCAGGACGTGTTCTTCCAGCTCAACCTGGCGTTCGACTCGCCTGAGGCGGTCGAGATTGCGGCCCGGATCGCCGAGGAGATCTACTACTGGGCGGTCTGGTCGAGCTGCGAGCTGGCTCGCAAGCATGGGCCGCACGGGGCGTTCGGCGAGACGCGGGCCGCGGCGGGAGAGCTGCAGTTCGACCTGTGGGGCATCGAGCCGTCCGATCCGGCACGCTGGGCTGAGCTGCGCGAGCGGATCGGCCAGCACGGGCTGCGCAACTCGCTGCTGGTGGCAGTTGCGCCCACCGCCACCATTGCGTCCATCGCAGGCTGCTACGAGTGCATCGAGCCGCAGGTGTCAAACCTGTTCAAGCGAGAGACGCTCTCGGGCGAGTTCATGCAGATCAATCGCTATCTGGTGCGTGAGCTGCAGCAGCGCGGCCTGTGGAGCGAGGCCATGGCCAACAAGATCAAGATGGCCGAGGGCTCGGTGCAGAACATCGCTGAGATCCCCGACGACCTCCGCTTGGTGTTTCGCACGGCGTGGGAGCTGCCTCAGCGCGCGCTCATCGACATGGCCGCCGCACGTGGCGCTTTCATCGACCAGAGCCAGTCGCTGAACCTGTTCATGGAGAGTCCCAACATCGGAAAGCTCTCCTCCATGTACATGCACGCCTGGAAATCAGGCCTGAAGACCACCTACTACCTGCGCTCCCGTCCGGCCACCCGCATCAACCAGACCACGACCGACAGCGCATCGGGCAGCAATGGCGGCCAGCCCAACGGCGGCACTGCAACGCAAGCGACCGTCTCGGCCATGCCCGACCCAGCCGCGGCGGGCTCGGCCGCCGCGGTCATCGACACGGCCGCCGATGCAGCCGCCGCCGAGGCTGTGGCGTGCTCGCTGGAGAACCCCGAGACCTGCGAGGCCTGCGAATGAGGCGTCGCGAGCTCATCGGCCGAACCACCTGAAACAGACAGAGGATCCCCATGGCACTCGTGCAACCAGCGCCCGAATTGGTGCCCCAATCCCTTCCAGCCCAGTCGCTTCCAGACGGCGAGTCGCAGACCAGCCCGGGCCCCGATACCGCTGTCCGCAGCGGCAACATCCTGGACCCTGGCTTCGAGTTGACACTCCGGCCGATGCGGTACCCGCAGTTCTTCGACATGTACCGCGACGCCATCCGCAATACGTGGACGGTCGAGGAAATCGATTTCTCCGACGACATCGTCGACCTCAACCGCAAGCTGGCGCCGGCCGAGCGGCACCTCATCAACCGGCTCGTGGCGTTCTTCGCCACCGGCGACTCCATTGTCGCCAACAACCTGGTGCTGAACCTCTACCAGCACATCAACAGCCCCGAAGCTCGCATGTACCTGAGCCGGCAGCTGTACGAGGAAGCGCTGCACGTGCAGTTCTACCTGACGCTGCTGGATCACTACATCCCTGATCTCGACGAGCGAGCGGCGGCCTTCTCGGCCATCGAGAACATTCCCTCCATTGCCGCCAAGGCCGATTTCTGTTTCCGCTGGATGGACAGCGTGTGGTCGCTCGACCAGCTCTCCACCGTCGAGCACCGCAAGGCCTTCCTGCTGAATCTCATCTGCTTCGCTGCGTGCATCGAGGGGCTGTTCTTCTTCGCGGCGTTCGCCTACGTCTATTTCCTGCGGTCGAAGGGCCTGCTGAACGGGCTGGCGGCCGGCACGAACTGGGTGTTCCGTGACGAGTCGGCGCACATGAACTTCGCGTTCGAGGTGGTGCGGACGATCCGCTCAGAGGAGCCCGACCTGTTCGACCAGGATCTCGCCGACCGGATCCGCGAGATGATCGTCGAGGCTGTCGACGTCGAGACGCAGTTCGCGCGCGACGTGCTGTCGGGCGGCGTGGCGGGCATGTCCGTTGCCGACACCCGGTCCTACTTGGAGTTCGTGGCTGACCAGCGGTTGGCCCAGCTCGGGCTGCCGAAGAACTTCGGCTCCAAGAACCCCTTCTCGTTCATGGAACTGCAGGACGTGCAGGAGCTCACGAACTTCTTCGAGCGCACCGTCGCCGCCTACCAGGTCGGCATCGAAGGCGAGGTCGCCTTCGACGAGGACTTCTAGGCGAGGTCGCCTTCGACGAGGACTTCTGAGCTAGGCCTCCGTCGTCGTGTCGAAGGCTGCCATCAGCCGATCCGCTGCGGCTGTTGGCGTCAGCCGGTCGGATCGCACTTCGTCTTCCAGCTCGGCGAGCAGGTCTTGGGCACGCGTTGCCAGCCGTGCGCGCATGCGCTCGGTGAGCATGGCGCGCATCCAGCGCACCCGCTGGTCTGCCCTGCGGGCTGCCAGCTCGCCCGATGCCGACATGAGCCGGCGGTGCTCGGTCACGTGCTCCCACAGCGTCTCGAGGCCGTCTGCGGTCAGGCCGGAGCAGGTGATCACCGGGGGAGACCAGGTCGGCGAGACCGGCTGGGTCATGTGCAGCGCGAGCTGGTAATCGCGAGCGGCGTTGCCGGCTCGCTCGACGTTGTCCCCGTCGGCCTTGTTAACTGCGATCAGGTCGGCGATCTCCAGGATGCCCTTCTTGATGCCCTGCAGGTCGTCGCCGGCACCGGCCAGCATGAGCACGACGAAGAAGTCGACCATGTCGGCCACGGCCGTCTCTGACTGGCCGACGCCCACGGTCTCCACCAGCACGATGTCGAAACCCGCCGCTTCGAGCACCAGGATCGTCTCGCGGGTCACTCTGGTCACGCCGCCGAGCTCGCCTGACGTCGGGGATGGTCGCACAAAGGCCGCCGGGTCATTTGCCAGGGCCGTCATGCGGGTCTTGTCGCCCAGGATGGAGCCGCCGTGCAGTGCCGAGGTGGGGTCGACGGCCAGTACCGCCACACGGTGCCCCCGCCCTGTCAGCGTGGTGCCGAGCGTCTCGATGAGTGTGCTCTTGCCCACACCGGGCACGCCGGTGATGCCGACGCGATGTGCTCCGCCGCTGTGGGGCAGCAGTCGGCCGAGCAGGGCTTGTGCCGACTCTGCATCGGCAGGGCGCCGAGACTCGACCAGCGTGATCGCCTGACCGATGGCCGCGCGGTCGCAAGCGCGCACGTCGGCGGCAAGTTCAGCGACATCGACTCGGGTCATCAGGAGCAAGGTACCGGGAGCCGCGGCGGCGGCCTGCCGGCTGCTGAGCCCGATCATCCGTCGGGTTGTCTCCATCAGGCGGCTGTCTCGTTCGGACTGTGCCCCACTTCGGGCAGAATGTCTCGGTGGGATTGCTGAAGCGGATGCGCACGGGGGACCGTTCCCACCCCGCCGAGCAGTACCTGAACCAAGGCGATCACCTGCACGCACTCGTGCCGGCGCAGGGCGGGCTGCACCCGTTCTCGATGCTGGTGATCGGCGTGGCGGCGCTGGCCGGCATCGTGCTGACGGTGGATCTGCCGTGGGTGCAGGTCAGCCTGATTTCCACGACGGTCTTCGCGACAGCGGCGGTGCTGACGATGTCGCGTTACCGCTTGCTCGCGCTGACCGATGCCGACATCGTGGTCATGCGCACTCGGGCGCTGCGGCCGGCCAAGCCGGTCGAGCTGCTTGACCGCATCGAACGCGTCGAGCCGTTCGACATCCGTGGCTCGGCGTGGGGGCAGATCGTCGTCGGCAGCGAGAAGCTATGGGTGCACCGCCGCTACCACAGCCATCTTCAAGACGCCGATGCACGGCTCGCCGCTGCGCCGCGCGGCATGCGAGCGGCTTCCAGCACCGCGTACCGCGCTTCTCGGGCGAAGAAGAAGGTCCGCAACGTGGGTGGTCGCCACCGCTGAGCCGGCGGCGGTTGTGGGGCGCTAGCCGGGCCGCTCGAGCAGATCCAGCATCTCAGCAGCAGCTTCGGCGATGACCGTTCCGGGAGGGTAGATCGCTGCGGCGCCTGCCGCGCGCAGCGCGTCGAAGTCTTGCGCCGGGATGACGCCGCCCACCACGATCAGGATGTCGGGCCGGCCGAGTTCTGCCAGCGCTTCCCGCAGTTCCGGCACCAGCGTCAAGTGGCCCGCGGCGAGCGACGAGGCGCCGACGACATGGACGTCGTTCTCGACGGCTTGGCGGGCCGTCTCGGCGGGCGTGCTGAACAGCGGGCCGATGTCGACGTCGAAACCCAGATCCGCATAGGCCGTAGCCACCACTTTCTGGCCCCGGTCATGGCCGTCCTGGCCCATCTTCGCGATGAGGATGCGCGGCCGGCGCCCGGTCTGCTCCCCGAAGCTGGCAACCCGGTTGCGCACGGCATCGACGGCGGCCGCCATCGGATGGGTGCTGCCGTCGCCTGAGACGGTGCCATCGTCACCCGAACTGTCGCCAGCCATCTCGCTCCCGTACACGCCGCTGATCGTGCGTATCTGGGCAGTGTGCCGCCCGAAGGCGTCCTCCATCGCCGCGCTGATCTCTCCCACGGTGGCATGACAGCGCGCAGCGTCGACGGATGCGGCGAGCAGGTTGCCCTCGCCGCTGCGGGCCACCTCGCGCAACTCGTCCAGCGAGCGACGCACTGCATCGGCGTCGCGGCCACGGCGCAGGCGTTCCAGCTTCGTTAGCTGGGCGGCGCGTACTTCGGCGTTGTCAACCCGCAGGATGTCGACTTCATTGGACAGCTCAGACCTGTAGCGGTTGACTCCGACGACCGTGCGCTGCCCGGCCTCGATGCGCGCCTGGGTGCGCGCTGCGGCTTCCTCGATGCGCATCTTGGGGATGCCGGCCTCGATGGCGCGGGCCATGCCGCCGAGCTGCTCGATTTCTTCGATGTGCGCGGCGGCTCGCTGCGCCAGCTCGGCGGTCAGCCGCTCCACGTAGTAGCTCCCGCCCCAGGGGTCGATCACCCGGGTGGAGCCGGCTTCGTGCTGCAGGAACAGCTGCGTATTGCGGGCGATGCGGGCACTGAAGTCGCTCGGCAATGCCAGCGCCTCGTCGAATGCATTCGTGTGCAGGCTCTGGGTGTGGCCGTCGACGGCGGCCATGGCCTCGATGCAGGTGCGCACCACGTTGTTGTACGGATCCTGGGCGGTGAGCGACCAGCCAGAGGTCTGGCAGTGCGTCCGCAGCGACAGCGATCGTGGATTCTCGGGCTCGAAGCCGGCGACCAGCTTGGCCCACAGCAGTCGGGCGGCCCGCAGCTTGGCCACTTCCATGAAGAAGTCCATGCCGATGCCCCAGAAGAAGCTCAGGCGCGGGGCGAAGTCGTCGATGCCCATGCCGGCGCCGATGCCGCAGCGCAGGTACTCCAGGCCGTCGGCCAGCGTGTAGCCCAGCTCAAGGTCGGCAGTCGCCCCGGCCTCCTGCATGTGATAGCCGGAGATCGAGATCGAGTTGTAGCGAGGCATCTCGGCGGAGGTGAACTCGAAGATGTCGCTGATGATCCGCATGGAGGGTTGTGGCGGGTAGATGTAGGTGTTGCGGACCATGAACTCCTTGAGGATGTCGTTCTGGATGGTCCCGGTCAGCTGAGCGGGTGCAACGCCCTGCTCCTCGGCGGCCACCACATAGAGCGCCAGCACCGGCAGCACGGCGCCGTTCATGGTCATCGACACGCTCATGCGGTCGAGCGGGATGCCGTCGAACAGCGTGCGCATGTCGAGGATCGAGTCGATGGCGACGCCTGCCATGCCGACGTCTGAGCTCACCCTGGGATGGTCCGAGTCGTAGCCCCGGTGGGTTGCGAGATCAAAGGCAACCGACAGGCCGCGCTGTCCCGCTGCCAGGTTGCGCCGGTAGAACGCGTTGGAATCCTCGGCGGTGGAGAAGCCGGCGTACTGGCGGATGGTCCACGGCTGGTTCGTGTACATGGTGGGGTACGGACCCCGCAGGTACGGGGCGAAACCGGGGTAGCCGTCGAGATACGTGCGCCCTTCGGAGCCGTTCCCGCTGGTGCTTGGCCCGCCGTCGTACAGGTCGGCGACGTCGGCGGCGGTGTAGAGCGGCGCGATGTCGATGCCTTCGGGAGTGGTGCTGGGCGAGGGAGAACGCCCGGTTTCGGAGGCGAACCGCTCTGCCCACTCCGCTCGTGCCGACGATTCAGATGGTGCCGATGATCCAGGGCTGTTCGCGCCGTTCGGGCTCCCGTGCACAGGCCCGGTGTCGTCAAGCTGGACGTTTGAGAAGTTACCGATGACGCTCATGACCCTGCCGCTCCCGTCACGGCTTCGCCCGCCGGCTCAGCCTCATACGGCGCTGCCCAGCGGTGCACGCCTAGCCCGACCGCAGGCGTGCCGGCCGGCTCGCGGGCGGGGACGCTCGCCCCCGAGGCCTGCGCAGCCTGCGAGTCCACGAAGTCGGTGACTCCGACGAGCACGTGCTCGCCCGCCGCGATCTGCTCCTTACGCTGCGCTCGTTCGGTGGCGATCGATGCCTCTAGCTCGCCGCCGGCAATCGCAGCGCAGATGCCACCGGTGGCTTCGATCTCGCGAAAGCGGTCCCAGGCCGTCTGCGCCAGCTTGCGCGTGAGGTCTTCGAGGTACCAGCTTCCCCCGGCGGGATCAATGACCGATCCGATGCGGCTCTCGTGGCGAAGGATCAGCTGCGTGTTGGCAGCGACGCGCCATCCCAGGCCGCTCGATGCCTGACCGGCGCTGACAGCGTCAAAGGGTCGGACGGTGATGGCGTCGACGCCTCCGTTCGCGGCACCGAATGACGCCGTGGTGGCGCGCAGCATGTTCACCCACGGGTCGACGGCGCTCAGCATGGCCGTCGCGCTGACTGCGTGGAGCCGCATCGGCGGCGCCTCGTCGCCGGTGCCGTTGACCCCGCAGGTGCCCAGCACACGGGTCCAGCACATCCGCAGCGCCCGGCATTTGGCGGTGACCATGAAGGGGTCGGGCCCCGCGGACAGCGTGAAGCCCAGCAGGCGAGCCGCCGCATCCGGGTCGAGTCCAGGCCCGTCGGCGTTGTCGCAGATCGCCCGCAGCCACGCCACCCCGGTCGCGAGCACCGCAGCCAGCTCGGTGGCATCGCTAGCGCCGGCATCGGCGAAGACCGACCCGTCAGCCTCCAGCGGCACGGCAGCAGGCGAGCGCTGTGCGATCTCGGCGGCGCTGCGCGCTGTGGCGCACATCGAGGAGACGAGCGTGGAGCAGCTGCTCAAGTCGGCCCAGTGCCAACCGCTGGCGGCCGCCGCGATCGGGTCGAGACCGAGCCAGGAGTTCAGGCCAGCGAGATCCACACCGTGGCGGTCGAAGACATCCAGCAGTGCCGCGGCGTGCGCAGGCGATGCGCCGGACTGCAGGTGGATCGTCACGCCGGCACCGGCGGCATCGCCGATGCCTGCGGCGAGTGCGGCGGCATCACCGTCGGCGTCCCAGCCCCGGGCGACAGTGACGGCATCCACGCCCGACGTCGTGTCCACGGCGACGGCGTCTGGGGTGCTCACAAGTCGCGCGTCGTGGATCTGGCGCACTTGCCAGCCCTGTGCGCCGCTCGCGGCGGTGGCGCCGCGGGTGAATGGTGCACTGCCGGGCAAACCCGACGGGTTAGCCTCGGTGCCGAGGCGATGCGCGGTGTACAGTGGGGCGATCTCGACGCCGTCGAGCAGCGTCGTGTGGAGCGACGACAGCGGCTCGCCCCGCAGCGCGCCCTCGGCCGCGGCCTCCCAGTCCTCGCCGCTGACAGTCTCGAAGGTGCACTTGTCTAGCGCTATTCTAGCACTACACTGCCTGACGCCATTTGAGGAGCAAATTGCCATCAAATGGAATGTTAGCAGCGAGGATTCTTCATCGATTCGGGAAGGTTGGAATGTCAATTCGCAAACGACGTGGGGTTGCACTGCTCGTGTGGGCACTTATGGCGGTGCTTCTATGGCACGATCCGGCGGGTGCTGAGCCTGCGCTGGCGAAGGACGAAATAGGCTCGAATGCGCCTTCTTCTGATGGCACAGAAGGTTCGTTGGAGCCTGAGGACTCGGAAATTGACATTAGTAAGCCAGACCAAGATGGCGTTCCCGGTACCGATGGTCTTCCTGAGACTGAGGAAGGTCGCGGTGCGCTCGCGGGAAATGCGGCGCAGGAACAGGATGTAACTCAAACGACGGCATCGGACTATGTTGACGACGCCATCGATCAACTCATTCGAGCACAACCTAACTTGAAGCCACTTGTGGTCTCGTCACTGGTTGACCACACAGATCTGGTGACACAATTCGAGGATGGTAGCAGCCTAGCCGGTTTCACTTCAGCATCTGGAGCGATGATCGAAGCGCCGTCACATAGCTCTCAACAGGTTTCCATGACTGCACCCGGCGGCCTGAATGTTCGAGTCGGCCTGCCGGGGACTGAACGTGCCGCCACCTTGTCTCCGTCAGGTCGTGCAGTGTATTCCGCTGTGCGGCCCGCGACTCATGTTGCAGTTGATATTCTCAACGATGCGACAGCACGTGTGCTCGCCGTGATCGAAAACTCAAATGGTGCCAAGCAGTTGCGTTATAGCCTTGAAGCGAACGTAAGGTTCTCTCTAGTTGAGCGCACGGACGGTGGAATCGATATTCGCGATGACAGTGGCATAGTTTTTGCGCAGATTGATCCTCCGTGGGCCTATGACGCACAAGGTTCCGAAGTGCCTGTGAAGTACTCGGTAGACGGCAATACGCTGCTACTTGAAATAGCCCACGGGTCTCACTTTGAGTACCCCGTGGTCGCTGATCCTCGGTTCAAGTGGGGGCGCATCACCGGTACGGTCTATTTCTCTAGTCACGAAACCAGCGCCATCGCTGCTGGGACCATTTCTACATCCATAGTCCTTGCCAGCATTCCTACGGGGATAAGCCAGCTGATTGCTGCGTATTCTGGCTACCTTGGAATTTGGGCTGCATCTGCCGAATCATACGGCCAGTGCCTGAAGATTAAGGTCGGCTTTACTTGGACTTTCAGAGGTATTGTCCCCGGTGTTGACCCTGGCCATTACACCCGGGAGGCGGGGGTCACCTGTCAATAGCGGGCATTGGCCAGTTTGGGCGTCGCGGCAGCAGATTTGGGCGACCTTGAGTGTGCTAGTCCTTGACCCGACAGATCCTGCTGCAAAGGTAGGCCGCGCAGTCGCACTTCTTTACGCGGTTGCTAGTGCAGCTACAATCGTAGCGGAGAATGCAGGGACCGCTGAGTCGGTTGTGCCCGTGGTCGGAATGGTTCTCGGAAGCCTACTGGCGGGAGCGTTCGCAGAACATCTATGTCGATTTGATTCGGCAGGAATTTCTCTTCGCCCGACCATATCAGGAATTCTGTTTCCGATTAAGAGTGTGTCATGCGCGAGGCGTGGCAGGCAAAGATTTCAAGATGGAAGTCCATAGCCTTGGCGAGATATCTCACAGTTTTTTGCGCCATGGGCATAGTCATGTTCAGACCTGTTTGCATGCTGAATCTAATGTTGCAACTTGATGCGCGTGATCGGGGCATTTGGCTCAGTCCGATGCCTGCTTGCTGATGAATGCGCCAGAAATACGGTCTTGCTCTTCGGAGCATGTTGCAATCCCACATGCTGGCGTGATGGCAACTGGAACCTCTGACCAAGCCGGTATCCCGCTCTACCGCTACAACGCCGAGATGGCGAACGAAATCGAGCTGCGCTGGCAGGAGCGGTGGCGGGCCGACGGCACGTACCGCACGCCGCTGAATCCACTGGCTTCGGCCCCACGAGGGCCGCAGCTCAGCGGGTCGCCGGTTCAGCAGAAAAAGCTCTTCATCATGGACATGTTCCCGTACCCGTCAGGTTCGGGGCTGCACGTGGGGCACCCTCTGGGCTACATCGGCACCGACGTGTATGCACGTTTCAAGCGCATGTGCGGCTACGTGGTGCTGCACCCGATGGGCTATGACGCATTCGGCCTGCCCGCCGAGGAGCATGCCCGCCAGACCGGTGAGCACCCCCGCGTCAACACCGAGCGGAACATCGCCAACATGTCGCGCCAGCTGGCCCGACTGGGACTCGGCCACGACGACCAGCGATCGCTGGCCACGACCGATGTCGAGTACTACCGCTGGACGCAGTGGATCTTCCTGCAGATCTTCAATTCCTGGTACGACACCGACGCGCAGCGGGCCCGCCCGATCGCCGAGTTGATCGAGTTGTTCGAGACTGGGCGCAAGGCCACCATCGGCGGTGCTGTGTGGGCCGAGATGAGCGACGTCGAGCGGCGTACCGAGCTGGATGAACATCGTCTGGCCTACTTGGGCGAAGCACCGGTCAACTGGTGCCCTGCGCTGGGAACGGTGCTGGCCAACGAGGAGGTCACCAACGAGGGGCGGTCCGATCGGGGCAACCATCCAGTCTTCCGCCGCCCGATGAAGCAGTGGATGATGCGCATCACGGCATATGCGGACCGGCTCCTGGCCGACCTTGACCGGGTGGACTGGTTCGAGAGCGTCAAGCTCATGCAGCGCAACTGGATCGGCCGAAGCGAGGGCGCATACATCAGCTTCGCGACCGACGCCGAGCCCGGCAGTTCTGGCTTAGCCATCTCCAATGCGTACAGCTCCGGCCCAGCCATCGAGGTATTCACCACCCGTCCCGACACGATCTACGGGACGACGGCGATGCTGCTGGCGCCCGAGCACCCACTCGTCGACGAGCTGGTCGCAGACGTGTGGCCCTCTGGCACCGATCAGCGCTGGACCGGGGGTGCCGCTACGCCCCGTGAGGCCCTCGACGCGTACCGCGCCCAGGCAGCAGCGATGACCGACTTGCAGCGCCAGACCGAGCGCGACAAGACCGGCGTGTGGCTGGGCGTGAACTGCCGCGTGCCCACAAGCGGCGCGCCGGTGCCGGTGTTCGTCGCCGACTACGTGCTGATCGACTACGGCACGGGCGCGGTCATGTCGGTGCCCGGAGAGGACCAGCGCGACTGGGACTTCTCCGTCCAGTTCGGGCTGCCGATCATGCGCACTGTGCAACCGCCGCCAGATTTCGACGGCGAGGCCTATGACGGTCCCGGGCCGGCCATCAACAGCGATTTCCTGAACGGCTTGGAAAGGGCCGATGCCATCGACGCTATCTGCGGCTGGCTGGACGAGCGGGACTGCGGCCGCCGCACGGTCACCTACAAGCTGCGGGACTGGCTGTTCAGCCGGCAGCGCTACTGGGGCGAACCATTCCCGATCGTGTTCGACGAGACGGGTCTTGCATTGGCAGTGCCCGAAAGCGAGCTGCCGGTGGAGCTGCCCGAGCTGATCGACTGGGCACCCCGGGCGCTGGATGAGTCGTCGGAACCTGAACCGCCGCTCGGTCGTGCCGCCGAGTGGGCCACCGCCACCTACGACCTGGGCGACGGCGAGCGCACGTACCGTCGTGAGCTGAGCACGATGCCCCAGTGGGCCGGATCGTGCTGGTACTACCTGCGCTACCTCGATCCCGCCAACGACGACGCCTTGGTGGATCCCGAGGTGGAGCGGTATTGGATGGCAGACCCCGATGGCGGCGTCGGGGGTGTCGACCTCTATGTCGGCGGCGTGGAGCACGCCGTGCTGCACCTGCTGTATGCCCGCTTCTGGCACAAGGTGCTGTATGACCTGGGTCACGTCAGCGGCCCCGAGCCGTTCGGCCGGCTGTACAACCAGGGCTACATCCAGGCAGCTGCCTACCAGGACAGCCGGGGCGTGTACGTGGAGGCGTCCGAGGTCATCGAGCGCGGCGGCAAGTTCTTCTGGGGCGACGCCGAGGTCACCCGCCACTTCGGAAAGATGGGCAAGTCGCTGCGCAACGCGGTCACGCCCGACGACATCTACAGCGCGTACGGCGCCGACACGCTGCGAACCTACGAGATGTCCATGGGTCCGCTGGATCAGGGCCGTCCGTGGGAAACCCACTCGGTGATCGGCTCTCACCGGTTGCTGCAGCGCGTGTGGCGGAGCTTGGTCGACGAGGAGACCGGCGAGATCACGGTCGCCGATGTCGAGCCCGACGCTGACCTCGAGCGCATGGTGCACAGAACCATCGACGCAGTCACCGATGCCATGTCGGATCTGCGCTTCAACTCGGCGATCGCGCGCATCACCGAGCTGAACAACGAGCTGACCCGGCGGGGCGGCGCGACGCCCCGTTCTGTCGCTGACGTGCTGGTGCGCCTGCTGGCGCCGCTGGTGCCGCACCTGGCCGAGGAGCTGTGGTCGAAGCTGGGCAATTCGACCACGGTTGTCTACGCGCCATTCCCACAGGCCGACCCTGCGATGCTGGCGGCCGAGGTGATCGAGGTGCCCGTGCAGGTGAACGGCAAGGTCCGCAGCCGGATCACGGTCGACGCCGGCATCTCGCCGGCCGATCTCGAGGTTGCCGCGAAGGCCGACGAACGCATCGCCCAGCTCACCGCCGGTGCAGACATCCGGCGCGTCGTGACCGTACCCGGCAAGCTGGTGAACATCGTGCTCGCCTAAGCGAGCAGAATCAGACACGTGCTCGCCTAAGCGAGCAGAATCAGACACGTGCTGGCGTAAGCGGGAGAACGACATGAGCGACAAGGAACGGCGAGCGCTGGGCGTGACGGCCACCGAGACCCACGGCGGCAAGCTCGCCGCTCGGGCACTCAAGGCGGCCGGGGTGGAGTGCGTGTTCACCCTGTCGGGCGGGCACGTCATGGGTATCTACGACGGCTGTCTCGACGAGGGCATCGAGGTGGTCGACGTCCGACATGAGCAAGCCGCGACGCATGCCGCCGACGCGTGGGCGCGCCTGCATCCGGGCAAGGTGGGCGTGGCCATCCTGACCGCTGGTCCCGGCGTGACCGATGGCGTCACCGGCGTCGCGAATGCCTGGCGGGCCAACTCGCCGATCCTGGTCTTCGGCGGCCAGGGGCCGTTCAAGCACGCCGGCCGTGGCTCGCTGCAGGAGATGGACCACGTGTCGCTCATGCGGCCGGTGACGAAGTGGTCGGGTGCATGCGGGGAAACCCGTCGCATAGCCGAATACATCGAGTTGGCGGTGCGCACGGCACTCAGCGGTGTGCCCGGCCCGGCCTTTCTCGAGATCCCCATGGACATCCTGCATGGGCGGGTTGATCTTGACGCCGTCGAGGTGCCCCGGTTTCGCGACTACCGGGTGGCCGCTGCCGCTGCAGCCTCTCTGGTGGAGCAGGCGGCCCAGTTGATCGCCTCAGCCGAGCGGCCCGTCGTGATGGCCGGCACGGCGCTGAAATGGAGCGAAGGCGGCGATGCGTTGGCGGCATTCTTGGATGCCACGTCCGTGCCGTGTTACCTGAACGGCATGGCGCGCGGGGAGATCTCGTGGGATCACCCGTCGTTTCTCTCGCTCACTCGCAAGGAAGCACTCGAAGCCGCTGACGTAGTGATCCTGGCCGGCACGCCGCTCGACTTCCGCATGAAGTTCGGCCGCGCCATCCCCGCAGACGCTCGCATCGTGCAGCTCGACCTAGACGAGACGCTCATCGGTCAGAACCGCCCCGCCGATGTCAGTCTCGTCGGCAACCTCGGTGCCAACTTCGATGCGCTGCTCGACGTATTCAAGGCCACCGGTGTGACCGTGGACGCCAGTGCACAGCTTGCGGCGCTGCGCAAGCGCGAAGTCGAGCTGGATGAGGCCCGCAGCGCCGAGCTCGACAGCGACGAGGTGCCGATCGACCCGTTGCGGCTGTGCCGCGAGATCGCCGACGCCGTCACCGACGACATGATCGTGATCGGCGACGGCGGCGACATCGTGGCGCAGGCCTCCAAGGTGATCCGGGTGCCCAGGCGCGGCACCTGGATGGACCCGGGACCGCTCGGCACGCTCGGTGTGGGGATGCCGTTCGCGCTGGCGGCGCAGAAGGCGCACCCGGACAAGCGCGTGCTGATCGTTTACGGCGACGGCTCGTTCGGGCTCAACGGCTTCGAGTACGACACGGCGGTGCGATTCGGGCTGCCCATCGTGGGAGTCGTGGGCAACGATGCGGCGTGGGGCCAGATGCTGCGGCCCCAGGCCAGCCTCTACGGCCAGGACCGTGTAGTTGCCACCGAGCTCAGCTACACCCGCTATGACAAGGTGGTCGAGGCCATGGGCGGCCACGGCGAGCACGTGACCGAGCCCGACCAGATCGCACCAGCCTTGTCGCGGGCATTCGACTCGGGTCTGCCGGCACTGGTCAACGTCGAGATCCGCCAGGACCGCGGCGCCATGAAGGGCTCCACGTACGTATAGCCAGAGCAGCGCTTCCGCCGGTCGGCTCTACGGCAGGATGTCGTGGGTGCCGCAACGGTGCCACTCAATGTGACGTAGTCCTTGCCGAGGCGGGTTTCCCAAGGAAAATGTCGCCCGCCCGTCGTCTGCCCAGCGGAATTCGAACAAGCCGTCGACACCATGCAGCTTGCTGACAATTCCCTTCCGGAACCAGTGTCGGTTGCCGGATTCGATCTCTCGCAGATCGGCAACGAAGAGTGCGAGTGCGGCGTAGAACTCTTGCCGTTGTGCTCTCGTGAGCTTCGCAATGTCGCGGCGAAACCGCGCGGAGGAGGCGTACGTCGGCACGATCCCTGGTCACTCGGGAGCGGTGTCGTATGGAATTGATTCGAGATGAGCTACGAATTCTTCGTCGGTGTAGATGATGCCGGTGGGGTCTTCGAGCGGGGGTCCCTTGCCCTGCGATTCGATGATGTCAGCGAGCGTGACAGGACCCGGCTCGTACAGGTGTGACTCGCCCGGCCGCGAGGTGGGCAGCCAAGCGATGATGATGGCCGATTCGTAGCTCACCGTTACGAGACGGCGCAGGTGGCGGATCAGGTTGAACGGCTCGTCTGCCCAGTCGCGCCAGCCGTTCGGATCGTCGATGATGCCTGATGCCTTGTCGTGCTTGACGCGGAGGCTGTCGATGGCCCATTGCAGCGGGGTGCGCCCCGAAACTGTGTAGTGCGTGGTTTCGACTGGAATGCCGGCGAGACGGCACCGGCTGTTCACCAAGAGCACGGTGCGGTCTTCGCTGCCGTCAGAGTGCTTTCCCCAACGCATCCGGCTCGCGATCCGATAGGCATCTCCACCGGCATCGCCTTCGTCCGGCTCACCGTCCACCAAACACTGCACCGGGTACTCGTCGACGGTCTCGTAGCCGATGTGGAGATCCATCAGCTTGCGCCCAGCCGCCCGGAACGGCTCGAAGTCGTCGGCCAGCGGGATGCGCGGCAGGTTGCGCTGCAGGTCGTGCTTGTAGTCCATGCGCCATTCCGGCGAGTGCATGACGCCGTAGAGGTACTCCCAGATGTCGTCCTTGGAGATGTCGGGGCCGTACTTGGCCTGGAACTGCTCCAACGCCCAATCGCTCACGTTGTCCCCGTCGCGGTCTGAGCCGCCATCGGGCACTTGCAGGTCAAGTGTCTCGGTCATGGCTGTCGCACCCGCGGAAACACGCGTCCTGCTGGGTCTAGAGCGTGCAAGTCCGGCAGCGACTGTGAGGCCAGCACAGCAAATGTCGTTCGGGTAGACGGCGTGCTCATGAGGATGGTTTCGGGCGGGGAAGCGTCCGGCTCTGCTGGCCAGGACCCATCAGGTGCAAGTCGGGAAGCCATCTCGTCGCGAGCGTCCCGAACACCGCCATGTTGGACGGTGCGCTCAGCATGATCGCCTCCGTGGAATGACCCGGGCGGGTTGGTTGGTCCCGACTGCGCAGAGGTCGACGAGGCAGTTCGTTGCCAGTGCTCCGAATACCGCCCGATTGTTCGGCGATGCGATGCAGATGCTCCGCTCCGCTCCGCTCCGCTCCGCTCCGCTCCGCTCCGCTCCGCTCCGCTCCGCTCCGCTCCGCTCCGCTCCGCTCCGCTCCGCTCCGCTCCCAGCGTCCATAGCAGATATGTCATCTATAGGGGAGGATGGCGGGAAGAGATCACTTGTGGCTCTGGCCTGGGACAGGATCCGATGATCCTCGTATAGCCAGATTTTCGTAAATGGTCGATAGAGGACCTCGCGGATGCGACTCTCGTCGAACTCGATAGTTAGACCCTTCTTGATCGAGTTCTTCAACGTGTGGGTCCACTTGATCATGCTCAGATCGTCGTTGATGGTTGCATCCTCCGGGCTGAGTCCCTGTTCGACGTCTTGTCGGGCTTGCTCATAGGCACCGACCAACCTTGTGACCTTGGCTATGAGTGCGTCGCGACTAAATGCGTAGACGTAGGCATCGCAGCTAGTCGCCAAGCCACGCGCATGATCATCGATGATCGTGTTGCCGCGGCTGGCTCGGGGGCCGACCTCACATACCGGCAGCAAGGCAGCGAATGAATCGTCAGTGAGGTTGACCCAGTCGTGAGCGTCGTTGACTGGCACCTCGTCGAAGTGGCCGCTGGTGACGTCTGCGAGTTCGGCTAGCCAAGCGAGCTTTGCATCCCGTCGCGAATACTCGGGCACAGCGATGTAATGCAGCGAGGCGGATTCGGCCAGGTTCTTCTCCGGATTGCGGACTAGCACCGTGAGTTGCACGCCGTTGCGAGAACCTTGACCAAAGACCTTGTCACCCTCACGCCGGTATTCATCGCCAGACTTCATGGCGTCACCTAGAAGGTTCACGACATAGACATCCGTGAATTCTTCTCGTAGGGCGGCGCGCATCCCGGCGAGCGACGGAGCGTTGGACAGTGAGTTGGGATGCACGAACGCAACGATGCCGCCTCGCTGCTTGTCGTCGTCTTGGGCATCCAGGCGGTCGCAGGCCCAGCGGAACGCTTCCACATAGAGATTGCCCGAAGAGGGCCCAGCTCCGCGTCCAGTGACTCTTCGGTGCCAACTGCCATACGTGTCGCGCACTCGCTGCTCGATTTCGGGATACGAAGGCCGAGGGCTGTCGTCGCCTGATGACTTCTGGCCGGCCGACCAAGGCGGGTTGCCGATGATGACTTGTATGGGGAGTTCGTTTTGCTGTCGGGCGCGCGCGGAGTTGTAGCCGATCGTCCCCGTACCCGGCAGGCTCGCAGGGTCGTGCGAGAACGTGTCGGTGAGCACGATGCCGCTGAATGGTTCGTAGTTGCCAGTGCGGTCCCGGTAGCCCTCTTCGATCTTGATGGCGGCCAAGTAGTAGGCGAGGAGCACGATCTCGTTGGCGTGGATCTCTTGGACACTGCCGCCCGGCACCAGCGGGTTGTGCGTGTTGACGAACTTGCGCTCCAAGTCTTCGTCTGCGATCAGCGGCTCGCCGTCGCTGTTCTTCTGGGTGAGCAGACGGTTGATGAACGTGCCCGTGCCCGTGAAGGGGTCCAAGATGTGGACATCTTTCGAGGTCAATCCTCGTCCGAACTCTTGGCGCAGCACAGCGTCGACCGACCGCAGCATGAAGTCCACCAGTTCCACAGGCGTGTAGACGATCCCCAGCCGAGTGATCTCGGCGGGCATCGCCTCCTTGAAGAACGACTCGTACACCTCCAGCATGATCTTGAGTCGGGCGTCAGAGTCGGCCGCGCCAGAGAGGCGGTTGCGGACGCTGTCGTAGAACCGGTCCAATGCGACCGTCTCGTCACGAAGCCGGATGTCGGCAGCCTTGAACTCGTCAAGCAACTCGTTCAAGGCGGCGGAGATCGGGTTGCGGTCGGCGAAACCGCTGCCTGCGAACAGCGCATCGAAGACCGGCATCGTGACCACATGCTGGGCGACGAGCACCGCAAGGTCGCCAGACGGCAAGCTTCCGCCGATGGTGGCTTCCATCTGGTCGCCGAAGCGCTCGAACTTGGCGGCCAAGTCAGGGTTGGCCCCGACAGCGGTCCGCACATGCTCAGTAATGGTGCCGGTGATCCGTGCCACCTCACGGCCCCAGCGGTCCCAGTACTGGCGATCCCCGCAGGCGGCCACCAGCCGTGACGCAATGGCGTGCTCGAAGGGCAGACGCTGCTGGGTCACTTTGCCGTCGATGTCGCCGCCGTCTTGCTCGCATTCACACTCGGCGTCGGCCCGACCGCATGTTCTGCATACGCCGCTCGGCAGGATGCTGATGGGCAGCCGTCCTGTCAGGTCGGCTGTGTTGATCGCGACGTCTAGGCGTTCGTCGTGTGAGCGCAGGGCTTTGAGGACCTTCCAAACGGCCTTAAAGTCGGAGCCCGACAAGACTTGGTCGTCGAGCAGGCTTGCGCCGGAGGGAACCACCACCGGCAGGATCACGTAGCCGACATCTTTGTGTTCGGCGCGCCGCATCACGCGGCCGACGGCCTGTATGACGTCGATCTGTGACTGCTTCGGTTCGAGGAAGATCACGGCGTCCAATGCCGGCACGTCGATGCCCTCAGTGAGGCAGCGGGCGTTGGTCACAATGCGGCAGGCGCCGTCGGGATCGCCTTGTCGGAGCCATGCAATCGTGTCGGCCCGTTCGAGAGCGTTCTTCGAGCCGTCGACGTGGCGTACGTCGCAGCCGAGCAGTTCGGCCCTATCGCCTGCCGCCGTCCGACCATGCACCGCAGCAGCCACCGCCTCGACCACGGGGTTCCAGTACCTCTCCACCAGTTGGGAGTTGCGGATCCGGTTGGTGAAGGCGATGACTCGCTGGGCAGCGTCCTGCGGGTTGACGGCGCCCGTGACACGGCCCTCAGCGGTGGTGGTAGTGGGATCGGCCAAGCCGTCCCAGCAGCCAGCAAAGCGGACTGCTTCGTGGATGCTGAATGGCCGATCGTCGTCGATCACGATGCTGTCGTAGGCATCGAGCACCGGATTCTCGGCCACCGCGATGACCAGCACTTTGTAGTCGGTGAGGTGGCCGCCCTCGACAGCGTCGCCGAACGACATGCGGTACAGCTCCGGACCGTAGATGTTCGGATCGTCCATCGAGAAGACGTCGAAGTCGCGCTCGTGTTCGTCGGCGCGGCGCCTGGCTGCCTCGGTGTACACGCGAGGCGTCGCCGTCATATAGAGGCGCTTGTGGGCACGCACGCGCTCAGGGTTGTGAATGAAGGAGTACGGGGTGATCGTTCGACTGTCTGCCTTGCCCTTCTTCGGCGTCTTCGTATCCTCGATGCCGGTGGTGCGGTGAGCCTCGTCGCAGAGCACGAGATCGAAGGGGGGAACTTGGGTGTCCGTGCCGTCTCCAGCCTGCGCGTCAGCGATGAGGCTGAGCGATTGGTAGGTGCAGAACACGACGGTCATCGCGTCCGAATCGCTCATGGCTAGCTGCGCTGCGATGCGCTGCGGATCAGTGGTGACCGGCATTGCCAACTCGGCCAGCGGCGCATCCTCGGCTGCGTGTCCGGCGCGAGTATCGGAGCACACGCCGATGTAACGATGCGCAATGTCGGGATTTCGCTGGCGTGCCCATTCGCGCATCGTCTGGTTCATCAGGGCGATGGAGGGCACCAAGTACAGGACCCGCCCGCCGACGCCGGCCTGCTGTTCGGCAATCCACAGCGAGACGACCGACTTGCCCGTTCCGCAGGGCAGTACGAGTCGTCCGCGGTCTCCCGCGGCGAGCCCGTCGAGCACCGTCGCTATCGCCTCAACCTGAAACGGCTTGGGCGTATGGCGCGGCTGGGGCGTGAAGCGCAACTCGGTCGGGTCGTCGAGGCACTCGTCCCAGTTGATCGGCCACGACTCGAGGTCGCTGCGGTGCAGCACCTCGCACCGCGGCGATGCCTGTTCGACCATCGTCCGCGCTTGCGCGGTCATCGGCGACGTCAGCACGAGCAGGCGTGCGGAGAACGCCGAGCCCGACGATGCCGAGATGAAGGAGTCGACCTCGGCCTTGCTGATTCGACCCTCGATGTGCGCTTTGGTCTGGATAGCGCACAGTCCTCCACCTGCCTCGGGGGTTTGCTTAGCGACGAGGTCGATGCCGACATCGGCTCCGTAGCCGAGGGCCTCGCGGTCGGGCCATTCCATCCAGCGCCAGACGTGCTTGAAGCGCCTGGGGCCATAGAGATCCGGGTGGCGTGCCAGAGCGGCTTGCATCAGCCTCTCGAACGCGCTGCCGCGGGCCTGAGGCGTGTCATAACGCTCGCTGAGCATTGCCAAGAGATTGGCTTGCTCCGTCGTTGCCGTTCGAGTCGATGCCATCGACCGATTCACGCCACTCGCGATCCTGCACCCACGTGCCGCACAGTACCGGCCTGTCCGGCGAGCAGCCACGGCGAGCGGCCTCCGCGTCGCTGACCAGAGTCTGGACGAGCGTTTCATCGTGGGGCAAGCCGGGGGCAGCATGTCACTGTTGCCTGCGGTCGGAATCGGCCTCCGGGGGACTTGTGCGGGATTCCTGCCGGTAGGTGGCGGCGCCACCGGCCGAGAGTGCGGCAAACGCAATGTCTGCCGTCACGTCGTCTTCGACGAGTCGGTCGAGCGCTTCCTGCTCCTCGGCCTCATCCCCCGACAGCAGCACGGCCCAGAGATCGTCGACGAATCCCACGAGAAGACATCATCCAAATAAAATTCATGATGTTCAAATGGTTTTCAGATACAACTGAGTTCATCGAGTTCGCGTGAGCTGATGCGGAGCGGACTTGGAATCCACCGTCGTTCTACGCTCGGTGCATGTGCGGGAGGTTCGTCTCAGCGGCCAGTCTCGAGCAGATTGCGGCGCACTTCGACACGCCATTGCCCGGTTTCGACGCACCTCGCAGCTACAACGTGGCACCCACTGCCGACATCGTGGCCGTGGTGGGCAACGACGATGCCCACCGGATCGAGACGTTCCGGTGGGGCCTCGTGCCGCAGTGGTCCAAGGACCCCGCGAAGGGCCTGCCGCTGTTCAATGCCCGGTCTGAGACAGCGGCAACGAAGAACTCGTTCCGTGGCGCGTTCAAGCGGCGCCGCTGCATTGTTCCTGCCGACGGGTTCTACGAATGGCCCAAAGCCCCGAAAGGGACGAGCCGCGACGACCGACCGCTGCCGCACTACATCACCCGCGCCGATGGCGCCATGCTCGCCATGGCGGGCCTGTGGGAACGCTGGTCGCCGCGGCCAGCCGGCGATTCAGCGGAGGGAGCGGACGCAGATGTCCCCGTCGGCCCGCCCCAGGCCCTTCACTCAGCCACGGTGCTGACCACCGCAGCGAACAGCTTCATGGCGTCGATTCATGACCGCATGCCGGTGCTGCTGGAACGCTCGCAGTGGGAATCCTGGCTCGACCCCGCCAACGACGACACCGGCGTGCTGTCGGCCATGTGCGTGCCCGCGGATGAGGGCATCCTGCGCTCGCACCGGGTGGGCCGAGCGGTGGGCAACGTCCGCAATCGCGACGCGAGCCTCATCGAGCCGGTGGAATCGGATCAGCTCTTCTAGTGCCGCGCTGCGGGAGAGATGGCTCAGCCGTCCAGCGCGGCGCGGATGGCTTCGGCGGGCCCGCTCAGCTCCTCGGCCGAGGCCATCGGCAGCGGCCGGGCGAAGTTCATGTCGGCCATCGAGTTCACCGGGCACACATGAATGTGGCAGTGAGGCACCTCGAAGCCGGCGACCACCAGCCCGATGCGTTCGGGTCTCAAAGCCTGCATCTGCGCCTGGCCGATGCGTCTGGACACATCGAACAGGTGCGCCTGCAGGTCCGCCGGGACGTCCAGCCAGTGGTCGATCTCGGCGATCGGCACCACCAGCGTGTGACCCGGCGACAGCGGGTTGATGGACAGGAACGCAACGCACCGGTCGTCGCGCCACACGAACGTCCCGGGCAGCTCGCCCTCGATGATCCGCGTGAAGATCGTGCTCATGCGCGCAGCCTAAGCCGACGGCATCTCGGTACTGTGAGCCGCGTGAGCGAGGCCTCCGATGCGCCGTCGGTCCCCGACCAAGGGTGGCGGCCGTTCACCGTGCCGAACCTGATCAGTCTGGCTCGTCTGTGCTGCCTGCCGTGGTTCGTGTGGCTGGTATTCGGTGCCGAAGACCGCTGGGCCGCCGCACTGCTGCTCGGCACCCTCGGGGCTACCGACTGGTTCGACGGCTGGGTGGCGCGGCGGTTCAACCAAGTCTCCGAGCTCGGCAAGATCCTGGACCCCACTGCCGATCGGCTGCTGCTGCTGGTCGCGCTCGTCGTGATGATCGTCGACGGCTCGCTGCCGCTGTGGATCGCGATGCTGGCACTGTTCCGGGAGGGAGTGGTCGCCGTGGCGGCGCTGGTGCTGGGGGCACTCGGCGCTCGCAAGATCGACGTGACCTGGTGGGGCAAGACCGGAACGTTTCTCATGATGTTCGCGGTGCCGATGTTCCTCGCTGGAGACAGTCACATCGGCGCAGCGGATGCCTTCCGCATCGCGGCATGGATCTTCGTGGTGGTAGGCCTGCCGATCCACTACTGGTCGGCGGTGGGCTATATCCCCCAAGCCTTCGATGCGGTGCGTGAGGGGCGCGCAGGGCGCACCGCTGGCTGAACTCATCGCCGCGGCAGCTTACGAGCGGCACATCCCTACAGCGAAGCCGGGTCTGCCGTGTGACAGCTATCCGGTAGGTTCGCGAGCATGGAGATTCCCGCCGAGCTTCGCTACTCGAGCGATCACGAATGGGTGCGCCCCGCCGATGGCGGGGTGCAGGTGGGCATCACCGATTTCGCACAGGATGCGCTCGGTGATGTCGTGTATGTGGAGTTGCCCGAGATCGGCGCCGAGGTCACGGCCGACGAGCCGATGTGCGAGATTGAGTCCACCAAGTCGGTATCGGACATCTTTGCCCCGATCTCGGGCGAGGTGGTCGAAGTGAACGTGACTCTCGAGGATGAGCCGCAATTGGTCAACGAGTCTCCCTACGGCGACGGGTGGATCTGCGTCATCGCCCCGACCGACGACGTGGCTCAGGCGTCCGCCGAGATGGAGGCACTGCTCGATGCCGATGGCTATGCAGCGTTGATCGCCGAGGACCTCTGATCATCATGGCGGTCACCTGCGCCATGTGCGGGAAGTCGAATCCCGACGACGCCCGATTCTGCTCCAGCTGCGGGACACGCTTGGAAGCGCCCCCAGACGCGCCTACCGAAGTGCTGACGCCAATTCGCGTCACCGAGGTTCCGCCCTACGTCGGCCAAGCAGAGCTTGTGGTCACATCCGGGCACCGATCAGGGACACGATTCGAGTTGGCCGGTGACAGGGTCACCGTCGGCCGCCACCCCGACAGCGACGTGTTCCTCGACGACATCACCGTGTCACGCCGTCATGTGGTGCTCGAGTTCGGTCAGGCGGGCCACATCCTCTGCGACGTGGGTTCGCTGAACGGCACCTACATCAACGGCATTCGTACCGACGGCGAGGTGAGGTTGCACAGCGGCGACGAACTGCAGATCGGCAAGTTCAAGATGCTGTACTTGGTCGCCTCGGTCGGGCTGTGAGCGCCCGCGTCGAGCCAGAGCCCACCCCGCCATCGCATCCGCCTGCCCCCGCCGAACGACTGTCAATCGGCGAGGCGGTTGCGTTGCTGCGGCCCGAGTTCAGTGATCTGACCGATTCCAAGATCCGGTTCCTCGAAGATCGCAAGCTCATCTCGCCGGCCCGTACGCCGGGGGGCTACCGCAGCTTCGGACGCCACGACATCGAAGTGCTGCGCTGGATCCTCACCCGTCAACGCGATCAATACCTGCCGCTCAGCATCATCGGCGAACGCATCGATCGCGGCGAACATCTGGCTGACATCTGGGGCATCGGCGTTGACGAGCTGGGCAAATCCGCGCACACCGGCACGGCTGCGCCTGGGCTCACCACACCCGACGACAGCGCTGATGATGCCGATCGAGAGCAGACGACGGCCGACACCGCCTTGGACGGCGATGCCGCACATCGGGCCGCTGGCGATCAGGACGCGGCCGACGACGACACTGCCGACCGCGGTGCGGCTGGCCGAGACTCGATCGTGGGCGAAGACAGGCACGCAACGACGGCGACCGCCGGCAGCATGGCGCCGCCGTGGTTTGCAGAGGACGACACCCGCACCTACAGCGCAGCCGACCTGAGCGCCGAGACCGGGCTCTCCGTTGACGAGATCGCTGAGCTGACCGACTTCGGGTTGCTCGTGCCGCTCGCCGACGACGACGCGACCCGGCTACTGCCGCCACAGCCCGGCGCAACACAACCCGACCCAGTGCAGGCCTCGTTGGGGCTGGAACCGCCTGAGCCGCGCTACGGCAGCAGTGCGCTGCTCATCGCCCGCATCTCGCGCGAGTTCGCCACCTACGGTTTGCAAGCCCGCCACCTGCGTGTCATCCGCAATGCCGCGGCGCGAGACGCCTCCATGTTCGAGCAGGGCATCCAACCAATTCTGCATGCCGGCGGAGCGTCGGCAGAGCTCGACGCGCAGCGGTCCTTGGGCCGTTTGACGGCGCTGTGCGAGCGCCTGCGATCGGTGGTGATGGGGGAGGAGTTGCGCCGTTATCGGCCTTAGCCCCAGGTCTCTCCGGCTCGATGCTCGCAAGGGCCGAAGTAGTGTGCGTGGCATGGTCGAGATGGAGCTTCTTGGCGTGCAGGTCGAGATGCCCTCGCAGAGCCCGCTCTTGCTGCTGCGTGAGACTGGCGGTTCTCAGCGAGTGCTGCCGGTGGTCATCGATACGCCCGAGGCCCAGGCGATCTACCGCGGCATCGAGCAGATTCGCGTGCCGAGGCCCCTCACGCACGACTTGATGGCGGCCATCTTGGACGTCCTCGGGGCGACGCTGGTCAAGGTGACAGTCACCGATCTGCGAGATCGCACGTTCTTCGCCGAGATGGAGGTCACCATCGGCTCGGACACCCACACGATCTCCGCCCGGCCGAGCGACGCCGTCGCGCTGGCCGTGCGGGCCGACACCCCCATCTTCGCCAGCGAGTCGGTGCTGGACGAAGCGGGGCAGATCATCGAGCTCCCCGCGGATCCCCCCGACGACGTCGATCCCGACGAGCTCCTCGACGAGTTCAAGCAATTCTTGGACGACGTGCAGCCCGACGATTTCGGTCCCGCGGCGGAGGCCGGCGACAAAGAGTGAATCGTGGCGGCCTCACCGCCGCTGCGGCCCGCTCGATGGTTCGACGCTCGTGCAGAGCGGCCTCTTGCGCTGGCGCGACCGGTCCCCGTACGCTTTGTGAAGGTACAGATCACAGCTCGGTAGTTCGCAGGGTGTGATTTGCCGCGTGTGACCCACGCAGGAGAGGAGACACCGATGGCCGGCCAGCAACCAGCTTCCGACCCTGTGCCGACGACGTCGCAAGAAGCCGACGTGCCGTCACAGCCTGCCGCCACCTCGGCGAGTGCCGACGTGTCTGCCGAGGCCGCGCCCGAGATGGCAGGCGCGATTGTCGAGGGGTTCTCCAGCAAGCAGGCAGAGAAGATTGTCGGGATCAGCTATCGCCAGCTCGATCACTGGGCCCGTAAGGGCCTGGTGCAGCCATCGCTCGCACAGGCCGAGGGCAGCGGCTCTCGGCGCCGTTATTCCTACAACGACCTCGTCGAGTTCAAGATCGCGAAGAAGATGCGCGACCAAGGCATCGACCTGCGCTCGATTGCCCGAGCGTTCGACTATCTGCGCAACCAGCTCGGCGGAGAGGTTGCCTCGGCGAACATCGTCATCAGCGGCAGCGACGTCTTGTGGGCTGACGACGACCGGGTGCTCAGCCTGCTGCGCCAGGGTCAGGCGGCGATGCTGACCGTGCTGCCGGTGGCGGGCGTGCGCCGCGAGCTCGATGCCGATGTGGTGAAGCTGCTCCCTGACGAGCCCATCGCAGTGCAGCTGAGCCTGGATATCGGCGACGCCTCCGGCAACGACGGGAGCGGCTGATACTGGGCCTGCTGAGGGAACACCGTGCGCGCCCGGTCTCGTCCAGGCTGGGCCCGACCCGGTCAGCCGGACTCGGTCACGTTGGCTCTTCGGACGGCGCGAACTGCAGCGACGCCGAGTTCATGCAGAACCGGTCGCCGGTCGGTCGGGGACCGTCCGGGAACACGTGACCGAGGTGAGCTCCGCAGGCCTTGCACATGACCTCGGTGCGGATCATGCCGTACGAGCGGTCGACCTCGGTGTCCACTGCCTCGTCGGAGACCGGCTGGGTGAAGCTGGGCCAGCCGGAGCCGCTCTCGAACTTCGTCTCTGAGTCGAACAGCTCGGCGCCGCACACGACGCAGTGGTACGCGCCGTTGTCGTGGTTGTCCCAGGTTTCGCCCGTGAACGGGCGCTCGGTCCCTGCCTCTTGAGTGACGTGGTACTGCATCGGCGTGAGTCGCTCCCGCAGTTCCGACTCGGAGAACGTGACGGCGTGTCCAGTGTCAGATTGCCCAGTCATGGGCACCACGGTAGTGACATGGCCAACCCCGAACAGGTCGCTTGCTGCTGGGGTGGACGGAGCAGCTAGGACGATCCGTTGGCGGTTTCGGCATTGACCGCTCGGACGATGTCGATCATCGCCGCCAGCGTGTCCAACCGGGCTGCGGCGGTGGGCCCTTCGGGCTGCAGGCGCAGAACGTCCACGCCGGCGTTTCGATACGCCCGCACCTGGTCGGTGACCTGCTCGTGTGTGCCCAAGAAGTTGGTTTCGGTGACGAGACGGTCCGGCACCGCGGCCGCTGCGCCGGCCCGATCGCCGTCGAGCCACAGACGCTGAACGTGGCGGCATTCTTCGGTGAAGCCCGCCCGGCGGTAGGCGTCGTTGTAGAAGTTGGTGGTGGCCGATCCCATGGCGCCCAGCGTGAACGCCAACCCCGATCGCCGCGGCTCGATCAGAGCGTCGAGATCGTCCCCGAACTCGACGGCACCGCCGGCTTGGCAGGCCACCGCTCCGGCAGGACGTCCGGCTGCGTCGGCTCCTTCAAGCACCTGGCCCCAGGTGACCTCGGGGTGGCTCGGCACGAAGCAGGTGCCCACCCAGCCGTCGGCAGCCTCGCCGGTGTAGCGCAGCGACTTGGGGCCGAGGGTCGCGAGCCAGATCTCGATGGCATCGTTCGCCGGCTGAGCCAACCGCAGCGACTTGCCCTGCCCGCCGGGCAGGGGGAGCACATGGTGGCGCCCCTCATAGCTGATCTTCTCGCCGGCGAAGGCTTGGCGGCAGATCTCGACGGTCTCGCGCAGCCGCCCCAGCGGGTCGCCGAAGCGCACGCCGTGCAGCCCCTCGACCACTTGAGGGCCGCTGACGCCGAGCCCCAGGATGAACCGGTCGCCGGTCATGGCGGCCATCGAGAGCGCAGTCATTGCCGTCATCACCGGTGCGCGTGCGGAAATCTGCAGGATTCCCGTGCCGAGCTGTACGCGCTCGGTAACAGCAGCGACATAGGCCAGCGTGCTGACGCCGTCCATTCCCCAGGCCTCTGCTGACCAGACGATGTCCACTCCGAGGCGTTCCGCCTCCCGCAAGAAGTCGACTTGGGAATCCCAGTCACGCCGCTTGCCTGATGCGGGTCCCCCGAACTGAATCGCTGTGCGCACGCCCGGAACCCTAGGGGCTGAGCCCCGGGCCCGAGCAGCCCGTGAGCGGAGCGAACAAGAGCGGGGAAGCCGCTCAGGCGGGGTGCAGCGTCACCAGCCCGCCGAGCTGGGCGAGGTCCTGCAGGGCCTGGTCATAGAAGAAGCGCGCCGAGCAGGCGTCACGCGCCCATGCCTCCTCGTCTGACGTCGGGTAGCGCCCGACGGCGCCGATGCTCAGCTCGCCGGTGGAGGCGGAGCTGATGCTCGTGCGATTGCCCACGAGCAGCTCTTCGAGCGCGTCGCTCCGATCGCCCGGTTCGTCGAACACGAACAGCCGGCCGCCGTCGGTGACGAACGGTGTGACGTAGTAGGTGCGGTCGCCCGCAGGCGTCTCGGTGTCGAGTCGCAGCATGAGCACGCCGTCAAACGGAGCGAACGGGGCAATGGGCGCTGGCGGCGCATCATCTGCGTCGCTGGTCTCGGAAGCCACGGCCGGCAGCGTACCGAGCGGCCGAGTTTTCACTAGGTTCGGCGTGCGACCCGCCTTGGGGCGGATCGACTCACGCAGGGAGTGATGAGCAATGTCAAGCGAGCAAGCCGGCTACTTGGATACCGAGAATTTCGGGTTCGAGCAGGCGTTGGGATCAGACGGAGTGCTGACCGTGACGTTCAACCGTCCCGAGTCGATGAACGCTTCGAACCACTCGATGAAACGCGACCTCATCGAGCTGATCACCCAGGTCCAGATGGACGACGCTGTGCGGGTTGTGGTGTTCACCGGACAGGGGCGTGCATTCTGGGCCGGCGACGATCTCGGCGGCTACGAAGCCGAGCGTCCTTCATCGATGCCGGAGATCTTCGGAGGTCATCACAACGCTGCAGGCACCTACAACAGCCTGCGGACGATCTCCCAGGCCGTGAACACGGCCGTGCGCCGTCTGGACAAGCTGACGGTCGCGGCCATCAACGGTTTCGCCATCCAGACGGGTTTCAGCTTCGCCTTGGCCTGCGATTTCCGGATCGCGGCCCGATCAGCTCGCATGGGATCGGCAACGCTTCGATTCGGCCTGCTGCCCGACGAGGGCGGCCAGTGGCTGCTGGTGCAGCATCTCGGCGTCGCCAGGGCGACCGATTTCATGATGCGCAAGCGGATCGTGGACGCCGACACCGCACACGAGCTCGGGCTGGTGCACGAGGTGGTCGACGACGAGCAGCTGCCCGCCGCAGCAGCCGAACTCGCAGCCGAGCTGGCTGAGGGCCCGCAGGTGGCCATGCGCATGCTCAAGCGGTCGATCCTGCTGGCTGCGGAGATGACCTGGGAACAGTCCCTCGACGAGATCGCCTCCAAGACGGCGATCACCGATCACTTGCCCGACGCTGCCGAGGGCGTGTCGGCCTTCCTGTCCAAGCGGCAGCCCGAGTTCAACGACTGGCTTCGCTGAGGCGCGCCGCGGTGCTCTGAGCGGGCGGCACTGACGGGCGCCGCAAGGCCGCTGGCATACTTCCGTCGTGGAGCACGCCGAACAGATCAGCCACATCAAGACGCTGCTGGCGCGGCTCGACTCCGACACCAACGTGGATGCCGGCGGCGTGCGCTACAACCCCACGTCGTCCTATACCGACCGCGAACTCGCACGGATCGAGCGGCGGGATTTCTTCGACACCCATCCCCAGATGGTGGGCCTGTCGGGCGATCTGCCCGAAGCCGGCTCGTTCATGACCCAGGACGATCTGGGGACGCCGATGCTGCTGGTGCGGTCGCCCAGCGGCCGCTTCCGGGCGTTCGTGAACTCCTGCCGTCACCGCGGCGTGGTCATCGAGACCGAGCCGCGCGGGCGCAAGCGCAGGTTCGCCTGCCCGTTCCACAACTGGACCTACGATGCCGACGGCGCGCTGGTGGGCCTGCCGAAGTCGGATCACTTCGGCGAGCTCGACCGCGACGATCTGGGGCTGGTGGAGCTGCCGGCGGTCGAACGTCACGGCCTGCTGTGGGTGTACCCGCAGCCCGGCGGCACGCTCGACCCCGATGCGCTGCTGGGCGACGAGCTCACCGCCGACATCGCCGGATGGGACTTCGGCAAGCTGCAGTGGCTGGGCAGTGACACATACGAGGTCGGTTGCAACTGGAAGCTCGCCATGGACACGTTCGGCGAGACCTATCACTTCCCCGTGCTGCACTCGGACACGCTGTCGAACGATTTCTACGGCAATGTGCAGTGCTACGACGAGTTCGGGCGCCATCACCGGCTGATCCTGTGCCGCCGCTCCATCGAGGATGCGCGCGAGCGGCCGCCATCGGAGTGGGACATCACCCGCTACGGACTGCCGGTGTACTGGCTGTTCCCGAACGTGCAGCTGATCCCGTCGCGCGAGGTGCTGTTCCTGGTGCGGGCGTATCCCCACCCGACCGAGCCCGGCCGTCACACCAGCCAGATCTCCTTCTACCTGAGGCCCGGCATCGCACGCGACGACGCCGAGTTCGACTTCATGGCCGAGGCATCACGGGCCTTCAGCAACGTCATCCGCGATGAGGACTACGTGATGAGCGCCAGCCAGCAGCGTTCAGCCAACAGCGGGGCGCTCGAACATGTCGTGTTCGGACGCAACGAGCCGGCGCTGCATCACTTCCACAACACGTACCGGGCTGCGCTGGGCCAGGAACTGCTGCCGTTGCACCCGACGCCCTGAGCGGGCGTCGCTGCCGATCACGCTGCCGGGCCCTCAGCCGCTCACGAGTTCTTCGAGCGCTCCCAGCAGCATCCTGACGTTGCGCATCCGGGCGGTGTGCCCCATGCAGCCGATGCGCCACACCGTGCCGGCGACCGGTCCGAGCCCGCCGCCCACCTCGATGCCGTAGCGCTCGAGCAGGGCACGGCGCCCGGCAGCGTCGTCGAGGCCGTCGGGCAGCGTGACGGTGGTGAGTTCGGGCAGGCGGTGGCCCTCCTGGGCCCACAGCTCGAAGCCGAGCTCGGGCAGGCGTGCGTGCAATTCGTCGCCGCAGGCCTGGTGGCGAGCCCAGGCGTTCTGCAGCCCCTCGTCGAGCACAGTGCCGAGGCCGGCATGCAGCGCATAGAGCATCGAGATCGGCGCGGTGTGGTGATAGGCGCGAGCGCCCTCGCCCACGACGTACGCCCGGATCATGTTCAGGTCCAGGTACCAGCTTTGGGGCCGTTCGACGAGCGATTCCAGTGCCCGATCGCTGACCGTGAGGGGCGCCAGGCCGGGCGGCACGCCGAGGCACTTCTGCGTGCCGCTGTAGGCGATGTCCACGGCCCAGCCATCGACGTCGACGTCGATGCCCCCCAGCGACGTGACGCAGTCGACGAGCAGCAGCGCTTCTCCCTTGCCCTGGCCGAGCGGCGCGATGTCGTTGCGCACGCCAGTGGACGTCTCCGCATGCACGACGGCGATGAGCTTGGGCGACGGGTGGGCGTCGATCAGTCGCTGCGGATCGATGGCACGGCCCCAGTCCTCGTTCACCGCTACGACGTCGGCGCCGCACCGCGCTGCCACGTCGCACATACGCGTGCCGAAGACGCCGTTGACGCCGATGACCACCGTGTCGCCGGGTTCGACGAAGTTGCAGAACGCAGCTTCCATGCCTGCCGAGCCGGTGGCGCTGACAGGAAAGGTCAGCAGGTTCTGGGTCTGCCAGACGGCGCGCAGACGTTCGTTGATCTCGTCCAGCAGGGCGATGAACTCGGGATCGAGGTGGCCCAGCACGGGCCGAGTGAAGGCTTCGATGACTTCGGGGTAGGGATTGGATGGTCCCGGCCCCATCAGGATGCGGTCGCTGTGGGTCACGGGCCCGCACGGTACCGGCCCGTGTTCGCTTGGAGGTTGAGTGGAATCAGTGCGATTCGAGGGGGCGCAGCAGGGCGATGAGGCTGGAGGTGTCCCAGCGGCCGCCGCCCAGCTCCTGGATGCGCTTGTAGAACTGGTCGACGACGGCAGTGACCGGCAGGGGAGCGCCGTTGCGCTGCGCCTCCGACAGCACGATGCCGAGGTCCTTGCGCATCCAGTCCACGGCAAAACCGAAATCGAACTCGTCGGCGACCATCGTTGTGCCGCGGTTGGACATCTGCCACGACCCGGCAGCCCCCTGCGAGATGGTGTCGAGCACGGCGTCGAGATCGAGGCCGGCTCGGCGACCGAACTCGAGCCCCTCCGACAGTGCCTGGACAAGGCCGGCAATGCAGATCTGGTTGACCATCTTGGTGAGCTGCCCTGAGCCGGCAGGACCGATCAGCGTGACCGCCCGCGCGTAGCAGTCCATGACTGGTCGCGCCCGCTCGAAATGCTCGGCCGCGCCGCCACACATCACGGTCAGCACGCCGTTCTGCGCGCCCGCCTCGCCGCCGGATACGGGTGCGTCGATGAAGCCGATTCCTTGCTCGGCGCAGGCTGCAGCCAGCTCGCGCGCCAGGTCGGCCGAAGCGGTGGTGTGGTCGACCAGGATCGAGCCCTCGCCCATTGCGGCGAGCGCCCCGTCGTCGCCGTAGGCAACTGCGCGCACATCGTCGTCGGCGCCGACGCACATGAACACGATGGCTGCGCTATCGGCGGCGTCTGCCGGCGTTGTAGCCACCCGACCCTGGTGCTCGCCTGACCACCGCTGCGCGACGCTCGCGGTTCGATTGAAGACGGTGACGCGGTGGCCCGCTGCAGCGAGGTGGCCCGCCATGGGGAAGCCCATAACGCCGAGCCCGATGAATGCGACATCAACCGGCACGGTGGACTCCATGGTTCTCGTTGAGCATTGCTCGTACCTCGTGTTTGCGTACTTTGCCGAGCGCCGTTCGGGGAAGCTGATCGGTCCAGAACACTGCCTTGGGATGCTTGAAGCGTGCGAGCTGCCCGTCGAACAGTCGCAGGAGATCGGCGGCCTCGATCTCGGCATCGTCGGCGGTGCCAGGAGCGGCCGCCGGCCTGATTGCCCGTACGGCCACGATGACGGGCACCTCGCCCCATCGCTCGTCGGGCACGCCCACGACGGTTGACTCTGCGACGAGATCGCTGCGGGCGAGGATCTCCTCGAGCTCGGCGGGGTAGATGTTCTCGCCTCCCGAGATGATCATGTCCTTGCGCCGGTCGTCGATGAAGATCCAGCCCTCGTCACCCGCGTGCCCGACATCGCCGGTGCGGAACCACCCGTCGCTCAGTGCTTCAGCAGTGGCCTCGGGGTCGCGCCAGTACTCCCGCAGCACGCTCGGCCCCCGCACCCACAGCTCGCCGCGGTCGTCCGGCGCCGCGTCCCCCCCGGAATCGGAGACGATGCGCACCTCGCACATAGTCGAAGGCTTGCCGCACGAACCTGGGTGGGACGCTGCTTCGTCGCAGCGCAGGTGCACCGCGATCGGGGCGGTCTCGGTGGATCCGTAGATCTGCCCGACCGGCACACCCCGATCGAAGAAGGGCTGGGTGGCGGCCGTCGGCACGGGAGACGACCCGGTCATGATCCCATGCAGCGATCCGAGGTCGGCGGTGGCGAAACGCGGGTGGGCGGCGACAGCGGTGAGTGCAGCGGGTACCAGCACGGTCCAGGTCGGCTGCCACTGCTCCACGTCGTCGAGGAACTGCCCGGGGTCGAAAGCCCGCTCGATGAGCGCGGCCGCCCCACCCAGCAGAGCAGGGAGGGTCTGGATGTTCAGCCCGCCGACGTGGAACAACGGGATCGTGGTGAGCACCCGGTCGCGGCTCGTGAGGTCATGAGCGTGGGTGGAGTTGACGGCGTTCGCGGCCATCGCCGCCTGGTCCAGCACTGCGCCCTTGGGATGTCCCGTGGTGCCCGAGGTGTAAGCCAGCAGCACCGGATGGGCGGGGGTGCCCCGACGTGGCGGGGGAGCACTCGGGGTACTGGGGCACTCGGGCTCGTCAGGCAGCGCCCGGATCTCGCACCCCGCACCGATCGATGCGGCATGCCGCTCGAAGGTCGAATCGACTACCAGCAGGCGAGGTTCGGCGTGGTCGAGGATCCACTGGTGCTCGGGCGGCGCCAGGCGCGAGTTCAACGGCAAGTAGATGGCGCCGAGCCAAGAGCATCCGAGCATCAGCCGCAGCGCGGCCGGCCGGTTCGGGCCGAGCCACGCCACACGGTCGCCCTCGCCCACGCCGGCACCGGCCAGCCAGCCGGCCGTCGCGGCGATCTGGTCTGCGAATGCGCGATACGTGTGCTCGACGCCTTCGAACGCGACGGCGGTCGCAGACGGTTGCCGGTCGGCCCACCGCTCGACACGCGCGGCAAGATCGGCCCCAGCGGACAGCGGTCCGGAATCGCTCACGGTGCGTGCAAGATGTCGATGGGTGCAGGCTGCGGGCTCGCCGGCTCAGGCCAGGTCGCCCTGCAGGGCGCCCTCGATCACCACAGCCTCCCCGTCGAGGAACACGCTGTGATTCCGCATGGGCAGGTCGAAGTGCCCCAGGGTGTGCCGGCCAGCGTGCTCGTTCGCCCCGGTGGAATACAGGAAGTTGCCTGCGAAGGCCCGCTGCTCGGTTCCGTTGGTCTGGCTCCGGTCGTACATCGAAAGGGTGTCCCACCGCGCTCCGGGGTTCATGCCCCAACCCACGTGGCTGGTCGCGTAGGCCTCGCGGTCGCCCCAGGCATCGGTGTAACTGCGGAACAGCGCCGCGTCGGTGCCGACGCCCTCGACGTCGACGACGTAGTCGCCTTCGATTTTCAGCGTGACCGGCGACTCGATGTACCGCTTGAAGGTGAGGTTCATGTCGCCACGGTCCATCACGATCGTGCCGTTCACGGTGTTGGCCTTGGGGAAAGCCAGGCAGAGCCCGCCGGGCCAGTGGCTGATCGTGCCCGGCCGAGCGGTGTAGCCCCATCCGCCACCGCACGGTGCTCCGTCGACGTCGACGACCAGATCGGTGCCCGCTGCCGAGGTGACGTGCATCTGCGAGGCAGCGATCAGCTTCTTGATGCCGACCTTGACCTTCGGCTCGAGGTCCGGCTCTGGTGAAAGACGCTCGAGGGCTTCGGGGTGCTCATTGGACACCATCAGGATCCGGGTGCCCTCGCCCAGGATCTTCGGGAGTTCCGGAGCGTGCAGCAGCCCTTCCACCGTGCAGTCGACCACGAAGTCCACCGCCCCGAGCGCCGCGAGCACTGCCGCTGAGCCGGCGATGGCGTCGGACGCGCCCGTCGACCTCACCGGCACCGGCGCCGACTGGCGAGGCGTGGGGACCACGACGTGGACCGGCGGCGTGCCGAGCCGATCCAGGGCCAGTTCGGCCAGGTTCACGTTCACGGCCCTGCTCTGGCTCTCGGACAGGATCGCTGCCGTCTGGGGCGGTTCGACGCCGCACATCTCGAAGACCGACGAGAAGGCATCGATCCACTTCGCTTCGATTCGCTCGACCAGCATCTGGTCCTCCAGATTCCCGCAGTCTGCTGACTATGCGCCAAGTTAGAGGCTGTGCGGAGCGCCGCGGCCGCTGGGTGTCAGGCTGCTTCTACGGCGGTGAGGTGGGCGGCGTCGTTGAACCGTCGTACTTGCCACAGGCGCCGCCCGTTGAAATCGAGCAGCTCCAGCTCGGTGATGGCGGTCACCGAGGTGACCACGCCGACGCCCCGATGACTGGGCGGGATGCCGAAGGCCATCGCCATGGCCGCAGAGGCGATGCCGCCGTGGCACCCCACAAAGATCGTCTTTCCCGCATGGGCTGCGGCGATGTCGTTGAGCGCCTGTGCAACCCGGTGGCGGAAGTCTGCGCGGCTCTCACCGCCGTCCACCACGGGCGCGTATGGCTGGTCCATCGGCTGGATGAACCCGAAGCGCTCGCGCGCCGCCTCCCAGGTCATGCCGTCGGCAGGTCCGAGCCGCATTTCCTCGAGGTCATCGTGGAGATGGACATGGAGATTCCCGCGCTCGGGCCCGCGGCCGAGTACTGGCAGCACGATGTCGGTGGTCTCGCGGGCCCTGGGCAGCGGCGAGGAGTAGACGACGTGCACCTCGGGTTCGCGGCCGGCTGCGAACCGGTCGCGCAGCGCCGCCGCTTGGGCGCGGCCCCGGTCGGTGAGGCCCCGACACCCCTGGGTCCGCCGACGATTCCTTCGGCCATGGCGACGGATTCGCCGTGCCGGACGATCAGCAGCCGCGAGAGCAGTTGCTCGTCAGCCATATCGCCTGCTGCCGACATCCACACCGGAAGACTCTAGGTGTGCGCAACGACTGCCGTTCGGCGCGGCGCCAGCCGGAGAGGTCGGCTCAGCCACCGTGCAGGCCGTGGTGAGTCTCAGTGAAGCCGGGTCGAACACCGGCACGGCTCCACTCCGTGCCTCCCTGGCCACGCAGAGCCCGGGAATGCCCTCGGCCGCTGTGACGACAGCGCCCACCGCGTCGACGAGATGCTCCGATTGACGCGAGAACACAAGCGCCTGGACGCCGTCGTGGGCCGCTGCAGCCGGACGGGAGTAGCCGGCGCCTTCCAGCCGCTCGACCGTCGAAGCAACGGTTAGGTCGGCGCCGTCGACAAACAAACAGAATTCATGCGTGGTCATCACAGGCGCGTTACCTCTCGCTGCATCGCTTGATGCCGGAAGCCGTGGTCGCATGGCCAAGCGTCCGGCCGGTCTGCGGCACTCTAGTAGCGATTGCTTATCTACCGTCAAGAGCTTTAGTTTCAACTAATTTCCATATTTTCCGTGTAGTTTAGGAATCTGTCTCTGGCAATCTGTTCGGGGCGGCCGCCGGCCCGCACGCCGCAGCGGGCGTGCATTCGCCAGCGGGACAGTCCGGAGCGCCGCGCCGACGCCACCGGAAAGTGCCTGGGCCGTAGCATGCGGCCCGATGACAGGTGACACGGGGATGTCCACGCCGCAGCACATCGCCTATCGAGCGATGGCGGCCTCCGACGTCGGCTCGGTTCCTGTGGGGTGCATGGGCGAACCCGACGAACTGGCAGAGCGGATCGCCAGCCTTGGATCCGCTGCGATCCTGGCATTCGAGGGAGACCGCCACGTCGGGCAGCTGCAGTTCCGGAGGTACATCCCCGGACAGCGAAGCCCCAACAACATCTGGGATCCGGTGTACTGGATGGACTTCGACGGCCGGGCACCGACCCTTCCCCCCGGCACGATCAGCGTCTTCTGCTATCACGTCGGCCAGCTTGACGACACCGACGACCGCGACAGCCGCTACTTCGGTCGGGGCATCGGGGCCGGGCTGCTCGACCGCATGCTGGAGTGGGCGTCCGCCACCGGCGCGGCGGCCGTGGTCGCGAAGGCGTCGCCGTCGTTGAGGCCGGTGATGGGCTTCATGGGCGGTCAACCCGTCGAGGTCTACGAGGAGCGAGGCTTCCAGACTGTCGCAAGCTGGTCCGACCCCGATCTCGCCGAGGCGGTCGTCGAGCGTGGCATCGCGACCACTGAACAGCTCCCGGCCGCGGCCACCGTCAGCTGCTGCGTCCTGAACCTTTCCGAGCGCCGCTGACAGAGCCTTCGGCCGATTCCTGAGCCGTAGCCTGCAGGACGGCGAGTAGCGAACACCGGAGGTTGTGATGGGATCGATCACCTCAGACATCGAGCCAACCGTCGGTCCGGCCGAGGTGGGCTTCGACGCCGGTCGGCTGGAGCGCATTGCCGCTCATCTGGATCGGTATGTCGACGACGGGCGCCTGCCGGGCGTGTCGGTGCTGCTGACGCGCGGCGGCCAGATCGCGTACACCCACCGCTACGGCCAGCGAGACTGCGAGCGGTCGCTGCCGGTCACCGCAGACACCATCTATCGCATCTACTCGATGACCAAGCCCATCGTGTCGGTCGCCGCGATGCAGCTGTACGAGCAAGGGTGCTTCCAGTTGAAGGATCCGGTCTCGCGTTGGATCCCGGAGTTTGCGAACGCACGCGTCTTCGCCGGCGGCAACGTGATGCAGTACCAGACGCGAGAACCGGCGAGCGAAGTGACCGTCCACAGCCTGCTGACCCATACCTCCGGCCTCACCTACGACTTCCACTTCGCCAACGAGGTCGACGCGCTGTACCGGGCCAACGGCTTCAACTGGGGTGCCCCCGGCAACCTCGAGGAAACCTGCGAAGCGCTCGCATCGCTCCCGCTGCTGTTCGATCCGGGCACCGAGTGGAACTACAGCTACTCCACCGATGTTCTGGGCCGTGTCGTCGAGGTCGTCTCGGGTCAGTCGCTCGACGAGTACCTCGTCGACCACGTGATCGGGCCGCTCGGCATGACCGACACGGGCTTTCAGGTGCCACCCGCCGACGTCGAGCGCTTTGCGGCCAACTACACGACAGCCACGCTGGCGGCACGCGAGGCAGCGGGCAACACGGGGCCGACGCCCCCGGCATACCGGCCCGACGACGCGGGCCTGACTCGCACGCTGATGGATGACCCGCGCACGTCGGCCTATCTGGGACCGCCCAAGATCCTTTCCGGCGGCGGTGGCCTGGTGTCGACCATGGGGGACTACCACCGCTTCACCCAGATGCTGCGCAACGGGGGCGAGCTCGACGGCGCCCGCGTCATCGGCCGGCGAACCCTCGAGTTCATGGCCAGCAATCACCTGCCTGGCGGCACCGATCTCACCGAGTGCGGCCGGGCGTTGTTCTCCGAGGCGGCCTTCGACGGTGTCGGTTTTGGCCTGGGCTTCTCGGTCGTGCTCGATCCTGCCAAGGCCAAGGTCGTCTCCAGCAAGGGCGAGTTCGCCTGGGGCGGAGCTGCGTCGACAGCATTCTGGGTGGATCCGGTCGAAGACATCACGCTCGTCTTCCTGACGCAGCTGCTGCCCTCCAGCGTCCACCCGATCCGCCCAGAGCTCAAGGCGCTCGTCTATCAAGCGCTGGTGTGAGGCCTGCCGCTGCTCTTGGAGAGAAGCGCTGATTGACTGCTCACATGGCAGATTTCGACTTGGTCATCGTCGGCACCGGCTCGGCCAATTCCATCCCGGGTCCCGAGTTCGACGACTGGTCGATAGCGATCGTCGAGCGCGGCACGTTCGGCGGCACCTGCCTCAACGTGGGCTGCATTCCCTCGAAGATGTTCGTGTACGCGGCCGACGTCGCCGACACCATTGCGACCGCCGGCGACTACGGCATCGCCGCCAGCTTTGACAGCGCCGACTGGCCTGCCATCCGGGATCGCGTATTCGACCGCATCGACCCCATCGCCAGCGGGGGGCGCGACTACCGCTTCGGTGCCGAATGCCCCAACATCACCGTGTTCGAGGGCGATGCCCGTTTCGTGAGCGACCGGCGCCTAGCGGTGCGCATGGGCGACGGCACCACCGAATCGGTGTCGGGGCGCCATGTGGTGCTCGGTGCCGGCGCTCGTGCGTTCGTGCCGCCGTACCGCGGCCTGGGCACGGTGCCGTTCCACACCTCTGACACCGTGATGCGGCTGGATTCGCTGCCAGAGTCGATGATCGTGCTTGGCGGCGGGTATATCGCCTGCGAGCTGGGCTACGTGTTCTCGGCGCTGGGAAGCAACGTCACGGTGGTCAACCGGGGTGAGCGGTTGCTGCGGGCCGAGGACGACGACGTGTCTGCGGCATTCACTACGGCGGCGCAGCGCCACTTCGACCTGCGCCTCGGCGCGACGGTGACCTCCGTGCGCGGCGGAGCCGCGACCGGCAGCACAGTGCGCGGCGGAGCCGCGGAGTTTGTGTACGCCGCCGACGGCTCGCCCAGTGCCCATAGCAACTCCTACACGGTCGAATTCGACCGTGGCGGGCGTGCCGAGTCGGTGAGCGCCGATGTGCTGCTGGTGGCCACAGGTCGGGTTCCCAACGGTGATCAGCTCGCCCTCGACCTTGCAGGAGTGGATGACGACGACGGCCGTGTGCTGACCGATGAGTTCTACCGCACCTCGGCGCCGGGCGTGTGGGCCTTCGGCGACCTGTCGAGCGAGACTCAGCTCAAGCATCTCGCCAACGCGCAGGTGCGGGCGCTGAGGCACAACCTCCTGGTGGCCGAGGGGCAAGCCGACGGCCCCATGCGCACCGTCCGGGAGGATCTGGTCCCCCATGCGGTGTTCTCGCACCCGCAGGTCGCCTCGGTCGGCCTCACCGAGCGCGATGCACGGGCGGCGGGTCTGCCGATCTCGGTGGCCAACAAGCCCTTCGGCCACACGGCGTACGGCTGGGCGCTGGAGGACACCGCCAGCTTCGCCAAGCTCATCGCGCACGCCGAGACCCGCGAGCTGCTCGGCGCCCACATCATCGGCCCCCAGGCGTCCACCCTGATCCAGCAGCTCATCCAAGGGATGTCCTTCGGCCAGACGGTCGACCAGATGGCCCGTGAGCAGTTCTATATCCACCCCGCGCTGACCGAGGTCATCGAGAACGCTCTGCTCGAGCTCTAGCCCGCCGAGCTGACAGCAGCTCGGCCGCGTTCAGTCGACCCGGCGGGCGTCGGGAATCAGGTTGACCTATCCGCCCGGCAGAAATGTGCATCTGACCTGCGGAAACATCGATCAAGGCAAAGTGTTTATTACTTCAACTGTTATCTCAGACGTGTCCGGCCAGATCGCCCGCACCGCTTGAGTCACTTCGGCAGCAACGAGCACGACTGCCCCGATACCGAGCCAACGGTCTCGATGGATCGGCAGCCCAGCATTGAGCCGCCGGACGAGATTTGCCGCCTCTCGCTCCGAGACGATCTCAGCGCCTTCGCGATGGTTGGTGGTCCAATGCCCCCGGTCGCACAGGTAGTCATAGTCCGGTCTCGGCTCATTGGCAAAGTACGCGGCAGGTTTGTCTCGGCGGCGAACTGTGTAGGTGCCTTTCCCCTCGTTGTCCTCCGAGAAGGCTCGCTGATGCTCGAAGGCGTCGTACACATACCGCCAGTTCCCCCACCATGAGTGCCGTTCGCCTGCGGTGCAGCAAGGGCGAGCCTTGCTCTTGCCCGTGGCGTCCTCGGTCTGCTCTTCGGCGCTCTCATCGCTCATGCGTCGAGAAGCTAAGCGCTCTAGAAGGGCTCCTTAGCGATCTTGCGGGATGCGTACTGCTCCCCGCTGATTCGACCGGAATGCCACGATGCACTCATCGCATCGGCTGCCTCTTCGGTACCTGGCCCGAGTCCCGCACGACTGAAGCACCCTCGGCTCGATCCCATGCACTCTCCGATGTCTCTCCCCATATTCCCGGCAGGTCGTTGGCAACCGTCTGCTTCGTCCATCGCTCGCACGGCTCGCGGACTGGGCACTCGGCGCATTTCCGCTCCGCCCACTCGGGTCCCCGTTGAGCGTCACGTGCAGAGGGAAGTCCTCACTCGACAGGCTTTCCGCAGCAGGCGGCCTGTTCCGCTACCTCATCGGCGAAGAGAGGTGGCATTGCTTCCACCATGTCGAGGACCGACGCGCCTAGATTCTATTCCGTGAGCGCTATCAGCCTGAAGAAGCCCCGTTATCAACCATCGCGCGCTGTATGGAGGCGTTCCCAGGCCAACAGCTCCGGTGACTTCCGCCGGGAGACGCTCTCAGATTGCCCGAGAGTCTATGAGGGCGAAACTCGACTGTATGCCTATTGCCTATCGTCGCTGTTCGTCAGCTAGTGCCCGTACCACTCATTAGCGAAGAGGTGCAGCTATGCCAGTAGATCCGAACCTAGATGTAGAACGTCGCGTCGTGCGCAATGGTCTTCCTTCGAATGATCTTGTTCACACTGCACATACCGACGGTAACGACCGAATTTTTCCCAGAATTCTCGATCTCTACCTGGCGCCAGGAAGCATCATTGCGGATGTGACATATGGTAAAGGAGTTTTCTGGAGACGCATTCCCCCTGACAAATATGAACTACGTCCCACTGACATACTTACTGGTACCGATTGTCGAGACTTGCCGTATGCCGATAACGAGATAGATTGCGTTGTATTGGATCCCCCGTACATGCACTCGCCTGGCGGGACCGCACATATGGCGCATAGTGCTTTCGAGGAGCACTACCGAAACAACAGTGCCAAGAACCGAACTGGAAAGAAATACCACGACGCGGTAGTGGAGCTGTACCGTCAAGCAGCTCAAGAAGCTCATCGAGTGCTGCGGCAACGGGGAGTTCTAATTGTAAAATGCCAAGATGAAGTATGTTCAAATCGTCAGCGTTTCACCCATATTGAAATTATTCAGAGTCTCGACGAGATCGGCTTCATCCCCGAAGACCTGTTTGTAGCTGTAAGGAACAACAAGCCCGGAATCAGTCGCGCGATTCGACAGGTTCATGCACGGAAGAACCACAGCTATTTCTTGGTCTTTTGGAAGCCAGGCGAAGGCCGTCGCATCTGGGAAGCGCCAGAGTGAATCCGATTGATTTGCTCATCGAGATCATTCAGGATCACGACCCTGAGGATATCTGGCGAGGCTCTCCGCTTATTGGCTACCGGCTCCTCGGCAATACTAACCGCGGAGAAATCGGCGAAGAGTTCGTTCGTACCTATCTTCGGCATGCGGGCCTTAGGGTGACTCATGGAAACCGCACGGATGAGATCGACATGGATGTCGAAGGATCCCAGGTAGAAGTGAAGACAGCTTCACTGGGTGCAAACGGGACATTCCAGTTCAATCATGTCCGACTGGACCGTGCTTATGACTATCTCATCTGCCTAGGAATCTGTCCGCACGAAATTGTCTTCAACTTATGGGACAAGCGCGAAGTCAACGACGGATTGGCAGGTCACTTAGTCGAGATGGCACAGAATCAGGGG
The DNA here is from genome assembly GCF_965219595.1 of Candidatus Poriferisodalis sp. Lineage (NCBI taxonomy): Bacteria > Bacillati > Actinomycetota > Acidimicrobiia > Acidimicrobiales > Candidatus Poriferisodalaceae > Candidatus Poriferisodalis > Candidatus Poriferisodalis sp. The sequence continues at coordinate 2,624,748 of NZ_OZ244781.1, forward strand.
GTGACCTATAAGCTCACGAAGAAGCTCGCTGATATGCAGCCTATAGGTAGCTTTCTTGAGGTTGTACGTGGACGCTTGGGCCTGTAGGTATGGAACGGTAGGCGAGTCGCGATGCCGCCTTCTGTCTTGGCTCAAATGAGTTTCGGATTTGAACACTATCGATATTATGCATCGGTCGTCTGGCCTAACTTGCTTGGCGCTAGCCGGCTGGCAGCGGATTCTAATGGAGCCTTCGCGTTTTTTTGGGATGGGGCTGCTGGGCTCGGTGGGGTCAGGCTATGTGGTGAGGATGCCGCGGGCTTCGAAGTTGGCGTGGTTGGTGAAGCCGTGGGCTTTGCGGCGCAGGACTTGGAGCAGGTTGTTGGTGCCTTCGATGGGGCCGTTGCTGGGCCGCCCGGCGCGGTGCCAGCCGAGGATCTGTTCGTGCCAGGCCAGGAACGTGTCGACGATGCCGCTGAACTCGGGGATCTGGCCGGTGCCGTAGATGTCGGCGAACCGGTCGAGCGCTTCGAGGGCGCCTTTGCGGTCTTTGGCGAGGTAGAGGTTGTGCAGCTCGCCGAGCGCGTCCCAGGCGGCTTTGAGCCGAGGGTGGGCGGCGAACAGGCCGTCGAGGCGTTCCCGCTCGGCGGCGTCGAGGGTGTCGGGTCTGCGCATGAGCAGGAACCGTGCCCGGAACACGTCGGGGTCGAAGCGGGGCTTGGCGCCTTCGGGGCGGCGCTGGACGTCTCGGCGCACCGCGGTCAGCCCGGCTGCGAACCATCTGATGACGTGGAACCGGTCCAGCACGTGGCGGGCGTGGCCCAGCCGGGCGTCGATGGCTGCCTTGTATGCCTTCGAGCCGTCGGACACGACGACCTTGACGCCGCGGCACCACTTGTGGCCCTGGGCGGCCAGGAACGCCGTCAGGGCTGCCTGGCTGCGGTGGGGCACCATGGCGAGCACCTCGCCGGTGTCGCCGTTGACCAGCACCGTCACGTAGCGGTGCCGACGGCGGATCGAGGTCTCATCGACCAGCAGCAGCCGGCACCTGCGCCGACGGCGATGCTCGCCGACCAGCCCCGCCCAGGCGACCACCAGCGCGTTCACCAGGCCCCAGCCCAGCCGGTGCCGGCGGGCCGCCGCGTTGACCGTCATCGCCTGGGCGTCCTGGACCACACGGCGTGCCAGCCGGGCCGTGAGACGGCCCTCGAACGCCGGGTGGTCCTCACAGAATCGACGGCCGCACGGCTCGCAGACCATGCGCCGCCGCTCCCAGATCAGCGTCACCGGCCGGCCCGACACCTCCAGGTCGCGCACCTTGTTGTCGCGGCGGTCATGGGTCCGCCCGCTCGGCGCCGAACAGTGCGGGCACTTCGGGCGCACCACCGTCGAGGCGACCCGCACCACCAGCCGCTCCGGCAGATCGGCAAGCACTCCCAGCACCCGCACCTGCGGCAGCCACAGCCGCACCGACATAACATCTCTCGCCATCGAGGCCCTCCAGGGTTCGGCGTCTCACGAACACCGATCCCAGCAGGGCCTCGACCCCTACCCAAGGACCCTCAACCCACCGTCATCCCAAAAAAACGCGAAGAGCCTTCTAATGTGAGTCCTGGTGGCCTGCACCAACCACCAGATCGATGTCCTATCAAACACTCACCTTCCTCATCACCGCATCACCTTGATGATGCCTCACAGTGATCTTGAAAGCCGTGCCCATAGAATCGATCACAGAGATGCTTGGACCGCCGCAAAGAAGGCGTCTGCCGTTTCGGTGATGAGACGATCGTCCAACGTCCGGTGCCCCGAATCCGCCCAGAACGCATCCCTCGCTTCCCCGAAGCGCCGGATGTCTTCGGTCAGATACGGCACCACCCATCTCTCGTCTAGACCGCGTGCGAAGTCTTCACTCCCTAGGACCCGCAGCAGGTCTTGGTCTCGCATGCTCGAACCCACATAGATCCAGAGCCGCTGGCTCCCGGCATGGAGCAGAGCACGAAGCGCCTCGAGTTTCCCATTGCCGACGCCGGTGTCGGTTTGCTCTGCGCTTACAACGCAGCTCTCCGGCCGGTCGATCGTGCCGTGCACCTTCAGGTAGGGCACCGCAGATACTTGGCCAGCGAGATACTGAGTGATGTAATCGGCCGCGCTCTCGAATTCTGCGTCGTCAGCAAAGACTTCGAGAGGCACCGCAGCATGCGATTCGATGAGTGTGTCGAAGTTGACCGTCACCAAGACGACTCGCCCGACACGCTGGTTGAGATACCGGCATAGGCTCCTGACCGCTGGCCCCGCGTTGGAAACGAGCTTGTCGTGGAGGGCTCTAAAGTCGTCGAGGGTCGGGAGCGATCCGCTGAAGTGGCGTTCTTCAGCGCGTATCACCTGCTCGAGCGTGAGCTGTTGGATGAAATCCTCAGCCTCCAAGGACATCTCACGAGGCGTCAACCACCCATCCTTTGCACCGGCCCACTCGTAGAACCTCCGGGCTAGTTCGGAGGATCCGTGGCGGGAAGCATGGAGGCCAAGCAGCCGTGCAATGGCAGAGTCTCGCATTCGGTTGCCGAGTGGGAACCCGGATGATGCGGAGAAACCGGCTGCGAGGAAAACTACCACGGCCTGGTTCTCCTTCGATATCCGCGCCGCCACAGCAGGTAGCTCGTCTGGCCCGTGCCTGGAGAGCAGATGTTCGCCCTCGACTGCGAGCCGAAGTCCTGCCTTGGGTTGACAGTGAGCCGTGATATCGATCTCACCCTCCACAATGACGAATAGGGTCCTGAGCGTTTGGCTCGGGAGGTTCATCAAGTACAGGGTGAAGAGTTCCCAGATCGCAGACCTGAAGTCGAGGTCTACTTGACTGACCCTGTAAGCCACGATTGCAGCATGTGACTCGGCCTCATCCAGCTCGCGGCTCGTAACTGCGCAGCAGACATCGATGACCGTCTGTTCGCCTGGACTGAGCTCTCCTCCGGCGGGTGGATCTACGAACTCCCAAGAATTTGCGCCTTCAGAATCCACTCGCGCGACCCTTCGGCTGCCGCCGAACCTCGTGACGTCCAGTGCTTGCTCGACGGTTGCGATCCGCGCGGCGTCATCGCTCGGCGGGGTCTTCCGCCGGCCCGTAGGTGCACCTGCGACGAACAATGGAGCATCAAGAACAGCCGCGAGGGCCTCGATGCTCGGAAGGGCCGCATCAAGGTCGTCCACCAATACCGGTACCACGGTGATCGTTCCGGCAAGGCCGCGCTCGTGATGCCGAGCGAGCTGCGGCGCAAGGTCAAGAAGCGCCGTTACCCGGCTCATCGTCTGACAGTTGTAGCTCGGTGAGGTGTTCTAGTAGCCGAGCGCGAAGGCGCGCGGTATCGCGGGGGCGCTCATGGATCAGACCGAAGGCTGCAAGGCTCGGCAGCTGCACCCGTAGCTCCTCAACGAGGCCATCGAACGCTTCGACGAAGAGATCGGGCGTGGCGTGTGCTCGGTGCCCCCTGCTGAGATCCTGAGCGACGCGACGAACAACGTCGGGGACGGCATCCGCGCGGACCCACACCTTCCCATCGTTCCCGCCGCGAGCGTCCTGTACTTCCAGTCCGCTGCCGAGTCGCCGTCGCGCCTCGTACAGCATCCACCCACTCACGAGCGTCTGATTGGCCCGGTCGCGCCGGCCAGATGGAGACAGGACATCGGCGAAGCGCTGCACCGGTGCGAAGAAAGCTCGGTCCACAAGATCCTTGTTCGGCCCGCCTGCGAAGCGGGTCAATGCGCGTCGTTCGTCGGTGCACCGATTTACGAGCAGGGCAATCACGACACCGGCGGCGGGGATTTGTAGGGGCTTGTCTGTGCCTGCGAGCAGACCTACAACCGACTCAATGCGGTGCCGAGACCACTCTCGGTAGAGCGAACCCAGCAATCGATCGTATGCATCGACGATCAAGGCCGTACGTCGCCCCGGTTGATCTGCGTACCGACTGGACAAGTAGTCGATAAGGCACCGGCCCTCAGGTGTAACCAGGTAGCTCGAAGGAGCGACCTCCAGAGTCCAGGGAGGGCCAGGGACCCCGTCCACGGTCGTCGCATCGAGCGCCAGCAGCTCGCGGCGCAAGCGCTGCCCTTGGGCAACTGGATCGAACCAGCGCCGGGCCAAAGCAAGGTCCTCTTTGAGATCGGCGGGCTCTGCCCCCATCGTTTCTGTCCAGATCGAAGTAAGCGCGTGGAGCGTGACAGCCGCGTCCAACCGCGTGAGATCCTCCGGGTGGCCGAGCAAGGGGCTGAGGTCCGTCAACGAACGAGTTCCCTCACGCCGTATCCCTTGGAAGCGACCTGCTCGGCCATCTCTTGAAGGCCGCGTTGTTCTGTCTTGAGCGCGGTCTTCTCCAATTGTTCATAGTCACGAGCGAGTGGAAGAATCACTACGACTTGGTCAGTGGGGTGTTGTGGAATCCGATCCTCAAGGACGTCAAACAGCTGCTGCAGCCGGTCGTGTGCGATGAAGGCACCGAACTCGTCCAAGACCACAAGTCGATTCTGCGGTGGGTTGTCCTCGTCATCTAGGAGCCCCAAGCGGGCCCGGGTGTAGGCGAAGGCCTGTTCGCCTGACGAGAACGCCTCGAGGGGCCGGCTACGTATGATCTCACCCTCGGTCCAGAGCACTTCTCGCGCTTCGAGGTCAACGGCGATGTCTCCCTCGGCCTGTGGTAACAACTCTCGTCGGACGCGTTCGTTGTTGAACCAATCGCTGAAGCGTCGCCCTAACCAAGACTTCAGTTCCTTGACGTACATCTCAGCGTCGGGGCTCTGACTCCGAATGTGCCGCCCGACGCCGATCAAGGCGCGCTCCACCGCTGCAAGTTGAGCCCGCACCGCTCCAAGTCGATCGAGGACGTCGTCGAGCCGTTCGCGAAGGCTCTCGATGTATCGAGCCTGCGCCTCGTTTGAGGTGTGCTGCGCTGGCTCAAGAGCGAGTGCATCGCGAAGCCACCCAAGATCGTCACGGTTGGCGAGCATGTTCCACGCCCGCTGGACGTCGGATTCCGTTCGCACCAGTTCGGAGCGCCTCGCACTTAGTGACTCACGTGCGATCCGTTCCGCTTCTCGAGCCACTTCGAGCGTGTCGCCGTACTCCACGAGCGCCTCATCGAGAAGTTCCTGTGGCACACCTGCGCTCTCAAGGCTCTGCTCGAGACGCTGACGGAGATCGGCAGGATCAGACACTGACGATCCGCCCAAGCGTTCGACGAGGCTCGCTCTTCGACCTGCCAGCTGGACGATCTCGTCGTCGAGCTGAGCCTTCTCCTCTTCCAGTAATCGAATCCCGTCTGAGCCGGCGGCGGGCAAGGCTGCGATCGCCCTTTGCACGCGTTCTTCGTTGGTCTGAACGAGCCGGTTGTATCTCTCGATGTTGTTGATGTGGGCCAGTAGCGCCGCCACCTGTGCCTGCCGCCGATTCTGAGCGGCCAGTTGTTCCTGCACAGCTTCGGCTTCGGGCGGTGGTGGGTGCCCTTCGAGCGCCCTCCTGCGGTTGAACATGCCGCTACGAGTTTGGGCCACGGTCAGGCTTAGATTGGTCTCGGGCTCCTCGAATGCAACTTCGGCGGCGAGGCCGGTCTCCTCGCTTCGCGCTAGGCGATCCGTGATCTCGTCCAGAAGTTCGCGCATGACCGGTGCAGCATCGAGGGAACGCTGCTCAAGTTCAAGCGCCTCGATGGTTTCATCTACTAGAGCCGCTTCCGCTTCCGCACCCGAGCGCTCGTTAACGATGCCGAGTTGAGTTGCGAGCGTGGAGGCGCTTCTGACGGAATCAGCCAGCTTGCGCCGGTTGTTGGATGTAGTCCGTCGCGCATTTCTGAGTTCCTTCTGAACCGGGCCGGCCAAGGCTGAACTCTGCACAATCTCGCGGAGCTCGGTGTCGATGGACTCGCGCCTTGCCTGACGATCGGAGATGCCCCCATCGACTTCCGTCAGTTCTGCCTGGAGCTGCGGCGCTTCCTCCGAATAGCGGTCAAGCCGCCGTTGAAGATCCGCGGCGTCGCTGACGAGCTTGTGCTGCGAATGGGCCCGCTTTGCGTCAGCGGCCGCGCGCTTTAGTTCTTCTTCGGCATTGACCAACGACTGTCTAAGGAAAGGAATGGCGGCGTCCGTCCATCCACCGAACATGAGTCGGAGATCGTCAGCTTTGTGCTCAAGCACAGCTAGCGGGGTGCCCTCCCCCCCGGTGTATCGGGCAGCCCACCGGTGAACCGCCTCGGCTTCCGCATCGGCCCGATTGGCAAGCGTCTCAACGATGCCCTCGTCGCCGGCAATCCGGTGGACTCGCATGAGGTTCCGGAGTTCGCTCATTGTCGTTGGAGCGCCGTCGACCTCAAGCGTCTCGAACCAAGCCTCGTCTGGTGCGCCGCTGGGTTCTCCAGGCCACTCGCGGCTGTCCGCTCTCCAGAGAACCAGATTTGCACCGTGGAGGTTCTCTGCGCGGACCTCGAAGCTGCCTAGTCCAGTACGGAGGCTCTCCCAAGCAGGAGACCTCAGACGATAAGGCATCTCGCCACAACAGATCTCCAGTACCCGCACCGCCAGCGACTTCCCAATGCCGTTGCGGCCCTCGATGACCGACAGCGGCACGTCTGACAATCCGTCAAGGACCCTGAGCGGCCCAATCGGATCGGTACTAATGCGAATCTGCATCGGCTAAGAGGGCGCGGAGAGAGCGCGTCACGCTGGCTTCTGTGTCGTCGAGCGCGGACAGCAACCTGACCAGCTGAACATCGGGGCCAGCGCCCTGACGCTGCGCACCATCAAGGACGCCGATCACTCGGGTGGTGTCAGCCGGCAGTGCGGCATCTGGGCCCGTGCCGTCACTCATCGGCCTTCTCCAGCACCTTTTTGAGCCTAGACCGAGCCGATCTTGTGTACTTGGCTGAAGCTTCGAATCCCAACGCTCTGCGGCCAAGTTCAGCAGCAGCAACTAGGGCAGTGCCGGAGCCGCTGAAGGGATCGAGAACGAGACCTCTGGGTGGTGTGGAGGTGAGGATTCTGCGCTTCACGAAGTCAATCGGGAACGTCGCTGAGTGGCCGTTGGCCGTCGCAGGCGGATCGTGCACTACGACATCCAACGCGCCCGGCTCGGCGGCGTCGAGGTCGTAGTAGTAGCTCGGCCGACGCCCGCCGGGTTGTCGCTGTACGAAGTGGAACCAGTGCTCGTGCGACATCCTCAACCGATCACGTTCCGGGCGAGGCATTGGGTTCGGCTTCGCCCAGATCAGATCGTTGCGCAGGATCCACCCCTGATCCTGCATTGCGATAGCGAATCTTGCGGGCACAAGCAGAAGCTGCTTGTCGTGCAAGTAGCCACCCGACGGAGTTCTTCGCCGTGTACGCCCACCATTGAGCCCCTGTCGGCCGCTATCTCTGATGCTGCTCCAACGCGCGAAATAGGTGTCGCCTAGGTTGACCCAAAGACTTGAGGTTGACCGCAAGGTGCGGCGGGCTTTCGAGAAGAACTCGACCAAGTGATCGATATACCAATGCGGGTACGGCTCAAGCCCCAGCACACCACCCGCTCTTGAGTACCAGTCGAACGGAGGCGTCCGTTCGTCGGTGCAGCCGACAGACCGCCACTCGTCGAGAACCGACTCGTCGTGCGGCAGGCCGTAAGTCCGCATACCCCAATACGGCGGCGAGGTAATGAGGAGGTCGACCGAATCATCCTCAACCTCTTCAACGAGCCGATAAGCGTCTCCGGTTCTAATCGAACTCAGTGGTTCGGTTTCAGGACTGTCAGCTGCGGCCGCACTTCGACTTCGCACGTTCTGAGCCTAACATTGAAGTGCGGCCGCACTTCGCAAGGGCCTGAGCGATGCACCGCCAAGCCCTAGCGGACGGCGTCAATCGATGCGGCGGGCGTCGGGGATGAGGTTGATCTCCCAGATCACCTCTTCCAGCCGGTCCTCGGCCGAGACCGCCTCGTAGCGGCACGGCCGCTCAGGCGTGACCGTGGACGGAGCCGGGGCGAGGATCGTGGACGGGCGTGGGTGGCAGAACTGCACCACGCTGAGCCGGCTGGTGTGCTGGCCTGGGTCGGCCTTGACGCGGTGCCAGCCGGCGCCGATCAGGCCGTTGGTGACGTGCTCCAGCATGATCCCCGAGTTGATGATGACGTGATCGTCCGGCGGGGCGGCATCGACCCATCCGCCGTCGATGCGCACCTGCAGCCCGCGGTCGGTCGCCCGTGGCAGGGCGGTGATGAGGTTGATGTCGGCGTGCTCGTCGGCCCAGACGTGGCCCTCGCTGCCGCCGCCCGGGGCATGTGACATCGGCGGGTAGTGAATGGCCCGGCTCAGGTGCGTGCCGTAGGTGGTCATCCGGTCGAAGTAGGTCTCGTGGGCGCCGATGCCCTGCGCGATCACACGCAGGAAGCGTCGCTGCAGCTCGACGAGCCGCCGGTGGAATTCGGTGAGCCTCGCTCCGGCGCCGTCGATGTCGTCATCGGGAAAGATCGACGGCCGGTACCAGCGGCCGTACTGAACGGTGAGCGGGTGCCCGGCGGGCGGCTGATCGCTCCAGTTGAACATCTCCTTCCAGTCGGGCAGGTCGGAGATGGCGGCGGTTTCGGTGAGGCGGCCGGTGTAGCCACGCGCGCCGAACGACTCCGCGTCGACGTAGCACTGTTTGGCGTCGGGTTCGAGTGCGAAGAACCGGCCCAGCACGTCGTACGCGTCGTCGAGCAGACCGCCGGAGAGATCGTGGGCCGTGTAGACGAAGCCCGTCCGGAGGCTCGACATCACGCCGTCGGTGACCGCCTTGCGCTGTGCCGCCGAGCCGTGCTCGAACGCCAACAGGTCGACATCCAGAATCTCGTCCATAGTGCCTCTCAGTCTTCCCGCTGGCGCGCCAACCAGGCCTCGTAGCGAGCTTGGTCGGTCCAGGCGCCGGTGTCTGTGTCGAAGCGAGCCGCTTCGGGTGCCATCAGGGCCGGGTCGGTGGTGCGGGCCTGGGTGCTCGACACGGTGCCCACCCAGTCGGGCAGGTCGAGCACGAGTTCGGTGGGGCAATCGTGCGGGGGGCGGGCGGCGATGGCGACGGTCGGCAGCGCAGCGATGGACGCATCCCGGTGCGCTGGATCGTTGCTGTAGAAGACCGGGTCGTGGATCTGCTGCCACTTGTCTGCGCCCATGACGATCACATCGAATCCGGCAGCGATGTCCGACAGCAGCTGCGCGTCGGTGACGTCGATCTCGAGCCAGTCGATCGGCGCTGCGACCTGTTCGAGCACGGCGATCCGGTCGGCGAGGCGCGGGCGTTGCACGTCTTCCTTGGCGAGCGCCACCCGGCTGACGGTCCACACGAGCACATCGAGGCGGTGCTGTTCGATCACGGCTTCGCTGATGGCGAGATGGGCCGTCGTGGGCGGGTTGAACGAGCCGGGAAACACCCCCCGCCGCATCGTGCCTGCGGACATTTCCTCAGCCTGCGTCTGTTGCGGAGTCTCCGGTGACGGCGCCCGCGATCGTGATCGATCCCGCCGTGCCGCTGCTGCCGTCGGCGAGTTCGCCGATCACTGCGGCGTCATGGCCGCTGTCGCGCAGCTCGCGCACAGCGTCGCCGGCGCGTGCGGGATCGCAGCTGAACAGCAGGCCGCCCGAAGTTTGCGGATCGCCGAGCACGGTGCGGGTGAGCTCGTCGCTGCCGTCGAGGCGCTCGGCCAGGTGATCCAGGTTGCGGCCGGTGCCCCCGGGCACGAAGCCGCCGGTGGCGAGCCCGACCACATCGGGCAGCAGCGGCACGGCGCCGGCATCCACCACGGCACTCGCTTCGCTGGCCGCGGCGAGTTCTGCGAGGTGTCCCAGCAGTCCGAACCCGGTGACGTCGGTAGCCGCCGTGGCTCCTGCCCTGATGGCCGCGGCGGCGGCTGCGTCGTTGAGCCGGCACATCTCGGCCACGCCGGCCTCGTAGGCCGCATGCAGGTCGCCGCCCGGCTCGACGGCCTCGGGGCCCGAACGCTTCAGCGCGGTCGCGAGCAGACCGGTGCCGAGCGGTTTGGTCAGCACCAGCGCCTGGCCCGCCTGCCCACCGGCGTTGGTGAGCAGGCCCGTGCCGTCGCTGGCCGGCCGGCAGGTGCCAGTCACCGACATGCCATAGAGCGGCTCGGGCGCGTCGATGGTGTGACCGCCGGCCACCACCCAGCCGCCGTCCGCCGCGGCATCCGCACCGCCGGCGAGCACCTCGCCCAGCAAGTCCAGCGGGAGCGCGTCGCGCGGCCAGGCCGCCAGGTTGAGGGCGAACAGCGGGCTCGCGCCCATCGCGTAGATGTCGCTGACGGCATTCGCCGCCGCGATGCGCCCCCACGTGCGCGCATCGTCCACGATCGGCGCGAAGAAGTCGGTCGAATTCACCAGCAGCCGGTCGCCGTCGAGCCGCCACACGGCGGCATCGTCGCTGGTGTCGGTGCCGACCACCAGGTCCGGGTGCGACGGGGGAGTCAGATGGCGCAGAACCTGCGCCAGCTCGGAAGGCCCGAGCTTGCACGCTCAGCCCGCACCGTGGCTGTACTGGCTCAGCCGGAACGCCGGTGTCGATTCGCCGCGCGAGCGTGCGTCCTCGGAGGTCACGCCGTCACGGTACCGATCCGGGTCTCCGCTGGGCACCGCCAGCGCCCCGACGGTCCGGCCTGTGCGCGGGCGGCGCGGCGCGGTGAGTCCGTCCTCGGCACGCGCGGCTCAGTCCAGCAGGCCGTACTGCTGTTTCAGCGCGAGGATCCGCTGGACCGATTCGTAGATGCGCTCCTCGGGGATCTCGCCCGACTCCACTGCGGACAGGATCGCCTCGCGCACCCGCAGTACGTTGTCGGCCTCGTCGTCGTGGGTCTGGTTGGCGATCAGCACGACGTCCACGCCCGCATTGACGGCACGCACCGCCGCTTGCTCCAGGGTGAACTGCTCGACGATGGCGCCCATGCCCATGTCGTCGGAGATCACCACGCCGTCGTAGCCGAGATCGTTGCGCAGGAGATCGGTGACGACGGCTGCTGACAGCGTGGCGGGAAGCGCAGCGGGGTCCAGCCGCCGGTTGACGACATGGTTGGTCATGACCGCACCGGCGTAGCCCTGCTCGAACAGCATCCGGTAGGGAGCGAGCTCGACATCGCTCACGAAGCTGTCGGTTACGTCGGTGACGCCCAGGTGCGTGTCGCCGACCGCACTGCCGTGGCCGGGGAAGTGCTTGAGCGTCGGCACCACGTCGTGGTCGAGGTGCGCATCCGAGAAGGCGCTGGCGTGCTCGACCACCTGCGCGGGATCGGCGCTGAACGCCCGCCCCAGCGCGCCGATCGCCGGGCTGTCGGGGTTCACATCGACATCCACAACCGGCGCCAGATTCCAGTTGATGCCCACCGAGCGAAGCTGTTCGGCCAGCGCCGCAGCGATCTCCGATGTGCTTTCCGGGTCGCCGGCGCCCATGTCGGCCGCCGACGGCACCACGACTGTGAAGCCGTACTTCTGCTTGAGCCGATTGACCAGCCCGCCCTCGGCATCCACAGCGATCAGCAGCGGGATCTCGCTGTGCTCTTGCAGGCTTGCCGTGAGGGCCTCGAGCTGAGCAGGCGAGACGATGTTGCGCGGCTGCGTGCCGCCGCTGCGCACGTCATAGTCGTACAGGATGAGCCCCCCGGGGCGTACCTCGTCCAGCAGCTCGGCCACTGCAGGCTCCACCTCGGTGCCGGGAAAGCCGAACAGCAGCATCTGGCCCACCGCCTCGGGCAGCGTCAGGTCTCGCGCTTCGAGATCGTCACTGCCGCAGGACGCGGCGGCGATGGCTGTCGCTAGTGCCAGGACGAGCAGCGTCGTTGCGCGGCGCATCAGCCGTAGCTGCCGACGGCGTCGACGATGAGTTCGAGCGCCGGAGCGGCGTCGATGCTGTAGGCGACCTCGCAGTTGGGCGTGGCGCCGGTGCCGGGTCGTTCGTCGGCGACGGTCATGCCCCGGGTGAGATCGCCGCTCGTCTCCACGTCGACGTGTCGGGCGCCGAAGGTGAACAGCTCTGGGTGCGTCACGGCCAACACTGCGCAGGGGTCGTGCATGGGCGCGGCATCCAGCCCGGCGCGCTCGCGGTAGCCGGTGAGGTAGAAGTCGAACAGGCCCGCCACGAACTCAGGCACCATGCCGCCCTGCTCCCGCAGGGCGATGATCTCGTTCTGCCCGACGCAGAGCTGGTGGGTGAGGTTGAGCCCGGCCATGCGAACCAGCAGTACACCGGCGGCGAACACGATCTGGGCGGCATGGGGATCTGCCCAGATGTTGAACTCGGCCGTCGGCGTGACATTGCCCGGCCCGACCGCGCCGCCCATGAGCGAGATGCCCGCCACCCGCTCGACGATGTCCGGCGCTTGGCGGATGGCCAGCGCAATGTTGGTGAGCGGCCCGACAGGCACGAGCCACACGTCGTCGTGGGCTCGCACCGTCTCGATGATGACGCCGACGGCGTCGTTGCTTGCTGCCGCCAGGTGCACATCGGGCCGCGGTGGCCCATCGAGCCCGGTCGCCCCGTGGGCACGAGGGGCGTGGGCCGCTGGCACCAGCAGCGGCTGGTCCGCGCCCGCATGCACCGGAATGTCCAGCCCGGCGAGCTGGCACATCAGCAACGCGTTCGCCGTAGTGAGATCCAGCGGTGCGTTCCCCGACACCGTCGTGATCGCCAGCACCTCGCACTGGCGGGCCGCCAGCAGGATCGCCACCGCATCGTCGTGGCCCGGATCGCAATCGAGAATGATCCTCGGGTTCACAGCTTGGTGATGCTGGGCGCGGGGGCGTCGGTCTCGCCCCAGTAGTGGGGGAGGCGCAGGTAGCCGAAGCGCGTCAGCTCGACGGCCGATGCCAGCCCCTGGATCTCCTTGATCCGCTGGATGGAGCGGATGTGCGAGGCCATCTCGTAGAACAGCATCCAGATCGCGCACTCGAGCGTGTTCACGATCATCCGCTCGTCGTCGGGATCATGCCAAGCACCTCGGGGGAGCACCGTGATGGCGTCATCCCAGAAGAGCGTGCTGTGACGTGACTCCACCATCTCGCGGAACGTCTCGACCGGATGGGACGCGACCACGTAGCGCATCCAGCTCAGGCCCAGGTCGAGCTTGTCGAGCAGATCGGGCACGTCCCAGAACAGCTCTGGATCCAGCCGCAGCCCGTGCTTGTTGTTGCGCCCCTGGTGATGCTCGGCCCACACGATGGGCTCGGGAATGTCGCCGTCGGGCCACAGCAGCATCCCGCAGCGCCGCTTCGCGAAGATCAGCGACACCCAGGCGATGTGGCTGATCTGCCGCCGGATCGACCACCACATCAGCTCCCGTTCGGGCGACTGGTCGTCGAGGTCGAGCTGCCCGTCGCTCAGCCCGTCCACTTCGGCGCGCAGCCACAGGTCGATATGGGAGAAGTACGGCATCGTGCCGGCCGCATCATCGTCCGGCATCTCCAGCACCGAAGGGTCGACCCGAGCCATGCCCGAACGCTAGCGATCTGTGGTCAGTCAGTTTCGAAGGCGCGGGGGTCTGGGCAGGCGCACATGAGGTTGCGGTCGCCGTAGGCGCCGTCGATGCGGCTCACGGGCGGCCAGTACTTGTCGGCCACGAGCGTCGCCACGGCGGTGCCCGCCGGGTAGGCGGCCTCGGTGCGCGAATAGGGGTGCTCCCACTCGTCGGCCAGCACGTCGATCGCCGTGTGGGGCGCGTTGGCGAGCGGGTTGTCGTCGGCGGGCCACTCGCCCCCCGCGACCCTGTCGATCTCGGATCGGATCGTCGCCATCGCATCGCAGAACCGGTCGATCTCCGCCAGCGATTCGCTCTCGGTGGGTTCGATCATCAGCGTCCCCGCGACCGGGAACGACATCGTCGGGGCGTGGAATCCGAAGTCGATGAGCCGCTTGGCCACGTCGTCCACGCTGGCCCACTCCGAGAACGGCCGCAGATCCACGATGCACTCGTGTGCGACCAGCCCGTAGCGGCCCTGGTACAGGATCGGGAAGTGTTCGCCGAGGCGCGAGGCCAGGTAGTTGGCCGACAGGATCGCCGTCTGGGTGGCCTGGGTGAGGCCGTCCACTCCCATCATGGCGATGTACATCCATGGGATCGGCAGGATGCCCGCCGAGCCCCACGGCGCTGACGAGATCGCTCCCGGGCCGGTTTCGGGGCCGGCAGTGGGTGCTAGCGGGTGGTTGGGCAGGTACTTGGCCAGGTGCAGGCGGCACGCCACCGGCCCGATGCCCGGCCCGCCGCCGCCGTGGGGAATGCAGAACGTCTTGTGCAGGTTGAGGTGGCTGACGTCGGCGCCGAATGTGCCCGGTGCGGCGAGGCCGACGAGGGCGTTGAGGTTGGCGCCGTCCACGTAGACCTGCCCGCCCGCTTCGTGCACCTTGAGACAGACCTGCCGGATGCCATCTTCATAGACACCATGTGTCGAGGGATAGGTGGCCATGAATGCGGCGAGCTGATCGCCGTGCTCGGCGATCTTGGCGTCGAGGTCGTCGAGGTCGACGTCGCCGTCGTCGGTGCAGCCCACCACCACCACCCGCATGCCGGCCATCACGGCCGACGCGGCGTTGGTGCCGTGCGCGGAGGAGGGGATGAGGCACACGGTGCGGTGGGAGTCGCCCCGGTCGTCGTGGTAGCCGCGGATGGCCAGCAGCCCGGCCAGCTCGCCCTGCGAGCCCGCATTGGGCTGCAACGACACGGCGTCGTAGCCGGTGATCGCCGCCAGCCACCGTTCGAGGTCGGCGATGATCTGGCGGTAGCCCTCCCACTGGTCGGGCGGCGCGAACGGGTGGATGTCGGCGAACTGCGGCCAGGTCACCGGCGTCATCTCCGCTGCAGCGTTGAGCTTCATCGTGCAGCTGCCCAGCGGGATCATCGAGCGGTCCAGCGCCACGTCGGCCGAGGCCAGCCGGCGCAGGTAGCGCATCATCTCAGTCTCGGAACGGTGGGAGTGAAAGGTGGGGTGCGTGAGGTACTTGCTGGTGCGCCGCAGTTCGCCGGCGATGCCCGACGGCGCCGAGGCTGCCAACTCGGCCACAATTCCCACATCGGCTGACCTGCCGTCTCCTGTCGTTCCGAAAGCATCCAGGAGGTGCGCGACCGTCGCTTCGTCGCAGGTCTCGTCGAGCGAGACGCTCACTGCGTCGGCATCGACTCGGCGCAGGTTGATCCCGGCGCTGAGCGCGGCGGCCAGTACCTGGTCGGCGCCGCCGGGGACCTCCACAGTCAGCGTGTCGAAGAACGTCTCGTTGCGGACGCGCAAGCCCAAGTTGCGCACGCCCTCGGCCAATCCGGCCGTCAGCCGGTGCACGCGCTCAGCGATGCCCGCCAGTCCGTCAGGGCCGTGCCAGACCGCATACATCGAGGCCACCACGGCGAGCAGCACCTGAGCGGTGCAGATGTTGCTGGTGGCCTTCTCGCGCCGTATGTGCTGCTCACGGGTCTGCAGCGCCAGCCGGTACGCGGTCCTGCCGGCGGCATCCACCGAGACGCCCACGAGCCGTCCCGGCATCGAGCGGCGGTGCTTCTCGCTGGTCGCCAGGAATGCCGCATGCGGGCCGCCGAAACCGAGCGGCACACCGAAGCGCTGCGAGCTGCCCACCACGATGTCGGCGCCCTGCTCGCCGGGCGGCTGCAGCACGCAGCACGCCAGCAGGTCGGCCGTGACGGCCGCAATCGCGCCCGTAGCGCGCAGAGCTTCGATCACCGATTGAAGGTTGCGGACAGCGCCGCTGCTGCCGGGGTAGGCCAGCAGTGCGCCGTACACCTCGGCAGGTGCCAGATCGGTCGCCGGATCGCCCACCACGATGTCGATGCCGAGCGGCTGGGCACGTGTGCGAACCACATCGATGACCTGGGGATGGCAGTCGGCATCGACGAAGAAGCAGTCGGGCCCGCTGCGTGTGATGCGGCGGGCCATGGCCATCGCCTCGGCAGCCGCGGTGCCCTCGCACAGCAGCGATGAGTTGGCGATCTCCATTCCCACCAGATCGCACACCATCGTCTGGTAGTTGAGCAAGGCCTCGAGCCGCCCTTGGGAGATCTCGGGCTGGTACGGCGTGTACGCCGTGTACCACGACGGGTCTTCCAGCACGCCGCGTCGGATGACTGCAGGCGTGAGGGTGCCGTAGTAGCCCAGCCCGATCAACGAGTGCACCTGCGTGTTGGCATTGGCAAGCCAGCGCATCGCCGCAGTGGCTTCCGTCTCGGTGAGGGGACGGTCGATGCCGTCGAGCACGATCGGCTCGTCGATCCGGATCTCGGCAGGCACGGCGGCATCGACCAGTTCGGTGAGCGAGCCGAACCCGAGCCGCTTGAGCATGACAGCAACGTCGTCAGGCCCTAGGCCGATGTGGCGTACAGCGAATGCCCCTTCTGAGCTCGTGGGTACAGGGGGTTCACTCATGCGCCATGCCTCCGAAGTGGCCTTGTGCGGTCTCGATCATCGACAGTGCCATCGCTCGGGTTATCCATCACGACGGTCGCCAGTAGCGGTGCTCCACGAATGGCAGCGGGGCCACCCGGCACGGCTCGGCGCCCTTGCGACCTTCGGCAAACAACTCCGTGTCGTCAGCCGAATGCTCGGCTGCCACGTAGGCCATGGCGATCGGCGCTTCGACCGTCGGGCCGAAGCCGCCGCTCGTCACCATGCCGACGCTGGTGCCGTCGGAAGTGCTCAGCGCGGCGCCGTCGCGGATCGGCCGTCGGCCCTCGGCCGCGATGCCCACTCGCAGGCGCGGCGGCCCGCCGGCGAGCTGCGCCGTGATGATCTCCGCACCGGGAAATCCGCCGTCGGCCCGCCGGCGCTTCGGGATCGACCAGCCCAGACCGGCCTCAGCCGGCGTTGTCGCCTCGGTGAGCTCGTGGCCCACCAGCGGCAGGCCCGCTTCGAGGCGCAGCGTGTCGCGGGCGCCGAGCCCCGCGGGAACTACCTCATCGGCGTTCAGCAGCAGCCGTGCGATATGGGCCACCTCGCCTGCCGGCATGGCAATCTCGAAGCCGTCCTCGCCGGTGTACCCGCAGCGAGACACCTCGCACTCGACGCCCTCGATCAGCAGTGTGGCCGTCGTCATGAACGCCAGCTCCGCGGCTTCCGGCGCCCAGCGAGCCAGCACGCCGGCCGCCGCTGGACCCTGCAGCGCCACCAACGCCAGATCGGTTCGCACGTCAAGGCGCACATCGCCGTCGTCGCCGCCGTTGACCGCCCGCAGCATGGACAGGTCGGCCTCGGTGCGCACCGCATTGACCACGATGCGCAGCCGATCGGCATGACACGACACGATCAGGTCGTCGAGCACACCGCCTGCCGCAGTCGTGAACAGCGTGTAGCGCATGCGTCCCGGCACGAGGCTGGTGACGGCACCCGGCACGCAGCCTTCCAGCCAGGCCGCCACGTCGCCTACCTCATCGTTGCCCCCCGGGTGCAGCTCGATGATGCCCATGTGGCTGACGTCGAACAATCCCGCCGCCGTGCGGGTAGCGCGGTGCTCGGCAACGGTGCCGTCGCCGTAGCGCATGGGCAGCGCATGGCCGCCGAAGTTGACCATCCGGCCGCCGAGTTCGGTGTGCAGGTCGAACAGCGGGGTGCGTACGCCGCCGTTGGCGTCAGTCATCAACCGGTCCGGCTCGGCCTCAGTCGGCCAGCAGCTCGGCGATGCGACCCTTCGGACGTCCGACGATGGCACGGTTGCCGCGCACCACCACGGGACGCTGCATGAGCGCCTTGCGCTGGCTCAGCAGCTCCACCACGGCGGCGGGATTGTCGACGTAGTCGTCGGCGTTCAGGTTCAGCTTCTTGAACTGCGAGTCCTTGCGCACCAGGTCTTCGACGGGGTCCTCGAGTATCGACACCAAGTGTTCGAGCGTCTCGCGGTCGGGTGGCGTCTTCATGTACAAGACGACGTCGGCCTCGACTCCAGCTTCCTCGGCGACCGCCAAGGCATTCCGGGACGAGTTTCAATGCGGGTTGTGGTAGATCGTCACCTCGGCCATGAGGCCGAAGTTACCTGCGCGAGACGCGCAAGTCTGGTCATGCAGCCATGACGGTCACGGCAGCAACGACGAGAGCGGTCGCTCGGCATGCAGCGGCGTCGTCGAGGCGTCCGCGGCTTCGACTTCCTCGCGTGTGACGCCCAGCATGAACAGGATCGCGTCCAGGTACGGGACGTTCACGGTGGTGTCCGCCGCATCGGCAACCACCGGCTTGGCGTTGAAGGCGATGCCGAGCCCCGCCGCTGTCAGCATGGGCAGGTCGTTGGCACCGTCGCCCACGGCCACGATCTGCTCCAGCGGCACGCCCTCGATGTACGCGAGCTGGCGCAGCAGCCGCGCCTTGGCCTCGGCGTCGATCACTTCTCCGACCAGTTCGCCGGTCAGCCGGCCGTCGCGGATCTCGAGCTCGTTCGCGTAGGCGTGATCGAACTTGAACCGCTTCGCAAGGTGATCGGTGAAGTGCGTGAAGCCGCCGGAGATGATCGCGACCCTGTAACCCAGCCGCTTCAGCGTGCGCGCGAAAGTGCGGGCGCCCCGCGTGAGATTCATGTGCACGATCGCAGCGTCGATGATCGAGGCGGGCTGGCCGGTGAGCAGGCGCACCCGCTGGCGCAGCGATGTCTCGAAGTCGATCTCGCCGGCCATGGCGGCTGCGGTCAGCTCCGCCGAACGAGCTTCGTGGCCGGCCTCGGCGGCCAGCAGGTCGATCACCTCGTTGCGGATGAGGGTCGAGTCGACGTCCATCACGATCATGCGGGTCGAACGCCGTGACAGGCCGTGGGGCTGCACGGCGATGTCGATTCGGCGCTCAGCGGCCACCTCGATCAGGTCGGTGCGGAGCTTGTCGCTCTCCGCACCCTCCACCAGGAATTCGTAACTCCACACCGGGAAACGGGAGAGCCGGTGAATGCGGTCGATGTTCCCGCCGCTGGTGGCGATAGCCCCGGTCACGACCGACAGGTCCGCAGGCTTCAGTTGGGGCGCCAGGGCGGTGACCACGAGGCGCTCCGCGTGCTTGGTCGGCGTAGCGTCGACAACCTCGAAGTTCATCTCCAAGCCCCGCTCGTAGCCGAACAGCAGCACTTCCTTGACCAGGTCGCGGCCGGCGGGGACGGTGATCGCGAGCCCGAGCGTGAGCTGGCGGCGCACCACCACCTGCTCCATGTCCTGCACGTCCGCGCCCGCGTTCGAAAGCAGCGCCAGCAAGTCCGTCGTGATGCCTGGGCCGTCCGGGCCGGTCACCCGTATGAGGATCGTGTCCCTGGGGGCCGCATCGTCGGCTGTATCGCCCGCAGCATCATCGGCTGCAGTGTCGTTCGGGACCACGGGTCGCGCAGGCTACTGCCCAGACGGGCTATGAGAATCCGGCATCGCCGCGTAGGCTGAACGTATGCCGAGCTACCGATCTGTCACCTCTACAGCAGGCCGAAATCAGGCCGGGGCTCGAGCCTTGTGGCGTGCCACCGGCATGACCGATGAGGACTTCGGCAAGCCGATCATCGCCATATCCAATTCGTTCACCCAATTCGTGCCCGGCCATGTCCATCTGAAAGACCTCGGCCAGCTCGTCGCCCGCGAGATCGAGGCCGCCGGCGGCGTGGCGAAAGAGTTCAACACCATCGCCGTCGACGACGGCATCGCCATGGGCCACGACGGGATGCTCTACAGCCTGCCGTCGCGAGACCTCATCGCTGACGCGGTCGAGTACATGGTGAATGCGCACTGTGCCGATGCACTGGTGTGCATCTCCAACTGCGACAAGATCACGCCGGGGATGCTCAACGCCGCGATGCGACTGAACATCCCGACCGTGTTCGTCTCGGGCGGTCCGATGGAGGCCGGCAAGACGAAGCTGGCCACCCAGAAGGTCGACCTCATCAACGTGATGGTGGTGGCGGCCGACGACTCGGTCAGCGACGAGGACGTCGCCGAGATGGAACGGTCGGGCTGCCCCACGTGCGGTTCGTGCTCAGGCATGTTCACGGCCAACTCCATGAATTGCCTGACCGAGGCGCTGGGCCTGTCGCTGCCCGGCAACGGGACCGTGGTGGCGACCCATTCGGACCGCCGTGAGCTGTTCCTCGAGGCCGGCCGCTTGGTGGTCGAGCTGTGCCGCCGCTACTACCAGGAAGACGATGCGTCAGTGCTGCCGCGTTCGATCGGCAGCTTCGAGGCGTTCGAGAATGCCATGACGCTCGACATCGCGATGGGCGGGTCCACCAACACGATCCTGCATCTGCTGGCCGCCGCCCAGGAGGCGGAGCTCGACTTCACGATGGCCGACATCGATCGGCTGTCGCGCAAGGTGCCCAACATCTGCAAGGTGGCGCCGGCGTCGGAGTTCTTCCACGTCGAGGACGTGCACCGCGCCGGCGGGGTCATGGGGATCATGGCCGAGCTGAACCGGGCGGGCCTGATCGCCAACCAAGTGCCGACGGTGCATTCGCCGACCATGTTCGATGCCATCTCCAGCTGGGACGTGGCCACCAACGACGATGCGTCGCTGGCCGAGTTCTTCCGGGCGGGCCCGGCGGGCATCCCGACACAGGTCGCGTTCAGCCAGTCCGAGCGCTACCGCACGCTGGACCTCGACCGCGAGCGGGGCTGCATCCGCTCGGTCGACTGCGCCTACTCCACTGATGGTGGGCTGGCGATCCTGTACGGCAACCTCGCGCCCGACGGCTGCGTCGTGAAAACCGCCGGGGTGGACGAATCCATCTGGGTGTTCTCCGGCCCGGCCCATGTGGTCGAGAGCCAGGACGAAGCGGTGGAGCACATTCTTGAGGGCGAGGTCGTCGCCGGCGATGTGGTGCTTGTTCGCTATGAGGGTCCGCGGGGCGGCCCCGGCATGCAGGAGATGCTGTACCCGACGTCGTACCTGAAGTCCAAGGGTCTCGGCAAGGCGTGTGCCCTGGTCACCGATGGGCGCTTCTCGGGCGGCACGTCTGGCCTGTCGATCGGCCATGTCTCGCCCGAAGCTGCCGCAGGCGGGCTCATCGGGCTCGTGCGCAGTGGCGACATCATCGAGATCGACATCCCGAATCGCACCATCAATCTCGCAGTTGACGATGCCGAGCTGGAGCAGCGTCGCGTCGAGCAGGACGAGGCGGGTTGGCAGCCGGCCGAACCGCGCCCACGCCAGGTCAGCACCGCACTGCGGGCCTACGCGGCAATGGCCACCAGCGCCGACAGGGGCGCAGTGCGCGACCTGTCCCTGCTGGGCTGAGCAGCTCACGCTGACAGCCCTTCACGAGCCTTGATCGGTGGCCGCGCCGTAGTCTCGCGCCGGTGACCACCGTGGACGCAGCCGAGGAATCTCCGGTCCATCTGGACTCGGCGCGCGGCTGGGTGACCGCCTGCGGCGCGGCGATTGTCGTCATGGCCGGTTTCGGCACGATCTACAGCTTCACTGCCTTCGCCAACGACATGGCCGAGGAGTTCGACACCGGCCTCGGACCGATCTCGATCGTGTTCGGCATCACCGTGTTCCTGTACTTCGGCAGCGCGCTGTTGTCGGGCCGCCTGTACGACCGGTTCGGCATCGTGCCGCTGCTGATCGTCGGCGGTGTCCTGTTTGTCGGTGGTCTGGTGGCCACGTCCTACGTGTCAGTGCTGTGGCACGGCTACGTCCTGTACGGCGTTGGGCTCGGATTCGGCGGCGGTCTGTTCAATGCGCCGCTGTTCGCCCTGGTCGCCCTGTGGTTTGCCAAGCATCGTGCGATGGCGCAGGGCATCGTGGCGACCGGCTCGGGTCTCGGCACGATGATCTACGTCCCGTTCGCTCAGCGGTTGCTCGCCGAGTACGGCTGGCGCCTCGGCATGCGTTGGCTTGCAGTCATCGCAGTGGTGATCCTCCTCTTCGGGCTTGCAGTCATCAGGCAGCCGCCAAGAGTGCAGATGGGCAGCCCCCGCCGGCACCTCTCGCTGGTGCTGCGGACGGCGGCGTTCTGGCAGATGGGAACCTCCGGCATCTTCTTCACGATCGCCGTCATCGGCACGATCGGGCTCATCATCCCGTTCTCCATCGACGACGGTGTGGAGGAGTTGGCGGCGGGTTGGCTGGTGTTCGCCGTCGGGCTCTCGAGCATCGTCGGCCGGCTCGCTCTGACGAGCTTGGCGAGACCCTTGGGTTCGGTTCGCCTGCTGAAGATCGCTTTCAGCGGCCTGCCGGTGGCGTACACCATCTGGTTCATCACGACACGCGTCGATGCGCCCGGCACCAAGTACGTGCTGCTGGTGGTGTTCGCCTCAGTGCTCGGTGTTTCCTATGGCGGCTTCGTGGCGCTGCTGGGCGATGTCACCGCTCACCTGTTCGGCTTGGCGAGCATCGGCGCGGTGGTCGGCATCTTCTTCTTCTTTTCTGGCACAGGCGCCTTGATCGGCCCGCCCTTGCTGGGCTTCACGCACGACGCGAGCGGCGGCGTCGGAGTGCCGATCTTGATGGTTGGTGTCATTGCGTTGGCGGGTGTCTTGGTACTCCTGCCGATGACCCGCCATCCACTGGCACTGCCGACCTACATCGGGCCTGGCGGGCCGCCGCCAACGCTTGCCGCCCCGGCCGCTGGGGCGCCCCGGCCGCTTGCACCAGTGCGGCTGCCGGGCACAGCGCCCGCCCCGGCGGCGGCCGGTGTCGCGGCCAGCGCTGCGGCCAGAACCGTGCAGCGACTGCCGGTGACAGCCGGTGCGACCGCGCCATCACCGGCTCCCACTGCGATCCCGGCCGTCCCGAGGGTGCGGCCGCTTGACGATGGCCTCGTGGCGGCAATGTCACAGCCGCGCTCTGCCGCCCTGCAAGATGCGCCACCCGAGGTGTTCTGGCCTGTAGCCGATGAGGCTGTCTCTTCGAACGGACAGTCATGAGAGCCGACACCAATGAGCAGAGACAGCCATGAGCGCTGAGCCGCTGGAACCGCAGCCGACCGACGCTGTGTCCCGAGCTCCTGTCCCGGTGCTGGCTGGCACCGTGCAGGAGGGGTGGATCGACTACAACGGCCACCTCAACGCTGGCTATTACCTGGTGGCGTTCGACGACGCCATCGCACCCTGGATGGACTACATCGGCATGGGCACCGCACATCGTGAAGTGCGTGACATCACGACGTTCTCCGCGGAGAACCACATCACCTACGTGCGAGAGATCGGGCCCGATGAGCCGTACGTGATCTCGGTGCAGCTGCTGGGCTTCGACCGCAAGCGAGTGCACGCATTCCAGGTCATGACCCAGACCCGTGACGACTACCTCGTGGCGACCTGCGAAGTCATGTCGCTGCACATCGACGGGCCGACCCGGCGTGTGGGGTTGATGGCCGACGAGCCCTACCTGCGGCTCGCCGAGATCTGGGAGGCACATCAGCATCTGCCACTGCCGCCCCAAGTTGGTCACGTCATCAACATCCGGCCCTCAGACGAGGCCTTACTGCACACGGACCTGGCCTAAGGCCCAGGCTCGGTCGAGATCGCGGCGCCCTGACTAGGTTGCGGCCGTGGAGATCTTCGGCGTGGTCAATGCCTCTCCAGACTCGAAGGCCGATTTCTCGGTGGTCCAAGGCTGCGCCGAAGCGGCGGCCCGGGGAGCCGAGCTGCTGGCCGAAGGCGCCGACCACTTCGATCTCGGCGGCGAAGGCTCCACGCCCGGCAGCGACGAGGTGAGTGCCGACGACGAGTGGCACCGAGTCGAAGGGCCGCTGCGCGGGCTGCTGTCGCTGGGCGCAGAGGTGGCGATCGACACTCGCAAACCCGGCGTAGCCCGCCGAGCCCTCGATGCCGGCGCAACAGTGCTGAATGCGGGCGACGCTTTGCAGTCGCCCGAGATGATCGAGCTCGCCGCGGAACGCGAGGTCACCGTGGTGCTCCCCTTCATGCTGGGACGCGATTTCCGCAGCGTCCGCGATGTGCGCGGTGACCCGGTGACGGTCATGGTCGAGTGGTTCGCCTCACGCATCGAGCGCCTGCGCGAGGCAGGCGTGACGCAGCAGCTGCTGCTGGACTGCGGTGTCGGCTTCGGCCCGCACGACATGGACTGGCCCGAACGAGCGGCCTACCAGCGAGCCATCTACGGCGGCCTCGGCGAACTTCGCCGCTTCGACCTGCCGCTGTACGTGCCAGTGCCCTGGCTGCAGACACCCGACCGCCTCGAACTGCTCGACCTGGCGCTCTCCCAAGAACCCGACTACGTACGAGCCCACCGCCCCGCCCAAGTCCGCGAACACCACGCGGCCCTCAGCGCGGCGAGTGCTCAGATCGTGTCGTCGGATTAGCCCGACGGTTGAGCTGCCCTTGGGTGGTTCAGCCGGCGACAGGTTCTAGGGCTACCCGGACGTGCTTGTGGTGCGGGGTGAGTGACAGCCAGTCGCGGTCTTCGATGTCGGTGAGCTCGTTGACGGCCACGCCGTGGATCTTGTGCTCGCCGTCTTCGTCGGGATACTCGGTGCCGAACCCGTGGGGGAGTGTCACGTGGCCGGCCATGACCGTGTCGGTGACCTCCGCAGGTGCTTCGGCCTCGCCCCGCTTGGAAACGATGCGCACCCGGTCGCCGTCCACCACGCCGAGCGTGGTGGCGTCGTCGGGATTGATCCGCAGCGAGCCGGCCTTGTCCTTCTTGCGCCACTCGGGATCACGGATCACGTCGTTGGCGTTGGACGAGCGGCGCTCGCCCGCTGAGAGCACGAACGGGAAGCGATCCTGGCCGATGGCCGGTTCCTCGTCGGCCAGCAACCGAAACTCGTCCTCGAGCTCCTCGATGTACAGGTGGATCTTGCCGTCGGGGTGCGCGATGCGGTCCCACGTCTGGGAGTACTCGCTGACGCTGTAGATCATTCCTGACGGCGAGTCGACGAGCTTGTCGAACAGGTTGCTGGCCAGCTCCAGCCCCTCACCCTCGACGCCCGCAGCCCGCACCTCGTCGGGGTAGCGCATCGAAGCCTGCATCGCAGAGCCGAACATGATCGCCGCCGGCGCCATGTTGCCCAGCGTCGGCCCGAGCGAGTCGTACAGAACGACCGGCAGCTTGGCCCCCACATCGGGATCGGAGGTCGACGCCTGCCCGAGCGCCTCGATGAAGGCATCACGACCCTGCTGCGCCGCATCGGCCAGCCCGTCGGTGCCCGCGGGACGTCCGCCCATCGCGGCCACCAGCCGGCTGTGGATCTCGGCCTCGGGCAGCGACTCGCCCAGTGGCTCGAGGATCGGGTGGCGTACCTGGAAGTAGTTCGCTGGCATCTCCCCAGCGAAGAACGTGGCCTCAGGCTTCTCGTACTGCGAGCAGGCCGGCAGCACGTAGTCGGCAGCGCGAGCCGTCTCGGTCATGGCGACGTCGATCACCACCAGGCATTCCAGCTTGGCGAAGGCCTCACGGAACCGCTTCGAGTCCGGCAGCGTGTGCAGCGGGTTCGCCGACTCCACGATCATTCCCCGGAAACGGTTCGGGTGATCGGTGTCGATGCAGTCGGGAATCGCGGCGCAGGCGACGAGGCCCGACAGCATGGCGTTGCCGGTGACGGGGTCGGTCTCGCCCTCGCCAGAGTGACCGCAGATCGGAGCGAGGCGCAACGGCAGGTTCATGCCCCCCGGCTTGGCGAAGTTGCCGGTCACCAAGTAGAGCAGCCGCTGCAGCCAGCTGTTCAGCGTGGAGTGGGGCGCCATCTCGATGCCGAGGTCCTCCTCGGTGGACAGCGACTTCGCCGTGCCCATCGTGCGCGCCGCCGCACGCAGCTCAGCCTCGTCGATGCCGCACTTGCGAGCGCAGTCGGCGATGTCGGCGCCCGAGATCAGGTCGCGCAGCTCATCCCAGCCGGTGCACTGCTCCGCGAGGAATTGCTCGTCGGTCAGCCCCTCCTCGACCATGATCGCCAGCAGCGCCGCCAAGGCCCACGCATCGGTGCCGGGGCGAACACGCAGGTGATGATCGGCCATCGCCGCCGTCTCGGACACCCGCGGATCCATCACCACGAGCTTGCGCTCGTCGTCGTTGCGGATCTTGTTGAGCTCGTTGCGCGACTCGGGGAAACCGTGGCTCTGCCAAGGGTTCTTGCCGATGAACACCGCGCAGTCGGTGTGCTCGAAATCGCCCATGGCGCCCAGGTTCTGCCTGCCGAACATCTTGCCCTGCGCCCAGAACATGCCGGTCTTCTCCTGGGCGAGCGCATTCGAGCGGTACTTGACGCCCAGCGTCTGCAGCACGCCGCGGGCATACGCGCCGGGGAAGTGGTTGCCCTGCCCGCCGCCGCCGTAGTACAGGATCTTGTCGCCGCCGACCGCGTCTCGGATGCCGGTCAGACGCTCGGCGACCTCGGCGATCGCCACATCCCACGACACCTCTTCGAAGGTGCCGTCGTCCTTGCGGCGCAGCGGGGTGGAGAGGCGGTCGCGCCCGTTCTGGTAGTAGTCGATCCGCAGGGCCTTCTCGCAGGTGTAGCCCTTCGAGGCGGGGTGCTCCTTGTCGCCACGCACTCGCGTGATCTTGCGACCGTCGAGCCGTACCTCGATGCCGCAGTTGTTGGAGCACAGCACGCAAGCGGTCTTGTGCCAGACCTTCGTCGGGTCCTCCTCGGCGCCGTTGGTCGCCACCGGAGCGGCTTGGTCGCCAGAGCGCTTGGCTCGAAGCGCGGCAAGTCGGGTGTTGGCGTCGGACATGGCATCCCCTTGGCGTATGCGGGCGCAGACATCGCAAGGCTACGGCGCAGACTGGCTCGCTGCCGGAATTGGGTGTCGCTTCGCACGCCGGGCGCGACGCACTGGCGCGCTAGCTTCTGGCCCACAGGGGCACCGCCGCGCCCCGCCAATGTTTGGCCCCAGCGGCCTGCAGGAAGGATTGCTCGTGCGGATCAGTGTGGATGCCGACAAGTGCCAGGGCCACAACCGCTGCTACTCGCTGGCGCCGGAACTGTTCGATGTGGACGATTACGGCTACGCCACCGCGGCTGGCGACGGCGAGGTACCCGCAGGCTTGGAAGACAAGGCTCGGCTGGCTGCGGCGAACTGCCCCGAATACGCGGTGTTGATCGAGGAATAACCCCGCCGACGCGCCCCGTGCGCGGCGGCCCGTCCCTCAGCGCCTCTTCAGCTCGAGCTTGTCGCGGACTTCTTCGGGGCCGATGACCCGGTAGTTCATGGCCTCAAGGATCTGCTTCGCCCGGGCAGTCAGATCGGCGTTCGTCGCCAGCCGCCCGCGTTCGAGGTACAGGTTGTCCTCGAGCCCGACCCGGGCGTTGCCGCCCGCCACCGCTGCCAGGGCCACATACGGAAGCTGGTCGCGTCCCAGTGCGAACGCCGAGAACGTCCAGTCGTCGGGCACGTTGTTGACCATCGCCATGAACGTGTTCAGGTCCGGCGGCGCACCCCAGCGGATGCCCATGCACAGCTGCACCATCACCGGTGCTTCGATCACCCCGGCTTCCACCAGCGATCTGGCCTCCCACAGCTGGCCGGTGTCGAAGGCCTCGATCTCAGGGCGCACGCCGAGTGCGGTGATCTGGCGGGCCATCTCCATGAGCGTGTCGTGGGTGTTGGTGGCCACGTAGTTGCCTTCGCCGAAGTTCATCGTGCCGCAGTCGAGCGTGCAGATCTCCGGCAGCAGCTCGCGAACGTGGGCGAGACGCTCGGTGGCGCCTGCCATGTCGGATCGCACCGGGTCAGGCGGCAGCGGTTGCTCCACTGACCCGATCACGAAGTCGCCGCCCATGCCGGCTGTGAGGTTCAGCACCACATCGGTGCTCGATGCCCGCACGCGCTCCACCACTTCGCGGTAACAGTCGACGTCGCGGCCTGCGTCGCCGGTGATCGGGTCGCGCACGTGCACATGGCAGATCGCAGCGCCTGCCTCGGCGGCGTCGATCACGTTCTGGGCGATGTCGGCAGGCGTGTATGGCACCTTGTCGGACTTGTCGACAGTGTCACCAGCACCGGTCACAGCACAGGTGATGAAGACGTCAGGCATCGCAAATTGTCTCACAGCCCGCCCGGCTGACCGGCCTGCTCAGATGCCTTCGGCCGCCGCAAGCCCTTCCGGGTCGACTTCCTGACCGGCCGCCATGGCGGCAAAGATCTCGGGTGGCTCCTGCCACGAATCCATCGGGCTGCCGGCTCTGGCCGCCTCGATTGCCTCCCACACGCGCTGGGGGCTCATCGGCATGTCGATATGCCGGACGCCGAGATGTGCCACGGCATCGATGACGGCATTCTGCAGCGCCGGTGTCGACCCGATCGTGCTGGCCTCGCCGATGCCCTTCGCTCCCAGCGGGTTGAGCGGCGAGGGCGTCTGGGTGCTGTGCACCTCGAAGCTGGGGAACTCGGCCGCCGACGGGAACAGGTAGGTCATCAGCGTGCCGGTCTGCGGGTTGCCGTCGGCGTCGAACACCACTTCCTCGTACAGCGTCTGCGCAGCGCCCTGGGCGATGCCGCCGTGCTGCTGGCCGGCAAGCAGCAGCGGGTTGATCACCGTGCCGGCGTCGTCGACCGCGATGTGGCGCAGGTAGTGGATTTCGCCCGTGTCGGTGTCGACCTCCACCACCGCGATGTGCGCGCCGAACGGGAAGCTGGCCTCGCCCTGGTCGAAGTCGAGCTGCGCTGCGAGCCCCGGGTCGATGGGCTCGCCCCGTTCGGCCGCAGTGCTCTCGGCTTCGGTCGGGTCACCGAGCAGCCCGTCCGGTGCATCGTCGACCGCCGTGGCCAGCTGTGCCCAGTCGACGGATCGAGCCGGCACGCCGGCCACGCTGAACGTGCCCACCGCAGCGTCGAGCACGATGTCGTCGACGCTGGCTTCGAGCAGGTGCGCCGCTAACCGCTGGGCTCGATCGATGAGCACGTCGGTGGCGTTGGCGACGGCCGAGCCGCCGACCTGAACCGAGCGGGAGCCGCCGGTGCCGCCGCCGCGGGGCACGAGAGCGGTGTCGGACTGGATGAAGCCGATGTGCTCCACATCGATGCCGGTGCGGGCCGACACGATCTGGGCGAATGTCGTGTGATGGCCCTGCCCGTGTGAGCTGGTGCCGACGCGGATGGTGGCGCCGCCGTCGGGTTCGATGCGCACCGCCGCGAACTCGCTGGTCAGACCGCCGGCAGTGATCTCGACGAAGCTGGCGATGCCGATGCCGAGCTGGCGCACGTCGCCGCGCTCGCGCCGGGCGCGCTGTTCGGCCCGCAGATCGTCGTAGCCGGCGAGCTCGACGGCACGCCGCAGGGGCAGGGCGTAATCGCCGCTGTCATAGGTGACGCCGGTGAGCGTGTCGAAGGGGAAGGCGTCGGGCGAGATGAAGTTGCGCAGCCGGATCTCGATGGGATCGATGCCGGTCTCGATGGCGGCCTGATCGACCAGCCGTTCGAGCAGGGCAGCTGCCTCGGGTCGCCCAGCACCCCGGTATGCGCCGGTGGGCGTCGTGTTGGTGACTGCCGTGGCCACGTCGAACCGGATGGACGGAAAGGCATACGTGCCGTTGGACATGCGCTTGGTGCCTGCCGGCAGCATCGTTCCGATGTTGGGGTAGGCGCCGGTGTCGCCCACCAGGCGCACGCGCAGCCCGGTGAACGTGCCGTCGTGCCGCACGCCGAGCTCGACGTACTGCACTTGCGCGCGGCTGTGCGCCAGCGTGGTCATGTCCTCGCTGCGTCCCGGCGTCCAGGTGACCGGTCGACCCAGCCGATCGGCCAACGCCGCCACCACGGTGTGCTCGTGATACAGGCCGGCCTTGGCGCCGAAGCCGCCGCCGACGTGCGGGGCGATGACGCGCAGCCGCCCGGCGTCCCAGCCGAGTGCGCCGGCGAGCTGCATCTTCGTGAGGTGCGGCATCTGGGTGGCGCAATACACGGTCATCCGGCCGTCGTCGCCGGGCACAGCGGCGCACGAATTCGGCTCGAGCGGCACCGCCGCGATCTTCTGGTTCACGTAGCGGCCCCGCACGATGTGATCGGCGCCGTCGAGCGGATCGGTGCCGGGCGGGTCGGTGATCTCTGTGGCCACGTTGTTGGGCCGCTCGTCGAAGAGAGCCGGAGCGCCAGGGGCCAGCGCCGCCTCGGCATCGGGCGCTGCGGGCAGCGGTTCGTAGTCGACGGCAACCAGCTCGGCGGCATCGACTGCTTGCACCAGGGTTTCGGCCACCACGACGGTGACCGCCTCGCCCACGAAGCGCACCTTGCCGACCGCCAGCGGGGGACGGGCGAACTCGTCGGCCACAGCGACGAAGCCATGGTGCGGCGCCACGCCGAGCTCCGCTGCGGTGAGCACCTCGATCACGCCCGGTGCCTGCTGTGCCTCGCCGGTGTCGATGCCCCCGATGCGTGCATGGGCAACGGGGGAGCGGACGAACACCGCGTGGCACATGCCGGCCGCCGAGTGGTCGTACACGTAGCGCCCGCCGGCGGTGAGCAGCTCGGGGTCTTCGCTGCGTCGGACTTCGTTGCCCAGGATCGATCCGGCCATGGGCGGCGAGGCTAGCGACGGGCCGCTGCGCCACTCGGTTCAGCTCTTGGGCGGTTGCGCTGCCGCCGTGACCGGCGGCACTGTGCCCTACGCTGCCGCCGTGACCGACGGCGACGTGTACACCCACGGCCATCAGCCTGCGGTGGTGGCACAGCACGCGCGGCGTACCGCTGAGGACTGTGCGGCGTTCGCCCGGCACGTGATCGAGCCCGGCGCCCGGATCCTCGATGTCGGCTGCGGACCGGCGTCGATCACCGTCGGCCTCGCCCGCTGGGCGGAACGAGGTCACGTCACCGGCATCGAAGTCACCGACGAGATCCTGGCCACAGCCGCAGCCACAGTTGCCGAAGCCGGCGTCGACAACGTGACGCTGGCCAACGAATCGGTGTACGAGCTGCCCTATGACGACGGCACGTTCGACGTGGCCTACGCGCATCAGGTCCTCCAGCACCTGTCCGACCCCGTGGCGGCGATCTCGGAGATGGCCCGGGTGGTGCGCGCCGGTGGCTGGGTGGCCGTGCGCGACTCCGACTACTCGACCATGCGGGGCTACCCCTCGAGCACCGAGATCACCCGCTGGCGAGAGGTGTACCGGCAGGTCTGCCGCCACAACGGCGCCGAACCCGATGCCGGCCGCCACATGTATGCGTGGTTTCGTGCTGCCGGGCTGCCCGATGTGCAGATGTCGGCGTCGGTGTGGCAGTTCTGGACTCCCGAGACGCGCCGCAACTGGGGCTACTCGTGGGCGGATCGCTGCCTGCACACCAGCTTCGCCCGCCAAGCCGTCGAATACGGCTACGCCACATCAGACGAGATGGAACAGATCGCCGCCGGCTGGCGAGCATGGGCCGACGATCCCGACGGCTATTTCCACTTCATTCACAGCGAGGCGCTCGCGCAGGTCAGCTGAGCTCAGCGAGTGCAGTCTCCAGCTCTGGGACATTGGGCGGATCGGCGCCTGGACGGGTGCAGGTGAGAGCTGCAGCCGTTGCCGCCCGGGTGGCGATGGCGCGCCACTCGTGGAGCGTGAGCGCCGTCAATGCCGCCCGGTCGGCGCCGAGCCGGTTCCACAGCGACACCAGCACCGACCCCACGAACGCATCGCCCGCCCCCACCGTGTCCGCGACGTCGACCGGCGGGGCAGTCACATCGAGCTGGCCTTCGGCTGTGTACACGGTGACGTCCCGTGCACCGCGGGTGACGATCACGGTCGTGACCCGGCCGGCAAGCAGTTCTGCGGCGCAGTCGTCGGCGGCACGCCCGGGCCAGATCCACGCCAAGTCCTCATCGGAGGCCCGGAAGAGGTCGCAGACACTCAGCCAGCGCTTGTGAAAACGATCCCACCGGTGGCGATCCTCGACGATCGCGGGTCGGACATTGGGGTCGAGCGAGACGAGGCCGTCGTGACGCTCGGCAAGCGAAGCCAGCACGTCGGCGGTGCGCCCGCGGAACATGCCGAGCGTGCCGCCGTGCAGGATGTGAGGCCCGTGGCCGAGGGCGGTGAGGTCGGCCGCTGCCAAGGCCGTGTCGGCTGTGTCGTCTCCTTCGAAACGGAACGACGGGTGCGGCGTCAAGCTGATGATCGCCTTCGCTGTGGGCTCTGCGCCTCGCTCGCACGCCCGCAGGTCGACGCCGCTGCGCTGCAGGTGGCGCCAGATGAGCTGGCCGGCCTCATCGGTGGACACACGTCCCACGAATGCGCTCGGTGCTCCCAAACGCGCAGCGGCGATGGCGGCGTTCATTGGCCCTCCGCCGGGCACCGCACGCGATTCATCTCCGTCGAGCACGTCGACCAGCGCCTCGCCGCAGCAGACGATCATCCGGCTGCCCTCATCGCGCTGCACTCACCGTGCCGTCGCCCTCGTGCCGCGTTCCCTGCGTCGCAATCGCGGTGCCGTAGCCGCCGTGTGCCGTCATGCCAACGCCTCCACTACGGCAGTCTCGCCCGCGGGCGCAGCCAGATGACGACTCGGCGCTGCGCCCGCAAGACTGTCGGCCATGTCTACTGCGACGCCGGTTGCCGTTCCCGACAACTATCCCGCTCTCGTCGAGAGGGCGGCCCGACTGTTTGGCGACTCCGAGGCAATCCGCGACGGCGACATGTCGATGACCTTCGCAGAACTGGCGGAGCGCTCCGAGGCGTGCGCGGCAGCGCTAGTGGAGAATGGTCTCCAACCCGGCGATGCCGTGGGGTTGTGGGCGCCGAACGCGTGGGAGTGGGTGGTCGCGGCCATGGGCACGCTGCGAGCCGGCGGCGTCATCGTGCCGGTCAACACCCGCTTCCGGGGCCGCGAGGCCGCATATGTGCTGTCGCGTGCGAGGGTCAAGCTGCTCTTCACCGTGGTCGGCTTCCTCGGGTACGACTACGTGGCCGACCTCGAGGCCGCCGCCGAGGACGGTCACACCATTGATTCGCTCGAACGCACGGTGATCCTGCGCGGCGACACGCCGCCGGGCACCACCTCGTTCGACGAGTTCGTGGCCACAGCCACTCCCGACGGCTTCGCAGAAGCTGCGAAGCGCGCAGCCGCCGCCACGGGCGACGACCTCGGCCTGGTGATGTTCACCTCGGGTACGACCGGGCTGCCCAAGGGGGTCATGATCCGACCGGCGTCGATCATCCGCAGCTTCAGCCAGTACGCCGACGAACTGGGCATGAGGCTGGGCGATCGCATGCTGGTGATCAACCCGTTCTTTCACGCATTCGGATTCTGCGGCTCGATCACACCGTGCATCGTGAAGGGGGCCACGATCCTGCCCCACCCCGTGTTCGAGGTTGAGGCCGTGCTGGAGCGGATTCAGTCCGAACGGGTGACTGTGCTGCCGGGCCCGCCTGCGATCTTCCAGTCGATGGTCAACTTCGCCGGACTTGACCGGTACGACACTTCCAGCCTGCGCTCGGCGATCACCGGAGCGGCGGCGATCCCCGTGGAGACGGTGGTGGCGATGCGCGAACGGCTCGGTTTCGAGACGGTCATCACGGCGTTCGGCATGACCGAGACGCACGGTCTGGCCACGATCTGCTCGGCAGGCGACCCGCCGGAGCTGGTGGCCTCCACGAGCGGGAAGGCGCTGGCAGGCATCGAGCTGCGTGTGGTCGATGACGACGGTCGCGACGTGCCTGCTGGCGAGCCGGGGGAGCTGCTGGTGCGCGGCTACTGCGTCACCACGGGCTACCTCGACGATCCCGAGCAGACCGCCAAGACCATCGACTCCGATGGCTGGCTGCACACCGGCGACATCTGCGTGATGAACGAGCTCGGCTACATCGACATCACCGACCGCAAGAAGGACATGTACATCAACGGCGGCTTCAACGTGTATCCCGCCGAGGTGGAGAACGTGATGTCCGAGCATCCGCTGATCGGTCAAGTGGCGGTCATCGGCGTGCCCGACGAGCGGCTGGGAGAGGTCGGCGCCGCATTCGTGGTGCCGTCGCCGGCTGGCGCTCCTGAAGCCGATGCGTTGCGGGCCTGGTGCCGCGAGCAGATGGCCAACTACAAGGTGCCCCGGTACTTCTGGAATGTCGAGGCGCTGCCGCTGAACCCGTCGAACAAGGTGCTCAAGACCGACCTGCGCGAACTGGCCGCCGAACGTCTGGGCGCGGAGCTGGCTGGCTGAGTGTCCGGTCGGTCCAGCCGCTCAATCCTGCTTGGACTTGCCGGCGGCCTTCTGGTTCTTCTTCCAGATGCGGACCTCGGCGAGCGCATCAGGGCCGTCGATGTCGGCCACTGAACGCGGCTGACGGTCGGCGAACGGGCCGGCCACAGCCTTCCAGCCGCGGGGTGCTACGCCGAAGCGCTTTGCCAGGATCGCCACGAAGATCTTGGCCTTCTCGTCGCCATACCCGGGCAGTGCCCGGAGCCGGTCATACAGCGCCTTGCCGCTGCGAACGTCGGCCCAGACGGCGCCGGCATCGCCGTCGTAGTGCTCGACGATGTGGCGTGACAGCTCGCCGCAGCGCTTCGCCATCGATCCGGGGAAGCGGTGCAAGGCCGGCTTGGTCTTGAAGGCGGCTTCGAGCTCGTCGGGATCCATCTCGGCGATGGCGGCCGGCGAGAAGCGGTCGCCCAGCCGTTCGGCCAGCCGGATCGGGCCCTTGAAGGCCCATTCCATCGGGATCTGCTGGTCGAGCATCATCCCCAGCAGCAGTGCAAACGGGTCGTCCCGCACGAGCTGATCGGCCTCAGGATCGCCCGTGACCGCCAGCGTCCCCCCGATGTCACCCGCGCTGCTCGCCATGGAGCCGCACGCTACTGCGACGGAACTGGCGACGGTGTTGGTGAGTTCGCCGGAACAGGAAATGAGTTTGCGGCGCGCACGGTTCCGCGTATGGTCAGGGCATGGAGTGGTCGAACGTGGGGCCGACGCTGACGGTGTTCGTTCCGATCGCCATCGCGTTCGCCGGTGGCGTGTGGGCCGTGATCAAGTGGGGCTTCGGGGGAGTCACGGACCGCATCGATGGGGTCGTCGATCTCGTCAACTTCCGGTTCGATGACCAGAACGACCGGGTTGATGCCCGTTTCGACGCGGTCGACCACCGTTTCGAGTCCGTGGATGCCCGATTCGATGCGATCGACCACCGTTTCGAGTCCGTGGATGCCCGATTCGACGCAATCGACCACCGTTTCGAGTCCGTGGACGCGCGCTTCGATGGAGTTGACCACCGGTTCGAGGGGCTGGACAAGCGCATTGACGGCATCGACCGGCGCATCGACGAAATGCGCGTCGATCTCCGGGCGATCGTCAACCGGGTGGACTCATTGCACGCATCCATAGCGACCGCATAGCCATCGACGGCCCAGCCGCAAGCTCGTCTCTAGATCCCAAGGCTGCGGCTTGTGGACTTCGATTCGCGGGATCGCCCCCGGTCGGCAGCCTCATTGCAGGGATTCCTTGCGGCGTCGGCAGAAACGCCGACAATCTTGGCGATTCGGTCAATCGAAATACCATCGCCACGAGCTTCAGCTATGGCGTCGAGCATCAGAGCCTCGTCGGTGGAGCGATTGCGCACCATGCGCCAGAGGCGGTACTCGGCGACCGGCATCTGCTGGGCTCGGTCTGGGTCGAACGACTCGGCGTAGTCCGCCAGCTCCTCTGACCTCTCGGCGATCTGCCCGCGAGTGAGCTTCATAGCGCTCTCCTGAGGTACTGCTCTGTTGCGGGCATGGCGTGAAAGATCGCCTCGGCTTCGTCATCCTCAGAGTACCCAAGGGCGATTTCGAGGTTCCTGCCGCTGTAGTCGGCCCCGATGATCATCTCAGATTCATTGTCGAGACGGAACGCTGCAAAGTCCTTCCGGCGAGGGAGAGGGTGTCACGGTTAGCCTCCAGTGCCGCATGGAATTCGGAGTCGGCGCGGGTGATCGGGTTGAGCGCTTCTTGCGTTCGCACGCCACGGGGCGGCTCGTTGTGTGCGTCGGCTCGGCCAGTGTCTCGGGCGTTGCGTGGTTGGCCGGACGCACACCTCAGCGTCCGGTGACCTTGCTGATCGGCGATCTGCAAGGCCGGAACTTCCAGCATGCGACCGACGCCGATCGCCGTACGGCCCTGGCATTCGTCCAAAGAAGCGATGTGGAGGTCCGCAGCTGGTACCGCACCGCGCGCAACGCGGCAGGCCGCTCCGAGGCCCATCTCAAGGTGTGGGCCGCATGTGATGAGCGCGGGGTGCCGCATGCCTATCTCGTAGGTTCGGCCAACCTCACGACCGCCGGTCTTGCCGAGAACGGCGAATTAATGACCGTCGCTGACGGTCTCGAGCACGACTACCTGAGCGGTGTCCTGCAGGCGCTCCTCGACAAGTCCTGGCCGGCCGAGGACCAGCTTATAGAGCGAATCTCAGGTTTCGATGGCAAGCCAGTGGCCGAGCGCCCGCACCGCCGTGCAGCTCGCGGTGGCCAGCACCGCCAAGGGCCAGCCGGCCCGAAGGCCCAGGCCGGCTGCGGCAAGCAGGCGGCGGTCCTAGCTGTCTGTGCGCTCGGGTTCGGCGTGGCCGTCCTGACGCAGGCAATCCGAGCGGTCGGCAGCACTCGGCGCTCCAACTGATTCTCTGGATCGGGCGCGAGTTAAGCCCGAGTTCTCGCACTGTGGACCGATTCGGGCCATTGGCCTCAGCGGAATCTGCAGTCGTTGCCGAACTGCTGTTCTGCGTCAGTGGCCGAGGTTCCGAGCAGTTCGTCGATGCGCTCCCAGGCGGTGCCTTCGTCTCGCGCCCAGCGGACTGCTTCGGCGATCTGGTTCCGGCTGACCTCGGTGGGCTTCTCGATGATGCGCTCGGCGCGCACCGCGAGGTCAAGCCACACCTCGTGCCGGGGGCCCGGTAGGAGACCCAGCCAATCGATCGACTCGCACCAGTCGGCGACGGCATTCCAATCGCCGCCCGCTTGGGCCTCTTCGATCAGCTCGTTCAACACCTCGGATTGCTCGCCCAAGTCGACCTCTACGGTCATGACTTCGTCACGGAATCTGCCCATACGGGCCAGTGTGGCCGACCGGGGACAGGCCAACCGGACCAACCAACGGGTCACTGCCAAGTCGGCGTGTTCACAGCTGTCGCGACTGCCGACGCCGGAAGTGGCCAACCGGTGCACAAAAAAAGGACCCCGTGAGATCCGGGGTCCTGAAGCCTGGGGCGCACGATTGCGTTCAGCTCAGGCCTACTAATCGCATCCGTCAGGCGAGCGTCAAACTATCACGCTCTCTGCGTCGCGGGATGCAGCGCGGTCACAGCACGACGATCCGATTCCTCCAAAGGCGACCGCCATGTGTACGACGCCTTCCTAGCGACGTCGGTCGGAGTCCGGCGAGATCGTTGTCGAGATCCTGCATCGCCGAATCTCCCTCGATGGCGCGGCGACGGACTCCGGTGATGATGTCGGCCACCTGAATGGCTGGCGACGTGGCCGAGTCTGCGTAATACACCGTTGGGTGCATGGGCAGCTTCTTCGTGGACGTGTAGCTGGCAACACTGTGGCTTGCGTGCGTGTCCAAACTGTGGCTCGAGCGATCCATAACGATGATCCCGGTGGCTGCGGCGGAGCGGCACTCGACCGCGAAGTGCTCGACCAGCGCTTGCATGAGCAAGGGCATCGTCGTCTTGAGTGACATGTGGTGGAGCATTCTGGACTTGTCGATGCTCGCCGTGTACGCGGTGCACTTCAAGCCGCCGATGATCTTCAGGATCTCTTGGACGAGTTCCCTGTTGCGCCGGATTCGCTGTGGGTTGGGCCGAATCGTGTCGGTGGCCTTGATCTCCCAGCTGGCAGGGTGGCCCCGGCTGGGGAATAGCCGGCCCTTGGCGCCAGTGATTCTTCGGCTGAGGACCGGAACAGCCTCGGAGGCCACCGCGCAGCCGCCGATGACGATGGCGCCGGAGGAGTGGCTCGGTGCCGGGTGGCCCGAATCGTCCAGAAAGAGAATCAGTGAGGACCTCTGCGATGTCATGAACGTGAGCATCCGATTCGCGACATCCGGCAACTACTAGCACGGTGCTGTCCAAGCGCCGAAGTTGTTTTGTTGGCACGAGAGCGTGTTGCTGCGGCTCGAGGTGTCGCTGGCCGGCTGCGGTCGGCGAAGCGTGCAGCGCATGCCGCCCGGCTCCCACAATCCAGGTCCGACAACAGGGGACCAGGCCAACCGGACCAACCAACGGGGCAGAATGCCGGTCGTGGATGGATGCGTATTCTGTCGGATCGCCTCAGGGGCCGAACCTTGCCATCTCGTCCATGAGGACGAACGCCATCTTGGTTTCTTGGACATCTTTCCGAATACCGAGGCGTTCAGCGTGGTGATGACGAAGGAGTGTCTTCCTAGCGACATCGCACGAGTAGACGGCCATGTTGCTGCGGGCCTGTTTGAGGCTGCGCGCCGGGTTGCCGTCAAGATCGCTGCTGCGTACGAGGACGTGGATCGCTGCGCGATCGTGTTCGAGGGAATGATGATCGATCACCTGCACGCCAAGGTCATCCCGCTGCATCGGACGGTCGGAGTGCAGCCGAGTCCCGAGTCGGGGACGACGGCTCGTGGTGAGCAGTACTTTGAGGCGTATCCCGGCTACGTGACCACCGAGATCACAGCCAGTCGGGCTGATGACGAACACTTGGCCGCCGTTGCCGCCAAGATCAACTCGCAGGGCAGGCGCTGATGGGCGAAGCAGTTCCGTTTCCGGCTACGCAGCCGCGGGGGTACGAGTGGCTGGAAGGGGAGCCGGCGTTCGATGCCGAGCGGCACCTGCAGCTTGAGGAACCGGCTGAGGTGCTGATGCTGGCCGACCTCGGTTACGACGCCGCCGAGATTGCCACGAAGGCCACGCCGGTGGCACTGTCGTCGCCGTTCCGGATGCTGAGCGACGAGGGCTCGGCGATCATGCTGGCGACCGCCAGGCGGCTGCGCTGTTTCACCCGCCCGGCGGGGGAGCGCATCGAGCGCACCGTGCGCGGCGGCTGCTACCGCTCACGCTGGCTGCGGGACCTGTGCCTCAGCCCAGAGGTGACAGCACATCTCGAAGCGATCTACGGCATCGAGATCGCCCCGCACCCGATGCCGGTGCACCTCGGCCACATCAACTACGAGCCGTCCCAGATCGATGTCGGCATCGACAAGTGGCATCACGACACGCTGCCGCTCGACTACGTGCTGGCGGTGACCGACCCCGCCCAGGTTGCCGGTGGGCGTTTCGAGTGGTTCGGGGGCACCAAGCATGAAGCCGCCGAGCTGGCTGAGGCCGGTCAGCAAGTCCCGCCCGAGCGGACGGTCGCTCCCCGGTTTCCCGGCCCCGGCTATGCCATCGCGCTACATGGCGACATGGTGGTGCACCGCGCCGGCCCGCTCGACGAGATGTGCGAGCGCATCTCGATGGTGAACGGCTACGTGGCGACCGGCGTCGCCGTCGACGAGCAGAGCCGCACGTCCGACCTGATCGGCATCGACGACCCGGAGACGCTGTGGACCGAGTGGGCGAAGTTCGCGGCATGGCGGAGCAAGGATCGCCTGACCCAACTGATCGACGAGCTGGAGTTCACCTCCGACCGCGACGCCGTCATCGCCCAGCTCGAAAGCGCGATCGGCGACGCTCAGCGTGCCGTCGAAGAGATGCGTGCCGGCGAAAAGAGCCTGCTGCACTACGGCGACTGAGCGGCCGGACTCGCAGCAGCGCGGGCTGTTGCGGCACTGCGAGCGACCCATCGGCTGAACGGCAACCCCACGGCAGTACCGAAGCGTGAATGGTCGTCGCGTTGCGGTCCGGTTGCGATGGCGCGCAGCGGCTGGCTGATTTGCGATGCTGGCGCGATGCAAACGCAGATGCTCATTGGAGGACGCTGGCACGGCGCCGCAGGCGGCGAGCTGATCGACGTGCTCGACCCGGCGACCGGCGACGTTGCCGCTGGCGTCGCGGCGGGAACGCCAGCCGATGCCGTGGCCGCGTGCGACGCGGCTGCCGCAACGCAGCCCGGCTGGGCAGCCACTGCGCCCCGCGTCCGCTCGGAGATCTTGCGCGACGCCCACCGCATCCTGATCGAGCACTCCGACGAGCTGGCCGACCTCATCACGCTGGAGAACGGCAAGCCCCGCGCCGACGCCATCGGCGAGGTGGCCTACGCCGCTGAGTTCTTCCGCTGGAACGCCGAGGAAGCCGTGCGTATCCACGGCTCGATCAGCGTCGCGCCCTCGGGCGCCAACCGCATCATCACCCGCCACCCGCCCGTCGGCGTCGTGGCCATGATCACGCCCTGGAACTTCCCGGCCGCCATGATCACCCGCAAGCTCGCCCCGGCACTGGCCGCCGGCAACACGGTGGTCATCAAGCCGCCCCGGGAAGCCCCGCTGACCTCGCTGCGGGTCGCCGAGCTGCTGGGCGAAGCCGGCGTGCCCCCAGGCGTCGTCAACCTGGTGCCTACGGCCAACTCGGGCGCCTGGCTCGACGCCGTCGTGGATCACCGGGCAGTGCGGATGCTGTCGTTCACCGGCTCCACCGAAATCGGCCGGGTCCTGCTGAAGCGCTGCGCCGACCGGGTGCTCAAGGTGGTGATGGAGCTCGGCGGCAACGCACCGTTCGTCGTGTTCGCGGACGCCGACCTCGAAGCCGCCACAGCCGGCGCCATGGTCGCCAAGATGCGCCACTCGGCGGAGACCTGCACGGCCGCCAACCGGTTCTTCGTGGAGGCGCCGGTTCACGACGAGTTCGTCGAACGGCTGGCCACGGCAATGGGCGCGATGAAGGTCGGCAACGGCAGCGACCCCGACGTCACGTGCGGCCCGATGATCAACGCCGCCTCGGTGCAGAACATCGACCGGCTGGTGCGCTCGGCGGTCGACGGGGGCGCCACCGCTGTCACCGGCGGCGCGGCCATCGACGGGCCCGGCTTCTTCTACGAGCCGACGGTGCTCGGCGGGGTGGAGCCCGGCGCGCCCATCACCCGCGAGGAGATCTTCGGGCCGGTTGCGCCCGTCTCCAGCTTCACCGACACCGACGCCATGATCGCCGCCGCCAACGACACCGAGATGGGCCTCATCGGCTACGTCTACACCCAGGACCTGGGCAAGGGCCTGGCGGTCAGCGAGCGCATCGAGGCCGGCATGATCGGCCTGAACCGTGGCGCCGTGTCGGACCCCGCCGCGCCCTTCGGTGGCATGAAGCAGTCGGGCCTCGGTCGCGAGGGCGCCAGCGAAGGCATCTACGAATTCTGCGAAACCCAGTACATCGCCGCCGAGTGGTAGCTGGTGTGCTGGGCGCAGGCGCTCAGTCGAGGAAGCTGGGATCTCGCTCGAGCACCTTGTCGTAGATCGGCTGGTAGCTGAACCAGCCGGCCAGCGGGCTGCCCGTCTGCGACGCCGTGAGCTTGGCGGACTCGTGGCGGATCGGGATCGGCGTGCCGGCGGCCTCAGCCAGCAGCTGGCTCTGGCAGGTGCGCTCCATGGTGATGAACCACCACGCGGCCTCGTCCACGGTCTGGCCGACGGTGAGCAGCCCGTGGTTCTGCAGGATCACCGCCTTGCAGCTGCCGAGCGCCTGGCCGATGCGCTTGCCTTCGGACGTGTCGAGCACCACACCGGTGAAGTCGTCGAACAGGGCGTGGTCTTCGTAGAAGGCGCAGGCGTCCTGGGTGAGCGGGTCGAGCAGGCGGCCCAGGCTCGACCACGTCTTGCCGTACAGCGAATGGGTG
Organism: Candidatus Poriferisodalis sp.; assembly: GCF_965219595.1. Taxonomy (NCBI): domain Bacteria; kingdom Bacillati; phylum Actinomycetota; class Acidimicrobiia; order Acidimicrobiales; family Candidatus Poriferisodalaceae; genus Candidatus Poriferisodalis; species Candidatus Poriferisodalis sp. The sequence goes on from NZ_OZ244781.1 coordinate 2,666,295, forward strand.
TGCGCCGCAGCAATCACGTCGGGTCGGGCCTTGTGCACCTCGCTGTGAATGGCGAAGGCCGCCTGGTTCAGCGGGTAGCGCCCCTCCACGATGTTGCCGTCGTGATCCACCAGCAGCAGGTCGGACACCTTGATCTGACCGAAGCCCACGCCGAACGGGTTGACCCAGAAATGGTCGGTCCATTCGGGGTCGCGCGCCGTGACGTGGCCGGCCACGCCCTCCTCGAAGCCGAACAGCGAGAACGCCCGGTACACCGACGCCAAGCGCTCCTTACGGTGCTGCCGCTCGGCCTCGATCGTGTCGAACGTCGGCGCCTGCGGCATCGGGATCTCGGTGAAGGGGTCGGCGGCGGAGTCAGTAGTCGTCGTCACGAGGGCCATCGTACGACGCTCGGGCCGCCGTGACCGAGGAGCTGTGCCGCGTGTTCGCAAGGGACGCCGGGCATCGCGGTCGTGACTTCGGCCGTGATTCGGCTACTGCGACTGCACCCGCGTAGTGTCCACCCGGTGAGCAGGGACGACGCTGGTGCAGCGAGCGGCGCGCCCGTGCGGTGCCTTGGCGGCGTACGAGTGGTGGAGCTGACCACAGGCATCGCCGGGCCGTACGCGGCGCGCTTCCTGGCCGATCAGGGCGCGGAAGTGGTCAAGGTGGAGCCGCCCGGCGGCGACCCGTACCGGTCCGACCCGGGCTTCCAGGCGGTCAGCCGCAACAAGCGCTCGGCGGTGCCCGACGGCGTCGAATGGGAACGAGCCCCGCTCCCGGCCGATGTCGACGGACCGCCGGCGTCTCTGCCCGGCATCCTGCGGCCGGCGTCGTCGTCGATGGCCACGCCGCCGCTGGGTGGACTGCTCGCTGGCGCCGATGTCGTGTTCGTGCCCGACGGTCCCACCGCTGCGGCCGTTCGAAGACATGCTCCGAGCGCGGTGATCATCTCGTGCCCGACCTGGGGCGACCGGGGACCGTACGCGACCCGTGCAGGCACCCCGTCGCAGGTGGCCGCCGTGACCGGCATCGGCTGGAACCAGATCAGCTACTCCGAAGGCCCCGTCGAGTTGGTGGTGCCGCTGGCCTCATACGGGGCCGGAATGCTCGGGGCGATGGCAGCCGCAGCGGGCCTGTACGCACGGCGAGCCCACGGGTCGGCACCGACCTACACCGTTTCGGAGGTGTCCGGCTCGGGTGCCATGCAGATCGGCGACTTCGAAGTGCCCGAGATGGCCGACCTCGACCGCGACGGCTCCTGCCCGCTCGGCTCGGCCGGCCGGCTTCCCGTGTACCGGCTGTTCCGGGCCGCCGACGACCGCTGGATGTTCGTGGCCTGCGGCACCTATCCCTTCTACGTGGCGATGCTGCGAGCCCTCGGCCGCGAAGACCTGCTGGGCGATGAGCGGTTCCCGGACCCGCCGTGGGGCCTGCTCGATCTCGAGCCGCTGGCGGAGATCACGCCGATCCTCGAAGAGGCGTTCGCCCAGCGCACGCTTGCCGAGTGGCTCGAGGTCTTCGCAGTGCACGATGTGCCCTGCCAGCCGACCCAGACCCGCGACGAGTTCGTGGGCTCGGCGCTCGCGCAGGTCAACGGGCTCGACACTGTGGTTGAGCACCCCGAACTCGGGACAGTGCGCACCCCGCCCCAGCCGATGTGGATCGACGGCACCGACGAGGTTGCGTTGCAGCCAGCACCGCGCCTCGGCGAGCACACCGCCGCAGTCGAAGCCGAGCTGGAAGCCGGTGCATGGCCGGCCCAAGCGGTATCGGACCCCTGGGTGCCGGGTACCGCACCGTTGCTCGGCGTCAACGCTGTCGACCTCAGCTCGTTCATCGCCGGACCGGTCATCACCCGCCATCTGGCGATGCTCGGTGCCGAGGTCATCAAGATCGAGCAGCCCGGCGGCGATCCGTTCCGCGTGCTCGGCCCGTATTTCAACGGCTGGAACCAATCGAAGCGCTCGATCTGCCTCAACCTCAAAGACACTGCCGATCACGTCGTCATGGCGCAGCTCGTGGCCGGCGCCGACGTCATCGTGGAGAACTTCCGCCCCGGCGTCGCGGCACGCCTCGGCGTCGCCGATGAGGATCTGCGGCGCATCCGCCCCGATGCGGTGCTGGTGAAGAGCCCCGGTTACGGCCGCGACTCGTCAATGGCGGACGTGCCGGCCTTCGATCCGCTGCTGCAGGCTCTGGGCGGGATCATGGCGGCGCAGGGCGGCGATGACGAGCCGGTGTTCCTGACGGTGCCGGTGCACGACGCCGCCACGCCGATGATCGCCGCGTTCGGCGTGCTGTGCTCGCTGTACCGGCGGCAGGCCGACGGCCACGGAAGGACGGTGCGCACGTCTCTCACCCAGACAGTCATGGCAGCACAGGCAGCCGAGTTCGTGCAGTACGAAGGGCGGCCGCCTGCCGAGATGGGCGGCATGGACTACCGGGGCGCCGGCCCCGAGCGCACCTACCTCGAGGTGCCCGGTGCCGACGGTCCCGAGTGGGTCTGGCGCCAGACGACGCCCGAGGGCACCAGCGACCTGCCGGTCGAGCGGCGCGGCTTCGTGGGGTCCGCAGTCGCCGTCGATAACAGCCACGTCGTCGACCTGCCCGAGACCGAGTGGGGCCCGATGATCCAGCTCGGCTCCCTCGTCGGCGGCATCGACGTGACAATGCGCCGAGCCCCCTACCTGGACGAGCACCGAGCAGAGATCACCGCCGAGCTCGCCACGCCCGGGGACTCCGGCACGCAGCCTGCGGCGGCCGACTGAAGGTTCCGACTCGGCTCGAACAGCGGAATCTGCGTCACTACGGTGAGCCCATGGCGACGGCGCGACTTGCCTCCGAGGATCTGCCGATGCTGCGCGGCACGGCAGCCTTCACCGCCGATCTGCCGTTGCCCGAGGGTTGCTTGCACGCAGCGTTCGTGCGCTCGACGGTGGCCCACGGCGACCTGCGCAGCGTCGATCTGCGCGAGGCCGAGCAGGCGCCGGGCGTCGTCGCCGTCTTCGAAGCGGCTGGGCTGGGGTTGGAGCCGCTGGAGTACTACCGGGCCACCACGCTCGGCGGTCAGATGGCCCGGCCGCTGCTGGCCACCGAGCGCGTCCGGTTCGTCGGTGAGCCGATTGCCGTCGTGCTGGCCGACTCGCCCAGCCACGCGCTCGACGCCGCCGAGCTGGTCGCCGTCGAGACAGACGAGCTGCCGGCAGTCATCGACGCCGAGCAGGCCGCAGCCGGCGACGTGCTGCTGTTCCCCGATGCAGGAACCAACGTGGTGCGGCCGCTGGATCCCCCCGACGGCGGCGGCTTCCTGTCACCGCCCACCGAAGTTGACGACGCAGCTGCACCTCCTGCCGAACCCGGTGAGGATCCCTGCGACGGCGCGCAGTGTGTCGTGGAGCTGGTCTGCGAGAACGACCGGATCACGTCGCTGCCGATCGAGCCGTGCGCCATCGTCGCGACGCCCTTCGAGCTGCTCCGGGGCACGCCGCTGGCGCAGGGCGCTTCGCCTGACTGCGAGCTGGACATCTGGAGCACCGGCCAGGGCGTGCACAGCGCGCCGTACCTGTACCGGCGTTTGCTGGGCATCCCGGTTACGGCGGTGCGCGTCCGCGAACCGCAGGTCGGCGGCGGGTTCGGCGGCCGGGGCGACCCCATGCCGGAGTTCTTCGTGGTGGCCCGGGCCGCCCAGCTGCTCGAACGCCCGATTCGCTGGGTGCAGAGCCGCCAGGAGCAGTTCGTCTCGATGCCCTACGGGCGGGGCCAGCGGCACCGCATCCGGATGGGTTTCGAGCCCGACGGCCGCATCGTCGGGATCGACGTGGTCATGTGGTGCGACGCCGGTGCGTACCCGCACATGGCGCCGATGCTCACTGCGGCCAGCTACCGCCAGAGCACCGGCCTGTACCGCGTGCCGCGGCTGCGCTACCGCATCGGCTCCGCGGTCACGAACGCCCCGCCCACCGGTGCCTACCGCGGCGCCGGCCAGCCCGAGGTGAACGCTGCGCTCGAGCGGGCCATCGACGCCGGCGCCCGCGAGCTGGGCCTCGATCCCGCCGACGTCCGCCGCCGGAACCTGCTGCGTGCCGACGAGCTGCCGTTCGACACGGGCACCGGCATTGTGCTCGACAGCGGCGACCCGCACCGCGCGCTCGATACTGCCCAAGAACTGATCGATGCCGAGCGCTGGCAGGTGCTGGCAGCCGAGCGCCGGGCAGCCGGCAGCAGATCGGCACTGATCGGGATCGGCTACGGCTGCTACAGCCAGAGCGCGGGCAGCGGCGACGACCCCGACTACGCCTCGCTGGAGCTGGGATCGGACGGGAGCGTGCTGGTGACCTGCGGCAGCCACGGCCACGGCCAGGGTCATCACAGCCTGTGGGCCCAGATCACCAGCGCCCGGGTCGGGATCGCCGAAGGCGCCGTGCGGGTGAACGACGCCGATTCGGTGACATCGTCGTACGGCGGGGTGACCGGCGGTTCTCGCACCGCGACGGTGCTGGGCAGCCAGATCGCCGAAGCCGCGACCGAACTGCGTGCCCGCATCTGCGAAGTAGCCGGAGAGCTGCTCGAAGCCAGCCCCGACGACATCAGCCTCACCCCCGACGGTGCGCACGTAGCCGGCGTGCCGTCCCGGCTGACGAGCTGGACCGACATTGCCGCAGCCGCACCGGAGGGAATCAGCGCCACCGTCACCGAGCGCAGCGCCGAGGTGACCCATCCCTACGGCACCCACGCCGCGGTCGTCGAGGTCGATGCGGAGACAGGCCGTGTCGAGCTGCTGGCGTTCGCCGCGGTGGACGACTGCGGGCGGATGCTGTCGGAGGCATCTGTCGAGGGCCAGCAGCACGGCGGCGCGGTTGCCGGCATTTCCCAAGCGCTGATGGAGGCAGGGCAGTGGGACGCCGACGGCACTCCCCGCACCACCACGCTCGTCGACTATCTGATCCCTGCCGCAGCCGATGTGCCCTCCATCGACACTGCTCGGCTCGGCACGCCGACCGAGCGCAACGAGCTCGGTACCCGCGGCATCGGTGAGAACGGGGCCATCGCTGCGCCGCCGGCAGTGCAGAACGCCGTGATCGACGCGCTTGCCCACCTCGGCGTGACCCACATCGACATCCCCCTCACACCCCAGCGCGTCTGGGAAGCGATTCGAGCCGCGTAATAGCAAAGCAGTGCTTGAATGCAGGCAAGCGACCCCGGAGGCACCCATGGTCGAGCCGGATTTCCTGCACTTCGACACGCTGGCGCTGCACGCCGGCCAGCGGCCCGACCCGACCACCGGGGCGCGAGCCGTGCCGATTTACCAGACGACGTCGTTCAGCTTCACCGACACCGAGCAGGCAGCCAGCCTGTTCAACCTCGAGATCCCCGGCCACATCTACAGCCGCATCTCCAATCCCACCGTTGCCGTGCTCGAGGAGCGGATCGCCGCGCTCGAGGGCGGCGTCGGCGCGGTCTGCACGGCGAGCGGCATGGCGGCGTTCCACCTGGCGTGCGCCACAATCGCCTCAGCGGGCGACCACATCGTGGCCAGCCGCAACATCTACGGCGGCACCCACAACATCCTGAGCCTCACGCTGCCCCGCTTCGGCATCACCACGACGTTCGTCGACCCCCGCGATCTCGATGCGTGGCGCAATGCCATCCAGCCCAACACCAAGGTGCTGTTCGCCGAGACGCTGGGCAACCCCAACATCGAGGTGCTCGACGTGCCGGCCGTGGCCGCAGTCGCCCACGAGGCCGACCTGCCGCTGATGCTCGATGCCACGTTCACCACTCCGCACCTGATGCGGCCCATCGAGCTGGGTGCAGACATCGTGATGCACAGCGCCACCAAGTTCCTCGGCGGTCACGGCGTCGCGATCGGCGGGGTCGTGGTGGACGGCGGGCGTTTCGACTGGGCCGCTTCGGGCAAGTTCCCGACGCTCAGCGAGCCGTATGCGGGCTACCACGGCATTGCCTTCACCGACGAGTACGGGCCGCAAGCGCTGTCGATGCGGGCCCGAGCCGAGGGCCTGCGCGACTTCGGCGCCGCCATGAGCCCAGCGGTGGCGTTCCATTTGCTGCAGGGCGTCGAGACCCTCCCGCTGCGCATGGATCGTCATGTCGCCAACACCGAAGCGGTGATCGAGTTTCTCACCTCCCACGACGCCGTGAGCTGGGTGAGCCACCCGTCGGTGCCGTCGCATCCCGACCACGAACTGGCCAAGCAGCTGCTGCCGCGAGGCGCCGGCGCGATCCTGAGCTTCGGCGTCGAAGGCGGCCGCGAGGCCGGACGGCGGTTCATCGAGGCGGTGCGGCTGGCGTCGCATCTGGCCAACGTGGGCGACGCCAAGACGCTCGTGATCCATCCCGCCAGCACCACCCATCAGCAGATGAGCGCTGAGGACCTGGTTGCCGCCGGCGTCGGCGAAGACCTGGTGCGGCTGTCGGTGGGTCTGGAGCACCCGGGCGACATCATCTCGGACCTGTCCCGCGCCCTGCGGGCATCGCAGAAGGGCTGAACCGATGACAGCGACCGAGACGTTTTCGCTTGACGTCCGGGGCCACGCTGCGGGTGTGGCCGCAGGGGGAGTGGTACCCGATGCGGCATCGGCGGCCGAGGCGCCGGTGGTGCTGCTTGTGCACGGCGCAGGCATGAACCGCACGGTGTGGCAGCTGCAGACACGCTGGTTGGCACACCATGGCTACACCCCGCTCGCCATCGATCTGCCGGGTCACGGCAACAGCGAAGGCGAGCCTCTGGGATCGGTGGCCGAGATGGCCGGCTGGCTCGGCGATGCCATCACCGCCGTGGGGGAGCGGCTGGATTGCGCCCACGTACGTCTTGTCGGCCATTCGATGGGGTCGTTGGTATGCACCGAAGCGGCAGCCGCCGATCACGATCGCATTGCTCGTTTGGTGCTGATGGGCACCGCAGCGGGAATGCCGGTGCATCCGGCGCTCTTGGGTGCTGCGGAGAAGAACGAGCTGCTGGCACCGGAGCTCATGACCGCATGGGGACACGGCAACCGGGCGCATGTCGCCACCAATCCGACGCCCGGGCTGTGGATGCTCGGCGGCAGCGTGGCCCTGCTGGAACGAGCCGACAACGGTGTGATCCACGCCGACCTGTCCGCCTGCGCGGCCTACGAGGCTGGCGACGTTGCTGCGCGAGTCAAGTGTCCGGTGACGGTGATCGTGGGCAGCGAGGACAAGATGACCCCGCCGCGGGCCGCAGCACCGCTGATCGCCGATTTCGCCGATTGCGATGTGGTGCACCTCGCCGGAGCCGGCCACATGATGATGAACGAGGACCCGGCCGCCATCCGGACGGCACTCGCCACAGCGCTCGCCTAGCCCGCCGGTTGTGCGCGCTCCGCGCTGCGCCGGTCGTGCGCGCTTGTTGCTGTGCTGGTTGTGCGCGCTCCGCGCCTTGCTGGCCGTGCGCGATCCGCGCGCGGCTGCCATCATGTGCCGGCGGCAATGTGACGCAACCTGCCGCAGAAGGAGCCGGACATGACAGTCGAGCGATTTCCCGTCGAGGCCTCGCACATCCTGATGTTCGCGAGGTCGATCGGCGACACGAACCCGATCTACAGCGACGCGGAGTACGCCGCTGGCACCGAGGTCGGTTCGATCATTGCGCCGCCGACCTTCGCGCAGTCGAGTGCGCAATTCGACCCCGACTACTTCCTGCGCCCCAAGCCCGACAAGAAGTGGTTCGGCAGCGGACGCACCGCCTCGGGCACCCTGGTGCGCGACCTCTCCGAAGCAGACGGCGACGATATCGCCGACGAGCGTGAGGACGACAAGCAGTCCGGCGCTGCGGCTGGCGGGCTGCACGCTGAGCAGCACTTCACCTATCACCGGCATCTGAAGCCCGGCGACGTGCTGCACACGGTCACCTACGACGGCGAGCGCTGGGAGAAGCAGTCCAAGCGGGCGGGCATCCTCAAGTTCTCCGAGGCCGTCACCGAGTACCGCGACGAGGACGACGAGCTGGTCATCACGGCCAAGGGCGTCGGCGTCGTCACCGAGAAGGTCATCGACAACTAGCGGGTCGCCAGGACTTCGAACGCAGCACTCACCACCCAGAAAGGAACGCAGACATGGCACTCAGCGCATCGCAGCTCAACGTCGGCGACAGCTACTCCGAGCAGATCGTCGACGACCTCACCCGCACCCAGATCGTCCAGTACGCCGGAGCGTCGGGCGACTACAACCCGGTCCACACCGACGAGAAGTTCGTCACCGAGGTGGCCGGCTACCCGACGGTGTTCGCGCACGGCATGCTCACCATGGGCATGACCGGCCGCATGGTCACCAACTACGTCGGCGACGGCCGCCTCACCTACTACGGCGTGCGGTTCACCAGCCAGGTGTGGCCAGGTGACACGCTCACCGCCAAGGCCGAGGTTGCCGACATCCGTGACGAGGACGGTCAGAAGCTGGTCGATCTCACCATCACCACCACCAACCAGGACGACCGAGCAGTCCTCACCGGCCAAGCCACCGCCCGCCTCGACGACTGAGCGGCGCTAGCCCTTCGCCCTTCCGGCGCAGTGTTGGCTCTTCGCCCGTTGGGCGCGGTGCTAGCCCTTGGCCCGCCCGGCGAAGCCGAACAGCTTGCCGGCCACTTTGCGGATCTGGATCTCCTCTGAGCCCTCGGTGATCCGGTACCGGCGGTGGTGCCGGTAGATGTGCTCGAAGGGCATGTGGCGGCCGTAGCCGTTGCCGCCGCAGCTCTGCATGGCCCGGTCGGCAGCGTCGCAGCAGAACCGATTGCCCCGGTAGTTGCACATGGCCACCTTGTCAGTGATCTCCATGTGGTCGACGCCCTCGTCCATTTCCCAGGCGGTCTTCCAGATGAGCGCCCGCACCATCTCGGCCTCGGTGTACAGCTCCGCCAGCGGGAACTGGATGGCCTGATTCTGTGCCAGAGGCTTGCCGAACGTGGTGCGGTTCTTCACATAGTCGACCGCCACGTCGATGCAGTGCAGGCCGGCGCCGACCGATGATGCTGCTTGGCGGATCCGGTTCTCGTGCACGAAGAGCTGCGCTGTCTGCAGGCCCCGGCCCTCGGTGCCGAGGATGTCGTCGTTGCTCACCCGCACGTCGGTCAGCCGCACGTGGGCATGGTCGGTGGGCATGTTGAAGGTCCACATGAACTTCTCGACCGCGAAGCCCGGCGTGTCGACGGGCACGATGAAGCAGGTGATGCCGTGCCCCTCGCCGGGGTTCCCCGACGTGCGGGCGAAGATGTAGTCGTGGGTGGCGTGGTGGAGCCCGGTGTTCCAGTACTTCTCGCCGTTGATCACCCACTCGTCGCCGTCGCGCACGGCGGTGGTCTCCATCCAGGTGGCATCGGAGCCGTGCAGCGGCTCGGTCAGGCCGAAGCCGATGCGGGCCTGGCCTTCCAGCATCTTGGGGATCCAGTACTCCTGCTGGGCGGGTGAGCCGTAGCGCTCCATCATCAGCACGGTCGGGAAGTTGCCGATGATCGAGTTCTCGTTCTGCAGGTCGTTGTGCAGTCCGAGGCCACGGCGGGCCAGGTGCTCGCGGATGATGGCCATCCCCAGGTTGGAGCCGTTGCTGCCGCCGAAGCGCTCCGGCAGGTGCCAGCGCAGGAAGCCCGCCTTGTCGGCTTCCTTGCGCATGCGAACCAGCAGCGCTTCCCATTCCGCATTGGGCAAGCCTTCGCGCTCCCAATCGGTGCGCGAATCCTCCCGCCGGTGGTCGAAGAAGCGGATGTTGTCGTCCTCGTTCTCGATGGGCTCGATGACGTCGTCGATGAACGTGTCCAGGTCGTCGAGCAGCTGGGCGATGTCGCCGGGGATGGTGAAGTCCATGCGCGGCAACCTACCCGGCTGCCCGCGGCCCCCGCCGAGGCGCCGGGGCCGGTGTGCGAGGATGAGCACACGGGGGTGGCGGCGATGACGACTGCTGAGGCGATGTCCGTGCTGGTGTGGTCGGATTACCTGTGACCGTGGTGCCATCTGGCACGAGCCCGGGCGGTCCGCCTGGCTGAACGGCACAATCTCGACATCACCTGGCTGGCGTACGAGATCCATCCCGAGGTGCCGCCCGAGGGCGTCGAAGTGCGCATGAGCTTCGAGCGGATCGCCGAGATGGCCGAAGCCGAAGACATCACGTTCGTGGTGCCGAAGCGCCTGCGCAACAGCGCCAAGGCGCACCAGGCTGCGCTGGCGGTCGAGCACGCCGACCCCGACGCCGCCGAGCGCTATCACGACCGGCTCTATGCGGCCTACTGGGAAGACGAGCTCGACGTCGCCGATCCTGACGTGCTGGTCAGCCTGGCGGCAGACGTGGCCATCGACCCCGACGTGCTGCGTCGAGTCGTCGCCAACGACGAGCTGCTGCCGGCGCTGCGAGCGTCGATGACCCGGGCGAACGAGTGGGGCATCAGCGCCACGCCGAGCTGGCTGTTCGACGGTCGCCTCGTGATTCCGGGAGCGCAGGACGACGACTTCATGGCCGATGTCATCACCCGGCTGCGCGAGCGACCGGCACCGCCCACTGGCTAGGTGTCGGCGGTTTCCGGCGGCGGCACCACGGGCAGTCCGTGCTCGATCCAGCCTTCGACGCCGCCGTCCAGATCGGTGGCCCGTGCGAAGCCCAGCCGCTGCAGCTGGGCTGCGGCAAGGCTCGAGCTATAGCCCTGGTTGCAGAGGATCACCAGATGGTCACCGAAATCTGCGGCTGTCCCCTCCGACGCCCCCGAGTCTGGGTCGAGGCGCCACTCGAGCACCAGCTGCCCGATGTGCTCGGAGCCCTCGATGACACCAGTTCTCTCCCGGTCATCTCGCGGCCGAATGTCGATGACACGCAGCTGTCCGCCCTCGGCGGAATCCGCCGCCGCCATCAGCTCTGCCAGCTCAGCGGGAGCGACTCGCTCCAGGCCCGAACGCGCTTCGTCCAGCAGTTGGTTGATGGTCTTGCGCCGAGGTTCAGGCACTGCTCAACGCTCCCGATGCAGTCGCGCTCGCGATCCTAAGACGCTCTGCCGCGCTCGAGGAGCGCCTTTCGGCGGTTGATGCCCGGCTTCAGGCGATCAGGCAGGGTTGTCGATGAACTCCACCCAGTTGCCGTCGGGGTCTTCGACCATGCCGACCACCACGCCGGGCCGCGCTTCGAGCCGTCGCCAGATGATGTTGGCCCCGGCGTCCTCGCAGGCAGTCATGACTTCCTCGAAGTTGCCGACGTTGAAGGTGAAGTAGCGCAGCCCGGTGGCGCCGGTGATGCCGCCAGTAGCGCCGGCCTGAACGTCAGCGACAGGCACCACGAGCTTGAGCAGGCTCTTGTCTGCCCACAGGCGGTGCATCTGGGCGATGCTCACCTGCTCCATGTTGAGCGTCGCCTCGAACTCCAGCCCCAGCACGTCGCGGTAGAACGCGAGCATCTCGTCGCCGTTGCTGGTGACGATGCCCAGGTCGAAGCCTTCCTTGGTCGGTTGCAGTGCCACGTTGTCCCCTGTCTGTGTTTGGTCTGCGTTGCTTGTTCTGCGCTCGATCCGCGCCTTATCTGGTTGGTCCGCCTGTGTGCTCAGTCGTAGCTGGCACCGAGGCCGGCGCGGGCGTCGGTCTGGATGCCATAGGGCGGGATCGGGTAGCGCAGGCCGTTCCGTGCCAGTGCCTCCATGCCCTCGACCGCAACAACCAGATCCTCGGGCGTGAGCGCAATCAGCAGCTCGTCTTCCATCACGCCGCCGTAGCGCCGCTCGGCGAAGCAGGGCAGCGACACGCTGGGCTCGCCGGTGCGCAGCGCTCGGCCCCACGAATCGGCGCAGGCCGATTCGCCGACACAGCCCCATTCCAGCTTCTTGTACTCCCGCCACTGCAGGCCGTTGATGAAGATGATCATCTGCGCTGGAGTGGCGTAGATCATGCAGACATCGGGCGGGTCAAGCCGCTTCGACGACAGCGGCGAGACCACCATTGCCTCATAGGTGCCGTAGGGCACGAAATCCATGGCGTGCTGGTGTGCAGAGGCGTCTTCGAGAGTCTCGTACCACACCCCGGCCATGCGGTCGCCCGACAGCCACTTGTCGTCTTGTGGGTGCAGGCCGATGACCGCCCCGCACTGGGCTCCCACGAGGTCGTCCATGGTGATGCCGACGGTCCAATTCAGCCGGCACGCCATCCCCACGATCTGGTCGGTGGTGTGGATGGCTTTGGGGCGGCGGACCCGCGGCACTTCGTTCATCGCCTCGACCGTCTCGAAGAGCTTCATGCCGATGGGCGTCGTGCGGATGCGCAGCACGGCCTGCAGGCGCGCCAGCAGCTCGTCCCAGTCGATGGATGCCGTGCGCACGTGCGCTGCGGTCTCGGTAGTTGCGTCGGCGGTTTGAGTCACGGCTGTCCCCCTGTGTTTCCCGCTCTTGTGAGCTTTGCTCACGGGCCGCTCGGGCCACGGCTTCGCCATTCGGCTCAGCCTCGTGTGCACGGCAGCCGTGGAGTTCCCGGAGTTTCTGGCTGCCGTGTTCGGGAGGTCACGCTAGTTCGGCGACCACTAGCGTGAGCCGCCGAGCGAGCAGAGACCCGGCGAATAGACCGGGTGATCGGAGACGGTGCAATGGCAGACCGACTGAGGATCGAGCGGGACGGGCGCGTCGGGCTGGTGATCATGGATCGCCCGCCGCACAACTTCCTGAGCTACCGCCAGGTGCACGACATTGCCGACGCCATGGTGGAGTTGGAAGAGGACATGAGCATCGGCTGCGCCGTGCTAGCCGCCGAGGGGCGCTCATTCTGTGCCGGTGCCGACCTGGGTGGCGAAGGAGTCGGCGGCGGTGCCGAAGAGAAGGTCGGCGGCAGCGCCACGCTGCAGCTCTACCAAGGGTCGGGCCGGCTCTTCGATGTGACGCTGCCCATCGTCGGGGCGATTCACGGCCCTGCTATCGGCGGCGGCCTGGGCCTGGCGATGGTGCCCGACATCCGCATCACTTGCCCCGAGGCTCGCTTCTGCGCCAACTTCGCCTCGTTGGGCATCCACCAAGGCTTCGGCATGAGCGTGACGATGCCGCTGCTGCTGGGCCCCGAGCGCGCCGCGAAGGTGCTGCTCGGCGCCAAGCGGTACAAGGGCGATGAGGCGGTGGAGCTTGGGCTCGCTGACGAGTGCGTGCCCGCCGACCAGGTGCGAGATCGCGCCATCGAGGTCGCACGTGAGATCGCGACCAACGCGCCGCTGGCGGTGCGGGCCATCAAGGCCACGCTGCGGCTCGGTCTCGGCGACAAGGTGCGCGAGATCACCCAGCGCGAGGCAGCGGAACAGCTGCGCCTGTCGGGTACCGAAGACGCCCGCGAGGGCATGAAGGCCGTCAGCGAACGCCGCCCCGGCAACTTCGCCGGCCGATAGGCCGGGCAGCCAGCACTGGGCCGCTAGCAGTCGCGCTGCAAACCCCGCGTCCATGCGGGGACGTCCGGGCGCGACATCATGGAAGCCATGGACCGCATGCGAGTTGCGATCACCGGCATTCGAGGGTTGATCGGCGGAGCGCTCGCGGCGAGCCTGCGCGCCGATGGTCATGAGGTCTTGGGCGTCTCCCGGCGACCCGACGCTCCGGCTGGCAATGAGGATCCCGACACAGCAAGCACCCGAACCATTGCGTGGGATGTAGCTGCTGAGGCCATCGACGTATCTGCGCTCGAGGGTCTCGATGCCATCGTCCACTTGGCGGGGGAGAGCATCGGCGGGCGGTGGACCGCTGCGCGCAAGGCGGCGATCATGTCCAGCCGCGTCGACTCCACCCGGCTGCTTGCCGGAGTCATCCGCGAGCTCGATGCCAAGCCATCGGTGTTCGTCTGCGGTTCAGCGATCGGCTTCTACGGCAACCGGGGCGACGAGGAGCTGACCGAGCGGTCGCTGCCAGGCGACGGTTTCCTGGCCGAGGTGTGCATGCGCTGGGAGCGCGCCGCGGTGCCGATTCCCGACGCCGGCGTGCGGCTGGTGCGCATCCGCACCGGTCTCGTCGTGGGGTCCGGGGCCGAGGCCATTGAGCGGATGGCGAAGATCACGCGGCTCGGAGCCGGTGGTCCGCTCGGATCCGGCCGCCAATGGTGGAGCTGGATCAGCCTGGAAGACGAGGTGCGGGCTATCCGTCATCTCATCGACAGCGACGCCAGCGGGGCATTCAACCTGACGGCCCCCAACCCGGTCCGCCAGCGTGACTTTCAGCATGCGCTGAGCGCAACGCTAGAACGCCCATCGTTCCTGCTGGCGCCCCGGTTCGCGATCCGTGCAGCGCTCGGCGAGATGGGCCAGGCGCTGCTGCTCGACTCGACGCGGGTGATGCCCGACGCCCTCAACGAGGACGGCTTCGAGTTCAGCCACCCCGACCTCGCAACCGCTCTCGCTACCGCCGTCTGACAGGACGCTTCGCTTGCCACGCATGGCGTTCTGGCTTCTAGCGTGGCCGCCATGGCGCAGGGCAATGGATCCGAGGGTGGACAGGAGACCGGCGCGCTGGGCGTGACGGTTCGGCGTGACCGGTGGGGCATCGCCCATGTCGAGGCGCCGTCGGCCGAGGCTGTGTTCGCGGCGCAGGGCTGGGTGGCGGCCGAGGACCGCATCTGGCAGATGGAGTGGGACCGGCGCCGGGCGCTGGGGCGCTGGGCCGAGGTCGTCGGGATGGCCGGGGCGCGTGAGGACGCCTTCTTCCGCCGGCTCGGGCTCGCGGCGATTTCCCAGACCGACTACGCGGCGCTGGATGGGCGCACCCAGGCGATGTGCGAGGCCTATGCACGGGGCGTGAACCGATGGCTCGCCACACATGAGGACGCGCTCCCGGCCGAATTCGAGCATCATCCGGCACCGCCGGAGCCCTGGGAGCCGTGGCACTGCGTGGCGGTCTACAAGCTGCGCCACATCTTCATGGGCACGCTCACTCGCAAGCTGTGGCGGGGGCGGATCATGGCTCAAGCTGGCCCCGAAGCTGTGATGGCCACGATCGGCGACACCGAGAGTGACGCCGCGATGGTGCCGGGCGAGGGGCCTCGCCCCGATCTGCTGGCCGGCGCGGCGAGCGTGCTCGATGCATGCGCGGCCGACATGGCGGCGCTGGCAGCGGCGATGGACTCCGACGGAGCGTCCAACTCGTGGGCGCTCAGCGGGCAGCGCACTGCCAGCGGCAAGCCGCTGCTGGCTGGCGACCCACACCGCGGCATCGAGTTCCCGAACGTGTACCACCAGTGCCACCTGCGCTGCGATGAGTTCGATGCGATCGGCATGGGCTTTCCCGGCGTGCCCGGCTTTCCCCACTTCGGCCACAACGCCGAAGTTGCCTGGGGGATCACGCACGGCATGTGCGACGACACCGACGTGTTCGTGGAGCGCTTCCAGCCTGGCTCGACACTGGGCGAGCCGTGGCGATTCGAGCAGCTCGGCATCCGGGGCGAGGGCACGGTCGAGGTGCTGTGCGGCTCCACGCCGAGGGGACCAGTGGTGCTCGGCGATCCCGCCGACGGTGTCGCGCTGTCGATGCAGTGGACCGGCATGTTCGGCCCCGACACGACGCTGGATGCCCTGTGGCCGATGCTGGTCGCAAGCTCCACGGCCGAACTGGTCGATGCGGTGCGGCCGTGGGTGTTGCCGGTCAACAATCTGCTGGCGGCCGACCGGGCCGGCTCAATTGCGTTCAAGATCCGGGGGCGTGTGGTCGAGCGCCAGCCGGCGAGCCGCTGGACACCGGTGCCGGGAACCGATGAGTTCGCCTGGGACGGCCTCGAGCCGGTTCCATTCGAGAACCTGCCGGAATGGACCGACCCCGAACGCGGCTACCTGGTGACGGCCAACAACCGCACCGCCGACGGCGGCCCGTACATCTCGCTGGATTTCGCCGGCCCGAGCCGCCACGACCGCATCTGCGAGCTGCTGGCGCCGATGACGGGTGCCTCGGTGGACGACATGAGCGCCGTCCACGGCGACGTGACCTCGCTCGTGGCCGCCAACGTGTTGGGCCTGATCACCGAGTACGCGGTTGAGTGCGGCCACGAGCTCTCCCACACGCTGCTCGACATGCTCGCCGACTGGGATCAGCGCATGACCGCCGATTCGGCCCCGGCGACTATCTACGCGGTCGTCAAGCGGCGGCTCATCGAGGCCATCATCGAACGTCTCGGCATCGCCGGCGCTCAGCTGGGCGCCGCGGGATGGCCACCTGCCGCGGAAGCCAGCCGGATGGCGGCGGGCGCCGCCACCCGCATGCTCTGCGAGCGCAACCTCGACGTGGTCCCGGGGCTCGACAACCCCATCGGCCGGCGCATGGCCGCCAGCGCCTGTGTTGACGAGACCGCCGCCGAGCTGACCCAGCGGCTCGGTGACGACCCGCAGGCGTGGACATGGGGGACGGTGCATCGCATGGCCTCGCCGCACCCGCTCGCGTCAGCGCTCGCTGCAGCGCGGGATCTGCATCCACCGGTCGACGGCTGCGCCGGCGACGGCGACACGGTCCGCCAAGGCGGCACCGCACCCGAGACGGGCGAGCGGGCCATCCACGGCTCGGTCGCCCGCTACGCATTCGACCTCGGAGACTGGGACAGCTCCGGCTGGGTGGTCCCCCACGGCGTGTCGGGCGTGCGTGGCAGCGGCCACGATCTTGACCAGCGCCAGGCCTGGCTCGACTGCGAGCTCATACCGATGGCGTACAGCCCGCAATCGGTGGCCTCGGTCACCACCCATGAGCACGAGATCTAGCCAGGCGCCGCTGCTGCACCGCAGCTGCTTCGATCCGGCCGCGACGACGTCACCGTGAGCACAGGCCCAGCCGCCGCGCGATTCCTCCGTCGGCACCGGCTGTCGCCCGAAGCTGCCGCATACCGGGCCCGCCGCAGGCCGTCGGTGCCGATCCAGATTCCGGACCTGACGGACTTGGCGGCGGTCGCTCGCTGGAGGGCTGCGACCAATGCACTGTGGGGCGAGGACGACGATCCTGCGGTGCCTCACCGGCAGGAGATGGTTGGCGGCGTGAGGTGTCTAGTGGCTGGTCCGCCACCCGACGCCGGATCGCCGACCGTGGTCTATGTGCACGGAGGCGGCTACGTGCTGGGCAGCGCAGCGGTGGCGATCCCGATCACCGCCCGCTTGGCCCGGACCTTGCGTGTGGTCTCGGTGGACTATCGCCGACCGCCCGAGCATCCATTCCCGGCAGCGCTGGACGACGTTGTGGCCGTGTGTCTCGCGCTCGCCGCTGAGGGTACGCCTGTGGCGCTCGCCGGTGATTCATCCGGTGGAGCGCTCGCGCTGAGCGCTGCGGTGATGGCTATGGCTGAGGGCGTGGCGCCCGTCGCCGCAGTGCTGTTCAGCCCGGTGCTGGACCATGTTTCTGTGCCCGATCGTCCGTCCCCGGGTGATGACGAGCGCCGCCTCATCGACTGCTACACGGGCGACGCCGACCCTGCCGACCCTCGCCTGTCGCCGCTACGCGCGGAGCTCAGCGGATTGTGCCCCGTGCTCGTCCACGCAGCTGCCGATGAGCCCCTGGCGGCCCAAGCCGTTGAGCTGCATCGCCGGGCTACGGCCGCTGGCGTCGACGTCACGCTCGACCTCTGGGAGCACATGTGGCACACCTGGCACTACCACGATCTGCCCGAGGCCGACCAGGCGCTCGCCGAAGCTGCTGCCTTCCTGGCAGCGCCCCTCAGCTCGTCAAGTGGGACGTAACCGCAGCGACGACGGCTGCTGACTGCTCGTAGGGGAGCATGTGGCCGGCGCTGTCGACCAGCTCGACGGTCGCGTTGGGCAGGGTCGCCTGCCAGGCGTCGGCATAGGCGGGCGGGATCAAGCGGTCTTGGCGGCCCCACACCAGCAGCGTGGGCACCGTCACCCGGTAGGCCCGCTCGGAGAAGCGCCGGTTGGGGATCGGGAACAGGATCTTGCCGGCCATGCCCTGCTGGCGGGCCCGCGCCACCATGAACCGCGTCAGCGTTTCGTTGTCGGAGAAGTCGGCACCGCCGGTCAGCACTTCCTCGCCCACGTTGGGATCAGCGAAGAGCACTTCGGCGAGCTGGTAGGGGAGCATTGCGAAGATGTCGGGAATCGGGTGGTCGCTCAGCCACATCCCCGCCGGGCACAGCAAGGCCATCCGAGCCACCGACTGGGGTGCCAGCGCCGCCATCTCCGCAGCGATCATGCCGCCCATCGAGTGGCCCATCAGATGAAGCTCGGCAGTGCCGTCGTCCCGCAGCAGGCCCATCTCGGTGGCAACGTCCCAGCCGTGCAGTGCGAAATCCTGCATGTCGGACAGGCGATCCTCGTCGGTGTGCTCGCTCCAAGCGGGCCACACCGGTGCCACCACGCGCAGCCCGGCACCGGCCAGGCCTGCGAGCACCGGTTCATCGCCCAGCCAGCCGCCTGCGCCGTGCAGCGCCATGACCGTCGCAGCGCCGGCCGAAGCGCCGCCCGCGGGCTCGTAGACGCGCACTGGCGCCGTCACGCCCCGCCGAGTCGTGATGACAACCTCTTCGAAGGCCGGCGCAGGAGCCGTCTCGGTGGCGCTCATGCCACCGGACCCTTGGGCGCCTCGGGGTAGCGGCGGGCGTCGGCCATGGTGTCCTCGGGACGCACCCGGTCATCCATCGGCTTGCACCACCAGTCCTCGGCGTCGGCGAACTCGTCGCCCCAGATGCCGCGCAGGCCCGGCATCACCTTCTCGGCGAAGAGCTGGCTCGAATAGCGGGTCTTCCAGTCGGGCATGTTGCCCATGTGCAGCAGGCAGAACACCGTGCCCACCCGCAGCCGCTTGATCATGTCCTCCATGCGCTCGCGCACGGTGTCGGGCGAGCCCGCAATGACGTAGCCGCCTTCCACCAGATCCTTCCAGGTCAGCCGCTTGAACAGCGCCTGGTTCTCCTTGCGGAACTGGTCGAGCTTGCCGGCCTGGATGGTCTTGACCGTCCGGTAGCCCGGGGGGTCGGCGAAGCCGGGGAACACATGCAGGCAGCGGTTGAAGAAATACAGCATGTGCTCGCTGTAGAGCTCCTCGGCCTCAGCGTCGGTGGCCGCCGTGCAGATGATCTGCGCGAACCCCGCACGCCCCGGCGTCATGGACTTGTCGAGCTCGCCGACACGGTTCCAGTACCCGTCCATCAGCGTCTGGCCTGCGAGGTACCCGTTGAAGCTGAGGTAGGAGTAGTTGTAATCGTTCTCGAGGCAGAAATCCCACGTCTCGATCGAGCCGCCGCCGGGGATGTAGATCGGCGGGTGCGGCTGCTGGATCGGCTTGGGCCAGCAGTTCACGTAGCGCAGCTGCGTGTACTTGCCGTCGAAGGCGAACACGTCGGGGTTGGTCCACGCCTCCATGATCAGGTCGTGGGCCTCGTAGTACTTCTCACGGGTCAGCGCGGGGATCTGCCCGTAGGTGAAGTTGGTGTCCATCGGCGTGCCCACCGGGAAGCCCGCCACCAGCCGGCCGCCGCTCAGGCAGTCGAGCATGGCGAACTCCTCGGCCACCCGGTGCGGCGGGTTGTACAGGGCGATCGAGTTGCCGATCACGCAGATCGCGGCCTGCGAGGTCCGCCGGGCCAGGCCCGCGGCGATGATGTTGGGGCTCGGCATGATGCCGTAGCCGTTCTGGTGATGCTCGTTGACACCGATGCCGTCGAAGCCGAGTTCGTCGGCGAACTCGAGCTGGTCCATGTACTCGTGGTAGACGCCGTTGGCGCGTTCGGGGTCGAACAGCGAGCCGTCGATGTCCACCCAGACCGACCGGTGCTCGGTCTTGAAGTCGTCGGGCAGATCGGGCCACGGCATCAGGTTGAACCAGCAGAACTTGACGGTCATGTGGGGACTCCTTCAGGGCTTGGGTTCAGGCGAAGCAATCGTCGCGGCTACCGCCGGGTGACTTGGACGGGGAGGTGGGTGTAGCCGTGAATGAACGACGAGAGCGAGCGCTCGGGCTCGGCTTGCACTTCGATGCGCTCGAAGCGCGGCAGGATCTCCTCCCACAGCACCCGCAGCTGCAGCTCGGCCAGCCGGCTGCCGAGGCAGTAGTGAAAGCCGTAGCCGAACGAGAGATGACTGGCGGCGTTGTGACGCTCGATATCGAGGTCGTCGGCATCGTCGCCGAAGACGTCCTCGTCTCGATTGGCCGACACGTACCACATCAGCACCTGATCGTCCTTGAGGATCTGCTTGCCCCCGATCTCACAATCGGCGGTGGCAGTCCGCCGCATGTACGACAGCGGTGTCTGCCAGCGGATGATCTCCGGGACGAAGGTGGCGATGAGATCGGGGTTCGCGATGAGCTTGTCGTACTGATCGGGGTATTTGTTGAGCGCGTACACGCTGCCCGACATGGTGTTGCGTGTCGTGTCGTTGCCGCCCACGATCAGCAGGATCAGATTGCCGAGGTGTGCTGCGGCAGGAAGGTGGCTGGTGGCATCGCCGTGCACCAGCATCGAGATCATGTCGTGACCCGGGTTCGTCCGCCGCTCCTCCCAGAGCCGCTCGAAGTACGGGAGGCAGTCGGAGAACTCCTCGCGCCGCTGGGCGCTGGTCTCGACGATCCCGTCGGGACCGGGAATGGTGGTGACCAGGTCGGACCATCGGGTGAGCTTCCGGCGGTCTTCCAGCGGGAAGTCGAACAGGGTTGCCAGCATCAGCGTGGTCAGCTCGACCGACACGGTGTCGACCCAGTCGAACGTCTGGCCCTCCGGCAGGAAATCGAGCACCTTCGTCGCGCGCTCCCGGATGAGCGACTCGAGGTCTCGCAGATTGGTCGGGGCCATCATCGGCTGGACAGTGCGGCGCTGGGGGCGGTGCTCGGGCGCGTCCATGGTGATGAACGAGTTCAGCGGTGTCGTCGGGAGCGACTCAGTGTCGGCAGGCGGTCCGATGGTGATGCCGTGAGCCGAGCAGAACGTCTCGTCGTCGCTCTCCACCTCGCGGACGTCGGCCCACTTCGTGACTGACCAATAGCGTCCGGCCGAACCCAGCTCGTTGAAGTGGACGGGATCCTCCCGACGCAGGCGTGCGAAGTGGTCGTGCCAGCGATCCTCGCGAAACAGATGAGGGTTCAGCGGGTTGATCTCATCGATGGCGAGATCGGCAGCGGGTGGGACGCCCGCACCGAAATGCGCTTGCTCACGATCGGGATTCACCGCTCCGCCGGCCCGCCATTCCTCGCGTTCAGCCTCGGTTGCAACCGCCATGTTGGCTCCCTCGCCACTCTGTGCTCTGCGCAGGGCTGTGTTCCGGCAGCGTGATGCGACCGGCCCGCCAACTTTAGGGCGACGGTTCGCGAGGCAGGCCGAGCACCCGCTCGCCGATGATGTTGCGCTGGATTTCGCTGGTGCCCCCGGCGATGCGCATGCCCGGCGCGTACAGGAACGCCTCGGTCTCGTCTGACGCCAGCATGGCATCGGCGCCGCGCAGGCTGGCGCCGATGGCAACCTCGTCGTAGCCGAGTTCGCTGTTGGCCAGTTTGGCCACTGGCGCCATGAGCGGATCGGCGCCGTGCAACTCCATCAGCGCCGCCAGAGCGTTGCCCCGGGCGTGCAGCTCAGCGAGCGACTGCCGACCCAGCGGTCCTGCATCGCCTGCCGCCTCGATCATCCTGGTGAGGCGTTTGCGGAGGCTGATGACCCCGGAGGAACCGGCGCCGCCCCGCTCGTCTTCCAGCACCGCCATGGCGACGCTCCAGCCGCCGCCGCGCTCGCCGAGCAGTGCGTCTGCGGGCATGGCGACGTCGTCGAAGAAGACTTCGCAGAATTCGCTGTCGCCGGTCATCTGCTTGATCGGACGCACTTCGATGCCGGGCAGCGTCATGTCCAGCAGGAAGAAGCTGATGCCGCGGTGCTTGGGGGCATCGGGCTCGGTGCGGGCCATCAAGATGCCGTACTCGGCGAACTGGGCGTTCGACGACCACACCTTCTGGCCGTTCAGCACGTAGTGGCTGCCGTCGGGCACCGCTGCCGAAGTGAGCCCGCCCAAGTCCGAGCCGTTGCCGGGTTCGCTGAACAGCTGGCACCACAGCACCTCGCCGGTCAGGATTGGACGCAGGAACTGCTCACGCTGGCGTTCGGTGCCGGTGCGCATGATGGCCTCGCCCGCCAGCACGATCCCCTGCAGGTTGAGGTAGGGGGCAACGCCTGCCCGTTCGCACTCCTCCATCCACACGCCGGTATGCGCCCGGGAGAGCCCGCGACCGCCGTATTCGGTCGGCCAATGGAGCCCGGCCCAGCCGTGGTCGTAGCAGTAGCGCTGCCAGAGGCGGGCCTGATCATGCAGCGCAGGCACCAGGATCGCGCCATACGCGGGACACGCCGTGCCGTCACGAACCGCATCGCTCAGGAACTGCGACGCCTCGGCACGGAATTCGGCAAGATCGGCATCGATGGGCGTGTTCATCGTCCGCCACGGTAGTTGCGTCTGCGGGACCTCGCCGGGAAGTGTCGTGCGCGGTGGGGTGTCGAGCACAGGCCGCGAGCGAATACTGGGCCGTGCCTGTGTCACCACGATCGACGGCTCGCCATCAGGGGTGCGAGCGCAGTCGTAACATCGCCATATGGGCGATCTCGACTACACCGATCCGGCGTTGACCAACGAAACCATCGAGCTGCTGCAGCAGATGATCCGCAATGCCTGCGTCAACGACGGGACCGTCGAATCGGGCGAGGAGGTTCGCAACAGCGACCTGCTCGAGTCGTACTTGGAAGGCCCCGGCGTCGACATGCAGAGCTTCGAGTCGGAGCCGGGACGCCGATCACTGGTGGCCCGTATCTCGGGCACCGACCCGTCGGCGCCCAAGCTGTGCCTGATGGGCCACACCGACGTGGTGCCGGTGAATGCCGACGGCTGGAGCAGAGACCCGTTCGGCGGCGAGCTGGTGGACGGCGAGGTCTGGGGACGCGGGGCGGTCGACATGCTCAACCTCACCTCGTCGATGGCGGTGGCGTTCCGTCACATCGTGCGCACCGGCTACCGACCGAAGGGCGATGTCATCTACTTCGGCGTTGCCGACGAGGAGGCTGGCGGCACCTACGGCGCCAAATGGATGGCTGAGCACAACTGGGACGCCATTGACTGCGACTACGTGCTGACCGAGTTCGGCGGCATGCCGAACCACACGCCCCAAGGAACCAAGATCACGCTGGCGGCGGGCGAGAAGGGCATCGGCTGGCGGCGACTCACCGTGCGCGGCACACCGGGTCATGGCTCCATGCCGTTCGGCACCGACAACGCCCTCATCAAGGCGGCCGAGATCGTGCGCCGCATCGCCGAGTACCGGCCGGCACCGCAGCTCACCGAGATGTGGCAGCACCATGTCTCGACGCTGAGGGTCGACGACGAGACACGCGAGGCGCTGCTCGACCCGGCCCGGGTCTACGACGCTGTGGCCGGCATCGATGCACCCGGCCTGGCGCGCCACCTGCATGCATGCAGCCACACCACGTTCAGCCCGAATGTCGTGGGCGGCGGCAACAAGACCAACATCATCCCCGACAAGGTCGAGATCGAGGTCGACATCCGCACTGCACCCGGCGATCCCGTCGAGGTGAACGAGCACCTGCGGGCGGCGCTCGGCGAGCTGTTCGACGAGGTGGAGATCGAGCACCTCCACGACGATCCCGCGAGCTTCTCGCCGACGAATACGCCGATGTGGCAGCTGCTCAGCGAGCTGATGACGAAGGCTCATCCTGGTGCGCCGGTGATCCCGCAGCTGATCGTGGGCGCGACCGACGCCCGCTTCTTCCGCCTGAAGGGCGCCGTGGCCTACGGGGCGGGGCTGTTCAGCAACCGGGTCAACTCCAGCGACTTCATGCTGCGGTTCCACGGCAACGACGAGCGCGTCGATGTGGACTCGCTGGCGCTCACCACACAGCTATGGATCGACGTCGTCAAGAACCTGGGTGACGCCGTCAGCAGTTGAGCCGGTTAGCCGGCGCAGGCCACCCTGGGCTCGATGTGGGGGAGCCGACCGGCTCGCAGTGAGATCACCGCACCCGCCTCGTCCACTTCCCACACCACGCGCTTGTCGATGTCGGGGTCGTCGACCGGCACGTACTGGATTGCGGAGAGCCCGGGCCCGTCCTCGATCCTGTCGCCGAATGCCTCGATGATCTCGCTCCGGGTGGAGCCGATGCCGTAGCCCGAGATCGTTGTGATCGGACCAGATTCGATGTCGACGCGCACGATCTCGGCGTTGACGGCCAGGAACCGGACGCCTTCAGGACCGTTCTGAACCGTGTAGTAACGGCAGGCGTCCGAGCCGCCCGGGACTGCGATCATCAGCGCGCCGGCGGCTGTCCGGGCGTCTTCGAGCGAGTGCCCGATCTGCACGGGCCCCAAACCGGCGGTCGAGAGCTTTGATTCCAGCGTCACGTCGGGACCGGCCTCGTCTTCGGCCATGGCATCGCCCGCTGCAGTCGTTGTGGGTGCAGCCGTCACGACCGTGGTGGGCTCATCGTCGGTGTCCGACATCATCGCGTCGTCAGCGGCGGTGGTTGTGGTCGCGTCGGTGTCGTCGTCGCTCAGCAGGCCGCAGGCGCTGACCAGCATCGCAGCGGCCAGCGCTGCCGCAAGCGCGCGCCAGCGTGCGGTGCTGCGTTGCGGCTCAGCGTCTTGGCGGGAGTCGAGTTGGTGCACGGCGGTCGCCCTTCCAGTCACAGCCCTCTGGGGAGTCGGCATCCATTCGAGAGTACCGAAGCCAGCGACGGGGCGCGGAGACACGGCAGGCGGAGTCCCGGCGGGCGTAAGCTCACGCGTCGGGAACCTCACACGAACGGGAGCGCGCGATGTCGCACGACACAGTCATCCGAGGCGGCTTGGTGGTGGACGGCACCGGCAGCGATGCCAGGGTCGCCGACGTCGCCATCGACGGCGAGAGGATCACCGCGGTAGGCGAGGTCACAGTATCGGGGCGCACAGAGATCGACGCTGGCGGCAAGGTTGTCACGCCCGGATTCGTCGACATCCACACGCACCTCGACGCGCAGCTCGCCTGGGACCCCATCGGCTCGAGCTCGTGCTGGCACGGCGTGACCTCGGTCGTCATGGGCAACTGCGGGGTCACGTTCGCCCCGGTGAAGACCGAGGACATCGAGTACATCGCCGAGGTCATGGAGTCGGTCGAGGACATCCCGAAGCAGTCGATGATGCAGGGCCTTCCGTGGGACTGGCGCTCCTACGGCGAGTATCTGGCCTTCCTGGACGGCATGCCCAAGGGCCTCAACGTCGGCGGCATGGTCGGCCATGTGGCAGTGCGCTGGCACACGATGGGTCCCGACAGCCTCGACGAGCGTCCTGCATCGCAGTCTCAGGTCGCGGCGATGTGCGAGCTTGTGGACGAGGCGATGGGGTCCGGCGCGCTGGGCTTCTCGACCTCTCGCACCCTGCTCCACCGCACGCCCGACGGGCGCCCGATCCCGGGCACGTTCGCCGATGACGACGAGCTGTACGCCTTCGGCGACGTCCTGGGCCGCCACGGCCGGGGCGTGTTCGAGTCGGCGCCTCGCTTCGAGGCTGCCGGACCTGACTTCGCCGGAGGCCGCCACGAGATCGAGGTGCTCGGCGAGATCACGCGGCGCAGCGGCCGGCCCAGCACTTTCGGCTTGGTGTATTCGGCTCGCAAGCCCGAGATGAGCGATCTGGTGCTCGGCTACGTCAGCGAGCAGAACGCCGCCGGCGCGAACCTGCGACCGCAGACCACCTGCCGTGCCATCGGCGTCGTGCTCGGAATCCAGCACCGCACACCATGGGATCGTGCGGGCGAGACGTGGCGATCGCTGCGCAGTCTCGACGTGGCCGGTCGCCTTGAGGCGATCCGCGACCCCGCGACCCGTGCAGCCCTGGTGGCGGAGGCCAACTCGTCGGACAAGAACTCGACTGGTATGGCCAACTCGCTCGTCGACCTGAGCCGCCTGTACCTGCTCGACGCGGTCAACCCGAATTACCGGATCGGGCCCGACGGCACGCTTGAGGCACAGGCTGCGGCAGCCGGAGTGTCGCCGGTGGAACTGTTCCTGGATGCGACCGATCGCTCCGAGGGAACCGTGATGCTGAGCCTGCCGGTGCTGAACCAGGACTTCGATGCGATCGAACGGATGCTCAGCCACGACTCCATCGTTATGGGCCTCGCCGATGCGGGCGCTCACGTCGGGCAGATCATGGACTCGAGCCAGCCGACGTTCTTCCTGAGCCACTGGGTACGCGACAACGGGTTCTTCTCGCTGCCCGAGGGCATCCGCCGGATCACCTCCGACACGGCTGACCTGTTCGGGCTGGTCGACCGGGGCCGGCTCGAAGCCGGTCGGTTCGCCGACATCAACGTCATCGACGTCGAAGGCCTTTCGCTGTCGGGTCCTGAGTACGTGTACGACTTCCCGGGCGGCGCGGGCCGCTACATCCAGCGCGGCACCGGCTACGACGCCACGCTGGTGAACGGGCAGGTGTTCATGCGCGACGGTGAGCACACCGGTTCCCTCACCGGAAAGACCCTGCGCTCCACCGACTGAGCACACGAACCGCTCACAACAGATGCCGTAGCGGCCGCACCCGTTTCCGCCGGTAGCGTCGCTGGCTCATGGCTTCTGCACCTGCAATGAACATCAACACCGATGCGATCTGGCGTGTCACCCTCGACACGTCCAAAGGCCGCATCGTCATGGACCTCGACCCCCAACTCGCCCCGGTGACGGTGAACAATTTCGTCAATCTGGCGCAGGACGGCTACTACACGGGGCTGACCTTCCACCGGGTCGTGCCCGAATTCGTCATCCAGGGCGGCTGCCCGGAGGGCTCCGGCCGCGGCGGCCCGGGGTACCGGTTCGCTGACGAGCCCGTGAATGGCGACTACACGCTCGGTGCCGTGGCCATGGCCAACGCGGGGCCAGACACCAACGGCAGCCAGTTCTTCATCTGCATCGACGACTGCCGCGCCAAGCTGCAGCCCGCCTACAACCTGTTCGGCTACGTGACCGAGGGGATGGACGTTGCACTCGCCATCGCCGTCGGCGACACGATGGACACAGTCACCGTCGAAGAGGTGTCCAGAGGCTGAGCCCCAGGGCCCGAGCGGCCCGTGAGCGCAGCGAACAAGAGCGGCAAGCACAGTGCGAAGCCGTGGCCTGAGCGGCCCGTGAGCGCAGCGAACATGAGCGGGAGACAAGACGTCATTTGGCGAGAACGTTGATCTGCGGGCGCTGCCTCTCAGAACTAGCGCGAGTAGCGTGGCCGCGGCGGCACCAGCAAGGAGAAGCCGGATGAATGACACAGTGCTGTACGAGGTTGACGACGGCGTGGCGGTTGTCACGCTGAACCGTCCCGAACGTTTGAACGCCTGGACTGGCGAGTTGGGAACCGGCTACTTCGACGCGCTTGATCGGGCTGCCGCCGACCCTGACGTCCGTGCCATCGTGGTGACCGGAGCGGGCCGGGGATTCTGCGCCGGGGCCGACATGGACAACCTGCAGGGGATCAGCAGCGGGCAAGGCGAAGGCTCCGACGAGGCCCCGCCCCGCCTGCGCAACGAGCGTCACGACTACGCCCTGTCCATCCCCAAGCCGGTGGTGGCAGCGATCAACGGGGCATGCGCCGGGCTGGGCTTCGTGCACGCCATGATGTGCGATGTCCGATTCGCGGCCCAGGGTGCCAAGTTCACGAGTGCATTCGTGCGCCGCGGCCTCATCGCTGAACACGGTGTCTCGTGGATGCTGCCCCGCGTGGTCGGTCCGTCGAATGCGCTCGACATCCTCATGTCGGGCCGCGTCTTCCTGGCCGACGAGGCCAAGGAGATGGGCGTGGTCAGCAGGGTCTTTCCGCCCGACGAGTTGCTCGACGAGGCAGTCAGCTACGCGCGTGACCTGGGGCGCTTCAGCGCTCCGTGGTCGATGGCCCAGATCAAGCGCCAGGTGTGGGGACAGCTCGATGAGGCACGGAGCGACGCCTTGGAGGAATCCAACGCGCTCATGCGGGAATCGCTCACACGACCGGACTTCAAGGAAGGCGTCCAGAGTTTCGTGGAGCAGCGCGACCCCAACTTCGAGCCGGTCTCGGCCGCCTCTGATTGATCTGGGTCTGAGTCACCTGGGAGCTGATCGACTCCCTGAGCATATGGTTCTGGCGCCTGCCGGGGCGGTGACACAACAGTGAACGACACGCTCGTCGCGTTCGCGGTCCTCGCCTGGCTGGCATACCTCGCCAGCCGACTGCTGGCGCGCCACCACCTGCCCGAGCTGGTCGCCTTCCTCATCGTCGGCGCCCTGCTCGGCCCCTCGGGGCCGCCCGTCATCAACCTGATCGACGAGCCCTCCCTGATTGCGCTGCGTCCGGTGACGGAGGTGGCGCTGGCCGTGCTCATGTTCGTGATCGGCGAGCGCGTCTCGGTGCGGGCGCTGCGTGCCGCCCGCTGGACGCTGACCACCGGTGTCGTCCAGTTCGCCTTGAGCGCAGTCGCGGTCTTCTGGGTGACCAGCAGGCTGGGGGCTGACCGCCCCGTGGCGCTGGTGTTGGGAGCGTTAGCGGGAGCGGGTGCCCCGATGACGATCGCGCACATCGTGAGCTCGGTACGCGCCCGCGGCAGCTATCCCACCGGCATCGTCGGCACCCACGCGGTGTCTGACGCGCTGGCCACCACCACCTTCGCGGCAGTTCTGCCCATTGCAGTGCTGCTTTCCGACGAGGCCGCAGACGTCGGCGGTGCGGTGCTCGACTTCGTGCAGCTCGGAATCGGCGGTGCGGTACTGGGACTGCTCGGAGGCTGGTTCATCTCACGGCTCGGGTTCCAGATCGAAACCTCTGGCGAGCTCCTGCTGTTCGTGCTGGTGCACATCGTGATCGGGTGGACCGTCGCCGGCTTCTTGGACATCTCGCTGCCGCTGGCCGCGCTCGTGGCCGGGGCCACCGCGGCCACGGTGTCGCCGCAGGCATTCTCAGTACGGCTGTTCCGGACCATCAAGACCATCGAGCAGCCGCTGTACCTGCTGTTCTTCGCGCTGGCCGGCGCCTCGATCCACCTCTCCGACGTACCCAAGGTTGGTTTGGTCGGCGTCGCGTACATCGTCGTGCGTGTCGCAGCCAAGATCGTCGGCGGTCTCGGCGGCGGATTGGTGGGGGGCCTCGGCTGGCGGCGATCGTTGCGACTGGGGGTCAATCTGACGCCGCAGGCCGGCGTTGCCGTGGGCCTGGCGGTCATCGCATCGGAGCGGCTTGGCGACCCGGGCGCCGAGGCCGCCACGGTGGTGCTGGGCGCCGTCGTGCTGTTCGAGCTGGTCGGGCCGCTGCTCGTTGCCCGGGATCTGCGCGGCTGGACGTCTGCCGAGGACGACGACGGTGCCGCCCCTGAGGAGTTCGAGCTGCCCCATCGTGTGCTGGTGGCGGCGCCGGTCCCGGTGGAGCTGCCCGAATGGCTGATCGATCAAGCGGCGCGGTGGCGGTCGTCGCTGGTCGTGCTGATGCCGGGGGAGCGTGACGAGCCGCACGCCGTCAAGATCGGCGAGCTCTGCGGCAGCCGCGATGTCGACTTCGAGTTCCGCTCGCTGCGCAACGAGAGTTTCACCGGCGCAGTGGTGCGATCGCGCAGCCAGCACCATGCCGATCTCGTGGTGCTGTTCTCCCAGCGCCCGCCGACGGGCGCCTCACGCCTGGTGCTGCTGCCCTCGGAACGGATCGCCCGGCAGCTCCCCGTGCCGGTGCTGAACTTCCCGCTGAATCCCGACATCGTCGACGATGCCGACGAGGCCCCGCGGCAGCGACGGCTGCCGTGGCAAGGCACAGGCCGGGGCGAGTGAGGGCGGCAGGGGCAGGTGACGGCCCCGCAGGGGAGTCGCTGGTTGCGGCTGTGCGCGAGATCGCAGCCGAGGCCGGCGCGCTCACGCTGCGATGGTTCGGCCGGCGCGACCTCGGGGTCACCAACAAGCGCGATGGCACCGAAGTGACCGAAGCCGATCGGGCGGCAGAGCGCCTCGTTCGTGACCGGATCGGCGAGCGATTTCCCGATGACGCGATCTTCGGCGAGGAAGAGGGCGGCTCGATCCGGCCCGACGGCAGGACCTGGATCGTCGATCCCATCGATGGGACGCGCGGCTTTGTGCGGGGCGTCCCCCTGTACGCGACGCTCGTGGCGCTGGTGGATCCGCACGGTCCGCTTGTGGGAGTCATCGATCTGCCGGTGCTCGGGCAGACGCTCGCCGCCGGGAGGGGCGCCGGCTGCTGGCTCGGCGACCACCGCTGTTCGGTGAGCGATCACCCCGACCTCCGTGGGGCGCTCGTCAACACGTCCGACTACAACACCTTCGAGCCAGCCCAATTCGAGGCATTGCGCTCTCGAGGCGCGATGATGCGCACGTGGGGCGATGCCTACGGCTACTTCCTAGTGGCGACCGGACAGGCTGAGGCCATGATCGACCCGGTGTGCGAGACCTGGGATCTGGCGCCGATGCCGGTGATCATGGCCGAAGCCGGTGGGGCCTTCACCGACGTCGCTGGCCGGCCCGAATTCCGCAATCGCAACGGCGTCGCCACCAATGGGCTGCTGCACGCGGCGGTTCTCGACGCGATGGGTGCCAGGCACGGGGGCAATCGTGGCCAGTGAGGCGCGGCGCAGGGCGGAGCTCCGGTTACCCGAGCGTGACCGGATGCCGCGCTGGGTGCCGCGCGCCATCGGGCTGCTCATGGCCGCGGTGGTCGGCCTCGCGACCGCGGCATGGCTGCTCGACAAGCTGCGCGACCTCTTGGTGGTACTGCTGGTGTCGCTCTTCTTGTCGTTTGCGATGGAGCCGGCCGTCAATTGGCTGGCGCGCCGGGGCTGGAGGCGAGGGCTCGGCACGGCAGTCGTCTTCACGGCCTTCGCCCTGGCGGCTGCGGGATTCCTTGCGGCGATGGCGTCGGTGCTGGCCGACCAGATCACCAAGTTGATCGACGCGGCTCCTGGTTATCTGTCCGACATCGAGCGCTGGGCAGACGAGCAATTCGGCATTCAGCTCAGCACCGACGATCTGAGAGCCCAGTTCACCGAGGGCGGGAGCGCGGCATCGCTGCTCGGCGATGTCGCCGGCAACCTGGTGTCGGTCGGCTCGACCGTGGTGAACGTGGCCATACAGATGCTCACCGTTGCGCTGTTCACCTTTTACTTGGTTGCGGACGGACCGCGGTTGCGACGCCTGGTCTGCTCGGCGCTGGCGCCTGCCCGTCAGGCCGCCGTGATGCGCGGCTGGGAACTGGCTATCGACAAGACCGGCGGTTACATCTACTCGCGGACGTTGCTCGCAATGGCGGCGTTCCTGGTGCATTGGGCGGCCTTCGCCATTATCGGTGTGCCGTTCCCGATTCCGCTGGCGATGTGGGTGGGCGTGCTCTCGCAATTCGTGCCGGTCGTCGGTACGTACCTGGCGGGACTGCTGCCGTTGCTGATTGCATTGCTCGACGAACCGATTTCAGCCCTCTGGGTGGCCGTGGTGGTGCTCGCGTACCAGCAGCTGGAGAACTACCTGCTGGCGCCGCGTGTGACCGCCCACACCATGAACATCCATCCAGCGGTGGCCTTCGGGGCAGTGTTGGTAGGAGCGGCTCTGCTGGGCTCGGCAGGCGCGCTGCTGGCGGTACCGGCAGCCGCAACGGTTCAGGCGTTCGTGTCGACGTACATCAAGCGGCACGAGCTCATCGAGTCAGAGTTGTTCGAGATCCGCGAGGACGAGGGCGACGACGACAACGAGGACGACGGAGCTGACGACGCGGATCACACGGGTGAGCCTCAGGCGTGACCCGGGGGCGGCTGCGGCCAGGGAGCGATGTAGTCCAACGGGTCCACGGCAGCACCGCCGAGACGCAACTCGAAATGCAGGTGCGGGCCGGTGACTGCCCCGGTCGAACCCAGCAGCCCGATGCGATCGCCGGCCTCCACATGGTCACCCTCACGCACTCTGACGCTGCTGAGGTGTGTGTAGACCGTGGCAACCCGCTGCCCGTGGTCGATGATGACCGACCGGCCATACGCGGCGAAGCTCCCGGTTGCCATGACGGTTCCCATGCCGGAAGCGAGGACGGGCACACGCCAGCGCCGCTCCCGGTCGACGAGATCGACGCCGGTGTGCGGCAGCCACCGTTTGCGCACCGGGTGGTAGCGGGGGCCGAATTCTGACGTCATGACAGGATCAGCGAGGGGCATGCGGAGTTCGCCGAAGAACGGCACGCGCAGCGGTTCACAGGCTTGCCCTGCGGCGACGATCGAGGCGATCCAGTCGTCGTAGATGAGAGCGCCTTCGATAGCGGGGCCCATATACGGGAGCCGCGGGAGCGCCGGTTCGGGGAAGCATGCGTTGAGGTGCTGGCTGACCGGCGCTATGTCGACGGGCACCTCGGTCGCCTGCACGGAGTGGTCGGACCCGATGGCGATCCCGGCGAATGCGAGCAGGGCGGCTGCGCCAGCGCGCGCCAAGGCCCGAGCTGGCCGTCGTACGCGCTGGATCTGCCCAATCACACAGCGCCTCCCCCCGTCAGGCGCCTCGTAGGGAAGGCAAGCCTATGTCGCCCCGCTGTCCAGCGCGGCCGGAGGGCCATATACCAAGCTGGACCGATGGCAATCCTGGTTGACGAGGCCCGCTGGCCGTGGCGCGGTCGCCGCTGGGCTCATCTCGTCTCCGACGAGAGCTATGACGAGCTGCACCGGTTCGCAGCGCTCATCGGCAAGCGGCGGGCCGCATTCCAGGGTGACCATTACGATGTCGATGAGACAGAGCGAGAACTGGCGCTGCAAGCGGGAGCAGTTGCTGTGAACAGCCGTGAGTTGGTGGCCCGGTTGCGAGCGGCAGGGCTCAGAAGACCTCGAGGTGTTCCATCACCGCGTCGATGAAGCCGAAGTTCTTCGGCGTGGCGAAGTGGTCGCAGCCGCGCAGTTCGGTGAACGAAGCGTCCGCCAGGGCGTCGAGCAGCGGGTCGGCAGGGCCGGCGAAATCCTCGGTGCCCAGCACGACGCGCACGGGATGGGTAATGCGTGCAAACTCGTCATCTCCGAGCGGCGCGTGCTTGCGGCGCATGAATGCGGCCAGCGCCTGGCCGTCCTGGTCTGGTTCGGCGGCATATCGGGCAAAGGTCTGGGCGTGCACGTCGTCTGCCTCGGCTTCCCCGGAGACGCCGCGTGCGATGCGCTCGGCCTGCTCGTCGTCGCGTTCGAACAGATTCCGCCCGACGCCCGAGACCACCAGGCGGCCGAAGCGCTCGGGTGCCATGGCCGCCAGGGCCAGCAGCGTGCGTGATCCCATGGAGAAGCCGACGCCGTCGACGGTCTGCTCGCCGACTTCGGCTGCCAGCCGCTCGACCAGCTTGGCCTCCATGTCGGCGTAGCCGGCCGGATCATGGTGCTTTTCGGCCGAGCCGTGGCCGGGCAGATCCCACGCGATGACCTCACGGCCGCCGTCGGACAGCAGATCGATGATGCCGGTCGGCTGCCAGGTGCTCGCTACCGAACCGGTGAAGCCATGAAGCAGGAGCACAGGATTCGCCATGACCGGAAGTCTCGCAGAGCGGTGACCTACCCTGCATCGGAGCCTCCCGACAGGACGAGCAGTGAATATGAACACGACGACCGCACCGCCCATCCGGATCGCCAACTGCAGCGGCTTCTTCGGAGACCGGCTCTCTGCCGCAAGGGAGATGGTGTCGGGGGGACCGGTCGATGCCCTCACGGGCGACTGGCTGGCCGAGCTGACCATGCTGATCCTGTCGCGCATCGCAGCCAAGCGGCCCGGCGCCGGCTACGCCCGCACCTTCGTCACGCAGATGGAGGAGGTCATGGGCACCTGCCTGGACCGGGGCATCAAGGTGGTGTCCAACGCCGGCGGTCTCAACCCGTCCGGGTGCGCCGACGCCGTGGCCGATGTGGCGGACCGGCTGGGGCTGAGCCCGTCGATCGCCTACGTCGACGGTGACGACCTCACCGACCGGCTGGGCGAGCTGATCGCAGCAGGCAACGACTTCGCCCATCTCGACACCGGCCAGCCCTTGGGCGAGCTGGCCGACCGGATCGTGACGGCCAACGCCTACATCGGCTGCTGGGGGATTGTGGAGGCGCTGAACCAGGGTGCCGACATCGTCGTCACCGGGCGGGCGACCGATGCGGCCGTGGTGGCCGGCCCCGCTGCGTGGCATCACGGCTGGACCCGTGACGACTGGGATGCGCTTGCCGGCGCCATCGTTGCGGGGCATGTGATCGAGTGCGGCGGGCAGGCCACCGGCGGCAACTACAGCTTCTTCACCGAGATCGCCGACATGACCTACCCGGGCTTCCCGTGGGCGGAGGTGGCAGCCGACGGCTCCAGCGTGATCGGCAAGCACGCCAGCACCGGCGGGGAGGTCTCGGTGGGCACGATCACCTCGCAGCTGCTGTACGAGATCCAGAGCGAGCGCTACATGAATCCCGATGTGGTGAGCCGCTTCGACACCATCGAGCTGGAACAGATCGGGCGGGATCGGGTGCGCATCAGCGGGACCCGGGGTGAGCCGGCGCCGCCCACGCTGAAGGTGGCCATGAACTACCAGGGGGGCTTCCGCAACCAGATCTCCATCGGGCTGACGGGGTTGGACATCGAGGCCAAGGCGGAGCTCATCGAGCGGCAGTTCTGGCATGCGTGCCCGTACGGTCCTGACGATTACGAGACCGTGGTGCGCAAGTTTTTGCCGACCCACAAGGCCGATCCGGGCACCAACGAGGAAGCGGTTGCGGTCTACAAGATCATCGTGAAGGACCCTGACGAGCGCAAGGTGGGGCGGGCGTTCTCGAATGCGGGCACCGAGATCGGGTTGTGCTCTATTCCCGGGATGTTCGGCACGGGGGGCGGCCCGGGGGCGGGCCAGCCCTTCGGCGTGTACTGGCCGGCGCTGGTGGACGCGTCGCTGGTGCCGATGCAGGTGGTGGTGGACGGTCGTCGAACGGTGATCGACAGCACGCCGCCCGACACGGGTCCCGATAATCCTCCTGACGGTGCGGCCGCCGAAGCTTCATCCGACAGGGTTGAGACGGCGCTGGCAGAACGCGTGGAGCCGCCCGGAGGGCCGACGCGGGCGGTGCCGCTCGGCACGCTGTACGGCACCCGGTCCGGAGACAAGGGGCCGAACGCGAACTTGGGCATCTTTGCCCGCTCGGTTGAGGCCTTCTGGTGGCTGTCGGATTTCTTGACTGTCGAGCGACTTGCCGATCTGATGCCCGAGGCCGCCGAGCACCGGGTGGATCGATACGACCTGCCGAACATCTGGAGCCTGAACTTCATCTTCCACGGGCTGCTGGAGGAGGGTGTGGCGGCTTCGACGCGGCAGGATCCTCAGGCCAAGGCGCTAGGGGAGTACCTGCGGGCCAAGATCGTCGACATTCCCGAGGCGTTGTTGCCCTAGCTGGTGCTCCCAGCCGGGTGTCGCCCGCTGCGGAGGCCGCAGGATCCTCTGCTCCCGCGATCCAGCTGGTCGCAACGTCGCAGAGTTTCCTGCCGCCTCCTCCGCTATCGCGTCTGTTCGTTTTGCTAGCGGTGCTGCAGGTCCTGTAATGGCATGCGGGGGCCGTGGCGTGGGGGTGGGCCGGCTGATTTGGCCAGTGCCTGCACGCGGGCTCGCTGGCCTTGGTAGGGCTCGAGAAGTTCGAGCATGCGGTCGTCGTCGCCGCGTCGTTCGCCGGCTAGGTGCCAGGTGACGTAGCTGGGGATCTGGTAGTCGCCGACGATCACCGAGTCGGGATCGCCGTGGCAGAGCAGCACCACGATCGACGCGGTCCATGGGCCGATTCCTTTGATGCTCTGCAGGCGCTCGCGAGCCTGCTGCGGCGGGCACTGGGCCAACCGCTCCAGCCTTTCGGCGCGACGGGCGAAGGCGATGATCGCCTCGGCACGACGGCGTTCGATGTCGAATCGGTGGAACTCGTGGTAGGCGAGCGAGGCCATCAGCTCCGCCGTCGGCGGCAGCCGCAGCGCGCTCGGGACGGGGCCGGGCGGTTGCCTGCCCCAGCGCCGCAGGATCCCCTGCCACGAGTTCTTGGCATTCAGCCCCGGCACCTTCTGGCCGCACACGGTGGGCACTACGTGCTCCCAGATCGTGCCCGTGGCCGTCAGCCGGCGTGCAGGCCAGCGGCGCACCCAGCCGGCCACGACGGCATCGTGGGGCACGAGCGCAGTGGGATCGTCATGGGCGCCGAGCAGCGCCGGCACACCCGCCGCGGCGATCTCGGCGCCTGGTCCCCACCCAGCCACATCTGCCATGTGCCCCGAGCGCGTGATGCGCAGCGTGGCTTCGCCGGCAGGTGTGTCCCGGGTGCGCCAGATGTCGGGACCGTCGTAGAGCACGGGGCCCACGGCGCCTTTGCCGCCGACGCGCCCGAGCGACCGGCCGGGGTCCAGCGAGTAGTCGAATTCGAACTGCTGCCTGATGTCGGGCGTTCCCGACAGCACCGCCGCTGCTGTCGTAGGCCGCATCACGACTGCCCCAGGCCAGCAGCCCTAGACGGGCTCGGCAATCACCGGGTTGGTGAGCGTCCCGATGCCCTCGATGGTGATCGACACGTCGTCGCCGGCGCTCAAGAACGCGGGTGGCTTCCAGAACGCTCCGACTCCTTCGGGAGTGCCTGTGGCGATGACCGTCCCCGGCTCCAGCGTGAACGCGGTCGACAGATGCTCGACGATCTCGTAGCAGTCGAAGA
This sequence comes from Candidatus Poriferisodalis sp., assembly GCF_965219595.1. Classification (NCBI taxonomy): domain Bacteria; kingdom Bacillati; phylum Actinomycetota; class Acidimicrobiia; order Acidimicrobiales; family Candidatus Poriferisodalaceae; genus Candidatus Poriferisodalis; species Candidatus Poriferisodalis sp. The sequence goes on from NZ_OZ244781.1 coordinate 2,702,887, forward strand.
TGAGATCGTCGGTCTTGGCGTCTTGGCGGACTTCGCCGCTCACTTCCGTGACCAGGCGGCAGTTGTGCGGGTCGATGGAGTCGCCGGTGACCATCCACGGTCCGCACGGGCCATGGGTGTCCCACGACTTGCCCATCATCATCGTCGGGCTTGCGCGCTGCCAATCGCGCACGCTGACGTCGTTCATGATCGTGTAGCCGGCGATGTAGTCGGCGGCGTCAGCGGCAGACACTGCTCGTGCAGCCCGCCCGATCACGATGGCCAGCTCGCCTTCGTAGTCGACCATGTCGGGCGCGGCCGCCGGAAGGTGAATGGGCTCGCTCGGTCCGATGATGCAGTGGTGGTGCTTGTTGAAGATGATCGGCACCTTCGGGGGCTCACGGCCGCCCTCGGCTGCGTGTGCCCGGTAGTTGAGCCCCACGGCGAGGATGGTCGGCGGGCGGCCCACCGGCGACAGCAGGCTTGCTTCGTCGAGCGGCGTGGTGGGGCCCGTCGGCATGGCTTCGACTGCGGCCCTCAGGTCGCCGTCGCACGCTTCGAGCAGCGACGGCAGGTCTGTGTGGTCGCTCTCCAGCGTTGCTATTTCCTGGTCTGTCACCACGGCCAGAGCGGGTTGACCGTCCACAAGATGTCGTGCAATGCGCATGCGCCGACGCTAGTGCGGAGCTGCACATTGGACGTGGTGGCGACGCTGGCCCCGTGCGGATGCGAGGGGCGGTGAGCTCCGTGGGCAATCGCCGTCTGGCGGTTCGGCATTGTGCGAATCGCTCGACAGTGGCACTCTGGCGCTCCATGGCTCGCCATGGCGCCGGGGGCTCGACCCCCGGCGTATTCGACTCTGTGCTGGATCCCGTCACGGGACTTCCCGATGTGCGCGTCTTCGCGGTCCTGCTCGACCGGAAGCTGGCATTGGCCCGGCGGGCGCTCCAACCGCTGTCGGTGGTGTTCTTCGAGGTGGACGGCTTCGAGGGGCTGAGCAGTACGCAGGCCCGGGTAGCTCAGCGGCTTGCGGCGCGCCTGGTGCGCGGCACGCTGCGCGAGTCAGACACCGTCTGCCATTGCACCGACGGGATCCTGGCCGCTGTACTCGACGACACACCTCATGGGGGGGCGGTGTGGGCCGCTGATCGGGTGCGCCGAGAGGTGGCCGCCCGCTCGTATCACACCGGCGTCACGCTCTCGATGGGGGTGGCCAGCTATCCCACTCACGCCTTGGAAGCGGCCGACCTGCGCGACCGTGCGTACGCGGCCCTCTTCGTCGCCCGGTCGCTCGGCCCCTCCCGGCTGGAGGTGGCCGAACCGCTGCCGCACTGAGGATGAGCTGTACCTCTCAGTAGCCGGCAACGCCGCCGGTGAGCGCCCGGGGGTCCGAAGCGCCCGCAAGCACGCTGTCGTGCACCTCGATGAGATGGGCATGCCCGTACGAGTTGTCATGCGGGCCGTCGGTGCCGACCCGGTGGCCCCGCCCGGCGAGATCGGCGACGCCCTCGGGACCTGCCCACGCCGAATGACCCTCGACGTACAGCTGCAGATTGTCGGGATCGGCCCAGGTATCGAAGCCGGTTCCCTCCGCAGCGCCCCAGCGCCAGCGACCCGATCCGATGGCCGTCGCCGGTTCCTCGCCCGCGCACAGCGATCTGGCCAGCACCTGCAGCAGCACTTGAGGCTGGGCGTCGCCGCCCATCGTGCCCACCACTGAGCGCAGCGACCCGTCAGCGCGCTGGACGATGGCGGGGGCAAGCGTGTGAGGGGGGCGCCGCCCGGGGCCGTATTCCGCAGCATGGCCATCGACGAGGTTGAAGCCGATGCCGCGGTTGTGCAGGCTGATCCGGTGCGTCGGGGTCCACAGCCCGATGCCCCAGCCTCCCGCATTGGACTGGATCAGCGACACGCCCATGCGGTCGGCATCCACCGCTGCGAGGTACATGGTGTCGCCGGTCCCAGTTCCGGCGCCGAGCCGCGCCGCTGCATCGGGCGAGATGTCGGCGCGGCGGGGTGCGAGCCGTTTGGGCGCGATCAGCGCCGCACCGTCAGCGTCTTCCGACAGCACTGCGGGTCGATCCCATCCCGCCTGCTTGGCCGCCTCGGCCAAGAGGTGAGCGAACAGCGGATCGTCGGGGTCTGCGGGCAGGTCCAACCCCGCGGCGATCCAAGCGCCGGCGAGCGTGAGGTAACCCTGCGAGTTGGGCGGCACGGTCCACAGGCGGTGCCCCCAAGCGCCGGTCTGCAGCGGCGTCACCCAGTCGGCCTGGGAACGAGCCAGGTCCGCCGGGGCGTACTCGCCGCCGCCCAGCTCGATGAGGTCTCGGCCGAAATCGCCTTCGTAGTAGGCCTCCCGGCCGCCGTCGACGATCTCGTGCAGGGCCGTTGAGATGCCGGGTCGGGTGATGAGATCGCCCGGCCGGTTCTGGGGCGAGTAGTCGCCGGTGTTGGCGACGCCGTCGAGCAGTGCCGCAGCCACTGCGCCGTGGGGCGAGAGCGGAAAGCCGTGGCTTGCGAGGTCGATCGCTGAGGCGAACACCTCCGCCAGCGGGGCGCGCCCGTACTGTTCGTGCAGGCTCAGCCATCCGTCGACACATCCCGGCACTGGCACGCTGCGGATGTCGTTGCGGAAGCGCATCCGTGTGCGGCCCTCGGCGCGCAGCGTGTCGGGGTCGGCGCCGCTGCCGGCCCGGCCGCTCGCATTGAGCGCTGCGGGGGCCGTACCGTCGGCGTGGTGCACCAGCGCCCACAGGTCGCCGCCCATGCCGCACATGTGCTGGGTGGTCACGGCGAGCACCGCGGAAGCCGCCACCGCTGCATCTGCTGCCGAGCCGCCGGCACGCAGCAGCGACACGCCGGCCTCGCTCGCGAGATGGTCGACGCTGCAGACCATGCCGTTGCGGGCATAGCGGGTGGCGAACGGGACCTGCGGTCGGGATCGGCTCACCCCTCGAACGCTAGAGGCTGAGCCCCGAGGCCCGAGCGGCCCGTGAGCCCAATCACATCAGCATGGGAACACCAGCGGAAAGGGCGGCTCTCAGGGCAGCAGGACGTTCGGGTTGAGCAGGCCGACCGGGTCGAGCGCCCGCTTGATGGCGCTGAAGGCAGCCAATTCGGCCTCGCTGCGGTTGAGATGCAGCTGGGAGAGCTTGGCGGTGCCGATGCCGTGCTCAGCCGAGATGCTGCCGCCGAGCTCGGCGACGTAGCGCAGCACAGCGTCATCCACCTCGTCGGCCGGTTCGGCGCCGCCGGGACCCAGCACGTTGACGTGCACGTTGCCGTCGCCGAGGTGGCCAAACAGCAGCGGCTGGGCGTCGGGGTCGGTCGCTCGGACCACATCGGGCACGCCGTCGACGAACTCGGCGAGGCGGGCCGCCGGCAAGGTCACGTCCAGCTTGTGGGGGATGCCGGCTGCTGAGATCGCCTCGGTGACGTTCTCGCGGAACGCCCACAGCCGCTGGCGGGCTGCGGGATCGAGCGCTACCGCTGCATCGACGACGAGATCCGCCAGTTCTTCGACTGCAGCACCGAGCTCATCGCTGGGATCGGTGCGTGCCGCGGCTTCGGCGATCAGCCACGCTCCGCCGCCGTCTTCGATGGGCGGGCTGCGATGCGAAACGCCGCCGAGGCGGCCGACTGGTGGGGCGACGCCAAGGTGGCGCGACACGAGCGCCATGGCCCCCTCGAAGACAGCTTCCAGCGCGTGCAGTGAGGCGACACCGCGGCGCAGCGCCGCGGCTGCGCTGACGGCATCGGCTGCCGTCTCGAATGCCAGCAGCGCGGTGGCGCGCTCGGGCTGGGTGGGGTGCAGTCGCAGCCGCACCCGCGTGATGATGCCGAGCGTGCCCTCGCTGCCCGCCAGCAGGCTCCCGAGGTCGTAGCCGGTGTTGTCCTTCTCAAGGCCTGCCAGGTGGCTCACCACCGTTCCGTCGGCCAGCACCGCCTCGATGCCGACGACCTGGGCTCGCATGGCGCCGTAGCGGAGCACGTTGATGCCGCCCGCATTGGTGGCGACCATGCCGCCGATCGTGGCCGAGTCGCGAGCCGCAAGGTCGACACCGACGCTGAGTCCCGACGCGGCCGCGTGTGCTTGGGCATCGGCCAGTGTCACGCCTGCACCCAGCGTCACCTGTGATGCGAGCTCATCCACCGGTTCGCAGATGTTCAACCGCCGCATCGACAGCACCGCTTCGCCGGCGAGAGGCACGCTGCCGCCGACGAGGCCGGTGTTGCCGCCCTGGGGCACCACCGGCACCCGAGCAGCCGCCAGTGCACTCATGACGGCAGCGGTCTCTGCGGTGTCGCCGGGTCGGATCACCAGCGGCGTCGCGCCGGCGAAACGACGTGTCCAGTCCATGCTGTAGCCGGCGGTCATCTCTGGGTCGCGCAGTACGTGTACTGCCCCGACGATTCCCGTCAGCTCGTCGATCAGCCCGGCATCGATGACGCCGGTACTCATGTGCCGGCCTCGTCGCCTGCGGGCCAGGCGCCCCGCTTCGCCATGACGTCAAGCAGGACCGTGGGCTCGTCGGTCATGATGCCGTCGACGTCGATGTCGAGCAGGCGGTCCATCTCGGCCGGGTCGTCGATGGTCCACACGTGCACAGCCACTCCGTTCCGGTGCGCATAGTCGACCAGCCGGCGGGTTGCGAGCGGGACCGGTCCCTGACGTAGCGGGATGGACGCGATCCGCCCTCGAAAAGGTCGCTCGCGCCGCGTGCGGCCTGGCGGGTCCGATCGGGCCGAGCGACGGGGCCGCGCAAGCAGTCCCGTGAGACTCAGCATCCGCAGGCGAGCGATTTCTTGGGGACTGAAGCTGAGGCACACAGCGTCGCCGTGCGCTTCGTCGACGCGTTCGAGACGTTCGTCGGAGAACGAGCCGATGCACACACGTTCCAGCACGCCGGGCCGCCGCAGTGCCTCGATGAGCGGCTCGACGGCGGCATCGGTCTTGGGATCGATGCTGATGCGCACGTCGTCGAAGGCGTCGAGCAGTTCCTCGAGCCGGGGAATCGGCTCGCCGCCGACACGTGCCCCCGACACCTCGCTCCAGGTCATCTCCGAGATGCGCCCGTCGAGGTCCGAGGTGGGGGAGAGCATGTCGTCGTGGAACACGGCCAGCACCCCGTCGGAGGTTGCCTGCACGTCGGTCTCGAGGTGGCGGTAGCCCAGGCCGACGGCGCCTTCGAAGGCCGCCATGGTGTTCTGCGGCCAGACCGCGCTGCCGCCGCGGTGGGCTATCGGCACCGGACCCGGCTCATCCAGGTACGGATGCTGCGACGTCACAGCGCAAGTATCGCCGCTCGCCTGCTTGATACATCGGCCGGCGAGGCGCAGCAACGGTGCAGCCGCCGAGATGGCGCCGGGTGCTGCCACCGGTACCGTCACGTCGATGTCAGACGGCGACGCGGGAGTACCTGACCCCCCAGACGGTCACCGGTCGCCGGTGGATGCCTTCGCCAGGTGGGCGGCCAGTGAGCCGGTACCGCTCGACCGGGCGGCGTTGGCCATCGCCTCCCACTGCCGGGCGGACCCGGTCGACGAAGCTGCCGCGCTGGCCGAGCTGGATCGCCTCGGCGCAGCGGTGCGCGAACCCACGCCGGACGCAGTCGTCGATCTGCTCTTCAGCCAGGAGGGCTTCGGCCCCAACCGGGGTCGCTTCGCCGATCCGGCCAACAGCTACTTGGACTTGGTGGTCTCGCGGCGGCTCGGTATTCCGATCACGCTGGCGGTGGTCACCATCGAGGTGGCTCGCCGTGCTGGTGCCGTGCTGCACGGGGTCGGCATGCCGGGTCATTTCCTGGTCGGCACACCCGATCCGGAGGTGTTCATCGATGCCTTCGACGGCTGCGTCATCGACCGGGCGGGTGCTGCAGCGATTTTTGCCCGCTTCGAGTCACGTCAGGCGTTCGATGATTCGTTCCTGCAGCCGACACCGCCCGAGGCGATTCTGCTGCGCATGCTGAACAATCTGCGCACGCTGCACCTGCGCCAGCCCGATGCGCCCTCAATGTTGGCCGTGCTGGAACTGCTGACCCGGCTGCCCGGGTGCCCGATCGACGAATACATGCGACTGGGCCAGGCGCTCGCAACGCTGGGACGGCCGGACGAAGGTGCGCGAGCGCTGGAAGGCGCCGCAGACCGGTTCGGCGGCAACGACGGCGACCAGCTTCGCCGAGCAGCAACACGCCTGTGGGCCCAGCTCAACTAGGCCAGCGAGCAGCCGTGGGGCCACGGTCGCCAGCGCGGGCTACAAGCCGATAGCCAGGTCTGGGCGGCCTCGCAGGTGGGTGCGCTCGTTGACGGACAGCACGCTGCGGTGGCCGTGGCTGGACGCAAAGACTCGTGTTATCGACGTGTAGTCCACGTCGAACTTCAGGAAGGAGTCGGCGTCGAAGCCGAGGCAGCGCGCCAGGTATGCATTCACGACCCCTCCATGGCAGGCCAAGGCGACGCGGTGGCTGCGATGATCAGCGACGATCGCGTCGACCGCATGGTTGACCGCGGCGATGAACTGCGAGGTGCGCTCTGCGTCGCCGAACGAGCCGGTTGCCAGCTCGTCCCATCGCTCCCGGTCGGTTTCCTTCAACACCTCCATCGGCACATAGGCGGGGGAGTCACGGTCGAATTCGCTCAGCCCGTCGCGAACCGTGGGTCGCAGGCCGGTTGCGTCACCGATCGCTTGGGCCGTCTGCAGCGCCCGCTGCATCGGGCTGCTGTACAGGGCGTCGATGTTCATCTCGGCGAGCCACCCCGCGACCGCAACGGCCTGCTGACGGCCGATCTCCGACAGGGGCGGGTCTGCTGGCTGACCGTCGTGTCGCACGACTCGTTCGGGTTGGCCGTGGCGGACGAAGACGAGTTCCACGGCGGGTGACCCTAGAGGGCAAAATCCATGGCTGACTGCCCTGGCGGGAGCGGTACCGTGGTAGCACATGGCAAGACGGACCAAGATCATCGCCAGCGTCGGGCCAGCCTGCAACGACGAGGCGACCATGACGGCCATGATCGAAGCGGGCGTCGACGTCTGGCGTCTCGGGCTGGCCCACGGCACGCTCGACGAGCAGGTCGAGACCTTCCGGCGGCTGCGTGCCGTATCGGCAGAATCCGGGCGGCACATCGGGATCCTCGTGGACCTGCCGGGCCCCAAGGTGCGCTGCAAGCCGTTCCCCGAAGGCGGCTGCGACGTCACTGAGGAGGCCGTGCTGTCGCTCGCCATCGACGGAGACGCCAGCACGGCGGATCGGATCGTGGTCGACTACGAGGGACTGCTGACCGACGTGGGACCTGGCGACCAGCTGTCGTTCGGCGACGGCAACGTGGTGCTGGTGGTGGAGGACCGTGCCTCCAATGCCCTCAAGACCCGCGTCCTGCACGGGGGTCATCTCGAAGGCCGGCCGGGCCTGCATGTCGACTCGTCCAAACTGCGCATCAGCACGCCGACGCCGCAGGACCTGAAGCTGGCCGACACGTTCATCGACTTGGGCACCGACATGGTTGCGCTGTCGTTCGTCCGCTCCGCACATGACATGCGGCGCTTGGGCGTCGAGCCTCACCCCCGCGGCCCGCTGCTGGTGGCCAAGATCGAGACCAACGCCGCCGTGGAGAACCTTGACGGGATTATCGAGTCGTCCTCGGCAGTCATGGTGGCGCGCGGCGACCTGGGTGCGGAGTGCGACATCGAGGAATTGCCGCACTTGCAGAAGCGGATTATCGAGGCCTGTGTCGCACACGGCCGACCGGCCATCACCGCGACACAGATGCTGGAATCGCTGCTGCACTCGCCGGTGCCGACACGGGCGGAGGCCTCCGATATCGCCAACGCAGTGTTCGACGGAACGTCCGCTGTGATGCTGAGCGGCGAGACGGCCATCGGCCACGATCCCGTGAACGCTGTGCGCACCATGGCCCGCATCACCGAGCGAGCCGACGAGCGCTTCGACTACGAGGCGTGGTGGAACCGGCTGCTGTCGGTGCGCAGGCTGGACGAACGTGCTGCCGACTACCTGCGGGTGACCGACGGCATCACCCAGTCGGCGTCGAGACTGGCGACCGAGCTGGGCGCTCAAGCCATCATCTGCCTGAGCCGCTCGGGGTTCACCGCCCGCAGCATGGCCCGGTTCCGCCCGTCGATGCCGCTGCTGGGCCTGACGCCCGAGCCTCGCACCGCGATGCAGCTCTCGCTTTCGTGGGGGACGCGCCCGCTGGTCTTCGGCGAACGCCTCACCCCGGCCGAGTCGGCACTCGAGGCGGTGCACGCGGCCGCACGCACCGGCGTGGTGCGAAGCGGCGACATGGTGGTGGTGGTGTCGGGCTCGAGCCCTGAGTCGCACGCCACCGACAACCTGCGCGCCATGCGCGTGCCCTGAGAGGCTGAGCCCAGCTAACCGGTGTCGATGTCGATATCGACGTCGATTCGGGAGGGGTCGATGCGGTCAGGCCCGCACAACGGGTTCTGGGGTACCTGCACGGTCCGGCCGAAGGCCTCGCACGAGCAGGTGTCCTGGCAGTCGCGCAGCCCGGTCCATTGCACGGCCAGCACCGCTGCCCCGCCGATCAGCACCACCGCGATGAGTACGGCCAGTACTAGCCGGCGTATCAGCCGGAGCGCAACGAAGGCCGCCACGGCCAATGCGGCGATCCCGCCGACCAGAGCGATGCTGAGGCGGTCGGCATCGAGCCATTCGGGCAGCACTCCAACAGAGAGTACGCAGCGTGCTGGCAGCGCCCGTGGACCGCTCCCGGGCCGGCGCCAAGGCGCTCACTAGAGTCGAAGTGGCTCGAACGACACTTCATGAGGTTCCACGCATGGCGGCCACACCCATAGACCTGCGCCCGGGCGGCCTGCCCGAGACGGTGCTGGATCCGGCCCCTCCCGCCGCCGTCGCGGCATGGGAAGCGGCGATGGCTCTACGAATGGCTGAACGGGGTGCTGCGCTATCGGCGGTGGCCGCCCGCTGGCCGCGGCTGCTGGAGGCCTGGGCGGAACTGGGGCGCTGGGCGGCGAGCGAGGGCCGCCACATCGAGGCGTACGCCTACTGCAGAGTGGGCTACCACCGGGGACTTGACGCGCTTCGCGCCGCCGGCTGGCGGGGGAGCGGCTACGTCCGCTGGGCGGAGCACACCAACACTGGCTTCCTGTGGTCGCTGCTGGGCCTGGGTCGGTGCGCAGCCGCCATCGGCGAGCACGATGAGGCCGACCGGTGCGCCGGTTTCCTGATGCAGCTCGACCCCGGAGGCGAGCCGTCCACGGGTGAGTGGCCGCAGGCGTGAAGCCCGCCGGCGTCGTGCTGTGCGGCGGCGCATCCACGCGTATGGGCATCGACAAGGCCGGCCTGGAACTGGCGGGCCGACCGCTGGCCTTGTGGGTCGCCGATGCGCTTTCGGCCGCGGGAGCAAACCCTGTCGTGGCGCAGGGCGGCAGTCCGCCGTTGCCGCTTGCGGCTGATCCCGACAGCTCGCCACATGCCGGACCGCTCTCGGCCCTGATCGATGCGCTGGAGCGCCATGGCGATGTGCTCGTGTGCCCGACCGACGTGCCGACGGTGCCAGCCGAGCTGCTTGCCGCCCTGGTCGAGCGCGCCCGCAGTACCGGTGCGCCAGTGGTGCTGGCTCGCAGCGACCGCCCGGAGCCGCTTATCGGCCATTACGCCCGCGGATCGCTCTCGATGTTGCAGGCGGGCATGCAGGCTGGTGCGCGCGGACCGAAGGAGGCTTTCGACATCGAGAGCGTTCCGACTGTGCCGGTGGCAGCGTCTGATGTGCTGAACGTGAATACGCCCGCCGATCTGGCCGCAGCCGAGTCGATCTTGGCGGCTCGCGAAGCGGCCCAGCCGGGAGCGAGCTGACCCGCATGGCACCCCCGCGTGACCGACCTCGCCGCAGCTCGTCTCGCCATGATTCGTCTCGCAGCGATCGGCGCCGCAGCGACTCGTCTCGCCGGGATGCATCACCGTACGAGTGGGTGGACACGCAAGCGGATCTCGACGCTCTGGTCGCCGATCTGCTGACCGCCGGCTGCGTGGCCGTGGACACCGAGTTTCACCGTGAGCGCAGCTACAGGCCGCAGTTGGCGCTGGTGCAGATTGCGTTCGGCGAGCGGATCGCGCTCATCGATCCCACCACCACCGAGGTTGCAGTGCTGGGCGCCGTGCTGGCGGCTGATGTCCTGATGGTCATGCACGCGTGCGCGCAGGACATCGAGGTGCTGTCCCAGGAGTGCGACGCCATCCCGTCGCAGCTCTTCGACACACAGGTGGCCGCCGGTTTTCTGGGCATGAGCACACCGTCGCTGTCGGCGCTGACTGACCGGCTGCTCGGCGTGCGGCTGGCCAAGGGCAACCGCCTGACCGACTGGTTCGAGCGGCCGCTGCGACCGGCCCAGCAGCGCTACGCAGCCGACGATGTGGCGTACTTGATCCCCCTGCTTGACGAGTTGCGCTCCCGCCTGACGGCGCGGGGTCGCTGGCAATGGGCGCTCGACGAGTGCGAGCAGTGGCGCCGACCTCCCGGTCCGCCGCCGGATCCTGCCCAAGCGTGGACCCGGATCAAGGGGGCGCGCCAGTTGCGCGGGCCCCAGCGAGCGGTCGCGTACCGGCTGGCTGCCTGGCGCGAGCGAACGGCCAGCGAGCGGGACATCCCGGTGCGCTTCGTGCTGTCGGACATGGCGCTGCTGTCGATCGCTCAGCGTCGCCCCCGCAGCATCGATGACCTCGGCGGCTTGCGGGGGGTGGACGGCGGCCAGTTCCGCGGCGCGGCCGGCGACCGGATCATGGCTGAGGTGCGGCGCGGTCTCGACATGGCGCCGGGCGACATCCCAGCGAGCGCGCTGCCGGCGGGGCCCAACGTGGATGCGGCACTGCAGCCGGCCGTCCCGCTCGTGGGCGCCTGGGTGGACGAGGTGGCACGCACCGAGGGCATCGATCGCAGCCTGCTGGCGACCCGTTCGGACATCGCCGCGCTGCTCGCGGGCGATCCGGCCTCGAAGCTGAGCTCGGGCTGGAGAGCCGAAGTGGTGGGCGATGGGATCAGGTCGCTGCTGGCGGGGGAGGCTGCACTCGCGTTCGATCCGTCGGCTGGCCTGCAGCTCGAGCCGCGGCCCGGCGGGGCGCCTGAACAGTGCGAATGACACGCAGCGCCGTGCCTCAAACGGTAGGGTGGCAGGGCACTTCGTAGAACACAGGTGCCCTATCCGGCGCGGATGGGGGCATGTCCGGACGCAGGCAAGCGAGGCCTCGCAGTCGAGCACGAGGAGCCAGCCGGTGAAGAAGGGTCGACATCGCCGCTATGAGGAGGCTCGCAAGTTCCAGCGGGCCACGGCGGAGCGTTTCACCATCGAGGACTACGACTTCGACAACTCGGACCGTTTCGGGGTGGAGCCCGGAGACCGTGACATGGCCGACGAGGAATCGGCTCCCGACGACCAGTACGGCCATCTTGCCGACAAGTACGACGACTATTCGGATCTCGAGGCCAAGTACGCCGATTTCGATTCCGAAGCCGACGAAGAGGCACCGCAGCGCGAGAGCGCCTGACTAGCCGTCGCGGCGGCGGACTGCTGGGTGGGGGAGCAGCTGGGCTGAGGCGACGCGCTGGTCGAGTTGCGTGCGCAGCTCGGCGTAGATCGCCGGTCCGCAGATCGCTGTCAGCTCGTCGCAGAGCGCCCTGAACACGGGCTGGCTGCCGACGTGGGCCTGAGCCGCCGAGGTGCACCACCAGGCGACATCGGTGTCAGGGCCGCCCCAGTCGCGCAGTTCCCATTCCCGCACCATCGTGTAGATGTGGCCGGTGACGGTCTCATGGTCTTCGCGGCGCAGCGGCGCCTGCCAGCAGATCTCGGGCTTGGTGTCCATGGGCCGCCGGCCGGTGCGCTCAGCCAGCAGGTGGAACGCGCAGCCGGCGCCTGCGGGGTGATCGGCCCGGTTCGCGAACACGCACGCACCGTCGACGACTCGGGTGCGCCACCAGCCATCGCCGTCCTGCCAGAGTGCCTCGGCGGGATCACGGTGGTGCTGCCAGAGCTCGGCGTCGAGCTCGGCGATCATCTCCCGCACGTGTGCGAGGTCGTCATCGCCGTTGAGATAAGCACCGTGGCTGCAGCAGCCCAATGCCAGCTCGGGGGCTGGTTCGATGTCGATGCCGGGGCAGCCGGCGCCGTAGACACACGTCCAGGCGCTGGCAAGGAACGTCACATCGAAGAGCCACGTGCGGTGTTCAAGCGGATCTTCCAGCGACAGCCACTCCCGGGTGTCGTGGCCCAGGCTCCAGCCATCGGGGCCCGCACCGATATCAGAAGCCATCCGCGCCGAGCCTACGAGGCCGAGCTTGGGAGGCCGGGGCCTGAGCGGCCCGTGAGCGGAGCTCACGAGAGCGGGGACATTGGCCGAGCCGACTTTTGCCAAGTCGATCTGCGGTGCTTGTGGGGTACGGTCGGGGCGTGGCTTCTGGGGACGACGCGGCCGATGCGGCCCTGCTTGCTGACCTGCGCGGCGTGCTCGGCGACCGGGCTCGCGACAATGACTTCGAACGAGGCCTGTACAGCCGGGACGGCTCGATCGAGGGCAGCCCGCCGGCGATCGTGTGCCTGCCCGAGTCTGCTGCCGAAGTAGCCCAGATCGTGCGTGTCTGCCGTCGCCACAGCCGGCCGTTCCTGGCGCGGGGCTCAGGCACCGGCCTAGCCGGGGGCGCAGTGCCCGTCGGCAGGCCCGTGGTGATCGCCACGGCGAAGATGGACCGCATTATCGAGGTTGACATCGACAACCGAGTGGCGTGGGTGGAGCCCGGCGTGCTCAACCTGGATTTGTCGCGAGCATTGACGCCCCAGGGCTTCCACTTTGCCCCCGACCCTTCGAGCCAGCAGGTCTGCTCGATCGGCGGGAACATCGCCAACAACTCCGGCGGGCCGCACTGCCTGGCGTACGGCGTGACCACGGCGCACATCGCGGCGCTCGAGGTGGTGCTTCCCTCCGGCGACACCACCATCTTGGGCGGTGTGGAGGCGGAGCCGGCGGGATTCGACCTGCGCGGTCTGTTCGTGGGTTCTGAAGGCACCATGGGCATCGCCACCAAGGCCGCAGTGCGGCTGACGCCGAACGCGCCAGCGGTGCGGACTTTGCTGCTCGACTTCGACGATGTCAGCGAAGGCTCGGCGGCCGTCAGCGCCATCATCGCCGCAGGGCTGGTGCCCTCGGCGCTGGAAATGATGGACCAGCGCGCCATCGAGATCGTGGAGGCGTTTGCCCACGCTGGCTACCCAACCGGGGCCGCTGCGGTGCTGCTGGTGGAACTGGACGGCTTGCCGGGTGGGGTGGAAGCGGGCGTGGAGATCGTGCGCGATGTGGCGCACAAGCACCACGTCGGCAATGTGCGTGTTGCGGCCGACGACGAGGAACGGGCGCTCCTGTGGAAGGGCCGTAAGAACGCCTTCGGCGCCGTCGCGCGGATCAAGCCCGACTACTACCTCCACGACACGGTCGTGCCCCGCTCGAAGCTCACCGAGGTGCTCGAGAAGGTGTACCGCATCGCCGATGCCTACGGCTTGATCGCCGTCAACGTCTTCCACGCCGGCGACGGGAACCTGCATCCGATCCTGGCGTTCGACCGGCGTGAACCCGGCGTGGACGAGCGGGTCAAGGCAGCCGGCCGTGACATCGTTGCTGCCTCCATCGAAGCCGGCGGTGTGCTCAGCGGCGAGCACGGCATCGGCCTGGAGAAGCGCGACTACATGGGGATGCTGTTCAGCGCCCACGACATGTACACCCAGGACGTGGTGCGTGAGACGTTCGATCCCGACGGTCTCGCCAACCCGCTCAAGATCATCCCGACCGGCTCGCGCTGCAGCGACTCGTTCCACCAGCATGTGCCCGAAGGTGCCTGGGTGTGAGTTCGCAGCCCAACAGCGCCGGCGCGACGCCGGCAGCAGCGAGCACCGGATCGGCCGATGCCGGGGCCAGCCTGGCTGCGAACATTGCAGCGGAGGTGACTGCGTTTGCCGGCGAAGTCGGCATCAGCGATCCGGTCACGGTGGTGGGCGCACAGACTCATTGGGACGTCGGCGGCGCCCCGCTTGCGGGGACGCGCAAGGTCCGTGCACCTGCAGGCGTGTGGGAACACGAGCCGTCGGAGATGACGGTTCGCTGCGGCGCCGGCACGACGGTGACCGAGCTGGCGGCGCATCTCGCTCAAACCGGCCAGATGGTGCCGCTCGACCCGGCTGACGACGCGGCGACCGTGGGCGGGGTACTGGCGTGCGGCTTCAGCGGACACCGGAGGCTTCGCTACGGGCATGTGCGCGATCTCGTGCTGCAAACCCGCCACGTTGACGCAACCGGCAAGGTCGTCACTGCGGGCGGTCCCACGGTGAAGAACGTCTCCGGGTACGACTTGGCCCGCCTGCTGGTGGGCTCGCTGGGAACGCTCGGTCTGCTGGCCGAGGTGATACTGCGGACCTTGCCGGTGCCGCCTGCCGCTCAATGGCTGGAGGGCGACGGCGACCCCTTCGCGGCGTTGGACCTGCTGTACCGGCCCAGCAGCATCCTGTGGAACGGATCGCACACTTGGATCCTGCTGGAGGGCGATCCGGCCGACGTGGCTGCAGAGGCTGCCAAGGTCGAGCCGCTGGGCTTCTGTGTCGCCAATGGCGGGCCGCCGATCCCCGCAGCCGGGCGCGAGTCGATGCGGCCCTCGGACCTGCGAGCGCTGGCCGGCTCCGGAGGCGAGTGGCTGGCCGAGATCGGCATCGGTCTGGTGCATCGGCACGAACCAGTGCCGGCTGCACCGGTCGCGCCGGCCAATGCTGTGCTGATGGACCAGCTCAAACAACGGTTGGATCCCGACAACCGGCTCAACCCCGGCCGGAGGCCATGGTGAGCCCCGTGGGTGAACCGTTGAGCACAGCGAGTACGTTTCCGCTGCAGCTCGATATCGACAGCGACACGCTCGCTTCGTGTGTGGCGTGCGGCATGTGCTTGCCGCACTGCCCGACCTACCGCGTGACCGGTGAGGAATCGGCATCGCCGCGGGGACGCATTGCCATGATGCGCGATGCCGCCGAGCGGGGCGAGGCCGATGCCGCGTTCGTGGAGTTCATGGACGCCTGCATCCAGTGCCGTGGCTGCGAGACGGCCTGCCCGGCCGGCGTGCACTACGGCCACATGATGGAAGCCACCCGCGAGGCGCTGGCATCCCAGACCAACTATCAGCCGCGCCTGCGGCGGCTCGCCTACCGCGCACTCGGCATGCCCCGCTTGCTTGGCTTCGGGTCACGCTTGCTGGGGCTGTCTCAGCGGCTCGGCCTGGTACGCCTGTTGAGCCTCTTGGGTCGTGTGCGTCCATTTCGCCAACTCGGTGCCATGACCGCCTCGCTGCCGCGTGTGCCGGTGCGCCAGGCACCGCTCACTGCCAGCGGCGACGATGTCTGGCTGTTCACCGGATGCGTCATGGACGCGTGGATGCGCGACACCCACCGGGCCGTGCAGGCCGTGATCGAGGCAACCGGTGCCGGTGTCGCTCTGCCGCCGGCGGGGGCCGCCTGCTGCGGCTCGCTGCACCTCCACGCGGGCTTGGCCTCCGACACCCGGCGCCTCGCGCAAAAGGTGATGGCGGCGCTGCCCGGTGAAGCTCCGATCCTGATCGACTCGGCAGGCTGCGGTGCCACCATGAAGGAATACGGTCTCCTGCTGGGCACCGAAGAGGCCCGCCAGTTCGCAGGACGCGTGCAGGATGTGCACGAATGGCTGGCTGCACGGGTCGACGACCTGCCGGAGGGCGCGGGCAGCCGGGCACAACGTCCGCGGATCGCAGTGCAAGACCCGTGCCATCTGCGCCACGTCCAGCAGGCGCACCTGCCGGTACGCACGGTGCTCAGCCGGTTCTTCGATGTCGTCGAGCTGGACGATGACGGTCTGTGCTGCGGCGCAGGCGGCGCCTATTCCCAGCAGCACCCTGAGGTTGCCGGAGCAGTACGGGAGCGCAAGGTGGCCGCCATCGAGCGCACAGGTGCGAGCGTTATCGCCAGCGCAAACCCCGGATGCACGCTGCACCTGCAAGCCGCGGGCCTCGACGTTCGCTACCCGCTGGAGATCGTGGCCGAGCACCTGGATGGCGGCGCGCCGGCATGAATGACGAGATCGCTGAGCTGGCAGACCGCCTCGACGACACGGCCGAGCGACTCGCCGAGCTCAGCATCGAGCTGCTGCAGGGCGCTCTCGCCGATGCTGACACCAGCGACCAGCGCGCCCGGCTCGAGCGCAGCGTCACGCGGGCTCGTCGTGCCACGCACAAGGCAGCCTCGATCCTGCGGGAGTCGATGGGAGCGTCAGAGCCGTTCGACGATTAGACGTCCACGAGCGGCCCCGGCCGGGCTGGCTGCTCAGTAGCCAGCCGAGATGCGGTAGAGCTCGCCGATGAGATCGTCGTACTGGCCTATAGCCAAGGCCACGGCGTAGATCGCGCCGACCGCGGCGCCGGCGATGGCGAATGGCAACCGGTCCAGCACCCTGCCGACAGCCGGCACCGCGTAGGGAGCGGTGGCAATGAGCAGCAGCGGCAGCAAGACGCCGACCATGTAGATGAACATGAGCCCGAGCGTGCGTGGGCCGGCGGTGGAGGCGTCGTTGAGGATGTCGCCGAGGAGTTCGCCGACGCAGGGCCGCCACAGCCAACCGGCTAACGCGCCGCCCACGAGGCCCGCGCCCGTGGCGAGCGGCGACGAATGGCCAGGCGCCCGCCACGCCGCCACGTAGGTGCCGGCGGCGACGATGCCCGCGATCACTACGGCCGCACCTCGCGCCGAGACCCACCAGTGCCCGGCGGCCTGCGCCCAGGCCAGGAACGCAGCGCCTGCGGTGTAGTACAGCGCCACCGTGAGACGCGCCCTGCGGGCCACGAACACCAGCGCCAGCCCCGGCACCAGGGCCGTGAGCGTGCAGGCCCACGTGATCACCCCGATGCCCTCGGTGAGGGTGTCGAAGATGGTTTTCACGACGGACTGGCCTGCCTATGTGTTCTCTTGGGCGAGGAGTCGCTCGACGGTTGCGTAGAGCTCCCGGTAGGTGTGCGCGCCGTCGCCGCGCCGATCGAAGCGGATCTGATTGTCGCTGTCGATGATGTAGACGCGGGGCCAGTAGCCGGTGGGGCCTTCCTGCCAGACGTGGAAGTTGTACTTGGTGGTGTCGAGCGCGATCGGCCAGACCACGCCGAGTTCGGCTGCGGCCTCGATGATGTTGTCGACGTTGGCCTCATAGCCGAATTCAGGTGAATGGACCCCGACAACCTCCACCCCTCGATCCCGAAAGTCGGCATGCAACAGGGCCAGCGCATCGAGTGTCTTCTTGCAGTTCCGGCAGCCGAACGTCCAGAACTGCACCACAGTGATCTCGTTGCTCGCCCGGATCTCCTCCAACGAGCTGGCCCCGGTGTTCAGCCACCCGTCGAGCTTGCTGAGGGTGAACGCAGTCCCCAGCACCGGGATCGGCTCAAGTGCCTCGGTCGTTGTCGGCACCGGGGCAGCAGTCGCCGTCGCTGCGGCCTCGACCGGCGCGGTCTCAACTGCAGCCGTCGTCAGCGATGCCTCGCTGGGTTCCGCTTGCGACGTCACCGCCGGCGTGCCCACGGTCTCGGCGACACTCAGCTCGTCCTCGGGCTCGTCGACAGCGGTCCAGACAATGAGCGCGACGCCAACGAGCAGAACACCCGCTGCGACGGAGCGCGAGACAGAAGACTTCATCTCAGGCGCAGCGTACGCCCCACCCGAACGGCTGCTTCGACGCGACTGCTGTCGCATTGCGCAGTCGCTAGACGCGACTGCCGAGCGATTCGAGCGGAATGAGCTTGCGGTCGGTGGCGTTGTCGGTGGGCCGCAGGATGCGGCTCCGCACCTCCGGTGCGCCGTCGGCGTTCTCGTAGCCGGTGAGACGCTGGCGGGTGCGACGCCCGAGGGGTTCCGCGATATCCCGGAAGTCCTGCTCGGTGAGCCCTTGGCCATGCTGCGCGCCCGCAGCACGCGAGATGTTCTCGTCCATGAGCGTGCCGCCCATGTCGTTGGCACCTGCCCGCAGGATCTGCTGGGCGCCCGGCGGCCCGATCTTCACCCACGACACTTGGATGTTGTCGATGAGCCCGTGGTAGGCGATCCGCGGCACGGCGTGCATCAGCAGGGTCTCCCGGAAGGTCGGACCCCGACGGGCACCCTTGCGCAGGTAGATGGGGCTGGCCATGTGCACGAACGGCAGCGGCACCCACTCGGTGAACCCACCCGTGCGCTTCTGCAGCTCGCGGGTGGCAACGATGTGGTTGGCCCAGTTCTCCGGATGCTCGATCGATCCGAACATGATCGTGATGTTGGAGTGCAGGCCCACGGCGTGCGCCGCCTCATGGCATTCGAGCCACTCGGCGGTGTTGATCTTGTCGGGACACAGCACCGCGCGTACCGAATCGTCCAGGATCTCCGCCGCGGTACCCGGCAACGACTTCAGCCCGGCCTCCTTGAGCCGCATGAGGTAGTCGACGAGCGATTCGCCGAGCCGCTTGGCCCCCTCGATGACCTCGAGAGCCGTAAACCCATGCAGGTGCATGTCGGGCACGACATCGTGGATGGCCCGGCAGACGTCGATGTAGTAGTCGCCGTCGAAGCTGGGGTGGATGCCGCCCTGCAGGGTCACCTCGGTGGCGCCTAGCTCAGCGGCCTCGATCACCCGCTCCTGGATGTCGGCCAGCGTCAGCATGTAGGGCGTGCCCCGCAGGTTCAGCGACAGGGGTCCCTTGGAGAAGCCGCAGAACTTGCACTTGAACGTGCAGACGTTCGTGTAGTTGATGTTGCGGTTGTGCACCCAGGTCACGATGTCGCCCACGACTTCGCGGCGCAGCTCGTCGGCCACCTCGCCGATGGCTACCACCTCGGGTCCTCGTGCAGAGAACAGCGTGACGATCTCATCGTGGCCGACTTGCTGGCCAGCCATTACGCCGTCGAGCACCTCGCGCACGGCGCCGCGGGCATGCGACGGGCCGCCCATGATGTCGGTGGGCAGGTGACCGGCGCCGCCTGAGTACCACTGGGTTGAGTTCTCGTCGGCCACCAGCACATCCGCGCCGGAGCCGGCGTTGAGATTCTCCATGGTGCGCTCGGGCATCTGGCCGCCGGGATCGTCACGGCCGAGACCCTCGGCATCGGAGCGGTCCATCACCGGGAACCGGTTGGTCTCGGCCAGCCAGCGCTCGGGCTGCAGTGCGAACTCCGGGTAGACCGTGAGCCGGGGAGCGAGCGTGAATTCGCGTGCCTCGGTGACTTCCCGCAGGCGATCGAGCGCCGGCCACGGACGCTCGGGGTTGACGTGGTCGGCAGTGATCGGCGAGACGCCGCCCCAGTCGTCGATGCCGCAGTCCAGCAGGCCACCGAAGTCCTCGGTGAGGTTTGGCGGTGCCTGCAAGTGGATGTCGGCCGGCAGGATCAGTCGTGCCAGCGCGATTGCCTGCGCATACTCGTCGGGCGGGCATGCGGGCATGTTGTGCATGGACGTGCCCGCCTTGGGCAGGAAGTTCTGCACGATCACTTCCTGGATGTGGCCCCAGCGAGCGTGGCTCGCGGCGATGGCTTCGAGCGCCGCCAACCGGTCGGCAAGCGACTCGCCGATGCCCACGAGGATCCCGGTGGTGTACGGGATCGCCAGCTCGCCGGCGGCTTCGAGCGTGCCGAGCCGGCGGGCCGGTTCCTTGTCGGGCGATCCCCGGTGGCAGTCGAGGTGTGGATTCAGCGACTCCAGCATCATCCCCTGGCTGGGCGACACCTCGCGCAGCGCGGCCAGCTCGCTGGCGGTCATGGCGCCCGGGTTGGCATGGGGGAGCAGCCCGGTCTCGTCGCGCACGAGGCGGCACATCTCGACCAGGTAGTGGACGGTGGAATCCCAGCCGTGCTCGGCAAGCCAGTTTGCCGCTGCGGGGTAGCGCAGCTCGGGGCGCTCGCCGAGGGTGAACAGCGCTTCGTGGCAGCCCGCCCGGGCGCCGCTGGCGGCGATCTCCAGCACCTGCTCGGGCGTGAGGTACGGCGTGTCGAGCCGTGCGGGAGGCTGTGCGAACGTGCAGTAGCCGCACTTGTCGCGGCACAGCATGGTCAGCGGGATGAACACCTTCGGGCTGTAGGTCACCCGGGTGCCGAACGCCTGGTCGCGCACGGCCGCTGCCAGCTCGGCAAGCTCGCCGAGCGGCAGCGCTGCGAGTTCCAGCGATTCGGCCGAGGGCTGCGGGGCCACGGCTGTGCCGTTGGGCGATGCTCCGTTTGCCGCCGGGTCATCCACGCTGTGCGACGGTTCGATGATGGTCACAGGGCCCCTCCGTTCGTGGGCTGCTGTTGAAAGGTCGTGACGGTCGCGGCCGCGACGAGTTCTTCGCTGCGACTGGACCGGCTGCGGATGCGAGTGGGGCTGACCGGCTCGTCACAGGCGGGGCACCGCGTCGCGATCTCCAGCGGTGTCCCGCAGTCGGCGTGCACCAGCACCGTGGGCGCATCGCCGTCGTGGCACCAGCGGTCGCCCCAGGCCATCAGCGCGAGCAGGCTGTTTGACAGGTCGAGGCCCTTGGCTGTCAACACGTAGTCGTACCGGACCGGTCGGTGCTGGTAGGGCTCCTTGGCCACGACGCCCGCGTCGACGAGACGGCCGAGCCGGTCGGCCAGCATGTTGCGAGCGATGCCGAGGTCGTGCTGCATGGCGCTGAAGCGGCGCACCCCACGGAACAGGTCACGCAGGATGAGCAGCGTCCAGCGATCGCCAACAATGTCGAGGGTTGCCTGGATGGAACAGCTCGGCTGGCCCGTCGTGGCGGTCTTCACGGCCGCGCACACTACGGCAGTCAGTTTCGGTTTGCAACCGACCTGCATTCAACTGACTCATCACGCCTTGGCGCCCGGAGACTGAGTGCGCCCGCAGCCGAGGCGGCAGAACCCTCTGCTCCCGCGATCCAGCAGGTCGCCACGTCGCAGAGTCTCCTGCCGCCTCCGCTGCTCTGGCGTCTGTGCAGCGCCGGTGGAGCCGTCAGGCGAGCGAATCGGCCTTCGATTGCAGCGACACCAGCAGCTCGTCGAAGCTCTTCGTGAACGCGGCGACGCCCTGCGCCTCGAGCGTGTCGGCGACGCCGTCGAGATCGATGCCGTGCTCCTGGACGGCATCAAGCACGTAGTTGGCAGCGGTCTGGTCGGCATCGACGGTGCGGCGCAGCTTGCCGTGATCGCAGAAGGCCGCCAGGGTGTCGTCGGGCATCGTGTTGACGGTGTGCGGGCCGATGAGCTCGTCGACGTACAGCGTGTCGGGGTAGGCCGGGTTCTTGGTGCTGGTCGACGCCCACAGCGGCCGCTGCAC
Organism: Candidatus Poriferisodalis sp.; assembly: GCF_965219595.1. NCBI lineage: Bacteria > Bacillati > Actinomycetota > Acidimicrobiia > Acidimicrobiales > Candidatus Poriferisodalaceae > Candidatus Poriferisodalis > Candidatus Poriferisodalis sp. The sequence goes on from NZ_OZ244781.1 coordinate 2,724,216, forward strand.
CTGGGCCCCGAGCGCAGCGAGGCGTTCCCAGCGGGGCCCGCTGAAGATCTCGCCGAAGCGGCCGTAGGCGGCCTGGGCCTGCGCCACGGCGGTGCGACCCCGTAGGCCCAGAGCGCTGGGCGTGCCCACCGAGTCGAGCCGGCGGTCGACCTCGGTGTCGGTGCGGCTCACGAAGAACGACGCCACGCTGGCCACGCCCGACAGGTCGGCGACGCCGGTGGCAACTCGGTCCTCGAGCCCGCTCAGGTAGGCCTCGGCCACCTGCTCGTAGCGAGCCACCGAGAAGATCAGCGTCACGTTGATGCTGTGGCCCTCGGCGATCATCTGGCGAACGGCGCCGAGACCCTCGAGGGTGCCGGGGATCTTCACCATCAGGTTCGGCCGTGCGATGGCCTCGTGCAGCTCCCGGGCAGCCTGAGCAGTGGTCGCCTCATCGTGCGCGAGCGACGGGTCCACCTCGACCGACACGAACCCGTCGGTGCCGCCCGACGCCGTGTGCACTCCTTCGAGCGCTCTCAGGGCGCCCCGGATGTCGCTGGTGACCAGTTGCCAGTACGCGTCGTCAACCGAAGTGCCGCCGCACACGAGGTCACCGAACTGCTCGTCGTAGTCGGGCGACGACTCGATGGCCTTCTGGAAGATCGACGGGTTCGACGTGAGGCCGCGGATGCCTTGTTCGACCCAGGCGTCCAGCTCGCCGCCGGTGATCCAGCCCCGGCGGAGATTGTCGAGCCACGGGCTCTGCCCACACTCGGAGTACAGCCCTCGCAGGCGTCCGTTCGTGGTGCTGCCGTTGCCGCCGTCGGTCATGGGAGTCTCTCTGTGCGCGTGCCTGCTCAGGTTCTACAGCAGTGCGCGGGCTGCGTCGGCGATGGCCGGTGCGGTGAATCCGAAGTGATCCATGAGGTCGCCGCCCGGCGCGCTGGCGCCGAACCGGTTCATGGTGACGGTGGCGTCGGCGTAGCGGTCCCAGCCCATCGCCGAGCCCGCCTCCACGCCGAGCACCGGGACGCCCGGGGGGAACACGGCGGCTCGATACTCGGCCTCTTGGGCCTCGAAGAGATCCCAGCTCGGCATCGACACCACAGAGCTGGCGATGCCGTCCGCGGCGAGCAATGCGGCGGCGTCTGTGCAGCACTGCACCTCGCTGCCGGTGCCCGCCAAGATCACCGCCGGCGCCGGCGTGTCGATCAGCACGTAGGCGCCCAGGGCGACCTGCGACGGTCGGTCGGTGCCGTCGAGCACGGGGACGTTCTGTCGTGTCAGCACCAGCGCGGTGGGGCCGTCTCGCTCGACTGCGATCTGCCACGCCTGGGAAATCTCGTTGGCGTCGGCGGGCCGGATCACGCACAGGCCCGGAATGGCCCGCAGGGAGGCGACGTGCTCGACCGGCTGGTGGGTGGGCCCGTCCTCTCCCACGCCGATGGAGTCATGCGTCCACACGAAGACGGTCTTGGCGCCGCTCAGGGCTGCCAGCCGCACCGCGGGGCGCATGTAGTCGCTGAAGACCAGGAAGGTGCCGACCACCGGCAGCACGCCGCCGTGCAACGCCATGCCGTTGGCGACTGCCCCCATAGCGTGCTCGCGGACGCCGAAGTAGAGCTTGCGCCCGCTCGGATTGGCGGCCGACAGCACCTCGGCGGTCACGTTGGTACCGGTGTTGCCGGTGAGGTCGGCGCCGCCGCTGATGAGGGCGGGCACGGTGTCGAGCGATGCGTCGAGCACGCGATTGGCCGCGACCCGGGTGGCCATCTGGGTGCCGGCTTCGAAGGTCGGAAGATCGGACATCTCGCCGTTCACTGCGCCGGCCGACCAGAGCGCTTCGAGCCAGCCGCGATCGTGGCCGCTGGCTGCGAGCCGAGCCTCCCATTCGACGCGCTCGGTTGCGCCATGTGCGCCGGCTGACCTGTAGGCCTGCACCACGTCGTCGTCGACCACGAACGTCGCTTCTGGGTCCATGCCCATGGCCCGCTTGGCCGCAGCGATCTCCTCGGCGTCGGTGATCGCGCCATGCGCTGCCGACGTGTCGGCCGCTGAGGGCATCGGAAAGCCGATGTGGCTGCGGACGATGATCATCGAGGGACGATCGTTGACCAGCGTGGCCTCGCGGATCGCTCGCTCGAGAGCGTCGGTGTCTTCGGCGGCCTCGCCGAGGTCGGCAACGTGCCAGCCGTACGCCTCGAAGCGACGAGCGGCGTCGTCGCTGAGCGCCAGTTCGGTGGTGCCGTCGATCGTGATGTGGTTGTCGTCGTAGACGGCAACCAGGCGGCCGAGCTGCTGGTGGCCGGCGAGCGATGCTGCCTCGTGGCTGATGCCCTCCATCAGGTCGCCGTCGCTGACGATCACGAACGTGCGATGGTCCACCAAGTCGGCGCCCAGGCGGGAACGCAGGCCGCGCTCGGCCATCGCCATGCCGACGGCGTTGGCGAAGCCCTGTCCCAATGGACCGGTGGTGACCTCCACGCCGGGCGTGAGGCCGTACTCGGGGTGGCCGGGCGTGATCGATCCAAGCTGGCGGAAGTCTCGGATGTCGTCGAGCGTGACGCCGTAGCCCACCAGGTGCGCCATGGCGTAGACGAGCATCGAGGCGTGGCCGGCCGACAGGATGAACCGGTCGCGGTCGGGCCAATCTGGCGCTGCGGCGTCATAGCGCAGGATGCGGCTGAACAGCACATGCGCCAGGGGCGCCAGCGCCATCGCCGTGCCGGTGTGGCCGCTGCGGGCACGCATCACGGCGTCCATCGCCAGTGCCCGGATCGTGTTGATCTGACGTGCTTCGAGGGTGGTGTTCATGACGCTCGGCTCATCATTGCCCATCGGCGTCGGAGAACAGCGCCATCGAAGCGGTGAAACCGTGCACGTACGAGCGGGCGCCGACCGGGCCGATCTCGCCGGCACAAAACATGCCGGCCACCTCAGCCGACGTGTGGTCCGCGAGCGCAGCCGCGTCGTGATGGGGCGCGTCGAACAGGTGGGTGCCCCGGCCGTTGCAGGTGAACAGCAGGGCGCCTTCGGTCTGCGGCGAGTGCGCGAGAGCGGCGCGCAGGTCTTCGTCGGCAGTTACGGCGTCGCGCACATGAAACTGCACCGTCGCGCCGATCGGCGCCTCGTCGCCGATGGCGATGGCGCCGCTGTCACGGTCTGCGCCGAGCACACCGCGGATCAGGAAATCGCCGCGCTCGAAGTCGATCTTGCGCTCGTCGGTCACCCGGCCCACGTGCAGCCCTCGCTGCACGAGGCGCTGGTCGGCGGGATCGAGCTTGGAGAACACCTGCTGCAGCCGCTCGAACGGCGGCATGCCCCCGAGCGACTTCACCACGTTGCCCTCCGCCTCGGTGATGATGTAGGGCTGGCCGATGGGTCGGCACCCCTGCGAGACCAGGTGCGTCACGTTCGCGCTGCCGCCCACGATCAGGGCCGCAGCGCCGTCGCGGTGCACGCTGCCGTCCACGACTATGCGGTTGCCGCCCGGCATCGGTGCTCCAGACGACAGTCCGCCCAGCACGCTCACGTCGGGCCAGCGCTCTGCCCAATGCCCGAGGGCGGCATCGACGGGGTAGGAGTACGGGTCGGCCAGCACGACCATCGAGAGATCGCCGGCGGCGTGCACTTCGTCGAGTGCGGCTGCGAGCGCTTCGTCGTCAGCAACCGGATCGGGTACCGCGCCCAGCCGGACCGCACGCGCCCGCGGCGCATTGCTGCCGCCCAAGCTGCCCACCCACAGCACGGCAGCGGTCTCTTCCTCAATCTCGCGCTCGCCCGCCGCCACCGAGACCGCCGTCGTGCCGATGAATGCACCGGGATTCAGCAGCTCGACCACTGCCGCGGCAATCTCATCGGTGTTGCCCATGTGTTCGCCGGAGGTGAACAGCACGGCGACGTCGGGCTGCACTCCCAGCGTCTCGAGCACCCGCCCCACGATCTCGCCGGTCGCGATGCCGGGATCGGCGTGCTGGGAGAAGCCGACGGTGAACGGCATGCGTGCCCGGCCCGCCTAGCTGTCCTGCTGTGCAGGCGTGCCGGTCCAGCCGCCCGCGGCCGGCCCTGCCGTCGGCGGCTCGGGCTCGTCGGCGGGCGGGTTCATGGTGAGGGGAACGATCAGCACCTCGCCCTGGTCAACGCGGCAGTGGGCCTCGATCGTCGACGGCTCGTCGAAGGTCAGCTCGGCCTGCACGAGGTTGTAACCGAACTTGCCGGGCTCGACGCTGAGCGGCTGCACGTTGCGCGCCATCTGCTCGTCGCCGCGCATGAACCTCACTTCCAGCGCCGCCAATCCGGTGTGCGAGGCCCCGCAGCGCACCAGCACGAGCATGTGCGGCGTGATGGTCACCGGGAACGGGCCGGGAGCCGCCATCGAGAAGTGAACGCCGCCCAGATCGATGCGGGCCGCGCCGCCCGCGGCCTGGCGCATGTCGAAGTGCTCGATGAACAGCGCGGACATGATCTGCACGCTGTGGATCGTAGGCGTGCAGCACACCTGTCAGGCGAACGCATTTCGGCGCGATGCCCAGCGGAAGAGCCTCAGGCGAAGCCGTGGCGTACTGCCGTAGATTGCCCGGCATGGCACACAGCGAGAAGTTCGACGGCGAATACGGACCCAGCACCTGGGACTGGGTGAAGGAGCAGGCCAATGTGTACGAGGCCTCTTCGGGCACCGAGGCGAACACGCTGCGCGATACCGGGCTGCCGATCATCGTCATGACGACCGTCGGGCACCGCACCGGCCTCGTGCGCAAGGTGCCGCTGATGCGCGTGGAGCACGAGGGCGAGTACGCGATCGTCGGCTCCAAGGGCGGCGCCCCGGCGCATCCGGGCTGGTACCACAACCTGATGGCAGACCCGGCGGTGCTCATCCAGGACGGACCTGAGCCATTCGAGACCACGGTGCGCCTCATCAGCGGGGCCGAGCGTGAGGCGTGGTGGGAACGGTGCGTCGAAGCGTTCCCGCCCTACGCGGAGTACCAAGCCAAGACAGATCGCGAGATCCCGGTATTCATCTCGGCCCGCGCCAGTTGATCGGGCCACAGCTTCGCGCTGCGCTGCCCGCTCTTGTTCCCAATTTCAATTGGACACGGGCTCACGGGCCGCTCGGGCCACGGCTTCACCCTCGGCTCAGCCTCAACGGGCGAACAGTTGGCGGTAGACGTCGGCTGCGCGTTCGAGCTCTGCGATCTCCACCCATTCGGTCGCCTGGTGGGCCTGATCGATGGAACCCGGGCCGAACACCACGATCTGGTCGGCCACCTCGCCGTAGCGCAGCGCATTCGTGCCGAAGTCGGCCACGGCCGGGCCGTGGCCTGACATCTCCGCCAGGGCGGTGACCAAGTCGCTCCCGGGGGCTTGAAAGAACGCGTTCTCGCCCAAGCCGTTCGCCAGCTCCACCTTCACCCGCGCGGGCAGCGCTGCGGCGCGCACCAAGTCGGTGAGGCGGGTGAGTTCGGTTCGGTAGTCCTCGCCGTCGGCGATGCGCCTGCCGATGTACAACTCGCAATGGTCGGGAATGATGTTGCGGGCCCGCCCGCCTCCCATTTCGTTGACCGACACCGTGCCAGCCCCGAGCACACCGACATCCCGCTGGTTCGCCAAGCGCTCTTGCTCGGCATCAATGGCGGCGATGATGCGGGCGCCGGCGGACAGCGCATTGATGCCCAGGTGGGGTTTGGAGGAGTGCGCTGCACGCCCCTCGACCTCGACTTCGAGGCCGAGCCCGCCCTTGTGGCCGTACACCGGCACGCACATTGTCGGCTCGGCGACGACGATCTGCTCGCGGCGCTCGTTGCGCTCCAGCAGGCGGTCGCGGTATGCCCCGGCGCCGGCCAGGCCGCCGCCTTCCTCGGAGACTGTGCCGACCAGCTCGACCGTGCACATCGGCTGCTGACCGGCGGCAGCCATCTCGGCCAGTACGGCGAGCACCACGGCCATCGTCGCTTTGGTGTCGACCGATCCTCGCCCCCAGACCCGACCTTCGCTGATCCGGCCCTCGAAGGGATCGCCCTCCATGTGCTCGACACCAACGGTGTCGAGGTGCACGTCGATGGCCAGCATGCGCTCGGTGCGGCCGGTGAAGCGGGCATACACGTTGGGACGCCCGGGCTCGATCTCGTCGAGCTCAACCTCGGCGCCCAACGCTGCTGCTCGTTCGGCCACCCAGTTGGCCATATCGGCCTCGGCAACAGTGCCCGAGCGCGGCCCGTGGTGCATCGGGTTGACACTGGGAATGCGCACCATGTCGCTCAGCAGCTCGGCTATGGATTGGCCGGTGGCAGTGCCGTTCGTGGTGCCTGTTGCCTCGCTGTCGCTCATGAGTCACCCCTTCGTGGCGGAGCGTACGCGCAGCGCGATCAGAACGCAGTGAACGGCAGCGTGGGGTTCGCCGAAAAGCACAGTCGATGTGGCAGTCGAAAGCCGTACCGTTGTGGCCTATGTCGACTGGACCTGCATCTGCTGGCGGTTCGCGCGTGCTGGCCGAGCTCCCCGTGGGGGAGCGGGTCGGCATCGCGTTCTCCGGCGGGCTCGACACCTCTGCAGCGGTGGCGTGGATGAACGAGCGCGGCGCGCTCGTGTGCGCCTACACGGCCGATCTGGGCCAGTACGACGAGCCCGACTTGTCGGGTGTGCCACAGCGGGCACTCGACTACGGCGCCCACGCAGCACGCTTGGTGGACTGCCGAGCGGAACTGGTGCGAGAGGGCTTGATGGCGCTGCAATGCGGCGCGTTCCACATCTCGACAGCCGGCCGCACGTACTTCAACACCACGCCGCTGGGCCGGGCGGTGACTGGCACGATGCTGGTGGCAGGGATGGCCGAAGACGGCGTGGACATCTGGGGCGACGGCTCGACGTACAAGGGCAACGACATCGAGCGCTTCTACCGCTACGGCCTGCTGGTCAACGCCGGGCTGCGCATCTACAAGCCCTGGCTGGACGCGGCGTTCGTGGACGAGCTGGGCGGCCGGGCTGGGATGAGCGAGTTCCTGGTGTCGCGCGGGCTGCCGTACCGGGACCCCACCGAGAAGGCCTATTCCACCGACGCGAACATCTGGGGCGCCACCCACGAGGCCAAGCAGCTGGAGGACTTGGGCACGTCGATGGAGATCGTTGAGCCGATCATGGGCGTCGCCCACTGGGATCCGGCGGTCGGAATCGACGCTGAGGACGTCACGATCCGCTTCGAGGCTGGTTGGCCTGTTGCCATCGGTGGGCGGGAGTTCTCGGCATCAGACGCAGAGGGCAGCGATCACGTTGCGCTGGTGCTGGAAGCCAACGCCGTCGGCGGGCGCCACGGACTCGGCATGAGCGACCAGATCGAGAACCGCGTCATCGAGGCCAAATCGCGTGGCATCTACGAAGCGCCGGGCATGGCGCTGCTGCACATCGCGTATGAGCGGCTGCTGTCAGCGATCCACAACGAAGCCACACTCGACAACTACCGCACGATGGGCCGCCGTCTGGGTCGGCTGCTGTACGAGGGCCGCTGGTTCGACCCCCAGGCGCTGATGCTGCGCGACTCGCTGCTGCGCTGGCTGGGCTCGTCCGTTTCGGGCGAGGTCACGCTGCGGCTGCGCCGTGGCGATGACTACTCGGTGCTCGACACGACCGGCCCTGCGCTCACCTACGCGGCAGATCGACTGTCGATGGAACGAGTCGAGGACGCAGCGTTCGGCCCAGGCGACCGCATCGGGCAGCTCACCATGGCGAACCTGGACATAGCCGACAGCAGGGACAAGCTCGCGGCTTATCGCGACACCGGCCGGCTCGGCCCCGGGGGGCTGGCCGAGCTCGATACCTAACCGCTGCGAGAGCCGTGAATGGCTTACGGCTGCCGAGCGCTGCTTCATAACCAGCGGTGAGGTCGAATCAGGGACGCACGCGCAGCTAACTTGCTGGGACCGACTAATCGAGCACCTCGATCATCCTGTCGAGTGTGAGCGTCGTCAAGAGCACGCATTCGGTTAGCTCACTCAGCCGATGCGCCTCGTGCGCCACCACGGCTGAGTCTGAGGACGATGGCACCGATGACGTGCACAGTGAGCCACGCATCGGGGCGCTCGGCAGAGCTGTCGCTGGGATGCGCGCTGCCGAAGTTTCCACGGTCTGCTGTGAGCCAGCCTTCAAGAGGCTTGTCGTGCTTAGCCAAGAGCCCCTTATCGATCGCGACGGCGATCTGCTTGGAGAGCCTGTCGGAGCCGTTGCCGCAGTCGAGCGCGGCGAGCACGGACTGCAGCGCCGTACATGCTTTGGTGATGGCTTCGTCAGGCTGGCGATGCTGGATCGCCGTAAGGGCTTCGCGGTATGTGTTCTCGGCATCGGCGAAGCGCTGATCGCCGGTGAGGTACTCAAATGCGGGCACCAAGATCTCTCGGTCCGCGATGCTGCCGCTGCGAGGCAGGAAGTTCCCACCGGCGAAGACGAACCCGATTCGATGGTCTTCGAGGATCTCGTTGATCCTGTCCTGAAAGTGTTGCCGCGCTCTGGAGCGCCTCTCGATGAACTCCTCGTCGATGACCGCTTGCCAGCGCCACACACCCTCGATCAGCCCGAAGATGACGAGGAGATCTTGGCCTGGGTCCCTGATGCTGGCCACGAAATCGTCGACATCCTGACGCCCGAACAACTCGGGAACTTCGCCGGCCCGACTCACGACTCCTGCGGCATCCGAGACGTCTTGTGTAATGGCGCTCAGCAGCGTCCGCACGCCGCCTTCGTGAATGTCATCCCATAGTTGGTCTCGGACGCGAGCTGCGAGCTTGGTGCGTGTCTTCAGATCGAGCTGCTCGGTCCACAGGCTCTCGCCGGCCGCCTCGCGCTCGGCTGTTGCGCGTCGTAGCTCACGAATGGGATAGGGAATCCATGGCTGCTCGGTTGGCTCGGTCACGGCTGGCTGAATTGGTCAACTATGTGTTGCCCAAATTGTCGGGTCAGCGATGCGGCCAGCATCACGGCTGACAGCGACCTGTACTCGCTGAAGACTCCTGTCTGACCTACGCAGTGACTTGTCGGATTCCGTGAGAACTGGTCCGGCGGCGGTTTCCCGCTCTCTGGCTTCCACGACACGAAGGCGGCGTCGACGGGTTGAAGCGCAAGCCACCAACGCAGCCTGTTGATTGGTACGTTGTCCAGCGGTTTGCTTGGGAACTCACGCCTGAATCGCTTTGGTATGACTTCGAGCACGCTGGTGATGACGCCCGCGGCGTGCGACTGGGCGGCGGAGCTGTGTCCATCGGCGATGGCACCGACTGCGAATCGGCACTGATCGGCCAGCTCGCCGTCCAGGCCTACGAGCACGTCCCGGCAGTCCTCCACGATCGCCTCGCGGTGGTACAGCAGCACCTGTCGACGTGTCGTAGCGTCTGGTGCCGCCAGGAGCTCCTGAACGATCTCAGCGCGCGGTACTCCACACACGGCGATGCCCTCCGCTCTTGCGATCCTCGCTGCCTGATCAAGGCTCGCCAGTCCACGTAAGTTCGGCGGATAGCAGTACTCCAGCCGCTGCCACAGGTCCGCGAACGAACGCAACGAAGCGGACACGAGTGCTTCGGTGGAGCGGCCAATGCGCGCAAGAGGCGCAAGGGTGAGCGGCGTGCCGAGCCGGCGCACGCTCGCTTCTGCAGTGAGCGCGGAGCTCGCCACCAACTGCTTCGACAAGCGGCTGAGAAGGGTGATCTCCCGGGCCACGGCAGCCGTCTTGTCGAAGCGCGTTGCTGCGCCGAGTGATTCTGACCACATCGCCACGGTCCGTGTTAGCTCGACGATCCCGGAATGGACCGCTGAGCGGCGCGAGACAGCGGCCGCCAACTCAGCGATGTGATTCGATCCGACGACGGCCTTCGCGGCTGCTGCCAATGCGATTTGTCGATGGCAGTGTTGCAGTGACCGGATCTGAGCCGACCCGGTGATGGTGCGGACATAGGAAGAGTTGGTGCCAACGATGCCAGCGTGAAGCACATCGGTGGGTCTCATATGGCACCTCGTCGCTCTGCGTCAATCACCGCCAGTTCCTTGTAGACCGACCCCCACAGCGCCGGTGAGCGGCCGGCCGCGTGCAGGTCTCTGCCTGTGGTGTCCCAGTGTTCATAAAAGGTGCGCAGCAATTGCCCGCCAGCGGCTTCCCAGAGTTCCATAACCTCGTCGAAGTCGTTGCGCCACATGACAGGCCGGTAACGGCCAACCGATTCAGCTGTCTTGTCTTGGACGAGCAGCAGCCGGAAGCTGGCGAGAATTGGGAAAGTCGCCGGCCGCCGGAGGCGCTTCTGCGAGCGCATGTCGGGCAAGAACGGGAATTCGAAGCCCGAACGGCCCTCCTTCACCTTCTCGACCATGTCGAGGTGTCCGTACTTGCCGCCGCTGCCGGAGACTCCGCCGATTTCCTGCCAGCGATTCTCTGAGTCATAGGCAATCCAGTCGTGCAGCTGCAAGATGTCCCTGATCACCGGCGTGAGTCTGTGATAGCGGTGCGGGTCGCTTCGGAAGCGGTCCAGCATCGACTTCTTGCGTCTGTATGCGTCCACCGGGTGGCTGCTGCGATCGGGGTGGCTCTCGATGTCGAAGCACGAGATCGCAGCGATGACATCGACCACATCGATGTCGCCGTCATCGCCCTCGTGCCACGCCACGCGTTCAACCCAGCCGTCGACTTCGAGTTCGTCTTTCAGGAACTGGAACTTGCCCTCCAAGTCGGCGAGCGATTTGTCCTGCACCTGCATGCTGGTGTTTCGGCCACCGGCGATCTCAGTAACAAGACTCTCGGTGTCGAGACCGGTCATCACTTCGAGCTTGATGAATGCGTTCTTGGGGATTGCGTTCGATTTGTTCGCTTCTTGGACGATCTCGTAAGAATGACCGCCGTCGACGATGCCGTACATTCCGTCGTCCGCGAAGTGCAGTTCGAATACGTCAAGGCCTGCGGGATGCAGCTCCCGGCTCTTCTTCACCGCTGATGCGACGAGCGTCAGGCCGCGGTGCTTGAGATGGAAACTGCCTGGGATGCTGTCGTCGTCTTGGCGCAGCGATCGCGACACGGTCCGGTACACCGGCCTGTTGATCTGCGGTTCTCTCGGGTTCGCATTGAGCGGCAGGCCGTCTGGCAGCTCGCTCGCCGGAACCAGCATGAAATGGGTCTCAGCCCCAGGGAAGTTGGGGTCTTGCATTCGCCGCGACCACTTTGCGGCGACTTGAACAACGCGATCACTCATCGCATCGTCTCCTCTCTTGAGCGCCCGCCTCTGCAGGCCTCACTTGTCGGTAGTCGCTCTCAGCAGCCGCCGAGGCAACGAAGCCACTTTATCGGCCCCACGCACGCTCGTAGAGGAACCGCGCGCATCAGGCTTGGCGTGCGCGACTGGCTGGGGCTACATCTCCCATGGCCACCTTCAAGGACCTCCCCGGACGATCGCGAGTCGCGCCGGACCTGCCGAAGCGGCGTATTACCGCAACCCCGGCGTCTACAAGAAACCGTCGCCAAGTGGCTCCAATTGGCGCACCGCGATACTGCGACCCTCATAGATGCCTGTCGTCACAACCGCTACCGCAGCTCGAGGGATGCTCGACGAGTCCGGGCGGCGGTTGAATGACGACATCTGCGTGAAGGAGGTCTGTGGGCTTGGCCAAGAAGCGCAAACGTCGACGGCAGCCTGCGAACCGCGCTCGGTTCTCAGGTCCGAGTCCGTTCGCGGCCGTGTGTTCCTTCTTGCTCCGTAAGGCGCCGTTGTCGCTCCCGGACGAGTCGATCCTGCGCGGCCAGGAGAAATCGCCTCGAAGCCGGGTGTTGAGGACGACTATCTTGGGGTCGAGGGTCGGGCGATCCGGGTTCGCCTCGCCCCAAGTGTCGCGCCATGCGCACTGGTCGTTATTCCACTTGCCGCCAACGGTAGAGGTAGATCTCAGTCGGGGATTATCCATTCGGTGATTGGCTGCACGTCCACGGAAGCTAGGTCGACGAGCCAGCCGATGGGGTTGGTGGCAGGTCGATGCCCCGCCTCGATTCCGGCTCTCCATCCGATACAGCTGGCGATTGCTTTGGCCAGATCGTTGTCGCCGACCGCTTTGGCGGCTTGTCGCAGGCTTGCGAGCTCGCGTCGGGTGTTCCCGAAGGGTTTGGTCTCGTCCGCCAGGAGCTGGAGCGCTTGCACGGCAAGCGCCTTACGTACCTGGGCTTCTGTGAAGGCCGGTGCACCGTCGATCGTTGCCCGGTGCCACGCGGTCAGGAATGCGGCCGAGCGGGCCGTTTCCCCGGCGACCTGTGACCATTCCTTGAGCTCTTGGACAGGGATACGTATCTCGTGATCGCCGCTGTTCGTGGTGAGCCGAATGGTGAGACGACTGTGGTTGCCCAGATGGGTCGAAGCCAGAGGCCCGACTTCTGCGAACTTGACCGGCCGTGTGCTTCGCGCCTCGATGACGGCTTCGTCGTCTTCGAGGCGCAAGCCGGCATTGTCCCAGCCGAGCAGTCCTTCTGCGAGGGAGCGGATCAGGAACGGTGACGTGCCATCGGCGTGATCGCCGACGCAGCGGCCGGTAACGAGCGCGAGTGCCATGTCCATGACACCGCATGCTTCGCTGATCGCGAGCACCGCGTCGCACAATTCGTCAGTCGACATCACCTTTGGTGGATGGCCCTGCGCTGCGCATCTTGCAGGGCACAGCTCGATCATGCCGTCGGATCGGACCGAGTAATCGCGGTGAGCAAAGGCGTTGCGGATATCGGAATCGCCCAGTAGCGGAGCGACAGCCCAGCCCTTCTGGCTCGCGACCCGAGTCAGCGCAGCGACATCGCTCGCTTGGGTCGACTCGAACTGCCGACTTGTGGTTGCCGCACATGCGATGCCGAGGTGCAGCTTGAGTGGCTGTTCGACGAGCCGGTGGCCGAAGTCCAACATCTCGGTGGCGCGCTGGCGCTGGGACTCAGAATCGCCCTCTTGGACGGCCAACCGTGCCGCGTGCAACAGATCGTCCAATGCGTCGGTGGCGCGCTGTTTGAAGATCTCGGTCTCGGCGATCTCGACGACTCGGTCTCGATGACGGGCGAGCAGCGATTGATGCTGTGCGGCGCGGCACCAAAACGTGCCCTCGTCTGAGGTCGATGCGAAGATGAAGTCCCACAGCAACGCCAAGATACCGACGCTGACTTGATCTGAGGTCAGCCCGTGATCCTCGAGGATCGCTCGGCCGCGGGCTTCCGCTGCCACCATGTCGTCGCCGATCGCGAAGCGAATCCAAGTGGCTACAGCATTGTCCGACATTGCAAGCCCGGTGATCTGGTCGGACAGCTCGTTGCATCGAGAGATCGCGGCGGTCGCTGTGTCCAGGTGCTCCTGCAGCTGGGGCTCGAGATGTTGGGCATCTGATCCTCGACGCGCTTCGAGCATTGCGACGGTGACATCGAAGACCGCTATCAGGTGCTCGACCGTGATCTTCACGTGCCGCGCGTAGGCACTCAGCGGTCTCAGCTGAGGCGTCTCGCTGACCCAGGCTTCGAGGTCGGCAATGTCTGCTGCGATCTGTTGCAGCTCATCCGGTCGGGCCTTGCGGGTGCGGGAAATTGCGTCGGCGCCCCGCGAGACTCGATCCGGGAGCTGCACGAGCAGCGGCGACACGAGCATTTCCAATGGCGAAGCGTCGGGAGCTCGACCAGGCGACGCCCGTTTCTGCTTGACCAGTTCGAGTGCCCGCAGGCGACTCTGATGCTGCAGATCGACTTCGGCCGGCGCAGCCCGAGCTCCACATGTCGGACAATCGAGTCCCCGCTGCCGGTGCTCGCCGCACCCCTGACAGTCGATCAACTCGAAACTGATCTGGAACCTCACCGTCCCGCGACCATAACGACGAACTCCTGAGCCGTGCGAGATATTTTCTGTGCTTCATCGCACATGAGCAGTCGCTGCGGCGGTACGACTCCCGATCTCATCGCGGACGTCAAGTCGCACTGCGGTAGCGATCTGAGTGGCTTCGCACCTGGAACCGCGAACGGCCCGCGGTGGCGCAACTGATGGCCACCGCCGATATGAGTCCGGGTGGCCTCGTTCCGGTAGCTACACCTGCGTCATGCGGGCTGACTGACGAGTGCCCGCTCGCTGCATCTCAGCCCTGCTCTTGGCTGACTCGGTAGCGGTTGGGCCGTTCGGCCAACGAACACCGGGCCTGTAACACCCCATACATACGTTCTTAGCCGGATCAGCAACGCGAGGGGCGGCCATGAGACGTACGACGACCAGTGAGGCACCGGGTCGGGAACAGGATCACCTACCCGGGATGGGAGTGTGGTCTACGGTCGGCAGCGTGGTTGCGGCACCTCGGCCCCCAACTAACGGGGCGATGAATTCGTTGCTCCAGTGTGATGCCCCTGCCCATGGCTGGTACCGATTCGTGCTGTCGTTTCCGCCCCACTTGGTGCGTGACTACGCGGGCCGGTTCGAGCTTGGAGATGACGCAGTTGTGCTCGATCCGTTTTGCGGGACCGGCACGACCTTGGTGGAATCAAAGAAGTTGGGCATCGCGAGCATCGGCGTCGAAGCGATGCCGATGTCGAAGTTCGCAGCCGAAGTGAAGACCGATTGGTCTCCAGACCCTGATGCGTTGGCGAGCCATGCGGACTTGGTTGCCGAGAAGGCTTCGGCAACATTGGCAGCGGATCAGCTGAGCGATGAGCTCGGCGCATCGACGGCCGAGGGCCTTCTCTTGCGAGGCCTGGATGCTGACGCTGCCAAGCTGCTCATCAAGCACTCCATCAGCCCGCTGCCGTTGCACAAGGCGCTTGTGCTGCGCGAAGCGCTACGGGGCGAACATGCGGCAGGCATCTCGGACCACGAGATGCTCGCCTTCGCCCGTGTACTCCCGACTGAGGTAGGCAACCTCCGATTCGGCCCCGAGGTGGGCGTCGGCACGATACGGGACGATGCAGCAGTCGTGGCCCCATGGCTGGATCGGGTGCGGTCGATGGTTGAGGACCTGCGCGTGCTGGCGGAGCGGAACGAGACAGCTGCCAATATCGTTGCTGGAGATGCGCGGGCTGTCGCATCGTGTGTGCCAGCCGAGAGCGTGGACGCTGTCATTACCTCGCCCCCCTACCCCAATGAGAAGGACTACTCGCGAACTGTCCGTCTTGAGTCGGTGCTGTTGGGCTACCTCACCGATCGAGCAAGCTTGCGCAGCACCAAGCGCGAACTACTCCGTTCGAACACGCGCGGCGTCTACCGCGATGACGATGACTCTGCTTGGGTCGCGGACGACACGCGGGTGCAGGAGCTGTCCGCCCAGATTGAGGAACGTCGAATCGCTCTAGGCAAGGACTCGGGCTTCGAGCGCATGTACCACCGCGTGACGAAGCTCTACTTCGGTGGCATGGCGCGTCATCTGTTGTCGCTGCGAGACGTGTTGCGGCCCGGTGCCCGCCTCGCATACGTCGTTGGTGATCAGGCGTCCTATCTGCGAGTGATGATCCGCACCGGTCAGATTCTCGCCTCCATTGCCGAGCGGTGTGGTTACGAGGTAGAAGGCATCGATCTGTTCAGGACGCGACCGGCCACGGCGACGCGGGACCAGCTTCGCGAGGAGGTCCTCGTGTTGCGATGGCCCGGCGGCAAGAGCTGATGAGCGATGAGGCGTCGTCGGCGTCGGGCACCCTGGCCCAGCGAATTGTTGGCAAGATCTTTGCCGAGAAGTTCCAACCGGGCCTGGACGAGGTGCCCTTCACCAGAGACGAGATCATCGCGGCCGCTGCAGACCTCGGCGAGAAGCGGCCCAAGAACGTCGGCGATGTCGTCTACTCACTGAAGTATCGCACGCCTTTGCCAGCCTCGATTCTGGAAGCGGCACCGTCAGGACTCGATTGGGCGATATTTCCCGGCGGCAATGCCGTGTATGTGCTGCGCCTCGTGCCCGTGAACGTGATTGAGCCCCGTCAGGGTTTGACGATGGTCAAGATCCCAGATGCGACGCCGGGCGTGATCTCGATGTACTCAATGTCAGACGAGCAGGCCTTGCTGGCTCGCGTCCGCTACAACCGGTTGCTTGACGTGTTCACTGGTTTGACTTGCTATCCGCTTCAGAGTCACTTGCGGACGACAATTGAGATCGACGATGTCATCTCGGGGGAGCCGAGCAGTTCTCAGGTCGAGACGGACGAACTCTACGTCGGTGTCGATACTCATGGAGCTCACTTTGTCCTGCCGGTGCAGGCCAAGGGCGGAACCGATGTGTTGAGTGTCATCCAGATCTGGCAGGACTTCCGGGTCGCCGAGCAGAAATTCACTGAGCTTCAACCGCGACCAATCGCTGCTCAATTCATGCAAGACGATGACATTGCGCTCTTCGAGTTTGCTGAGCGCGATGGGGAGATCACCATTGCGCGTGAGCGCCACTACCGGCTCGTCGATGCGGATCAGCTGTCGCCTGATGACCTGCAGTCGTATCGGGCGGCTTCTGAGCTAGACACGCACTGAGCTGGCACGGGGGACCTGATCGCGACGCTGCGACGGCGCGAGTCAGTTCCCGGTGCTGCTGCGGAAGCCGTCGAGGATGTCGTTGAAGGTGGCGCTCGGCCGCATGGCGGCTTCGGCAAGTGCGGGGTCGGGCAGGTAGTAGCCGCCGAGGTCGACCGGCACTCCCTGGCACTCCACCAGCTCGTCAACGATCTGGCTCTCATTGGCGGCCAATGCTGCCGCCAGCGGGGCGAATCGTTCGGCGAGGTCGGCGTCGGTGCCCTGGCGGGCCATCTCGTCGGCCCAGTGCTTCGCGAGATGGAAGTGGCTGGCGCGGTTGTCGGGCTCGTTGACGCGGCGGCTGGGAGCACGGCCTTCGGCGAGCCATGTGCCGATCGCAGCGTCGAGGGTGTCAGCGAGCAGTTGCGCGACGGGGTTGCCGGCTATGCGGCCCAAGTGCTCGAGCGACACCGCCAGGGCCAGGAACTCACCCAGGCTGTCCCAGCGGAGGTGGTTCTCGGCCACCATCTGCTGGACATGCTTGGGCGCCGAGCCACCGGCACCCGTCTCGAAGAGGCCGCCGCCGGCCATGAGCGGCACGACCGAGAGCATCTTGGCCGACGTGCCCAGCTCGAGGATCGGGAACAGGTCGGTGTTGTAGTCGCGCAACACGTTGCCCGTGACCGAGATGGTGTCCTCCCCGCGCCGGATGCGCTCCAGCGAGAAACGGCAGGCATCGGCCGGGGCCAAGGTCCTGATGTCGAGCTCGCCGATCGAGGCGTCGTCAGCCTGCCGTTGCGCCAGTCGCGCATCGACCTTGGCGATGAGCTGCGCATCGTGGGGCCGTTCGGCATCGAGCCAGAACACCACCGCGGCTCCGGTGAGCTGACCTCGCTCGATGGCCAGATCGACCCAGTTGGCGATGGCTGCGTCGTTGGTGGTGCACATGCGCCAGATGTCGCCCTCGGCGACCCGGTGGCTCATCAGCACCTCGCCGGACTCGGTGACCACGCGCATGGTCCCCGCGGCGTCCACCTCGTAGGTCTTGTCGTGACTGCCGTACTCCTCGGCCTTCTGGGCCATGAGGCCCACGTTGGGCACCGAGCCCATGGTCGTCGGGTCGTATGCGCCGTTGGCGCGGCAGTCGTCGATCACCGCTTGATAGATGCCCGCGTAGCTGGAGTCGGGGATGACGGCCTTGGTGTCGTGCTGGTTGCCCTCGGCGTTCCACATCTGGCCCGACGACCGGATCATGGCCGGCATGGAGGCGTCCACGATGACATCGCTGGGCACGTGCAGGTTGGTGATGCCGCGATCGGAGTCGACCATGGCCAAGCCGGGGCGCTCGGCAAGCGTGGCGGCGATGTCGGCCTCGATGGCCTTGCGCTGTGCTGCCGGCAGCGATTCGACGGCGGCCAGCACGTTGGCCCAGCCGTCATTGGGGTCTGCACCGGCGGCCGCGAGTGCTTCGGCGTGCCGGTCGAACACCGGTGCGAAGAACGCCCGCACTGCATGTCCGAAGACAATCGGATCGGCGACCTTCATCATGGTGGCCTTGAGGTGCAGCGAGAACAGCACGCCACCCGAGCGGGCGTCGGCGATCTGATCATCGAGGAACTCGCGCAGCGCGGCGACCGACATGAACGTGGAGTCGACGACATCGCCGGCGCCCACGGGGACTTTGCGCATCAGGCGCACGTTCCCGTCGTTGTCCACATGCTCGATGCTCAGCGAGCCGGCGCCGCCCGCCGTAACTGACTGCTCATTCGAGCGAAAGTCGCCGCCGGACATCGTCGCCACGTGGCTCTGGCTCTGCGGTGACCAGGCGCCCATCGAGTGGGGGTACTGGCGCGCGTATTCCTTCACGGCGCGGGGTGCGCGGCGGTCGGAGTTGCCTTCGCGCAGCACAGGGTTCACCGCCGAGCCCTTCACCCGATCGAAGCGCTCGCGGATCTCGCGCTCGGAGGCGTCTGCGGGGTCGTCGGGATAGTCGGGGACTGCGTAGCCCTTCGATTGCAGCTCGGCGACGGCGTCCTTGACCTGGGGGACCGAGGCGGAGATGTTGGGCAGCTTGATGATGTTGGCGCCGCGGTCCTGGGTCCACGCGCCGAGTTCGCTCAGCGCATCGCCGATCCGCTGGTGTGGCTCGAGCATGTCACCGAAGGCCGCAATGATCCGCCCTGCCAGCGAGATGTCACGCGTCTCGACATCGACGCCTGCAGCGTCGGTGAACGCGGTGATGATCGGCAGCAGCGAATAGGTGGCCAGCGCTGGCGCCTCGTCAGTGTGGGTGTAGACGATCTTCGAACCAGAGTCGTTGGGCGAGGAAGACATAGCGATTGGACGCTACCGCCCGCCGGGGAGCCGCCGCCCATTCGGCAGAGGCGGCTCAGCCAGCGGCGTGCGCAGCGGCGGAGCTTCCCGCCAGGCGGCCGAACACGGCACCAGCCGAGAGGCCCGAACCGCCGGGATAGTTGCCGTAGAACAGGCCGCCCACCAGCTCGCCTGCGGCATACAAGCCCGTGATCGGCCGCAGGTCGGTGTCGATCACGCAGCCGGTTTCGTCGATGCGCAGCCCGCCGAACGTGAAGGTCAGGCCGCACGTCACGCGGAACGCTGAGAACGGCGGCGTCTCGATCGGCATCGCCCAGTTCGTCTTGTCGGGGCCGAGGCCCCTGGTGCGGCGGCCGTCGAGCACGTTGGGGTCGAACGGGACGCTGCAGTCGACCGCTGCGTTGAACTCGCTGATCGTTGCCAGCGCTCCCTCGGTGTGCACGTCCTCCATGCGCGCGCAGAGCTCTTCGATGCTGTCGGCGGTCACTTTGGTGACTTGGCGGATGCGGTACTCGTCGCGCTGCAGGTGCTCGGTGCTGGCGTCGAAGACCTGCCAGGCCGAATGCCCCGGCTGGGCAAGGATTTCGCGCCCGTAGCGGGCGTAGGTGTAGTTGCGGAAGTCGGCGCCCTCGTCCACGAAGCGCCGGCCGTCCTGGTTCAGCACGATCGCGAACGGGTAGCTGTGCTTCTGGAAGCCGTCGCCGACGGCGAGATCGCCGAACTCCGGGGCGTTGTAGTCCCACGCCACGGCGTGAGCGCCGCTCCAGTTGCCATACGGCATCGCGCCGATGTCGAGCGCCATGGCGATTCCGTCGCCGGTGTTGAAGCGGGTGCCGCGCACCTTGGCCAGGTCCCATCCGGGACCGAGGTAGCGGGTGCGCCATTCGGCATTGGCCTGGAACCCGCCCGCTGCCAGCACGACAGCGCCGCATTCGACGTCGATCACACGGCCGCCGCGCCGCACGCGAACGCCCCGCACCGCACCGCTGTCGTCGGTCAGCAGCGAGCGTCCGGCGGCTTCGTGCCACAGGTCGATCCGGTTCCGGTCGAGTGCTGCCCGCAGCGATTCCACGAGTCCTTCGCCGCCGCCCACCGACTCCACCGTGAGGCCGCCCCAGAAGGTGAAGCGCCCGTCCACCTTGAAGGCCTGGCGTCCCCAGATCGGCGCGAACCGCACACCATGGCTCGCCATCCACATCAGCGTGTCCTTGCTGCGGGTGACGAGCGTGTCGGCCAGCTCGGGATCGCACCGGTAGTCGGTGATGCGACCCAGATCAGCGTAGAACTGCTCTTCGGTGTAGGTGCCGAAGTCGGTCATCTCCACTTCGGCGTCGGTGAGATCGGGCATCAGCGCCCGCAGGTCGTCGACGCCGTCGTAGGCGAAGCGGATCGCGCCGGCAGTGAATCGGCTGTTGCCGCCGGCCTCGGCCTCGGGCGCCCGTTCCAGCACGAGCACCCTGGCACCGCCCTCGTGGGCCGCGAGCGCCGCGCACATCGCCGCATTGCCCGCGCCCACCACCACCACGTCGTAGTGCTCCGTGGAGCCTGCCGCCGCCGATCGATCAGGCGCATTCACGCCGAGCGAGCCTATGTGGAGCATCCCGACGATGCGGGAGCGAGGCCGGCCGGCCGAGTCACGGTGCTCTGGTGCGGAAACGAACCGGGGGAGCCGCGTACGCTGCGGCGATGAGCGAATCCAGCACAAACAATGACGCCGCGAACCGCGACGTGGTGATCGACCATGAACGCCTTGCGGAGTTCATCGCTGAGATCTTCCGGTATACGGCGTGCTCCGATGCCGAAGCGGCGCGTATCGGTCGCAGCCTCGTGGGGGCCAATCTGGCAGGCCATGACAGCCACGGTGTGATCCGCTCGGCGCTGTATGTGGATCTGCTGGCGAATGGCATTCAGCTCGCCGACCAGGAGCTCAAGGTGCTCATCGACTCGGGCGCGCTGTTGCTGGTGGACGGCCAGTACGGCATGGGCCAGACCGTCGGTCCTGCAGCAGTGGAACTGGGCATCGAGCGATGCAAGGAACTTGGCGTTGCGGTGGCGGGGCTGCGCAACGCGGGCCACCTCGGCCGCATCGGCGAGTACGCCGAGATGGCCGCAGCCGAAGGCCTGGTCTCGGTGCACTTCGTGAATGTGGCGAACAGCCGGCTGGTGGCCCCGTTCGGCGCCAAGGCCCGCCGGATGGGCACCAACCCGTGCGCCTACGGAGCGCCCGTGGCCGGTCGCCGCCCCGTCATCCACGACTTCGCCACGTCGGTGGTGGCCGAGGGCAAGGCCATGGTGGCGCTGCATGGCGGTCCGGCCGTCCCCGACAACGCCCTCGTATCCGGCGACGGAGAGATCACCGGCGACCCGCGGGTGCTGTACACGTTCGAGGAGGGTCAGCGCCCGAACTCCATGGACGGGCCGGGCGCGCTGCGGGCGATGGGGGAGCACAAGGGCTCGGGCATCTCGGTGATGTGCGAGCTGCTGGCCGGTGCGCTCACCGGTACCGGCACTGCAGGGCCGCGCCGGCTTCGCTTCGCCAACGGCATGCTCTCGGTCTACGTCGACCCGGCCCAGGTAGACGCCGCTGTGGGCGAGACTGACGACGGGTACAACGGCATCGCGGCGGACTATCTCGACTGGTTCTACGACGCTGACGCGATCGATCCCTCCGAGCCCGTGAAGCTGCCCGGCGATGTGGAGCACGAGCGGCGCCAGCACCGCATGGCCAACGGCATCACGCTGCCCGCCGAGACGTGGGAGAGCATCTGCGGCGGCGCCCGAGCCGCCGGCGTGCCCGAAGCAACCATCGCCGCCGCCAGCTGAGGGCGTCGCGATGTGGCCGTGTTCGCGGAATGTTGAGGCACGGTGGTTGACCGCGTCCGTCGTGAAGACCGCAAGAAGCATCTCGCGATGAGATTGTCGTTTCGATGTTCTGTGGCGGTGTCTGCGTAGGGTGTGTTGGCTGCGTGCGCCGGCGATGCGGTGGGCCCGCCGCCCGCCGCGCCTGACAGTGCGCTCGCCGGTGAATCAGACCACTCGCCAAGCGAGAGTGGCTCCGCCACCTAACCTCGAAGCAGTTGATTCGCAGCATCGAACCGACAGATCGATGTAGAGAGCACGTCGATACCTCCGCACAAATGGCGACGCTGCCCACCGGACACCGGGTTACGGTGCCGGCTGTGACGATCGACTCCGTTGCCTTTCACAGGATGTTCACGGCTTGCAAGCGCACCCGTGAGCTCGTAGCAGAAAACCCTGTGAAGCCCGACTACTCCCCAGATCATGAGGCGGCGGAGGCGTGGCCGCTGATCACCGCTGCCTACAACGGGATTGAGCAGGCGCTAAAGATGCTCCTGTTGGTCCCCACGGACACCGGGTTCACCATGGACCAGTTGAAGCGAAAGCCGTTCCGGCACGACTTGGAAGCGCTGTACGGAGCGTTGGAGCCTGCCGATAGCGAATACATCGAGCAGCACTTCGGTGAGCACTGGAGCCTCAACGAGTACAAGAACCTGAACTTGGGCTTCGATACGGCGCAGGAGTTCGTCGCGCATCTCAACAGGAGCCATCCCCAAGAGGGATCGCTGGCGTGGCGCTACGCCCTCCTCGACATGAATGTTCAGATTCCGAAGACGAATCCGTGGACGATGTGCGAGGTGTGGTACGCGATCTGCTGTCGCGTCAAGGCTGAGCTGTACGGCAGACCGGACGGCACATTTCGGCTGAGCGGCCGGCTGAAGTTCCGGTTCGAACGAGTCATTCTCCATTGGGGCGAGGCGTATGACGGCTTCACCGATGACCTCAACAGCTGGATTGGCCGCAAAGGCGACGAACTAAGCGCATGGGTCGACCTCCTGGTCAAGGCGAATCGCGATGCGATCCACCAGGTGCAAGCACCTGAACGACTTCGCCTCCACCTCGGCCGTATGGCCGAGCGTGCAACAGCGGCACTGGCAGGCACACCAGCCGATCCAGACTTCCAGCAGTTCCTGCAGCAGGTCCAACGGGCCGACCGCGATCGGGTGTGGAATCCCCAACGAGCCGAGTTCGACTGGGCCAACACCGAGGAGACTTGACATGGTGATCTTCGGCCCCGCGGGTCCGGATGAGTCATTCCGCAACAACGCGATCATGTGGCACTTCGACGATCACGCTTTGGCGGCGGGCTTCGCCGAGACGGCGCGGCTGATCGTGGACCATTGGGTCGGCGAGGGACCGAATGATGCTCTGTTCGTGCCGCTGGTCTACAACTGCCGGCACGCGCTCGAGCTGGTCCTAAAGGCAGCGATTCGGGAAGCGGCCGCGAGCCTGCGAGCCGACGGACGAACCAACGAAGTGCTTGAAGCTGATCGTTTGGACGAATGGCTTGCGAAGGAGGCAGTCCACAATCTCCATAGGCTCGCAGAGCGTCTCGACAAGCTGCTCACCGATCTCGGCGAGGACAAGCTTCCGGCGAACACTCGCAAAGTCGTGTTGTCAATCCACGAACTAGATCCGACTGGGCAGACATTCCGCTATGCGACGATTCGCAAGGGGGAGAAGTTTGAGAACGCACCCCTGCCTCTTGTCAAGTATGGCAACTACGGCGCGAATGTCAGTGTTGTTGCTATGTACGAGCACTTCGACGCAGCATTCAAGCTGATCTCATATGGCCTGATGTCAGCATTGGGGCAGTACACGGGCAGTTGGCTCAACGAAGGCGAGTCGTGACCTGAACTTGCGGAAGCGCTACCACGTTTGACGGGAGGCCAGCCTGAATTGCTCGTTGTAAGCGTCGCGGCATTGGTCGAGGTCGTTGGGGTTCGTAAAGACTGCTGCTTCGACGAGCACCTCAAGATGGTTCCGGACGAGCTGGTCCGGGGGCTCCGCGTACCCAACTAGGTGCCTGAATGCCCCCATGCCGATCGGCCCCGTTCCAATGCCGGATTGCGAGGAGAAGGCAAGCCCGAAGAGGTACTCGATCTGATCGAACAGCTTCTCGTAGCGCCGATCGTCGGGGATGATCTCCTGCACCGCGGGGCGCAGCACCTCGTAAGGGCGCTGTGAGTGCGGCACCTTGTGTCGTTCCAGCCCGGGCACGTTCGTCCTCATCATGTCGTAGTTGAGGATTTGCCACGAGCTGACAGCGACTCCGACTGGCATAGTCTCGGCGCGCTTGGTGACCTCGACTGTCCCGAGTATGCGGGCGATGGGGCCGATGCGATCCGCAGCGGCGGCGCCGATCGCCGTCGCGTACATGGCGAGCAGCGCTGGGTACTGCTGCAATTCGATCAGGACGACGTTCCCTGCCCGCTCTGTCTGTCGATTCGCCAACCGGTCGATGGCAGCCGCCAGAATTTGGTCGTGATCTTCGCTCCTGGAGAAATACGCACCCGTCGCGAGCAGCGTCATCAGCCGAGCGCTAGCGATCTCGTACTCGCGAAGTCGTTCCAGGTAGACGGGGTTCGCATCTGGAGCGTTCACCAGCAGGTTCGCCACAGCGTCGATTAGGCGGTCCGTCTCGGTCAACATCAGATCGTGCAGGCGGATGCGGTGTACAGGGTCCGAGAGATAGCGCTTGAGACGGGCGACTGCGGCCGCGGTGACGTGTGGATCGCTATCGATTGCGTCTTCGAGCGCCGCGACCGTATTGGCGAGTTCATCAAGAGCGGCGTCGGCATCAGTAATCTGCATCCGGATCGCACCGCGGTGCGCGATTAGTTCGTTGGCATGGGCAGCTATGTCGCCGCGATGCATCCAGTAGGTTGCGAACCTCCTGTTCGGTGCCCGCAGCAGTGCGTTGCGCAGCGCTATGTCCCAAGTGGCTGACCAGCCGCACGCCGCTAGCCCGTACTCGTCGAACACTCGGTCGAGCAGTGCATCAATTGCTGGGTCATACCTGTCGAGTTCTTCGACGGTGTTCTTCAGGTCCGGCGACAGGTAATCGCCGTGCACCTTGATGATCGTGCAGCGGTTGTGGACGAGTGGCAACGCACCCTGCGCGTGCGCGGCGCTGGCAATGACAGTCGGCTGTACGCCGACGTCGGTGAGCGCCTGCTCGAGCAGCCGATCGAAGTTCGTGGTGACGATAACTCGGACGATTCCGGCTTTCACCAGGTCGGCAATTGCGCGATGCGCTACGCCGGGCATCTTGATGCCTTCGTCCCGCTCATCGTCTGTCGGCTGAAAGTAGCCCTCCAGCAGATTCCTGCGGTCCTCTGGCGAAGGAGCCAAGTCTTCGAGCAGTACCGAATAGTCCGGCTCGCCTCCTGTGTGGTTCCTGTACCAACTGACCGGATCGCCGCCGTGATCCTGCCCCAGCGCAGCCGCGAACCGCTTGATCAGGTCGACTGTGACATCCCAGCCGGTTGGTACGCCGGAGCTACGGCCGACACCTGAGCCCAGAAGCAGCGCATAGCTGCCGGGGCCAGCATGCATGCTCGATGCGAGCGACGCCATCGGAACCAGAGGCATCCGGCGAACCTAGCGATGTCGCCCTCGATAGGAACGGGAAATGCAGGGACTGCGCGCCGAAAATCGCTAGTCCGGAAAAAATGCCCTAGACGGTGACGGCGCTGTCGTTACGGTTCATATGGAGATTTCCGTCCGCCAGATCAGCGCGTCGACATGCCTCATTATCGGAGAAACACCCAGGTCAAGCCCGCCGACTTGCGGCAACGCGTGCGCAGCTTCCCGCGCGATCAACTGCTGAAGGGGATTGCGTTCCAATCCGCGCAGGATGTATCGGTGACGCGATGCATGGCGCCGAGCCAGCCGCAGGTGGCGCTGTCCCAAGTCCGGCAGGGAATGCTGTTCGCCGTGGCCGGCATCTGCGTTACCAGCGGGAACAACCATCGCAACAAACCGGTTCGGCTACGCGATGTGCAGGACCTGCTCGACGGATTCCACAATTTGTGGGAACCCGCGCTAGACGAGCATCAGAGTGACGCGGTCTGGCGGACGGTGGTGTCGCGCATCTCGTATGTGCAGTTCCCGTTTCAGGTCTCCCCGATGGAGTCGTTGGCGCGCTCGCTATGTCTCTATGGTGCCGATCCGCGATTCGGCGAAGCGCTGTTCGACGAGGACCAGATGTGCGACATGCTCGGCACCACGCTGGCCCGCTTCTTGTACCTCGGCTTCGCGATGTACTCGTTCGCCATCAGCAGGGGTGGGCGAGTGTCTCGGAGCGAATTGCTGGCTCTTCGTGTTTTAGCGTGGAGTCAGCGTGTCGAGCAGGGTCCAGTCGGGCTTGCCTGCATACAGCAGGACTCGTGTGCGGTAGTGGTCGAAGTTGGTGATCCCGAACGACACCCGCTTGATCAGCTTGGCGAGGTTGTTCGCTGCTTCGGTCGGCCCGTTGGTCACACGCGACCGGTGCCAGTTCGTGATCTGGGTGCGCCAGGTGGCCAGGGTGCGGCCGAGCTTGTTCAGCTCCGCCGAGAACGTGTCGTCTTGGAGGTCGCGGGCGAGCTCGTCGAGCGTCTCGGCGGCGACGCTGCGTTTTGGGATCCGGTAGACGCCGCGCAGGGTCTCCTTCGCGTGCCACGCGTCGCGCACCTCGCCGCGGGGGTCGCCGGCTGCGAGCAGGCCCCGCAGCTTGGCTCGTCCGCGGTCGGTGACTCGCTCGGACGCTTTGAGCAGCAGTCTGCGTATCCGGTAGAGGGGGTCGTGTTTGGTGCCTCGCCCGCCGGTGGTCTCGTTCTGAACCCGGCGGCGCACGTCGTCGATAGCCGAGTTGGCGAGCTTGATCACGTGGAACGGGTCAGCGACCTGGCGGGCGTGCGCCAAAGCGTCGGTGAACGTCTTGCGATAGGGACCCGACAGGTCCATCACGCCCCAGCGGATCTGCTTGCGCCATAGCGACGATCTCGCTCGGATCCATGCGGTGGCCCCGTCGGCGCTGCGACCAGCGACTATGTCGAGCAGCCTGCCGCGGCGGGTGTCCACGATCGTGGTGCCCCAGTGCTTTTCTCGGTACCGGCCGCGGCGGAACATCAAAATCTCGTCCAGGCCCAAAGCGGTTACCCCGTCGAGGCGTGCCGAGTCGGCATCGAGCAGCGCCGATCCCCACCGGTGCACTGCCCGCATCACCGTGTGCCATCCCGCACCCAGCTCGGCGGCGATCTCGCTGACCGCCCGACCGGCACCCGCGCGGCGGGTCGCGTGACGCGCTGCCCGGCTGGTCATCCGCGCCCTGGGCGGCGCGACTGCGGGGTCCTGGTCGGTGAACGTGCCTACCGCGCACGACCCGTCGGGGCAGCGCCAGCGGCGCTTGCGCCACCCCAGCCGCACCGGCCGCCCGAACGCCGGCAGATCAGCCAGCCTCACCGTGCTCGCGCTGTGCGCCCACACCGGCCCCCCGCAGCCGACACAGCACGGCCGCCCCGCCAGCTCGACCCCGATCTCGAGCGGACCGCCGTCGCGGTCCCTCACACCGGTCACCGTCACGCCGGCGCCCAAGCCGACAACCACATGCAACGCGCGAATAGCGTCAACCCTCACAGGGATCCTCCAGAACTCGGGGCTACGAACACCTCCGATTCTGGGGGATCCCTCCCAATCAGGCCGTGACCCTCACACAGCTACTCCACGCGCAAACGCGAAGCGCCGAATTGCTGAGCGATGACTACGCGCTGATCTTTGCGCCGGACTCGGCGCAGGCTGGTCTTGATGTCATCGATCGATGGCTGGCGGCACCTGCAGACGAAATCGCGTCGATGGGTCGCGCGAAGTCAGCGGACCCGGGTGACCTCTGGGGCTTCAACCCCCTGTTCGAACGGCCGGTAGTCACCATCGGCGACGACTACGTCGTTCCATGCCCGGCGGCGATCTTGCAGCGTCTGTCACCGCAAGGTCTGCACTTCATAGTCCGCGACGCGCTGCAGGCCGAAGCGCATCCGAGTAAGGCATTCAGAGCATTCACCAAACGGCTCGGCGCTCGGTTTGAGGACTACATCGGCAAGCAACTCGGACTCCTTGAGCACGCCACCGTGTCGCCAGAGATCTCCTATGACGGCGGCAAGCTCAGCGTCGACTACATAGTCGAGACGCCCGAAGTCGTCGTGCTCGTGGAAACCAAGGCCATCGCTCCCACGCTCGACACTCGCGCGGGCAGGTTCCCTCAGGACAACGATGTCGCCACCAAACTCCAGAAGGCGTGCGACCAAATCGCCACCACAGCCGAGCTGCTTGAGCAAGGACACGAGAGCTTCCCGAGTCTCAAGGGGCGTGCCGTGCGCGGACTGGTCGTCACCCGCGACCCTTACTACTGGCTTGGCACGCCCTTCTTCGACGACATCGTTCAGCCCAAGTCCGTCCCGACCACATTCATCAGTTCCCACGAACTCGAAACCGTGTTGGGGCCGCTCATTCACGACACAGCGTGCGGGACACGGCTACTGAACGCCCTGCCGAACGACCTCCGTGATGTTGGCAGCCGCCTGACCGAGCTTGCGCATGGGGCGAACCCGCTGCTCTCTGAGACATGGGACGCGGACTTCGAGCCGATCTTCGACAACATCGGCAAGGCAGCCTGATGCGGCGGATTACGCCCTGCCAGTCATGCCGGCGTGCCCCTAGGGCGGTTCCCCTTCTGGGCGCGTGGAGACGGTCGCCACCGGGCCGAGTGCGAATGTAGGGACTGAGTCAAGTCGATACCGGAACCGTGAAGGCACCGAAGATCCGCCCGGTCCGGCCTGTTAAGGCCAAACCGGCCAACATCCCACCACCACAGCGAGCTCTAGTGGCTCAGCTTCGGGACCTGTAATGCGCTCCGAGCACGTTGCGATCTGAGCCTTCACGGACGATCATGATTGCGATGTGATGTGCGCCAGGTGCTTGCTGCGTCAATGGCGTGTCGGGAAGGAAGCAGGCGAGTGGTGAACGACGCACACAAACGAGTTCCGACAGCTTGGCTCATTCGAGCTGGCAAGTTCGGTGAGCGCGAGGACTTCAATCTCGAGCACAGTTTGGCCAGTTGTGGATGGGGCTGGGCTTCCCCCCAAATTTAGGAGGGTTTGGTCAGTGGTTGTTGGCTTGTTCGTAGTCGGTCGGGCTGGTCATGTCGAGGGTGCTGTGGAGCCGTCGTGTGTTGTACCAGTCGGTGATCCATCTGGCGATGTCTCGGCGGGCTTGGCGTCGGGTGGCCCAGTGTCGCTTGTGGATGAGTTCGTGGGTGAGGGTGGAGAAGAACGATTCGGCGGCTGCGTTGTCCAGGGCGCAGCCGACCCGCCCCGTGGAGCGGGTGATGCCGAGCCTGTCGCAGGCCCGGGCGAAGTCGCCGGCGGTGTACTGGGTGCCTTTGTCGGTGTGGAAGATCACCCCGGTCACGTCGCCGCCTCGGGTGGCGACGGCCATGTCGACGGCGGCCTGGGCGAGCTGGGCTGTGGGATAGGAGTTCGAGGTCGCGAACCCCACGACGCGGCGGCTGAACAGGTCCATGACCGTGGCGAGGTGCACTTTGCCCTCGCCGGTGGGGATCTCTTTGAAGTCCCCGACCCAGCGCCGGTCGGCCGCGTCGGCGGTGAAGTCGCGTCCGATCAGGTCCTCGGGGGCGGCGTCGCGGTCGTCTGTGCGGGAGCGGCGGCGCTTGGTGGGGCGTGCGACCAGGCCCTGGCGGGCCATGGAGGCCTCCACGGACTTCTTCGACACAGCCCGGCCCGCTCGTCGCAGCTGCACCCGGATCCTGGGGGACCCGTAGGTCCCTTCTGAGTCCTCGAAGCAGGCCAGCACCGCAGCGTCGAGCTCCGCCCGGCGGGCCTCGATGCCCGACGGGGACCCGTGCCGCCACCGGTAGAACCACGACTCGCTGACGTCCAGCGCCCGGCACGCGACCGCGTGAGGGATGCCGTGATCGGTCCTCTGGGAAGCCACAAACCGCGCCAGGGTCACTTTGTCGCCTCGTTCACCCACAGGACCACGGATCGTTTGAGCACGTCGCGCTCCATCTCCAGCTCAGCGCAACGGCGCCGAAGCCGAACCAACTCGGCCCGCTCGTCCGCGTCCAGCGCCCCCTCGCCGGCACCGCGCTCGGCCTTCACCCAGTTGCCCAGCGTGCCCGCGTGAATCCCAAGATCGCGGGCGACCACAGCGATCGGCTTGCCCGTCTCTGTCACGATCCTCACCGCACCAGCGCGGAACTCCGGATCGAACCTTCTTCGTGTCTCTGGCACAGCTCCCCTTTCCTCAAAGAGCATGCCTCCCAGATTCCGGGGGAAGCCCAGGCGATCTTCCAGACCTAAGGAACTTCGAGAGTCGCGCCGACCTCGAACGGATCCTGGGTGGTCAATTGCCGAGCGCCCGCGAGAGGTCGGTCGCGACGTGGGCAATCCAGCTTTGGAGGCTTCGAGAGAGAGTGCGCGTCGGCGACTTGGTGGTGATGCCGCTTAAGTCCACTTCTCAGATCGCATTCGGAGTCGTGACGCGGCCGTACTGGTTCAACGCGGATGACGAACCAGGCTGGCGGCACGTCGTGTCCGTGGATTGGCAGCGAACGGATGTGCCTCGCACCGCGGTTAAGCAAGATCTGCTGTATTCGCTGGGTTCAGCGTTAACCATCTGCACAATCACCAGAAATGATGGGCAGTGGCGGCTCCATCAGCTTCTCGAGACCGGGGTCGATCCGGGTGCGCGGTCGGCGGGCGAAACGACGGAACGCGAAGGTGGTGCCGCGGCCGGGAAACAGATCGACGATGGTGAATCGGAATCGACGGGGCCTGACACCGACCTCGAACGAGTCGGCAAGGACCGGATACACCGTTACATCGAAGAGAATTTCGCTGGTCACAGGCTGTCACAGCTAGTGGCGAAGCTCCTCGAGGCCGAGGGCTTTACTGTAGATACTGCTCCACCCGGTCCAGACGGCGGCATCGACGTATTCGCGGGACAAGGGCCGCTCGGCCTCGACAGCCCACGCGTCATTGTGCAGGTCAAATCCAGCCCCTCACCCGTCGACGTCAATGTCGTGCGCGCACTCGAGGGTGTAGTTGGACGCCAGGGGGCGGATCAAGGCCTATTGGTTGCATTGGGGGGAGTCACCCAACCGGCACGCAGAGAGATGCGCAGCCAGTTCTTCAGGGTTCGAGTCTGGGCCGCAGATGACTTGATCGATGCCCTGTTCCGCAACTACGACAAGCTCGACAAGGCAGTGCAGGCCGAACTGCCACTCAAGCGAATCTGGACTCTCGTCGAAGAGTGACCTAGGCGTGATGCAAGCGCCTCAGCGAACCGCGCCGTCTAGTGCGCCGACGCTCGAGGTCCCTGTGTCTCGCGTTGATGCATGTCAGTCTTGCGCTTTGCGTCACGAATGGGCGAACGGGCAGGGCATCTAGGTGACGTCGAGCACAGGCAACATCCCAACCCATGGGCAGCGGCATCACAGTGCGGTTGAAACCAGGGAAGGCATCTGCGGCAGCGTCCGCGCCGCGCTGAGATGTATGTGTCTTAAACGTGTTACGTTTAAGGAGTGTGGATCCATGAGTCGGCCTACCGCCATGGCCTGACCGACGACGAGATCCGTCACGCTTGGGACAACGCCATGGGCTTCTTTGACATCGACATCGAACATGAGCCGATCAAGAGTCTCTGCATCGGACCCGACCGGGCGGGAAACCTGCTCGAAGTTCTGTACCTGCAAGCCGAAGACGCCGACCTCATCATCCACGCCATGCCGCTACGACCGACATTCCGTGCCTATCTCACCAAAGAACATCTATGAGCGACGAAACCGACACCAGCAAGGTGCGCAGCAGCTTGACCGACGACGAGATCGACGCGATTGCTGCCGACTTTGAGAACCGGGAATTCGAGCCCGCCGAGCTGACAGCGATTCGCAAGACCCGCCGACGCTCCCCGCGCCTAGGCGAGGCGAGAGCCGAGGTGTACACGTTCCGAGCACCGCCGAGCTACAAGCGTCGCATCCAGGAGCAGGCTGCAGCCCAGGACGTGACTGAGAGCCAAGTCATTCGGGATGCGCTCGACGCATACCTCTCCGCGTCGTAGTCCAGCTCGGAACATCGACCCCTGACGGTGCACCCAGCTCCATGAGCTGCCCACACTCAGTCTCTTGCGGCGCTATTCGTCGAGGGTGGGGCCGGTGCCTTGCACGCGGGTCTGGCGCATGTAGCGGCGCCAGCGGTCGGCGTCGTAGCCGGCACCGCGGTGCAGCAGGCAGCGATTGTCGTAGATGACCGTGTCGCCCGGGCTCCAGCGATGTGCGTACTCGTCTTCGGGACGGGTAGCGGCCTCG
Source organism: Candidatus Poriferisodalis sp. (assembly GCF_965219595.1). Lineage (NCBI taxonomy): Bacteria > Bacillati > Actinomycetota > Acidimicrobiia > Acidimicrobiales > Candidatus Poriferisodalaceae > Candidatus Poriferisodalis > Candidatus Poriferisodalis sp. The sequence continues at coordinate 2,756,190 of NZ_OZ244781.1, forward strand.
TTCAGCTCGTCGATGAGCCGGCGGCTGTCGATGCCATGCCAGCCGACGATCGACCGGGCATGCGAGCCGGCGTAGTAGTTCCTCAGGCCGTTGCCAGGGTTGGTGCGCACGAGCCGCTGGGGGATCGGCGGGAGTGATGCGGCGTGATTCGGATCGACCGGGGCGACCTTGGTCCGGCTGAACACGTAATCGTGCAGCACCACCAGGTCGTCGATCTCGGACTGGCGCTCGGGGCTGAGCCTGGCGTACGCGGCCCGCTGGCTCGCATACAGCGTCTCACCGCCCTCGCCGGGCACCTCGTAGGCGCACAGGATCGACACGTACGACGGCACGAGCCGGAATGACGAATCCGAGTGCCAGAGGTTGTTGCCCTTCTGGTTGTGGGTCAGCGGGTGTGACTCGTCCCGCTTGGTGTCGGCGTCGATGACGTTGCCGATCGTGCCGAAGTACTCGACCTTGCCCGTCTTGCCGAACACCACATGGTTCGGCTCGGGTTCGCCGAGGGTGCGGGTAAGCGCAAGCTGCGCTTCATCGGACATCTGCTGGTCCGGGAAATGCAGCAGCGAGTAGGTGTCGACGGCGTCGTGCAGCTCCGCAACCGCCGCGCCGTCGAGCGGCTTCGACAGGTCGATGCCGCCGACCTTGGCGCCGAAGTCGGGATGAATGGGCTCGAACGTCAGCACTGGATGTCTCCCTCGGGCAGCCCCGCCATTGATTCTGGTCGCAGGCAATTCTTGCCGCCACTGCCGGCCGCCGGGCTCTGCCGTCAGCTCTGGTGGCGGGCCAGCGAACCGCCCTCGGCTGCCAACCGTTCCAGCAGCGGGCTGGGTGTCCAATGATCGCCACCCAGCGTCTCGTCGTAATGGCGGATGCGGCCCAGCACCTCGCCGAGCCCGATCTCGTCGGCCCAGTACATGGGCCCGCCGGTGTACATCGGCCAGCCGTAACCATTGATCCAGGTGACGTCGACGTCGCTGCCCCGCAGAGCGATGCCCTCGTCGAGGATCTTGGCGCCCTCGTTGACCATCGGGTACAGGCAGCGTTCGAGGATCTCCTGATCGGTGACATCGCGCAGCACCGCTCCCCGCTCAGCGGCGAAGTCGCGGATCATCTGCTCGACCTCCGGGTCGGGCGTCGAGGCCCGGGTGTCGGGGTCGTAGATGTAGTAGCCGCGGCCGTTCTTCTGGCCCCGGCGACCCGACTCGCACAGCACCTCGCGCACCGTCGAGCTCGACGACGTGTCCTCGTTCCAGCCCACGTCGAGACCGGCCAGATCGCTCATGGCAAACGGCCCCATGGGGAAGCCGAAGCCGTACACGACCTTGTCGATCTGGGCAGGCGTGGCGCCCTCCAGCAGCATCTTCTCGGCCTCGATGCCCCGCATGAACAGCATCCGGTTGCCGATGAAGCCGTAGCAGACACCGCACAGCACCGGTGTCTTGCCGATGCGCTTGCCGATCGACATGGCGGTGGTGATGGCCGTGTGCGAGGTGGCATCGCCGCGCACCACTTCAAGCATCCGCATGACGTTGGCGGGGGAGAAGAAGTGCATGCCGATGACGGCCTCAGGCCGTGACGTGGCCGAGGCGATCTCGTTCACATCCAGCGCGGAGGTGTTGGTGGCGAGCACCGCACCCGGCTTGCAGATGCCGTCGAGCTGGGAGAACACGTCCTTCTTGAGCGCCATGTTCTCGAAGACGGCCTCGATCATCAGGTCGCAGTCGGCGAAGTCGCCCATGTCGGTGGAGCCCTGGAGCAGGTCCATGCGGGTCTGCACGTCGTCTGAGGAGATGCCGCCTCGCGCCGCAGTGCGCTCGTAGTTGCGCCGCACCACGCCGAGGCCTCGCTCGAGGCTGGCCTCGTCACGCTCCACGAGGGTGACAGGAATACCGATGTTGGCGAAGTTCATCGCGATGCCGCCGCCCATCGTGCCCGCGCCCAGGATGCCGACCCGCGCAATGTCGACGGGCGGCGTGTCGCGGGGAACGTCGGGCACCTTCTGCGCAGCTCGCTCAGCAAAGAAGTAGTACTGCTGCGCGTTGGCCTGCGAGCTGCCCATCAGCTCGCCGAAGATGCGCTGCTCGGCGGCGAGCCCGGCCTCGAAGTCGCCGCTGGCGCCGGTCTCGACGGCTGCTTCCACGCAGCGCACGATGCAGTCAGGTGCTTCGAAGCCGCGCGTCCGGCGGGCGATCGAGGCCCGGAAGGCCGCGAACTGCTCGGCACCGAAGCCTTCGAGGCGATCGTTGCGATCGCGGATGCGCGGGCGGGGCATGCCTTCTGCCACAGCTCGGCGGGCGAATGCCACCGCTCCGGCCTCGAGATCGGCCAGCGAGTCGCCCACGATCTCGTTGATCAGGCCGCATTCCAGGGCCTCAGAGGCGCCGATCGGGTCGCCACTGACCATCATCTCGAGCGCCCGCTGCGGGCCGGTGATGCGCGGCAGGCGCTGCGTGCCGCCGCCGCCGGGCAGCAGGCCCAGCTTCACCTCGGGCAGGCCGAACTGGGCTGTGCTGATGGCGACCCGGAAGTGCGCGCACAGCGCGACCTCCAGCCCGCCGCCGAGCGCAGTGCCGTGGATCGCAGCCACCACTGGCTTGCTGCAGTTCTCCATGGCCTCCTGACCGGGCACGAGGGCGGGGGGCTTGGGCGGCTGGGAGAACTCGGTGATGTCTGCACCGGCGATGAAGGTCCGCCCGTCGCAGATGAGCACGATGGCTGTTGCGTCGCTGGCCTCGGCGGCTGCCATGCCGTCGATGAGGCCTTGGCGCACGTGGTAGCTCAGCGCGTTGACGGGCGGGTTGTTCACGATGAGCAACGCCACGTCGTCGCGGCGCTCGAGTCGGACCGACTCGGTGATCTGGCTCTGGTCCTGGGTTGTCATGGGCCGCAGCGTACGCAACGACGGCCCTGCCGGACCGGGCCGGTGCGTGCCACAGGCGATTCGGCGCCGAATTCTCCCCGATGCGGACAGGGCCCGGCGATACGCTGCGAATGTCTTGGACGACTGCAACGCCCAAGCCATCCCCATGGAGCGCCGGTGACTGACAAGCCCGACCCGTTTACGGTCCCCTTCGGGACCATCTTCTGTGACTGGATGACCACCGCCCGCGCCGACGACGGCCCGTACGTCTACGGCGGGGGAGCTGAGCCATTCGGCGACTTCACGATCAGCCCCGCGGCGCACGTACTGCACTACGGCAGCGCCATCTTCGAAGGGCTCAAGGCACACCGCCAGGTGGACGGGTCGCTGGCGATCTTCCGGCTGGACCGGCATGTGGAACGCATGGTGTCCAGCGCACAACGGCTGCGGCTGCCCGCCATCGACGGTGATGTCCTGCATCAGATGTGCGTGGACGCAGTGGAGGCGAACGCGGGCGAGGTGCCCGACCCGCCCGGCTCGCTCTACATCCGCCCGACGCTCATCGGCACCGAGCCCGATATCGGCGCTGCGGCCCGTCCGACGCGCAGCGCGTTGCTCTATGTCGTCAATTGCCCGGTCGGCGACTACTTCAAGGGCGGCGTTCGGCCGCTGACCTTGCTGGTGGAGACCGACATTCCCCGCACTGTCCCGCAGTTCGGCATGGTGAAGTGCGGCGGGAACTACGCGATGGCACTGGCGCCCACGCTGGATGCCATGGCCGGCAACGAGGCCATTGACCAGATGCTGTTCGCCACCGGCGGCGACATCACCGAGACCGGGGCGTCCAACTTCTTCCTGGCCGACGACGAGCGGGTGGTGACCCGCCACCTCGACGAGTCGTTCCTGCACGGTGTCACCCGGTCGTCGGTGATCGAGCTGGCTGCGTCCTTGGGCTACGAGGTCGAGGAGCGTTCGATCGACCCCGAGGAGCTGGTCGACTGGGCTGAGCGCGGCGAAGCGTTCCTGTCGGGAACAGCGGCGGTGCTCGCGCCGGTCGGCACGATCCTGTACGAGGGCAAGACGCTCAGCGTGGGCGACGGCCAGCCGGGCCGCAACACGATGCGGCTGCGCCAGGCGCTCGTCGACATCCAGGTCGGTGCTGCGCCCGACCCCTTCGGTTGGCGCACACCTGTGAAGGGCTGACGGATCGGATTGACATGAGCAGTCCGGACACTGACCGCATCGTGTCCTGGACGGCAATGGAGCACGGCACCGCTGAGGACTACGCGTTCCTGGACAGCCAGCACTACGCGCACGTCCGCGAGGGACTGGTCGACAACCTGCTGAACATCCTGAAATGTCTGCGGGGACCCACGCTGGGGTACCCGATCGACCGCTACGACCATTCCCTGCAGTCGGCATCCCGGGCATTGCGGAACGGCGAATCGACCGACCTCGTGGCGGCGGCCCTGCTGCATGACATCGGCGACGCATTCGCGCCCGAGAATCACAGTGCCGCCGGCGCCGCCGTGCTTCAGCCGTACGTCGACGAGGGCACCCACTGGGTGATCGCTCATCACGGCCTGTTTCAGGGCTACTACTACTTTCACCACCTCGGTGGCGATCGCGATGCCCGCGAGCAGTATCAGAGCTCGCCCCACTACGACGCCTGCGTGGACTTCTGCGAGAACTACGACCAGAACTGCTTCGACCCGAAGTACCCCAACCTTGCAGCGGAAGACTTCCGCCCCCTGCTCGACGAGGTCTTCAGCCGCCCCTCACAGGTCCCCGCCACCGCCCCATTGCCGACACCGAGCTGATTCTTCGCTGAAGACGGCTGTTGCTCCCCGCCTCACCAGAGCGTGGCGACGGGGAACTCCTCAAATGCCGGGTCTCTCGTGACGAGTGTCAACGACTCGATCTCGGCCTGCGCCGCCAGCATCCGGTCGAATGGATCCTTGTGCGCCGTTGCGTAACTTCCGGCGCGCTGAGCATGCGTGAAGGTGATTGGCAGTCGGTTGTAGTCAGCCGCCAGAACCAACTGATCGAGTCGCGACGCGAAGATCCCCAGATCGTCGAGCCGACCCAAGCGGTGTTTGGTCGCAATCTCCCACGCACTCGCAGCGCTCACGAGAATCCTCGCCTCGGGGTCCAAGACTGCGGCCCGAGCTCCGGCAGAGAGCGCCGGGTCGTCTCCCAAACACCACAGCAGGGCGTGGGTGTCCAGCAGGAGCTCGTTCATCCTCCCTCCCATGCTGCGAGTTCGTCATCGGGGAGGGGATCGAAGAACTCTGGTGGCACCTCGATGCCGCGGAACAGTCCTATGCGGCGACTCGGCCGCCTCTCCTCGTACGGCACAAGACGGGCGCAGGGCTTGCCCGCCCGCGCAATCACGATCTCCTCACCGGCCTCGACTCGGCTGAGCAGCTTCGACAGATGTGTCTTCGCCTCGTGCACATTCACCATTGATGACGATTTCATGTTATCTCAGCCTTAGCAAGTTATTTTCGCCGCAACGACGCTTATGAACTTAGTCTAGTGACTAGACTAATTCGTGAAACGCTGATCCCCACGACGCGCTGTGGCGCGCCGGTACCGCAAAGTTCCTGCCGTCGAACGGCGTCGGGTCAGAGGCGGGTGATGGGGTCGCCGGGGCGGACGGTGCCGGGCTGGATGACGCGGCAGTTGACGCCCCGCATGCGCAGGTCGCGGCCCTCGCCGGTGTTCACGAAACGCAGGGCGTCGCGGCCGAATCGGGCGGCGAACTTGGCACAGCCTCGGTGCGGTTTGGCCGTGACCTCCAGGATCGCGTCGCCGAGTCTCAGCTGGGCACCGGCGGGCAGCGTTTCGTGGCTGATGTCGAGGTCGGCGTAGATCTGGTCGCCCGCGAGCGGCCAGCGTTCGACCGGTCCGATGACGGCGGCCGCCGCACGAGCGCTCATGATGGTGATCTGGGCATCCGGGTGCGGTCCGCCATCGACTGAGGACGGTGAGCCTCGCTGGTTCCACGTGTCGCCCGCAACGCCTTCGGCATCGTTGATCTCGGCCACGTCGAGCACTTCGCGGGCATCTTCGCCAGGGCGGCGAACGATGAGCTCGATCGTGCCGGTGCTGCCGGGCGCCTCGCGAATGTGGGGCAGCGCCGCTGCTAGCTCGCCGGTGCTGCGGTGGAGCGCTTCATTGGTGTCTTCGTGCCTGGCGGCGGTGCTGGTATCGGCTGATGCGTTCATGTGAGGGTGCCTTCGGCTGGAGTCGAATGGGCGGGAGCGCTCCTGGCCTCCGCGCCACAGGGGGATTATTGCGCCGGAGTTTGCGCCGGCGAAGTGAATTCGAGCTGACGGTCACGCGTCACCGCTTCGGGGTCTCGCTCAGCGGGGTCGCCGTAGCCGCCGCCACCCGGGAATTCCACGATCAGCCGGCGGTCGCCGAAAATCACCGAACGCCCTTTGGCGCGGACCTCGGTGCCGTCGTCGAGTGAGAGTCGTCCCAGCGCGCCGGGTCCGCCGCCGTGCCGGCCGCGCGCCGGGTACACAGTTCGCTCGTAGGTCGCGCTGATGGAGAAGTCGCGCCCTTGACGGTTCTCCAGCTCGATGACTTGGCCGAGCCCGCCCCGGTACTTGCCCTGCCCGCCGGAATCGCTGCGGAACTCCTTGCGCCAGAACACGAGCGGCGAGCCGATCTCGTTCACCTCCACCGGCATGTTGCGCACGCCGCTCGGGAAGGCCGTTGCCGACAGTCCGTCCGCCTGCGGGCGGGCGCCGGCACCGCCCGAGTGGAAGCTCATCAGAATGTACCGCTCCAGCTTGCGGCGGTCGGACTCGTCGCCCGATTGCCCGACCGTCGTTCGGGAGCGATTCGTCGCGCCGACGCCGGTGTCGGGCTCCCACATGCCCGTGCCGAGCAGGTTCCACAACGACGACGTGCCCTCCGCCGGCACCCGCTCGGGCACTACCTGGCTCAAGCAGCCGAACACGGCATCGGGGAGCAGCTGGCCCATGACGTGACGCACGTTGACCGCTGCGGGGTGGGGCGCATTGAGGATGCAGCCTTCGGGGGCTCGCACCTGCACGGCGTCGAGCGAGCCCGTGTTGTTGGGGATGTCGGGGCCGATGATGCAGCGCACGCCGAATGACGTGTAGGCGTCGGTGTAGGCCATCGGCACGTTGATGCCCCAGCTCGACTGAGGCCCTGTGCCGGCGAAGTCCACGTCGATGCCGTCGTCGCCGACCGTCAGCGAGCACACGATGTCGATCGGTTGCTCCATGCCGTCGACGCGCATCGTCGAGTTCCACGTGCCCTCGGGCAGCTCGCCGATCGCCTCGAGCATGGCCCGGTGCGACGACGTGATGATGTGCTCGGCCAGCTCATCCAAGTTGACCATGGCGTACTCGTCCATCATCGAGATGAGGCGGGCGGCGCCGGTCTCGTTGCAGGCAGCCAGCGAGTGGATGTCGCCGATCACCTGCACCGGGTCGCGGACGTTGGCCTCGATGATCGCCACCACGTTCGGGTCGAACACGCCGTCGGTGGCGAACTTCAGGATCGGCAGGTACAGGCCCTCGTGGTACACCTCCTTCGAGTCGGTGGTGAATCCGGCGCCGCCGATGTCCACCACGTGGCTCGTGCAGGCGAACAGCGCCACCAGCTCGCCGCGCAGGAACGCCGGCGTGACCACCACGATGTCGAACAGGTGGCCGGTGCCCTTCCACGGGTCGTTGGTGAGGAAGATGTCTCCCGGACGCATCTCCGACGCCGGGTAGCGATCCAGGAAGTGCAGCACCGAGTAGGCCATCGAGTTGACGTGGCCGGGCGTTCCGGTGACCGACTGGGCGAGCATCCGCCCCTGGGGGTCGAAGATGCCCGCCGACAGGTCGCCGGCCTCTCGGGTGGACGTGCTGAAGGCAGCACGTACGAGCGCCCGTGCCTGTTCCTCGGTCACCGAGATGAGGCGATTCCACTGGACGCCCAGTCGCACTGCGTCGAGGTTTGCCGCAGCATCGGCCGCTGCCTGCGCGCCCTGTCGACCCGTGTCGTCGCGCAGTTCCGTCCCGGCTGACGCATGCGGGTGCTGCGGCGCAGTGACGCCGGTGAGTCGCAAGTGCCCACCTGCTGTGACCGTTGCCACCGCTCCATCGGGGACCAAGGTCGTGGTCTGGTCCTCGGTGATCAAGGCGGGCCCTGCCAGCCACGCGCCTTCGGTGAGGGAGCCGCGCTCGAAGACCGCATGGGGGATGGCCCGGCCGGTTGCGGTGTCGGTGACAAGTGCAGTCTCGTCGGAGGCAACCGGTTCGGAGGCGACGGTTGGATGCAGCGAAATGGCGGGGGCCTGCGGGGTACGCACTTCCAGCAGCCAGCTCAGCACTTCGATCTCGAGGTTGCCGATGTGGCGCGTGTAGAGCTGCTGGTAGGCCTTCGTGAACGCGGTACGCAACTGGTTGCGCACCTCAGCGTCGCTCAGGCTGTCGATGCGGTCGGCGAGCAGCGCTGCGGCGTCGACGTCGACGGTGATCTCATGGCCTTGACCGCGGTAGCGCATCAGGGCTCGCACGTGCGTGGCTGTCTCGGCGCCGGGCGCGGCAGCATCCACGATCGTGTTCGACTCGGCGGCCATCTCGCGGAGCAGCCCTGCCAGGTCGGCTGCTGTCAGTTCGCTCACGCGGGCATGGCGGGTACGGACCGACTCGTGGGCCACCGGCGCCGCCAGAAAGCCGATGGCCGATCCCACACCTGCGCCCGCAGGCACCACGATGTCGTCGATGCCGAGCTTGGCGGCCACCCGCGCGGCGTGCAGCGGCGCCGCGCCGCCGAAGGCGATAAGCGTGCCGCTGCTGATGTCGCAGCCTTGGTCTGCGGCGTGAACGCGACCGGCGTTAGCCATGTTCTCGTCGACGACCTCGGAGATGCCGATGGCGGAGATCGTCGTCTGCAGGCCCGATGGCTCCGCCAGCGCGGTGCCCACGGCCTTGGCGGCGGCGTCGACGTCGAAGGTGAGCGTGCCGCCGGCGAACCGCTCCGGTGCCAGCCGGCCCAGCACCGCATCGGCATCGGTCACGGTTGGCTCGATCCCGCCGCGCCCGTAAGCAGCAGGACCGGGCTCAGAACCTGCGCTGGCCGGACCGACGGTGATGCGCCCGAGCGCGTCGAGGCTGGCGATGGATCCGCCGCCGGCGCCGATCTCGACCATCTCGATCACCGGCAGGCGCAGCGGGAGCCCGCTGCCGGCCAGGAAGCGATACTCGCGGCCGACCTCGAACTCCCGGCTCGTGCGGGGGTGACCGCTCTCGACGATGCACAGTTTCGCCGTGGTGCCACCCATGTCGAAGCTGAGGGCTCGTTCACAGCCGAGGCCGCGGGCGATCCCCGAGGCGAGCAGTGCGCCGCCCGCAGGCCCGCTCTCGATCAGCCGCACCGGGAAGCGCAGCGCCTCGGCGAGCGTCCCCAACCCACCGCCGGAGGTCATGAGGAAGAGCTCGCAGCCCAAGCCCAGCGCTGTGAGCCGCGCATCGAGATCGGTCAGGTACTGCCGCACGAGCGGTGCGATGTAGGCGTTGGCGCACGCGGTGGAGAAGCGTTCGTATTCCCGGATCTCTGGGCAGACTTCGCTGGACATGGTCACGGTCGCCTCGGGCCAGCACTCGGCCAGGATCTCGGCGGTGCGCTCCTCATGGCGGGCATCGAGATACGAGTGCAGGTAGCCGACGGCGACGCTGGTCACGCCGTCGGCCGCCAGTGACGCTGCTGCGGCCCGCACAGCGTTCTCGTCGAGTGGCAACAGCACAGTGCCGTCGGCGGCGAGCCGCTCGGGTATGCCGATGCGGTGGTTGCGCGGCACCAGCGGTTCGGGCCGGCGCATGTACAGGTCGTACTGCTCGAACCGGTTCTCGTGGGCCATCTCGACCGAGTCGCGGATGCCCTGCGTGGTCAGCAGTGCCGTGCGTGCGCCCCGGCGCTCGATGAGGGCATTCGTGGCCAGAGTGGTGCCGTGGATGAACACGCCCACTTCTGCGGGCGCGATGCCTGCTTCGCGCAGCACCCGCTCGACGCCGTCGAGCACGGCGTCGGCCGGCGCGTCCTGCGTCGTCAGCACTTTGGCGGTGTGCAGAAGCGGCGCGCCGCCGCCTGTGCCGTCAACCTCCAGCGCGATGTCGGTGAACGTGCCGCCGATGTCGGCCGCCAGCCGGGCGCGTGCGCCTGCCATCGGCCCAGCGTAGGCGCGTCGTCGCGGAAGGCTGCGGGGCTACCGTGCAGGCGTGGCGAGTGGCGACCAGCGTGGCGGAAGGCCGCCGGTGGGAGCCGGTGCGGGGCTGCGCGTCGGCATCGTGCGGGCGACCTGGAACCCCGAGATCGTGGACCGGCTGGCAGCGGGCGCCCAGCGAGGTCTGGATGACCTCGGCGTCGCTGAGACGACCGAGGTGACCGTGCCCGGGTGCTTCGAGATCCCGTACGCGGCACAGGTACTGGCTCGCAGCGGGGAGGTCGATGCGATCGTCGTCATCGGGGCGGTGATCCGCGGGGAGACCACCCACTACGAGCTGGTCAGCGAGGGCGCCGCGCAAGGCGTGATGGCCGTGCAGTTGGAGACGGGCATTCCGGTCGGCTTCGGCCTGGTCACCGTGGAGAACACCGAACAAGCCGCAGCCCGCAGTGAGGGCCCCGGAGGCCACAACGTCGGTGAGGACGCGGCCTGTGTGGCGGTGTCGATGGCCCTGCTCGCCCGCGATTTCTCTACCCCCTAAACGCGGTCGGGGCGCATCCGCACGAGCACCTTGCCGACGGCCTCGCGTTCGTCGAGCAGACGGTAGGCATCGGCGCTCTGCTCGAAGGGCAGCACCTGGCCGATGGGCGGCTTGACCGCGCCCGACGCGATCATGCCGAGCAGACGCTCGTGGATGCGGGCGGGGATCGTTGGGTCAGCGGCCACGGCTTCGCCCCAGGCGGCACCGACCAGGCTCACGTTGCGCAGCAGCAGCCGGTTCACCTTGACCGTCGGGATCTCGCCTGCGGCGAACCCCACCACGACGAGCCGCCCGAAACGTGCCAGTGCCCGGATCCCGTCGAGGAAGCGGTCTCCGCCCACCGGGTCGTAGGTCATGTCGACGCCCCGACCGCCGGTGAGCTCGCGCACCTCATCCTTCCAGGTGTCGCTGATGAGCACGATGTGATCGGCCCCGGCCGCCCGGGCGATTTCGCCCTTTGCTTCGGTGGAGACCAAGCCGATCACCGGCCCGGCGCCGACCCCCTTCGCCACTTGGATGCCCGAGGTGCCCACGCCGCCCGATGCGCCCAGCACCAGCACCGACTCGCCCTCGCGCAGACCCGCCCGGTCGATCATGCAGAACACGGCGGTCTGGTAGTTCATGACCAGCGCAGCACCCTCTTCGAACGAGAGCTGATCGGGCAACGCGAATAGATCGCGGGGCTTGGTGGCCACCACGTCGGCCAGGCAGCCGGGCGACCACACGCACACGCGGTCGCCGGGTGCGTAGCCCGAATCGGCGGGCGCCGAGCGCACGATGCCAGCGGCCTCTATCCCCGGCCGGAAGGGCGGGTCGGGCCGGTACTGGTAGAGCCCTTGGCTCTGGAGCAGGTCGGGGAACGACACGCCGCCGCAGACGATATCGACGATCACTGATGCGCCGTCTGCATCGGCGACCGGTTCGGGAGCGTCGACCACGGCGACACCGGCTGGGCCTGTGAGGGACTGCACTTCCAAAGCACGCATGGCGACACTGTTTCACAACAGGCTCAAACGGGCACAACGAATGCGAGAGACGCTGTGCAGTGGCGCTGTGCCTTGGGAGTGCACGCGAGGCCGCTGGTACTGTGGACCGCGCAGTCCGTCTGCGCTGGCGAGACCAGGCGTACGGATGCTCAAACAGAAGCAGGGGAGAGCGATGCGGTACTACTCGTGTGACTCGCACGTGGTCGAGGCAGCCGAGATCTATGCCGGCTTGACAGACAGGTTCGGCGATCGGGCACCGTTCATCAGCAAGGACTACAACGACAAGCCGGGCACGTGGCTGGTGCTGCCCGGCGGCATCCGCCCGGTGCCCGTCGGCCGGCTGGGCATCGCCGGCGCCAGCCTGTCCGACCCAGCCACCCACGCTCGCATCGAGCAGGGCTACGACGGCTTCAACCCCGGCGTGATGGATCCGACCGCCCGTCTCGACGAGCAGGCCCAGGACGGCATCGTCGGCGAGGTCATGTACCCGAGCCTGTCGATGTTCACCTTCGCGATTCCCGACGACGAGGTGCGCGACGCCGCGTTCCGCAACCACAACGACTGGGTGCTCGACTACTGCTCGGTGGATCGCAACCGGCTCATCGGCGTCGGCTGCCTGCCCCTGCCCGACGTGGAGCGGGCCATCGCCGAGATCGACCGCTCGGCGCAACTCGGCGTGCGCGGCTTCGCCATCCCCGCCCACGTCGACCCCGCCAAGCCGTACTGCCATCCCGACTTCGACCCGTTCTGGGCCCGGGCCCAGGAATTCGGCGTGCCGCTCACCATGCACATCTTCACCGGGTCGAGTCTCGAGGGCGGCATGCCCGAGCACTGGGGCACCCCCGGCGGCCATCTGAAGGGCTACACGCTGGCCCACACCACCATTGCCAACACGATCATCGATCTCATCTGCGGCGGAGTCGTGGAGCGTTTCCCGGATCTGCGCTTCGTCTGCGCCGAATACGAGACCGGCTGGGTCGGCCACTTCAAGCAGCGCCTCGACCACGCGGCGTATCGCACGCCGTGGGAGGTGTCAGACGAGCTCACCATGAAGCCGTCGGAGTACTTCGACCGGAACTTCTGGGTCACTTTCGAGGACGACGTGGAAGGCGTTGCGACACGGCACTCGATCGGCGTCAGCAACCTGCTGTGGGGCAACGACTACCCCCATCACGATTCGATCTGGCCCAACTCGCGACCGATCCTCGACGACATCCTCTCGGGCGTTCCTGACGACGAGAAGGAACAGATGGTCTGGAGCAACGTCCTCGAGCTCTACAGCCTCGACCCCGATTCGCTCCCCGCAGCCGCCTGAGGCACGATTACCGAGGAGCCCGCTGCGGAGGCGACAGAACCCTCTGCCACCAGCGATCCAGCAGGTCGCAACGTCGCAGAGTCTCCTGCCGCCTCCACAGCTCAGGCATCTGCGCCTGGACGTTCGATTACTTAGGCGGCGACGAGAGGTTCGAGGTGGGCGCGGATCGACTTTGCCACCCGTTCCCCGTTCTCCATCGGGCCGAAATGGCTGAGCTCGGCAAATGCTTCGAGCCGGCCGTTGCCGAGCGCCTCGGCGATGGGCTGGGCCATCTGTGGAGGGATGTCGTTCCATTGCGCAGGCGAATCGCCCCGAGCGACCACGGTGGGGCAGGTGATCGCGCTGAACGTGCTGTAGTCCATCGGGACGCTGGACTCGTAGATGCGCGCCTCGGTGTCGCCCGAGCACGACAGGCGCACGGCATCATCGCCTGAGGGATAGGTGCCCAGCTCCACGTAGGCCCGCACTGCCTCGGGCTGGCAGAGCGAGAACGGCGGCTTCGACATGAAGCGCTCGTAGGCCTCATCGACGGTCGCGAACCGGATGCGCCGGCGGCGCGACGCCACCACGAGCGCATGCTCGGAGTCGGGTCTCGGGAAGCCCTCGGGAACCAGCACCGGCTCGTAGAGGTACAGGCCCCGGTAGGTGCCGGGCTGGCGCAGTTCGGCCATGAGCAGGCACGCGGCGCCGAGCGAATGGCCCGCCGCCAGCACCGGTTCGCCGCCCAGCGCGTTGACCGCGGCAAGCACTTCGTCGGTGAACCGGCCCCGGTCCACCGACATGCCGTCGTGCTGCGGGCGTGAGGCCCCGTGCCCCCGGAAGTCGAGCCCCCAGCATCGGAACGTGTCTTGCAGGTGTGGCACCACGGTGGCCCACATGCCGGCATTGAGGCCGTTGCCATGCGTCAGGAGCAGGGGCGTTCCGTGCCCGCCGAGATCATGGAGCACTGCGTGTTCACCGTCAGAGGTGGTCAAGCGCATCATCGCCGCCGCACGATAGTGCAGACTCTCGCCATGGCGAATTTCACACGTGGCTCCGTGGACATCCATTACGACGACTACGGCTCGGGCTTTCCCCTGCTGCTGATCGCTCCGGGCGGCATGCGCTCGGCGGCGGCGTTCTGGGAGCAGAGCCCCTGGAACCCGATCACTCAGCTGTCCGACCGGTACCGGGTGATAGCGATGGACCAGCGCAACGCGGGCCGTTCGACAGCGCCGGTCTCTGCCGACGACGGTTGGGCCACCTACACGGCCGACCAGCTTGCGCTCATGGATCATCTCGGCTGCGAGCAGTTTCACCTGGCGGGCATGTGCATCGGCGGCCCCTACATCATGGGGCTGATCCAGGCGGCGCCCGAGCGGGTCGCGAGCGCCACGCTGTTCCAGACCATCGGGCTCGACGAGAACCGTCACGCCTTCTACGACATATTCGACGACTGGGCGCAAGCGATTCGCGACGACCATCCCGAAGCCGATGAAGCGGCCTGGGATCAGTTCCGCTCGAACATGTACGACGGCGACAATTTCCTGTTCAACGTGGACCGCGACTTCGTCGCGACCGTCCAGACGCCGCTGCTGGTACTGCTCGGCAACGATCTGTATCACCCGGAGTCATCGTCGCGGATCGTCCATGACGCCGCTCCGAACTCCACGATGATCGAGGACTGGATGGACGGCAGCGCCCGGACAGCAGCGATGGAGCAGTTCGCAGCATTCCTGGCCGAGCACACCTCTGCTGTGTCAAATAGCGATTGATTCACGCGCTAAAGCGCTAGTCAAGACCGCGTTAAATCACTAGCCACCCCATCGTGCCGCCGATAGCGTGGGCGTGATGGAGTACTACGTGACGCGATTGGTCGATCCTCTCATCGCTCAGCTGCTCTCGGAGTTGCCCGCAGTTCTGGTGTTGGGGGCGCGCTCGACAGGCAAGACGACGACGGCATTGCGACATGCGGCATCCGTCGTCCGCCTCGACCACGATCCTCAGGCAGCAGCGTTCCGCGCCGACCCTGATGTCGCACTGCGCGGATTGGCCGAACCGGTGCTGCTCGACGAATGGCAGTCGGTTCCCGGTGTGCTCAGCGCGGTCAAACGTGCAGTCGATGCCGATTCGTCGCCGAGACGTTTCATCGTGACCGGTTCGGCAAGGTCGAGTCTCGACACGGGCACGTGGCCGGGCACCGGTCGCTTGGTCAGTGTGGACATGCATCCGCTCACGGTGAGCGAGCAGGTCGGATCGGCGTCTCGTCCCCTGATCGAGCGGATCTGTGACGGTGAGGAGTTGCTGCCTGCCAGTGACAGCCCTGACCTGCGGGGCTATCTCGACCTGGCGTTGCAGGGGGGCTTCCCCGAGGCGGCACTAGTGGACTCGGAGATCACTCGGCGCCGCTGGTTGCGCAGCTACCTACGGCATGTCGCGGAGCGAGATGCACCTGCTGCGGATCCTGGCCGAGATCCAGTACGGCTGGCCCGATACCTTGAGGCGTACGCATTGAACTCAGCTGGTCTGGCGCGTGACAACACGCTGCACGGAGCTGCTGGCATCAGCCGTGACACTGGTATCGCCTACCGGCGGCTCCTCTCCGACCTGCGAGTCATCGCAGAAATTCCGGCGTGGAGTTCCAACCGCTTGTCTCGATTGGTGAAGTCGCCGAAGCGCTACATGGCGGATTCCTCGCTGCTTGCTGCGGCTGCAGGGGTCACTGCCGTGGGCGTCTTGGCCGAGGGTGATCTGATGGGACGCCTCGTCGAGACATTCGTTGCTGCGCAGCTGCGCGCCGAGGCCGACGTCAGCGATCTCTTTCCGAGGCTTCATCATCTTCGCGACGCCCAGGGGCGGCATGAGGTTGACATCGTGGCTGAGGTCGCAGGAGGACGTCTCATAGCGATCGAGGTCAAGTCCGCATCTTCCGTCTCAATCTCCGATGCGCGGCATCTGATCTGGCTCCGGGAGCAGCTCGGCAGGCGTTTCATTGCCGGCGTCGTGTTGCACACCGGGCCTCGAAGCTTCGCGCTTGACGACAAGATCAGCGCCGTGCCGATCAGCACGCTCTGGGCATGACACGGCCGCGTACCGATGCGGAGGTGCGGGCGCGGTCTCTCCGTCTGCTGTGGGCGTGACAGCCTGTAGGGCAGTACTTTGCGCGCATGACGAACGCAGCCACCACAGACAGTTCCCACGGTCCCAGTGTCCGGCTTGACGGAAAGGTGGCAGTCGTCACCGGCGCCAGCCGCGGCATCGGCGAAGCGAGCGCACGCGCGCTAGATGCCGCGGGCGCGCAGGTGGTGCTGACCGGGCGGACCACGTCTGATCTAGAGAATGTTGCTGCCGAGATGCAGCACGATCCCGTCGTGCTTACGGCCGGCCTTGCGCCCCCAGGTGCCGGAACTGACCTCGCTCGGCGCATCCTGAACGAGGTCGGCGGCGTGGACGTCTTGGTCAACAACGCAGGCATTCCGATGCGCCGGATGCCGGAGCAGCTCAGCGAGGCCGATTTTGACCTGGTGTTCTCGATCAATGTGAGATCGCTCGTGATGCTGAGCGTCGGTTTGGCCCCGTCGATGATCTCCCGTGGCGGCGGGTCGATCATCAACATCAGCTCAGTGGCGGGCGTGCACGGCCCGCTCGGACGTGTGGCGTATGCCGGCACGAAGGGCGCCGTAGATGCGATGACCCGAGCGCTGGCGGCAGATTGGGGTCCAGGCGGCATCCGGGTCAACTCGATAGCACCGGGCCTCATTGCCACGGCCATCTGGGAAGAAGCTCGCAACAACGTGCCGGGCCTCATCGAGGACCTCGCTGGTCAGATTGCGCTCAAGCGCTGGGGTTTCGGCGACGACATCGCCGATGTGGTGCTGTTCTTCGCCTCGGATGCATCTCGCTATGTCACCGGCGAGACGCTGGTGGTAGACGGCGGCATGGCACGAGTATCGGCGTCAGCCGCTCCGCCGACACTGCCAGAACTCGAAGACTGAACGGCATCCCGGGCGCGCAGAGGGCGCCGGACCGTGGTCCGGCACCCTGCGTTGTGCGCCCGAGCCGTCAACCCCGGGGGGTTGCGGCTGCGTTCAGTCGTCTAGGCAGCAGCGCGTGCTGCATCAAGCCAAGCGTCGACGGTGCCGCGATTGTCGGCGATCCATGCGGCTGCGAGATCGCCTGGGTCGGCACCCTCGCCCTGCTCCACGTTGGCCAATGAGACTTCGATCACTGACAGTTTCACGACCTCGAGCAGCTTGGCGGCCGCCGGGTTAGCGGCCAAGAAGTCGTTGTTGGCGGTGACAAGGATGTCGGCTGCAATCCAGCCGATCGGGCACAGGCCCTCAGGATGGTCTGCGGCGGCTGGGCATTGGTCCGGGCCAATGGCTGCGTAGCCGCCGGTGCCGTCCTCACCTCGCTGGGAGTGCTCTTCGCCACCCTCTTCGCCGGCCGGGTTCGAACTGTCGAGAATGCTCTCGACTCCAGCCCAGTACACATTGTCGCCCGGGCGCAGCTGGGTGATGTAGGCCGACGGGGTCCACGTGTAGATCACCATCGGGACACCCTCGCCGGCGGAGTCGACAGCTTGGGCGAACATTGCGTCGTAGCCGGCGATCACCTGCTGAATGTTGTTCCAGCCCGAGAACGCGATCTGATTGGTGATGACGTTGTCGCAGGTCCACGCCTCGGGGCATCCGAAGATGTCCGCCATGCCGTTGTCAGGCACTGGATCGGTAGCGTCGAATGCAGCCAATGCCTCGGGGTTGCGATTGAGTTCGTCGAGGCTGTAGACGCCGTACTCATCCGCGAAGCTCTTGGTGATCAGGAAGCCCTGCAGGCCCCCGGCGATCATTTCCTCGCCGACGATCGACAGGTGGTCGCCGACCAATGAGCCGTCAGGCAGCTCACCCGCGAGCCATGCCAAGTGGCCGGGATACCAGCTGTTGACCCAGAAATCCAGCTGGCCCTCGGCCATTGCCACGTAGGCGCTGTTCGGGCCCAGTTCCAGCTCAGCAGGATCGGTGACGTCGTAGCCGAGCTCCTCCATCAGGTCGCGGTACAGCTCTGCTTGGAAGTAGCCAGTGCTCCAGCTTGCGCGGCCCATGGTCGCGGTGACGCCTTCGCCGGGCGTCATCGACATGGCGTCGTCGTCCATGTGGTCGTCGTCCATGGCGTCGTCGTCCATGTGGTCGTCGTCCTCCATATGGTCGTCGTCCATGGCGTCGTCGCCCGCTGGCGCTGCGGTCTCCTCTGTGGCGGTGGCGTCACCGTCGTCATCATCGCCGCATGCCGCAGCAAACAGCGCGAAGGCCGCCAATAGCAGCAGCAGCCTGATCCATCGTTTCGACTTCATGTTGGTGATCCTCCCTGATCCAACTCGGTATGAGTCACGCGACATCTCGGACATCCGCCGCGCATGTGTGCACCGATCTCTCGTTTCGACGACGGCGCCTCTGTGGTGAGGCTAGCCGGGCAAAAGGAGCAGGCTGCGCCTCATGCGGCGACGGGGCTTCGGGTACCGAGCAGGCACGCCCGCCGCGCAGCGCACCCGCGCTCAAGCTGAAACGCTGCATCTCCATGATCCAGTTGGCTCCCCGCCTACTGGACGGCAGCGGGGATGTCCCCGTAGATCTTTCTTCTCTCGAACTCTGAGAGCGTGCCGCGTGAGGTGGCAAACAGCGTGAATCCGGCAGCGAGCACGAAGACCGCGCCGACACCTGACACGAAGTTCCGATCTGCGACGCGGGCGATCGCCAGGATCCAGGCCAGTGCCAGCAAGGTGATGCCCAGGCCCATGCCCCCTACAAGTGCACTCCACCGGTAGCGCAGACCTTCGTCGATGCCTGCCATGCCGATAGCCGGCGCGACCATGACCAGTCCTGCGAATCCGACGATGAGTGCCCAGACCCCGAGTCCCGCACCCTCCGACTCGAAGCCATCGTGAATGATGTCGCCGGTCCGCTTGGCCTCGGCGATCTTGGCAGCGATATCGGCGGCCTTGACGCCCTCCAGCGCAAGCTGCTGGTTTTCTTCGCGACGCTTCTCCTGTGCAAGTTGAACATCGCCGGCCGCGTCCGCTTCATCGGCAGCAACAGCCGCTGCGCGGGCGGCGTCGGCCGCAGCAGCGCCTTCTTTGGCGATCTGATCGAGCTCGGCTTGGAGTTCCTCATCGATGACCGATTCGGCGCGCGTGTCGAAGCTCCAACCGCTGTACCCGCCCATCACCAACAGCGCGACGGCAAAGAGCGATCCCAGCATGCGTCCGTAGCCCACATTGGCCGGCAGCGGGCGTCGCGCCGACATCGGGGCTCGCCAGAGCCAGAGCGCTGCACCGACTGAGGCAACGATGGCACCTGCCACCGCCGCGTAGACGCCGACGCCCTTGCTGTAGATGAGGAGTGCATCCACGTAGTCGGAAGGTCGGGCTAGCAGGTATCCGACGGCGCCGACAAGAGCGGCCGGTGCGAAGACCGCCGCGCCGTGTGCCGACATCCAGCGCGAGCCTTGGCCGGTACGCCAGAGGGTGTTCACCGACGCAAGCAGCGCCACCAATGCCATCGCTCCGATGAAGATGCCGAACCATGAGCCGCCCGATGCCGAGACACCGTTGAAGCTCTGCGATGTGTACACCAGATCGCCAGCGCACTCCATCTCGGTTCCGGTCTCCGACAGCGGGTCGAGCGACTGGATCTCGACCCATTGCCCCGTGCAGTCCACCTGCCTCAGATCTACATCGCCGCTGCGTGCATAGGCCGACACCAGACCGGCATCGATGTTCCAAGGCAGCAGCAATGCGATCAGCGTCACCAGCGAACCGATCGCGGTTGCGATGACCGCTGCGCGTTCGCGTTTCCCGACGCCTTCGAAGGTCTCGGCCGGCTGGGCGGGCTCAGATTCCTCCACGGCGGTTTCCGAGCCGTCGCTCTGGGGAAGCAGTCGTTCGGGCGTGCGCCGGTTCCTCCAGGCGCCCATGATGCGGCTGAGCAGATTTCCCGAGTCTCCGGCCTCGGGCTGGCTGAGTCGGTCCATGACCACGGCGACCAAGAAGAAGGCGAGACCCCCCGCACCGGCTTGCGCGAGATCCTGATTCGAGATGGCTTGGAAGAGCAGGCGCCCCAAGCCGCCGGCGCCCATGATCGCGGCAATGCCCAGCATCGAGATGGCGAGCAGCAGCGTCTGGTTCAGCCCAGTCATGATGGCGGGCCGGGCCAACGGCAGCTGCACATCGGTGAGCACGCGCCACTCGGGTGCACCGTAGGCCCGGGATGCCTCGACGACGTCTTCGGGTACCTGGCGGATGCCGAGGTTGGTGAGCCTGATGAGGGGCGGCAGAGCGAACGTCATCGTGACCATCGTCGCCGAGACAGAGCCGACGCCGAAGAAGAAGATGAACGGCAGCATGTACACGAACGAATGCACGACTTGCATGGCGTCCAGCACGGGCCGCACGACTTTCCACGCTCCGTCGACGCGTCCGCACAGAATCCCGATCGGTATCCCGATGATGACGCACAGCAGCACTGCTGCACCGATGAAGCCGATCGTCAGGGCTGTTTCTCGCCAGTAGGCCTCGCCGAGCAGCCCGCAGATCAGCAGTCCGACGAAGGCCATGATGCCGACTTGGATATTGCGGATCAGCCAGCCCAAGAAGAACACAGCGAGGCAAACCGTCAGCCACGACATCTGCAGCAGCCAATCGTCGACGATGACCTTGAGCAGCGTTCGGAACGGCCATTCGATCACATCGAGAGTGGCCTTCATGTTGTTGTCGACCCAGAAGACGACCTGTTCAACCCAGTCGCCGACCGGAATCTGCCAATTGTCGAGCACAGTGTTCTGGCGAACCTGCGCGACGACGCCCGATGTGCATTCGACCAACTCGCCCTCGGCGTCGATCAGTGCGTCTCGGCACTCGACGGACTCGCCGTCGACCCGGTACGGATGGGTGCCCGAATCGACGATCTCCTCGGGTCTGACCCTGTACCACCACATGGCCACGAGACCGACAAGGCCGCCCGCGGCGACGCCATAGCGTCGCCCCATGACGCCGCCGAACAAGATGAGCGTGGGCACGAGGAAGATCGCGATCAGGAGCGACCACTCGATGCCGGTCGTCACCCAGTCGACGACGCGGTCGCCGGCTTCGGGTGCGGTGACTGTGTCTACAAAGCGATCGATGAAATGGCCGGAATAGTCTGATTCCTCGCCCTCGGCCTGGGCGAGGAGCATGGCGGCGCTCACATGAATACCTCCCGCTCGAAGCCGTCTATGAGCTGTTCGACGCGGCCCATTTCCTCCATGATGAGGCGGGGATCCAGATTGCCGACCAGCGTGCCGTCATCGTCGACGACGGCAATCGAGAGTCCACGTCCTGCCGCTGCATAGAGCTCGTTCAGCGTGGCCTCTGGACTGCATTTGTCAAAGTCAGAGCGGAGTGCCTTGGCGAGATCGTTGCTGCCCATTCCGCGGGCGCGCAGGCCGTCGGCTGCTGTCAGCAGCGAGACCGGCTTGCCGGCGGCGTCGCAACAGAAACGCCCGGCGACCTCATCGACGCGCTGGAGAGCGTCGCTGAGCGAGATATCGGACGGGATCGGCTTGGGTTCGGACATGACCTCATGGACCTTGATGACCCGGCCTTGATCGACGTCCTGCACAAACTCGGCCACGTAGCCGGTGGCCGGCTCGGTGAGGATTTCCTCGGGTGTGCCGATCTGCACCACAGCGCCGTCTTTCATGATGCAGACCCGGTCGCCGATGCGCAGGGCCTCGTTGAGGTCGTGGGTGATGAACAGGATCGTCTTGTGGACCTCGGACTGGATCTCCATCATCTCGTCCTGCATCTGACGCCGGATGAGCGGGTCGAGCGCGCTGAACGCTTCGTCCATGAGCAAGATGTCGGGGTCGGAAGCAAGTGCTCTGGCGAGGCCGACACGCTGTTGCATGCCGCCGGAGAGCTGGGCAGGCCGATGATCGGCGAATGCAGCGAGCCCGACCAGCGACAGTGCGCGCATGGAGGCTTCGTTGCGCTCGGATCGGTCGACCTTTTGCACCTTGAGTCCGTAACCGACGTTGTCGATCACTTTGCGGTGGGGGAACAGGGCGAAGTGCTGGAAGACCATGCCCATCTTCTCCCGTCGGAACTCCTGCAGGTCGGTTCCGTCGAGCTTCTGCACGTCGACGCCATCCACAAGCACCTCGCCATGGGTGACGTCGTGCAGTTTGTTGACCATGCGGATTGCCGTCGACTTGCCGGAACCCGACAGGCCCATCACCACGAAGATCTCACCGCGGTTGACAGAGAAGTTCACATCGGTGAGCCCGACGACATGGCCCGAGAGCCGTTGCACGTCGTTCTTGGGCACGCCGGAGCGAGCTAATTCGAATGCACGGCCACGCGGCTGCGGCCCGAAGATCTTGTAGACCTCGCTGAGACGGATTATCTCGTCGCCCTCAGCAGCGCCATTGGCTGGGCCGTTGGCTGCGTCGTCGGTCATGAGTCCCCCCTGGTATGTCCCGTAACACGTTAGGCGCGCAGTGGGAGCCGGTCGGTAATCCATGCGCGCCAGTGGCTCGCTGCCGCGATGACCTGTGGGAATCAACCGGCGGGCAGAGCGGATTCGAGTTCCGGGTGCTGTGGTGAAAGAACGGGCGTCGGGTGAGCGTGTGCCAATCTGTTGGCCGTGACGCGCCTTGGGTTCCTGCTGGACAGCGGCGCGTGCATCGGTTGCCACGCGTGCACGGTGGCCTGCAAGAGCGAGCACGATGTGCCGCTCGGCGTCAACCGGACGTGGGTCAACTACGTCGAGACCGGCGAGTTCCCGCAGACGCAGCGGCACTTCGCAGTGATGCGCTGCAACCACTGCGACGACGCACCCTGCATCGCGATCTGCCCGACCGGTGCGCTGTTCCGGGCATCCAACGGCGTGGTGGATTTCGACGACTCCCGCTGCATCGGCTGCAAGGGCTGCATGAACGCGTGCCCGTACGACGCGCTGTACATCTCGCCGACCACCGGCACGGCGCACAAGTGCAACTTCTGCCAGCACAAGCTGGAAGTCGGGCTCGAGCCCTCGTGCGTGTCGGTATGCCCGACACGGGCCATCACCGTGGTCGATCACGACGACCCGGCGGATCCGGTCGCAGATCGCATCCGCACCGAGAACCTGCCGGTGCGGGCGCCCGAGCGCCGCACCCTGCCCAAAGTGCACTACGCGGGCACCGTGCCCGAGGCGTTGGATCCGCTGGCGCGCCCGGTGGCTGACGACGGGCTGATCTGGGCCGACTGGACCGGAAGCGCCTCCTGGCCGGCAGCGTCGACAGCGCCGGCGGCACGCACGGCCTACACCGTGTCCCATGACGAGCCGTGGGGAGCCAAGGTGGCCGGCTACATGGTCACCAAAGGGGTGGCGGCCGGGGTGATGCTGTGGGCCGCTGCCGCGGCGCTGCTGGGCTGGGACGACCGTGCCGCCGTCGCCACGGGACCGGCGGTGATCGCCCTGGTGGCGCTGGCAGTGACGGGCGTGCTGCTCATCGCCGATCTGAAACGGCCCGAGCGCTTCTGGTACCTGTTCGCCAAGGGCCGGCTCCGCAGCTGGATCACAGCGGGGGCGTGGGTGATCATGATCGACGCGACGCTGGTGATGCTGTGGGGCATCGCGGGCTTGTGGGGCGGTTCGACCTGGTTCGTGGTACTGATCGGCCCGACGGCCGTGTTCTCGTTGCTGACCGCTGCATACACGGCGTTGCTGCTGCGCCAGTGCCGGGGCCGGGTGCTGTGGGCCGACCGGCCGGCGCTGTTGCTCATCGGCCGGCTGGTGGGTGAAGCCCTGCTGGGGGGCGGTGCCGTGTGGGGGGCCTTTGTGGCCCTCCGAGCGAGCGGCGCAGCGTTTGCCTGGGCTCCGGTCGTTGCTGCCGCAGTCTTGGCATGGCTCTACCGGCACGACCGTGCCTACCTGCGTGCGGCCCAGGCGGTGCCCCTGTCATGAGCGAGCACCGCTCGAGCGAACAGGACTCCCCGCCAAGGCCAGCAGTGCAACTCGGTTCCGCGGCTCCGCACGACCAATGGCATGACTGGTCTGAGCTTGACGCCGCAGCGTGGCCGGAGCGTGTCGAGCGCAACTACACCCTGGTGCCCACCACCTGTTTCAACTGCGAGGCGGCGTGCGGGCTGGTGGCCTATATCGACCGCGACACCGACGAAGTCGTTCGCTTCGAGGGCAACCCCGAGCACCCCGCATCCCGGGGTCGCAACTGCGCCAAGGGCCCCGCCACGATCAACCAGGTGCACGACACCGAGCGCATCCTGTACCCGCTGCGCCGGACGGGTGAGCGCGGCAGCGGCGGATGGGAACGCGTCAGTTGGGACGAAGCGCTGACCGAGATCGCAGCACGCATCCGTACCGCCATCGTCGAAGGCCGCCGCGACGAAGTCATGTACCACGTCGGCCGGCCCGGCGAAGACGGCTACACCGAGCGTGTGCTCACGGCGTGGGGCATCGACGGGCACAACAGCCACACCAACGTCTGCTCCTCCAGCGCCCGGGTCGGCTACGCGACGTGGATGGGCCACGACCGGCCCTCGTCGGACTTCGCCAATGCCGAGGTCATCTTCCTGATCTCAAGCCACCTTGAGGCCGGGCACTACTTCAACCCGCACGCCCAGCGCATCATCGAGGCCCAGCAGCGGGGAGCGACGGTGATCTGCGTCGATCCGAGGCTGTCGAACACAGGGGCCAAGGCCGATCACTGGCTGCCTGCATGGCCCGGCACCGAACCGGTCCTGCTGCTGAGCCTGGCCCGCCTGTTGCTCGAGGCAGGCACGTGGGACCGAGCATTCGTGCACCGCTGGACGAACTGGCAGACCTACCTGGCCGAGACCCGGCCCGATCTGCCGCCGACATTCGAGTCGGTCGAGGTGGCGCTGCGTGACGCCTACGCGGAGTACACGCCTGAGCGGGCCGCAGAGCTGTGCGGGGTAGATGCGGACAATCTGCGTGAGATCGCGCATGCGATCGGTGGGGCGTTGGGCCGCTTCGCCTCTCACAACTGGCGCGCCGCTGGCGCGGGCAACCTGGGCGGCTGGCAGACCGCACGGTGCCTGTTCCTGCTCAACGTGCTTACCGGATCGGTCGGCACGGTGGGGGGCACCACTGGAGCGGGCTGGCACAAGATGAAGCCGGCGCCGCCGCTGCGGCCGCCGCCGGTGGAGCACTGGAACGAGCTGTCGTGGCCGCGCGAGTACCCGCTCAGCCATCACGAGATGTCGATCCTGCTGCCGCACTTCCTGCGCGAGGGCAGGGGCAAGCTCGACACGTACTTCACCCGCGTCTACAACCCGGTGTGGACGAACCCCGATGGGTTCAGCTGGCTGGAGACGCTGAGCGATCCCGAGCGGGTGGGCTGCCATGTTGCGCTCACGCCGACGTGGTCGGAGACGGCGTGGTTCGCCGACTACGTGCTTCCGATGGGCGTGGGCTCGGAGCGTCATGACCTGGCGTCGTTCGAGACGCACGCTGGCCAATGGCTGGGCTTCCGCCAGCCGGTGATGCGACGGTATGCCGAACTGCGGGGAGCCGAGCTCGGCCCCGACAGCCGGACCCACGAATTCAACCCAGGCGAGGTCTGGGAGGAGAACGAGTTCTGGATCGACCTGTCGTGGCGGATCGACCCCGATGGCTCGCTCGGCATCCGCCAGTGGTTCGAGAGCCCGTCCCGCCCCGGCGAGCCCATCAGCATCGACGAGTACTACGAGGCGATCTTCACCGACGAGGTGCCTGGCCTCGCCGACGACGCCGCGGCAGCGGGGCAGACACCGCTCGAGTTCATGCGCGACCGGGGCGCTTACGCAGTGCGGGGCGATCCCTACGGCCACCACGAGCGAGTCGTTCAGCCCGCGCAGCTGGCTGGCACCGTCTTGGGCGACGACGACGTCCACCGGCCGTCGCGCGACACCATCGGCGGCGCCACCACGTCGCTGCCCCCGCTCGGCGACGGCTCCGTGGCAGTGCAGGTGGCAGGGGCGGCCCGTGCCGGGTTCCCGACGCCGTCGCGCAAGCTGGAGCTGTACTCGACGACGCTGGCCGAGTGGGGCTGGCCCGAGCATGCGACACCCGGCTGGATACCCAGCCACGTTCATTGGCAGCATCTGGATCTGGCCGGCAACGAGCGCATCCTGGTGCCGACGTTCCGCATTCCGACGCTCATCCACACCAGATCGGCGAACGCCAAGTGGCTGGCCGAGATCAGCCACCGCCATCCGCTGTGGATTCACCCCTCAGACGCTGAGGCTCTCGGCATCGATGTGGGCGGCCTCGTGCGGATCAGCACCCGCATCGGCCACTTCGTCATCTCGGCCTGGCGCACCGAGGGCATCCGCCCCGGCGTGGTGGCGGCCTCGCACCACATGGGCCGCTGGCGCCTCGACCCCGCCACCCAGCCACAAGCTGGGCCAGCAGGCGAGCGGCCAAGATCCTGGGCCGGCGGTCCTGCGGAGATCCAGCGCGATGGCACCGTGTGGCAGCTCCGACGCACCGGGTCGATGACGCCGTTCGCTTCCGACGACCCCGATTCTGAGCGGGTCTGGTGGAACGACACCGGTGTCCACCAGAATCTCACGTTCTCGGTGCAGCCTGACCCGATCTCCGGCATGCAGTGCTGGCACCAGCGGGTGCGAGTTGGCCCGGCCGAACCCGACGACCGCTACGGCGACGTAGTGGTCGATACCGAGCGTGCCCGGGCCGCATATGAGGAGTGGTTGGCGATGACCCGCCCAGCTCCTGGTCCCGGCGGGCTGCGCCGCCCGACGTGGCTGGCACGCCCGATGAAGCCTCATGCCGAGGCCTACCGCCTCGATTCCTGAGCCGGGCGTCAGCTCGGTTTGTGCGCCTTGCGGGAACCTGCTTCCCAGTCCTCCATCTCGGGTGCTTCCGTGATGGTGCCCAGCACGTTCAGCTGCGGGGCTTCGCGCAGCGAACGCTTCAGCTCGGCAAAGCCCGGGAAGCGCGCGAGTTCGATGACGGCGTTCCACAGCGGCACGGCCTGTTCGTCGGAGGGGACCCGCGAGATCACCGGGCCGAAGAAGGACAGGCCGTCGGGCGGCTCGAAGGTGATGATCGGCGTGCCGACGTCTCGCCCGGTGCGGCTCAGCGCAAGCTCGGTTTCGGCTTCGATCTCGGCGTCCCACGTCTCGTCGTCGACTGCTGCGGCAAAGTCCGTCGGCAGGCCGGCAGTCGCCAACGCCTCTGCGGTGTGCTCCACCGTGCCGATGCGATCCCGCAGCCCTGAGCCCTTGGGCATCTCCCAGTAGTGCTGGCCCATGGCGTCATACAGCGGACCCATCACGTCACGGCCCAATTCGGCGCGCACTTTGGCCGCCGCCCGGAGCATCCGCAGCCCTGCGGTATGGCCCTGCTCGTACCCGGCTGGGAACTCAGTGGCGTAGTCGCGGTGCTTGTTCAGGATGCGCAGCGAGATGAAACGCCAGTCCACCGAGTAGCCCGTCTGGGCAACCACCTTCTCGACCCAGCGCGACGTGATCCAGGCAAAGGGGCACACCGGATCCCAAAAGAACTCAAGATCGGGAGGTGTCTCAGCGCCTTCGGCTCCCTGTGTAGTACTCATGCGCGCATGGCTAGCACACGCGCTGTCCAATCATGAGTGGTCCTGACGGTGGCGCGCCGGCGCCGGAGATGGTCGAAGTGGGCGACGGTGTCGAGCTCGCATTGCATCGACTGGGCGGCGACGGGCCGCCGTCGCTGTTCGTGCATGCCACCGGATTCAACGGCCGAACGTACGGTCCGCTCACCAGCCGCCTTACCGAGCACTTCACCGTCTGGGCACCTGACCTCCGCGCCCATGGCTGGAGTCCACCGCCTGCCGACCGCGACTTCCTCTGGACCACGCTGGCCAATGATCTGCTCGGCATCGTCGACCACTTGGGCATCGCTCACGGCGAGTTGGACTGCGTCGGGCATTCCATCGGCGCGGCGACGCTGCTGCTGGCCGATGCGCAGCGGCCCGGCACCATCCGGCGCATGTACGGCTACGAGCCGGTGGTGTGGCGCATCGAAGACCAATTCGGCCCGGGCGAGAACCCATTGATCGCTCTCACGACGAAGCGTCGGGAGGAATTCGCCTCACGCGGCGAGGCCTTCGAACGCTTCGCATCGCGGCCGCCGTTCAGCGGTGTGCGGGCCGATGCGCTGGCGAGCTACCTCGCCAACGGGTTCGAGGATCTGCCCGACGGCTCGGTGCGGTTGCGCTGCCGCGCCGCAGACGAGGCGGCAACCTATGACGGCGAGTGGGTGTCGACGACCGCTCGCCTCGAGGGCGGCCAGACACCGGTGGTCATCGGCAAGGGACTCGATATGACCTTCGAGGACATCGGGGTGCCTGCGCATGAGGCGTTGGGAAACTCGCGGCTCATCACCTACCACGGGCTGGGGCACTTCGGGCCGTTCGAGGCGCCCGACGTGATCGCGTCCGACGCCTTGGCGACCCTGCTGGGTCAGGAACCGGCAGCCGCGCAGCCGGAGACAAAGTCGGCCAAGTAGCCGGCGATGCGCTCGGGCTGGTCGCGATGGGCGACGTGGCCGCAGTCGGCAAGCAGGTGGCCGGTCGCGTTCGGCGCTGACTGGACGATCGTCGACACCTGCGCTTCGGTGCCGTACTGATCGCCGTCGCCCTGCAGCACCAGGACCGGGCAGTCGATGCGTTCCAGCAGCGGTCGGATGTCCCAGCGGCGAAATCGCGGTGTCAGCCAGACGTTTCGCCAGCGTTCGAAGGCGAGACGGGGGTGGTCGTGGTGGCGGGCGAGTCCCGAGATCACCTGCTCACGCTGGTCGTCGATGGCGCGGATGCCCTCGATGCAGATGTCCTCGATGAAGGAGTGCGGCGCTATCACGGCCACACCCAGCGGCGCCACCAACGCCAAGCCCGCTGCAATCAGCGAGATGGATGCCCCGTCGCTGTGACCGATGAGGATGGGACGGCGGATGCCGAGCTCGTCGAGCACGGCGGGCAGCACCTCGGCGGCTTCGCGTTCCATGAACCCGTCGGTGTAGGTCTTGGGCACCGGGTCTGAACGGCCGTAGCCGCTGCGGTCGTAGGCGATGACCTCGAGCCCGCACCTACGCGCCAGCACCTCGGGCAGGTCCCGCCACTGCGTGATGCTGCCGAGGCCGTCATGCAGCATCACGATCACCGGGCTGTTCCCGCCGCCGCTGCCACGGTCGTCGGGGTCTCCAGGCGAGATGCGACGGTATGCGATGCCGACAGCGTCAACCTGCAGGCGGCCGTCCACGGTGACTGTGCTGCCCGATTCGATCACGCCTGCGCCGATATCGCCTGCCGCAGAGTCCATGGCGGCTACAGGCGCACGTAGTCGTACTCGACCGGCCTCGTGTTGACGCCGCGAGCTGGGGGAGCGATCCAACCGGCCATGCGCCCCGGCTCGTAGACGGGCGACATGAGCGAGGTGATGTAGTCGCGGTCGTCGTCGGTGGGAAGCCAGTCGCCGCACGACGCCTCCCACTCGGCCGTGCTGACCACCCTGCCGTCGGGAGTGATGTCGTGCGGGGCGAACACGCCCACGGCCCGGTTGAAACCCGGGTGCGGCAGCTTTAGCTCGAAGTCAATCCCGGCCTCGGCGATCAGGCGGTTCCAGCGCCGCAGCCCCTTCTCGCAATCGTCGGAGTACGAATCGCGCAATTGCAGGTTCACCACCTGCAGCGAAGGCCGCTCCACGGTTGCCAGCGCACCGTCGACCACCTCGGTGCAGGCGAACGTCGTGGAGGTGAGCACGTGATCGTCATCGTAAGCAGACTCGTCAAATCGCCCCTTGAGGCCAGCGGTGTAGAAGTTGGCGCCGTTCGTCGAAGCCTCCGCGCCGAACAGGTCGAGCGAGACGGCGTAGTGGAAGTTGATGTACTTCTGCAGCGTCGGCAAGTCGACGACGCCGAATGGCCGGACATCGTCGGTGTCGTGTTCGACCATTACCTCGCAGGTGCGCTGGGCAACGCGTCCCATGCCGGTCGCGCCCACGAACATGTGGTGCGCCTCCTCGCGCAGCATGAACTCGCAGGTGCGGCTGAGCGGATCGAACGCCGATTCGGCCAGCGCACCGAGCTGGTACTTGCCGTCACGGTCGGTGAAGTAGGTGAACGCCAGGAACGAGAGCCAGTCGGAGGTCTTCTCGTTGAAAGCGTTCAGGATGCGGGGATTGTCGGGGTCACCCGAGTGCCGCTCCAGCAGCGCCTCGGCCTCCTCACGGCCGTCGCGGCCGAAATGCGCGTGAAGCAGGTACACCATCGCCCACAGGTGGCGGCCCTCCTCGACGTTGATCTGGAACAGGTTGCGCAGGTCGTACAGCGACGGGGCTGTGTGGCCGAGATGTCGTTGCTGCTCCACCGACGCCGGCTCGGTGTCTCCCTGCACCACGATCAGGCGGCGCAGGTCGCTGCGGAACTCGCCCGGCACCTCCTGCCACACCGGCTGGCCCGCAGATTCGCCGAAGCCAATGCGGCGGTCGGGCTTGGGAGCCGACAGGAAGATGCCCCAGCGGTAGTCGGGCATCTTGACGTAGTCGAAATGGGCCCAACCCTCGGCGCTGGTGTCGGTGGCCGTGCGCAGGTAGACGTCGTTTCCCGAGAAACCGGCGGGACCCAGCTCGTCCCACCAGCGGGCGAACTTGGGCTGCCAGCCCTCCAGCGCCCGCTGCAGCCGGCGGTCGTCTGCGAGTCCGACGTTGTTGGGGATGCGCTCGCTGTAATCGATTTTGCTCACGGGCGCTTCCCCTCGTCGCCGCGGAGGCCGAATTTACACACGGTCTGTGGCGTAGTTCGGGCGAGTGCCGGTGCCGTAGCGGGTCAGTGCGCCGTTCGGGCCGGTGGCGTTCGGGCGGATGAAGATCCAGTTCTGCCAGGCCGACAGCCGGCCGAAGATCTTGGTGGCCATCGTCTCGGGGCCGCAGAAGCGGTGGTTGGCCTCCATGGCGGTCAGCGCGTCGGGCGAGAAGGCGGCGCGCTCCTCGATCGCCAGTCTCAGATCGTCGTCCCAATCGAGGTCGTCGGGAGTCGCGGTCGCCAGCCCGGCCTCGGCCGCAGCCTGTGCATCGAGGGCGGAACCGACGGTGTCGCGGGCGGCGGCAATGGCTTCGTCATCTCCCCAGAGTCGAGACTGCAGCCGAGTGAGGCCGTTGGCCATGGGCATCGATCCGAGGCTGATCTCGGTCATGGACAGCGCCGGCAGGTCGGCCTCTGGGCTCGGGGGTCCGCGCAGTGCTCGCACGGCCATGCCCACGGCATCGTCGGGCCGCTCGTCGACGAATTCGCCCTCCAAGATGTAGGTGCGGTCGGCCGCCAGTGCCACCTCGGCGAGCACGCCCGCGAAGCACGAGCCGGGCTCGACCGCGGCGATGAGCGTGCGAGCGGTGAGATCGAGCCGCGACAGGGTGCGACGCCAGAGCAGGGCGGTTTCCCGCTCGGCATGGTTGGCGGGCTCGCACAGCGCCCGGTCGTGGGCGGTGACGCTTGCGTGGCTGCCCTCGGTCAGCAGCACCAGCGTGCCCAGCTCGGGCTCGTTGAAGCGCAGATGGCACAGCAGCGCGTCGAGCTCCCGTGCCGCTCGCAGCGGCCAACGGGGATCGGGGCTCGCGCTGATCAGCACCTCGGCACAGGCCCGATCGCGGTCCGGTGCCATAGCGACGAACTCGCCGATCACGCTGCCGTCCGGGGTGGGCGAGATGCCCAGCGGTTCCAGCTCTACGGGCTCGCCGTCGGCGCCGGTTTGGGCGGCGCGGCTGTCTTCGGCCAGTGCAGCGGCTCTGACGCTGACGGCTTCGTCGAACGACGTACGCGGTGCCAGCTCATCCGCCAGGCCCCACTCCAGCGCCACCTCGCCCCGCAGGCCCTCGGCTCTGGTGGCGAACACGTCGGCCCGATCGCGTCGCACGTGACGCTTGTCGGTCAGCCGGGTCAGCCCGCCCGTTCCCGGCAAAACACCCAGCAGCGGCACCTCGGGCAGCGATACGGCGGTGTTCCGGTCATCCACCAGCAAGATGTGATCGGTCGCCAGCGCCAGTTCGTACCCGCCTCCCGAGCACGCGCCTCCCACCGCAGCGAGGAATCGCAGCCCGCTGCCGGCCGAGGCATCTTCGAGTTCCAGGCGGGTCTCGTTGGTGAACTTGCACAGGTTCACCTTGTGGGCATGGGTTGCCGCCGCCAGCGCCCGGATATTGGCTCCCGCGCAGAACACCCCCTCGTAGCCGCTGCCGATCACCACGCAGCCCACCTCGGGGTGCTCGAAGCGGATGCGGCGGACGGCGTCGGCGAACTCCAGCTCGACGCCCATGTCGTAGCTGTTCAGCTTCAGCTCGGCGCCGTCGAAGATGCCACCGTCGGGCTGCACGTGCATCAGCAGCGTGGCGATGGGGCCGTCGACGTGCAGCGTCCAGTGCTTCCACGGACGGAGATCGCCGAAGAAGTCGAGGTACACCCGGGTGTCTGCCGGCCGCGTCTGTGCGGTGCTCACACGATGAGTGTGCATCGTTAGTGTTCGCTTCGACACCCACGTGTTTCAGACATGCGCCGGGTGGAGGAGCTTTGCGTTGCGTCACCAGTTGTTTCCCGCTCTTGTTCGCTGCGCTCACGGGCCGCTCGGGCCACGGCTTCGCCATTCGGCTCAGCCTCCGGCATGCGCCGACCAGACGAGGAGGACAGCGTGAGCGCGAATGCCGTGCACCGATTCGTCATCGAACCGGCAGAGGCAAGTCCTGACGCCACAGCGATCGTCGATGCTGCAAGCGGGCAGCACACGAGCAGGGCCGAGATGGTGGCGGGTGCGAAGGCGGCTGCGGCAGGGCTCGCCGAGCGCGGCGTGCAGCCCGAGCAGCGGGTGATGATGTGCGCGGCCGACACGCCCGCGTTCCTGTGGTGGTTCTGGGGCGCGATGTGGATCGGCGCTGTCCCGGTGCCGGTCTCCACCATGGTCCGCCGGCACGATTACGAGTTCCTGCTGCACGACAGCCGCGCTGTCGGACTGGTGTATTCGCCCCCGTTCGCCCCTGAGGTGTTGCCTGCAGCCGACGGCCAGCCGTTCCTGCGCTGGACGCTCGACGATTCCGACGAGGGACTGCTGGGCGACCCCAGTGCGGCTCCGGAGCCCTTCGCTGCCGTCGACGATGACGTCGCGTTCTGGCTCTACACCTCGGGCACCACCGGGCAGCCCAAGGGCGCCATGCACCGCCACATCGACATGTCGGTCTGCACCGACAGCTACGCCCGTGGCGTCCTTGATATGGGGCCCGACGACGTCGTCTATTCGGTGCCCAAGCTGTTCTTCGCCTACGGGCTGGGCAACTCTGGCTATTTCTCGTCAGGCACCGGTGCGACAGCCGTGCTGAACGCCGACCGGCCCGAGCCGGCGGCGGTCGCCGAGCACGTTCGCACCCACCGGCCCACGCTGTTCTTCAGCGTGCCCACGAACTACGCGCAGCTGCTGGCCGCAGATCTTCCCGACGACACGTTCTCGTCGGTGCGGCAAGGCATCTCGGGCGGCGAGCCGCTGCCTCCGGAGATTCACCGGCGCTTCGCCGAGCGATTCGGAGTGGAGATTCTCGACGGCATCGGCACCACCGAGCTGGCCCACATCGCCATCTCCAACCGGCCGGGCGCGTCGGTGCCCGGCACGACGGGCACGCCGCTGGATGGCTATGAGGTGTCGCTGCGCGATGAGCACGGCAACGAGGTGGCCGATGGCGATCCGGGCGCGCTGCACGTAGCGGGCGGCTCGGTGATGACCGGCTACTGGAATCGCACGGAGCGCACCCGCGCGGCGCTGCAAGGACGCTTCCTGGCCACCGGCGACACCTACATGCGCAACCCCGACGGCACCTATACCTACATGGGGCGTTCCGACGACATGCTGAAGGTGGGAGGCATCTGGGTGTCGCCGATCGAGGTCGAAGGCTGCATTCTGGAGCTGGATGATGTGGTGCTCGCTGCTGTGGTCGGCGGCGTTGATGACGCCGGGCTGACCAAGCCGCACGCGTTCGTGGTTCCCACCGAGGGCGCGGATCGCGACACGCTGCCCGAGCGCGTGCAAGCCCACGTGCGGGAGCGGCTTGCGGCGTACAAGTACCCGCGGTGGGTGGATCTGGTGGAGGAGCTGCCGCTGACCGCCACCGGCAAGGTCAAGCGCTACCTGCTCCGCGACTAGCTAGGTGCGCCCGCTGCGAAGGCGGCAGGACCCTCTGCGACCAGCGATCCAGCAGGTCGCAACGTCGCAGAGTCCCCTGCCGCCTCCGCGGCTAGGGCATCCGTTCAGCCCCAAGCGCGTGTGACAGCGCGGGGGAGTTCTTCGATCCACTGGATGAGGTCGTGGCCGCAGACACGCTCGGTCCAGTCGTGCGGCGATTTGGCGAAGTGCAGCCACGCCGCCCACGCCTCGGTGGCCTGATGGAAGCCGCCCTCGAGCGTGCCAGCACAGAGATGCACGAACGGCGCCTCGGCGGCATTCCAGTTCATCTGCTCGTTCGGCGGCATGCCGGTGGAGTACGCCATGGCGTGCCCGTACTTGTCGCGGTGCATGTGTCCGACCGCCAAGGCGTGGCCGCCGCCGTCGGATGCGCCGAACACGCCCCGCTGGCTGCGGTCGTCGGAGACACCGAATGACTGCTCAGCCCAGGCCGACAGCTCTTCCACGAAGAAACGCTGGTGACGGTCGAAGCGATCGTTGTCGAAGCCCGGCAGGTATTCCATGGCCCGCTCGTTCCCGTAGCCGCCCATCGGCGCGGAGTGGGCTGCGACCAGCACGAAGCGGGGAACCGTCTCATTGGTGATGCCAGCGTCGAGTCGCCGGATGTAAGGGCCGATCATGCCGCCGTCGGTGGCATACAGCACCGGCAATCGCTCGGCGGGGGAGTGGTTGGGCGGCAGGTACACGGTGATCGTGCGCTTGGTGCGCAGCGAGGTGCTGTCGAGCGTGTGCGCCTGGGTAACACCGCGCAGCTCGTCGTCGGGGTGAGACGGGAGCTCGGCAGGCGCATCCGGGCCCCGGAAACGGTGCGGGACCGGGCCTCGCTGGCCGCCCAGCAGGCCTCCGCCGGCGTCGAGCGGCCAGAAGCCGTAGCCGATGACGGCCTCGCTGAGCCGCTCGATGCGCACGCTGAGCGCCCACAGATCGCCGTCGCCGACGCCAGCGTTGCTGCTGCCATTGCCGTCTCCGGCACCGACTCGCCACATGGGCAATTCGATAACGGGACCGGGCAGCAGGCCGACATCGTCACTGCGGCATGCGAAGGTCAGCTCGTCGCCGTCGGCCCAGCAGCCTTCGGGGTGGGCGGCGAGCTGTGCAGTCAGGAATTCGGGAGAGGGGTCGCGCCACACACGGCACATGCGCTGACCCGGCGGCAGGCCGCCGTCAGCGGCACGTTCGCGGGCGAGCTCCCGGTTGCGCCGGTCGATCTCGGTACGCCGTTGGTCGAGGGTGGGCAGCCCCATCCGCTCTCGGGAGTCGTCGTCGACGCTGCTGTCGACCGGTGCCAGCACCAAGTCGCCCAGGTGGGTCGTGACCACGGTCCCGAATTGCTGGGGCCTGCCGCTCAGCAGGCTCATCTTGTCGGCGCATTCGGCGAAGACGGCGCCGGCGCCCGGCACGCCGTCGCGGTGGGCGCGGGCAGCCAGCTCACCGGCGATGGAGAACATCTGCGGGCCGCCGTGGACGCTCAGCGCCCGGGCAGCTCGAAGGGCATTCGCTCCTTGGGCCTGCTGCAGTTCCGGTGTGCGGGCCAGGAGCTGCACGAGCATGGGCACCTCGGCTGGCTCGGCCATCTCGATGCGGGCCAGCAGGTCGCCCACTTCGTCGCCGCTGCTGTTCATTCCGCGCTCCGAGTTCCGTATCGTGCCTGATCGCGCTGCGAGGCTACTGTCGGCGCCTGAACCGCTGCCGGGGCCGCCGGCACCGGCGCCATACGCGGGTGCACTCCGGTGTACCCGCCTGAGACAGAGGAATCCCGGTGAGCGAAGAACCCCTGGTTTTGGTCGAACAGCGCGGCTACGTGCAGATCCTCACGCTGAACCGCCCGGATGCGATGAACGCTTTCAACATGGCGCTCTCAGAAGCGCTCGGCGAGGCACTTGACGAGCTCGATGCCAATCCCGATGTGCGTGTCGGCGTGATCACCGGCGCAGGGCGGGGATTCAGCGCAGGCATGGATCTCAAGGCATTCGTCAGCGGCGGCGGGATCGATGCGATGCCGAACCCGGCTGGCCGCGGCTTCGGGGGCATCGCTGAGCGCAGCGCGGCCAAGCCGCTCATTGCCGCGGTGGAGCGCTTTGCCCTGGCGGGAGGGCTGGAAGTGGCACTGTCATGCGATCTGATCGTGGCGTCGGAAGGCACCATGCTCGGCATTCCCGAGGTAGGCGTCGGGCTGTTCGCAGGTGCCGGCGCGCTGCTGCGCCTGCCGCGCCAGCTTCCCTACAGCCTGGCCATGGAGATGGCGCTGACCGCCGAGCCGATCACCGCCGAAGTGGCGCAGCAGCACGGCATGGTGAACCGGGTGTGCCCGAAGGGCGAGGCAGTGAACGTGGCCGTCGAGCTCGGCGAGCGCATCGCCCGCAATGCGCCGAAGGGCGTGCGTGCCTCCAAGGCGCTGATCCGCAATGTGCTGGGCGTGTCCGAAGACGACTTCTGGGCATTCCAGCAGCCCGCACTCGAGGATGTCTTTGCGTCGTCGGATGCCATCGAGGGCGCGACCGCCTTTGCCGAGCGGCGCGACCCGAACTGGGAGGACCGCTGAGCCGTTGGGCTGAACGAGGCGACATACCCCGCGGCGCCGACTACGACGACCGCTGGGCCCGCAAGGCGGCGCGTGGCGAATCGATTCACGGCGAAGCCGACTTGGTCGATTCGCTGCTGCCGCGAGGCGGCAGCGTGCTTGATGCAGGGTGCGGCACCGGCCGGGTCGCCATCGAGCTGGCCCGGCGCGGCCACCACGTCGTGGGCGTCGACTTGGACCCCGCCATGCTCGACCTCGCACGCAACAAGGCGCCCGAGCTTGCGTGGATCCAGGGCGACCTGGCCAGCACCGTCATATCGAGGGATTCCGGCATTTCGGGCGACACCGGCGAGCGGCGGCTGTTCGACGCTGCGGTGGCCGCGGGCAACGTGATGATCTTCCTCGAACGCGGCACCGAGGCCGCGGTGGTGGCCAACATCGCTTCGCACCTGCGGCCCGGGGGTGCGCTCGTGGCGGGCTTCCAGCTCAGCGACGGCTACCTGGCGCTGCACGTGTACGACGCACTCGCCGAACGCAACGGGCTCGAGCTTGAGGCCCGCTACTCAACGTGGGAAGGCGCCCCGTTCGACGGCGGCGACTACGCGGTGTCGGTCCACCGCCTCGCAGGCTGACGCTCAGTCGGTAGGCAGGCGGGCGAGGAGCTCGATCTTGCGCTCCTCGTACTCGTCGAAGCTGATCTCGTCGTTGTCGAATTGGGTCTGCACCTCTTCGACAAGGCGGATCAGATCTGCCGCAGACAGCTCCTCGTCGAGGTTGCCGTCGAGCACAGCGCCCGTGCCCTCGGGCTCAGGCGTCTCGTTGACCAGCGGACCGCTCTGGGGAATCTTGCCCATGCGCTTGGCGCGCTTGGCCTCGGCCTTCGCCTTCTTGGCCCGGTCCCTCTGCAGTTTCTCGAACGTTGTGCGACCGGCAGCCATGTCAATACCTCGCGTCTGTCCAGCGGACCATGCTACTGGCGACCTGCCCCAATCCGAATGCAGGCGAGAGGTCAGCCGGAGGGCCAGGCGTGGTCGGCATAGTGGGTGCGCAGGAGTTTCTTGTCGATCTTTCCTGTGCCCGTCAGCGGGATCTCGTCTGCGACGACGATGTCGTCGGGAAGCCACCACGACGCCACCCGGGGCCTGATCGCGTCGAGCACGGCGCCGGCATCGAGGGTGGCACCGGCAGCGAGCTCGACGATGAGCAGCGGCCGTTCGCCCCAGCGCTCGTGCGGCAGGCCGATGACCGCAGCGGCCGCCACACCGGGCGCAACGAGCGCAGCATTCTCCAGCTCGATCGAGCTGATCCACTCGCCGCCGCTCTTGATGACATCCTTCGATCGGTCGGTCAGTGTCAGGTAGCCCTCGGCGTCGAGAGCACCCACGTCGCCCGTGCGCAGCCACCCGCCCTCGGCGGGCGACAGGTGCGAGTCGGCGAACGCGCCGGGGTCGGCGAGTTCGCCGAGGTAGTACGCGCCGCACATCCACGGACCCCGTGCCTGTATCTCGCCGACGCTGCGACCGTCATGGGGCAAGACGTTGCCTTGGGCGTCGACCACGCGCAGCTCGATGCCATACAGCTCGCGGCCGGCTTTGGCTTGGCGGTCGCGCTGGGCGTCACGATCGCTGCGCTCGACCCGGTGCGTGAACCGACCCGACGTGCCCTGGGTCATCTCGGTCATTCCCCAGACGTGGCTGACCGTGACGCCGTAATCGTCCTCGAGCGTGTCGATGAGCACCCGTGGCGCGGCTGAACCTCCGACAGCCACTTTCTGCAAGGAGGGCACGCTTCGACCCGTGTCCTGCAGGTACTGCACGACGCCGAGCCAGATCGTGGGCACTCCCGCCGAGAACGTGATGTCCTCGGCTTCGATGAGATTCACGAGGGCCTCGGGGCTGAGGTCGGGGCCTGGCAGCACGAGCTTTGCGCCGCTCATCGCGGTGGCGAACGGCAGTGCCCAGCCGTTGACGTGGAACATCGGCACGGTGCCGAGCACGGCGTGGCCCGAGTGGACGTCGTGGCCGTCGCCGGTGCAGGTGGCCCAGGTCTGCAGCACGATCGACCGGTGGCTCTGCAGCACGCCCTTGGGGTTGCCGGTGGTGCCCGACGTGTAGCAGAGCGTTGCGGCCGCACGCTCGTCGAAGTCGGGCCACGCCGCAGGGCCCGGTGCGCCTGCGATCCAGTCCTCGTACGCGATCTCGCCGGGAAGGCCCGCAGGCGCATCGAGCCGGCCGAGCACCACCCAGCGGCGAACCGTCGGCGTGCGCGGGGCGAGGCGCACAGCGATCTCGACAAACGACTGGTCGACCAGCACCACGCTGTCGGCGGCGTCATTGAGGATGAAGGCGAGCTGGTCGTCATGCAGCCGGGGGTTGACGGTGTGCAGCACGGCGCCGATGCCGGTGATGCCGTAGTAGGCCTCCAGGTGGCGGTGGTCGTTGCACGCAATGGTCGCGAAGCGTTCGCCTGGCCCGATGCCGTCGGCGACCAGCGCTCCGGACACCAGCCGGGCCCGCTCGGCCACCTCCCGCCAAGTACTGCGCGTGGTGACCCCCGCCGAGTCCACAGACACCACATCGGTGCCGGCATGGCTGCGGGCCGCATAGGAAATGAGGCTCGAGACCAGCAGCGGCCGATCCATGGTGTCGCCGAGCAGCATGGGCTCGGCGGGCCCTGTCGTCATCGGCGACGACTCGATGCCAGCCGCCGTGGGCCTCCGCTCATCGGAGCAGGCTGAAGAAGGCGCGCACGTCGTCGACGAACAGCTCGGGCTGCTCGAAGGCTGCGAAGTGGCCGCCCGCGGGCATGTCGGTCCAGTGACGGATGTCGGAGTAGATCGGCTCAGACCATGAGCGCACCGGGGGGATGATCTCGGCCGGGAACTTGGCAACGCCGGTCGGAACGTCCACTGTCATGCGGGGGAGCTGCCGGAAGCTCTCCCAGTACAGGCGGCCCGACGAGGCTGCGTTGGCGTTCAGCCAGTACAGCATGACGTTGTCGAGCATCTCGTCGCGGCCCAGCGTGTTCTCTGGATGCCCGTCGCAGTCGGTCCAGGCCCAGAACTTCTCCAGGATCCACGCTGCCTGCCCGGCAGGCGAATCGGTGAGGCCGTAGCCCAGCGTCTGGGGGCGGGTGGACTGCTGCTTCGAATAGCCGGAGTCCCAATCGTTGTAGTGCTTGGCCTTGGTGAGGGCCGCAATCTCCTCGTCGTTGGGCTCACGATCCTTGGGGCGGCTGCCGCGCATCACCATGTTCAGGTGGATGCCGATGCAGCGGTCGGGGTGACGGCTGCCGAGCGCGCTGGTGACCGCTGATCCCCAGTCGCCGCCTTGCGCGCCGAAGCGGTCGTAGCCCAAGCCGGTCATGAGCTCGGCCCAGCAGTCGGCGATCTTCTCGATGCCCCAGCCGGGCTCGGTCGGCTTGGCGCTGAAGCCGTACCCGGGCAGCGATGGGCAGATCACATGGAAGGCATCGGACGCATTGCCGCCGTGTGCGACCGGATCGGCGAGCGGCTCGATGACCTTGTGGAACTCCACCACCGAGCCGGGCCAGCCGTGAGTGATGACGATCGGCATCGCGTCGGGCTCGGGGGAGCGGACGTGGATGAAGTGCACGTCCATGCCGTCGACGTCGGCCATGTACTGGTCGAACCGGTTGAGCGCGGCTTCGCTGGCTCGCCAGTCGTAGGTGTTGGCCCAGTAGTCGCAGACTTCCTGGACGTAGGCGAGGGGGATGCCTTGGGACCAGTCCTCCACCGGTTCGGCGTCTGGCCAGCGGGTTCTTGCCAGGCGGTCCCGCAGGTCTGCTAGCTGTTCGTCCGGGACGTTGATCTGGAACGGTTCGATCTGCATCCGAGCACGGTAGTCCGCTGGGTGTGCTCGCTCCCGGGGTGTGCGAGGGCAGGCGCGCCCGTGCTTCAAACAGATGCGGCGCCTTTGCGCTGGCGCGGGGTTGCAGGGGCGCCGCATAACTGCGCGCGGCCGCACCTGCCCTCGCACACCCCTACCTGCCGTCGTGCGCTTCAGTCGTAGATGAAGCCGAGCTCGGCGGGGGGCGGGAGCTCACCGCCGATGTGGCCGCCGGTGCGGAGGTCGGCAATCTGCTTCTCGCTGAGGCCGGCTACTTCGGTCATGACCTCGTTGGTGTGTTGGTCGAAGCGGGGGGAGGGGCCGGCTTGGTTCGGGCGGACTCCATCCAGAGTGAACGGTGACGCGATGTGGCGCATGGGGCCTGTTACTGGGTGATCGACTAGCTCTATGCGGTTGGCGACTGGTTGGTGGTCGGGTGCGGTCCATGGGTCCCAGCAGAACTCGGTGCGGGCGCTGGCGGCGTGCAGCGCCGTTTGCAGGTCAGCGCGGGTCCGGGCCGGTTGGCCGCCGTTGTTCTTGATCTCTTCGAGCAGGCCCTCGATCACGTTGACGGCGTTGTGGCCACGGGCAGGATCGTCGGCCGATCCGTCGGCGATTACGGCTAGGTATCCGTCGGTGCCTCTTATGAAGCCGCTCCAGGCGGTGTTGGGTTCCCGGTTTCCCATGCGGCCGATGTCTCGGCCGGTTGTGGAGGCGAGTACGAGTGCTTCGCCGCTGTGCTGCCAGGTTCCTTCTTGC
Source organism: Candidatus Poriferisodalis sp. (assembly GCF_965219595.1). Lineage (NCBI taxonomy): Bacteria > Bacillati > Actinomycetota > Acidimicrobiia > Acidimicrobiales > Candidatus Poriferisodalaceae > Candidatus Poriferisodalis > Candidatus Poriferisodalis sp. Next base: position 2,797,443 of record NZ_OZ244781.1, read on the forward strand.
TGGGAGACGTCGATTTCTATGCCTCGACCGGTGTGCTCGGCGTGGTGCAGTCCGCTCAGCAGGGCGAAACCGGCGGTGATGCCGGCGATCGGGTCGGGGAAGTAGATGTTGGAGATGCGGGCGCCTTCGTGCTCGTAGCCCTGCCGGTGACCCATCCCGCCCATGGCCTCGATGATCGAGCCGAATCCCACAGCGCCCGCATAGGGGCCGTCGACGCCGAACGCGGGCATGCGCACCAGCACGATGCGTGGGTTGACCTCGGCCAGCGTCTCGAAGTCGAGCCCGAGCTGGGGCAGCACGTGGGCCGAGAAGTTGGCGACCAGAGCGTCGCAGTTGCGCACCAGCTCCATGAAGGCGGCGCGGCCCTCGGGCGTGGCGAGCGTGACGACGCAGTCGCGCTTGCCCTTGTTGACGGCGTTGAAATGCCCGCCTGCCTCGTAGAAGCGATTGTCGTGGACGAGATGCTCGAGGCCGGGCGCCATGCCGTGGTCGTAGGGCCGCTGGGTGCGGAAGCCGTCGAAGGGGTTCTGCGCCTCGATCTTGATGACGTCGATGCCGAGCGGTGTGAGCAGGTTGCCGATGTACGGCCCGGCCCACGCAATGGTCATCTCGATCACCCGCAGCGCACGCGCGGGTCGCAGTGCCGCCGTGGGCGTATCGGCAGCCGGGCATGCGTCGGCACCCCGATCGCTCACTCGTTGCATCGGCACGGGCAGGCCTGGTGCGGCGAAGGGCTGGATGGGCGCCAAGGCGGTTGCTGCTGGTGTCTCGACTTCGCCGAGGAAGCCGCGGTCGGCGAGATGTTCGTCTGCCAGCGCGTCGAGCGGCGTCATCACCATGCCGACTGCCCAGGGCGTCTCGAGCGCGAACTGGAACAGCTCCCGCTTGGTGCGGGCGGCATACCAGGGCTCGATGACCTCGCGGATCTTGTCGATGTGGCGGGCTCGGCGGTGGCGGTGGCTCAACTCGGGATCGTCGATCCACTCGGGCATGCCGAGATGCAGGCACTGCATCTCCCAGTCGTCCCGCCGGATCGAACCCGGGCACACGTAGCCGTCGGCGCAGCGGATCGCACCCGACGGATAGGCCGTGGGCGGGTGCGGCCCCACCAGCGGCCGGCGCCGCTGGCAGTGCAGCGAATCGCAATAGCAGAGCTCGACGGCAGTCAGCAGCGCCCCCAGCCACGACACGTCCACGTGCGTCTCGGGCCGTCGCCGGATGAGGTGCGCGGCCCAGGCGGCAAGACCGCCTGCGCAGTACTGGGCCTGCCAGCCCGGAAGGCGCAGCGGTTCGGCACCCTCGTCGCCGTTGAAGCCCAGGAAGCCCGTGGCGGTCTGCACCAGCAGCTCGTCGGCGATGACGCCAGGGTCGCCGGCGTCAGCACCCCAGGCCGTCACCGTCACGAGCTTGGGCACGCGTTCGCCCTCGGCCGCACCGGCGGCCATCCGCTGGGGATCCCACGGTCCGCCGGCAAGCCCGGCCAGCGTGTCGCTGGCGATCACCACGTCCGGCCACGACCCCTCCACGCTGTCGGCGGCGCAGTTCAGCTTCGCCGCATTCAGATGCACATACAGCGGGCTGATCTCATCGGGCCCCAGCGGGACATCGTCAACCGGTTGACTCCGTGCAGGGTCCCCGCCCGGCGGCTCCACCTTGACCACGGTGGCCCCCGCACCCGCCAGCAGCCGTCCGGCATACGGCCCTGCGATGCCGGTGGCCAGCTCCAGCACACGCATCCCCGCGAGCGGCGGCGGCACAGTCTCGGCGGCTCCATCGGCCGGGGCAGGCATCGGATCACGGTACCGCCCGGCGGCCCCGGCACACCGGGCCGACATCGGGGCTGCCGTGCTTGCTGTGGCGGGCTCAGACGGGGGTTCAGTAGGGTCCGAAGATGAACTCCGAACAACCGTCCAACGGTCAGCACAACGGCGTCACCGTCTGTCTGAGCTTCGACTTCGATGCGGTCTCGATCTGGACCGGCCCCCGAGGGTCACGATCGCCCAACCTGACCGCCCGCGGCGAGTTCGCCACCATCGGCGCGCACCGCCTGCTCGACCTGCTCGACGAACGCAGCCTCCCGTCCACCTGGTTCATCCCCGGCCACACCATCGACACCTTCGGCGACGTGTGCGCCCGGGTGGCTTCCGACGGTCACGAGGTGGGCTACCACGGCTACTGCCACGAAGCCCCGTCATCGAAGCGGGACGAAGCCGACGAGCGGGCCATCCTGACCCGTTCGATGGACTGCCTGGAACGGCTCGCTGGCGGGCCGCCGGTCGGGCACCGGGTGCCGGGCGGCAACTGCGGCGACCGCTGGATCAGCCTGCTCATCGAGCACGGCTTCTCCTACGACTCCTCCATGGCCCGCAACGACTACGCGGCCACGTGGTGCCGGCTGGGCGACGTGCCCACCACCGACGGCCCGCACCAGTTCGGCGACGAGGTCGACTTGGTGCAGCTGCCGTTCGACTGGATCCTCGACGACTGGCCGTACTTCAGCTACGACGGGCCGACCGTGCAGGGGCTGCGCACGCCCGATCACGTCTATGACGTGTGGTCGGCCGAGTTCGACTACCTGAACGACCGGGTCGGCAGCGGGGTGTTCGTGCTCACCATGCACCCTCAGTGCATCGGGCGGGGCAGCCGGATGCTGATGCTCGAGCGGCTCATCGATCACATGGCGGCGCAGCCGGGCGTGACGTTCGCCACCATGGCCCAGGTCGCCGACGACTTCCGGGCTGCTGCCACGCCGGGGGACCGCGCCGGTCGTCGCCTGTAGCCGGCGGTCTGCGGACCACAGCCAGCAGCCAGCGGGTAGCTTGCCGCCGACACGGCGACATGCTGGTGCGGCTGGCGCATGGGGGAATGCTGATGCTGGCGCATCACGAGGCAATGCTGATGCTGGCGCATCACGGGAGCGGGAAGGCGAGCGCATGATCGGACGACCGAGAGCGGCGGTGGAGGGCCTTCCGCAGTACAAGCCCGGCCGCTCCGCGGCGCAGGCCGAAGCCGAGCACAACCTGGTTGAGGCGATCAAGCTGGCATCCAACGAGAACGCCAACGATCCGCTCCCGTCGGTGGCCAAGGCAGTGTCCGAGGCCGCCTTGGGCATGAATCGCTATCCCGACCATCGCTGCATGGAGGTGCGCGAGGCGCTGGCCGACCGGCACGGCGTCGGGCTGGATGAGGTCACGGTGGGCTCCGGTTCGGTGGGGGTGCTGCAGCAGCTGTTCGCCGCCTACATCGATCCCGGTGACGAGGTGGTGTATCCGTGGCGTTCCTTCGAGGTGCACCCGGTGTTCTGCGTCATCTCGGGCGCTCAGGCGATGACGGTGCCGCTGGTCGACCACGCGTTCGATCTTGACGGCGTCGCCGCCGCGGTAACCGACCGCACCAAGATCGTTGTGCTCTCCACGCCGAACAACCCCACCGGCACGGTTTGCAGCACCGCGGAGCTGCAGCGCCTGCTGGCAGCGGTGCCGCCCTATGTGATCGTGGTGATCGACGAGGCCTACCGGGAATTCGTCACCGATCCCGCCGTGGCCGACCCGATCCAGACGGTGCTGCCGGACCACCCCAACGCCTTGGTGCTGCGCACGTTCTCCAAGGCGTACGGCTTGGCCAACCTGCGCGTCGGCTACGGCGTCGGGCACCCCGATGTCATCGGTGCGCTCGACAAGGTGGCGCTGCCGTTCATCGTGAGCGGTATCGCTCAGGTAGCGGCGCTGGCTTCGCTCGAACCGCAGGCCGGCACCGAGCTGGAGGAGCGTGTCGCCGGCATCCTGGCCGAGCGCGACCGCGTCAGCGCTGCGATGTCCGATCTGGGCTGGCCCGTGGTGCCCAGCCAAGCCAACTTCGTGTACCTGCCGGTCGGCGATGGGGCGATGGAACTGTTCGTCCGGCTGGAGAAGCAGGGTTTGGTGACTCGCCCCTTCGAGGGCGAGGGCGTGCGCATCAGCCTGGGCACTCCGGCCCAGAACGACCGGCTGCTGGCAGCGCTCGGACCGTTCGACCGGACCAGCTGAGCCGCGCCGGTCGAGTCAGGCCGCGGCTAGACGGCGGCCTCGCTGATCGCCTTCCACAGCAGGTCCATCTGGGTGCGGTCGGTGCGCGACTGGCCAACTGCCACCCGGATGATGCTGCGCCCGTCGAGCTTCGACGGGGTCAGGTAGGCCACGCCGCTGTCGTTCACCGCTGCCGCGACGGCGTCGGTGGCGCGGTCGGCAGCCTCGGCCGCCGCATCGCCGTCGGCCGCAGCGCGGCAGCGGAAGCACACCAGCGAGAACGGGTGCGGGGCCACGATCTCGAACCGGTCGTCTTCGCGAAGCCGCTGCGCAAACTCCTGGGCCATGGTCACGTGATGGCGCACCATCTGGCGGATCCCCGTTGCGCCGTAGCTGCGCAGCACCCACCACAGCTTGAGGGCCCGGAAGCGCCGGCCCAGCGGCACTTGCCAGTTGCGGTAGTCGATCACGTTGCCGGCATCGCTCTGGGTGTTGCGCAGGTAGGGCGGGTCGATCGACAGAGCGTCAGTCAGCGCCGCCTTGTCGGCGACGAAGAAGGCCGAGCAGTCGAAGTTCACCATCATCCACTTGTGCGGGTTGAACACGTAGCTGTCGACGAGCTCGACGCCGTCCTGGTGATGGCGGAACTCGGGACAGATCATCGCTGTGCCCGCGTACGCCGCGTCGACGTGGTGCCACAGGCTGTGCTTGATCGCGACGTCAGCGATGGCTTGCACGGGGTCGACCGCGGTGGTGCCGGTGGTGCCGATCGTCGAGCCAACGAAGGCCGGCACCAGCCCCGCGGCGAGGTCGGCTTCGATCGCTGACGCCAGGGCATCGGGGCGCATCGCCAGGCTCTCGTCGGTGTCGATGAGGCGCACGGTGCCGAAGCCGGCCACGTTGGCGCCCTTCTCCACAGAGCTGTGCGCTTGCGCCGAGGTGTAGGCCACCATCTGCGTCGCGGGCTGGCCGCCGCGCTCGGCAGCGCGGTGGCGGGCCGCCACCAGCGCGACGTGGGTGGCGTCCGACGCGCTGCCCTGCAGCACGCCGCCGCCGCTGGCCGTCGTCTTCCAGTGCTCAGGCAAGTCGAGCAGGTCGACGAGCCAATCCAGCATGTGGCTCTCGACCTCGGTCAGCGCCGGCGAGGCCGCCCACAGCAGACCGATCAGCCCGAGACCGGCCGACACCGTGTCTGCCAGCACCGAGGGCGGCGAGTTGTTGGCGGGGAAGTAGGCGAACCAGCCTGGGTGCTGCCAGTGGGTGACACCTGGCACGACCACCCGATCCAGATCGGCAAGCAGGTCGTCGAACGGCTCGGGTTCTTCGGGCGCGGACTGGGGCAGCAGCTCCCTGATGTCACCCGGCTGCACGCTCGAGGCCACCGGCAGCGACTCGATGCGCTCCCAGTAGTCGGCGATCCAGTCGATGACCGCCCGTCCGTGCTCACGGAACTCCTCCGGCGTCATGTGCGGCGGAGGCGAGGTCGGCCCCGCGGACCCATTGGGCTCGGTCGCGTCCATGGTGCCGACGCTACTTGTGGCCCATCTCTGAGCCGCCGCCGGTCGTTGCCGTAGTGTGTGCGGGCTGAGCGAGAAGGAGGGGCGCGATGACCGACGGGGCGGCAGGCGCAGCTGCGACTTCGGGTGTCGTCGGGTACGACGTTCCCGCCGTCGAAGCGTGGATCAGCGAGAACGTCGACGGTCTCGAGCCGCCGTTCGACTGGACGCAGCTCGAAGGCGGCCACAGCAACCTCACCTACAAGCTGACCGCCGCCGACGGCATCACGGCGGTGGTGCGCCGCCCGCCCATGGGCGAGCTGCTGCCCAAGGCACACGACATGGGGCGGGAGTTCACGATCATCAGCGGTCTGGGGCCCACGGATGTGCCGGTGGCCATCGCGTACGGCTACTGCGAGAGCCCCGACGTGACCGGGGCGCACTTCTACGTCATGAGCTACGTCGAGGGCAAGCCGCTCTTCGAGTCTGCCGATGCCCGCGAGCACCTGACTGCCGAGGGCCGGGCCCATGTGGGCATGTCGTTCATGGACGTGCTGGCGGCGCTGCACTCGGTGGATCCCGACGACGTCGGGCTGGGCGAGCTGGGCAAGAAGGAGGACTACGTCGGGCGGCAGATCCGCACGTGGTACCGCTCGTGGACCGCCTCGGCCGAGTCGGCCTCGTACGACACGCCGGTCGTGCATGAACTGCACGATTTCCTGCAGGAGCGCAAGCCAATCCAGGGTCCCGCCCGGGTGGTGCACGGCGATTACGGGCTGCACAACTGCCTGTTCAACCCCGCCGGCGAGCTGCAGGCGGTGCTCGACTGGGAGATCTCCACCCTCGGCGATCCGCTTGCCGACTTCGCCTATGCGCTGAACAGCTGGACCGAGCCGAGCGACGACATCCTGGAAGGCTCCGACCCTCCGACGCTGGTTGACGGCTTCGTCGGCCGCGCCGACCTCATCGAGCGCTACGAGCAGCAAACCGGCGCCGACTTGTCAGACCTGGCGTACTACGTCAGCTTCAATCACTGGAAGTCGGCCTGCATCATCCACGGCGTGTATGCCCGCTACATGCGCGGCCAGAAGCCTGCCGACGATGTCGACTTGGACCTGTACCGGGCACGCATCGGGCGGGGCATCGAGCTGTCGGCCGCCGCCGCCGAGACGATCTCCTAGCGGGGCATGCCGCGCACCGACTGGAACCCGATCCTCCGGGGGGAATTCGACAAGCCGTACTGGCCGATCCTGCAGCAGTTCGTGGCCGACGAGCGTGCCCAAGGCGCGGTGTACCCGCCGCACGACCAAGTCTTCGCCGCGCTGCACTTGACGCCCTACGCCGATGTGAAGGTGCTGATCCTCGGCCAGGACCCCTACCACGGCCCCCGCCAGGCGCACGGGCTGTGCTTCTCGGTGCCGCATGGCATCCAGCAGCCGCCGTCGCTGCAGAACATCTTCGCCGAGCTGCGCGACGACCTCGGCGTCGAGCCGCCGTCGCACGGGAACCTTGAGGGGTGGGCGCGCCAGGGCGTGCTGCTGCTGAACGCGTTCCTGACCGTGCGTGCCCGTCAAGCTGCCTCGCACCGTTCGGCCGGCTGGGAGACGTTCACCGACGAGGTGATCCGGGCGGTCAGCGCCAAGCCCGAGCGCGTGGTGTTCATTTTGTGGGGCGCGTTCGCTCGACGCAAGAAATCGTTCGTCGACCTGACCCGCCATGTGGTCATCGAGTCGGCCCATCCGTCGCCGCTCAGCGCGCATAACGGATTCTTCGGCAGCAAGCCGTTCAGCCGGGCCAACGCCGCCCTCGCAGCCGCCGGCCGCCAGCCAATTGACTGGAGCCTGCCCGACTGACGCGGCGTCAGCCTTCAGTCATGCAGCGCTCTGTTAGTTTCGGAGCACCGTTCGAGCCCGGTCGGCTTCGCTGAGCGAGCCGGATGCAGATCGGGTGAGTTCTCAGGGGTCGCAGCAACGGGGGGTGCATCGAATGGCTGCCTACATGATCGTGGTGGACAGCGAGGTGCATGATCGCGAACAGGCAGACAGTCTCTCGCTGCGCATCGCCGAGTGCATCGAAGCCCGCGGCGGCAAGTACCTGATCCGCGGCACTCCGACCCTGTCTCTGGGGCCCGGTGCGCCCCCGGCGAGCATCACCGTCTCGGAGTTCGAGACCTTGGAGGACCTCAAGGCGGCATTCGGGCAGGACGATGTGATCAAGCTCCGATTGGAACGCCGCGCATCAGTCGAGTCGGTGGCATTCATGGTGGAGGGCCTGTAGGCGACGCGGCACTCGCCGACAGGCCTCGCGCTGGCTCCACAACTCAGTGACAACAGACGACGCCTCCGTCCTCTACGAGCCGAATGATCGGTTGCCTGCCGGCCTGACGCTGGGCATGGGGCTGCAGGGCCTCCTGTTGTCGGTCACGACCACCGCGCTGACGATCTCGCTATTTGCCAACGCGGTCGGACTCGACGATGACGACCGTTCGTGGATGATCTTCGCGGCGCTTGCCGTCAACGGTGTCGCCACCGCAGCGCAGTCGACGCGCGGCGGGCCGATCGGCTGCGGGCACGTTCTCATGGTCGGCACAGCACCGTCGTACCTCGCTGTCACGCTGCTCGCCGCTGAGCGGTCCGACGCACGCACGTTGGCCACGCTCATCGTTGTGTCGTCGTGCGTCCAGTTCATTCTGGCGAAATGGCTGCCCCGAGCCCGGCAGATCATCACACCGTCGGTTGGCGGCATCGTGCTGATGCTGATAGCGGTCACCGTCGCCGGCGTGGCCGTTGGCAGGCTGGCCGGACCGCCCGGCGGCACGGCGTCGAGTGCAGGCCCGGCCGTGGCGGCGCTCACCGTCGCCGTCGCTGCGATGCTGGGCTTGCGAGCGAAAGGCCGGGCGCGTCTGTGGTCGCCGCTCATCGGCATCGCAGTGGCGTGTGTCGTGGCGGCGCTGTTCGGCTTGTTCGACTCGACGAGGGTGTCGGCCGCTCGGTGGATTGCGCTGCCCGAACCGCAGCTGCCCGGTGTTGAACTGACCGCCAGCTCAGAGTTCTGGTCGCTGCTGCCGATGTTCGTGGTGGTGTCGATGGCTGCGGGGCTGCTCGCGATGAGCAGCGGAGTCATCATTCAGCAGGTCTCGTGGCAGAACCCGCCGGTGACGGACTTCCGTCTGGTTCAAGGCGCCATGAACACCAACGGCGCGGCGAGCCTGATCGGGGGCTTCTTCGGTGCGCTGCCCACCGTGGTGTACGGCCCGACGTCGGCGACCATGACGACGCTCACCGGAGTCGCATCGCGCCGGGTGGGATACAGCGTCGGCGCCATGCTGGTCGCTGTCGCATTCGCTCCGAAAGCCACAGCAGTGCTGGCCTCGATTCCCGATGCGGTTACGGCCGGCTACTTGCTGGTCATCATGGGCATGGTCTTCGTGGAGGGGATGCGGGCGGTAGCCAGGGAGGGCCTGACGCGCCACAGGGCCCTGATCGTGGGAATCTCGCTGGGGATCGGCTTCGGGTTGCAGGGCAGCAGCGTGGTGGCCGATCTGATCGGTGGGGCGTGGGGGGCGCTGCTTGGCAACGGCATGGTGGCGGGCACCATCGCGGCCATCGCCCTCACTGCATTCGTGGAGGTCAGCGGCCGGCGTCGCCAGCGGCTCGAGGTGGAGTTGCACATCGACTCGCTGGGGCCGATCAGCGAGTTCCTGGACTCGCTCGCCGCTGGGGCCGGGTGGAGCGAGGCGTCGCGCAATCGCCTACGCCTGGTCGGCGAGGAAGCCCTGGCGAGCCTGCTCGAGGATCGCGGCGACGAGTCTCACGCCCGACTGGTGGTGATCGCCCGGTCTGCCCCCAATTCGATCGAACTGCAGTTCTTGGCGGCGCTGGAGGAGCAGAATCTCGAAGAGCAGCTTGCCTGTCTCAGCGAGCGGGCCGAGGTGCCTGAGGAGCGGACGATCTCGCTGCACCTGCTGCGGCACTTCGCCTCGACGGTGCGGCACCGCAAGTACAGCGGGATCGACATCGTGACCGTCGAGGTCGACCGGTCCCGCTAGCGGGAGAGCGATACCCAGGCGCGCAACAACCGTCCGGCGCGGTGGGCCTGCCGGCGTTGCCGTCTCGTTGTCCTCAGCGCAGGGTGACGCGTCCGTTGGGGGTGTCGAGCGTTGCCTCGAAGGTGACCGTGTCGCCTGCCGCCACGTCCACGTCGATGCCGATCGCGCTGTGCAGCGCCCGGATGTGGTCGGGGTCGGGATGCGTGCCGCCGAGCGAGACCAGCGTGCAGCCGGTCGGCGTGACCGTGGCTGGATGCGTGGTGTTGCCCCATTCGATGACAAACGGGACCAGTCCCGGGCCGGCCGACATGGTCAGCGACCAGTGGATTTCCTCGCCGTCGGGCTTCACGCGGCTCATCGCGGAGATCGGGCCGGGGTCCTCGCCGCAGGCCGCCATGGCGGCGGTCACATCCTCGATGGTCTCGCCTTCGGAGGCGTGTATGGCGAAGGTGATGAGCCGGCCCTCACTCATGGCGTCGATGTCGAACGGGCGGCCGTTCGGCGGGTCGGGCTGGTCGGGGTCGGGGGCGATGATTTCCAGATAGACGTCGTCGCCGAGCGACATGAGGGTGTTGCGGGTGCCCATGCCCGGATGCGGCCCGCCCGGCGCGGCCGACATGCCGACCAGCGCCTCCACTGCGGCCGTGCCGGCCGCAAGATTGGGCGCTGCGTACACGATGTGATCGATAGCTGCCATGCGGGCACGTTAGCCACGGGTGGCGGGCCCGTCAGCACCGGCGGCGCTAGTCGAAGGCCTCTGCTGCGGCGAGTTCGGCGACCTTGTCGGCGTCGTAGCTCAGGTGCTGGGTGAGCACCTCGTACAGGTGCTCGCCGAGTGCGGGTGCAGCTCGTTCGGGCCACACACGGCTGCGCGACATGGTGAACCGGGGTGCTTCGATGATCGTGGTGCCGTGGGTGGAGTGGGGGACTTCGACCCAGTGGCCCCGGTGCGCAAGCTGCGGGTCGACCGCCAGCTCGGGACTGTTCTGCACCCGGTGGGCGGCGATGCCTGCCGCTTGGCACTGCGCCTCGACATCGGCTTCGTCAAGCTGGCTGGTCCATGCCGACACTGCAGCTTCGAGCTCTTCCCGGCGGGCGAGGCGATCGGCGAGCGGCAGTGCTGCAAGGTCGGGGCGCCCGATCAGCCCGGCCAGCTCAGTCCATGCGCTGTCGTCCTGGGCTACGACGGCCACCCAGCGATCATCGCCGGCGGCCGGGAAGACGCCGTGTGGGCAGTAGTGCTCGCTCTGGTTGCCGCGCCCTCCCACGACAGTGCCGTTGCGCAGGTACTCCAGCACTGCCGGGGCGATGAAGTGGACCGACGCCTCAGCCTGGGAGAAGTCGAGGTAGCGGCCCTCACCAGTGCGGCCCCGGTGGTCGATTGCGGCGAGCAGGCTGGCTGTGGCCGGATGGGGCGAGGTGTAGTCGGTGATGGCGCCGTAGGGACCGACCGGGGCACGGTCGGGCCAGCCGGTGATGTTGTAGAAGCCGACCATGGCGCCCGACAGGTTGCCGTACCCGCCGAAGTTGGCGAGCGGGCCGGACTGGCCGTACAGGCAGCTCGACAGCATCACCACCGAGGGGTTGATCTCGCGGACGCTCTCGTAGTCGAGGCCCCACGAGCGCATGATGCGCGGGGTGTACGACTCGCACACCACATCGGCCCAGCGCACGAGATCGTGCGCGACCTCGCGGCCTGCGTCAGTGGCCGGATTGAGCGTGATGCCGAGCTTGCCGGCGTTCATGTTGTTGAACGTGGCGCCGTTCTCGGGACCGGGGTCGTTGTCGATGAAGGGAAGGAATGTGCGGACGGCGTCGAGCTTGACCGACGACTCCACCCGGATCACCGTCGCGCCTGCATCGGCCAGCAGGCGGGAAACGGTGGGACCGGCTACCGCCCACATGAAGTCGAGCACCTTGAGCCCTTCGAGCGGGCGCTCGGGCGCCGACGGCTCTGGTGAGGTGGACACTGCGGGCTGGCGCGTGCGGGCCAGGATCTCGGCGGTGTGCTCTCCAGCGGCCGGCACCCGATGGGCTGAGCCGTTGCTGGGCTCGGGCTTCATCCAGTGCCCCGGGTAGCGCTCGCCGTCGACGACGTCCCAGTAGTCACGTGAAGCGAGCTGCTCGGAGGCGACGAGATCGGCCGTGGTCGCCACCGGTGCAAGCAGCAGGCGACGCTCGAGGGCGAGGGCGAACAGCTCGTCCTTGGTGCGTGACGCCGTGAACGCAACCACGCAGTCCTTGACCCGCTCGAACTCGTCGAGTGTCTCGCTGCCGTCGCCGAGCGCCATCCCGTATTGCACCCAGTCCTTGTTGGCTGTGGCCTCATCGCAGAAGCCCGCTTCGTGCACCAGCGCCATCATCCGGCCCGTTGCCGGCCCGATCGCCGCTCCGAAGACGTGCGTGAACGAGACGTACCCGTCCTTGGCCGGGTACACCACCCGCAGCCGGATGGGTCCGCTGCGGATGCCGCCACCGCCCCGCAGCGTCAACGGGGCGTTGACCAGCGAGCACAGCACCGACGACATGGTCGAGTTCATCGCCACGGCCTGAGCCGACACGTCGATGTGCTGGCCGAGCCCGGACTGGTTGCGTTCGACGAGAGCGAGCACCGTTGCTGCGGCGGCTTGGCCTGCTGCGTGCAGGAATGCCTGCGGCACGCCGACGCCCAGCGGCGCCCGGTCCTCATCGCCGCACATGTGCATGGGGCCGCCCGATGCCCACACGGTGAGATCGGTTGCCGCCCAACCGGCCTTGGGACCGGTCTGGCCGAACGGCGAGATCGAGGCGACGACGAGTGCCGGGTTGATCTCGGCGAGCGTTTCGGGCCCGAGGCCGAGCGAGGTCATGTGGCCCGGCGGGGCAGATTCGATGAGCACATCGGCACCAGCCGCGAGCTGCCGCAGCGCATCGGCACCGCTGGCAGTGGTGATGTCGACCTCGACGGACTTCTTGCCGCGTGCGTAGGAAGCATGGGTGAGCGAGGTGCCGATCGCATCGAACGGCGCCAGCCGCCGAACGGGGGAGCCTCCCGGCGGCTCGACGGCAATCACCTCGGCGCCGAGCCTCGCCAGTATGAACCCGGCCAGGTGCCCACGGTCGTCAGTCAGGTCGAGCACCCGGTACGGCGACAGCAGCGTCATACGTCGTCGTTGCTTGCTGCGTCGGGGCCGAGTTCGGTGTGGAGCACTGCGTGGGTGACGGCTTCGGTGTCGGGTTCGGGCAGCTCGAAGTGGCCGAGCGCATGGGCGATGAGCGCGTCGTGGGCGGCTTGGCGCTCGGCAACGACGTGATCGACGAGGCCGTCGCGCTCGAGGTCGGCTGCGTCGGCGGGATCGGCGGCCCAGGCGAGCACCGCGATATCGGGGTTGTGTTCGCGGGCGATGCGGGCGAACTGTTCGACCGCTGAGGGCGGGCTGTCGACCGCCAGCGCGATGCGGGCGTCACGCAGGCCCGCGCGTTCGGCGATCACGTGGCGCGACACGTCGCCGACGAGCACCTGCCGTCCTGTGGATGCGGCCCACCGCTGGGCCTCGGGGTCGAGCGACACGATGGTGTAGGGGATGTGCGCCAGCTCGAGCGCCGAGACGATGCGCTGTGCCCGGGGGCCGAAGCCGTTGACGACGGCATGGTCCTGCAGGGGTTCATAGTCGCCGGGGTCGTGCTGATCGGACGGCCTGACGGCGTCGCTGTCGTGCGGCCGACCGCGCGGGCCGCCGCTGAGGTCGGCGTCGGATCGTGCTGCGAGCGACTGGCCCCAGCGGGCACCGAAGGGGCTGAATGCCATCAGCAGCACGGTGACGGCGATGAATGCGTCGGTGCCGTCGGCCAGTCCCGCCGGAACGAGCCCGACGTCTTGGCCGGCTCGTTCGAGCACGAAGGAGAACTCGCCGATCTGTGCCAGCACGATCGCCCCTGAGATCGCCACCGCTCGCCGCTGGCGCACCAGCAGCGCTGCCGTGGTGGTCGCGAGCATCTTCACCACGACCACGGCTGCGGCCAGGCCGATCACGAGCGGCAGATTGCGCACCAGGTAGCCGACGTCGAGCAGCATGCCGATGGACACGAAGAACGTCGCCGAGAACAGGATCTGCAGCGGCATCACTTCGCCGAGTGCCCGCGCAGCCACCCGGCTCTCGCTGACCATCAGCCCTGCGAGGAACGCTCCCAGCGAGATCGAGACATCGAGCAGGCTGGTGGCGTACGCCGTGCCGAAGCAGATGGCCAGCACGGTCAGCAGGAAGACTTCGGCCGACTGGATCCGCGAGACGTACTTCAGCACGGCGGGCACCAGCGTGCGGGCAACCACGATCACCGCCACCACGATGCCGGCGGCCTTGGCGAAGGCGATCAGCACGTCGGACGGGCCGGTGATCTCGCCGCCGAGCAACGGCACCGCCAGCACCATGGCCACAATCGCCAAGTCCTGGAAGATGAGCAATGCCACCGACACGTTGCCCACCGGCGACGTGGTGGCTCGCCGTTCAGCGAGCACCTTCAGCACGATGGCCGTGCTGCTGAGCGACACGAGCAATCCGGTGAACACTGCCGTTCGCCAGTCCACGCCGAAGGCGGCCACGACCCCGGCAACGATGCCGGTGGTGAGGCCCACCTGTACAGCCCCGCCCACCAGGAACAGCGACGCGAGCCGCCGGACCCGTTCAAGGCTGAACTCGATGCCGAGGGTGAACAGCAGCAGCATCACACCGATGTCGGCCGATTGGTTGACCAGATCGATGTCGCTGATGAGGCCGGTGCCGCTGGGCCCGATGATCGTGCCGGCTGCGAGGAAGCCGACGATCGGCACCACACCCAGACGCGTCGACACGAAGGCGATCAGCGTCCCCGCAACCAGCAGGATCGCCAGCTCGGTGAACAACGGCGGTGCCGACGCAGCCAACAGCACTTGGGTCCGAGACTATTGGTGCGGACGCCTCACGGGACCTGCAGGTCTGCATCGAGCGAACCGGGGCACAAGTACGTTGGCCCAGTGGTTGACGGCGGCATCGCGTTCGGCATCGTGTTCCTGGCGGAAATCGGCGACAAGACCGGGCGATGCGGCGGTCCTACCGGTGGGTGAGCACGACGTTGTACGACGTCAGGATCATCTCGAGGTAGAGCCGTGCGCTGCCGGAATCGAGGACTCGATCATGGGGTGGGAGCGGCAAATCGCCGACGACCTCGGCGAAGCAGTCCGGACCACAGCGGTCGTCGAAGAAGACGTATGAGAACCCGGCGGGTTCTCGGTGCGACTGCCAGGTCAATCCGCATGCCCAGGGCGCCCAGTCTCGGATGGCGGAGGCCCAGTGCCGAGTCAACGAATACTCCGAGGCGGGTGTCGAGGTCAGCCAGGTGTCTTGACCGATGGCTCCCAGGTCTGTGCCAGACCGGAGCGTCACGAGTTCTAGGTCACGGGTCACCTCGATCTCTGCGATTCTCAGATCCTTGATCGCCGCTTCGGGGAGGATGCGGGCGCCGTGACTGACCGCCGGCAGGTCGCGCAGCAGCTTCTCGCTGATCGCTGTCTCGGCGTCGTCGCCGGCATACAGGTACGCGTACGGATCGCTTGGTGTCGAGTCGAAGCGGCCGCCTTCTAGTGAGTGAGCCGCCACGGTCGGATTGAACGCCGTGGCCTCGAAACGCGTGCGGTGGATACGTACGAGCTGCCCTCCCTGTCGCACAACGTGGCGGCGAGGAGCGCCCGTGTAGTTCGGCGGCGGCTGTTGGCGGGGAGGCAAGTGCTGTTAGCCGACCGGCTCTGCGACCGCTCGTGCGAGTACCGGCAAGTCATCTGCTCTGTCAGTACCGACGAGTTCCATCGGGACGGCAGCGACACGGGCGTTGGTCGAGACCCACCACGATGCGACACCCCAGGGATCGTCAGAGGCGCCGAGCAGTTCGTTCACGGCGCGGACCTCGGGGAAGATGTCCTCGCGCAGGTGATCGAACTGAAAGACCGGGTACAAGTAGCCGCGGCCTCTTGGCAGGCCCAACAGCCAGGAGCGCATGCGCCGCTGGCGGACTATCTCGCGATTGGCTGGCTTCGCCCCCAACGCGACTGCGGCGCCATTGGGCTCGAGCATCGGCACCTGCCAGATGGCCTCCATCGCATCGCCTCGCAGCCGTGCCTGGATGAGCTCCCGGTATGCAGCGGCATCGAACACCTCCCGCGGACTGCCGCCGATCTGCCCGGTGAGTTCGCGTCCGGATGCCAGCAGCGTCAGCAATGACCGCACCCGGCGTTCTTCGTGCTCGAGCTCGGAATGCCGGGCGGCAATCTGAGCAGCAATGTCGAGCCAGAGGGAATCATCCGCTTCAGTCAGCCCGAGCGCGAGCAGGTCGACGAGCTGACGGTACGCCTCATCGTTCAATCGCTCAGCTGCCATAGCCTTTTCCTGACGGTTGTGACGTAAGTATATCGCCGTCAGGAACGTCAGAACCAATAGGCACGTTTACCTATGGCCCAAAACCAGTGCCGCTGGCCAGAGTTGACTTCTGGCTCGGGTTCCGTGTCTTGCTAGCGGTTCGGCGTCAGCGAACCTCGAACGCATCGAGGTGCAGGTCGCGCATCTCGCGACGGAAGCGGGTCCAGCTGCCGGGGAAGAACGGCAGGATGCGACCGTTGCGGTCGCGGTACCAGCCGGGGCAGTCGCCCGCCCAGCTCATCTCCTGCAGCTCCGCCTGGGTGGCTTCGGCCCATTCGTGGGTGGCGTCTCGGCGAGCCTCGATGGCGCTCGCGCCGCGGGCGAGCAGGTGTTGGATCCAGCGGCCGATGTAGTTGGTGGCGACCTCGGCCGTCATGAACACCGGAGCATG
Organism: Candidatus Poriferisodalis sp.; assembly: GCF_965219595.1. Classification (NCBI taxonomy): domain Bacteria; kingdom Bacillati; phylum Actinomycetota; class Acidimicrobiia; order Acidimicrobiales; family Candidatus Poriferisodalaceae; genus Candidatus Poriferisodalis; species Candidatus Poriferisodalis sp. The sequence goes on from NZ_OZ244781.1 coordinate 2,813,807, forward strand.
GCCTGGGGATCCGTTGACACCAGCGACGGTGAACCAATTCGGGAAACCCGGGATGGCGACGCCCCGGAATGCTTCGGGCGCCCGAGCGAAGGCTGTGCGCAGGTCGAGGCCGTCGCGCCCGTAGATCTCCAGCGCAGGCCCGCCATCGGCCCGGCCACCCAGCTTGTACCCGGTGCAGAAGATGACGACGTCGACATCGACCTCGGTGCCGTCGGCGCTGACCACGCCGTTCGGGGTCAGCGCGGTGACGCCGTGCGGGACGAGCGTCACGTGATCCAGCGCCAGGGCGGGGTAGTAGTCGTCGGAGACCAGGATGCGTTTGCACCCCGGGTCGAACGAGGGTGTCAGTGCGGCGATCGTGTCCGGATCGGAGATCGCAGCGTGCATCTGGTCCATGACCTCAGCGCGCAGCTCCTCGATGGCGTCGGTCTTCTTCTCGAACGCCCGTTGCCACAGCATGGTGTCGCGGTACTGCTGGCGCCGAGCACGGTGCCAACCCTCGTCGGTGGCCAGCTCCGCCTTCTCCTCATCGGTGTAGAAGCGGTTGCGGCGAGGGCGAACCCAGTTGGGCGTGCGCGAGTACACGAAGACCTCGGCCGCGTCCTTCGCCACCTCGGGAGCCACCTGGACCGCGGCCGCTGCGCTGCCCACCACCGCGACCCGACGCCCGGCGAGCTCGACGTCGTGGCGCCACGACCCGGCGTGCCACACCAGGCCTTCGAAGGAGTCGAAGCCGTCGAGGGTGGGGTAGTGGGGTTCGGTGAGGCCACCAGTGGCTGAGACGACGAAGCGGTGACGGAGCCGTTCGCCCTCTGCCAACTCGAGTTCCCAGCAGGCGTCGTCAGGCTGCCACGATGCCCGTTCGACGGTGGTGTTGAGCCGGATGTGGTCGGCGATGCCGTACTTCTCGGCGCACGACCTGATGTAGGCCTGGATCTCGGGTTGGCCGGAGAACACCATCGAGAAGTCGGGATTGGGCTCGAAGCTGTAGCAGTAGATGTGCGACGGGATGTCGCAGTGCAGTCCGGGGTAGGTGTTGCGCAGCCACGTCCCGCCGACATCGGACTGCTTCTCGTAGACGACGAAGTCGTCGATGCCCAGACGCTTGAGCTGGATGCCCATCACCACGCCGCTGAGGCCCGCGCCCAAGATCCCGACCAACGCCATGGCACTAGTGTCTCAGCGGAGGCCGCGGGGACGGGCAGGCTCGAACATGACGGTCTACGACGAAGCGCACGAGTGGTACTCGGCTCACTGGGATGCCGAGATGCCCGTGGGGGACTGGTGGCGGCTCATCTCCGAGTCGGGATGGGGCTATCCGTTCTGGCCGGCCGATCGGTTCGGTCGCGGCCTCAGCCACGTCGAAGCCACCGAAGCCGATCGCGCCCGAGATGACGTCGGGGCGTTCGGGCCTCCGAACGGGGTGTCGGTGACGCTGGTGGCGCCCACACTGTTTGAACACGGTCCCGACCTGCTCCTCGATCGCTACCTGCCCAAGATCGCCACAGGTGAAGAGCTCTGGTGTCAGCTCTTCTCCGAGCCCGGCGCCGGATCGGACCTGGCAGGGCTGCGGACCACCGCCGAGCGAGATGGCGACGAGTGGATCATCAACGGCCAGAAGGTCTGGACCACTGCCGCTCACACGGCCGATCGGGCCGTCGTGATGGCGCGCACTGACCCCGATGTGACCAAGCACCAAGGCATCTCGTTCTTCTGCATCGACATGGGCCAGCCCGGCGTCGAGGTTCGCCCCTTGCGGGACATGACCGGTGACTGCGAGTTCAACGAGGTCTTCATGGACAACGCCCGCGTGCGTCACGACGATGCGATCGGCGGGCTGAACAACGGCTGGCGGGCGGCCATGACGATGCTGGCCGTCGAGCGCGAGCTCGATGCCGTGGGCCACGACGGTGGCGGCGACGTCGTCAACAACGTCGACCTCTCGGCGCCTGTCGGGGTGGTCCAGCATGAGCAGGCCACCAGCACCGGCATCTCGGGTTTCAGCTACACCACAGGCGCCATGAAAGACCGGGTCGTCCGATCGTTGCTCGACGACGAAGATCGAACCGATCCGCTGCTGCGTCAGGCGTTGGCCAACGCACACATCGAACGAGCCGTCCTGGACTGGAACGGCGCTCGACAGGTGAATCCGTCGCTCGGCAAGCTCGCCAACTCGCTGTTGTGCCGCACCCTGCGCGATCTGGGCTTCTCCGGTAAGGGCATGCCCGCACAGCTCGGCCGCGACGATCAGCCCGACGGCGGCCACTTCCTGAAGACGGCACTGTTCGCCCAGGGCATGGCCATTGCCGGCGGTACCGACGAGATCCAGCGCAACCTCATCGGCGAGCGAGAACTCGGTCTTCCCAAAGAGCCTGATCCAACCCGGGGTCTGGCGTTCAGCGAACTCCCCGACCAGTAGGAGAAGCCAATGCCCTACACCGCACAACAACTGTCGGACCTCCAGGACATCCGCGACGTCCTGCACTCGTACTGCCGCGCCATCGATGACAACCGTCCCGATGACGTGGTCGAGCTGTTCACCGATGACTGCGAGTACGACTACGGCGGCGATCTCGGGACGTTCAACGACAAGGCGTACGCGTACAAGTTCTTCCGGGCGGGGACCGACAAGATCTACAAGCGGTCTGCGCACTACGTGAGCAACATCGAGGTCAGCTTCAACGGCGACGACTCGGCCGAGACGGTGACCTATCTCGACGCGTGGCACGAGTTCCACGAGGACATCGACAACGCGTGGGTCTTCGGCCGCTACGTCGACTCGTTCGTGCGCACCGGCGCGGGTTGGCGGATCTGCAAGCGCCAGGTGCTCACGATGGGTCAGGAAGCGTGGCCCCGCGAGGTCGACTACATGGCGCGCCACGTGTTGCCGCCTCGTCGCTGAGGTTCGCCACGCCGTTGGGGGCCGCCGCCTCGCCGGTCAGCTGACGCCCGACGGCACGCCGTCGATCATCACGCCGGTGTCGTGCAACTTGTCGATCTGTTCGTCGGACAGTCCCAGCTCCGCCAGGACCTCGCGGTTGTGCTCGCCCTGGAACGGCGCCAAGCCTGCGGGGGGTAGCTCGCCCGCGCTGAACTTCCAGGGCGGCGATGGGACGCGAGCGGTGCCCCCGGCACGGTCGTCGACCTCGCGGATGGCTCCACGCTCGGTGGCCCACGCGGACTCGGCGATCTCCGACACCGTGCGGATGGTGCCCACCGCTAGCCCAGCCTCACTGACCTGGGCCTCGAGCTCTTCGATGGTGCGGAACGTCAGCACCCAATCGCGGATCTCGGCATGCAGCTCGGCCCAGTTCTGGCGCCGGAATTCGGGGGTGATGAACCGGATGTCGAGCAGCAGGTCGTTGCGGCGCATCATGGCGCAATAGCGCTGGAACACGAACGTGGCGACGGGGCTGGCCGCAATGGTGATGAGCTGGCCGTCGGGGAGCTCGAACACCGGCGATTCAGGCGCGCTGAGGGCCAGCGGTTCGCCTTCGACGTCGATGTCCGACAACTCGTAGCTCACGCGGTCGTTGACAGCGAGCATCGAGTGCACCATGGCCACGTCGACGTGTTGCCCTTCGCCGGTGCGGTCGCGGTGCGCCAGCGCGGCCAGCGTGGCGATCACGCCCTGGAGGCCGGTGTAGACGTCGGCGTGGTTGTACGCGTCGTTCTCGACCGAGGTCAGCGTGTCGCCGTAGTGGCGCGAGATGATCTCTGTGAACCCCGACTCGGCCTGCACCGTCGGGGCGAACGCCGGCCGGTTGCGCCACGGACCGGTCTGGCCGTATCCGCTGATCGACACCATGATCAGCGTCGGGTTGACGGCGAGAAGATCCTGGTATCCGAGGCCAAAGCCGTCGAGCGTGCCGGGCCGGAAGTTCTCCACCACGATGTCGGCCTCGGCCACGAGCTGGCGCACGATGTCCTGGGCTTCGACGAAGTTGAGGTCGAGGCTGATGGCGCGCTTGCCGCTGTTCTGCTGGGCGAAGTAGAGCGACATCGGTCCGACGTGGGGCTGGCCGCTTCGGCCCGTGTCCGGTGCGGGGGGCTCGATCTTGACCACCGATGCGCCCAGGTCGCGCAGTTGCTTGGTGCAATGGGGGCCGGCGAGCACCCGGGTGAAGTCGACGATCTTGACGCCGTCCAGCGGGGTGGTCATCGGCCCTGGAAGATCGCGGTGCCGGGACCGGTCTCGGCGAAGGCGGTCATGCCGGTCTGGAGGTCTTCTGAGGCCCACACGGGCTTCGCGGCCTCGTCCTGGACCACATCGGCGGCTCGCACACCCTCGCTGGTGGTGATAGCAGCCAGGCGTTTGATGGCGGCGTAGGAGACGTTCGGGCCCGTCGCCAACTGGCGGGCCCACGACAGTGACGCATTCTCCAGTTCGTCGTCTTCCACCACGACGTTCACGATGCCCCACTTCTCGAGCAGCACAGGATCGTGGCGGCGAGCGAACATTGCGATCTCTTTGCCGCGGCTCGCGCCGGCTCGATCCACGACGCGTTGCACTCCGCCGAGCAACGGCATCAGGCCCAGGGTGGCTTCCACGAGTCCGAGCCGGGCCGACGCCCCGCAGATGATGAAGTCGCAGGCCAGGGCGACCTCGAATCCGCCGCCGAGCGCGAGGCCGTGGACGGCGGCGATGGTGGGCAGCGGCACGCCTTCGAGTCGTTCGAGGACGGCGGCCGCGTCCTGGGCGCGGCCTTCTTCCGATCCGAACCCGTCGACGTCGGCGCCGGCCGAGAAGTGTTTCATCTCGCTGCGGAGCAGGATCGCGCGGCCACCGGCGTCTGCTGCGCTTTCGAAGGCCCCGATCAGCTGGTCGATGAAGGCGCCGTTGAGCAGGTTGTGCGGTGGCTTGGCCATCGTGACCACGGCGACGGCGCCGTCTATCTCGAGCCGGACATGGTCGGACATGAGCCAAGTTTGCCCGACGCTCGGCTGTCCCCGCAGAACTTCGAAAACCATGCTGCTGGGGCCGCAACATCTCAGTACGGTCGTTGAGGCGATCCTGATCGGAACACAGCCATGCCCAAGAGCTCCCAAGCCCGCGTCTCGACTGACATCGCGACACGGTGCGAAGTCGGTCCTCGGGATCGGCAGGAGGATCGCGTTCGTGCAGCCGTGAACAGCGACGGTTCTTGGATGTTGGCGGTGGCCGACGGGCTGGGCGGCCATCCGTTCGGGGACGAGGCAGCGCAGGCGGCAGTGGATGCGCTGCCGGAACGGATCGGCAGCCCCGCCGAGATGGCGGCGGTGTTCGATGCGGCCAACGCGGCGACGTGGGCGCTGCATCCGGAGATGAGAAGCCCCGACGACGGTCTGTCGTCAGTAATCGCGTTGACGACGTTGGTAGTTGCTGCGTGGACTCCCCAAAGCGGATTGTTGGTGTCGTGGGTGGGCGACTCGATGGCGTTCTTGGTGCCGGTCGCTGGCGGGCCGGGGTGGCACAGTACCCCGCACGGCGGTCCCATGGGATTCGTGAGCCGTGGCGTCGGCATGTTTCGTGCGGGTCATGGCGACGGCTACGAGCTGCCACCTGGCCATCTCGAGAATCTGAGCGATGATGTCCCGACTGGGCGTGTCGAGGGCTGGATTGAGGATCAGGGGCTGCTGGTTGTGCTGGCGAGCGACGGGTTGTTCGATCCGGTACTGATGGCTCACGACAGGGGCTGGTTCGGCGATGATCCCGACGACCTCAGCCTCGGCTTCGCATTGCCGCCCGACCAGCGGGGCTCCGCCGACGCCGTGGCCGACACGTTGATGGACACCGCCCAATTCGCCGGCCTGATCGACAACACCACCATCGCAGTGGCCCGCATCGCCGGAACTGGGAGTGGAGCTAAGGGGAATTGAACCCCTGACCTCTTCCATGCCATGGAAGCGCTCTACCAACTGAGCTATAGCCCCGAGGCTCCACGACGATACCAGCGCGCTGCTCAGAACTGAGAGTGGATCGAGAGGGCGATCGGGCGCGCAAGCGGTGCGCTGCGGGCATATCGTCGGGCACATGAGCATTCCCGTGGAGCCCGGCGACATCGGCAAGCAGATGGAGCAATTCGGCGACGCTGCGTATGTGCTGACGGTGCGCGACGATGCCACGCCGCACATCGCCCACTTGGCGATGCGGCTCGACGGCGAGGTGCTGCGGTGCGGCGCCAGCCGTTCGGCTGCGGCCAACGTGGCGCAGCGGCCGACGATCTCAGTGCTGTGGCCGCCGTACGAGCCGGGCGGCTACTCGATGATCGTCGACGCCGTGGCCCGCACGGTCGACAGTGCCGACGGGCCCGAGTTGGAACTGCGGCCGACCAGTGGCGTCCTGCACCGGCCTGCAACGCCGGCAACCCCGGCGACCAATCCCAACTGCAGCTCAGACTGCGCCCCGCTCAGCGCCTGAGCCAGCGGGCGCTAGCTCTCCAGGTCCGTTGCTGCGCCTGATGCTTCAACGACGCTTCGAGCCGGCTGGGGCTAGCTCTTCAGGTCGTTGAAGATTGTCTCCCAGCGGGAGCGGTCGCCCTTGTAGGGGGCGTAGAAGCTGACTCGGTCGACGACGTCGTCGAATCGGCGCTTCAGCTCGGTGGCCACCTGCTCGGGCTCGGCCACTACGGCGAACGCATCGAGGATGTCGTCGTCGACCAGGTTGGCCATCTCGACCCAGCGGCCTTCCTTGGACATGGCGTTCAGCTCGGTCTGCATGTCGCCCCAGCCATGGCAGTCCAAGACCGGCCGGTAGGCAGGCGTGGAGCCGTAGAACGCCACCTGCTGCTTGGTGGCCTGGCGCGCCTTCTCCATGTCCTCTTCGGTGTTGCCGGTCACGATGAACGACGGCCCCGAGATGGTGATCTCGCTGGGATCACGGCCGGCCCGGGCAGCACCCCGCTCGAGCGCCGGGATGGTCTCTTCACGCAGGTACTTCTCGGTGGTGAAACCGTGGCACAGGAAGATGTCGCAGGTCTCGCCCGCTACCGCCGTCATCAGCGGGCCCACGCCCGCCAGCGCCAGCCGCGGCGTGCCGTAGGGATTCGGCCCGGGATCGAAGAACGGCGTCATCAGCGTGTGCTCGTAGAAGTCACCGCGGAAATTCAGCTTCTCGCCGTTGTTCCAGCAGTCCCAGATGGCCTTGATCGCCATGATCATCTCGCGCATGCGGGCCGCCGGCTTGGACCATTCCATCGAGAACCGCCGGGTGATGTGCGGGCGGATCTGGCTGCCCAACCCCAGGATGAATCGCCCTTCCGACAGCGTCTGGATGTCGTTGGCGCTGTAGGCCAGCGTCATCGGGTTGCGGGCAAAGCCCACCGCGATGTTCGTGCCGAGGTCCACTGTCTCGGTCGCGTGCGCGATGAGCGGGAGCATCGTGAACGGATCGTGGCTGGTCTCTGGCACCCACAAACCGTCGTAACCCAATGCTTCTTGTTCTCGACTCGACTCCATCAGGTTGTCGAATCCGCTTGTGACTCCGAGGCCGCCATCTACCTTCATGGCCGGGAGAGTAGTAGCTAGAGGTTTGCCAGCACCGACTCGGCACGCTCGGCCAGCGACACGATGCTCTGCGGGAACTCGTGGACCTCAGGAGGTATCTCTGGTATTGCGCCGCCCACGTAACGCGCATGCACGCCTTCGAGAATGCAGGCCAGGCGCCAGCTCGCAAAGGCGAAGTGCCATTCGATGCTGCTGATGTCGCGGCCGGTCAGCTCGGCATAGGCGTGTGCGAGCTGGTCGCGGGTCCAGAAGCCCTCGGCCGCGGTGGCGTCGTGCCCGAGCGGGTTGAAGCCGTCGTCGGCCTCGACCCAGTAGCCCAGCAGGAATCCCAGCTCGGCGACCGGGTCGCCCAGCGTGGAGATCTCCCAGTCCAGCACGGCCGCCAAGTCTCCGTCGGTTGTGGAAAGGCAGTTGTCGAGGCGGTAGTCGCCGTGGACCAGGGTGGCCTCGGTCTGCGGCGGGATCGAGGCCACCAGCACATCGTGGACGCGTTCGATGATCGGCAGGTCCCGCGACGTCATGGCGTTGAACTGGCGCCGCCAGACGTGGAGCTGGCGAGCCACGTAGTCCTCCGGCCGACCGAGCGTGGCGAGCCCCGTGGCCTCCAAGTCGGTGCCGTGGATGGCGGCGAGCACCTCCACCATCCGCAGGCTCAGCGCCCCGCGGGCCTCAGGGGTGAGCGTCTCGGCGTCGTCGAGCGAGCGCAGCACGGTGCCGTCGACAAAGTCGGTCACATAGAAGTCGGCGCCGTTCACCTCGGCGTCAGTGCACAGGCCCACGACCGGCGGTGTAGGGACCTCGGTGGGCTCCAGCGATGACAGCAGGCGATGCTCGCGCACCATGTCGTGCGCCCCGGCCAGCAGGTGCGCCAGCGGCGGACGGCGCAGCACCCACCGGCAGCCCGTGGCGTCGCTGACGCGGTAGGTGAGGTTGGAGTGGCCGCCGGCGATGATCTCGAACTGCAGTGGCGGGCTGAGCTCGACCCGTTCGGCCATCCAGGCCGTGACCGGCTGAGGATTGATGCCGGCGACCGGACTGCTCGCATCGGAGACTGCGTCAGACACCGTCGTTCCCTCGTCGCGTCGACCTCACAGCGCTCCATCATGGCCGCGGCGATGCCGTAGTGCCCACCGCCAGCGCCAATACGCTTCGCCGGTGCTGTTCGTGACGATCTACACCACGCAGTTCCTCGTCACGGCATCGATGGGCGTCATCTTCGCCTACCTGGCGGACCTGCAGGATCGATACGGCCTCTCCCACCTGGAGCTGGGCATGGTGGCCGCCGCTGGCTTCGTTGCCGGCTTGGCAGCGCAGCTGCTGCTCTCTCCGTTGGTCGACCGGGGCCACCACCGTCTCGTGGCATGGATCTCGGTGGCTGCAGCAGTGTTCGGCGCTTTTGGATTCGTGTTCGCGGAGGACACATGGTCGCTGGTGACGAGCCGGGCCTTGGCCGGCCTCTCCTTCGGACTGTTCGGTCTGGTTGCGCGCAAGGCGCTGATCGGGCGCGACATCAGCGGCAGCGGCGCCAAGGTGGGAGGCCTGCTGTCGTGCGCTGTGGCGGGATTCATCAGCGGTCCAGCGATCGGGGCGGCGCTCAGCAGCGTTTCGTTCGAGGCCCCGTTCCTTCTCACCGGCACGCTGATGCTGGCGCTCGGACCGGTCGCGGCAGTGCTGATCTCGAAGTCGCCGATCGCCGCGGCCGCGGTGGACTACTCGCATCTCGCGCGCCTGCTCCGCCGCCCGCGGGTCCAGGCGGCCATCTGCGTACACGTCGGCGTGTGGGGCCTGATCGGCATCTTCGACGCGACCGTCGACCGCTACCTCACCGACGTGGGATTGTCGTCGGCAGAGCTGGCTGTGGGGCTGCTCATCATCGGCATCCCGCTGATGGCGTTGCCGCCGTACACCGGCGCCCTGGCTGAACGCCTCGGCGGAGGTCGCATCGGTGTCCCCGCACTGCTGCTCTTTGTCCCGGCTGTGCTGCTGTATGGCTGGATCGGGGGACTGGCGAGCTTCATCGCCGTCGGCCTCGCCGAAGCAGTCACCGAGTCGTATGGCGTGATGGGTGCCCAAGTGCTCGTGCTCGAGGCCACGGGTGCCGAGCAAGCGGCCATGGGGACCGGGGTGCTGGAGGCTGTCGGCCTGCTCGTCGCGGCTGGCGCCGCATTCGGCGGCCCGCCGCTGTACGGCCAGTTCGGGCCGCGTTGGCTGTTCGGCGGCTGGGCGGTGGCGTGTCTGTTCCTCGCGGTGATCGCGATGCTGAGACTGAAAGCAGTGAAAATCCCACCAAAGGTCATCACACAGCCTCACTAGGGTCGCGTTCATGCGGGCGCCGGGCCCAGGGCCCTCAGCACATGGGCGCTCCACCGACTGGCGTTCTGTGGCGGCTGAGGCAGCCGGTTTCGCTCGGCGGATCGGCATGGTGCCGGCTTTGATGCTGCTCGGTGCTGTCGGCGCGATGGTTGCTGCAGGATTTCTGGCCGGGGTGCGGCACGGTTCGCCCGAGCCCATCGAGCTGCCCCTCGCAGCGGCCGAAGCACCGCTCCCGGTAGCGACGACGCAGCCGTCGCTGCTGAAGGTGCACCTCGCCGGCGCGGTGCGCCAGCCAGGGCTCTACGACGTCCCTGCCGGGTCGCGAGTAGGTGACTTGGTCGACACAGCCGGTGGGCTCGAAGCCGACGCCGATGACGCAGCGGTCAACTTGGCAGAGCGGCTGAGCGACGGGCAGCAGATCTATGTGCCGGTGGAGGGCGAGCTGCCTGCCGGCGAGGAGCCGGGTTCAGATCTCGCCGGACCGATCGACGTCAACACCGCCACGGCATCGCAGCTCGACGAGCTGCCGGGCATCGGCCCATCCCTGGCGACGGCAATCATCGCCTACAGGGCCGAGCACGGGCCGTTCGCGACGCTGGATGCGCTTGAGCAGGTACCCGGGATCGGGCCCTCCAAGCTGTTGCGGCTGCGGCCCCATGCAACCGTCTGAACCGTCCTTGTCGCCGATGCCGTCGTACCGGCCGGTCCTGTCCGCTCCGCCGTTCCGATCGGGCCCGCCACGGGCGGCGCCTCGGCGGTTTGGGGGTCTCAGCGCCGTTGCCGACCGGTGGCTGGTGGCAGGCGCAATCGCCACCGCCGCAGGTGCATTGTGGGCGCCCCCGGTGTCGCTGTGGCGGGGATCGTGGTGGTGGGGCGCCGCACTGGGCATCGGGCTCGGTGCCGCGGGCATTGCGACCCGTGCGCGCCTGCTCATCCCGGCCGGCTTGCTGGTGCTCGCCGCGGTCGCCATGAGCGCCCAGGTCGCCCAGCTGAGCGCCGTGACCGGGGGAGAATTCGACGGCGAGGTGCACCTGGTCGGCGATCCCCGGTGGCGGTCTGGCGCATTGGTCGTGCCGTTCGGCGCCGAGATCGACGGTGCCCGGCACCGGTGGGAGGGCTGGGCACGGGGCCCGGCGGCATGGCGGCTGGAAGACGCAGCGATGGGGGAGCGCTGGCGCCTGAGCGTGAGCGCGGAACCGGCAGAGCCCGCCGACCGTCCCTTCCTGTGGCCTCGGCATCTCGCAGGGACTGCACAGATCCGCACAGCGCACCGTCTCGACGGCGGCGGCGCGCCGTTCCGCATCGCGAACTCGCTGCGCGGGCTCGTGGAGGCGTCGGGCCAATCGCTGTCGCAGCGGGATGCAGCGCTGCTCGCCGGCTTCGTGTACGGCGACGACCGGGGCCAGCTTCCCGAGGTCGTTCACGACTTCCGGGAGACGTCGCTCACCCACCTGCTCGCCGTGTCGGGTTCGAATGTGGCGTTCGTGCTGCTGCTGTTCGCACCCTTGCTGGCCGGGCTGCCACCCCGGACCCGGCTGGTCGCCGTGGCAGTGTTGCTCGTTCAGTTCGCCGTGCTGACCAGGGGTGAGCCCTCGGTGCTGCGAGCGTGCGTGCTCGCAACTCTCGCCGTGGGTGCGCACGCCGTCGGCCGGCGGGCATCGGCGGCGCGGCTGCTGGCGCTGGCGATCATCGTGCTGCTGCTCGTTGACCCGCTGCTCGTCCGCTCGGTGGGCTTCCAGCTGTCGGTTGCCGCCACTGCCGCAATCGTGATCGGGGCTCGCCGCGTCGCCCGCCTGCTGTGGGGGCCGCCGTGGCTGCGCTTGGCGCTTGCAGCCACCCTGAGCGCACAGGCGGGGGTGCTGCCCGTGCAGCTCGCCGTCTTCGGCTCGTTGCCGCTCGTGAGCATTCCCGCCAATGTCCTGGCGGGACCCGTCGCAGGCCCAGCCATGGTCTGGGGCCTCGTCGGCGGCCTCACGGGCGGCTTGGCCGGCGATGCAGTCGCATCGGTGCTGCACCTGCCGACCAAGTTGATGATGGGGTGGGTTGCGGGGGTGGCACGTTGGGGTGCATCACTGGGCTGGCCGCAGATCGAGGCCGCTGAATTGACCGCCGTGGCTGCGGTTGCCGGATGCTGCACTGGGCTGTATTTGATGGCACCGCGCCTGTTCGGGAGCCTGGCCGGCGCGCTGCGCAGCCTGTCGATGGTCGCGGCCGGCGTCGGAGTCTGGGCCGCAGCCAGCACCCACCGACCTGCGCCTCCGGCGGGGCTGCACCTTGCCGTCCAGCACACCGACCCTGTTGTCGTGGTGGTGGATCGCCCGGATCCGGCACGTGCGCTCGGCCAGCTCGCCGCCGCGGGAATCGACCGCATCGACGTGCTCATAGCGCGCTCGGCGAGCCGTGCCGGGCGCGAAGCGGTACGCGCCCTCGACGCCCGGCACGACATCTCCCAGGTCTTCGCACCGGTGGGCCTCGGCGGCCGGGTCCCGTATGACGCAGTGACCGCGCCCGTCGCGGTCGCAGGGCTCACGGTGGAGCCCACCGCAGAGCGCCTGCACGTCTCAGCAGAACTAGCGTCGACAGAATGGCAGGCGGTGCCGTGAGGCTGGTCAGCGGTGCTGACGAGATTCTCACAGCCGAGGCGGTGCGAACTGCCGTCGCCGAGCTCGTGGGCGATGCCGACCGGGCAGAAGTGCTGGATGAGTTCGCCGGCGACGAGTACACGCTGAACGATGTCGTCATCTCGGCATCGACGCCGCCGATGCTGGCAACCCACCGAGTCGTCGCCGCACGGGGGCTCAGCCGCTTCGGCGCGGCGGATCTTGCCCCGCTGATCGCGTGGCTGGACGATCCCTGCCCCACCACCGACCTGGTGCTCGAGTGGGACTCCGGTCGTGTGCCGCGCCCGCTGACCGAAGCCGTCGAGGCCAGCGGAGGGCACCGGGTCGCATGCGATGTGCCCGGCGGGGCGCGCAATCGCCGGACCTGGCTGGAGGAGCGCCTCGCGGAGGCACCGGTCCAGCTCGATGCCCGAGCCCGAGCGAGCGTCGCCGACCACCTCGGCGCCGAACTCAGCCGCCTCGGAGCGCTGCTCGACACGCTGGCAGCGGTCTTCGGCGAAGGCGCCCGTCTGGATGCCGACGACGTGCTGCCCTACCTCGGCGCCGAGGGCGATGTGCCGCCGTGGGAGCTGACCGACGCGATCGACCGGGGGAACGTGAATGCGACCCTCGCAGTGCTGCAGCGCATGTGGGGTGCGGGCCGGCACCCCTTGGCAGTCACGGCCACCGTCGCCAACCACATCACCCGGATGGCCCGCCTGGACGGCGCCGGCGCCGCTAACGAAAAGGAGGCCGCTGCCGTGCTGGGCCTGCGCGGCTCCACGTTTCCGGCCCGCAAGGCGATGGATGGATGCCGACGGCGGGGCAGCGAGGGGATTGCCCGAGCCGTCGAGCTGCTCGCAGCGGCCGACATGGACATGCGCGGGCGGTCCGGACTCGACGCTCGCTGCGTTGCGGAGATCCTGTGTGCGCGGCTCGCCGCCGGCGCCCGCTGAGGGAAGCGCTAGACGCCGTTGCGCGATGCCGAGCGAGTGATCAGACGCGACTTGCGCCGGCCCGCCTCGTTCCGATGGATGACACCCTTGGCGGCGGCCTTGTCGAGCCGCTTCTGAGCGAGACGGATGAGCTCGTCGGTGGGCTCGCCCGCCTCGGCGGCTGCCATCACCGCCTTCTCGCGCGTCCGCAGTTCTGAGCGCACGGCACGATTGCGCACGCGTCGCGCCTCGTTCTGACGATTGCGCTTGATCTGGCTCTTGATGTTGGCCACGAAGGCATGCACTCCGTCTCGAAACCGGCCCCGCAGGGTACCGTGCGCCCTGCGATGCTCCACGTGCCCCCAAGAGGCTGAGCCGAACGGCGAAGCCGTGGCCCGAGCGGCCCGTGAGCGGAGCGAACAAGAGCGGGAAGTAACCAGGTGACGCGACAAGAAGGTCCGCCGATTCGGAACTTCTCGATCATCGCCCATATCGACCACGGGAAGTCCACGCTGTCGGACCGGATCCTGGAGTTGACCGGTGCTGTCGAGGAGCGCTCGATGCGCGCCCAATACCTCGATTCGATGGAGCTCGAGCGCGAGCGCGGCATCACCATCAAGGCCCAGAACGTCCGCGTGAGCTGGCGGCGTCACACGCTGCATCTCATCGACACACCCGGACATGTCGACTTCGGCTACGAGGTCAGCCGGTCGCTCGCGGCATGCGAAGGCGTGGTGCTGCTCGTCGATGCAGCGCAGGGCATCGAGGCACAGACGCTGGCCAATTGCTACCTGGCCCTCGAGTCGGATCTCACCATCGTGCCGGTGCTCAACAAGATCGACCTCCCCGCGGCTGAGCCGGATCTGTACGCATCGGAGATAGAGCGTGTGCTGGGCATCGACTCGAGCGAGGTGCTGGCCATCTCGGCCAAGACCGGTGAGGGCGTAGAAGCGCTGCTCGATGCGATCATCGAGCGGATCCCCCCGCCGGGGGGTGACCCGCACGCCCCACTCCAAGCGCTGATCTTCGATTCCCACTTCGACCAGTACCGCGGCGTCGTCTCCTCGGTGCGAGTCATGAACGGCCGGTTGTGCGCCGGCGACCGGTTGCGCTTCATGCACGCCGGCGGCCTGCACCTGTCCGAGGAGGTGGGCCTTCGCCTGCCCGCGGTGACACCGACCGACGCGCTGGGCCCCGGCGAGGTGGGGTACCTCATCGCCGGCATCAAGGACGTGGCAGAGGCTCGCTCGGGCGAGACGGTGACATCGGCGTCGGAGCCGGCGGACGTGCCGCTGGCCGGTTACGACGACCCGAAGCCGATGGTCTTCTGCGGCCTGTACCCCGTCGACGGCGACGAGTACCCCGACCTGCGTGACGCACTGGCGAAGCTCAGGCTCAACGACGCATCGGTGACATTCGAGCCTGAGACCTCCGGAGCCCTCGGGTTCGGCTTTCGCTGCGGCTTCCTCGGCCTGCTGCACATGGAGATCGTCCGCGAGCGGCTTGAGCGCGAGTTCGGGCTCTCGCTGATCGCGACCGCGCCCTCAGTGGCCTACCGGGTGCGCACCGACGACGATGAGGAGCTGCAGGTCGACAACCCGTCGGATCTGCCGCCGGCCGGTCAGATCGCCGAGATTGCAGAGCCGATGCTGACGGTGTCGGTGCTGACGCCGAGCGCGTACACGGGGGCGGTCATGGACCTGTGCCAGTCGCGCCGGGGTTCGATGACCTCCATGGACTACCTGTCGCCCGAACGCGTGGAGCTGCGCTACGAGCTGCCGCTGGCAGAGGTGGTGACCGACTTCTTCGACCAGCTCAAGAGCCGTACCCAGGGGTACGCCAGTCTCGACTACGACCATGCGGGCTACCGCACCGAGCGCCTGGTGCGGGTGGACATCTTGCTCAATAGCGAACCGGTGGATGCGTTCTCGGCTATCTGCCACCGCGACGGCGCCTATCCATACGGCAAGGCCATCACGGCGAAGCTGGCCGAGCTCATCCCGCGCCAGCTCTTCGACGTGCCGATCCAGGCCGCCATCGGCGGCCGGATCATCGCCCGCGAGACGGTCAAGGCCAAACGGAAGGACGTGCTGTCGAAGTGCTACGGCGGCGACATCACCCGCAAGCGCAAGCTGCTGGAGCGTCAGAAAGAGGGGAAGAAGCGGATGAAGGCGATTGGGCGTGTCGAGGTGCCCAACGAAGCGTTCGTTTCTGCGCTGCGTCTGGACCAGTGAGTTGCGCCGGCCCGAAGCTGGCCTGAAGGGGGTCGGTAGCATCGGGTTATTGCGGGTACGGCCTGCGGAGGGGTGATGGACGAGCGCAGAGCCACGGTGCTGCAGGCGGTGGTCGAGAACTTCATCGAGAGCGCGCAGCCGGTCGGATCGGCCGCGGTGCTCGAGTTGACCCGCCTCGATGTGTCGCCCGCGACCGTCCGCAATGACCTCGCAGCGCTGGAGGCCGGCGGCTACTTGATGCAGCCGCACACCAGCGCCGGTCGGGTGCCGACTGAGGCGGGCTACCGGTACTTCGTGGACGGTCTGGGGCCGGGTTCGCTCGACAACACCGAGGTCCGGCAGGTGCGGGCGTTCTTCGCCCATGCCCAGGGGCAGATCGAGGAGTTGCTCGCCGACACCAGCCGGCTGCTGTCGGACCTGACCGAGTACGCGGCGATGGTGGTGGCCCCCCGGCACGACCGAGACAGCATCCGGTCGGCCCAGCTCGTGGACCTTGGCGGCGGCCGGCTGCTCGTTGTGCTCGTGATGTCGTCGGGCGTCGTGGAGCGCACCTACGTCGACGTCTACAACAACCGGGAGCTGGCCGACGCGGCTCAAGGGCCGGCCGCAGGAGCAGCCTCCGCGATCCTGGCCGAGGCGCTGGTGGGGCATGCCCGGTCGCAGCCACCGTCAATTCCCGAGACGGGCGATGCGGCAACCGATGCGCTGGTGGCGGCTGCGCTGGCCGCGCTGGCCGACGACCAATCGCACCCCAGCGAGCTCTACGTGGGCGGTACAGCCAGGATCACCGAGCAGTTCGAGGCCGTGTCGTCGCTTCGTTCGGTTCTGTCTGTGTTGGAAGAGCAGCTGATGGTGGTGACGCTGCTGCGCAGCCTCGTTGATCGCGGCCTCAGCGTGGCCATCGGGTCTGAGACGGGCATGAAGCCGCTGGCGGACTGTTCGGTGGTGGTAGCGCCCTACGAAGTCGACGGTCGCACGGTCGGCAGCGTGGGATTGCTGGGCCCGACGCGGATGGACTACTCGAAAGCGCTGGCGGCGGTGCACACGGTGAGCCGGCGACTGTCGGCCTCGCTCGGCGACGGCGACGGTGCGCATGCTCTCGGCGACGGTGACGTCGCGCAGGCACCCGTGGGCATCTCGCCATCGATCCCGCAATAGATCTGCCACAGATGCCTGCCGACTACTACGAGCTGCTCGACGTAGGCCGCGATGTCAGCGAGGGCGACCTCAAGCGCGCCTACCGGCAGAAGGCCCGGGAGCACCACCCCGATGCGAACCCGGGCGACGCGCAGGCCGAGGCGCGCTTCAAGGAGATCAGCGAGGCATATGCCGTGCTCTCCGACCCTGAAGCGAGGGCCCGCTACGACCGCTTCGGGCATGAAGGCCTGCGTGGCGGGATGGGTGGCCCGGCATTCGATTTCGATCTCAGCGACATCTTCGAGTCGTTCTTCGGGGGGAACCCCTTCGGCGGCGGCCGATCCCGCCGAGCGTCGGGCCCGCCGCGTGGCGATGATCACGAAACGGTGGTGGATCTCGACTTTGCCGAGGCCGTCTTCGGCGTCGACCGGCAGATCGAGGTGCGGACGCTGGTGTCGTGTGACGATTGCGGCGGATCGGGCGCCGCGGAGGGCACGTCGCCGACGGTGTGCAGCGTCTGCGGGGGGGCAGGGCAGGTGCGCCAGGTGCGCCAGAGCCTGCTGGGCCAGATGGTCACCACTGCGCCGTGCGGCCAGTGCCGCGGGACCGGCATGGAGATTATTGACCCGTGCAGATCCTGCCGCGGGGAAGGCCGCCGGGCCGAGCATGTCTCGCTCGTCGTGCGGGTGCCGCCCGGCGTCGAGGGGGGTGCCACGCTTCGTCTGAGCGGCCGCGGATCGGTGGGACCCCGCGGCGGTCCTGCCGGCGATCTGTATGTACACCTTCGTGTCGCCGAATCCGATGTATTCGTACGGCAGGGCGAGAGCCTCGTGGCCGAGCTGCCGGTGACGATGCTGCAAGCTGCCCTGGGAGCGAAGGTGACGTTCGAGACGCTGGACGGACCACGGGAACTGGCGGTGAAGGCCGGCACCCAGCCGAATGACACCATCCGGTTGAACGGGCTCGGCGTGCCGCGCGCCAATGGGCGCGGGCGCGGTGACCTGCATGTGGTGGTCCGTGTGGACATCCCGAAGAAGCTCTCGAAATCCGAGGTGGCCAAGCTGAGAGAAGTCGCCAGCGAACGTGGGGAACAGGTGGACGGGATCGTTGTCGATCGGTCTCCGCCAGACGCATCGCACGATCGTGAACAAGCGCGTGTCGAGGCTCGGGCTGAGCGATCCAAGTCTCGCGGCAGCACTGAAGCCCGGCAACGGCGCATGCGTCGCAGCAAGAGCTGACATGCCTGTCGACCGCCGGCACGTTGATGCGCTGGTGGGGGACCGGCTGCGGGCGGTGCGCAAATGGCGGCGCATGACGCTGGCGCAGGTCGAGGAGACCTCCGGCGGCGAATTCCGCACCTCGGTGCTGGGGGCGTATGAGCGCGGCGAGCGGGGGTTGGCCGTGACCCGGCTGCTGCGCTTGGCACAGCTCTACGACGTGCCGCCATCCGAGCTGCTGCCAGAGGACGATCAGGACAGCGAACAAGACGATGCGGCATTGCAGCGCTTCCCGCCCGATTCAGTGCTGTGACTGAGTCCGCCTGCGCATCGCCCGCATTCGGCGTCTACTGCCATATCCCGTTCTGCACACACCGCTGCGACTACTGCGCATTCGCGACGTGGACCGACCGCAGCCACCTCATCGACGACTACATGGCGAGCTGCCGCCGGCAGGCTCGGGAGCTGGCGGCCGGCATGCCGCCGGTGACCTCGGTGTTCTTCGGCGGCGGCACGCCGAACCTCGTGCAGCCCTCGCTGCTCGGCGATGTGCTGGCGGAACTGCCCCTGGCAGAGGGCGCTGAGATAACGGTGGAGTGCAATCCGGACTTGGTCACGCGGGAACAAATGCAGGCGTACGGGGATCTGGGCGTGAACCGCATCAGCCTCGGCGTGCAGTCGGCGGTGCCCCATGTGCTCGACGCGCTGGGCCGCCGCCACGACCCGCCGATGGTGGCTGTGGCGGTTGATGCCGTTCGTCAGGCCGGCATTGGCCAGCTCAACTTGGACCTGATCTACGGCTCGCAGGCCGAATCGTTGCCCGACTGGAAGCGCACGCTGGTCGAGGCCATCGATCTTGGGCCCGATCACGTGAGCGCGTACGGCCTGACGCCGGAGCCAGGAACGCCGCTCGGCGACGACCCGTCGCGACATCCCGACGAAGACGAGATGGCCGACAAATACCTGCTCGCCGACGAGCTGCTCGCCCGAGCGGGCTACGAGATCTACGAGATCTCCAACTGGGCTCGGCCCGGCGCGCAATGCCGGCACAACCTGCTGTATTGGCGGCAGGGTGCCTATGTGGGCATCGGCTGTGCCGCGCACAGCCACCGCGACGGCCGCCGGTACTGGAGCGTCCGCACGCCCGAGCGGTTCATTGCGGCGATCTCAGCCGGCACCTCGCCGATGGCAGGCAGCGAGGAGTTGGGTCCGGACGAGCGTCGTACGGAGGCCCTGCAGCTTGCGTTGCGCACGTCGGTCGGTGTTCCTGTCGGCGCAGTGCCTGGCGACGTGGCGCACCTGCTGGAACCTGCCGCCGGGGGCCGCCTCAAGCTGACTGCTCGCGGGCGTCTCCTGGCCAACGAGGTGGCCGTGAGGCTCAGCCTTCCGTAGGGGCAGTAGCGGGCCTAGCCGGAGAGCCGGACATACCCGATCGCCTCTGCGGCGACGGGCCGGCTCGCTTGCCCACTGACGTTCCCGATCAAGCCGATGACCCGCCGCGCCGAACCCTCCACCGACACGCGCACTGCTGCCGGACCCGCCGCGCGGATGGCCACCGAGACCGATCCGGGCTCGAACACTGCCGACAACCGATCCCGCGCCGCCCGCAGGCTCCACGGCTCCAACCGCCGGAGCCGGGAGGCGGAGAGGCGGTAGGACCCGTGATGACGAAGCGAGGATTCGTCGAGGGCAAGTGAGACGAGGTCGTTGGCCAACGAAGACGCTGCTGCTTGTGCCTCGCGCTGCGCCAGGAAGGCAGCCGTGCTGTCGACGGCGATACTGGCCAGCAGCGCCACGATCAGTACGCCGGCAGGCACGAGCAGCAGCGCGGAGCCGCGTTCACTGCCCACAGGGAGCCCGCCCGTCGAGGCCGTGCCGGAAGGGATCGACGATCTCGCTGGCGCGAGCGCTGACGGTCACCGGTGACCATCTGCCGCCGAACAGCGCCAAGCGGGGGACATCCCGCGTGGCTTCGAAGGTCACCCGCTCGCAGCGACGCAACTGGGTCGTGCCGACCGGCTGAACCGATGCCGAGCCGCTCAGCCGGTAGCCCGACATCGCCTGCCCGCCGGCGTCGGTCGCCGCGTGGACTGCATCACCGAGGCGAGGCCCGTGATGCTCGACGAATGTCCGCGCTGCTTCCCGCGCGCCGGCGACAGCAGCGATCTTGGCGTCGAGTGCTGCCCAGGCCTGGGCGAACACCAGCGTGCCCCCGATGAAGACCAATACGACGAAGGGCAGCACTTCGGCCCCGACGACGCCCGAAGCGTCACGCCGGGTGCATCTGGCGGCGATGCGCCTCATGGCGAGCCGGCGAAGCGAGCCAGCTCGCGCCGTACCTCGAACCGGCGCTCGACAGTCTGCAGGCCGATCAGCGCATCAGCATCGATGAGCACCGTCGGGGGTCTCGCTGCCAGCTCCAGCGCGACGGTCTCGCCGCTGGTGCGCCAGCGGAGCCGCTCGATGTCCACTGCAGGACCGATGGCCGAGCGCAGCCATCGCTCAGCATCGACGATTGCCGCAGGGCTGCCACCGCCGAACGCTGCCCGGCGCGTTGCATCGTGGCCGACCGCCGTGAGAACCGAGGTGCTGTAGAAGTACACGGCAGCCTGGACTGCCAGCGTGAGAAACGTCAGGAACGCCAAGACAGCCCACGGCAGGGCAACGAGGCCGGCACCGCGCTCGTCGCGGCACGGCTTCGCGTGCAGACGGGTCATTTGCCGATCTTCGCGATCTCAGAATTCGTCGTTTCCTCGGCGTTCTCCCAGAGCGTCTTGAAGCCGACCCACATGAGGGCGCCAAGCGAGGCGATGATCAGCACGGCGATGGCCGCCGAGATCACTCCCTCGCCTCGTTCGTTGTGTCGTGCACCCTGCCGTACGCCCTTCCGGGTGGCCCCCGCAGCGGCAAGCGCGGCGGCACATGCCGCGCTGAGCGCAGCCGCTATCGGAGCCGTGTAGATGAGGCTGTCGTACATGGGATTGTCCTTTCATTGCTGGCTCACAGCGCCGCATACCCGCTGAGGGCGTCGCTGAACGGGATCGCGAGCAGGACGCACCCGGGCACCAGCGCCGCGACGGTGACGGGAATCCACACCTGCTCGCTTCGACGCTCGATGTGGGTGATGAGGCGCCGGTGCGCCTCCATGCGCGCCGAACGGGCCTCGTCTGACACCAGTGCAGCGACATCGGTCGCGTCCTCGTGCAGGGTGAGCACGCCGACGAATCTGCGGATCTCCGCCGAACCGGCATCGTCCGCCCACTCGGCCAGCGCCACCTCGACTGCAGCGCCACCGGCGACGCGGGCGCCGACACGTTCCAGTCCCTCGGCGCAGATGCCGTGCCCACGCCGGGCGACGGCATCCAGTGCGCTGGTGAGCGACATGCCGCTCGCGAGCAGCATGCCGGTCTGCTCGGCGACGATCGGCAGTTCTTCGGTGATCTGCGTTTGCCGCGACGACATCGACCTGCTGAGCAGGTGTTGGGATGTGCCGTAGGCAGCGGCAGCCACCCCGAGCGCCCCGGCGAGCGCGAGCAGCGGTCTGATGCCGATGGCACCGAGTGCCGCTCCCGAAACGACGAACGCCGCGGTTGCGCCGCCGACCTGCCGTACGCGGAACTCGAACGGGGACCGGGCCATGCCGGCTTCGCGCAGCCGGACAGCGAGTTCGGCATCGGCATTCGCCAGCGAGGCGATGCGCTGCACCAACGATGCTGCTGCGATCACTGCAGGAACACTCGCTTCCGCACAGGGATCGCCATGATCCGCCCAGCCCACAGCCAGCAGGCGGCCACGGCGAGCACGCTGAACGCCACGAGCAGCTGACCGTCGCCCGACTCGTAGGCCTGCCGACCGCGCCCGATGCTCAGACCGATCACGGCCATGAACGCGGGTACCGACGCGACGAAGCTGCGTGCGAACCGAGCCCCGGCCTGCTTGGCTCGGGCGTCGGAGCGAGCGGCAGCCTCAGCTTGGGCCGCCTCGGCCAGCGCACGCAGTCGAGCATCGATTCGCACCCCGCCGATCTGGTGTGCGGCCAGCAGCGTCTCGCAGACGGCGTCTGCAGTCGGGTCCGCGAGCGAGGTCTTGAGAACGCGCAGTGCGGCTTCGAAATCGGTGCTCAACGACCACGTGCGCGCCGCCTCGGAGATGGCCGGCTGCATTTCGTCGGGAGCGTGCTTGCCCGCGGCGAACAGTGCGGCCGGGATCGACCGACCCTGGTGGGCCACCAGCACCCGGATCTCCGCGAGCAATCGAGGCCACGCTTGCCAGGAGTCCACAGCGCGGCGACGGCGCCGTTGTGTCACAGCGCACGGAGGGATGGCCGCACCGAGCAAGGCCACGAGGGCGGGTGCCACCACGCCGCCGAACAGCGCCCAAGCGCCGATCCATGCGGCGACGGCCGTGGCGGCGCCAGCCAGCGCGCCGTGCAGCAGGAGCACCGAAGTCGGGGGAGCTGTCGATGGTGACCGACGCGCTGATGCACGTCGCCACGCGGCGCTGGTGGTTGGGCCGCCGCCGGGGGTTGACAGCAGCCACACGCCTGCGGCGCCAGCGGCAATGAACGCCAGAGCGGTCACGCCGGCGCACCCACCTCACCCTCGCTGGGCGGGGGCATCTCCCTCCCGGCGGCGGAGAGCCGTGACGTCATCCGCCGGGAAATGTGCGAGGTTCTCACCGGGGGCTGGCCGTGGCGTGCTGGCGCGTAGAGCGGCGTCGTGTCGAACGAGATACTGCCGTCGCCCACCGGTTCTTCTACCGCTACGACCTCTGTGACCTCCACAGCGGCGGGAGCGCGCCGCAGGTGGACCACGATGTCGATCGATTCGGCCACGAGCTGGGTGATCGCCGCCGCGGGCATCTCGCCCACATCAGGTGCGAGCTGGCACATGAGCCGCAGCCGGCCGAGCGCCTGGCGTGCGGATCCCGCGTGGATGGTCGCGTAGCCGGTGACCCCACTGGAGAGCGCGAGCAGCAAGGGCACCGCTTCGCGGTCTCGCACCTCGCCCACGATGGCCACATCCGGCGCCATTCTCAGGAAGCCGGCCACCAGGCGCCGCAAGTCGACGGGAGCTCGCTCGGTCCGGCCCGGCCGGGTCTGCATGCCGGCGACGTTGGGCAGCCCGATGTCGAGCTCGAACACTTCCTCGGCGGTGACCACCCGCAGGCTCGGGTCGAGTTCGGCAGCGCAGCATCCCAACAGCGTTGTCTTGCCGCTGCCGGGTGCGCCTGCGATCAGAATCGACAGCCGGGCACGCACAGCAGTGCGCAGGAACTCGGCGATCTCGCCGGTCAGCGTCCCGACCGAAGTCAGCTCGCCCAGGCTCGAGAATGCGATCCCGGTGAACTTGCGGATGTTGAAGATGAGGTGACCGCCGCGGCCGATGTCGGGATGGACGATGTGCAGGCGGGCGCCATTGTCGAGTTGTGCGTCCTGCAGTCCCTCGCTGGGATCCAGCTTGCGGTGGGATGCCGTCGCGTCGTCGATGATTCTCGTCAGCGTGCGTCGGACGTGCTCGTCATCGTGGAACGACTCGTCGTGCTGACCGCTCGGACCGTGGTGGCGCTTGACGAAGATCTCATGGGGGGCATTGACCATGATCTCCCAGACATCGGCATCGGCCAGCGGCGCTTCGAGCGGTCCGTAACCGAGCAGGTTGCGCACGACCCGGTCGGCAACGGCGTCGGCGTCGTCGATCGCACTGCTGTGAACGCCGCTCTTGAAGCCGAGATTCCAGCGCCGGATCTCCTCGTGGGCGAGCCCCGTGACTGCCCGATGCGCGCCTGGCCCACGCGGGTCCAGGCCGCAGTGCCGGGCGCGCTCCGAAACCGACCGTTCGATCTCGGCGAGGGTTGACGGATCGGTCATGGCGCCACCTGTGGTGATGCTCCCCAGGGACGGATCAATGTGATGGAACCCGCGTCGGCGGCTGCGGCAACCGAGACCGCGGCAGCGCGGTCGTGCACCTGCAGGGTGACGGTGACTGTGCCCGACGGCTGTCCTGCGCCAGCGAAGTCGTCGACATCGAGCACGAGGGCGTCGGCTGCCACGAGACTTGACGCATGCGAGGCGGCTGTAGCGACGAGGTTGGAACCCGTGACGACGACGTCGACTCGTTCGCCGGCCGCGATCAGCCCGTTGAGGGCCCCGGGACGATCGAGCTCGACAGCAACGGCATAACCCGCGTCTCGACCGGCAGTTGATCGGCGCGGACCGACGTCACCCCGGGCGAGCAATTCCCCGGCGTGAATGGCTTCGAGCACCACGCTGCCCACCACGTCATCGCCGTCGCCCTCGCCGAAGACGGTCGCTTCGATCTCGGCTGGCAAGCGGATGGAGACCAAGGCAACATCTGCCGGCTCGATCACCCTGCCCGGAGCGAGCCGCGTCCGCGCGACCACGTAGCTGGTTTCGGGCGCAGCCGCTGACTGCTCGAACGCCCACCACAGTCCCAGGGCTGCAGCACTGCACAAGACCGCACCTGCGATGACGCGTGGGCGAAGCGATGACCGGCTACCTCCGCTGGGGCGGCTTGTGGCAGGTGCAGGCGGCAGAGCCCGATGATCGGTTGGCGACAGCGGATCTGCGGGCACGCCGCAGACTTAACCATGTTGGTGTGAAGTCACCAAATAATTATCAAAACTTCAGCAAACTGACTCAGTAGGTCGCATAGATATGGCGGTATAGCGCGTAATATCAATGGTTGATGTTGAAATGCACGTTGGCCGCCGGTTCGCGCACTAGCGTTGGCCCGCAGGGATCGATCACGTCCCTCGAGCGCCAACAGCCGACCGACTGCGAGGTGCGAGATGGCTGAGGAGCCGACCGAATCAGGCGACAACGGTGCAGCAGGCGAAGAACAGCACCAGGTTCCCTACGAAGAGATCGTCTGGCTGTCCACGCTGAAGGCCGCAGACCGCATGGGCATCACCACCCGGACGCTGTACCGCTTCATTGACCGGGGTGACCTGCCGGCGTACCGGTTCGGACGTGTCATCCGGTTGCGATTGAGCGATGTGGACACGTTCATCGAGGAATGCAGGGTCGAGCCGGGAAGCCTCGAGCACCTCTATCCCGAAGCCCGCCCGGACGATCCCGACGAAGACGACGAAGAAGCCGGGTAGGTCGACGGCGCTTGAGCAACGAGGGCACTCCACCCGCTGACGCCGGCGCGCCAGGGGGCGTGTGGAGCACGATCAGCCCGCGCTTCGGCGCTCATCCGGACTGGCGCGCCGCCACGAATCGGAGGCACTGGCCCGGGGGCCTCGCCCTGCTGTTCGTCATCGGGCTCGGCGGCTCGCTCGCGTTGCTCGTGGTGTCGCTGCTCGCGGCGCGAACCGGCTATGTGAACACCCTCGAGACCGAGTTGCTCGAACGGCCCCTCGTGGAGCAATTGCTGCTCGTCGCGCTGATCGCGCCCGTGATCGAGGAGTTCGTGTTCCGGCTCCCTCTGGCCGCCCGCCTGCGCCTGGGCGTGCTCGCAGCCACCGGGGCATTCGGGTTGCTGAACTTTGCGGGCGGCGACGGTCCCGTCATCGTCGTTGCGTCCGTCTTCGCCCTCATCGTGCTGCTCTCGGGAGCCCTGTGGATCCAGTCGCTCGTCGCCGGGGTGGCGCGGCCCGAGGCCGCGGTCGATGCCGGGCCGGAGCCTCCGACTTGGCGTGGCAGCGTTGCTCGCTGGTGGGAGGCTCATCCGCGCTGGCCGGTGTGGTGCTCGCTCGCCGCGTTCGGCGTCGTGCATCTCGCCAACTACGACGTGAGCTGGACCTTCGCCACTGTTGTCGTGGCACCGCTGGTGGTGAGCCCGCAGATCTGGCTGGGCCTCATGTTCACCATTGCGCGGGTGCGGTACGGCTGGTGGGCGGGTCTGGTGCTGCACGCGTTCCACAACCTCGCGGTCTGGAGCGTGACCATCGCTGCCGGCTGAAGAGAAAATCCAGGGTTTGCCTCTGAACCGCATCGGTACCCTTGCAGCCCGATCGGGACTCCGGCATCAGTGAGCTTGCAGATCTTCGACACGATGACGCGGCGCAAGACCGCCTTCGTCCCGCGGACGCCGGGCGAGATCTCCATGTATGTCTGCGGTCCGACGGTCTATGACGTGCCCCACCTCGGCCACGGCCGCACTGCGCTGACCTACGACGTCATCCGGCGCTACTTGGAGTGGTCTGGATATGAGGTGACGTTGGCATCGAATGTCACCGACATCGACGACAAGATCGTGGAGCGCGCCCAGCGCGAGCAGCGCTCCGAGGCCGATGTCGCCGCAGAATTCACAGCCGCATATGACGAGCAGATGGATCGGCTCGGCGTGCTGCGGGCCCATTCGCGGCCTCACGCCACACACTTCATCTCGCAGATGATCGACGTGATCGCTGAGCTGCGGTCGCTCGGTGCCGCGTACGACGTGCCGGGCAAGGGCGTGTACTTCGCCGTCGACGCTGCCCCTGGGTACGGCGATTTGGCGGGCCGGACAACCGAGCAGCTCAACGCGGATGCTGGCGCGCGCGTCGACGTCGACCCCGACAAGCGTTCACCGCTGGACTTCGCGCTCTGGAAGGCCGCGCAGCCGGGAGAGCCGCGCTGGGAAACGCCGTGGGGGGAGGGCCGGCCCGGCTGGCACACGGAGTGCGTGGCGATGTCGCTCAGCGCGCTCGGGCCCGGCTTCGACATCCACGGAGGGGGAGACGACCTGGTCTTTCCCCACCACCAGAACGAGTGCGCCCAGGTGACCGCCATGGGCGAGGCGTTTGCCCGCTACTGGGTGCACAGCGCCATGGTGAACGTCGGCAGCCAGAAGATGGCCAAGTCGCTGGGCAACTACACCCAGCTCGCCGAAGCGATCGACGCAGTCGGCCCCCGCGCTGTGCGCCTGCTGGTGCTGCAGACCCACTACCGCCGGACCATGGAGATGGGGTCCGACTCGCTTGAAGCGGCCCGCAGCGCTGTCGGCCGGCTCGATGCGTTCGCCCGCCGGGTCTCCGCTGCAGGCTTCCCGGACGGCATCGAGGCTGCAGTGCGGCGGCCTGACATCGAACGCGGGTCTGTTCCCGACGTGGATGTCGAAGCCGTGACGGCGTTCGCAGCGGCCATGGACGACGATTTCTCCACGCCCACAGCGCTCGACGTGATCTTCCGCCTCGTGCGCCGGGCGAACGCTTCACTCGACGGAGCAGCGCCTGCCGAGGCTTCCCGATCGGCTCGCACGGCACTCCACCTGCTCGGCGTGGTGGGGCTCACCTGCGGTGATGACGGCGGCGAAGATCACCGCGACGGCGGGCTCGCCGATGCCGAGGTGGACGTATTGCTGGCACAGAGGGCTGCGGCGCGATCAGCTCGCGACTTCGACACCGCCGACCGTATCCGGGACGATCTGGCGGCCGCAGGCATCGTCGTCGCCGACGGCCCCGACGGCGCCACCTGGCACCGCGCCTGATCAGCCGGCTGCGGTTCGCTTCAGCCAGTCGTCGATGAGCCAGCCGGCAATCGACATCCCGCCGCGCGGGCACGGGGGCAGGCTGTCTGCGGTGTACCAACCGGCTTCGACGATCTCTTCGGGGTCGATCTCGATCTCGCCGGCTTGCCATTCGCAGGTAAAGCCGCACATCAGCGAGTGCGGGAATGGCCACGGCTGGCTTCCGAAGTAGCGGACGTTGTCGACCGTGATCTGGACTTCCTCGTAGACCTCCCGGGCCACGGCGTCCTCGAGGCTCTCACCGGGTTCGACGAAGCCGGCGAGTGCGCTGTAGAAGCGGCCGGGGAACTGCCGGCCCCAGGCGAGCAACACCTCGGGGCCGCGTTCGACGAGAACGATCATGGCGGGGCTGAGCCTCGGAAACGCCATGTGACCGCAGTTGCTGCAGACTCTTGCCCGATCTGAGGCGTTGGTGTTTGTCAGGCTCCCGCAACGTCCGCAATAGCGATGGGTTCCCTCGAACTCCACGATCGGTGCGGCGCGGCCGGCGATCTGCCAGTGCTCGTCGGGAATGCGGCCGTAGAGCTTGCGCAGCGGCACGGGCTCGAGATCACCCTCGTCCAGCGGCGGCCCGTCGGCCGGATCCATGTCGACAGCCCAGACGCCGAGGCCATCGAGCACGCCGAGAAAAGAGGCGGAAGGCGAGCCATCGCCGACGGGCGCCGTGGGGCTCGCGCACAGGCCGCTGCCCGGCTCGGTGAACACCGTGCCTGAACGGACGGGGATCCACACGCGCGATGTGTCGTCGAGATCGTCAGGCGGCTGGGTCAGAACCGTGAACACCGGTCAAGTTGAGCACACAGCGCTTACAAGCGCCGCTGTGTCGAATTGCCCGCCGCTATAGGCGACGGATGACCGTCACGACCTTTCCGTAGATGGTGA
Organism: Candidatus Poriferisodalis sp.; assembly: GCF_965219595.1. Classification (NCBI taxonomy): domain Bacteria; kingdom Bacillati; phylum Actinomycetota; class Acidimicrobiia; order Acidimicrobiales; family Candidatus Poriferisodalaceae; genus Candidatus Poriferisodalis; species Candidatus Poriferisodalis sp. The sequence goes on from NZ_OZ244781.1 coordinate 2,842,086, forward strand.
CTTCGTCGGCGGGGCGGATGATCGGACCGTGGCTTTGATTTGCCGGTTCGAGGACGACGTTGTCGCCGTCGCGCCGGTAGCGCTTGACGGTGCCCTCTTCGCCATCGATGCCGGCCACGACGATGTCGCCGACCTCCGCGTCGGGCTGGTGGCGCGCCACCACGTAGTCGCGATCCCAGATGCCGACATCGATCATCGAGTCGCCCCGCACTCGCAGCATGAAGAGCTCGCCGCTGCCCGTGAAATCGGCCGGCAGCGGCAGCAGCTCCTCGACGTTCTGCTGGGCGAGCACGTCGGTGCCTGCTGCAACCTCCCCGATGAGCGCCACGTGACGGGCCGGTCGCCGCTCGCCCTTCACTCCTGTCTGCCAGTCGCAGTTGATGATGAGCGCCCTGGGCCGCGATGGGTCGCGCCGGATCCATCCGTCGGCCTCGAGCGTTCGCAGGTGGCGGTGCACGGTCGCAGGCGAGTTGAGATTGACCTCGTTGCCGATCTCGCGGACCGACGGGGGATAGCCGCGCTCGCGCTGCGTCACGTCGATGAAGTCGAGCATGGCGCGCTGACGCTCGTTGAGGTGTGCGATCCGCTGACCTGCGGCACTCGTTGCTTGCATGGTGAACCTTTCGGGTCGGTCCCGGCGCGCCCGGCATCTGCTGCCCGGCCTGATCGGGTGCTCCCATCGAAGGGAAGGAACTCTCGTTCCGATCAGTCAGTACACTAACAACAAATGTTCCAAACAGCGCGCATTTGTTCGATGCTTCAGTGCCGAGAGCGCACCCAGCGCACGAAGAGCACATCGTCGTGGGCGATGACTTGCTCGAGCGCGAATGCGCGGGGCGCGGCGGCCGGCGAGCCGCCGCCGGGCGCAGAGGCGATGCGCGGGGCGTCAGTCGCCACGGCCAGCGGCGCGTGCGTCAGGTTCACCTCGTCGACGAGGTCGGCCGCCAGCAGGCTGGCGTTGAGCGCTGGCCCTCCCTCACAGAGCACAACGCGCGCCCCCAGCGAGCCCAGGTGTCTCAACGACGCAGGCAGATCCACCGAGTCGGTGCCGGCGCGCACGAGCTCCGCGCGGTCGGCCAGCCGTTCTGCGGCGTCGCAGTCTGCGCCGACGGTGGTGACCACCAGCGGCAACGGTGCTGCCGGCGGGTCTGGCGGCTGGCTGAACAGCGGCAAGTCCGGGTCGACGCTGAGCGATCCGCTGACCACGGCAATGCGGGCACCAGATCGCCGCGCCGGGCGGTACCGCTCGGCGTTCGCCGTGCGCGCACCGACCAGGATCGTGTCGGCCTGCGCGCGCAGCGCCCCGAACATCGCCTTGTCGGGTTCGCTCGAGAGCCCCCCCGACACGCCGTCGATCGCTGCGGCCCCGTCGATGCTCGCAACCATGTTGAGCATCACCCAGGGACGATCGGCGTGCGGTGCACGTTGGCGACTGGCGGCGTGCGCAGCGTCGATGGGTTCGGGGGGCAGCGGGTACAGCCGGTGCACGCGGCGAGTCTGCCACCCGTTCGTCCCGGCAGGCGTTGTCGCCGGCGGTTATCCACAGCATCTGCCAGTTATGCACAGGAAAGTCCCCGTGAAGGCCTGTTCATTGCCCCTTTCGTTCCACAGGGGAGCGGCCGTAGCGTGCGCCTGTCACCGTCGGCCGCACGGCCCGCGGGCGCGTCCCGGCGGGTCGACTCCGGTTTGCGACACTGGTGCAGGAGGTCAGCGGTAAGTGGCGATGACCGAGGAGCAGCGGGTGCGGGGCCACGGCCCCGGGCACCGGTCTGCCGGCGCGCCTCTGCGTCTGCAGCGGCATTTCACCGCTGATGGCGCCCATCCCTATGACACGGTGCGGTGGGAGCGCTTCGATGCCTCCATCACGAACGCGGTCGACGGATCGGTTGCGTTCTCGCAGCCCGACGTTGAGTTCCCCGCCGATTGGAGTCCCACGGCGGTCAACATCGTTGCCCAGAAGTACTTCCGCGGCACCATCGGCACGCCGGAGCGGGAGCAGTCGCTGCGCCAAGTCATCGACCGCGTTGCGGGCACCGTCACCCAGTGGGCGGCCAGCGACGGCTATTTCGCATCTCCGGACGAGGCGGCGACATTCGAGGCAGAGCTGGCGTGGCTGCTGGTTCACCAGCGGGTGGCGTTCAACAGCCCGGTCTGGTTCAACATCGGCGTGAAGGGTGTGCCCCAGCAGGCGTCGGCCTGCTTCATCCTTGCTGTCGACGACGAGATGGAATCGATCCTGGACTGGTACGTCACCGAGGGCCGGATCTTCAAGGGCGGCTCGGGCGCCGGGGTAAACCTGTCGGCGCTGCGGGCATCGTGCGAGCCGCTGTCGGGCGGCGGCACGGCGAGCGGCCCGGTCAGCTTCATGCGCGGCGCCGATGCGTCGGCGGGCACCATCCGCAGCGGCGGCAAGACCCGGCGCGCCGCCAAGATGGTCCTGCTCGACGCCGATCATCCCGATGTCGAGGCCTTCGTGTGGTGCAAGGCACGCGAGGAGCGCAAGGCACGCGCCTTGGACGCCGCCGGATTCGACATGGATGTCGACGGCGCCGACTCGTTCTCGGTGCAGTACCAGAATGCGAACAACTCGGTCCGGCTGTCCGACGAGTTCATGGAGGCGGTCGCGGCCGACGGCACTTGGGAGCTGCGGGCGCGCACCACGGGCGAGGTCACCGCCGTCATGCGTGCGCGGGATCTCCTCGGCCAGATTGCCCAAGCGGCCTGGGAATGCGCCGACCCTGGCGTTCAGTTCTCCACCACGATCAACAGCTGGCACACGGCGCCCGCCCACGGCCCGATCAGCGCCAGCAACCCATGCAGCGAGTATGTCCACCTCGACAACTCGGCCTGCAACCTGGCGAGCGTCAACCTGTTGCCCTTCTTTGGGGATCACGCCGCCGGCCGCGATTTCGATATCGAGGGCTTCCGCCAGGCGGTGCGCATCACGTTCATTGCCCAGGACGTGCTGGTGAGCCACGCCGACTACCCGACGGAGCTGATCGGCGAGACTTCCCGGCGCTTCCGCCAGCTCGGGCTGGGCTTCACGAATCTGGGTGCGCTGCTGATGGCAGCGGGCGTTCCCTACGACTCTCCGCAGGCGAGGGCGCTAGCGGCATCGCTCACGGCGCTCATGTGCGGGGAGGCATACGCCACCTCAGCCGACTTGGCCGAGCGGCTCGGAGCCTTCGACGGCTTCGACGCGAATGCCGATGCGATGTGCGGCGTTCTGGGCCGGCATCGCGACTCGCTGGACAGCATCGAGGTGCGCGCCGAGCCGGCGGACACCGGCGCAGGCATGGCGGCGCTGACCGAGGATCTGCGTGCCGCCGCGCGTGCTCGCTGGAACCATGCCATCGCGGGCGGCGAGTCTCATGGCGTTCGCAATTCCCAGGCCACCGTGATCGCGCCCACCGGAACGATCTCGTTCATGATGGACTGCGACACCACCGGGATCGAACCCGACCTGGGCCTGGTGAAGCACAAGAAGCTGGTGGGCGGTGGCGATCTGCGCATCGTGAACTCGACAGTGCCCGTCGCGCTGAACAGGCTCGGCTACTCGCTCTCAGACATCGCTGACATTGAGGCGCACATCCTCGCTACGGGCCACATCGCCGGCGCGCCGCACTTGGCGGACGCTCACCGGGCGGTGTTCGCCTGCTCGATCGGCGCCGATGCCATCTCGCCGCAGGGCCACGTTGCGATGATGGCCGCCTGCCAGCCCTTCGTCTCGGGTGCGATCTCCAAGACCGTCAACCTGCCCGAGTCGGCATCCGCCGGCGACATCGAGGACCTCATCGTCGAATCGTGGCGGCTTGGGCTCAAGGCGGTGGCGATCTACCGCGACAACTGCAAGGTGAGCCAGCCCCTGTCGGTCGGGCCGGCGACCTCCGCTGGCACACCGGCTCTTGGCACACCGGCCATGGGTGCATCGGCCCAGGGGGCCGCAGCATCCGCTGCCGCCGCATTGGGGGGAGCGGTGGTGCCGCCGCGCAACCGGCTGCCACGCAGCCGCCGGTCGCGCACGTTCTCCTTCCGGGTCACCGACTGCCACGGCTACATGACCGTCGGCGAGTACGACGACGGCCGGCCCGGGGAGATCTTCCTCACCGTGGCGAAGCAGGGTTCCACGCTGGCCGGGATCATGGATGCATTCGCCATCTCGGTCAGCCACGGCTTGCAGTACGGGGTGCCGCTGCGTTCCTACGTGGACGCCTTCACCAACATGCGGTTCGAGCCTGCGGGGCTCACCGACGACCCCGAGCTGCGCATTGCCACGAGCATCGTCGACTACATCTTCCGCCGCCTGGCGCTCGAGTACCTGTCGTTGGAAGAGCGCACCGAGTTGGGAGTGCTCAGCGTCGACGAGCGCACTGATCCGCCGCTGCCGGGGCTCGAGAGCGCAACGGTCGAGACTGCGATCGGCGCCGAGCCGGCACCAGACCCGCCGTCGCACCGCTCTGAGACCCGCGGATATGCCGATGCACCGCTGTGCATGACCTGCGGCGACCGGATGGTGCGCGCCGGCTCATGCTTCGCCTGCCGCTCCTGCGGCGCAACCAGCGGCTGCGGCTGAGAGGCTGAGCTGCCGGTCGGCCGTCAGGCGCCTCGCTCGAGCGGGCAGCACCCCGGAGCGCAGCTGTCCGGGCGCGGTCCCAGCCGGCCGACCGCGGGCCGTTCGGCTCGCAGACCTGCCGTCTCCTCCACGAGATCCACCAGCGCCTCCACGAACAACGGATGCGTGCCGACCGACCGAGCACGCACCATGGTGATGCCAGTGCGGGCGGCTGCGGCACGCGCCTTGGTGTCGAGGTCGACAAGCACTTCCATGTGGTCGGAGACGAAGCCGAGCGGCACGACGAGGACGGTACGGCAGCCCGCCGAGCCGAGCTGGGCGAGCCGGTCGTTGACGTCGGGTTCCAGCCACGGCACGTGCGGTGGACCGCTGCGCGACTGGTACACCACCTCGATCTGGCCGCTCAGGCCCGCCATGCCGGCGACTGTCTCGGCGGCATCGCGGAGCTGCGCCTCGTAGTCGCACGATGCAGCCATCCGGCTCGGCAGGCTGTGCGCGGTGAACAGGGTGTGCACATCGCTGCGCAGGCGAGCGCCGTCGAGTGCCTCTCGGATGCGCTCAGCGAGGGCGCCGGCGAATCCGGGGTGATTGCCATAGACCCGCACCCGCGACAGGCGTGGTGCTCCGGGCACCTCGCTGGCAGCTTGTGCGAGATCTTCGTGATATTGGCGGCAGCCCGAATACGAGCTGAATGCGGAGGTCACGATCACCGCCGCGTGGCGGCGTCCTTCGCTGGCCATCTGGCCGACGGCGTCACGCAGGTACGGGTGCCAGTTGCGATTGCCCCAGTAGCACGCCAATGGCGTGCCCCGGCGAGCGAGTTCGCCCGACAGCGCCGCCAGCAAAGCGCGGTTCTGCTCGTTGATCGGGCTCACGCCGCCATGACGCAGGTACTGCTGAGCGACCTGGGCGAGTCGCTCTGCTGGAACGTCGCGTCCCCGAGTGACGTTCCGCAAGAACGGCATCACGTCGTCGGGACCTTCCGGCCCTCCAAACGACAGCAGCAGCACGGAGTCGATCGACTCGGGTCCGAGGGCTTCTTGGGCCGGTGCAGCCCGGAAAGACTGCACCGTGACCGGCCCGCGCTGCCCGAGCCCAGCGGCAGGCGCTGCATCGCTCAGAGGGACCGCGGCAGCGGCATCGCCCGCACGGGCCGCCGGCGCCGTCGGGAACTGTTCGCGCTGTGCCGGCGTCGTGGCGCGGGCGGCGGTCTCACCGGTGCCGACGGTGGCGAGGGGGACGACGCGGGCGCGCCCGGAAGCGACCAGCAACGGCACCGATGTGAGCGCAATGATCATCGCCGCCACGATCGTCACGCGGTAACCGGCGCCGTCAATCAGCAGCCCTGCCAACGGCGGCCCGACAAGCCCGCCGATGCCTGCAGCGGTGTACAGCGCACCCAAGACGCCGCCGAGTCCGGCGAGCCCGAAGAGTTCTGCGGCAACCGCAGGAGACAGGGCGATGAAGCCGCCGTAGCTGCAGCCCATCACCAGCGTGTAGATCACGAGCACCGTGTAGTTGTCGCCGGCAAAGAGCCAGATCAGGTAGCTCAGCCCCATGATCGTGAAGGAGAGCTGGTACAGCCGCATGAGCGGCAGCACGGTGCCGAGTGCACCGAGTGCCAGCCGCCCGAGCAGCGAGGCCAGGCCGATGATGCTGATAAGCCACTGACCGCCTGGCTTGCCGAGGTCGTCGAGGTAGTCCTTGATGTAGATGATCGGGACGAACAGGCTGGCGCTCAGCAGCATCATCGAGAAATAGAGCAGCGTGTACCGCCGGTTGTGCATGAGCCTGCGCAGCGACGGCATCTCGCTCGGGGGCGCGACATGGGGCGGACGCCGAGCGGCGATCGCAGCCAGCATGAGCAATCCCGTCGACACGACAGCGAGCACCCGGTAGGTGTCGCGCCAGCCGTAGAGCTCGATGAGCCATTCCGCAGCCCAGGCGCCGGCGAAGTGACCCAGTCCGATCCCAGCCACGGCCACGCCCAGTGCCGCTGTGCGGTGACGTTCGAACCAGCCGCCGACCACCGAGACCATCGGGACGTATGCACACGCCACGCTGATCCCCACGCCGAGCACGTAGGTCGTCATCGCTAGCCACAGGCTCTGGGCCAGGCTGGTCGCCCAGAGGCCGACTCCGAGGGCGACGGCGCCAGCGAAGAGCACACGTCGGGGTCCGTAGCGGTCGCCGAGGCGACCGGTGAACACACCGAGCACGAAATAGAGGAACGTCGGAATCGCGAAGAGCAGCGACGCCAAACCGGTGCCGATGCTGAACTCGTCGCGGATGGAGGCGAGCACGACCCCGAAGCTGTAGGCCACGGCGAAGACCGCGAACGTGGCGAGCGAAGCCGACAGCGCGACGGCCCATCCGGCAGCCGAGTCCAGCTGGAGGCTGCGGGCGGTGGCGCCCTCGTCGGCGGTTGTGCTCAAGGTCGTTCGCCCGGTGCTGTGCAGTCAGTGCCACCGCTGTCGACTCACAAGTGGCGCGAACGGGCACATTACTGCCGTACCGTTGCACCGGCAGGAGCCGATTCTGACTCGGAGGGGACCAGCGAGATGACCGCCCAGACCCTCAGCGATGGCGTCAGCAGCATTCCAGTCGCCAGCGGCGCTGCTGCGGGCAGTCCCGACGTCATCGAGCGCCCCGACACCCGCACGACAGACGGCGATCACGACCGCTTCTCTCACTACGTCAACAAGACGGCGCTGACCCGCTCGGCCGTCAGCGGCGAAGCGGTTGTGGCGCTGTGCGGCAAGAAGTGGGTGCCGACGCGAGACGGCGAGCGCTACCCGGTGTGCCCGGCCTGCAAGGAGATCTATGCCGGACTGCGCTCGTGACGCAAGAAATTGGACAATGGCAGATCGCGGGACGCGACTAGCCTTGCGACCATCGTGACCGAACCAACCGTCGGCAAGTCTGGTTGCCGTCTGCGCGCCACCGACTCATGAGTGCTGCGCTGACGACTTACTGCGCCGGAGCCCAGTGACCGACACACAGGTCCGGATACACGTGCCGGGCAATCACCTCATGGTCGGGGTGCTAGGGCAGCGCGACGAGCACCTGCGGCTGGTGGCAGACCACTTTGCAGATGCCGACATTCACGTGCGTGGCAACGAGATCACCGTGGCGGGGCCCAGCGCAGCGCTCGTCGGGCAGGTCTTCGAGGAGATGGTGCACGTGCTCGAGGCCGGCCAGCGCATCGAGCCCGAGATGCTCGACCGTGTCATCGACATGGTCGAGGCCGACGAGAGCCCGAGCGACGTGCTGTCTGCCCCGATCGTGCGCGCGCCCAACGGCAGGGTGGTGCGGGCGAAGAGCGCGGGCCAGAAGCGCTACGTGGAGATGATCCGCTCGAACATCGTGACGTTTGCTGTCGGGCCGGCCGGCACCGGCAAGACGTGGCTTGCGGTGGCGCTTGCCGTCGATGCGCTGATGTCGAAGGCCGTGCGGCGCATCGTGCTCACCCGTCCGGCAGTGGAAGCGGGCGAACGGCTGGGCTTCCTGCCAGGGGATCTGATGGCCAAGATCGACCCGTATCTGGCCCCGCTGTATGACTCGCTGTACGACATGCTCGATGTGGAAACCGCCGCCAAGCTGCTCGAGCGCAAGACGATCGATGTGGCGCCGCTGGCATTCATGCGCGGCCGCACGCTGAACGACAGCTTCATCATCCTCGACGAAGCGCAGAACACCACACCCGAACAGATGAAGATGTTCCTGACCCGCATCGGCTTCGGCTCCAAGGTGGTGGTGACCGGCGACCGCACGCAGATCGACGTGCCCGGCGGCAAGAGCGGGCTGATCGACGTGGAGCAGGCGCTCGACGGCATTCCCGGGCTTGCGTTCGCTCGCCTCGGCAGGCGGGACATCACCCGGCATCGCATCGTCGGCGACATCGTGGCGGCATATGACCGGCGTGACGCGAAACGCAACGGCAGCGAGTGAACGAGTGGCTGGTGGCTGCACCGGCACCGACGGCGTGCTGATCGCAGATCGTCAGAACGACGTGCAGATCGATGCCCGGCGCTACCGCGTGCTGGTACAGCAGATGCTGGACGCCGAGGGTGTGCCGCCGGGCACTGAAACCGCCGTGACGTTCGTGGGCCGCGACGAGATGGCCGAGCTGAATGAAGCTCACATGGGTCACACCGGGCCGACCGACGTTCTCGCCTTCCCGCTGGATCTCGTGCCGGGCCCGCAGGTGCCGGACGGGGCCAGCATCCGGCTGGCCGGCGACGTCGTCGTGTGCCCAGCCGTCGCTGCGGTGAACGCGGAGGCAGGCGAGGGGTCTCGCCCGGGTCACGACGGCAGCGTCACCGCGGAAATCGATTTGCTCGTCGTGCACGGCGTGCTGCACTTGCTCGGCATGGATCACGCGGAGCCCGCCGAAGCTGCTGCCATGCGCGCCCGCGAGACTGAGCACTTGCGCAGCTTGTGGAGCCGTTCATGAACTGGGTGCTGGGCGCTGTCGCGGCGGCGATCCTGCTCGCGGCGGCCATGTTCCTGCGACTGGTCGAGGCGACGTTCGTGCGTCTGGGCCGAGCCCGCGCCTCGGGCCTCGACGAGTCCAATGGCAACGGAGAGCGTCACAACGGCGACCGCGACAACGGGCATCCGAGCGTCCCGCCGAAGGCCTCGCTGGAGCAGCTCGTGGAGGACCGTGAGGTCGTGCTGGGTCCCGTCTCGCTGCTGCGAGTGCTGGCCCAGGTGACGCTGGTGGGTGGTGTCACCTGGGTTGCCGCGAGCCATACGGGTGCAGCGGGCATCGTGGCCGCAATGGCCGTGACAGCCATCGTGCTGTTCGGCGTGACCGAGGCGATGCCCCGGCGCTGGGGGGTCGAGGCCAACGACCGCATGGCGCGGGTGCTCGCGCCGATCGCTCGCGTCCTGAGTCGCACCGGACCGCTCGCTTGGGTTGCCCGGCTGCTGGCATTCCCCGCGCGAGCGGTGGGACCTGCCGCGACACAGGGCGACAGCGGCGAGGTCACCGAGGACGAGCTTGTGGCGCTGGCATCGGCTGCAGCGCAGGCCAGCCTGATCGAGGACAGCGAGGCCGAGCTGATCGGCCAGATCATGGAGCTCGGCGACACCATCGTGCGTGAGGTGATGGTGCCTCGCCCCGACATGGTCACCGTGAGCCTCGATGACAGCGTCGCTGATGCGCTGGAGCAAATCATCGCCTCGGGCTTCACACGCCTGCCGGTGACCGCCGCCAGCGTCGACGACCTGCGGGGCATCGTGCTGGCGAAGGATCTCGTTGCGGCCTACCTGCACGGCACACCAACGAAGGGGCCTGGCTCAGACGGCGTAGTCACCTGCGCACAGGTGCTGCGGCCAGCCACCTTCGTGCCGGAAACCAAGCGTGTCAGCGACCTGATGCGCGAGATGCAGGAATCCAAGTCTCACCTGGCTATCGCCGTGGACGAGTACGGGGGCGTGGCAGGGCTGGTCACGCTCGAGGACATCATCGAAGAACTGGTGGGCGAGATTGCCGACGAGTACGACGCCGACGAGGCGCTCGTCCAGGAAGTAGACGACGGCGCGTTTATGTTCTCGGGGCGGCTGCCCGCGTCGCGGCTGGCCGAGGTTCTGGAGCTTCGACTGCCCGAGGGTGACTGGGACACGGTCGGCGGCTTGCTGCTCGACCGCATGGGCCACGTGCCCGAAACGGGCGAGACCACGGAACTCGACGGCTGGTGCCTGTCTGCGCTTGAGGTAGAAGGCCGGCGCATCAACCTCGTCGGCGCCCGGCGAGGAGCCAATCCGGCGGGTTCCGGGTAGGCCCGGAGCGGGCGGTGCGCTCAGGCTTTGTGACCCTCGTGGGGCGCCCGAATGCAGGCAAGTCGACATTGCTGAATTGCTTGGTGGGCAGCAAGATCAGCATCACCTCCGCCAAGCCCCAGACCACTCGGCTGCGTGTCATGGGCGTGCGGCACCTTCCCGATGCGCAGATCGTTTTCGTCGACACGCCCGGCATCGCCAAGCCGGTGACGCCGCTGGGGGAGCAGCTCAACGAGACCGCCCGCACCGCCGTCAACGAGCTGGAGCCGGTGGACGTGATCTGCATGGTGCTCGATGTCACAGCGCCGCTCGGTCGCGGCGACCGGCTCATCTGGGAGTCGCTGCCGTCGGGCATCTCCAAGGTGGTTGCAGTCACGAAGTGCGACCGGGCGTCGAGGGCCCAAGTGCTGGATCAGCTTTCTGCCGCTGGGGAGTTCGACGCCGATGCGTATTTCCCCGTGTCGGGAGTGAGCGGCGAAGGCACTGATGCCTTGATCAATCACTTGGCGGCCGGACTGGACGAGGGTCCTGCGTACTTTCCTCCCGAGAGCATCACCGATCTGCCCGACGCGTGGCGCATCTCCGAGGCGGTGCGCGAGCAGTTGCTGGCGCGGCTGGGCGACGAGCTGCCCTACAGCATCGCGGTCCGTGTCACCGAGTGGGAGCCCGACCGCATCCGCTGCGACATTGCCGTGGAGCGGCCCTCGCAGAAGGGCATCGTGATTGGCAAGGGCGGGCGGATGCTGCGAGACGTAGGCACAGCGGCACGCCGCGAGCTGGGCCTCGACGGTGTCTATCTGGAGCTGCGGGTGCGTGTAGAGCCGGACTGGCAGCGCACCCCTGACGCGGTCGCGCGCATGCTCGCTCCTAACGCCCCTTCCGAGCCCTCCGATTGACGACGTACAGATGTCATAGCGGAGGAGGGCGGCAGGGAACTCTGCGACGTTGCGACCGGTTCCCTGTGGATGCACTGCGCCGCGTCGATGCCGTCGGCAAGAAATGCGGTGAGGTGCTGATCTCTGGCCTGCTGGATCGCGGGACCAGAGGGCACTGCCGTCCTCCGCAGCGGGCTCAGGCGTGCTGGTTGCGGATGGAGGAGAGGAACTCGATTGCTTCGGCCTGATCGACGGTGCGGCGCATGGGCGGCAGCGGATCGAGCAGGCGCGACCGGTAACCGGCAGTGGCGAGCCGCGAGTCGAGCACCGCCACCACTCCGCGATCAACGGTGGTGCGGATCAGCCGGCCCACTCCCTGGGCCAGCATGTCTGCCGCATTCGGCACGTCGACAGTCATGAACGCATCGCTGCCTGCCGCCTCGCGCCGGGCTGCCGCGAGCGGCTCGTTGGGCCGGGTGAACGGGAGACGGTCAATCGCCAGCAGCGACAGGGCCGGTCCGGCCACGTCCACGCCCTGCCAGAAACTCATCGTGCCGCACACCACCGTGGCGGGATCGTCGCCGAGCGCGTCGAGCAGCGCGGCGTTCGACAGATCGCCTCCTTGGCGCAGCACCCGGATGTCGCTGAGATGTTCAGCGAGCGCATCAGCGGTGTCATTGAGTGCGCGCCAGCTTGTGAACAGCGCCAGCGTGCGCCCGCCGACTGCGGCGACGAGCTCTGCCAGCTCGTCGATGGCTGCTGCCCGGTACGCATCGCGGGTGGGGGCGGGCAGGTGGCGAGCGCAGTACAGCAGCGCATTCGCCGGGTAATCGAACGGGCTGTCCACTGCGAGATACGCGTGGTCGGCGGTGGGCACGCCGAGTCGGCCGACGAAGTGCGGGCCGAGCGTCGCGCTGGTGAGCACGCACGCTTGGCGGCCCCACAGCCGGCTCGCGAGCAGGTCTCCCACGTCGAGCGGCGCCAAGCGCAGCCGGCCGCGACCTTCCACCAGGATGACCGTTCCCTGCGGCGGGTCCAGCGCGGCACGCAGCGCAGTGAGCGACTCCGCTGCGATCCGCCCGACGCGCAGCCGTTCCAGATCGGCTGCGTCGTCGCCGGCCGACCGCAGCTCGGCAGCGAGATCGGCGACCCGGCTGTCAGCGACTTCGAGCAGGCTGGCCAGGTCGCCGGTGATCGCTCCTAGGCGTGTATCGCGCAGAGGTCCGAGCTCGTCGGCCAGGCGGTTCGACACATCGGCGACGGCATCCGCAGCCGTTCCGGCGGCGCCCACCGCCCGCGCCTCTGTAGCCAGGCGGGTGAAACCCGCCGGTGTGATCTCCAGCCCGGCCACTTGGGTGACGACCGGCTCGAGCTGATGGGCCTCGTCGAACACGACGGCGTCGTGCGGCCCGAACAGGTAGCCGTCGCCGAACAGGTCGATGCAGTAGAGGTGCTGGTTGGTCACCACGATTCCGGCCCTCGCTGAGCGGGCCCGGGCTTCTTCGGCGAAGCAGCGGTGGCCCTCGGGGCAGCGCTCGGCGCCGATGCACTCGGTGCTGGTCACCGACACCGATGACCACACGCGCGCGTCGGGCGCGGCCGCCAGCTCCGAACGGTCGCCGGTGCGCGTTCGGGGCACCCACTGCTGGATCTCGGACAGCTGCTGCTGCCGGGCCAGCTCTGCGGCTGTGGCCGGGCCGTCTCCCTGGTCGAATTGCTGCTGGGCGTGCTCGCCGAAGCGATGGCGGCAGAGGTAGTTGTTGCGCCCCTTGAGCACTTCCCACCGGACGGGGCGTCCGAGCCGCTCGGCCATCCCGCCGGCCACGAGCGGCAGGTCCTTGCCGACGAGCTGGTCCTGCAGCGCCAGCGTCGCGGTGGCGATCACCACTCGCTTGCCCGCAGCCGCAGCGAGTGCGGCAGGTACCAGGTAGGCGAGCGACTTGCCCACGCCGGTGCCTGCTTGGCACAGCAGCGTGCCCCCGCCGGCCATCGCGTCATGCACTGCGGCTGCCATCTCGACCTGGCCGTCTCGCTGCTCGCCGCCGCCGGGAAGCGCTGCGATCACCTCGACGAGTGCCGCAGCGGCGTCGTCGACGCTGGTGGCAGGGGCAAGGTCCCATGGCTCGTCGGACATCTGCCTCCATTCTGGACGGCGGGCGCAACGATCTGCGGCGGCGAGGGTTCTACCCTGCGCAGTGTGGACCGAGGTGCGGGAATCGACGTGACGCGCCTGCCGACTCACGTGGCCTGTGTGATGGACGGCAACGGACGCTGGGCCCAGGCGCGTGGGCTGCCGCGGACCGAGGGTCACACAGCCGGCGAGGAAGCCCTGATCGACACCGTCGAGGGCGCGGCCGAAATCGGTCTGCAGTGGCTCACCGTGTACGCGTTCAGCACGGAGAACTGGCGTCGCCCGCCGTCCGAGGTGCGGTTCCTGATGGGCTTCAACGAGTCGCTGCTGGTGCGGCGCAGCCACGAGCTGCACGAGCAGAACGTGCGGATCCGCTTCGTCGGGCGGCCCGATGCCCGCATCCCGCGCCGGGTCCGGGCCCGCATCGACGAGGCCGTCGAACTGACGGCGGCCAACACCGGCCTCACGTTCACGGTGGCGTTCAACTACGGCGGCAGGGCCGAGATCGTCGACGCTGCCGCCGGCCTGGTGCGCTCGGGTGTCCCCGCAGACGAGGTCGACGAGGCAGCGCTCGTCAAGCATCTCTACGACGCCGAGATGCCCGAGGTCGACCTCATGATCCGGACCTCAGGCGAGAACCGGCTGTCGAACTTCCTGCTGTGGCAGATGGCCTACAGCGAGCTGGTGTTCACCGACACGCTCTGGCCCGACTTCCGGCGGAGGGACCTGTTCGACGCCATCTGCATCTACCAGGCCCGTGACCGGCGCTTCGGCGGCCTGAACCGCTGAGGCCGCACGCCACCACACTGCGCAGGAGTCAATGCAGCACCCGCCGGCTCGAACGAATCTGGCACAGCGAATCCGACAGAGCGAAGGGGAAGCCCCCGCAGATGCAGTACCGGGACCGGGGGGTGGTGCTGCGCACCACCAAGCTCGGCGAGGCCGACCGGATCATCACGGTCATCACCTTCGGGCACGGCAAGGTGCGCGCGGTGGCGAAGGGCGCGAGGCGCACTCGAAGCAAGCTGGCCGGTCACGTCGAGCCGCTGCGGCATGTCGATCTGCAGCTCTACCGGGGACGCGGCGAGCTCGACATCGTCACAGGAGCTGTCACCCTTGACCGTTGGCCGGCGCTGCGCTCGGATCTCGACCGGCTGGGCACGGCCATGACGCTCGCCGAGGCGGTGGATCAGTCGGTGCACGACCGGGGCGACGACCCCGTGCCGTACCAGATGTTCATCGGGGCGCTTGGTCGCCTCGACCGGGCCCACTCCGAGATGCTGCTGCCCGCGTTCCTGTTGCGGCTGCTGGCACACGAGGGAACCGCGCCGATGCTCGACGGGTGCGTGGTGGGTTCCGGCTGTGACGACGCGCCGATCGTGGCGTTCGACCCCGCCGGGGGCGGTGTGACCTGCGCCACCCACCGCCGCGGCCGTTCCCTGTCGGGCGGGGCACTCGAGTTGCTGCGTTCGATCATCGACGGGCGGGTGAATGCCGTGCTCGACGTCGAGCCGTCCTCCGACACGCACGAAGCAGCGGCGGCCGTCACCCGCATGTGGGAGTACCACATGGACCGGCGCCTCCGAAGCGCCGATCTGCTTGGATGAGCAACCGGTCAACGTCGATCCCAGATGATGCCGCCGGCGCCTCCGAAGCGCCGACCTGCTCGGCTAGCGGAAGATGCGGCTGCGGCTGTCGGGGTTCTCGACGCTCTCGTGGAGCCGCTTGAAGCGCTTCTCTGCCCGTACGTCTGCGGTCGAGCGCCACCACCTGCGGCCTCGCCAGAATGCCCCGGCGAAGGCGAGCAGCGCCAGCACGACTTGTGTGCGGGCCAAGCCGCCGCACAGCGGATGCCGGCTCTCGGGCGGCACGTACTCCTGCCCGGTGGCACGCATTTCGGCAATTGCGTCGTCAACTGCGTTGCGCACCTCGTCAAGGTCGACGTCGGGCGGGGCCAGACTCAGCAGTGGCATCGAGCAGGTCCAGTCGACCTGGCCCTCTTGAATGTCCTCGTACGGGCCGCCAAAGACCGGCAGCGGCATGAACAGCACCATCATGCCGAGGAATGCACACAGGAAGACCACGGTGGTGTCGCGCAGCCGCATGGCAGTCAGCCTAGGAGGCTGAGCCGGCGGGCGAAGCCGTGGCCCGAGCGGCCCGTGAGCGGAGCGAACTAGAGCGGGCAACAATGAGCGGCGCGTAGCCGGTGAAGCTCCGCCCGCCGAAATTCGCCCCGGAGCCCTCGCAGGCCGTCAGTACCCTTGCCGCTCGTGACGAGTACCGCTGGCGCCGAATCCGAAGAGCCGGGTCCCGATCCCGCGCTGTTCGACAAGATCGTCAATCTCTGCAAGCGCCGCGGCATCGTCTTCGGCTCGGCCGAGATCTATGGCGGTTTCCGCAGCGCGTACGACTACGGGCCGATCGGGGCGCAGCTCCTGAGGAACGTCAAGGACGCTTGGTGGCGCTCCATGGTGCAGATGCGCAGCGACGTCGTGGGTCTCGACGCGTCCATCCTGGGCCCTCCCCAGATATGGGAGGCATCGGGCCACCTGAAGAACTTCACCGACCCGTTGGTGGACTGCACCTATTGCAAGACCCGCCACCGCCAGGATCAGCTCGACGACCCGGATGTGTGCCCGAACTGCGGCCGGCGCGGCACGTTCACCGAGGCCCGGGCCTTCAACCTCATGTTCCGCACCCAGGCCGGGCCGGTGGAGGGCGCGGGCGCCGAGGTGTACCTGCGCCCCGAGACCGCCCAGGGCATGTTCGTGAACTTCAAGAACATCCTGGAGACGAGCCGCAAGCGGCCGCCGTTCGGCATCGCCCAAGTGGGCAAGTCGTTCCGCAACGAGATCACGCCGGGCAACTTCGTGTTCCGCACCCGCGAGTTCGAGCAGATGGAGCTGGAGTTCTTCGTGCCGCCTGCCGGGGCCTCGCAGTGGTACGAGTACTGGCTGGCCGAGCGGCTCCAGTGGTATGCCGACCTGGGCATCCCCGCGGGCCAGCTTCGCCTGCGCCCCCATGACGCCGACGAGCTCAGCCACTACTCCAGCGGCACCAGCGATGTCGAGTTCCTGTTCCCGTGGGGCTGGGGCGAGCTCGAGGGCATCGCCAATCGCGGCGACTACGACCTGAGCCAGCACGCCGCGCACTCGGGCCAGAAGCTGGAGTACTTCGATCAGGCCAGTGGCGAGCGGTACGTGCCGCACGTGATCGAGCCCGCTGCGGGGGCGACGCGGGCGCTGATGGCGTTCCTGCTCGCTGCTTACCGCACCGAGACCGTCAACGACGAAGAGCGGACGGTGCTGGGCCTGCACCCGCGCCTGGCGCCGTACAAGGTGGCGGTGCTGCCGCTGTCGCGTAAGGAACCGCTCCCCGCGTTGGCAACCGAGGTGCTTGGGCTGTGCCAGCCGCACTGGATGTGCGACTACGACGAAACCCAGGCCATCGGGCGCCGCTACCGCCGCCAGGACGAGATCGGCACGCCGCTGTGCGTGACGGTCGACTTCGAGTCTGTTGACGATCGCTGCGTGACCGTGCGTGATCGCGACACGATGGCCCAGGACCGGGTGCCCATCGACGCGCTGGTAGACCATCTGGGGAGTCGGCTGGGCCTCTGAGGGCCCGACCTCGCCGAGGACGGTCAGCACAGGGGGAACGGCATGGGCCAGCACGACCGGGTGCTGCGATGAGCGATTCGAGTGCGCTGCCCGAGCTGAGCGACCGGCAGCGCCGAGCCGTTACCGACCTCAGCATCGATCAGCTAGTGGGGGTCCTGCATCCGACGTTCGAACTCGCGTCGAGCGCTGGCGAGGTCGCTGTGCTGACGACCGGTCTGGCAGCGTCGCCAGGTGCAGCGTCGGGTGTCGTGGCAGTGGGCTCGGAGGCGGCGCTGGACCTGGCGTCGGCGGGCAGCACGGTGATCCTGGTCGCCACCGAGACCACCCCCGCCGATGTGGCTGCGATGGGTCTGTCGGCGGGAATCCTGACTGCCCGGGGTGGGCTGGCGAGCCATGCGGCAGTGGTGGCGCGGGGCTGGGGCATTCCGGCTGTGTGCGACGCCCGCGAGATCACGGTGGAGGCTGATTGCTTCACGGTCGGCGACCGGCACATCGTCAATGGCACGCCGATCTCGATCGACGGGTCCACCGGCGAGGTGATGCTGGGGGACCGCGAGATCGCCGGGTCGGCAGTCGGCGGGGTTGGCTCGGGGTCGGGTTTGGCATTGCCGGGCGAGATCGCCGAGGTGCTGGGCTGGGCAGATCGCGTTATGGCGGGGCGGTTCGCCGTGCTCGCCAATGCGGACACGGCGGCCGATGCGGTGACGGCGCGGGAGCTCGGGGCGCGGGGCATCGGGCTGTGCCGCACCGAGCACATGTTCTTGGCGCCCGACCGGCTGGAGATCGTGCAGCACGTCGTGCTGCACGGGCACGACGAGCACGTCGACGACCTCGCGGCGGCCCAGCGAGCAGACTTCCGCGAGTTGCTCGCGGCCATGGACGGTCGGCCGGTCACGGTCCGGCTGCTCGATGCGCCCATGCATGAGTTCCTTGCCGGCGCAGACCCCGATGAGGCCGCCCAATGGCACGAGCACAATCCGATGCTCGGCGTGCGCGGCGTGCGGCTCGGCCTGCTGCGCCCCGAGCTCTATGCCGCGCAGGTGGAGGCGCTCGCAGGCGCGGTGGCCGACCGTCGTGCAGCCGGCGGAGACCCCCGTGTCGAGATCATGGTGCCCCTCGTGTCCACCGCCGCTGAGCTGGCGGCTGCCGTCGACACCGTGCGTTCTGCGTGGAAGGGCGCCGATGCCGGTGCTGCGCCGCCGATCGGCACCATGATCGAGACGCCCCGCGCCTGCCTCATTGCCGGCGAACTGGCGACCGGCGTGGAGTTCGCGAGCTTCGGCACCAACGACCTCACCCAGATGGTGTTCGGCTTCAGCCGCGATGACACAGCGGCACAGGTCATTGCGCCATACATCGCCGAAGGACTGCTGGAGGCCGATCCGTTCGCCTCACTCGACCGTGCCGGCGTCGGCGAGCTCGTGAGCAGCGCAATGGAGCGGGGGCGCACCGCCAATCCAGCGCTGCGCGCCGGCATCTGCGGCGAGCACGGCGGCGACCCGGCCAGCATCGAATTCGCCGTGCGAGCAGGCCTCGACTACGTCTCATGCTCGCCCTATCGCGTCCCGATAGCCCGCTTAGCCACCGCCCAAGCCTTCCTCACCAACTGAAATTGTCGTGTGTCCGAAGGACGGCTGTGCCAAGGTGTGGATGTCGGCATGTGCCCGACGCGGAGTTGCGTATGCCTTCCCAAGCGCTATCGAATCATGACGCCTACCAGCGCTTCCATCGCGAGCAGATGGAGGCCAACCACTTCGGCAAGATCGCCCTCTTGCACAACGGTGACGTGGTCGGTGTCTACGAAGACAGGGAGTCCGCCTACGCAGTCGGCATCACGCAGTACGGGTCGGGCGAGTTCTCGTTCGAAGAGGTCGGCGCCCAGCCCATCTTCGTGAGCCTGCCCATGGTGGGCCAGGGGCGTTGAATGGATTGACAGTGGCCGTTCAGAACCGGCAGGTTCTGAACGGCCACGGCCAGGTGGCCCCGCACGGACGGCAACTCTCCGTATGGCAACTGCCGCCGCCGGTGCCGCCCAACTTCGACGTCCTGCTCGGCATGGACTTCTTGCGCCTCTTCGAGCTCGTGCTCAACGATCGGACGTGCACATTCACACAGAACTGACAGGCCATGCGGTTTGGCTGTGGGCGTCTCCTTCGCCGGGGTGTGTTGCAGGCAGTTACTAACGTCATCGGAAGATGCGGATTCGGGACTCTGACGTGCAGCGTGTGCGCGAGGCGACCGATCTTGTCGCGCTCGTCGGCAGGCGGGTGAGCTTGAAGCGAGTCGGCAGCCGCCACATGGGGCTGTGCCCGTTCCACACAGAGAAGACGCCGTCGTTCAGCGTCAACGGCGCCGAGGGCGTCTACTACTGCTTCGGCTGCAAAGCCTCCGGCGATGCCATCACGTTTCTGCGTGAGACCGAGCATCTCGACTTCTCCGACGCTGTCGAGCAACTCGCGGCGGCAGCGAACATCGAGCTCACCTACGACTCTCCCGGCGCGCAGCTCGCCAACCGGCGTCGCAAAGAGCTTCTCGACTTGCTGGAACGCGCTGCTCGCTTCTATCACGAGCGTCTGTTGAGCAGCCCCGATGCTGGCGAGGCGCGAGCGTACCTGCGACGGCGGGGCTACGACCGCGAGACAGTGACCAAGTGGCGTCTCGGCTACGCCCCGCCGCTGTGGGATGCGCTGTGCCGGCACCTCGATGCGCCTCCCGAACTGCTTGCCGCAGCGGGGCTGGCGTACGCAGACCCGGCTTCTGACTTCTTTCGGGACCGGGTCATGTTCCCGATCTGCGACGCCGGCGGCCGAGTGGTCAGCTTTGCCGGCCGCATCCTGCCCCGCTCCGGCGAGCCGCCGCCGAAGGGGCCCAAGTACAAGAACACCGCCGGCACAGCCGTCTACGACAAGAGCAAGGTGCTCTACGGGCTGCACTTGGCCAAGCAGGCCGCCCGCAGTTCCGAGCGAATCGTGGTCTGCGAGGGGAATACCGACGTCATCGGCTGCGATCTGACCGGCATCTCCGAGGCCGTGGCCACCTGCGGCACGGCGCTCACCAAGCAGCACGCCGAATTGCTGTCGCGTTCCGCCAAGCGCATCGTGCTCGCCTTCGACGCAGACGCAGCCGGGCAGACCGCCGCTGAACGCGTACACCATTGGGAGCGCGAGTTTGGCCTGGACATCTTCGTAGCGGCGTTCCCGCCCGGATCCGACCCGGGCGACCTTGCAGCGACCGATCCGCCGGCCCTGCGCAGAGCGCTCGACGAGGCCCAGCCGTTGCACACATTCCGGGCCGAGCGAATCCTGGAGCGCTCCGACCTCGGCAGTCCCGCAGGCCGCGATCGCGCAGCAGACGAGGCGGCCGAGGTGTTCGCCGTGTACCCGCCGGAGATCCTGCTGGACGGCGATCTCGGGCCGATCGCCGATCGCATCCCCATGAACGTCGAGAAGTTCCGTGAGCGCGTCGACGCTGCCCGACACCGTCGGGACGACAGCCTGGCTGCTGAACGGCGACGCGGAGCTGAGCGCAGCTACGAGGCAGCCGAAAACGGATATGTCGATGATGAGTACGCCGACGGCGGCTACCCCGACTACCCGGGCGGCGACCATGACGATGCCGGTTATCTCGACGACGGTTTCTCCCACGGTGATCATGGGAGCAGTCCGAGAACCGGCAGCGGCCGGGACGATGCGCGCAGGCTGCGTCCCCGACGACGCACCGGAGGGCGGCAGCAACTCGACGGCCGCAAGCAGACCGACCTGGACTTGCGCCTCTTGGCAGCCGCGGCTTCCCCGAATGGCAACGTGCTCGGCTTGATAGCGCCTGAGATGTTCGCAACACCTGCTGGGCGCGACGCATTCGCGCGCATGACGGCCGACGAAGACTGGCGCGGCCAAGCGGCCGCCGCCAAGAGCCGCCCGTTGCACAGCGACTCGTCGGAGAGCGACTCGGCACGCAGCGACCTCGCCGAATCGGGGAGCGATCCGGCGCACGACGACCCCTCCGGGGCGGAAGTCGATCCTGTTGTCGAGATGCTGGCTGCTGCGGCTGCCGCCGGCATGCAGGTAAGCGCTGAGGAGGCCAAGGGCAGCGTGGCCATGTCCACGGTGCACTTCGTCCGCTCGACGATCGACAGCGTCGGCGCAGGCGGCGACGTTCCGAGGACCAAGCTCGACCCAAGCCTTGCTGCGGCTGCGCAACTGGAGTTCCGCCACCAATGCCTGCGATGGCTGCGCGAACGCCAGCCGGAATTGCTGGACCTCGACAAGCGCATCGGGGCAGTCCAAGCAGTACGGGACTGGCTGTGCTCGCTCGGCGACGCAGAACCGATCTATTCAGAGAACCTGGGCGCGGAGTAGTCGGAGGCTAAAGGCTCCGGGGGTGGGGCTCGAACCCACGACAAACGGATTAACAGTCCGCTGCTCTGCCAACTGAGCTACCCCGGACCGAACGGGCCGCGCTGCGCCCCGAACGTGCGGAGCAACGATACTGAGTCATGGTGCGCCGCTGACGGCGCGGTCGTCCTGTGCGCGGCCGACATCGTGGTCGTTGTGCACTCCGGACAGTGGGTGGGCCGGGTGGGGATCGAACCCACGACCCAGCGATTATGAGTCGCCTGCTCTGACCACTGAGCTACCGGCCCGGCCGCACCGTACCGGCCCAGCGAGCACGACGGTCGCGAGCCAAACGAGGACCCGAGCCGAGAGCAGGGCCGGGTACAGAGCCCGGTAGCGGGGCTAGTAGGTTTCGCGCAAAGCGCCGCGATGGCGCAGTGGGGAGGAGAATCCACGATGCACACAGCTCACTCGCGGCGCCATGCCGATCAACTCACGAGCAGGCGCCGCCGAGGGTCGCGGCGCTCGTTCGGCATTCGGCTGGGCGTGGTGCTCGCCGCATTCGCCCTGATCGCGGTCGCCTGCGGCGGCGGAGATGACGGCGGCGACACCGGTGACGGTGCCGCACCGGCGGAGCCGGACACTACTGAGGTTGCTGTCGAAGCGCCCTCCACCACCATGTCCGAACAGGAAGAAGAGGTGGTCGAGGCTCGCGAGGCCGGCGAGGCTACGGGCGAGGACGTCCGCGAGACCGAGACCGGCCCGGTCCATGGCGGCAAGCTCGTGTACGGCATCGAGGCCGACTCGGCCAACCCGTTCGTCCACTACGCGACATCGTGTGCCATCAGTTGCCGCATGATCTTCCGTGCCATCACTGACTCGCTGTACATCACCGACAGCGACGGTGAGATCGTGCCCCTGCTCGTGGAGTCGGAGGAGCACAGCGACGATTACATGACGTGGACGCTGACCATCCGCGACGGCATCAAGTTCCACGACGGCACGCCGCTGGACGGCGAAGCCGTGGCGTACAACATCAACCTCTGTCGCCTCAGCCAGCTCACCGGCCCGGCATTTTTGGGCATCGACAGCGTCACCGGCGAAGGCCAGACGGTGACGGTTACGGCCAGCCCCGGCCAGCCTCTGGCGACCGGCGTCGGTCCGGCAGGCCGCGCCGAAGTCTGCGGCCAGATGTTCAGCCCGGCATGGATGGAAACGCTGCCCAACAACCCGCTGTATGTCTCGCCGGCATCCCCGCTGCCTGAGGCCGCTCGCGAGGCGGCCCTCGCGGCCGCCACTGGCGATCCATCTGCGCCGGTCGGGCTGGGCGCCTTCAGGTTCGTGAGCTACACGCCGGGCAACGGCAACAGCTTCATCGCTGAGCGCAACCCGGACTACTGGCGCGGCCCCAACGGCATCACGGGCGAGAACCTGCCGTACCTGGACGAGATCGAATTCGTGGTGGCAGTGGACATCCAGGGCCGCTCCAACGGTTTGAAGGCGGGCCAGTTCGACATCATCCACACGGCGAATGCCGATGAGATCGCCAAGTATGAGGGTGACCCCGACTTCGTGCTGCTGCAAGCCAACGACTTCGGTGAGACCAGCCACAGCCTCATCAATGTCGCGTCGGGCGTGAACCCCGTGCTCACCTTCGTGCGAGGCGGCGACCCCACCGATGCGTCCCAGCTCATCCAGATGGACCCGCTGGGGCTCAACGCAACCAATCCGTTGGTGCATCTGAGCTGCCGCAAGGCACTCGCGCACGCATTCGACGGCGAGCGCTTCGCCAACGAGCGGCACCAGGGCTTGGTGCAGGTGGCGAACGGCCCGTTCCCGCCCGGCAGCGTGGGCCACCTGGAAGACTCCGGCTTCCCGACCTACGACGTCGACGCCGCACAAGCAGAGTTTGAGCAGTGCAAGGCCGACAGCGGCCAGAACCCGGTGACGTTCTCGTTCAACACCACCAACGACGCGTTCAACGTGGAGTCCAACGAGCTCATCGCGTCGATGTGGACCGACGCATTCGGCGACGAGCTGGCAGTGACGATCGCTCCCATCGAGCAGGGCCAGTACATCGGGCTTGCACTGGCCGGCGTGTTCCAGATGCAGGGCTGGCGCAACCACGGTGGCGTCGACCCGTCCGAGCAGTGGTACTGGTGGAACTCGGCGACGGCGAGTCCGGTCAACCCCGGCGTGCCCGAACTGGCGCTGAACTTCGGGCGCTTCCAGGATCCCGAGATCGACGCGGCCTACCAGGTAATCCGGCACAATCCCGACCCTGAGGCCCGGCGAGAGGCGGCTGAAGCCGTCAACCGGGCATTCGGCAAGAACGTCTGGAATCTGTGGACCTACTGGACGCTGTGGGGTGTCATCGCCAACCCGCGGGTCCAGAACATCACCGATCTGCCCATCCCCGACAACGCTGAGGGCGCCTTCCCGGTGATCTCCGGCAAGCACCACCTGGCGCAGATCTGGTGCACAGACGGGAACTGCCAGGGCTGAGCACCCACCAGAACGAAGGAGGAGGCGGCAGTTGGCGCGAGCGCGTTCGCTGGCAGCAGCGGCAGCGTTCGCGCTGATTGCCGTCGCCTGCTCCGCTGGTGATGGCGGCGGGGTCTCGGGCACTACACCCGACCCAGCAGCCGATGAAGTCGCGACCACGCTGGAGGAGTCCCAGGCGGAGGTGGTCGAGGCGCGCGAGGCTGGCGAGGCCACGGGCGAGGACACCCGGGAGCTATCGAGCGGCCCGGTGCACGGCGGCCGGCTGGTGTACGGCATAGAGGCAGACACGGCGAACCCGTTCGCGCCCTACGCAGCGCTGTGCGCGATCAGCTGCCGCATGATCATGCGTGCGGTCACCGAGTCGATGTATGTCACCGACGCCAACGGCGACATCGTGCCGTACTTGGTGGAGACCGAAACGGCCAGCGACGATTTCCTGAGATGGACGCTCCGGATCCGCGACGGCATCACGTTCCACGACGGCACGCCGCTGACCGGCGAGGCCGTGGCGTACAACATCAACCTGTGCCGCTTCAGCCAGCAGACCGGGCCCGGCTACCTGGGCATCGAGAACGTCTGGGGTGAAGGCCAGTACGTCTACTACGAGACGTCCATCCCGTTCGCGACCGGGCCCGGTCCCGCATCGAGGGCGCAGGGCTGCGGCTTCATGTTCTCCCCGGCATGGCTGGAGACGCTGCCCAACAATCCGATGTACACCTCGCCGTTCTCGCCACTGTCAGCCGATGAGCGCACGGCGGGCCTTGCCAGCGCCACCGGCGATCCGTCTGCACCGGTGGGGCTGGGGGCGTTCAAGTTCGTGGAGTACACGCCGGGCAACGGCAACAGCTTCATCGCCGAGCGCAACCCCGACTACTGGCGCGGCCCCAACGGCGTCACCGGCGAGAACCTGCCGTACCTGGACGAGATCGAATTCGTGGTGTCGGTGGACATCGTGGGCCGTTCCAACGGGCTGAGAGCGGGCCAGTTCGACATCGTCCACACCTCGAACGCGGACGAGATCGCCAAGTACGAAGGCGACCCCGACTTCGTGCTGCTGCAAGCCAATGACTTCGGCGAGACCAACTTCAGCCTCATGAACGTGGCATCGGGGACGAATCCGGTACTCGCCGAGCTGCGGGGCCGTGACGAGCCGATCCCGATGGACCCGCACGGGCTCAACGTGGCCAACCCGCTGGTGCACCTGAGCTGCCGCAAGGCACTGGCGCACGCGTTCGACAGCGAACGATTCGTCAGCGAACGGTTCCAGGGCTTGGTGCGGGCGGCGAACGGTCCGTTCCCGCCCGGCAGCATGGGCTACTTGGACGACTCGGGCTACCCGACGTACGACATTGATGCCGCACGAGCGGAGTTCGCCCAGTGCAAGGCCGACAGCGGCCAGAACCCAGTGACGTTCGGGTTCAACTCCACCAACGACCCGTTCAACGTCGAGTCGAACGAGCTCATCGCGTCGATGTGGCGGGCTGCCTACGGCGACGAGATCGCGGTGACGATCCAGCCCATCGAGCAGGGTCAGTACTTCGGCCTGGCGCTGGCCGGCCTGTACGAGATGACGGGGCTGCGTGCCCATGGCGGGGTGGACCCCATCGAGCAGTGGCTCTGGTGGAATTCGTCGACTGCGCTCCCGATCGACCCGACTGTGCCCGAACTGGCCCTCAACCTCGGGCGCTTCCAGGACCCTGCCATCGATGCCGCGTACGATGTCATCCGCCACAATCCCGACCCCGTGGCCCGGCGTGAGGCGGCTGAGGAGGTGAACCGGGCCTTCGCGCGCAATGTCTGGAACCTGTGGACGCACTGGACGCTGTGGGGTGTCATTGCCAACCCGCGGGTGCAGAACATCACCGATCTGCCGATCCCGGGCAGCGATGTCGGTGCGTTCGCCGTGAACGCCGGGGCACACCATGTCGCCCAGATCTGGTGCGATGACGGCGATTGTCAGGGTTGAAGCGATGAGTTCGTGTAAGAACAGCGCTCGGGGGGAGGCGCGTCCGGAATGATGCAGGCCGTCCGCGACCAGCTTGGGCACATGGTGATCGTGGCGCTCGTCGCCACGATCGCTTGGGCGTGGTTCTGGCGCCCGCCGTTCAGCTGGACCTTTGCGGTACTGGTCGCCATCGGCATCTCCGGGGCCGCTGTCGCCGATGGGCGCTACGCGCTGCGTCGCATAGCGAGCGTGATCCCGGTGCTGGTGGGAGTGTCGTTCGTGGTGTTCGCGCTGATGGCGAGCCTGCCCGGCGATCCCGCCATCAACATCCTGGGACCCGCCGCCACAGCCGACCAGATCGCGATCGTCCGCACGGAACTCGGCCTTGACGAGCCGTTCTTCAACCGCTATGGCAATTGGCTGGGCGGCGTGCTGACCGGTGATCTCGGCAGCTCGATCGTGCTGCGAGAGGACATCGCCGACGGCATCTCACGCTCCATGACGCCGACGCTGCAGATCATGGCGTACTCGGTGGTCATCGCCTTGGCCATCGCCATCCCGCTGGGCATCTGGGCCGGCTACCGGCAAGGCACCAAGACCGACCGGTCCATCAACCACACGATGCTGGGATTCTTGGCCACGCCGAACTACGTGCTGGCCGTGATGCTCGTGCTGTTCCTGGCGATCGGCGGGCTCAGCGTGGCCGGCAACGAGATCGGATTCCGAGCGCTGCCGGCGGCGCGCTATGTGCCCTTCGGCCAGGACGTCGTGCTGCACTTCAAGCACATGCTGCTGCCGTCGCTGTCGCTGGCGATGGGCCAGGCTGCGGTGTTCATGCGCTTGCTCCGCTCCGACATGATCTCCACGCTGCGACTGCCGTTCATCGACCTGGCTCGCAGCAAGGGGCTGCCGACGCGACGGATCCTGTGGCGGCATGCGCTGCGGCCGTCGAGCTTCACGCTGCTGACCGTGGTGGGCCTGACGGTAGGCCTGCTCATCGGCGGCGCGTTGATTGTGGAGTTCATCTTCACCATCCCCGGCGTAGGTGCCTACATCTTCTTGGGCGTGACCCAGCGCGACTTCATCGCTGTGCAGGGGGGCGTGCTGGTGATTTCGACGCTGTACATCGCAGTGCTCACCATGTCCGACTTCCTGTACTTGGCCTTGGATCCGCGGCTGCGCGGCAGGGAGGTGGGCACTCGTGCGTAAGCGGCTGGGATTTTTCTTCTGGATAGCGGTCGCGTATCTGACTGTGCTCGCGTTCGCTGCGGTGTTCGCCGACATCCTGCCCATCAAGGACCCTGCGGAGACCTTCGCCGGAACGTCCAAGCAGGGACCCAGCCTGACGCATTGGTTCGGCAATGACGGCGTGGGCCGCGACGTATTCAGCCGTGTCATCTACGGGGCCCAGGTGAGCCTGGTGATATCGACCGTGGGCACCGTGCTGGCGCTGGTGATCGGCGGCCTGCTGGGAATGGTGTCGGGCTACTACAGCGGCCGGGTCGACCGCTGGCTCACGGCCACGATGAACGCCTCGCTGGTGATCCCGCCGCTGATCCTGTTCTTGGCGCTGGTGCTGTTCCTGGACTCCGAGGCGAGGCGGCGCATCTTCATCTTGGTGTTCACGTTCGTGCTGCTGTCGATCGCCCCCATCGCTCGGGTGGTGCGCGCCGCCACGCTGTCAATCGCCAATCAGGACTTCGTACTGGCCGCCAAGACCTTGGGAGCGCGTGACGGCCGCGTGCTGTTCCGCGAGGTACTGCCCAACGTGGCCCCCTCGCTGGTCAGCTATTCGCTGATCATCATGGCCGGTCTGATCGTGGTGGAGGGCTCGGTGGCATTCCTGGGCCTCAGCGTGCCTCCGCCCACGCCCACATGGGGCGACATGATCAACAAGGGGCGCACAAACCTCGACGTGGCCGCGCACATCAGCCTGATGCCCGCAATCGTCATGTTCGTCACGGTGCTGGCGCTCAACTTCGTGGGCGACAAGCTGCAGCAGTACTTCGAGCCTCGGCAGGCTGTGCTGTGACGGCCGCGCTGCGAGAGCAGGGCTGTGAGGGCCCGGTTGCGAGGGCGGGCCGGTAATGGCAGGCAGCGGCGACGCTCACCTGCGGCCCGATGCCGTGCTGAGCGCGCGGGATCTCGTCGTGGAGTTCCCGGCGGCTGGCGGGCGCACTGTGCACGCGGTGTCGGGCGTGTCGCTCGATCTGTTGGAAGGCGAGACGCTCGGCCTTGTCGGCGAGTCGGGCTGCGGCAAGAGTACGACCGGGCGGGCGATCCTGCAGCTGCCACGGCCGACATCGGGCTCGGTACAGGTCGCCGGCCGGGAGCTCACCGAACTCGACGACGACGCGATGCGCGAGGTGCGGCCACGGCTGCAGATGATCTACCAAGACCCGATCTCGTCGCTGAACCCTCGGCGCCGGGTGCGTGACATCATCGCCGAGCCGCTGTTCATCGCTCTGGAGAACGTGGCGCGCAGAACCGCCATGGCGATGTGGCAGGACCGCATCGGCGGTCTGCTGCAGAGCTTGCTGAGGCGGGCGGCGAAGCCGATGCGGATCGTGGGCCTGCTGGCCTCCGTGGCCTTCGTGCTGTGGATCCTCTCGGAGGCGGTCGAAGAGCGAGGCGCGGAGCCGTGGCTGGGCTGGACGGAAGTTCCCGCAGCGATTACTGGGTTCCCGACGCTCGCAATCCTGCTGGCGGCTGCCGCGGTCGCCTTACTGTTGGGCCTGACGTGGGTGCTGCTCGCGCTGATGCTGCCCTTCAGCCTGATGTCGCGCCAGTTTGGCGACGTGTCGGCGCCGGTCGGCATTGCGGGCGTCGCGGTGACCACCGCCGCCAGCGGGTTCCTGCTGTGGCGCACCTGGTCGAGCTTCGGCGGCTGGGCCCAGTGGGTGAACTCCGGCGGGCTGAGCCTGCTCACTGCCGTGCTCGTCGTGTGGCTTGGGGCGTCGATCGCGAAGCCCGCGCGGGCAGGGGCAAGCGGGGTAGCGACCACGATCAGCGCCATGGTGGTGCTGCAGGTCTTCTACATCGCCGGTCTCGACGCGGGCGCAAAGCTGATCGTGCTCGTGGCCTCCATTGTGGTCGACGTGCTGCTGTTCCGATGGGTGCTGCGGCGCTACCGGGCGAACCGCGACGCGGAGCGCGAGCAGGCTGAGCCGCGCGTCCGCGAGGTGCTCGACTACGTCGGCATCAACCCCGACGACGCCATGGACCGCCGGCCGTGGGAGTTCTCCGGCGGGCAGGCGCAGCGGCTGTCGATCGCACGTGCACTGGTGAGCGTGCCGCAGGTGATCATCTGCGACGAGCCGGTGTCGTCGCTGGACGTCTCGGTGCAGGCACAGATTCTCAACCTGCTCGAAGACCTCAAGAACCTTATGGGCCTGACGCTGGTGTTCATCGCGCACGACTTGGCGGTGGTCAAGAACGTGAGCGACCGGGTGGCGGTCATGTACTTGGGCAAGCTCTGCGAGGTCAGCGAGCCCGATGCCATGTTCGATGAGCCCGCCCATCCGTACACCGAGTTGCTGCTGGCGGCGATTCCGCAGCCTGATCCAGAGGCTGAGCTGGGGTCGGGACGCATCGGCGGCGAGCTGCCCTCGCCGATGGACCCGCCGTCGGGCTGCCGGTTCCGCACCCGCTGCCCGCATGCGGCGCAGCGTTGCGTCGACGAAGAGCCCGAGATGCGAGAGATCGCACCCGGGCGGTTCGTGGCCTGCCACACGCCGCTTGTCGGCGAAACGGCACCTATGCGCGTCGAGATGGCCTCGGCTCCTGGGGGCGGGTCGTGAGCGACGCCTCGACGCCGGATCTGGCGGGATTGGACGAGTCGCCGCTGCTTGACGTTGCGGAACTGCGCACCACATTCCACACCCCGGTGGGGCCGCTCGTGGCGGTCGACGGGGTCGACTGGTCGCTACGTCGGGGTGCTCGGTTGGGCGTGGTGGGGGAGTCCGGCTCGGGCAAGTCGGTCATGTCCCGATCCATCATGCGGCTGCTGCCCAAATCCCGGGTGACCTCGACCGGCAACGTCAGCTTCGACGGCATCGACATGATGTCGCTGGGCCGCCGTGAGCTGCTCGAGATGTGGGGACCCCAGCTCGCGATGGTCTTCCAGGATCCGCTGGGCTCGCTGAACCCGGTCATGAAGATCGGCAAGCAGGTGGGCGAGGGTCTTCGAGTGCACCGCGACCTGTCGGCGCGTGCCGCGCGCAGCGCTGCGCTCGATCTGCTCGAAGAGGTGGGCATTCCCGAGCCGCACCGGCGCATCGACGAGTACCCCCATCAGCTCTCGGGCGGCATGCGCCAGCGCATCGTGATCGCCATCGCCTTGGCGTGCAGCCCTCGCCTGCTGATTGCCGACGAGCCGACCACCGCGCTGGACGTCACCGTTCAGGCGCAGATCCTGGACCTGCTCGAAGCTCAGCGGGCCGAGCGCAACATGTCGCTCGTGCTCATCACCCACGACCTGGGCATCGTGGCGGGCCGCACCGACGAGATCATCGTGATGTATGCGGGGCGGATCGTGGAGCGCGCCCCCACGTCAACGCTGTTCAGCGACATGAGGATGCCTTACACCGAGGCGCTGTTCCGGTCGATCCCCAAGGTCACCGACGACAGCCATGCGCGCTTGGAGATCATCGGCGGGCAGCCGCCCCGGATGACCGATCTGCCGCCCGGATGCAAGTTCGCTCCCCGCTGCAAGTACGCGCAAGACCTGTGCTTCGCCGAGGAACCGGCGCTCATCGAGGTGCCCAAGGCGGCACCCGCTCGATCAAGCATTAGCGGCAGTGATGACGACGACGAGCCCGACCCTGCGGCAGGCGTGCACCTGTACCGCTGCTTCTACCCGGTCGGCACGCCCGAGGCGGCCGAGGCGTTCGAGCGCAACCTCGCGTCAGGCCGGGTCAGCGAAGCCGGGGTCGTGATCCGCGCCTAGCAGCACCACTCATCGAGGCGAACCGCAGGGAATTCGCCAATGCGACCGTTGCCAAGCTTGGGGTGAGTCACGCCACCTCGACGGCGGCTGCCAGGATCCACTCGTACGCAGGTTGGGCGCGTACTCCGGTGGGCACCTCGGCAGGAAGACTCCGGTGGTCAAGTGTGAGCAACGACTGTGTGGCCGACGGGAAGGCCTGTCCGGCAGCGGCGAGAGCGCGGAGTTCTCGATCTGCCGTCGCTGCCTCTGTCGCGTCCGCGCACACCTGGATGAGCTCGATGGTGCCGTCGAGATGGCGTGCCAGGAAATCCACCTCGAAGCCCTGGGGTGTGCGGACGTAGGTGACTTCGCTCCCGCGACGCTCCAGTTCGATCAGGACTGCCGTCTCGAGGGCGTGCCCCGTGTTTGCCCTCCCGGTTCGGTCGTAGACACTGATGAGTCCTGAATCGATGGGGTACGCCTTGCGGGGGTTGACCATCCGCTGGCGCACCGATGCGGTCTCCATCCACACCGTCCGCACCAGAAAACTGTCCTCCAGGCAGCTCAGATGGTGGTGCACGGTGTCGCGCGCGATCGCGATCCCCTGGGAACGCAATGCACGGTGGAACTTCTCGACGCTGAACATTGCGCCGGCATTGGCCAGCAGCTGACGTGCCAGCCATCTCAGGCCGACGATATTGGTGACGCCGTAGCGGTCGATCACGTCCCTCAGCAGAGCAACGTCGACATAGTCGGTGAGCAATCGGCGCCGAGTCGCGATATCGAGTCCTTGTGCTTCGGGAAAGCCGCCGCTCTCGAGCCATTCGAGGAACGCTTCCTCGACACGCATCCGCTCGGTGCGGGGCAGCAATGGGGGAGTCTCGGGCAACGTCACACCTCGGTGCCGCAATGCCTCGTCAAAGCCGAATGGATTCATGAGCACTTGCCAGGCTCTGCCCCGAAGCTCGGTTGCGATTTCGCGCGAGAGCAAGGCCGCCGAGGAACCCGAGACGAACACCTCGGTGCCATCGGCATCGAGCAGGCGCCGGACGAGCCGTTCCCACCCCGGCACGATCTGGATCTCGTCGAGAAACCAGCACATCGGTGTGTGCGCATCGGCGTGGGTTGCTAGCCGATGCCGGTCGGTGTACTCGTCAATCAGTGCGCCCAGCGTTGACCCGTCGAGTTCTCGCAGGCGTTCGTCTTCCAAGGAGAGGAAGGGAAGGTGCGTGGCTGGGACACCCGCAGAGCCGCGTTCCGCACGCAGCTGGTGCAGGTATGTCGTCTTGCCGGCGCGTCTCATGCCGATCACCGCAGTGGCCTTGCCGGCGAACGCGGACCGGCCGGCGACACGACGTGGTGTGAGTGCTGCCGGACGATGCACTTCTTCCAGTCGTGCAAGAAAGGCGTGACGCAAGCGCGACGAGAGCCCGCCGGTGACTGCTGCCCGCCCCCGATTGCCGTCCGCCGTTGATGCCATGACCAGAATTCTCCTTTTCAGAAGGAGAATTTATCAGAAAATACGCCTTTAGAAAAGGAGAATTTGTCGACCGTGGGTCCCTGACCGGCGGCTTGCGCCAGCGAAGACGGACAGGCGGCGAGCCGGAGCGAAGCGGCGCTACGAGGGGACTTCTTCGTACCAGTCGTGTGCGTGGTGCAGCAGGTAGTCGCAGATCTTGGTGCACCGGTCGAAGGGCTCGCACATGTCGTCCTCGCCTTGCAGCAGCGCCTGTAGCGACAATTCCTTGCGTGCCACGATCATCAGCGTCC
Organism: Candidatus Poriferisodalis sp.; assembly: GCF_965219595.1. Classification (NCBI taxonomy): domain Bacteria; kingdom Bacillati; phylum Actinomycetota; class Acidimicrobiia; order Acidimicrobiales; family Candidatus Poriferisodalaceae; genus Candidatus Poriferisodalis; species Candidatus Poriferisodalis sp. Next base: position 2,874,553 of record NZ_OZ244781.1, read on the forward strand.
GTTTCGCTGCGTCGGTCACCGATGTGAGCGAATCGATGGCGGACACCTCCACCGGCAGGGCTGTGCCGCCGAGGCCGGCGAGGTCGGTCGCCAGCACGAGCATGTCGGGGCTGTGATCCAGTGGCGGGAGCGCCCAAGTGAACATCAGGGGCAGCCAGAACTCATCGGGAGGCAGCTCGTCTTCTGGCGTCGCCCACAGCACCTCCTCGAATGACAGCATCGTACGCGGATCGGCTTCCAGCGTGAGGTGCAAATCGAGCGGTCCGCCGCAGGCCTCCGCCGGATGCAGATCGACCTCCCAGGTCTGGCGCAGGCTGTAGGTCTCGATGAACTGTCGCTCGTCGTGAATGTGAAAGCCGTGCGCATGGGCGTGGTCCTTCAGGCTCGCCATGTAGCCGGAGATGTCGATCGCTGCCATCGGGATGCTCCCCATGCGGCGCTGAGGTGATGATCGGAGGTTATAGCGCCGGGTGGCAGCATTCGACGGGCGAATTCAGAGCGCGATGATGTGTGGAATCATCTTGGACGGTTCAGGCCGAGTGTGTACGACGGAGGTCGAGCGCCATTGGTGGCAGCTTCGTTGTGAGACCGGCCATCATGACTGACTGCTCGCAACCACCGTTGGAACTCGTCGGCGTTCTCGATGGCGGCTGCTTCGAACGCGTGCGCGTGTTCTGGCGTTCACTCTGCCCCGTCCGGCGCTGCTGTCCAAGGGCTCGCCGTAGCGGTATTCTCTTCGGGCAGGAATGACGCTGCCGCCAGCGCACAGCAAGGGCGGCGGTGAGTGAAGGCATCGAGACTGGGACTTCGAGCGAGACCGATGAGTTTCCGGCGGGTGAGAATGCGCCTGACGCGGCCGATGCGAGCGGCTTGGGCTGCTGTGCTGACGGCGGCGATCGCGGTTGCTGTGCTGGGTGCGGGGATGCCCGCGGTGGCGGCGCAGGCCAGCGGCGACGGTGCCGGGTCTGGGCAAGACGCGGGGCCTGACGTGACTGAGGGCTTGGAGCCGGGCACGCTCGAGGGCGGCATCGAGCCTGATCCGGGGGCCGGTGCGGCGTCTTTGGCCTATCCCAATTTGGGTGCCCGTCTGTCGGCGTTGGCGGTCGCCGCGGCGTCGGCTGTCGGCGGCGAGGGCGGCGCTGGGAACTCCAGCGAATCCGGCAGCTACGCCACCGCGATGATCGGGCTGTCGATCACGTTCGACGGCGACTCCGAGCAGGCCGTCGAAGCGATCACGGCCGTCGGCGGCGACGTGCGCAATGTGTTCGACGGCTATGTCGAGGCGTTCGTGCCCTCCACTGCGCTGGCCGCTCTGGCGCAGATCCCCGGTCTCACTTGGGCCCGGGAGCTTGCTGTGCCGCACAAGGACAGGGGTCGCTATACCAGCGGCGGCGTCGCTGCGCACCTGGCCGACGCTTGGCACGACGCGGGCATCACCGGCGGCGGCGTGAAGATCGGCGTGATCGATGCCTCGTCGGGAGTTACAGCGAGGGACGGCTTCACGGGCTTGCGGTCGGCCATGGCCAGCGGTGATCTGCCTGCCACGGTGGTGGGGCGCTGTTACAAGGCGGTGGCCCTGGCGACCAGCGACATCGACGACTGCGCCAAAGCGGGCGGTGACAGCCACGGCATGTCTGTGGCCGCGACCGTGATGGACGTGGCGCCCGACGCCAGCCTGTACATCTCCAATGCTCGCACTTGGGGCGATTTGCAGCGGTCGGTGGAATGGATGAAGAACCAAGGGGTCGGGGTGATCGTCCACTCGACCTCTTGGAGCTTCCACGGTGCTGCCGACGGTACCACCCCGGTGAATCCGAGTCCGCTGAGAACGGTGAAGTGGGCGGCCGACAACGGCATTGTGTGGGTGAACTCGGGTGGCAACCGCAACGGCAAGACTTGGTTCGGGGCGTTCACCGATGCCGACAACGACAACATCCACGAGTGGGCGACCGGCGATGAGTACCAAGAGTTCACGTTGAATGCCGGTGAGTCCAAGGATGCGGTGTTCATGCGCTGGGATGACGCGTGGGGCACAGCGAGCAAGGACCTGGCGCTGCTGGTTGTCAAGAACCCGGGCACGGCGTCGGAGCAAGTGGTCGACAACTTGAACGACGAGCAGAAGGGTGCCTCAAACAGCTTCCCGTTCGAGTTCAAGTCGTTCACGGCCCCTCACGCCGGGACATACGCGTTCGTGGTGAAGAAGATGAGCGGCGCGGCGCCGGGCTGGATCCAGATGGCCACGTTCGGCTCGCTTGCTCACAGCACCACCGGCCACAGTGTGATCAGCCCGGCCGACAGCCCCCACGCTGGGGTGCTGGCCGTCGGCGCCGCTTCGACCGCCAGCAGCGACATTCGGTCCTACAGCAGTCTGGGGCCGACGCCCGACGGCCGCGTCAAGCCCGACATCGTGGGGGCGGACGGCTATGTGGCCGTGAGCGGCACCAACTACGGCACCAGCTATGCCGCACCCCATGTCGCCGGCTTGGCTGCGCTGGTCCGACAGCAGAACCCCGAGTTCTCTGCTGTGCAGACCGCCGAGTATCTCAAGACACACGCCGCGCCGCGCGGCAACCCCTATCCCAACAACACTTGGGGGCACGGCTTCGCGCAGCTGCCGCCTCTCGGCTGCGTCGACCGCCTCGACGGCGACGGCACAGTGTCGGGCGCGTGGACGTCGGGTTGCACGTCGGCGGTCCACACGCAGAAGTCGAGCCGGTATTACACGTTCACGATCTCACAGCAATCGACGGTGACGATCGACCTGTCCTCCAGCGTCGACGGCTACCTGTACCTGCGCAACGGCTACAACAACCAGAAAGACGTGGCGCTGCACACCGACGACAACAGCGGCACCGGCGCCGACGCACGCATCAGCGCGTCGCTGGCCGCGGGTACGTACACGATAGAAGCCACCACTGCATCCACGGGCCAGACCGGCGCCTTCACACTGGCGGTGTCGGGCGGGCTGACAGAGGTGTCTGAGGTGGGCATCTCCGCCGGGGCCGACATCACCGAGGGCGGCAATGCCGTCTTCACCCTCACGGCCACTCCTGCGCCGCCGTCGCCGCTGACCGCAACCGTCGAGATCACCGCTGACGGCGACTGGGGGATCACCCCCCGCACACAGACGGTGACGATCCCCGCCACCGGCACCGCCACGCTGACCCTCGCCACCTACAACGACTCGACCGAGGAGTACGACGGCTCGGTCACCATGCGAGTGATCGGCAAGCCCGCTTATGTAGTCTCATCGACTGCTGACGCAGCCACGGTCGCGGTCTCCGACGACGACGGCGGCGCTCCGTGCACCGATCCGATCACCGGCGACGGCACCACGAACAGCGAGTTGACTCTGGCTTGTCATTCGTTCACTCGAGACGCCCACGCCAATTTCTTCACGTTCTCGGTAGCCGAGCCGCGGGTCGTCACCATCGAGATGAACGCCTTCGACGACGGCTACAAGGAGAGCACGTATCTCTACCTGCGCCAAGGCAACGGCACCCTGCGTGGGCCTGCGCTCTATGAGGACGACAACAGTGGACCTGTCCGAGACTCGAAGATCGTTGCCGTCTTGGATCCTGGGGATTACACGATAGAAGCCACTCTGGGGTGGGACAACAACGGCGGCGGCCCGCATCTCACCAAGTTCGCACTCGTGACCAGCGGCCTCACGTCGTCACAGCCGACTGTTCCTCACATCCGCATCGCTGCCGACGGCGTGACCGAAGGCGATGATGTTGTCTTCAATCTGCGGGCTCTTCCCGCACCGGCTGCCGACCTCCAAATCCCTGTGGATATCACCCAGCTTGGCGCCTTCGGCTTCTCGCCGAGCATTGAATCCACCACGGTGACGATCCCCACCAGCGGCCGAGCAACGCTGACCTTCACGACCCAAAACGACTCGACAGCAGAAGACGACGGCTGGGTGACAGCCGCGCTGAACGACGGTCAGGGCTACACGGTGTCAACGGCGAGGCGAGCCACATCCGCCGTGGCCGATGACGACGGCGCCCCGCCGTGCTCCATCACGCTGAGCGGCAACGGCAACATGACCGGTGAGCTGTTCGACGGTTGCCAGTCGGTAGACCGTGATGGCAGTTACGCCCGCTTCTACACGTTCACCATGAGCCAGCGGGGGAAAATCACCATCCAGATGAACGGGACCGTGCCCGTCCATGGGGGAATGGACACAAGGGACACCTACCTCAACTTGCGCAGCGGCAACGACGTCAAGAGCGGCGCCTTGGTGGCCAGCGACAGCGGCAGCTGGCTCAACGCCAAGATCGATCGCACAATTGATCCCGGCACCTACACGATCGAGGCCACTTCGTACAAGCCCGACACAACGGGCGCGTTCGAGTTGGTCGTAGATGGAATCACAGAGGACAACGGCACCTGCATAGAGCACCTGACGGGCGACGGCACGTCCAAGGGCGCATGGGCGAGCAGTTGCACTTCAAGCGCACGAGAAGGCCGCTATGCCCGGTTCTACACCTTTGAGCTCAAGCAGCGCAGCACGATTGCCATCGATCTGAAGTCAAGCATCGACAGCTATCTCTTCCTGCGCTCAGGCAACGACGTCCGGGTAGGAACAGCGCTGCACACCAACGACGACGGCGGCACGGGTTCCGATGCACGCATAAGCCAATCGCTCGCTTCCGGCTGGTACACCATCGAGGCCACGACGTATCGTCGCGCCCAGTCCGGGAGATTTGACCTGGAAGTCAGCGGTATTCCCGCTCCGGCAGCAACGCCGGAGGTCAGCATTGCGGCGGGGGCCGACATCACCGAGGGCGGGAATGCGACGTTCACGGTGACGGCTGATCCTGCACCTTCGGCTGACCTCGATGTTGCGGTGGCGGTCTCGCAGGCGGGCGATTTCGGCGTTTCGCCGGTTTCGCAGACCGTCACCATCCCGACCACCGGCAGTGCCGTGCTGACCGTCACCACCGCGAACGACTCGGTGGGCGAGTACGACGGCGCTGTCACAGCGACGGTGACCGCCGGCGCCGGGTACACCGTGTCGACTGCCAGCGGGTCGGCGACGGTGGCGGTGGCGGACGACGACGGCGGTGCGCCTTGTTCGGTGCGGCTCAGCGGCAACGGCAGTGTGGACGGCAGGTGGACCTCGGATTGCGCATCCACTGACCGCACCAACCGGTATGCCCGCTTCTACTCGTTCAACCTGTCGCAGCAGAGCGCGGTGACCATCGAGTTGGCGTCGTTCGAGGACAACTACCTCTATTTGCGAGCAGGCGAGGACACGCAGACCGGCACCGCACTGCACTCCAACGACGATTACCGCAGTCCGAGCACGGACGCCGGTATCAGCGAGACGCTCGCTGCCGGCTGGTACACGATCGAGGCCACGACCTTCGACCAAGCCGTCAGCGGCGATTTCACCCTCACCGTGAGCGGCTTGACCGCACAGCCGACAGGACCGGAAGTCAGCATTGCTGCCGGCAGCGGAATCACCGAGGGCGGCGACGCGGTGTTCACCGTCACTGCCGACCCGGCGCCGTCGGCGGCCTTGGACGTGACCGTGGCGATCACGCAGTCCGGCGATTTCGGGGTTACGCCGACTGCGCAGACCGTCTCGATTCCGACCTCGGGCGCTGCCACGCTCACCGTCACCACAGCCAACGACAGCGCTGACGAGGCTGATGGATCGGTCACTGCCACCATCGACACCGGCAGCGGCTACACCATCTCCTCGACGGCAGGCGCAGCGACTGTCGCAGTCGCTGACGATGACGATCCGCTGTGTGACACTGCGGATGCCATCAGCCGGGCGCGTGCTGCGTTTGCGTGGCACACCGACAACAATGGCGGCAACGAGGTTGTGTTCTGGCAGGTCCTGGCTTATCTGGGGGCTGATCCGTTGCCTGCGCCGCCGGGCGGCACTGTTTCTGCGTCGACCACTCCTGAGGCGGTGAAGGCGTTCAGCGACGGCAAGTCGTGGCCTGGCTGGGTGCCCATCAACGCCGCCATGTCATGCCATCCCCCGCCGCCCGAGGTCAGCATCACAGCCGGCGTCGACATCGACGAGGGCGGTGTTGCGGTGTTCACGGTCACCGCCGACCCGGCGCCGACAGCCGCGCTGGCTGTGACCGTGGCGGTGTCTGCGTCGGGGGATTTCGGTGTGTCGCCGGGGTCGCATACGGTGACGATCCCCACTACCGGCAGCGCGACCTTGACTGTCGCTACGGCCGGCGACTCGGCTGATGAGGCCGATGGGTCGGTCACTGCGGCGGTCAGTGCTGGCTCGGGCTACAGGGTCTCCGCAACGGTCGGGTCGGCGTCTGTTGGGGTGGCTGATGACGATGTGCCTGTGGTCAGCATCGCTGGGGGTGCTGATGTCGGTGAGGGCGGCGATGCGGTGTTCACGGTGTCTGCCAGTCCTGCGCCGTGGGCGGGGTTGGATGTGTCTGTGGCAGTCGCCCAGACTGGTGACTTCGGCGTGACGCCGGGTTCGCGGACGGTCACGGTCCCGACGTCAGGCACGGCGACGCTCACGGTCACTACAGCCGACGACAGCGCTGACGAGGCTGACGGGTCGGTCACTGCGACCGTCGGCATAGGAAGCGGTTACACGGTGTCGGCGACTGCGGGCACGGCTGCGGTCGCGGTGCGAGATGACGACGATCCGCCGGTGTCTGATCCGGTGGTGAGCATCACGGCGGGCAGCGGTATCAGCGAGGGCGGCGACGCGGTGTTCACGGTGTCTGCTGTTCCGGCGCCGTCGGCTGCGTTGACAGTCACCGTGTCGGTCTCCCAGACCGGCGATTACGGCATCACTGGCGGTTCGCGTCAGGTGACCATCCCCGCCTCCGGGACCGCGACGCTGACGGTGGCGACGGCGAACGACTCGACGGACGAGGCTGACGGGTCGGTGACGGCGAACCTCAGCACCGGCGCTGGCTACACGGTCTCTGCGGCGGCGGGTTCGGCGTCGGTGGCGGTGTCTGATGACGATGATGCGGTGCCGGTGGCCGATCCGTGCGTGGCGGTGCTGTCGGGCGACGGGAGCGTCACCGGGCAGTGGGCTGCGGGGTGCGGTTCGTCGGCGCGTGCGGGCCGTTTTGCGCGGTTCTTTTCGTTCTCGTTGGACAGCCCGGGCCGGGTGACGATCGATCTGGAGTCGTCGGCTGACACGTATTTGTATCTGCGCCGGGGTGTGGGCCAGAGGTCGGGTGCTGCGGTGGCGTCTGACGATGACGGCGGCGGCAGCTTTGACTCGCGGATCAGTCGGACGCTGGGGGCGGGCGGTTACACGATCGAGGCGACGACGTTTCACGCGTCGACGCCGGGGTCGTTCACGCTGACGGTCGCTGGCATTCCGGCGCAGACGGTGGTCCAGCCGGACCCGGAGGTCGCTATCGCTGCGGGCGGCGGGATCACCGAGGGTGGCGACGCGGTGTTCACGGTGTCTGCGGTTCCGGTGCCGTCGGCGGCGTTGGACGTGACCGTGGCGGTCGCCCAGTTGGGCGATTTCGGTGTGTCGCCGGGATCGCGCACGGTCACGATTCCCACGTCGGGCAGCGCTGTGCTGAGGGTGGCCACGGCCAACGACTCGACTGACGAGGCTGACGGGTCGGTCACCGCGACCGTCGGCGCCGGAAGCGGCTACACGGTGTCGGCCAGCAGCGGGTCGGCGTCTGTGGCGGTGGCCGACGACGACAGCCTGGTCCCGCCGGTGTCGGTGTGTGTGCCGTCTTTGCCGTCTGATGCGGTGACGGTGTCAGAGGTGACCGGCTGGCGTGACGCCCATTCGGGGTCGGCGCACGTGTTGCGGTGGAACCGGGTGCTGGCCGCTTTGGGCACAGACACCGGCGAGACGCCGATGACAGTGGAGCAGTCCCGTGCCAATGAGAGCGTGTTCATCCCCGGCCGCTGGGACCGCGTCACCCGCACTCTCGAAGCTCTCGGACAGTGTGCCGACCCGTCGGCGGTGACGCCTGAGATCAGCATCACTGCCGGGGCCGGTGTCACTGAGGGCGGCGACGCGACGTTCACGGTCACTGCTGATCCCGCACCGTCTTCGCCGCTGACGGTCACTGTGTCGGTCGCGCAGTCGGGCGATTTCGGCGTGTCGCCGGGCTCTCGGACGGTGACGGTGCCCACCGGCGGCAGTGTCACGCTCACCGTGGCGACGGCGAACGACACCGCCGATGAGGCCGACGGGTCGGTTACAGCGACCGTCAGTGCCGCCAGCGGCTACACCGTGTCCCCCACAGCGGGCACGGCCACGGTCGCGGTCCAAGACGACGACGACCCCGCCCCGCCGCCTCCGCCTGTGGCTGATCCTGAGGTGAGCATCACAGCAGGCGGCGGGGTCACCGAGGGCGGCGACGCGACCTTCACGGTCACTGCGGACCCCGCGCCGACGGCGCCGCTGACAGTGGACGTGACCGTGGCTCAGGTCGGCGATTTCGGCGTGTCGCCGGGCTCTCGGACGGTGACGGTGCCCACCGGCGGCAGTGTCACGCTCACCGTGGCGACGGCGAACGACACCGCCGATGAGGCCGACGGGTCGGTCACAGCGACCGTCAGCGCCGGCAGCGGCTACACGGTGTCCCCGTCGGCGGGCACTGCGACGGTGGCGGTGGCCGATGACGACGACCCGCCTCCGCCGCCTGCGGTGGACCCTGTGGTGAGCGTCACGGCCGGCGGCGGGGTGACTGAGGGCGGCGACGCGACGTTCACGGTCACTGCTGACCCTGCGCCGTCGGCGGCTTTGACGGTGGAGGTGACCATCGCTCAGGTCGGCGATTACGGCGTAGCGGCCGGGTCGCGTCAGGTGACCATCCCGACTTCGGGCACCGTCACCCTGACCGTCGCCACGACCGGCGATAGCACCGACGAGGCCGACGGCACGGTCACGGCGACGGTGGGTTCGGGCAGCGGCTACACCGTGTCCCCGTCGGCGGGCACAGCCGCGGTGGCGGTGGCAGATGACGACGACCCGCCGCCGAACGCGACGCCGTCGTTGTCGATCAGCGACGCGTCGGCTAGCGAGGGCGGCACGCTGACGTTCACGGTGACGCTCAGTCCGGCCAGCGGCCGTTATGTGTGGGTGCACTATTACGCGCGACCTGCGTTCGGGGCTGAGTTGTCGGCGACCTTCGCGGACTTCGCGCAGGCCTACGGGATGCTGACCTTCAGACCCGGCGAGACAACCAAGACCATCACGGTGGCAGCGGTCGACGACAGCAGCCCAGAAGACGACGAGACGTTCAGAGTCGTGCTGTACTCCGCAGCCCAAGCAGCAGTCGCCGACGGCGAAGGCGTCGGCACCATCACCGACAACGACTGACAGGCGAGCTGAGTCAGTAGATGCCGGGCGGAAGTCCGGCCGAATAAATCAGCAGTCTCCTAGACCTCGAAGCGAGGTCCGGGGCCGTAGGCGACGCTGGGGCCGCGTGGGGCGTCAGTGGTCCGTTCGAGCATTTCGCGATCGACGAGTTCGCGCAGGATGGCCGATGCTCTTGGTGTGCCGACGCCGAGGAGGTTGCGCACGACCTGGTTGTTGATGCGGCCGTGCTTGTTCACGTGAGCGGCGATGGTGTCTTCGATCTCGCTGCTGTCCCGCCGAGAGCGACGCACAGCAGAGCCCAAGCCTCGGGCTGCCTCTGCGGTGAGTCGGTAGCGGGTTGAGGGCCCGTTCGTTCTGGCGTGCGATGGTTCGATGAGCGGTCGGGCGTCGGCGGCCATGCGCTGCATTGCTCGGGCTGCGTCCGTCTCGGGACGCTGGAAGGCCTGAGCCATCTGGGTCGGCGCGACGGTGCCTGACGCGCAGAGCCGGCGCAGCACCAGCAGCAGTTCGACATCGTTGCGCTGCGCATCCTTGAGGAGCGCTACGCACGAGGCAAAATCAGGTTCGGCAGGACCGCCATCGAACTGCACCCGCACGGCTTCCGCCGAACCCGAGATTGATGGGGGCGGCTTGCCAAGGCTCAGCATCGACCGGTACATCCGCGCAATCCCGGTGCCGAGTTCTTCGATCAGGCCCAACGCGCGAAACGCACGTGCGAGGAGCCGGTTGCGGGGGCGAGATGTTGTCGAGAGGATGTTGTGCTCGGTCACGCCGCTGACGAATGGCCCCATCGAGGTGACCGACAGCGCATCGTCGAAGTGCTCGACCCGTACGGGTTCGGCGATATCGAGGCGGCGGTGGACGAGAGCATTGGCAACGGCTTCGCGTATCGATCCGGGCGGGTAGCGGTGCATCTGGATTTGCTGGCCGTTCGGCAGGAGCAGCGGCTCGAAGGGGTTCCTGGAGGCGACGAGTTCGAGCACGCGGCCGAACGCCGGCAGCAACGGCATGGCGATGCGCTCCGTTGCGTCGGGCGGACTGCCGACGCTGAGGCGGTGCTGGTAGACGACGACTTCCTCGCCTGTCGCGCAGAGCAGCTGCTCGCCTGCGATGTACAGCCCTCCGTCGGGCGAAGCCAAGCCCATCGTTGAGCACAGTTCGGCGTTGGGCAGTTCGGCCCAGCGTTCTCGTTCGCCGCCGAGACGCCGCAACTCCCCGCGTGCGACCTCCATCGCGACCGGGTCAAGATCCTCGACGGTCCGGCCGCTGCGTGCCTCCGACGGATCGACTCCGTGCCGTTCACTGTGGAGCGCAGCGATCTCGTCGGGGGCCAGCGGGAGGCAGCTGCGCCCGATGCGTCGCGTCACTCTGCCGGCGACGCCATGCACGGTCGCGCCGACTGGCACGTGCGCAACCAGCAGCCTCCCCTCGTCGTGCCAATGCACGGTGAGGCCCACCGTGAGGCCCGGCGTCACCGTCTCGAAGATGTAGCGGCGCGCCTCCAGTTCGTCGAGATCGGTGCCCGAGAATGCCGCTGCACCACTCTGGTCATCGTCGACTCCGAGAACCACAGAACCACCGTGGCCATTGGCCAGGCACGCAGCGGCTTCGGCCAGCGCCATGCGAGTCTTTCGTGCGCCGCCGCGGGCCGACTTGAACTCCAGAGTCTCCGACTCGAGGTCACCGGGTTTCGACCCACGCCCGATCGCCTCCAGCGCTTCAAGCACCTCATCCGGCACACGTTCCGTCGCCATAATTTTAGCCTAACTGACAATTTGCATTGAACTAAAACTCTCGGGACCCTTGAATAAACTGACGCGGGCAGCATCTGTCGCATCAGGCTGAACTGGGTCCGGCATGACGAGTCGGATGCCAGCCATGGCCGTCTGCCAAAGTTTTAGTTTCTTGAGAAACAGCACAGACAATAAAACTCTCAGAAACTGGAGACGAGAACTGCCGACGCCGTTCAGCCAGCGCTGGCAGCCTTCGATCGTTGGCGCGTCGGCGGCGAGCGGGCCGTGATCGGCCTGTCGGGTCGTCCCGCCGCTTAGCTCAGATGGCGAGAGCACCTCCCTTACAAGGAGGGGGTCGCAGGTTCGAGTCCTGCAGCGCCCACCGATAGGTGCCGGGCCGTGAATTCCTTGCTCGATGATGTGTGCAAGCATCTCGGTTGATTCAGCACCTGTGTGGAACGGGGGTTCGGATGCTGATGCCACGACGGTTCACGGGTCTGGTTGTTGCTTCGGTTGCTGTTGTTCTCGTTGCGCTGTCGCTGTCTCCTGTTGGGGCGTCGGCTGGTTTGGCGTCGGTTCAGGCGTCGGTTCTGCCTGATGCCGGGGTTGGCAAGGATCCTTGTCCGGTTCCTGCGGAGGGCAGGCTGCGGTCTGACGCGGAGTGCGATGTGGTGGTCCGGCTGGTCAACAACAGTTCGGCTGTTTCGACGTTCTCTATCAGCGAGAGCGGTGCTGCGGGTGCGCTTGATGAGAGCGTGTTCAGTCCGTCGCTGCCGGGGAAGAGCAGGCTGGGGGAGTGTCCGTGCGAGGTGACGGTTGCCGCGAACTCGTCGGCGACGTTCGGGCTTCGGGTCGAGGTGGGCGATGTGACGCCGGGCTGGTACACGAGCCGTGTCCGTGTGCATCGGCTGCACACCGGCGGGCGGCTGCTGCACAGTTTTTTGCTCAAGATCGAGGAGGTCGGTGCGGACTGGGACGTGACGGTGTCGCGAGACTCCTTGTCGCTGGCCGAGGCCGATGACCCCGACACTGCCGACGCGTGGGAGCATCAGGCGGCTTATTCGGTGAGGCTGACCGAGGAGCCCTCCGGCGATGTCACCGTCACGCCGGTGAGCGCCGACGCGTCGGTCGTTGCGGTGTCGGGGGCGTTGACGTTCACGGCTGCGGACTGGCAGACCCCCAAGACGGTGACGGTGACTGCTGTCGACGACGACATAGCCAACGTCGGGGACCGTCACGCGAGCATCCGCCACGACGTCAGCGGCGTCGGCGTCGGTGACGTGACGGCGGACGACGTAGCCGTCGTGGTCGCCGATGACGACATTCGGGGCGTGAGCGTGTCGGCAGGCACGCTGGCGCTCGACGAGGCCGACGATCCCGATACCGGCGGGGTTCTCGAGCACCGAGGCGCCTACACAGTGCGCCTGACAAGCGAGCCCGCCGGCGGCGATGTCACCATCGACCTGGCCAGCGGCGACACGTCGGTCGCGACGGTCACCCCGGCGACGCTGACGTTCACCTCCGCGGACTGGAGCACCGAACGGACGGTGACCGTCACCGCTGTCGACGACAACACGAACACTGCGGGCGGCCGTCAGACGAGCATCGCCCACACCGTCACCAGCGCCGGCGACTACGCCGGCATGTCAGCCGACAGCGTGGCGGTCACGGTCGGCCCGCTGCGCATCGACCCATGCACCACCGACACCGGCGGCGATTACGACATCGACGACGACGGCCTGATCGAGATCTGCAACCTGGCGCAGCTGAACGCGGTCCGCTGGGACCTCAACGGCGACGGCGCCGCTGACGTGTACCCGCCCGACAAGGACGGAGTAACCGGCCACGACCCCGACGGCGCCGCCAAGCACGCCGCAGCGTTCCCCAACGCCATCACCAACATGGGCTGCCCGACCGGCGGCTGCGCAGGCTATGAACTGAGCGCCGACCTGGACTTCGACACCAACGCCAACGGCCGAGCCGACACAGGCGACGACTACTGGAACAACGGCCTCGGCTGGCACCCACTCATAGGCGGAGCGAGGGTCAACACGAACGGAGCGCTGAGTCGACTGAGGGACTCTGTGCCTGGCGATGGAACCAGAGTGTGCTGCGGCGACCGTCCTCACCCGCGCGCAAAGATGTTCACAGCAGAGTTCGAGGGCAACGGGCGCACCATCGCCAACCTGTACATCAATGACCGCCATCTGTTCTACGCCGGGCTGTTCGGCATTATCGGCCCCGGCGGGATCGTTCGCAACTTCGGGCTGACCGCACCCAACGCGGACAGCGGAGTGTTCGGACGCTGGTATGTGGGGGCGCTGACCGGCGATATCGAGCGGGGCAGGGTCAGCGGCGTCTATTCCGATCTCGACGTGTCGGGAAGGTACATGGTCGGCGGGCTGGCCGGCACTATCTGGGGTTACGGCTCCATGATTGAGAGTTATGCCACCGGCGACGTCACCGGCATAGAGACCGTTGGCGGCTTGCTGGGATCATCGAGCAGGTCTGGTGTTGCTGCCGTTTACGCCACCGGTGACGTGACGGTTGAAGTCGGTCAAGGTGGTGGCTTGGTCGGTTCTAGCGGCGATGGACATCTGCGGGCGGCATACGCCACGGGCTCAGTCATCGGAACTGACTACTACCCGCAACAGCGCATCGGGGGATTGGTCGGCGGTGGATTGATCGGCGTGTCCGTCCACGCATCGTTCACGCCGTGGATGCGAGCGAACTATGCCACCGGCCACGTCAGCAGTCCAAGCGGCGTGATCGCAGCCGGCGGGTTTGCCGGGGACTGCAGGGGGGCCGAGCGAAAGCGCAGCGAAGGCAACAACTACTGGGACGCAGAAACCACTGGCATGGCCGCCGGCCCGGGTTGTGGTTTGGGCTTCACCACTGCCCAGTTGCAGGCGCCCACCGGTTACACCGGCATCTACACAGACTGGAACGTGGATGTGAACGTGGGCAGCTACTACGGGAGCTTTCCCGGTCCGGGTGATGACCCGTGGGACTTCGGCACGTCTACTCAGTATCCGGTGCTGAAGTATTGCGCCGACAAGCCGGGCATCGAGACCCCTGACGGGCAGCCCTACTGCCCGCTGCAACCTGACAATCAGCGCGGCCCTTCGAGCGGCCAGGTCGGGACTGCCTCCAATCCCGTGGTGAACGTGGCTGCGGCCACCAACACGCGCGAGGGTGAGACCATTGCGTTCGTCATCGCCGGCAACCCGAATCCGTCCGCTGACCTGCCGGTGAACGTCTCCGTCACGGCCAGCGGCGACTACGGCGTCACCGCCCAGACAAAGACCGTGACCATCCCCGCCCACGGCAGCTACACCCTGAATGTCGCCACGACCAATGACAACGTGGACGAGGACAATGGCACTGTCACCGTGACGGTCGACACAGGCACGGGCTACACGGTCTCAGCTACAGCCGGCGCGGCCAGCGTCACAGTCGAGGACGACGATGTGCCCGAGATCAGCATCGCAGCCGTGGATGCCGACATCGACGAGGGCGGTGTTGCGGTGTTCGCGTTGGCTGCTGTTCCGGTGCCGGCCTCGCCGTTGACTGTGAACGTCTCAGTGGCCCAGTCCGGCGAATTCGGTGTCTCGACGGGTTCGCGTCAGGTGACGGTCGGCACATCGGGGACGGGCACGTTGTCGGTGCCGACGTCGGGCGATTCGGTTGATGAGGTGAACGGCTCGGTGACGGCGACGGTCCGCAGCGGTTCGGGGTATTCGGTGTCGTCGTCGGCGCGTTCGGCGTCTGTGGCAGTCCAAGACGACGATCACGATGATGCGTGCGTGGTGGCGTTGTGGGGTGACGGCAGCGTCAGCGGGAGGTGGGCTCGTGACTTTACGGGCTGGTTCATCGTTCCGTCCCAAGGTGATGGCAGCGTCAGCGGGATGTGGGCCGCTAGCTGCAGTTCGGCGGAGCGTGCTGGCCGGTTTGCGCGGTTCTATACGTTCTCGCTGGACAGCCCGAGCCAGGTGACGATCGATCTGGAATCGCCGCATGGGCATACCACATATCTGTATTTGCGCGCCGGGTCGGGCCAGAGGTCGGGTGAGGCGCTGGCAAGCGACGACAATCGCGGCGACAGGGACAACACGCGGATCCGTCACCAGCTTGCGGCGGGCGATTACACCATCGAGGCGACGACGGACCGCGCGCGGGTAGCGGCGCCATTCACGCTGACGGTCGCAGTGGCTGAAGACGATGATCCGGTGTCGACAGGCGATCCGTGTGTGGTGGCGTTGTCGGGTGATGGGAGCGTCACAGGGGAGTGGGCTGCGGGGTGCGCTTCTTCGGATCGCGGCGGTCGATACGCGTTGTTCTATTCGTTCTCTGTGGACGCTTCGAGCCAGGTGACGGTCGATCTGGAGTCCTCAGTCGACACGTATCTGTATCTGCGCGCCGGTGTCGGTCAGAAGCAGGGCGCTGTGCTGGAGTCCGACGATGACGGCGGCGACGGGTACGACTCGCGGATCAGCAGAACGCTGGCGGCGGGCGATTACACGATCGAGGCGACGACGTATCGCGCGTCGACACGGGGGTCGTTCACGCTGACCGTGGACGGCATCCCGGCGCAGACGGTGGTCCAGCCGGACCTGGAGTTGCAGCAGGATCCCGAGGTCAGCATCGCCGCCAGCGCCGACATCGACGAGGGCGACGATGCGACGTTCACTGTCACTGCGGTCCCGGCGCCCACAGCGGCGCTGGATGTGACTGTGGCGGTCGCCCAGTCGGGCGATTTCGGTGTGTCGCCGCGCTCGCATACGGTCACGGTCCCGGCGTCTGGCAGCGCCACGCTGACGGTCGCCACAGTCGGCGACTCGGTCGACGAGCCCGACGGGTCGGTCACCGCGACGGTCGGCGTCGGGACGGGTTACACGGTCTCGGCGACGGCGGGGTCGGCGTCGGTGGTGGTGGCTGATGACGACGGCGCTGTTCCGCCGCCGTCGGTGTGTGTGCCGTCTTTGCCGTCTGATGCGGTGACGGTGTCCGTGGTGACTGGTTGGCGTGACGAGTATTCCCATGCTGCGCATCGGCAGCGCTGGGATCGGGTGCTGGCTGCTTTGGGGGTGGACACCGGCGAGGAGGCGATGACCGTGGCCGATGCGCAGGCAGTCAAGGAGCGGATCGACAATGACCGCTGGGACCGCACCGTCCGCACGCTGGTGGCCATGGCCCAATGCGACACCGACCCGCCGCCTGCCGCCGTTCCTGTGGTGAGCGTCGCGGCCGGCGGCGGGATCGCCGAGGGCGGCGATGCGGTGTTCACGGTGTCTGCTGTTGCGGCGCCGTCGGCACCGCTGGCAGTAAGCGTCACGGTGGCCCAGACAGGCGACTTCGGCGCAGCGACCGGCACGCGCCAAGTGGCCGTCCCGACATCGGGCACCGTCACGCTGACAGTGGCCACTGTGAACGACTCCGCGGATGAGGCCGACGGGTCGGTCGCTGTCACGGTCAACGGCGGCAGCGGCTACTCCGTGTCCGCGGCCGCGGGCACAGCCACGGTCGCGGTCGCGGATGACGACGATCCGCCTGCGCCTGTGGCTGATCCTGAGGTCAGCATCACCGCCGTCGGCGGGGTGACTGAGGGCGGTGACGCGACGTTCACGGTGTCTGCTGTTCCGGCGCCGTCGGCGGCGTTGACGGTGGAGGTGACGGTTTCGCAGTCGGGCGATTTCGGTGTCGCAACGGGGTCGCGGTCGGTCACGGTGCCGTCGTCGGGCAGTGTGACGCTGACTGTCGCCACGGTCGGCGACAGCACCGACGAGCCGGCCGGGTCGGTGACGGTCACGGTCGACGCCGGCAGCGGCTACACGGTGTCCCCGTCGGCGGGCACTGCGACGGTGGCGGTGGCCGATGACGACGACCCGCCTCCGCCGCCTGCGGTGGACCCTGTGGTGAGCGTCACGGCCGGCGGCGGGGTGACTGAGGGCGGCGACGCGACGTTCACGGTCACTGCTGACCCTGCGCCGTCGGCGGCTTTGACGGTGGAGGTGACCATCGCTCAGGTCGGCGATTACGGCGTAGCGGCCGGGTCGCGTCAGGTGACCATCCCGACTTCGGGCACTGTCACCTTGACCGTCGCCACGACCGGCGATAGCACCGACGAGGCCGAGGGCACGGTCACGGCGACGGTGGGTTCGGGCAGCGGCTACACCGTGTCCCCGTCGGCGGGCACAGCCGCGGTGGCGGTGGCAGATGACGACGACCCGCCGCCGAACGCGACGCCGTCGTTGTCGATCAGCGACGCGTCGGCTAGCGAGGGCGGCACGCTGACGTTCACGGTGACGCTCAGTCCGGCCAGCGGCCGTTATGTGTGGGTGCACTATTACGCGCGACCTGCGTTCGGGGCTGAGTTGTCGGCGACCTTCGCGGACTTCGCGCAGGCCTACGGGATGCTGACCTTCAGACCCGGCGAGACAACCAAGACCATCACGGTGGCAGCGGTCGACGACAGCAGCCCAGAAGACGACGAGACGTTCAGAGTCGTGCTGTACTCCGCAGCCCAAGCAGCGATCGCCGACGGCGAAGGCGTCGGCACCATCACCGACAACGACTGACAGGCGAGCAGGGTCAGTAGATGCCGGGCGGAAGTCCGGCCGAATAAATCAGCAGCCTGCTAGACCTCGAAGCGAGGTCCGGGGCCGTAGGCGACGCTGGGGCCGCGTGGGGCGTCAGTGGTCCGTTCGAGCATTTCGCGATCGACGAGTTCGCGCAGGATGGCCGATGCTCTTGGTGTGCCGAGCTCGGGCTGCGTCCGTCTCGGGACGCTGGAAGGCCTGAGCCATCTGGGTCGGCGCGACGGTGCCTGACGCGCAGAGTCGGCGCAGCACCAGCAGCAGTTCGACATGGTTGCGCTGTGCATCCTCGAGAAGCGCTACGCACGAAGCAAAATCAGGTTCGGCAGGGCCGCCACCGAACTGAACCCGTACGGCTCCCCGAGTCTGAGAAAGGCTGGCAGCATTCGACGCGTGAACTCAGCAGGCCGCGACCGGCTCGCGTTGCTGCGCAGGACAGCCGACGCCGTTCAGGCGGCGCTGGCCGCCTTCGATCGTTGGAGCGTCGGCGGCGACCGGCCCGATCAGTACGCGCTCGACCAAGTCGCCGACGCCGCTGCGCTGGGCGTGCTCGACGCGGCCGGCGTCGGCGTGCTGAGCGAGGAATCGGGCCTGCGCGCCGGGTCATCCGGCGAGACTGTCATTGTCGACCCTGTTGACGGCTCGACCAACGCGTCGCGCCGTATCCCGCACTATTGCATCAGCTTGTGCGCTGTGGACGGGCTGGCGCCGGTTGCCGGGCTGGTGCGGCATCTCGTCTCGGGTGAGGAATTCACGGCCGTGGCCGGCGGGGGAGCACATCTCGACGGACGCCCGATCAGGCCCAGCGGGCGGACGAGCGGCGAGCGGGCCGTGATCGGCGTCTCGGGCCGTCCCGGCGCTGAGTTGCCGGTCTGGCAGGTGCGGGTGCTGGGCTCGGCTGCGCTCGACCTGTGTGCTGTCGCCTGCGGCCGGCTCGATGCGTATCTGGACCTCAACTCGAATCACGGCGTCTGGGACTACGCCGCAGGCATCCTGATCTGCAGTGAGGCAGGCGCATGGACCGGCGAGGCCGGCGGCAGGGAGCTCTTCCACCTCAGCCACAGCGAGCGTCGGGGGCCCGTCGCTGCCAGTACGCCCGAACTGGCGGCGCTGCTCGGACACGCTCGGCGGCCGGGGTCTGGGTCAGGCGGCGGCCGGTAGCCTGCCAGACCCGGCCGCCCGGGGCGCTTAGCTCAGATGGCGAGAGCACCTCCCTTACAAGGAGGGGGTCGCAGGTTCGAGTCCTGCAGCGCCCACCGATAGGTGCCGGGCCGTGAATTCAGAGCGCGATGATGTGTGGAATCATCTCGTGTGTCTCAGGACGAGTGCGTGCGCTGGGGGTTCGGATGCTGATGCCGCGGCGGTTCACGGGTCTGGTTGTTGCTTCGGTTGCTGTTGTTCTCGTTGCGCTGTCGCTGTCTCCTGTTGGGGCGTCGGCTGGTTTGGCGTCGGTTCAGGCGTCGGTTCTGCCTGATGCCGGAGCGGGCAAGGATCCTTGTCCGGTTCCTGCGGAGGGCAGGCTGCGGTCTGACGCGGAGTGCGATGTGGTGGTCCGGCTGGTCAACAACAGTTCGGCTGTTTCGACGTTCTCTATCAGCGAGAGCGGTGCTGCGGGTGCGCTTGATGAGAGCGTGTTCAGTCCGTCGCTGCCGGGGAAGAGCAGGCTGGGGGAGTGTCCGTGCGAGGTGACGGTTGCCGCGAACTCGTCGGCGACGTTCGGGCTTCGGGTCGAGGTGGGCGATGTGACGCCGGGCTGGTACACGAGCCGTGTCCGTGTGCATCGGCTGCACACCGGCGGGCGGCTGTTGGCCAGTTTCCAGGTCAAGATCGACGAGGTCGGTGCGGACTGGGACGTGACGGTGTCGCGGGGCTCCCTGTCCTTGGCTGAGGCCGACGATCCCGACAGTGCCGGCGCGTGGGAGCATCAGGCGGCTTATTCGGTGAGGCTGACCGAGGAGCCCTCCGGCGATGTCACCGTCACGCCGGTGAGCGCCGACGCGTCGGTCGTTGCGGTGTCGGGGGCGTTGACGTTCACGGCTGCGGACTGGCAGACCCCCAAGACGGTGACGGTGACTGCTGTCGACGACGACATAGCCAACGTCGGGGACCGTCACGCGAGCATCCGCCACGACGTCAGCGGCGTCGGCGTCGGTGACGTGACGGCGGACGACGTAGCCGTCGTGGTCGCCGATGACGACATTCGGGGCGTGAGCGTGTCGGCAGGCACGCTGGCGCTCGACGAGGCCGACGATCCCGATACCGGCGGGGTTCTCGAGCACCGAGGCGCCTACACAGTGCGCCTGACAAGCGAGCCCGCCGGCGGCGATGTGACTGTCGGTCTGGCCAGCGGCGACACGTCTGTGGCGACGGTCACCCCGGCGACGCTGAAGTTCACCTCTGCTGACTGGGGTATCCCGCAGACGGTGACGGTCACCGCGGTCGACGACAGCACCGACACTGCGAGCGGCCGTCAGACGAGCATCGCCCACACCGTCACCAGCACCGGCGACTACGCCGGTATGACCGCAGCCGACGTGGCTGTCACGGTCGGCCCGCTGCGCATCGACCCATGCACCACCGACACCGGCGGCGATTACGACATCGACGACGACGGCCTGATCGAAATCTGCAACCTGGCCCAGCTCAACGCGATCCGCTGGGACCTCAACGGCGACGGCGCCGCTGACGTGTACCCGCCCGACAAGGACGGAGTAACCGGCCACGACCCCGACGGCACCACCAAGCACGCCGCAGCGTTCCCCAACGCCATCACCAACATGGGCTGCCCGACCGGCGGCTGCGCAGGCTATGAACTGAGCGCCGACCTGGACTTCGACACCAACGCCAACGGCCGAGCCGACACAGGCGACGACTACTGGAACAACGGCCTCGGCTGGCACCCACTCATTGGCGGAGCGAAGATCAACTCGGCAAGAGAGCGGTATCGATTTTGGCACCATGCGGTTGCCGGTGGAATCGTTGAGTGTTGCGGCTACTTTCCCAACCCGCGCGCTCGGATGTTCACAGCAGAGTTCGAAGGCAACGGGCGCACCATCGCCAATCTGTACATCAACGACCCCGTGCTCGATTACGTCGGACTGTTCGGCATCATCGGCCACGGTGCGCACGTTCGCAACTTCGGGCTGACCGCACCCAACGCGGACAGCAAGGTAGTTGGAGGCGCGCGGGTAGGAGCGCTGGCCGGCGATATCGAGCGGGGCAGGGTCAGCGGCGTCTATTCCGACATCGACGTGTCGGGAGAGCGCAAGGTCGGCGGGCTGGCCGGCTCCATCTGGCGCTTCGGTTTCATGATTGAAAGCTACGCCACCGGCGACGTCACCGGCAAAAGCATCGCCGGCGGCTTGCTGGGAGTTCTCAGCTGGTCCGGTGTCGCCGCCGTCTACGCCACCGGAGACGTGACAGTTGAAGTCGACGAAGGTGGCGGCCTAGCCGGTTATCGTGCGGACGGCCACCTGCGGGCGGCATACGCCACCGGCTCAGTCAGCTACACCGGAGCTCACTCCAGTCCGGGTCGGCGCATTGGTGGATTAGTCGGCGGGTACGCGCACTGGTGGACCAAGTCATGGATGCGAGCGAACTATGCCACCGGTCGCGTCAGCAGCCCCAACGCCGAGATCACGTCCGGCGGGTTGACTGGAGGCTGCAAGCTGAGCAAGAGAGAGCGCAGCGAAGGCGCCAACTACTGGGACGTAGAAGCCACCGGCATGGCTACCAGCCCGGACTGTGGCATGGGCTACACCACTGCCCAGCTGCAGGCACCCACCGGTTACACCGGCATCTACGCAGACTGGAACGTGGACGTGAACGTGGGCAGTTATCACGGGAGCTTTCTCGGGCCGGGCGATGACCCGTGGGACTTCGGCACCTCTACCCAGTATCCGGTGCTGAAGTACTGCGCCGAGAAGCCGGGCATCGAGACCCCTGACGGGCAGCCGTACTGCCCGCTGCAACCCGGCAATCAGCGCGACCCCTCAAGCGGCCAAGTCGAGACCGACTCCAGTCCCGTGGTGAACGTGGCCGCGGCGACCGACATCAGCGAAGGCCAGTCCGCTGCCTTCATCATTGCAGCCAACCCGAATCCGTCGGCCGACTTGCCGGTGAACATCTCCGTCACGGCCGGCGGCGACTACGGCGTCACCGTCGAGACAACAACCGTGACCATCCCCGCAGACGGCAGCTACACCCTGAGCGTTGCCACGACCGATGACAACGTGGACGAGGACGACGGCACTGTCACCGTGACGATCGACACAGGCACGGGCTACACGGTCTCCGCCACCGCGGGCACCGCGACGGTGGCGGTGGCTGATGACGATGTTGCGCCGTGTGATACTGCGGATGCCATCAGCCGGGCTCGCGCCGCGTTCGCGTGGCATGTCGACAACAATGGCGGCAACGAGGCTTTGTTCTGGCAGATCCTCGCCTATCTCGGCGCGGACCCGATGCCTGCGCCGCCGGGCGGCACTGTTCCTGCGTCGACCACCCCCGAGGCGGTGAGGACGTTCAGCGGCGGCAAGTCGTGGCCTGGTTGGGTGCAGATCAATGCTGCGATGCAGTGTCACACTCCGCCGCCTGTGGTGAGCATCGCTGCGGGCGCCGATGTGGACGAGGGCGACGTTGCGGTGTTCACGGTGTCTGCGGTTCCGGCGCCGTCGGCGGCTCTGGATGTGTCTGTGGCGGTCACCGAGACAGGCGATTTCGGTGTGTCGCCGGGATCACGCATCGTCACGATTCCGGCGTCGGGCACGGCCACGCTGACGGTGGCGACGGCGAACGATTCGGTTGATGAGCCTGACGGGTCGGTGACGGCGACGGTGGGCGCCGGGACGGGTTACACGGTTTCCGCAACG
Organism: Candidatus Poriferisodalis sp.; assembly: GCF_965219595.1. Classification (NCBI taxonomy): domain Bacteria; kingdom Bacillati; phylum Actinomycetota; class Acidimicrobiia; order Acidimicrobiales; family Candidatus Poriferisodalaceae; genus Candidatus Poriferisodalis; species Candidatus Poriferisodalis sp. The sequence continues at coordinate 2,897,069 of NZ_OZ244781.1, forward strand.
GCCGGGGCGGCGTCGGTCGCGGTGGCTGATGACGATGTGCCGCCGCCGTCGGTGTGTGTGCCGTCTTTGCCGTGGGATGCGGTGACGGTGGCTGTGGTGACTGGTTGGCGTGGCGAGCTCTCCCATGCTGCCCATCAGCAGCGCTGGGACCGGGTGCTGGCCGCGTTGGGGGTGGACACCGGCGAGACGGCGATGACCGTGGCTGACGCGCAGGCGGTCAAGGCGCGGATCGACAATTCCCGCTGGGACCGCACGGTGCGCACGCTGGAGGCCATGGCCCAGTGCGGCACCGACCCGCCGCCTGCGCCTGCGGTGGACCCTGAGGTGAGCATCGCTGCCGGCGGCGGGATCACCGAGGGCGGCGATGCCGCTTTCACGGTCACCGCTGATCCCGCGCCGACAGCAGCTTTGACAGTAGAAGTGACCGTCGCTCAGGCCGGCGATTTCGGCGTCACGACAGGGTCGCAGTCGGTGACGGTCCCCACCGGCGGCAGTGTCACGCTCACGGTGGCGACGGCGAACGACACCGCGGATGAGCCCGACGGATCGGTGACGGCCACGGTCGGCGCCGGCAGCGGCTACACGATCTCCGCGGCCGCTGGCACAGCGACGGTCGCGGTCGCAGATGACGACGATCCGCCTCCGCCTGTGGCCGTTCCTGAGGTGAGCATCACCGCAGGCGGCGGGGTGACCGAGGGCGGCGACGCGGTGTTCACGGTCACTGCTGTTCCGGCGCCGTCGGCGGCTTTGACGGTGGAGGTGACGGTCTCGCAGTCGGGTGATTTCGGTGTGTCGTCGGGTTCTCGGACGGTCACGGTCCCCACCACCGGCAGCGTGACGCTCACAGTGGCCACGACCGGCGACAGCGCTGACGAGCTGGACGGGTCGGTGACTGTCACGATCGGCGCCGGCAGCGGCTACACGGTGTCCCAGTTGGCGGGCACAGCGTCGGTCGGGGTGGCCGATGACGACGACCCGCCTCCGCCCCCGCCTCCGGTGGTGAACGCGGTTCCGTCGTTGTCGATCAGCGACGCGTCGGCGGGCGAGGGCGGCACGCTGACGTTCACGGTGACGCTCAGCCCCGCCAGCGACCGCTACGTGTGGGTGCACTACTACGCGCGGCCCGGGCACGGGGCTGCGTTCTCGGCGACCTTCACAGACTTCGCCCAGGCCTACGGGATGCTGACCTTCAGACCCGGCGAGACAACCAAGACCGTCACCGTGGCAGCGGTCGACGACAGCCGAACCGAAGACGACGAGACGTTCACAGTCGTCCTGTACTCCGCGGTCCAAGCAGCAGTCGCCGACGGCGAAGGCGTCGGCACCATCACCGACAACGACTGAGATCCCGTACTGCCATCACCGGAAGGCCTCGTTTGGGAGGCGGCTACTCGTGGCGTGTCATGAGCACGTAACCGCATGCCTTGGTGCCATCGGCGGCTGCTTGGGTGCCGGAGCCGGGTGTGGTGGAATGGCGGTGATGGGTCGCGCAAGATGGGTCGGCGGGGTGGTGTTGTTGGCGTGCTGCGCGGCTGCGGTTGTGCTTTTTGGGCGACCCCCCCCCGACGTTGGGCCGGTGTCCCACCCGTATGAGCTGACCCAGCAGGACGAGGGGCAGCTCGACCGCCACCATGCCGACGCCGTCTCCCGATGCACGGGCAGGCCTGCCAAGTGGCGAGATCGTTTGTCGGGCTGTCAGTGGTATCTGAGCGACAGCAGGGCTGGGGTGTTCGACGTCAATGTCGAGCCGGCGTGGGGGGCGACGCTGGGCGAGGGCGTGACGGCGCTGGTGGTGGATTATCCGGTCGATTATCGCCATGAGGATCTGCGCGACAACATGGATCCGGCCGACTCGCCGGGGCTGACCGAGGCCGCGGTGGTGGGCTCCGACACGAGTCACGGCACCTCCATGGCGAGCATCATCGCAGCGCGTGACAACGCTGTCGGCTTTCGGGGTGTCGCGCCGCGGGCTGCGCTGACCTGGAGGAGCATCAACTCCGTCGAGATTCACAGCTATCTCGCTGTAGACGACGCGAACACTTGGAGCACGTGTGTCGAGGTGGTCGACGCGGACGGCTCGGTGGCTGGTGCGTGGGTGCCGGGTTGCGAGTCGTACAGGGGAGCACCGGCGCCTGCGCAGTACTACACGTTCACGTTGGACTCCGAGTCGCAGGTGACGATAGAACTGCAATCAAGCAGCGGCTCCAATCTGTATGTGCGCAACGGCTACGCGCTGTCTGGCGGGTGGATCGCTCACGACTACGGCTTCAAGCGCAACTCACGGGTCAGTCGCACGTTGCCTGCGGGGGTGTACACGATCGAGGCGACGACGTACCTAGCCGAGCGCAGCACAGGCTCGTTCACGCTTCAGGTCGCCGGCTTGGACGGCGTTTCGGTGCCTGACGCCATCGAGTCGGGGCGCAGGTGGGCGCCGGTGTGGGACTCGCTGCTGGAAGCCGCTGTGGTCAACCGCAGCTACGGCCCTGCTAACTACACCCGCCCGTACAAGGATGAGAGCGGCGGTCTGGGGCATCTTCCTGAATATGAGGTCTACGACACGATGGCCGAGTTCGGCTTCGACGGTCGGGGCACGCTGAATGTGGTGTCGGGCGGCAAGACGTTTCCTGTGCCGGGGCTGGTGTTCTGGGCGACGCTGGCCGAGGAGCGCAGCCATCCCGCGGTGGTCGCGGCGTGCGCCACCGACCGGAACGGCCGGCGGGACGCTCGGTCCAACACGAGCATCGAGGGTCCGAATCTGTGGGTGTGCGCGCCGGTCGGCGGCATGGTGTATGCGATCTTGGGTGACCGCTACTACCTGAGCACGGGCACTCCGTCGAGTCCGGCGACGGCTTTGGTGTCGGGCGTGGCTGCGCTGGTGCGCAGCATCGACGCCAGCCTGTCATGGCGCGACGTGAAGCTGATATTGGCCGCATCCGCGCAGCACAACGACCCCGGCGACGCGGGCTGGCAGCAGGGCGCTGCGGTGTACGGTGCGGCCCAGCAGAACTACCGCTATCACCACAGCTACGGGTTCGGTGTCGTCGACGCGGGCGCCGCGGTGCAGCTTGCGCAGAACTGGCGGTACCTGCCCGAGTACCGCAGCGAGCACATATCGGCGCCGATGCTGTCACCGGCGCCGGCCGTCCCTGACGACGGCAGCACGGTCGCTGCCGATCTCGCTGTTGATCCTGAGATCGATTTCGTGGAGTACGTCGAAGCCCATCTCGTGCTGGACGCGCCGTGGTTCCGCGATCTCGAGGTGGAGCTGGAGTCCCCGTCGGGCACCGTGTCGACGCTGAGTGTCCCGGTCGGCGACATCACCAACCCGGCCTTGGCCAAGTATGACTGCAAGCAGGCGTCGGAGTGCGGCATCTCGGGCAGCTTCCGGTTCGGCACAGCGGCCCATCTGGGCGAGGACCCCGCCGGCACCTGGACGCTGCGACTGGCCGACCGGCGGCCCAACGGCGGCGCCAACACGCTGGAGTCGTGGTCGCTGCGATTCTTCGGCCACAAGTCCTCGGACCCGACCCCGAACCTCACCCCCTCGCCCACCTTCGGGCCGTGGCCGCAGGTATCGATAGCCGCCGGCGCCGACATCACTGAAGGCGACGACGTGACGTTCACCATCACCGCTGATCCCGCGCCGTCGGAGGCGTTGGACGTGACCCTGTCGGTCACGGCGGCGGGCGATTTCGGTGTTTCGCCGGGTTCGCGTCAGGTGACGGTCCCCACGACCGGTACCGCCACGCTCACGGTGTCGACGACCGGCGACTCGGCTGATGAGGCTGACGGGTCGGTGACGGCGACGGTCGTCAGCGGTTCGGGGTATTCGGTGTCGCAGTCGGCGGGTTCGGCGTCGGTGGCGGTGGCTGATGACGATGTTGCGCCGTGTGACACTGCAACGGCTATCAGTCGGGCGCGTGCTGCGTTCGTGTGGCACACCGACAACGATGGCGGCAACGAGGTTTGGTTCTGGCAGATCCTGGCGTATCTGGGCGCGGATCCGATGCCCGCGCGGCCGGGCGGCGGTGTTCTGGCCTCGACCACTCCTGAGGCGGTGAGGGCGTTCAGCGACGGCAAGACATGGTCCGGCTGGGCGCCGATCAACGCGGCCATGAGCTGCCACACCCCGCCGCCTGTGGTGAGCATCGCGGCGGGTGCTGATGTCGGCGAGGGCGGTGATGCGACTTTCACGGTGTCTGCGGTTCCGGCGCCGTCGGCCGCTTTGGATGTGACGGTGGGGGTGGCCCAGATAGGCGATTTTGGTGTGCCGGCGGGGTCGCACACGGTTACGGTTCCGGTGTCGGGCAGCGCCACGTTCGCCGTGGCCACGACTGATGACTCCGCAGACGAGGTCGACGGGTCGGTCACCGTGACGGTCGCCGCTGGCTCCGGCTACACGGTGTCCGCGGCTGCGGGCACGGCTGCGGTTGCGGTGACCGATGACGATGTGCCCAAGGTCAGCATCGCGGCGGGGGCCCGGGTCACCGAGGGCGGGGACGCCACGTTCGCGGTGTCTGTTGTTCCGGTGCCGTTTTCGCCGCTGACTGTGGGAGTGACGGTTTCGCAGTCGGGTGATTTTGGTGTGTTGCCGGGTTCGTACACGGTGACGGTTCCCACGACCGGGTCTGCCACGCTCGCCGTGTCAACGACCGGCGACTCGGCTGATGAGGCTGACGGGTCGGTGACGGCGACGGTCGTCAGCGGTTCGGGCTATTCGGTGTCGCAGTCGGCGGGTTCGGCGTCGGTTGCGGTGGCTGATGACGATGATGAGGTGCGGGTGGCCGATCGGTGTGTGGGGGCGTTGTCGGGTGACGGGAGCGTGAGCGGGGTGTGGGCTGCGGGCTGCGGTTCGTCGGCGCGTGCAGGCCGCCTTGCGCGGTTCCTTTCGTTCTCGTTGGACAGCCCGAGCCGAGTGACGGTCAATCTGAAGTCGTCGGCGGACACGTATCTGTATCTGCGCCGCGGTGTGGGCCAGAGGTCGGGTGCTGCGTTGGCGTCCGACGACGACGGCGGCAGCGGGTACAACTCGCGGATCAGCCGACAGCTCGCGGCGGGCGGTTACACGATCGAGGCGACGACCTATCACTCGTCGACGGGAGGGTCGTTCACGCTGACGGTCGCTGGCATCGGGACCCAGACCGTGGTGCCCCCGGATCCTGTGGTGAGCATCGCGGCAGGCGGCGGGGTGACTGAGGGCAGTGATGCGACGTTCACGGTGACTGCGGACCCGGTGCCGTCGGCGGCGCTGGACGTGACCGTGGCGGTCACAGCGGCGGGCGACTTCGGCGTCTCGCCGGGATCGCACACCGTCACGGTTCCCTCGTCGGGCAGCGCCACCCTCACCGTCGCCACAGTCGGCGACTCGGTCGACGAGGCTGACGGGTCGGTCACGGCGACGGTCAGTGCTGGCAGCGGCTACACGGTCTCGGCCACAGCCGGGGCGGCGTCGGTCGCGGTCGCCGATGACGATGTGCCGCCGCCGACGGTGTGCGTGCCGTCTTTGCCGTCTGACGCGGTGACGGTGTCTGAGGTGACTGGCTGGCGCGGCGAGCTCTCTCATGCTGCGCATCGGCAGCGCTGGGACCGGGTGCTGGCCGCGTTGGGGGTGGACACTGGCGAGACGGCGATGACCGTGGCTGACGCGCAGGCGGTCAAGGCGCGGATCGACAATGCCCGCTGGGACCGCACCGTGCGCACGCTGCAGGCCATGGCGCAATGCGACAGCGACCCGCCGCCTGCGGCCGTTCCTGAGGTGAGCATCACAGCAGGCGGTGGGGTCACCGAGGGCGGCGACGCGACGTTCACGATCATCGCCGACCCCGCACCCACGGCACCGCTGACGGTGAATGTCGCAGTGGCGCAGTCGGGCGACTTCGGTGTCATGACCGGTTCGCAGTCGGTCACGGTCCCCACGTCGGGCAGCGCCACCCTCACGGTGGCGACAACAAACGACAGCACCGACGAGGCCGACGGGTCGGCCACCGTCACGATCAACGGCGGCACCGGCTACACCGTGTCGTCCGCCGCGGGCACAGCGTCGGTCGGGGTGGCCGATGACGACGACCCGCCGCCTCCGCCGCCTGCGGTGGACCCTGTGGTGAGCGTCACCGCCGTCGGCGGGGTGACTGAGGGCAGCGACGCGACGTTCACGGTCACTGCTGTTCCGGTGCTGTCTTCGCCGCTGACAGTGACAGTGACCGTGTCCCAGTCGGGCGACTTCGGCGTCACGACCGGTTCGCAGTCGGTCACGATCCCCACCTCGGGCAGCGCCACCTTCACCGCGGCGACGACGAACGACAGCGCCGACGAGGCCGACGGGTCGGTCACCGTCACGATCAACGGCGGTACCGGCTATACCGTGTCCCAGTCGGCGGGCACAGCGTCGGTGGCGGTGGCCGATGACGACGACCCGCCTCCGCCGCCTGCGGTGGACCCTGTGGTGAGCGTCACGGCCGGCGGCGGGGTGACTGAGGGCGGCGACGCGACGTTCACGGTCACTGCTGACCCTGCGCCGTCGGCGGCTTTGGCGGTGGAGGTGACCATCGCTCAGACCGGCGATCACGGCGTAGCCGCCGGCACGCGTCAAGTGACCATCCCGACGTCGGGCACCGTCACCCTGACCGTCGCCACCGTCAACGACAGCACCGACGAGGCCGACGGCACGGTCACGGCGACGGTGGGCTCGGGCAGCGGCTACACCGTGTCGACCGCCAGCGGGTCGGCGACGGTCGCGGTGGCCGATGACGACGACCCGCCGCTGAACGCGACGCCGTCGTTGTCGATCAGCGATGCGTCGGCGGGCGAGGGCGGCACGCTGACGTTCACGGTGACGCTCAGCCCCGCCAGCGGGCGTTATGTGTGGGTGCACTATTACGCGCGGCCCGCGTTCGGGGCCGCGCTGTCGGCGACCTTCGCGGACTTCGCGCAGGCCTACGGGATGCTGACCTTCAGTCCCGGCGAGACAACCAAGACCATCACCGTGGCAGCGGTCGACGACAGCAGCCCAGAAGACGACGAGACGTTCAGAGTCGTCCTGTACTCCGCAGCCCAAGCAGCAGTCGCCGACGGCGAAGGCATCGGCACCATCACCGACAACGACTGACAGGCGAGCTGAGTCAGTAGATGCCGGGAACGATGCGGTACGGGACCCGCTCGCGGTATTCGGCCCATTTCTCGGGATCGTCCTTACAAGGAGGGCGTCGCAGATTCGAATCCTGCAGCGCCCACCAACGCCAGTTCCTCGATAATCGGTGGTGGATGCTTAGGTCGTCTGAATACTAGAGTATGAAAAGATCAGTAGGCAATTCCGAAAGTTATGGCATGCGAGTTTCTGAGCGAGGTCAAATCACGATCCCCAAGGGTTTGCGGGACCGCTTTGGGCTGAGTCACAACGTCGAGGTGGAGCTCACTCCCACTCAAGGAGGGCTCCTCATTCAGAAGCGGACGGTCGCACTGCATCCGGTCGAAAGAGTGTTTGCCATCATCAGCGGCGATCTCAGCACCGATGATTACATCGAGGAGATCAGGGGACGGTGATCACTGCCGTCGACACCAGCGTCCTGCTGGACGTTTTTCGTGCCGATAAACGGCATGGACCAGAATCGCGGGAACGCCTGAAGGCGGCGTACGACGCCGGTGCCGTCGTCATCTGCGACATCGTGTATGCCGAACTCGTGCCAGCGTTCGGCGGCCGTGCACTGCTGGATGAGACGTTGGAGCAGATCAACACTGTGCTGTCTCCAATCACCACTGACATCGCCTATGAGGCAGGGCTGCGCTGGCAGCGGTACCGTCAGGCTGGCGGACCGCGTGAACGGATCATCACCGATTTCCTGATCGGCGCCCATGCCGTGAGCGCAGCCGACAAGTTCCTGACGCGCGACCGCGGCTTCTATTCGACCTACTTCCCCGAACTGTCCGCCGACTAGCGGGATGCGCCGTTGGCGACTTGAACCAGCCGGCGGTCGAGATCACTGCCGCCGAGCGCCCCCGGCTCAGTAGATGCCGGGAATAATGCGGTACGGAACACGCTCGCGGTATTCGGCCCATTTCTCGGGGCCGTACTTCTGCGCGCAGCGTTTGTCGTCGTCCATCTGCCGGTAGCTGAACAGCGCGAAGACGTAGATCAGGTAGAGCCAGGCCCACAGGTTGCCGAAGTGTCCCCACGCCACGGCGAGGCCCAGCCCGTAGAACACTTCGCCCATGTAGTTGGGATGGCGAGATGCGCCCCAGAAGCCGCTGCACAGAATCTTGCGCTCCCCGGCTTCGATGATCTGCGGCTTGATGCCCAGAAAGCTGCGCTCGGGCCAGCGCTTGAACGTGTACTTCTGCATGTTGGCGCCACGGCTGATGCACCAGCCCAACACGTACAGCGCCGGTGCGCCGATCAGCCAGAGCGCCCGCCAGCCCCCTGCGTGGCCAGGATCGGGATGGGCTGCCATGCCCCACATCGGGATGATGAACATCCAGCCGTAGACGAACAGGCCGCCCCAGAACATCTTGAAGCCGAGGCGCTCGTAGATGATGTCGAACGTGTAGAGCATCGTTCGTTCGAAGATGAAGTAGTCGACGACGTAGAGGGTGAAGAACGCCGCGAAGAGGTACGCGCCCGGATTCGGGTTGTCGACGTTCTCGTAGTGCCAGACCGCGCCGGAGAAGGCGTTGAGCGACAGCATGGTGCCGCCGACCACGTAGAAGTACATCTTGAGATCGATGCGGTCGTTGAAGAACTGCATCTCCTGAGCGCGGCCGAACCAGCACGCCAGGAACTTGTTCTTCGCGTCACCCTCGGGTTGGCTGAATACGGCGATCAGGGTCATGATGACCGCCAGCATCGTTCCGCCGGCTACGGCGTACAGCGACGATCGGTAGAACCAGTCCCGCGGCATGCCCGTGAGCTCGAACCACCAGATCGCCTGGGTCACTACGAACACCAGCAGCCCGTTGAGGCGGTAGCTGCGGGGCTGGCCAGTCTCGGAGTCGATGACGTAACCGGGCACGCGCTTGCCGGGAATGACCATCTGCAGCACGAAGAACGCGGCCATCACGAACAGCGGCGTGAGAAATCCCAGCACCGCCTCGCCCGCGGTCAGCTCTGTCAGGTGACCGATGCCGAGCCGCTCGAACATGGGTGGCCTCCTCTCCGGTAGCCCCGCAGCCAGCCGGCGCTAGAAGATGCCGGGAAGGATCCGGTACGGAACCCGTGCCTGGTATTCGGCCCATTTCTCGGGGCCGTACTTCTCGGCGCAGACCTTGTCGTCCTCGAACTGGCGGGGCACGAAGAAGGTCACGATCATGATCAAGTAGCTCCAGGCCCACAGGTTGGTGAAGTGCCCGAACGCCAAGGCGTTGGACAGCCCGTACAGGGCCTCGCCGAAGTAGCCGAAGTGCCTGGCCTTCCCCCAGAACCCGCTGCAGAGGATCTTGCGGTCGCCGGCCACGATGACCTCCGGCTTGATGCCGAGGAAGGAGCGTTCGGGCCAGCGCTTGAACGTGTACTTCTGCATGTTGGAGCCGCGGGAGATCACCCAGCCCGCCACGAACAGCACTGCGCTGCCGATCAGCCAGAGGTACATCGGGCCGCCCGAGAAGCCTGGATCGGGGTGTTTCGCCAAGCCCCACAGCGGCAGCACGAACATCCAGCCCCACACGAAGGGCCCGCCCCAGACGAGCTTGAACCCGACGTTCTCGTGGATGAGGTCGTAGGTGTAGAGCTGCACTCGCTCCCATACGAAGTAGTCGAAGACGTAGAAAGAGTTGATGATGACGTAGAGGACGAGGCCGGGGTTGACGTCGTCGACGAAGTCGGCGTGCCAGGCCAGCGCGGACCAGGCGTTGAGCGAGAGCATCGTGCCGCCGACGATGTAGAAGTACATCTTGAGGTCGAAGCGGTTGTTGAAGAACTGCAACTCCTGCGCACGTCCGAGATAGAACGCCTTCAACGGGTTCTTCTGTTCGCCCTCGGGCTGGCTGAACACCACGAAGGCGGTCGCGATGGCGGCGGTGATCACCCCGCCTGCGATTGCGTACATGGTCGACCGGTAGAACCAGTCTCGTGGCAGCCCGAATAGCTCGAACGCCCACACGATGTGGGCAAGCACGAACACCAAGATGCCGTTGAGTCGGTAGCTGCGGGGCTCGCCGGTGTCGCGGTTGGTGGCGTAGCCCGTCACGCGACGGGCGGGCAGGATCATGTGCGCCACGAATGCGAAGGCGCAGACGAACAGCGGCGTGAGGAACCCCAGCACCGCCTCGCCGGCGGTCAATTCGAATAGATGGCCGATGCCGAGCCAGTCGATCATGCTGCACGCCCCCTCTCGCGCCTCTCAGCGCAGACTGCCAGTATTGCCGTCAGCGGCGAGTGGTCGTGGGACTCAACGACGCACTCGGCGGTAGCGTCCGCTGGCGACGGCAGGAAGGTGCGTGAAGCCATGAAGCTCGACAGCGGGGATCGATTCCCCGAACTCACTCTGGCCGACCTCGAGGATCAGCAGGTCACCATCCCCGACGTCTTCGGCGACGGCTGGGGTGTGGTGCTGGTGTACCGGGGCCACTGGTGACCGTACTGCCGTCAACAGTTGGTTGACTTCGACGGCGCCGGCTCGCTGCTCAAGACGCTCGGCGCCAGCGTCGTGGCCCTCTCCGTGGACGACAAGGAGACCACGCAGCGCCTCTCCGACGGCTTGCAGCTGCGCACGGTGAAGATGTTGCACAGCGCAGACATGGCCGAGGTGTCATCGCTCACCGGCGCCTACACCGAGGAGGGGCGGGGCATCCTGCACGCCACCGGGTTCATCCTGTCCCCGAGCGGCAAGGTGGCTCAAGCGTGCTATTCGACGGGGCCGATCGGGCGGTTCACCGCGCTCGACACGATGCGGATCATCCGCTTCGTGCAGCAGATGAGGCAGCGCCAGGGCTAGGGCCAACCGCCACGTGTTGACTGCTCGGCCGCTAGCCGCCCTGTGCTGATTGCTGGGCGGTTACCCGCCCACGATGAACCGCTGGTGCGTGCCCTCAGAGATGAGCGTGTCACCGTGGGTGACCCGGATGTCGAAGACGAGACGGCGGCGGTCGACTTCGCTGATCTCGCCCGCCACCACGACGTCTTCGCCTGCGGCGACAGCGGCCTCGTGGCTGACGCAGATGTGGATGCCTACGGTCGTCTGGTTCTCCGCGAGGTGCGGCTGGACGCCAAACAGGCAGGTGCCTTCGATGAGACGGACCATGTCAGGGGTGGACAGCACCTTGTTGGGCAGGTGCGGCGGGGACATCTCGTCGGTGACCCGGTGCGTTTCGTTGACACCGAATCCGACCTGTAAGGCTGCGCTCATGGCCGCAGACCCTAGAGGCTTGACCGGGGAGGGCTCCCCGCTAGGTTGCGGCCATGGCTGAGCTGCACCCGCATTGCGTGCCCCTCGCCCCGCTGCTGGGAACCTGGCAGGGCGGGGGCACGGGCCAGTACCCGACCATCGACGAATTCGCCTACACCGAGGAATTGACGTTCGGCCATGTGGGCAAGCCGTTCGTGTCGATGACCCAGCGCACTCGCAACGCGGCCACCGGCGAACCGCTGCACTCAGAGGCTGGCTACCTGCGAGCCGTGGGGGACGGCCAGATCGAGCTCACCCTCGCACAGCCGTCCGGTGTCACCGAGATCTGTCTCGGACGGGTGCGCACCACATCGGACGGCTTGGCGATCGAGCTGGCGAGCAAGCACGTGGGCCTGACCCCGACCGCCAAGGAGGTCACCCTGGTGCGCCGAGAGCTGAGCATCGTCGGGACGGGCACTGCCGACAACCCGACGCTGATCTCCGAGCTGTGGATGGCAGCTGTGGGTCGCAACGAGCTGCTGCACCACCTGAGGGGCGAGCTGACTAAGCAGGCCTGAGGCGACCTGATCAGCTGGCACGCCGAGAGACCGCTACGACGCAGCGGCTGCGGCACACCGGGTCCGCTCCGGCGCAACGTCCTACGCTGGCCCTTGGGTCAGAGGGGGAGCGATGTCAGAGATGTCCGGAACCAGCGCAGCAAACGGAGCCCATGCGGCCGACTACGGCGCCCCGACAGCCGCGGGCCGCCCCGACGTGGACGACGAGACGCTGGCCGCTGCGGTAGCGGTGGCGAACATCCCGACGCTGCTGATGGTGCTGGTGCAGATGACGGGCGAGCTGCATTGGCTCGACGATCCCTACCGGCCCAAGCGCCAGCCCGGACTCGGCGACAACGACACGGGCGGCCTGGCTCCCGAGCATCAGCAAGAGGTTCGGGAGGCTGCGCTCGAAGCCATTGCCGCATGGCGGGACGGCCGCCCGATGGCGATCGGCGAGCCCGACGACGCGTTGATCGTGCGCATGCTCAGCACCGCGATGGGCGAGCACGTGCCCGACGAGTACGGCGCCTTCACTGCCGCACAGCTCGGCCTGGCCAAGTTCCTCGACCACGACCCGATCAACGTGCCGCCTGGCTTCAAGGTGCTGGTGATCGGCGCTGGTGCCTCTGGGCTGTGCGCTGCCATCAACCTGCAGCAGGCCGGCGTGCCCTACGAGGTGGTCGAACGCAACGGCACGGTTGGCGGCGTGTGGTGGGAGAACCGCTACCCGGGCGCCGGTGTCGACACGCCGAACCACCTGTACTCGTACTCGTTCGCGCCGCACGACTGGAAGATGTACTTCTGCCTGCGCGACGAGCTGCACGGCTATCTCGAGAAGGTGGCCGACGACTTCGAAGTGCGCGACAGCATCCGCTTCAACACCTCGGTGGAGCGTGTCAGCTACGACGCCGAGCGGCAGGTCTGGCGGGCCGAGGTGCGCCACGTGGCCGACAACGAAGGCCGCTGGGAGACCGGGCGGCTCGGCCTCAGCGCCACGCCCGACGAGACAGGACTGCGGCGCCGCGACGACGGCGCAGCAACGGCACCCGGAGCAAACGGTCATGCTCAAGGCGTCGACGGTCCCACCGAGATCATCGAGGCCAACGTCATCATCAGCGCCGCGGGCATCTTCAACCCGCCGATCCGCCCCAACATCGACGGCCTCGAGTCCTGGAGCGGCGAGACGTGGCACACCGCACGCTGGCCGGCCGATGCCGACGTCGCCGGCAAGCGCGTGGCGATCGTGGGCAACGGGGCGAGCTGCATGCAGACAGCCCCCGAGATCCAGCACGACGTGGAATCGCTGGCGATCTACCAGCGCTCGAATCACTGGGCTGCGCCGTTCGATCAGTTCCGCAAGCCGGTTCCCGACGCCATGAGGACCCTGTTCGAGGCGGTGCCGCTGTACCGGGCCTGGTACCGGGTGCGGCTGGGCTGGACGTTCAACGACCGCATCCACACCGCCTTGCAGAAGGACCCTGACTGGGAGCACCCCGAGCGGTCGCTCAACGCCCAGAACGACGCCCACCGGGCCTACTTCACCCGCTACGTGATCGACGAGCTGGGCGACCGGGCAGACGAGCTGCTCGACAAGGTGCTGCCCACCTACCCGCCGTTCGGCAAGCGCATGCTGATGGACAACGGCTGGTACCGCATGCTGCGCAATCCCAAGGTGGAGCTTGTCGACGATTCGATTGCCGAGATCTCCGGCCAAACCATCCGCACCGCGGATGGCACCGAGCGCGAAGCCGACGTGCTGGTGCTGGCCACCGGCTTCGACGTGCTGCGGTTCATCACCACCTACGAGGCAACCGGCCGCTCGGGCCGCAGCCTGCGCGAATCGTGGGGCGACGACGACGCCAGCGCCTACCTGGGAACGGTCACGCCCGACTTTCCCAACTTCTTCACGCTGTACGGGCCGAACCTGCAGCCCGGCCACGGCGGCAGCCTGATCTTCGTGGTGGAGATGCAGGTGCGCTACGTGACGGACATGATCGCCAAGATGTGCGCCGAAGGGCTCGGTTCGGTGGAAGTGCGGCGAGATGTCCACGACGAGTATCGCGACCGCGTTGACGATGCCCACGAGAACATGGTGTGGATGCATCCCGGCATGACCAGCTACTACCGCAACGAGGCCGGCCGCATCGTGGTCAACTCGCCATGGCGCAACGTCGACTACTTCGCCATGACCTCCGAAGCCAACCTTGACGACTATGTCTGCGAGCCGCGAACGGCCGATCGGGAGCTCATCGCCGACTGATCGCACCGAAAATTCGAAGGCTCGGGACTTTGGCGCCGCCTATAGTTGTGCGGGAGGCCAGCCTCAACCGAGTGTGGTCAGAGCAGGCTTGTTGTAGCTCGCACTCGGAGAGGCTGGCCCTACTCGTGACCGTAGGTCTGGCATCGCATCCGCGCGAAGCGAATTTCAGGTGGCCAGTTCAGCGGTGATGGCTTCGAGCGCAGTGTCGACGTCGGCCTCGCTGATGTCGAGATGCAGCACCATGCGGGAGCGCCCGAATCGCCAGTCGGCCAGCACGCCTCGGCCCTCGACACGCTTGCCGAGCGTCGGGTCGTTCTGATCGAGCTGTGAGAACACCATGTTGGTGTTGCAGCCGGTGACGGTGATGCCGTCGATGGCTTCGAGCCCGGCCGCGAGCCGCTGTGCATTGGCGTGATCGTCGGCCAGCCGGTCGATGTGGTGCCGCAGCGCATGCAGCCCGCCCGCAGCAATGATGCCGGCCTGACGCATCCCGCCGCCCAGCACTTTCCGCCAGCGACGGGCCCGGCCCACCAGTTCGTCGGTGCCGCACAGCACTGAGCCGACGGGCGCGCCCAGACCCTTGGACAGGCACACCGACACAGTGTCGAACGGGTCGGCCACCTCGGCGGGGGAGCAGCTCAGCGACACCGCTGCGTTCCACAGGCGGGCACCGTCGAGGTGCAGCCCGAGACCGTGACGGTCGGCGAAGTCGCGGGCCTCCTGATGCTGGGCCGGCGTGAGCACCATGCCGTCGATGGTGTTCTCCAGGCAGAGCAGCTTGGTGCGGGCGAAATGGCTGTTGTCGGGTTTCACCGCTGCTTCGGCCGCTTCGAGATCCAGCATTCCCGTCTCGTCGGTCGGCACCGTTTGTGGCTGGATGCTGCCCAGCACCGCTGCGCCGCCGCCTTCGTACATGTAGGTGTGGGCGTGGTGGCCCACTATGTACTCGTCGCCCCGCTCGCAATGCGCCAGCAGCCCGCACAGGTTCGACTGGGTGCCGCTCGGCACGTACAGTGCCGCCGCCTTGCCGAGCAATTCGGCGGTGTAGCGCTCGAGCTCGTTCACCGTGGGATCGTCGCCCCACACGTCGTCGCCGACATCAGCGGCTGCCATGGCCGCCCGCATTTCGGGCGTCGGCTTGGAAACAGTGTCGGAGCGCAGGTCGATCACGGCAGCAAGCCTGCCATGCGGCTTACGCCGTGCAACGAGTGGGCCCGGGCAAGACCGATCAGATGGACCCGTTCAGCCCGGTTGCTCAGCCCTTGCCGTTGCGCAGCAGCTTGCCCGGCAGCGGGCCATGCGGATCAACCGCGTCGGCACCGTCGCGGCGGATGATCGTGCCGTTCACCACGACCGCATCGATGCCCTTCGCATCGGAGATCAGCCGGTCTGCGCCGGCGGGCAGGTCGTACACCCGCCGCTTGCCCAGGTGGCCGACCTCGTCGGCGTCGAACACCACCACGTCGGCGGGCTTGCCTTCGGCGAGCGTGCCCCGGTCGGAGATGCCGAACACCTCAGCAGGACGCTGGGTCAGCATGTGGATGGCGGTCTCGAGATCGAAGCTCTGCCGGCCTCGCACGAAGGTCTGCAGGAACTCCGTGGAGTACTTGGCGTCGCAGAGCTGGCTGGCGTGCGCTCCGGCGTCGGACAACCCGATCACCGTCGTGGGATCGTGCAGCAGCTCGTCGATGTCGTCAGGGTCGTGGTTGATCACGTCCTGGACGATGCGCATCTCCAGATCGGCTTCGAGGGCCACGTCGAGCACCCAGTCCACCGGGTCCTGACCCGCCTCGTCGGCCATCTCCTGGATGTTGCGGCCCTCGAGTGCGGGGTTGTGCGGCAGGTAGCTGATCTCGGTGCGCGCCCAGCGGTCACCGATCTTGCCGCCATTGCCGGCCTTCTCCTTGAACTCGGCCCGCCAATCGGTGTCGGCGTAGTAGCGCTTGCGGCCTTCCAGATCGCTCTGGGACACCGGCGTGAAGCAGCGCAGCGCTTCATAGATGAACGGCGCCTTCCAGCTCATCTCGAACTGGATGGGCTGCACCGCAACCTGCGGGAAGACCGGCAGACCCCGGTCGGCGATCTCGCGGGCACGCTCCAGATCAGCGCGGTGGCTGCCCGGGCCCCGGGCTGAGCCCAGCAGCGCCGTCCAGCTCACATGTGCTCCCGTGGTCTCGGCAATCCGAGCGAACTCGTCGTGGTTGAGCCCCCGTCCCACCGTGGCCTGCATCACGCCGCCGACATCGCCCAGCGCCTGGGCGATCTCGACGATCTCGTCGGTGGTCGCAGCGCGGCTCGGTACCGGTCGCCCTTCGTAGCCGACGTGGGTCGATGCCTTGGACGTGGCAAAGCCGAGTGCACCGGCCCGGAGCGCTTCTGCCACCAGGTCGCGCTGGGCGGCGATCTCTTCGGGCGTGCCTTCGCGCTCGGTTGCTTCTTCGCCCATGACGTACATGCGGGCGGCGGTGTGGCCGATAAGTGCCGCCATGTTCACCGCAGCGCCGTTCGACTCGAGCGCATCGAGGTATTGCGGGAAGGTCTCGAAGCCCCAGTCGCCGAGGCCAGCGCGCAGCGCATCGACGCTCATGCCCTCCACGTTCTCGAGCGTGCGCATGATGAGATCGCGGTGCTCGGGCCGGGTGGGCGCTACGGAGAACCCGCAGTTGCCCATCACGATGGTGGTGACGCCGTGCCAGGGCGAGCAGCTCACCAGCCGGTCCCACATGATCTGCGCGTCGTAGTGGGTGTGGATGTCGACGAACCCGGGGCACACGATGCGCCCGGTGGCGTCCACGGTCTCGGCAGCCTCAGCAGGCGCTGAACCGAGCGCCACCACCTTGCCGTCGGAGATGCCCACGTCGCCGACGTAGCGGGGCGCTCCCGTCCCGTCGATGATCGTGCCGCCCGTGATCTTCAGGTCATACGCCATGTCGCTGTCCCCGTGCTTGGCGCGTACGCGCTCGCTGCTCTCGGGCCGGTCAGCCCGAGGCCGTGCCGCTTACGCTAGCCGCGCGCTCTTCGCCGGTCCCTGAGGAGCAGTGGTGCGGGCCGGTGACGCTCCGCTGCCTAGATGATTGGTTCCAAGGGGTGGGGGGTCCGCTGTTGGTGGGGTGAGGGTGTCCAAGCTCGGGGTGTGTACCTGCACCTCGATCCTGGAGGACCTGGGCATGAACCCGGACTTGGACACCCTCGCGACGGCACTGTATGTGAGGATTGACGATCTGTTGGCCGACAATCCCGGCTGGGCGCCGCGGCGGCCCCGTGTGGGGTTCGCACCGAAGCTGTCGGACGCGGAGCTGGTCACTTTGGCGGTGATCTCGGCGTTATTGGGGTACGACTCCGAGCGCGGGTTCGTGCGCTTCGCTCATCAGCACCTGCGGCCGTGGTTCCCGTACCTGCCCAACAGAGAGGGCTTCAACAAGCGGCTGCGCCGCGCCGGCGAGATGATCGGCCACGTCACAGCAGCGCTGGCCCGCGACTGCCCGGACTGGCACGACGACGTGTGGCTGGCCGACTCCACGCCGGTGCCGTGCGGCACGAGCCGACCCACCGCGGTGCGCTCCGAGCTCGCCGGATGGGCCCAATACGGCTGGTGCGCGTCGCATTCGCGCTGGTTCTGGGGGCTGCGACTGCACCTGATCACCACCCCGGCGGGGCTGCCGATCAGCTTCGCCCTGGCAGGCGCCAAGGCCGACGAACGCGACACCTGCGCCGCCATGATCGACCACGCAGACCTGGCCCGCCCCGGCCAGACGCTCATCGCCGACAAGGGCTACCGCAGCAAAGACTTCGAGAACCGGCTCAACGACGCCGGGATCACCCTCATCCGGCCCGCCGCCCGCAACGAGCCCGCCCGCCCCCACCAGCGGTTCCTGCGCCCGTTCCGCCAGATCATCGAATCGGTCTGCGACACCCTCAAAGGCCAGCTCAGCCTCGAACGCCACAACGGCCGCACCCGCGCCGGCGTCGCCGTGCGCGTCCTGGCACGCATCCTCGCTCTCACCGCCGCCATCTGGCACAACAGAACCCACCACCCCCACCTGCCAGCACGCACCCTCACCCACTACGACCACTGACCCCTTGGAACCAATCATCTAGTGTGCAGCCATGACTGCTGCGGAGCTGCCCGACGAGTTGGCCAACCGGGTGACCTGGAAGATTCCCAATGCGTTGGCGCTCGTGGGGTCGAGGTCCGGTGACGAGCGCAATGCGATGACGACGAGCTGGATCACCCAGCTCTCGATGGAGCCGGTGATCATCGGCATCGGTGTGGAGAACACGGCCGTGACTCACCGGTTGATCACTGACGGCGGCTGCTTCACGGTGAATCTCTGGGACGCCGAGAACACTCGGCCGTTCGTGAAATTTTCCAAACCCGCCGCATACGAAGCCGTTGCTGAAGGCACAAGCACAGGAACGCTCAACGGCTGGTCGGTGTACGAAGCTGCAACCGGGGCACCGGTGTTTGTCGATGCTGCCGCATGGATGGACTGCGAGGTGCGCCACAGCGTGAATCTGGGCACGCACACGTTGTTCATGGGCGAACTCGTGGCGGCGGGCATCAACGACGACGAAGTGCGGCTCGCCTCGATGTCGGACACGCGCATGAAGTACGGCGGCGTCAAGCGCCACTGACGGCGTCGCCAGGTCTGGATTCCTGCAGGAGACAGGGTCCGTGGGCGGTTTCAGACCTGCTCGGCTACCATGATGTGTCGCCCCTTTCGGGGCCTGCGTGTTCACCGCGGTGGGCACGCATTTTCTGCCCGCCGACCAGGGAAACCACGTGCCGAAAGTCAAAGACGACGCCATCTTGCTCGAAGGAAAGACCGTCGAAGCGCTCAAGGGCGGGCACTTCCGCATTGAGCTCGACAACGGCCACGAGGTGCTGGGGCACCTGAGCGGCAAGATGCGCAAGCACCACATCCGGATCCTTCCCGGAGATCGGGTGCAAGTCGAAGTCTCGGCATACGACCTCAGTCGCGGTCGCATCACGTATCGCTACAAGTAGCCGTCATGAGCGCCACCACCCAGCCGCCCAACGGCACCGTTATGTACAGCGTTGAGCGGGATGCGGCGGGCGACGTCGCCACGGTCACGCTGAACCGTCCCGAGACGCTGAATTCCATGAACAACGAGTTCATGAACGACATCACCGAGGCCTTCGGCATGGTTGCTGCCGACGATGGCATCCGAGTGGTGGTCCTCACCGGCGAAGGCCGCGGCTTCTGCTCAGGCGCCGACCTGCGCAATGCGGTCGCTGGCGACGCCGAAGGATTCGACGCTGATGCAGCGGGCGAGGCCACGACCGACTCGATGGACAACGTGTTTCACCCGGCCATCCGGGCAGTGGCCGAGTGCCCGGTGCCGACCGTGGCTCGCATCAACGGCGTCACCGCAGGCGGCGGCATCGGCCTGGCGCTGTCATGCGACGTAGCGGTCGCGGCGCGCTCGGCGTTCTTCGTGGCCACGTTCGGGCCCCGGTTGGGCATCGTTCCTGACTTGGGAACCACTTGGCAGCTTCCGATGCGGGTGGGCCGTGCCCGTGCGCTCGGCATGGCGCTGCTTGGTGAGCGGGTGACTGCCGATCAGGCCGAAGACTGGGGCTTGGTGTGGAAAACGGTGGATGACGAGGAGCTCGACTCGGCCGTCGGGCAGGTGACCGACGTGCTGCGGCGCAGCTCGCCCGCCGCCATGAGCCGCATCCGGGAATCCGTGGACGGCGCCACGCAGCGTGATCTGACCGACCAACTCGACGTCGAGATGGGACACCAGGCGGTGCTGATCCCGCGCAACATGGCCGACGGGGCAGCGGCATTCCTGGCCAAGAGCGACCCGTCTTTCTCCGGCGACCGTTACTGACCCCAAGTACGCCGGCTGCTGGCAGACTGGCGCCATGACCGACACGCTTGACGCCCCGGCTGCCGACGCGGCCGTCGACCCCGCTGCTGCGCGGGTTGACGCTGCCATCGACGAGCTGCTTGCCTCGCACGATCCCCGGCAGCTCAGCTACGCCGAGTTCCGCGGCGCGCAGTTCGATGCCGGCCTGGCGTGGGTGCACTTCGACGAGGGCCACGGGGGCCTGGGCGTGAGCCCCAAGCTGCAGCGTGGGGTGGAAGAGCGGCTGCGGGCGGCCGGCGCCCGGCCCATGAAGCCGGTGACCTTCTTCGCGCATCTAGCCGGGCCGACCATTCACACCCACGGCAGCGACGACGTCAAGCAGCGCTTCTTGCGGCCGATGTTCACCGGCGAGGAACTGTGGTGCCAGCTGTTCAGCGAGCCGGGTGCGGGCAGCGACTTCGCCGGGCTGGCGACACGGGCGGTTGCCGATGGCGAAGAGTGGGTCGTGAACGGCCAGAAGGTGTGGAACACCCTGGCTCACCTCGGCGACTACGGGATGCTGGTGACCCGCACCAATCCCGAAATGCCTAAGCACCGCGGGCTCACCTACTTCGCACTTGATATGAAGTCGCCGGGCGTGGAGGTGCGCCCGCTGCGCCAGATCACCGGCGAGGCCGAGTTCAACGAGGTCTACATGACCGATGTGCGCGTGCCCGACGCCAGCCGCATCGGCGACGTGGGCGACGGCTGGCGGGTGTCGCTGACCACGCTGATGAACGAGCGCAACGCCATCGGTGCGGGCGGTGCCGGCCCTCCCAAGCGAGGCTCCGGGCCTATCTCGGTGCTGGTGAAGCTGTGGAACCAGCGTGACGATGCCGAGCGCGACGACGTCACCCGTGATCGGCTGACGAAGCTGTGGACCCGTGCCGAAGTGCTGCGGCTGACCAACATGCGCGCGGGTGCCAACCGGCGCAAGGGCAACCCCGGGCCGGAGATGTCGATCGCCAAGCTGGCGTTCGCTGAGCTCAACCAGGCCCTGATGACCTGCGCCGTCGACATGATGGGCTCCGACGGGCTCGTCGGCTACGACTACACGTTCCGCCGCCCGGGGGATCTGTCGGTGGACGGTTCCGACGGCGGCGTCCAGCACGGGTTCCTGCGGGTGCGTGCCAACTCGATCGAGGGCGGTACCTCGGAGATCATGCGGAACATCCTGGGCGAGCAGGTGCTCGGCCTGCCGGGCGAGCCCCGCATCGACAAGGATGTGCCCTGGGTGGACGTGCCCCGCAACTGAGACACGCCCACCCAACGGGTCACATGATCAGCTCTTCGCCTCGGTGAGCATGTCCTGCACCAACAGGCTCAGATCGCCCAGCGGCGGGATCAACTCAAGCAGCGCGGCCATCTCCGGCGGCGGGTAGATGCCCGGGTCCTCCAGGATCTCGTCGAGGATGAACGGCGTCGAAGCCTTGTTCGGGCTGGCGTAGTACGTGTAGTTGGTGAGCGCAGCGCCGTTCTCCGCGTCGAGCAGGAAGTTGATCATGGCATGGGCCGAGCACACGTTGTCGGCGTTGTGCGGGATGGCCATGGTGTCCACCCAGCGTACGCCGCCCTCCACGGGGATCGTGTACACATGCGTCTCATAGGAGTCGGTCTCGAAGAGCGCTGAGGCGAAGCCGCCGCTCCAGCCGTGCGCCACGTCGACCTCGCCGTTGACCAGGTCGTCGCCGTAGGTCACCGAGTCGTACTTGACCAGTCGATCGTTGGTGGCTTTCAGCAGCGCCCCGGCCTCGCGGATCGCGTCCTCGTCGCCTGACTCGATGGTCTCGGAGATGCTGTAGCCCAAATACTTGAGCGCGGCAGCCACAGCCTCGGGCGCGTCGTCGAGCATCGAGATGCCGCCGGACACCTGCGCTGCGATCTCCGGATCAAAGATGACTGCCCACGACGACTCGCCGCCGATCGCGTCGAGCGCGTCATAGCTCATGCCGATGCCGGTGGTGCCCCACTGGTAGGCAGCGTGATAGCGGTGCTCAGGATCGAACAGCGGGCTGAGGAAGGCATCGTCGATGTTGGCGAAGTTCGGCAGTGCGTCGTAGTTGAGCGGCTGCAGCAGATCCTCTTCGATCATCAGCGCCGCCATGTAGTCCGACGGCACGACCAGGTCGTAGATGGCCGCCTCGGATTCCACCTGGCTGAGCATCTGCTCATTCGACTCGTAGACCGTGTAATCGATGCTGACACCGGTCTCCTCCTCGAAGGCCAGCAGCAGCTCCTCGTCGATGTAGTCGGCCCAGTTGTAGAAGGCGAGATCGCCGTCGGTCTCGCCGGGCTCGCAGTCATCGGCGGCGTTGTCGCTGCCTCCGCCGCCGCATGCACTGACGAGCAGCGCCGCGGCTGCGGCGAGTGCTAGCCACCGTGCCCAGCGTGTCGGGGATGCGCACTTCGCAAGGCTGTTCATGGTTCCTCCCTTGTCGACGCTCCTGTCGAGCGTCGCTGTCTCGCTTGCGTTGTCGGGACTGTGTCGGTTGTGCGCCTGTGCGGCGCAGTCGGGCTCATGGCGTCGTGCTCCTCGGACGCTGGAGGGCCAGCGATGCCACCACCAGCGTGATCGACGCGGCCAGCATGAGCGTCGAGATGGCGTTCAGCTCCGGCGTGACGCCCTGACGGATGGTGCTGAACACGTACACCGGCAGCGTCGTGGCGCCAGGCCCTGCCGTGAACGCCGAGATGACGACGTCATCGAGCGAGAGCGTCAGCGCCAGCAGGGCGCCCGCGGCGATGCCTGGCGCAATCAGCGGCAGCGTCACCCTCCTGAACGTACGCCACGGCGTGGCGTACAGATCACGCGCTGCCTCCTCCAGGGTGCGGTCGAACTGATCGAGACGGGCGCGTACCACCACAGCCACGAATGAGATGTTGAACGCAATATGGCTGAGCGCGATGGTCGTGACGCCCAGCGTGAACCTCGGGCCGATCGTGTCGATGAGCTTGAAAACCTCGGCGAAGAACACCAGCAGCATGACGGCCATGGTGATGTCGGGGATGACGATGGGCAGGTAGACGGTGCCGTCCAGCGCTCGCCGGCCCTTGAAGCGGTAGCGGTCGAGCGCCAGCGCCACAGCGGTGCCCAGCACCGTGGACACGATGGTTGAGCTGATCGCCACGATGAGCGACACACGCAGGGCGCTGATCACCTGCGTGTTGCCCAGCGCCTCGCCGTACCAGCGCGCCGAAAGGCCTTGCCAGACGTTGACCCGCTCGGAGTCGTTGAACGAGAAGACCACCAGGACCACGATCGGCACATACAGGAACGCGAAGACGAACCAGGCATTGGCCTTCAGCAGGTGCCTGGCCGAGCGCTTGCTGCCGGCGGTGCCCAGGGTGCTCACGGCCTGTGACTCCTCATCGCGTGACGCCCTGGGTTCGCTCGGCATTGGCGGAATTCCGCTGGTTGATGGCCACCGCGACGAGCATCGCCACGATCACCAGCACGCTCAGCGCCGCGCCCAGCGGCCAGTTGCGAGCGGCCTGGAACTGGCGTGCCACGTACGAGCCGATGAGCAGTGTCTTGGCGCCGCCCAGGATCTCCGGCACAACATAGGAGCCGAAGCTGGGCACGAACACCAGCACGCAGCCCGCCACGATGCCCGAGCGGGTGAGCGGCACGGTGACGCGCCAGAAGGCCTTCGCGCCGCTCGCGTAGAGGTCGCGGGCGGCCTCCACCAGGCGCCAGTCCATGCGCTCCAGCGCCACGTACAGCGGCAGCACCATGAAGGTGAGGAAGCCGTACACCATGCCCAGCACCACCGCAGTGGGGGTGAACAGGATCCGGAACGTGCCGAAACCCATCGCCTCGCTGAGCGCCGAGGCGGGGCCGTTCGACCCGAGCAGGAAACGGATTGCAAAGATGCGCACCAGACCGTTGGTCCAGAACGGGATCATCACCAGCACGAGCAGCCGGGCGCGCAGCCGGGGAGGACGGGTGGCCAGGTAGTAGGCGAAGGGGTAGGCGACCACGAGACACAGCACGGTGGTGAGGAATGCCAGCCAGGCGGAGCGGGCGATGATGCCGAGGATCACGTCGTCGGCGATGCGCTCGTAGGAGTTGAGGTTCCAGCCGCTCAGCGAGGTGCGGCCCGTGGAGGTGCGGGTCGCGAACGAGTACACGGTGATGAGGCCCAGCGGGACCACGAAGAAGATCAGCAGGTACAGCGCTCCGGGCGTGGCGATGAGCGTGCCGGTGCGCCGCTTCCTGCGCTGTGCGGCCAGTTCTGCAGGGGTCAACAATGGTGGCGTATCGGGTCCAGCATCTGTCGACTGCGCCGCTGCAGGCTTGGCGCGACGCAGCGATGGCATCAGTCCGCGACCACCGTCGTCGCCTCGGGCGACCAGCTGACCGAAACGGGTTCACCGGCGGCGAGCGCCGCTGAGCCGGTTTCCGAGCGTGCGGTGATGGTGGCCGCTCGTTCGCCTGCGTGCGTCCCGCTGGCACCGGCGGTGGGGCCGATCGCGACCGTGTACACGAACGCGTGCCCGAGATAGGTGGCGTCGGTGATGACGCCGTCGAGGCAAGGGGCGCCCGCTGGCGCCTCGCTGCGGCGATGCAGCCGCACCTGCTCAGGGCGCACGCTCAGCGCTGCCGGGGAGCCGACAGCCAGTTCGTTCGCGGCGGCTACCACTGCGCCGGCGTCGAGGCGCACCGCGGCGGGGCCCTCGGTGACCCCTTCGAGCAGGTTGGTGCGCCCGATGAAGTCGGCCACGAAGCGGTTCGCGGGATGCTCGTACACCTCTGCTGGCGTGCCGACCTGCAGCAGCCGGCCCTCTGACATGACGCCCACGCGGTCGCTCATGGCCAGGGCTTCCTCTTGATCGTGCGTGACGAAGACGAACGTGATGCCCACCTCGCGCTGCAGGGCCTTCAGCTCCACCTGCATCTCCTGGCGCAGCTTCAGGTCGAGCGCTCCGAGCGGCTCGTCGAGCAGCAGCACCTTGGGGTGATTCACCAGGGCTCGTGCGAGAGCGACGCGCTGCTGCTGGCCGCCTGAGAGCTGCGAAGGCCGGCGATGTTCCATGCCTTCTAGCTGCACCAGGGCGGTGGCCTCAGCGACCTGGCGGTCGGCATCGGGGCCGCGGATGCCCCGCATCTGCAGTCCGAATGCGATGTTCTGCGCCACCGTCATGTGGGGGAAGAGGGCGTAGGCCTGGAACACGGTGTTGACCGGTCGCCGGTCGGGAGGCCACGATGCGACTTCCTCGCCGAAGATCGCCAGGCGTCCCTCGCTGGGGATGTCGAGGCCGGCGATCATCCGCAGCGTGGTGGTCTTGCCGCATCCTGACGGCCCGAGCAATGCGAAGAACTCGCCGTCGCCGATCTGCAGGTCAACGCCGTCGACTGCCACGACATCACCGAATCGCTTGGAGATGCCGTGCATTTCCACGGCGGGCACGCTGGAACCAGCATCGGGCGGTGGCGCGGACGACATGTCCTCGCTGTTCATGTCAGCCCCAGCGGCTGTGCAGGCGCCCCGGCACGAACGGCCTGCGTGCAGATGAAGTCGTGAGCGAGCGTTGCGGCCGCCAAGGCGGTGATCTCTGATACGTCGTACGCGGGGGCAACCTCGACCACGTCCATCCCCACGATGTCAAAGGGGGCGAGGCCCCGCACGATCTCCAGCGATTGCGCAGTGGTGAGCCCTCCTGACACCGGCGTGCCGGTGCCCGGGGCAAATGCCGGATCGATGCAGTCGATGTCGAAGGTCACGTAGGCCCGGCGGTCGGCGACCTTCTCCCGCACGACCTCGAGCACAGCAGCGGGTCCGTTGCGGTGCACCCAGGGCGCACCGAGCACCGTGAACCCGTAGTCGTCGTCGTTGTGGGTGCGGATGCCGATCTGGACAGATGCCTCGGGGTCGATGATGCCCTCTTGCAGCGCACGCAGGAACATTGAGCCGTGATCGAGGCGGCCCTCGTCGTCGGGCCACGTATCGGGATGCGCGTCGAAGTGGATGAGCGACAGTGGCCCGTGCTTGGCCGCATGGGCACGCAGGATCGGGTAGGTGACGAAGTGGTCGCCGCCGAAGGTCACCATCTGCGCGTCGTGAGCCAAGATCTCGGTGCAGTGGGCCTCGATTCGCTCGACGGCCTCTGTGGGGTGGCCATAGTCGATGAAGCAGTCGCCGTAATCGACCACGGCGAGATACGCGAACGGGTCGAAACCGAAGGGGTAGGCGTCGAGCTCGGCGAGTCCTGTTGACGCTGCCCGGATGGCGCGCGGACCCAGCCGAGCACCCGGCCGGTTCGACGTCGCCATGTCGAACGGGATGCCCGACACGACGATGTCGGCGTCGGCGATGTCGCGGGTGTAGCGGCGTCGCAGGAACGACAGCGCACCGCCGTAGGTCATCTCGGGTTTGCGGCCGTGCAGGTCGTCTGAGCGGAATGCCTGATCGCCGAGGGTCTCGGCGTCGGAGCCGGCGATCAAGCCTCCTCCGCCCGCCGCGGGATCGGTGCTGTCGCTCACGCGCCGCTCTGTAGTTCTGGGTTGCGCCAGACGATCAGAGCCGCCCAGCTGTCGGTTGCCGGATCGGCGATGTAGTTCGGCAGGCCGCACACTGCCTCGAACCCGTTCTCGATCTGGAAGCTCAGCGTCCGGTCGTACAGCCGGCCTTCCCGCACCTCGGTGATGTACTCGTCGGCGCTCATGTTTTCCTTGTGCTCGGCGTAGCCGGGGATGACGCCGCCTGCCACGATGCCGTCCAAGCCGAGATCGATGCAGACCTGCTTGCGCAGCACGTAGAGCTCAGCGCCGATGCCCTTGCGGCGGTGGGAAAGCCGGGTGGCGATACTGGTGCCGTAGTACCAGCGGCCGTCGGGATCGTGCCCGCTGGCGCTGTGGTCTTCAGGGACGAGATCGGCGATCGTGTGAATCGGGTTCTCCCAGTCGAAATCGCAGCAGATGCCGACCCCCATGGCCACGAGCTCGTCGCCGTCGAATCCTGCGAAGCAGCCCTCGGGGAAGTCCTGCGCCAGCTGAGTAAAGCCTTGGGCGTCATAGAGGTCGGCGCGGTCTGCGGTCGGGTGGGAGGCCAGCTCCAGGGCCTCCAGTTCGGCAGCCCACTCCGGGAGGATCCGGGCGTATCGCAGGCCCGAGCGCTCGCCGACTGACACGGCTTCGATCTCACGCATCGCAGCACCCCCGCGGCGCCTGCCGCACTCAGCCGCCGGCTGAGAGATTATCCCTGCGTCGGGAAGCGGCTGGCAGCGGCAGTAGTTTTCGAAGGGGATGGCCGCTGCACTCAGCTCGGATCCTTGGTCGCTGGAGACGGCATCGACGACGCCGCTGTGGATCGACCGGCTCGAGCCGCCTGTCGCGCCCCGTCCCGCTGTCGAGGGTGATCTCGACGTCGACGTGGCCATCGTCGGCGGGGGATTCAGCGGGTTGTGGACCGCCTACTACCTCAAGCAGCTGGAGCCTGCGATGCGTGTGGTCGTGCTGGAGCGGCACCACTGCGGCTTCGGTGCGTCGGGGCGCAACGGGGGTTGGGCGGTGGGGGAGCTGGCCGGCTCGGTTGCCGACTACGCGCGGCGTTCCAGCCCGACCGAATCCCGGCGCCTGGTGCGAGCCGTGTTCGACGCCGTCGACGAGATCGGGCGTGTGGCATCCGCTGAGGGCATCGACTGCGACTACGCCAAGGGCGGCACCATCAGGGTGGCGCGCACGGGTCCCCAAGCGGAGCGACAGGTCGCCGAGATAGCCGAAGCTCGCAGCTTCGGGCTGACCGAAGACGAGATTCGCCTGCTCGATGCTGACGAAGCCCGAGAGCAGCTCAACGCCACCGATGTGCGCAGCGGTGTCCTGCTCGGCCCTTCTGCGGTAGTGGATCCCGCCAAGCTGGCGCTGGGACTGGCCTGGGCCGCCGAAGCGGCGGGGGTGGAGATCTACGAGCAGACACCTGTCAACGGTTTCGACGGCGGTGCGGTGCAGATTGCCGCAGAGGGCGCTCGTGGCTCGCCGATGAGCCGCGGCCGCCGCGAAGTTCGGGCCCCGGTGATCGTTCGCGCCACCGAGGCGTACACGAGAGATCTGCAGGGCTTGCGGCGGGACATCTTGCCCGTCTATTCGCGGATGATCGCCACCGAGCCGCTGCCTGATGCAGTCTTCGACGACATCGGCCTCGCGAACCGGCCGAGCTTCGCCGACGATCGCCGCATGGTCACCTACGGACAGCGCACTGCCGACAACCGGATCGCTTTCGGCGCCACCGGGGAGCCGTACAGCTTCGGCTCGCGGATCGTGCCCGCTGCCGAGACGCATCTGGGTATGCACCGGCGAATCTGGCGGGTGCTTTCCGAGATGCTGCCGCAGGTCGCCGAGGCGCGTGTCACCCACCGCTGGGGCGGGGTGCTGGGCATCCCGCGCAACTGGCTGCCCGGCGTGCGCTTCGACCCGCGCACCGGCGAAGGCGTGCTGGGCGGCTATGTGGGCGAGGGCGTCGCAGCGTCCAACCTGGCTGGCCGCACCATGGCCGAGCTGATCGCTGAGCGCGATACCGAGCGCACGAGCCTGCCCTGGGTGGGGGTGAGCTCGCGTCGGTGGGAGCCGGAGCCGCTGCGCTGGCTCGGCGTGCGGGGCAGCCGCGCCTTGCTTGGTGCCGCCGATCAGCGCGAACTGCGCTCGGACCGTCCGGATCGCCTGATGTCAGGCATCGCGCGGCTGCTGCGAAGCGGCCACTAAGCACTCTTGCTGGCGGACCCCGTGGCCCGGGGCGCAGCCCCTGGACGTCAGTCGCAGTCGAGGCGGTAGGCGCCTTCGTGGGGAACCATGACGCCGGCGGTGGGTCCTCCGAAGTGGGTGCCGATCACCAGGGTCTCACCGTCTGCCCAGTCGCCGAATGCCACGTGGCGGGTGCGGCGCGCTTCGTCGGGATCGGTGTCGAACATCGAGCTGAGGTCGGGGTCGGCGAGCTGCATCGGGGTATGTGCCATGTCGCCGGTGATGATCGCTCGCTTGCCGCCGCTGGAGATCACCACCGAGAGGTGCCCCGGTGTGTGGCCCGGCGTGGACTGGAACGACACCTCTGAGCAGATGCTGTCGACAGCTTCGACCATGTTGGCGCGGTCCGCGGCGGCGATGGGAGCCACCGAGTCCTCGAACACGGCATCACCGAAGAGGTCTTCGTGATTGGCCCAGTAGTCGTACTCGGGCGCGCAGAACAGGTACTCCGCGTTGGGGAATGTGGGCACCCATTCGCCGTCGGCGTTCAGGCAGGTGTTCCAGCCCACATGGTCCACGTGCAGGTGGGTGCACACCACATGGGTGATCGACTCGGGCGGGAAGCCAGCGGCGGCCATGTCGTCGAGGAACGGACCTTGCTGGCGGTGCCACAGCGGGTTGGTGCGTTCCTTGTCGTTGCCGACGCAGGTGTCCACCGCGATGCGATGTTCGCCTGCCGAGATCACGCAGGTATGGATGCGCTGCAACAGGTAGCCGTCGTCGCTGACGAAGTGCGGGCGCAGCCACGGCGCAGCCTCAGCACGGGCCAGCACGCCGCCCTTGCTGACGCCGTCGTAGAGGAAGCGCGGCGAGGTCGGCGTGGCGGCCTCCGAGACCGACGTGATGGACACGTCGCCGATCTGCCAGCGCTGCGGCTCGGCACGCTCGCTGCCGGCGTCTGTCTGGTCGGCCTCGCTCTCAGCGGCGGCGTTCACGGCTGGCGCCCGACGTAGCCGAGGTAGCGGTGCGACATCGGCGCGTCGTCGGAAACATCGACTGCGTCGGTGATCAGCCTCCACTTGCGGGGAATGTCGCCCAAGGCTTGCACCCGCGCGAGGGTGGCCTCGCACAGGTCGTCGGGCAGGTCGATGGGGTTGCCGCTGGCCTGGGCCAGGTCCCATGCGTGGGTCAGCGGGTCCCACTGCACCATGCCCACGAAGTTCTCGAAGCTCATCGGCCCGAACCAGTACTTGTCTTCGGCGGAGAGGTCGGCGCCGTCGATTGCGGCGAGCACGCCCTCGCGGGTGGCCTGCCACTGGGCCGCCGGATCGCCGGCGTCGTCGGCCATCTGGGGCATGCCCACCTCGCCGGTGCGGGCGATGCCGGCGAGCGCGTCGAGCACGCCGCACTGGTGACGCAGCAGTTCACTTGCATTCCAGTCGGCGCATGGCGTGTCATTGCCCCAGGCATCGTCGGGCACGCTGGCCACCACCGAGTCGAAGAGCGCGACGGAGCGCTTGAATTGGTCAACGATCTCGCTCATCGGCAAGAACCTCCCTGTGTGGTCGCAACCGAGCGGCGACCTGCGGCGGATGCCGATGGTAGGCCGACGAGCGCCGGCAAGCCCGTGTCAGTCGGCGTCGAAGAGATTGACGCGCGGTCCGGTAAGTGCCGGCAAGCCCGTTCAGCCGGCGTCGACGAGGTTGACGCGCAGGCCGGCGAGCGCGACTTGGCTGTCGTTCACGTAGCAGTCCCGCGTGCGGGCTACTGCGAGCACCGCTTCGCGGTCGACAGTCGTGACATCGATGGCACCGAGGCCTTCGCCGCGCCCGTCGGCTTCCGGCACGAATCTGAGGGTGGCGTTGTCGAGCTGGATCGTGGGGTGGCCGTCGGCATCGGTGTCGAGGTCGATCTGCGCAATCTGGCTCCAACGCTCGGCCAAGCGCTGCGGGTCGGGGCTCTGGAGCTCGGCGGCGGCGATGTTGCTCACCCTGTCGGTGCAGACGTAGGGCTCCCAGTAGGAGCCGGCAGGCGTCCAAGCGCCTCCGACGTCGTCGCCGGTGGGTCCGGTCATCTGGTCCATCTCGAAGAAGGCACCGCCGGTGTCGGCCGGGTGCAGCTGCATGCCGACATGGCCTTCATCAGGAAAGTTCATCTCGAATGCGATCCGGATGCCCATCTCGTCGACGTGGGCGCGGCGCGCAGCAACGTCGCTGACCTGGGTGATGACCATGTACCCGGTGTCGCCGCCGCGCCGCTGCTGGTACCGGCCGGCAGCAGTGTCGTCTTGGATCGGTGTGACGCACTCAAGGAACTGAGTGCCCACCGGCCACAGCACGTTCTTGAGGCCGAAGATGCCGACACCGGGATCGGTGAAGCACGGCTCAACGCCGAGAACGCTCTGGATGTCCGCCGAGGTCTGGGCCAAGTCGGCAGTAGTAACAGCAATCTGACGAAGACGAATCCACATGCCCGCCACCCTAGGAGAGCGGCTCGGGCGATGCCTGTTGGTCGAAAGCCTGCAGGCGGTGGCGGTCGAGGAGGCTGTTGAGCTGGGCGCCGGCGAGGAGGCCCATGGCGAGCAGGTACAGCCACAGCAGCAGGCTGAGGGCGCCGCCGAGCAGGCCAAAGACGGCGTTGACGCCGTTCGAGGCGAGCTGCAAGTAGGCACCGAACCCGCCGGATACGGCCAGCCACCACACCGTCGCCAGCAGGGCTCCCGGGACTTCTCGTCGCCAGGTGAGCTTGTGGCGCGGGGCGATCCGGTA
This sequence comes from Candidatus Poriferisodalis sp., assembly GCF_965219595.1. Classification (NCBI taxonomy): domain Bacteria; kingdom Bacillati; phylum Actinomycetota; class Acidimicrobiia; order Acidimicrobiales; family Candidatus Poriferisodalaceae; genus Candidatus Poriferisodalis; species Candidatus Poriferisodalis sp. Next base: position 2,928,523 of record NZ_OZ244781.1, read on the forward strand.
CACCGTTGCCGCCCACGCCACGACTGCCAGGAAGACGACGGGCCACCGGAGCCAGTCCCACGCCGTGCTGAACGAGCTTCCAGCGCCCAGTCGGCCAGCCAGCTCGGAGCCGCCGCCGAACAGCGGCCCCACGACCACCATCGTCGCCACCACGACGGCGACCACCAACGTCAGAAATGTCAGGGCGAAGCCCACGAAGCGGGTCGACAGCCAGCTGCGAGCGCCGTGGTGGCCGCGGGTCACGTTCAAGGCACGCACCACGGCGATGAAGCCGCGCGACGACGCATAGGCAGCCACGACGATGCCGACGGTCACGACCCGTGCGTCGGAGCGATCGAAGAGATCGGCGACCGTGGCGTCGAGCGTGTTCTGGTCTCCGAAGGTGTCGCTGATCCGTTGCAGCAGCCAATCCTCGGTGCCGGATGCCGCGCTCTGGCCGATCAGCACGTCGAGCGATCCCAGCAGCGCTGCGAACACGATGACGGCGGGGAAGAGCCCCAAGAGGGCGAAGAATGCAATCTCGGCGGAGAGCCCGGCGATGCGGTGCTGAGCCCAGTCCTGGCGGATCTCGTTGGCGATATTCAGGGTGCTGCGACTCAGCTTGCGGAGCCTCGATGTAGGGCTCGCTGGCACGGGGCGATTCTCCGGCGAGTGGGGCGGCGCTGCAGCGTCGGCCGCGCTATCCGAATCCGCGTGCTCGCTGTTCAGGGGGAGTCAGCCTTCACCAGATCGGCGGCCTGGGCGACCAAGCCGTTGCGGTCGATCTTGGCGGTCGAGGCCAGCGGGATCTCGTCAACGATCCACACATGGCGGGGATGGGCGTACGCGGGACCATTGGCAAGCGCGTAGCGCTTGACGTCGTCGACCGTGAGCGTGTGGCCAGGTTCGGCACGTACAAATGCTGCCGGCAGTTGGCCCTTCAGCTCGTCGAGCACCGGAACCACGACGGCCTGGTGCACCGCGGGGTGCTTCTCGAGCATCTGCTCCACGGCATCGGGGTAGATGTTCTCGCCGGCGCAGACGAACATGTCGTCCACGCGGCCCACGAAGTAGTACCAGCCATCCTCATCGCGAGTCATGAGGTCGCCCGTGTGGTACCAGCCGTCGGTGAGACGTTCGGCAGTGACGTCGGGCAGGTTGTGGTAGCCGGTCATGACGCCGGGCGAGCGCACCCACAGCTCGCCGGCGTCAGCGTCCTCGCCGGTGATCGGGTCGACGAGCCGCAACTCCACCTTGGGGTGCTGGTGGCCGACAGAGATCTTGGGCCTGGGCTTGCCTTCGGGGTGGGGACCGAACTCGAGCACCGCCTCGGTGGTGCCGTACCCGTTGGAGACGACCGCCTGCGGCAGCAAACGCTGCACGTCGTCGTACAGGGCCTCAGTCAGAGGCGCAGAGCCGATGAAAGCCCGCTGCACCGACGACAAGTCCGGCATCTCCTGACCAGCGGCGACACGGGAGGCGATTTCGGCGGTGACGAGGGCGAACATCGTGGGCACGCCCGAGCACATGGTGACCCGGTGGGATTCGATTGCTTCGATGTAGCCCGAAGCCGTGAAGCCCGGAAGGAGCACCACCGTGCCTCCATTGGCAAACGCCAGCTTGGAGGACATCGAAGCGTTCTTGTGGTACAGCGGAGCCGAGACCAGCATCACCTCGCCCGGCATCGCTGCGCCGTACTCGAGGACGGTGAAGGTGATGTTGCGATGCGTCAGCAGCACACCCTTGGGCCGCCCGGTCGAGCCCGAGGTGTAGATCTGCACGGCGATGTCGTCGTCGTCCACATCGGCGACCGCGGTGAGGGGATCGGCGGCGACAAGGGCGTCCCATTCGGGTGTGCCGATGATGATGTGGGGCATGTCGGGTGGTACGAGCGGTGCGTGCTCGGAATCGGAGATGACCAGTCGCACGTCGGCGTCGTCGAGGATGTATGCCTGCGTCTCGGCGGGAAGCCGGGTGTTGAGCGGCACGAAGACCAGCCCCGCAGCGGGCGCCCCGAACATCACGTCGTAGTACTGGCCGCAGTTGGCGGCGAGCAGCCCGACGCGGGTGAACGGCGCCAGGCCGCGGGCAGCGAGGCCCGCCCCGCAGCGCAGAGCTCGTTCTCGCAGCGCAGACGCGGTGACCCGCTCGGGCGGTGTGGCTGAGCGGTCGATCAGCACGACGGTGTCGTCGTGAGGGAAGCGCTCGAGCAGTTGAGCGACGTTCATCGCCTTGGCAGGCTACGACGACGGGCGGTCGGCTGGCTGCCGCACATCAGGAGCAGCCTCCACCTCGACGAGGGTGTCGTGAAATGCAGCCGAGCCGACGTCGGGATCGTCGCCGCCAATTGCTGCATTGGTGAGCACGTTGACCGTGCGCGCATCGGCTTCGCCAGCCCACCAGCCGAAGGGCATCGTCACCAGACCGGGCTGCAGGCGGTCGGAGATGGCAGCAGTGGTGAACAGCTCGCCGCGGCCGTTGTAGACACGCACTCGCTCGCCCTCGGCGATGCCACGCGCCTCGGCATCGGCGGCGCTGATGTCGAGGCGGGGCCGGGGCGGGTCGGGCAGGTGGTGCTCGAACCCGCCGTAGTGGCTGTTGAGAAATCGCTGATGCTGCTTGAGCGACATCAGCGCCAGTGGATAGCGCTCGACGAGTTCCGGGTCGCCGCTGAGCGATTCCGCGGCGGGCCGGTAGCGCAGCTCGCCGAGCCGGATCGGCCCAAGCGAGCGGGATTGCGCCCCGGCATCTACGCCTGACGGCGGGAGAGGAACCTCCCTGTCGGCCAGCGCAGACCAGCCCGCTGGCACTGCGAGCCGTGCCCAGCCGTCGCGCTGGAGCCGTTCGTAGGTGATGCCGTCGAGCCAGGGGTGGCCGCTCGCGAGCAGGTCCCGCGCCATCTGTTCGTCGCTGTCGGCGAGGCCGGATGCGCCGAGGGCCAGCGCGCCGGCCAGTCGCCGGAAGATCTCTGTGTTCGGCAGGCATTCGCCGAGCGGCTCGATGGCCGGCAGGTTCAGCGACACGTAGAGATGGCCCCATGCGTTCATCAGGTCGAGATGCTCGATCTGGGTGGTGGTGGGCAGCACGATGTCGGCATAGCGGGCGGTGTCGGTCATGAACTGCTCGATGACCACCGCGAACAGGTCGTCGCGCCCGAGGCCCGCCAGCACCCGGTTCTGGTCGGGCGTGATAGCAGCCGGATTGCAGCCGTAGTTCACGAGCACGGTGACCGGCGGTTGCAGGGTGGCATCGGTGAGCGCCGCACCGAGAGCTGACATGTTGACGGTCCGCTGCGGCCCCGGCGGCGGCACGATGTCGGCAAATGCCGTGTCGAAGTACACCTGCGTGGAGCGCATGTACTCCGAACCCGACACAACCGCCAAGGCGGCCACGGCGCGGTGAATGTCCTGGCCGTGCTCACGATGTTCCATGCCGATGAGCGCACGCAGCACAGCGGGTTGCTGTTGCGCGATGCGATGGGCCAGCGAGATGATGTCGGCTTCAGCGAGACCGGTGATCGAGGCCGCGCTCTCAAGGCCCAGGGCCTCGGCTTCGGCACGCAATTCGGCCCAGCCCGAAGCGGCGGCGCTCACACGCTCCTCGTCGATGAGACCGTCCCGGTCCAGCACGCCGATGATGCCCAGCACGAGCGCGACATCGGTGCCGGGGCGCGGCTGGATGTGCCAGTCGGAGCGTTGAGCGGTCATCGTGGAGACCGGGTCGACGACGATGACGCTGGCGCCGTTGCCATGAGCCTGCTCCACATACGGCCACAGGTGGCGGTTGGTGAGCAGCGTGTTGGTGCCCCACAGCACGATGGTGCGGGCGCTCGCGATCTCGGTGGGATCTGTGCCGAGCGGCACGCCGAGCACGTCGGCAGCCCCGTGCCAGGCGGTCACGCCGCAGATGTGCCGGTTCAGCTGCGTGGCCCCGAGCGCTGCGAAGAACCGATCGGCCAGCACGCCCTTCTGCACGAGCCCTTGGGTGCCGTCGAGCGAGTACGGCAGCACCGTCTCGCCACCATGCTGCGCGACGGCGGTGCCGATCCGGTCGGCGATCTCGGTGATCGCGGCATCCCAGTCGACCGGCTCGAACCGGCCCTCGCCCTTGGGTCCGACGCGTCGTAGGGGCCGCAGCAGCCGGTCCGGGTGATACACCCGATCGAGGAACGGGTTCACCTTGGGGCAGAGCTGCCCGTCAGTGAACGGATGGCTGGGGTCGCCACGCAGGTTCACGGCCACGCCGTCGCGCACCGTGACCTCCCAAGCGCACGTATCGGGACAGTCGTGATGGCACGCCCCGCGCACGACCGATGTTGCAGCGTTCATCGCAGCATTCATCGACTGGAAATTCCCCGCAGCGTCTCGGGCATCGCCCCTAGCATGGCGCACCGGAACCCGCCCGCCCGCATCGAATTCCGGGCTCAGCGTCAACGAGGCCAGGGCCCCATGTCGCAGACGACGTTCACAGCGGCACCCGCCGCTCCGCCCCTTGGCGAGCCCACGCGCCTGTTTAGCGTTCCGTTCCTGATCCTGAACTTGAGCGCCTTCTGCTCGGCTGTCTCGTTCTCGACACTGCTGCCGCTGATCTCTCTGCTCGTAGTCGAACAGACCGGCGGCGGGGACGTGGCTGTCGGCTTTGCGATCAGCGTGTTCGCTGTCACTGCGATTGCCGCTCGGCCGACCATCGGCATCCTCGGCGACCAGAAGGGTCGACGGTTCCTGGTGGTGTCGGGCTGCCTGCTCACCGCCCTCACGACCTATGGCCACGTGTGGGCAGACACCTATGCCGTGATCCTGCTGATGCGCTTGCTGATCGGGGCATTCCAAGGGGCCTTCTTCGTCGGCAGCGCAGCGATGGTGAGCGACTTGGCACCGGAGCACCGGCGAGGGGAGGCCCTGAGCTGGTTCTCGGTATCGATCTACGGCGGCATGGCGATCGGCCCAGGCGTCGGGGAGGCTGCGCGAGCGTGGGGCGACGCCTCCACAGCGCTCGACGGCTTCGATGTGGCGTTCGTCGTGTCGGGCACGCTGATGCTGGCTGCCACGGCCATCGGGATGCTGTTGCCCCGGGAGGAATCGCTGTTGATTCCGGGCCCGGCTCCAACTCCGGCGCCGAGCGGCCAGGCAATCTCGTCAGATTCCAGCGGGACGACCTTCGGTGCCCGTCAACTGCCGAGCATCGCTCAGCCCACGGTGTTCGAGGTGAGGAGTGCCGACGAGCCTCCGGGCCCAGCGAGCGTCGCCGCGTCCGGTGACCTGGGGGCCACCGTCATGAGCCGGTTGTTCTACCGGCACGCCGTCTGGCCCGGAGTGATCCTGGCGATGGGAATCATCATCTTCCCGGCGTTGCAGGGCTTCCTGCCGAAACTGGCGGCCGAGACGGATCTCGGCGATTACGGGACGGTTTTCTTCCTGTACGGGATGCTCGTGCTGGTTCTGAGAGTCCTCGGCCGCAAGCTCCCGGACCGGCTCGGAACCACCAAGACTGCGACGGTGGCGCTGTTCGGGGCGGCGCTCGGCATGGTCATCATGGGCACCTTCGTGACGCCGTTCGGGCTGTATGCGGGAACCGTGGTGCTGGCATTGGGAGGATCACTGCTCTATCCGGCGCTCATGGTCGCCGCAGTAGACGGCGTGCCGCCCAACGAACGTGCGCGAGCCGTCAGCACCTTCACGATGTTCTTCGAGCTCTCTGCGGGAATCGGCGGGCCGATCCTGGGCGTCTCGGCGTGGCTCGTCGGTGCCACAGTCGGCGCTTTCTATGCGTCGGCGGTGTGCTCACTCATCGGCATCGTGCTGCTGTGGATCTGGCAACGGGGCATTTCTCGGGCCGGCCCGTAGCAGTACGCTGCCGGATCCTCTCAGGAGCGTGATGTCCATGCGAAGCGTGAGACGTTGGTCGGGATTGCTGTGCGCGGTTGCTGTTGTCGCGATTGCCGGGTGCTCTGGGTCGGCGCCGACCATGGGCGAGGCGCCGCAGCGAGAGCTTCAGGACTACACACAGCAGTTGGTCAGCGACGCTGTCGACTACTTCGACGAGCACGGCCTCGACGCCACGATCGAGCACTACAACGACCCCGGCCGCGCCGACGGCCCTTGGTATGTCTTCGTTCTCGAGGACCGTGACGGTGCGATATATACGGTCGCCAACCCCGCACGGCCCGACTTGGTGGGCACTACCCGCGATCGCATCGACTCCACGGGCTACGACTACGGCGAGGCATTCGCTGCGGTGACCGAGGGCAGCGGCGGCGCTTGGGTGAGCTACATCTTCACCCATCCGGTAACCGGTGCGGACGCACCGAAGCACTCGTGGGTGGTGCGCCGCGGCGATGTGCTGCTCGGCGCTGGCTGGTACGAATAGCCACCGCTCATTCCAGACCAGCCCCGGTCACGAGCAGTCAGCGTCGTGAGCGGGCGCACGCTGCGCACGACAGCCAGCAGCGACGATCAGCGGAACGAGTCCTAGCCGGTGCCGAGCAGGATCATGGTGGCGACGTAGATGCCCAGCAGCACGACGCCGTCGATGCGCCCGGCGCGCTTGCCCACCAGGGCACCCAGGTAGGCCAGCACGACCACGGCCATCATCGCCCCGGTGCCCAGGCCCGTCAGCGAGGGATCGTCGATGGCGCCGGCGCCCACGAGCCCCATTGCCCCGCCTACGGCGAGACTGTTGAAGACGTTGGAACCGAACAGGTTGCCCACGATTAGCTCGGTATGGCCCTTGCGAGCCGCCGCCACGACGGTGGCCACCTCCGGCAGGGACGTGCCGAGTGCCACGATCGAGAAGCCGATGAACCCGCCGCTCAGGTTCCAATGCTTGGCAAGGGCAATGGCGCCCTCCACAGCGAGTTGGGCACCGATGATCACCCCGCACAGGCCCAGGACCGCCCGCACCAGATTGCGCCACGCGGCCCCGGCATCGCGTGCCGTCGAGCCGGGAGCGCCATCCGCATCGGGCAGTCGCTCGTCGTCACGCGACGTGCGGATGAGCCACACCAGCGTGATCGCCATCAGCGCTGCCAGCAGCCCGCCTTCGAGCCGGCTGAGGTAGTCGTCCATCACGAGCACCGCGAAAATGGCGGCGGTCGCCACCGACCACGGGACGTCCCTTCGCAGCGCGGTGCGGGAGAACGGGATCGGCATCAGCAGCGCCGCCACGCCGAGGCCGAGACTCAGGTTCGCGACGTTCGAACCCACGATGTTGCCCACGCCCAGCGCCGGGTTGTCGTTGATCGACGCCAGCGCCGACACGACCATCTCTGGGGCAGAGGTCCCGAATCCCAAGACCACTGCGCCGATCACGGCCGGTCGCATGCGCAGCGCCGTCGCCAGGCGTGATGCACCCGCCACGAAGTGGTCTCCGGCAACCACCAGCAGGACCAATCCCGCCAGCAGCGCCAGCAGTGCCCAGATCATCGCTGAGACCGTTCTGGCACGCCGGGTGTCGTCATCCGGCCGCTAGTGGTTGTGGCGCGGTGTGCCGTGCGTGCGCGAGGTGTCCCGGTACTTCACTGCCGGGCGCAGCACCATGCCTTCGTCGAACTGGCTGACGATCCCTCGTTGGATCTCCTGCCACGGGGTGTGCGACGGCGGCACCGGGTAACCGCCGGCGTCGTCCAACTCGGCGCGGCGCCGGGCCAGCTCGTCGTCATCCACCAGCATGTCGGCGCTGCCGCGCCGCAAGTCGATCCGGACGCGGTCGCCAGTGCGCAGCAGCGCCAGACCGCCGCCGACGGCGGCTTCGGGCGCGGCGTTCAGGATCGACGGCGAGCCTGACGTACCGGACTGGCGACCGTCGCCGATGCACGGCAGCGAGTGGACGCCGCGCACCAGCAGTGCCGCAGGCGGCTGCATGTTGACGACCTCAGCGCCGCCCGGGTAGCCGACCGGGCCGGTCCCGCGCACGAACAGCATGCAGTGCTCGTCGATCCCGAGTTCGGGATTGTCGATGTTGGCCCGATAGTCCTCCGGCCCGTCGAAGACGATGGCGCGGCCCTCGAAGGCGTCGGGATCGTCGGGGTTCGACAGGTAGCGCTGGCGGAACTCGTCGGAGATGACGCTGGTCTTCATGATGGCGCTGTCGAAGAGATTGCCCGACAGGTTGATGAAGCCAGCGTCGGCAAGGAGCGGCTCGCCGGCAGCACGGATCACGTCGGTGTCCATGATCTGGGCGTCAGCGCAGTTCTCGCCGATGCTGCGACCGTTGGCGGTCAGCGCCTCGGGGTGAGGCAGCAGCCCGGCACGCATCAGCTCGCCAACTACCGCGGGCACACCGCCGGCGTGGTGATAGTCCTCGCCGAGGTACTCCCCGGCAGGCATGAGATTCACCAGCAGCGGCACTGCGAAGCCGTGCTTCTGCCAGTCGTCGTTGTCGAGCGGCACCCCGAGGTGAGCGGCGATCGCATTGAGGTGGATCGGGGCGTTGGTGGACCCGCCGATGGCGGAGTTCACCACGATGGCGTTCTCGAAGGCCTCGCGGGTCATGATGTCCGCCGGTCGAAGGTCTTCGCGCACCATCTCGACGATGCGCAGACCAGTCCGGTACGCCATCTGCGCCCGCTCGCGGTACGGGGCAGGGATCGCCGCGGAGCCCGGCAGCTGCATGCCCAGCGTCTCGGCGAGCGAGTTCATGGTGGTGGCGGTGCCCATCGTGGAGCAGTAGCCGACCGACGGCGCCGAGGACGCCACCAGATCGATGAACCCGGTGTCGTCGATCTCGCCGGCCGCGTAGAGCTCCCGCGCCTTCCACACGACTGTGCCCGAGCCGGTGCGGCGCCCCTCGTGCCAGCCGTTCAGCATCGGCCCGACCGACAGTGCGATGGCCGGCAGGTTCACGGTTGCGGCTGCCATCAGGCACGCCGGCGTGGTCTTGTCGCAGCCGATCGTGAGCACCACGCCGTCGAGCGGATAGCCCTGCAGCACTTCGACGAGGCCCAGGTAGGCCAGGTTGCGGTCGAGCGAGGCTGTCGGCCGTTTGCCGGTCTCCTGGATGGGATGCACGCCGAACTCGAACGCGATGCCGCCCGCCTCGCGGATGCCCTCGCGCACCCGCTTGGCCAGCTCGAGGTGGTGCCGGTTGCACGGCGACAGGTCTGAGCCGGTCTGGGCGATGCCGATAATCGGCTTGCCCGACTGAAGTTCTTCGCGAGTCAATCCATAGTTGGCGTAGCGCTCGAGGTACAGCGCCGACATGAGCGGATCGCCCTCGATGTCGAACCAGGCTGCGGAGCGCAGGCCGCCGCGCCCGATGCCGGGATCGGGCCCGCTGGGATGAATCGAACGAGGTTCGGAAGTCGGAGATGCATCTGGTTCGGGAGCCACCGGGCCACACTACGCGTCGCTCGTGAAGGCAACGGAGTCGCCAACCCGTGACGGCGACGGACGGGCCGAACGCAGCCGTGATCGGCGCACAGGGCCAGAACTAGTGTGAGGCGCGCTGGAGCCGTGCCACGAGGGGGTTCGCATGGATCCGAGTCCAGAGACACTGCTGGATCTGCACCGGCGCATGGTGCGGATCCGCCACTTCGAGGAAGCCGCCGGCCGGCTCGCGGAGCAGAACCGGCTGCCCGGGTTCCTGCACCTGTACGTGGGGGAGGAGGCCGTGGCCGCCGGGGTGTGCGCCAACCTCGACGATGACGACCAGATCAGCTCGACCCACCGAGGGCACGGGCACCTGGTGGCCAAGGGAGGCGACTACGGCGGGATGATGGCCGAGCTGATGGGCAAGGCCACCGGCTACTGCGGGGGCAAGGGCGGCTCCATGCACATCTGCGATCTCGACCTGGGCATGCTCGGTGCGAACGGCATCGTGGGCGGCGGCGTGCCGATCGCCGTAGGCGCCGGGTTCGCGAACAAGTACCGGGGAAGCGACCGGGTCTCGGTGGTGTTCTTCGGCGACGGCGCCTCGAACATCGGCGCATTCCATGAGGCTGCCAACATGGCGGCTGCGCTGTCGCTGCCGGTGCTGTTCGTGTGCGAGAACAACGAGTACGGCGAGTTCACGCCTCGTGACCGCACGATGGCCATCACCGATGTGGTGGATCGCGCCGCCGGCTACGGCATGCCCGGGGCGATCGTCGACGGCATGGACGTGGTCGCCGTATGGGAAGCCGCACACGAGGCAGTCAGTCGGGCCCGCCGGGGCGAAGGACCCTCGTTCATCGAGGCCAAGACCTACCGCTTCTACAACCATCACGGCGTGCAGACCCTCGGCATGAAATACCGGTCCGACGACGAGCTCGAACAGTGGAAGCAGCGAGACCCGATCGAGCTGTTCGAGGACCGGCTGGCAACCGCCGGCGTGCTCGACGCCGACGGCGCCCAAGCAGTGCACGCCGCTGCAGAAGCAGACATCGAAGCTGCGATCGCCTTTGCCGAGGAGAGCCCGCTGCCCGATCCCGACAGCCTGCTGGTCGACGTCTACACGCAGGCCGCGTACTCAGGAGCCACCGCATGACACCCCCAACCGACACCGATGAGCGCCGCATCGCCTATGGAGCTGCCTTCACCGAGGGGCTGGCGCAGATGATGGACGCCGATTCGAACGTGTTCGTGGCCGGCGAGGACGTCGGCCGAGCCGGGGGAGTGTTCGGCTCGTTCCGCGGGCTGAACGAGCGCTTCGGCGACATGCGAGTCGTGGACACGCCGATCAGCGAGCAGGCCATCGTGGGCCTCGGCACCGGCGCAGCAGTGAGCGGCCTTCGCCCGGTCGTCGACGTGATGTTCATGGACTTCATGCTCGTGGCCATGGACCAGATCGTGAACCAGGCGGCAAAGCTGAAGTACATGTTCGGCGGCAAGGCCACGTTGCCGATGACGATCACCACGAGCGCTGGGGCCGGGCTGTCAGCGGCGGCTCAGCACAGCCAGAGCCTCGAAGCGATGCTGTGCCACATCCCGGGACTCAAGGTGGTGATGCCGTCGAATCCGTACGACGCGAAGGGTCTGCTTGTCTCGTGCATTCGCGACGACAACCCCACGGTGTTCGTGAAGCACAAGCGCCTGCTGGGACTGAAGGGCGAGGTTCCCGAAGATCTTTACGAGATCCCCCTGGGAACGGCGAGCACCGTGCGATCAGGCGACGACGTGACGGTGGTGACCTACGGCCGGATGGTGCACGAGGCCACATCGGCGGCAGATGCGCTGGCCGCGGAAGGCATCGAGTGCGACGTCATCGATCTGCGCACCCTCCAGCCGCTGGACATGGACACCGTGATCCAGTCGGCACAGCGGACCAGCCGGGTCGCCGTGGTGCACGAGGCCGTCCGGTTCGGCGGCCTCGGCGGCGAGATCGCTTCGCAGATCGCCGAGGAGGCGTTCGACTACCTGGATGCTCCGATCGAGCGCGTCGGCGCACCATTCAGCCCGGTGCCGTTCAGCCCCGTGCTCGAGAAGGAATGGGTTCCCAACGCCGAGATGATCAGCGAGCGGATCCGGGCACTCGCGGCGGCGTGAGCCAAGCTGCCGACTCGGCGGCCGGCCCAGCAGTCGGAATCGTCGCGAACCCGCTGGCCGGCAAAGACGTCAGGCGGCTGACTTCGGGGGCGACCCCCGTGTCGGACGCCGTCAAGATCGGCGCGATACGGCGCGCCGTGGTGGGTGCGATCGAGGGCGGCGCCGAACGTGTGCTGATCAGCGGCGACCGGGCACGGTTGGGGGAACGTGCGCTGGCGGGGTTGGAGGTGCCGGGATCGGTGGAGGTCGCCGAACCGCATGGCTGGCACACCGGGCGTGACTCGCAGTTGGCCGCCGCGCAGTTTCGTGACGAAGGCGTGGGGGCGATCGTTGCGCTCGGCGGTGATGGCACCCAGCGTGATGTCGTAACGGGGTGGCGCGAAGCACCGCTGGTGCCGCTGGCTGTCGGCACCAACAACGTGTTTCCAATCCCGACTGAGGCCACCGTCGCCGGTTTCGCTGCGGGAGCCGTGGCGAGCGGCCATGCCGATGCGGCCGAGGTGACGTGGCAGGCGAAGATCATCGACATCACGGCGGAGGGAAGCCAGCGCGCGGAGGTGGCGCTCGTTGACGTGTGCCTCGTGAGGAGCGCGTTCGTGGGAGCACGCGCCATTTGGGATCTGGGGTCGGTGAGCGAGATCGTGGCTGCCATTGCCGAGCCGGATTCGGTCGGACTCGCCGCCGTCGCTGCCGCCGTTGCACCTGTGGGCAGGAAGGAACCCGGCGGGATCCATGTCGGCTTGGGGTGCGCGTCCGGGAATGCACGGGATCTACAGAGCTACAGACACATCCGAGCAGCTGTGATGCCCGGCACCTACTCAGACATCGACGTCGCACACTGCGAGCAGCTGCGCTTCGGCCAGCCGGTCACCCTGTCGGGTCCCGGCGTGCTGACGCTGGACGGAGAACGCGAGATCGTGCTGGGTCGGGGCGAGAGGGCGGATATCACCGTCAATCCGGATGGTCCGTACGTGATCGACGTGGGTGCGGCGGTTGCGGCAGCACAGCGACGGCGCTACCCCTTCGGCCCTGCGGTTGCGGGCCGCTGAGCAAAGGGACGCCGATGGCCATCGAGTTTGCAATGCCGAAGCTGGGCCTGACGATGGAGTCGGGGACGATCCTGCGTTGGCTCGTGCCTGACGGTGCCGATGTCACCGCAGGACAGGCAGTGCTGCTGGTGGAAACCGACAAGGTCGAGACCGAGATCGAGGCCTCGGGCAGCGGTGTACTTGCTCAAACCGGTGAGATCGGCGTGGAATACCCCTGCGGTGTGCGGATCGGCTGGTTTCTGGAAGCCGGCGAGGAGCTTCCGGCGCCCGCCGATGCAGCGCCAGCCGCGGCGCAGATGCAGGCGGCGGCCGTCCCCGCATCCCAGCCTTCCCCGCAAGCTGTCCCCACAGCGCCTGTGCGTGCACCCGGCGAGCGGATCCTGGCGTCGCCGGCGGCCAAGCGGCTGGCCCGAGAGCTGGGGGTTGAGATCGCAACGTTGGCCGGAAGCGGGCCCAAGGGCCGCATCACCGAGCGCGATGTGCGAGCGGCGAACGAGGCTCTGGCCACAGCGCCTGCGGCCGGGCCGGCCGGCATCGCGGGATCCGCGGCACCTGAGCCAGGCGCGCCGGCGCAGCCGCCGGCGACGTTCGCAGCTCGCCAACTTGCCGATCTGCTCGGCGTCGATCTCCGCCGCGTGCCCGCCAGTGCTGGAGACGGGCGCATCTCGCGTGCCGATGTGGCTGCGCATGTCCGCACCTTGCTGGCTGATCTCAGCTCACGATCCGCCGATGAAGGTTCAGCTGCGCCGCCCCTGTCGCAGGCCCCGACCGAACAGATTCCCCTGCGGGGGATGCGGGGCGTGATCGCCGAGCGCATGAGCGCTTCGCTCCGCTCGATGGCCCAGCTGACGCTCACGATGGATGTCGACATGAGCGCCGTGGTAGCAGAGCGGGCTGACCTCGTCGAAGCTGCTCGTGGCGATGACGCCGACGAGCGTGACGGGGACGCAGATGCTGTCGTAGCGGTGGTGCCGGGCTACACGGATTATGTGATCGCTGCGGCGGCGGCTGCGCTCGGTAGGCACCCTCGGGTGAATTCTCAGGTCACCGACGATGCGGTGGCGCTCTTGGGCGACATCCACGTCGGGCTTGCTGTCGCGCTTGACGATGGGTTGCTCGTGCCGGTTGTCCGCCACGCCGACCGGCTCAGTCTCGATGAGATCGCTTCGGAGACCACGCGCCTCGCCACTGGGGCTCGCGACGGCACACTCGGATACGACGACTACCAAGGCGCCACGTTCACCGTGACTGCCCTGGGCATGTTCGGCGTCGATGCATTCACGCCGATCATCAACTCGCCCAACACGGCGATCCTGGGCGTGGGTCGCATCCGCAACGAAACCGTGTGGGCAGATGCCGCGCCTGAGCCTCGGCCCGTCCTGACCCTCTCACTGACCTGGGACCATCGAGCCTTCGACGGCGCCCCGGCAGCACGGTTCGCCGGCTCGGTACGAGACTTGCTCGAATCCCGCTAGCCGTCGATGTAGCTGCGCTTCGCGACCTCTTCGAGCATGACCTCGGTGGCACCGCCGCCGATCGGCAGGATGCGTGCGTCGCGGCACATCCGCTCGATGGTCGACTCGCGCATGTAGCCGATGCCGCCGTGGAACTGCATGCAGTCGTACATCACCTGATTCACGACTTCGGCGCCGAATGCCTTGACGCCGGACATCTCCTTGGTGGCATCGATGCCCTGCTCCTTGAGCCATGCGGCGTGGTACATCGAGGCGCGCGCTGCGTCGACCTTGGCCTGATTCATCGCCATGCGCTGGCGGATGGCCCCCAAGTCGTAGAGCGAACCGCCGAAGGCCTTGCGTTGCTGGGTGTACGCGTTGGTCAGATCGATAGCGACCTGCGCCGCGCCGATGCCCATCCCCACGATGACCATCCGCTCATTCTGGAAATTCTGCATGGCGGCGTAGAAGCCCCGGTGCACCTCGCCGAGCAGGTGATCGCTCCCCAGCCACACATCGTGCAGCACGAGCTCGGCAGTGTCCGAGCAGCGCCAGCCGTGCTTGTCGAGCTTGTTGGCCACCTCGAACCCGTCCGCGTTGGTCGGCACCAGGAACATGGAGATCCCGTAGCGGTCATCGGGGTTCGTGCGCGCCGCCAGTGCGACGATGTCGCCGTACACGGCACCGGTGATGAACGTCTTGGTGCCGTTGAGACGCCACCCATCGCCGTCGGGCACCGCGGTTGTGCGCAATCCCGCCACATCGGATCCTGCGTCAGGCTCGGTGACGCCGATGCACATCATGGTGTCCCCGGACTGGATCGACGGCAGCCAGCGCTCAAGCTGTTCATCAGTGCCTGCATTGAGCAGGTGTGGCAACGCCATGTCGGTGTGCACCAAGATGTTCGCCTCAAAGCCTGCGTAGGTGGAGGTGCCAAGCGCTTCGGCGAACGTCGCTGAGGCAAGAGGGCCGAGGCCGAGCCCGCCCCACCGCTCGGGCACCCGCAGCGAGAACATCTCCAGTTCGCCCATGCGCTTGTAGATCTCGCGGGGCACCTGGCCGTCTTCCTCCCAGGCATCGCCGACTGGTGTGACCTCATTGGCGACGAAAGCGACCGTCTGGTCATAGATCGCCTGCAGCTCGTCGGTCATGTAGTCGTTGCGGTGGACGGTGTTGCTCACTGGTTGCCTCCGGGCGGGGGGGGTTACGCAGCCGGAGCTGAGCCTTGCTGAACCAATTCGGCGAGCGGGTCGCCGCGGCGGAACCGCTCAAGCAGCACGTCGGCGTCGAAGAGCACTCCGATGGGGTTCTCCGCGAAGACCGGTCCGTTCATGAACTCGATGCACTCGGCCATCGTCGCGAAGTTCTCGACCTGGAACTCCACCCCGTTGCCATCGGGATCGGCGTAGTACATGGAGGTGGTCGGCCCGTGATTGATGGTGCGCACCGGCAGGATGCCCTCCGCACGCAGACGCTCGTAGTGGTCCATGAGGTCGCCGAACGTGCCCATGGTGTAGGCGATGTGCTCGAGGGTGCCGTTGCGCGACTCGTATCGACCCGGCTGGCCCCGGTTGACGAAGGCCATGCGGTGATGCTCATCGTCATAGGAGATGAAGCAGATGAACTCGTTCTCGTGGACCACCTGCGCCCCCAGCACGGTGCACCACCAATCGCGCACCGCTGCGATGTCGTCAGTGCGAAATACGCAATGGGCCATCTTGGTTGGCAGGCGGACTTGGGGACCGTTGGCGTTCGGCACGAGCAACCCCTCTAGGAAAAGCTGTCCGGTACGGCCGCCAGCAACGAACACGGCGGCTCGGCCTCAACAGTATCGGGCCTGCCTCGATGTGCTTCGAGGCGGCGCAGGCAGTCATGAGGCGTGGTGCTGTGTGCGTGACAGAATCGGCGCTCGTGCAGAGGGTCATCGCGTTGGACATGGAGGGCGTCTTGACGCCCGAGATCTGGATAGCGGTGGCCCAACGCACCGGCATCGACGAGCTGAGACGTACGACCCGTGACGAGCCGGACTACGACGCGCTGATGCGGTACCGGATCGATGTGCTCAACACGCACGGCGTGTCGCTCGAGCAGATCCGCGACGTGATTGCTGAGCTGCCCCTGCTGGAGGGAGCGCGGGAGTTTCTCGACGAGCTCCGGCAGCGCTGGGTCGTGGTGCTGCTGTCGGACACGTTCGAGCAATTCGACGATCACTTCCTGGATCTGATGGGCTACCCCCACCTGCTCTGCCATCGTCTTGACGTGGCCGACGGGCGCTTGGCGGGGTGGAGACGTCGAGTCGACGATGCCAAGCGGCGCGCCGTCGAGGCGTACCGCGCGCTGAACTACCACGTGACCGCCATCGGCGACTCCTACAACGATCTCACGATGCTGAGGGCGGCTGATGCGGCGAGCCTGTTCCGATGTCCCGAGGCGGTAGCCGAGGCCAATCCGGACCTGCCGTCGGTGTCCACCTACGGCGAGCTGCTGCGCTGGATCGAGAGCGTGCAGGTGCCGGCCATCCGCTGAGCCCCGGGGCTCGGGCGCCGGATACGCTGCGAGCCACATGTTCCCCACACAACGAGCAGGGACGGAGCGAAGCAATGGCGATTGAGGTCGGCGACCAGATTCCCGATGTGACACTGCGAGTACTGGACGAGGGCGGCATGCCTGCGCCCGTGCAGTCCGGCGAGATGCTGGGCAGCGGCAAGGTGGTGCTGTTCGCAGTGCCGGGCGCATTCACCCCGGGCTGCAGCAACGTCCATCTCCCGGGATACATCGAAGGTGCGTCCGAGCTTGCGGGCAAGGGTGTCGACAAGATCGTCTGCGTCTCGGTGAACGACGCGTGGACCATGAACGCCTGGGCGCAGGCGCAGGGCGCAGAGGGCATCGAGATGGCTGCTGACGGCAACGGCGACTTTGCCGAGGCCATGGGCTTGGTCATGGATGGCTCGGGCTTCGGCCTGGGTTCTCGCTCCCGGCGCTACGCGGCGGTCATCGAGGACGGCACGGTGACTGCGCTCGAGGTCGAGCCGGCAGGCGCCGTCGACGTGTCGAGCTGCGCCTCGATTCTGGGCAAGCTCTGACCAGAGGCTGAGCCGATAGGCGAAGCCGTGGCCCGAGCGGCCCGTGAAGCGACATCGGCAGTGCACATCGGCTTCGATGTCGGCGGCACGAAGATCTTCGGCGTCGCCACGGACGGTGCGGGCAAGCTGCTGCACACCGTGCGCGAGCCCACCCCGGCGGGTGCGCAGCATCTGGTCACGACGCTGGCTGGGATGGTGCGCCAACTCGCGCCCCAGCCGGGCCCGGTCTCGGTCGGTGTCGGCATGGCAGGACTCATCACCACTGACGGGCGAGTGACGATCTCTCCCAATCTGACCGGTGTGGACGGCGCAACTGTGGGCACCGATCTCAGCGCAGCGCTGGACATGCCGATCAGCTTCGATAACGAAGTCAACTGCGCTGCACGCTGGGAGCTGGCAGACGGTGCGGCGCAAGGGATCGATCACGGCGTCATGGTGGCTGTGGGCACTGGCATCGGAGGAGCGTTCATGCTCCGCGGCGAGGTGCTGCGCGGCAGCTTGGGCCTCGCCGGCGAGCCGGGGCACATGATCGTCGAGGCGGGCGGACGCGCCTGCCCGTGCGGGAGGCGGGGCTGCTGGGAGATGTACGCGTCGGGTTCTGCGTTGGACCGGTTGGCTGGCGAGCGTCTCGGCGGCGAGGTGCGGGGTCCCGATGTCACCGCCGCAGCGCGCCATGGCGATGTCGGGGCGCTGGAGGTGCTCGGCGAGTACTCATACTGGCTGGCACTCGGCATCTCGAATCTCTGTGTCCTGACCGATCCGGAGATGGTGGTGATTGGCGGGGGCTTGAGCGAGGACTGGGATCTGATCGCCCAGCCGGTCGATGAGCACCTCACACAGCTGCTCATCGGCCGCACGGCCGAGTCGAGACCCGCGGTGGTCCGATCGAAGGCCGGCGAGCTGTCCGCAGCGCTCGGCGCCGCCCTGGGCGGTGCGAGAGAGCACAGCGCCGCCTTGGGCGGAGCGAGACAGCACAGCGCCGCCTTGGGCGGAGCGAGGGAGCACCGTGCGGCCTTGGGCGGCGTGCACACAGAAGGCGCAGTTCCAGACGGCGGTTCCGAGCCAGTGACATGAAACCGTTGCGCGCAGCGGTGCTGATGCTGTTGATCGCAGCAGCCGGCCTGCTGCCGACGCTGGCGGCGGTGCGCGCGGGGAACACAGCCGACGATGCGGCCGCACACGCGGCGTCGCTGCGCACCCCTGTGCTCGGCCCAGCCGAACCGGCTGACCCTGACGACCCCGCCGCGACTGCCCCCGGCGTCGATGTGTCGGCGTCGACGCCGCCGATGCTTCGCGCCGAGCGCGTACCCGACGCGCTGTGGCGAGCGGCACAGCAGCACCACATCGGCAATGAGATGACCGCGTTCAGTTCCGACTGGCCCGAGCCGCACTGCCTCGCGATCTGGATCGATGGCGTCGAAGTGTTCTCCAGCAATGCCGAACCGGTGATCCCCGCGTCCGTGCAGAAGCTCATCACTGCCGCAGCAGCTCTGGCCCTGGTCGATGCCGATGAGCGGCTGATCACCCAGGTGCTGACGGATGCGGAGATCGTCGACGGCGTCCTTGACGGCACCGTCTGGGTCGTCGGCGGCGGTGATCCGCTGATCATGACGCAGTCCTATGCAGATTCTCACCGGCGCCAGCCGCAGCTGCGCACTCCGATGGAACGCCTAGCCGACGACCTCGTCGCGCTCGGCATCGAAACGCTGCGGGGCAATCTCATTGCCGACGAATCTCGTTATGACACGACGCGATTTCCCGAGACGTGGCCGCAGCGGTACATCACGCAGCTCAACAGCGGCCCGCTGTCGGCCCTGAACTTGAACGACGGCATCACGGGCTTCACCACGACGCTGTCTGCGGCCGAGCACCCGGCGCGCTGGTTCGTTTCCACACTGGCAGACTTGCTGCGAGTCCGAGGTGTCTCGGTGGACGTCGAGATCGACGTGTCAGCGGCGCCGAGCGGCATGAGCGAGATCGCTCGCCTCACGTCGCCCCCGCTGGTGGAGATCATCCAGCAGATGCTGCGCGAGAGCGACAACACCACCGCGGAGATGATGCTGCGCGAGATCGGTCTGCGCAGTGCGGGGGCAGGCTCAACGCCGGCTGGCGCTGCGGCCGCCGAGCGGATCGTGTCGGACCTGTTGCCCGATCAGTCGCGGCCTGCAGTAGTGGACGGTTCGGGATTGGACCGGCAGAACATGGTGACGTGCAGCTTCCTCGCCGCGCTGCTGGATCGCTTCGGCATCGACTCTGCTTTCGGGGCGGGATTGCCGGTTGCTGCACACACGGGGACACTCTCACACCGGTTCGCCGAGCATCCCGCAGCGGGTCGGCTGCATGCGAAGACCGGCCTGCTCACCGGCGTGAATGCTCTCGCCGGGTTCATCGAGACCGACAGCGGGACGGTGACATTCGCGCAGATGCTGAACGGCGTGCCGCCCGAGGGCCGCCTCGGTCTGGAACTGCAGGAGTCATTGGCCGGACAGCTCCTGCGGTACCCCGTCGGAGACGCCGCGGCCCTGCGAGGATTGACCCGTGCCCCTGCCTGATCAGGATCCCGAGCATGCTGGGCCCGATGTCGCACGCGAGCGTGCGATGTTCCCTCTCGGATCGCCGCTGCTGCCTGGCGCTGTGCTGCCGCTGCACATCTTCGAGCCTCGGTACCGGGCCCTCGCCCGGCGCTGCACCAGCAACGATGACCCCTTCGGCGTCGTGATGATCGAGCGCGGCAGCGAGGTCGGCGGCGGCGATGTGCGCGCCGACGTAGGTTGCCTGGCCACCATTGCCCAGCACCAGGAACTGCCCGACGGACGCTGGGTGATGCTGGCCACTGGCGATCGGCGGATCAGGATCGTCGAGTGGCTGGTCGACGACCCTTACCCCCGGGCTCTGGTCTGCGATTGGCCCGACGATCCTGCAGACGTGCCCGCCCAGGAGCGCAAAGCGACCGTGGCCCGACTTCGCCGCTTGCGCGCCCGGGCGTCTGAGATCGGAGCGCTCGGAGTGACCGCGGCCGAGTCGGCAGCCATCGACGATCAGCTCGCAAGACTCGCCGTTGCGTCTGCTGGAGCATCGGCGTGGTCGTTCCAGCTTGCGTCGCTGGTGCCCGCGGGTCCGTTCGACCGCCACAGCCTGCTGTGCGCTCCCGACCCCGCCAGACGCGTAGACGTCATCGGGGAGATCCTCGACGGCGTGGAAGAACTGCTGGGCGAACGGTAGCGTCACCGTGACTGTGCCTCGACGAGACTCCGGCCTGCGCGCCGAGATTTCCGAATTGGTCGGCATGCTGCGGTCCTACATCGTCCAAGAGACGGTGGGTCCGCTGCGCGGGCTGGGCAGATATGTGCTGTTCGGGCTCATCGGCGCCATCGGCGTGAGCCTGGGAGTGATCTTCGGGGCGTTGGGGGTGGTGCGCGTCCTGCAGGCTGAAACTGACCTCTTCAACGCGAACTGGTCATTCGTTCCCCATGTGGCTGGCGCAGTGTTTCTCTTACTGGCGATTGCGCTGCTGATCCGCGCTGTCCGGCCCAGGCACACCGATGCCGCTGCGCCGGAACCGGCCGCACCACGGGCAGACGAGCATGCAGCGGAGGATGGCGATGGCTGACAGCAACCGGGGTGCCGGGACCGGATCGGGCACAGATAGCCAGCGCATCACGCCCTCGGACATCTCCGATCGTGTGCGACAGCTCGTCGGTGGAGCGGGTGACGCAGCCGAGCAGGTGTCCAGCGCCGCTGTGGCGGTAGCTGCCGCCGTTGGGACCGGCCTCGTGCTGGCCGCATTCCTGTTCGGCCGTCGCAGGGGTCGCCGACGCAGCACGCTTGTCGAAATCGTCCGGGTATAAGAAGCTGAACCCCATGGCGAAGCGGCTGAGGCGCATGCCGGCCCGAGCCACCGATGCACTGTGGCGACGGGCGCGGACCGGCAATGGGATATGGCTGGCCGCGGCGATCATGGCCAGCGGGCTGCGGTTGCTTGTTCGATGGTCCAAACGCGAGCGGGACGTGGTTTACCGCGGCGAGTTGGCGCCGGGCGAACAGCTCATGATCCGACACGTGCCACCTGACGATGACGGCATCCGCTCAGCGGCGGAGGGGGCGTGAAGCAACCCGACGAGCTGCAGGACGGCGAGCTGCAATCCGGCGAAACAGTGCTGATGGTCGACAGTCGACAGCGTCGGTACCTCGTGACGCTGCGCTCTGGCGGTGAGTTTCACACTCATGCTGGAGTCGTGCCGCACAACCAGATCATCGGCTCGCCAGAAGGCTCGGAGTTCCGCAGCGCATCGGGTGCCCGCTTCGTGGCGGTACGCCCGACGCTCGCTGATCACGTACTGAAGATGCCGCGAGGCGCGCAGGTGATCTATCCGAAGGATCTCGGTGCGATATGGATGCTGGCCGACGTTCGAGCCGGCATGGCGGTCTTCGAGACCGGTGTGGGCTCAGGTGCCCTGTCGGCGACGCTGCTCCGCTGCGGGGCCTATGTCACCGGCTACGAGCTGCGGGAGGACTTTGCTGAGCGAGCCGTCCAGAACGTGGAGAGCATTGCCGGTGCCGAAGCGCTGGATCGCTATGACGTCCAGCTCCGCGATGCCTACGAATCGGTCGATCTGCCCCGCAGCAATCCACCCCGCAGCAATCCGGCACTGGGCAATGCCGGGACCGGGGCTGCCGGGGGACTGAGTTCTTCCGAGCGCCGGTACGACCGGGCGGTGCTCGACATCCCCGAGCCTTGGCGGGTCGCGGTGCACTTGCCCGAGCGGTTGCGGCGCGGCGGGATCCTGGTGGCGTACAACCCGTCAGTGACCCAGGTGCAGCAACTGCGCCGCACGCTGGACGACGGACCATGGGCGCTCATCGAGACCATCGAGGTCATGCACCGGAGCTGGCATGTCAAGGGAGCTTCCGTGCGGCCGGATCACCGCATGGTCGCCCACACCGGCTTTCTGACGCACGCCCGATTGATCGAGGCGTGACACGAGCTTGCGTGACCCGCGCTGCCGCATCGTGGCGGCGCCATGATCGACCGATCCGACGGCTGGTGCTGCGGACGGCACGATTGCTGGGCGCTGTGCTGTTGGTCGGCACGATGGTTGCCTGCGGAGCAGATCCCGACGATTCCGGCCGGGGAAGGTCGCCGGTCGCCAGCGTCGCCTCGATCCCGAGTCCCGACGGACCAGTCTGGTTGGGTGCACCGCCCCTATCCGTGGCGGTTGATGACGGCGTACTGGCCAGCGTCGTCGCGGTGCATGCATTCGGCTGCGGACCGGTATCTCATGGCTCGGGGTTCGCCGTCGCGCCGGGATTGCTGGTCGGCTCGGCCCATGTTGTTGCCGGATCATCAAGCGTCGAGATTGCATGGAACGCGGGCGGCGGCGATGGGCTCGTCACCTCACCGGCAGACATTGTCGGGTTCGACCCGGCACGAGACCTCGTTTTGCTGCGTTCCGATGCTGCTGTGCCGCCGCTGCAAATCGAACGCGTGCGTTTCGGCAGCACCGGGGCAGTTATCGGCTACCTGCAAGGAGAGCGGCTTGAAGTGTCGCCGGCGCGTATCGAGCACCTGATACTGGCATCGGGGTTGTGGGGTGACGGAGTCGGGCGAAACGTGTACTTCCTTGCGGCCGACGTCCAGAAGGGCCAGTCCGGCGGGCCGCTGGTCGACCGGGGTGGCGTAGTCGGGGTGGCGTTCGCCACCGCGACTGGACCTGACGACGTCGGATATGCGCTCAGCCGGGGCGAACTGCTGGGCTTCCTCGGCTCGTCGGGAGTCGACGTGCGATTTGACTATCGCGGCGATGCAGTGATCCACGCACAACCGGCGAGTCTCAGCGTGACGTCCAGCGGCGACTGTCGCCTCAGATGACGAGAGACCAGAGGCTTACGCCTCGATCTGTGCTTGTCGCTTTATCTCGGCCTACGCCTCGATCTGTGCCTGTCGCTTTATTGAAGCTCACGCTTCAATAAAGATGCACTCCCCGGGGCACTCTTCGGCGGACTCGATCACGGCGTCGAGCTGCGAATCGGGAAACTCTGCGAGCCCCTCGACACCACCCGGTTCGGAGAAGATCTTGTCGCCTTCCTTCACGTAGGCAAGCCCGTCGTCGAGCAGCGTGAAGACATCGGGTGCGATCTCTTCGCAGAGCCCGTCACCGGTGCACAGATCCTGATCGATCCAGACCTTCATCGTGTAACGACCCTTCCTGTGGGGCGGCCCGAAGGGGGGAACCGAGCCACCTATGAAATCTACCGAGTCGGCGCGCGTCCTGCACGGCACTGATCGCCCCCGGCCCAGCGGCCGGACTGGCAAGCGGGCAGGCGTCGCGTCTTGCCAGCAGTGTCAGGGTAGTGTCGGCCGCGCATGGACCAGGGCGACGAGGAGTCCCAGCGCAGCAGCGCAGCCGATGCGGGCGTGCTCCGCAGCCGCATGCGCACGCTCGAGGAAGAGGTCGCGCTGCTCCGGCGCAAGCTGGCCGACACGCCGGCGCGGGTCAGCACGCTCGAAGAACGCCTGCTCGAGGCGAAGGGTCAGCTGTCGGCTGCGGTCTCGCAGAACGAGAAGCTGACCTACACCCTGCGCGAGGCGCGAGAGCACATCGCAGCCCTGCGCGAAGAGGTCGACAAGCTGACCCAGCCGCCGTCGGCCTACGGCACGTTCCTGTCCCGCAACGACGACGGCACGGCGGATGTGCACGCCAGCGGGCGCAAGATGCGCGTGGCCCTGCACCCCGACTTGGCGGAGACCGAGCTGGTCGAAGGCAGCGAGGTGGTGCTGAACGAGTCGTACAACATCGTGCTGGCCCGCGGGCCCGAGACGTCCGGCGAGGTGGTGACGCTGAACGAGGTGCTCTCCGACGGCTTCCGTGCGCTGGTCACGGGTCGCGCCGACGAGGAACGCATCGTGGAGCTCGCAGGCGACCTGCGCGACGAGCCGCTGCGGTCGGGCGACAACCTGCTGCTCGACGTGCGCTCCAACATCGTGCTCGAGCGCCTGCCACGCCCCGAAGTGGACGATCTGCTGCTCGAGGAAGTGCCAGACGTCACCTATGAAGACATAGGCGGGCTGGACACTCAGATCGAGCTCATCACCGATGCCGTGGAGCTGCCGTACCTGCACCAGGACCTGTTCCGCACCTACGACCTCCCGGCCCCGAAAGGCATCCTGCTCTACGGCCCGCCCGGGTGCGGCAAGACGCTGATCGCGAAGGCGGTCGCCAACTCGCTGGCAGCCAAGGTGGGGGAGGTCTCCGGCCAGCAGGGCGCACGCAGCTTCTTCATCAACATCAAGGGTCCCGAGCTGCTCAACAAGTACGTGGGCGAGACCGAGCGCCAGATCCGGCGCATTTTCGAGCGGGCCAGAGAGAAGGCTTCCGAGGGCTGGCCGGTGATCGTCTTCTTCGACGAGATGGAGTCGCTGTTCCGCACGCGCGGCAGCGGCATCAGCTCCGACATGGAGTCGACGGTCGTGCCCCAGCTGCTCGCGGAGATCGACGGCGTCGAGGGCCTGCGCAACGTGATCGTGATCGGCGCCTCGAACCGGGAAGACCTCATCGATCCGGCGATCCTGCGCCCTGGCCGACTCGACGTGAAGATCAAGATCAACCGTCCCGACGAGCAGGCGGCACTGTCGATCTTCAGCACGTATCTCACGCCGACGCTGCCGATCGACCCGATGGAAGTCGCCGACCTCGGAGGCGGCGATCCCCACAAGGCCGTCCGGATCATGATCGAGCGGACCGTCGACGAGATGTACCGCCCCGACGACCTCAACCGATTCCTCGAGGTCACCTACCAGAATGGCGACAAGGAAGTCATGTACTTCAAGGACTTCGCGTCGGGGGCCATGATCGAGAACATCGTGCGCCGGGCCAAGAAGAACGCCATCAAGCGGTCGCTTGCCACCGGCAGCAGCGGCATCCGGCTGGACGACCTCATGGGCTCGATCCGCCAGGAGTTCCGCGAGCACGAAGACCTGCCCAACACGACAAACCCCGACGACTGGGCGAAGATCTCCGGCAAGAAGGGCGAACGGATCGTGTTCATCCGGACGCTCGTCGATCCCGACGAGAGCGATGCGCTCGGCGGCCGAGCCATCGAACGGGTGCAGACCAGCCAGTACCTGTAGAGCACTGCACGGCCAACGGGCGCCAGGTGCTGCTCTGCGGGGTTCGCGGGCCTGAGGGCTAGGGTCTCGCGCGGTGGCGGTTCACAAGGTCGTTGGCATCGAGACGGAGTTCGGCATTATCCATCGCTGCACGGGCGACTCCAATCCCGTGGCGGCGTCGTCGATGATCATCAACGCTTACGTCAACGGCTTCCTGTGCCAGCGCGTCAGCTGGGACTTCGAAGACGAGCAGCCCGGCGCCGACGCGAGGGGCTTCAACGAGTTCGACGCGCTGGCGCCCGAGATCGAAACGCACCTGGTCAATGCCGTGCTGACCAACGGCGCCCGCTACTACGTCGACCACGCGCATCCTGAGCTGTCGACTCCAGAGTGCTCAGACGCACGCCAATGCGTCGTGTACGACCGGGCCGCGGAGGAGATCCTCATCCGGTCCATGCAGGCTGCCAACAACCTCTTGCCCGACGACGAAGAGCTGGTGATCCACAAGAACAACAGCGATGGCAAGGGCAACAGTTACGGCTGCCACGAGAACTACCTGCTCGACCGCGATGTGCCATTCGGACGGGTGGTGACGCACATCCTGCCGTTCTTCGTGACCCGCCAGATCTTCTGCGGCGCCGGCAAGCTGGGCGTCGAGGTCCCGATGGATGACCGCTCTCCGGCACCGTTCGGGGACCGGCCGTTCCAGATCAGCCAGCGCGCGGACTTCTTCGAGGAGGAAGTCGGGCTAGAGACCACGCTCAAGCGGCCGATCGTCAACACCCGCGATGAGCCGCACGCCGACACGCGCAAGTACCGGCGCCTGCACGTCATCATCGGCGACGCCAACATGAGCGAGCTGCAGACGTACCTCAAGGTGGGCACGACTTCGCTGGTGCTGGCGATGATCGACGACGACTTCGTGCCTGAGCCCCTGACGCCTCTCGTGCCAGTGGCGGCGCTCCGTCAGGTGAGCTTCGACACCGCCCTGTCTGGGCTGATCGAACTGGTCGACGGCCGTCGCATGCGGGCCATCGAGGTCCAATGGGAGTACCTGGACCTGGCCCGGAAGTATGCGCAGAGCCATGGTCTGGATCCCGTCGGCGGCGACGACGTCGGCAATGACATCCTGGATCGCTGGGAAGCCATGCTCACTGGGCTGGAATCGGATCCGATGGGGCTCGCGACGCAGTTGGACTGGGTGGCGAAGCTGCGCTTGTACGAGGCTTTCGCCGAGCGGCACGACCTCGACTGGGACGATCCGAAGCTCGCCGCCTTGGACCTGCAGTACCACGACCTGCGACCGTCCAAGTCGCTGGCCCGACGCGTCGGACTTGAGCGGGTCACCACCGACGACGAAGTGGACGAAGCGGTCTCGGTGCCGCCGCCGACGACACGTGCCTACTTCCGGGGTCGTTGCCTCGACAAGTTCGGAGACGAGATCGTGGCCGCCAACTGGGACTCGATGGTGTTCGACATCGGAACTGATCCGCTGCGTCGCGTACCGATGCTCGAACCGCTGCGAGGAACCCAAGCGCACGTGGGTAGCTTGTTGGACGAGTGCCGGGACGCAGCCGAGCTGTTGCGCCGGCTGGGAAATTAGCCGCCAGGTTCAGACTCGAACGCAAGCGGCAATCGGAACTCTCACGCATTCGAGACCCAAGCAATCGACACCGGAGGAGGCCCGAGATGGCAGAACGCGAGCAGATGCGACGGTCGGCTCCGAGGGAAGCCGAGAGTCCCGCACCGCAGGACACCTCGTCTGAAGGAGCAACCGAACTGAAGGCGGAACTCGACGACCTGCTCGACGAGATCGACGATGTGCTCGAGACCAACGCCGAGGAGTTCGTGAAGAACTACGTGCAGAAGGGCGGCGAGTGACCCCCATGCCCTTCTTCGCCCCAGGGGACGATCCGGGGGCGAGCTTCCTCGAACTGCTGCGGCGCACCGGCAGCGAGCCATTTGCCGGTTTCGCGCAGGTTCCTGCCGCGGAGGGGGGTTTCGGCTCCCTTGAGGGTTCTCACGCCACCACCGTGCTGGCGGTGCGCAGCTCCGACGGAGTGGTTGTCGCGGGCGATCGGCGGGCCACCAGTGGCAACCTCATCAGTCACCGCGACATGCGCAAGGTCTTCCCGGCCGATTCCTATTCGGCGGTTGCCATTGCCGGTGCCGCAGGCCCGGCCGTGCAGATGGTCCGCCTCTTCCAACTGCAGCTTGAGTACTACGAGAAGATCGAAGGCAAGCCGCTGAGCCTGGAAGGCAAGGCGAACCAGCTGGCCGAGATGCTTCGGGCACACCTGCCCCAGGCGATGCGCGGCCTCCCGGTAGTGCCGATCTTCGCCGGATTCGACCCCGCCGACGGAAGGGGCAGGCTCTTCCAGTACGACGTGACCGGTGGCCGCTACGAGGAGCAGGATTATGCCACGGCCGGCTCGGGCAGCCTGCACGCCGGGACGGTCCTGAAGCTCGGCTTCCGTGACGACTTGAGCGAGCCTGAAGCACTGGCGCTCAGCGTGCAGGCGTTGTGGCACGCTGCCGACGAAGACAGCGCCACCGGCGGTCCCGATCCCGTGCGCGGCATCTACCCGGTGCTCGCGGCAATCGGGAGCGAGGGCTTCCGCCAGCTCAGCGACGCCGAGTCAGGGGCTGTGTTCGCTGATCTGCAAGCCGAGCTCTCTGGCGGCGGGAGCGGGGGAGCAGCCCGCGCCGACTCAGCCGGCGGCGATCCCAGTTCCGCCGGAGGCAGCCGCAGCGAGGTGCTGCCATGAGCATGCCCGGGATGTACGTCAGCCCTGAGCAGCTCATGCAAGACCGGGCCGA
Organism: Candidatus Poriferisodalis sp.; assembly: GCF_965219595.1. NCBI lineage: Bacteria > Bacillati > Actinomycetota > Acidimicrobiia > Acidimicrobiales > Candidatus Poriferisodalaceae > Candidatus Poriferisodalis > Candidatus Poriferisodalis sp. The sequence goes on from NZ_OZ244781.1 coordinate 2,956,474, forward strand.
CTATGCCCGCAAGGGGATCGCCCGGGGACGCTCGCTGGTGACGCTGGAATACGGCAGCGGCATCGCCCTGGTTGCGGAGAACGCCAGCGCAACGCTGCGCAAGGTGTCGGAAATCTACGACCGGATCGCCTTCGGTGGTGTGGGCCGCTACATCGAGTTCGACCAGCTGCGCATCGCGGGCGTCCGCCACGCTGAGCTGAAGGGCTACCAGTACTCCCGTTCTGACGTGGAAGCTCGCAGCCTCGCCAACCAGTACGCGCAGATGCTGGGGCAGTTCTTCACCCATGAGCTCAAGCCGCTCGAGGTCGAGATCGTGGTGGTGGAGGTGGGGATCGGCGACGAGGCCAACCAGCTCTACAGGATCCAGTACGACGGGACCGTCATGGACGAGGAGGCGTACTGCTGCATCGGGGGCGATGCCGACGCGGTGCGCGAGCGGGTGGCTGAGGGCTACGACCCTGAGCTCGATGCCGACGCTGCCATCCGGCTGGCTCGCGCGGCGCTCGCCGGCCCCGAGCGTGAGATCGCTGCGCCGGATCTCGAGGTGGCCTTGCTCGAGTCGAACCTCGAAGACGCAACACACCGCCGCCGGTGCTTCCGGCGTCTCGAGGACGACGAGGTGGAAGTCGCTCTGGGCGACAGCGCAGATCAGCCCGACGAAGGCTCCGATCAGGAAGATTCCTAGATCGGAAGTACGGTGAGCGCCGTGCAGCGGCGCATCATGGGTGTCGAGAACGAGTACGGCGTCACGTGCACACTGCGGGGACAACGGCGCCTCAGCCCCGACGAGGTGGCGCGCTACCTGTTCCGCCGGGTCGTGTCGTGGGGGCGATCCAGCAATGTGTTCCTGGCAAACGGGGCGCGCCTGTATCTCGACGTCGGCAGCCATCCCGAATACGCCACGCCCGAATGCGATTCCGTCTATGACGTGGTGTGCCACGACCGCGCAGGCGAACGAATCCTCGAACAGCTCGTTGCCAGCGCCACCGAGCGACTGGCCGAGGAGGTGTTCAACGGCACGATCTTCCTGTTCAAGAACAACACCGACTCGGCCGGCAACAGCTACGGGTGCCACGAGAACTACCTGACCAGCCGCGCTGACGACTTCTCGAATTACGCCGAGGTGCTGATCCCGTTCCTGGTGACTCGGCAGATCTACGCTGGCGCAGGCAAGGTGCTCAACACGGCGAAGGGCGCCCGGTATTGCATAACCCAGCGAGCGGAGCACATCTGGGAGAGCGTGTCGAGCGCGACGACCCGCAGCCGCCCGATCATCAACACCCGCGACGAGCCGCATGCCGATGCTGAGCGCTTCCGGCGCCTGCACGTCATCGTCGGCGACTCGAATATGAGCGAGTACACGTCATTCCTCAAGATCGGCGCGGCTGCACTCATGCTGCGCATGCTCGAGGATCCCGCCGTGGTGCTGCGGGACATGACGCTGGAGAACCCGATCCGGGCGATCCGCGAGATCAGCCACGACATCACCTGCAGACGCAAGGTGCGCCTGGCCAATGGGCGTGAAGTGAGCGCATTCGACATCCAGTCGGAGTACCTGGAACGAGCCCTGCGCTTTGCCGAGACGAACGATCTCACCGAGGAGGAGTCGCGTGCTCTGCAGATGTGGGAGCACGTGATGACGGCCATCGCTGATGACCCGCTGCAGCTCGACCGCGAGGTGGACTGGGTCATCAAGCACAAGCTGCTCACGAGCTATGCCGAGCGAGCTGAGGTCGGCTTCGACGACCCGCACATCGCACTGCTGGACCTGCAGTACCACCACGTCCACTCGACGCGAGGCGTCTTCTATGTGATGCAGCGACGCGGATTGGTCGAGCGAGTCTTGGATGACGCCGATGTGCGTCGGGCCACCGAGGAAGCGCCCCAGACGACGCGGGCCCGGCTGCGCGGGGCGTTCGTTCGCGAGGCCAAGGCTCGGCGCCGTGACTACACCGTGGACTGGGTGCATCTGAAGCTCAACGACCAGGCGCAGCGAACCGTCTTGTGCAAGGACCCGTTCCGTTCCCACGACGAGCGCGTCGACAAGTTGATCGAGTCACTGTGATGTGCACCGTGGACCGTGTGCGCCGGCGCTCAGCTGGCTGAAAGCAGCAGATGCCGCGCTTTGCGCGCCTACGAGCCGCCGAGGTGCGTGACGTGCGCCCCGGGTTGGCGCGGGTGACCCTGTCCGACGGCAGCGAGGCGTACGCGCTCACGGACTTGTGCGGCCCGGTCGCGGCTGGCGACGAGCTGCTCGTGAACACGTCGGCAATGGATCTCGGCCTTGGCACCGGCGGGGCACATGTGGTGCACACGAACCTCACGTCGCCATTCGGGGGCGCCCGGGGGCCGGGGCGTGTCATGAAGGCCCGTTATCTGGCTGAGCAGCTGCCCGTCGAGGCATTCGAGGAGGCGGCCGACGGGGCCGGAACGGATCGCCCTGCCTTTGTAGAGACAGCGCCCGATGGCGCTGATCCTCGTGAGGCGCGGCCCGCTGACATCGGTCTGGCCCTGCCATCGCTCGCGGGCGTGCGGGTGGTGCTGTGCGTGCTGCACAGCCATGCGCTGGCGCTGGCCGCGACAGTCCACGGTGTTTCCGGCGAGGCGCCGGGCTATGTCATGACCGATAGCGGAGCGCTGCCGTTCGTGCTCAGCGATCTCGCTGCCGCGTGCTTGGAGCGAGGAATGATCGCGACGGCGGTCAGTACTGGGCAGGCCTTCGGGGCCCCCATTGAGGCAGTCACCGTTGCCTCTGGCGTGGCCGCACTGGCGGAGCGGGACATCCAGCGTGTGGTCGTCGCGCCGGGGTTAGGGCACCTCGGCACTGCGAGCCCATTGGGCTTCTCGGCGCTGGATCTCGTCGGCCACGCGGCCGTGCTGGACGGGCTCGGAGCGGCGACAGCGCTGGTTGCACGTGCATCTTCGGTCGACGAGCGCCTACGGCACCGTGGCGTAAGCCATCACACTCGGGCGATGGCAGCGCTGGCGCCCACTCGGACCGTCGTTCCAGTCCCGGCGAGCAGCAAGCTCGACCCGACGGCGGGCGATGCCTCATGGATCGATGCGTTGGGAGAGCGAGCCTTCAGAGCAGAGCCGATTGCAGTCGCAGATGCCCTTGCTGGCAGCGGTCTGAGCGTGAGGTCCATGGGCCGCCCGCTGGAGAGCGACGAGCAGGCTTGCCTGTGGCTGGGGGCGGCAGCAGCGTGGCTGGCGGCATCGGCATGAGCATTCCCGACGAACCCGAGGATCTGCCGCCGCCTCGGCAGCCGCGCGTTCGGCGGGCTATGAGCCGGCGCACGCGCAGCCTGCTGTCGTGGACATGGGTGCTGCTGGCCGCGGTGACGCTCGCGCTGCTGATGCGGACGTTTCTCATCGCGGCGTTCTACATCCCGTCCGAGTCGATGGAGCCCGTGCTCGAGATCGGGGATCGACTGCTGGTCTCCAAGCTCAGCTACCGCATCGGGGATCCCGAACCCGGCGATGTTGTCGTGTTTCGCACCCCGCCTTCGATGCAACCGGCGCAGACTGCAGAGCTCATCAAGCGAGTCGTGGCGGTCGGCGGCCAGCAGGTCGAAGCGGTGAATGGCAGGCTCATCATCGATGGGTCGCCGGTGGATGAGCATTACCTGTCGACCGAGGTGTACACGCGTGACTTCGGCCCAGTGCTGGTGCCTGCCGGCTACGTGTTCGTCATGGGCGACAACCGCCGTTCAAGCCAAGACAGCCGCGTCTTCGGCGCGATTCCCGAGAGCGAGATCGTTGGGAGGGCATTTGCACGTTTCTGGCCGCCCACCCGCCTCGGCGGCTTGTAGATCTCCAGCGCCGCGATCGACGCCGATCACGGTCAGGCGGGCTGTGTCTCGCAGATATCGCCCGCAGGGGCGGACCCGCCCGGAGTCTTCGATGATTCGAGGCCGGCCAGCAGACGGTCGACGTGATCGCCGTACAGGCCGTCGAGGCCCATGTCCCGCAGCGCTGTCGCCAGGCGGGTGTGCTGCACGTCCCACCCGAAGCAGAGGCGTTCGAATCGGTGGAAGAGGGCCGCGAGGCCGCCAGTCCAGTCCTTGGCGGGGAGGTTGACGGCATCGATGCCGTCGACGGCCATCGCCGCAGCCCGACGCTCGGGGCCCTCCTTCATGCGCCGCACCCGGGTCGAATCGACGATGTGGGCAGACGTGCGCCCGCGCAGGTCGACCAGGAGATCCCAGTCGCCGTGGCACAGCCACAGGCGGTCCTCCGCGCCCGCGGCACGAGCAGCGGAGATCACGGCATCTGCCGCCGCCGGGTCCTTGAGATCGACTGACAGCTCGAAGTCGGTGCCGCATGCTTTGTACATGTCCGCAAGCGTGGGAATGTCGTCACCGATGCGCTCCCGTTGCAACGAGCTGAAGGCACGGCGCACGCCCCGGTGCCAAGCAATGCCGTCATGGTCCAGCATGGGGTGACCGTCCTGGCTCAACCAGACGTCAGTCTCGAGGCCCGTCGCTCCCATTTCCAGGGCCAGGGCGAACGTGTCAAGGGCATTGTCGGGGCCGTGCGCTCGCCCGCCGCGGTGTGCGAACGCGATCGGAGGCGTGCGCAGTGACGGCAATGGCTGAGGGGGCACGCCTCTATCGTGCCACTTGTGCCGGCGATATGGCTGCTGCCCATCGTTGCCTTCGGCGTGCTCGCCGTGGTGAGCATCGTCATGATCCGACGGCTGGCGATGGAGTTGCGGGCGACGGCCCAGAGCCTGGCGTCGATCGCAGATGCCGCTGCGGCGGTGCGCGCTGACGTCATGCGAGCACGCGCCGCAATCGACAGCCTGGACGTGCCGTCGCTGCGCCAGGCCACTGCCGAGCGGGTGCTCGGCCTGGCAGTGCGGTGGGCCGCTCGCCGGGTGCTGCCCTTCTGATGGGTTAGCAGTCGCTGCACACGGGTCCGCCTGTGCGTGCGCGGCACAGAACCGCTGCGCAGGGTCGGGGTTCTACCATCGAGCCGTGAGCCTGCAGCCCAACGAGGTGCTGATCATCGTGCTCGTGGCGCTGATCGTGCTCGGCCCCAAGCGGCTGCCGGGCGCAATCCGGGGCATCGGCCGCGCCTTCCGGCAGGTGCGCGACTTCTCGACCACCGTTCGCCAGGAAATGGATGCCACGATCTCGCCGCCCATAGTCGAACCTGCATCGCCGCCCGCCCGTCCCGCTGCGTCAATTGATTCGGAGGTTGAGCTGGAAAGCGCCGATACCGAGACCAAGCAGCCGAACGCTGCAGCGGAACAGCCGGAGGGTGACCAAGCCGAGATCAAGCAGCCCAGCGCTAGCGACCCGGCTGGCGATGACGCGACCAGAGACGGCGCTGCGTGAGGCTCCGGTGGCGCCGCCGGCCCCGGCCGGAGGTGATGGGTTTCTGGGATCATGTCGCCGAGCTGCGGAACCGGCTCATCTGGAGCATCGTGGCCATCGGGCTTGGCATGGTCGTCGGGCTGATCGTCTATGACTGGCTGCTCCGCGAGGTATTCCTGCCGCCGTACTGCAATGTGCTGGTAGCCCAGGAGATCGACCGGCCGTGCAGCCTGGTGATCACCGCACCGCTGGAGGGATTCCGCACCCGCATCAAGGTGTCGGCCTACCTGGGCGTGGTACTGGCCATGCCGGTGCTGCTGTGGCACCTGTGGCGGTTCATCACGCCGGCGCTGGACCGCCGCGAGAAGCGGTGGGCGATCCCGTTCGTGATTGCGGGGTTCGTGCTGTTCTCGGCCGGTGCAGTCTTGGCCTACTTCACGTTCGAACGGGCGCTGGACTTCCTGATCGCAGTTAGCGGCGACGCCGTCGACCCGCTGCTCGGACCCGGTGCCTACCTCGGCCTGGTGACGTTCATGATGCTGGCGTTCGGCATCGGGTTCGAGTTCCCGATCGTGCTGATCTTCGCCCAGCTCGCCGGCATCGTCGAGCCGCGGCAGCTGAATCGGGCCCGCCGCTACGCCATCGTCGGAATCGTGGCCGGCGCGGCGATCATCACGCCGTCGGGAGATCCGATCACACTCGCGGCGCTGTCGGTGCCGCTGTACGTGTTCTACGAGCTGTCGATCCTGGTCGGCTACCTCGTCCTCCGCCGCCGCAGCGGTGAACCCCCGCTGCGGCGCCGATTCCGCCGGTCGCCGAAGGAGAGCGAGCAGAGCCCCACTGCGGCCGGACCGACGCTGTGACTTCGAACGGGACCGCAGCGCCAACGCTGTTCGCGGAGCTCTTGAGTGCACGGAGCATCTCGCCCGACGGCTTTCAGACCGAGGCGTTCGCCGCGCTGGATCGGGGCAAGTCGGTGCTCGTCGCTGCGCCGACATCGTCGGGCAAGACCCTCGTTGCGGAGTACGGCATCGCAGCGACACTCGAGGCCGGCCAACGTGCGGCCTACACAGCGCCCACCAAGGCGTTGTCGAACCAGAAGCTGCGCGAGCTGCGTTCCTGGCTGGGATCCGAACGGGTAGGCCTGCTCACCGGCGACAACGTCATCTGCCCCGACGCCGATGTCGTGGTCATGACCACCGAAGTGCTGCGCAACATGATGTACGCCGGCTCATCGCACATCGCGCAGTTCGGCATGGCCGTGCTGGACGAGGTCCACTACCTGCAGGATCCTTACCGGGGAGCGGTCTGGGAAGAGGTCATCATCAGCACGCCGCCGCATATGCGACTGGTGTGCCTGTCGGCCACGGTCAGCAATGCCAACGAGCTCGCGTCGTGGGTCGAAGCCACTGCAGGCGGGTGCACGGCGGTGGTCTGCTCACAGCGTCCGGTGCCCCTGGAAGATCGCTTCCTGCTCTACGAGCGGCACAGCCGCCGTTTGGTGGATCTGCCGACGCTGCGGGACGGCCGCCCGAATCCCGAGATCGAACGGATAGTCGAGCAGGCACGTTCCCGATCCGGCGGCCAGCGCCGGCATCGACGGGCAGGCGCGCGACCGGCCCGTCCGCGTCGCTCGGAGATCGTCGAGCATCTGGCTGCCAGCGCCAGGCTGCCGGCGATCGTGTTCGTGTTCTCCCGTCAGGGTTGCGACGACGCTGCCCGGACGCTCGTCGCTGAGGGGGCGGCGTTTCTGGATGCCGCTCAGCAGCATCGCGTGCGCCAGATCGCGGCGGCGCACACAGCGGATCTCGAGGCCAGTGATCTCGACGCGCTCGGCTACGACGAGTGGCTGGGGCATCTCACGGCCGGTGTCGCGGCCCACCACGCAGGCTTGATACCGGCCTTCAAGGAGGCCATCGAAGAGTGCTTCTCGGCCGGACTGCTGGCAGTGGTGTTCGCAACGGAAACGCTGGCGGTGGGCGTGAACATGCCTGCCCGTTCGGTGGTGATCGAGCAGCTCAGCCGATTCCGCGGAGAGGGCTTTGCGCTGCTGACACCGGGTGAGTACACCCAGCTCACCGGTCGGGCGGGTCGCCGCGGCATCGACGAGACCGGTTATGCGTACACGCTGTGGCATCCGCAGACGGCGTTCGACGAGACGGCCCGCTTGGTCGCAAGCAGTGATTTCGAGCTGGAGTCGTCATTCCGACCGACGTACAACATGGTCGCCAACCTCATTGCCAGCCGCACCCACGACGAGGCAGTCGAGCTGTTGCAGCGATCGTTCGCCCAGTGGCGGGCTGATCGCCGGGTCGGCCAGTGGACCGCGGAACTCGAGGTGGAACGCAAAGCGCTGCGCGAGGCCCGGGCACGACTGCGGTCGATGGGGGGCGGTCGTGGCCGTTCGCAGTCGCACGCATCGGCACGCGGGAGGTCGTCGGGCTCGGGTCGGCACCGGCGCGGCAGGCCTGCCGACCGCCGCACCGACCGGGCACTCGTCGATGCGGAGCGACACGCCGAGCGCGTGGGAGCACGGGTGAGCCGTCTGAAGGATCGGATCAAACTCGCCAAGGGAGGGCTGGCCCGCCAGCTCGACGCCACCAACGAGGTGCTGAACATCTTCGACTGTGCGGATGGCTGGTCGCTGACCGCCACCGGTGACTGCCTGAAGTCTGTCTTCCACGAGTGCGATCTGCTGACGGTGCTGTGCTTGCGCGACGGCGTTTTCGACGGTGTGGCGCCCGCTCAACTCGCCGGCCTGGTGTCGGTGCTGACCTACGAACATCGCAGCAGCCAGCCGCCGCCGGCGCCCCGCTACCCCGACAACGACTCCCGCGAGAGGGCAGCGCACATGTTCGAGCTGGCGTCACAGATCAACAGCGCTGAGCGACAGCACAGCGTGGCGCCGTCGCGCGCGCCCGACGCAGCCTTCTTCGCCATTGCCCATGCCTGGGCTGGAGGGACGGCATACACCGATCTGTGGCACGGCGATGCGGGGGGCGACCAAGTGCCCTCTGGCGGCGATTTCGTTCGCCAGATGCGCCAGCTCATCGATCTCGTCGACCGGATCGCAGGCGTTGCCTCCCAGCAGCGCACGCGGCGCACCGCAGCCGATGCCTGTTCGGCACTCGACCACGGTGTCGTCGCTGCAGCTGCCCGAGTCTCCGATGGCCGGGTGGGGGAACCGGTCGCGGCGGCGCCGGGAGACGGTTTCGTGTCGTTGCCGGTGGTGACGCGCACTCGCAGGCTCACGTGACCGTACGGCGCAACCAGCCGTGGGGAACCGCAGCGATGCTGCCCGAAGGGGCGCCCGTCGCCAGCAGCAACGCCGAGTTGCGCCGGTTGATCACCTGCCAACGCACCGGCGACTTACCAGCGACGCCGATCGGCGTGGTCGGCGGCGACCTGTGGCGAGTGGTGGGCGCACCGGCAGGCGGTGCAGATCGCCTGCGTTCCGAACACGCTCGAACAGCTCCGATCGACCTCGTCGAGGCGATAGCCGATGGCGAGCCGCATTGGGCCTGCATCGGAGCCGTCGCGCGCAACTCGTGGTGGCGCGGGCCGGTCGTGGCGGCCATGAGCGCCGAGATGCTCGGGCCATGGCGATTGGCGCCCGCAGCCCATCCCAACGACGGGCGGCTGCACATACTCAGCACCGGTCTGGATCAGCCAGCGCTCGGCGTGACTCAACGGGTGCTTGCCCGCCAGCGGCTGCAGTCGGGAGCTCATGTACCGCATCCGGCCATCGCCGTGCGGCGTGTGGAACGTTGGGAGCATCGGTTCGACCGGCCGCTCACGCTGTGGCTCGACGGCGAACAGGTCGGCAGATGCCGCGAGCTGACCCTCGCAATCCAACCCGACGCCGCGGTGATCGTGTTCTGAGCTGCCGGTGTTCTGTTCCGCTTCTGACATCCGCTGGGCTACGGTCATCGGTCCGCAGGATGCGGTCGTGCGGGCCATACCATCGGCGCAGTGTCCCCGCCGACCCGACCCGCCGGTGATCCGGTAGTCCACTACACCAACGAGACGTTCACGCCTGCCGAGCAGGACATTCTGCGGCGCTATGTCACGAACCTGCGCCAGCCGGTCTTTGCGCTCGTGAACCTGCCTGAAGTGGTGAAGGGGGCACTGTTCGCCCGCTACTCCAGGACGCACAAGAGCCTGCGGCGGCTGCTGCTCGACGAGTTCGTCGACGACCTCGACATCTCCGGCGACGAGACCATCGACGCCACGGTGGGCGTCGCCCGCGCCGAGCAGCTGTACCAGCGCGTGTTCGTGGAATACGGCGACGACTCGGTGGCGCAGCTCGGAGCCGTGCATCTTGCATGCGAGCAGGCCTCCAACCTGCTCACCAAGATCCTCGAACGAGGGCGGCTGATGTCGTACCTCGAGCAGTCCACCCGCTACCTCGCCTACGACGAGCGAGTCCAAGGGCGGTACCGGTACCACCGGCCGCCCGAGGTGATGGGCTCGCGTGCGGGGACTCGATTCGTCGGCGACGTGGACCGCATGTTCGACGCCTACGGCGACATGGTCCGCCGCATGACCGGTTGGCTCACCGAGCATCCCGATGCGACAGCCGGTGCCGCCGCCGGCAGCGACCTCGCGCGCCGGCGGGCCATCCGTGCACAGGCATTCGACGCGGCGAGGGGTCTGTTGCCGGCGGCCAGCCTGTCCAACGTCGGCATCTTCGGCAGCGGACAGGCCTACGAAGCACTCCTGCTGCGGATGCGAGCGCACCCGCTGCCCGAGGCACGCAGCTACGCCCAGATGATGCTGACCGAGTTGCGCAAAGTCATCCCCTCGTTCCTGCGGCGCGTCGACCAACCTGACCGGGGCGTCGTGTGGTCGGACTACCTCGAGGCCAACCGGGTTGCGATGTCGGAATTCGCTGCAGACCTCTTCGCCGCGGACGAACCGGAGCCGGTGCCCGAGGTCCAGCTGACCGACTGGGATCCCTCCGGCGAGGACAAGATGCTGGCGGCCATGCTGTACCCCTACACGTCGCTGGGAGAACCGCAGATCGCTGCCCGTGTGGCCCAGATGACCGAGGCCGAGCGCATGGAGCTGGTGAAGCGATACTGCGGCGAACGGACGAACCGGCGCCACCGGCCGGGCCGGGCGCTCGAACGCCTCGACTACCGGTTCGATGTGCTCGCCGACTACGGCAGCTTCCGCGACCTCCAGCGCCACCGCCTGCTCACCATCGAATGGCAGCCGCTGAGCCCACAGCACGGGTACTCCGTGCCTGCGCTCGTGGATGCGGCCGGCGGGGGAGAGGCCTACGACGAGGTGATGGAGCTGTCAGCAGAGCTGTACGACACGCTCGCCGAGGCCGTCGGGACGCTGGAGGCGTCGTATGCGGTGTCGATGGCCTACCGCGTGCGCTACAGCATGCAGTTCAACGCCCGTGAGGCCATGCACATGATCGAGCTGCGATCACAACCTCAGGGCCACGAGGACTACCGGCGGGTCGTGACTGAGATGTATCGCCAGATCGCCGAGACCGCAGGACACCGGGCAGTGGCTGCGATGCTGACGCACGTGGATCTGTCTGAGGGCATCTTGGGGCGCTTGGGCGCCGAGGAAGCCACGGCCCGACGGCAATCTGCCGAACCCGCTTGACGGTCGAGCCCCGGGGGCCTCGCCTGATGGAATGCTCCGCATGGACGTAGTGGCCCGCCTTGCCGACAGCGAGCACGTGGGAGTGCTCGCGCAGATGGCGGCAGACGCCGTGGCTGAGCAGGTGGATGCGCGGGGCGGCTGGGTCTGGTCGCGCCGGGAGGTGAGAACGAGGCCGTTCGAGCAGAGCATTGCAGAGGCCCTCGATGATTCCGACAGTGCGGTGTGGATCGGAGAGATCGACGGCACGCCGGTTGGCTATGCCGTTGCGGTTGTCGAACCATTGCAGACCGGAGAGATGCTGGGGCGCGTCGCCGACCTGTATGTCGCTCCCGGCGCCCGCGAGGTCAGCGTCGGGGAGGTGCTGATCGGAGAGGTGCTGCAGTGGTGCACTGAGCGGGGCTGCGTGGGCGTCGACTCGCTGGCGCTGCCGGGCAATCGTGCCACCAAGAACTTCTTCGAGACATTCGGATTCACTGCACGTCTGCTGGTGCTGCACCGCAAGCTGGCGCCGGACACTGAGTCTCCAAGCGAGCCGACTCCCGAATCGCCGTGAGCGAGCCGATTCCTGAAGTTTGTGTCGGCGGAGTTGCGGTGCGCGGCAGCTCCGTGTTGCTGGTGCGCCGTGGCCGACCGCCGGCAGAGGGACTGTGGGCGTTCCCTGGGGGGCGTGTCGAGCCCGGGGAGTCTCTGAGCGACGCCGTCGAGCGCGAACTGGCCGAAGAGACCGGGCTCGTGGTGCGGTGCGGCCAACTCGTCGGCGTGACCGAGCACATCAGCGAGCAGTTGCACTTCGTGATCTTGGACTACGCCGTGGAGTGCCCCGCCGATGCGATGCCGGTCGCCGGCGACGACGCTGCCGACGCCCGTTTCGTGGGCTTCGACGAGATCAGGTCGGGTGCAGTCCCGCTGTCAGGCGGGATGCGTGACTTCCTCGACCGCCACGTCTTCGCTGGCTGAATCGCTGGCGTCGTTCTCGCTGTCGCTCGACGTGCCAGCGTCGTCGGCTGCGGCTTCAACCACAGGTTCGCTCGGTGCTTCGGCGTCGTCTGCCGAATTCTCGACTTGTGCCCCGGCAGCGTCTTCGGTGGGGGTTTCGGTGTCGCTGCCCGCTTCGGCCGAAGCCTCCGCCGCCTCGCCCTTCGGTCGGCGCCCGCGGCCGCGCCGTGACTGGTTGCGCGGGCGCGCCTCGGTCGGGTCGATACCCAGGGCCGTTGCCACCTCGGGCAGGCGAGATGCCACCTTGCGCACCGCTTCGAGCAGCTCGGGGGTCGGCTCGGCCGGAATGGCAGGCAGCACCACATAGGGCCGCACCGGCGAGTACGCCACCGCCTCGAGCACAACGGCGATCCGGTGCTGGGAAGCTCCGGTGCCCAGCGCGGCATTGGCCTGGGATGTCAGTTCCTGAGCGATCTCGGGGGGAAGCGGCGCGCCGGCCTTGGGAGGGCGGGAGCTGAGGCGCAGCGCTCGCACGACGCGCCCTTCCGTCAGGGTGGTCCGCAGCTCGTCGTGCCATTCATGCTGGCTGCGCTCGACGCGATCGTTGAGCCCTTCCCGGATCTTGTCGGCCAGATCCCGGGTCTCTGCGTCGCGGGCGAAGTCTTCGGCAGCTACCAGCACGGAGCGAAGGTCGCGCAGGTCGACCCGTTCGATGCCGGCGATAGCGGCGTCGGCGCGGTCGCGCCACTCGGCGATCTGCACTGGCCTGATCAGTGATTCCGCGAGCTGGAGCACACCCTCGGCCGGCACTTCGGGCGCACCGTCGGCAGCCGCCTTGCGATTCTGTTCGGTGATCTCGGCCCGCACCGCAGCGAGGCCGCCGCGTACCACCTGTTCGGCCACTACCTGCTGCTCGGCCGGCAGCGAGGCGATAAGTGCCTCACGGTGCTTACGACCAGGGCGGAGCTTGCGCGCTTTGGGGCGCGGGGGGCGGTCGGGGGTATCGGGCTTTTTCTGGGCGTCGGCATCTCGCGCCTGCCGCTTGCCGCTGCCCTCACGCCTGCGACGACCTTCGCCCTCGCGTCGCTTGCGCTGCTGGGGCTTGTCCCCGCTTGAGTCTGCGGCACCGTCACGGCTCCGGCGTGCTCCCTGGCGTTTGCGCTGGGAGCCTCGCGAGTCTCGCTCGCCGCTTCGGCGGCGTCCTCGCTCGCCTTCGCCACTGCGCTTGCGGCCGTCACGACCGCGGCTCACCCTGGTTGTCGTCGTTCCCGCGCCGCGATCCGGCGGGCCGATCAGCTCGATGCGCTCTGCGGGTGGCTTGCCGCTGCGAGCCTTGGGCGGGAGCACCTCGGTGACGAAGATGCCGTCGACCTCGAACTCGGCGTCGACGCGCAGAACATCTCCCGCAGCGGCGCCCTTTGGCAGCAAGCCGCCATCCAGCACGCCTTTCGGCTCTTTCGCTCCTGCGGCGCGCCATGTCCACGAGCCGTCGTCACGCCGGCTGGTCAACTCGACTTCGAGGCGACGGCTCACGGCGCCTTCACCAACACTCGCGGGAGGTTAGTGGCGTGCCTCCGGTTTGGCGGCACGGGATCACGCAGCGCCGCAGGTGCTCCTGGGCCCGATCGGAGGCCTGCGAGAAAATTCCTCGGAGGGGGACGGCAATCGTCGTACCCTCGAAGGCAGCTACCGGGTGCCCCGCGTTACAGCGGTTCACCTAGGCATTCGTGGCGCGCTCACGCACGCCTGTAGCTCTGCAACACCACCAGTCCCTGAAAGGGCCTCCGACGATGGCCGGACCGACCGCACCGACGACGATCGCACGCGAGATCCACGAGATCGATGTCGCCGACGAGATGCGTGACTCGTTCATGCCCTATGCGCTGTCGGTCACGACGGCGCGGGCGATACCTGATGTTCGTGACGGCCTCAAGCCGGTCCAGCGGCGGATCCTCTATGTGATGGACGATCTGGGACTGCGACCCGGCTCGCCGTTCCGCAAGTCGGCTGGGGTCGTGGGCGAGGTGATGGGCAAGTACCACCCCCACGGTGACAGCGCGATCTACGAGGCGATGGTCCGCATGGGCCAGAACTTCGCTATGTCGGTGCCGCTGGTAGAGCCGAAGGGCAACTTCGGCAGCCTCGACGATCCGCCGGCCGCCTACCGCTACACCGAAGCTCGGCTGCGAGGCGCTGCGATGACGATGGTGGCCGACATCGACGAGAACACCGTCGAATTCGCTCCGAACTTCGACGGCGAACGGACCGAGCCCACCTGCCTGCCGGCGCTGCTGCCGAACCTGCTGGTGAACGGCGCCAGCGGCATCGCAGTGGGCATGGCCACCAACATGGCGCCCCACAACCTCGGTGAGGTTGCCGAGGCCATCAAGCTGGTGCTGCGCCGCGCCCAGCGCCGCCCGGGCATCCAGACGCTTATGGAAGTGCTGCCAGGGCCCGACTTCCCCACGGGCGGCAGGGTGCTGTGGGACGAGCAGCTCGCCGAGGCCTATGAGACCGGTCGTGGCTCGGTGCGAATCCGCGCCACGGTGCATTTCGAACGGTTGACGGCCACCAGGCAGGCCATTGTGGTGACCGAGCTGCCGTACATGGTGGGGCCCGAGCGGGTGCTCGCCAAGATCCGGGAACTCGTCAAGGCAGGACAGCTCGACCAAGTTGGCGATGTGAACGACCTGTCGGGCCGCACCAGCGGGCTGCGGCTGGTCATCGAGTGCAAGCCGCACGCCGACCCTCAACAGGTGCTGGCCGAGCTGTGGCGGCGGACGCCATTGGAGGAGTCGTTCGGCATCAACAACGTGGCCTTGGTGGGCGGAGTTCCGCAAACGCTGGGCATCCGGGAGCTGTGTGAGCACTACATCACCCACCGGCTCGACGTCATCGTGCGCCGAACACAGCATCGGCTGGATCGGGCGCGCGAACGCGAGCACATCGTGGAGGGTCTGCTCATCGCGCTCGACGCCATCGACACGGTGATCGCCATCATCCGGGGCTCCGCCGACGTGCAAGCTGCCCGTGCCGGTCTGATCGAGCGGCTGAGCCTGACCGAGGTGCAGGCCAACCACATTCTCGACATGCAGTTGCGGCGGTTGACGGCCTTGGAGACGCAGAAGCTGCGAGACGAGCTGACCGAGCTGCGTACGGCCATTGCGTCGTATCTCGCCATTCTGGAATCCAACGAACGCCGTCGCCAGATCGTCGCCACCGAACTCGACGAACTGGTCGAACAGTTCGGGGTGCCCCGCCGCAGCAAGCTGGTGGAACGTGCGGAGGTCGACGCCGAAGCAGCACGGCTGGCCGACGAGGCGGCCGAGACAGCCAATGGCGGCTCGGCTGGTAGGGGAGCGCTGGCTGGAGTTGCTGGTGGGGGAGTGGCAGTCGCCGGTGTGAGCACGGTGACGCTGTCGACATCGGGTTTGCTCGGGCGCCGTCATGCCGAAGACCCGCTCGCAGCCAAGCCCGGCCGCCACGATGTGCTGGCGGCAGAAGTCACTGTGTCCGATCTCGAAACGGTGACTGCGCTCACCGATCGGGCACGACTGCTCACGGTGGATGTGCGGGTGATTCCCGAGATGGCGCGCGGCAGCAGGGGAGCGCCCCAGAGCGAGATGTTCGATCTGTCCAGGGGCGAACGGATTGTGGCGCTGCTTGCCGCGGAGATCGGTGCGGGCCTCGTAGCGCTGGTGACTCGCAGCGGTACCGGCAAGCGCGTCGATGCAGCCGAGCTGCTGGCGCGCCGCGACGGCGCCTCAGCCATGACGCTGCGCGATCGCGACCGGCTTGTGGCCGCGTTTGAGGCACCTGACGGATCCGAGCTGGCGGTCGTGTCCTCCACCGGTCATGTGCTGCGCACGGCGTCCGACGCCTTCGCTCCCAAGGGGCCGGACGCCGGGGGAGTGAACGCCATGAAGCTCGCTGCAGGGGCCACGGTGCTGACTGCCGCGCAGGTCGCGTTCGGCTCGTTGGTGGCTGCGGTCACCGATGAAGGCACGCTCAAAGTGACCGACATGTCCGAGGTGCCCGCTCAGGGCCGAGGCACCGCAGGTTCGCCGACTGTGCGCTTCGGCGGCTTCGAGACATGCGTTGCCTACGCATGGGTCGGCGTGAATCGCCAGATCGCCGCCATCGTGGCTGACGACGGCGATCCGAAGCGGCCCGACCCCACGCCGGTGCGCCCAGAGCTGGCGCCCACCAAGCGCAACCTGCGGGCCCGGCGGACAGGCCCCAGAATCGTTGCTCTCGGTCAGGATCGGTTCGCATGAGCATGACCACTATCGACCCCACAGCCGACGATGGTCCCAACCGACCGATCGTTCCCGCCGCAGCGGCGGGAACCGGCGTATACGACGCCGACGCCATCGAGGTGCTGGAAGGCCTCGAAGCGGTCCGCAAGCGACCCGGCATGTACATCGGCGGCACCGGTTCTGGCGGGCTCACCCACCTGTTGTGGGAGATCATTGACAACGCCGTGGACGAAGCGGCTGCGGGGCACGGCAAGCTGATCGAGGTCTCCTTCCACGGCGACGGTTCCTACGAGGTCGCCGACCAAGGTCGCGGCATTCCCGTCGACATCAAGGAAGGCGACGTGACTGCGCTGGAAGTGGTGTTCACCGAGCTGCATGCTGGGGGCAAGTTCGGCAACGGCGCGTACGGCGCGTCGGGAGGCTTGCACGGCGTGGGCGCTTCGGTGGTCAACGCGCTGTCATCGCGCATGGAGGTCGAGGTCGACCGCAATGGCCGCACCCACCGGCTGGAGTTTCGGGACCGTGAGGCAGGCAATACCGACGCTGCCGGGCGCTTCCGGCGAGGTCATGCGCTCAAGATCGTGGGGAAGGTGTCACCGAAGCGGACCGGCACGAGGGTGCGTTTCTGGCCCGATGCCGACGTGTTCGATGCCGATGCCTCGATCAGCTACGCCGAGGTTCGTGAGCGCGTGAAGCAGACGTGCTTCCTCGTGCCCAAGGTGAAGATCTCCCTGACTGACCGCCGCCGCGAACCGATCACGTCTGAGGAACTGATGTCGTCGGGAGGCTTGGCCGACTTCGTCGAGCAGTTGCGAGGCGATGCTGAGCCAGTGGGCGGCCTGATCGAGCTGCACGGCACCGAAGATTTCACCGAGCAGGTGCCGGTGGACGGTCAGCTCACCGAGGTCGTCCGTCATTGCGAGGTGGATGTGGCGATGCGCTGGTGTGCATCGTTCGACGCCCGCATCGTGAGCTTCGTCAACACCATTCCCACGCCCGACGGGGGCACCCATGTGGCGGGTTTCGAGCGGGCGCTCACGACTGCCGTGAACGGGGCGCTGGCTGACGCCGATCTGCGCAAGCTGCGGCGCCTGCGAGATGACGCCCGCGCCCAGCGCGACGACGCGCAGGAGGGCCTAGTAGCTGTAGTACGGGTGACGTTTCCCGAACCCCAATTCCGGGGTCAGACCAAGCGCGAGCTCGGGACGCCCCCGGTGCAGCGCACCGTCAACAACATCGTTCGCGACGGTTTGCGCGACTGGTTCTCGGGCACGTCGGCATCGAGCAAGCGGACCCACGTGAAGGCGGTGCTCGACAAGATCTCCAACGCCGTGGTGAACCGGGTGACCACCCGCCGCGCTCTTGACGAGCGGCGCAAGGCGGCAGCGCTGGGATCGGGGGGCATGCCGGCCAAGCTGGCCGATTGCCGGCTGCATCCCGGGGGCGAATTGTTGATCGTGGAGGGCGATTCGGCCGCCGGGCCGGCCAAGCGGGCGCGTGACAGTGCCTGGCAGGCGGTGCTGCCGCTGCGTGGCAAGGTGGTCAACGCCGGCAAAGGCACGGCCAAAGCAGTGCTCGACAACGCGGAGGCGACAGCGCTGTTCACCGCCGTGGGCGGCGGCTCAGGACCGGCGTTCGACCTGGATCAGACCCGCTACAGCCGCGTCGTGCTGCTGGCCGACGCCGACGTAGACGGCAGTCATATTCGCTGCCTGGTGCTCACGCTGGTGTACCACTACATGCGCCCGCTACTCGACGCCGGCAGGGTGTTCGCCGCCCAGCCGCCGACGCACGCCTTCACGATCGGTCAGGAGAAGCGGTTCGTGTACGCCGAGGCAGAACGGGACACGCTGATCGCCGAGTTGGATGCAGCGGGGCGGCGTTACCGGCTGACTCGATTCAAGGGCCTCGGCGAAATGGACGACGCCGAGCTGTTCGAGACCACGCTCAACCCCGAGACGCGAGTGCTGCGCCAGATCACCGTTGGCGATGCGCGAGCAGCGCAGGAGGCATTCGAAGTGATGATGGGCGCGGCGGTCGACCCACGCAGGACCTTCATCGTCGCCCACAGCAGCAGCTACGGCCACGCCCTCGACATCTAAAGCGCCCTGTCGTGGCGGTGTGCCGAAAATCAGGGCAGGCGTTTGGCCAGCGTTGGCTACCTTGACGCGCCGGTGCGCCGCCCCGAACTCGGTCACAAGCCTTCAACCAAGGGGCGGCGCACTTGCAATCCTCAGCGTAACAGCAGAGGCCGGAGTCATTTCCAGGATTATCGAACCGCTTTCGGAACGCCGATAATAGACATTATGTCAAGTTGAGCCGGATTCGGTCTCGAACCCTCTGTGGCAAAGGCTTGGCTCGAACGTGTTGCGCGGCAGCGGCTGCTAGCCCGTGGTTTGTGACGGGCCCGGCGAGTCTGCGGCGGCTTCGCAGGCTGGTGAGGCCCGGCTGCTGTCGTCAAAGCACCAGGGTTGCCATCCCCGGATAACCCACATGTCGTACGCAACCTGCAGGTTGATCTCCGGTTGCAGCCATGGATCGCATGAAGAAGACGGTCGACGACCTGTACGTCGCCCTTCCTCCTTGGCATGGAAGCACCACTGCGCGGCGGGTGTAGCCATGGTGATGCCGTCACAACGCAGTTCCGGCGCACTGATGTCGTCGGGCAGACGGGCAACCTCGGGAAGTCGATCGATGCCTTTGCCCGCCCAGCACGTTGCGTTGAGCTGGAGGAGGCCCCAGTCGTTGGTCACGGAGACCAGGCGTTCGGTGCAGCGCGATTCTCGCCACATCAACGCGAGGACTACGTCGGGGTCCCAATCCCCCATTTCTTGAACCTGAGATCGGTAGCGGTCACATGCCAACGACACTCCTGGCGCAACCGTGCGGCGGAACTGCTGACTCGGTTCGACGAGTTCATATGCGGTCGCGATGGGCGACGCGGGCAGATTCGGATGCTCGACGACCGCGTTGTCTTCCACTCCCTCCCTGCGTGGCGACGCCGGCTCGGAACTGGCTTCGATGATGACCGGCGGTGCTGTCAGCGGGCTGCGTAGGGCCGTCGAGACCGAATCTGCTGATGACAGCGTCGAGCGTTCCGCGGATGGGCTCGCCGGGGGCGACGTGGTGCCCATCTCCGGTGAGCTGGCGGCAGCCAAGATCAATGCACCGATGGCGACGGCCGACACACAGACCATGGCCGCGGCAATGCGCTTGAGATGTCGTGAGAGAAGGGGCATTGCCTCGGGGGGTCGGCAAACGAGGCGGGAGCCTATGGTTCGACGCCCACCGAGAGGCATCAGCGTCCCGGCAGGCCTGGAGCTGGACAGGTAGCGTGATGAGACGGTTGCACAGTCGCCTGGCTTGCTTGCAACCGCTGCGATCAGATCACGCCGAGCAGTACGGGGGCATGCCATGAGCGCTGAGTTCGACATTCACATCAAGGGCGGCACGGTCGTCGACGGCACACGGGTGCCTCGCTACAAGGGCGACGTCTGGATCCGCGACGGCAAGGTCGCCCAGCTCGGCGGCCGCCCGCAGGGCACGGCCGAACGCGAGATCGACGCCACCGGCAAGATCGTGGCGCCCGGCTTTGTCGACCTGCATACCCATTACGACGCCCAGATTCGCTGGGATCCGTGGTGCACCATCTCGGGCTACCACGGCGTGACCTCGGTGGTGCTCGGGAATTGTGGCTTCGGCTTCGCCCCCGTCAAGCCCGAGTTCCGCGATCGCTCCATGCTCACCATGACCCGTACTGAGGCGATCCCCTATGAGTCGATGCGGCTGGGCATGGACTGGGACTGGGAGACCATCCCCGAGTATCTCGATTCGTTGGACCGTGCCCCCAAGGGGGTCAACGTCATCCAGTACATGCCCACGGCGTCGCTGATGACCTACGTCATGGGCCTCGAGAAGGCCAAGGCGGGCGAGCCGGCGTCGGAAGCCGAGCGCAAGGAGATGGCTCGCCTCCTGCACGAGGGCATGGATGCGGGGCTCTGCGGCTTCTCCATCCAGCGCCTCGGCCCTGACAGCGTGCAGGCCGACTTCGACGGCTCCCCCATGGTCACCGACATCATGTGCGACGAGGACATCCTGAACTTGGCGCGCGTGCTGGCCGAGCGGGACGAGGGCTTCATCCAGATCACCCAGGGCACCGGCGACATCCGGGCCGACATCAAGTTCCTCGAAGTGCTGGCTGGCGCCGCCCAACGGCCGATCCTGCACAACGTGGTAGCGCCCGCCCGCAAGGATCCCGAGGTGCATCGCCGGCCCTTGCGCTGGATCGACAAGTGCTGGAACCAGGACCTGCCGATCTACGCACAGTGCGGCACCGGGCGCGCAGGTTTCGCCTTCACGCTTGAGCACTGGAACCTCTACGACGCCTCCCCCGCCTGGCGTGCGGTCACCACGGGCTCCAAGGAGGAGAAGATCGAAAAGATGGCCGATCCGGAGCTGCGCAAGGCGCTGGTGGACGAGGCCGAGGAAGCCGACCGCCGGCTGCAGGTCATTCAGGCAGGCGTGGGCGGCAACCCCAAGGGCCTGATCGTGCAGGGAGTCAACCGCCAAGCCGACATGCAGCAGTACGTCGGCCGCTCCGTCGGCGATCTGGCCGAAGAACAAGGCAAGCACCCCGTGGAGGTCATGCTGGATCTGTCCCTGCAGGGCGATCTGAACGTGGAGTTCCTGGGCCCCGACAAGGGCTCGAACGCCGAGTTCATGGGCGAGATGATGCAGTCGCCGTACGCCATCCCCGGCGTCTCTGACGGCGGCGCGCACACCAAGTTCTTCAGCGGCGGCTCCTACACCACCGACTTCCTGACGTGGCTGGTGCGCGACGAAGGCACCGTGACTCTGGAGGAAGCGCACTACCGGCTCTCGGCACTAGCGGCCCACGCTGCGGGCTTCAAAGACCGTGGCACGCTGCGTGAAGGCGCCGCCGCTGACGTGGTGGTCTACGACATGGAGGAGCTCGAAATCGATCCGCCGTGGATCGGCAACGTCGAGCACGACCTTCCGGGCGGCGAGTGGCGCCGGGTCCAGCGGGCCAAGGGCTACGACCAGATCATCGTCAACGGCGAGGTCACCTTCGAGTCCGGCGAATGCACCGGCGCAACCCCCGGCCGGCTGCTGCGCCACGGCCGCGGCTGACAGAGGCTGAGCCGAAGGGCGAAGCCGTGGCCCGAGCGGCCCGTGAGCCCAATCACATGAGCATGGGGAACAAGAGCGGGAAGCAATGGCGACGCGACGGGCATCTGCAGAAAGGACTGCGACACATGACCATCACTCCTGAGACCTACGACGGCCCCACCGAGGTCGACTTCCACTTCGACGTGATGTGCCCCTGGGCATACCAGACCTCCATCTGGATGCGCGACGTGCGCGACCAGTTGGGGCTGACCGTGAACTGGAAGTTCTTCAGCCTCGAAGAGGTGAACCTGCGCGAGGGCAAGAAGCATCCCTGGGAGCGCGACTGGAGTTACGGCTGGTCGATGATGCGCATCGGGGCGATCCTGCGGCGAGAGTCGATGGATCTGCTCGACCAGTGGTATGCGGTGTCGGGCGAGGCGCTCCATGTCGACGGCAACCGTCCCCACAATCCCGACGTGGCCCGTCATCTGCTCGAACAGATCGGGGCCGATCCCGGCATTGTCGAGCTCTCCATCGACGACCAGAGCACCCATGACGAGATCAAGGCTGAGCACCAGCGGGTCATCGACTCGGGCGGCTTCGGCGTGCCCACGCTGTACTTCGGCGACACGGCGATCTTCGGACCGGTGCTGCTCGACCCGCCCACCGGCGACGCAGCGCTGCGCATGTGGGACCTGGTTCTGGGCTGGCTGGAGTTCCCGCACCTGTACGAGATCCAGCACATGCCGCGCGACGAGAAGAAGATCTTCGACACCTTCAGGCCGTACCTCGAGGCACGCGACTGGGTGAGCATCAACCGCGGCAAGGAAGTCGGCTTCGAGCCTGCGGCGGCGGACTGATCAATGGACCGTGCACGGCACAGCGATGTCGTGGTGCTGGGCGCCGGGGTGTCGGGCATCTACCAGATCAAGCGGCTCGTCGACCTCGGCATCGATGCTGTCGTCCTCGAGGGCGAAGATGATCTCGGGGGCACGTGGTACCGCAATCGCTACCCGGGTTGCCGGTTCGACTCGGAGAGTTACACGTACGGGTACTCCTTCTCGAAGGAGGTGCTCGACGAGTGGCACTGGAAGGAGCGCTTCTCGTCTCAGCCGGAGAATCTGCGCTACCTGAACTTCGTGGTCGACAAGTTCGACCTTCGCCGCCATATGCGCTTCGGTTCCAGGGTCGAGCGGATGGCGTGGGACGACAGTGCACGGCACTGGCATCTGCGGCTCAGCGACGGCAGTTCGCATACGGCGCGCTTTGTCATCACCAGCCTCGGCCCCCTGTCGGCACCGACATTGCCGAGCTATGACGGCATGGACGCATTCGAGGGCGAGGCATTTCACACCTTCTTCTGGCCTGCCGAGCCGGTTGCGCTGGAGGGGCGACGGGTCGGCGTCATCGGCACCGGGGCGACGGGCATCCAGGTGATCGCTGAGATCGCCGACAAGGCTGCGGAGCTCAAGGTGTTCCAGCGTCGGCCCAACTGGAGCACTCCGCTCAACAACTCCCCCATCTCCGACGCCGAGATGGACGAGATCCGGGGGCGCTACGACGAGATCTTCGCCAACTGCGCTGCCTCGCCTGGCGGCTTCGAGCACGTGCCACAGTGGGGGTTCTGGGACAAGACGGCGACCGAGCGCCGCGCCTTCTGGGATGAGCTCTATTCGCAGTCCGGCTTTGCCATCCTGGCCGCGAATTTCGCGGAGATCTTCTTCGACGAGACGGCCAACCGAGAATTGTCCGACTACATCGCAGACCGCATTCGCGGCCGGGTCGACGACCCCGCCGTGGCCGAGAAGCTGATCCCGACAGACCACGGCTTCGGGCTCCAGCGCCTGCCGCTGGAAACCCACTATTTCGAGGCCTACAACCGACCCAACGTGGAGTTGGTCGACCTGCGGGAGACACCGATCGAGCACTTCACGCGCACCGGCATTCAGACCAGCGGCGCCCACTACGACCTCGATCTGATCGTCTATGCCACCGGGTTCGATGCCATCACCGGAGCGTATGACCGCGTGGAGATTCTCGGCGTCGACGGCACCTCGCTGGCCGAGCGCTGGCGGGACGGACCGAGCACGTACTTGGGCGTGCTGTCGCACGGGTTCCCCAACCTGTTCATGGTGGCCGGACCTCAGAGCGTGTCAGGGTCGACAAACTTCCCCCGGGCGATCGAGACCGGTGTGGACTGGGTCACCGACTTGGTGGCCTATGCATTCGAGAACGGCCACAGCAGGGTCGAGGCCGAGCTCGGGGCCGAGCAGGAATGGGTGAACGAGGTAATCCGTGCCCATGAACGGATGCTGTTCCGTCGAAGCAAGGGCTGGTTCACCGGCTACAACTCCAACGTTGCCGGCCATCAGGAAGGCAGCGTCCGCTATCAGGCCTATTTCGGCGGAGCGCCCCGCTATCGGGCCAAGGTCGACGCGATCGCCGCTGACGGCTACGAGGGCATCCAGCTCGGGTGACGTCGACCGGGTCCGTGCACGTCGAGGTGCAGCGGACCGGCTGTCTCAACAGCGCTCAGGACGCTGTGAACTCCTCGTCGTCCGAAGCGAGCAGGTCCCCGGCTGCCGCCAGTGCCCCGGCCATCGCGACGGCACGCTGGTAGACGGCTTCGAAGTAGTGCTCCGCGGCCGCCTCGCGTCCCGCCAGAGGCGGTTTGCCGAGCGAGCGCACGGTCGACGTCGGATCCGTCGTGACCGAGATACGGCGCGTCTCGGTGAGAATGTCGGGGGGCTGATCGGGCCCAGCGTCTCCAGCGTCAGCGTTGGCCGATCCGTCTGCTGTTCCATTGGCCGCGGCATCAGGTTGTTCTGGCGGCGTCGTCGCGCCCGCAGCTCCATGCCAGAACGCTGCACTCGCCTCAGCGGCCTGCCGTTGCTGGACCTCAGCCCCGTCGATGCGGCGGGTACGCGACGTCTTGCGTCGACGACGATTGCTCATGACGCACCTACGCCTGCAGGCACCAGGTCTGCCACCGGGGGCGTGCTGGTGTCGATCCCGTTGGAATCGTCGGCGAGGAGGGCATCAGGATCGATGCCCAAGGCGTGCCGGAGCTGCTCGGCGTCGAGATCGCCGATGGAGCTGGACTTCGGCAGCACCATGTCGGCGATGCGCCGCTTGCCGGCCACGACCTCCTCCACCCGTTCGTCCACCGTGCCCGGACAGACCAGGCGGTGGCAGATGACCGTGCGCGTCTGACCGATGCGCCATGCCCGGTCGCGAGCCTGATCCTCGACAGCGGGATTCCACCAGCGGTCGTAGAGCACCACATGACTCGCCGCGGTCAGGTTCAAGCCGGTGCCACCTGCCTTGAGCGACAGCACCATCGCCCCAGGCCCGTCCTCGGACTGGAAGCGTCGCACCATGCGATCGCGGGCAGAGCGACCGAGCCCGCCGTGGTAGCAGTCGATCTGCAATCCAGTCCGTCGCGTCAGATGAGCGGCCAGCCGCTCGCCCCAGGTGGCGAAGTGAGTGAACACCAGTGCCCGCTCCCCCGCTGCGAAGACCGCCTCGAGAATCTCGTGCAGCCGATCGAGCTTGCCACTGCGCCCGTCGATCTCCTCGTCGATGTCGTCGGGCCGGTAGTTGAGCGGATGGTTGCAGATCTGCTTGAGGGCCGTAATGGCGGCCAGCACTGCTCCCTTGCGCCGCTCCCCCGCTTGCTCGCTCTCGGCCGTGTCGACGATCAGCTGGTCGAGCACCGCCTGGTAGAGGCCGATCTGCTCTGGCGTCATCGCGCAATGCGCGAGCTCGTCGATGCGATCGGGCAGCTCGGCCGCGATCTGCGGCTCTGCCTTGGTGCGACGGAACACCAGCACCCCATTGAGCGCATGCAGGGCCGACTCGGCGGCGCCGCGTGCGTCGCCGGGACGCTGCAACTGTGCGATGAACGGTGTCCTGGAACCCACCAGGCCTGGATTGCAGAAGTCCATGATCGCCCAGAGGTCGCCGAGGCCGTTCTCGATCGGGGTTCCGGTCAAGGCAATGCGAATCCGGGCTGACAGCCGGCGCAGCTGCTTGGCGGTCTCGCTGGTGTGGTTCTTGATGACCTGCGCCTCATCAACCACGATCCGGTCCCAGGCCACCTCCTCGAGAGCGTCGATGTCGCGCACTGCAGTGCCATAGGTGGTGATCACCACATCGATCTGCCCGTTCTCGACTGAGCCAACGCCATCGCGCAGCGCCTCGACCAGCTCGGCGGGCTCACGCCGGGCGGGGCCGTGATGAATGATCGTCGACAGCCCCGGTGTGAAGCGCGCCGCTTCGGCCGCCCAGTTGCTGACAACCGCCGGTGGTGCGATGACCAGAGCCGGACCCGGTCGCTGGTCTGCAGCAATGCGAGCGAGCACTGTGGGGGTTTTCCCCAGACCCATGTCCAAGGCGAGGCAGCCGCCGAGGCCGGCTCCGTCGAGGAATTCCAGCCAGGCAACCGCTTCGGCCTGGTAGTTGCGCAGCTCGCCCACGAAACCCTCGGGGCTGGGCCGGGGCGCGGACGAGATCTCCGACGCCGAGCGCAGCAGATCGGCCGCCCAGCCGCTGCCGGAGATGGTGATGCCGCCGCGCACCGACGGGCCTTCGAGGCCCAGTACCTGGCGCAGCATCTGCGATCCGGTGAGGGCAGTGACATCTGCGCGCTCGGCGAGCGCGGCGGCCGCCTCGGCGAGGTCGGCGTGATCCAGCGCGATCCACTGACCCCGGTCGCGTACAAGCGGCCGTGCTTGGGAGGCCAGTTCGTGAATCTGATCTGCGGTGAGCTCCACGTCTCCGAAGACCGCTGTCCAGCTCACGGCGGTGAGCTGCTGTGCTCCCAGGGCGCTGTCGGCGTCCTCGGTGGCGGTGAGTCGGAGCGAGGGAGCCGGACGCTCGCGGGAGAGGTTCGGGACCTCAACCTTGAAGCCCGCGGACTGCAGTGCCGGCCCCGTCACCGACATCAGCTCCCATGCCTCGTCCTGGCTGAGAATCACTTCGCCGCGCCGCTTGCCCCCGGGACGCATCAGCACCGGCAGCAGACGTTCGAGGCGGGTGAGCTGATCGCGCACTTCGGTCCGATGCGAGCTGACGCCGCTCACCATCGCGACCTCGACGGGCTCGGTCGCGCCTTCGGGGCTGGTGGCGAGCACCTCCATGTGCCACGCCCCGGCGTCGTCGGGCTCGTCCAGCCGAACGACCAGCGACTGCCGGGCGGCGGCAGTCACCGGCCTGGCCCACAGCTCGACGCGGCGGGCCAGATCGGAGCCCTGAGTCGCCGAGCCGACAAAGCGCGTGCCGTCGAGGTATGCCAGGAAAGCCTCGGCCATCTCCGCCCGACTCCGAGGCTCGGGCGATGCGGCAGGAACATCGAGCCGTTTCGCGGCACTCGTCACGATGGCGTCGACCATGCCGGACAGGGCCGATTGCACCGTGGTCCGCGCCTCTGACTTGGGTTCGGGTGCGGCCACTGCACCTGGCAGGCAGTCGATGAGCGCCGTCAGCTGATCTGCTGGCGGCGAGGCGGGCTGCCACTGCACCGAGAATTCCGCCGTGTCAGGCCGCTTGCGGTTACGACGCTTGCGGACTCGGTGGAGCCGCGGCACTGTTCGCCCACCTGCCACCAGTTCCACCGCCGTCCTGGCCGCGGTTCGCAGCCAGAGTGCGCTGGCACCCAGCAAGAGGTCGCCGTTCGGGCTGCTCTCGGCAGTGTCGAGCTGCTCGTTGCCGTGCAGGGACTCGTCGTCGCTGGCTGGATCGCTGTCGGCTGCGACGCCGGGAGAGCTTCCGGATATCGACGACGAGCCGGCCGAGCTGCCGGCCGCCGGACCATGGAGACCGACCAACCAGCCCAGGACGTCGCCGACGTCAGCCACCAGTGCCTCGGCGCTCATCCCGCCCGGCAGCTTGATGTTCGGATGGGGGCGCCAGACACTGTCTGGGGCTCCGGTGGCCACCAGGCGATCCATGATCCGATCTGTGGGGTCGGGCTCGGTGCCGGCGCCTGCAGCCCACGCAACGATCCGGCCGGGCTGCCACGACAGCTGCAGTGCGGCCGGTTCGGGCAGCGGACCTGCTGCGGCATCGCCGGTGCCAGGATCCGAGGCTGCGTCATCGGGCGACTCGGTGGCATCGAGGCCCGTCAGACGCTCGTAGGCGGCGGCAAGCTCGGAGAAATCGGTTTCGAAGTCTCGCACGACCTGCCGGCGGATCGGCCGGGGCAGCCGTCGGGCCCCTGACAGCGAGGATTCCGTCTGGTCGAGCAGATCCAGGAGAACTCGTTCCCAGCGCAGCCGGTCGGTCTCGAGCGCGGCGAGATCGTCCGTCCCGGCGGTGCCTTGCGCCTCGGCCCAGACAAGACGCGCTATCTGGGACCAGCGCATCGTTGCGAGAGCAGAGGCCGCCGCGCCATTGCGCCCGGCGCCGTTGGGCCCTGTGGCGGAATCGGAGATGTCGCCGTTGCGACCGGTGTCATCGGCGGGCGCGAGCTGCTGAAGCGCCGGCGCGCCCCGGTTCGGAGTATGGGTCGGTGAGTCTTCGTCGCTCATCGCGTCATGCAGGGGCACGGGCAGGTGGGCTGCAACGCCTGTCCGGACTGCGCTGGGGGCATGGCCCGAACCGTCGATGCAGGACCTGCTGCGGACACAGTCACCGTGGTCGGCACTGTGGCCCTGGTCCGCTGCCGAGACCGCACGACCGATGCACGGTCGCCGGTGTGCAGTCGCCGGCTACGCGGACTGAGGGTACTGGACACGCATTGCATCGCAACGCGGTTGCTCGCTTACCCTGCGTCTGATGCGATGGTCTGATTCGTTCATCCCGACGCTGCGCGATGCGCCCGGCGACGCCACCGCCGCGAGTCATCAGCTGCTCGTGCGGGCTGGCTTCATCCGCCAGCTGCACTCGGGGCACTACAGCTTGCTGCCGCTCGGACTGCGCGTGCACAACAAGGTCGCCGATGTCGTCAGAGCGGAAATGGATGCCATCGGCGCGCAGGAGTTCCTGCTGCCAGCGATGCACCCCGGCGATCTGTGGCGACGCAGCGGCCGATGGAGCGTGATGGGCTCGGAGATGTTCCGCCTGCGCGACCGCCACGATGCAGACGTCGTGCTGGGCATGACGCACGAAGAGGTCTTCGCAGTGCTGGCTTCTGAGATGAGCTCGTACCGGGAACTGCCCCAGACCTGGTACCAGATCCAGACCAAGTTCCGTGACGAGCCCCGCCCGCGCAGCGGCCTGCTGCGTGTGCGCGAGTTCATGATGAAAGACTCATACAGCTTCGACATGGACGAAGAAGGTCTTGACAGGTCATTCGAGGCGCACCGCAAGGCCTACGAGACGATCTTCAAGCGGCTCGATCTCGAGGCCATGGCCGTACAGGCGTCCTCGGGCGCCATGGGCGGCGACGCCAGCGTCGAGTTCATGGTGGCGTCGCCTGCAGGCGAGGACGACGTGGCCCGGTGCACGGGCTGCGGGTATCAGGCGAACATCGAGCGGGCCCGCGCGGCAGTGCCGCCCATCGCTGATCCGCCTTGCGGCGACGCACCTGAGCGATTCGCGACACCGGGCGTCCGCACCATCGACGCGCTCGCGTCGTTCGAGGGCGGCGCGCCCGCCGATCGGCAGCTCAAGACCATGGTCATGGTTCTCGACGATCAGCTCACGCTGGTGGTCTTGCGAGGCGACCACCAGCTCAACCTGCAGAAGCTGGCCGACTGCAGCGGCGTGACCGATGTGCGTCCTGCCACCGAATCCGAGACGGTGGCGCAGCTCGGCGCCAGTCCCGGAAGCCTGGGAGCGGTCGGTGTCGAAGATCTGCCGATCTATGTCGATGAGGCGCTGCGGGGCCGAACCTCGATGACCACCGGGGCCAATGAAGACGACTGGCACCTGCGTGAAGTGGATGTAGCGCGTGACATCATCGATCCTCGCTGGGCTGATCTACGCGAAGTCGCAGCGGGCGAGGCGTGCATCGTGTGCGGCAAGCCGCTGGAGATCGTGCGCTGCATCGAAGCGGGCCACATCTTCAAGCTGGGCCGCAAGTACTGCGAGGCGATGGGCGTGTCGGTGCTCGATACGAACGGCGAGGCCCGCACCCCGATTATGGGCAGCTACGGCATCGGCATCGGGCGGGCGATGGCCGCGGTGGCCGAGACTCATCACGACGAGCGCGGCCTGATCTGGCCTGTCGCTGTAGCGCCGTTCGAGGCAGTCATCACCGTGCTGGATCCTGCCGATGAAGCCCAGTCGGCAGCCGGCGAGGGGCTCCAACGCGAACTGGCGGCGCTCGGGATCGACTGCCTGTATGACGACCGACCGCTGCGGCCGGGTGTGAAGCTGGCCGACGCGGAGCTCGTCGGCGTGCCCTACCGGCTCACGGTCGGCGCGCGCAGCCTGGCGGAGGGCAACGTGGAGCTGACCGAACGCTCAACCCGCGAGACACGCCTGCTCACAGTGGCCGAGGCGGCGGCCGTGACAGCCGGAGAGATCGACGCGCATCGCCGCTGAAATGCGCCGGCAGACGCCGGCATGTCGCCTTGAATTCACGTGCTCCCATGTCGCTGTTCCGGCGGGGTTCGTGGTACCGTACTGCTGTACCGTTCTGCGGCACAGTTCCACTATGCGGAACAGCAATCTGCTGGACAGCACATCGGGACGACTTGGCCGCAGGACCCATGCTGAATCTTGGACAGTTGACCGGGACGGGGGTGCCCGGCACACGTCATGACCATGGCGAGGGGGCAAGGCATGGCCGATGCGGCAACCGTCGACAGCGCCGATGCTGATGAGGAGATCGACCTCTCAGCCCTCGACGACGACGATCTCATCGCACAGATGCATGACGATCTCTATGACGGGCTCGGCCCCGAGATCGTCGAAGGCACCGAGCTGTTGCTCGGGCGCGGCTGGGGGGCCGACAAGGTCCTCAATGAAGCGCTGGTCGAGGCCATGCGCATCGTCGGCATCGACTTTCGCGACGGGATCCTGTTCGTTCCCGAAGTACTGCTCGCGGCCAACGCCATGAAGGCCGGCATGGAGGTACTCCGGCCACTGCTGGCAGAGACCGGCGCAGAACCGATCGGCAAGATCGTCATCGGCACCGTCAAGGGCGACATCCATGACATCGGCAAGAACCTGGTGGGGATGATGCTCGAGGGTGCGGGTTTCGAGGTGGTGGACCTGGGGATCAACACCGACGTCGACGAGTTCCTCGGCGCCCTCGCTGAGCATCGGCCCGACATCTTGGGCATGTCAGCGCTGCTGACCACCACCATGCCGTACATGAAGGTGGTGGTCGACACGCTGATCGAGCAAGGCCTGCGCGACGACTACCTCGTCATCGTCGGCGGCGCCCCGCTGAATCAGGAATTCGGCGAAGCGGTCGGGGCAGATGCCTACTGCCGCGATGCTGCCGTCGCGGCGGAGACCGCCACAGACCTCATCAGGGCCCGGCGCGCTGCCGCTGCGTGAGATGACAGCCACCTCGTCTCGGGAATCGACCGCTCGCCGGCGACGGCGCTCGCGTGCGCGCCGGGTAGCCGAGGCTGCAGCAAAACCTGCGGCAGCGCGGCGCGCACCGCGGCCGGCTGCCGCTTCAGCAGAGAGCCGATCACGCCGCGTGCTGGTACTCGGCTGCGGTGCACTCGCCAACGAGCTGCAGGCGATTGTCGGCAGCGGAGGCCTCGAACACATCGATGTGGAGTGCCTGCCGGCGAAGCTGCATAACCGTCCTGCGCTCATTGCGCCGGAAGTGCGCGCACGGCTGGACCGGCTCGCACAGCAGGGTCGAACCTACGAACAGATACTCCTCGGCTATGGCGATTGCGGCAGCGCTGGAGCCATCGACGACCTGTGCGCCGAGTTCGAGCGAGCTCATGCGGCAGGCGACGGGCCCTCGATGACCCGAGTGCCCGGCGCGCATTGTTACGAGTTCTTCGCCACGGCCCCGCGATTCGACGAGATGTCCGAAGCCGAACCGGCGACCTTCTACCTGACCGACTATCTGGCCCGTCACTTCGACCTCCTGGTCTGGCAGGGCCTCGGCATTGCCGACCATCCTGAGCTGGCAGAGCTCTACTTCGGCAACTACCGCCGCGTGGTGCTGCTGACCCAGACGCCCGATGGCGCTCAGCGCGCTCGCATCGAGGCCTGCGCTCGTGCCGGAGCTGACCGCCTCGGCCTCCCGCTCGAAATCGTCGAGACCGGCTATGGAGAACTCGAGACCACACTGACCAGCGTCGCTGCGCCAAAGCGCAGCACTGTGCCTTCCGAGCTCACTGCGCCAAAGCGCAGTACTGCAACTTCCGAGGTCGCTGCGCCAAAGCGCAGCGAACGGCCCCAGGCAGCGGTGTGACCGACACCGTCATCAGCTCCGCCACGCGTGAGGTGGTAATCGGCTTCGGCCGGCCGTTCGTGATGATCGGCGAGCGCATCAATCCCACCGGTCGCAAGCTGCTCGCTGAGGAGATGAAGGAGGGTGACTTCAGCCGGGTCGAAGCTGACGCACTGGCACAAGTGACGGCCGGCGCCCACATGCTCGATGTCAATGCCGGCGTGCCGCTCGCCGACGAGCCTGCACTGCTCGCAGCGGCGGTGAAGCTGGTGCAGTCGGTCACCGATGTTCCGCTCAGCATCGACTCGTCGATCATCGAGGCGCTCGAAGCTGGCGTAGACGCCTACGTGGGCAAGCCCCTCATCAACTCCGTGACCGGAGAGCCGGAGGTGATGGAGCGGGTGCTCCCGCTGGTGGCGCGGGCCGGGGCGGCAGTGGTCGCCATCTCCAACGACGAGACCGGCATCAGCGAGGACCCCGACGTCCGCTTCGACGTAGCGAAGCGGATTGTGAGCGCCGCAGCCGACTACGGCATTCCCACGGCAGACGTGGTGGTGGACCCGCTCGTGATGCCGATAGGCGCCATGGCCACGGCAGGACGGCAGGTATTCCACCTCGTGCGCCGGCTGCGTGACGAACTGGGCGTCAACACCACTTGCGGGGCCTCCAATGTGAGCTTCGGGCTGCCCAACCGGCACATCATCACCGGCACCTTCCTGGCTATGGCGATCGGTGCCGGGATGACATCGGCCATCATGAACCCGCTCCACGCCGATGTGAAGGCAGCAGTCATGGCTGGCGATGTCCTCGCTGGCAACGACGAGAACTGTGCGGCGTGGATCTCCGAGCACCGCGACCGCAGCGCAATGGGGGCCGACAGTGCTGCCAGCGCAGGGTCCGGCGAACGTCCCCGTCGACGGGGCGGACGTCGCGCGCGCACTGGTTAGGGGAGCCCCGATGCCGACGGGCTCGCTCACGTCCGCCGATGACCCGGAGCCGGTCAGGGTGGTGTTCACCCCCAGCGGGCGGGCGGGCGCAGTGAAGGCCGGTACCACTGTGCTGGATGCCGCTCGGGAGTTCGGCGTCGATCTCGACAGCGTGTGCGGCGGGCGTGGCATCTGCGGCCGGTGCCAGATCGTGCCCTCGGTGGGTTCGTTTCCCAAGTGGGCCATCACCGCTGGCCCCGAAGCGCTCAGCTCGCCAGGCGGCACCGAAGCCGCATACGAAGGCCGACGCCCGCTGGGTCCTTCCGCACGACTGGGCTGCCAAGCGCGTGTGCAGGCCGACGTCGTACTGGATGTGCCGCCGGAGAGCCAGCTGCACGGCCCCGTTGTGCGCAAGACAGTCGACGTGGGCGACATCGCGCTCGACCCGCTGGCGACGCTGCATGCCGTCACCGTGCCGCCGCCGACGCTCGACGAGCGTCGCGGGCTCGCCCAGGTCGTGATCGACTGCGTGGCCGACGAATGGGGCGTTCACCTGGCCGGCATCCTGCCGGGCGCACTCGCGGGGCTCCACGCATCGGTCGCTGCCGGCTCCCCCGACGACGCCGGCGGCCGGCTGGTGACGGTTGCCGTTCGCTGGAGCGGGCCAGAGCGGAGCGAGCGCACCGGCATGGTGGCAGCGGTCTGGCCGGGTGTCGCGACAGCGGCACTCGGCGTTGCGGTCGACATCGGCTCGACGACCATTGCTGGCCACCTGGTCGACCTGCACAGCGGTGACGTACTGGCTTCCGCTGGACGTATGAACTCGCAGATCCGACTGGGCGAGGACCTGATGAGCCGGGTGTCGTACGTGATGATGAACCCCGGCGGCGCCCAGGAACTCACTGCGCTCGTCCGAGACTCGCTCGCAGCGCTGATCACCGAGCTGTGCGCTGATGCCGGTGCTGAGCCAGACGCTGTGCTGGAGGTGGTGCTGGTCGGCAACCCGATCATGATCCACATCGCCCTCGGCATCGACCCGACCCCGCTCGGGCAGGCACCG
This sequence comes from Candidatus Poriferisodalis sp., assembly GCF_965219595.1. NCBI lineage: Bacteria > Bacillati > Actinomycetota > Acidimicrobiia > Acidimicrobiales > Candidatus Poriferisodalaceae > Candidatus Poriferisodalis > Candidatus Poriferisodalis sp. The sequence goes on from NZ_OZ244781.1 coordinate 2,990,046, forward strand.
TTCACCTTGGCGACCGACGCGGCCGTCGAGGTTGACGGGCCGGAGATGGACCTGCCGTGCCCATCGGCTCGCGTCTACGTTGCGCCAGCGATCGCCGGTCATGTGGGCGCGGACACTGCGGCGGCAGTGCTCGCTGGAGGGCCGTATCGCGACCAAGCCATCACCCTCCTGGTGGACGTGGGCACCAATGCCGAGATCGTGCTGGGCAACTCGGATGGCCTGTGGGCAGCGTCCAGCCCGACCGGGCCCGCATTCGAGGGCGCGCAGATCAGCTGCGGTCAGCGCGCAACGCCGGGAGCGATCGAGCGCGTGCGCATCGATCCGGCAACCTGGGCTCCCCGGGTGCGCGTCATCGGCTGCGACCTGTGGTCCGATGAGCCCGGCTTCGCGGAAGCAGTCGAACGGCGAGTCGCCGTAGGCGCTCGCAGTGCTGCCGCAGGTGTCACGGGGATCTGCGGCTCTGGGATCATCGAGGTCGTCGCCGAGATGTACCTCGCCGGGGTGCTGTCGTCCGATGGGGTCATCGCAGCGCCGCCGGGCGAGGGCGAGCGGGCGTCCCGTGTGACCTCCGATGGCAGGACGTCGTCGTTCGTGCTGTACGAGCCCCCCGAAGGTGCCGACGGACCCACCATCACCATCTCCCAGAACGATGTGCGGGCCATCCAGCTGGCAAAGGCGGCGCTGCGCGCCGGCATCGACCTGCTGTGCGAGCACGCTGCCATCGAGGCCCCCGACCGTGTGCTGCTCGCTGGAGCCTTCGGGGCGCACATCGATCCGGTACGGGCGATGGTGCTCGGGCTCATCGGCGACTGCGACCCGGATGAGGTGCGGTCGGTCGGCAACGCAGCAGGCACCGGCGCTGTACGTGCACTGCTGTCAGGGAGCCAGCGGGCCGAGATGGAGCGAGTGGTCCGCAGCATCCGCAAGATCGAGACTGCCACCGAGCCGAGGTTTCAGGAGCTCTTCGTGGCAGCCATGGCACTCCCCCATGCCACCGCACCCAGCCCGCTGCTCGCGACGGTGGTGGACCTGCCCCGCCCATCCCGTAGAACTTCGAGTCCCCACCACCGCAGCAGACGACGGCGAGCGGTCCCGATGAGCGAGGAAGCATGAGCGAGCGACGACGGCGAGGAGGCGGTCGAGCTGCCCGCCAGGCCCAACGAACGGCAGCCGACGTGGCTTTCAACACCCACGTGCAGCGGAGGCTGCCGCCGGTCAACGTGCTCGACGCCGAGGGCCTGGCCCAGATCGAGGAGAACGCCGAGACGATCCTGTCCGAGGTGGGGGTTGCCTTCCAGGGCTTCCCCCGGGCGCTCGAGCTCTGGCGTGACGCCGGCGCCGATGTTGATGGCGAGCTGGTTCGGTTCCCGCGCGGCATGTGCCGCGAGATCGTCCAGGCCACCGCGCCGGCCACCTATGTCCAGCACGCCCGTAACCCGGCTCGGTCGGTTCCGATCGGCGGTGACGCCACCGTGTTCGCCCCCAACTACGGCTCGCCGTTCGTCACTGACCTCGATGCCGGACGCCGGTATGCCACCCTCGGCGACTTCGAGCAGGTGGTGAAGCTGACCTGGATGCTCCCCCACCTTCACCACAGCGGCGGCACGGTCTGCGAGCCGGTGGACGTCCCGGTCAACAAGCGCCACCTCGACATGGTGTACGCGCACCTGCGCTACAGCGACAAGCCGCTGATGGGCTCGGTGACGGCAGCCCAGCGCGCAGCCGATTCGGTGGAACTCTGCCGCATCGCCTTCGGCGGCGATCTGAGCGATCGCACCGTGCTGACGAGCCTCATCAACGCCTCGTCACCGCTGCGCTGGGACGCCACCATGCTCGGCGCAGCCGAGGTGTACGCGCAGCACAACCAGGCGTGCGTGATCTCACCGTTCATCCTGGCCGGCGCCATGTCGCCGGTCACGGTGGCGGCGTTGGCCGCCCAGGCGCTGGCAGAGGCGCTGTCGGGCATGGCGTTCTGCCAGCTCGTGCGGCCAGGGGCCCCGGTGATCTTCGGCACGTTCGCATCCTCGATGTCGATGGCCACCGGTGCGCCTACGTTCGGCACGCCCGAGGCAGGTCTGGCGATCTACGTCATGGCCGAGCTGGCACGGCGTGTTGGGGTGCCGTTCCGCTCGGGCGGGCAGTTCACGTCGTCCAAGGCACCCGATGCACAAGCGGCCTACGAATCGGCATCCACGCTGCTGCCGACGATCGCTGCGGGGGTGAACTTTGTGCTCCACGCAGCGGGCTGGCTCGAAGGCGGCTTGACGTTGAGTTACGAGAAGCTGCTGATGGACGCCGACCAACTCGGGATGATGGAGGTGTACGCCCGGGGCGTGGACATGTCCGACAACGGCCAGGCTGTCGAGGCATTCACGACGAACCCCCACGGCGACCACTTCCTGGGCCACCCGCACACCCTGGCCAATTTCGAGACCGCCTTCTACCAATCATCCATCGCCGACAACAACAGCTTCGAGCAGTGGTCCGATGAGGGTTCGCTCGATGCGGCCCAGCGAGCCAACCGGTTGATGAAGCAGATGCTCGCCGACTACGAGCCGCCGCCCATCGACGATGCGATCGACGCCGAGCTGCGCGACTACATCGCCCGCCGCAAAGCTGAAGAGCCAGACGCCATCGTCTGAGAAAACTGGCGCCTCAGCTTGGAGAAATGACTGCTCAGCCGAGCTGCTGGATTCGCACCACGTAGTTGTCGCCGACTTCGGCCAACACTGCGATCCGGTATCCCCAGACGAACAGCTCGTCGCCGACGCCCAGCAAGGGCAACCGATCGATCTGATGACGCCCGTCGTCGTCGCCGATCTTGATGGGACGGTCAAATCTGGCGCCGTCGACGGTGTAGGCGAGCACGCCTTCGTTGGCGATTCGCGCCCACCGGTCGCGGTTTGCGCCGCGGCGGACCTCTAGGGCGATCACCCGAGTAGGGCCGACCGGCACGGCGACGAGGCGCACGTCATCCTCGTTCTGGCTCACCGGGCCGATGGAGTGCAGCGAGTCCTGCTCTTCGACGCACTCTGTCTGATCCGCGCCGAGCCAGCCCAGCTGGAAGCGACTCCACGCCAGCATCTCGTGGAAACGGATCCAGTCATCCACGAGGTAATGGTCGGAGGACAGCGCGGAGGTGCCGCTGAGGATCGGGTCGTGCTCGTCGAAGAAGTGGTACACGTCCAGGCCCATGATCCCGAAATCGAACGCGGCGAGCCGGTATCCGGACTTGCGGTCCGGTCGGGTCGGGGTCCCTGCCTGGCTGTACAGATCCGCGAGTCCGAACACGTGCAGGAGCTCATGCGCTGCGGCCCAGCCATTGGAGGTGATGGCCCGCCGCTGGGTCCGGCGCAAGACGTTCATGCGGAATGTCGGGATGCTCTCCCCGTCGACATCGATGATGCCGCCGGCTGTGGCTATAGAGAACTGATCGCTGGGGAACACCGTCATAACGGCATCGATGTTTGAGAAGTCCAATTTGCCTGCGGCCAGGTCAGCCGACAACTGGCTCGCCTCGACGCCGAGATATGTGTGGTGAACATGAGCAGCGTGGTTCTGGGGTGCCCGTAGCCATTCGTGCAAGACCTCGAATCGCAGGTCCAGACGGCCGCCGCTGGCCTCTTCGAGATACTCCTCCATGTAGGGCAGGCTCTCTGCTACCTCGCTGTGGGTGGAATGCATCGCTACAGCATCGGGAAAATCCACGAACAGCACGGCAACCCGCACGGTTCCCACTGCGGAAGGCGACCATGCTGGCAGCGGGAACCCTGCGGTGACGCCATTGCGACCATGGGGCTTGCAGTCGTGGGTCGTAGCGATCGACGTGCCTGCCGACCCGACCACGAAGACCTCATAGTGATGGGCGTCGCGCGTGTAGAAGGCGATGAGCTCGCCGTCCGGCGACCACGCGGGCGAATGCACGGTGCCGGGAATCTCGGCGACGGCCTGCTGGCCAGTTCCGTTGAGGCGAACTGTGCTGATGGTGCTGCTGTCGGCGTTGTGGGAAACGAAGACGAGGCGGTCTCCCCCAGGCGACCAGCTGATGCTGCTGTTGACCGTGCCGCCCAAGGTGCGCACATCGGATCCGTCGGCCGCCATGAGTGCAATCTCGCCTGAACGCACGAAGGCGATCGTGGTGCCGTCAGGCGACCAGGTCGGCGAGTAGTCCGACTGTGCGTAGTCGGTGAGCTCTCGGAGGTCGCCGCCGTCGGGGTCCATCGCCAGAATGGCCATGGAGTGCTCGCTGTCCTTGAAGCGCCGGAAGGCGATCGTGCGCCCGTCGGGCGACCATGCGGGGCTCCGATCGTGGTACGTGGCATCAGTGAGCTGCTTCTTACCGCTGCCGTCGACGTCGATCACCCAGATGCCTGCATCCCAAGCTGTGGTGGCGGAGGGCTCAAGCATGTAGGCGATCTTCGAGCCGTCGGCTGACCATGCTGGGTCATAGGCGCCGCCTGCGCTGTCGGTCACCAGTGCGCGAGGCTCGCTGCCGTCGACGCGAGCGATCCAGATGTGACCGCCACTGGAATAGGCGATGTGCTTACAGTCGGGCGACCATGCCGGATAGGAAGCGGGGTCAACGTTCAGAAGTCGCCGGGCGGGATCGTCGGCGTCGCCGCCGCAGGTACCGGGTGGCACTGCCGGCGCGCCGGTGCCGAAGACGGGTGCTCTTGGGTAGGAGATCTCGCTATCGGCCCTGGCGGCAGTGTCGACGGCGCGGCCGAGATAGGCCGACAGGGCTGCATCCGATATGGCCGCTTGGCCGCCGAACATCTGCAGGTCGACCGAGCGGATTCGCGCCTCCAGCGCGCCTGCGCGGGCAACGTCGAGGTAGCCGGCAGTCTCCGCGGGGATTCGGGCAGGTTCACCAAGCACCAGCGGCGCGCACAGCCGTGCCAGCAGGGGTCCGGCGCTGAAGGCATCGAACGGGACACGGGCACGAGCAATGCCGATGCTGCGGTAGCCGAAGCACTCGTTCGTTCCACTTGAGTACCGGCCGTGAGCCAATTCGGCCGCCTCGACGGCCGTGTCGAAGCCAGTCGCGCCGGCCAAGCGGGTCACATCGACGCCCAGATCGCGGATTGATGCTTCGACGGACTCGCTGAGGGCCGCCGTGCCGCCCATCAGCACAACGTGCTCCACCGGTGCCTGTCGCAGATACGACGCGACGCCGGGGTGCAGTTCGCCGGGCGTAGTGAGCAGCACCGGATGGTGTCCCCGTGCAGCTATAGGGCCGGCCACTAGGGCATCTGCGAACACCTCCCCGCTGGCCACAAACGCGGTCCGACCCTTGCCGGGCATCACACCGGCCCATCTGGAATCACCGTGGCGGCGTTGAAGGATGCCGCGGAGCTCGGTGGCCGTCGCGGTGGCCGCACCGTAGCGGTCGTCGCCGCTGATTCGTTTGACACTGATGCCGATGGCGCGGAGTCCATCAACGACCGCATCCCCTACACGCGCATCGGGACCGGCCGTGGGATCCCGTGAATCGATGACCAGGACATCGGACACGCCGTTTCGGGCGAGGAATTCCGCAGTGTCGGGCCGAAGCCGATCCGGTGGCGTCATGATGACCGGTGCATCGAGGGAGCCAGCCACTGACGCTGCGACGACGGCTTCGGGCCAACTGCGGCCAGATACCACGACGGCCCACTCCAAGGAGCCCCCTGCGTCGGCAGAGACCGCCTCAGCGACCTGCGACGACGTTGAATAACGATCGGCACCGCCGTGGCGGTCGATTGCCACAGTCGCCAACTCGGCATCGGCAGCCTGGGATGCTGCGACGGTGGGAAATCCGGCAATAGCGACCACGCAGGCCGCCACCGAAGCCAAGATCGACTGCGCTGCCCTCACGGCGCGACCGTAGCGTTGATTCTCGGTGCCGCCGATTGGCAGCGGTAACGGGCGACAACCTGCGCTTAGGTGGCGACGACGGCGGTGACACCCGCGACCGCGGCGACGATGCCGATGGACTGTCGCGCGTTGAGGGAATCCTGATAGGCGATCCGGCCGACGATGACGCTCATCACCGGGAACATCGATGCCCCAACCACGGTCGTAGGCGGGTCGAACCAGATGCCGACGATGTAGAAAATCGTCGCCGCGGCACTGGCCACACCCGTCAGCAACGCGAAGCCCATCACGTCGGGCGGGGGCAGTGCCGGGAGACCCCGCAGCGCGACCACAGCGGCCATGAGCCCCACTGAGGTCAGCCGCTGACCGAACCCAGGCCAAGCCCCCGAGCTTTCGGACAGGTCGACCAGCACGCTGAGCCCCACGCCGTACCCGAGGCCGGACAACGTTGCCCAGACCGTTCCGGCCCCGACGTGTTTGCCCCGAGTGCCTCCTGCTGTCACCAGGCCGAGCCCTCCGAAGGCAACGGCGGCGCCGATGATGCCGATGAGCGGCGGATCGTGGCCTCGCACCGCCGTGTAGGCGAACGGGATGACGGCTGACAGCGTTGCCACAATCGGTGCAGCGATCGCAGAGCCAGCCCGGTCGAGTGATGTGTAGTACAGCGCCAGGCCAGCGCCGAGCCCGAGGCCCGACACCAAGCCCCGCGTGAAGTCGTCTCCGGCGAACGCACTCGGAATGAACGGCAGGATCCCGAGCGATACGAGCGCTGCGGCGCCCTGGAACACGATCATCGCTGACAACACGTGACAACGGGTCACCACCCGGCGCCCGAACAGGTCGCTCGTGCCGATGCTCAACGACGTGAGCAGGCCGAACAGCGCTCCCATCAGCAGGCCCTTGCGCGCAAACGAGGTTTCACCGGCGGAGTCTCAGCAGGGCCGCCACGGCCGCTGAGGCTCGAGCAGGAATGGGCAGGAAGTTGCCTTGAGCATCGACGCTCGGTCCAGCCACCAGGACGATGCGTGCGGTCACGAGCAGCGCGATCAGCACATGCGCCGCAGCCATCACGAGGTAGAACGCATTCAGCGTCACCGACATCGCGAGCGCGGCCACCGTCGGTCCGATCAGGGCACCGACGCCGTTCATGCGCACGAGCACGGCGCTGGCGCTGGCGCGCTGCTCATCTCGCAGCCAGTCGTTGGTCTGCGCCACGGCCATGGAGTAGATGGGGTAGGCGAATGCTCCCATCAGAGCCATCACGGCGAGGCCTGCAACTGTGCGCTCGTCGAGTGCGAGCATCGCCAGACAGCCCGATGCCGCTGCAAGCGCAGCCAGCAGGATCACCAAGCGCCGAGGCACGCTGTCGGACAGGCGGCCAAGCGGGATCTGCCCGAACAGGCTGCCGATCATCGGCGCACCCACGAACAGCGCGACTTCGAAGGGCGTGAGCCCCCGGTTGGCGGCGTACACCGCTCCGAGACCCGAGATGGAGCCCAGCGCTCCGCCGACCAGGAATGCCACGATCACCCCGGTCGGCGCTGTTTGCAGCATCGCCCTCAGGCTGAGCGGCTCGGGCACGACCACTGGCGGGTTGGCCGAAGCCGACAGCGACATCGGAACCAGTGCCAGCGATACCAGCACCGAGGAGACGGCGAACAGGGTGAAACCGTTTACGTCGGCAGCCGTGACCAGGAACTGGCCGGTCGCGATCGAGCCCATGGTGACGACCATGTAGGTAGCGATCATCTGGCCGCGGTTGCGATTGGTGGCCAGCTCGTTCAGCCATGTCTCGGCTACCACCACCAGCGCTGCGAGGCACATGCCCCACACCAGCCGGCATGCGCCCCAGACCAACGGGGTCACGAAGACGGCCTGCACCAGCGTGACGCTGCTGCCCAGCGAGGCGAGTGCGGCGAAGACGCGCACATGACCCACTTGACGCAGCAGCCGCGGCGCCAGCGCTGCGCCCACCAGGAAGCCGGCAAAGTTCATGGCCATGACCAGCCCAGCCACTGTCGAGCTGAAGCCTTCGCTTTCGGCCCGTACGCCCAGCAGTGTGTTCTGGAGCCCATGGCCGGCCATGAGCAGCGTGATGCCGCCGAACAGCGCTGCGCTCCGGCTGAACCGGCCGGCGAGCGCCGGACCGCCGACGACCGGTGCGGCCTGATCGAGGTCGCTCGACTGCTGCTGTTGCTGCTGCTCGACGGCCAGTGTGCGTGCACGCCGCCGCACCCGTGCTCGCCGTGTCTGGCGTGCAGTGCTCGTTGCTCCGTCCTCGGAGGTCGGGGTCGGTTCAGGTGCTGGTGTCTGCGCCGACACCTGCGGCTAGTGCTCCGCTGCCGATGTTGTGGGGGGCTCGAACGCCGGCGCGTGCACGTACTGCCAGCCGAACCGGCCCTTGATGCACAGATGGCCGCTGGTCACCGAATGATCGGCAGGCGACGTGACCTTCACGATGCGCTCGTCCTGGACATGCAGTTCGAGATTGCACCCCACACCGCAGTAGGAGCACACCGTGCGGGTGACGGCTTGATCGTCGGGGCGCCACTCCCCCACGGCGCGCAAGTCGAACTCGGTGCGGAACTGCAAGGCGCCGGTGGGGCACACCGCCACGCAGTTGCCGCAGTACACGCACGCACTGTCGGGGAGCTCGGCGTCGTATTCGGTGCGGATGCGGGCATCGAAACCGCGTCCTGCCACTGCGATGGCGAAGGTGTGCTGGGCATCGTCGCCGCAGGCCTCGACGCACTTGTAGCAGAGCACGCAGCGGTCGTACGCACGGATGTACAGATCGTCCTGGATGCGCACAGGTTCGTCGACGCGCTCGGGCTCGGGGCGCAAGGGCAGATCACCGCCGCCGTCCGCCGAGCCCTCGTAGCGGGCAGGGTCGGCGCCGTAGGTTCGTGACCAGTCGGCAATCTCCGACGCCTGCGAGAGGTCATTTGCCGAACCGAGGAATTCCAGCACCATGCGCCGGCTGTGGCGCACTCGCTCGGAATCGGTGCTGATCTGCATCCCCGCCTCAGCCGGTCGTGAGCACGCCGGCACCAGCGTGCGAGACCCTTCGAGCTCCACGACACAGACACGGCAGACGTTCACCGGTGTGAGGTTGGGCGCCCAGCAGATGGTGGGCGTCTCGACGTCGGCTGCCGTGCAGGCCGCCAGGATCGTCTCCCCCTCGGGCACCGTCACCTCGCGCCCGTCGATGCTCAGCGTCACCAGTGCTGTCTCGGCTTCGGGACGGGGGTTCTCACCGGAACGAGTCATGACGCAGTGTCTCCTAGCAGACCCAACTGCATGGCGGAGAGCACTGCTGAGGCCGCTGTATGGCCGAGCCCGCAGATGGAAGCGTCGCCCATGGCGTCCGCGATGTCTCCGAGCAGCTCACGCTGAGGTTCCGTCGACCGTCCTGTGCGACGGATCTGCGTCACCAGCTCGTGCTGGCGGACCGTGCCCACGCGGCAGGGAACGCACTGGCCGCACGACTCGTCGCGGAAGAACTTGGCCAGTCGCTCGACTACGGCGCTCATGTCGGCAGTGTCGTTGAAGACCATCACCGGGCCTGAGCCGAGTGTCGTGCCCGCAGCCCGTGTGTCCTCCAGCGAGAGCTGCAGCTCCCCGGCGTCGGGCCCGACAAAGCTGCCCGCAGCACCGCCCAGCAGCACTGCGGCCAGCGTGCCCTGCGCACCCCCGGCCAGGCCCAGCAGCTCGCCCAGCGTCATCCCGAAGGGAGCTTCGTACAGCCCTGGCCGGCCGACGTGACCGGAGAGGCAGAACAGCTTTGTGCCCGGCGAGCCCTCGGTTCCCACGCTGCGGTACGCCTCAGGACCGATGCGCAGGATTTCGTTCACGTTGAGCAGCGTCTCAGGGTTGTTCACCACCGTGGGGCGGCCGAACAGCCCATGGGTAGTGGGGAATGGCGGCTTGTTGCGCGGCTCTCCCCGGAATCCTTCGAGCGAGTTGAACAGGGCCGTCTCCTCGCCGCAGATATAGGCGCCCGCACCCCTGCGTAGCTCGATGTCGAACGGTTGCCCGGATCCGGCCGCGTCATCGCCGAGCCAGCCGGCGCTGTGGGCCTGCGCGATGGCATACCGGAGGCGTTGGGTGGCCAGCGGGTACTCACCGCGTATGTAGATCCAGCCGTGCTCGGCGCCCACGGTCAGGCCGGCCACAGCGATGGACTCGATGATGGCCAAGGGCTCCAGCTCGCAGAGCAGCCGGTCTTTGAACGTTCCGGGCTCGGATTCGTCGATGTTGGCGACGACGTGCTTGGGACCTTCGCCGTCGGCCACCGCTCGCCACTTGATGCCTGTGGGAAAGGCGGCCCCGCCGCGCCCCGACAGCCCGGCTGCGGTCACCTGGGAGATGACTTCGTCGGTTCCGAGGCTCAGTGCTGCGTCGAGGGCTGCTCCCCCACCTCGCTCCCGGTACGCCTCCATCGACATGCTCTCGCTGTGGCCGGGGTCCCGTCCGATCATGTGCCGCAGCAGGCTGGGTGCTTCGGGCGCCGACGCCGTGACGCTCACGAGCAGCGAATCAGGACCGCTGCCGTCTGCGGGGACGCGATCAGGCTCGCGGCGGCCCTGGATGAACACCGCCGGCGCCCGTTCGCACTGCCCGAGGCAGGGACCTTCGTGCACGGCATGACCCTGTGAGCGCAAGTGTTCCGCCAGGGGTGCGGCACCTGCCAGCGCGCAGATGGGATCGACGCAGACATGGCGGACGCTGAGCTCGTGAGCGGGGGCTTCGGTGCGGAACATCTCGTAGAACGTGGCCACGCCGTAGGCCTCCGCCGGTGGCACGCCCAGCGTCCGGCCGACGAAGTTGAGGCCGCCCGGCGAGATCCACCCGGCCTCGCGCTGGAGAGCATGCAGCGCAGGCAGCAACTGGTGCCGCATCTGCTTTCGCCGTTGCATCCCTGCGCGCACGACACGCGGATGGGAGACGACAACGGCGCCGTCGCTCGCCTCGTCGACGCTGAGTGCAGCCAGCACCGCTCGTCGCTCCGATGCGGTGGGCTCCGCATCGGAGAAGTGCAGGTCAGCCACCAGCGCCACCTGCCGCTGCGGTGCCAGATGCGCGGTCGGCGACGGCTGGGCCGGATGTACCGCCAGCGGCAGCAGTGAGAGGCGGCAGCGGGTCGATGCGAACGGCGGCGGCCTTGAATTCCGCCGTGCCGCTGCGGGCATCCCAAGCGTCGTTCGTGAGCAGGTTCGCATCCACCAGCTCCGGGAAATGGAACGTCGTGAAGACCAAGCCTGTGGGAAGGCGATCGGTGACATGCACGTCCATGTCCACCGAGCCCCGGGGTGAGCTCACACGCACCGTGTCGCCTTCGACGATCCCGATATCCGACGCGTCGGCAGGGCTGATCTCGATGGCATCACCGGAGCGGATGGGCGAGGAATAGCCCGCAGACTGCGCGCCCGTGTTGTAGGAATCGAGCACCCGGCCAGTCGTCAGGCGCAGTGGGAACTGCTTGCTCAGTGCCTCTGCGGGAGGAAGATGCGTGACGGTCGAAAATGGTGCCGGCGCATGGCCGTCGAGGTCGGGTTCCCAGAGCCAGCCGTGCAGGAACTCGGTGCCGGGATGGTCGTCGTCTGGACAGGGCCACTGCAGGCCGCCGCTCGCCTCGAGACGCTCCCAGCTCATGCCGCCATGCAACGGCGACAGCGATCGCATCTCGTCCCATAACTCCTGCGCGGACGTGGCCGTCCACCGCGCGCCCATGTGCTGTGCCAACTCGCTGATGATGTGCACATCGTCGCGTGCGTCACCCTGGGGAGGCACCGCAGCACGCACCCGCTGGACACGGCGTTCGGAGGAGGTGACCGTTCCCTCGCTGGAGGACCAGCCCGCAGCCGCAGGCAGCACCACGTCAGCCATCCGTGCGGTACGCGTCAGCGAGATGTCCTGCACGACCAGCAGGTCCAGCCCTTCGAGCAGCTTGCGGGCGTGAGCCACGTTGGCTTCGGAATCGGCCGGGTTCTCCCCGATGACATAGAGGGCCCCTAGCTCGCCGTCTTCCATGGCTTCGAACATCGCGGTGAGGTGCTTTCCCGGGACGGGATTCAGCTCACAGCCCCAGGTGCTCTCGTAGCGAGCCCGGACCTGGGGGTCAGTGAGGAGCTGGAACCCGGGCAGTCGATCGGGCAGAGCACCCATGTCGCCGCCGCCCTGCACGTTGTTCTGGCCTCGCAGGGGCACCAGGCCCGAGCCGCGCCGGCCGACATGGCCGGTCAGCAGCGCCAGGTTGCACAGCGAGAGCACGTTCTCGACCGCCGTGTGGTGCTCGGTGATGCCCAGCGTCCACAGGATCTGCGCTCGGTCGGCCGTGGCATAACGGTGGGCCATCTCCGCGATGGCCTCTGCTGGCACGCCGGTCAGCCGCTCGCCCTCGGGGAGCGTGAACGGCTCTACCGATGCTGCGTAGGCATCGAACCCCGTCGTCGCATGATCGATGAACGACCGGTTGTGCATGCCCTGGGCGATGATCTCGCGAGCCACGGTGTTGGACAGCGCGATGTCTGTGCCCACGTCGAGGCCGAGCCACACGTCGGCAAACTCGGCCGAGGAGGTTCGGCGGGGATCCACTGCGTACATGGCAGCGCCGTTGTCAAGGCCACGCAGCAGGTGATGGAAGAAGATCGGATGGGCCTCACGGGCATTCGATCCCCACAGCAGGATGACATCAGTCTCGGTAATTTCCTGGTACGAGCACGTTCCGCCCCCGAGTCCGAACACTGTCGCCAGACCGACGACCGACGGAGCGTGTCAGGTGCGGTTACAGGAATCGATGTTGTTGGACTTCAGCACCGTCCGCATGAACTTCTGGGCTGCGTAGTTCATCTCGTTCGTACTCTTCGAGCACGAGAACATGCCGACGCCGCCGGCGCCATGCTGCTGGGTGGCCGCCCGCAGCCCCGATGCCGCACGGTCGAGCGCATCGTCCCAGCTCGCGGGGCGCAGGACGCCGCCGTCACGCACGAGAGGCGTGTCGAGCCGCGCGAGAGGTGCTTGGCGCCCCCCCGATCGTGCACTGTTCCCCCGCGGCATCGCCCCTCCTCGGTACGCCTGAGTGCCGTGATCCAGAATTCTATGCTGTCCTCGGACTCTTTACCGTGACTACAACAGTTTTACCCTGACTACAGATTTGCTGCCCCGTATTGGCAGTGTGGCGTTCCGTAGAGCAGAACAGTTCCACAATACGGCACAAAAATACCGTCAACCGACAGGTCCATGCTGCCCGCGGGCTACCGTGGAGCCGGTGCAGTCGATCTCTCGCGCGTTCGCTGTCTTGCGGGCATTGGCCGTGGGTCCACAGGGTGTCACCGACGTAGCCGATCACGTTGGGCTGCCGAAGAGCACGGTGGCCCGGCTGCTGACATCGCTCGAAGCAGTCGACGCCGTCGTCCAGGACGACGCAGGCGGCGATTACCGGCTCGGACAGGGACTCATCGACATCATCGGGGCTGCTGGTGCAGATCGGAGCCTGCTGGCCGCGGCACGCCCGCACCTGCACAGCCTGGTCAACCAGGTCGGCGAGACGGCCGGCGTGAGCGTTCGTGCAGATCGGACGGTGTACTACCTCGACCAGGTCGAGCCCGAGTCCGAAGTGCAAGTGCGCTCGTGGACGGGCGAGTACTGCCCGATGCACTTGGTGCCTTCGGGGCTCGTGTACTTGGCCCATCTCAGCCCCGAGGCACTCGATGAGTACGTGCGCGCTGGTCTTGAGGCGACGACTGCGAACAGCATGGTCGATGCCGATGCGCTGAAGACGCGGCTGAGCCAGGTTGCCAACGCCGGATACGTCTGGGTGTACGAGGAGTTCGCCATCGGGATCAACTCGGTAGCCGCGCCGGTATTGAACGAGGAGGGTGCAGTGGTAGCGGCCCTGCATGTTCACGGGCCCGCGTACCGATTCCCCGATCCGAACAGCACCCACGACATCGGCCTCGTGCTCATCGAGGCCGCATCGAACCTGGCGGAGCACCTGGCAGGACGGGCGCCCCTGCCGGTGTAGCCGGCTCAGCTCGAGCTGGGGCGGTCGCGGCGGCGCCGGATCTCGTCGCAGATCGCGGGCACGACTTCGTGCAGGTCAGCAATGACTGCGTAGCCCGCCTTGGTGACCATGTTGGCCTCAGGGTCGATGTTGATCGCCAGGATGTTCTTCGAACCCATGGCGCCGACCCAATGCTGGATCGCTCCCGAAATGCCGCAGGCAATGTAGATCTCTGGGGCGATCCGGGTGCCCGTCTGGCCGACTTGGTCTGCGTGCGAGCGCCAGCCGTTGTTCGTGACCGCTCGTGAGCATCCGACGCGGCCGCCGAGCAGGTCCGCTAGCTCTTCGAGCGGGGCGAATCCGTCTGCTGAGCCGACGCCTCGGCCGCCCGACACCACGACCGGCGCGGTGGACAGCGTGACGCCCTCGGCCAGCGTCACCCGATCGCGGACCAGGGTCTGCTGCACTTCAGGCCCAAGGTCGGGCTCGAAATCGGCAACAGCCGCTGGGACGGGACCGCCCTCGCACGGCTCGGCCTCGATGGAGTGCTGCGCAATAGTCAGCAGCGGCAAGGTCGAGGTGAGGGTCACGTCCTCGAGCAGCGAACCGCCCCACTGGATGCGAGTGATGTGCCACGCATCGCCGCCTGCGGGGCCGGACGGCGCATCGGCCAGCGAGCTTGCTGGCGACACGTTCACGCAGTTGGCCACAAGCGGCAGGTCGGTGCGGGCGGCGAGCTGGGCCATGGCCTCGGCACCACGATCGGTTCCCGCCGCCACGACGGCCACAGGCCCTGCAGCCTCGACGAACATCGCGAGCGCAGTGCCCCAGGCATCGGGTCCGTAGTCGGCCAGGAATGAATGGCGTCCGCAGTGCACCACAGCGGCGCCATAGTCGGCGCAGGCGGCAACGAGATCGGCGCCGTGCGCATCGAACAGGTCGCCGTCGCCCAGGATGACGGCTACGAGATCCGTGTTCAGGTCCGAGGCGAGCGAGCGGGCCGCAGTCAGGGCTTCCAGGGCACCGCCTGAGGGGACACCACGGTCGTGGTCGATCAGGACAGCGACGGCGCTCACAGCACCCCCAACTCGTCCAGCAGGTCCACCACAGCGGGTGCTGCAGCGGCACTGTCGCCGAGTTGCACGGTGGTGCTGGCACGCTCGGGCGGCCGGTGCAGCCGAACCCGTGACTGCCCGCCCGCATCAACATCGGCGGCGCAGTCGAGCACCTGGATCTGGGCCTTGCGCGAGGCGAGACGCCCTTTCATGGTCGGGTAGCGGGGCAGGTTGATGCCTTCCTTGACACCGAGCGCGCAGGGGGCCTCGAGCTCGTACACCTCGTAGCCGGCATCGGTCTCGCGGCGCGCGGTGAACCCTCGCTCATGGGGGTCGATGCCCTTGATGCCGTTCACGATCGGCCTCCCGAGCGCGTGCGCCACCCGGATGCCGACCTGGAAGTTGCCCCCGTCGGCAGATTCGTTGCCGAACAGGATCAGGTCGAACTGCCCACCGGCGGCCTCGAGCTCCCGCACAGCGGACGTGATGGCGACGGCCGTTCGCTGGGGATCCCAGTCGAGGCCGCCCTCGGCCATCACCAGGGCGAACTCGTTGCCGCCGACGCTGGCTGCATAGCGCAGCTGCTCAGTGGACGCCTCGGGACCCAGCGTGAGCACCACGACGGCATGGTCATCGCCGTCGAGCTGCTCCACGATCTGGGCGGCCTCCTCCACCGCGCATTCCTCGTGCGGGCTGGTGGTGAAGCCCAAATGGGCAGTATCGACCTGCTGGCCGTCATCGGTGACATTGATGCGTGAGCCGACGGCAGGCACTCGCTTCACGCACACCAGGATGCGCATCAGCGCGCCCTCAGGCCTTCATGCGGCTGTCGTGGGGATCGAACAGCGCGAGATTCGCACCCGTCGCCTCCACCGTCACCGGGTACTGCTCATGTTGATACATGACCGACAGCTCAGTGCCCGCTGCAGCCAACTCGGGCGGCAGGTAGGCCATTGCCAGGTAGGCACCGAGCGATGGTGCGTTGCCCGCGGTGGTGACGCGGCTGACCCTGCCATGCGAGTCGACAATCCGCTTCCCCGCCGGCGTTAGCACAGGCTCGTTGCCGGCCCCCATCGGGAAGCGGTCGTAGCCCTCGGCACAACGCAGGCTCTCGAAGCGCAGCACACAGAGCTGGGCTGCCAGCGGCGCCTCCCGGGCCGCCAGGTACGCCTCCTTGCCGATGAAATCGGCAGCTTTCACCCGGGGCCGGGCCAAGCCTGCCTCGACCGGGTTGTAATCGCTCTCGAGCTCGGCGCCCATGAGGCGGTAGCCCTTCTCGAGCCGTCCGGTGGTGCCATACACCCCCGCACCGACCGGCCGCAGGCTGTATTCCCGCCCGGCCTCGGCAATGGCGTCCCACAGCGCCAGCCCTGCGCTCGTAGGGCAGTAGATCTCGAAGCCCGCATCGCCGACGTAGGAGATGCGAAACATCTGCACCGGGATGCCCGAGAGCAACGCATCGCGCACCTGGCCGTAGCCGAAAGCCTCCTGGGACAGGTCGGTTTCGGTCAGCGTCTGCAGCAGCGCGATCGCATTGGGGCCCCACACGCCATAGGTAGCCAAGGCCTCGGTGCGGTTCTCGAAGTGCACGCCGTCGGCGGGCAGGTTGTGGCGGAACCAGTACTCGTCACGACCGCCGTCGAATGCACCGGTGGCAATGCGGAAGCGGTCCTCGGACAGGCGCACGATCGTGAGGTCGGACCGGAAGCCGCCGTCGGCGGTGAGCACCGGGGTATAGATCGAGCGGCCGACCGGCAGGTCGCACTTGTTGACCACCATCTTCTCGATATAGGGCACCACGCTTGGGCCCGACACCTCGAACACCTGGAACGGCGAGATGTCCACCAGCCCGCAGTGCTCCCGCAGGTGCAAGTGCTCGGCATCGGTGATGGGACTCCACCAGCGAGCATCCCACTCGTGGGTACGGCCCTCGATGCCGTAGCGGTCGACGAGGTCGGCATTCGATTCGTACCAGTGCGGTCGCTCCCAGCCGCCGGCCTCGAAGTAGAAGGCTCCGAGGTCATCGGTGCGGGCCTTGGCGGGTCCGCAGGTGAAGTTGCGGCGCGTCGCCCACTGCTCGCGTGGATGCACGATGCCGTAGGTCTTGTTGAAGTGCTCGTCGGCCCGGGTCTCGATGTGGATGACGTTGCGATCCTGGGGGTAGAAGCGCGTGACGTCCGAGCCGTGGGGATCGGTCATGCGGGGATAGCCGTAGGTCATCCATTCGGCCATCAGGCGCCCCACACCAGGACCTTCTTTGACCCACACCGCCGCCACCGACCACAGGTTCTCGACCTCCGGTGTCGGGCCCAAGACCGGGGAAGCATCGGGCGTCAGCGAGAGCAGGCCGTTGATGGCGTACTTGATCTCACCGTCGCCCAGGAACTCCATCAGCTCGATGGCCTGCTCGAGTTGTTCGTCGAAGTCATCGGGCGTGAACGGCATCTCGGTCGGGCTGAGAGCTGCTTCCTCGTTGGAAGGGATGTCCTCGACACGGTGCAGGATTGGCCGGTGGGCGTAGCTGCCCACCTCCATGGAGCCGGCCGACTGGCGCTCGTAGCAGAAGGTGTCCATGTCGCGCACGATCGGGTATGCCAGCTCCTGATTTGTCTCGACCAGCACGTCGAACGGGCCCACATCGACCATCTGGTGGACGGCGGGTGTGAGCGGGATGGTGGCTCCGGCCATCTGGGCGAGCTTGGGGCTCCATACGCCGCAGGCGATCGCCACGGTGTCGCATTCGATGCGGCCCCGATCGGTCACCACTGCGGAGACGCGGGGGCGGTTCGCTCCGGCCATGGTCTCGATGTCGAGCACTTCGGTGTTGGCGAAGGTCTGCAGGTGGCCGGCCTCGGTGGCCCGGCGGCGCATCTGCGTCCCCGTCTCCAGCGAGTCCACAGCCGAGACGCTGGGGGTATAGAAGCCGCCCAAGATGACATCGGAGTCGATGAACGGCACCATTTCGACGACCTCGTCCACCGTGAGCAGCTTCGACTCGATGCCCCAGCACGTCGCCGAGGTCATGCGGCGGCGAAACTCCTCCATGCGCTCGGGGCTGCGTGCCACTTCGATTCCGCCGCACGTGTTCTGCAGACCCAGTGCCTCGTACTGATGCTGGCTGTCAACCGTGAGATCGACGATTTCCTTGGAGTGATCGACGGGGAAGATGAAGTTCGATGCGTGGCCGGTGGATCCGCCCGGATTGGGCAGCGGGCCCTTGTCGAGGAGCACGATGTCGGTCCAGCCGAGATCGCTGAGATGGCCGACCAGGCAGTTGCCGACGATGCCTGCACCAATGACGACACAATCTGCCCGCGCCGGAAAGTCACTCATAACTCTCATCCCCCGCCATTGCTGGTCAACAGCATGCCGCAGCACCGCTGCCGCATATCGCTGCTATGGATCGATGCTGTTCTGTATGATGGAACAGTTCCGCTCAGCGGAACAGCAACTAGGGGAACAGTAGCCGAACGACCCGGCAATTGACGACATCGAACCAGTGGCGCAGCGAGGCCGCGAGGTTCTGGCAGGGTGTAGAGGGCTCAATTCGTGTGGGGGTGCACGGCATGGCAACGACAGGCGGATTTCCAAGTGATCTCGAGATTGCATCGGCTGCACAGATCCGGCCGCTGACCGAGATCGCGGACGAGGCGGGCATCCCGCTGGAATACCTCGAGCTGTACGGCTCCGGCGTGGCCAAGGTCAAGCTGGAGGCCGTCGAAGCGATGGCTGACCGGCCCCGCGGGCGCTACGTGGTGGTGACGGCCATCACCCCGACGCCGCTCGGCGAGGGCAAGACGACCACCACGGTTGGGCTCGGGCAGGCGTTCGGACACATCGGGCGAACCGCCACCATCGCCATCCGGCAGCCGTCGATGGGTCCCACCTTCGGCATCAAGGGCGGAGCGGCCGGCGGCGGCTACAGCCAGGTGGTGCCGATGGACCTGTTCAACCTGCATCTCACCGGCGACATGCACGCCGTCACCGCAGCGCACAATCTCTGCGCTGCCATGCTGGATGCGCACCTGTACCACGGCAATGAGGCCGGCTTCGATATTCACAACATCACCTGGCGCCGGGTGCTGGATGTCAACGACCGGGCCTTGCGGAACATCACCATCGGATTGGGCGGCCGCCTCGACGGCATCCCCCGCGAGTCGGGCTTCGACATCACCGCTGCCTCGGAGGTGATGGCGACACTTGCGCTGTGCACCTCCATGTCAGATCTGCGTGCTCGGCTCGGCCGCATCGTGCTCGGCTACACCAAAGGCGGCGAGCCGGTGACCGCCGAGGACATCGGCGCCGCCGGGTCGATGGCGGTGCTGCTGCGCGAAGCCATCAAACCCAACCTCATGCAGACCTTGGAAGGATCCCCGGCACTCGTGCACACGGGTCCCTTCGGCAACATCGCGACCGGGAATTCCTCGATCGTTGCCGACCAGATCGGTATCGGCACGTCCGACTTCCTGCTCACCGAGGCGGGCTTCGGTGCCGACATGGGTGCGGAGCGGTTCTTCAACATCAAGTGCAGGTACTCGGGTGTCTCGCCCGACGCGGCAGTGATCGTGGCGACCGTGCGTGGCCTCAAAGCTCATTCGGGCAAGCACCGGATCGTGGCCGGGCGACCGTTGCCGCCTGCCCTGCTCGAGGCCAACCCCGATGAGGTGCACGCCGGCGGCGACAACCTCCGCAAACAGCTCGAGAACGTGCGGATGCACGGTGTCTCGCCGGTGGTGGCGGTCAACCAGTTCCCTGGCGACCATGAGGCCGACCTTGCCGCCATCGCCGAGATCGCCGCCGAGTACGGGGCCCGCTCGGCCCGCTGCACTCACTTCGCCGACGGCGGCTCCGGCGCGGCTGGCCTTGCCGAAGCCGTGGCCGAGGCTGCCGAGGAGCCGACGGACTTCTCGGTGCTGTACCCCGATGACATGTCGCTGCGCGACAAGATCCGCGCCGTCGCGACCAACGTGTACGGCGCAGACGATGTGAGCTACACCGCCCGGGCGAACCGCGAGATCGACGGCTATGAGCGCAACGGCTTCGGCAACCTCCCGGTGTGCATCGCCAAGACCCACCTGTCCATCTCGTCGGATGCCTCGCTCAAAGGCGCCCCGACCGGCTGGACTCTGCCGGTGCGCGAAGTGCGGGCGTCGGTTGGTGCCGGGTTTGTGTATCCGATCTGCGGCGACATGCGCACGATGCCCGGGCTCGGACGTGACCCGGCAGCCCGTCACATCGACCTGGATGCCGACGGCGACATCGTCGGCCTGAGCTGAACGGAGCCGTTGTTGTTGAAAGATGCTTCTGGTCGCCGTCGACTGCTGCAGCACGCTCAGTGGGAGCTCATCCCGCTGCGCAATCTGGCAGAGCAGCTCCCGGACCTGCCTCCCCAGTCGCCGGTATCGGTGACGGCGTCGGCGTCCAAGACGCTCGAGGACACATTGGACCTCACTGCCGAGCTGTGTGCACTGGGCCATCGCCCGGTGCCCCATGTCGCAGCTCGCATGGTCGCCAGCCGTGATCACCTGGAGGAGCTGCTGGGTCGCATCGAAGCGATGGGCCTCAGCGAGATATTCCTGGTAGGCGGCGACGTCGCTTCCCCTGCCGGCCCATTCGACAGTGCCGTCGGGCTGCTCGAAGCGCTGCGCGAGGTCAATCACTCCCTCGTTCACATCGGCGTCACGTCCTACCCCGAAGGGCATGCGCTCATCACCGACGCCGTGCTGCATGAAGCGCTGCACGTCAAGCAGGTGCTGCTGGCCGAGGCGGGTATCGAGGGCCACGCAGCTACCCAGATGTGCTTTCACCCCAAGGCCATCCTGGAATGGCTGGCCGCCGAGCGCGACAGCGGATTCAACCTTCCCGTGCATCTCGGCATTCCCGGAGCGGTCGATCCGGCACGGCTGCTGCGGATCGGCACCCGGCTGGGAGTCGGCGCGTCCCTGCGCTACCTGCGCAAGAACACCGGGGCTGTGGCTCGCATGCTGCGCCCCGGGGGCTATGACCCGAGCGGGCTGGTCGATCGGATCGCCCCCCACGCGGAGCGGCTCGACATAGCCGGCCTGCACGTCTTCACCTTCAACGCGATCGCCGACACCGTCGCTTGGCGCGAGACAGCGCTCGCCGAGACCTCCTCACGCCGGAGGTGAGCACGAGCCGTCTGACGCTGCCGGCGGGGCTGCTCGCCGGGTTCGAGATAGCGCTGCTCGCAGCATTGGGCATCGCGCATCGCGTGTACTGGCAGGGTGGAGTCGGGGTCACGTATGTGGTCTTTGCCCTGTTCCTCTCGACCAATCTCGTGATCTGCTACTGGGAGATCTGCCTCTTCTTCCGGCGCGACTACATCGAGTCTCGGTCTGCCTACTGGCAGCAGCAACGGCTGCACACCGGCAAGAGCCCGGCACTCACGTTCCTCACGTCCAAGGTTCCGCTGCGGTCAGCGTTCTCTCCGACTGTCTGGGCCGACGTGTGGGCCAGCTATTCCGTGTACGACGGTTCGTATGCCGATCGCCGTACCTACGGATTCAACGTGGACGTGGGCAATGGCTTCATCACGGCCATACCCACGCTGATCTTGTATGCAGCGTTCACGACGGAATTCCTTTCGCCGCTTGCGGCAGGAATCCTCGGGATCATGTTCTTCTGGCAGTGGACGTATGCGACGTCGATCTATCTGGTGAGCTTCTTCATCGCGAAGCGCCACCGAGACATCAGCAGGCGCGAGGTGTACGGCATGATCCTGGCGTTGAATGCCACCTGGATCGTGGTCCCGCTGCTGGGGCTGTACGTCTCCATCCGCCTAGTTGTCGACGGCAGCTACGGCGCCATCGGCGGCTGACGGCGACTCCCCCCGTCGCGGTACCGGGCGGGAGGGGGCAGGCTCTTCGGAAATGCTGAAGTGGATTGCGGCTGCCGCGATACCGAGCGCGGCCGCCAGCCACCACCACAGGTCGTATGAGCCGGTGAGCTCGCGAATCTCGCCACCGCCCCAGGAACCGAGGAATGCGCCAACCTGGTGGGACAGGAAGACGAAGCCGAACAGGGTTCCGGCCCTGCGCACGCCGAATTGTCCCAGCACGATGCCCGAGGTCAAAGGCACGCTGGCCAGCCACACGATCCCCATCACGACGCCGAACCCGAGGGCCACCACGGGGGTCGGCGGCAGCAGCACCAAGCCGGCGAAGGCGAGCGCCCGGGTGCTGTACATGATGCTCAGCAGCCGGCTCTTCGCGAACCGCATGCCCAGCGCGCCGGCGGCAAACGCTCCCACGATGTTGAACAGGCCCACGAGCGACCACGACATGTTGGCGATTGCGGTCTCGAGGCCGGCATCGGTGAGCGTCTTGGGCAGGTGCACACCGATGAACGTGACGTGGAAGCCGCAGACGAAGAACGTGCAGTTCACCAGCAGGTAATCGCGATGGCGAGCGGCCCTCGCCAACGTCGTCCGGAGCGATTCGTCGTCGTCTGGCACCGCTTCGACGGCTTCGGCAGGTCCGGACTGGGTGCGCAGCGGCCGGACGAACAATCCGATGGACACCGTCACGACGGCCAGGACAGTCAGCGCACTGCGCCAGCCGAATGCGCTGATGACAGCACCGGTCAGCGGTACCAGCACGAAGTGCCCGAGCGAGCCGCAGGCCGTGGCCACGCCCAGCGCCATCGAGCGTCGTTGGGGGTCCACGAGCCGGCTCATCGACGACAGCACCACTGCAAACGACGCTGCTGACATGCCGAGCCCGACGATCACCCCGCCCCCGAGATGCAGCCCAGCGGGCCCGTTGGCTGCACCCATCACCAGCAGGCCGCCCGCATAGGCGATGGCCCCCACAACCAGCGTCCGCGCCGCGCCGAACCGGTCGGCGATGGCACCCGCGAGCGGTTGGCCCAGGCCCCACACGAGGTTCTGCAGGGCAACGGTCAGCCCGACCGTGCCGATGCCCACATCCAGCGCTTGGTCGATGGCGTCGGGGAACAGCCCCATCGTGGCCCGTACGCCCAGCGTCAGCGCAGTGATGATGCTGCCGGTGATCAGGATCGGCGCGATCGAAGTCTTGCCGGTCTCGGGGCGCACCGGATCAGGGTATGACTGGGGCCGAGTGCTCGCTCAGCGGGAGTTGATCAGCCGGACGCCGTATACCGCTTCCATCTCGCCTAGCTCGCCCAGCACCTTGCGTGACGGTCGGCGAGACACCCGGATGGTGGCCACCGCGGCGTGATGCTTGGGACCGGCCAGGATCTCATTGCGCATCTGCAGCACGTTGATGCCGCTGGCCCGCAAGGCCATGAGGATCCCCGCCAGCACGCCCACCTGATCGCGGTGACGGACCACGATGGTGCTGCGACCCAGCGGCCGCTCTGCACGGTTGACGCAATTGAGCACGTCGCCTGCCGTGAATGCCTCGAGCACCTCGACGACACCGTCGGCAATGTCCTCGGAGGCCTGGACCGTGGATGCGCCGACGTGATGGGTGCCGGTGACCCGAGGGTGCGACGCGAGCGGCGAGTGCCAGTCTGGGTCGGCACCGGGCGGTTCCCCACAGAACACATCGAGTCCTGCCCGCATCCCTCGCTCGTCGAGGGCGCGCAGCAACGCCCTCTCGTCCACGATCTCGCCGCGGGAGGTGTTGAGCAGGATCGCCCCGTCTGGCATCTTCGCCAGGAAGTCGGCATCGACGAGGCCGCACGTCTCAGGTGTGGCGGGCAAGTGCACCGAGACGATGTCGGCGCCTGCGAGCAGGCTGTCCCAATCGGGATGGATCTCGATCTCGAGCTGCTTCATCTCAGCCAGCAGGCCCGCAGAGCGATCCGAGCGATACAGCGCTGAGAGCTCGATGCCGAACGCCGCGGCGCGATGAGCGACCTCGATGCCAATGGCGCCCATGCCCACGATCGCCATCCGGCGGCCCTTCAGACCTGTGGCGCCCATGTACTGGGACTTGTTCCAGCGGCCTTCGTGCAGGTCAGAGGTGGCATCGGGGATCTGCCGGTCCACCGCCAGCAGCAAGCCCATGGTCAATTCGGCGACGGCTACGGCGTTCCGGCCCGGCACATTGCAGACGTAGATACCGTGCTTGCTGGCGCCGTCGCAGTCGATCGTGTCGGTGCCGGCGCCGGCGCGCAGCACCATGCTGAGCCGATCGGCGGCTTTGAACACCTTGCGCTTCACTTCGGTGCTGCGCACCACGACCACCTCGATGCCCTCGATGTGATCGGCCAGATCATCTGCCGTCAGCTCGGGCTTGACGATGCATTCGTGGCCCGCGGCCTCGAGCCGGCCCAAGCGTCCGGTGTCGATCTTGTCGGCAAACAGAATGCGCATCGGCGTCACCGCTAGGACAGAGTGTGCGGTCACAGCGCCGCCGCAGCAGCGGCCGGGACATATACCCGCATGTTCAGCCAGTGTGCCAAACACGCGACCCTGCGCGGTGCCACTGTTTCTCCCGCTCTTGTTCCCCATTCTCATGTGATGGGGCTCACGGGCCGCTCGGGCCCTGGCTCAGCCGGAGGCGACGTCGTCTTCGAGATAGGCGTGGATGATGGCGTCGTAGCTCTCATCGGGCGTGAAGCCCAGATCCAGAGCTCTCCGGGTATCGAATCGCTCCGGCCATCCAGAGACGATGTGCGCGATCGTCGGATCAGGCGACTCAACGATCAACGTTGCCGCTTCGGCGCCAGCGACACGAGTGAGGGCTTCGATCTGTTCGCCGACGGTCACCGACACCCCCGGCATGGTGAGGTTGCGCCGTGCTCCCAACGCCGCGCTGTCGAGTTCTGCGGCGTGGAGCATGTACCCGACTGCAGCACGGGGGCTGGCATGGCTATGGCGCACTTCCCTCGAAACGGGCAGCACCGCCGGGGTGCCAGCGAGCGGCTCGCGGATGATGCCGCTGAAGAATCCGGATGCGGCGGCATTGGGCAAACCCGGACGAACGCTGATGGTGGGAAGCCGGATGCCGATGCCATCGAAGAAGCCGCGGCGGGTGTAGTCGGCCAGCAGCGCCTCGGCGACCATCTTCTCCATGCCATAGGAGGTGAGCGGCGTCAGGTGGAAGTCATCGGGGATCGGATCGGGGAACGGTGCGCCGAACACCGCAATCGACGACGTGAACACGACCCGTGGCATCCCCTCGGCGAGGCGCAGCGCATCGAACAGCGCCCGGGTGCCGTCGACGTTGACCGCCATGCCCTTGTCAAAATCGGCCTCTGCTTCACCGGAGACGATGCCGGCAAGATGGAAGATCACATCCGGCACAGGTCGCAGCAACTCAGCGGCGACGCCGGGTTCGCAGATATCGGCGACGTGCGCGCTACAGATGCCGTCCTCGGTGGATGTCTCGACGATGTCGACGAGATCGATCCGGTCAATGGGGCTCCCACGCAGCGCGCCAACGTCCACCAGCCGCCCGGTCAGCTTCCGGCCCAGCATCCCTGCGGCCCCGGTGATCAGCACGTGCATCTGGCAAACCTCACTTTGGGCGTGTCTGAGACACTGCCGCCGTGCCGAACGTCGCGTGCTACAGCAGCTGCCCGATGTCGAGCACGAGCAGGATCACCAGCAGCACGATGATCCCGACGTTGAGGACGCTGACCGGCCACTTCCAGCGGTGATCGGAGTGCCAGTGCCGCTTGATGCTGGCGATGTTCGCCCACAGTGCAATCAGCGAGATCGGTATGCCCACCGCAGGCCCGACACCCGGCGCCAGCCCGATGAATGGCGCCACGAAGGGCAGGAGCACATATGCCAGCGTGCAGCGAATGGCCGAGATCAAGATGGAGAACCGCAGCGTGCGGGCGGATGCTTCGTCGAGCTCCGGAGCTGCAGCGGCGGCGTCGGTCACGGTCGCCCATTCTCGCAGCAGCGACCTGTGTTAGTGCACTGCGAACGGCCGGCGCGCCCGCCGACGTGCGGGTGCAACGGTGAGTGCTCAGTACGATCTTGGCCACTTGCTGGGAAGGCACTGAGATCAAGGGGAAACCATGGCCGGCGCACTCGATGGAGTAAGAGTTCTGGATCTGTCCACGCTGGTGCAAGGACCGCAGGCGGCAGCCATGCTGCACGGTCTCGGCGCCGAAGTGATCAAGATCGAGCTGCCCCAGGTCGGCGATGTGGGCCGCCACGTCGACGTCCTCGAGGACTACGGCCATTCGTCGGTCTATATCGCGTGCAACCGGGGCAAACGCTCGGTGACGCTCGACTTGCGTGTCGACGCGGGCAAGGAGGCCTTTCTGAAGCTGGTGGAAACCTCCGACGTGGTGCTGTCAAATTTCAAGCCCGGCACGCTCGACGAATGGGGCCTGGGCTATGACGACCTCGCAGCCGTGAACCCAGGCATCATCTGGGCGGCGGGGAGCTTCCTGGGTCCCTACGGGCCGGAGGCCGACCGCGAGGGTGCCGATATCGCTGGGCAAGCCTCCGGCGGAGTCATCGCCTCGAGCGGTTTCGACGGCGGACCGCTGTCCACCTATGGAGCGCTCGTCGCCGACCACTGCGGCGCGCAGAACCTGCAGACAGGCATCTTGGCGGCCCTGTACGCACGCGAGCGGACCGGCCGGGGCCAGCGGGTCGATGTGAGCCTTCTTGGCGGGCAGATCTGGCTGCAAGCCGTGGAATACACCCACTTGCTGCTGACCGGTGAGGAAGCAGGGCGGTCCAACGGCGGTCACCCCTTGGTGCACGCGTTGTATGGCGTGTTCCCCACGTCCGATGGCGCCATCGCCATGGCAGGTTGCCCGGAGCATCTGTGGCCGGGAATGTGCCGAGCCATTGAGCGACCCGACCTCGAAGACCATCCGCAATGGAATGCCTACTTCGTGCCACGGGAGGTGGCGCTGGAGCTGCGGGCGTTCTTCGTAGAGGTGTTTGCCACCCGCTCCACCGAGGAGTGGTCGAAGCGGCTCGAAGCCGAGGAGCAGCGGTTCTGTGCCGTCCGCAGCCATTCAGAGGTTGTGGCCAATGAGCAGCCGTACGTCAACGGCTACCTGGTCGAGGCCGACCATGACGAGTGGGGCACCCAGACCTGGGTGGGCTGCCCCATCACCATGTCGGACACGCCCACGCGACCTGGCATCGACGTGGCCGAGTTGGGCCAGCACACCGAAGAAGTACTGCTCGAAGCCGGCGTCGAATGGGACGATCTTGAGCGCTGGCGAGAAGCGGGCGCCTGGTAGCTGCAGAGTCCCCTGCCGCCTCCGTCGCTGGGGCATCTGTGCCCTATGCGGTCACGCGCAGAGGTCGTTGTTGGCTACGACGGGACGGCCAGCGAGCACCGTGTGACGAACGCGGCCGGTCAGTGTGCGGCCCGCCCAGGGCGAGTTGAGGCTGCGCGACTGGAGGTCGGCGGCGCGCACGATCCATGACTCGGTGGGGTCGAACACGGTGACGTTGGCGGGCGATCCCACTGCGATCGGCTGGCCGTGGTCGATGATGCCGGCGATGCGGGCGGGTGCGGTGGAGACCACCTCGACGAAACGCGCTGGTGTCATCTGGCCGGAGGCAACGAGCTCCGACCACACCACCGATGCCATCGTCTCCACCCCGATCATTCCTGGAGGGGCGTCGACCAGTGGCCGCTCCTTGAGCGACGGATGGTGGGGGGCGTGGTCGGTCGCAACAGCGTCGAGCGAGCCGTCGACGATGCCCCGGCGCAGTGCCGCAACATCGTTGGCCAGCCGCAGCGGCGGGTTCATCTTGCCCGTCGTGCCGAGCCGCTCGACGTCGTCCTCGCTGAGCACCAAGTGTTGAGGGGTGACCTCTGCTGTCACCGCCACGCCATCTCGTTTGGCCCGGGCCACCAGATACATGGCCGCGGCGACCGAGAGATGCAACACGTGGTAGCGACCTCCTGTCCGCCGGGCGAGCTCGATGTCCCGGTGGACCACCGAGACCTCTGCCTCGGCAGGCCGGCCGCGTAACCCAAGTCGCTCGGCCACAGCGCCGGCGTTGATGACTCCCCCGGCGACCATCGCAGGATTCTCCGCATGCTGGCTGATCACTGCACCGGGCAGCCGCACGGTCGCGGCCAAGGCGGCTTCCATCAGCGCGTCGTCAGCCACGCAGTCGCCGTCGTCGGTGAAGACGCGCACGCCTGCGTCATACAGTGCCGCCAGATCAGCGAGCCGCTCCCCCGCCCGCCCCTGGGTGATAGCCGCTGATGTCCGGATATCGCACGGCACACCGGCGGCCAGAGCGAGCACCTCGTTGACCATGTCGGGTGTGTCGATCGGCGGGTTGGTGTTGGGCATGATCACGCAGGCCGTCACACCGCCCATCGCTGCACCTGCTGCACCCGAATCCATGTCCTCGCTGTCGGTGGCGCCCGGCGTACGGAAGTGGACCTGGATGTCGACAAACCCGGGCATGATCCACGCATCCGACGCGTCCAGCGTTCGCCGCGCCGCCGGGGCCTGCCCGGCAGGCACTACCGCAGCGATGTGGCCTCCCTCAATGACCACATCGACGGATGCAGCGCCTGCGTCCTCGGATCCGGCCGGAGCGATCAGCCGACCCCCGGTGATCACCAGCTCTGCAGTCATCTGCTCACCCTAAGCAACCAGTCGTGACGGCGGGCGTTCCGCGATCACGCGTTCAGCTCTGCACACAGAATGGCGAGCGGATCGCCCGGTACGGTTTGGGCATGACTCTTGCCGATGTTGCTCCGCCTGCCAGCGATTTCATCTCGGACAGTCAGCGTGCCAGCTACGAGGCGAACGGCTACCTGTGCCTGCCGGGCTTCGTTGGGCCGGAATGGCTCGGCGAGCTGCGTGCTGTGACGGCGGAGTTCATCGACGCCAGCCGCTCAGAAACTGCCTCAGGCAAGGTCTTCGATCTCGAACCCACGCACACGTCCGATGCGCCCCGGCTGCGGCGGCTCATCTCACCGGTCGATCAGCACCCGACCTATGCGCGGTTCACCTTTGAAGGCCCCCCGGCGCAGCTTGCCTCGGCCCTGCTCGGCGGCCCGGTGCGCTACCACCACTCCAAGCTCAACTTCAAGTGGTCTGGCGGCGGCGAGGAAGTGAAGTGGCACCAGGACATCCAGTTCTGGCCGCACACTGACTTCACCCCGCTCACGATCGGCGTCTATCTCGAAGATGTCGATCCTGAGATGTCGCCGATGGGCGTGCTGCCCGGCAGCCACCGGGGTCCGCTGTTCGACCAGTACGCGCCCGACGGGAGCTGGGCGGGGTCGATGGCCGATGCCGATGTGGCAACCCTGGATCTGGACCAGATGGTGTACCTCGGCGGGCCGGCCGGCTCGGTCACCGTTCACAACTGCTGCATGATCCACGGCTCGCTGCCGAACAATTCGCCGCGGCCCCGGCCGTTGCTGCTGCAGACCTACTCGGCGGTCGACTCCTACCCGATCAGCCATATCGGCGCGAACGGCGTGCTGGGATCAAGCGGCGGCCGTATCTGCGGCGGCGAGGCGTCCCAGATGCTCACGATCGGCGGTCGCCAGATGCACGGTGCCCCCGACTGGTCCCGCAAGGGTCCGCCGACCATCTTCGGTTCCCAGCAGAAAGACGCTGACGGCTGAGCAGCGGAGTTTGCGCAGGCGAGATCACGAAGCTGGCAATCCGTGACGAGTGGCGAGCAACAGCACCCGGTGCCTGAGTTCTACTCGGCGCTCGATATCGCAGTACGTCGGGAGATAGCTGATTGCGCCGGCCTGGTCGAGGCCGAGCGGCTCAGCGGCGGGGCCAGCATGGAGACGTACCGGCTGCACTGCCGGCGCGCTTCGGACCCCCAGGCGACGTTCCAGATCTGCCTGCGCCGGGGACCTGGCGGCGAGGACCGCGAAGGAGACAACGTCACCGGAGTGGCCGCAGAGGCGCAGTGCATGACTGTCGCCCGCGCGGCCGGGGTGCCCGAGCCCGAGGTGCTGTACGTGCTGACGCCCGATGACGGCGTCGGCGCGGGGTTCCTGATGGAGTGGCTGGACGGCGTGACGCTCGGAGCCCGCATTGCCCGGCTGCCCGAGCTCGAGAACGCCCGCTCAATGTTGGCGTTCCAGTGCGGTCAGGAGATGGCGCGCATTCACCGCGTCGACGTGCACGCGACGGGACTCGCCCCGGTGCTTCGCCGTTTCGATCCGGCCGACTACTTGGCCGAGACATGGGATCGCTGCAAAGAGATGCCCACGCCGCAGCCGATGATCGACTTCGCCGCTCGCTGGCTGTCCGAGCAGCTCGCAGGGCGCGGAGCCGTCGATTTGACCCTGGTGCACAACGACTTCCGCAACGGCAACATCATGGTGGACGCCGATGTCGGCCTGATCGCTGTGCTCGACTGGGAGACCGCTCACATCGGCGACCCCATGCGCGACCTGGGGTGGATGTGCACCAACTCGTGGCGCTTCGGCCAGCGGCACCTGCCGGTCGGCGGCTTCGGACACTACGAGGACCTGTTTGCCGGCTATGAGAGCGTGGTCGGCCACCCCGTCGATCGGGATCGTGTGCAGTTCTGGGAGGTGTTCGGCTCGTTCTGGTGGGCGGTCGGCTGCCTGTCCATGGCGGATCGTTACCGGATGGGTTCCGACGCCACCGTCGAACGGCCAGGAATCGGCCGCCGCAGCTCGGAGTGCCAGCTCGACTGCGTCAACCTGATCATCCCGGGGTCGGTGGAGTTCCAGCCGTCCGTGCATGAATTGGGTTTGTTGGATCCTGACTTCGGCCGGCGGCCTCAAGGAACGTCGCCGCTCGGCGGTAGTCACACCAGTGCTCACGCGCACGCTGCCGCGGGAGATATGCCCCGCGTGGACGAGCTGCTCGAGAGCGTGCGCGACTTTCTGCACGGCGAGGTCCGTCAGGCCACCGAGGGACGCACGAACTTCCTGGCGCTCGTGGCAGGCAACTCGCTCGACATCGTGTTGCGAGAACGCCTGATCGGGCCGCAGCTGCACCGCTACGAGCTGGAGCGGCTCACTGCGCTGGTCGGCGACAGCGATTCGATGGCCAGCGGCCGCGCCGCTCCGGATGCACAGATCGCCGAGCAGGTCACGGCGTTGCGGTGGCGTCTCGTGCACGCACTGCGCGACGGCTCCATGCCGCTCAACGAGCCCGGGCTCGCCGACTACCTGCGCACCTCAGTCGCCCACCAGGTGGCGATCGACCAACCCAAGTACTCAGCGTTCCGCCACATCGCCACCCTGTGACGGCAGCGGGCGATGCCGGCGGTCAGCGCCAGAGGGCCAGCAGCACACCGATGACGCAATAGGAAATCAGCGGGTAGCCGGCGTTGATCGCCCACAGCCGCAGGCTGCGGCCCTCGAAGGCGTAGTTCACCGCGTGGGAGGTGAGCACGAAACCCACGCCTGCCAGCAGGCCGAGACCAAGCCCCTCGCCGAAGGTATCGGTATCGAGGCCTTGGCCCAGCAGCGCCAGCGCCAAGGTGAAGATGAACGCCAGCACGATCGCCAGCACGTAGGGGTACCACTGGCGTGGCGTGCCCTTCATTGCTTCCATGTCGTCGTCGGTCAGCCCGACTTCGGCCATCCACGGCTTGGCCAGCGTGCCGTACCACGCCGCACCGAGCACCTGGTTGAACACGATCGCCACGATGATCGCCCACCAGTTCAGGCTTCCCAGATCCATTGCGTCCATGTGCGTCCCCTCACGTCCTGGTTGCCGGCGACCGGCTCCCGCGCTGAGCCTAGGTCTCGGCATCTGCCCGCTCGTCCGACGGGGCCGGCGGCCGGGGCCTGTGAAGCGAGGCCGCAGCGAAGCAGCAGATTCTCAGCCGGTCGAGGCGTTCTGGTACCAGCCGCCGCCGATGAGCGTGCCGTCTACGTCGATGAGCCACATGCGCATGGTTTGGGGGCCCTTGGCGTTGACCGGGTTGTCTTTGGCGGTGATCCAGCCGCCTTCGGCCGTAGCCCTGTGCACTGCGGGCCCCAGCAGGTCCTCGATGTCGGTGCCGATGAGGCTGGGGTCGATATGGGCCAGGATCTCGCCATCGGGCGCTGCGAGGATCCCCGTGAAGAACCCGCCGAGTGCACCGGTCGCGTTGTAGTACTCCGCAGTAGGTGTGAGACCAGCGGCGATGCCCTCCGGATCGTTGGAGAACTCGAGGAAAGCTGCCAGGCCGCCGCTGCGAAAATGCTCGGCCGCTTCGGAGAAGAGCCGCGGCGCTAGCTCCTCGGTGTCGACGTACCAGCCCGAGCCGAACAGCAACCCGTCATGGCGGACCACCCAGGCGTTCTTGAACTCGAACACGTCTTCGTCGCCCAGCGTTTGCGTGGCTGGGTTGACATACACGTAGGGCACCCAGCGTCCTGCCTCGGTGGCGGCCAGCATCTCGGGGCCGAAGTTGTAGCCGTTGATGTCGGTGCCCATGGCACCCTTGACGTCCTGCCCGCGCCGGCCGGGGTCGTAGTGGCCGACCACGACATCGTTGCGGTCGATGACGAACACGTACCACTCGTTGTCGATGCTGGCCGGGTCGTTGTAATGGGTAAGCACGGCACCGAGTCCGTCGGTCTCGTAGCGGGCGATGGCCTGGTCGACGACGAACTGCGTGTAGGCCACTGGATCGGACTTCGACGGTGCCACAGTCTCATCGCCAGCGCTGCTGCCGTCACTGCCGGTGCAGCCGGCGATCAGCAACATCCCGGCGACTGCGACGGCGGCCACGGCCCGTGCGAGCCCGCTGGTCTTCAGATCAGCGCGCATCAACAGGGTGGTTCGGCGTTCCCATCGTTGTGCAGCGCCGCGTCCCACTCAAGCCGCGGAGCCCTACAAGCCGCCGGCCACGGTGCAGCTGGTGCTTGTGAGTTCGGGACGTGGGGACGTGTCAGGGACGTTCACAAACCCGGTGATGTTCCAGCTGCCCTGGGCGAGATCCGAAAACGTGGTCGAGAGCCCGCCTGCCGGCGAGTCGATCACACCGTCACCGTCGAAATCGATGTCTTGGAGCGAGGTGAGTTGCCCGACCCTCGGGTAGCCCGTCGAATGCTCCACGAATGTCTCCCAAGCGGTAGCGGTCGATGCTGCTGGCTCGTTCAGCGACGCCGTCACCGTGATCGAGGAGGCAGTCGTCGAACACGAGAGGCTTCCAGGCGAGTCCTCCTCGGGAGTCGTCGTCGTGGTCGTCGGCGTAGTGGCGACTGTGGTCGTTGGCGCAGCCGCTTGGGTAACTGTGCAAGTCGTTTCTCCGAACTTGATCCACGACCCATCGGTGGTCTGCTTCACCACCCACACGGTGTAGGTGCCCGTTGACAGCGACGAGAACGTCACTGAAGCGGTTCCAGAAGCGCTCCTCCACGCCACGATCTGTGATGAGCTGTCGCCCGCGGAGTTCTGCACGAAGGCCTCGTACTGGAAAACGTGGGTCTCGCCGGTCCACGACATCCCGAGCGAGCCCGCGCCCGCCGTACACGTCACGCTGCCGGATGCCTGCGCGCTCGTTGTCAAGAGCGTGCCGGTCACCAGTGCCACGAGAAGCGCAGAAGCCGCCACGCCTCGAAGAGCTCTCCGGGGCTGTGCTCGTGCAGCTCTGCTCATATGAACAGAGCATATGTGTTGTCACCCAGATACAGAGCCCACGTTGACCGGTCAGATGGCTGTCACATACTCGCGACCTCCCGGGCCATCCGGCCGCTCTCAGGAAGTTACGACTCGGCGGCTGCCTTGATGGCTGCGAGGGTTGCAGCCATGCCGGAACGTACGACATCAGCCCTCGCCGCCAACTGTTCGGCACTCAATGGCTGGAGCGTAGGCGGCAGGCTGAGCACATCCCAGATCTCCGTCAGCGATGTGCCGCCCGTGCCATTGGGCGCCATGCGGTAGGTCCAGCGCACATAGGGACCTTCAGGGTCCTGCGGGCGGGTCACCCACTCGAAGCACTCCGACGGCTGGGCCACGGTGACCGTGCAGGGCACACTCCACTCGCGGTCGCCGATTCGGTTGTGCCCTTCGAAGGTCGAGCCTTCAGCAGCAGGCGTATCGCTGGTCCAATCCGCCCCGACATTCTCCGGGCTCCACTCCCCCATCCGAGGCACGTCGGACACCAGGGCATAGACGGCATCGGGAGTGGCCGCGATGTCGACGCTTGCTTCGTGCTGCATTCCATGAACGGTCATGGGCGAAACCGTAGTTTCATCCGTCTGTATGGGCGCAGGAGTCGGCTACGGCCCCGACGAGGCACCGCGATGCAGCCCGCCGCGCCATACCATTGCGGCGACCGCGGCGGGCCGTATTGCCACCCGCTGCCGCCGATGCCGAGAGCTACGGAACGAGGAGCACAGATGGGCGAGATCCCCCGAACCGAGGACCGTCGCAGCCCGATCCGGCGGCTCGGGCGAACGGTTGAGCCGATTCACACCGTCGCTTACTACTCGCCTGAGATCTACGGCTTCAACGACGACGGTTTCAAGGGCTGGTGGCATGCGTACTTCGCGTACCGCTCGGCCCCCATGGGCAGGGTGAGCGCTGCGACCGTGACGTCGGTGTTCTACAACTTCGCCCCACGCATGGTGGAACGGGCGGTGCCGAGCTGCTGGGACATCATGGACCCCGACGCTGTCCGGGCTCGCCAGCTCGAACTCACGACGGCGGCGATGCAACGGGCCTTGGGCGAGTACCCGGATCAGGGCGAGATTGCCGCAGCCGCGTCTGCGCTGCGCAGCTTCGCAGGAGATCTGCCGACCGGGGCTCGACCGCTCTATGCAGGATGGGCAGCGGAGCCGTGGCCGGCCGACAGCACAGGCGGCGGCGATGTGATGGACCTTTGGCACGGCTGCACGCTGCTGCGAGAGTTCCGTTTCGACGGCCACAACATCGCGCTCGCCGCCGGCGATCTGGATCCCGTTGAATGCCACGTGATGATGACCACCGGCGGGCATGGCAACGGGGCCACGATCCAGAAGATCCGGGGCTGGAACGCCGACGAATGGGATGCCGCCTGCCAACGACTCATCGATCGCGGCTGGACCACGGCTGACGGCGAGCAGACTCCCGAAGGCAACGCTGCTCGCCGGGCGGTCGAGCACGACACTGACCGGCTGTCATTGGCCGCGGCCGATGCCTTGCCTCCGGATGATCTCGAGGCCCTGCTGGGACAGCTTGAGCGCATCATGGGCTACCTGGTCGAGACTGGCATCGTGGCGGGCGTCTGGCCGCCGCCGCACGTCACCGTTGCCGCCTGAGGACCTGTGTCTGACCGAGTCGGGACCTCCAGCGGGGCTGCCTCGTTGAGCGAGTCCTCCAACGGCGGTCGCGACTTCATTCGAGACCAAGTCGAGACGGACGTGGGTTCGCAGCGTTTCGCAGGCAGGGTTCAGACCCGCTTTCCGCCGGAACCGAACGGGTATCTCCACGTTGGCCACGCCAAGGCGATCTGCTTGGACTTCACGGTGGCCTCCGAATTCGGAGGCCGCTGCTTTCTGCGCTTTGACGACACGAACCCCGCAACCGAGAGTCCTGAGTACGTCGAGGCCATCGTCGACGACGTGAGGTGGCTGGGCTTCGAACCTGACGAGGTTCGCTTTGCCTCGGACTACTTCGAACAGCTCTACGCATGGGCGGAATACCTGATCGAGCGAGGCCTGGCCTACGTCGACGACCAGGACGCGGAAACCATTTCAGAGGGGCGCGGGGGCTTCGGACAGCCAGGCATCGAAAGCCCCTACCGGGATCGGGAAGCCCCCGAGAACCTGCGCCTGTTCCGGGAGATGGCCGCCGGTCAGCATCCCGAAGGCAGCAGGGTGCTGCGAGCCCGTGTCGACATGCAGCACGAGAACATGCAGATGCGTGACCCGGTGATGTACCGCATCCGCCACGAGCATCACTACCGCAGCGGTGACCGCTGGTGCATCTATCCCACCTACGACTGGGCACACGGCCAGAGCGACGCCATCGAAGGCGTCACACATTCGCTGTGCACGCTGGAATTCAGGGACAACCGGGCGCTGTACGACTGGTACTTGGAACACCTGCCCCTCGCCGAGCTGGGTCATCGGGGCGACCGCCCGCATCAGACTGAATTCGCCCGCCTCGAGTTGACCCACACGATCACCTCCAAGCGAATCCTTCGCCGTCTCGTGGAAGACAGTCATGTGGACGGCTGGGACGATCCCCGGCTGCCCACGCTGCGGGCCCTGCGCAGGCGCGGCTATCCCCCCTCGGCCATCCGGGACTTCTGCGGCTTCATCGGCGTGGCGCGTACCAACAGCCGGCACGCACCCGAGCTGCTCGAATCATTCGTGCGCACCGAGCTGAACGCCACCGCGCCTCGACGGATGGCCGTGCTGCGCCCGCTGAAGCTGGTGATCACCAACTGGCCGACCGACGATGACGGGGAGCCTCTCGTCGAGTACCGGGAAGCTGTCAACAACCCTGAGGATCCGTCGGCGGGCACCCGGCAGGTGCCCTTCAGCGGCACATTGTGGATCGAGCAGGACGATTTCCGGCTGGAACCACCGCCCAAGTACTTCCGACTGACGCCTGGGCGCGAGGTGCGACTGCGCGCCGGCTATTTCGTTCGCTGTACCGACGTGGTGACCGACCCCGATGGAAACGTCACCGAGGTTCGCTGCACCTATGACCCCGAGACCTCTGGCGGTCAGGCTCCAGACGGTCGCAAGGTCAAGGCGACGATCCACTGGGTCAGTGCCGACCACGCCGTGCCCATCGAGGCGGCACTGTACGAACGGCTCTTCCACACCGAGCTGCCAGGTGAGCGAACTGGTGATCCGCTCGACGACCTGCACCCGAACTCACGCGAACTCTGTGCCGGGGTCGCCGAACCCGCGATCGGCGACATCACGCCCGGCCACGTGGTGCAGTTCGAACGCCTCGGCTACTTCTGTGCCGACAGCTCAGGGCCGGACTGTCCCGGCGCACCGCTCTTCCACCGCACCGTCGGCCTGCGCGATGAGTGGGCCAATATCCAGAAGCGCCAACAACAGCAAGGAATACGACGATGAACAACGGCGTGGCCATCATCACCGGCGGCGGTACCGGCATCGGCCGGGCGTGTGCTCTCGCACTCTCGGACGCCGGCTGGAAGACAGTCGTGTGCGGCCGCCGCCGAGAACTGCTCGACGAGGTGGCGGCTCAATGCGCTGCTGACGCACTCGCCGTGACAGCGGATGTGTCGAATCCCTCTGACGTGGACGCCTTGTTCGCCGCCGCCGTCGAACAGTTCGGTCGTGTGGACCTGCTGTTCAACAACGCCGGCATGGGTACCCGCCCGGTGCCGGTGGACGAGCTGCCGATCGACGACTGGATCGCCACGGTCGGGGTGAACCTGACCGGTTCGTGGCTGTGCGCCCGCGCCGCGTTCGCGCAGATGAAGCGCCAGCAGCCCTCCGGCGGTCGCATCATCAACAACGGATCAGTGTCGGCACAGACGCCACGGCCGAACTCGTCGCCGTACACGGCAACGAAACATGCGATCACTGGGCTCACCAAGGCCCTGTCGCTGGAGGGACGGGATCACGGCATCACCGTCGGCCAGATCGACATCGGCAATGCCGAGTCGCCCCTGACGGCCCCGATGGCCACGGGCGTCCCCCAAGCCGACGGCAGCATCCGTGCCGAACCGCTCATGGACGTCGACGACGTAGCCCGTGCAGTGCTGTACATGGCGGAACTGCCCGCCGACACCAACGTGCTCACCATGACCGTGATGGCCAACAACATGCCCCTCGTCGGCCGCGGCTAACTCCTTTTTCCTAGGCTGCGCGGCATGAAGTTCGGATACCTGACAGGCAATCACCACGGCGGCATCGACCCAGGCGACCTGGCGCAAGAACTCGAAGAACGGGGCTTCGCATCGGTGTGGTACCCCGAGCACACCCACATCCCGACCTCCCGCGAGAGCCCTTATCCGAACGGCGGCCAGCTCCCCGGCACCTACTTCCACATGATGGACCCGTTCGTCTCCATCGGCGTCGCCGCTGCACGGACCAGCCAGATCACGCTCGGCACCGGCATCTGCCTCATCCTTCAGCACGACCTCATCGACCTCGCACGCACCGTCGCCAGCGCCGACGCTCTGGCCAGCGGCCGTGTGGTGCTGGGCGTCGGCGTCGGATGGAACAAGGAGGAACTAGCCGACCATCGCCCCGACATGCCCTTCAGCCGCCGCTACGGCGCCATGCGCGAGCGCATCGCTGCAATGCGCTCGATCTGGGCCGACGATCCCGTGCCTGCCTTCGAGGGCGAGTGGGACAGCTACAGCGAGTCGTGGATCTACCCAAAACCCACCAACGGCACCGTGCCCATCGCACTCGGCAACGCCGGCCCGCTGGGCATCCAGCATGCGGCGGAATACGCCGACGAATGGGCGCCCATCGACGTGGGGGTCATGAACACCACTGGCAAGCCCGACGTGCTCGGCGGCATCGAACGATTCCGCCGTCTCGCTGCCGAAGCGGGGCGCGAGAACGCCGACGACATCCCGATCACGCTCTACATCTGGGGCCGGCCCCGCATGGACCGGCTGGAGTCCTACGCCGAAGCCGGCGTCAGCCAGTTCATTCTCACGCCCGTCAACTTCGACCTGCCCTCAGCCGACGAAACCCTGCAGTACCTCGACGAACTCGCCCCCACCCTCGCCGCGTTCAAAAACTAGGTCTTGCTGGGGTGCTCGCCGGAGTACAGTGACCGAAGAGGCCAGCCTCAACCGGGTGGCCGAGTCTGAGATGGCGCTTCACCCGGAGAGGCTGGCCCTCTCGCGAGCGTAATGACGCCCTCACGCTGACACCCAGTGAATTTCGCTGGATTTCGCACAGGCCAGTGGGTCTGCTCGCATGGGGCTAGAGGCCGGAGCGCTCCAGGATGTGCACGCCGCAGCTGGAGCCGAGGCCGATCACGTGCGCCAGGCCGACCTTGGCGTCGGGCACCTGGCGGTCACCGGCCTCGCCACGGACGTGCGTGGCAACCTCGAACAGGTTGGCTACGCCGGTGGCGCCGATGGGGTGCCCCTTCGACAGCAGACCGCCCGACACGTTCACCGGGATCTCCCCGTCGCGCCACGGGCCGCCCTTGTCGATCCACTCGCCGGCGCCGCCGGGTTCGCACAGCCGCAGGTTGTCGTAGTGCCGCAACTCGGCGGTTGCGAAGCAGTCATGCAGCTCCACCAAGTCGAGATCGGCAGGATCCACGCCCGAATCCTCGTATGCCGCGTCAGCGGCGTTGCGAGTGAGCGTGTTGACATCAGGCTGCACCTGGCAACCCTCGGTCCAAGGATCTGAGGTGAGCACCGAAGCTGACACCTTGACCGCACGCCGCTGCTGTTCACGCGGCAGCGTCTTCAGCTTCTCGTCGGAGACCAGCAC
The DNA here is from genome assembly GCF_965219595.1 of Candidatus Poriferisodalis sp. Classification (NCBI taxonomy): domain Bacteria; kingdom Bacillati; phylum Actinomycetota; class Acidimicrobiia; order Acidimicrobiales; family Candidatus Poriferisodalaceae; genus Candidatus Poriferisodalis; species Candidatus Poriferisodalis sp. Next base: position 3,029,246 of record NZ_OZ244781.1, read on the forward strand.
GACTGCTGCCGAGCCATCGCCGGTCGGGCAGCACATCAGCAGGGTGTTCGGGTAGGCGATCACCTCGGAACTCATGACCTCGTCGAGCGTGAACGCCTTGCGATATTGCGCCAGCGGGTTCAGCGTGGAGTGCTCGTGATTCTTCTGCGCCACTTTGGCGAACTGCTCGAAACCCACGCCGTCGTTCTCGTAGGCGTACTCCATGCCAGCCTGGGCAAACACGCCGGGCATCATGTTGGTGCCGAGACGCCCCTCGACGCCGACGACGGAGCCGAAGCGGCCCTTGCGCTCGAAGACCTGCTTGTCGGAGCGGGCAGCGCGATCGGCACCGAGCATGCCCATCTTGCCCATCTGCTCGACGCCGACCGCCAGGCCCATCTGGGCCTCGCCGGCCTTGATCGCCATCATCACCGTGCGGACCGCCGTCGCCCCCGTTGCGCAGGCGTTGGCCACGTTGTACACGGGAATGCCGGTCTGGCCGAGCTGCTTCTGGAGACGCTGGCCGACGCCGCCGTTGGCCTCGTACAGGCATCCGGCGGCGAGCACGTCCATCTCGGCCATGGTCACCCCGCCATCGTCGAGTGCACCGAGCGAGGCCTCAGCAGCTAGGTCGATGAGGTCTTTGTCGGCATAACGGCCGAACTTGGTCATGGAGGTGCCGAGAATCCACACCGGGTCTTGGTTGCTCATGGGTGCTCCCTATTCATGAGGCGGGTCTGTCGCTTGTCGGTTGGCAGGGTCGGGCGGGTGGGGAATGCAGGCTCAGGCCGCCTCGGGCTCGTAGCCGAAGGCGACGGCTTCGTTGCCGTCGTCGTCGGTGGCAGTGACGTAGGTGGCAAGGCGCACACGCATGCCGAGACTCACGTTGGAAGGCGTGGGTTCGATATTGATGATGTTGCTCTTGACTCGGCCGCCCCCGTCCAGATCGACGACAGCGGAGATATAGGGCGCCGGCACGCCCCGGGCAGCACGATGCACGATGGTGAAGGTCCGCACTGCGCCGGTGTTGGCGAGCCGCCCAGTCGAGAAGTCGCGTGCCCCGCAGGCGGCGCAGGCATTTCGCCGGTCGAAGTAGGTGGCCCCGCATGCATCGCAGACATAGGCGACCAGGTGCGGGTCGTCGCCGAGCTTGAGGTATTCCACCATCGCCATCTGCTTCGGCCCGATCTCATCTGGCGCAGTCTCATCGCCCACGTCAGTGTTCCTCCCGGGTCGGGATCGGCGCGGCCGACCGGTGTTCGATGACCGTTCCCGCAGCAACTTACCAGCGGCTCACCGGCAGACGCCTGTTCCTGAGGCTGAGCGGCAAGGCGGCACTCAACCGCCGGTCCAGCGGCCCCAGTGCACCAACGGGCGGTGGTCCGCTGCCGCCGCTTCGCCCGGCTCGTCGATGATCAGCGGGCGGCGGGGCCTGTCCTGACTCGCCGCCGGACCGCTGGACGCCTCGGCCACCCGATCGGGCCAGCCCAGTGCCACGACGCCGATCGGCTCGTGCGCCGGCGGCACACCGAGAGCCGCTGCCACGGCTGCAGCGTGTTCGAACATGCCGAAGAACAGCACCCCGAGACCTTCGTCGAGCGCGGCATACTGCAGCGCGAGCGCCGCGAACGCCGCATCCACAGTCCAGTACGGCGTCGACCAGGCCTCCGTGCCCGAGCCCAGTCCGGAGCGCTCCTTGTCGGGTTCGCCGTAGCGGTCGATGTACGCGTGCGGGTCGGCCCACAGCGTGATGAGAGCCGGGCAGGCCAGCAACCCGTCCCAGCGAAAGCGCTCGCGACGGTCCGGGGGCAGGGTGGTGTCCCAGTAACGAGCCGTCTCGCCAGGGCCGCGGAGCACAACAAAGTCGAAGCCCTGCGTGTTGCCGGCTGAAGGGACACGGCGGGCGGTATCGAGGATCCGCTCGAGCAGGCCGTCATCGATCCGATCCGGCAGGAAGTGCCGGGTCATCCTGCGGCGACGGGCGAGTTCGCTGAATCCAGAGTTCACCAGCGCACACTCCCCCCGCAGAGGCTGAGCCGATGAGCTGCGAGTGCTACAGCAGCTTCGCGAGATCTTCCCGGCTGGCCCAGCCGAAAGCGATCAGTGCATCGCCGTTGGCCGTATCGAAGCCGTCAAACAGGCCGATCATCGCCGGATCAAGCTTCTCAGGCCGCGGTGCCGTGTGGTTCAGCACGAATGAGGGCCCGCCGTCGCCATACACCTTGAACTCTCGCGCCTTGTATTCGCCCTGCACGTCGAAACGCTTGGCCAGGCGCCGCCCCCAGGCACGGTCCTCGCCGTTGGGCTCGTAGCCGGGGCGGGGCACCACCCGATCAAGCGGTTTGAAGGCCGTGAACGCGGCTGCGTCGGCCATCTGGCAGGCCACCAGCACGTCCTCGTCGGGGAAAGCCAGCACGGCGCGCCGCAGCTGGTCGGTCATCATCGCCCGCAGCGCACTGTCGCGGCGAGCCGAACGCCGTGTGGCGCCGGCGCCCATCAGCACCGTCGGGTCTCCGCCAACCCGCTCAAGCGTGCAGAAGCCGTACGCAGAGAGCTTGGCGCCATCTCGCACATGGGTGATGAGCACCCATGCATCGCGTTGCTTGGACAGGTGGCCGACGTCGAAGTGAACATTCTCGCCGGTAACCAGCTCGGCCATCTCGGAGATCTCAGCATCGCTGAGTGCCGTGCAGTCCTTTGTCTCAACCTCGAGCGCCATGTGATTCTCGCTCCCTGCGATGCTCGCTGGCCGATCCCCCGGTGCCGGCCAGCTGATTCCTTTGGCTATTGCATTGGTTATTGCATGCGGTGATTGCTCACAGATAGACACCGCCCCGACCCGCCGCAGGCGAGCTTTGGGGCTGCCCGCCGGCTTCGAGTGCATTGCTGCGCATCGTGCGCAACTGCCGCTCCGCCATCATCTGCTGCGCTGAGACAGCTGCTTGGATGCCGTGGAAGAGCCCTTCGAGCCATCCCACCAGCTGAGCCTGGGCGACCCGCAGCTCAGGACCCGACGGGATGTCCTCGTCGAACGGCTGCGCAATCCGATTCAGCTCGTCAGCGAGCGGTTCGGACAGTGCTGTTGCCAGTTCGTCAACCGACAGGTGATACACGTCGCGCATGCGATCGCGACCCGCTTCGTCGAGCTCCGCGTGGCGGACTTCTTCGAGCAGCTTGCGAATCATGCCGCCGATGCGCATGAGCTTCGCCGGTTCGGGAACGAAGGCCTCGTCGTCGATGTCGTCTTCCGTGAGTGGTCCGCTCTCCAGCAACTCGCCCTGTTCTGGGTCTGGAACTGGATGGCCGACCACCAGCAAAATGCTATCTGGCGAGAATTCCATCCCCGCCGGGCCGCAGTGCTCCCGGCCGCATAAATGCTGGGCACACGTTGACCCTGCACTGCCGCCTGGATTGTTTAGAGCTGCGCGAACGGCACCAGCATTTCCTCTGCGGTGAGGCCCCCGTGACGGCCGATGAGTGCGTGGTGGGGCTGGTCCTCGTCGGGCATGGTGAAAGCCTGCAGACCTCTGGGCACGAGCGCGACATCACCGAGCCGGCCCCTGGCGGTCTCGGTGACATGACGACCCAGCCACTGTTCGTCGAGTACCTGCTCGACAGGCGCGATCTCTGCAAAACCGGCGTAGCGCTCGCAGGCGGATGCGAGCTCGGATTCGGCCCCGGCACGGGCGTGCAGCCACAGCAGCCTGGCCTCGCCTGACCAGCCGTCGGTGAGTGCTACGACCTCGGGATCGACCATCACCGGAGGTTCGAGCACCTCGACGATGCCGTGATCGGCAGTGACGATAAGCGGCACCTCGGTGGGCAGGTCACTCCGCAAGGCGACAGCCAGACGCTCCGCCTCCGCGAGCGCGGAGTGGTAACGCTCGCCGAGGCCGAACTCGTGAGCGATCTTGTCGACGGTGTCGTAATAGGCGAAGACGAACCGGAGTCCCTCGTCGACGGCACCCCGCACCGCGGCGACAAATCCGGGCAGGTCGTGCCATCCCCAGAACGTTCCTCCTCGCAGGTGGGCACCGGTGAAGCCACTGTGGCGGAATTCGGCGCGCGTCACGACGGCCGTGGGCTGGCCGCAGAAGGGTGCGACGGGCTGTAGCTCGTCAGGCGGCAGCGCATCTCGCACATCCCGACCGCCGGCCCGCCAGCGAAGCGCATTGAGCAGCCCGAGAGGAGTCGCAATGCGGTAACCGACGAGTCCATGCTCACCTGGCGCTGCCCCGGTGGTCAGCGAGGTCATCGCCGTTGCGGTGGTACTGGGAGCAACAGTGGTGATCGGCGGCGCCGCGTCGCTGGCCGCAGCAAGCGACGGTGCGAGCGATCGATGGCGGCGCAACTGGTGCCAGCCGAGACCATCCACGACCAGCAGCACCACCGTGCGTGCTGCTGCAGCAGCATCGCTGACGAGGTCTGCTTCTACGCCGGCGCACAGAGCCGGAGCCGCAGCAGTGACGCAGCGGCCGTCATACGTCGGCAGCATGCGGTCGAGCGCTAATGGCTCGCTGTCGCCGCTGTGCTCGACGGCGTCGCTCTCCACGGTGCTGACCCTAGGAGGCTGAGCCGGTGCCGGGGCTACGCTGCCACCGTGGCGGTCTCGACGCGGGGAGACTACGCGAGCCGCGCGTTGCTGTCCCTAGCCCTCAACGACAACGGCCGGCCGACATCGGTGCGCGATATTGCGGAGCGCACAGGTCTGCCCCAGCCCTACCTGGAGCAGATCCTGCTGGCGCTCAAAGGGGCCGGTCTGGTTCGGTCCAAACGAGGTGTCGGCGGCGGCTACGTCATGGCTCGCGATCCAGCCGAGATCACGATCGGGATGATCATTCGGGCAGTCGACGGCCCGATCGCACTCGGCGATTTCGGCCAGCCTCATCAAGATGGTGCGTGCGACCACGAGGGACAGTGCGTCTTGCTGGCGATCTGGGACTCGGTCGGCCATCGCATGCGTGCCGAATTGGACTCCTACAGCCTCGCTGCAGTGGCCGAGGTCGCCCGGGGCCGCGCGCCGTGGCCCGGGACCACCGACTCAGCCTCTTGACGCTTCACTCCGCCGGGAAAGCCGACGGACCGGTACCGAAGCGCGTCAGCGCCTCGACGAAATCTTCGGGCATCGGGGCCTCGAAGCTCATGTCCGCACCGGTGACCGGGTGCTGGAAGGCCAACCGGATCGCGTGCAGCAGCGGGCGGCCGATGCCGAATGGATCCGGCACGCCGTAGGTCAGATCGCCGAGCAGCGGCAGCCCGATGCTGGCCAGATGCACGCGGATCTGGTGCGTCCGCCCCGTCTCGAGCCGGCAGCGGAGCAGCGAAGCCTCCGTCGGATGCACATAGGTCTCCACGACGCTGTAATGCGTCCGAGCCTCACGACCCTCGGAGGTCACGGCCATGAGCGTTCGATGCTCCCGATCCCGACCGATCGGCGCGTCGATCGTGCCCGTCGGCGAGGAAGGGTGGCCTCGTACGAGGCCTGCATAGGTCCTGCGAACCTGCCGATTCGAAAGTTGCTCGACGAGCACGTCATACGCCCGGGAAGTGCGTGCGCACACCAGGACCCCGCTGGTTCCCCGGTCGAGCCGGTGCACAATGCCAGGACGGCCGGGCTGGCCCACATCGGCCATGTCCGGATACCGCTCAACCAATGCGTCCGCGAGCGTGCCCGCCGCATGTCCGCTGCCGGGATGGGTGATTACTCCTGGCGGCTTGTCCACGACCACAACGTCGGCATCGTCGTACACGACATCAAACCGGACGATCTCACGACGTTGCCCCCGGATCGCTTCCGGCGCCTGCACTTCAGCCATTTCGACCGTCGAACCCGCGGCGACTCGTGCCGAGCTGGCCCGGGCCGGCTGCCCGTCAATCAGAACGGTCCCCTGCGCGACCATCCTGGCCGTGTCTGATCGAGAACGACCGGTGAGCAGCGAGAGCACTCGATCGATGCGCTCACCGGACAGCGACTCCGGTATCTCGAAGCGCTGGGGCCGATCGCTCACCCAGATGCCTCTCGGGCAGCCCTGGCCCGACGCCGGTCGCTTCGATACAGGTGGAACAGCACGATGACCAGCCCGACGGTAATGGAGGCATCAGCCACGTTGAATATCGGCCACCACTGCAGATCGATGAAGTCGACTACTGCGCCCCGTCCCCAGGCCGCGCCGCGAAAGACACGATCGGCGAGATTGCCCAGTGCTCCCCCGATGATCCCGCCAAGGGCCACCGTGGCCCAGCGTCCCTGCACACGACGGCGAGACGACCACAGCACGCCCACGATCACGATGGCCACAATCGCCAGCACCGGGCCGAGACCGCTCCCTGTCGAGAAGGCGAATCCGGTGTTGTGCACGAGTCGCAGGCGCAGCGTCCACACGAGATCGATGATCTGGTCGTCGAGCGCGGCAACGGCCCATGCCTTGGTGATCTGATCCAGGCACACAACCGCGCCGGAGGCGACGGCGATGTTGAGGTTGCGCGTCACACGGTCTCGCGGGGCTGACGGGCGGTTTGCAAACACCTGCTGCCGGTCAGGGCCGACGCCACGCCGGTCCGCTGCTCTTGACCTCCACGCGCATGGAAGCGTGCGGGATCGCTTCCAGGCGCTCCTTGGGGATCGGCTTGCCTGAGACGACGCAGATGCCATAGGTGCCGTCTTCGATTCGCGCCAAAGCCGCATCGATCTCGGCGATCTCCTCACGCTCACGAGCCGAGATCTGCAGCGCCCGATCGCGCTCCACGGCAATGGAGTCTCCCTCACCCGACTCCTCATCGAACTGAACATCGCCCGGCTCGCGTTCGCTCACAAGCTGCTCGGCCTCGGCCTCATATCGCTCAGCATGCTCGGTGTAGCGACGGCGCTCAGCCAGCAACGCTTGCCGTTGCTTTTCGAGAAATACGTCGCCGAAACGGGGCTTTGGAGCCTTGCGCCGGGGTGCGGCCTTCTTCGCAGGTGCCTTCTTGGCCGCGCTCGCCTTCTTCGCAGTGCTCTTCTTTGCTGCGGCCTTCTTCGCAGTGCCTGTCTTCCCTGCGGCAGTCTTGGCCTTTGAGGAATTCGCTGCCCGCTTCCGTGCGGGAGCCTTCTTCGCAGCAGCCTTACGGGCGGAAGCCTTCTTCGCAGTGGCCATGGCTCCTCCCCACAGAAGCGACGCGGCAGTCTAGGTCGCCGATTTCGACTGCGTTTGGCAGTTCGCAACTCCGTTGATTTCCCTGCCTCAGGGGTACCCTCGCTGTCTCGTGGGCTCAGGCGAGGCCCAGGAGGCGCTGGTGAAGCGAGAGCCGACCGACACCGTGTACCCACGTGTACCTGCCCAAGCAGACTTCCCGCAGATCGAGGAACGGATCCTCGCGCGCTGGCACGAGCAAGGCACCTTTGAGACGTCGATCGCGAACAGGTCCGCGGATGACGAGTTTGTCTTCTACGACGGTCCGCCCTTTGCGAACGGGCTGCCGCACCACGGCCACCTACTGACTGGCTACGTCAAGGACGTGGTCCCTCGGTACCAGACGATGCGTGGCCACCGCGTCAACCGGCGCTTTGGCTGGGACTGCCATGGCCTGCCTGCCGAGATGGAGACCGAGCGCGAGCTCGGCGTGAGCGGACGGGCTGCGATCACGGAATTCGGCATCGAACGCTTCAACGCCCAATGTCGTGATTCAGTGCTGCGATATACGGCGGAGTGGCGCAAGACCGTCACCCGCCAAGCACGATGGGTCGACTTCGACGACGACTACAAGACGATGGACCTGCCCTACATGGAATCGGTCATGTGGGCGTTCAAGCAGCTCTGGGACCGCGGTCTCGTCTATCAGGCGTTCCGGGTCATGCCCTACTCGTGGGGAGCGGAGACTCCGTTGTCAAATTTTGAAATCAGACTCGACGACGCCACGAGACCTCGCCAGGATCCTGCCATCACGGTCTGGTTCGAACTCGCCGACACCGATGAGCCGACCGGCGCAAGCAGCACAGCCGGCACAGGCGGTCCGTTGCGACTGCTCGCTTGGACGACAACGCCATGGACGCTGCCATCCAATCTCGCGGTTGCCGTCGGCGAGGAGATCGCCTATGCCGTGGTGCAATCGGAGGCGCTCGGTGCTGGCCGTTACGTCCTCGCGGCGGACTGCCTCGAGCAGTACGCCGCAGACCTCGAGCCGTGCACCGTCGTAGGCACGATGAGCGGCGCTGAGCTCGCTGGCCGCCGCTACTCGCCGATGTTCGAGTTCTTCGCTCATCGCACCGAGGCGTTCCGGGTGCTCGCCGGCGATTTTGTCGACACCACCGAAGGCACCGGCGTGGTTCACCTGGCGCCCGGCTTCGGCGAGGAGGATCAGCTTCTCTGCGAGGCCCACGGCATCGAGATCGCGGATGCAGTACCGGTGGATGACCGGGGCTGTTTCACCCAACCGGTCACGCCGTGGGCCGACCTCAACGTCTTCGAGGCAAACCCGCAGATCATCGCCGAGCTGAAGCGACGCGACAGGGTGCTGCGTCACGACAGCTACGAGCACAACTACCCGCACTGCTGGCGCACGGACACGCCGATCATCTACAAGGCCATCAGCTCGTGGTACGTGAGGGTCACCGAGATCTCCGATCTCCTGGCCGAGACCAACCAGCAGATCAACTGGGTGCCCGGCCATGTACGCGACGGCCGGTTCGGCCAATGGCTGGCAGGTGCCCGTGACTGGTCCATCAGTCGCAACCGATTCTGGGGCTCGCCCATCCCGATCTGGATGAGCGACGACCCTGACTGCCCCCGGATTGACGTCTACGGCAGTCTCGACGAGATCGAGGCCGACTTCGGCATTCGCCCGACGGATCTGCACCGGCCGTTCATCGACGAGCTGACACGCCCGAACCCCGACGACCCCACTGGCCGCTCGACCATGCGACGTGTGCCCGAGGTGCTCGACTGCTGGTTCGAATCGGGATCCATGCCCTTCGCCCAGGTGCACTACCCGTTCGAGAACAAGGAGTGGTTCGAGAGGAACTTCCCGGCTGACTTCATCGTGGAGTACATCAACCAGACCCGCGGGTGGTTCTACACGCTCCACGTTCTGGCGGGAGCGCTGTTCTCCCAGCCGGCGTTCCAGAACGTGATCTGCCATGGCGTGCTGCTGGCCGCCGACGGCAACAAGCTGTCCAAGCGGCTGCGGAACTACACCGAGCCCACCGACATCTTCGCCAACCAGGGCTCCGATGCGCTGCGGTGGTACCTCATGGCGACGAACATTGTCCGGGGCGGCGATACGCGCATTTCCGACAGCGGCATCGACGAGGTCGCCCGGCAGGTGCTGATCCCGATCTGGAACTCATACGCATTCTTCACGCTGTACGCGAATGCCGATGGCTACGAGGCCAAGGTACGAGCCGACTCTCCGCATGTGCTCGATCGCTACTTGCTGGCCAAGACCAGGGCCACGCTGGAATCAGTGACGAGAAGTTTCGACGCATACGATTTGCCGGGGGCCGCCGCCGAGCTGCAGTCATTCATCGACGCGCTCAACAACTGGTACATCCGCCGCAGCCGGACACGCTTTTGGGGCGAATTCACCCGCGTCCTGTCCGCCGAGGGCGGGACCACGGGCGAACCTGACGCCTTCGACACGCTGTACACGGTGCTGCGAATCTTTGCGGCCATGGCGGCCCCGCTGCTGCCAATGATCACCGAAGAGATCTACAGCGGGCTGACCGGCGGTGACAGCGTGCACCTGAGCGACTGGCCCGACCCTGAGACGCTCCCGCTGGATCCTGATCTTGTTGAGCGGATGGATGCCGTGCGCGCTGCGGCCTCCGCAGCGCTGCGAGTGCGCGAGGACGCCGGCTTGCGCGTCCGGCTGCCGCTGCACAGCGTGACCGTGGCTGGCGCCGGTGCCGAGCTGCTCGAACCGTTCGCGCAGCTTCTGGCCGAGGAGATCAACGTGCGGGAGGTGAAGCTCCGCAATGAGCTCGGCGACCTCGCAACCCATGTGCTGCGCCCAGACGGCTCGGTGCTGGGGCCGCGGTTGGGTGCCGCTGTTCAGGATGTCTTCGTGGCCGCTCGAACGGGCGACTGGAGCGTCACCGCCGAAGGCGGGGTGGCTGCCGGAAGCCACGAGCTGCGAGACGGCGAGTACCAGCTCGCTCTGCAACCTTCGGACCCGGCCACGACCTCGGTGCTGGAAGACCAGCAGCTGGTCGTGACGCTGGACGCCACGGTCACACCGGAGCTGGAGGCCGAAGGTGCAGCTCGCGATCTGATTCGCCACATCCAGCAAACGCGCAAGGAGCACGGTCTCGAAGTCACCGACCGCGTCAGTCTGACGATCCGCTGGAGTCCGCCGAATCTAGATGCGATCCGTGAGCATGAGCCATTGGTGGAAGCCGCCGTGTTGGCGGAGGAGATCCACTGGCTCGATGGCAGCGACGAGCCTGATCTCGATCTGGCGGTCTGCTCGCGGGCGGCTGTCTAAGCGGACAGGGGTTCCTTGCGGATCAGCGCATCGAGGAAGGGATCATCGAGTTCGTCGAGCTGGAGCGGTGCCCTATCCGCGTCGATCAGATCGCCGTCGGCTTCATCGGTGTCGTCGTCATCAGCGTCGTCCTGCGAGCCGGAACCGATCGATTCGTATGCGGCGTCAACCCGTTCGGCTGCGGCCAGCGGCGCGACGATCGACGGCATGGCCGCAGTATCCGGCCCGGAGCGCACAGAATCCGCACTCGGCTCCGGTTCGTGCAGCACATCCACATCGCTCGCGGCGCCAGCGTCGGAGCCGGTGCCGTCCTCGAACGGTTCATCGTCGATGTCCGGCTCTGCGACCTCGGTGACCTCGACGGTGTAACCCGCGTCAGCCAGCGTCCTCGATATCTCGGACCGTACGAGACCCGACAGCGCCTCGGTGAGGTCGTCGCTCGCCGTTTTGAACGCTTCGTCCAGTGCCTGGCTGCCTGCCGCCTGCAATGCGGCAAGTGCATCGGCAATCTGCGCCACCGTCTCGGGTGACAGCCGCACTTCCACGGGCTGTGCAGGCCCTCCCGATTCGACGCTGCTCATGCGCTGGTCGATCTCGGATACTTGCGCTGCGAGCGTCGCTAGCTGCGCACCGATCGTCTCGAGCAAGCCCTCGCCCTCGGTATCGGAGGGTTCGACGGGGGGAGAATCAGGGCTCGCCATGGCGCGGAATGTACCAGCGTCTCAGCATCCCAGCAGCATGCCCGCCACGAAGACCTGCAACCCGATGATCAGCACGATCGGTGACAGGTCGAGCGCCACCCGGCCGAGTCGCACTGCGGGCAGTGCTCGCCGCAGTGGACCCATGACAGGCTCAGTAATGCGCACCAGCCAAGTTCGCACCACCATGACTGGGCTCTCGGGAGCAAGCGGGATCCAGCTGAACAGCACACGCGCAAAGATGGCGAACACGTAGAGCGATATCAGCGTGCACAGCATCTCATCGCTCCGCTTGGTGGTCCGCGCCGGAGCGTCTCAGCGGCCGACGTCCTGCACGGAGGCGTCCTGTGCAGCAACTGCATGATGCTCGCTGTCGCTGACGACGACATTTGCCGGCACGAGCATGTACACGGCGTTTGCGACCTTGCGCATCTCGCCGTCGCGGGCGTAGCACAACCCGCTGGCGAAATCGAGGAGCCGGCGAGCGGTATCACGATCGAGCCCCTGCAAGTTCAAGATGATCGGTTGATCGCGCTTGAAGCGATCTCCGATCTGCTGTGCATCATCGAACATCCGCGGCATCAGCACGAACGGCTGTGCTGTCGATGTGGCGACGCTACGCACGGCCGACGTCGGTGCGGCCGGTGCAGCTTGTGGCGTCGCCGCCGCTGGTCGCTCAACCACGGTGACGCCGCTCTGGCCGGTCTGATCGGCGAACGCCTCAGCCGCGGGCATGTCGCCCGGCATAGCGCGTTCGGGAGGCGACGCATAGCTGTCATCCGGGCCCAAGCCCAGATAGCTCATTGCCTGCTTCATGAACGATGCCATGCAGAACCTCGGTGACAACAGTCCCGATCAGAAGACTGCCTCAGTCGGACAGGGTACCGACTTGTCAAGTTGCGGTCAGGCACCCCGCGCTGAGATATTTCGCGGCGGACGATTGCCGAACAGGGCAGTCCCGATGCGCACCATCGTCGAGCCGGCTCTGACCGCCGCCTCGAGATCCGCACTCATCCCCATGCAGCGGTGCTCGAGCTCATAGCGATCGGCGAACCGGGCCACCTCGCCGAAAGCCTTTTCGATCTCAGGCGGCGAACCCTGCGGACCAATGGCCATGCAACCCGCCACATCGAGCCCCTCCCGACGGGCGGCAGCCACCAGCGACGAGGCCTCGCCGGGCGGGCAACCGCCCTGCGTGGCACTGCCGCTGACGTCAAGCTGCACGAAGATGGCAGCACCCGGATCGTGGCGCGCTATTTCGGACACCAACCGCGCCCGGTCCACGCTCTGCCACACGTCTACCACTCCGGCCAGTTGCCGGACCTTGTTCGACTGCAACCGCCCAATGAAGTGGATCTCCAGTGCCGCCTTGGTCGCTGCGTCCACCTCGTTCCACTTGCCGTGCAGTTCCTGGGCGTAGTTCTCACCGATCATCGCCAAACCGGCATGAGCTGCAGCTTCGATTGCCGCGCTGTCGAAGCCCTTGGTCACCGCCATGATGCCGACGTGAGCAACATCGCCGCCGGCATCGGTTATCCGCTGCTTGACGCGCTCGGTGCGACGGCGGACCTCCTCGGCCTCAATCATCGATCAGCTCGCCTGCCGGCTCAGCCTCGAGGCCTACCAGCATCGCCGTCCGGCCCTGTTCGGCACGGGCTCGATGCGAAAAATAGCGCTCATCCGAAGCGGTGCAACGGCCGATCTCGCTGTCGATGACGGCCCCGTGCCGTCGCAGCTCCAGTCGCGTGGCCTCGCCGAGATCGAGCGACGGGGTGCCCCAGTGCGTCGTGCTCGACACCGAGGGCCCGAGTGCCGCGCTGGCAGCCTCCAGTTGATCGACGCCGAATTCGTACTGCAGCGGGCCGATGTGGGGCCCGACAATGGCTCGGGGGTGACGGATCCCGTGACGGCCGAGTTCGGCGAGGGTTGCCGAGATGACGCCGTCGAGCAGGCCTCGCCATCCTGCGTGGATGGCTGCGACCGCCGCACAGCCTGCTCTGTCGGTGCCGTACAGGGCAATCGGCACACAGTCGGCGGTTCTCACAGCCAGTGTCGCTCGTGGTATCGATGTCCACGCGGCGTCCGCGCAGGCACCCTGGTGCTCTCCTGGTCGTCCGACCTCAACAACTCGCGTGCCATGGACCTGCCGCAGGACGGTCACGTTGCCGGGGGCGGATCCGTCGATGGGAGCGCAGTCACCGTCGGAGCGCTCAGTGACCGAAATCCGCACCATGCTGTTACCACAGCGGCGGCGCAGCGTCAGCATCCGAAGTGCCCGCCGGTGTGGCGCGTCGAGCCGCGCAGCCTCGCTGGGAGGCCGCGACCGGCGTCGATGTACAGCAGTCTGGAGTGGTTGCGACGTAACCCAGGCGTCACCGCAGGAAGCTGGGCACGTCGAACGACTCGTCGTCCTCGTCGAGGTCACCGAATGGGTCAGCCACATCGCCGGACTCCTCCGAGGCTGCGTAGTCGCCCAGCGCAGCACCTCCAGAGCGACCCGGTCCGTATCGGTCGAAACCTGCAGCGATGACCGTTACACGGATCTCTTCCCCGAGTGAATCGTCGATGACCGTGCCGAAGATGATGTTGGCCTCGGCGTGCGCCACTTCGCGGATGACTTCTGCCGCTTCGTTGACTTCGAACAGCCCGAGCTCCGGCCCCGCGGCAATGTTCAGCAAGATGCCGCGAGCACCGTCGATGGATTCCTCGAGCAACGACGACGAGACGGCCTGTCGAGCCGCATTCTTGGAGCGGTTCTCGCCATGGGCACGGCCGATCCCCATCAGGGCGGTGCCGGCGCTCGACATGATTGCCTTGACGTCGGCGAAATCGGTATTGATGAGGCCCGGCGTGGTGATCAGCCCCGAGATGCCGGAAACGCCCTCGCGCAGCACGTCGTCGGCCATGCGGAAGGCATCGATGATCGACGTGTGCTCGCTTGCCACGGTCAGCAGCCGATCATTCGGGATCACGATCAGCGTGTCGACGCGCTCCTTCAGCCGCTCGATGCCCTGTTCGGCCTGGATCTGCCGACGTTTGCCTTCGAAGGCAAACGGGCGCGTGACCACCCCGATCGTCAGCGCTCCTACTTCCTTGGAGACCTCTGCCACCACCGGAGCGCCTCCGGTGCCGGTGCCGCCGCCTTCCCCGGCCGTGATGAACACCATGTCCGCACCCTGCAACGCTTCGGCGATCTCGTCACGGTGCTCTTCAGCAGCTCGCGTGCCGATTTCGGGATCGCTGCCGGCGCCGAGTCCGCGCGTCAGCTGACGGCCGATGTCCAGCTTGACGTCGGCGTCGCTCAACAGCAGGGCTTGGGCATCGGTATTGACGGCGATGAACTCGACCCCGCCCAAACCGAAATCGATCATGCGGTTGACGGCATTTGAGCCGCCGCCCCCGACGCCCACCACCTTGATGACTGCCACGTAGTTCTGTGGTGAGGCCACAGGGCTCCTTGCGTTCACTGGCCGGCCGCGACATCAGACGTGCCGCCGACGGGCACCTTCTACGGGAAAATAGCGCAATTGACGACAGTACTGATGCCTCTGTCGATCGGCAAGACCCTGCGCTCAGCCTCTTAGCCCGACGGGCGGAGCACCGGCAGGTGCGGAACCGACACATCCAAGATGGCATCGGAGGCCGTCATCTCTCCGATGATCGCAGCAATCGCGGCCGTTTTGGCCCCGATTGCCGACTCGTCTCCCAGCGCGACCTCCAGCACGAGATCTCCTGGCTGTTGCCGTACACGAGCGCGAATGTCCCCGCGCCTATCCCGCCACAGTGCGGCAATCTCGAACTCCGGCTGCCCGTGCGCTGCACCCAATGCGGCGAGCAGCGCATCCGCATCGCTTGCGAGGAAGGCACCCGGTTCGGGCGCAGCAGCAATGCCTGACAAGCGCGGAAGTTCGGGCACCACGGCGAGCGGTGATGTGAGGACGCGACCTTCGATGTCGATGAGTACCCAACTGCCGGGAGCGGCGAGTGCAATCGCCGCCGGGGTGCGCTCGATGACATCGACATCCACCGTTGCAGGCCATCGCCTTTGGACTCGGGCGTCGGCGACCCAGGGCAAGCTCTCAAGTGACCGTTCTGCTTCGCCGGCGTCGAGTGTTCCCATAAAATCTCCCGGACGGATATCGGCGGCTTCGTATGCCTCGTCATAACTCACGCGATGCAAACCGCTGAAATGGATCCGATCGACTTGGAAGGTGCCGGCCGCGAGAAAGATCGTCGCGACTGCTGCGGCAACCGCAGCAAGCGCCGCCACGATCAGCCACCGGCGCCGGCGCCGTCGTTGCTGCTCGGCAGGCTTCGTATCCTCCTCCGACATCGTTCAAGACGGTGTCGGGGCCGTCTCGAAGCCGACCATGCGGACTTCGGGTTGCAGCACGATGCCGGTCGACTCGGCGACACGGCGCCTGATTTCGGCCATGAGTGCGACGACATCTGCCGCCGTGCCGTCGGGATCCGACACAATGAAATTGGCGTGCAGGCGCGACACCTCGGCAGTGCCGATGCGCAGTCCCCGAAGACCCGTCTGGTCGATGTGAGCTCCTGCGGACTCGGCGGGCGGGTTCATGAAGACCGAACCGGAGTTCTGTCCGCCAGGCTGGTGCTCTCTGCGCCAGCGGACGATGTCCGCGATCTGATCGGTCACCTTCGACGAGGGAGCTCGCCGCCCACTCAGCCGGGCACGAACCACGACGTGACGGTTCTGGAGACCGCTGCTGCGGTAGTTCAGGTCGAGCGTGCTGACATCGCGGGTCGCTCCGGTCCCGGCTTCCAGATCGACGATGTCAGCGTCGATCAAGCACGACGCCATATCGCTGCCGTGCCCTCCCGCATTCATGCGCACGGCCCCGCCCACAGAACCCGGCACACCAACGGCCCATTCCAGGCCGCCGATGCCTGGCACAGCACACTGCCGCGCGAGCACCGGCAATGCCGCCGCTGCGCCAGCAGTGACCGTGGCGTTCGCACGATCGAATTCGATTTGGGCATAGGCATCGCCGAGAAAGAGTGCGATGCCCTCGAATCCCCGGTCTGCGACAAGCAGGTTCGATCCGCGTCCGACGATGAGTATCTCCAGCCCGGACGTTGCTGCGGCCTCTGCCGCGCGTTGCAGGTCGGACAGGCCATTTGCCACATAGGCCACCGCTGCCGGACCGCCGACTCTCGAAGTGGTCAATGCGCCCAGCGGGGCATTCACGCGAGCATCGTCGCCGAGCACGGTCGCAGCACGTCGAACTGCATCGGGATCTGACCACTGCTCAGGAAACATGCAGCATCTCATCTGCGAGCGTCGTCAGGTCGCCGGCGCCCAAGGTGAGGCACAGGTCGCCCGAACGCAGGCTGGTGCGTAGGTAGGAACGCAGTTCGGCCCGTCCCGGGAGGTAGGCCACCGACGCGTACGGATGGGAATCGAGCACGGCACCGAGCACCAGCTCGGTGGACACACCAGGCCGAGGCACCTCGCCGGCGGCGTAAATGTCGGTGAGGACCAGCTGGTCGGCATCAGCGAAGGAATCCGCAAAGTCCTGCCAGAGCGCTGCTGTCCGCGAGTAGCGATGCGGCTGGAACACGGCGACAATCCGCTTCCAGCCTCCGCTGCGGGCTGCGGCGATCGCAGCGGTTACCTCGGTGGGCAAGTGCGCATAGTCATCGATGAACGACACCCCATCACGCTCGCCGCGTCGCTCGAATCGTCTGGCCACGCCGGCAAATCGACCGAGGGCGTCGATCATCGGTGACGCCGCGGCTCCAAGCTCAAGTGCCGCCGCAAGAGCGCCGGCCGCATTCGCCACGTTGTGCAGCCCAGGCAGCGGCAGCTCGCAACGGCCGATCGACGTCGTGCCGCTGACCAATTCGAAGCCCGCACCGGTACGAGAGCTGTGCGCGCTGGTGATCCGGTAGTCGGCACCCGGAGCGCTTCCGTAGGTCACACAGCCGCCGACGCGCTCGGCTAGCGCGGCAGCCTGCTGGTCATCGGCACACACGATGCGTGGCCCTCCAGCACGGCTGACGAACTTCTCGAATGCAGCAGCGAGGTCGTCAAAACTGCCGTAATGGTCGAGGTGGTCAGGCTCAACGTTCGTCACGACCACCGCATCGGCACCCAGCTCCAGAAATGTCCCGTCAGACTCGTCTGCTTCGACAACGAACCACTCCCCCGCTGTGTCCCAGACGGCACCGGAGCCAATTTCGTTCACCTCGCCGCCCACGAGGAATGACGGGTGTTCACCGGCTGCGACCAGGCACAGTGCCAGCATTGACGAGGTGGTCGTCTTGCCATGGGTTCCGCCGACCGCCAGCGTCTGCTTGCACCGGCAGATCCCTGAGAGCAGCTCAGCTCGGCTGAGCACCGGAATGCCCCGGCGGCGGGCCTCGACGAGCTCTACATTGCCTTGGGGCACCGCACTCGAATGGGCCACGATGTCCGCCGAGCCGATGTTGGCGGCATCATGACCGATCACGACCCGGGCACCGTGAGCTGCGAGCCGCGTCATGCCGGGGCCTGCTCTCAGGTCGCTGCCGCTGACGGCGTGGCCCATCTCGGCGAGGACCAACCCGATGGCGTTCATGCCGGCGCCGCCGGCTCCCACCAGATGGATGGTGCGAGGCTCCCCAAGGTCGGGAGACTGACCCGACGGCTCCTGGGTCAGGGGCGCTGGTTCGACGGATGGCGACGTGGTCACGTTGTGTGCTTTCTCGGCCAACGATCCTCGTGTGCCACTGAGCCAGGAACCGCTGAACTGTGCTGTATCACGAGCTGCGCGACCCGCTGTGCCGAGTCTCGACGACCGAAGGTCGCCTCGGGGGGACGCTCCGGTCTGAGGGGATGCTGCAATTCCAGCATCTGCTCGAGCTCTGCGAGCATTCGCTGCCCGTCGAACTCGGCGTCGGCAACGACGCGTGCCGCGCCCGTGGCGGCCAGTTCCTCGGCGTTGCGACGTTGGTGGTCGTTGGTCGCTATCGGCAAAGGAACGAGCACCGCCGGCGTGCCGATGACCGACAGCTCCGCCACCGTCGATGCCCCGGCTCGGCAGATCGCGACGTCAGCCGCAGCCAGGGCGACAGGCAACTGTTCATCGAACGGCACGGCTCGGTACCAGTCCCGTACCCGCGAGCCATCGGGTCGCCGTGGCGGTGGCGGCGGACGCTCAGCCCAGTCGCGCTTGCCCACCACGTGATAGATGAACACGCCGTCGCGGTCCTGCAGTGACGCCAACGCTGTCCAGGTGGCCGTGTTGATCCGGAGCGAGCCCAGCGAACCGCCGAACACCACCACGACGGTTGCATCTGCGGGCCAGCCGAGCTGGGCGCGGGCCTCACCCGCTCCAAGCGCGGCTTCGACGACAGCCGGGCGCACGGGATTGCCGGTCACGACCTCCCTGTGCAACCCCGTCCCGCGTACGGGTACCGCCGCGGCGCGTGCGAACCGGCCCAGCAGGCGATTCGTTGCCGATGCAACTGCATTCTGCTCGGCGATCACCAATGGCACGCGCCAGATCACCGCTCCCACCGTCGCGGGAAGCGCGGCGTAGCCGCCCAGCGACAGCACCGCGGCTGGACGCCGCCGCCTCACGAGAGCGATGCCGCGCACCGTGGCCCATGCCAAGCTCGCTGCAGCACGCGCGTTCGTCAGGTTCACCCGGCGTGCAGTAAGGCCCCGACCTCCGAGCAAGGTCACACCGAAGCCGGCATCCGGCACGATCTGTGCATCGATGCCCCGGGCGCTGCCGACGAAATGGATTCCTTCCGCGGGCCAGCCGCGCTCGGTCAGCGCGGATGCCACCGCCAAGCCGGGCATCAGGTGCCCCGCGGTGCCGCCCCCTGCGATCAGGACGCTGGGGGCGTTCGGGGCGCTGCCGGGTGTGGCCACGGCTCAACCGGATCGCCGCGTCACATTCAGCAGCAGACCTGCGGCTGCTGCCGTCACCACCAGTGACGACCCGCCGAAGGACAGGAATGGCAGCGTCACACCGGTCACCGGCAGCAATCCAACCACACCGCCGACGTTCACCAGCGTCTGGAGCACGAACCAGATGGCAATGCCGGCTGCGAGCAGGGAACCGAACAGGTCGGGTGCCTTCTGGCTCGTCCGGAGCCCCCCGATGCCGACGACACCGAGCAGCGTCAGGAGCCCGAGGGCGCCCAGGAGGCCCATCTCCTCTCCGACGATGACAAATATGAAGTCTGTGGGGGCATTGGGCACCCAGCCCCATTTGGCCTGGCCTGCCCCCAGCCCGGTGCCGCGCAGCCCTCCCTGCGCCAGACCCACCAGGCTCTGGAATGTCTGGTAGCCGCTCTCGGAGCGTTCTGCGATCGGGTCCAGGAAGCCCGCGAGCCGCGCACGGCGGTACGGCGCCGCATACGCCAGCAACGGCGCCGCCACAGCGACCATGGCCGCGATTTTCGCTAGATCGCGGCCCGGCAGGCCGGCGACGAAGAGCATGCCGACCCCGATGCCCGCCAGGATGAGAGTGGTTCCCAAGTCAGGCTGCAGCAGTACCAGCGAGCATCCGGCGGTGAGCAGGAGCATCGCGGGCCGCAGGATCCGGTCGGGCCGCTCGATCTGGTCCTTGCGGGCGTCCAGAAAGGCGGCTAACGCCACGATGAGCGCCAGTTTCGCTATCTCCGATGGCTGAACGCTGAACTGGCCGATTTCAATCCAGCGCCGGGCACCGCCGGTGCGTTGGCCCACCGCCAGCACGATGACCAACAAGCTCACGCTCGCAGCTGCGAGGGGCAGTGCCATGCGGCGCCAGCGCCGGTAATCGACGCCAAGTGTGACGAGCAGCACGGCAACAGCAATCCCGACCGACCACAGGTGCCGGGTGAAGTATTGCAATGGACGGTCGGACGAATCGATTCCAGTCGCCGACGTGGCCGACAGCACCAGCACGACACCGGTGAGCAGCAACAGGAATACCGCAGACAGGAGGACGGCATAGCGCACCGACGGGCCTGAGTGGGCCCGTCCCGGTGAAGTGCGCGGAAGATCCAGCTTGCTCATTGCTTGTCTCCCGTCGGAGCGCATGGGTGCATGCGCTCGGCGAGGTCCGCCACGGCCGTGCTGAAGTGCTCACCCCGCTGGCCATAGCTCGAGTACCAGTCGAACGAAGCGCATCCGGGCGACAGCACCACGTCGCGGTCGGGTTGCGCCATCCGGTGGGCAGCCTCCACAGCCTCGGGCATCGACTCGGCGCGGACGAGTTCGATGTGGCCGCATGCAGGCCGGCTGAAGCAGTCGGCAACCTCGCCAGCGGCCTCACCGATCGCCACCACGCCGCGAACGTGTGCGGCAACGGCGGCAAGCTCCCCGAGATCGACGCCCTTGTTCCGGCCGCCCGCGATCAGCACCGCATCGGAGAAGCCGCGCAGCGCCGCCACCGTCGCGTGCGGTGCTGTGGCCTTGCTGTCATCGTAGAAGCTCACCTCTCCGATGCGCCCTGCGAATGCGAGCCGGTGAGGCAGGCCATCGAATGACCTCAACTCCGTCGCCACCGCCTCGGCGGATGCACCCATCTCCAGCGCAACAGCCGTTGCTGCCGCGGCATTCGACAAGTCATGGGGACGCCGTCGGGGCAAGTCCGCCGCCGTCACGATGCTGTCTCCATGCGCGACCAAGACACCGCGCTCGTAGTGCACATCGCACGGTGCCTCAAGTTGCTGGGGCGTCGCGAACGTCACACGCCGTGAACTGATCCCGGACGTCCACGGCTCAACATCGGCGTCGCCGAAGGGCACCACTGCGACGTCGTCGGGACCCTGCGCCGCCCAGATCCGGGCTTTGGACGCGGCGTAATCGCGCAGGTCAGGATGCCAGTCGAGATGATCGGGGGCCAGATTCAGCCATGCAGCGACAGCGGGAGCGAATCTGCGCGCTCGGTGCAGCCTGAAGGACGATGCCTCCACCACAAACGTGGAGACCTCACGGTCAATGGCGTCCACCAGGGCGATATCTGTATTGCCGGCACCGACAGCGGAGATTCCACTCCGGTTCAGCATTCGTTCTGTGAGCACCGTGACCGTCGTCTTGCCATTGGTGCCCGTAATCGCTGCGAGGGGTCGACTGTCCCACTGCGCAGCCAGATCCAGCTCGCTCAGCACCGGCACCCCGGCCGCATCGGCCAGCGTGTAGCTGAGGTGTCGCGGCGGCACCCCCGGAGCGGGCACCACGGCCGCGGCGCCCGAGACCAGGTTCTCGAGCAGGGTCGCATCGGTGGAGTCGTGGATCTCGCCGAATGCAGCATCTGCCTCGGTTCCCCGGGCCGCCGCCTCGCCTGGTCGGTCGTCCGCCGCGATCACCTCATGACCGCGCGCCGCGAGCGCAGAGACGACCGCTCGTCCGGTCACTCCCATGCCCACCACGACGACCGGCCCGTCTGCGGGCGTCAAGTCGGAGGCGCTCACAACGAACCTGCCGGGATTTCGACGAGGTCCAGGCTCAGAAAGTCTGCGTAGTACATGCCCAATGCCAGCGCGACGAGCAGGCTGTTCACCACCCAGAGACGGATGAGCACGGTGGTTTCCGGCCAACCGCCCAGCTCGAGGTGGTGGTGCATCGGCGCCATCCGGAACAAGCGGCGGCCGAAGAGCCGGAATGAACCCACCTGGATGATCACCGATGCGGTCTCGATGACGTAGAGGCCACCGATCACGGGGAGCAGGAGATCGACGTGCAACAGCATTGCGAGGCCCGCCATCGCAGTGCCGATGGCCAGCGAACCGGTATCGCCCATGAAGATCCGTGCCGGGGGCGCGTTCCACCAGAGGAATCCTGCACAGGCACCGGCCATGGCGGCGGCGACAATGGCGAGGTCCAGCGGGTGCTTGACGTCGTAGGAGATGGGATGACGGAATGCCCAGTACCCGACAACCACGAATGCCGCGAACGCCACTGCGGCAGCTCCGGCGGCGAGGCCGTCCAGGCCGTCTGTCAAGTTCACCGCGTTTGACGTACCGAGGACGATGATGACCGCCCACAGAACCCACACTGCGGCGGGAACCCGCAGCGCGTTGCCGTCCAGCCGTGTGAAGGCCACAGCGGTATCGAGGTTGACCCACCACGCCGATGCGACGGCGAAGCCGATGCCTACCGCGATCAGCCCGATCAGCTTGGCCCGCTTGTTCAATCCCAGATTGCGCTCGCGGCTCACCTTGATCCAGTCGTCGGCCAAGCCCACGAGGCCTGCGGCGCAGACGGCTGCCAGCAGCACGATGCCCGACCGCGTGATCACGGTCTCCGCCCGCAGATGGCTGACGACATACCCCACGACTGCCGCCACAACGACTGCGACACCACCCATCGTCGGCGTGCCCGCCTTGGTGATATGGCCACGGGGGCCATCGAGGCGGATGGGCTGGCCCACCCCGCGGGACTGCAGCCAGGGAATGAGGTAGCGAGTTCCTACGAGCGACACGAACATGGCAGAGCTGGCAGCGATCAGGAGCGCAATCATCGCTGTGCGCTCCCGCGCCGCCTCAGGTGTTCGGCAGCGACATCTGCGTCATCGAACGGTACGGAATGCCCTGCGCTCACCTGCGCGGTCTCGTGGCCCTTTCCGGCGACCACGATGACATCGCCGGCCTGAGCCTTCCTGACGGCGTACGAGATGGCGCTCGACCTGTCCAATTCGATGTGCAAGCCGTCCTTCGCATCATGCCGGCCGGCCGCGCCTGCGGCGATGTCGGCTGCGATCCGAGCAGGATCCTCGCTGCGAGGGTTGTCGGACGTCAGGACGAGCACATCGGCGTGGCGGTCCGCGGCAGCGCCCATGAGCGCCCGCTTCGACTGGTCCCTGTCGCCGCCCGCGCCGAACACCGCCCACAGGCGGCCGCCAGCGGCACCCAGCTCACGCGCGCTGGTCAATGCGGCAGCGAGTGCGTCCGGCTTGTGGGCGTAGTCGACCAAGACCGTGATGTCATCATCCGCGCCACTGACGGGCCACAGACGCCCCCGCACCGGGGGCACGGCAGCGACCGCTCCGGCAATCGCGTCATCATCGAAACCGAGGGCGCTGGCCGTTGCTGCTGCGGCCGCCACGTTCGCGACATTGAACCGGCCCAGCAGGCCGCAGTGCACGGATCGGCCGCGCCATCGGCCGCTGATTCCCGCTGTGTCCACCACGATTCGGTCGATATCGGAAGGCTGCCACTCGACGACTTCGGCGGTTGTGCCAGCGGCCATCGATGCCAGGCGGCGACCCCACGAATCGGCAACGTTCAGCACCGCTATCTCGCTGCGACCGTCGAAGAGGCGCGCCTTGGCGTCGAAGTAGTCCTCCATCGTCGCGTGGAAGTCGAGATGCTCGTGGCCGAGATTGGTGAACACACCCGCAGCGAAGCTGGCGCCATCGACCCTGCCCTGGGCGAGCGCATGAGATGACACCTCGAGCACGACCATCCCGGCTCCCGCATCAGCGGCCCGGCTGAGACGTCGGCACAGGTCCGGTGCCTCGGGCGTGGTGTGCGTTCCGTCCAGCGTGCCCATGACCTCACAAGTGGTACCGCATGCGCTCGCAATGGCGGCGATTGCGTGCGTGACCGTCGTCTTGCCCGCTGTCCCGGTGACGCCCACAACCGGGCAGCGGTGCCATGGCTGCCCCCACACCGCAGCTGACGCCAGCCCGAGTACCGCTCGCACGTCGGGCACGACGATCTGGGGCACGTCGACATCGAGGACCTGCGACACCAGCAACGCCGCAGCACCTGCATCCAACGCCTCAGCGGCGAAGCGATGACCGTCGTGGCGCTGCCCTACGACGCAGCCGAACAGCGCACCGGGCGTGACTGAGCGGCTGTCGTGTGTGATGCCGCGCACGAGTACCGCCAGTGCCGCCGCCTCGTCGCTGCGCTGGCGTGGAGGCAGCACACAGGTACCGCCGACCGCCGCAGCCAATTCCTCCAGCGGTATCGGCTCTGCCGGCGCGCTGCGCTGCTCAGGCATCGGGCGACACCTGAAGCATGCGCAAGGCATATTCGGCGACTTCCGCGAAGACTGGCGCGGCCACGATGGCGGCCCGGTATTCGTCCGGCTCGTCGAGTACGACGACGACGGTGAGCTCGGGACGATCAGCAGGGAGGAACCCTGCGAAGGAACTGGTGTACGCCTCGGCGGAGTAGCCGCCATCAGGGCTGGGCTTTTGCGCTGTGCCAGTCTTGCCGGCCACCTGGTAGCCGTCGATGGCGGCTCGCTTGCCGGTTCCCGAGCGGACGACTTCGGCCAGGATGGCCTGCATCTGCTGCGCGGTCTGCTCGGACAGGACCCGGCGTGTCGGGACTCGATCAGCCGGTCGCAGTGCACCGTTGCTGCCCACGCTGCCCAGCACGAGGCGCGGCGTGACGTACACACCGTCGTTGGCGATGGCGTTGTACGCAGCGGCGAGCTGTATCGCAGTGATCGCGATGCCTTGGCCGAACGCGATCGTGGCAAGGTCGGTGCCGCGCCACTGGTTCGCTGCACGCAAGATGCCACGGCTCTCGCCGGGCAGCGCCGGAGCCTCGTCGGCACCAGTCAGGCGGCCGAAGCCGAATGATCGCAGCGAACGCTGCATTTCGGAAGCGCCGATCCGCTCCGCAAGCCTGATCGTGCCGATGTTCGACGAATGAACGAGGATCTCCGAGGTCGTCATCTGGTCGCTGGGCTTGGAGTAGGGCTCGATGAACTCCTTGTCAGCGAACGTGTACCTCGCCGGTGTCGAGTGCAACTCGACCGGCGTGGTGAGCCCTGCTTCCAGCGCTGTGGCGATGGTGAAGCTCTTCGCGACCGATCCGGGCTCGAAGGCATCGGTGTACGCGGGGTTGTAGGCCACTGGCCTGACCTCGCCGGTCTCGGGGTCGCGGGCGACCGCCGCCAGCGCCAGCACGTCGCCGGTATCGGTCTGCATCACCACCACCATGCCGCCCTCGGCGCTGGTCGCACGGACCGCTTCGCTGACGGACCGCTCCGCCACCCATTGCATCTGGGTATGCAGCGTGAGCACCACATCGTCGCCATGGCTGACGGGCTCGAACAGCTCGGTTCCTCTCGGCAGCGGCATGCCGCTCTGGGCGATCCGGGCGACCTCACGTCCATCGGTGCCGTCGAGCACTTCGGTGAATTGCTTCTCGGCGCCCCCCAGCGGGTTCTGATCGATGTCGGTGGCGCCGAGCAACCCGCGGGCGAAATCCTCGCCGTTGGGCCGCAGTCTCGACGACTCCCCGCGTACGCCGACACCGGCAAGCTGCAGCTCCTGCACCGCCAGCCCGTCTTCGGGGCTCACTTGGCGCGCCACGTACACGAAATGCCGGTCGCTCGCCAGCCGTTCCGCGATGACGTCGGCATCGACATCCAGCACCGACGCCAATATGGCAGCCGTCTGGTACGGATCGGTCACCAGACGGGGGTCGGCCCAGATCGTGGGCAGGTTGTCCGACACCGCGAGCAGGTTCAGGTTCCGGTCGAGGATCGCCCCGCGCACCGATTCGAGCTCCCACTGTGCCGTGCCCTGACGTTCGCCCAAGGCGGCGTAGGTCTCGCGGTCGAGCACCTGCACTTGCACCAGGCGAGCACCCAGGACGGCCAGCGCCACCGTGCTCGCAATGATCAGCAGCAGCGCCCGCCGGCGCGGCGGCCCGGCGCGAGCCGTGCGCTGGCGCGGTCGTCGGTCGGACTGCTCTGCAGCAGGCTTCGACCTCGGTCCTCCAGGCGTTGTCTTCGGTCCTGACGAGGGGTGCCACCGGCGCGGGGTCGCCGCATCAGAGCGTCGGGTTGCCGTTCGTGGCGTCGGCGATCGCAGCCCCGGCGGGGCACCCATCGACGGGTGCCATGGCGCCGGAGCTGTATGGCGCTCGGAGTGCTCAAGAACGTCGGTCATGCGCTGTGGACGCGTCGGTCAGCAGCGTCTTGATCGAGAGCCAGTCTCCGCCTTCATGGATGCTTCGCTGCGGCGGGTCGACGGCGGCAATATGCCGCGGCTCGATCCGCACATCGATCGGATCCGTCGCGCTCACCAGGCCGAGCGCCCCCACCCCCATCAGTTCGATCTCAGCAGGACCATGGAGCGTCTGGAGTTCGTAGCGAAGGTCGATCAAGCGCTCCCGTTCCGCAGCAATCTCCGCTTCCAGCTCTGACAGCCGGTACTGGCCCGCAGCCAGCATCGAATGGAACACCGCAAGCCCGGCGAGCACGGTGATCGCAGCAACCGCCAGCAGCGCTGTGACGCCGACGAGACGCAGCCCTACGGCGCGCCGCGCCGATACCAATGCCGGCGGTGCATCCGCGACAGTGAAGTGGGCAGTGGCGAGGGCCATCGGGCGATGTCTCGTTCTCTGGCGCCGCCGAGATCAGCGACGCGCAGGCTCGAGGCGCTCCGCAGCGCGCATCACGGCACTGGCGGCGCGCGAGTTCCGCTCGATCTCAGCGGCGCTGGGCCGGGTGACCTTGCGACGCAGCAGGCGAACCGTGGGTGCCGCTCCGCAGATGCACGGCAATGTCGATGGGCATTCGCACACCCCGTCGGCTGCTTCTCGCAGAATGATCTTCACGATGCTGTCTTCTCCTGAGTGATAGGCGAGCGTTGCGAGGCGCCCACGTGGTTGCAGGCGCGCGAGCGCCGCTCGCATTGCGGGTTCGATGAGGTTCAGTTCGTCGTTCACTTCGATGCGGATCGCCGCGAACGTGCGCATCGCCGGATGGCGACGGCCGCGCCGCGCTGCGGCCGGCACGGCAGCCTTGACGACGTCGGCCAGTTGGCCGGTGGTGTGCAGCGGTCTGGCGGCCACAATCGCTGCGGCGATGCGCTGGGCGTAACGCTCGTCTGCGTGGCGCCTCAACAGATCTCGCAGTTCAACGAGCTCATAGGTATTGACGACATATGCGGCATCGAGATCCGAGCGGGAGTCCATGCGCATGTCCAGCGGGGCGTCGTGGCGGTGGGAGAAACCGCGCTCACCCGAATCCAGTTGATGGCTGCTGACGCCGAAGTCGAACAGAACACCGGTGAGCGGGACTCCAGCAGCCGCGTCGACCAGCTCGCCGAGGCGGTCAAACCGCTCGCAGCGCAGCGTGACTCGATCCCCGAAGTCCGCGAGCCGTTCCTGTGCTGCTGCGATTGCCTCGGGATCGCGATCGATGCCGAGCAGCTGCCGCTCCGGATGCTGCCGCAGGAGCATCTCGGCGTGACCGCCTCCCCCCAAGGTCGCGTCGACGAATAATCCGCCGGCGACGGGTGCGAAGACTTCGGCGATCTCGTCAACCATGACGGGTTCGTGGAAGGAACGGGCAGCGGTGGACACGCTCACGCCTGCTCCGCTGCCTCGATGCCGCTCTCGGGTGCCGCCAGGAGCGATTCGCCCTGGGCGTTCATCTCGTGCCAGCGCCCCGCGTCCCAGATCTCGACTTCATCGATCGCGCCGATCACGATGCACTCGCGCTGCAGGCCGGCAAAGCGGCGCAGCTCCTCGGGAACCGCTATCCGGCCCTGCTTGTCCGGCAAGACCCGGGCAGCGCCAGCTCCGAATGAGCGCTTGGCTGCGCGCCCGTGCGGACCCCCAGATTGGGACCGCTCCGACATCTGGCCGGCGATCTCGCCGAATCGGTCTGGCGTCATCAGTGCGAGGCAGCCCTCGCTGTGCTTGATCAGGAAGCCGGACGGCTCAAATGCGCTGCGGAAGCTCGCCGGGAGCACGATGCGGCCCTTCGCATCGAGCGAGTGCTCGTGCTGACCGACGAACAGACTCTCCACCGCAGGGCCTCCGCAGCTTCGGAATGGGTACCTGGCCTGCGTGGGCATCTCTGCCCCTGCACACCACTTTGCACCACTTTATGGGGAAAACACCCACCCTGTCCACCCCCGATGTGTTGCGCGCACCCGCTGCTCTGTCCCGCGGGACGCTTGGCTGGCGCTAGTCAGCGTCGTGTGCGGCGATGAAACTCACCATTTGCTTGGCGATTTCGTCGGATGAGGCTGTGATGCCGAGGTCGGCCCAGCCGACTGCTCGGCTGTGGACGCGGGTGGCGGCAGCGGAATCCAGGACAGTCTCGAGGGGGCCGAGCTCGAAGCGGTTGTAGGCAATGCACTGGAAACGGCTGCCTTCACGGGAGCGGCGCTGGGAGATGCCGATGAGCTTCCGGCCGTTCACCAGCACCTCACCTGGGCCGAGCGACGCAAAACACACCAGACCGTCGGACGGCCCCGCTTCATATGGGCCGGGATGCACGCTGGCTGGTATGCCGACATCGGCGAAAGCCGTGGCGAGTGTGCGACCCAGCCAGTGAAAGGCCTTGCTGATATCTGCATGCCAGAGCGGATCACCAGCGGGCACGAACACATCCACCCACGCGCTTGTCTCAGGATCCAGCCACACCAGGCCCCCACCGCTGCGCCGCCGGACGAGATCAGTCCGTATGCCGCCGAAGGGGTCGGCGCTTGCAGAACCCAGGATCAGTGCAGGTGCGACCGGGCGCAACCACGAGATGCGGCGTCGGCCGTCGCGCGGCATCGGGCGTGCGTGCAGCAGTTCAGCGCTTGCGTGCCATTCTTCGCGTACCCACGCGGCCACAGGCACACGATGGCAGACAGCCGTCTGCTCCTTCGCACCGCGCGGTTCAGACGAGCTGAGGCCGTAGATCGCTGAGGTAGTCGGTCCACTCGGTGGGAGTATCGCTGCGCATTGCCGCCACGACGGCCAGAGGCTCGGGGGCATAGGGAGTCTGGCGCAGCCTGTACCGGCCCTCTGACAGCAACGAGTCTCCCTTGCCCACGTTGCAAGCCCGGCAGCAGGCCACCACGTTCTCCCACGTGTGTTCCCCACCGCGGCTGCGCGGGTGGACATGGTCGATGCATTCGGCCCGGTTCCCGCAGTACTGGCAGCGGTAAGCATCGCGCGCGAACACGGCCCGCCGGTGGAGCGGGGCACGCCTCCGGTAGGGCGCTCGTGCGTGATACGTCAACCGCACGACTGAGGGCACAGACATCGTCAAGCGAGGCGAGCGAATGCTGCCGGGCCTGGTGTGAACGACATCGGCCTTGCCCGCCAGCACCAGCAGCAGGGCGCGCCGCACGGTCGTGATCGACAGGGGCTGGTAGGTGACATTGAGCACCAGTGTCCGTTCCGACAGCACGCCGCGGGGCCGCGAGACCTTCCCATCACGAATGACCGCATGGCCGTTGGCCGCACCATTCCCGTTGACGGCATCGGCGACTGCATGGGGCGCGTACGCGACCGTTCGAACGGAAGTCATGTCACGGCCTCAGCGGCGCCGGCTCAGGATCACGGGCTTCATGCGATGGGTGCACCGCAGTGGCGGCAGGCCAGTGTCGGCACCATTCCAGCCATTGGATCAGATCAGTGGGTTCGGCGGCCGCACGGCTGTCAGAACCGACGGCGGTCAACAGCCGGAATCGCACATAGTCGCGGTGAGGCACTGGCAGGAACGGCGGGCGAATCCACCAGCGCGATGGGATCAGCCGCAGCATGGCTCGCCCAGCGGTGAGCCACAGCCGCGGGCGCATTGCCACGGCCGCGAGCGCTGCCCCGATGCGGGGGCCGCGTGGAGTCCGTGAACTGCGCACCGGGCCACCCTAGAGGCTGAGCACCGGGCCTCAGCGGCCCGTGAGCCCAATCACATGAGCATGCGAACAAGAGCGGAAAGTGCAGTGCGAAGCCGTGGCCCGAGCGGCCCGTGAGCCCAATCGCATGAGTATGGGGAACAAGAGCGGGAAGCAATCGGTGACGCAGCGGGGACGACGGTGAAGTGATGCTGAGTAGCCTCACAGCGTTCTCCGAGTCCCGGCCGAGATGCCAGCTACACGGAATCTTCTAGCCCCGAAAGCCAGACACCGTGCGCAATCACACTCCCCCGCAAACGCACGTGGCCGATGCCGAGACATTCCGGCAGACGTTCGAGCGCATCACTGCGAACGTGGAGCGGGTCATTCGAGGCAAGCCCGACGCGGTTGGGCTCTCGCTGCTGTGCTTGCTGTGCGATGGACACCTGCTGATCGAAGACGTGCCGGGGGTCGGCAAGACCAGCCTCGCCAAATCGCTCGCAGCCTCGATTGACGCACCGTTCGGCCGTATCCAATTCACCCCGGACGTGCTGCCATCGGACGTCATCGGCGTCAATGTCTGGGATGAGCGCGAGCGCACATTCGAATTCCGTCCCGGAGCGCTCTTCTCCAGCATCGTGCTGGTCGACGAGATCAACCGGGCGTCGCCAAAGACGCAGGCGGCACTGCTCGAAGCAATGCAGGAACGCCAGGTCACGACCGACCGCACGACACGGCCGCTCGGTCAGCCGTTCATGGTGATCGCCACACAGAATCCGATCGAGCACGAGGGCACCTACCCGTTGCCCGAGTCTCAGCTCGACCGGTTCCTGATGCGCGTGAGCATCGGCTACCCGGATGCGGATTCTGCCGTCGAGGTGCTCGATCTCCACGACGGCACCACGGAGATCACGCTTGAGCCGGTTGCCACTGCCAGCGAGGTGTTGGCGATGGCCCGTACCGTCACCGAAGTCCACGTAGCTCCCGTGCTGCGCCGCTACATCGTCGCCGTCGCCGATGCTTCTCGACAGCGCGGCACGATCACGCTGGGCATCAGCCCGCGAGCCACGCTCGACCTGCAGCGAGTGGCACAAGCGCGCGCACTCGCCGCCGGCCGCAACTACGTGGTGCCCGACGATGTGAAGGCCGTCGCTGAACCAGTGCTCGGTCACAGGATCCGCTTGAGCGCCGATGCGCAACTGCAGGGCTTGACCGCCCAGACAGCCCTGCGCGACGTCTTCGACGCTGTCGCTGTCCCCACCGCCGCCGGCTAAGGGGCTGAGCCGAGTGCTGACGCGGCGGGGCTGGTCCGTCGGGATCGGCGCAGCAGCCGCTGCCGGAGCCGGTCGGCTGTTCGGCATGGGCGAGCTCTTGGTGCTCGCATTGGCGGGGATCGCACTGATCTCGGGGTCGGTGGTGTGGACCCGGACGCGCCGGATCCGCCTCAGGATCCAGCGTTCGGTCCAGCCTGCGCGCGTCCATGCCGGTGGCAAGGCACGAGTGCAACTCGTCCTCACCAACTTGGGCGGCCACGCCCCCGTGCTCCAGCTCACCGATCCGGTGACCGGCACGCTCGGCGCACGCTTGGGGGTCGGCCCGCTGCTCGCCGCCGAGCGTCTGAGCACGTCGTACCTCCTGCCGACTCAACGCCGGGGCCGCTTGGAGATCGGACCAGCGGAGGTCGATGTCGTCGATCCGCTCGGCTTGGCCCGCACCTCCATCGGCGAAGGCCCGCGGACGATGCTGGTCGTCTATCCGGCAACGCAGACGCTGGTGCCGCCTCGCCTGGCTCGCGGGCCTGAACCGTTGGGACTTGCAGCGGACGTTCACACCTTGCAGCGCATCGGCGAGGATTTCTACGCCCTGCGCGACTACACCGCCGGCGACGATGTCCGCCGCATCCATTGGCCCTCGACAGCGCGTCTCGGCCGTCCCATGGTGCGCGAAGACGAAGTGCCCCGCCGGAGCCGGGTCACGGTGGTGCTTGACACTCGCAGCACCGCTTTTAACGCTGAACCGCTCGCCGACGGGCACTTCGAGCTGGCTGTATCTGCTGCCGCGAGCGTCGTGCTCGCCAGCGCCACCCGGCATGACCCGCTGCGACTGCTGACGGTGGCGGGCGCAGACACCGGCTTCGTGACCTCGGGGGAAGGCTTGGCGCAGCTGTTCGATCATCTCGCCGACGTCTCCACATCGGCGCAGGGATCGCTGCGCAGCACGCTTGCGGCAGCCGCGGCGACGGCCGTCGGCGCAGTGGTCGTGGTGCTTGGGGGCACCGCATTCGATGCGGCGCGAGATGCAGAAGCAATCTCGGCGGCGGGGTCGCGCACTTCGTCCATGACCGTCATCCGGGTGTGCAGACCCGGTGATCCCCTGCCGGCGGGCGGCCCGGGAGTTGTCGACATCAGCACGCTCGCCGAGCTGGGACCCAAGTGGGCCGCTGCGCAGACGTCGTCCCAGGCGAACGCGGTGCGCACATGAGAGGGCGCAGCCTGTGGCAGGTGGAGGTCTCGCTCTGGTTGCTCACGCTGCTCTCGGTTCTCACCGCTCGCCGCCTGTTCGACGCTTGGGATTATGCGCCGCTGTGGCTCATCATGGCGTTGGGCGGCCACGCCTCGGCTGCGGTCACACGTCGGCAGCGCTGGCCCCTTGCGGCAGCTGCGACGGCATCAGCGGTAATGCTGATCATCGTCGAGGGACTGGCCCTGTACTCCAACACGCTCTGGCTGCGCTTGCTGCCCACCGCCGAGACGCTGCGGCAAGCGGCAGCCGACGTGGCCGCTGCCTGGGACGCCTTCGGCATCGTAGAAGCGCCGACGCCGGCCACCGCAGGCTTCCTGCTGGTCGGCGGTGCCGTCATCTGGCTCGCGGCCTTTGCCGCCGATGCACTGGCACTGCGTGCGCGCTCGGTAGGCCAAGGGTTGCTTCCCGCCTTCTGCGTGCTCGCCTTCGTGGGGGCATTGGGCACCGATGCATGGCGAGTCCGCAGTGCCGCCGCGATGGTCGTCGGTGCGGCAGCGTTCGTGGCCGCACACGGCATCCAGCACACCGGGGACCGGACATCGGTGGGCGCGTCCGAACGGCGGCGTGCAACCGTGCCCATGCGCACGGCACTGCGCTTGGGCATCCCCGCCGCGCTCGTTGCTGCGCTGCTGGTGCCCTTGCTGCCAGGCAGCGACGCTCCGGCGATCGTCTCCTGGAAGGACCTCGATGGCAGCGCCCCTGCGTCGAGGGTGACGATCAGCCCTCTGGTCAATGCCCAAGGCCGCCTGGTGGGCACCTCGGGTGCCGAGTTGTTCCGGGTTGAGGCAGATGCGCCTGCGTACTGGCGGGTTTCGGGCCTCAGCCGTTTCGACGGGACCTTCTGGGGATCCGAGCAGCTCTACGGGGATGCGTCCCGGCACTTGGACGGGCGAACCAGCGACGAGTTGCTCACTCAGCAGTTCACGATCGGGGCGCTCGACAGCATCTGGCTGCCGGCCGCATACGAACCGGTCGCCTACGACGGCCCCGAGGCACTGTACGACCCGGAGACGGGCACCCTAGTCACCGAGCACAGCAGCGAGTTGGAATCGGGCATGACCTACACGGTCAGCTCGAGCGTCGACGTTCCCTCGATCGCAGGGCTCGTGGCCGCCAGCGGAGACGTGCCCGCGGACATCGCCGAGAAGTACTTGGCCTTGCCAGACGGCTTCAACCGGCGCGTGAGTGGCCTCGCTGCAGACATCACAGCCGACGCTTCCGGCCCGTACGCGAAGGCCCTGGCGCTGCAGAACTTCTTTCTCGAGAACTTCGTCTACGCCTTGAGAGTGCCCAGCGGGCACGACACCGAACGCATGGAACAGTTCCTGTTCGAAGAACGGCGCGGCTATTGCGAGCAATTCGCTGGTACCTATGCCGCGATGGCCCGGGCCATCGGCTTGCCGTCGCGCGTCGCGGTCGGTTTCACGCCCGGCGAACTGATCGACGGCGTCTACGTGGTCAGGGGCGAGCACTATCACGCGTGGCCCGAGGTCTGGATTGCAGGACGCTGGGTGTACTTCGAGCCAACCCCGGGGCGGGGTGCCCCCGGAGCTGTCGTCTATACCGGTGTGGCGCCCCAGCAAGTGGTGCCAGGCGATCCTGAGGCGGCCGGCGAAGCGGGCTCGGGGTTCATCGGCGAACTGGGCCTCGAAGATCTGGAAGGCCTGTCAGGCGATCTCGAAGGCTTCGTTGACGTCCTCGACTTCGAGGGCTCGCAGGCGCCGACAGGAAGCTGGTCGGAGTGGCTCGTCGTTCCGTTCTATGCGGTGCTGGCAGTCGGAATCGGCTGGCTCATCATCGTGCCGTCGGCCGTGCGAGTTCGCCGGGCGCTGCACCATCGCCGCGCCCGTCACAATGCACGCGCCGCAATCGGTGCCGCATGGGATGACGTAGCTGAGACGCTCTTCAACCTCGGCATCGACCGGCGTGCGGTCGAGACGCACGCCGAATTCGCCGATCGCGTCGATCGCCGGCTGCGCATCGATTCGGGCGAGCTGCGCTCGTTGGCGACTGCCGCTCAGGAGGCGGCGTACGCGGCTGAGCCCCCGCCTCCGCAGACGGTCGCCGAGGCCAGGCTGGACGCACAGCATCTCGAAGCGCGCATCCGATCTGCACGCAGCCGCTGGGATCGCATCGGGACTGCATGCCGACCTTCCGCGCTGACAGCAGGGCCCCGTTCGCGCCGCCGGCACCGAGCAGCCGTCAACGGCAGGGTTTAGCTGGGGTCGTTGCGGAAGCGGCGCCGCATGCGGTCGCCGAAGGAATCCGGATTGGAGGGCCGCGACCGCTTGGCGATCGAATCCGAGACTTTCTCGAGTCCCAGCCTGCCCATCTTGCGCACGTTGCGCTCAATCACCACTGCGCTGGCAAACACCACCAGGAAGGCGACGAACGACAGCGCGAAGTGCACCTGCAGACCCAAGCCGATGCCGACCAGCCCCAAGATGCCTCCGAGCACTGCCCAGCGGATGTTGCGCAGCGCGTGGCGAGTCAGCGTGGTTTCCGACACCTCCCGCGCGAACTCGGGATCGGTGTCGTAGAAGTCCTTCTCGATCTCGAGCAGGATGCGTTGTTCGTCTTCCGAAAGCGGCACGCACAGGCTCCAAATGCTGTATTGCCGATGTTGCTGCCAGTGTAGGACCGCGCTTGGCCCTACTTCCACGCACCCCCAGGGAATGTGTTCAGCGGCCCCAGCGACGCTCGCCTGGCGTGCCGTCACGCAGAGCTGCTGAGCCATGGGCGATCACAGTGCGGCCGAAACGGTTTCGGATGGCATCAAGGGCAACTGCCAGCCGGAGATCGAGCTCGGTGTCGCCCGTCGGTCCCCGAATTGTCTCGTCGCCGCACTCAGTCTGGGCATCGGGCGGAAGGTTCAAGTCGAGTGCCATCTGATGAGGCTGCGCCGGGGCCGCCTCGCGCTCGTCGGCTGACCTTGTCGCAGACTCCGTTTCTGCAGACGCCGTTTCTTCCAGGTTCGATACGGCAACTCCCAGCAAGCGGATTCCGCCGTGAAGATCCAGCGAGCCAATTAGCTCCTGCGCAACGTGGGCAAGCGCATGTCCGGTCTGGATCGGCTCGGGGAGCGTGTGTGCTCGCGTCCGCAACGAGAAGTCGGGATGCTTGACCTTTACGGTCACGGTCCGCCCCGACAGCCCGTTGGCGCGCAGGCGTGATGCGACGGCGTCCGCGAGGCGCACCGCTTCGCTGCGGACGCGATCGGCACCGGTCAGATCGGTCTCGAACGTCTGCTCGTGGCTCACCGAACGCGGGAGTCCGCCCCGATGGACCGGCCGGTCGTCGATTCCCCGCGCCAGCGCTGCGAGATGCGCTCCGTGCGCGGCACCGACAGTCGAAACCAGCCGCTCCAGCGGCACAGCCGCCAGGTCGCCCACGGTAGAGACGTTGATCTCATTCAGCCGGCGGAGCGTCACGGGGCCGACCCCCCACAGCGCCTCCACACGATGAGCCTGAAGGAAATCCAATTCATCCGCAACACTGACCACACAGACGCCGAGCCCCGGCCGGGGTCCATCAGGGTGCACGGCCGGCTTGGCCGCGACCGACGCGAGCTTTGCCAGCGTCTTGTTCGACGCAACGCCGACAGAACATTCCAGGGCCACCGCTTCCCGTACGGCGTTGCGCAAGTGCCAGGCGATCTCCGACGATGAACCAAACAACCGGTGGGCACCGGAGACATCCAGGAAGGCCTCATCCAGCGCAATGGGCTCCACGTGGGGGGTGACCGACTCGAAGACCTCCGCGATCGCCGATGAGGCTTCGATGTAGCCGGAGAAGTCGGAGGTGACGACGACTGCGGACGGGCAGAGGCGGCGTGCCTGCGCGGTCGGCATGGCTGCGTGCACGCCTGCTGCCCGCGCTTCGTAGCTCGCGGATGCAACAACACCTCTCCTGCCGGATCCCCCGACAATCACGGGACGCCCGATCAGCGATGGATCGCGCATGCGTTCGACTTCCACGTAGAACGCGTCCATGTCGACATGAAGGATCGGCAGCTCGCCGGGCGGTCGACGCTGTGGCTGGCTCATGAGGTGGCCGGCGTCACCACCAATCCGTCGCGATGGTCCCCGGTCACCGTGTACCGGAACACATGGCCTCGCGGAGCACTGCCTGCGAGGTACATCAGCAACGGCTCAGCCATCCATGCGTACTGGCCGGTGAGCAGATCTTCGAGTTCGCCGACGCGTACCCACTGGGCATCGAAGACGATGCCGTCGGGATCGGCGACATCCAGATCGCCGCTCCAGTGCTGGGCTTCGTGAACCTCCACTGTCAGGAACCAGCCGGGTCCGCCGCTTCCATCTGCCTCAACGATGTACAGCGGGCCGTCCCAGGCCGATACCTGCAGGCCAGTTTCTTCGGCTACCTCACGCGTCAATGCTCCGAGCACCGTCTCGCCCGGATCGACCACACCGCCCGGCGTGCTCCAGTCGGTGCTGCCGTTGCGCCGCCGGTTGTTGACCATGAGCACGGCATCACCATGCGCGAGGATGCCGCCGGCGACAGCCCATCGATGCACGTCAGGCGGCATTGGCGCAGTCTGCCACGCAGGAGGCTGAGCCCAATGGCGAAGCCGTGGCCCGAGCGGCCCGTGAGCCCGTATCGAATGGAGACAGGGAACATGAGCGGGAAGGACAGGCGATTGACGACGCACCCGACGCCTGGCCGTACCATGGCGCAGGTGAGCATGCACGACGGCGGCGACGGCATTGGGCTCACTGCGGCGCCTACCGCGCTGCCGTCGGTGCTGGCCAGGGCCTTGGCCTTCGGTGCGATTGTCGTTGCGGCTGTCTGCGGCGGCCTCGCGGGCTATGCGACGAGTGCTCTGCAGTGCAGCGGGGGATGCGTCGGCCCGGCGCTGGGCGGAACGGCGATCGGCGCCCTCGCCGCCGCTGCTGGGGTGGCTGCGCTCGCGGCCCTCGTGCTGCGCTCCATGAGCGAGTGGGCCGACCAAGCCTCGGTACAGCTCCGCAAGAAAGGAGCACGGCGTTGACCACCAACGTCCTCGCAGTCGAAGACGACGAACGGATCCGCACAGCGCTGCGCCTCGCACTGGAGGACGAAGGCTGGCAGGTCAGCGAGGCCGAGTCGTGCGAGGAGGCCCTCGAGCGATTCACACCCGAGAGCACCGATGTCGTGCTCGTCGACATCATGCTGCCCGGTCTCGACGGGTTCGAGCTGTGCCGCTCCATCAGGCGGATCAGCCATGTGCCGATCATCATGGTGACCGCTCGCGACGACACCCACGATGTCGTTGCAGGACTCGAGGCCGGAGCCGACGACTACCTCACCAAGCCCTTCGCCCCGAAGGAGTTGTCGGCGCGCATCAGGGCCCTGCTGCGGCGCAGCCGGACCGTGGACGGCAGTGGTCTGCCACGAACCGTCGGCGACCTCGATATCTACCCCGACGAGGGCGTCGTGACGAAGAGCGGCGACGAGTTGCACCTGACCAAGACGGAGTTCCGGCTGCTCTGCGAACTGTCCGACAATCCCGGCAAGGTGATGAGTCGCGAGCAGCTGCTCGAACGAGTCTGGGGCTACGACTACTTCGGCGACGGTCGGCTGGTGGATGTGCATGTCCGCCGGCTGCGCCTCAAGATCGAGGACGATCCAGCCAGCCCGCGCTACGTCGCAACAGCTCGCGGCCTGGGTTACAAGCTCAGAGGCTGAGCCGAATGGCGAAGCCGTGGCCCGTGAGCCCGTATCGAATGAAGACGGGGAACAAGAGCGGGAAGCAATGGCCGCCACGACGGAAGACCTGCCAATCCGCGTGCCCCTTGAGGACGTGACATGAGGCTGCGCTGGCCGCGGCCCCTGCGCCGGTTGCCGCTTCGCGCTCGCGTCGTCGGTGCGTTCACTCTGGGAGCGTTGCTGGCGGCGTTCCTGCTCGTGGTGATGACCTACAGCCTCTCCCGAGGCTCAATGCTGGGTCTGCGCCAAGACTCCTCTGAGGCTCAGTTCTTCGCAAACGCCACCCAGGTGCAGGGCTCGCTGCGCGCAGAGAGTCCTGACTTCGCGGTGCTGCTCGAATCGCTCCCGAGCCTCAGCGGCAGCCGTTCCATTGTCCGAACCGGGCCCGACATCTGGCGGTCGCCGTCCCTCGTGCCCAGCGACCTTCCTGATGAGCTCGTGGAGGCAGTCGAGCGATCCGATCAGGCCCACGCGATGCGGTACCGGCTCGACGGTGTCCCCCAGCTCGCGTTGGGTTTGCGGCTGCGCCCGGCTGCGGTATCGCAGCTCAGCGAGACGCTCTACTTCGAGGTCGTCCCCCTCTCCGAGATCGAGGCCACGCTTGCCAGCTTGCGCCTGATTCTGGGTGTCGGAGCGGCCCTGACGGTGCTGATCGGTGTTGCCGTCGGGGCCTGGGCCGGCGGGCGACTGCTGCGGCCGCTCGCAACCGTGTCCGACGCTGCGAACTCGATCGCGCACGGTCGATTCGACACGCGAGTTGAACGCAGCGACGATCCTGACCTCGCCGTGATCGTCGAGTCGTTCAACGACATGGCCGACGCCATGGAGCGCCGCATTGCACGCGACGCGAGATTCGCGTCCGATGTGAGCCATGAGCTGCGATCGCCGCTGCAGACCCTGCGAAGTTCGATCGACTATCTGAACGGCCACCGCGATGAGCTGTCCGCTCAAGGAGCAACGGCACTGGACCTGCTCGCAGCCGAAGTCGACAGATTCCAGCAGCTCGTGCAGGACCTCTTGGAGATCTCCCGACCCGACGCCGACGGATCGGTCTTCGAGCGCGGTCTCGTCAACATCACAGAGCTGGTCCAGCATCGCGTCGGCACACTCGGGCCCGATGTAGAGATGAACATCAGCGCTGCTGCCACGGATGCTGTGGTGATCGGCGACAAGCGAGGGCTCGCACAGGTCTTTGACAACCTGCTCCGCAATGCCGAAAAGCACGGAGGCGGTGTCACCCGGGTGGGGATTTCACGGCCCGGCAACCTGGTGCGTGTCGCCGTCGAGGACGACGGGCCGGGCGTCACGCCCTCCGAGCGTGATCTGGTTTTTGAGCGCTTTACACGCGGCACCGCGGCGCGCAAGCGAGGCGCGGGCACTGGTGCCGGTCTCGGTCTGGCCCTGGTGTACGAGCACACCCGGCGTCACGGCGGCTCAGTGCGTGTCGAGTCACGACCTGACGGCGAGCGCGGCGCCCGCTTCGTGGTCGAGCTTCCCATTGCGGGGCACCGGTGAGACGGCCCCGTTGCAAGCGGAGCAGGCGCATGCCCAGGAGGCCCGTGCTGAGGCGCGTCTGCGCGCCGATGATGTGCGCGCTCGCGGCCGCTGCGTGCGGTCTGCCCACCGATGAAGCTCCCACTCACATCGAAGTGCCGGCAGGCGTGTTTCCCGACCGGAACGAACCGGTGGTCGGTGCGGAACCCGACACGCCCACGACGTCCTTGCACGCTGTCTATTTCCTGCGTGACGGATTGCTCGTGGAGCTACAGCGGCCCCTCGCTGCGCCTGTCTTCCTCGATGCTCCGCTCAACAACCTGTTGGCTGGTCCGACACCGACCGAAGCCGAGAACGGCCTGGAATCAGCGATCCCGGCTGGCACCGAAGTCGTGGACGTGCAACTCCTGCGCAACAACGTCGTGTCGATCCACCTCAACGAGGTCTTCTTCGAAGTAGAGGGAGCGCAGCGAGTACGCGCAGTGGCGCAGCTCGTGCTCACCGCCTCGGCGCTCGCACGTGACAGCCAGGGCGTGTTGTTCTTTCTCGACGGGGTGGCACAATCGCTTCCCGACGGCGCCGGCACG
Source organism: Candidatus Poriferisodalis sp. (assembly GCF_965219595.1). Taxonomy (NCBI): domain Bacteria; kingdom Bacillati; phylum Actinomycetota; class Acidimicrobiia; order Acidimicrobiales; family Candidatus Poriferisodalaceae; genus Candidatus Poriferisodalis; species Candidatus Poriferisodalis sp. Next base: position 3,069,233 of record NZ_OZ244781.1, read on the forward strand.
ATTGCGCAAGTGCGGCCAGGTGAACTGCCCCGCGTGCTGCGGGTTGACGACTTCAGCGAGCTGATGCCGCTGACCCCGCTGCGCTCAGTTTCCTAACGAACCGGTCGGCGTGTGAGCCGGCGGGGTCCGCGTGTGGCCGTCAGTCGCTGGTAGCGCGAGCGGGTGCCGACACGCACCGCTGCCACGAACATCAGCATCGTGGGGAACACCTCGAGCCGGCCGAACAGCATGAGCACCATCATCACCGGCCGCGATGCACGTTCGAACGCAAGCGCTGAACTGGTCGGCCCGGCCTCGCCCAGCGCGGGGCCCACCGTGCCGATGGCGGAAACGGCACCGGAGAATCCCGTCTCGAGATCGTTGCCCAGGGCAGTCATCAGTACGCCGCCCGCCAGAGCAAGGCCCAGATACAGCAGCACAAAGCCCAGAGCCCGGGCCGCGACGTCCTCGGCCACGGTGGTGTCGCCAAGGCGCATCGGCAGCACAGCCCTGCGGTGGCGAGCGCGGATGACCTCCCGGATCGCGTAGCGGGCCACGATTTGCAGCCGCAGCACTTTGATGCCGCCCGCGGTCGAGCCTGTCATGCCGCCGATCACGAACAGGGCCAGCAGCACCAGTTGCGCCGAGGGTGTCCAGAATTGCTCGTGCGCATAATCAGTGAGGCCGTAGCCAGTATTCGACCCCAGCGAGGCTGCGTAGAACGCCGCCTCCCGGAGGTTGTCGCCGAGACTGAGCTTGCCTGAATTCAGCACCAGCAGGGCAATGGCGGCACCGCCGATGAGCGCTAGATACCAGCGCAACTCCGAATAGCTCCGGCGCTGTGACTTGGTGCGCGTGATCACGTGCCAATGGATCGAGAAGCTCGCGCCGCAGGTGATCATGCCGACGATGAGCACCAACTCGACAGCCACCGAGTCGAAGAAGGCAATCGATGCCGAGTGCGTCGAGAAGCCTCCGGTTGCCACGGTGGTGAATGCATGCGTTACCGCGTCGAACAGGCTGGTTCCCGCTGCCAGCAGGGCGAGCGCCACCGCCAGCGTGAACGCCCCGTACAGCATCCACAGCCGGCGGGCCGTGGCGGCGATCCGCGGCGTGAAGCGATCAGCTGTCGGGCCGGGTGCCTCGTTGGCGATCAGTTCCAAGCCGCCCACCTTCAGTGCGGGCAGCACGCTCACTGCAAGCACGATCAAGCCCATGCCGCCGAACCATTGAGTCAGGCTGCGGAAGAAGAGGACGCCGTGGGGAACCCCGTCGATGTCAGCCAGGATCGTGGCGCCGGTGCAGGTGAATCCGGAAATGGACTCGAACAGCGCGTTGTCGGCCTCGCCCCATCCGATCACGCCGCTGAACAGGTACGGCATCGTGCCGGCTATCGAGACTGCCAGCCATGCCCATGCCACCGAGGCAAACGCCAGCGGGGAATCTGCCCGATCCGACGCCGTAGTGCTGCGGTTCATGGCGCTGCCCACGCCTGCGGTGATTGCTGCCGAAGTTCCCAGCGCGAGCGCACCTCCGCCGCCGTCGATGAGCGCGACCACGGCGGAGAGCGCCATACCGATCCCCACGAACATCAGTGCCACCCCACTGATGTGCACGGGGGTGGATTCGAAGCGTCGTTGCCCCAGCCCGCTCATCGCACTCTCACTCCGTGAGGCCTGCGCCGACGCCACTGCCCATGTCGAACTGCAGCCACCGCCGGATAGGCAGCGACGCTCAGCGCCACAGCCGCGGCGGTCACCGACATGCGCCCGCACATCATGAGCAGCCCGGCCGTGATGCGACCCAGCCAGTTGACCGCGTCGAGGTGGCCGGTCGATCCCTCGACGGCCAGGTGCCCGGTCGAGTCCGCGGCGGCCATCGCAGGCCCGACGTTCGACAGCGTGGACACGGCGTAGGTCAGCGCATCGACGATGTTCAGCCCGCTGGCGCCCAGAACGATGGAGGCAGGGATGATCAGCAGCGCTGCCAGCAGCAGCTCGCCGGTGATGCGGCCGATCGTCGTTTCGGAGATGGTCGAACGGCCCAGGCGCAGCCGTTCGGTGAGCGACGGGTAGATGGCTCGACGCAGTTCCCGTCCGATGAAAGACGCCAGTGTCAGCAGTCGCACCACCTTGAATCCGCCGGCCATCGACGCGCTCATGCCGCCGATCAGCATGAGGACCATCAGGACCGCCTGGCTGCCGATCGACAGCTCAACGAGCGATGTGGTCTGGAAGCCGGTGGTCGAGATCACCGACACCACCGCAAACAACGACTCACGGATGTGTTCGCCGCCGAAGATGTGCGTCCAGCCGACGCCGTCGCGTGGCAACAGCGCCACCGCCACCGTGGCGAAGATGATCAGCGTGATGTACAGCCGGAATTCGTAGCTGCGAATGAACCGGGCCGGGTCACGGCGCCGGATCGCCAGGAACATGAGCGGCAGGCTCACACCTCCAGCCGCCATGCCGAAGATCGCCACCCATTCGATGGCTGCCGAGTCGAACGCGCCTAGGGAGGCCGCCTGCGTGGAGAAGCCGCCTGTCGAGGCCGTGGTCAGCGCATGCAGCCCGCTCTGCAGCAGCGGCATGCCGGCGAGTGCAAATCCGATCGCAACCAACACCGTGAGCGCGCCGTACAGCAGCAGGAGGCGACCCATCGTGCCGGCGCTGCGGGGAGCCAGCCTGCGAGCCGACCGGGTCGCCACTCCGCCGTCCGTGTCCAAGCCGCCGACGCCGAGATGGGGCAGCACGCGGACGAGCACCACGATGAATGCTGCCCCGCCCAGCCACTGCCCCACTGCTCGCAGTGCCAGCATCCCGCCGCCGAGGTCGGATCCTGCAATGGTGGTGCTGTTGGTGCCGGTGACCGTCGCCGCTGCTTCGGCAAATGCGGTTGCCAACGCACCGGGCTCCACTGCGCCGGTCGCGAGATGCGCAACGGCAACGGCGGCCACCGCTGCAGATGATCCGAGCACCAGTGCCGTCAAGGTCTGGCGCTCGGTGATGCGCCGCTCGAACCGGCACAGGCGCAACAGTCCCAGGGCGAACACCGCGACGGCAGCGCCGGCAAGCAGCAGCGGGACGGCATCTGTGCCGGACTCGCCGCTCGCAGCAACCCGTCCCCCGAACAGCCAGTCGAATACCGCGCACATCGCAAACACCGGCGAGGCTGCGGCCAGCACTACCAAAGCCGTGATGGCAAGTGTCGACTCGTACGGTCCGCGTGCCCACCTGTGCAGCAGGCCGTCGGCGCCTCGCACCGCTCGCACCACCAAACGGCGAAGCCTCTCGCGCTCCCGAGCCCGGCGTGCCGGACGGGGTGTCACCGAAAGGCCTGCTTGACCTCGTCCACGCAGTCAGGCGTCACAAAGGCGACCACGTGGTCCCGCGCCCTCAGCTCGCTCCGGCCCCGGGCAATGCGGGCCTTGCCGTCCCGCACGATCGCTGCGAGCAGCATCTGGCCAGGAAGGTGAAGTTCGCGCACGAACGAGCCGTCGGCGCTTGAACCCGCACCCACTTCGAATTCGAGTACTTCGACGTCGCCTTCGAGGAAGGTCGCCACGGCAGTGACGTCTCCCCGCACCATCCGCAGGACCATGTTGGCGCTGGCCGTGCGGGGTGACAGCGCCGCGTCGATGCCCACCTGCTCCAGCAACGGCAGCAAGGACAGGCGATGCACGACGGCGATGGTCTCGGTAGCCCCTTCAGACTTGGCATACAGGCAGGCCAGGACGTTGGCATCGTCTTCTCCGGTCACGGCCACCACAGCGTCGAAGGTGCCGACGCCCTCGCGCGCGAGCACGTCGATATCGGTGATGTCGCCATGCAGCACGAGTGCGCCGGCGTGGCGTTCGCTCAGCTCGAGACAGCGTTCGTGGTGCTGCTCGATGATGACGACTTCAATGTGACGCTCGAGCAGCCGACCGGCCAGCACGCCGGCCGTGCGCCCCCCGCCCAGGATCATGACGCGGCGCACGTCTGAGCGGCTCAGCCCCATGATCTCCATGAGCTCACGTCGCCCCTGGCGCCGGCACACCACTCTGAGCAAGTCGTGCGGCTGCAGCGTGGTTTCGCGGCGCATGACGGTGACCTCGCCGTCGCGCGACAGTGCGCCGAAGATGAAGTCCCATTCCGGCTCGTAGTACGCGCCGATCTCGGCCATGGTCTTGCCGACCAGCGGGGCATCTTCCGCCAGGCGTGCGCCCACCACCAGCACTTCGCCGTTCGCGAGCTCGTTGATGTCGGACACGCCGTGGTACACGAGCAAGTCCATGATGGCGTCGGCGGTCTGCTCATCGGGGTCGAGCACCAGGTCGACGCCGATTGCGTTTCGCAGGCTGCGACCCGGCGCGCCGCGCAAGTCGCCGTCCTGCAGCCGTGCGACGGTCGCTGGCACGCCTGCCTGCTTCGCCTGCATGCACACGAGCAGGTTGACCTCGTCGGAATCGGTGACGGCCACTACGACCTCAGCGCGTTCGAGGCCGGCTTCTGCCAGCACGCTGGGGTTGGTGCCGCTCCCGTTCACGGTGAGCAGGTCGACCTCGGAGGCCAGCGCGTCGAGACGCCGCGAGTGCTGGTCGATGACGATGACGTCGTTGCCCTCACGGCTGAGGCGTCCGGCGATGTAGCTTCCGACCTCGCCGGCCCCCACCACGAGAATCCTCACAATGGGCGACCCTACTTCGGGCCACTGGAAAGCGAAGTCATCATGACGCGGGAGGCGCCATGGCGCTGGTGATAGCAATCGATGCCGGTACCACCGGTGTGCGCTCGATGGCGGTGGACGAGACCGGCGGCGAGGTGGCGTACGCCTACCGGCCGTTCCCCCAGCACTATCCGAGCCCCGGCCTGGTGGAGCACGACCCGAACGAGATCTGGGATGCCACGGTAGCCACCCTCGACGAACTCTGCTCCAGCCTCCGTGCGCTCGAAGACGGGCAGATGCCCACAGTGGCAGCGATCGGCATCACCAACCAGCGCGAGACCGTCGTGGCGTGGGATCGTCGCTCATCGCAGCCGCTTGCACGGGCTCTCGTCTGGCAGGACGTACGCACGGCGTCGCGCTGCGAGGAGCTGCAGGCCGCCGGTCACCTGCCAGAAGTGCGGCAACGGACCGGCCTCGTGCTCAGCCCCTATTTCAGCGGCACCAAGGCTGAGTGGCTCTTGCGTGATGGCGGTGTTTCGGCAAGTGCAGCTCTGGCTCTGGGGACCGTCGACAGCTGGCTGATGTGGAAGCTCAGCGGCGGCACCGAGTTCGTCACCGACCCGACGAATGCCTCGCGCACGTTGCTCTATGACATCAACGAGGGCGATTGGTCGGAGCCGATGTGCGACCTGCTCTCTGTGCCGATGCAGGCGCTAGCGGAGATACGCCCGTCAGCCGGGCAGTTCTGCCTCACTGCGGACACCACGGCGTTGGGACCGGGCATCGCCGTCAGCGGTGTCGCAGGAGACCAACAGGCTGCGCTGTTCGGACAGGGCTGTCACGACGTCGGGATGGCCAAGAACACCTACGGAACAGGTTCGTTCGTCTTGATGAACGTCGGAGGCGAGTGTCCCGAACCGGTCGACGGGCTGCTCACAACCGTGGCCTGGGATCTGGGGTCCGGACCGACGTTCGCGCTCGAAGGGTCGATCTTCGCAACGGGCTCCGCCGTGAGTTGGCTCACCGACATCCTGCACGGTGCCACCGACGCCGCAGCGATCGAGGAGCTGGCGAGAAGCGTGCCCGACAGCGCTGGTGTGGTCGTAGTGCCGGCATTCGCCGGCCTCGGCAGCCCGTGGTGGGATCCAACAGCCCGCGGGGCGATCATGGGTCTGACGTTCGCGTCCACGCCGGCACACATCGCTCGAGCCACGATCGAGTCCATGGCACTGCAGACCCGCGACGTCGTCCAGACGATGAGTGCCGCCGCCGGGCGCGAGATCGCCGAGCTCAGGATCGACGGCGGAGCTGCGGTGAACAACCTGCTGTGCAGCATCCAGGCCGACCAGCTGGGCGCGCCGGTGAGCCGGCCGATCGTGACCGAGACCACCGCCCTGGGTGCGGCGATGCTGGCCGGGCTAGCGGGAGGCGTGTGGACCTCGCCGGTCGAGGCAGCGTCGGTGTGGCGGCTGGACCGGCGTTTCGAGCCCTCAGGCGATCAGGCCGACTCCGATCGGCTTCATGGGCTCTGGCGACGAGCACTCGAACGGACGCTGCGCTGGTCGCCGGACGAAGGCAGCGAGTAGCCCTCAGTCGGGTTGTGTCAGTTGGTCGAGAGCACCGCGGAGCTGGCTGATGGCCTGGCGGATCCGATGCTCGTTCTCGACCAGCGCGAATCGCACGTGGCCTTCGCCGCCCGGGCCGAACCCGACCCCTGGCGACAGCGCCACGTTCGCTTCGTTCACGAGCAGCTTGCAGAAGTCGACCGATCCCATATGCCGGTAAGGCTCGGGGATCTCGGCCCAGGCGAACATGGTGCCCTTCGGCGGCGCGAGGTCCCAGCCGATGCGGCTCAGCCCGCGCACCAGAACGTCGCGCCGGTTGCGGTAGGTGTCGCGTATCTCGTTGGGATAGTCCTGATCCTCGTTCATGACCACCGTCGCCGCGATCTGAATCGGCTGGAACGTGCCGTAGTCGAGATAGCTCTTGAGCTTGGCGAGTGCCGCTATCACCTGGGCGTTGCCCAGGCAGAACGCAACCCGCCAGCCCGCCATCGAGAACGATTTCGTGAGGCTGTAGAACTCGACGGCTACGTCCTTCGCACCCTCGGCCTGCAGGATCGACGGCGGTTCGTAGCCGTCGAAACCCAGATCCGCGTAGGCAAAATCGTGAACGAGCAGTACCTCGCGTTCACGCGCGAAATCCACGATGCGCTGCATGAACTCCAGATCCACGCAGGCGGTCGTGGGGTTGTGCGGGAATGACAGCACGATCACTCGCGGCCGCGGCCAGGAGTACTCGAAACGCTCCACCAAGCGCTCGAAGAAGGTGTCGCCGGTGTCGAGCGGCACCTCTCGCACGCTGGCGCCCGTGAAGAGCGGGCCGAAGATATGGATCGGATACGACGGCGCCGGCACCAAGCAGGCGTCGCCGGGCGCCAGCAAGGTCCACATCAAGTGCGAGAAGCCCTCCTTCGCGCCGATCGTGTTGATGATCTCGGTATCGGGATCGAGCTCGACGTTCCATTTGCGCCGGTACAGGTCTCCGACCGCCGCACGCAGCTTCGGGATGCCCCGGCTGGCCGAATACCGGTGGTTGCGGGCGTTGAGAGCAGCCTCCGCCAGCTTCTTCACGGCACGCTCGGGCGACGGCAGGTCAGGATTGCCGAAGCCCAGGTCGATGACGTCGGCACCAGCGCGGCGACGCTCGATCTTCAGCGCGTCGATGATGGTGAATACATACGGCGGCAGGCCACCGATCCGGCGGAATTCCATGGCGCTGGCAGCGACCCTCGGGGCCCTAGCTCGCGGGACCCGACTCGAGACGCGCCGCGAAGTCGGCCAGGGCGATGTGAGCGATGCGTCGTTCCGCGCGGCGCTTGACGAAACCGGGAAGCGGCACTGCCAGTTCCAAGGCGAGCTGGTAGAGCACCTCGGTGCGGCCAGGCTCTGTCGCCGGGTTGAACTCGTACCTGCCGTCGAGCTGCTTGACGACATCACCGTCGACGAGCTTCCACGAGAGGCGGTGGGGTGCCCCGCCATGGTCGTAGGCAAGGGTGTACCTCGCAGACCTTCCGAGTGCCTCCACGCGGAACGATGCCTGCGCCGTTCGCCCGTCCGGATCGCTCTCGATCACCGTCGCCGAAGAGACGTCGGTTGCCCATTCGGGATACCGCTCGATATCGGAGATGAGCGCGTAGCAGTCCTCAGGCGACGCGGTCACGACCGTGGTCATCGTCATCTCGTCGATCATCGTTGCGTTCTGTGTCCTGTGTGCTGGGTCCGGTGTCCTGATTGTTTCCATTGTCTCAGGATCACAGCCGGCAGTGGCTCATATTCGCAGCATCTTCACGGTTCTGACATCCGCAGTTCGCGCTGCCGGGATGTGCCACTCAGGACAGGGCGGCCTCGAGCCTGGTTGCCAGCCCGTCGTAGGAGAACCGCAGTTCCGACTCTCGGCGCGCCGCAGCTCCCATAGCTGCCCGTCCGCGCTCTGAGGACAACAGGTCATCGATGGCGGTCGCGACTTCGCCTGGGTCCGCGGGCCGTTCCACCACCAGCCCGGTCCGGCCGTGGGCTACCGCTTCATGGCTGCCGCCTGATCGACCGGCGACCGCAGGAACGCCGCATGCGGCGGCCTCGACGAACACGATGCCGAAGCCCTCCTGCTCAAGTCCCGCCCACCTGCTGCGGCACGGCGCTGCGAAGACGTCGCCCATGGCAATGAACAGGGGCACGTCGCCATCGCTGATGCGGCCCGAAAAGACGACCGGGACGCCGAGGCGCCCCGCAACCCGCTCCAGCCGCCGCCGGTCGCGCCCGGCACCTGCAATCGCCAACTGCAATCCGGGATGTTTCGACCTCAGACGCGATACGGCCTCGATGACTGCATCGAAACCCTTACGCGGGACCAACCTGCTCAGACAGACAACCAGCGGTCCGGGATCCAGGCCGAACTTGTGGCGGGCACGCAGCCGGGCCTCGGTTGCGAGAGGCACAAACCGGTCGGTATCAACCCCAGGCGGCACCTCGGTGACGGGCAACTCACGAGATGCGCATCGTTCCGCCTCCCCAGCCGCGTACCCGCCGGCTGAGATCACCAGCGACGCATCTCGAAGCACCCGTGACAGCACAGCAGACAGCCCGGGCAATCGTGCCGGCACCGTCACCTCCGCGCCATGGAGCACCACGCCGTAGGGAACGCCAAGCCATGGGCCCAGCGCCCCGAGTGGCAAGGCCGGATCGAGCAGCACGATCTCGGCGCCGACCTCGTTGGCCAGGCCTCGGATCCGTTTGGCCAAGCCCGGATGCGGCAGCAGCACACGATCCCGGGTTCTCACAATCCGCATGGGTTGAGCGGCATCAAACGCGGCGGCGCCGCTGTGCGGCGTAGTGAGCACCGTGGTGGCCTCAGGCGGCAGGCGGCGCCATAGCTCCCAGAGGTAGCTCTGGATGCCGCCGACCTTCGGCGGGAAATCGTTGGTGACCAAGAGGTGACGGCGCATCAGCCCGCTATTTGTCTCCGAGGCACCGGTCTGGCGAGTTCGGCCGCCACCAGACCGTCCGGGTCGTGATTTCCGAGCCCAGCGGATCGCGCCTCGGCGACCAGCTCGTCCCGCCCCAGCCGGCGCGCCGCCCACACCGCATGCGCTGCGACCACGTCCGACGCTGACGAGAGCGACTTGCGCAGTATCTCCTCGACAGCGGGCGAACCAGGATCGCCCACGTTGCCGAGCACAACGAGGGCATTGCGTCGGAGGTACTCGGAACGCCGCCTGGGGATGTACCAGTGCCCGAATGCGGCCATAAGGTCGTCGTCGGTCATCCTGAGCAATTCGGCGACATCAACAGAACCACCACGGGCAGCACCGTCGCTGCGCAGGCTGAGTTCGACGCGCTGACCGCGCGCCGGAGGAACTGCGGTGTCGTTGAAGGGGCAGACGTTCTGGCAGTCGTCGCAGCCGTAGAGACGATCGCCAAGGGCGATGCGGTATTCAGGCGGGAAGATGCCAGGCGCCTGGACCAGCCACGCCAAGCATCGGTTTGCGTCGAGCACACTCGCTGTGTCCAGCGCGCCCGTCGGGCAGGCCGTCTGGCAGTGACGGCAGGTGCCACAGCCATCCGACAGGTCCTCGTCTGAGGGCGGCAGCTCGGCAGTGGTGACCACCGAACCCAGCACTGTCCACGAGCCAAGCTCTCGCGACAGCAGCATGGTGTTGTGACCCAGCCATCCCAGTCCGGCGCGGGCTGCAGCGGCTCGATCGACCAAGCGGTTGTCATCACAGACGGCAACGGCCTCGAAGCCGTTGCGTTGCAGGACCTCGCAGATTTGCTCGAGGCCTGACCGCAACGCCCCGTAGGCATCGCTCGCCACATATGCCGCCACGGTCCCGCTGCCGCCAGCGGCGGTCGCTGGCCCCTCAGGCGTGTGGGGATTCGGCGGTTCGTAGTTGCGGGCGCACACCACGATGCTGCGAGCGCCGGTCAGGATGTTCGCGGGAGTCGTCGAGCGCTCGGGCCGCCCGTAGGTGAACCACATGCCGGCGTGCAGGCCAGCGGCCTTTCGCTCTTCGATCGCTTGCCGCGCCTGTGTGAACGGCGCTGTGTTCGTCACGCCGACCGCATCGAGGCCTGCGCTCGTGGCAGCGCGCTGGATCTGCTCGAGCAGCAACCGGTTCGCGCCCGTAGTCATTGTCCAAGTGTGCCGTCGCCGATTGGCGCGACGTTCCATTGCGTCACGTCTTGCTTCCCGCTCTTGTTCCCCATGCTCATGCCATTGGGCTCACGGGCCGCTCGGGCCCCGGCTTCGCCATTCGGCTCAGCCTCTGCGTCGTTTTATGCTGGAAGCGGCGCTCGAGCCGCGGCCGGTGCAATGTACGAAGACCAAATTGACGTCTGGGTTGGCCGCCAATACGGCCCGTACAAGATCACCGGGGTGTTAGGCCGCGGCACTGTGGCGCACTGCTACCGGGCAACGACGCTGAGGGGCGACGAAGTCGGGCTCAAGGTGCTGACACCGTTCGCCGAGGCACGGGCGGAGATCCGCTCGCTCTTCGAGCAGGAATACGAGCTCATGGCGCGGCTGGGCCATCCGAACGTCCTCGCCGTCCACGGGGCCGGCGTCATCGGCGGCGCCCACTTCATGGAGATGGAGATCGTGGAGGGCGAGACCTTGGCCGACCGGTGCGGCAGCCGCCACCCGCCGAGCCTTGCCGAGAGCATCGCCATTGTCCAGCAGATCTGCGCAGCGCTCGACCACGTCCACGAGCACCGGATCGTTCATCGCGACGTCAAGCCGTCGAACATCATGCTCGATGCTCAACCCGACGGCGGCGATCGGGCGGTGCTCTTCGACTTCGGCTTGGCGCACGACCTCGATGGGCCCCCGTCTCCGCCGGGTCGCGTCTACGGGTCACCCATGTACCTGTCGCCCGAACAGGCACTGGCGCAGCCGGTGGACGCTCGCACCGACATCTACGGATTGGGGTCGACGCTGTACGTGCTCGCCGTGGGCGCAGCGCCGTTCTACGGCGAACGAAACGACCTGCTGCACGCACATGTCCGCACGCCGCCGCCAGACCCCGCCGAGCGGGGCGTGTCCACCGAGCTTTCCGAGATCATCCTGACTGCTATGGCCAAGGCCCCCGAAAAACGCTTCGCAAGCGGAGCCGACCTTGCTGCCGCTCTGGCAACGGTCGAGATCCCAGTGCACGAGAACGAACGCCGCAAAGGCCTCCTACGCCGACTCACCAGCCGAACCTGAGGCTCAAACACCGTGCCGATAGCGCTCGACAACCTCAGCTTTGTCGATTCCGTACACCAGGACCGTCTCCGCCGGTCCCTCATCGAAGGCCACGATCGCCATCACTCGCCGATCCCCCGGGCGAACCCCAACAACCGTGCCGGTCGTGCCGACCAGTGAGGCACGGCGGTCATCGGAGGTGCTTGCCAAGCGGATGATGTCACCGACGCCGAATGGCAAGGAGAGTCCGACAACCACGTCAAGAGGCTGAGCTGGCGGCCAGCTCATTCGTGAGCCTGACGGCCGCCTCGAGCTTTGCCGCAGCACGTCCGTCGGCCACGGCGTCACGTGCCATCTCGAAGCCTTCGGCAAAGTTCTCTGCCAGCCCGGCGACGACCAAGCCGGCACCGGCGTTCAGCTCCACGATCTGAGCTCGGGGCCCGGTCTCGTCCCCCGAGACGATCGCTTGCAGGATCTCCGCATTCCGTTGCGGGCCTCCGCCCCACAGCTCCGCTCGATTGACGCGCTCCAGCCCGATTGATGTCGGATCGAACTGGTACTCGTTCACGATCTCGCCATCGCGCACTTCGTAGATGCGCGTGAGATCAGTCAAAGTGATCTCGTCCAGCCGGTCGGCGCCGTGCACGACCAGTGATCGCTCCGAGCCCCGGGCTGCGAGCACGCCGGCGACCCGTGGTGCCATGACCGGATCGCTCACGCCCAGCACCTGCCGTTTCACGCGCGCCGGGTTGGACAGCGGCCCGAGAAAGTTGAACGTCGTCGGCACGCCGAGCTCACTGCGCACGGGTCCTGCAAATCGCATTGCCGGATGGAACTTCTTCGCGAAAGCAAATCCCAAACCGATGTCCGAAATGCAACGTTCTACGTCTGGTCCATCGAGGTCGATCACCAGGCCGAGCGCCCCGAGAGTGTCGAACGAACCTGACGATGATGTGGCTGCCACGGATCCGTGCTTGCAGATCACGGCCCCGGCTGCAGCGGCCACGAAAGCCGCCATGGTGGACACGCTGAGCGCGTGCCGCTGCCGGACCGGCGCCCCGCCGCTGCCCACGATGTCGATGGCGCCATCGGGAGCCTTCAGCGGAACAGCCGCATCGTGCATGGCATCCACGAGGCCCGTGAGCTCGGGGACCGAACCGCCCTTCATGCCCAGGGCAATGATGAAACCAGCCAGCTGGGCGTCAGTAGCACGCTCGCTGAGAATGCTGCCCAGCGCCGCCCGGGCTACCTCGGGGCTCAAGTCGATGCCCGCGACCAAGTCCGTGAGGACTGCCTTCCAACCGCCGTAGTGCTCGAGGGGGTGAGCCTCGTCAGTGTCAGCCTGTCCCATTAGTTCGAGCAGGCCATCAGTTCGATGCTGCAGCCGCCTGCGCGTTGCGGGCGCGTGCAGCTGCGCGGCGGCGGCGCCGGATGATGCGCACACGCTCAGCCGCGGTCTGCCCACCCCAGACGCCCTCCTTCTCCCGCACTGCGATGGCGTATTCCAAGCACTCGCCAGACACGGCACACGCTGCACACACCGCTTTCGCCTCGAAAGCGGCCTCGTCATCGCCGTCGCTGTCGGGCGGGTAGAAGATTTCAGCTTCGAGACCCCGGCACGCAGCATGACGCTGCCAGGCGAGCAGATCCGTGGAGAGCCCACCGTGCTGGTCCATGACAACTCGGATGGGGTCAGAAGCGGTTGAACGTGGGCTCGCGGTCCGCGTAGCGGAGGGGGCCGGTGCTGTGACAGGAGGCATCTGACGCGCAATCTTGCCGATGCGCTGCTGTTTGTCAAGACCTTATTGAGCGTTCAGTATGGAGCGTCATGCGCAGTCTGTTGCAAGTGTTCGGTCGAACTGTCGAGCGACGGGCGGTCATCGGCGGCGCGCTGGTGTCCACCGGAACAGCGCTGGTGGTGGGTGTCGTGGCCGGGACCTGGGTGGCGGAACGAACTGCAGCGGCGTACGCCGTCAACGGATTGCTGTTCGCGGGCATGATCGCCGGAGGCGCGGTAGCTGCGGCCAGGGCAACGGAACACCAACTGCTGTCTGCCGTCCTCAGTTCGGGCCCGGTGATGGTCCTCGCCGTGGTGGTGCAGTTGATCCGCAGGTTCGGCTCCGGCGACGCGGCGGCACCGCTCGGCCTCCCGCTCGTCATGCTGCTGGCAGCGTCGCTGGCCACGCTGGGCGGCATCTTGGCCGGTATCGCCCAGCGGCGACGGCGGTCGCTGCTGGATGTCGACAAGCCGCGTCGCCGCCGGCCCTGACCGGGCAATTCGCTGCTTCGCCTCTGACTAGCATTCGAGCCTGCGGTGAGTCGGCCGGGTGGCCGCGGATTGAGCTGCTTCGGCGGTCCGCAGCGCGCGGAGCAGTACGAAAGGCGCAATTCGAGGAAGGTCGGGACTCCACAGGGCAGGGAGCTGGCTCGCAACCAGGCGCTGCGAGGCGACGGAAAGTGCAGCAGAGAGCAGACCGCCGATGGGCCGGGCCCGGTGCCCGGTCACAGGCAAGGGTGAAACGGTGCGGTAAGAGCGCACCATCGCCGGGGGCGACTCCGGCGGATCGGCAAACCCCTCCCGGAGCAAGGCCAAGCAGGGATCGGGCGGCCCGTCCGATGATCCCGGGTAGGCCGCTCAGATGGATGGCCACCCCGACGGCAGCAGCCGACGGACAGAATCCCGCCTACAGGCCGACTCACCGCCCCTGCCCAGCTCAGGTGCTGAGGTGGGATGTGTCGTTGAAGGTGCTCAGCCTCGGCACCGGTCCCCGGAAACCGATGCTGGTGATCTGTGCCTGTGACACATGCAGTTGCCAGGAGATCTCGTCGGCGGTCCCCAGCGCCCATCGCACTGCCGATTTGATCGGCGAGACATGAGTGAAGACGGCAACGTTCCGGTCTGCGGCCACAGCGGTCAGCTCATCGCAGGCCGCGTTGACGCGGCTGTTGAGCTGCGCCAGCGATTCGCCTCCGGGCGGTGCGAACCCGGTGTCGGCCCGCCAGCGCTGCCAGTCGGAGGCTCGTATCTCGGCGATGGGCAGTTCGTCCCACTCGCCGTAGTCGAGCTCGGCCCAGCGCTCGTCGACGGAGATGTCCAGGCCCGTGAGTTCTGCGGTGGCTTGGGCAGTCTGATGTGCCCGCAGCAGCGGTGAGGAGATGATCCGGTCGGGTCGCCGGTCGGGTCGGGAGAGTGCTGCGGCGATCTGGTTCGCCTGCTGCACACCAACTTCGTCGAGTTCGTTGTCGACGCGTCCCTGCAGCAGGCCCGCCGCGTTGGCCCCCGTGCGCCCGTGGCGCACGATGATCAGCACGGCCGCCCGTACCGCACGACGATCAACATCGGCGTCCGTGGCTCATGTGGGTCATGAAGAACCGTCTCCGCCTGCTTTGCGTCGGTATTGCGGCCCTGCACGGTAGGCCAAGTGGCCGGTGCGTACGAAGTCAGCTCGTGCCGTCAAGTCGTGTGCCATGCCGGAGGAACGCCAGACCCACCAGCAGCCCACTAGGCCTGCGAGCTCCATCACGCAGATCAACCAGATGCCCCGCGTGGCCAGCGGCAGCGTTGCATCGGCGGCATCGCCACCGAAGGGCCACCAGAACAGTGCAGGCTGCGTCCACGCACCGTCGAACACCTGATGCCAGAAAACACCGATCGGCAACGCCAGCCACCTGCGTCGCGCGCGTCGGCGTCCGACCGTCAGCAGCATCACCGCAACAAGGCCGCACACCGGCAACGCCAGCGAGTGAGCCAGCGGTGTGCCGCCAGTAGCGGCGTGCAGCACATCGGGCAGGAGCGCTCCCGCCACGATGAGCCGATGATCGATCGCAGGATCCCCGAAGCACCAGCGCATCGCCACGAGCGAGGTCGCCACGAACCACAGCAGCATCAGCCCGGCCCCCTGCGCCAGTGCACCGGCGGATCCAAGAGCTCAGCGGACGAGCAGCGCCCCGCAATGGGGGCACTCGGCGAGTTCGTTGGGATCGAGGTTGGTGATGCGTTCGTATTCGACCGAAGGAATTTCGAGATGGCACGCACTGCAGGTGAGGCCGATGAGTCGGCCGAGCACGGGTGTGCCCCGAGCGGAAGCCCGGCGGCCTTCGTAGATCGACACCAGCGCGGGATCGGCTGAGGCCACGAGCGCCGCCCGCTCGTCAAGCACCTCGTCGCGTTCGCTGCCCGCCGCGCTCTCCGCGGCCCCGATTGCAGCGTCGACGGTGGCCATCCGCTCACTGGCCTCAGACTGGCGTCGTCCGAGGTCGGCGCGGGCTGCACTGAGCGGCTCCAGCTCCTCCATCAGCTCCAAGATCTGATCCTCGATCTCGATTTGGTGCCGCCCGAGGGCGTCTGCCTCGGCCGTGAGCGCTTCGGCTTCCTTGGGCGAGGTGAGGTGACTGTCGTAGAGCCGCTCGGAGTTGTGAGCGCGCTTGGACTCGATGCGCGCAACCTCGTCTTCATCCCTGCGTTGCCGACGCTCCAGATCTGCGATCTGGGTGTCGAGCACCTTCGCCTCCGATGCCAGCATGCCGAGTTCGGCTTCGATGCCGGCCCGAGTCTCGCGCTCGGGCAGGTTCTGGACGTGATGGGTGATCTGGTCGAGACGTACGTCGAGGTCGCTGATCTGGGCAAGAAGTTCGAGCGGGCTCGCTGCGGGCTCGCCGTCCCTCGGCGCGGCGTCCGACCCAGCGGCGCCGCTCCCTACAGTGTCTGGTGGCATTGCTGGCGGTCCGTCGAGTGAACGTGCATCGGGCTCAGGTTTGGTCCTCTTCAGTGCTGTCCTCGCCACTGTCCTCACCGGTGTCATCTGATCCGTCGGGCGGCAGCGACTCGTCAGTATCGCCCACCGGTTCGGTCGCCCGCGCCTTGAGCTCGGTGGCGATCTGGGTACAGCGGAGCCATTCGAACCTCGAGCCGCCGTCGGCCTCGGGCACGGCGACCTTGCACAGCGCGTCCGGCAAGGGCTCGAACTCGTTGTCGTCGGTCGGGCGGACCATGCTGCATGGCAGATCGAACTCCAACGGGGGTTCCGTCGGCGACACCGCTACGGCGACCGAGCAGGTATCCCCCGACAGGAAGAGGTACTGGCTGGCCCGTGGCGGCGGCGGCGCGGGCGCAAACACTCGCAATGGCTCGTCCTCCAGCGCCCGCCCCATGTAGGCCGACCAAATGCGCGCCGGGATCCAACCGCCGGTTGCGCGCCGTTCCTGAATCTCGCCCATCGGCACCTGCTCGTCGGGGTGGCCCATCCACACGGCGGTCGACATGTGCGGCGTGAAGCCCACGAACCAGGCATCGTGGAATTGCTGGGTGGTCCCCGTTTTGCCCGCCGAGACCTGGCCGCTCTCAAGCATTGATCTCGTGCCGGTGCCGGTTCGCACGTTCTCTTCCAGCACCGACGTCACCCAGTCGGCCGTGGTTTGCGACACCACCCGCCTGCCGTGCGGCACATGCTCGTAGAGCACCTCCCCGAAGTTGTTCTCGATGCGAGTGACATAGAACGGCTCCATCCGCACGCCGCCATTGGCGAACGTGCCGTACGCCACAGCCTGCTCAAGCGGGGTGATCTCCTGCGCGCCCAGCGAGATGGAGGGGTACGGCAGGTAGCTGTCCGCGTCTGATCGGCCAATCAGCCGGTTCGCCATCCCGACCACCTCGTCCAGACCAGTGACCAGACCCAGCCGGACGAAGGCACAGTTCGAGCTGGCCGTTGCCTGTTCCTCCAGCGTGGCCACGCGACCGGGACTGTTGGCAAAGTTGCTCACCTCGTAGTCGTCGAGGGGCGGATTGGGGAACACGCACGGACCCTGACCGCTGATGGTGTCGAACGGGTACAGACCGGCCCGTTCAATCGCCGCAGCGAGCACATACGTCTTGAACGACGATCCTGGCTGGCGCCGCCCTTGGGTGGCGAGGTTGAACTCCGAGTCGCTGAAGGCCGGGCCGCCGATGAACGCATGCACTGCCCCGGTCGTCGGATCCACGCTGACGATCGACACCTCGAATTCGCCCGTGCCTTCCGGCAGGACTTCTGCCACCGATGTGCGCATGGCCCGCTGCAGCTCGGGACGCAGCGTTGTCCATACCCGCAAACCCCCGCCGAACACCTGGCTGAAACGAGCTTGGTAGGTATCCCCGAGGGCCGGGTTTGCCAGCAGCGACCGTCGCACTTCCACCAGGAAGTAATCACGCCGGAGCGCAACGTCGGTACGGCGCGGTGACAGGTTCCGGCTCGGCAGCGGTCTCCGCTCGAAGGCATCTCGCTGGGCCTCGGTGATGATCTCCGCGTCAACGGCCTGCTGCAGCGATCTGCTGCGGCGCCGCGTCATCGTGTCGATGTTCTGGTCGAACCCGTCAAACAAGCCGGGACTGCGAATCAGGCTCGCGAGGAAAGCTGCATCGCCGACGTCGAGCGCCGAGACGTCCTTGCCGAAGTAGGTCTCGGCCCCGGCCTGCAGGCCGTACGCCCCGTTCCCGAGATACACCTCGTTGACGTAGAACTCGAGGATCTCCTCCTTGGTGAAGTCCTCCTCGAGTCGGGCGGCGATGACCGCCTCGCGAATCTTGCGGTTGAAGCTGCGCTCGCTGCCCACCACACGCAGCTTCACGATCTGCTGGGTGATCGTGGAGCCACCCGATGCAATGCCGCCAGCGGACACGTTCGAGACCAGGGCGCGTGCCGTCGCCCGCAGGTCCACGCCGTTGTGAAGCCAGAACTTGCTGTCCTCCACCGCCACGATCGTGGCAATCACGTCATCGGGCACCTGGTCCAGCGTGATGATCTCGCGGTCGACGTCGTTCACCAGGATGCCGATCGGATTGCCGTCGGAGTCGAAGACCTGGGTTCGCTGGGCACCGGGACGCAGATCGATGGTGATGTGATCTCGGTCTCGTTCGACCGCATCGAGCGTGCGCGCTGCGTGCGGTGCCGAGGCGCGGGCACCGATTGTCACGACGGCCGCGCAGACCGCGATCATCACGGCCAGCAGGGGCAGCCGGGCGAGCCGGCGGGCGAGATCCACGTTGAACTGCAAGGTACCGGGCAGAGCCGTGTGCCTATGTGCGCCCGCTATGACATCTGCCCCTCGCAGCTTGGGGTCACACTGGTGTTGTGAGCGACGATGGGAGGGATCTGGATGCCGGTTGCGTTTGGATCATTGACGGGGGGCCTGTGGCGCCTCGACGGCTCCCGCCGGGCGAGCCGTCTTGCGTCATCGCGGTCGACCGTGGCTTGGCGTACACGCTGCGGCTGGGACTGCGGCCTCACGTAGTGGTCGGCGACTTCGACTCCGTTGACGCCACGATGCTCCAGAGAACTCGCGAGCAGTGGCCTGACCTGGTGGTCCAGCGACACGACCGCCACAAGGCGCACAGCGACCTGGACTTGGCGCTGAGCTTTGCCTGGGGCCTGGACCCCACCGAGATCGCGCTAGCCGGCGGT
Organism: Candidatus Poriferisodalis sp.; assembly: GCF_965219595.1. NCBI lineage: Bacteria > Bacillati > Actinomycetota > Acidimicrobiia > Acidimicrobiales > Candidatus Poriferisodalaceae > Candidatus Poriferisodalis > Candidatus Poriferisodalis sp. The sequence continues at coordinate 3,088,036 of NZ_OZ244781.1, forward strand.
GGCGGCGGCAGGCTCGACCACCTCATGGTCTCGGCAACGATGCTGGCCAGGCCGCGGTATGCCGCTCTCCCGCTGACTGCCTACATCGGTGCGAGCATCGTGCGGGCGGCAACCGCAGGCATGGACATGAAACTGCCCGCCGACGACGGGAACTTGCTGACGCTGCTGGCAGTGGGCGGTACCGCCAGCCTGGACACAAGCGGGCTGCGGTGGAACCTGACCGGGGCGACGCCGCTGGCGAGCGCGGCAACGCTCGGCCTGAGCAACGAACTCACTGAACCTGAGGCCCACGTCAAGGTCCAAGCCGGCACTGTGCTGGCGATACAGACACATGGCAAGTCGCTTCCCTGAGCGGGCGCGGCGACGTGCTCGGCATGCCCGGGCTCTTGCCGCTGCCGTGTGTGCGGTCGCCGTCGTGGCCGCCGGGTGTGCAGAGACGGGGCAGGGATCCGCAGCGGTACGCATCCTGACTCATCGTGACTTTCACCTGCCTGCCGACGCTCTGGAAGCGTTCACCGAGGAGACGGGTATCGAGATTGTGGTGTTCCGGGAGGACACGCCCGACGATGTGATCGATCTGCTCGAACGCAGCCGGGCGCACCCGGTCGCAGACGTGGTTGTCGGCGTCGACACGTTGGACCTTCAACACGTCATCGACAGCGGGCTCACCGAACCGTACGTGCCGCTTGCGCCCGGTCCGCTGGTCGAGGATCTGGCGGTTGGCGATCATGCGATGACGCCGATCAGCTACATCGACGCCTGCCTCAACTACCTGCCGTCGTTCTACGTGGTACCAGAACGGCGCATCGATGAGCTGCCAGACGCCGAGCTCCTGCCGCCGCCGGTGCCCAGCGGTCTGGCCGCGCTCTGGGACCCGGCTCATGGAGGCACCGCAGTGATCCCGGATGCGGCAACGAGCAGGATGGGCGTGTACCTGCTGGTGGCGCTCGAGCGACTGCATCCCGAGCGCGGCGGCGACGAGGCCACCCCGTGGCCCCAGGTGCTCGACCAGATGCTGAGGTGGAACGTCGAACTGTCCCCCAGTTGGGAGATTGCGACGTTCGAGCGTTTCGCCGGCGGGGAGCCGCCCCCAGAACGGCCGATCAGCCAGGACGAGCCGGATCCGGTGACGTTGCAGTCGCTGCGCGGACGCCTGCCGATGACTTGGGGCACAACCGGTCTGCCGTCGGTGTACGCCGAGTATCAACCCGGCCTGCCCCCATCACTGGACATAGCGGTGGTAACCGATGACTGCGTCCGGATCGGGTTCTATGCGGGGGTGGTAGCGGGAGCGCAGAACGCTTCACTCGGGGGTCGGCTCATCGACGCCATGGGTGAGCCCCTGTTCCAGTTCGGCATCAGCGACCGCTTCGGTTCGAGACCGGCCCGCAGCGACATTGTCAGCACGCCCGAGTGGAACGAGTTCGGAGTGACAGTGCATCCGTACCGGCCCGATCCTGCCTATGTCGGTGCCCACTGGAAGGAGTGGCAGCTCACCTGGAGCCAGGTGGTCCGCAACTTCGAAACCGGTCCTCCGCCCCCCGAGCCCGAAGTAACCGTCACCCTGCCCTAGCCCCGATCTCCCGCAGGGCCGGGGTGGCCGTCCTACGCGCCGCTGCGTCTTCGATGCCGCTATAGCGCTAGAGCTGGACTCGCCTCTTCGGCAACACTTCGGTCCGGGTTCCATTGGAACCCGCTTTGCTGGGGATCTCTGTCGAGGTCCAGCTGGGACTCCCACTTGGGGGTCCCATTTATTCGTTTGGCAGGGAATGCCGCCAAACCTATGGTCGGCAACGTGTCGAGCCGTTGCGTTGCATTTGTCGATGTGGGCTACCTGCGCGCACAACCTCACGCGAACCGACAACTAACGGGCAGCCGCTCCACTGCGGCGTCCGGGAGTGCTGATGCATCGTGCGTCAGTTCAGTAGCGTCCGTGTCCTGTGGGAGAGCGAGCGTCGTGGCCTCGGACCGGTGAAGTGCTTGCCGACGGCAGGGTGGCCCTGCATGTCGGCCACATCTGGACTGACATGCACCGCGGCGAGGACATCGGTGAGGTCATCTGGCAGAGTCGAGGCCGTCGGCACTCCCGCGCGTTGACCCGCCAACAGTGTCTCAATGCGCTCCGGTTGGCAGAAGACGATGTCCCCAATGCAAGTCTCAGCACCAGCGAACGCGAGGCGGCTGGCCGCATCATCCGCAAAGTGCATCAGTGCCTGCGGGCGCTAGGCGGGCGTCGATGAAATCGCGCGGCGGTCGGCGCTGACGCGGTGCCGCTGACGACGTTCGTCGGAGGTGAGCGTCGCATGTCGCCGTCGCCGCTGCCAGCTCCGTCCAGCGGGACCCGGTTGTCGGTCCCGTTGCGCTGATCAGAGATCCGTGTCAGCCACGGTGACCTTACCCATGGGCATCCTATGGCGAACCTGGACCTGCAGTGTCTCCGTGGGCTATTCCTCAGTCCGTTTGGGACAACTCCGTGAACAGGGGCAGAGACGACTCTTCGACGATCGTGGATTCCGCGTCACGCAGATTCGAGGGTGAATACACGTCCGGTGGTAGTGCGAATCGCGTGAATTCGCTGGCGAATCCGTAACGGCATCGAGCGATGCTCCACAGGGCCTTGAGCATGAGATGTACGAGGACGATCGTTCCCATCGCTTCTCGCGGCCGAATCCACCTGGTGACCATGTGCCAGCGGCGCTCGCCGTCGCCCACAGCCTCATGGGTCAGGTGAGTCAGGCTGTCGCCTTCGCCCCACCTGCTGTGAGTGGCTTCGCTTGACCCGATGTCGAGGACCGCCGATCCAGGAATCGCAGTCAAGCCATGCTTGGTGGAGTTGTACGACTTCGCCTGCCCGAGCCACGCACTCGCAAAGTCCTGAAGGAATCCGGCGAGATTGTCGGCGGCCTCGCGCGCTTCCACCGGGGAATCTGCCGGCACGCGATCCGTGGCGAGAAACAACTGAGCACAGTCGCGTACCAGTTCTTCTCGATCCCCCTTGACGATCGTCCGCTTGACCGCCTTCTTGTAGCCGCGGAAGTTCGTCTGACGCGAGATCTCCAGCCAGGGGCACGGCGGGATGCCCCTGTGCGCCATGAACAACCGCAAGAGAGTCTCGATCGCCAAGTGCTTCAGAGCGTGTAACTCGATCCTCGTGTAGTGGTCGACGATGCGCTGATTTTGATCGCCAAGTGCTTCCTCATCGTGTTCGTCGCTGGTCTCGTGGAGCGAGATGCGAACGCCGTGGAATTCTGTGCCCTGAGCGATGAGGTCCAAGAAACCGTCTGTCTCGGCACCTATGGCCGCCAGCGCGTACATGCGGGCCAAGATGTAATCGGCGGGTCCTTCCGCTTGGTAGTAGGTGCCATTGATCTTCGAGGGTTCAACGGGTTCGTCATGCTCGAAGTGCATCTGCACAACCCGGCTCATTTCATGCCTCCTCGGTTGAGCGCAGACTGATGCGACCGATGACGTCACCTGCAGTTGCCATGGCAGGTGAAAGATACACGCGTTCGTGCAGTTGGCTTGGAGATGAATGGGCGCTCTCCCCGACGCAACCGTCGCAGTTGGTCCCGTTGGGGATGCCACCCCACGGCTGTTCTACCGCCACAACTCTGCTCGACAAGATTTACCGAGCTGCTCGCCGAACGGGCCGTCAAGCACTGGCGCACCTGGTCCTACCGGCCCCAGACCAACGGCAAAGCAGAGCGGTTCAACCGCACGTTGGCCGACGAGTTTCGCCCGGGTGTTCAGATCAGAAGCCGACCGCAGAGCCCGCTTGGCCCGCTGGGTCCACGACTACAACTGCCACCGACACCACACTGCCGTCGACGGGCTGCCCGCATCCAGCGCACGCAATCTCGCGAGCCATCAACTAGCCGCAGGATGTTTCTGCGAACAGCATCACCAGTGCACTGATCCATGCGGGCACCGCTACGCCAACTAGGGCCGCTATCCCTATGGCACGTGTGACGAATACCGGCAATCCGCTCGCGAGCCGCTCAACGGTGCGGTCAGCTTCCCTGTCGGATGCGAACGTCCGCGCTTGGCGCCACTCCTTCGTGAAACGACCACACGACGTAAGTACCTCAGTCCAACCATCAGACGCACCACGGACTTTCTCCCCGTATCGGCCGACGGGGTTGCGCGCCACTTTGTACTTCAAGCCGGCGGGCAGGTAGCTGTCGTTGGGCATTGGCCCATATTCGGCTTCAAGCTCCTCGTCATGGAGGGGCCACGCTTCGTGGTAGACGGCAACGAAGTAGCGGTACTTGTGCCGGTCCGCTCGTCTGGGCTTGACTCCTTCGCCTCCACAGGCCACGCAGCTGTCGTTGTGCATATCGACTCAGAGAGTTTCGACGAGACGCCCGTCGAGTCCGGCGACACCGAAGCGCAGCACGTCGAGCGCATCGAGTCTGGCCTTGCGGAGACCGAGGTCTTCAAGGGCGGCGAGCATCACTTCACCGACGGGACTTCTTGTTGGTCAGCGTGGGCGGTGGCGAAGATTTCGTTGAGGAGGCCTATTTCTACGATTTCGCCGAAGTCTTGTTCTTCGAGGCAGCGGTTGACGAATTTGTCGTTGCCGGCGAGGCGGTTGAGCATGAGGTCTCGGAGGCGTTGGCGCTCGGCAAGGATGAACTTGTCGAGGTCGTTGGCTCGGGCTGTGGCGAGCATCTCGCCGGCCTGCAAGGCGTCGTTCTGGATTTGTTCGAGGAAGAGGCGGTCGCTGTCGTCGAAGTTGGTGCCGAACTGCTGGTTGAGGCGGTCGATGATCTGTGACAGCGGCTCTTTGTCTTCCTCGACGTTGCCGGTGCCGACGGCTGTGGGGCTGGTCACGGTGGTGTCGGCGCCGTCGAGGCTGATCGCGCCGCTAGAGATCTTCTGGATGCGGTAGTACTCCAGCTCCACGTCGTCGCCGAGGTGGACAGGTTCAGGGCTGTCGCCGGTGTGCAGCTTGGGCAGCAACTTGCGGCCGTAGGAGTAGAGCCGTTCGAGGTCGCAGTCGCCGTAGGGGATGATCTGGCTCAGGAACGTGTACAGCGACACGTACGCGCTGAGCCGGTCCCCGAACTCGTGCTGCGCTTCGTCGTCGAGCGCCTTGAAGCGGTCCACTGCGGGCTGCTGGGTGGCTTCGATGCGGACGTGGTCGCTGGGCCGCTGCTTGTGCAGGGGCAGGTAGAACACCGCGGCGAACTTGTCGACCTCGTCCTGCAGGTACACCTGTGCCTCGTTCAGCTCGTAGGCGAGGCTGTCGAGCTGGTAGGGGTCGGACCGCTCGCGCAGCTCCGTCACGCCGTAGTACGGGGCAAACGCTGCGGCGATGTCGGCGGGCGAGTTCACGAAGTCGAGCACGAACGGCGGTTGTTTGCCGACTGCGATCCGGTTGAGCCGCGACAGCGTTTGCACGGCGTGCACGCCCGACAGGGGCTTGTCGACGTACATGGCCTGCAGCAGCGGCTGGTCGAACCCGGTCTGGTACTTCTCGGCCACCAGCAGGATCTGATAGTCCGGCGACGCGAACCGGCCCGGCAGCGCCGATTCGCTGATCGGCTTGCCGGTCACGACGTCGGTGTTCATCTTCGGCTCGGTGTACTCCGCACCCGTGTCGGGGTCCACGACTGTGCCGCTGAACGCCACCAGCGGTCGCACGTCGTCGTAGCCGCGGGCGTCGATGTAGCCGCCGAGCGCGTTCATGTACCGCACGGCATGCAGCCGCGACCCCGCCACCACCATCGCCTTGGCTCGGCCGCCCATGGCGTGCATCACCTGGTTGCGGAAGTGCTCCACGATGATCTCGGTCTTCTGGCCCACGTTGTGCTCGTGCAGCGTCACGAACTTGTTGAGCTTCGTGGCAGTGCGGCGCTTGGGGAACTCGTCGTCGCTCTCAGCGGTGTTGACCAGCTTGAAGTACGTGTCGTAATCGGTGTAGTTGCCCAGCACGTCCAGGATGAAGCCCTCCTCGATCGCCTGGCGCATGCTGTAGGTGTGGAACGGCACCGGCACGCCGTCGGGATCGCCCGGCGCCGGGCGGCCGAACAGCTCCAATGTCTTGCCCTTCGGCGTGGCCGTGAACGCGAAGAAGCTCAGGTTCGGCTGTGGGCCGCGTGACTCCACGATCGCATTCAGGCTGTCCTGCCAATCCAACGAGCCGCCGCCGTCTTCATCGAATGCGTCGTCGCCGGCCGGCGAACCCGCGCCCAGCAGCTGCTTCATCTGCAGCGCCGTGTCGCCGGTCTGGCTCGAGTGGGCCTCGTCCACGATGATCGCGTAGCGCCGCGACGCCAGCTCCTTCGCCCACTCGCCGGCCTGCGCGCTCTCTGCCTCGCTCGGACGCTCCGCCGACTCGGCCCCAGCGATCCGGTACAGATTCCGCATCACGTTCGGGAACTTCTGCAACGTCGTGACGACGATCTTGGTGCCGTCCACCAGCGCTCTGGTGAGCTGCTCGCCGTCGTCGTCGATGGCCTGCACGACACCCTGGGTGTGCTCGATCTGGGTGATCGCGCCCTGCAGCTGAGCGTCGAGCACCCGCCGGTCAGTGATCACCAGCACGCAGTCGAACACCTTGGCGTCGCTGTCGGTGTGCAGGCTCGACAGGCGGTGCGCCAGCCACGAGATCGAGTTCGTCTTGCCGCTGCCCGCCGAATGCTGCACCAAATAGTTCCGGCCCGCCCTCTCGGCGCGGGCCGACTCCACCAGCAGGCTCACCGAATCGAGTTGGTGGTAGCGGGGGAACACCAGCGTCTCGGTCCGCACGGTGCGGGCACCCTTGCCGTCGACAACCTTCTCCTCGCGGCGCTCGGTGAACATGTACGAGCCGACAATGTCCAAGAACCGGTCCCGCTCCAGCACCTCGCCCCAGAAATACCCGGTGCGATACCCCGACCGATGCGCCGGATTGCCCTTGCCGCACTCCACCGAGCCCGGAGCGCTGCCACGATTGAACGGCAAGAACCGCGTGTCGCCCTTCGCGAGCCGCGTCGTCATGTGCACCTCGTCGGGGTCCGCGGCGAAATGCACCAGCGCCCGCTTGCCGAACCGGAACAACGGCGCGCTCGGCTCCCGATCCGTGCGGTACTGGCTGACCGCGTGCTGCCACGACTGACCCGTCATCGGGTTCTTCAACTCGCACGTCGCCACCGGCACCCCGTTCAACGTGAACAGCAAATCGACCGTGTCGCCTTTGCCCGGATGGCAACGGGCCTGCCGCGTCACCGTGAGCTCGTTGTTCGCGAACTGAGCGAGCGCGTCGGGGTTCAGGCCGTGCGCCGGCTTGAAGTACGCCAGCCGAAACGTCTTACCCACGAACCTGAATCCGTGACGCAGCACCTCCAACGTGCCCTTCGTGTCCAGCTCCTTGCACAGCCGCTCCACGAGCCGACCTTCGAGCTGCGCGCCCTGAGACTGCTCGACCTCGGCCCACAGCTCCGGCTGAGTCGAACGCAAGAACGCCAGAACACGATCAGGGAACAACGCCTGGTCCACATCCCACTCGGCGGCATCGACCGATACCCAGCCAACATCGGCGAGCATCGACTCCACCGTCGACTCGAACGCCTGCTCCGTCGTCTGAGCCGACATCACACACCGCCCCGAGAATCGACCGCCGATCTCCGCACGTCGATCTTGCCGGTCACCGCAGCCGAGACAAGCGCCATGCGGTACTCCCCCAGGCGTTCGATTGCATCACGCACAGCTGACGCCATCCGTTTGACGCGATCTTCAATATCGGCGACATAGGCAACTATGGCCTGCTGCTCGTTCATGGGAGGAACCACCGTCACCAGCGACAGAAAATGCTGTGGATAGAGCCGGAGCCTCGACGACCAGATGCCTCGGGATTCGGAAGTCATGCCGACCACGTACCGCCGCGACCGGTATGCCATGTCGAGAAACTCCGGAAGCACGAATTGCGAATCCGGCACATAAACGTTGTATGACGGACTCACCAAACCAGCTTCGCTCGCCGTGCCCGCGGCCCCCATCCACGCCCACATGGTGTTAATGACCAGATCGCCCCGGAGGCATCGCTTGTATCCCTCCAGCGTCTCCGCCATGAACATTCCGACATCCGGCTTCTCGGACCGGCGAGTCACGCCCGTGAGGTGCGAGACCGTCAAGAGCTCCCCATCGCCATCGTCCGATCGCTCATCTCGCTCATCAAACAGTCGTCGGTTCTCGACCACGTCCCAATGCTCCGGCACCTTCCCGAGCCATTCCACCCCCGAATCCTTCAGCGGCGGCGCCGGGTCCAGTCCCGCGGCCTCCGCAGCATCCGGCGGCAGCCCGCGCGTCACCGTCCGTGTGATCAGCGCCACCCGGTACTCACCGAGCCGTTCGATCAGCAACTCCTGCTTCGAAATCAACTCGTCGACCCGGGCCGTCTCACGGTCGAGGTAGGCGGTTATGGATACCTGTTCGTTTCGTGGCGGCACCAAGACCCGGACATTGCCGATGAACTCCCAGTTCGCCCGTGGCATCTTGGCGCCATAGGTGGACGAGTCGACCGCCGAGACGAACTCATCCGACAGCAGCACGTACCGCAGGAACTCCGGCGTGAATTCGACGGCACGCAAGACCAAGAACTCGGTTGAGCAGATGCCGCCGAAGCCCGGCCGCACAGCCTTGGCCAAGTATGGGCGGAGCTTTCCGAAGAGCACATCGTCAGCGTCGAAGACGTTCGCTGTGCCGTCCGGTGTTTGGTCGCCCAGTCCCATCAACCGTCCCGTATGGGGGACGACATTTTCCAGCCCGACATACGATGAGGCTTCAATCTCCTCGGGCTCTACCTTCACATCTGACCTCTGAACGCAGTGCGAAAGCCGCTTCGACGGCCAACGCCGGGAGAACTCGCCTGCGTACCCCTGCCGAGCGCGACCGTCGGCAACGCGTGCCTCGCTCATTGGGCGACCTCGGCATCTTGGGCCGGGGCGATGCGGCCGCCCTGCGAGCTCACGCAGTCGCCGCGGCGAGGGCCGCATGAGGTGCCGGGATCTCGACTTCGACGGTTTGGAACCATGTCCAGAGCGTTGACGGGACTTCGCCGAACTCGGCCAACCACTCCGCCTCATGGTCGATGACGGCTTGGCAGTGGTAGGCGATGGCGTCGTCGATGGACATCGTGGGCATCGGTATGGGGTCGCCATGCTCGATCGTCGCCTCGATGTGGAAGGTGAGCGCTTCGCGGATCATCGCGAGCATCTCGTCTGGAGTGGCGGCGGTGCTGATGCAACCCGGAACGTCTGGCCCACACGCGCCGTAGTTGCTCGGGTACTGCTCAATGACAACCGCGTAGGTCAGCTTCATCACAACGGCACGCGGCTACTGGAAGACACGTCGCAGCCAGTCTACGAACGACCTTGCGGCGGGCTGTTCGAGATCGAAGGCGCCCGCGCTGATCGAGGTGCCCAAGCGACCACCGTCGGTGCGGACAGCCAGCCATGCGTGAAGTCTGGCCTTGGCCGGCTTGCTGAGTTGATCGCCCGGAACCTGTTCGACGTACTGCTGAGCGAGCCGCCACACATCGTCTCCAGCCGGGATGAGTGCCGCTAGGAAGTCTTCGAGCTCCCCCGATGCTTGGTTGTCGGGCATGAGCCAGACGCCCACCTTGGGTACTCCGGCTGTGCTGGACGGCACGACGGTACCGGGCGGATCTGGTGCCAGCGGGAGCCGGATATCAGCCAGCATGAGGGCATCCCTAACACTCTGCCATCGCGCCGCGGTGTCAGAGTTCGCATCGACGACGATGCCCAACGCAGTGCGGCCGGGAGCCTTCGCATGCGCTTCGATCTCTTCTCTGATCTGAGCGGTGCCGCCAAGCTGCTCGATGTCGAAGTCCACCGCCCCCTGCGTCTGCTCATGGAGGTGCCTGATGACGTGCTCGTCGTCTGCGCCTTCGACGAGCAGCAGGCGCGGCCCAGCAGGCCGAGAGGCAGCCACGGCGGGGACTACCTGATCTCGATACCTCGCTCCGCGGCAACTCGGAGCGTGTCCTCGCTGTACTCGACTGCCCGGAGGTCACCATCGTCACCACGCTCAAGACGAATCGCGACGCCCTCGGATTGCTCGTCTTCGCTCGCAGCACGAGCGAATCCTTCAACACAGTCCCAGCTGTGAGTCGTCGCAAGCACTTGGACGTCGTTGTCGCGAGCGGCTTGGAACACCAAGCGCCAGTAGTCAGTCTGCAGCGAGTGGTGGATTCCGTTCTCGGCTTCGTCAATCAGGAGAAACCCGCCAGCCGCACTAGAAAATGCGATTGTCAAGCCAAACAGCCGAGCGGCACCGTCACCAAGGCTGCGGAGGGGGACCCGTTCACCATCTGCGAGGCCGACCACGATCCGTCGGTCACGGGTTCGCGCTGAACCAGCCACAGCAGCAATGCGAACGATGGTGCCAGCACATGCGAGCTGCAACGCACCAAGCGCCAGTTCCTCTCTTGGCCCGGCTGCGAGATCATCCCAGTGCGCGGCCGCCTGACGGTTGCTCGGCAGGCCCGGTCCCAGAGCCACGCACGCGACGCTGTCCGGCCACTCCAATCCTGGGAACAAATGGCGTGATCGTCGCCCAGACAGGATCAGCGGCTCGTAGGCCGGGTCGAGCTTGTCGAATACCGGTACGAACTGCTGGTGCTGCCCAAAGGCAATCTGCAGAATCGGACTGTCAAATGGTCCACTGCGGGATTCAAACGGCAGCAACTGGTCTCTTGAGATCTTGTCGGGGGCAACAATCGTCACGCAAACGCGCGCTTCACCACTCTCGGGACCCACAGCAAAGCTGCTGTGCATCTCTGGGTGGCGCCCGCTGAACAGCGCCTCGAACACCGGGCGCTCGTCCCAGCCGTCGTCGTCGTCGGGCCACGTCTCAAGTTCTTCGTGGCGCGCGAGGATCTCGTGAAGAGCGAACAGGCTTCCCCTCTCGGCGTAGAGACGGACAGCATCGAGGACCGTCGTCTTGCCGACGCCGTTGCGGCCCGTGAGCAAAGTGACACGCCCGAGGCGTTCCACATCCAAGCGGGGGATGCCGCGAAAGCCCCGAATCGACAGCGAAGGCAAATGCAGGCCGTCGGTCGTCATCTGTTCAGACATGTCCCACCTGCCGGCCAGGTTGCAAGCCTGAGCGTATCGCGCCTCCCATCTCGTCCCCGATGGCGATCCATGACCGACTGCCGTCATTCGCCGCGCTGGAAGATCAGCTTCGCCGTCGAATATGTCGCTGCGACCGTCGACCGCGGCCGTTGGCGACGGCGAGCCTTGTCAGGTGGTGACTTCGACGAGGAGTTGGGCGATTTCGGTTTCGAGGGTTCGTAGGTCGGCTTCGATCTCGTCGAGCGGGCGGGGCGGCTCGTACACGTAGAAGTGACGGTTGAACGGGATCTCGTAGCCGATCTTGGTCTTGGCGTCGTCCACCCAGGCGTCGGGGACGTGCGGGAGGACTTCGCTATCCATGTAGGCGTCGATGTCTTCGCTGAGGGGCACGGTCTCGGTGTCACGCAGGCTGGTGTCGGGCTCGGGGTGGCCGTCGGGGCCTTCGCACGGCGGGGCGTCGGGGTCGCGTTCGCCGAGCACTGACAGGACGGCTTTGCGCTCGGGCGCAGTGAGCTTCAGGCGGTGCGCTTCGGCAGCGGCGCGCAGGCGGGCGATGAACACGTCCCGGTCGGTGAGCACTGCGCCGCCAGTGGTCTCGGCGAGGGTGGCGAGCGCGTCGCGTATGGCCTGCTGGCGGGCCTGGCCATTGGCGACTTCGGCATCATGGGCAGCGCCGGCCTGCTTCTTGCTCTTGGCGAGGTTCGCGAACGCCTTCTCGTCTTCGAGACGGGCAATGCGCTCGGGCACTGCGGCGAAGTTCAGTCGCAGCGGCCGTTCGACGGTGATCTTGCGGTAGCCGAAGTCGTCGTTGTTGAACACCTTGCTGACCACTCGGGGCCGGGTGCGCGGCTCATGGGTGACGGGGTCTTCGTCGGTGATGTCGCGTGTCTCACCGTCTTCGAAGCTGCCGTGGATGCGGGTCAGGTCGGCGATCTGGTCGGCTGACAGCTCGTTGCGCTTGTTGCCGAGGTTGCGACGCATCTTCACGTAGAACTCGCGGGCGTCGATGAGCTGCACCTTGCCGCAGCGATGTGCCTCTTTGCGATTGGTCAGCACCCAGATATAGGTGGAGATGCCGGTGTTGTAGAACAGCTGATCGGGCAGGGCGACGATCGCTTCGAGCCAGTCGTTCTCGATGATCCAGCGGCGGATGTCGCTCTCGCCGCTGCCCGCGTCGCCGGTGAACAGCGGCGACCCGTTGAACACGATCGCGATGCGGCTGCCGCCCGAGTCCTCAGCGGCCACCGGCTGCATCTTGGACAGCATGTGCTGTAAGAACAGCAACGACCCGTCATTGATGCGCGGCAGGCCCGCCCCGAACCGGCCCGCTAAGCCGAACGTGTCGCGTTCACGCTCGACTGCCTGCTTCTGCTGCTTCCACTCCACTCCGAACGGCGGGTTGGCCAGCATGTAGTCGAACGTCCACGGCGTATCGTCGTGGCGAAGCCGAAAATGGTCGTCGGTGAACGAATCGCCCAGCATGACCCGGGCCTTCTCGTCGCTCTTGATGAGCATGTCGGCCTGACATACCGCCCACGACTCGTCGTTGATGTCCTGGCCGAACAGGTGCGGGCGGGCCTCGGCGTTGTGATCCCGCAGGAACCGCTCAGCGACCGTCAGCATGCCGCCGGTGCCGCACGCAGGGTCATAGATGGTCTTGACCACATGGGCCTTGCCCAGGTCGGGCTCGGGCGACAGCAGCAGGCTGACCATCAGGCGGATCACCTCGCGAGGTGTGAAGTGTTCCCCCGCTTCCTCGTTGGACTGCTCGGCGCCGATGCGGATCAGCTCTTCGAACACGTACCCCATCTGCACGTTGTCCACACGCTCAGGCGACAGGTCGAGGCTGGCGAAGCGCTGCACCACCTGGAACAGCAGATCCTTCTCGTCCATGCGGTCGATCTGAGTGCCGAAATCGAAGCGCTCCATGACATCGCGCACATTCGGCGAATACGCTCCGACGTACGCGTTCAGGTTCGCAGCGATCTGGTTCGGATCGTCGAGCAGGCGGGCGAAATCGAACGGGGACGTGTTGTAGAACGAGCGCTGCGCAGCCACCGTGAGCAGTTGATGACGCACATTCTCGGTCTGGCCGGCATGCCGCCCGGTGGCAGCCAACACATCGTCCTTCGTATCAGCCAGCACACAATCGAAACGCCGCAGCACCGTGAGCGGCAGAATCACCTTGCGATACTCGTTGCGCTTATAGGGGCCGCGCAGCAGGTTGCAGATACTCCAGATGAAGTTCGCCAACTCACTGTGCGTCTGAGCGTTCACCCGATCCCCCGACCGCGCCGCAGTAGGGCTTGTGCCAGCCCCGCCCGACGGCGACTGTAGCGAGCCGAAGCGTGACGACCTAAGCGGCCGAGCGGATAGATGCGGGGTCGGGGTGGGTGACCGTGAAGCGGCTTTTGGGCGGCATGTGTCGGACACCACGTTGCGGTCCAGACGCCACGAGTGCGAGGCCGTCCCGATCATGAGTCCACCCGTGTTGTCGTCACTGCCAGCAACATCCCCGGCAGCAAGGTCCGGGACGTCTTCAAGGTTGCGGTGAGCGCGCTGGTAGCGACCGGCGCCACCGCCATGGTGCAACTCGAAGTCAGTGCGTGCCATCCCGAAGGAATTCCGCACGACACGCTCGACCTGACCGTCAAGGAAGGTCTGCGTCAGCTCAATGCCGATCACGGTCTGACCACGGGCTAGTGCGCAAAATCGCTACTGAGCAGACGACGGTGCTGAGACAGCAGCCGAACAATTCGGCCAAGTCGTTGAAGCGCTGAAATACCTGGCCTCGACCCCGCAGAATCCTTGTAGCAGTAGGCACCCGCTCTTCAGAGACTCCCCTTGCAAGGTTATGTACGCATCCCTCTGTGAGCAGGATCAAGATGGTGCCGATGAAGGACATCAAGGAGCAATTCGAGTTTGTCGATGATCCTGACGCCCCCGAGCGCGCCAAAGGGAACTCGGCGTTGAGGATCGCTCTGGATTGGCTACGCCCGCGCAACTGGCATGGCAGCGGGCTAACTCCCGACCAAGTACTGCCGATCGCTTCCGAGAGTGGCATCCCGGTCGCTTGGGTGCCGCCTCAATCGGTTCTGTTGGAGCTTGCGGCGGCCGAGCCACAGCAGCGGGTAGCTGTGCTCATGGCGAGCGAACATGTTGTGCTCGACCATTGCAAACTCGTTTTTGCGGAATGTGACGATGCGGAGTTGCGCGACCCCCAGATGCTGGCCGGACGAGCAGTGCGGGCATTTGAGGACAGCCACCACGAAGCGGCAATGGCGCTTGCTGTGGCGGTGGCTGAACAGCCAGCGATCTGGGCGTCGGAACGTCGCGTCCTGTCATTCTTCAGCGATGACGAGCGGAAGGCCTACGAGAAGGCAGTCAAATCGAAGTATTCGCTCGCGCAAAGTGAACTCAAGGTGCTGGAGACTGAACGGGCTCGATTTCGCACGGGGGTCCCACGCCGAGCCTTGTTGTCGCCCATCCCGAAGTTCTTCCAAGCGTTCTATCCAGAGCAGGGCCATGCTGTTCCAGAAACCGCCTCGCGGCATGCAACCGTCCACCAGCCGACGGTCGAACACCTGACGCGGGAGAACTCGCTTCTGGCGATCATGCTGTGCGTTTCGCTACTTCGAGAGCAGCAAGCATGGATCGACGAGGTCCGGGACTAGGCGATCGACTTCGGCGTCGGTGCTGCCAAGGCTTGGCGGCGAGACGGCGGTTGTCGGTCCGTGTGACACCCCAGTCACACAATTGTTCTCGTGTTGAGAGACCGAACTGAGACATCCCGGCCCGTCCGAGCAGGCACAGCGGGCAGGCATTGCTCAGTGCATTTCTTGCTGCGCGCGCAACTGTTTCGGAACGCGAAACCCTTCTAGGAATTCGTTGGCCGGATGCCACAATGCACCTCGCAATTGCTGGGTTGTAGAGCTGGACGAGGCGGTGTCATGGCGCGGGACGTGAAGGTTGAGCGGGTTGAGGCCTCCGGGGCGGATTACGACCGGGTCGTTGAGCTCGGGGATGCGAACAGCGCGACGCTCGGGCAGCTGCCGTATGCCGTGTTTGAGGAAGCCGCGGCATCAAGATGTCTGCTGGCGGCCAAGCTGCGTGGCGAGGTCGTCGGCTATGCGCTGTTCGCTCTGCGCAAGCGACGCCATGAAGTCTCACTGACGCATTTGTGCGTGCGGGACGACATGCGGAACACGGGGGCGGCACGTCGCTTGGTGGAGGAGATCGTTCGCATTCATCGGGACCGCCTAGGCATCCGACTGAGCTGCCGGGTCGACTACGCCGCTCATCACATGTGGCCGCGGCTCGGATTCGAGGAATGGGGCCGCAGGCCCGGGCGCAGCCAGGCCGGGCACATGCTGGCGGTGTGGTGGCGGCCAATTGCCGACCTGTCGCTGTTCGGCTCGCTCGCACAAATACCCGCACCAGCGCACGACGACGATCTCATCTTGGCGGTGCTCGATACCAACGTCGTACGCGATGTGAGCGAGGGTCGTGACGAAGATGCGTCTCATGGGCTCACGGCCGATTGGATGAGCGATCATGCCGAACTAGTGGTCACGGCACAAGTGTCTCGCGAGCTTCGCGACTCAGGTGGGTTGGCCCACGCTGATCCGTCAGGTGAGTCGCATCACGGGTTCCGGGAACTCGACACTGCAGCATCTGGCGTCGATACTCGGTACACGGCGCTGCGTGAGGCCAGTGACCTAGGCGCCCAGCAAGATGCCGACCTGATGGTGATCGCCGAGACGGCAGCGGGCGATGCGACCCACTTGGTCACCAGAGACGCGGCGCTACTGCGCTCTGCCTACGAGATCGAGCGTCTCGTGGGAGTGACAGTGCTCAGCCCAGCCGATTTCTTGCTCTCGATACAGGCCGGGAGCGCTGACGGGTTCGAACCGCAGTTCATCAAAACCTCTGACTTTGCGATCCAGCGGCGGAGCAGCGTGCCGGCCGACGCGGTGCTTGCCCGGTTCACCAACCAAGCGTGGCATGAACGAGCTGCCGAGTTGCGTGAGCGCATCGCCGACGCGGTTGGCAAGCCCGACGGCCGCTTCGAGGAAGTCACCGCAGACGGCACGACGTGGGCACTCGCGGCCCACTGCGTGGATGGGGACGCGTTGCGGGTGGGCGCGTTGCGGTCTCTGGCGGACAGCAGGGCATACAGCGTGCTCCGCCAGCTCATCCACTGGGTTCGGCAGCGCGCCGTGGCCGACGAAGCGGCTCGCATCGAGATCACCGATGCCGTGGGCCAAACAGTTGGCAGGGCACTGCGAGACGAGGGATTCGTCAACGCCGGCGGCTTGTGGAGGGTCGAGGTGTCTCGCCTCGTTGTCGGAGGCGGCGATGCGCTACCCGGTGACCTCAAGCTTCCCGATGTCGAGGCCGATCAGCTGTCACCGGCGCTGATCAGCCGCATCGAGATGGAGCGCTGGCCCTTGAAGCTGTTCACAGGCGCTGTACCTTGCTTTGTCGTACCGGTCTGGCCGAGTTACGGCCGGACGCTCCTCGGCTATCGGGAAGCGCAGATGACGCTCGTCGAAACCGCTCCCGAAGCGGCCACCGCACGGGAGAACGCCTACTACATGGGCCGACGGCCCGGGCTTCCTGCGCCGGCGCGAATTCTGTGGTGGATCACCGGCGGGGGCCCCGAGGCAGGAATTCGGGCGATGTCGTGGCTCGACGGTGTGGACACCGGCACGCCGGAGCGTCTGCACCGCAGGTACTCAAGGCGTGGGGTGTTCGACCTCGATCAAGTTCGCGAGGCTGCGACAAGCGGCACCGGTGGCTCACCCGCGGCGACTGTGCTGCTGTTCAGCCGGACAGACGTATTCGACCAGCCTGTCAGCGCCGAGCGTGCTCGCGAACTCGGACCCGACATCTGGGAGCAGGGCTTCGCGAACACGACGCGTTCTGTCAGCGAGCGCACTGCCGAGGCGCTGTACCGCGAGGGCATGGGGTTGCCTCAACCCGGCACCGATGCCTGAACGCTTATTCGATCCTGCACGGGCACTGGTGCTGTCGCTCAAGCCACGATTCGCCGAGGCGATTCTGGACGGCACCAAGACGATCGAGGTGCGGCGCATCATGCCGCGCATCACCGTGCCAACGCTGGCACTGCTGTACGCATCGGGTGCCATACGGGCGCTCGTAGGCACCTGCGTGGTTCGCAGCGTCGCCCGCTACCCCACCGAGGAGCTGTGGCAGCAGCACGGCGCCCACACCGCGCTGTCACGCGCCGAGTTCAACACCTACCTCGTGGGCAGAGATAGCGGCGTGGCGCTGCTGCTGGAACACCCCAAACCGCTGGCCGTTCCGATCCCACTACACACTCTCCGGCAGGCACACGGCTTCCGTCCGCCTCAGAGTCTCGCCTACGTGAACCACGCCCAGCGCAAGCGCCTACTGGCGGCCTAGACGGTTTCTTCGAGAGGTCGGGTCCACAGCCACTCTTCTTGGCCTAGCGGCCGACCAGCGTCGGGTCGTACAACACCTGGCGGCCGAGGCCGTCACGGCCGACGAGTGTGCATGCGTAGACGCCTTTGGCTCGGAACACGTTGGTTGCCGCGGCGTCGATGCGATCCAGGCTCAATCGCCCCTGCGCGACTGCTGTGGTGATCTCTGCAAAGGCTGCATCGGCATCCTCCAGGCCGCCGACGAGCGCAAGATCTGCGCCTGCACTCACTGCCAGCAGCGCCGCTTCGCTCACCGACCACTGGCTGCGGATTGCCCCCATGACCAGCGAGTCGGTCACGATCAGTCCCGAGTGGCCGAGTTCGTTCCGCAACACCCCGTCGATCGCAGCCGGTGACAGCGAGGCAGGCATCCCCCCGGTCAAGCCGGGGACGTTCAGATGCCCCACCATGACCGCCGCGTCGGTGGCCCCGACGACGGCCGCAAAGGGGATCAGGTCGCGCTGGCGCAGTTCGTCGAGAGGGGCCGTGGACGCCAGTTGATCGTGGGTGTCCGCAGTGGCAGCGCCGTGGCCCGGGAAGTGCTTCACCACCGGCACGACGCCACCGGCGCTGAGACCCTCCACTGTCGCCATGCCGTACTCGGTGACGGTGGCCGGGTCGTTGCCGAATGAACGGTCCCCGATGCCCTCTCCTGCACCGACATCGATGACCGGCGCGAAGTTCATGGTGAATCCGAGTTGGTACATCTTGCGAGCGTGATCCGCGGCCACCTCAGCTACCTCGGCGGGCGACCTGGCAGTCTGGGCCGCTGCCGAGGGCAAGCGCCCCACCACCGCGGCGAGCCGCTGCACCCGACCGCCTTCCTCGTCGACGGCGAATATCAACGGGATACGACCCGCAAAATCCTGCAGCTCAGCGATGCGGCGCCAGACATGCTCGGTCACCGGCCCTTGCACCAAGATGCCGCCGATCCGACGGTCACGTGCCTCCTCGACAGCGAATCCGAGCGAGCGCTCGCCGAGGGCCGTCATGATCGTCTGCCCGATCCGCACCGGCAGCGGCAACTCGCTGGTGCACCACCGATCGACATCGGTCCACCACGCACCCGAAAGCAACTGACGGACCGCCACTCCCGAGAGCCAACCCAAGGGCCGCTCCTCCCCCGTCAAGACCGTCGGTCCCGGATCGCCGATGGCCACCTCCGAGTCGTCCGCGAGCTGCAACCAGACGCCGAGTGCCCCGGGCGCCCCGAGACGGGCGCCGACAACCTGGGTGGTCAATTGAGGCAGCTCGCTCACGATCGGCAGGATCGATGTGCCGACCGGTTCGATCGTGCCGTCGACACCGATCACCCAGTAGCCGATCCCGCCGGGACCGCGCAGCACCGCCACCACCCGGGGCGGGGACGGCTCGCCCTCAGAATCTCCAGATTCGGCATCGGGCACAACGGTGACGAGCGGAGGGGTTTCTGACTCGCTGGATGTCTGTGCAGCTGCGTCAGGCAGGACCGCGAACCAGCCGGCTGCGGTCAGCAGCACCATTGTCGCCGAGGCGATCCGCCTGATCCGTGATCGCCCGTACCGCCGCAACGCGCGCAGACGCGGCTCGGACGAGTGGCCGCCCTCGGGCGTCAACCCGTTCCCAGGCGTTGTTCCAGCTCCTCGGCAGACAACAGTTGGTGCGGCAAGTAGATGCTGCTCCCACCGGCGGAGTCCACCTCGATCGGCGCAGTGAAGTTCACATCCCGAATGAGACAGAAAGTCTCATCGACGGCCGGGCAATAGAACACCACCGCGGTAGCCGTCAGCACCGCGGTGCCGCTGTCCGCGCCGATCGTGCCCGTCAGCCGGACTGGCATTTCGGGGCCCCGGGCCTCGTAGCGAGCCGTGTCCCGAGGAGCCAGCAGGTCGCCCTCAGCTGACCATTCGAACTCGAACAGCCCGTCGGTGTTGAACTTGTATCCCTCTGGCACCTTGAGATCCAGGACGATCTCGACAGTGCCAGGAGAGACTCGTTGGGGCAGCAGCACGACGTGGTCGTCAATCACGCCGGCCATCGTCACCGTGGCGATTTCCAGATTCGAAAGCGCCAGCGTGGTCAGCTCGCCGGTGGCGAGATCCAACGTACGAATGCGGTGATTGTTGGTATCGGCGACGTAGAGCGTGTCGGTCGTCGCACTGAGCCCGCTCGGCTCAGCCAGCAGCGCGTCGGTGCCGAAGCCATCCTGCAGTCCCGGCGTGCCGCCACCCACCAGCACCGATGATGTCTGCGTGTCGAGGTCGAGCACCTTGATCCGGTGGTTGTAGGTGTCTGCGACGTACAGCAGCCCGGCGCCCTGCGCACCCGGCACGAACTCGATACCCACGGCGTGCTGCAGCAGTGTGTCGTCGAAACTGCCCACTTCATCGCCCCACACGAACAGGTGCTTGCCGACCAGCGTGTCGAGCTGCCCGTCGAGGCCGAGCGAGACCTGCCGTACCGCGCTGGCTTCCGGATCGGTGAAGTAGAGCACGCCGTACCCAGCCGCAAGCCCGGAGGGCTGCGAGAGCGTGGCGGCGAAGCGGTGGCCGTCATCGAGGCCCTCGGCGCCCGTTCCGGCGAAGAAGTCGAGCACCCCGCTGGCGGTGTTCATGAGCCAGAGTTGATGACGACCGGCCCCCGCGATGTACAGCACTTCGCCTTCGAGGTGCAGGTCCCACGGCGAGGCGATGGCGGTCTGTGCAGCCGGTCCAGCCTGGAACACAGTGACCGGTTCGCCGGTCCCAGCGACGGTGGTCACCTCGCGGGCGCGCAGATCAGCGGCCCGGATCAGATGGTTCTCACGGTCGGCGATGTACAGGGTGTTGCCGTCACGCGCCAGGGCCATGCCCTGCGGGCGCCGGAACGACGCTTCGGCAAAACCGCCGTCGGCCCGACCTTCGGCGCCTGTGCCGATCACGTCGACCAGCTCGCCGTCGAGGGTGGCCACGAGCACCCGGTGACGGCCCGTGTCGGCGATGAAGAGCCGGTCGCCAGCCTCGTCGGCCAGCACCTTGCCGGGGAAGCTCAGCACGGTCGGCAGCGCCGGCTCGATCTCGAGGAGCTCACCGAGCGGCGTCGGATCGATGAGGCCGTTGTGGCCGTACTCATCGGCCATGACGCCGATGGCGGGTGCCAGCCGTTCGTATACGCCCTCGCCGGCGATGGGACCCAGCACCCGGCCCAATGGGTCGATAGCGACAACGGTCGGCCAAGCGTTGATGCCGTACGCCCGGCGCAGCAGTTCTTGATCGTCGTTCACGATCGGGTGTCGGCGGCCGTACCGGATCGATGCCTCCCGCACAGCTTCGGACTCGCGCTCACTGGGGAATTTGGCCCAGTGCACCGCGATCACCACCACCTCGTCGGGATACTCCTGCTCCAGCCGGTGAAGATCGGGGATGATGTGGATGCAGTTGATGCAGCCCTGGGTCCAGAAGTCGAGCAGCACGATCTTGCCGCGCAGGTCGCCGCTCATCGACAGCGGCCGGCTCACGTTGAACCAGTCGTAGCCGGCCGGGAACTCTGGGGCCGCCGGGCCGCCTTCGAACGTCAGCTCGACCGGTTCGGCGGCAGAGTCCGCGCTGTCTGCGGCGCCATCAGTTGTCACGACCTGGTCGTCGTCGGGCGTGGCCGCGGCCGCCTGTGCAGGATCAGTGTCGGCCGCAGCCGCCTCACTCGACGCGGTCACCGGTTCGACCACCTCGGTTGAAGAGCAGGCGGCCGCGAGCAGGAGTGCCGCTAGCAGGCCAAGGCCGTGTCTCCGTCGCCGGCCGGTCCCCCGCTCGGATGCTCGCATCGGTACCGGCCTGTCGCCGGCTAGCGACTGCCCACGGTGCGACGCGAGTCCACGACGCCTGTGTCGAACCCGGCAAGGTGCAGGCCGCCGTGGAATCGGGCGTGCTCGATCTTGAGGCAGCGATCCATCACCACGTCGAGACCTGCGTCGTTGGCCAGCTTGGCGGCCTCAGGGCTCCACAGTCCGAGCTGCACCCAGAATGCCTGCGCCCCGATGTCAATGGCCTCGGCTGCCACACCGGGCAGGTCGGCCGGTCGCCGGAACACATCCACGAGATCGGGCACCACCGGCAGATCGGCGAGGCTCGGATAGCACGGCTGGCCGAGGATCTCGTTGACCACAGGGTTCACGAAGTACACATCGAAGTCGGTGCTCGAGCTGAGCAGGTACGTCGCTACGAAGTTCGACGGCCGCGCCGGATTGGCCGAGACACCTACCATCGCCACTGTCTCGGTTCGCCTGATGAGGTCCAAGCGCTCGGCGGCACTGGGTTCCGTCCAGCCGTCGACCGGTTCATGGGTGATGGTCATGCGGGCACCGCCTTCGCGAGGGCTTGGTCGAGGTCCCAGAGAATGTCGTCGAGGTCTTCAAGGCCGACCGACAGCCGGATCATGTCGGCACCCACGCCGCCGGCTGCAAGCGCTTCGTCCGACAGCTGCTGATGGGTGGTCGACGCTGGGTGGATGACCAGCGTGCGTGCATCGCCGACGTTCGCCAGGTGGCTGATCATCTGCAGTGCCTCGATGAAATCCGAACCTGCCTGACGGCCGCCCTTCACGCCGAAGGTGAAGATGGCACCAGGCCCTTGAGGCATGTACCGGCGGGCAAGATCCCGGTAAGGCGAAGATTCGAGACCGGCGTAGCTGATCCAGCTCACCCCGCGATGGGCCTCGAGGTGCTCCGCGACCGCCTGCGCGTTCGCCACATGCTCATCCATGCGCTGGGGCAGCGTCTCAAGCCCCTGCAGCAGCAGGAACGCATTCATCGGCGACATGGCGGCACCGATGTCACGCAGCTGCTCCACCCGAAGCTTGGTGCAAAAGGCGTACTCGCCGAAGTTCTCCCAGAATCGGAGGTCGTTGTAGCTGGCCACGGGTTCGGTCATGTTCGGAAAGCGCCCGCTGCCCCAGTCGAAGCGGCCCGACTCGCTCACCACGCCGCCAATGGAGTTGCCGTGCCCGCCGATGAACTTGGTGGCCGAGTGCAGCACGATGTCGGCGCCGTGTTCCATCGGTCGGCAGAGGTACGGCGTGGCGAACGTGGCGTCGACCACCAACGGCAGCCCGTGCGCGTGCGCCACCTCGGCGATGCCGGCCAAGTCCGGAACGGAGCCTGAGGGATTGCCGACGATCTCGGTGTAACAGAACTTCGTGCGCTCATCGATGGCCGCCGCGTACGCATCGACGCTGTCACCGTCGACGAATCTGGCGTCGATGCCGAAGCGGCCCAGCGTCACGTCGAACATCGTGTGAGTGCCGCCATACAGCGCAGTCGACGTGACCAGGTTGTCGCCGGCGCTGCAGAGCGCGGCCGCAGTGAGGAATTCCGCTGCCATTCCCGAGGCTGCCGCGACAGCGCCGATGGCGCCTTCGAGGCTTGCCATCCGCTCCTCGAAGGCGTTGACGGTGGGATTCGAGATGCGGGTGTAGATCGTGCCGTACTTCTGCAGTGCGAACAGGTCTGCCGCATCTGCCGTGTCCTCGAACACGAAGCTCGTGGATTGATAGACCGGGACTGCGCGTGCCCCGGTCGTCGGGTCGGGCCGACCGCCTGCGTGCAATGCGCGAGTGCGGAACCCGAACTGGTGATCGCTCATCTACCGCAGCCTACGACGGGCGCCCTGCGGGCCGAGGTCGCCGCTGTGGAAACTGCAGGAAGCCTCCTAGAGGCTGCGCGGATAGGCGAACCTTCTCGTCGTCGCACCTGTCGTATCCCGCTCTTGTTCGCTACGCTCACGGGCCGCTCGGGCCACGGCTTCGCCTACCGGCTCAGCCTCCTAGCCGGCCCGGCTCTCGACGTACTGCCGAGCACGTTCGAGAGCCTCCTCAGGGTGCACGCCGGCAACGCCGGCCATCCAGCAAGCGATGGGGGCTGCGATCCGCTCGGAGTCGTGTGCAGCGGCGCCGGCCAGGTTCAGCAGCGCGTCGGTGACAACCGCATCAGGCGCAGGCGCGCCGATCACTGCGGCAAAGCCCGCCAGCCACTCCTGCGCCGTCGTGTCCGGCGGTCCGGAACCCGTCTCATCGCTCATCGCCACAGCGTACGTTTGGCCGGTCGCATCAGTGCGGGCAGTGCACACTCGCCCCCCTCCAGCGGATCGCTACGGTGCGAACGCGGCAGGCGCCACAAGAGTCTGAGCCGAAAGGACACCGATGAGCGACGACGAGGGCATTTTCGGACCCGAGCTGTTCGAGTTTCTGGAAGAACTCGAAGCGAACAACAATCGGGAGTGGTTCAACGAGAACCGTGAGCGCTACGAGGAGGAAGTCCGCGAGCCTGCATTCGACTTCATCCGGGCCATGGGCGCACTGCTGGGCGAGATCTCACCGCACATGACCGCACGGGACACGAAGGTCGGAGGCTCGCTGATGCGCGTCTTCCGCGACACGCGCTTCTCCGCCGACAAGACGCCTTATAAGACCAACGTGGGCATCCAGTTCCGCCATGTACGGGGCGGCGATGTGCATGCGCCCGGCTACTACGTGCACCTGGACACCGAGAACTGTTTCTTCGGCGCTGGCAGCTGGATGCCGGATCGGGATGCGCTGGCGGCCTACCGGGTTGCCATCGACGAGCGATCTGCGGCGTGGATCCGGGCCCGGGACACCTGCCAGTCCGGCGGCTGGCGCATGGAAGGCGAGCGGCTCAAGCGCTCGCCCCGTGACTGGTCTGCCGATCACCCGATGATCGAGGATCTCAAACGCAAGAGCTTCATCGCCGTGCGCGACTTCGACCACGGCGTGGCGCTCAAGCCGGAGTTCCCGTCAGTGATCACAGCATGGTGCAACGAGAGTCGACCGCTGATGGCATTTCTCTGCGGGGCCGTGGGGCTGGATTTCTGAGCCGGCCTCGGCGTCGCCATTCCGCTCAGTCTCTGAGCGGGACGATTTCCGGCGGCAGATACGACTCCACCGGAGGCGGTTCGCCGTCGTACCGTTCAACCTCGACGAGACACGTGTGTGCCGACGGTCCTTGCGCCAGTCGGCTGGTCCCGACGTCGGCGGTCAGCGTGTTGGGGTTGCCGGCACGGCAGGTGCCGTCAGGTGCAGGGTCGTACCAAGCACCGGTCGACAGCTGAATTGCTTCGGGCATAACGGCATCGTCGACAACAGCGCCAGCCAGGCACGCGCCACGATCGTTGTAGAGCCGTACGACGTCACCGTCAGCGATGCCGCGGGCCCCGGCAGTGACCGGGTGCATGCGCGCCGGCTCGCGGCCCGCCACCTTCGTCGCCTGGCTGGGAGCGGCATGGTCGTACTGGCTGTGCAGTCGCGACCGAGGCTGGTTCGACACCAAGTGCAATGGCCAACGATCGCTTCGCGCGCCGCCCAGCCGTTCGAACGGCTCCATCCAGGCCGGGTGCGGCGGGCAGTCGTCGTAGCCGTAGCCGGCGATCGCCTCGCTCCACAGCTCGATCCGCCCGCTCGGTGTGCGCAGCGGCTTGGTGGCCGGGTCGGCGCGGAACGCCTCGAGATAGACCTGCGTGGGTTCCCCCATCAGCGCCTTGCCAGGGGCCATCGCGTAGCCCTCGGCACGAAACTCCTCATAGGTCGGGGCCTGCGGATCGGCGGCACGGTGAATCTCGTAGATGACCTCGATCCACTCGTCGGCCGTACGTCCCTCGGTGAACTGTTCCCCGAACCCCAGGCGCTCGGCCAAGCGAGCGAAGATCCAGTAGTCGTCGCGGGAGTCCCCCACCGGTTCGGCCACCGCGGCCATGGCGATCAGCATCGTCTCGGCGCCGCCGATGTCGTTGCGTTCGAGCGGCGTCGTGGCCGGCAGCACGATGTCGGCCCGCCGGGCGACCGGTGACCAGAACGGCTCTTGCACCACGATCGTCTCGGGTCGCTGCCACGCCCGCATCATTCGGTTCAGGTCCTGGTGGTGATGGAAGGGGTTGCCGCCCGACCAGTACACGAGCCGGATATCGGGAAAGCGCCCCCTGCGGCCGTCGAAGTCGTAGGGCTCAAGTGGCCGTTCCAGCATCTCGGTGATACGCGAGACGGCAATGGTGGGAGGGCCTGGCTGGCGCATCGGCACCGGCAGGCCCGGAATGCGCGCCCGCGTCTGCCCCGCACCGGTGTTGCCCTGGGTGCCGAAGCTGAAGGCGTATCCCCCGCCGGGCAGGCCGACCTGGCCGAGCACGCACGCCAGGGCCAGCGCCATCCAGTACGGCTGCTCGCCATGGTGGGCCCGCTGGGTGGACAGGGAGAGGTTAACGAGCGTGCGCTTGGCGGCCATCTCGTGCGCCAGCGAGACGATGTCATCGGCGTCGATGCCGGTCACCTCTGCCGCCCACTGTGCCGACTTGGGCGTGTCGTAGTCGACAGCGCCGGCCCACGGCGCGGGACCGCGCCAGTCGCCACAGGCCGCTGCGAGACCCTCGCCCAATATGTGAGCGCGCAGCCGGTCCCAGCCGTGACAGTGGCTCGCCAGGAAATCCTCATCGGCGAGTCCGTCAGTGATGAGCGTGTGGATGATCCCCGCCATCAGCGCGACGTCGGTACCGGGCCGGATGGGGAGCCAGCGTGCGTCGGCCGATTTGTCGAAGTCGTCACGCAGCGGTCCGACGTTGACGAACTGCACCCCTGCCTTGCTCGCACGAGCCACCCAGTCGTTGTGATGGTGCGGTCCTTGACCGCCGTAGGTCACGTGGCTGTTGCTGGCACGCATGCCGCCGAAGCAGACGAACAGCTCGGTGTGCTCGCAGATCACCGACCACGAGGTCTGCCGTGCCAGACCGGCGTGATAGCCCGTACCGACCATGTACGGGAAGATCGCCTCGGCAGCGGCCGATGAGTACGTGCCCTTCTGGTCGGTACAGCCGCCGAAGAAGCGCATGAAGCGGTGCTGCTGGCTCGACGCCAGACCGAATCGCCCTGCCGAACCCCACCCGTAGGAACCGCCGAAGATCGATGCATTGCCGTGGTTGTCGCGCACCCGCGTCAACTCAGCGGCCACCAGGTCGAGTGCTGTGTCCCAATCGACCTCGACGAACGGATCCTCGCCGCGCAGGTGAGTGGCCGCACCGGGCCCGCCTGCCAGCCACGACTGCCGCACGGCAGGCCGCATCACCCGGTTCTCCGCGAAGTGGCGCAGCGACTTCCCCAGGTGGGACGGCTCGGGGTCAGTGGGATGGCCGCGCACCGTCACCACTTCGCCGTCGCGCGAGTCGACCAGGAACGACCCGAAGTGTGTGCCCATGGCCGTCGTGCGCACGTCGGGCGCCGTTGCGCCGCCCTGCCTGCTCATGGGACGGAGACCGAGACGTCCGAGATGGCGGGCTCTGCCATCTCGTCCCGCACCGCTGCGTCGACTGCCCGCCGCTGCCATGCCTGCATCGTCAGTTCGAGGCTCTCGATGCGCTCGGGCAGACCGAAGGTGGCGGTGTGCACCATCAGCTCGGCTGCACCGGTCTCGGCAGCGAGTTGCTCCAACCCGGCAACCGCCTCGTCGGGATCGCCGACCACGGAGTTGCCGGGCATGGCGGCTGCGCGCTCCCATTCGGGATGAGCCTGAGCCTCCTCGGGCGAGTACAGCGGCCAGAAGCGACCGGTGCGGATGCCCCAGCGTCGCAGCCGTCCCGGTGCCGACAGATAGCGGGCACGCTCCGCGTCTTCAGCCACCACCGTCGCCACGCTCACGATGACGTACGGCTCATCGAGCACGGCCGACGGTTCGAACCGCTGCCGGTACAGCTCGACGGCTTGGGCCGTTCCGCCGCCGCCGAAGTGGTTCGCAAAGGCGAACGGCAGCCCGAGATACCCAGCGAGCTGCGCCGAGTAGCCGCTCGAACCCAGCAACACCACCTGTGGCATGGTCTCAGCGGCCGGCGTGGCGGCGAAGTCGGACCACGGGCCGTCAGTAGTACGCGCATCGCCCAGATAGCCCATCAGGTCGATGAGATTGGACGGGAAGTCATCAACCTGCCACGGGTCAGCCACGGCCCCGTCCGCGGGCGAGCCGCCCGAGCGCACGGCGGCCGCGCTGAGCCTGTCACTGCCGGGCGCCCGGCCGATTCCGAGGTCGATGCGGCCCGGATGCAGTGCCTCGAGCATGGCGAACTGCTCAGCGATGACTGCTGGGCTGTGATTGGGCAGCATCACCCCGCCCGAACCGAGCTTGATCTGGGCGGTCTGCGCGGCCAGGTGCGCAATCAGCACGGCCGGAGACGTGCTCGCCACCGTGTCCATGTTGTGATGCTCAGCGACCCAGAACCGCCGGTACCCCAGCCGGTCTGCAGCCCGAGCCAGTTCAGCGGTCTCTGCCAGCGCCTGCGCACTGGTCGCCCCGTGCGACACCGTCGCCAGATCCAGCACCCCCAACGGCAGGGGTTCCGCAGCACTCACGGCGTCAGGCTAAGAGGCTGAGCCCCGGGCCCGAGCGGCCCGTGAGCGAAGCGAACAAGAGCGGGAAGCACAGGGCGAAGCCGTGGCCCGAGGTGTCAGCCCAGCGCGCCGGCTGCCGCGGCTTCTGCGATCTCGTCATCGCTGAGGCCCAGTTCGCCGCTGAGCACGTCGTAGGTGTGCTGCCCGATCATGGGCGCCGCAAACCTCGGTCCATGGTCGTACCCGGCGATCTTGTACTGGTGGCCCGAATAGGGCACTTTCCCCATCCGGGGATGCTCCAGCCACCGATGGAAGCCGCGGTGCGCATACTGCGGGTCGGCCAGCAGGTCGCTGCTGCGCTGCACCATGCCTGCTGCGATCCCGGCGTCGAGCAGTTGCCGTTCCAGCGTGGCGGCATCCTGATCGGCGGTCCACTGGGCGATCTCGTCGTCGATCGCATCGTGGGCCGCGAGGCGCCCTGCCACCGTGGACAGCTCATGTGCGAGGGCCCACTGCGGAGCATCCATGAGCTTCACCAGTGCTGTCCATTGCTCATCGTCGGCGATGGTGATCGCGCACCACCGGTCCTCCCCCGCACACCGGTACACCCCCTGCGGGGCCATGTCGGGGTCGCGATTGCCCATGCGGGTGGCCACGGTGCCGCTTTCCCCGTAGTCCGCCAGCTCGGGAGCCAGGAACTGCAAGCCGCACTCGAGCTGCGCTGCTTCGATGACGCAGCCCTCGCCGGTTCGGCGACGGCGATCCAGCGCCGCCAGCAGTGTGGTGGTGATGATCCGCGGGGAGATGGTGTCGGTGTAGGCGAGGTAGGGGCCGTCGGGCGGCAGATCGGGCCAACCCACGACCGGGTAGAAGCCCGCGATGGCGGCCGCGTGATAGCCGAATCCGCCGAGCGCCGACATCGGCCCGCCGCTGGCCAGCAGTGATGTGTGCACCACGATTGCCTTCGGGTTCAGCTCGGCGATCAGTTCGTCGCTGGCGATGGTGCGCGCAAAGGTGCCCGGTGTCCATGCTTCCACCACCACATCTGCCCACGCGATCATCCGGCGGGCGATGTCGACGCCAGCAGCCGTCTTGAGATCGATGTCGATGCTCAGCTTCGACGTGTTGAACGTGCCGAAGAAGTGGGCCATGTCGATATCGATGACGTCGTCTTTGAA
Organism: Candidatus Poriferisodalis sp.; assembly: GCF_965219595.1. Classification (NCBI taxonomy): domain Bacteria; kingdom Bacillati; phylum Actinomycetota; class Acidimicrobiia; order Acidimicrobiales; family Candidatus Poriferisodalaceae; genus Candidatus Poriferisodalis; species Candidatus Poriferisodalis sp. The sequence continues at coordinate 3,117,088 of NZ_OZ244781.1, forward strand.
CGGCGGGTTCGCTCGCAGGCCGTCGAGCCGCGAGCTGGATTCGATCCGCACCACGGTCGCGCCGTGATCGGCGAGCGCCTTCGCCGTGATGGGCCCCACGCCGATCCAGCTGAAGTCCGCGACGCGCAGGCCAGCGAAAGGCAGATCGGCATCACCCACGCTCCACGCTGTCGGTTGAGCGGGCGCCGCGGCCAGCGAATCGCGATCGGCGCTGACCTCAGCGAGTTGCTCCCTGATCTCGGCGCCGTGCTCGTCGAGGCGTGGTGGCTGCCGCTTCGTGCCGACGCGGACACCGTCGATGGTCGCAGGACCGCCGGGAAGCTCGACTCCCGCCGCGTCGCCCTCTTGGATTGACCGCCAGAAGTCGCGCACGCGCAGATGCTCGAACTCGACAAGGTCGGCCACGGTGTGGACTGGCGCAATCGTCTCCTTCAACACCATCGAACGCTGCAGGAGGACGCCGTTCGTGTGCCGCTCGCACAGCCCCACCATCGCCTGGTAGAGCTCGTCGAACGTCCGGCTGATCGGTTCGCCGGCCGCGGCACGCAGGTCGTAGGTGTCCCACTCCTCGGCTCGCCAGCTCTCGTCTGCGAGGCCTTCTTCGATGTACCAGTCGAGCAGCCGACCCGTCGCCACGCCCCGGGCGACACCGATCGCCCAGCCGTCCTGGGTGCGGTAGCGCATCTCGAGCGGCACAGCCAGCTGCGCGACCGTGCCCGAGCGCTTGAAGTCGCGCCCGCAGATCGCGTGGGTCTCCATGGCATTGAGCAGCGTCCAGGTCATCGCCGCCTGGGCCGACACGCCGACGTGCTGTGCCGAACCGGTGACACGCATGCGGGCTTGGGCCATGAGCGCCGCCGCGGCGGATTCTGCACCCGCATGACGCCACGCCTGTGCGATCGAGGCCTTCACGGGCGCCCGTTCGAAGATCCCCTGCATGTTCGCCGGCCCGCCGAGGGCCGCCAGCGACAGCTCCGAGGCCGGGTCGCCGCTGCGAGGTCCGTCGAGTCCGAACGGAGTGACCTGAACATGAACGATCCGCTCGTTCAGCGCTGCGAGGTCGTCGTGGCCGTACCCGGCGGCAGCCAGCGCCCCCGGCACACCCGACTCGTAGATGAAGTCGCCGTGGGTGACCAAGCCCTCGAACACTTGCCGGTCGTCGGGGTCGTCCAAGTCCAGCAAGATGGAGCGCTTGTTGGAGTTGTACGCGCAGAACTGCCAGCTGCGCAGGTCGCCCGTGGGTGTCTGCTGCGACCTCAGCGGCAGCGCCGCCCGGCCCGCAGTGCCGCCGGGCGGTTCGACCTTGATCACATCGGCGCCGAGCTCGCCCAGCAACCACGGCCCGAATTCGCCGCGGTGATCGGTGAGATCCAGAACGGTCATGCCCGCAAGCGGCGTGGATGCCGTGTGCTGGGAGGCTTCGAGTGCCGTCATGTGGGTCCCTGAACTCACGCTCGTGATGTGTCTGGCGCTGCGCCGGAACGAGTCCTGCGCAGTGCGGGCCGGTACGACGATACGCAGGCGCTCGCTGTTGCGCGGCGGTTAGCTTGCCCAGATGGCCGACAGCCCGTCGCCGTGGCGGCACCCGCCTCCGTCCGAACTCACCGACGAGTTGCTGGCGCGGGTTCGTGCCAGCGGCCAGCAGAGCGACGCCGAGCGCAACCCCGACGCCGAGATCATCGCCGAGTTGGGGCAGCTCGGCCTCATGCGATTGCTGGTGCCCTCCGAGCTCGGAGGCGGTGGGCGCCGTCCCGCCGAGTTCATCGAGTTCAGCCGTCGAGTTGCCTACGAGCACCCGTCAACGGGCTGGGTGGCCATGACCTGCAATGAGGAAGCCGAGATCTTTGCCGCCTACCTCGAGCCCGACACGGTGACTGGGTTCTACGCGACCAACCCAGGCGCAGTCATCGCCGGTTCCGGGGTGCCCAAGGGAGTGGCACGGCCTGCAGACGGCGGCTGGGTCGTGGACGGCCGGTGGCCGTTCGTCAGCGGATGCACCGCCGCCGACTGGTGGATCCTGGCCAACATCGTCGACGGCACCCGGCCGAGGAACTTGTGCTTCGTGCTCATTCCGGCCGATGCGGCCTTGATCGACGACACCTGGCACACGGTGGGCCTGCGGGGCACCGGCAGCCACGACGTCGTGCTGAATGAGCACTTCGTGCCCGATGAGCGGGCCTCGGTCGTCGAGAATTACTCGCTGCCCAAGCCCAACGAGCACCCCTACTACCGCCTGCCGTCGGGATTGCGATTCCCGTTCCCCAAGACCGGTGTGGCATCGGGCATCGCGGATCGGGCGATCGACGAGTTCGCAGCCCTGGCCACGGCCAAGACCCCGCTGTACAACCGCTCGGCGCTGGCCAATCGGCCCGACGCCCAGGCGGCCATGGCCCGCGCCGCCGCACTCGCCGGTGCCGGCCGGGCATTCGTTGCCGAGGTGCTGTCGGAGATCTGGGAGACCGCTTCTGCCTGCGGCAACGTGACGCCGGCGCAGCATGCCCGTGCGCGCCTCGCGTGCTCATGGAGCGTGCAGAACTGCATCGCTGCAGTGGAGACGCTGGTGACGGCCACTGGCAGCACCGCCAATTACACCTCGTCGCCGCTCGGCGGCTTGCTGAACGACGTGAGGGCCGTCGCCGGCCACTTCATGGTCGGCAGCTACCAGATGGACACCGCCGGCCGCGTACTCCTCGGCCTCGACTCAAACGATCCCAACTTCTAGGAGAAGGGGACGCGCACCGGCGCGCCCCGTACGATCTTCGGCGACGGAAACGCCCCGGCTGAGGGACACCGCCCGCAGATGAGACAGTTCGAGAGCCGTATCGATACTGGCAGCAGCGAGTTCGAGAAGAACGCGGCTGCCTATGCCGACTTGCTCGCGACGCTGCGGGATCGCCAGCAGTTCGCAATCTCGGGCGGTGCGGGCCGCGAGCGCTCCATCGAGCGCCATCACAGCCGCGGCAAGATCCTGCCGCGAGACCGCATCGATCTGGTGTGCGACGCCGACACGCCGTTCTTGGAGCTCTCCACGCTCGCGGGATGGGACATGTACGACAACAGCGCTCCCGGCGCCGGCATCGTCACCGGTATCGGCGTGGTCCATGGGGTGCCGTGGATGTTCATCGCCAACGACGCCACGGTGAAGGGCGGCTCGCTGCTGCCGATCAGCATCAAGAAGCACGTGAGAGCCCAGGACATTGCTGCCGAGAACGGCCTCGGCGTCGTCTACCTGGTGGACTCGGGCGGCGCGTTCCTGCCGCTGCAGGACGACATCTTCCCCGACAAGGACCATTTCGGCGGGAGCTTCTACCGCCAGGCTCGCCTGTCCGCCCAGGGTTTGCCGCAGATCTCGGTGGTCCTCGGCGGCTGCACTGCCGGCGGGGCGTATGTGCCGGCGCTGAGCGACGAAGTCATCATGGTGTCGGGCATCGGGCGCATCTACCTCGGCGGCCCGCCGATCGTGAAGGCTGCCCTCGGCGAGATCATCGAGCCCGACGACCTGGGCGGGGCAGCGCTGCACACGCGCATCTCGGGTGTGTCCGACTACATGGCGCCCGATGAGCGGTCTGCCTACGGCAAGCTCCGGGAGCTGTGCGCAGCCGCCAACCAGCGAGCTGTCGATCATCGTGAGAACTGGCTGTCGTGGACCGAGCCGGGATCGCCGCATTTCGATCCGGACGAGATCTACGGCGTGATATCCGCCGACGACCGCATCGGCTTCGACGCCCGCGAGATCGTCGCCCGGCTCGTCGACGGCTCCCGCTACGGCGAGTTCAAGCCCGAATGGGGCGAGCACATCACCTGCGGCTTCGCCCGTATCTGGGGCTTCCAAGTCGGCATCATCGCCAACAACGGGATCATCTTCTCCTCCGACGCATTGAAGGCCACGCACTTCATCGAGCTCTGCGAGCAGCGCCGGGTGCCGCTGCTGTTCCTGCAGAACACGACGGGCTACATGGTGGGCAGCGACTCTGAAGCGGCGGGCATCGCCAAGCACGGAGCGAAGATGGTCTCCGCAGTCGCCAACGCCACTGTGCCCCGCTACACGGTGCTCATCGGAGGCTCCTACGGCGCCGGCAACTACGGCATGTGCGGGCGGGGCTTCAACCCCCGATTCCTGTTCGCCTGGCCGAACAGCCGCATCGCCACGATGTCGGCCGAGACTGCCCAGACCGTGCTGGTGGACATCCGGCTGGCCGGTATGCGCGGCACCGAGACCACCGACGAGGAGATCGCCGCCATGCGAGCCGAGGTGGCCGACCAGTACGAGCGTCAGAGCGACCCGTACTACGCCACTGCCCGCCTGTGGGACGACGGGCTCATCGACCCCGCCGATACCCGCGACACGCTCGGTCTGTGCCTCGCGCTGGCGGCACGCCAGGATGCCCCGGCTCCCGGCAGCGGCATCGTCTACCGGATGTAGCCCAGCTGCATCGGCACGAGGATCCATGACGTGAAGCTGCTGGTAGCCAACCGCGCAGAGATCGCGAGCCGGGTATTCGCCACCGCCCGTCGGCTGGGTTGGCGCACGGTGGCCGTATGGGCCGAGCCGGACCGGGAGGCTCCGTTCGTCGCAGAGGCAGATGAGAGCTGTTGCATCGGCCCCGCTGCACTGGACCGCTCGTACCTCAATGCCGATGCGATCTTGGCGGCCGCGCACGAGACCGGCGCAGATGCCGTGCATCCCGGCTATGGCTTTCTCTCCGAGAACACAGCCTTCGCCCAAGCGGTGATCGAGGCGGGCCTGGTCTGGATCGGACCGCATCCGGAGGCCATCGCTCAGATGGGAGCCAAGATCGAAGCACGTGCCCTGGCCGAAGCAGCCGGGGTGCCGACGATTCCGGGCGCGAGCGGCGGCGACCTGGCGGCTGCTGCGGATCAGATCGGATTCCCGGTGCTGGTCAAGGCTTCGGCCGGCGGCGGCGGCAAGGGCATCCGGATCGTGCATTCGGCTGGCGACTTCGACGCTGCGCTGGGTGAGGCACGCACCGAGGCGCTGCGCTCCTTCGGCGACGATCGCGTCATCGTCGAGCGCTACATCTCCCGGCCCCGGCACGTCGAGGTGCAGGTGGTCGGCGACCGGCACGGCAGCGTCATCCATCTCGGCACGCGCGACTGCTCGTCGCAGCGCCGCTACCAGAAGCTGATCGAGGAAGCCCCGGCGCCGAACCTGCCTGCCGCCATTCGCGACGGCCTGCACGAGGCCGCCGTGGCGCTGGCCCGGCACATCGGTTACGACAACGCGGGCACGGTGGAGTTCATCGTCGATGCCGCCAGCGGCGAGTTCTTCTTCTTGGAGATGAACACCCGCCTGCAGGTGGAGCATCCCGTCACGGAGGCGATCACGGGACTCGATCTCGTGGAGCTGCAACTGCGGGCGGCCACCGGCCAGCCTCTGGGCCTGAGCCAAGCAGATGTGGCGTTCACCGGACACAGCATCGAGGCCCGCATCAACGCCGAGGATCCGTACGACGGCTTCAGCCCGCGGGCGGGTCCGGTTCGCCACCTGTCGGTGCCTGACGGCGTGCGCTGGGATGCATCAGTCGCCGAGGGTTCCGAGGTCACTCCCTACTACGACCCGCTCATCGCCAAGCTGATCGTCACGCGCCCCGACCGGGCATCGGCGCTGGATGCCCTGCGCGATGCGCTCGATGAGCTCGTCGTGGGGCCGGTTCCTGCCAATGCCGGTTTCCTGCGATGGCTGACCGACATGCCCGCGCTGCGAAGCGGTGAGATGACCACCAACGTCATCGACGCACTCGGGCCCGCAGAGATGGGCGAGCCTCCGTCGAGCGACGACGCTGCACCGGCAGCAGCGGCGGCATGGATGGCACGGCTGAGGAGCCGGCGGACCGCGGAGACTGCCAGCCCGTGGTCGGCGCTGGGATCCTTCCGCCTCACCGAGCACCGAGCCGAGGCAGCAGTGCTGCTGCGTGACAGCGCAGGCGAGCTGCACGAAGTGGCCGCTGGGGCGCTGAACGGCGCCGGCACCGAAGCTCTCGCCACGGCCAGCAGCGCCGACGCCAGTTCGGTGGCGGTCAACATCGCCGGGCACACCGTCACCTTCGAAGTGCCCGACCGGTCCGACGCGTGGGCACCCACCGCGACCGACGACACGGGCTCCGTCGACGCAGTCGCGGCACCGTTCCCCGCCGTGGTCGTCGAGGTGCCCGTCGTCATCGGCGATGTGGTGGCCGCCGGCGACGTGGTCGTGGTGGTGGAAGCCATGAAGATGCTCCACTCGCTGGCGGCGCACGGGGCCGGCACAGTCGCAGAGGTCCGCTGCAGCACCGGCGATGCCGTCGAAGCCAACCAACTCCTCGTCACCTTCGAGCAGCACGAGCGCGAGCTGCCGGCGGATCCGAGCTGACAGCCCGCCACAGAGGACGTGACTCGACAGGTTCAACCAGCTAGACGAGCCCGAGCGGGAGCGTCGTCAGTACCTCATTGCCGGTCTCGGTGATCAGCACCTGTTCTTCCAGCTTCACGCCCTCGCCGCCGGACCGAGCGCCGATGAAGGCCTCTACGCACATCACCATGCCCGGTTCGAGCACGCCGTCGTAGCCGACGGCATCCCACTTGTGCCGGTGGTAGATGGCCGGGTACTCGTCGCACAGCCCGACCCCGTGGGAGATGACCGTGTAGCCGCGGTAGCTGTCGGGGTCGGGATACCACGCCTTCTCGGTGATCTCGCGCAGGGTCGCCCCGGGCTGATGCAGTTCGGTGTTGCGATGGATCTGCTCGACGGCGAGCGACCAGCAGTCCTGTTGTGCCGACGTTGGGGCGCCGCCCCCGCAGCGCCATGTGCGCGACATATCGACGCACATTCCATACGCACCCACCAAGTCCGTGTCGAAACCCATCAGCTCCCCAGCCTGCACCCGACGGCTGCTGGCCTCGTGGTACCAGGGATTCGTGCGCGGCCCAGACGACAGCAGCCTGGTCTCGACCCACTCCCCGTAGCGCCGCAGGCTCCCCGCCCACAGCTCCGCCCACAGATCGAGTTCGCTCACCCCCGGCTCGAATATGTCGTACATCTCGCCAATGGCAGATTCGCATGCGTGGATGGCGCAGCGCATGGCGGCGAGGTCGTCGGGACCCTTCACCGCACGTGCCAATTCCATAATCGGACCCGCGCTCACCAGCTCGATGCCGCGGGATTCCAGAGCGCGAGACCCCGTGAGATCCAGCTGGTCCACCGCCAGCCGTCGTGTTCCTCGGGCCACTTCAGCCAGCAGATCCGCTGTCTCCGACGCCCAGCGCCCGGCAATCTCCTCTGCCCTCGGTCCCGCCTTGAAGTAGATGTACGACGTCCCGGGCCGGATCTCGTCGACTGCTTCTGAGTGCGCATCCAAGAACTCCCCATCGGAAAACTCGAACACGACCACAGGGCCCTCTGTCGCGACGAATGCATACCGGACGGCGTTGTGCATGGTCCACAGCGACATGTTCGTGGTGTCGGTGGCGTAGCGGATGTTCAGCGGGTCATACAGCAGTGCCGCATCGCAGTCTGCGCCGCGCAACTGCTCGCGGACTCGTTCCAGCCGGTACCGGCGCAGCGCCGAGCGGTCCGGAAGCTGCAGCCCCGCAGCCACCCACTCGGCCTCCAGATCGGCACCCGGGCCCAGCGCGTGCATGTTGAGGTCGGTGTGGTCCAGAAACCACTCCGGGGGTTCGGCCCGGCCGACGCCGATCTTGGGTTTGTGACGGCGTCCGAACCCCTGCAGTGCCATGACCGCTCGCCCCTCCCAAGGTCTGCACAGCCCCGCTGTGAGGCCGAGACACTGATGCGCGGCGAGCCTACGACAACGGGCACTCGCCAACCTTCTCGCTGACGAACCAGTTGTTCCCCGCTCTTGTTCGCTGCGCTCACGGGCCGCTCGGGCCACGGCTTCGCCTCTAGGGTCTGGGAATGACCGCAGAAGGACATGACGGCGAGGCCGCCGGCACGCTCACCGGGATCACCATTCACCCCATCAAGGGCTGCCGCCGCGTCGAGCTCGATTCGGCCCTGGTCACGGCAACCGGGCTCGAAGGCGACCGTGCATGGCAGGTGGTGACCGCCACCAACGACACCGACGCACTCGGGGAAGCGGTCACCCAACGTCGAAACGCAGCGCTCGCCACCGTCGCCCCCGTACCGATCGACGGCGGCCTGACGATCAGCGCACCCGGCATGGGCACGATCGACGTGAAACGTCCCGACGCCAATGACACCACCGTCCTTGCCTTGATCGGCGACGAAGTGGCGTGCGCAGATGCAGGAGACGAGGCGGCCGAGTTCTTCAGCGAGGTGCTCAGCTTCCCGGCCAGACTCGCAGCGTTCACCCCTGAGTCATTCCGTCCGATGCGGCTGTTCCGGGGACGCCCCACCGGTTTCGCTGACGCCGCCCCAGTGCTCGTGGCCAATACGGCGTCCCTTGACGATCTGGTGGCACGAGCCTCGGAGCCGTTCGGCATCGAGCGTTTCCGGGCGAACCTCATCGTGACCAATGACGAACCTTGGTCCGAGGACACTTGGACCGAGTTCTCGATCGGCCCTGCCGAGCTCAGCGCTCGCGTGGTGTGGCCCCGCTGTGCCGTCCCCCAGATCGATCAGGACACCGGCGAGCGCCATCGCGAGCCCGCCCTCGTGCTGCGCAAGCACCGCTGGTGCTCGGTCGCGGAAGGCTTCTCGCCAGGCATGCGAGGGATGCTGGAAGGCAACGCCATGTTCGGCGTCGCGTGCACCATCGATCCCGAAGGCGTTGTGGTCTCGGTGGGCGATCCGGTCACTGTCTCAGCCACGGGTCCGCCCCTGCTCGACCCGCCCCGCTGAGGGCTCTAGGGCCTGCCGCTAGGTCAGCTCGATGAGCACCTCGTCAGTGTGCTCGCCCAGCATCGGTGCCCGCTGCCACGCCCACCAGTCGCCGTTGGTGCTGAACGGCGAACCCGGCACGGTGTAGGTGCCGAGCACCGGGTGCTCCTCGGGTCGCCACCACTCCACGGCTTCGAGATGCGGGTCGTGACGCAGATCGCCGACGGTGTTGACCGGGGTGATCGGGATGCGCCGTCGCTGGCCCTCCACGAACAACTCCTGCTTGGTGAAGCGGGTGGTGAGTTCCTCGACCCACGCGTCCACGGCCTCCAACGCCTCACGGCGCACCACGATGTCGATGAAGATCTCGTCGAGGATGCCCTCGTTGCCGGTCAGCTCGTGCACCCACTGCGCTACCGCGTTCCAGTGAGCCGGCTGGATCGCGATGATCGCCACGTAGCCGTCCGACGCGGGGTACATGCCCATCGGGCTGGTGACTGGGCGGCGGTTGCCGGCCCGGGGCCGAGGCACCTGGTCGTCGAGGTACAGCGGCACACCGGTCTCGGGCGACAGCCACAGTCCCACTTCCTGCAGCGACAGGTCGATGGTCTGGCCGAGCGCTGGCTCACCCGCCGCTGCCGCCAAGTTGCGTGCGCGCACCGACATCATCGAGCCGATCACCGCATGCAGCGAAGCTCCGTGCATCAGCACGCCGATCTCGCCGGCTGGCGCCAGTGGGGGGCCATGCGGGAAGCCCACGGTGGACGCCAAGCCGCACGATGCCCAGGCGACAAGATTCGACGAACGCCAGTGACGTCGCGGCCCGGTCATCCCGAACGGCGTGATCGAGACCCACGTCAGGTGCGGGTACCGCTCGACGATGCCGGAGATACCTAGCCCTGCCTCGCCAACATCCGCCAGCCATGAGTAGCCCTCTTGTGCTGCGGGCATCGCGTCGTCGAGCACCACGTCTGCGCTGGCAATGAGTTGCACGAGCGCGTCGACGTCGTTCAGATCGGTCGGGTCCAGCACCACGCTGCGTTTCGACGCCGCGTAGTACGCCCACCACAGGCTGGCCTCGGGGCCTTCGTGACCCGGCGCCAGCGGCGGCATGTTGCGGATGGGACTTCCCCCAGGGGGTTCCACGCAGATCACGTCGGCGCCAAGTGCCGCCCAGACGCGGGTGCCGTACGCGCCCGACAGCCCGGTCAGGTCGAGCACCCGCACGCCGCTCCATGGCCCGTGGCCTTGCTGTGCGGGGCTCATTGAGCGCCGCCCGTGACGTTGCCTTCGGCGTCGTAGAACTCCGCTATCCCGACCGATTCGTACCAGCGGTCGAACGGCCGCTCCAGCACGACCTCAGGTCGGGCATCGACGAACGCCGTCCCGTCCGCGACCATCTGGTCCACATCGTCGTGCGCATAGCCGATCTCGGTGAGGACGTCGACGGTGTCGCCACCCATGTTGGGGCCGGCGCGGGTGACGTATGGGGGCGTCTCGCTCATGCGCACCGGGTTGCGAACGAACAGGTCGCGACCCAGTCGTGGACTCGGGGCGATCGAGTACGGACGCCGGTCGTGCACCTGGGGATCGGCCAGCACGCCCGTGTGGTTCAGCACCTCGTATGCCGCAATGCCCAGCGCCTGCAGCTCCGCAGCGGCTTGCTGGGAGCTGCGGCGGCTCGTCCAGGCCGACAGTTCGGCATCGATCGCATCGTGGTTGGCGATGCGATCGGCCAGCGTGGCGTGCGGGTAGGTCGACAACGCCGCCTGATCAACGGCGTCGTGCGCAGGAACATCAGACCATTCGGCCAAACCCGCCAGCGCTTCCCATGCCTCGTCATCGGGCACCTCGACAGCGATCCACCGATCGTCGCCCGCACATGGGTAGATCCCCGCCGGTGCCGCCCACGACACCCGATTGCCATTTCTGAACGGCTCGGGCACGCCGAGGTCCTGGCCCACCAAGTACGGCCCCAGGAACGACACCGTGGTCTCGAGCTGGCTGATGTCGAGGAACCGGCCCTCCCCGGTGCGGTCCCGTTCGTGCAAAGCCGTGACAATCGCCAGCATGGTGTGCAGCCCGCCCATGTAGTCGGGCGGGGCGATGGAGGGAATGCCGGCGGGTTCCTCGTACGGGAAGCCGGTGAGCGCATCCCATCCCACGAGCGGTGCCTGATTGGGGCCGAAGGCTCGGAAGGGGTAGTACGGCTTGTCGGGGTCCACTCCGAACCCGGTCATACCGGCGTAGATGATGTCGGGGCACACCTGCTTGACGGACTCGTAGTCGAGTCCCAGCTCGGCGATGCCCGGCGCTGCGAAGTTCGTCAGGAACACGTCGCACGTGGCCAGCAGGCGTTTCGCAGCCTCGAGCGCCTCCGGCTGTTTCAGCTCGAGGCCAACCGAGCGCTTGCCGGCCGACATCTCGGGCACGTAGGGGCCGGTGTCGCAAAAGACATCCGCGAGCTCAGGATCGCGAGCCCATGCCGAGCCGAACGCTCGCGCCACATCGGGATAGCTGTGGGCCTCCACCTTGAACACCTCGGCCCCGTGATGCGCCATGGCCTTGCCGCAGCACGGCGCTGCCACCGCAATGCTGATCTCGAAGACCCGGATCCCTGCAAGCGGTCTGCGGTCAGCGCTCGCCGTCATCGATGACACCTCATGTGCTCCGATCCCATAGCCCGGTGACCTTAGAGGATGCGCGGATTGACGGAACCTGCCGTCGCGTCACCCGATGTTTCCCGCTCTTGTTCGCTGCGCTCACGGGCCGCTCGGGCCACGGCTTCGCCATTCAGCTCAGCCTCTTGGTCGCAGCGCGGCAGGCGGCCCTCTCCCCGTGCTAGGACAAGATCCCGGCGGCGGGATCCGCTCGCCGCCAGGCCAAGCCGGAGGGTTGCCCCGACATGACTGATTCCGCCGATTCACCGACCGAGGTCGTCGGCAAGTTCATCGCCTGCATCGAAGCGAAGGACCTCGACGGGGCGGCCGCCCACGTCTCCGACGACGTCTATTACGACAACGTGCCGGTGGGCGACATGACTGGCCCCGACGCCATGAAGGAGTTCCTGAGCGGCCTGACGAAGGGCGACGGGCCCGTGGAGTTCGAGGTCGTCCGCCAGACGGCCACCGGCAACACCGTGATGAACGAACGGGTCGACCGCTTCCACACCGGCTCCGGCCGGCTGATCGAGCTGCCGGTGATGGGGATCTTCGAAGTCAACGACGGCCTGATCACCTTCTGGCGGGACTACTTCGACAACGGCATGTTCATGCGCCAGATCAAGGGCTGAAACCGCGTGGCCTACCAGTACGAGGGATTCGACCTCACTGGCAAAGTCGCTGTCATCACCGGCGGCAACGGCGGCATCGGGCTGGGCTACGCCCGCGGCGTCGCGGCTGCCGGTGCCGACGTCAGCATCTGGGGCACGAATCCCGACAAGAACGCGGCGGCCGAGGCCGAGCTGCGCGAGATCAACCCATCCGCCAGTGCCCTTCGCTGCGATGTCTCCGACCAAGAACAGGTCGAGGAGTCCATGGCAGCGGTGGTCGAACGCTACGGGCGTGTCGATGCCTGCTTCCCGAATGCCGGCATCGGCACGCAGAACCAGAAGGGCTTCCACGAGCACTCCAATGAGGACTGGTTCAGCGTCATCGACGTGAACCTGCACGGCGTGTTTTTCACGCTTCGCGCCGCCACCCGGCAGATGATCGCCCAAGGCGAAGGCGGCAGCCTGGTGCTCACCTCGAGCGGCACGGCGATCCAGGGCGCTGCTCGGGGGCAGGCCTACGCAGCCACCAAAGGCGCCATGCTGGCAATGATGATGGGCCTCTCGGTCGAGATGGCCCGCTACAAGATCAACGCCAACGCTGTCATCCCGGGCTGGATCGATACCGCCATGACCGAGCGGCTGTTCACCTGGGACAAGTTCGTCGACAACGTGATGCCGCGCATTCCGATGCGCCGGTGGGGCGTGCCAGACGACTTCGGTGCCATCGCGGTGTACCTGATGAGCGATGCAGCACGCTGGCACACCGGCGACGTCATCAAGATCGACGGCGGTTTCAGCATCTTCTGACGCTTCATACGGCCCCCGCGCAACCCCAGTGCGGCCAATGATTTACGAAGCTGTGTTAGGTTTTTTCTCACGGGGATTCCGGCTCGCGCCGTCCGAACATCCGCGCTGTCCCACAGCGATGCGGCATTCGGTGCCCGAGCGAGCTGGGCGCTGAGTCACGAGGGGGACATCGTGGAGGAATACGACATTCACATCAAGGACGGCACGATCGTCGACGGGACACGCGTGCCGAGCTTTCGTGGAGACCTGTGGATATCCGACGGGCGTATCGCCCAGATCGGCGGCCGTCCCGACAAGCCTTCCAAGGAAGTCATCGATGCGGGGGGCTGCATCGTGGCCCCGGGCACCATCGACCTGCACACCCACTACGACGCGCAGATCCGCTGGGATCCCTACTGCTCCATCTCGAGCTGGCACGGGGTGACCTCGGTGGTGCTCGGCAACTGCGGCTTCGGCTTCGCTCCCTGCAAGCCCGACTTCCGCGAGCGGTCGATGCTCACCATGGTGCGCACCGAGGCGATCCCGCTGGCGGCGATGCAGGAGGGCATGCTGCCGAAGTGGGATTGGGAGACCATCCCGGAGTATCTCGACTCGCTGGACCGCACGCCGAAGGGCGTCAACGTGCTGCAGTACATGCCGACGGCGTCGCTGATGATCTACGTGATGGGCCTCGAAGCGGCAAAGACCCGTCCGGCCAACAACGCGGAGCGCAAGGAGATGCAGCGCCTGCTGCACGAGGGCATGGACGCCGGCCTGTGCGGCTTTTCCATCCAGCGTCTCGGGCCCAACTCCACCCAGGCCGACTTCGACGGCTCGCCGATGGTCACCGACACCATGATCGACGACGACATCTTCGTGCTGGCAGAGGTGCTGCGCGAGCGCGACGAGGGCTTCATCCAGCTCACGCAGGCCACGAGCCCCGACGTCAACAATCCGGAGGATCTCGACTTCAAGCGGCTGCTGGCCGAGGTGAGCGGGCGACCGATCATCGACAACGTGGTGCCGGTGAGCCAGCGCAACCCGCGGGTGCACGAGGAACGGCTCGAATGGCTCGAACAGGCCCACAACGACGGGCTGCGCATCTTCGGCCAGGGTGCCTCCATCCGCACGGGCTTCGCCTTCTCGCTCGACGAGTGGAACCTGTACGACTCGAGCCCGGCGTGGCGCGAAGCAACTACGGGATCGCTCGAGGACAAGATCCGCAAGATGAAAGACCCTGCCGTGCGGGATCGGCTGCGTGCCGAGACCGACGAGGCGGCGACGCTGTTCGCGAACACGCAGGGCGCGGTCGGCGGGCCGCCCCGCAAGCTGGTCGTGCAGGGCGTGGCGCGACGTCAAGACCTGCAGAAGTACGTGGGCAAGTCGCTGGGCGAGATCGCCGAGATGGAAGGCAAGCACTACATCGACGTGATGCTGGACCTGTCGCTCGAGACCGATCTGAAGACGGAGTTCCTGGGCGAGGGCCCCGAATTCAACGTGGACCACATGTCGGCGGTGTACACCGACTCGCCGTACACGATTCCCGGCGTGTCCGACGGCGGCGCGCACACCAAGTTCTTCACCGGCGGTGCGTGGACGACCGACTTCCTGGCGTGGATCGTGCGTGACGAGCAGCGGCTGACGGTCGAGGAGGCGCACTACCGGATGTCGGCGCTTGCAGCGCACGCTGCCGGATTCCAGGACCGCGGTGTGCTGAAGGAAGGCGCCCCGGCCGACGTGCTCGTCTACGACATGGACGAACTGGCCATCGATCCTGAGTGGATCGGCGAGGCCGTCTACGACCTGCCCGGCGGCGAGTGGCGCCGCGTGCAGCGTGCGCATGGCTACCGGCACATCCTGGTGAACGGTGTCGAAACGTTCCAAGACGGCGAATGCACCGGGGCAACCCCCGGCAAGCTCCTGCGTCACGGCCGCGGCTAGAGCTTCTGTGCCGCCCGGCGGGGCGGGTCCTGTCACCACTGTGTTCCCTGCACGGGCGCAAGCGCACGCGCGCCCCGCAGTCCTCGCAAGCTGCGGGCTGCGGGGGCCCCGTTCGGTGCCACCCACCCCGCCTACCTTGGCGCAGTGGTAGTGCGCGACTAAGTCGTGGCGATGACTTGGGCGAGGGCGGCGACGCCTTCTTGGATGTCGTCGTGGGAGAGGCTGCCGAAGCACAGGCGCATCCGACGGGCTCCCCATTGGGGGTCTACTGACCAGGCTGCGCCTTCGTTGAACTGGATGCCTCGCTTGGCCGCTGGCGCCAGATAGCTCGACGTGTCGGTGCCGGCTGGGAACGTGAGCCATACGAAGATGCCGCCCTTGGGGTCGGTCACCTGCACCGGTCCGCCGAGCTTGATCGCCACTTGTGACAGCGCACCCATGTGGGTGTTCACGGCGTGGCGCATCACCGCACATTTCTCTCGCAGCGTTTCCCGCAGCTGGGTTACGTGGTCGTCAAAGTGGGCTGCTGCGTACTCGGCGAGCACGAGCTGTTCGATTGCCCCGGTGCCAGCGTCGTCCTTGAGGGCCATGAGCTGGCGCACGATGGGCACGTCGCCCACGATGTAGCCGACGCGGAGCGCAGGCGCGATCGACTTCGAGAACGAGCCGCAGTAGATCACCGCGCTCGGCCCCTCCGATTCGGCGCAGTCCAGCCCACGCAGTGTCGGCGGGCGCTCGCCGGTCCACTGGAGATCGGAATAGCACTCGTCCTCGAAGATCGGCACGCCGAAGTGCCGAGCGATGGCCAGGATCTCCCGCCGGCGCTCGATCGGCATCACCGAACCTGTGGGGTTCTGGACCGTCGGGATGGTGTAGATGAATCGGGGCGGCGTGCCGGCTGCAGCCAGCTCGTCGAGCAGGCCGGCGAGTCGTTCCGGAACGATCCCGTTGTCGTCGAGCTCGACACCGACGCATCTGGCTCCTCGCCGGGCGACCTTCGAGATCATCCCCCCGTACGTCGCCTCTTCGGCGACCACGACGTCCCCCGGGCGCAGGAACGCTGCGTTGACCAGATCGAGCGCCTGCAGCGAACCGGACACCACCAGCACCTGCTCGCTGCTCGTCGGCATGTGCGCATTCGCATCCAGCGATCCGGCGACGAACGTACGCAGCCCCTCGAAGCCCTGCGGATTGCCCCCGAGGTTGTAGGTGGCGAGTTCGGAGCCATGCTTCGTCAGCACTGACATGGCCGCCTCGGTCAGGCCGCCCACCGGCACACTCGGCGAGTCGTTGTTCCCGCCGACAAAGCTGAAGCGCGGGATCGGCGTCCATGCCCCTGCCGGCCCTGGCAGGCCCTCGGCCATCTTGGCTGCCATGTCGAATGCGCTCGCGGGCGCGTTGCCGTTCGGTAGGCCGGACTGCGGCACCATGTTCTCTCCAGTAATGCTCGGCTGTTTCGGCAGGCTCGGCTAGGCGTCCGAGACCACTACTCGCTTCGCGAACAGCCACTGGCCGTCGACCTTGCGCACGACGTCGTCGTAGTGCCCGACCAGCAGGATCCTGCCACCGTCAGGCAGCGGCTTGACCATTTGCAAATGGCTGAACACAGTGGCCTCGGATCCGTCTCCGTCAGCCACGACGTTGGTCACCCAGTGCTGCGCAGAAGCGAACTCTGCGTACTGCTCTTCGGTCGAGTACGCGGCAGCGAACGCCCGTAGCTCGTCCCGGCCGTTGAAGGTGCCGACGATCCCGATGAACTGCCCGTCGGGAGCGAACGTATTGGCGTACCCGTCGGCATCGCCGGTGTCGATCGCCTTGTTGTAGCGGGAGATGAGGTCCCGGATCTCTACTCGATCATCATTCGTCAGCGCCACAGCTCGCCCCCCGTGCTCTGCCGGCTTGTTGGCGTCAACCTACTGCGGCACGGGTCGCGTAGCTCTGGCCCTCCGGGCGTCGGCTCCTTTGGGCGTTAGCTATGCCTACTGAACTGCAGCAGGCATCGTCACTATTCAGCATTCGGTCATCTGGATACGTGCCGAGTCCCCTGCTTATACTTCGATTGGTGCGCACGGTCCGGGCATTTCGGTCAAGGCGAGACCGGCGGTACGCCGACCCGGCGGCGCCGGACGATCTGGCCCGGAACGGCCGAAATCGGCACTGGCCGGGGGCACGCTCCATCATCCTCGATGGCGTCACCCACTCGTACAGCCAGGCCCACAGAGTCAGTTCCCCCGAGGGCCTCGATCCCGCCGACGAAATCGCCCAGGGCAGCTATTCGGTATACGACCTGTCGCTGCGTGTCGAGCCCGGCGAGTCGGTCGCGCTGCTCGGCCCCAGCGGTTGCGGCAAGACCACGTTGCTGCGCCTGATCGCAGGCCTCGAACGTCCCCTGGCTGGCACCATTCAGCTCGGCGAGAGGTTCGTCTCGGGACCGCCGGGGCGAGGCGGTTCCTGGGTGGCTCCCGAGTCGCGCCGTGTCGGGATGGTGTTCCAGGACTGGGCGCTGTTCCCGCATCTCACCGTGGGCCGGAATGTCGGCTACGGGCTCGAACGGTCGACACGAACGCCGGGCCGTATCGCCGAAGCACTCGACCTAGTGGGTCTGTCCGGGTTTGCCGAACGCATGCCCTCCACGCTGTCGGGCGGGCAGCAGCAGCGTGTCGCGCTGGCGCGAGCGCTGGCGCCCCGCCCTGGTGTGCTCTTGCTGGACGAGCCCTTCTCCAATCTCGACTCATCGCTGCGCGAGGACGTTCGCAGCGAGGTCCGGCGGCTGCTCATCGAACTGGGCATCACGGCCGTCTTCGTGACCCACGACCAGGACGAGGCCTTTGTGGTCGGCGACCGCGTGGGCGTGCTCTGCGAGGGCCGTCTCGCGCAGGTCGACACACCCGATGGCCTCTACCGCCGACCTGTCGACCCGTTCGTGGCCGACTTTGTGGGCACAGCGTCATGGGTGCGCTGCGGCGCCTCGGATGGCTTCGCGCTCACCCCGCTCGGACGCCTCCCTCTCAGCAACGCCGCCGGCGAGAGCGGCAACGGGACGGCATCGCACGGCGCTGCGCGAACTGTCGACGTGATGCTGCGCCCGGAGCAGCTCAGCTTGGCCCAGGGCACCACAGCCGAAGTCGAACTGGTGGAGTTCTACGGGCACGACTCGATGGTCGTGGCGAATCTCGACGGCACTCAACTGCGCGTGCGCTGCGGACCCGATCCCGAAGTGCGTCGTGGCGACTCGGTCGCTGTCGAGTTCACCGGCACCAGCGTCGTTGCATTCGCTTAGCCGCTACCCGCACGCAGCGGGGAGATGACCTGCTCGGCGAAGCGGTGGGCTGGCTCGGCGCTGTCGGGGTTTCCGAAGTCGAGCACGAAGTGCCGGATTCCCACTTCCACCAGCGAAGCCAGGAATTCGGCGTACTCGGCCGCCTCGCCATCGGTGGTGGGCAGTGCCCGTTCGACGGTGGTCGACATCTCCAGTTCCGCCGGATCGCGTCCGAGCCGCTCGAGTTCATCCAGCACGATGCCGCACTTGCGTCTCAGCGCTTCGAGATCCCGCCTCCACGGCGTGTTCCAGATGTCGGCATGGCGGGCGGCAACCTTCAGGCCGATCTGCTCTCCCGAGGCGCCGATGCAGATCGGCGGCGGCACGTCCGGCAAGGGAGGCGCCGCTGCGCCGTCGATGCTGTAGTGCTGACCCTCGAAGCTGGGGTCATCCTGCGTCCACATCAGCCGGCAGATCGTGACCACCTCTTCGAGCTGTGCGAATCGCACCTTCGGTGAGGGGAACTCGTAGCCGTACGCCTCGTACTCGTCGCCCCGCCAACCGGCCCCGATGCCCAAGATGAACCGGTTGCCCGACAGGTACTGCAGTGTCGCCGCCATCTTGGCTGTCAAGGCCGGCGGCCGGTAGCCGTGCCCGAGCACGTGGTGGCACAGCTGCACATCGGGCAGGCGAGCCGCACACCAAGTGATGGTGGTCCAGGCCTCGAGAAACGGATCGGTCTTGGCGTCGAACCCGTAGAAGTGATCGGCGATCCACAGCGAGTCGAAGTGCCCGATCACCTCGGGCAGGAGCCACTCCACCTGGTCGGCCACGATCGGCCGGTGATCGCTCCACCGGTTGCCGATGCACGGCGACAGCCACCCAAACCTGAGCCCATTCCCCGAAGTCACGGCGTCACGCTAACCGTGCGACTGGTCCGAGCTCTTCGGGTGATGTGTAGAATTGGGAGAAATATACACATCGGGATCTGGGGCGCACATCGACAAGTATCCGGGCGTCGGCATTCGGGCAACGGGAAGGCAGCGATGCGTACCAACATCGAAATCGACGACGAACTCATGGACGCAGCCATGAGCGATGGCAGCTTTCGCACCAAGCGAGCAGCTGTGGAGGCTGGACTTCGCCTGCTGATCCGAACGAGATCACAGGGACGCATACGCAGTCTGAGAGGCAAGCTGGCGTGGGAAGGCTCGCTTGACGAGATGCGAATCGACCGATGATCGTGGTCGATTCATCCGTCTGGGTCGACTACTTCAACGGCATCGAAACTTCCCAGTCCGACCTGCTGGACGAGCTGCTGGGAGCGCAGCCGGTCCTCACCGGCGACTTGATCCTGGCGGAGGTGCTCCAAGGGTTCCGAAACGATGCTCACATGCGCCGCGCCCAAGAGACCATGGACGCCCTTTTCTACGAGTCGATGGTGGGACGCCACATCGCCATCGCCAGTGCGCTCAACTACCGGAAACTGCGCGCCAGAGGCATCACTGCACGCAAGACCATCGACATGCTGATTGCCACGTTCTGCATCGAGAACGGTCACCAGTTGCTGCACGCAGACCGTGACTTCGACCCAATGGCCGAACACCTCGGACTGCAGGTGCTCTGACTGGCATCTCCGGCGCCACCCGATGGTGGGATCAGGGGCGGACGGCGCGCTTGTTGGGGCGACGGGCGAGTTCCTCGAGCACCGGCTGGGCCAGCTTCACGAACGTGCAGGCCAGGCGCCGGGTCTCGCGTGGATCGATGAGGTCTACGACATCGCCGTGCATCGCTGCTTTGAACGGCGAACGGAGCCGCAGCAGTCGCTCCTCGATCATCTCTCGATGCGCCTCCGGATCGGGCGCCGCGTCGATCTCGCGCCGGTATGCCGCCGCGACACCGCCCTCGATCGGGATGCCGCCCCACTCCCCCGCGGGCCAACCGAACCGCAGGTTGAGCGCATGCGGCAGGCCGATGCTGTTGGGCGCATCGGCAGCCACGCCGTAGGACTTGCGCACGTTGAACTCCACCTTGGGCACGCTCGCCTCCGCTGAAGCAATCAGTGCCCGCACGCCCCGGCGCATCGTGGCCTTGCGCTCAGCAGCAGAGCCCAGCATGAACCCGGGCATGTCCAAGAAGATCAGCATCGGCAGGTTGAATGCGTCGCACAGGTCCACGAAGTGCGCGTACTTGTCGGCGCCGTCGCCGTCCATGGCGCCGGCCAGCCGCATCGGATCGCTGCCGACGACGCCCACGCTGTAGCCGTCGAGCCGGGCGAACCCAGTGATGATCGCTCCGGCGTAGTGGCGGCGCATCTCGAAGAACTCGCCGTTGTCGACGACGTGGCGGATGAGCGCCCGAGCGTCGTAGCCCGCCCGCCGGTTCGTGGGGATGATGTTCAACAGCTCCTCGGGCCGGCGATCGGGCGGGTCACCCGTGTCGACCCGAGGTGCCACCCCCGAGGTGGTGTTGGGCAAGTACGAGAGGAACTGCCTGATCTGGTCGAACGCGTCCTCCTCGCTCTCGGCCACGTTGTCGACCTGGCCGCTCTCGTACACGTGCATCCGGTAGCCGCCGAGTTCCTCCTTCGACAGCGTCTCACCGGTAGCCCGCTGCACCACCGGCGGACCTGACGGGAAGATCTGCGACTGGCCCTTCACCATCACCGTGAAGTGAGACATGAGCGCCGCAGCAGCGGGCCAGCCCGCGACCGAACCCATGATCCCCGCAGCCACCGGCACCTTGGTCAGCATCTCCACGCCTTGCCACCACATATCGCCCTCCGGCAGCGCCATCTGGCCCGACTCTTCGTCAGACCGTGAGCTGTGCCCGACGCCCTCGCGCAGCTGCACATACGGGATGCCGTAAGTGATGGCCAGCGGCTGGGCGAACTGGTGGGGGATCTTGTGCACGTTGTGCGGGCTGCCGCCGGAGATAGTGAAATCGTCGCCGCCGATCGCCACGGGCCGCCCGTCGAGCTCGGCGAGGCCCATCACGTAGCCACCCGGCGTGAAGCCAATGATGTTGCCCTCGTCGTCGTACTCCGGTCCGCCCATGAGCCCACCCATCTCGATGAACGAGCCCGGGTCGGCCATCTTGGCAATGCGTTCGCGCACGGTGTACCGACCGCCCTGGTGCTGGCGGTCGATGCGTTCCGGGCCACCCATCTCGGCAGCCAGCTCCTTGAGGTACGCGATCTCGGCGATCGCGTCCTCCCAGGACATTCCCGGTTTCCACGTCTCCCGATCCGGATCAATTGGCATTCGCTCGCCCGTTCCCTCAGCCTTTCGCTTTCATCCCTGAAGCAACCACCATTGATCTCACCAAGGGTTATTCATCGATCCATTCCAGAACACAGATTGGATGGCTTGATCCTGTGCTGTACGGGTCCATACTGCCTCCCTCCTCCGAGACGCCCCATACAAACTCACCGTCGTTTAGGGGAATGGGATTACGCGCGTCTCGGCGATCCTGGAACTGGCCGAGCGACCATTCTCTCTTTGCATTCCCACCGATAACGACAAACACACAAGCCAGCGACGAATCCTCGGACCATTGCCAAGTTCCTGCTCTGATGCCGACGCCGACTTCACATGAAACGTCAGGCAACTGGTTCTTGCGCTCCATCACCCAATCAAGCTTCTTTGCCGGAACAGGAGCGTTGTGTGCATTGCAAGCAGCCGAGTCAAAGGACACACCTCCGCATGCAAATGTCGATACAATCAACAACGCAGATAGGACAATCAGGTAGAATTGTCGTTCAATTCTCATGGTCGCTTCAATATATTGAATCAATTGCTGCTAAAGGACGGCAGTTGATCGAGCAAGGCCAACGGCCTTCTTGGTCCTATGCACGACATTATGCGTCGCTGCCACTGGCCCCTACGCCATTCTCTGTGTGGCTCATCACGTCGGACCCAATAACCGTGTCGCTGCGACGAATCTAACTACTGTAGCCAAAACTCTCACATACCTCCTCCCGGAAGGTTCTATACACTTCCCCCCA
Source organism: Candidatus Poriferisodalis sp. (assembly GCF_965219595.1). Lineage (NCBI taxonomy): Bacteria > Bacillati > Actinomycetota > Acidimicrobiia > Acidimicrobiales > Candidatus Poriferisodalaceae > Candidatus Poriferisodalis > Candidatus Poriferisodalis sp. The sequence goes on from NZ_OZ244781.1 coordinate 3,139,148, forward strand.
AGACAGCTGCTTGGGGTTTCGTTATCCATCCGTAGAGCGTCACTTCTTCCTCAAGACCGGCTTCGTTCAAGATCGTGGTGATGCCTATCGGACCCCATACTCCAGCTACTGGCGCTCTGAGCAATATCGGTACAAGTATTTCGAAGACCCGTACAGGACACTTGCTCGGGACGCGCGGTTCAGGGTCATACGGGCTGTTACAGGCATACCCCGAACCGAACTGATAATGTTCATGTGTCCCACAGACGGGGGCTTGCTGGCCTACCGGAGCCTCATCCTGGCCGGACAATGGATCGATGGCATCGGTATCATTTCCGTCCGGTAGCGACGGATCCGTAGCCGGTCCGTCGTTCTCGTCGGTATCAGTCTCTGGTGCGGTCGCCTGGCTCGGCGGGTTTGACTCAGTACCCACCAACTCCTTGTCTGGCACCAAGCCCTCGTCCACACCTGTCTCGGCACCTGCTGGTGACGAGAATGTGAGTGCGAGCAGCGAAGCGCAGAGCCCCGCGACGAGAATCGAAACAAAAGACTGGCGAAGACATTTCACCGGAGCACCATAGCGCTCGAAGAACCCGTCAACTGGCAAGTCGGCTGGTTCCGCGCTGCTGGGCTACCCTGCCCAGCGGTTGACCTCAGTGCGAGGCGGCCGCCAGCAAATGGAGTTGACGATGGAATTGGGACTGTTCACCATGCCGAGCCACCCGCCCGAGCGCGACCTGCGCGAGGGCTGGGAATGGGATCTGCAGGTCATCGAGTGGGCCGATGAGTTCGGCTTCGGCGAAGCCTGGATCGGCGAGCACCATGCGGCCAAGTGGGAGCCGCATCCTGCACCGGATCTGCTGACCCTCGCAGCACTGCAGCGCACGAAGAACATCCGCATCGGCCCCGGCGGCTTCCTGATGCCCTACTACCACCCTGCCGAACTGGCCAACCGCATCTCGCTGCTCGACCACATCTCCGAGGGGCGGCTCAACTTCGGTGTCGCAGCCAGCGGACTGCCGAGCGACTGGGAGATGTTCGGCGTGGACGGCATGGCCGGCGAGAACCGCGAGATGACCCAGGAATCGGTCGAGTTCATCCTGAACCTCTGGAGCCAGGAGCCCGGCTGGACCCACGACGGCAAGCACTGGAAGGGCTCGGTGCCTCACGGCATGCCCGACATGGACCTCGTGCATCACCTTCGCCCGCTGCAGCAGCCGCATCCGCCGATCGGGGTGGCAGGCCTCAACTCGCCGTCGCCGACGCTGGAGATGGCGGGTGAAAAGGGCTGGATTCCGCTGAGCCTCAACCTGAACCCGCAGTACGTCAGCGGGCACTGGGACTCCTACGAGGCCGGTGCTCGCCGGGCCGGCCGGGAGGTCAGCCGCAGCGATTGGCGGATGGTCCGCGAAGTCTTCGTCGCTCCAACCGATGAGGAGGCCTGGGAGCTGTCCTACGGCGGGATGATGGGCCGGATGATGACCGAGTACTTCATCCCGCTGCTCGGCGCCTTCGACTTCCACAAGTTCCTCATCGACGAGCGCAACCCGCCTGCGGACGGTGTCGTCACCGTGGAGTACTGCGCCCGCAACAACTGGTTCGTGGGATCACCCGAGACCGTCGCTGCGTCGATCGAGAAGGTCTATGCCGACGTCGGAGGGTTCGGCCACCTGCTGCTGTTCTGCTTCGACTACTCCGAGGCACCCGAGGCCTGGCGCCGCTCGATGGACTTGCTGGCCAACGACGTCATGCCGCGGGTGGCACACCTCACCGGAGACTGAACCCGCGCAGGCAGGTGCGCCCGCTGCGGAGGCGGCGGCAGGACCCTCAGCGACCAGCGATCCAGCAGGTCGCAACGTCGCTGAGTCTCCTGCCGCCGCCTCCGCTAAGACATCTGTGCCTCACCGCTTGAGTCCTCAGTCACCGCGAATACAGTGGCAAGCCATGGTGTCGGCACCGCGGGCGGCCACTTCGCCAGCGCTTCGGACGCTTCGAACGGAGGCCGAGGCGCTGGTTGAGCTCGGCCGGCGTCGCCTTTCCCAGTATTCGGGTATCGGTGCGCGGCGTGCGGCCCGACGGCCGCCGATCTGGCCGCCGACCCCAGAACTGCCCAAGGGCGACCCCCGTCTCGGACTGCGGGATCGCTGGTACCTGCTGGGTGTGGCCGATCTGGTCGGCAGCCAGCCGGTGCCGACACGTCTGCTCGGCGAGGACTTGGTGGCGTGGCGCGACGGTGACGGCGCGGTGCGACTCATGGCCGACCTCTGTCCGCACCGGGGCGCTCGGCTGTCCGTCGGCGATGTCGTCGGCGGCCAGTTGCAGTGCGCGTATCACCACTGGCGGTTCGACGGCGATGGCCAGTGCATATCGGTGCCGTCCCAGGGTGGCGCCTGCTCGCTGGCGGAGCGCACCCGCGTCAGCGTGAGCTATCCCGTCCGTGAGCAGGCCGGCTATCTGTGGGCATGGATCGGCGAGAACGTGCCTGCGCCGCTCAAGCTCCCGGCCGAGTTCACCGACGAGCGCTACTCGACGTTCCCCGAAACCGTGGAATGGGGCGCCAATTGGATGCTGGCGCTCGAGAACCTCGTGGATCTGATGCATGCCCCCTTCCTGCATGCCCGCTCGATCACCCTCAATGAGGGGATCACCAACGACCGTGTGGTGGTCGACGATCACGACGACGGCTTCGAGGTCCGCCGCCGGGATCAGACAGGCACCAACTTCGACTGGATCGACATCCACACCGGCGAGCTTGCGTACGTCCGCTTGGACATCCCGCTGCCGCCCAGTGCCGGGCCGGGTCCGCCGCTGCGGATCCTGGGATTCCTGACCCCGCGTGACAATGCAGCGACGCTCGTGCACTTTCCCCGATTCCGTGCGGTGTCGGGCCGCGAGCGTCGTATCTGGCGGACGCTGTACCGGCTGCGCCTGCGCGGCACCCACCTGCACGTGCTCAATCAAGACAAGGAGATGCTGGAGGGCCTGCGCACCGTCGAGGAAGCCCGCCGCGACGAGCACCTCGCCCAGGCTGACCGGCCCGTGGTGCACCTGCGCCGGGCGCTCGAGCCGGCCTTCACCGAGCAACGGCAGCGTTTCGGCCTCGACGAGCCGACGCCCCCGGAACCCCTTGCTCTGGCTGACTGATGCCGGGCCTCACGTAACCTGCGACCGCCGACCACCACAGGACACCAACGATGACCCAGACCGCCGCCGAAGCTGCCGAGCTGGAGGCTCGGATCGACGACATGTGCGCCATGCGCGACAGCCGGCGCGAGGACTGGGACACTTTGGCGTTTCAGACGAAAGCAGACCCGCAGTACCGGCGCGCGCAGATCCGCTACATCGGCTCGGGCGGCACCGGCAACCACGAGGGTGACGACCGGGCGCTGGCCGCCGAGCACTTCACCTTCTCCAACATGCTGCTGCCGCCGGGCGCCGAAGGCCCTGAGCACACCCACCACGACGTGGAGGAAGCGTTCTTCGTGCTCGAAGGCGAGCTCGAGGTAACAATCCACGACGGCGATGACTCCGCCAGCCGGCTGCTCGGCTACCGCGATCTCATCAAGATCCCGGCGGGCACTGCTCGATCGCTGCGCAATGTGGGCGAAACAGACGCTCTGTTCGTCGTCATGCTGGGTGCATCGAAGCCCCAGCTGCCCACCTATCCCCCGCACTCCCCCATGGCGGGGATCACGCGGGACTGAATCGTCAGCGCGACCGGCTCCAGCATGAGCCTGCACGGTCGCCGCGTCGTCGTCACCGGCGCTGGGCGCGGGCTTGGCGAGGCCATGGCGCATGCGATTGCCGCCGATGGCGGATCGGTCGTGGTGGCCGAGCTGGTGCCCGAGCGCGGCGAGCAGGTCGTGAGCGACATCAGGGCCGCCGGCGGTGCTGCCGAGTTCGTACCGACCGATGTGAGCGACGAGTCGTCGGTCGCTGATCTTGCCGCTCATGTCTCGGGTAGCGGCGGGCTCTGGGGCGTCGTGAACAACGCCGGCCTGGCCGACGCCGTGGGCGGCAAGACGTTCTGGGACATCACGCCTGAGGAGTGGGATCGGATTCACGCCACCAATGCCCGGGGGCCGTGGCTGGTGAGTCGGGCGCTCGCCCCGCAGATGATCGGCGCAGGCGAAGGCCGGATCGTCAACATCGCGTCGGATGCGGCGCTGTACGGCTCGCCCCGGCTGGCGCACTACATCGCCTCGAAGGGAGCGCTCATTGCGCTGACACGGGCCATGGCACGCGAACTGGGCGACCACGGCATCACCGTGAACGCTGTGGCACCAGGGCTGACACAAGGGCCGTCGGCCGAGAGGATCCCCGCGGAGCGTCATGCTCTGTACGCCGCCAACCGGGCCATCAACCGACCCCAGCAGCCGGAGGACGTGACTGGCGCAGTCACGTTCCTGCTCTCGGACGACGCCGGCTATATCACCGGTCAGACCATCGTCGTCGACGGCGGCTTCGTGATGTCATGAATGACGGACCCGCTCGCAACGGCGGCGACTTGCTCGTCGAGGTGCTGAGGACACTCGACGTCGAGGCTGCGTTCGGCGTGGTGAGCGTGCACAACCTGCCGCTGGTCGATGCCCTGACGCATCAGCTGCGATGGGTGCCCACCCGCAGCGAGGCAGCAGCCGTCAATGCCGCCGACGGGTACGCCCGTGCGAACCGTACGCCCGGGTGCGCGGTGACCTCCACCGGCACCGGCGCAGCAAATGCAGCCGGTGCACTTGTCGAGGCCCTGACCGCGGGCTCGCCGGTGATGCATGTCACCGGCCAGATTCCCAGCGAATACATGGGGCGCGGCCGTGGCGTGATCCATGAGACCCGGGACCAGCTCGGGCTGCTGCAGGCCTGCTCGGTGTCGGCGGCAACTGTCGGAGCAGATGCGCATTCCGATTTCGCTGCAGCTGCCGGTCGCTTGGGCTGCCACCCGCGCGGCCCGGTCAGCCTGGAATGGCCGATCGACCTGCAGTACAGCGAAACGGTCCCGTTCGAGTCGTCTGCGGGTGGCGCGACAGCGCACTCGTCAGGTTCGGCTGAAGTGCCCGGACCTGACCATGCCGCGCTGGACCGCGCCGCCGAACTCATCGCTGCTGCGGAACGGCCGCTGGTGTGGGCAGGCGGCGGTGCGGTCGGCAGCGGGGAGCAGATCGACGATTTGCTGCGACACACCGGCGCTGGCCTGTTCACCTCCAACGCAGGCCGCGGCGTGCTGCCCGAGACCGATGCACGGGTCATCGGCAACTTCGCGGCCTCGGCGGCAGGCGCCGAATTGCTCGGCCAAGCCGACCTGCTGATCTCGGTCGGCACGCATTTCCGCTCCAATGAAACCCGCAGCTACCGCCTCGCTGTGCCTCCGTTGCACGTCCAGATCGACGTCGACGCTGCAGCGGTCGGGCGGGTGTATCCGACCGATGTCGGGATCGTGGGCGAAGCCGGCGTCGTGCTCGATGCGCTCAGTCGGCGACTGGCGGGTGGAGCGGCAGCAGCGCAGCCTGCGTGGAGCGCAGCCGTCGCCGCGGCCCGAACCCGATGCCGGGCGCAGCTGCGCCGCGACATCGGGCCGTATTCGAAGATCTGCGACATTATGACGAGCGTGCTCAGCGATGGGGCGCCCCGTGTCCGCGACATCACCATCCCGAACAGCTCGTGGGGCAACCGCCTGCTGCCGATCATCGATCCCGCCACCAACGTGGTGCCCCGCGGCGGCGGCATCGGTCAGGCTGTGGGCATGTCGATCGGCACCGCGGTAGCCCGTCCCACCGAGCCGACCATGGTGATGGTCGGCGACGGCGGTCTTGCGCCGCAGCTCGGCGAGCTGGCCACACTCGCCCAGGAGAGCCTGCCGGTGACGGTCGTAGTCTTCGACGACGGTGGCTATGGCGTGCTGCGCAATACCCAGGACCAGCACCTCGGCCGACGCTCAGGCGTCGACCTGCTGGCCCCTGATCTTGCTTCGGCAGCAACGGCATTCGACATGGGCTATTCCGATGCGTTAACGCCTGACGACTTCGCCCGTGCGTTCGAGGCAGCCATGAATGCGGGAAGCCCGCAGTTGATCCGGGTGGACTGCGAGGCACTCGGACCGATGCCGGTGCCGTTCGTGCCTCCAGTTGAGATGCCCGCGGCGGACCGATGACGACTCCTGCAACCAGCCGACATCGAGGCAGGCTGCGATGACCGTCGAGCCAGAAGCCGCGCAGGATTCGTCATCGAGCGGGCTGATCTCGCGTAGCCACCTGGGCATCGAGCCGTTCACGCTGTTTCGGCCGGAGTCGCTGGCCGACGCAGCGGCCAGCGTGGCCAACGGAGCGTGGGCACATGCAGGCGGCATCGACGTTGCCCAGCGTCTGCGGCACGGTGAATCGACCGAGTCCGTGGTACGGCTGGGCGGGCTCGAAGCTCTCACCGAGATCTCGCTGCATGACGGCGCGCTGTTCATCGGGGCGGCGGTCACGCACGCCCGCATCGAGTCCGACGCTCTGGTGCTTGCCCATCGGCCTGACCTGGCTGCCACGTGGCGGACGATCGGCAACGTGCGCATTCGCACCGCCGGCACCGTCGGCGGCAATCTCATGTCGCTTGACACCGGCTACGACTCGGCACCGATCCTGGCAGCAGCTGGCGCCTCGCTGATTTTCCTTGATTCCGGCGGCACCGAGCAGCGCTGCTCGGTGGCCGATCGGGCCGCGGGCAGGCTGCTGGTGGGCTGCGAGGTGCCGCTTGAAGGCCGTGTCGTGTACGACCGATCGCTCAAGCCGGTCGCCTCGGTGGCCGTCGGCGATCGGTACGCCGCCATCGGCTGCGCGTATCGCAACGTCGAGATCATCGAACTCGAGTTCGATGCCAACAGCGCTGACGGAGCCGACGGTGCCCACGGCACCGGTGGCAGGGTCGATCTCGACGCCGTGCGTGCCGCATTGGACTCGCTCGGCGAGCCGCTGGATGACGCCAACGCCTCGTCCGGATACCGGCGCCGCGTGATCGAGGTACTCATCGAGCGCTGCGTGCAAGTGCACGCAGCAGGCGCGCCAGCGAGCCCCGGCCATGACGCCGGACAACTGTCGCCCGGCGACGATCCCCAGCGTGAGAGCGCTGCGCCGACAGGGCAACCCGGCCAAGCGAGAACACGACGAGGCGACGGCCAGGTGGCCGGCAACGCCGGCTCGCTGGATCTCGAGATGCAGCTGAACGGCAGCCCCTTCGAGGCTGCTGCGCCGGTCTCGGAGATGCTGGTTGACACGATCCGCTCCCGGGCTGGCCTCAGTGCAACCCGTGTCGGCTGCGATCAGGCAGTCTGCGGCGCCTGCACGGTGCTGGTCGACGGTCTGCCCACGGCGTCATGCTCCACGTTCGCCTGGCAGGCCGCCGGGCGCGACATCCACACGATCGAAGCGGCCAACGAATCCCCAGGCGTCAAGCCGACCGGGAGCCTTCCCGCCGTCATGCGAGAGGTGCAGCAGGCATTCGCCGAGACCAGCGCATTCCAGTGCGGCTACTGCACACCTGGCCTGATCCTGACCTCCAGCTCCCTGCTGGCGCACCATCCGGATCCCGACCGCAGCACGATCGTGGACTGGCTCGACTCGAATGTGTGCCGCTGCACCGGCTACCTGATGGTGATCGAAGCCGTCGAGGCAGCGGGGGCCGCACTGCGTGACCGGTCCGACACACTCCGGGTACCGGCGACATGACCCGGTCGGACGCGTCGCTGAAGGTCACCGGCACCGCGCCGTACGCCGTCGACGTGGCGCTGTCGGGGATGTTGCACGCGAAGGTGCTCCGCTCGCCCCACGCCCATGCGCTCGTCACCCGCATCGACACCGCCGCCGCCGAGCAGGCCCCCGGTGTGCGGGCCGTGCTCACCCGCCGTGACCTGCTCGACGGCGAGCACCGTGACCGGTGGGCCGCCGCTGACCTCCAGCACCGTCCATCGGATGCGCCGCTCGTCGCCGCGCACAGCTACGGCTACTTCATCAAGGATCAGCCGATCCTTGCGCTCGACCGCGTGCGCTGCATCGGCGACCCGGTGGTCGCCATCGCCGCCGAGACCGAGCTCGATGCGACCCGGGCGCTCTCGCTGGTGCAGGTCACCTACGAGCCGCTGCCGGCGGTCACTAACTTCGACGAAGCGCTCGCAGATGGGGCGCCGGAGATTTTCCCCGAAGCGCCGCTGGGGATGACGCCCGCCTACGGCCAGGGTGCAAGCGGAGGCGCCCGGCCGCGGTCCAATGTCTGCTACCGCTTCGGTTACGAGACCGGCGATCCTGAGACATTCGACGGCTGCGACCACGTCTTCACGGACGTCTTCGCTTTCGACGGCCGCCAGCAGCATCTCCACCTCGAACCCTTCGTGGCCGTGGCCAGGTGGTCGGCGCAGGTGACCAGCGACGACAGCCGGTTGGAGCTGTGGTCGAGCTGCCAGAACCCGTTCCCGGTTCGCAAGGAGATGGCTCGCCTGCTGGGCATCGGCGAGCAGCGGGTACGCATGCACGTCGGCTTTCTCGGCGGCGGTTTCGGGGCCAAGAACGGCTGCAAGACCGAGCCCATTGCAGCACTGCTGGCGCTCAAGGCCAGCGCGCCGGTGCGCTATTGCCTGACGCTCGACGAGGGCTTCTGGACGATGCGCCAGCACAATGCCCGCCTGACGCTTCGCACCGGCGTCATGGCCGACGGCACGCTGGTGGCGCGCGATGCCGAGGTGCTGCTCGATGCCGGCGCGTATGCAGACGCCAGCCCGCTCGTGGCCGAGAAGGCTGGCTACCGGGTCGCAGGGCCATACCGCTGGCAGCACATCCGCTCGGTCACCGATGCGGTGCTCACCAACACCACTCCGGCCGGCCCATTCCGGGGCTTCGGAGGCACACAAGCCAACTTCGCCTGCGAGAGCCAGATCGACATGATCGCTGAACGGCTCGGCATGGATCCGGTGGAGCTGCGCCGCCGCAACCTGATCGGGCTGGGCGAGTCGTACGTGCCGGGCGAATCAGCCATGGACTCCGATCTCGTCGAGGGGCTCGAGCTGGTGGCGTCGCACATTGGGATGGACAGCCCTCGTCCGGCGGGGCGAGGTCGCGGTGTCGCGGTGGGTTTCAAGGACTCGGGCGGGGTGAACAAACCGGCACAGGCCCGGGTGAAGGTGGCCACTTCGGGCGACGCCTGGGTGCAGTGCGGCACCGTCGAGATGGGCCAAGGCGCACAGACCGCCCTGCGAGAGGTGGCCGCTCGCATTCTCCGGCTGCCACGGTCTCGCGTGCATTGGTCCGACATCGACACCGACCACACCCCGTTCGACCAGGGCACCAACGCATCGTCGGCGATCTCGGTGATGGGCCAGGCCGTTCAGAAGGCCGCCGAGGCCGCGCGGCTGCGGGTTCTGCTCTTCGCCAAGACAGAGCTCGGCGTACCGCTGGAGCGTCTCGATTTCGCGGACGGCTTCATCCACGTGACTACCGAGACTGGCAGCGGAGGCGAAGATCGCAGCGACGACAGGAATGGGCCTGAGCCCCGTCCTCTGGCACCGATGGTGATGGGCGTCTACGGCGGCACCGGCTACGAGTTCACCGGCGAGGGATTCTTCAAGGCACCCACCGAGAGCCGGGCCCCGCTGGAGTCGCCGTGCGTGTCGTGGGAGTACGGCTGGGGCGCCGCGGAGGTGTCGGTAGACGCCGAGACCGGCGCAGTGACGGTGCACCGGTTGGTTGTCTCGGGCGATGCAGGCACGGTGTTGCACGAGGGCGCCTGCCGGGGCCAGGACGAGGGCGCGGCGATCATGGGGCTCGGCGGTGCCCTGTTCGAGACCATGCGCTTCGACGGCTCCGCGCTGACCAACGGCAGGCTCGTCGACTACCGGGTGCCACGGGCCAGCGACCTTCCAGCGGAGTTCGTGTCGATCACCCAGGAGCAGGGCCACGGCCCGGGACCGTTCGGCTCGAAAGGCCTCGGCGAGGGAGCGATGCTGCCGATCGCATCGGCCATCGCGAACGCTGTCGCCGATGCCACGAGCGTCCGTGTCACCTCCATGCCGCTGACGCCCGAAACCGTGCTCGCCGCGCTCGACGAAACGAGGACTGAGCGATGAGTTCAGCGTCGTGGGCGGTCACTCACCTCCGTCACATTTCGCTGCGCTGCGCGGCGTTCGACGAGAGCGTCGACTACTACTCAGGGCCTTGGGGCCTGCAGCGGCTCGCTGATTCCGATGATGGCACCGCCGTGCTGCGGGCAGCAGGCCCGGAGCATCACGTGCTCGAACTGCAGCGAACAGATCGCAATGGCATCGACCACATCGGCCTCGGACTCGCCGACGACCGGGCCGTCGACGCTGCGGCAGCCGGGCTGGCAGAACGCAACGTGGCACTGCTGAGCGAGCCCGCCGAGTTGGATCGTGCTGGCGGCGGCTATGGATTCCGGATCGCGGACCCAGAAGGGCGTGTTGTCGAGCTGGCTGCCCGCACGGAGGCGGTCAGACCGCTCGACACCGGTGCCGCGCCAGTCAAGCTCGCGCATGTCGTGCTCAATACCGCAGACATCGAAGCGCTGTGCACCTGGTGGTGCGACGTGCTGGGTTTCCGGGTGAGCGACTGGAGCGAGCGCCAGATGGTGTTCCTGCGCTGCAACACCGACCATCACTCCATCGCGTTCAACCGGGCCGAGTGGGCCTCGCTCAATCACGTGGCGTATGAGGTCTCATCGCTGGACGCCTACATGGCATCGCTGGGGCGGCTCAATCGGGCGGGTCACACCGTGGGCTGGGGTCCCGGACGCCACGGGCCGGGCAACAACGCTTTCGGCTACTTCGTCGACCCCGCCGGCACCGTTCCCGAGATCACCGCCGAAGTCCAGCAAGTCGACGAGGCGACGTGGGCGCCGCGTACCTGGCCCCGCACGCCCGAGCTGTCCGACCGCTGGGGCACGGCTGGACCTCCCTCTCCCGAGATGCGCCAGCACATGGCCGGAGCGCCCGAATAGCCGACACTTCTGCTGAGTTGGCTGCTCAGCTAACCGAGCTGCTGCAGGGAAGCGGCTGCGCCGTCGACGGTTTCCTGGGAACTGCAAATCAGCACGATCGCCGGGTCGTGCGTGCTGGCGGCAGGCACGATGCGCCAGCTCCGGCCCACGGCCTGCACCTCGTGGCAGCCTCCGTCAGAGCTGGGGAACCAGCCTTTCGCCCGCATCAGGCCCGGCGGCGACGATTCGAACCAGCGCGCCACTTCAGCCGCCTCCCACGGCCTTGCTGGCGTCACGACCGCAGTCGCCACCTCGAAAGGGTGCTCTCCTGCGTCGGATGGGAAGGTCGCGCCTCGCAAGGCAGCGCCGAGCAGCAGCCGGGGGTCGATGCGTCCGTGAGCCGCAGGAACGACCATCCGGCCCGGCGCAAGCAGGCTGAGTTGATCCGTCAACCCTGCAGCCTCGTCGCCGCCTGCCAGATCCACCTTTGACAGCACCACCAGGTGAGCCACATCGATCTGACGACGCACGGCGGGTCCGACGCGCGGGTCGCTCAGCTGGGAAGCCAGTTGCTGCGCATCCACCACGGCAACAACACCGTCCAGCGTGCAGCCTGCGGCCCCCTCGACGGCCAGCGCCAGCGTGGCGGGATCGGCGACTCCGCTGGCTTCCACCACGATGGCATCGCTCGTCTGGGCGCCTGCCAGCCCTTCCAGCGTCTCGGCAAGATCGTCTACCAGTGCGCAGCACGCGCATCCGTTCGTGAGCTCGACCCGGTCGGGCGTTCGTGACGCGACATGCAGCCCCTCGAGAGCAGCAGCGTCGATGTTGACAGGCCCGATGTCATTCACCACGGCAGCGATGCGCAGCCCAGCCGGCTCAGTCAGCAGCCGGCGCAGCACCGTGGTCTTGCCGCTGCCAAGGAAACCCGTCAGAACCGTGACGCCGACGGCTTCTGCACCGCCGTCGCCGGGCTGTCGCCGCGCCGCTGCGATCGAGCCGACGGTGGCCTGCCACGCAGCGTCGAATTCGTCGATGCCCCCGGGCTGCGCTCGCAGAGGCCCCCGATCGCCCGAGTTCGTCTCGGCGTTCATGTGCCTCAGTAGATCCGGGGCACGATGCGCCACGGCACCTGACTGCGGTACCGCTGCCACAATTCGCCGTACTTGGCGGCGCAGCGCCGGTCATCATCACGTTCACGCGGCACCAGCAGCGCCACGTAGTACAGCGGGTACAGCCACGGCCAGACCACGGCAGGCCGCCCCAAGGCCAGCGCTAGCCCGGTCGCCATGGCGATCTCGCCCAAGTAGTTGACGTGCCGGGACAAGCCCCAGAAGCCGCTGGCGAGCAGGCTGCGTTCGCCGTCGGACAGCGCCCGGGGCGCCAGTCCCAGGAATGACCGCTCGGGATCTCGCTTGAAGCTGTACTTCTGCATGTTCGATCCGCGCGCCAGCGTCCATCCGAACAGGAATACGACGGCAGCCACGACTGTCAGCCAGACGGGCGCCTGCGGGTTGGGGCGATCAGCCACCGCCCACAGCCCGACGGCATAGAAGTACGGGTACCAGCACAAGCAGCCCCACACGAGTTTGAACCCCACCCGTTCCGCGAAGAGGTCATACGTGTAGAGGTGGACGTGTTCGAAGAACAAGTAGTCGCACACGAACCAGCTGAACAGCACCACATACAGCACGACCCCCGGTGACACGTCATCGGGGTACGTCTCGAAGTGGTGGGCGGCGAACGAGAGAAGGTTGAGCTCGAGCAGCGTCGCGCCCGCCAGGTACAAGTACATCTTGGCGTCGGCTCGGCCCCTAAATGGCTGCGGGTTGGCCTGGCGTCCCAGGTACAGCTCGGCGAGCAGCCGCTTTCCCCCGGGCGGTGCCCGCAGCACCTCTGCAGCCGATGCCAGCAGCCCCAGCGTCACCGCACCTGCGGCCCCCGACCAGCGGTGGTGCCACAACCAGTCCCACTCCATAACGCCGCTGGCACAGCCGACGCACCAGAGCGCCACGGTGACCGCAAACACCAGCAGGCCGTTGATGCGGTAGCTCAGTGCTTCGCCGCTGCGTTCATGGCGTGCGTAGCCGGTCACGCGCCGCGCCGGAAGCACGAGGTGCAGCACGCCGATGACGGCAAAGGCGGCCCACGGGGCGAAGAAGCCCGCCAGGAAGTCGATCACGTCACGTCTCCCGTGCTCCTGCCGATGACGCGCACGGCGCTGCGGCGGCTCAGCAGCCGCCCCATGAGCACCGCTGTCATGCGGTTGACGGTTCCCGGCACGAAGCGAGGCCCCCGGCCGAGCGCGTCGAGGGTCCGGCGGGCAGCCTCCTGCGGGCTCAGCATGCCGGGCACCTTCTTGCCGAAGTTCTTCAGATACCCCGGTGTAGGCATGGCCCCGGCGCAGCAAGCGACGACATCGATGCCGTGCGACCGCAGCTCGTACCACAGGCTCTCGGCGAGGTGGGTGTTGAAGGCCTTGCTCGCTGCATAGACGGCGATGTGAGGCGTGCCCTGCAGGCCCGACAGCGAGGACATCAGCACTACGGCTCCCCTGCCCCGATCGCACATCGCCGGTACCAACGCCCGCACTGCCAGCATCGGGCCGCGCACGTTGACATCCACCGCTTCGGTGATCCCGGGTTCGGAATTGTCCAGGAACGGGCCCAACGGCGCGAACGCCGCGTTGTAGATCACGACTCCCACGTCCAGGCCGCTGGCTGCGCTCGCAAGCTGCTCGACGAAGGCCGGATCAGCCAGATCGGCCACCACGCAGCGAACCTCGATGCCGTGCCTTCCCGTGAGTTCTTCGGCTACTTCGGCGAGCAGGTGGCCCCGGCGTGCCAACAGCACCAAGTTCATGCCCCGGGCCGCCAGCTCGGCTGCGAACGCTGCCCCCAGTCCCTCCGAGGCACCGGCCACCACCGCCCACGTCCCGTATCTGTCCGGCAGGGAGCGGGGGCGTCGCCTCACGAGGTGGGCTCGCCCGCGAGCACCGTGTTGACCACACCGATGTCTCGCAGTGACATCGGGTCGACCTCGTAGGGATCGTCGTCGAGCACGGTGAAGTCGGCCAGCTTGCCGGCCTCGATCGATCCCAGCCGGTCGTCGCGGGCCAGCACGTGAGCTGCGTCGATGGTGACCGCACGCAGCGCCCGATCCACCGAGATCCGCTCCCCCGGCGCCATCACGGTCTCGCCGTCGGCGCCTACCCGGTTGACGGCGCACCACACGGCCAGCAGCGGCGACAGCGGTGTCACCACGAGGTTGAAGTCGCTGTGCAGCGCGAACGTGGCGCCGGCCCGCTCCAGCGAGCCCAGCCGGGCCGTGGCCTCGCTGCGGTCCGGGCCGAAGCCGTGATCGGCATGCAGCTGCGCACGGAAGTGCACGAAGTAGATGTTCACGCTGGCCAGCCCGCCGAGCGCTGCGAGACGCTTCGCCTGCGCCGGTGTCGAGATGCAGTAGTGCTCGATCGTGAAGCGATGGTCGAAGCGCGGCTGTTCGGCCTGCAGCGCAGCGAGCGTGTCGAGTGTCATGTCGACCGTGCGGTCGCCGTTGGCGTGCGAGTGGATCTGCACCCCCGCCTGCCAGAACGGTCGCATCCGCTCCACCATGTCCTCCCAGGGCACCTCACCGGTGTGGGCCGTGTCTTCGTCGAGGTATCCGGGCGAGTTCATCACCAGCGTCATCGACGGGTACGAGCCGTCGTTCACGTACTTCACACCGTGGGTGTTGAGCCGGTCGTCGCCCTCGGCCCGCTTGCTGGCCAGGAAGTCGAGCATTTCGGCGCCGTAGCTGCGCACGAGTTTCGGCTCGAAGGGAATCATGTAGATGCGCAGCGGGAACGTGCCCTCGGCGATCGCCGCCGCATGGTCGTCCCACTCGGGCTCGAACCCGTCGGCCATGCCCCACACCAGATCCGCCGTGGTGGTGACCCCGGCGGCACGGGCCACGGCTCCCATGCGATCGATGGCAGCCCGGCCGGTGCCCGGCCCGAAGATCGACGCCGCAACGGGCCGGTTGGCCCGCGCCGTCGCCTCGGTCTCCACGAACCAGCCGTTCAGCCGGCCGTCGGGATAGCGGCCCAGGCCGTGACCGATCGAGTCGTCGTCCACGCCGATCAGCTCGAGCATCGGCGAGTTCGCGTACACGATGTGCGGCGCGTAAGCGCAGACCCATAGCGGCACGGTGTCGGAGATCCGGTCGAGCATGTCGCGGTCGAGGTGGCCTTCCTGGCTGGCGGGGTCGTAGCCCCAGGCCGTCAGCGGCTCGCTGGGGTCGGCATGCTCGGCGGCCAACGCCCGAAGCTGGTGCAGCACGGCGTCACGGCTCGGCAGCCCCTTGCGTATCCCGGTCGGCGAGGCCGAGTCGATGGGCCCGACGTAGTGCAGCCCCATGTAGGTGCCGCTCAGCCGCAGATGGGTGTGCGGGTCGATGAATCCCGGAAAGATGACCTTGTCGGCGTAGCGGTCGTCGACGTCGTAGGGGTAACGCCGCAGCCACGGCTGCATCGACTCCATCGAGCCCACCGACACGATGCGTCCGTCTGCAACGGCGACGGCGCTGCCATGGGGCCTGCCGGGGTCCATCGTGTGGATCCGGGCCGCCGGGTACACCGTGATGTGCTCCATGCGCTACCCCGCTCGTGTTGTGAGCTTCCCGCCCGGTTCTAGTTCAGCGCACCGACGAGATGAAGGTCTCCAGTGCTGCGATGTGCTCGGCCGTGTTCTGCAAGTTGGCAGCCGGATTGCCGCCCCACTCGCACGTCGTGCTCTGGCAGTTGATCGAGAAGTGACTGAAGCCCGCAGCCCGGGCGCCGTCGACGAGTGCCGTCCAGCGGTCCGCTCCGATGCCGTAGTTGGCCTCGCCCTCCAGCGCGAACCGATCCGGGTCGCGCCCTTGGTTGGCAAGCAGCTCCCGCAGCCGGTCGGCCAGTGCGATGGTGTCGGGCCCCGAGTCGCCGAAGGTGAAGCCGTCGCCCAGGCGAGCAGCGCGCCGCAGGGCCGCCGGGGTGTAACCGCCGAACCAGATCGGGATGCGCCTTGGGGGCCGGGGCTGGATGCCGGCCCGGTCGATGCGGTGAAACTCGCTCGTGTAGTCGATGACGTCGTTGTCCCACAGCGCGCGGATCACGGCGATCTGGTCGTCCAGCAGCGCACCGCGCCGGTCCCAGTCGGCGCCGAGCGACTCGTATTCGACGTAGTTCCAGCCAGAGCCCACGCCCAGCCGGAAGCGCCCGCCCGACAGCAGGTCGACTTCGGCCGCCTGCTTGGCCACAAGTGCAGCCTGACGCTGCGGCAGGATGATGATGCCGGTCTCGAACTCGATGGTGCTGGTGACGCCGGCCAGGTAGCCGAAGAGCACGAACGGCTCGTGGAAGTCGTCGCGCTCGGTGTATGGACCCCAGAAGGCCGGCTCTCGCCCGGCATGCTCGGCGCCGAGCACATGGTCGTAGGTGACGATGTGGGAGTAGCCGAGCGATTCGGCGGCCTGCGCCCAGTCGCGCAGGGCGAGCGGGTCCGAGCCGATCTCGCACGTCGGCAGGACGGCACCGAGTTTCATGGGCCGAACTTCATGGACTTGTTGCTTCGCCGGGTCAGTCCAGGATCCGGATGGGCACGCTGCGGGGGCCGCGGATCGGACCCACCGACCACTTCACCTCATCGGGCTCGACGGCCAGCTCGAAGTTCGGGTAGCGCTCCAGCCAAGCAGTGAGCCCCACTCGCAGCTCCATGCGCGCCAAGTTCGAGCCCAGGCACCGGTGTACTCCCACCCCGAACGCCATGTGCCGGTTGTTCTGGCGGTCCAGGATCAACTCGTCGGGATTCTCGAAGTAGTCCGGGTCGCGATTCGCCGACGGGTACGACAGCAGCACCCGGCGGCCGCCCGACACTGGACAGCCCGCGATGTCGGCGTCCTCTGTGATGTACCGGGCAATCGTGACCGGGCTGTAGAAGCGCAGGAACTCCTCAATGGCCGTGGGCATCAACTCCGGTTCGTTCACCAGCCGCTTGAGGTCGTCCGGGTGCGAACCGAGATGGAACAACATGGAACCCAGCGTCGACCACGTCGTGTCGATGCCGCCGAGCATCAGCACGAACAGCGCGCCGATGCGCTCCTTGCGCCCGAACGGGCGGGTGCTGCCGTCGCCCAGCTCAGCTTCGGCGTTCAGCACCATGGTCACCAGGTCTTCGGGCGCGTCGTCGCCCATTGCTTCACGATCCGCCAGTTGGGCCGCGAAGAACTGCTGCACTTCGCTGGCGGCTTTGCGGGCGATGTCCAGGTCGATCTGGCCCTCCTTGAGCATCCCGTCCACCCATTGCCGGAATGTCGGACCCATCTCTGCTGAGACCCCGAACAGGTGGCCCATGACCTCGACGGGCAGCAGTTGTGCGAAGTCGAGGGCGCCGTCCACCAGCTTGCGATCGCCGACGTCGTCCAGCAGTCGTTCGGCCATGGCGACAACCGTCGGCTCCAGCTCGTCGGTGGCCTTCGGGCTGAAGGACGGCAGCAGCGGCCGGCGCACCGGGCCGTGCTCGGGCGGATCCAGCGTGATCGGGGACAGGTCGAGCTTGATGTTGTCGGGATGATTGGTGTTGACCGCGGTGATGCAATTCGAGAACGTGTCGGTAGCACGGGCGGTCTCGACGATGTCGTCGTGACGGGTCACCAGGTACGCGCCGTAGAACCGCTCGGTCTGGGCGACTGGGCAGCGCTCTCGCAGGTCAGCCAGGATCTCAGGTCCCTTCGCGGCCCACTCCTCGCTGAGATGGTCAAAATCTGTCGCCCAGTCGGTGACAGGTGGTCGTTCTGACATGTCGGTCGGCGCTCCACTCCTGGCAACTGCCGCGGATTCGTGACGGTACGCACGGACGCAGCCAGCGATCCGCACGGGTATCGATGGTATTCCGCTCGCGGTTCCCTGCGCCGGAGTTCCCGGGCGACGGTCACTGCGTACAGCTCCTGCGTAAGCGCGGCACGACGCGCGGCACTGCATCGGGTCGGCACGACGCAGGGCCGCAGCGTCGATTCGGCACGGCGCGTACCGTGGAGGCGTGCCGCTCGATGTCATCGGGATGATCGGCGTGTCGCCGCCCAAGGACGACTCGACTGTGCACGTCATCGAGGGCGGGCTGTCTCGCCAGTTCCTCGAGGACTTCAGCCGTGCGCACGACGAGGCCGGCTTCGACCTAGTGCTGGTGGGCTACACCTCCACCTCGGCCGACGGATGGTCGGTCGCCACCCACGCAGCCTCGGTGACCGAGCGGCTCGGCTACCTCGTGGCACACCGGCCGGGCTTCGTGGCCCCCACGCTGGCGGCGCGCAAGGCGGCCACATTCGACCAGCTCAGTGGCGGGCGCTTCGCACTGCACATCATCGCCGGGGCCAGCGACAAGGACAATCAGCGCGACGGCGACTACCTGCCGAAGGCCGAGCGCTATGCCCGTGCCGGCGAGTACATCGACGTGATGCGCCGCACCTGGACCTCAACCGAGCCCTTCGACCACGACGGGCCGTACTACCGGTTCAGCAACGTGCGTGCAGATGTCCAGCCGCTGCAGCAGCCGTCGCCGCCCGTCTTCTTCGGGGGCTCCAGCGAAGAAGCGCTGGAGATGGGAGCGCAGCGCTGCGACGTGTACGCCATCTACGCGGAGCCACGCGCCGCGGTGGCCGAGCGGTTCGACGACTTCCGCCGCCGGGCCGCTTCCTACGGGCGCACGCCGCGTTTCTCGATCAGCGTCCGACCCATCCTCGGCGACACCGAAGGCGAGGCCTGGGACCGGGCTCATCGCATCTTGAGTGGCATCGAGGCCGCCGGCACCGACAAGCTGACTGTGGCAGGCAGTCACCGAGGCAAGCCGTACGACCACGGCGGCGAGCGGATGCTGGGCTATGCCGCCGCGAGCGACGTACACGACGAGCGACTGTGGCTCAAGATCGCCGCAGCCACCGGCGCTCCCGGCAACACCTCGTGCCTCGTCGGCACGCCTGAGCAAGTGGCCGACGCAATCCTGCGCTACTACCGGCTCGGCATACCGGCTGACGGCGGTGTGAGCGATATGGGCTACGTGCTGATCCGAGGCTTTGACCCCTTCAACGACGCCGTCGACTTCGGCCGCGAGCTGATCCCCCGGATCAAGGCGGGAGTAGCCGAGCTCGATGCGGCTTCGAGCCCCAGCAAGGACGCCGACAACCCCGGCGAGACTGCCCTGGCCGCTGCCGACTGAGACTTCGGCCGCAACATCGACCCCGCCACCCACGAAGTCGTCGAACAACGAGAACATCTGACCTCGGGAGAACGCAATGCTGGACATGGACCTGTCAGGACGAGTGGCGCTGGTGACCGGCGCCAGCAAGGGAATCGGCGAAGCCGCCGTGCGGCTGCTGGCCGACCACGGAGCATTGGTGGCGTTCTGCGCGAGAGGCAGCGAAGCTGTGGAGTCGCTGGCCTCCTATTCGCCCCCATCGGGCACCGGCGCGGTTCGGGGATACACCGCCGACATGGCCGATGCCGATTCCACACAGCAGTTCCTGGATGCCGCAACTGCCGATGCGGGCCCAGCAGACATCCTGGTCAATAACGTCGGCGCATCGCCGTCGCGCAACTTCTTGTTCATGTCTGACGACGACTGGAGCGATCTGCACCAGCTCAACCTGATGTCAGCGGTGAGATGCACCCGGCACTGCTTGCCCCACATGCGCAAGCAGAAATGGGGACGGGTCGTGATGGTGGCGACAGGTGCCGCATTCTCACCCAACCCTGCCCTCATCGACTACGCCGCAACCAAGGCTGCGATGGTCGCGACGGCCAAAGCGCTGGCCACCAAGTACGGCGCCGACAACGTGCTCACCAACACCATCATCCCCGGCCTGATCCGTACCGATATGTGGGAACGAGCTGCGGCGGAGATCGCCGAGGCCAACGACACCGATGCCGAGGCCATCTTCGCCCGCAACTCCACCGGTGTGCCCCAAGGCCGCTACGGCACACCTGAAGAGGTTGCCTCCGGGATCGTGTTCCTGGCCAGCAATGCCGCCAACTACATCAACGGCAGCTGCCTGACCATCGATGGCGGCGTCGCCAGTTACATCTGACCTTCCACAACTTGATCTGCCGCGGCGTGCCGCGCCCGTGGGCCACACCCGCTGTTGCCGCCGCCCGGCCGCGGCTCTGAAACGTCGCACGTCCGCGGGCTAGCTTTCGGGGCGCAGTGGCGCCCGCTCACCGAAGGGTGCCGACCTCGCCCCACCTCACCGACGAAACGGGAGCACCGACATGGCGCACGCCTACACCGACAAGGGCCTCGAGATGCAGGAGGCCGTCAAGTCGTTCATGGACGATCACATCTATCCCAACGAGGAGGAGTACAACGAGCAGTACGAAGAGCTCGTAGCCGCCGGGCAGGTGCACGCCACCCCGGCGATCATGGAGAAGCTCAAGGCGGCGGCGCGCGAACGCGGCCTGTGGAACCTGTTCATCCCCCACCTCGACCCGCAGGCGCCCGGCACCAAGCTCTCCAACCTCGACTACTCGCCGATCTCCGAAGAACTCGGCAAGGTGTCGTTCAGCTCCGAGGCGCTGAACTGCGCGGCACCTGACACCGGCAACATGGAGATTCTGAACCTGTACGGCTCCGAGCGGGTCAAGCAGCAGTACCTGGCACCGCTGCTGGAGGGAGAGTTCCGCTCGACCTTTTCCATGACCGAGCCCGAGGTTGCCAGCTCGGATGCCTCCAACATCCGCCTGCGGATCGACAAGGACGGCGACGAGTACGTGCTGAACGGGCGCAAGTGGTTCTCCTCGAACGCGCTGCGGCCCGAGTGCAAAGTGCTCATCGTGATGGGCAAGAACGACCCCGACGGCCCGCGCCATCGCCAGCAGTCGATGATCGTGGTGCCCCGCGACGCAGAAGGCATCACGGTGGAACGCGACCCGCTGGTGTTCGGCTACCACCACCGGGGCGGTCATCCCGAGTTGGTGTACGAGAACGTGCGCGTGCCCGAGGACCACATCCTCGGAGGCGAGGGCGAGGGATTCGCCATCAGCCAGGCCCGGCTAGGCCCCGGACGCATCCACCACTGCATGCGCTCGATCGGCGTAGCCGAACGGGCACTCGAGTACATGTGCAAGCGGGCGCTCGAACGCCACACCTTCGGCAAGTCGGTTGCCCAGCAAGGCCTCATCCAAGACTGGATCGCCGAAGCACGCATCGAGATCGACCAGGCCCGCGAGTATGTGCTGCATGTGGCACATCTGATGGACACCATCGGCAACAAGGCCGCCGCGCAGGAGATCTCCGGCATCAAGGTGGTGGTGCCCAACATGGCGCTGAAGATCATCGATCGGGCCATCCAGGTGCACGGCGCCGGCGGCGTCACCCAGTTCTTCCCGCTGGCCGAGATGTACGCCCAGATGCGGACGCTGCGGATCGCTGACGGCCCCGACGAGGTCCACAAGATGACTATCGCCCGCCGCGAACTCCGCCGCCACGACCCCGACTTCCGGATGTCGTAAGACTTCCGGAACATCAAACACAGCCGGATGAGCTAGCTCATCCGAAACATCAGACACAGCAGGATGTCCTAGGACATCCTGAACATCAGATACGGCGGATGAGCTAGCTCTTGAGCTGCTGAGCGAGCGCGCCGAGCGTTTGCCGAACCTCGGCCAGCGTCGCCGATGGGTCGCCGCCAGCATCGACCGGGGCGTGCAGGCGCAACCGACTGCCGCCGGGCACCTGCTCGACGTCGAAACGCCAGCGCTCGGGTGGCGAGTCGAGCGATTCGATGGCGGTCCGAACGGCGTCAGGCTTGGCCTTGAGATCGATCTCATCGACGACGCCCGGTCCGCTGGGTGTCTTGGTCCGGCCGTAGCGATCGAAATAGGCGATGTCGGCGGCCGGGTAGCGCCGCGACGTCGGTTTGAAGTCGGTGCCGATCGTGTAGGCCACCGGGAACAGGCAGATCTGCGTCACGTGGTCTGGTAGTTCCAGCAATTCGGCGACCGCGGGCGCCTCGTTGAGGTACATCGTGGTCCACACGGTCCCCAGGCCTCGGCTCCGCAGCGCGACCATGAAGCTCCACGCCGACTGGATCACTGAGTCGAAGAGCCCGGGCCGTCCGCTGCCGTCATGGCGCCCGAGAATCGTGGGGATGACGAGCGCCGGCGTCCTGGCGATGTTCTCGCCGAGATGACGTGCACCAGCCATCAACCGTTCGTTCTGGTGGCCGCTGCCCTCCAGCCGCTTCGCTGTCTTGATCACCCAATCGACGCCCGCCGACAGGTACAGCTCGGCCATCCGATCCTTGGTCTGCTGATCCCTGATGATCATCCAACGACGGCTGCCGTTGTTCCCCCCGGTCGGCGCCTGCTCGGCCACGTCGATGCAGTCGAGGATGGTCTGGTCATCGACCTCCCGGTCGAAGTCGAGACGCTGGCGCACGCCTCGGGTCGTCATCAGCGCATGGTCCACGATCGCCTGGTAGCCGGGCGTGCCCGGTGCAAATGCCGGCTCAGCCGTCATGTCACTTCGATCCCTTCGTGATGCGCCCTTCGAGAGTACGGCGACGTGCCGGAACTAGCTTGGGAAGATGCTCGCGGCCGGCGATGTGGCATCGTTCGAGGCTGACGGCTTCGTCACGGTTGACTCGTTGATCGAACCCGACCTGATCGAGCCGCTCAGGGAGCGGTTCGAGCGGCTGTTCTGCGGCGACTTCGAGACCGGCATCTCCCCAGATGAGGTCAACTGGCTCTCGGGCCGCGACGATCCGACGCTGACACGGCAGATCTGCAACGGTTGGAAGGCTGACCGGCTGATTGCCTCGACGGTGCTCGACGCCAGGTTCGGCGAGGCCGTGGCCACGCTGGCCGGCTGGCCTGGTGCCCGCATCATCCAGGACAACGTGCTGTGGAAGCCTCCCGGCGCCCGTTCTGTCGGTTTCCATCGAGACAACGCCTACCTGGCCTGGTACAGGCCGACCGAGATGTTCTCGTGCTGGATCGCGTTGGACGACACGGCGGCTTGTGGGGGCACCATGGAGATCGCACGGGGATCACACCGCTGGCCCACCGGCGGCGATCAGATGGGCGAGTTCCACGCGCCTGAGGACTATCGAGCGACCGTCACTGCTGCGGCGGATGCCGCGCGTGCTGAACTCGACATTGCTCCGGTGGAAGTGCCCGCCGGGGGCGGATCGTTCCATCACGGCTGGACTTGGCACGGGTCGGGGCCGAATGAGTCCGATCGGCACCGGCGTGCGCTCGTGCTGCACTGCGCCTCCAGCGAGGCCCGGTTCGACCGGGCTGGCTTCGGCGAGGGCAACGGCCCGATCTACGCCCGCTATGCGCGGCTCGCCGACGACGAGATGGACGAGAACCACTTCCCCATCCTGTGGCGGCGCGACGGCTACCGCACACCCGGCATTTAGCTGGTATCAGCGGCCACTGGGCGTGAGCGCCTAGCGTTCGATGACACCGAGGGGGAACATCGATGGCACTGACCGTGCAGAACTCGACGGCATCGAACGAATACCGATACCTCGTGCAGGACGACCGCATCCACGGCAGCCTCTACACCGATCCCACGGTGTTCGCCGACGAGATGCAGCGCATCTTCACCGACGGCTGGGTCTTCGTGGGCCACGAATCGGAGGTTCCCGAGGTCGGCGACTGGGTCTCCCGGCGCCTCGGCACTGAGCCGGTGCTCATGGTGCGCAACCGTGACGGTGCGATCAGCGTCGTGGCAAATCGCTGCGCGCACCGCGGCACCACGCTCTGCCCGCAGAACGACGGCAACAACCGCAACTTCCGCTGCGCCTACCACGGCTGGACCTACGACCTCGACGGCACGCTGCTCGGTGTGCCTGGGCCCAAGGGCTTCCACAAGGACACCGCCGATCTGGGGCTCGATCGACCCGGGCAGGTCGACGACTACCGGGGCTTCGTGTTCGCCAACCGCAGCGGCACCGCCGGGCCGCTCAGCGACCATCTCGGCGCAGGCGGCACTGATCTCATCGATCGCACTTCCAATATGTCGCCCACCGGCAGGGTCCGCCTCTCGGCCGGCTGGATCGGCCAGCGGATCGACTCGAACTGGAAGATGTGGCCCGAGAGCGACCACGACGGCTACCACCTCAACTTCACGCACGCCTCGATGGCCCGGGCCGTTCCCGACACCTACTACGACGAGATCGTGATGACCGGCGAGGAGGCCTCAGAGTCGGCCACCCGCGCCTACGACGGCGGCCATCTCGAACTCGACTTCCGCCGCAGCTACACCGCTGAATTGGCGTGGCTCGGCACCACACGCGAGAAGGTTGCCGACTACTGCGAAGCTCTCGAGGGGTCCTATGGCCCCGAGAAGGCCAAGACGATCATGTGGGACGGCCCGCCGCACGCGCTGGTGTTCCCGAACCTGTTCCTGGCCGAGATGAACATCGCCCGGATCGAACCGGTCTCGCCGGGCGTCACGGTGCACCGTCACACTCCCCTGCTGGTCGAGGGCACCGATGAGAGTGTCAACCGGCGGCTCGTGCTGCAGTCCGAAGCGGCGATGGGCCCTGCATCGTTCTTCCTCACCGACGATGCCGTGATCGCCGAACGCATGCACCGGGCCTTCGAGGGCGCCGCTGCCGGCGAGGACGGCTGGGTGGACCTCAGCCGGGGCCTCGAACGAGAGCACATCGAAGACGGCCAGCGCTGGAGCGACATCACCGACGAAACCACCAATCGCGGCTTCTGGCACCACTACCGCGAGGTCATGGCCGGCGCAGCGGGCGGCCGGCACAACGGCACCTGAGCCACTGCAATGGCCGTAGTCGACGAACCAACGCGTCGCGACATCGAGGCGTTCGTGTATCTCGAAGCTCGGCTCGCGGACGAATCCCGCTACGACGACTGGGAAGCGCTGGTCACCGACGACATGCACTACTGGGTGCCATTCGGCCCGGGTGACTACGAGCCCGGCACCCGGGTCAGCTACATCAACGACAACCGGGCCCGCCTGGGCACCCGTATCCGGCAGCTCGCCACCGGCGTTCATCACGCACAGGACCCGCCGTCATCGATGCGCCGGGTGGTGTCGAACATCGAGATCCTGAGCGCGGAAGGCGACGAATTCGAGGTGGGCAGCAACTTCGTGCTCTACGAGCACGCCGTGCAGGCCACGGGCCACCTGCGCCTCTGGGCGGGCCGGGCGACGCACCGCTTGCGGCGCACAGCCGACGGACTGCGCATGGCGAGCAAGAAGGTGGAGCTGGTGAACTCCACTTCGCCGCTGCCGAACCTGCCCTTCATCATCTGAGCAGCGCCACGACTGGCTAGTCGAACTTGGGTGGTCGCTTCTCCACGAACGCCCGCTGGGCTTCCCGGGCGTCGCTGCTGTGGAACGTCTCGCCTTCCAGGCTCAGCGACAGCGGCAGGATCTGTGCGGACATCTGCCGGATCCAGTTGTTGATCGGCACCTTCGAGGCGCTGATGGCCTTCTGCGGGCCAGCGGCGAGCTGGTCGGCTTTCTCGACTGCCGTGTCGAGAATCGCGTCATCGTCCACCAGGAAGTTGACGAGCCCCATGTCGTAGAGCATCTGGCCGGTGACCCGCTCGCCGGTCATGAGATGCCACTTGGCCCGGTTGACCCCCATCAGCAGCGGCCAGATCACCTGGCCGCCGTCGCCCGCGCCGATGCCCATGTTGACGTGCGTGTCGGCAAACACCGAGCCGTGCCCCGCCACGACGACATCGCACAACAGGGCGATGTTGGCACCGAGTCCCATGGCATAGCCCTGCACGGCGGAGATGATCGGCTTGCGCAGCTCGAGCAGGTGATCGACGATCTGGCGCCCCTCTTCGAAGCTGACTGCCGGCCCGCCGGTGTCGCTGAAGTCGCCCCCCGCACAGAACGCACGGCCCGAACCGGCGAGCACCACGACCTTCACGTCGTCGTCGGTCTGGGCGTCACGGGTGAAGCTGGCCATCTCGTGGTGCATCTGGCCGTTCACGGCGTTGAGCCGTTCTGGGCGGTTCAGCGTGACCACGGCGACGCCGTTGTCGCGCTTGTCGATGAGCATTGCCTGATAGTTCGCTTGATCCAGCGGCATGACGAGCCTCCCCCGTGTTTCAGGCCACTTGGCTGGCGCTCAACGTACTGCGGATAGCACCCGGCCAACCTGGGTGTGTGGGCGGCCGACGATGCGTTCGTAGTTCGCTGGGTCGGTGGCGCCTTCGGTCACCATGACCAGCACGGTGGCGCTTGCGGGGTCGTCCAGCGCCGCTGAGCCCTGCTCATCGGCCAGGAGTGCTCGCACGCCAGCCAGCGAGGCGCTGCCGGTCTCGCCAGCGACGACTTGAGAATCGGCCAGGTCCCCCATGGCAGCACCGGCTGCGTCGCTGTTCACCGACACGCACCAGTCGACGCCGCTCGCCATCATCGGCCACGCCAGCGGCGAGGGCACCCCGCAGTTGAGGCCGACCATGATCGACCGGTGCGGACCGGGGGTCTCGGTGATCTCCCCGTTGATTGTCGACATCTGCACGCAGTTGGCGTCGTCGGGCTCCACCGACACCAGCACCGGCCGGTGCTTCCCGCTGCGGTAGTGGGTGACGGCGGCAGCCATGAAAGCGCCGACACCCACGGGGACCGCAACCAGATCTGGTT
Source organism: Candidatus Poriferisodalis sp. (assembly GCF_965219595.1). Taxonomy (NCBI): domain Bacteria; kingdom Bacillati; phylum Actinomycetota; class Acidimicrobiia; order Acidimicrobiales; family Candidatus Poriferisodalaceae; genus Candidatus Poriferisodalis; species Candidatus Poriferisodalis sp. The sequence continues at coordinate 3,165,733 of NZ_OZ244781.1, forward strand.
GGTCGATGCCGTTGGCAGCGAGCGCGTCGTCGACCTCGGCGAAGATCGTCGTGTAGCCCTCGGCAACGTTGGCGGGGATCGTCTCGTACCCCGGCCACGAGGTGTCCGACACGACCAGGCAGCGATCACCGGCCATCTCTGCGCTCTGTTCTATGGCGTCGTCGTAGGTGCCGTCCACGACGGTCACCGTCGCGCTCTCGCCCTCGATCGCGGCGATGCGAGCCTCCGAGGTGCCGTCGGGTACCAGGATGTGCGCGTCGAAGCCCAGCAGGCGTGCCATGAAGGCGACCGCTCGCCCGTGGTTGCCATCGGTGGCAGCCGCCAGCGTCATCGGCCGCAGGTGCGCCAGGCTGGCCGCCAGCTCGTTGATGTTGGCCCACGGCGGGGGCTCATCGCCGATGTGCTCGCAGACGGCGCGGTATGAAGCCCACGAAGCACCCAGAATCTTGAATGAGGGCAGGCCCATGCGCTGCGTCTCGGCTTTCACGAGCACCCGCCCCACGCCCAGGCTGTCGGCCAGCCGGGGAGCATCGATGACCAGTGTCGGCGCATACGCAGGCAGCCGGCGGTGAAACGCCATCACCTCAGGCGACACTGCCGGCCAGTCGCGCCCGTCGAACAGCGGGTTCCGGTTCACCATCGCACCCATTGCTGACCTCCCCAATCCAGTGTTTCCGTCGAGCTCGGTCTCAGTCGAGCTCGTCGAGCGCCGCGAACAGCCGCTGGGCCTGCTCGGCCGCCTTGGCCCGCACTTCGGCGGCGTCGACACGCGTCGCGATGCCGCCGGCCAGCACCTGCTCACCGTCGATCGTGATGTCGAGCGGATGCACGCCGGGCGTGTAGGCGAGATGCCACGGATCGGCGCTGGGGTACGACCAGCGCACCGTGTCGCTGCGGGCGTCAGGCATCAGCTCCCAGCCTTCTGCGAGCCACTCCCACGGCGGGTCGGGCGATGCGGTGACGTCGTGCTCTCGTAGCCGGGCATAGGCCACCCTGAACTCATCGAGCATGTCTGCGCCGATGCCGTCGGTGCCGAGCGCGATGGGGTTCGATTCAGCGAACCGGCTGGGATCGGCGTAGCCGACTGCGTTGTTCATGTTGGAGCGCGGGTTGTGCACGATCGTCCCCGCGAGGCCGTGGTCGGTGGGCAGGTGCACACCATGGATGAGCAGCCAGCGTTCGTCACAGAGACCGGCCAGCCGCGCTGCGGCATCCGCATCAGGAGGTCCTTCGGCTACGTGGATGTGCACGCCCACGTCGTACCGGCGAGCCAAGTCGGCGGCTGCGGCCAGCGTGTCATCGGTGCAGGTGAACGACGCATGGACCCCGACGCACCCCTGGCCGCCAGCGGCCAGGTAGCGCTCGTTCTCTGCGAGGCCGCGCCTGGCACCGTCGGCGCCGTGACGGTCGGTGACGCCGTAGCAACAGCTCACCCGCACGCCGACCTCGGCGCAGGCCGTTGCGATGACGTCGAGCGAGCCGTCAATTGCGTTGGGCGATTCGTGATGATCGACAATGGCCGTGCAGCCCGACTCCAGAGCTTCCAACGCACCCAGCTTCGCCGACCACTCCAGCATCTCGAGGTCGAGCGCCCGATCCAGCCTCCACCAGACCAACTCGAGGATTTCGGCAAAGCCCCCTGGCGTGCGTGGCGGTGCAGGCATGCCCCTGGCCAGCGCCGAATAGAGGTGATGATGCGAGCACACCAGTCCCGGCGTCGTCGCACCCCCCTCGCTCACGGCTGCGAGCGTAACCCCAGCCCCAGTACCGATTGAGCAGCTTCCGCTGAGCCCGAACGGAACCATTCAGGCCGAAGAGCGTGGTTCCTCTACTGACGGAGTTCGAAGAGCAGCTCGACGAGGCGGTCGAGCTGGGCGTCGACATCGGGCGAGGCCAACCGGATGCAAATGTGCTCGCAGCCAGCGTCGATGTAGCTCTGCAGCCAGCCAGCGACCACGGCCGGCGAGCCCGAGTGGGTGCCCATGACCCGCCGCAGCACCTCGATCTCCACGCCGTAGTAGAGCTTCGAATGCTCGGCCACCTCGGCGGCTGCGGTTTCCGGCTCGCCGATGTTGACTGTCAGGTACGCCGCCGCCGTGATCGAATCCGGGTCACGGCCTGCTTCGGCCGCGTGGCTGCGCACGGTGGCGAGCTGCTCTGCAAAGGCGCCCACCACCGGGGCCGTGGGGAACCAGCCGTCGAAGTGCTGGCCTGCGCGTTCCAGACCACGAGGGCCCGAGCCGCCCAACCACAGGCGTGGCCCGCCCTCGGTTGCGCAGACCGGCTGCAGCCGCTGTTGGGTCGATGTGCCGTCGGCGCGCCAGAGCTCACGGGCACCGTGGACCACGTCCATCATCCGAGTGCCTCGCCGGCCGAAGTCGGTGCCGACCAGATCAAAATCGGCGTTGACCTCCGTTCCGGGCGGGCCTGCGCCGACGCCCAGGATCAGCCTGCCGCCCGACAGCGCATCCACCGTGGCGGCCTGCTGGGCAAGCTGGGCCGCGTTGCGCATCGAGGCCAGCAGCACCGCCGTGCCGAGATCGATGCGCTCGGTGGCCGTCGCTACGCCCGCCAGCACCGAGAGCGGCTCCGCTCTCGGCTTGGCGAGCAAGGAGTCGCCGATCCACACGGCGTCGAAACCAAGCTCTTCCGCTCGCACGGCCCACTCGACAAGTCGGCGGGGATCGCCGTCGTGCGGCGGATACATCGCCAGCTCTCGCGAGGGCAGCAGCAGGCCGAAGGTGACTGATCCAGGTGAGGTCATGGCGAGCACTCTGCCACCTCGCGCCACGTACAGCCTCCACCACATGCAGGGACTCCCCAGGGGCCTGCACAAGAAACAGGGTGACTCGCCAGGGCACGCAACCTAGTTTGGGGTTGTCGGGGGAGGGCGCTGCTGTGGTGAAGAACAGTCGGCGAACCATCGGGCTCGTGGGCACTGGCGTCATCGGCGCCGGCTGGGCGGTGCGCGTCTTGGCACGGGGCCATGACGTCGTGGCGTGGGATCCGGGTGACGGTGCTGAGATGCGGCTGCGGTCGGCCATCGAGCGGGCATGGCCGTCAGCGGCTGACCTGGGACTGTTTCCCGATGCCGATCCCGACAGGCTGCGTTGGGCGTCGAGCGCGCAAGAGGTGGCCGCCTCAGCCGATTTTGTGCAAGAGAGCGCCCCAGAGATCGAATCGTTGAAGCAGTCGTTGCTGGCCGAAGTGGACGCTGCGGCTGATCCCGGCACGCCAATCGCAAGCAGCTCGTCGGGGCTGCTGCCCAGCAAGCTGGCGGAACCGCTCGCTCATCCCGAGCGGCTCGTGATCGGCCATCCGTTCAACCCCGTGTACCTGCTGCCGCTGGTCGAGGTAGTGCGGGGCGAGGCCACCAGCGACGAGACACTGGCCGCGGCCTTGGAGCACTACGACGATCTGGTGATGCACCCGCTGGTCGTGCGCAACGAGATCGAGGGCTACCTCTCTGACCGCCTCCAAGAAGCCCTGTGGCGCGAGAACCTGCACTTGGTGAACGACGGCGTCGCCACTACTGCGGAGCTCGACGACGCCATCGTCTACGGCCCAGGTCTGCGCTGGGCAGCCATGGGCACAAATCTCACGTTCCACCTCGCTGGAGGAGACGGCGGCATGCGCCACATGCTGAGCCAGTTCGGCCCGGCACTGGCGTTGCCGTGGACACGGCTGGAGGCTCCCGAGCTGACCCCCGAGCTGATCGAGGCGATGGCCGCCGGCTGCGAGGACCAAGCTGGCCCACAGTCGATTGCCGAACTCGAACGGCTGCGCGACGACGGCCTGCTGGCAGTGATGAGGGCGCTTCGGCCCAGCGGCTTGGGTGCAGGCCGTCTGATGGCGGAGCGGGAAGCTCGCATTCTGGTGGCCGCGAATGCACAGCATCGACAGTGGTCGCCGAGCAGCAAAGTGGCTGCTCCCCTGAGCCTCTACTCGACCGTCGTGATGCCCGACTGGGTGGACTACAACGGCCACATGACCGAGTGGGCGTTCCTGACCGCGTTCGGCTGGGCGGCTGATGCCCTGTTCCGCTATATCGGGATCGACGAGGCCTACCGCGCCGCCGGCCACTCGTACTACACAGCCGAGACCCACCTGACTCATCTGCGCGAAGCGTCGGCAGGCGAGCCGCTGCGGATCACCACCCAAGTGCTGGGCAGCGACGCCAAGCGCCTGCACATCTTCCACGCGATGTACAGGTGCGACGGGCATCAGCACGATGAGGTGCTGTGCGTCGGCGAGCAGATGCTGGTTCATGTCGACACGGCCGCCGGGCGCAGTGCTCCGTTGGCAGACGGCCCAGCAGCGGCGGTTGCGGCCATCACCGCAGCACACGCATCGATGCCGACGCCGCCGCAGGCCGGCAGCCGCATGGCACTGCTTCCCACGTAGCACTGCACTGACCACTCCGCCGACGCGCTTGCCCGTAGCGTCACAACAGCCAGGACAGCAACACCTATGGATTTCTCGATCGACGACACCCAGCAGATGGTGGTCGACACCGTGCGCACCTTCACCATGCGCGAACTCGTGCCGCATGAGGACGAGGTGGAGCGCTCCGGTCAGGTTCCGCCCGACCTGGTGGAGCAGATACGCAACAGGGCCGTCGATGCCGGCCTCTACGCCGCCAACATGCCCGTCGAGCTCGGCGGCGGGGGGCTCGACGACTTGACGCTCACCATGGCCGAGCGGGCTTTCGGCTGGACGTCCTACGCCCTGCAGTACATCGTGGCCCGCCCCTCCAACATCTTGCGGGCCTGCACCGGTGATCAGATCTCGGAATACCTCGTGCCCACCGTGCGAGGCGAACGGGTGGAGTGCTTGGCCATGAGCGAGCCCGACGCCGGCTCTGACCTGCGCGGCATGTCCTGCCGGGCCGAGCGCGACGGAGACGAATTCGTGGTGAACGGCACCAAGCACTTCATCAGCCACGCCGACCTGGCCGACTATGTGATCCTGTTCGCGACCACGGGCATCGATGCCCCAGACGCGAAGACCCCAGGCCGCAGTCCGCGCAAGCTGATCTCGGCTCTGCTGGTCGACTTCGACACCCCCGGCGTCGAACGGGTGCCCGGCTACAACTGCGTGTCAAACCGGGGCTACCACAACCTCATCCTGAACTTTGACAACGCCCGGGTGCCGGCGAGCAAACTGCTCGGCGAGGAACATCGAGGCTTCGACGTTGCCAACGAGTGGCTCGGAAGCACCCGCCTGCAGGTGGCCGCTGTGTGCCTGGGGCGCGCCGACCGGGCACTGTCGGTGGCACTCGACTGGGCCGCCACGCGTGAGCAGTTCGGTCAACGGATCGGGCGATTCCAAGGCGTGTCGTTCAAGCTGGCCGACATGCGCCTCCGCCTCGCCCAAGCCGAGATGATGACCTACCGGGCCGCGTGGCTCTCCGAGCGGGCCGAGATGACCGACGCCGACGCCGCCATGGCCAAGCTGTCGGCCACCGAGATGCTGCAGTTCGTGTCGGATGAGGCCATACAGATCCTCGGCGGCATGGGGCTGATGGACGAGCTTCCGCTGGAGCGAATCTGGCGCGACGCCCGGGTCGATCGCATCTGGGACGGCACCAGCGAGATCCAGCGCCACATCGTGTCTCGCGACATGCTGCGGCCCCTCGGCTGCTGAACCGCCATGACTGGTCGGTTGGATCGGCTGTTGCGGCCACGGTCGCTGGCATTCGTCGGAGGCGCCGCCGCCGAATGGTCAATTGACGCCTGCCGGGCATTCGGCTTCGCAGGCGAGATGTGGGGGGTCAACCCTCGCCGCATCCTGAGCGACCTGCCCACGGTCGCCTCGGTCGCCGAGCTGCCCGAAGGCATCGACGCCGCTTTCGTCGGCGTCGACCACGACGCCACGATCGACACCGTGCGCCAGCTCTCCGAGGCCGGCGTGGGCGTCGCCGTCTGTCACGCCTCGGGGTTTGCCGAGGTCGGCGCGGCCGGCAAGGTCCGCCAAGTCGAGCTGGTCGAAGCAGCGGGCGCGATGGCCGTGCTGGGCCCCAACTGCTTTGGACTGCTTTCAGCGCCGACCGGTGCCGCCCTGTGGCCGGGCGTCCACGGCTTGGTTCGCCGCCCCCGAGGAGTGGCGCTGCTGAGCCAGAGCGGGAACATCGCCGTGAATCTGACCATGAGTCGTCGCGGCCTCGACGTGGCCTGGGTCATCAGCCTGGGAAACCAAGCCGACGTGGGGATCTCAGAAGCGTTCGAGGCAGTGGTCGTCGACGAGGCCACAACCGGCGTGGGCCTGTGCATAGAAGGGCTGAACGACGTCGAGCGCTTTGTCGAGGCCGCGGCAGTGGCTCGCCGACGACGCCTTCCGGTGGTGGCCCTGAAGGTCGGCGCCTCGCCGTCGTCGAGTGCGATCGCGGTCACCCACACCGCCTCGTTGGTGGGCGACAACGCTGCCTACGAAGCTTTGTTTCGGAAGGTGGGCATCCACCGTGTCCATGCCGTCGACGAGTTGGCCGACACTCTGGCCACCCTGTCCGCCGTCGGCCCCCTGCGGGGCAACCGGATGGTGTCATTGAGCTGCTCGGGCGGCGAGGCAGCGCTGGTGGCCGACCGCAGCCACGGGCGCAACCTGAGCTTTCCGCAGTTCGCACCCGACCACGCCGCCCGCGTGGCATCTGCGCTGGATGGCCGTGTGGCGATCACCAACCCACTCGACTATCACACGTACATCTGGGGCGATCCGGACAGGCTGAGTCGCTGTTTCGAATCTGTCCTGGGCGCCGACGCGACAGGCGGTGGATCTGGCGAGGCGCCGTTCGACGCCGCCATGCTGGTGCTGGACTTCCCCGCCGAGGGGCTGGATCGCTCGAGCTGGTGGCCGACGATGCAGGCGTTCGCCACGGCCTGCGCCAACGGCGGCACTCCCGGCGTCGTGGCGGCGTCGCTGGCGGAGAACCTGCCCGACGAGGTGCGCTCCCAAGCCGCCGGATGGGGGCTGGCTGCCTGCGGCGACATCGACAACGCGCTGTCTGCGTTGGAGGCGGCCGCCGCATGGGGGCGCCATCTCGACCGCACAGAACCCGGGGCGGGCTTGCTGGTGGTGAAGGCTCGTGAGGCTCCCCTCGGCACATCGGTTCTGCCTGAGCACGAGGCCAAGCCGCGTCTGGCGGCGGCGGGCATCGAGGTGCCGATGGGTCGGCTGGTCGAGCCCCAGCAGGCTGTGGCTGCCGCGGATGAGATCGGCTACCCAGTCGTTGTCAAGACCGTCGGTGCAGCACACAAGAGCGATGCCGGTGGCGTCGTGGTCGGGCTCGCCGATGCCGCCTCGGTTGCCGCAGCTGCTGAGCGGGATGCCGTCGGAGGCAGAGCGGTGATGGTGGAGTCGTGCATCACTGACGTGGTGGCCGAGCTGTTGGTCAGCGTGCGCTCATCACCGCCGGTGGGCATGATGCTGACGGTGAGCGCCGGCGGCACGCTGACCGAGGTGCTTGACGACACAGCTTCCCTGCTGTTGCCTGCGGCGGACGACACCCTTGAAGCGCTTCGCAGTCTGCGGCTGTGGCCTGTCCTCGCCGGCTACCGGGGTCGTCCGGCCGGGGCCGTCGATGCCGTGGTCAACACGGTCAGACTGCTGGAAACGCTGGTGCGCGACGATCACCGCCTCATCGAAATCGAAATCAACCCGCTGCTCGTCACCCCGCACACCGCGGTGGCAGCCGATGCCCTGATGGTGGTCGCAAATGATTGATCAAACCCCCACGCCAACCCCTGAGCAGACAGAGCAGGCAGCGCGTTGAGGCCAGTGCTCGCGCGTCCGTGTCCAGGAACGTCGCCAGTGATCGAAGCGGGCTAGATCCAGGCGTCCGCCCGCTCGCGGTTGGACGGGTTGCGCATCGGCAGCTCGTTGTGCCAGACGCCCTCGTGCTCGCGCAGCGCAGCCGCCACTGCGCCGGCTGTGGGCACGAGACCGATCTCGCCGACGCCCTTGATGCCGTAGGGAGCACCGGGCTGCGGCGACTCCACCAGGATTACATCGACGTCGGGCATGTCCTTGGGCCGGATGATCGCGAGGCTGCGCAGCGTGGAATTGAGCGGCCGCCCGTCGGCGTCGGCAGGAAAGCCCTCGCTGAGTGCGTAGCCGAGGCCCATGTGCACACTGCCCTCAATCTGGCCCTCGCAGAGCACCGGGTTCACAGCTCGGCCGACGTCGTGAGCAGCGATGACTCGCTCCACGTCGCCGGAATCGGGGTCGAGAATGACGACCTGCGCGGCGTAGCCGAACGTCGAATGGATGACCGGGTGCTCCAAACCCTCCGACAGCGAGTTCGTCCAGTCCACCCGGTACTCACCCTCGTAGTCCGTCTCGGGCCGGCAACCGTCGGCGAGTGCAGCACGGCACGCATCGGCCACTGCGCCGGCGCCCATGAGCGTGCCTCGGCTGCCAGTGGTCTGGCCGGCGCCGAGTTCGCGTGTGGAATCCACGATCACTCGCACCGCTGCGGGGTCGACACCGAGTTCCTCCACGGCGACCTGCAGCGCGACCGTGTGCACGCCCTGGCCCATCTCGGTCCAGCAGTGACGTACCTCGACGGTGCCGTCGTCACAGAAGCGCACGATGGCCTTGGCGATCTCCTTGAAACCGTTCCCGAGGCCGGAGTTCTTCAGCCCCAGCCCGATCCCGACCGGCTTGCCGGCGGCGCGGGCCGCCTCGTAGGGCTCGCGCACAGCGTCGAGGCACGCCTGGGCACCCAGGCAGCCGTCGTCCATGATCTGGCCGGGTCCCCACACTCCGCCGGGCACCACCACGTTGCGCTCACGCATCTCGAACCCGCTGATGCCCACCGTTTCGGCCAGCCGGTCCATCACGCCTTCCATGGCGAACTGTGCCTGATTGGCGCCGAACCCCCGGAACGCGCCGCACACCGGGTTGTTGGTGCGCACCGCGACCGACTCGACATCCACCGCCGGCACCAGGTACGGCCCGGTGGCATGCCCGGCCGATCGCTCCAGCACCTTCATTCCCACCGAGGCGTAGGGACCCGAGTCGCCGAACATGCGCGCCCGTACCGCAGTGAGCTTGCCGTCGGCGTCGCAGCCGACCTCATACGTCATGCGGATGGGGTGCCGCTTGGGGTGCATGAGGAGCGACTCCTCACGCGACAGGGTGATCCGCACCGGACGACCCGTCAGCCATGCCGCCAACGCCGTATGGGCCTGGTTCGACATGTCCTCTTTGCCGCCGAATGCTCCACCGTTCGAGACCAGCTCAGTCGTCACCACCGACGGGTCCAGCGCGAGCACCGCTGCTATGTCGTTGCGGTCGTCCCAGATTCCCTGGCCGCCGGTGTACACGTGCAGCCCGGCGGCGACCCCGTTGGCCGGCGTGGGCACGGCAAGCGTCGATTCGGGCTCGAGATAGGCGTGCTCGATGCGCTGGGTTTGGAATGTCTCAGTCACGACATGCGCGGAGGCGGCCAGCGCAGCGTCGACGTCGCCACGGGAGTAGGTGGAGCGAGACAGGATGTTGCCGTCGAGCTCCCAGACGGCATCGATGTCGCTGTCTTTCACGCGCACCGGGTCGGTCATGGGATCAAGGACGTCGTAGGACACCTCGATCAGCTCTGCAGCACGTCGCGCCGCAGGCCGGTTGTCGGCCACCACGATGGCGAGCACGTCGCCCAGGTAGGAGGTGCGCCCGCCGACCGGGATCATCACCGGCCAGTCCTTGTGGATCAGGCCCACTCGCAGCACGCCGGGGATGTCGGCTGCAGTGAACACCGCCTGCGCGCCGGGCACGGCCTCGGCTGCGCCGGTGTCGATGGCCAGCACGTCAGCCCGGGCATGGTCGGCGAAGCGCAGCGCACCGTGCAGCATCCCAGCCGGATACATGTCGTCGATGTAGGGACGGCTGCCCAGTGTCAGCTCGCGGGCCTCGTAACGCACGCCCGAGCTTCCGACGCCCTTGGGCGGCAGCGCCACCGGCACCTCTCCCGCCGCCAGCGATTCCACCGCGTCGAGGATCTTGGTGTAGCCAGTGCAGCGGCATAGGTGCCCGCCCAGGTGACGGCTGGCTTCCTCACGTGTCAGCGCCGAGCCCTTGCGGTCGAGCAGGGCCTTGAGCCGCACCACGATGCCCGGCGTGCAGAAACCGCACTGCAGGGCTCCGTGCGCCGCGAACGTGTTCGCCATCGCATCCAGCTCGGCTTCGTCGAAGCCCTCGACCGTGGTGATCTCGGTGCCGGCTGAGCGTTCGAGGCTGGTCTGGCAGGCCACCCGGGCCTTGCCGTCCACCAGCACCGTGCAGCAGCCGCACTGACCCGACGGAGCGCAACCGTCCTTGGGCGAGATGATCCCCAGCTCATCTCGCAATGCCGCCAGCAGGTGCTCGTGATCGCTCGCGACGGTGACCGGCGTGCCGTTCAGCACGAACTCGGTGGTCATTGGAATCCTCGTCTCCGGGACCTCGTTGTCCCCTCCCCGCCGGCCATTGTCGCACCACTGCGGGGCAACTCACACCACCGGGTCGCTACGGCGGCGGGATCACGCCCTTCTGCTGGCCGATCAGCTGGTAGGTCTCGGGTCGGCGGTAGCGGTCGAAGTTGAACAGGGTGTTCTTGTAGTGCGAGCACCAGTCGAGGTCGCACTGGGCAGTGATCAGCTCGTCGCCGTCGGTGACCGCCTGGGCCACGATCTGGCCCGACGGGGCGATCACCGCCGAATGCGCGAGCGATTCCACGCCCTCTTCGGTTCCGCCCTTGGCCACGCCGACCACCCAGGTGCCGTTCTGGTAGGCGCCAGCCTGCATGACGAGGTGATTGTGAAAAGCCTGCAGCGGATCCTGTGTCGGGTCGGGGGCATAGAACAGCGGCGTGTTGTAGCCGATGAAGATCATCTCCACGCCCTGCAGTCCCATCACCCGGTAGGTCTCGGGCCAGCGGCGGTCATTGCACAGGGCGATGCCCATCACGCCGCCGAAAGCTCGCCACACGCTGAATCCTTCGTCGGACTCCTCGAAGTAACGACGCTCCAGGTGCTGGAAGGGACGCTGGGGCTCGTGCTCTTCATGCCCCGGAATGTGCACCTTGCGGTACTTGGCCACGAGGCAGCCGTCTCGGTCAACCAAGATCGCCGTGTTGAAGCGATGGCCGTCTGGCGTCAGCTCGGCATAGCCCAGGTGGAAGCCGATGCCGAGCCGCTTGGCCTCGTCGAAGAGCGGCTGGGTCTCCGCCGACGGCATCTCGGTCTCGAAGTATGCGAGCAGCTCGGGCGAGTCATCCGGGAAGTACCAGCGCGGGAAGAACGTGGTGAGCGCCAGCTCTGGGAACACCACGACGTCGCAGCCTCGATCCGCCGCCTGATGCAGCAAGGCGATCAGCCGCTCCACGACCTTGGCGCGGGTCTCGTAGCGGGCGATGGGCCCGAGCTGCGCGGCTCCCACGTTGATCAGTCTCACGCTGGTGCCCCGCCTGCGGTCAGCTCGCCGTCGATGTCGCCGCTGGCCAGTCGCCACACGACGTCAGCGAGCAGATTCGCACCCGCCTCGATGTCCTCAGGTGCCGTGTATTCGGCCGGGTTGTGGCTGACCCCGTCGAAGCTGGGTACGAAGATCATCGCTGTCGGGCAGACACGAGCCAGCATCTGTGCGTCGTGTCCTGCGCCAGACGGCATGCGACGGTGCGTCAGGCCCGCCTCGGTCGCGCAGCGCTCGACGAGGTCGATGACCGCTGGGTGGAACTCGACCGGTTCGAAGCGGGCGGTGCGTCGCATCGATGCGTCGAGGTGTTCCTCCTCCGCATTGCGACGCACGATCTCGTCGAGTCGGGATTCCGCGTGCTGGAGCATCGGTTCGGAGGTGTTACGCAAGTCGACGGTCATCACCGCCGAGCCAGCGATGACGTTGACCAAGTTCGGCACCAGCGAGATGGAGCCGACGGTGCCGACCTGCGAGTCGCCGATGTTGTGCGCCATATCGCGCACCTCGCCGGCGATGCGGCATGCAGCGAGCCCTGCGTCGCGCCGCAGCGGCATCGGCGTGGTGCCGGCGTGGTTCGACTGGCCGCCGAGCGTGACCTCGGTCCACGAGATGCCCTGCACGCCTTCCACCACGCCGATCTGGGTTTCGTGGAATTCCAGCACCGGGCCCTGCTCGATGTGCAGCTCCATGTAGGCGTAGGGCACTGTGCCAGGCACAGGCGCGGCACCGCGATAACCGATGCGATCCAGCTCGTCGCCCACCGCGATGCCGTCGCGGTCGGTGATCTCCAGGGCTTCCTCGAGGGCCATGCCGCCCACGTAGGCGAGGCTGCCGAGCATGTCGGGCGCGAATCGGCTTCCTTCCTCGTCGGTGAAATAGGCCACCGACAGGGGGCGAGCCGGCATCTGACCGCTCGCCAGCACCGACTCGATGACCTCCAGCCCGGCCAGCACGCCGAGATTGCCGTCGTAGCGGCCGCCGGTGGCCACCGTGTCGATGTGGCTGCCCATCATCACCGAGTCGGCAATGCGTCCCGGCTCCGTGCAGGCCACGACATTGCCCAGGCCGTCGATGGTGACATCGAGCCCCAGGTCTGCCATCCACGTGCCGACCAAATCGCGCCCGGCCCGGTCCTCGTCGGTGAGCGCCAGCCGGCAGTTGCCTTGCGTTCCCTCGATGGCACCGATCTGAGCGAGCTCGTCCAGGCGACGCATCAAGCGCTCACCGTCAATCTGCGGTGCATCCCCGTTCGATTCGCTCACAGCGCCATTTTCTCACCACGCAACCGGTTTCGGCGGCCAGGTTCGACAGCGCTGCACAACGAGCCGGACCGACCCTCGAAGCGCCCCGGGTCCTCATCGCCGGAAACCGGCTCGGTCACCGGTGAGACAGTGCCGTATATGTGCCGTCGTCATGAGATGCTGAACGCAGAGCGGTTATTGTCCCGCTAGTTGCAGTTGCACCGTTTGTGGGCTTCCCCCCAAATTTGGGAGGGTCGGTCAGTCGTTGTTGGCTTGTTCGTAGTCGATGGGGCTGGTCATGTCGAGGGTGCTGTGCAGCCGTCGGGGGTTGTACCAGTCGGTGATCCATCTGGCGATGTCGCGTCTGGCTTGGCGGCGTGTGGCCCAGTGTCGCTTGTGGATGAGTTCGTGGGTGAGAGTCGAGAAGAACGACTCGGCTGGGGCGTTGTCCAAAGCGCAGCCGACCCGTCCGGTGGAGCGGGTGATGCCGAGATTCTCGCAGGCCAGGGCGAAGTCGCCGGCGGTGTACTGGGTGCCCTTGTCGCTGTGGAAGATCACCCCGGCGACGTCGCCGCCTCGGGTGGCGACGGCCATCTCGACGGCGGCCTGGGCGAGCTCGGCTGTGGGATGGGAGTTCGAGGTCGCGAACCCCACGATGCGCCTCGAGTACAGGTCCATGACCGCGGCGAGGTGCACTTTGCCCTCGCCGGTGGGGATCTCTTTGAAGTCCCCCACCCAGCGCCGGTCGGCCGCGTCGGCGGTGAAGTCGCGTCCGATCAGGTCCTCGGGGGCGGCGTCGCGGTCGTCTGTGCGGGAGCGACGGCGCTTGGTGGGGCGTGCGACCAGGCCCTGGCGGGCCATGGAGGCCTCCACGGACTTCTTCGACACAGCCCGCCCCGCTCGGCGCAGCTGCACCCGCACCCTGGGGGACCCGTAGGTCCCACCGGAGTCCTCGAAGCAGCGCTTCACCGCTGCGTCGAGATCGGCCCGCCGCGCCTCGATGCCCGACGGCGGCCCGTGGCGCCACCGGTAGAACCACGACTCGCCCACCCCCAGCGCCCGGCACGCGACCGCGTGGGGGATGCCGTGATCGGTCCTCTGGGAAGCCACAAACCGCGCCAGGGTCACCTTGTCGCCTCGTTCACCCACAGGACCACGGATCGTTTGAGCACGTCGCGCTCCATCTCCAGCTCAGCGCAGCGGCGCCGCAGCCGGACCAGCTCGGCACGCTCGTCAGCGTCCAGAACGCCCTCCCCGCCAGCCTGACGCTCCGCTTTGACCCAGTTGCCCAAAGTGCCCGCGTGAATCCCAAGATCGCGGGCGACCACAGCGATCGGCTTGCCTGTCTCTGTCACGATCCTCACCGCACCCGCGCGGAACTCCGGATCGAACCTTCTTCTTGTCTCTGGCACAGCTCCCCTTCCTCAAAGAGCATGCCTCCCAGATTCCGGGGGAAGCCCATTTGTGCATTGCGATGCAGGAGGGCATGTGTCTCGTTGTCGTCGAGTAGTGCCGCACTGCCGGCTGGGGCGTGTGGTGCGTGCTGCGGCCTGTGTACTGCTCGCTGCGTCGCTACTCGCGCTGACCCCTTCACCCCAAGCGTCTGCGAACGTAGCGGAGGCCAAGCCCACGCTGGCGGTAGCGCTGGGATCGTCGCTGCCCGATGTGGGCGTAGCGGCGTCGCTGGCCGCGGCCGGGTCTGTTGACGCGGTGATCTTCAGCGAGTCGCCCGGATCGCTCGGCAACGCAGCGGCACGGCTGGTGAGCTCACAGCAACCCGCCAAGGTGCTGATCGTGGGCGGAGCCTCCGCGGTCAGCGACGCTGTGGAGACCGAACTGCGGCGCATCGCTCAGGGAGTGACCTTCGAGCGGCTCGCAGGCACGAACCGCATTCACACCGCCGCCCTGGCCGCCAGCCGCGTGCTCGCCGAACTCGACGACGGCCGCGACCTGTCGGTCATCATCGCCAACGGTTGGTCATTGCCCGACGTGGGCGCTGCCGCCTCTGCGGTGGCCGCAGGACTCGCCGACGCTGTGCTTTACACCGGCCGCGACTCGCTGGGAGACCACACTGCGCAGGCACTGCGCCGTTTCGAGCCCTCCGACATCTTGATCTCGGGCGGATCCGCCGCAGTGAGCGCCACCACACAGACTGCCGCAAAGGTCGCCGCCAACGGCGCCAACGCACGCCGCATCGGCGGCGCCACGCGCACCCACACCGCAGCGCTCGTCGCCCAGAGCGCCTACCCCGACCCAAGCGCCACGCCCGACGCGATCATTCTCGCTGACGGCTGGTCGCTGCCCGACGTCGGCATCGCCGCATCGCTCGCAGCAGCGCTCGGCAACGCCGCCGTCATCTACACCACCGGCCGCGGTATCGATACTGCCAGCGCTGACTTCGTGGGCCTGCGACAGCCGACGGACCTGTACTTCGTCGGTACCCAAGGCGACACAGCCGCCGCTACCAGCATCGGTCAGATCTTCCCCGCCAACAAGCTCACCGTCGTCACCAGCCCCACCGCATCCGCCTACATCGCACTCGGCCTGGAGCCGCCCGCCGAACTCGACACCCCATCCCACGACATCGCACGCGCCGAAGCTCAGATGGTGCAACTGGTGAACGGCTTGCGCACCAGCGTCGGCCTTCACACGCTCCAGCAGCACCCCAGCGTCGCGGCAGTGGCTCGGCGCTGGTCGGCGTCCATGCTGGAACGCGACGACTTCCGGCACAACACTGCGTTCGCCTCCCAATACCCCGCCGGCAGTGTCGTGTCTGCGGAGAACATCGCGAAGGTGCCCTACGACGGAGACCTGCCCGCATCCGTCGCGGAGGCATTCCAAGGATTCTCCGACAGTCCCAGCCACTACGCCAACATGATCCACAGGGGCCTCGGCCACATCGGCGTCGGCATCGCCGTCGGCAACGGCTATGTCTGGGTGACGCAGAACTTCGCGTGCTACCCGCCAGCCGGCAGCCCTGCTTGTCCTGGCGGCTCAGGCGGCTCTACGGGTCAACCGGTGAGCACGTACCCGAGCGGTTACAAATTCTGGAGCGTCACTGCGGGCGACAGGCACACCTGCGCGCTCTACGGGCGGTGGGAAGCCAGCTCGATCATCTGCTGGGGCGACAGCAGCGACGGCAAGCTGAACGCCCCCGACGGAGACTTCACCGCCATCGCCGCCGGCTTCGACCACACCTGCGCCATACGCACCGACACGACGATCGCCTGCTGGGGCGCCGACGACGCTGACCAGTCCGCGGCGCCGAAACAGTCGGGATTCAGCTGGCGGGTGATCGGCGCGGGACACAAGCACGCGTGCGCCTTCGACGGGAGTGCACCGACCTGCTGGGGAAGCGGGCGCGCGTCCCGGGCCTTCGAATCGCTTCCACTCACAGATCGAGGCGTCAGCGGCGGCGATCAGCATTACTGCGGGCTCATCCACCAGTATGAGATCGTCTGTGCCGGCGACAACAGCCATGGGCAGCTTGATGCGCCGAGCGGCACCTATGACTTCATCGCTGCCGGCTCGGATCACTCGTGTGCGGTTCGGCACTGGCGGCCCTCCGAGACCGGTGCCGGCGACGGAGTAGACGGCAAGATCGTCTGCTGGGGCGCCAACAGTCACGGCCAACTCGATGTCCCCAACCCTGTCCCTGGTGCAAATGCTCGTGTGGCGGCCGGCGAGGCGCATTCGTGTGCTACCGGATGGTCCTTGGTGCAAGGCGTCCATCAGCCGATCACCTGTTGGGGATCGAATACCCACGGTCAGCTTCAGGTTCCGCCGGAAGCCGGCCGTCGCAGCTTCGTAGAGATCGGCGCCGGCTCTCGCCATACGTGCGCGATCGATGCAATCGGTCACGGGATCGTGTGCTGGGGCGACAACGCGCACGGCCAGGCCGACGCTCCCGCACTGCCGCCACCGTCGGGCAGCGCCAGCACACCGGCAGGCGGCGCAGTACTGGCTCACTCGGCGGAGTTTGCGTCGCTCGTGCAGAACCTGACCCCTGCGGCGCCTCAACTGTCTGAGTTCGACACGACGATCGACGCGCCAGGCGGACCCTTCACACATGTGGCGCCCGGGCCGGCTTCAGTCTGCGGCCTGAGAGCAGATGGTTCCCTCGACTGCTGGTGGGACGACGGCGAACTGGTGACTTCCGTGCCGCCCGGCAGCTTCTCGTCGTTCGACGCCGACGGGCCCAAGGGATGCGCGATACGCCGGCTCGACGGCTCGCTCGTCTGCTGGGGGAGTGACGAACTCGACGACGCCAGCCCCACCGGCACCTTCCGCGAGGTCTCCGTCTCGCCCCTGCATGGGCGAATCGCATGCGCGATCCGGACGAACGGCAGGCTGGTGTGCTGGGACGGCAATCCCTGGGGCAGGGTCTCGAAGATCGTCGACCCCGTGAACCATGGCAACGGCGAGTATTCCGGCACCGCAACCTATGTCGACGTCAGCGTCGGCAACGAGACCGCATGTGCCGTTCGCGCAGACGGCACGCTCGACTGCTGGGGCTGGCTCATCTGGGGCAGCCAGCAACGCCCGGAACACCCCGACGAAGTACAAGCCGTCTCGGTGGGCCTCGAAGGCGACATCTGCGCGCTCAAGCGGGACGACTCCGTCGTCTGCATCACTCACAACCCGCGTACCCCAGCAAATCCTGCCGCCTGGCGAGCTGAGTGGAAAGAAGCCCCGAAAGGCAGCTATCGCTCGGTGTCGGTGGGCACCGGTTACGCCTGCGCCGTCACCACTGCCGGTGCCGCTCGCTGCTGGCGTACCGACGAGGAACCCCGCTACGACGACTATCCGCGATCGACCTACGGCCGACATCCGGAGAATTTCAGCCCGCCGAGCGGCACTTTCACCAGCGTCACCGCTTCTCGGGCAATCGTCAGGCCTCGAACCTGCGGCATTCGAGCGGACGGGTCCATCACCTGCTGGGGCAGCGAGGGATCGGCCTCGGCAAGCTTGGATGCCACGGTCAAGTCATTCGCGTCTGGCGAAGACTTCGGTTGCGCCCTGCGTCACGACGGCACGATTTCGTGCTGGGGCGCCAACTGGTTCGGCCAGACCGACGCTCCCGCTGGGAGCTTCACGTCAGTGTCGGCCGGGGAGTACCACGCATGCGCGATCCGAGCCGACAAGACCGTGGCATGTTGGGGACAAAACGTTGATGGGCGAACCAATGCGCCCAATGGAGCATTCGATCAGGTTGTGGCCGCTGCGTTCCATTCATGCGGGCTGCGCACTGACGGGACGGTGACGTGCTGGGGCAGCAACAATATCCACGCACTGAACGCGCCTACCGGCACGTTCACCAAGATTGTTGCAAACCGCTTTGCGGTTGACGGGCGTGGCTTTGACCTCGGGACCACCTGCGGGCTCAGAGCCGACGGGACGGTGACCTGCTGGGGCGGAACGTTCGAGGCCGGCCGTATCGGATCGGCCGCGTCCGGGTTGCCGGAGGCATCGTCCGCGACGCCGCTTGCCGACTTCGATCTGTCGCCGGGCTACTGGTGCGCAGTCCGCACCGACGGCATCGTCCAGTGCGAAGGCTTCAACTGCGGGTCGCAGTTCTTCGCCCCTGCCCCTCAGCACCACTGCTACACCGACGAAAACAGTCGAGTGCTGTGCGAAGCACCTTCAGGTGATCCATTCGCGCACACAACCATCACTCGTTTCGGCGCCTGCGCCTCTACCGACGACGGCCGATGGACCTGCTTCGGCGAAGGCGTGCACGAGATCTGGCCGCCCGGCGGTGCACATGACATCTCACCACGCGGCAGCATGGGCTGCGCGAAGCGCCCCGACGGAACCTGGACCTGCAGCGGAACCCTGCGTCGAGCGGTATGGGATCCCTTCGACCGCGAGACCTACACGCTCCCCTGAGTCCGAACGATCTGGCACGCCTTCATAGAACTCGGGTCGCCACAATCGCCCGAACGGCAATCTGCCCGCTTGTGAGATGCGCGCTGCAGCCAGTGCCGCAGGCGAGCGACTTGCAGAGCACCAAATTTGTGACATCTATATATCCAATGTCTAAACTGTCGGCATGCCCGACATGATCAGACCGAGGCGGGAACTGTGCGCTGCCGATTTCACTGGCGATGCCCATGCCGCCAAGTATCACGGCGAGATGGGCCGGCATCCTGAGGCGTACCTGCGTCTGTTCTCGCTTCTCAATGACCCCGCGAACGAGCAGCGGTTGATCGACGCCGAGATGCACGGGCTGCCTGCGCTCTGCGGCGTGGCGCGCTTCATCGAGGCCGACCCGATCATCAAGGGGCTGATCTCGAACGGCACAACCGCCGTGCGCTCACGTCAGACCATCGGTGTCGCTGTCAAACTCAAGATGGCGAAACTCGGGTGGCGCGGCACCGGCCGCAAGGGCGTGGTCAGGGGTGCCCGCCATTTCGCAAAGGCCGAGCACTTCGTACGTCGAGAGACAACGAGCGTCGATGCCCCATCGCGGGCGCTCGCCGCGCTCGATGCCATCGCTGCCGTCGGCAGCGACGAGGAGCGCGAGGAGACGGCTCAAATTCTGATGGATGCACTCGCCGACAGCCGGCGCGCCGAAGGACGTCCGTTCTGACATGATCATCGTGCTCGACAGCGGCCCGCTCGGGCTGCTCAGCAACCCGACGCCACGAGGGTCCGGCCGCGACGCTTGGGAGTGGGTGCGGGCGCACGCGTCCGCCGGCGCCGACGTCGTGCTTCCCGAGATTGCCGATTACGAGGTCCGACGTGAGCTGGTCCGTTCAGGACGGGCTGCTGGAGTTACCCGACTCGACGAGCTCTGCGCCGGCTTGAACTACGCGCCGCTGTCGACGCCAGTCATGCGCGACGCAGCGTCACTGTGGGCCGAAGCACGTAATCGCGGGTACCCGACTGCACATCAAGCAGCGCTGGATGGCGACGTCCTGCTCGCAGCCCAAGCCCGCAGTGTGGCCACCGCAGACCCCGCCCGACTGGTCGTCGTCGCAACCACGAACGTCGCACACCTCGAGCGCTTCGTCGACGCCAAACACTGGACAGACATCTAGTGTCGAACAGGCAACTCACACGAAGGTGGCGGCGACCTCGTCATTGAGTTCGTCGATCATGTCGTCCCAGAGGCGGGGCAGCCCTCTCAGCGAATCCCAGAAGGCTTGGTCGCGGCGTGCCTCGAAGTCGTTCAAGGGGACACCCTGCTGCTCGACCCAGGTGTAATAGCCGAGATTGAAGATCCGGTCGCGACCCCGGTCGGACAGCACTTCGATGTGGGGGGCATCGTCGCTGTGGGCTTCGGGCGTCAGGTGACGCTCGATGATGCCGCGGGCGGCGCCGGCGTCGAAGCTGCCCCCATGGCGTTCTGCGAGGTGGCGTTCCCGCTCGGAGAAGTACATCTCGAAACCGTCGGTCGCCACTGTCATGACCACGTCGTCGGGCCCGAGACCCAGCTCGTTGGCCGCACGGGCTGCGGCGAGGGAGTTGCAGATCGACGAGTAGCCGAAATGCCCGAGTTCGTCGAGCACCCACGATGCTGCACCCAGGTGCTCGCGCAGGGCGTCCCGGCCCGCTTCTGTGTTGAACACCAGCCCGAGCCCGTCGGTCGCATGGTCGCTGACGCCGACGATCACATCGGTATTCATGACGTTGTGGATGAGCGGGATGTGCTTGTCGCCGATGCCCTGAATGTTGTGCTCGCCGTAGCCGTTGTAGAGCATGGTCGGGCATTCGAGTGCCTCGACCGCCACGATCTGGGCGCCGTGGGCATCCTTGAGCCGGTCGCCTGCGCCGAGCGTGCCCGCGGAGCCGCTCGCAGCCACGAACGCGGCCAGATTCAGCTCGCTGCCTCCAGCTGATTGCTGTTGCAGGTGTTCGAATACCGCCAGGAGCGCGGCGCCGGTGACCTCGTAGTGCCCGATGTGGTTCGAGAACTCGCTGAACTGGTTCAGGATGAAGTTGCCGGGATCCTGGGACAGTTCTGCGCAGGCGTCGTAGATCTCCTTGACGTTGCTCTCCGAGCCGGGGGTGCGGATCACGTCTGCAGGGTCGGCGATCCAACGCTCCAGCCACTCGAAGCGCTCACGACTCATGTTCTCGGGCAGCACGGCCACCCCGCGGCACGCCATGATCCGGCTGATCGCCACGCCGCCACGTGCGTAGTTGCCAGTGGACGGCCACACCGCCCGGTGCCGGGTGGGGTCGAATTGGCCCGAGACCACCCGCGGCGCGAGGCAGGAATACGCAGCCAGCACCTTGTGCGCGCCGATCATGGGGAACCGGTTGCCGAACAGCACCACGACCTTCGCCGGCGTGCCGGTCAGCTCGCTCGGCAGCACCACATGCTCGGGCACGTCGGTGCGCCCGCTGGCTCCGTCGTTGAACCAGTGCACCCGGAACAGGTTGAGGGGATCGGCGAAGTCGGGGTCGACGTCGGCAAGCGCGGTGCCTACGTCGGGGTCGATGAGCGTCGGGTCGGCCAGCTCGGCGAAGGTCGGCAGCCGGATGCCCTGCTCCCGGAATCGCTCCACCACATGTGCCCGGCCTTGCGGATCGGTGACCTCTGTGGCGAGCTGGGCCGTGTAGCTGGCGGGAAATGCCTCAGCAGCAACGGGGGCCCGATTGGACGCAGTGTGGTTGGCCATACCGAACCGAGGCTATGTTCCGCGAGCGGCGCACTGATGCGCGCAGGGCGACGCCGGCAAAGCGCACGGGAGGACGTGAACCGATGACAACACCACGAAATGCGCTGTACCTGCAGGACGCTCACACCATCACCGAGGCGATGGGCTTCACGCAGTACGCGGAGGAACGCGGCTTCGAGGCCGTCTGGCAGGCCGACTCACGGCTCGTGCGCGAGGCCAGCGTGCCTATGGCCGCCTTCGCTGCCACGACGTCGCGCATCAAGGTGGGCGCAGGCGTCATCGACATCTGGTCCCGCAACCCGGCTCGCCTGGCATCGATGTTCTCCACGCTCGACGACCTCGCGCCGGGCCGCATCATTTGCGGGCTCGGCGCCTGGTGGGACCCATTAGCCGCCAAAGTCGGCATCAGCCGTGCCCGGCCGCTGGGAGCAATGCGCGAGATCACCACGGTGGTGCGGGCGTTGCTCGCCAACGAGAACGTCACCTTCCACGGCGACCACGTCCACCTCGACGACGTCGAGCTCGACTACGTGTACCAGGAGCGGCGGCCGAAGGACGTGCCGATCTACATCGGTGCGACGGGCATGAAGATGATGGAGCTGACCGGCGAGATCGCCGACGGCGTCGTGCTCAACTACCTGGTCTCGCCCGACTACAACAGCCGGGCCATGGACGCTCTCGACCGCGGTGCCTCCGCTGCTGGGCGAAACGTCGACGACTTGGACCGGCCGCAGCTCGTGGTGTGCTCGGTGCATGAGGACCGGGGCACGGCGCTCGACATGGCCCGCAACATGGTCACCCAGTACCTGGGCCAGCAGCCGCACATCATGAAGGCGTCGGGCGTGCCTGATTCGCTGCTGGACGAGGTGGGCAAGGTGCTCACCTGGCCTGCCACCGCCGAACAGGTCGAGGCCGCATCACGCCTGGTGCCCGACGACATCGTGCAGATGCTCACTGCCTCAGGCACGCCCGCAGAGGCCCGTGAAGCGGTCGAGGGCTACCTCGCCACCGGCGCCACCTGCCCGATCCTGTACCCGCTGGGCGACGTACACGCCATGATCGACGCATTCGCTGCCTGAGCCCGGGTCCGTCTAGTAGCCGAGTTCCGTAGCGGCGCGTTCGAGCGCCACGGTGACCGACCAGTGCGTGCGGGCCAGTCGCAGGTCGCTGTTGGAACCGTCGGCATACAAGCCCGCGGCGCTCATCCAGAAGGCCGCCGAGCGCATGGCGTAGAGCAGTTGGTAGTACGCACAGCGCTCCTCGTCGATGTCAATGCCGGTGGCCTGCTGGTACCGCTCGAAAAACCGGTCCCGCGGCACCACGTTCGAGAGCAGCTCGGTGCCCTCACGGTTGAGCTCGGTGAGCACGTAGGCCACGTCGTACATCGGATCGCCGATGACCTGCAGCTCCCAGTCGAGGACCGCCGACACCTGATCGTCATGGATCAGCACATTCCCGGTCCGGTAGGCGCCGTGCACGAGGGTGAGATGCTCAGTGTCCGGCGCGTGATGACGCAGCCAGCCGATCAAATCGGCGAGGATCGGGTGGCCCGGGTGGCCTGACTCGTCGATGAGTGCCTCCCACTTGGCAATCTCACGCAAAGCGAAATCGCCGCCTCCCGACGGCACGCCCAGAAAGCCGAGGCCCGCGGCCCGCCAGTCGACATTGTGCACTGCGGCGAGCGCATCGGTGAAGCTGGCGGGCAGCACGCCCCGCTCGGCCGCCGCGGCGTAGTAGTCGCGGCCGGCACGGCGCCAGGGGCTCGGGCATTCGCCGGGTACCCGTTCCATCACGATGGCGGGGGCGCCAAGAACCGCTGGGTCGGGTTCGTACCAGTACGCACGCGGCGCTGGTACATCCGTCGCTTCGAGACTCTTCAGCACCCGGAACTGCTCGCCCAGATCGGATTCCTGCCGCAGCAGAGCGTTGCCCGGGTCGCGTCGCAGGCAGAGCGCCTGGCGCTGCTCGCCAGCGCCGTCGGACCACACCGCCTCGAACAGCCAGGTCTCGTGTGACCAACCCACAGCGATGCGCTCCAAGTCGCCGATGGCCACAGGTCCCGAAACCTCCAGCCGGTCGGCGAGGTAGTCGCTGAGAACACCGGCCAGCTGGGCGTCGGCGGGAACCGCGGCATCAGTCGCGCTCACCCGGCGATCTCCATGCGCCGGTCGATATCGCGGCGCAGCACTCGGCGGATCGCGTCGAGCGCTGCGACGGCGACCGGACCACCAGGACCCCAGCGATACAGGGCCTCCACCAGAGAGCCCAACGACATCACGCTCAGGTCGTCCCGCAAACGTGCCAGCGAGGCGCGGACATCATCAGGAACCGCCGGCGATGACGTCTGCTCGCCTCCGACTAGCTCATCCAAGACCGAAATCAGCTGTGCTATGTCGGCGGTTTCCGCGGCCCGGTGCCGCTCTCCCAGCGCGGCCTCGCGTGCAAGTCGCTCCAGGATCACACCAGCCATGTGGGTCTGTGTGCGCTGGTATTCGTCGCCGACCGCCGGCGCGATCTCGCGACGCATCTGAACGGCCAGGCGCTTCATCAGCACATGGCTCTCGAAGCTCATCTGCCGCCGCCGAGCGACCAATCGCCGCTGCGCTTGGCTGCAGCGAAGCGATGGGTGGGCCACATGTCCTGATCCTCGCCCCACCACTCGCCGATCCCGTCGACCTCCCAGCGGATCAGGCTGTTGATGTCGATGAAGCTGTGGCGGTTGATGATGATCCGGCTCACCGGGCTGCCGGTCGCCACGAAGCGCTCGCCGGCGGAATCGACGGCATCGATGCGAATCTCGGAAATCCAGCCATCGGGGCTCCGGCGGACTATGCGCTCGCCGTCGACGAGGCTCGCCTGCGCATCGCCCTGCTGCACGAACCCATACGCGACACGGTCGACCCCGTCTCGGGTGTTGGTGACCGCCAGGAACCCCGAACCGTCGTCTCCAGCGCCGGTGACGTAGGCCGCCTGGCGGGGACGGTCCTCGGGTCGTCGACCCCACGTGCGATCGCGCATCGACCAGCAGTCGATGTCGATGTCCTCGCCGTTGAGCTGGATCTGGCCGGTGACCCGTGCGATCTGGTCGAAGTGCGCCGAGGGGCCGAATGTCGAGCCTCCCGCCGTCAGCGGCCGCGGCGCCAGCACGGCCTCGAAACGCAGATCGGCGCTGAAGCGTCCAGGGTCGTCGTAGGCGAGCCGGTACGCCATCGTCGGAATCTCGACCTTGACGCTGACGCCATTCGGCAGCGTCGCATTGCGAAGATCGAGCTCGGGCGGCAGGTGCAGCGCCGTGAGATTGGAGCTGTACAGCACCTCCCAGGGCAGGTGTGCGGTGTCGTCCCACACCCAGGCGCCGCCCGAGATCGTGCCGATGTTGTGGCGAGCCAGCGTGTAGAGCCAGCCTCCGAGCCGCCGTTCCCGGTGATGGAACGAGAACCAGGCCGTCTCGGTGAACCACCAGTCGTCGCCTCGCAGATCGGCGTGGAAACCGTCGTCCTCGGGAGTGAAGACCGGGATGCTGCCGGATGGCTGGCTCACGGGCCGCAGCGTAGAACGACCAGCCGGTGCAGGACCGTGTGCGGGAGCAACGCCGCACCTGTACGTGATTGCGCCAGCGCGTACTGTTGCGGCATGGCTGAGCTTGCGCGTTTCAACCTGGACACGCCGGACGAGGAAATCGTCGAGGTCGTGCGAATCGACGGCGGCGCGATCATCGAGGACGCCATCGATGTCGACATGCTGAACCGGCTCGAGGCCGAGCTGCGGCCGTGGATCGACCGAACCCCAGGCGGGCTCGACAACTTCTCCGGTCACAACACGACCCGCACCGGGGCGCTGGTCGCACGCTCGCCCGCGTGCCGTGAGTTGGTGATGCACCCGAAGGTCATCGACATGGCCAACCGGTTCCTCGGCCCCTACACCAACAAGATCCAGCTGCACCTGACCCAGGTCATCAACATCAAGCCCGGCCAGGGCACCCAGCCGCTGCACCGCGACCGGGACGCATGGGGCGGCTACGTCCCCAGGGAGATTGATCCGCAGTTCAACACCATGTGGGCGCTCAGCGACTTCACACCCGCCAACGGCGGCACTCGCATCGTTCCGGGCAGCCCCGGATGGGATCCCGAGCGCAGGGCCGACGACGATGAGAAAACTCAGGCCGCCATGGGGGCCGGATCGGTGCTGCTGTACTCGGGCTCGGTGATCCACGGCGGCGGTGAGAACCGCAGCGATGCCGAACGTACCGGCATCAACATCACCTACACGCTCGGCTGGCTGCGCACCGAGGAGAACCAGTTCCTCTCGTGCCCGCCGAGCATCGCCAAAGACCTCGATCCCGATCTGGCAGATCTGATGGGCTACTCGATGGGCAACTATGCGCTCGGCTACTACTCCGACCCCGACGGCATGCCCGGACCGGTTGACCTGCTCACTCCGGAGATAGTGCTCGGCCGCAAGCCGACCTCGAAGCACGACAACTCCGCATTGATCGTCGGCAACTGAGTCGCCCTGCACCGGTTCAGCCAACTGCCGCATCAACACGCATCACCGTTTCGATGAGCGCGCCGGCTGCCAGAAAGCTGCTTGAGCGCCGGGAACAGGCGCTGGGCGCCGGCGCGCAGCTGTTCTATACCGAGCCCCTGCACATCGTGCGGGGCGACGGCGTCGAGCTCTTCGACGCCGACGGCCGCCGTTACATCGACATGTACAACAACGTGCCCTGCGTGGGCCACGGCAACACTCGGGTGGCCGAGGCGATGGCCGCCCAGCAGGCCACGCTGAACGTACACAGCCGGTACCTGCACGAGAGCATCGTGAGCTTCGCCGAGCGCCTGGTGGCGCTGCATCACGACGGCATCGAGAGCGCAGTCATCAGCTGCACAGGCACCGAGGCCGTCGAAGTGGCCATGAACATGGCCCGCATCGCGACCGGGCGCCGGGGGGTCATCGCCACCGACGCCACGTACCACGGCAATACCGAGACGGTCATCGCGCTGCGGCTGGCGGCGTCGCAGCCCGAGGAGCATCCCGAGGTGGCGACCTTCCCGTTTCCGCAGCACTTGCGGCCGATCCGGGACGGGCTCGATGGCCCAGCTCTGGCCGACGCCTACCTCGACGAGCTGGCCGCCGCCATCGGGCGGCTGAAGTCCTCCGGTGCGGGCGTAGCCGCCGTCATCCTGTGCTCGATCCAGGCCAACGAGGGCCTGCCGGACATCCCCGGCAGCTTCATGGCGCAGGCCGCGCAGTTGGTGCGCGAGGCCGGAGGCCTCGTGATCGCCGACGAAGTGCAAGCCGGCTACTGCCGCACGGGTCGCTGGTGGGGATATGAGGTCACCGGCTTCGAGCCCGACATTGCGGTCATGGGCAAACCCATGGGCAACGGGCTGCCGCTGGCGGCGACCGTTGCCAGCCGGCAGTTGGTGGAAGGCTTCCGGGGCGCCACCCGCTACTTCAACACCTACGGCGCGAGCCCGCTCCAAGCCGCAGTCGGCCACGCCGTCATCGACGAAATCGAAGACCGGGGGCTGGCCGCCAGCGTCGCAGAGCTTGGCTTCGGTTTGAAGGCTGCGCTGACCGAACGGGCCGAGCGACACGAGTGGATCGCCGATGTCCGCGGCCATGGGCTGTTCATCGGTGTGGAGATGGTGGAGCGCGGCGGCAACCTCGTGCCAGACCGGTCCCGAGCAGTCGAGATCACCGACCGGCTGAAAGAGCGTGGCGTCCTAGCTTCGAACGCCGGCGCATTCGCCAACGTGCTGAAGCTCCGCCCGCCGCTCGTGCTGCAGCAGTCGCACGCAGAGGAGTTCCTGTCAGCCTTCGACGCAGTCATCGACGACATCGATGGATAGCCGCTGGCTCAGCGCGGCACATCAAGCGCTCGAAGCGTTCGGCATGGAAGCGAGCCACCTCGAGTTAGTCGGAGTCAGCGAGAACATCACCTTCCGGGCTGTCGAAGCCGGTTCCCGGCAGGCCTATGTGCTGCGATTGCACCGGCCCGGCTACCACACAGCAGCTGAGCTCGACTCCGAGCGTGTCTGGCTGGCAGCGCTGCGCGACTCGGGCATCTACGTGCCCACGCCGATCTGCGCCCCCGACGGTCGCTACTTCGTGCCCGTGGAAACCGGACCCAGCGAGATCCGCAACGCCGGACTCAATCTGTGGGTTGACGGAGAGATCGTGGGCGTGCTGCTGACCCAGCCCGGAGGCACGAACGAAGCACTCTCGGAGATATCGGAGTCGTTCGGCCAACTCGGTGGACTGATGGCAGCTATGCACAACCAGGCGACAGCCTGGACGCCCCCCTCGTCGTTCAGCCGTCACCGCTTGGACCGCGATGGCCTGCTCGGCGATGCCCCCTTCTGGGGGCCGTTCTGGGAACACCCCAGGCTGACTGCCGGCGAGCGCGACCTTCTGATGGCCGCCCGTGACGCCTGCCGGACGACACTGGACCGGTACGGCGAGCCTGAGCGGACGTTCAGCATGATCCACGCCGACCTGCACCTGGCGAACTTGCTGTTGTCAGACGGTCAGCTCTCAGTCATCGACTTCGATGACGCCGGGTTCGGCTGGCACCAGTACGACATCGCCGTGGCAATGTTCCATTCGCGGGCCGCCCCCGACTTCGAGACGGCTGCGACGGAGTTCTTGAACGGCTACCGAGATGTGCGGGCCATCAGCGACGACGATCTGGCCTTGGTGCCGTTGTTTGAGCTGATTCGAGGCATGGCCATCATCGGCTGGAAAGCCCAGCGGCCGGAGGTGGAATGGCCCGACGGTCAACTCGAGCAGCTGCTGAGCGGAGTGCTGGGCGGCTGCCGGCGTCTGCTCGACGGGGGCTAGCGTCGGCGGTTGCTGTGCTGGTGGGCCGGGGGCAGGAGGGGTGCCGTGTGGGAGATCACTGAGCCCGATCTCGCACCGATCGCCTTGGGGGCTGCGGTGCTGGGCACCGGCGGCGGCGGGAATCCCTATCTCGGCAGGCTGCGGGTGCTGCAGGTGATGCGAACCGGTGGTCGGGTACGGGTCATCGAACCTGACGAGATTGCCGACGACGACCTGCTGGTGGCTGTCGGCGGCATGGGCTCGCCGATGGTCAGCCACGAGAAGCTCGCAGGCGGCGACGAGGAGACCGTGGCCGCCCGGGCGCTCGAAGGCCACCTGGGGCGGAAGTTCGACGCGATCGCGCCATTCGAGATGGGCGGCAGCAACTCGATGGTGCCGATGGTGGTGGCAGCCGCAATGGACATCCCCATCGTGAACGGCGACGGCATGGGGCGGGCCTTCCCCGAGTTGCAGATGATCACGTACCTCATCTACGGCGGCAGCCCCTACCCCGCCGCCATTGCCGATGAGCGAGGCAACCAGGTGATCATCTCAGACGTGCTGGATGCCAAGTGGCTCGAGCGCATCGCCCGGGCTGCGACGGTCGAGATGGGAGCACACACCGGGCTGGCGTCGGCCGTGATGGACGGTGCGTACTGCCGCCGCTCGATCATTCCCCACACGCTGCGCCTCGCCAGCGAGATCGGCCATGCCGTACACCGTGCGCGCGATGTCAAGGACGATCCCTCTGAAGCGATCCTGGGTGTCGCCGGAGGGAAGCGATACCTGCGCGGCAAGGTGACCGACGTGCACCGCCGCAACGCGGCCGGATTCGCACGAGGACAGATGACTGTGGCCGGCATCGGCGACGATGCCGGGCGCACCATCCGCATCGACTTCCAGAACGAGAACCTCGCCATCTACGAACACGACGTGCCCCAGGTGATGGTGCCCGACCTCATCACGCTGGTCACCACCGATACCGGCGAGCCGATCACCACCGAACTGCTGCGATTCGGCGTGCGCGCCGACGTGCTGGTGCTGCCCGCGCCCGACCTGCTGCGCACACCCGAGGCACTGGCCGTCGTCGGCCCCCACGCCTTCGGCATCGACGCCGAGTACCAGCCCGCAGTCTGAGGAGCCACATGCGAGCGCCGGCGAAGCCTTGGCGCTCGCACGAGCAACTCAGACGTGGGGCAGCACTTCGCTCGCGGTGAGGTCGATGGTCTCCGAGAGCCGGTCGGTCGCGATGGGAGCCAGCGCCACCGAATCGGCACCCCCAGCCAGCAACGCCCCGATCTTGGCGGTGCATTCTTCGGGGGTGCCGGCGACCGTCAGGTCGGCGACCCACTGGTCGGGCATGCCGTCTCGCACGGCCTCGTAGCCGCCGTGGTCGATCAGTACCTGTAGCTCGTCGGAGATCCCGTACACGTCGGTGAGGGCATTGGGGCCATGCTGGCGGTAGAAGGCCAGCGATGCCCGTGCCGAGTCACGAGCTGCCTGGCCGTCTTCGTCCACGGCGTACAGCGCGAACACAGTGATCGGGTGAGGATCGGTGCGGCCGGCGATCTCGCGACCCTCGTCTATGCGCTCGGAGGCCCACTCCACGTAGCGCAGGCTCGAGCACACCGACAGGATCGTTCCGTCAGCGATCTCGCCGCCCAGCCGCAGCATGTTCGGCCCTGACACGCCGAGGCGGACAGGCATCGGCGGTCCCGTCTCGGGAAAGGTGAGCTTGACGTTGTCGAAGTCGAACAGGCCGCCGTGCCGGTCCAGCGTGTCGCCGCCGAGCAGCGCCTTGACCGCCGTCACGCACTCCCGGACAGCCTGCAGCGGCGAACGGGGATGCAGGCCCATCTGGCGTACCCATGCCGGCACTCCTAGGCCCACACCTGCGATCAGCCGCCTGGGCGACGAGCGGCTCAGCGTGGCCAGCTCCATCGCCAGCACCGAGGGATGGCGGGCCACCGCCGACACCACACCCAGGCCCACGGTGATCTCGCTCGTGGCCCCGAGCACCACGGAGGCACCGGAGATGCCGCCCGTGAAGAAATAGTCCTCCGCAAGCCAGATCTCGTCGAAGCCGCTGTCCTCGGCCTGCGTGGCAGCCCCAGCGATGTCCTCGGGGGCGATCGCGCTGCCCAAGATGAGGCCGATCTTGCCTTGTGTGCTCATGGGCCACCTCCCCCGCCGGATATGCCGTTGCCCGCAGCGAGGTCACCGACTGCCTTCACGCGGATCCGTATGGCGTTCGACGGCAGGTATGTGAGGGGGATCTCATCGATGTCGGTGATCTCGACGGTGGCCGCGTCGGCGCCCGCGTCAACCGCGCGCTGGGACGTGACCGAACGGGCCTCGGCCATTGCCTCGTCGCGGGTCATCGACGCCATCGAGTACACCCGGTCGGTCTCGGCGCCGACCTGGGCGATGGCTGCGCCGATCGCGCTGGCAACCGAGAAATAGTCGGGTCGTATCGTTTCCGACGCTCCCGCCAAGCCGTCACGCACCAGCACTCCCCCGCCGCCCACCACCACGACCGGTACCGGGTCGGCCGACGTCTTCATCTGTTCGACTGCGGTGGCCAGCATGTCCTGCATGCATTCGACCGCATCGCCCACCAGCCCAGCGTCGACGTCGCTGACCGTCGCGCGGTCGCCGATGTCGGCCATGCCGGCTGCAGCGGCGATGTCCGTAGCGGTCAGCTCGTCGCCGCCGAACACCAGCGCCCGGTCGGTGAGCTCGTAGCCGACGCTGTCGGGCCCCACTGTCACGTCGGCGCCATCTCCGTCGGCGCCATTGCCGGAGCGCACCAGACTCCCGCCGCCGAGTCCCAGCGAGAGCACGTCGGGCATCCGGAAGTTCGTGCGCACTCCCGCGACCGAGACCGCCGTCGAGGCCTCTCGGGGGAAGCCGTGCACCAGCACGCCCACATCAGACGTCGTGCCCCCCACGTCGATGACCACCCCGTCCCGGATGCCGCTCAGGAATGCCGCTCCCCGCATCGAGTTGGTGGGGCCCGAGGCGAATGTGGCCACCGGGTAGCGGCGAGCAAAGTCGGCGCTCATCAGGGTGCCGTCGTTCTGGCTGACGTGCAGCGGGCAGTCGAGGCCAAGCTCGACCAGCGCCCCGATCAGCCCGGACACGGTGCGCTCGGCGAGCGGTCGCAGGCACGCATTCACGACCGCAGCGTTCTCACGCTCGAGCAGCCCCAGTCGGCCGATCTCGCTGGACAGGCTGATGTCGAGTTCCGGTGCCTCGTCAGCCAGGACATCACGGGTCTCGGCTTCGAAGCTGTCGTCGACGGGCGAGAAGACTGAGGCCACCGCCACCGAGTTCACGCCCTTCGAGACGATGTCCTGCGCTGCAGCCCGCAGCTCGTCGTGATCGATGGGGCTGATCAGCCGCCCGTCGAATTCGTGGCCGCCGTGGCAGAGATAGACGTGGTCGCCGAGCACGGCCCGCAGCCGCTCGGGCCAGTCGATGAACGGCGGCAGTCCCCGCGTGGCGGGGAGCCCGAGCCGCACGACGGCAGTGGGCACGAGGCGGCGTCCCTCCACCAGGGCGTTGGTGAAGTGCGTCGTGCCGATCATGACCGCACCGATCGCTTCGGGCGACGCGCCGCAGTCGTCGAGCACAGCCCGGACAGCTGTCACGATGCCGTCGGTCACCTCAGGTGTCGTGACAGCCTTGGACCACCCCACCACCTCGCTGCCAGACATGGCGACCGCGTCGGTGTTGGTGCCGCCCACGTCTACACCGATCCGCAACCTTCCAGGCGCCGCCGGCTGCGGTGAACTCACGATTCAGCCTCCAGGGCCTCCAGCACCGCTTCGGGTGTGATCGGCAATGTGTCGAACGGCACGCCGATGGCATCGGAGACGGCATTGGCCACCGCAGCCGCCACCGGGACGATCGGGGGCTCGGCGGCGCCCTTCGCACCGTACGGCCCGGCAGGGTCGGCGTGTTCCATCACGATCATCTCCACCTTCGGGACATCTTCCGCCAGCGGCAAGCCGTGTGCCTTGAATGTGCGCTGGACATAACGACCGTGATCGAGATCTACACGCTCGCTCAACGCGAAGCCCAAGCCCTGAGCAACGCCGCCCTGGATCTGCCCCGCGATGGCGTCGGGGTGAATGGCCCGGCCGACCTCCTGGCACACCACGTAGCGCTCGACGGTGACCCGGCCGGTGACCACGTCGACGCTCACCTCGGCCTGGTGCAGGTGGTAGGTGGGCGTCGGCCATCCCTTGATCAGCATGCCGGTGGCGCACGCCGGGTCGTGCGGAGGCGTCGGCGTGACATACGAAGCGCCCGTAGTGATTGGCCCGTCAGACCAGGTGGCCGCCTGCGCGACCGCACCGAGCGTCAGGCTGGCAGCGGGCACCCCCGCAACCGTCACGACACCGTCGTCGATCGTCAAGTCTTCGGGGGCCGCTTCCAGCATCTGGCTCGCCCGGTCCAGCACTTGGCTGCGAACCTCGGCTGAAGCATCAGCGATGGCCCGGCCGACAACGTGGGTGGTGCGGCTGCCTTGCGACCCGGCGTCGTAGCCGGTGGCGTCCGTGTCGGGCATGGTGATCGTCACAGCGTCAGCAGCAAGACCGAGCGTCTCGGCCGCGATCTGCCGCAAACCAGTGGCCACGGCGCCCGAGCCGTTCTCGGTCGCCGAAGTGATCACCGTGGCGGTGCCGTCCTCGTTGAGCTTCACCGTGGCGTGGCCGGGCATTGGATTGGTCAGCCACACCGCCGCCGCCTGCCCGACGCCTCGCAGCTCGCCTGTGCCCGCGCCCTGCCAGGGCGCTAGCTCATCGACTCGGTCGAAGGCTTCTCGCAGGATCGAGATCTCTTCGAGCGGCTGGCCGTTGCGCATCAGATCGCCGTCACGGGCTAGCGATGCCAACCGGAACTCCCGGCGATCCCGATCCAGGGCGTCGGCAACGGCGTCTATGTGCCGCTCGTTGGCGAACACCAGCCACGGCCCATTCACCCCCCGGTAGGCACCGGTCGGAGCGGTGTTCGTGTAGACGTTGCGGGTGCGGATGCGCGCAGTGCCCACCCTGTAGATCGAGCCGAAGACGAACATCGGGATGGCCGATAGCGCCGGGCCGTTGTTGGCGTAGGCACCGCTGTCAGAGACGATCTCGACGTCGGTGGCCAGGATCGTGCCGTCGCCGCTCACCGCAGAGCGGATTGAGACCAGCGCATTGGCCCGGCAAGGTGCCACGAGGCGCTCTTCGAGTGCAGCGTGCTGCATGCGCACCGGACGCCGGTAGCGGCGAGCCAGCAGCGCGGCAAAGGCCTCAAGGCTGACATCAAGCTTGGCGCCGAAGCCTCCGCCGATGTGATGGCCGACCACGCGCACTGCCGAAGGCGCCACGCCCAGCATCTGGGCGACACGGTCTCTCAGCCGGAACGGGTACTGGTGGGACACCTCGATGACGTAGCGGCCCGACTCGTAGGACGCGAGCGCCATCTTGGGCTCCAGATGCGCCTGGTACTGCCGGGGCGTGCGGTACGTGCCCTCCACGACGAGGTCGGCGGCCGCGAACGCCTCGTCCAGGTCTCCCGGGTCGTGGACCACTTCGGCTACCACGTTGCCGTCACGCCCAATGTCAGCGCCGCCAGTCACGGCAAAGCGGTTCCAATCGGGGTGGACCAGCCGCACACCCGGCGCCAGTGCCTGTTCGGGCGTCGATACGGGCTCGGTCGGTTCGATGTCGATGTCAACCGCCTGAGCGCCCGCGTCGGCCGCGGCACGGTTGTCCGCCACCACGATCGCCACCGGTTCGCCTTCGTAAGCCACATAGTCGGCCGCCAGGAAGGGAATGTCGTTCACGATGACACCGGTGCGCCCATCGGGAACATCGGCAGCTGTCAGCACATCCAGCACGCCGTCGACCTTGAGTGCCGGTCCCGAGTCGATCGAGCGGATGCGGCCCGCCGCAACCGGAGACCTCGAGATCGACGCCCACAGCATCCCCGGCCTTGCAAGGTCGGCACCGAAGACCGCCTCGCCACGAAGCTTCGCGTCGGCATCGCTCCGGGCGGGATTGGACCCGAGCAGACTCACGATGTTGCCGCCCGGATCATCAACTGGGCGGCGTCGAGCGCCGCTTCCACTATCTGCTGGTACCCGGTGCAGCGGCAGATGGTGCCTGCGAGTGCTCGGCGGACATCGGCCTCGGAAGGGTCCGGAGTGTCCTCCAGCAAGGCTGTCAGCACCATCAGCACGCCAGGCGTGCAATAGCCGCACTGGACGGCGGCATGGCTGACGAAGGCTTGCTGCAGTGCAGTGAGCTCCCCCGTCCCGGCGAGCCCTTCGACCGTGAGAACCGTCCGGCCGTTCGTCGAACCGGCGGCCAATATGCACGAAGCCACCGGAGCGCCGTCCATCAGCACGGTGCAGGCACCGCATTCGCCCTCACAGCATGCTTCCTTCGGTCCGAGGAGCGAGAGGCGCTCCCGCAGCATGCTGAGCAGAGTCTCCCCCGCACCTACGTCGAGTTGGTGGCGCCGCTCATTCACGATGAGCCGGATGGAGACGGATTGCTCGCCCGCGGCGCCAGGCATCAGCTTCCCACCCCGGAGATCCCTGCGACACATCGCTCCGCCAACCGGCTCAGCAGTCTGGGGAGCACCCGCCGCCTGTACTCAGCCGCTCTTGCCCGTTCGGGCGCTGCGGCACTCGCGAGCTCTGCGCCGGCGTCGGTGCAATCGAGACGACCGTCGACAAGCTGGGTGCCCACGACTGCAGCTTCTGCGCTCGGCACTCTGTGCGGCGGCCGGGTTCCGCCGCACACAGCGATTCGAGCATCGTTGACGACGCCGGTCGGCGTCACCGACAGCCGGAGCGCCAAGCCCACCACCGCAAGGTCCATGGCACTGCGGTGGCCCACCTTCACGTATCCCTCGGCGCTGCGCTCTCCGAGCGGCTCCGCCTCGATGGCCCGCAGCAGTTCGGTCGGCCGCAGGGCCGTCGCGCCGGGCCCCTCGAGGAACTCCTCCAGCCCGATGCGCCGACGGCCCGATTTCGACACCAGCATCAGCTGCGCATCGGCGACGAGCAGCGCGGGCAACGTGTCGGCTGTTGCCGCCGCTGAGCAGATGTTGCCGCCCAGCGTGGCCACCGTCTGGGTCTGCCACGCTCCGACCGCCGCAGCCGCCTGCGCCAGCGCCGGGTGCCGCATCGCGACGAGCGACGCTGTGGCAAGCCTGCGCAAGGTGACCAACGTGCCGATGCTGGTGACGCCGCCGACCTCCGAGACGCCCTGCAATCCGTCGATCCCGCTGATGTCGATCAGCGCAGCCGGAGGCTGCTCACCTCGCAGGTACTGCGGCATCACGTCGGTTCCGCCCGCCAGGATGCGGCCCTCGGTGCCCCAGCGGCTCAGCTCGTCGACCGCCTCGGCGACACTGCGAACCCTGCAGAACCTCACTGGCCGACGCGCTCCCGTGCTGCCCCGGGTGACTCGGCCTCCTGCGACGCTGCAATGCCGGCTTCACGATCCAGCGGGAACGGTGCCATCCCGTCCGGGCCGGGTGGGGCCATCTCCGGCGGGAACATCGCGAAGCCCGATTCGTCTCGCGGCTTGCGCTCGAGATTGAGACCCCGCGTGTTCGCACCCTTCGGCGGCTCGACCGGCGTGTCCTCAAGCACCTCGATGTCCACCCACCACTTCTTCGCCGGGTTGATCTCGCCGCGGCCCAGCTTGTCGTCGAGGCGGGCGATCCACGAGCGGGCGAACGGCAGCTTCATCGCCGCCCACTGGAACGGGCGCTCGGCCAGCACTCCTTCGACGTTGTACGGGCACGTCTTCATGCAGCGCCCGCAGGCCGAGCCACGCATGTTGGTGATCCGGTAACGGGCGCAACGGTCGACGTCGGGCTTCCACATCTCGTACCCGTTGAACATCACCTTGTCGCCGAAGCGGATGGCGCCGACGGGGCACTCGCGGGCGCACTTGGTGCACTTGGTGCAGAAGTCCTGCAGCCCGAAGTCGATCGGCCGGTCCGGCGTGAGCGGCATGTCGGTGGTGATGGCGCCCGACTTGAACCGTGGTCCCACGAACGGGTTCAGCACCAGCTCGCCGATGCGTGACAGCTCCCCGATGCCCGCCGACAGCAGCAGCGGTATGTGGTTGATCTCGTCGTCGGCGGCGGTATGTGCCTGCGCGTCGTAGCCGAGCCGGCGGATCTGGGCGGCGATCGCATTGGCGATGATCGACGCCCGCAGGTAGGCCCGCATCGACTGCGCGCCGCTGATCCAGTCGTCGCCCGAAGCGCCTTCCATGGTCTCGAAGCCCTGATCGAGCACGAACACGATGGCGTTGCGGTGCAGCTTCTCGATAGGAGAGCCGTCGGGGCGGTGGGAATACCAGGCATATTCGGGCGCCTCGCATACACCGGTCATGTCTGCGCCGATGAAGTGGCCCAGCGCCTTGACCGCATCGGCGTTCGCTGCCGGGTCGTCCGCACCCGGGCCGACCTCGGGGGCAGCCTCGCCCCGCTGCAGCGGAACCAACCGCCGCAACATCTCTTGCGAGGCGATGCCATGCGGCGCCTTGCGGATGAAGCGAGCCACCTCCTTGCGCGGGCGAGGGCCCAGGTCGCCGGCGCCGGCCCGCACGAAGAAGTTGTGCCGCGCCGCAGGTCGCGTGACCTCTTCGGGTATGACCAGCGTGGTCGGCTCGTCGACCCGCTTCACCTTCTCCATCGGGTAGCGGCCGAGGTGCCACGGCCGGTGCCGCCCGTCCAGACGGCTCCACCCCGGCCGGGTGCCACCCCAGCCCAGCCAGTGCCGGAGGGAGATGCGCAGGTTCTGCACGACATTGCGCGGCGCGAGCGGGCCGTCGGGAGTGAGTTCCAGATTCGTCGTGACCACCGCAATGGCGAACCCCCGCTTCAGGAAGGGATGTCCGAGCCCGCGGCGATCTGTCTCAAGCACCCCAGCTTCGACGCCGATCCGGAAGCGATCCACATCTGAGGCTGCTGCAGTGTGTGCGGTGGCCCCATATCCGAGTGTGCCCAGATACCGAGTGAGCACAGTGGCGATTTCCGTGGCACGCAGGTCGGCGTTGTCCTGTTCAGAACCGGCGATCCAGTCATATCCCGGCTCGCCTGGCCGGATGGGTCGCCCCAGCCCCACGACGATCGCGATGGCACTGCGGTGCCCTTCGATCGGTTCAGCAGTCCAGCTCTGCCGCGACGGCTCGCAGATGCCAGCGAGGTCGGCATCGAGGAAGAAGCAATACCCGCGCATGTTGTCCACCGCAGCTTGTGCACTCGGCATCGGTGCCGGCGCCGCCAGCACATCCGCTGTCCGGCATGCTGTGAAGACGTCAACGATGTCGCCGAAAACGCCAGCCACGCCCCACTCTCCCGGTGAGGCTGGTGCGGGCGGCGGGTCGGGCATTTCCTTCCTCACATCGAACGCCCCGGGCGCGAGCCGGGGCAGCAGCTCGGTGGGCAGCGGACCGGCCGCCGCGGCTCGTTTGCGGTGCGAGAACAGGCGCATGCTGCAGCCTTCCCTCAGTCAGGCGCGCCCGCACTGGAGCACTCAACGGCTCCGGCGCTTGCGGCTCGGCTGCGTGTCAATCATGCCGCCGACACTCGCTCTGCGTCGTGCAGTGCTCAGCCGGCGGGGACCGGGGGCGTGGTCTCGCTCATCCGGTCCCACACCACCTGATCGGGCAGGCTCATCACCGTGTCGTAGTGGTCTTCGGGCATCAGCCGCGGCATGCCGGTATCCCCCGACGGCTGAGGCACGGGCTCGACCGGGCGGCTGTATTCCGCCGGGTACTTCAACTGCTCCAGTTCGGCCGCAGAGATCCCGCACAGGTCCTGGACTTCAGGGTCCACCCACTGCTCGACGGGGATGGCCGACCCGCATGCCACCTCGAGCGCCAGTCCCTCTGGACCCGCGAAATAGATCGACTGGATGAAGCCGTGGTCGATCGGGCCGAACACCTGCACGCCGCGATCGCGGATGCGGTCACGCAGTGCCATCAGATCCTCGAAGGTGTCCACGTTGAACGCCACGTGCTGCATCGTGCCGGCAGTCACGGGCTCGCCCGGCCCACCTGCGTGAGTGACACCGAGCTCGATGTCCTTGGCGTTGTCCGGGTGCTGGACGAATGCCACATAGCTGTCGGGCGCCAGCTCCACGAAGCCGTGATACGTCCCGTCCACGCCGTGCATCCAGTAGAGCGCCTTGAGCGGAAGCCCCAGCACATCGCACCAGAACTCCAGCTGGCCCTTCATGTCGCGGGTGGAAAGCGCGAGATGGTTCACACCATTGGGATGCAATGCGGTCATTCGAATGGCTCCCTCTTCGCTTGCGACTATATGCCTCGGCCAGCCCTCACTTCGAACCTGAGTGCGTTCGCAAATCTGGCCGTGCAGCCGTCACGACCCGGGTGAGGAAGCCTGCTCTGCGCCGGCAGCGAGCGCCTCTTTGTGCCGTTCGTAACTCCCCACCATCTCCAAGAACCGCTCTGGGTTGTAGATGTCCTCTTCGTAGCTCCACAGGCCGTCGCCTGCGTACTTGAGGAGCGAGAAGTTGTACTCCCGATGGTCAGAACCATCGCCGGGGTCGGCCATGCGGTTCCAGATCTGGCACACCACCCAGCCACGTTCCTCATCGATGATGTACCACTCGATGGGGAACTCGATCATCTCCGATCCCGGCCACTCGCTCATCTGGGACTGGATCCACTCGTAGATGGCCTCGCGTCCGACCATCGTGCCGAAGAAGTGCTCGACGTAGGTTGCGTCCTCGGTGAAGCGATCGGCCCAGTCGCGCCAGTCGCCGGTCTGGCCCGCCTTCTTGCTGGCCGCCTGATAGGTGGCAAGCGCTTCGGTGATCTCGGCTCGGCTCCATTGGCTCATCGTTCGTCATCCTCGGTTGCTGGTCGGCGCAGAGCGAAATGTAAGTGAGAACGCAGTCATGACGTCGCCAGCGGGGCAATCACCTGCTCGGCGAAGAGGTCGAACGAGCGGTCCACCTCGTATGCCGAGAGGTCGCCCCAGGCGAAGACGCCGACGAAATAGTCCGTGCCGGCTTCTTCGGCGAACTGCTCGCAGTGTTCACGCACGGTCTCGGGCGAGCCCACGACCACGGCTTGGAATTGTTTGGCCTTGTCGTAGTCGCCGCCGAGGGTCGGGTCGTTGGGCGGGGTCATCTCGTAGCGCCTGAACAACCGGGTCAGGTGCTCGGTGAACGCGGCCCAGGTACGGCGACCGATCTCGTCAGCCTCAGCATCGGTAGGTGCCACGATCAGCCGGCGCAGCCCGCCGATCATCGGCGAGTGATGCCTGCCGATGCCGCCCGCGCCGAGGAGTTCGTGGTAGCGGGCCGTGCTGGCGGCCACGGCGGCCAGCGGTCCGGCGGTCATGGTGCGCACGCCCATCTCGGCGGCTGTCTCGAGCTGCCCGGGTCGCCACAGCGGCGGGTAGGGCCTCTGGTAGGGCTCGAATTCGATCGGCACGTCACGGAACTCGTAGAACTGGCCCTCGAAACTGAAGCTCCCCGCGGTCTGCATGGCGGCCAGGATCAGCTCCAGCGACTCGTCTGTCTGCGCGACGGCATCGTCAGGGTCCAGACCCCACAGCAGGTGCTCGGGAACGCTGATGCCCTTGCCGAAGCCGAACTCCAGCCGACCCTCGGAGAGCTGGTCGAGCATGCACAGCTCTTCGGCCAGCCGGATCGGGTGGTAGAAGGGCAGCAGGTGCACCAGCGAGCAGATGCGGATGCTGCTGGTGCGCTCGATGGCGGCGGCCAGGAACACGTTGATGCTGGGGGCGGCGTCGAGCGGGATCAGGTGGTGCTCAGACTTGTGCCACCCCCACACGCCGGCTTGCTCGGCCCTAGCGAGCAGGTCCAGCCGGTGCCGGTAGAGCTCGTGCCAGGGCACATCGCCCGGCTGCTCGAGCTGATCGAAGATGCCGAACCGCACGGGGCGAGAGTAGTGCTGTGCCGCCAGCGCCATCGGGGCCGCAACAACGGCGACTCAGATGATGGCGCTCTCCACGAAGGGCCGGTTCTCCACGATGCGCCGGTAGCCCAACGGCGTGAGGTCGAGCGTGC
The DNA here is from genome assembly GCF_965219595.1 of Candidatus Poriferisodalis sp. NCBI lineage: Bacteria > Bacillati > Actinomycetota > Acidimicrobiia > Acidimicrobiales > Candidatus Poriferisodalaceae > Candidatus Poriferisodalis > Candidatus Poriferisodalis sp. The sequence continues at coordinate 3,205,959 of NZ_OZ244781.1, forward strand.
GGTACTCGCCGTAGGCAATCCACTCCGACACCGCCCGGCCGATCGCTGGCGACTGCTGCATCCCGTGCCCGGAGAACCCGTTGGCAAAGATGAAGTTCCCGATCTCATGGTGCGGTCCGACCACCACGTTGTGGTCGAGCGTGTTGTAGGCGTAATGACCGGCCCACTGGCTGGTGACCTTGAGGCGCTCGAAGGCAGGCACGCGATGGGCCAGCACCGGCCACACCTTGTCCTCGAAGATGTCGTGGTCCATGGCGAAATCGTCGTAGTCGACTGCCGGATCAACGTCGGGCGTGCAGCCGCACATGTAGGCATCGCCGTCGCTGCGCATGTGGACGCCGCTCGGATCGATGGTCAGCGGCAGGGCGCGGTCGAGCGGCTCGGCCGCATCGAAGATGAACGTGTACCGCTTGCGCGGTTCCACCGGCAAGGTCGCGCCGGCCATACGGGCCACTTCGACTGCGCGCGGCCCAGCGGCGTTCACCAGGGTTCCGCAGCCGACTTCGCGCCCCGATGCCAGCAGTGCCGAGGTCACACGTCCAGCTGAGATGACGAGATCGACAACTTCGTCGGTGATGTAGGTGACGCCGTTCTGGCGTGCCTTGCGGCGCCACCAGTCGAACATGGTGCCCGAGTCGAAGTAGCCCTCGTCAGTCAGGTTGTGGCTGCCGCAGAGGATGTCGTCGACGTTGTAGAAGGGGTAGTCGGCCTTGATCTCGGCCGGGCTCATGATGCGCGTGCCAGAGCCCAGCCCGGCCTGGATGGCATGATTGCGGCGCAGCGCGTCGGCGAAGCGCTCATCGGCGGCGAGGTACATGTAGCCGAAGTGGTGGGTGAAGATGTCGGGGATCTCGGGATCGCCGCCGAGGCGTTCCCGGAATTTCCGCACGAATTCGGCGCTGAAGCGCGAGATCTGCACGTTGAGCGGGTTTGAGAACTGTTGACGCATGCAGCTGTTGGTGTGGGTGGTGGATGCATTCGCGTAGGTCGGGTCCCGCTCCACCACCAGCACCGATCCGTCGAAGCCGTCGCTGGCCGACAGCGCCCAGGCGATCGACGACCCCATCACCGCCCCGCCCACGATCACCACGTCATAACTGTCTTGCATCGCCACGGTGATTGGTGCGTCAGGAGTGGGGAGTGATCAGGTACTTCTCGCCAGTGGCCTGGCGGGCGTAAACAGCGGCTTCGGCCGGATTCAGGGCATTGCGAAGGCTGACCTGCTTGGTGTAGTTGCTCGAGAACGTGGTGGTGAGTTCGTCCGCTACACGCTGCCGTAGCTGCTGACCCCGCTCAGCGCCGACCTTGGCCAAGAAGTTGGGCAACAAGAAGCCTCCGACGCCCCAGGCCATGCCGTAGCTGCGCGTCAACTCGGTGGTGGACCGGTCGAGGCCGCCGTAGATGTACACCTGCTTGTGAATGGTCGAGCCGTAGCGGCTGTAGGGCGCAGACGGGTCTTTGCTGGCAGCGGCTTCCATAGCAATGAGGATCTGGTTCGCCAGCCGACCGCCGCCTGTCGCGTCGAACGCCACCGTGGCTTTGGTAGCCACCAGTGCCGCCACGAGGTCGTCGTTGAAGCTGTCCTGGCTGGAGTCGCAGACATGCTGCGCGCCCAGCGATCTCAACAGATCGGCCTGGGCGGGGCGGCGCACGATGTTGACCAAGCCGACTTGTTCGGCCTGGCAGATCTTCACCAGCATCTGGCCCAGATTGGATGCCGCGGCGGTATGCACGATGGCCGAGTGGCCGTCGGATCGCATGGTGTCCACCATGGCCAACGCGGTCAGCGGGTTCACGAAGCACGATGCCGCTTCGACGGCCGTGGTGCCGTCGTGCAGCACCAGGCAATGCACTGCGGGCATAGCCCGGAACTCGCTGTACATCGCACCGCCGAGCGCTGCCACGGTCTTGCCGACCAGTGCCTGCGCTTGGGGATCCGATCCTGCTGCTACCACCACGCCGGCGCCTTCATTGCCGCATGGCAGCGATTGTCCAATGCGACCGCTGAGCCCGCGCAGGGACGCCGGTGGCACGGTGGCCGTGATGGTCGGCCGGCCGTCGATGGTGGCCCCTTCAATGGTCGAAGCATCCGCACCGGCCAGCATCACGCCGAGATCGGAAGGGTTGATCGGCGTGGCCTCGATTCGGATCAGCACGTCGCCGGGGGCCAACGCCGGCACATCCACCTCTACAAGGCCGAGCGAGACCTGACCGCTACTGGACACCCTGGACTGCATCTGGAGCATGAGCGCAGGCTATGCACACCGCTTCGCTGCCGGTTCTTGGTGCAAAAATGTTCGCTCGGCGAGCCTTCTTGCACCAATTTGCGCCGTGATCGCAAGCGTTGGTGGAGACAGCAGCTACCGGACCTACCGGCGATGGGAGTTCAGGGCCATGAGACTGCAGGGCAGGGTGGCACTAATTACGGGAGCCGGCAGCGGGATCGGACGCGCCACGGCGCTGCGGTTCGCCGCCGAAGGGGCGCGCATCGTGGCGGTGGACATTTCCGACTCGAACGAAGAGACGGTGGCTGAAGTCAAGGCCGGCGGTGGTGAGGCAATTGGCGTCCGCGCCGACGTTGCTGTCGAGTCGGATGTGGCCGCTGCGTTCAACGAAACCGAGTCGGTCTTCGGCGGACTCGACGTGGCGTTCAACAACGCAGGGATCATGCTCGACGATGACACCGATGCCGTCGCCACCGGCGAAGAAACCATCGACCGTACCTTCGACGTCAACGTGAAGGGGGTGCTGTACGGCTGCAAGTACGCCGTAGAGGCAATGCGGCGGCGAGGAGGCGGTTCGATCATCAACACCGCCTCGTTCGTGGCCTCAGTGGGCGCGGCTACCCCGCAGATCGCCTACACCGCCTCCAAGGGCGCAGTGCTGGCGCTGACGCGCGAGCTGGCGGTCGTTCATGCCCGGGAGAACATCCGCGTCAATGCACTCTCCCCCGGTCCGCTGCGCACCGAGCTGCTGATGTCGTTTCTCGACACGCCGGAGAAGCGCCAGCGCCGCCTCGTGCACGTGCCGATGGGACGCTTCGGCGAGGCAGATGAGATGGCGTCGGCGGCCTTGTTCCTCGCTTCGGACGACGCGTCGTATATGACCGGCGCCGATCTGCATGTCGACGGAGGCCTCACCGCCGCGTACGTCACGCCCGAATAGCGCCGGGGCGGGCGACGCTCGCATCTCATCGAGCCGGCGGGCGTGGCGAAAGTAGTGTCCGGGCCACAGAGCGGCGGAACAGTGGCCGCCGCACGGTCAACAGATCGGGGGCGGGATGCTTGGTCCGTATCGGGTGCTGGATCTGACAGACGAGCGCTGCTGGTTCGCGGGCAACCTGCTGGCCCAGCTCGGCGCCGATGTGGTGATGGTGGAACCTCCGGGCGGTTGGCCACGGGGATACGCGCATGACGCCTACAACCGCGGCAAGCGCTCCGTGGCAGCGGCCGACGCCGATGAGGTGGCCGCTCTGGCAGCCGCCGCGGACGTAGTGCTCCACAACGACGCGACCCCATTCGACGTCGATCTGGATGCGCTGCGAGAGGCCAATGCGCAGCTCATCACGGTGCACATCACACCGTGGGGCGAGACCGGCCCGAAAGTCGGCTGGAGCGCCACGGATCTGACGCTGTTCGCCTCCAGCGGCCAGCTGGCGGTGACCGGCGACAGCGACCGCCCGCCGGTGCGCATCAGCATTCCCCAAGCCTGGCTGCATGCCAGCGCGCAGGCCGCCGTCGCGGCGACCGTGGCGTTGGAGCATCGTGCCCGCAGCGGCCGCGGCCAGCACGTCGATCTGTCGGCGCAGCAGGCCGTCTGCGAGACCGCCCTGTCGGCCATCCTCTACGCCCCGGCGGGCCTCGAAGAGGTGCAGCGGGAAGCGGGCGGGGTGCGCTTCGGCAACCTGATGCTGCGCACGATCTACCCATGCAAGGACGGTTACATGATCGTCACCGTCGCCTTCGGGCCGATGATCGGGCCGATGGTGCAGCGGTTCCTGGCCTGGATGCACTCCGAGGGCTTCTGCGACGACGACATGCTGAACAAGGACTGGGTGAACTTCGCCCTGCTCTTGCAGAGTGGCGAGGAGAGTATCGGCGTCATCGAGCAGCTAATGGAGAACATCGCCGCCTTCTGCCTGACTAAGACGAAAGCCGAGATGATCGAACGCGGCCTGCAGGATTCGCTGCTGGTGTGCCCGGTCAACACCTTGGGTGATGTGCTCGACAGCCCGCAGCTCGCGGCTCGTGACTTCTGGGATGAGGTCGACGGCCTCCGGCTTCCGGGGCGCTTCGTGCTCGCCCAAGGCACGCCGCTTGCCCCGCTCGGCCTGGCCCCGGATGCGGGTGAGCACACTGCCGAGGTGGCGAGCGAGTGGACCGGTGCCCCATCGCAGCTCTCGCCCACCGAGACGTTGCCCGACGGCGCCTCTGCGGATCGGCCCCTGGCCGGGCTCAAGGTCGCAGATCTCGCCTGGGTGGCGGCAGCCCCGCTCGCCACGAAGATCCTCGCCCACTGGGGCGCCACGGTGGTGCGGGTCGAGACCCAGAACCGGCCCTGCCTGTTGCGGGGCGCGTTGGGCCATCGCGACGATGTGCCCGATCAGGAGAATGCCATCGCCTGGCATTCCACCAATGCCAACAAGAAGACGATCTCGCTCGACTTGTCCAAGCCCGAGGCTCGTGAGGTTGTGCGTGATCTGGCCGCCTGGGCAGATGTGGTCGTCGAGTCGTTCACCCCGGGCACGATGGCGGCCTGGGGCTTGGGCTACGACGATCTCCGGGAGCTCAATCCGGATCTCGTGATGGTCTCGAGCTGCGTGATGGGTCAGACAGGCCCCTTCCGGGAGTTCGCGGGCTTCGGCAACATGGCGGCATCGATTGCCGGGTTCTTCGACATCACCGGCTGGGAGGATCGGGGGCCAGCCGGTCCGTACTTGGCCTACACCGACTACTGCTCGCCGCGCTTCACCGTGTGCGCGCTGCTCGCCGCGCTCGACCACCGCCGCAGAACTGGTGAGGGCCAGCACCTGGATTTCTCCCAGATGGAAGCAGCCGTACACCTGCTGGCACCCGCGATCGCCGAGATGCAGGCCACCGGGGAAATGCGCAGCCGCCGCGGCAACGCCGACGACGAGATGGTGCCCCACGGCGTGTACCCGACTATGGGCGACGACGAGTGGATCGCCATCGCCGCCGATGGCGACGAATCATGGCGTTCGCTGGCCATAGAGATGCGTCGGGAAGATCTCGCCGAACTGGACAACGCTGCCCGGCGAGAGCGTCAAGCAGAGCTGGACGAGATCGTGACCGCTTTCACGTCCCGCCAGAACGGGCCCGGCCTCACGCACCGCCTGCAAGCGCATGGCATCGCCGCGCACCACGTGCAGAATTCCGGCGCCTGCCTCAACGACCCGCAGCTCGCCCATCGCGGCCACTTCCAGTGGGCGCCGCACGGCTACGCACGCCGGACTGTCGTCGACGCGATCCCGTACACGCTGTCTGCTGCGCACAACGGCTTTTCCTGGGCGGGCCCCACCTACGGCGAGCATGCGATGGAGATCTTGGAAGATCTGCTCGGTTACGACGCCGACCGCATCGCGGAGCTGGCCGTGGCCGAGGCACTCGAATGAGCAGCGATCGGCCGTCGCCGCAGTTGGAGCTGGCTGTCGGCGACATCACGCTCGAGCAGGTCGACGCGATTGTGAACGCGGCCAATGAGACGCTGCTGGGAGGGGGCGGCGTCGACGGTGCCATCCACCGCGCTGCCGGGCCCGAGCTACTTGAGCACTGCCGGATACTCGGCGGCTGCCCGACCGGTCAGGCCAAGGTCACGCCCGGCTTCAGGCTGGTTGCCCGCTGGGTCATACACACGGTCGGGCCGATCTGGCACGGCGGTGACCGGGGCGAATCCGAGCTGCTTGCGTCTTGCTACCGGGAATCGCTGGCCAGAGCAGACGAGGTCGACGCCCGCTCGGTCGCCTTCCCGGCAATCTCGACCGGCGTGTACGGCTACCCCATTGCGCCTGCCACTCAGATCGCCGTCGAGACTGTCCGCAGCACACCGACCACCGTCGAATTGGTCCGATTCGTCTGTTTCAACGACGAGGCACTGAGCGCCTACGAGGCGGCGCTGGCAGATTGACCGCGGAGTGACATCGCATTCTGCGAGCATTCACAGACGGTTGCCAGATTCCCGGACAAGACTCGGTCGTTGTGAGCCTGAGATCGCGCTGCTCGACAGCGCTCATGCTGGCCTTGGCCGTCAGCGCTGTGCTCATCGTGACGACAGCGGCGCCAGTTGCCGCCCATACCGGCCTGGAGTCTTCGCAACCATCTGACGGGCAGGTCGTCGTTGAGCCAATCGCAAGCATCTCGCTGACCTTCAATCGCCCGGTCGAGCCAGCAGGCGACGGGTTCACTGTGTCCCAAGGACAAGGCCCCCAATTCCTGCCTGACTCGCTGAGCTCAACCGACAATCGGGTGTGGCGGTTGCACTTCGATACGCCGCTGGGCAACGGCGTCTATGAGGTTTCGTGGCGGGTGACGGCGGAGGATGGCCACGTCGTCGAGGGCATGTTCGGATTCACCGTCGATGTTCCTCAGGTCGAGTCCCTGACCACGGCACCGTCGGACTCGACCGCAGACTCAACAGCGGGTTCCCCTGATGGCACTGCCGCACGAGCAGATGCCGCCGAGGAGCTGCCGGCGGAGACTCCCGAGTCGGACACCATCCAATCGGGTCCGCCGGCGTCCGTCACCACACTTCGAGCAGGCGACGGGACACGGTCGGCGGCCACAACGACGCCCTCATCCTCGGCGACATCGGGCGCCACAGCGCCTGCGGAATCGAGTGCTGCATCTGAGGGCAACTCGCCACGCCTGGCGCCGAGCAACTCGGGAGCCGCGGGCGCTGATCAGTTCGCTGAGGCTCCGCGAATCGTGGGCCTGCTCGCGACGCTGGCCATCGTCGGCGGGCTCGCGTTCGCGTCGTTCATCGTGCGCGATGAGCCATCGGAGCGAGCCCGAGTGCATCGCGCACTGTTCATCAGCGGAATCGCGCTCGTCGCCGCGGCCGTGGCCGCTGCGCTGTCCCAAGCGGTGGTGATCGAAGACGACTGGAGTGCGGTCGTGTCGGTGGATGCGATCAGCGACGTACTCGCTGCGCCCTTCGGCATCGCCGTGGGCTTGCGCGTGCTCGGCGGCCTCATGGTGCTTGCCCTAGCTTGCCTGGATGCTGCAGATAGCAGCCGGATCCGATACCGCGTTCTCGGCCTCATTGGCGCGGCGCTGGTGATCGTCTCGTATTCCTTCGACGGTCACACGGTCACTGAGGGGCCGAGACTGCTGCACGCCGCGGCCAACGCGACTCATGTGACTGCTGCCGCTGTGTGGAGCGGAGGACTGGTGTTGCTCGCCGACTTGCTCCGACGCCGTCGCCGTGACGCCGGGTTGGTCGGGCCGTTGATGCATTTCTCGCAGTTGGCGTCCGTGTCGCTCGTGCTTGCCGGTGTCGCCGGCACCGTCATGGCGCTGCTCGTGATGGATCGATTCGCCGACCTATGGTCAACGGGGTGGGGTCGTCTGCTGATCGCAAAAGTCGCCCTTGTGGCCTTGGCCGCCGTGATCGGTGGGCGCAACCGCTGGGTGCACATGCCAGCAGCGGCGCGGCACGTCAGCTTGCAAGCGCAGCCCTTGGTTCAACAGCGCCTGTTCAGGGCCGTGAGCATCGAAGCCGCCGTCCTGGTGGCGGCTGGCGTCGTCACCGCGTTCCTGGTCGGAGCGTCCGCCCTGTGACCCGTTTCAGAACCGCGCTCCCATGGGCAGCAACCATGGTGGCCGTGTGCGCGATCGCCTTCGCGTGCGCTGCCGATTCCGACGATGCGGGCGACGCATCGTCCGCCGAGCCGGCACCCACGGTCACGTCCGACGCACCTGCGCCCCCGACGACGGCTGCTGCCTTTGTGGTTCCCGACGGCGCTGCGGTGTACCAGCAGTACTGCGCGGAGTGCCATGGTGTCGACCTGCGCGGCACCGACAAGGGTCCCTCGCAGCTCTCGATCATCTACGAGCCCAACCACCACGGCGATTACGCATATCGGGTGGCCATCCGTGAAGGAACTCGGGAACACCACTGGTGGTACGGCGACATGCCGCCCGTGGAGGGCATCACCGATCTTGAGATCGAGAAGGTGATCAGCTACATCCGTGCCGAGCAGGAGCGCCTCGGCTTCGAACAATGAGCCGACATCACTGCTGCGGGGCCGGGACTCGACAGGCTTCGTGGGCCTAATCTCACGCCACTCGGCCGAGCCGAGTGCTCGCACGTGCGACAACGAACGGAGACAACAACATGTCCAAGCGGATCCTGCTCACTGGAGCCTCGACGGGAATCGGGAATGCAACCCTGCAGCGTCTCGTCGCTGCCGGTCACGAGGTCGTGAACCTCGACATCAAGGACGCTCCTGACGGCGCTGCTGAACACCATCACTGCGACCTGTCGGACCCGGCTTCGATCGAGAGCGTGGTAGCCGGTCTTGACGGCACATTCGACGGTTTGGGCAACATCGCCGGCGTGGCGGGAAGCATGGGCGCCGAGCTGGTGCTGCGAGTGAATGTGTACGGGCTGCGGCACATCACCGAGACGCTGCTGGCTGCAGGCAAGTTCAACGATGGAGCGTCGATCGTGAACATCGCATCGCTTGCCGGGATGGTGTGGGATCGGCACCGCGATCGCATCGCGGAGCTCGATGCAGCCGAGGACTTCGCTGCAGGTATCGAGGTCGCGCAGTCCTATGAGCGGGGAGGACCCGCTGCCTACACGCTGTCGAAGGAATGGGTGGTGTCGTACACCAAGCATCTGGCGGGACAGGTGCTCGACCGAGGCATCCGCGTCAACTCGGTCAGCCCCGGCCCGGTGGACACTCCCCTGTTCCCGTACTTCGAGCAGGACACGGGCGTCGAGCAGATGGCATGGCTGAACGAACGGGTCGGCAGGCTCGGCACGCCCCAGGACGAAGCCGAGGTGGTGACCTGGCTGCTGGTCGGCGATTCGGGCTGGGTCAACGGCGTGGACCTGCCGGTGGACGGCGGCCTCTCGGCCGGCATGACCGTGGGATGGGCCAACCCCAAGGACTCGCCTGCCTCACGTTCACGCCGCACCTGACCGCGCCTCGTCTGGCCTTCGCCCCGAGCGAGGTCGCGAGTCGAGCTGCAAGGTTGCCTCGACAATCGTCCGAGGTGATTGCCGCAACACACGGGTCGTGAGCAAGCGTGAGCGTTCCGACTTGGCTACCTAGCAGCGAGTTCGGACATGCGAGCAAGCACATCGACACCGATCTGGTCGTAGACGTGCAGCAAGTCGATGAGCACCCAGTTCTCCCGGATCTTGCGCTCGACCGAGCCATCGGGCAACTCGCGGCGCTCGACGCGCCAGAAATCCAAGCTGCGCATCGTGATCTGCTGGCCAGAAGCTGCGATGCCAAGCCAACCATCGCCCGTCAGCGTCATGGCCATGCCCGGCCATCCGGTGACACCTACATATGCACCGTCACCGAAGAAGTGCCCGTCGCCGGCATAGCCGCCACGGCGATCCGGCATCGCCCGAAGGAAGGGGATCTGGTGGAAGCGCCGGAACCCCTCGACACCGCGGCCGGTGCCGATGCCGTGCGGCCCGTACCAGTTGAATTTGGGATGCCACCAGTGCTCCAGGCGCATCACCTCAACGGGTTCACGTGGATGGCGACCCATGTCGGAGAGCATGCCGACCACATGATCGACACTGGCCTGCGATTCCGCTTCGTCGCGCGGCCCTCCGGTGATCCCGTCCCCGGTCGCTGGGGATGGCACCAACCAGTCGCGCCCGAGGCTCGGCGTCATCGGCCAGACGCCCGCATGCATCATGACTTCCGGCACGTCCCAAACGGCCTGCATCTCGAGAATCTGACGACCCTCGAACCGGAAGAACTCGTGGTAGCGCATCGCTACCGGCCGGCCGGTGGCCGGGATGCCCAGCCACGAACCGCTGAAGGTTCCCATGTATGAGCCGGCGCAACCAACCCAGTGCTGGCCGCCAGAGTCGGCACCAGCAATGACGATGTAATCCCGCCGTTCGAGATCCGGCCACGCTGCTGCGAGCGGCGCCAATGCCACGTTGTAAAGGCCGTCAGGGCCGTCGAGATCTTCGAAGGGATGGGTGAGGTGCACCGCCGCGCCGTCGGCGAACACACCACGCAGGGCCGCCTGCACCTTCGTCGCGTCGTAGTCGTAAAGAGCCGCTCGCAGTGGCGACAGCAACACCTGGAGGCTGCGATGCGGATCGTCGGCCGAGTTCATGAGTTGATGGCGAGGTGGCTCTGGCGGTCGAAGAAATGCAGATTCTGGACATCCACATTGACCCGTATCCGGTCACCCACCCGTTCGAAGCCATTCGGATAGACCTTGCTCAGATCATTCAGTGTCACTGTTGCCATGGTCAGAACTCCTCGATGCCTAGGAGCTGGCGCATCCGTTCCAGGGGCCGCAGCCCTTGTTGGGCGAGCCAGTGCAGCAGGTCGATGAAGACCCAGTTGTCGGCCAGCTTGTCGCCCTCGCGCCGGTACACGTCCACCACGCGCATCTCTGCCGGTCCGCTGGCCGGCAGTCCCAGGTACCCGCCTCGCGGGCGGTTGGTGAGATTCGCCCAGCCGAACCAGGCGGCATAGCGGCCTTCGGCTATGCGGGCCACGTGGCCGTGGAACTCCTTGTCGCCCAATCCGAACCGGAATGGGTAGGAGTGCTGCTGCTGGTAACGGTCGATGGTGTACGACGATCCGATGCCGTCAGGCCCGATCCACAGCATGTCGGGGTGCCAGCAGCGTGCGAGCACCTCACGGGGCATTCGGTCTGAGCCCTGGTCGCGTGCGACCCGGTTTGCCTCGCCAAGGTCGCCTGCCATGCGCCCGACAAGTTCCAGAGTTGCCGCGGTTTCGTCGGGGTCCTGCGGTTCGGTCAGCACACCGTCCGCGGTGCGGGGACCGAAGTAGATGCCGGGCTGCCCGGTGGTCGGCGGCAGCGGGTACTGGCCTGCTTGGCGCATGACCGCTACCAGATCCAAGAACAGAGCCGACTCAGCGATGAGGTCGCCGTCGACCCGGCTGAACTCGACATAGCGGATCGGCGTCGCGCGGCGGGTCGGGGGGATGTCAAGCCAAGCGGCGTCGAACAGGCCGAGGAAGTGCCCCATGGAGCAGACCCAGGTGGTGGCGCCCCCGTCGGCATCGTTGTCGCCGGCCAGGAACACGTCCACGCGTCGCTGCAGTGGCGCCATCGCGGCGCGCAGCGGCGCCCAGAACACGTCAGCCACCGATTCTGCGCCGTGCTGCTCATAGAAGGGGTGCATCCCCCGCCACAGGAAACCCTCGGTCACGCTCGACGCCAGCACGTCGGTGATGTCACCTGCGGACGCGCCATCGTGACCGGGCCGACGCGCCAGCACACTGTCGAGACTTCGGTGATACTCCAGGACGACGGACTTTGCGCGCTGCAGGTGCTCGGCCATCGCTCAACCCTTCACGGCGCCGGCGCCGAGGCCCTTCACCAAGTGCTTCCGGAACAGGATGATAACGATCACGATCGGCAGCGTGATCGAGACCGCCGCCGCAGTACCACCGAGGCGGACCTGCGTGTGCTGAACACCGAAGAAATGTCCGCCGGGTCCGACCTCGCCGATCGTCTCGACCGCGAGCGTGGCGTCGTCGACGACAAATGGCAGGAGCCAGGTGGCGACCATGTTGATCAGGTCGGCATCAAGGACCATCTTCTCACCCGGCCTTCATCACCTGCGAACCTGGTGGGACAGGAGGTTGCCGTACCGGTGCGTCGTCTGGCTGACCGACTGTTCCCTCAGGTAGTGGAGCAGCTCGAGACGGCCGTTCGCCAGCACCGGGTCGTCGGCAACCTGGATCCCGAGGTCGTTGGCCGTGTCCCGGATGATCGGGGCGAGCGTCCCGATCACCCGCACCATGTCGGGCGGGGAACAGTCAAGCTGGGCAGCGAACTCGTCAGTTGTCTGGTCGGCCACGGTCGAGAGTGTGACGTCGACCCCGCAACGCTCAGCCGCGGCCAGCACCCGCTGGAGCGCGATTTCGCGGCACGGGTCCTCGACGCGGACCGCGACGCGTTCGAGGGGGCGGTAGCGAAAGCGGTTCGATTCGCAGAACAGGCCGGTCGGGTCGTGCTCCACGCCGAACTCTTCGGCCCAGGCAGCTGCATCGCTCTCGACTGCACCCCTCAGCCACGCTTGATCCTCCACGGCCGGGGCCATGGGAGACCATCGGCCGAGCTGTGCGACGTAGTTCGGCCCGCCAGCCTTGGCCCAGGGCCCGATAGTCGAGCGCTTCCATCCGCCGAAGGGTTGCCGCTGGACGATCGCACCGGTCGTTCCCCGGTTCACGTAGGCGTTGCCGACTTCCACGTTGTCGAGCCAGTAGTCGATCTCGGCTCGGTCCAGGCTGTGGAGACCACCGGTGAGCCCGAATTCGGTGCCGTTTTGGATCCGGACTGCGTCTTCAAGGCTGTCGGCGTGGATGAGTCCGAGCACGGGGCCGAAGCACTCGGTTTGGTGGAACCACGAGCCGGGCTGGACGTTCTCTCTGACGCCGGGCGTCCAGAAGCCCTTCGCCGTGCGCCGCGGCTCGACCAGCCACCGCTCTCCGGTGTCGAGCTTGGTGAGGGCGCGCAGCAGCTTGCCGGTGGGTTCGACGATGGTTGGTCCGACGGTGGTGGCGAGGTCGGTGGGAGGGCCGACGCGGAGGCTCGACGTCGCGTCGATCAGTTGGCGGCGGAACCGCTCGGAGTCGTAGACGTTCCCGACGCAGATGGCCAGGCTGGCCGCCGAGCACTTCTGCCCGGCATGGCCGAATGCCGAGTCGACGAGGTCAGCGACCGCGAGGTCGAGATCGGCGTTGGGCGTGATCACCATTGCGTTCTTGCCCGAGGTCTCGGCGAAGATCCGCAGGCCGGGCTTCCAGGAGCGGAACAGCTGCGCCGTCTCGTGCGCGCCCGTCAAGACAACGGCGTCGACGCTGGGGTGGGCGACCAGGTGGCGGCCTGTGTCGTTGTCGGGCACCCGCACAAATCGCAGCACATCCGCCGGGACGCCGGCGGCCCAACAGCTCTCGGCCACCAGCTCTGCGCAGCGGTGGGTCTCGGGTGCCGGTTTGAGGATGACTGCGTTTCCGGCCGCCAACGACGCCAAGACCCCACCGGCCGGGATGGCGACGGGGAAGTTCCACGGCGGGGCGACCAGCGCCACCCCGAGGGGCTCGAAGGTGACGTCGTCCTGTACGAGATCGAGGGCGCGGTCGCCGTAGTAGCGGGCAAAATCGACCGCCTCGGAGACCTCGGGGTCGGCCTGAGCGACGGTCTTGCGGGCCTCGTGCACCATGCACGACACGAGATCGCCTCGTCTGCGTTCGAGCTCGTGCGCCACCGCGTGGAGCACCGAGCGTCGTTCCTCGACACTTCGTGCGGCCCACCCACGTTGGGCGCCTCGCACGGATTCGAGGGTCGCGTCTATCTCGCCGACGTCATCGACCAAGGGTGCCCGAGGCGCGACGTCGGACGCCGCCAGTGCCCCGCTCAACCATTGCCGGTTCACCGCCAAGGCCGGGTCCGTGTCGGGCGCGTTCAGAAAGCCGGCGTCGGCCGCGATGGCTGTGGGCGGCGCGGTCCGGTCCTGACACCGGTTGGGTGTCGCGCTGGCGGTCCAGCGATCGCGGACAGCCCGGCGAAACCGCTCGGCTTCGGACTGGGCGGCTGCGCACCCCGGCTCCATGGTGAAGAGGTGGTGGATGAAGTTCTCGTCCGACGCGTTCTCTTCGAGGCGGCGGAACAAGTAGCTGATCGCCACGTCGAGCTCAGCGGCGGCGACGGCCGGCGTGTAGAGCAACATCCCGAAGGTGTCGGCCTGCAGCAGGCGGGCATGGGTCGGGGCCATGCCCTCCAACATCTCGAACTCGACTCGGTCGGTCACTGTCCGCTGTTCGGCGAGCAACTTCGCGAAGGCGACATCGAACAGGTTGTGACTGGCGACACCGACCTTCATTGCACCCAGCCGCTTCGGGTGGAGGAGCCAGTCGAGGCAGCGCTTGTAGTTAGCGTCTGTCTCGGCCTTGGTCGTGTATGGCGCCTGCTCCCAGCCGTGCATCGCGGCGTCGACCTGCTCCATGGCCAGATTCGCGCCCTTGACAAGCCGGACCTTGATCTTCCCGCCCCGCTGTCCATCGACATGTCGACCATGCCTTTCGGTGGCCCAGGCGGAGAGCTCCCGCAGCGCGTCGAAGGAATCCGGCAGGTACGCCTGGAGCACGACACCCGCGTCGACGCTGTGGAACCGCGGCTCGCTCAGGACCTCCGTGAACGCTCGGAGCGTCAGCTCGAGGTCGTGGTACTCCTCCATGTCGAGGTTGATGAACGTCGGCGGCGACGTGGCCTGAGCTTGCTCGAACAGCGGAGCGAGCGCCTCCACCACGCGGGCCACACACCCGTCGAAGTCCCATTCGTTGAGCTGGGAAACGACCGACGAGACCTTTACCGAGACATAGTCGACGTCGGGCTCAGTCAGCAGCCGCATCGCCTCGGCGTGACGGCGGGCCGCCTCCCGGTCACCGAGCACGGCCTCACCAAGGAGGTTCACGTTGAGTCGGAATCCCTCTCGGCGACGCTGACCCAAGTGGGCCCGCATCGACCCGCTTTCGGCATCGACGATCAGATGTCCGATCAACGCCCGCATCCGGCGCCGAGCCAACGGCATCACCAGCGACGGCAGGATCGGGCCGAGCCGTGCGCCAGCCCGTAACAACAGCCGGTCAAGTCGGGACAAGAAGCCGGGAAGCTCCTCGTCATCCACCAGCTGCGCGAGTTGATTCGCCGCGACCCGATCGTCCTCGGGCCGGATCACTCGGTCGACGAACCCCATCCCGAAACGCACGCCTGCTTTGTCGGCCACCACACCGGCAAGACGTCGAGCGGTGCGGCCCTCAGCTGCGGTCTCCGCGGCAGCAGCCCGACGGAGCCATTCGTCCACGAGTGCCACAGCGCGATCCGCCAGCGCGGTCAGATCCTCGACCTCCGACGGCACGTACTCTTCGCCGCTGCCCTGCTGCTCCATGACCTCAACACTCTCGGTGTCATTCGTCAGGGGGTCACACTCCTCCTCAACCGCTCGCGCCGGGCCAAGGGCGGATGAGGAGGAGTGGCCTCCCCGGGCGGTGCCTACCTGCCCGGGGAGGCCGGGGGATCAGAGCAGACCCTGCTCGGTGGCCTCCGCGATGTACGCCGCCTGAGCCGCTGCGAGAGCGTCTTCGGGCGACACGCCGTCGAGGATTGTGAGGAGCGCTTCGCCGATCTTGGCGCGAGCGATGCCAGCCGCCGGGTGCGGCGAGTCGGCACCCCGGCCTTCGACGAGGCTCGTCGCTGCGGCCAGCGCGTTGCGCGGCGCGTTCGGGTTGGTGGCATCTGCACGGGTGACGAGACCGAACTCGGCCGCAGCGTTCATGCTCTCGAGATCGGTAGCCGCGAGGATCGCCAGGAAGATCAGCTCCGGATCGACCCGGGTGTTCATCGGGATGGCGTAGCCGTCGATGTATGCCGGAGCGCCCCGGACACCACCAGGGGTCGAGCCGAGGGCCGGGGCGTACGCGATGTCGCCGACCACAGTCGACGCCTCGGGATCGTCCATGGCACCGGCACGCGACGCCCACAGGTAGCCGAGCGGGATCTCGGCGGTCTGCAGGCCGGCCTGCACGTCATCGACGCTGTACGAACCGTTGAGCGGCGAACACTCCTCGAGGATGCGGACGAGGATGTTGACAGCCTCGAGCGCCTCGGGCGTCTCCCAGTTGGTCGTGCCGTCGGGGTTGGTCGACCGGAGTCCGAGCGACGAGATCACGCTGTCGAAGTGGATGTACCAGCTCGACGGCGAGCTGAGCCGCATGCCGTAGGCGGTGTCGTAGCCGGCGTCCTGCAGGACCGGGCACAGGTCGAACAGTTCGTCGAACGTGTCGGGGACCTCGACGCCGAGCTCGTCGAAGATGGCCTGGTTGTAGAACGTGTGCAGCGTGTTCGACACCATCGGGATGGTGTAGATGTTGCCGTCGACCGAACCCATCTCGAGGAAGGCGGGGTCGACCTGGTCGAGGTCGAACTGATCGCGGTACTTCTCGATGAGATCGTTCAGCGGGTACAGGTAGCCCTGGTTGGCCAGCTCGCCGATCACGTTGTTCGAGGCCTGGATGATTTCGAAGTTTGGATTGCCGGTAGCGAGATCGAGGTTCATCTGCTCGGTCGCCTGGGCCGAGTCGAGGAACTGGACGTTGAAGGTGTAGTTGCCTTCAGCGCACTCCTCGAGCTCGTCGGCGTACTGCACGACGATCGGGAACTCCCAACCGATCACGTCGATCTCGACGTTCTCCTCGGGGTTCGGAATGGGACACTCGTCGGAGATGAGCGCCGGCTCCGCATCCTCTGCGGGCTCGTCGGCATCACCGTCGGCGGCATCACCGTCGTTGTCGGCACCCGCCCCGTCGTCGGCACCCGCGCCGTCGTCGGCATCACCGTCGTCGTCGGCACCGGCGTCCGAGGCCGGCGCAGCGTCGCCGGACATACTCGTGTCCTCGTCGTCATCGGAACCACACGCCGCGGCGATCAGCCCCAGGACGAGCAGAAGCGCAACCAGCATTCGCCAGGTTGCATTCTTGTTCTTCATCGGATTGCCTCTCCATTTGGCAACGTTTCATCCGGCCCGTTGCAAAGCCATCGAGTCGAAACTCGATCGGTTGAACATACTACAACGTTCAAGTAAAACTCAAGTATGACTTCCCCCCTTCTGACAAACGATGAAATGCTCGTGTGGCGATCGCTGATGATCCTCACGCGGCAGGGTCTGCCCCAACTCGAGCCCACCTTTCAACGCCGCGGGCTGATCGCCCTCGACTACAGCATCCTCGTTGCGGTCGCCGAGGAGCCAGAGGGCCGGATGAGCGCGGGCGAGCTCGCCGAGATCCTCGGGGTGACGCCGAGCCGGCTGAGCCATCGCCTCCGCAAGCGGGAGGCGGCCGGCGAGGTCACCCGCACGACCGCAGCGGCCGACGCCCGGAGAGTCACTATCGCGATCACCGACAAGGGCCGCGATATCGTCGCCCTGGTCACCGATCAGCACCGCGAGGACATCCGCCGGCTGGTGCTCGATCCGCTTGACGGACCCGAACAGACCGCCGAACTCGCCCGAGCGCTGGCCCGCATCGCCACCCGCATCACCGACCACCCGTACCTCACCCAGTACGTGCCGGAGACAGCGTCGTCACCCGAGCGGGCCGGCTGACCTCATTGGAGCCACGCCCGGTGGACGATCGCGGCGCGAGCAACTCCTTTTGCAGCGACCGAACCGTCGGTCACGGAAGGTTCTTGAGCAAGTCGACGCCGCACTGGGCGGCGAAGTCGATCAGGTCGATCAGGACCCAGTTCTCGTGGAGCTTGGGCCCACGGCGGACGTAGAAGTCCATGATGTTCTGGCCGATCGGACCACCCGTAGGCTCGATCCCCCGGAACGGCTCACCGGTGAAGTCGCCCCGCATACTCGGCCACCCGGTGAAGGCCGCCGTGAGGCCGTCGGCGAATCGAGCCTCGTGGAACCCGCCCCGCCGGTTCGGGAACGAACGCACGGAAGGCCCCTGGGCGAAGCGCTCGAACTCGTCGAACCCGTACGCCGAGCCGACCCCGTGCGGCCCGTGCCAGACCATGTCGTCGTGCCAGTACGCGGCCATTCCCATCGACTCGAGATCGCTGCCGTCGAGGCGGTTGCAGCCACCCAACATGTCCTCGACGAGGCGCAGTGTGAACTCGGACTCGGCCAAGTCGCTCACGCTTCGCGTGAGACCGTTGCCGAGGATGGGACCCGGCGGCAGATCGTTGCGCGCCGGAGGCTCGGGCAGCAGATGTATGCCGGCCTGCGCAGCGAATCCCACGATGTCGAACAGGATCCGGATCTCGACGATCTTGCCGTCCTCGATGCGGGCGAAGTCGCCGTAGCGCAACGACGCCGTGCGGCCCGAGGGTCGGATTCCGAACAGCTGGTGGGAGAACACCCCGGTGATGTGACCGGTGTGGGCGACCCACACTTCGTCGTCGTTGCAGATGCCACCCAGGAAGAGGTACGGCTCCCACCGTCGGTGGAGCAGCGCTTCGTCCAACGGCGCATGCACGGTCTCCCGCACCGCGGCGGCGCCGTCGAGTCGCCCGATCGGCGCAGGACCGTGGAACTCGACGTCAGGGTGAAGCGCGGTGCGATCGACGCCTGTGAACACATCCCAGATGAGCTGCTTGGCGGCCTGAACGTCCGCAACCCTCGGTGACACGGCGGCTACCGAAGCCACTCGTGGGCGTGAGGAGGGTTGGCCGCGTGAGTGTCGAGATCGACGTTGGCGCCTTGCTCGACCCTGAAGATGCCATCGGCGACGGCCTGATTGCGCGGAAGGGAACCGACGTGGGCGGTGAGGATCCGCTCGGTGCTCTGCTCCATCGTCTCGGTCTAGCCGCGTATCGCGAGATGCGTCGCCTTGTCGAAGAAGTGGAACTTCGCGGCGTTGATGTTGATCTGGATCGCGTCGCCGACGCGCGCCTCGGTGAGCGGGCTCAAGCGCGCGGTGCACCGCGAACTCGACTCGTCGCCGAGCTCGTCGAGCGCATCGGGATCGCCGCTGTCGACGTGGGTCGCATCGATGCTGAAGTGCATGAGCGTCTCCGCACCGAGCGCCTCGCGGACGTCGACGGTGGCCGAGATGCGCTGATCGGCCGGGTGGTCCGGTTGAACCGCAGCATCCTCGAGATCTTCGGGCCGGATGCCGACGACGATCGGCTGGCCGAGATGCCCGTGGAGCGCCGGGCGGGCGGCCACCGCCGACTCGGGCACGGCGACGGACTGGCTGCCGAGCTGCACGGTGTAACCCCCACTGGTGCCGTCCTGGCGCAGGACCCCTTCGTAGAGGTTCATCGACGGCGAGCCGATGAAGGCGGCGACAAACACGTTGTCGGGGTCGGCGTAGAGCTCCTCGGGGGCGGCGACCTGCTGGAGGTGACCGTCCTTGATCACGGCAACGCGGTCGCCCATCGTCATCGCCTCGACCTGGTCGTGTGTGACGTAGAAGGTCGTGACGCCGAGCTCGCGCTGGATCCCGGCGATGTCGGCTCGCATCTGAACTCGGAGTTTGGCGTCGAGGTTCGACAGCGGCTCGTCCATCAAGAACAGAGCCGGCCGGCGCACGATCGCACGACCCATGGCGACGCGCTGCCGCTGGCCACCCGACAACTGTGCCGGCTTCTTGTCGAGCTGCTCGGTGAGCTCGAGGATCTGCGCCGCCTCCTCCACCTGTTGGTGGAGGTCGCTCTTGCCGACCTTGCGCAGCTTGAGCGGGAACGCGATGTTCTCCCGCACCGTCATCTGCGGGTACAGCGCGTAGTTCTGGAACACCATCGCGATGTCGCGATCCTTGGGCTCGACCTCATTGACCCGGCGGTCGCCGACCTTCAGCTCACCATCACTGATGTCTTCCAGCCCGGCGATCATCCGCAGGGCGGTCGACTTGCCGCAGCCCGAGGGACCGACCAGGACCAGGAACTCGCCGTCGACGAGTTCGAGACTCAGGTCGGTGACGGCCTGGAAGCCGTTGGGGTAGATCTTGGTGACCCTGTCGAGAGTGACAGCAGCCATCACTGGCCTCCTTGGTGCTGGAGATCTTGTTGTTGTAGATGCGACGGAACGGCCGGCGTGCACTCGCCATGGTCGTAGGCCTCCCAGCCGTTCCCGTCGAAGATGTCGACGCCGAGCTGGGCGAGTACGTGAGGGAAGTCGACCATGACCCAGTTGTCGACGATCTTTCCGTCGACGACCTTCCAGAAGTCCATGTAGCGGACCTCGATCCGCTTACCGGTGGGCGCAACCCCCATGAACTCGCCGCCATGGGTGACTTCCTGACGGCCGAAGGCGGCGGCCCACTCCCCCATGTAGAGGCGGGCTTCGTCGATGCAGACCTTGTCGTGGAAGGCTGCCTGGAACGGCTTCTGCCAGTTGTTCTGGAACTCGCGCACGCCGTTCTTTGTGCCACAGCCGGTGTTGCCCATCCACCGGAACGACTCGGAGAAGAACTCGTCGATGTCGGGGACGCGATGGTCGTTGAGCCCGTCGACCATGCCCTCGATGACCGAGCGCGTCTCCTCGGTCTTCGCCAGATCGGTGTCGCGGCTGAGCACCGCCTGTTCGGGACGGTTGGTGGCCATCAGAGTTCCTCTCGTCCGGTGAGCTGCCGCAGGCGGGCCAGCACGTCGAGGGCCTGCAGGTCGGTCACGGCTAACCCTTCACCGCGCCAGCGCCCAAGCCCTTCACGAGGTGCTTCTGGAACAGGATGATCACGATCACGATCGGCAGGGTGATCGACACCGATGCCGCCGCCGCTTCGGTGATCGTTCTCGAACTCTCGCCACCGGTGAGCGACACGATCGCCACCGGCAACGTCCACTCGGTCGGGGCAAGCACTCGGACGAACAGGTACTCGTTGTAGGCGAGCAGCAGGGTGAACAGGCCGGTGGCGATGATCGCCGGCCACATGACCGGGATGATGACCTTGCGGAACGCCTCGAGGCGGGTGGCGCCGTCCATCATCGCCGCTTCCTCGAGCTCCTTCGGCACGTCCATGAAGAACGAGCGGAACATCCAGATCGTGAACGGCTGGTTGACAGCAACCAGCGCGAGGACGATGCCGAGTCGCGCGTCGAGTATCTGCAGCTCGTCGATGAACGGGAAGTTGATCAGGGGGAAGTCCCAGTCGGAGATCCCCTTGTCGCGCAGCCATTCGTCGATGCGGTTCGCACCGAAGAAGTACGGCAGCACGAAGGCTGTGCGCGGCAGGGCACGGAAGGCGAGCGCCACGATGAGGATCACCGCGCCGGAGATCCCCGAGTACCGGGCGAGGCCGTAGCCGGCGAGCAGGCCGATCGAGAGCGAGATGAGCATGGTGAGCACCGTGACGACGATGCTGTTGATCAGGAAGTCGTAGGTGTCCTCGGTCGCCCAGGCCCGGGGGAAGCGCCAGAGCCCGAACCACAGGGTGAACATCGCGCCGCCGATGAACCAGTTCTTGGCCGGCCAGTCGCGCGAGTACGCCAGGTATGCGACGAGCGCCATGACGGCGAGGTACCAGAACGTGGGCCAGATCTGGATGTCTTCGGCGATCACGAGCAGATGGACCCCGACGAGCCCCATCCAGGCGAGCAGCCAGGGCCGGCCGTCGGCGTTGCGTCTGGACATGAGCCCGAAGAACGCCGCGATGGCGGCGATCAGCACGATGAAGCCGAGCACGAACCACAGGCTGTGCTCGAGTTTCTTCTCGTCGAGCCAGAAGTTCCGATAGGCGTTGCCGGTGGTCTCATAACCCCAGAGCACCGGGGTCTTGGCGGCCACGTCGCGGGTGAACTTGATCGAGGTCTGGATCGTCCACAGGAACGGCAGGACACTCCAGACGACCAGCAGGATCAGGACACTGTGGAGACCGAACCGCGGGAGCAGGTTGGACTTCTTCATGTCAGTTCCTCTCCGCGATCTGGTCCTTGTAGCTGCGATACAAGAACGGGATGAGCACGACGAAGATGCCGATCACGGTGAGGATCGACATCGCGTTGCCCTTGCCGAGGCGGCCGATGTCGAACGCCGTGGCAGTGCGGACGTTGTAGACGGCGAGCGTGTGCGCGTCGGTGAACCGGTTGCCGGTCCAGACGAACACCTGGTCGTACACCCGGTACATGTCCATGATCGAGATCAGCGCCACGAACAGCACCAGGGTGCGCAGGTGCGGCAGGGTCACATGCCACAGCTGGCGCCAGAAGCCGGCGCCGTCGATCTGCGCCGCCTCGACGCGGTCCTCGGGGAGCGTCTGGAGGCCGGCGAAGAAGGTGATGAAGGCAAACGGTGTGACCGCCCACACCAGCTGGATGATGATCAGCCAGCGCACGTTGCCGGACGTGACCAGGAAAGGATCGTCGGTGATGCTCTCCCAGATCCATGCGATCAACCCGCCCCGCTCGAAGAGGTCTTTGTAGACGAGTGAGCCGACGACGGGCGTGACGACCATGGGCATGAGCAGGGCGGCCATGTAGATCGAGCGGACGCGCTTCACCCGGTCGAGCAGGAGCGCGATCGTCAAGCCGAGCACCAACTGGAGCGGGACCACGATGATGACGAGCAGGATCGTCCAGCGAGCCGCGCTCCAGAACTCCGGGTCGGAGAGGATGTCTCGATAGTTGCCGAACCCGATGAACACCGGGTTCTGAAGATCGCGCAACGTCAGCCGCTGGAACCCGAGCCAGATCGTTGCGAGCAGCGGGACGACCATCAGTGTGAGCATCACGGCGACGCTCGGAACGGTGAACCCCCAGAATGTTCGTTTGTTCATCCACTCCCCCTTCCCAGGGGCCGTCCGCCATCGACCGGGATCACCGCCCCGGTTGTGAACGGGAGGTCGGCGACGACGGCGGACACGGCGGCCGCGACGTCGTCGCCGGTTGCCAGTCGGTTGAGCGGGGTGGCGTCTCGCTGCACGTCAATGAACTCCGCCGGCATGCGAGCGGCGTACTCGCCGAGAACCCAGCCCGGCGACACGGACACGACCCGGATCGTCGGCCCCAGGGCCCGCCCAAGAGAGCGGGTCATCGAATCGAGGGCAGCCTTGGAGGCGCAGTAGGCGACGTTGGAGCCCATCCCTGTGACGGCCGCAACCGAGCTGATGTTGACGATCACCGGATCGACCGACTTCTCGAGGGCGGGCCTGAGCGCCCGGACGACGGCGAAGGGTCCGCGCCAGTTGGTGGCGAAGATTCGGTCGATGGTCTCGTCGGTGAGGCCGTCGAGGTCGTCGTGGGCCACTGGTTGGGTGACGCCTGCGCAGTTGACCAGCACGTCGAGGCGACCGTGGTCGGCATCGATCGAAGCGGCGAGCGCATCGATCGATGCCGGGTCGTCGACCGCGACACGAACGGCGCGATGGCTGGGCCCGTCGAGCTCGGCCGCGAGCGCAGCGGCACGCTCGGCCGACGAGAGGTAGCCGACGAGTACGGTCAGACCATCGGACGCGAGCCGGCGGCAGATGGCGGAGCCGATCCCACCGGACCCTCCGGTGACGAGCGCGAGGCGCGTGCTCACGTCAGGCCGGCTGCCCCGAGTAACGCTCGACGCGGATGTCGGCCTGAGCCTGGTGGCCGGCGAAGTTCTCGATGGCGCACAGACGGCTGCAGTACTCGCCGATCAGGACGGACGATGCCGGATCGGTGACCCGCTGGTAGGTCACGGTCTTGATGAACTTCCCGACCCAGAGGCCGCCGGTGTAGCGAGCAGCACCCTGGGTGGGGAGGGTGTGGTTGGTGCCGATGACCTTGTCGCCGTAGCTGACGTTGGTCATGGGCCCGAGGAACAGCGCGCCGTAGTTGACCATGTTCGCGAGGAAGAAGTCGTCGTTGTCGGTCATCACCTGCACGTGCTCGAAGGCGAGCTCGTTCGCGAGATCGAGCATCTCCTGGTGAGAGTTGCAGACGATGACCCGGCCGTAGTCGTCCCACGCGACCGACGCGATGTCGGCCGTGGGCAGCGTCTGGAGCTGGCGTTCGACCTCGGTCATCGTGTCGAGTCCGAGCTGTCGGCTGGTGGTGAGCATGACCGCCGGAGAGGTGGGCCCGTGTTCCGCCTGACCGAGGAGGTCGGTCGCACACATCTCGGCGTCGACGGTGTGGTCGGTGAGCAGGAGCGTTTCGGTGGGTCCGGCAGGGAGGTCGATGCCGACCCGGCCGTAGAGCTGACGCTTGGCCTCGGCCACGAACGCGTTGCCCGGCCCGACCAGAACGTCGACGGGGTCGACGAACTCGGTGCCCAGAGCGAGGGAGGCGACGGCCTGGATGCCGCCGAGAAGGTAGATCTCGTCGGCGCCGGCAAGGTGCATGGCGGTGACGGTCTCGGCGGGGACGGCGCCATTGATCGGCGGGGTGCAGGCAGCCACGCGAGGCACGCCTGCCACCTTGGCGGTAAGGACGCTCATGTGTGCCGAGGCCACCATCGGGTAGCGGCCGCCGGGTACGTACGCGCCCACATTCTGGACCGGGATGTGTTTGTGGCCGAGGGTGACCCCCGGGAGGGTCTCGATCTCGGTCTCGAGCATCGAGTCAAGCTGGGCCTGGGCGAAGTTCCGGATCTGGGTCTGGGCGAATCGGATGTCGTCGACCGTGCCGGGGTCGACGCTCGCCACGGTCTCCTCGATCTGTTCCGCTGAGAGCCTGAACCGCTCGGGCTTCCAGTCGTCGAACTGGGCCGACAGCTCGCGTACCGCGGCCTCACCGCGCTCGGCGATGTCGTTGATGATCGAGCGAACCTGCTCGGCGAGGGCCTGGTCGGTGCCGTGGGCCCCCTTCTTCTTCGCGTCCTTGAGGATCTCAGCCATAGTTCCTGGGGGTTTGGGTGGGGTCGTGACTCAAGGCGGGGATTGTCTCCCGCTCCCGCTGCCCTGGGGCGACACCGCAACACGGTGCCGCCCCAGATGCACGGAGGGAACGTGACGAGCTGCCGGCCTAGTTGAGCAGCCCCTGATCGCCTGCTTCGGCGAGGTATGCAGCCTCAGCGGCGGCCAGCGCCTCTTCGACCGGCGTGCCGTCGAGAATCGTGATCAGCGCCTCGCCCAGCTTCGCCCGGGCGATGCCTGCTGCGGGGTGTGTGAGGTCAGCACCACGGCCGTTGACGAGGCTTGCCTGCGCAGCGGCAGCGTCACGCGGTCCGTTGGGATGACTCACCCCGTTGCGGGTGACCAGGCCGAACTCGGCCGCAGCCTGCATGCTCTCCAAGTCAGTCGCTGCGAGCATCGCAAGGAAGATCGCCTCGACTTTGTCGGCAGGCGTTCCGACGGGAATGCCCCAGCCGTCGATGTAGGCAGGCGCAGCCAGGATGCCGCTGCCGATGCCCAGCGCCGGAGCGAACTCGATCTCTCCCACGACGGTGGATGCCTCGGGATCGTCCATGGCTGCTGCACGCGATGCCCATGTGTGGCCCAGGATCGCCTCTCGGGTCTGGAAAGCCGCTTGCACATCGTCGGTGCTGTAGGAGCTGGCGATACCCGGAGCGCACTCGTCCACCATCCGCTTGAGGGTCGTGGCCGCAGCAACTCCCTCAGGGCTGTTGAAGTTCGGCGCGCCCGTCTGCGGATCGACCGGCGAGACGCCCATCGAACCGAGGACCGAGTCGAACTCGATCTGCCAGGCCCAGCCTGCCGACAGCATGTAGAGGAAGCCGATGTCGTAGCCCGAATCGATGATCGCCCGGCACGTCTGGAATGCCTCATCGAACGTTGTCGGCACCGACAGGCCGAGCTCTTCCATCGCGGGCTTGTTGTAGAAGACGTGCATGGTGTTCGACACCATCGGCACGGCGTAGATCTGGTCGCCGATCGAGGCCATGCGCCAGAACGCCTCATCGATCTCATCGAGGTCGAACTGGTCGCTGTACTTGGCGACCAGATCGTTGAGCGGCATCAGGAAGCCCTGGTTGGCCAGCTCGCCGATGAACGCATTGGAGCCTTGGTACAGCTCGAAGGTGGGCGAACCGGTCGCTGCGTCCTGCGTCATGGCGGTGCGCGCCTCGACGCTGTCGAGGAACTGCAGATTGAAGCGGTAGTTGCCCGCCTCGCAGTCCTCGAGCTCATCGGCGTACTGGGTGATGATCGGGAACTCCCAGCCGATCGCGTCGATCTCGATGACCTCGGACGGATTCGGGATCGGGCACTCGTCGGAGATCAGCTCGGTCTCCATCATGTCGCCTTCGTCCATGGACTCGTCGTCCATCGAATCGTCGGCAGAGTCGTCGTCCATCGAGTCGTCGGCAGAGTCGTCGTCCATGGAGTCGTCGTCCATGTCGTCATCGGCGGCGGAGTCGGCGACCGTTGCCGCCGTCTGCGACTCTCCGCTGTCGGCATCGCCGTCGCCGTCATCGCCGCCACACGCTGCAGCCAGCAGCACGAACGCGAGAAGCACGGCGATGAGCCGCCATGCCTTCCCCTTGGTAGTAGTCATGAGGTTCCCTCCTGGGTTATGCATGCGAACAGGAACCAAAGGGGGCTCAGAACCCGGTTCCCAACAACTCGAGCGGCGCGACATAACCGGCCGCGTCGAGACCGAAGCCCGCATCGGCGGCGCGCGCCAGCGTTCCTGCAGGCCATCCGACCCTGCTGGGGCTGTCACCGCCGGTGACGATCACCGCACGTGCCGGCGCCGTGCCGACATTGCGCAGATCCCGCCAAGCAGATGCGGGGATAGATGCGAGTGAGCCCGCGACGGGCCGCGTGGAGACTTCCTGCGCCGGCTCGTTGAGCGCGACTTCCCAGCCATCGTCGATGAGGAGCACCACTTGGCTGTCGCTGTGGCGATGAAGGCCCGTCGATGCCCCCGGAGCCGCCCGAAGCCACTCGACTGCAAATCCGTGCGGGGTGCAGATCGGCGGTCGGCTGCGTCGATCTTGGGACAGCCCGTACCCGATGACAGGCGCGAGCTCCACTGAGTGCTGTGCGCCGAGCACGGCCGACAGGAACGCCTCTTGCGACCAGTTCAAACGATCAGGCGACACCAGGCGATCATCAAGCTCTGCCTGGCTGTAACTGTCGATGTTTGCGAGCTGGCTGTCGCTGAGCGGTTCCAGCAGTTCGGAAGGGACATCGCCGTTGCGGGCATCGACGAGCGAGTTGTCGCGCCCGAGATACATGCCGGTCTCAGCAGCCTCTCGCAGCACCTCCGGCTCCCAGATGATCCCGCCGGTGTCGTCGCCTCCGAGCACCACGAACAGGAACCCGTCATCGGGGCCGGTGTTCTCGAATCCGCGGAATACCCAGGTCGGCGCCGAGAAAATGGCATCAGGCGTGAGCTCGACGGATTGCTCACGCTTCCTGCCGACGTCGATCCGCCAGCTGCCCCTGGTGCAGATGAACACCTCAGGCGTGTAGTGCAAGTGGGCGTTGTTGTAGACGCCGTGCGGCATGGTGGCAGCGCCGACGTTGAAGCCGTGGGGCTCGGCGATGCTGATGTGCTGATCGGCGTTCTGGGACACGCCGGGGCCGACGAACGAATAGCTGGCCTTGCCTTTGGATCTCTCGATACGGACATCCACAAAGGCCTCGGTGTCAGCCACGAAGTCCTGCGGCTCAAGCACCCGTGCCGCCAACTCGGCGCCGTCAACGGTCGGCCCGGATGCGGTCATCGGTCGCTGCGCTTCGTCGTTCGGCCGATGCGCAGGTGGCCATCCACGACGACGTCGGTAGGCCGCGATGCCGATGTCGTGTCGACGAGCAGTTCGGCAGCATGCCGTGCGAGCAGATCCGTCGGCTGCACGAGCGTCGTCAGGTCGATGCCGGCCCACGCGGCCTGCGGCAGTCCATCGAATCCGGTGACGGCCATGTCGTCAGGGATCCGGATACCCCGCGATTCCAATCCATCTATGACGCCGAACGCCACCTCGTCGCTGCCGACCATGACGGCGTCCGGTGCGAGTCGGGCGATGCGTTCGGCGCAGCCGTACCCCGCGTCGTAACTGAACGCGCCCGCCTCGATGTATGGCAAGGCCACTCCGTGGTCGCCCATCTCCCTGGCCGCTCCCCGATAGCGGGCTTGATCGGTGGAGATCGACGACACGCCGCCGACGAAGACCGCTGTCCGGCAGCCCTGGTCAACGAGGTGGGACGCCAGCAAGCGGCAGCCGCTCTCATTGTCGACTGACACCGACGACACCAAGCCAGATGCAGCCGGCTGATTGAACGCCACGGTGGGGCTCGACTGGCGACGCATGGCGCTGAGCTGGTCTGGTCGGATGCTTGCTGAGGCCAGCAGCAGCCCGCTGACGCGGTATTGGCGAACGATGTCGAGCACATCGTCGACCTCACCTGGGTCGGTGAAGCTGAAGAGCAAGAGTTGACGCCCGCGTGCAGCGAGCTCCCGAGTCACCGCCGACAGAACGTTCTGCCAGTACTCGCCGTACGCCGGCACCACTGCACCCACCACGTTGCTCTGCTGCGACTTGAGGCTGCGGGCGAAGGCGTTGGGGACATAGCCGAGCCGTGCGGCAGCCTCGCTGACCCGCTCTCGAGTTCCTTCGGACACCAAGTGCGGGGCCGAGAAGGTGCGCGCCACCGTGGCCTGGGACACGCCCGCCTCGATGGCGACATCGGTGGAGGTCGCCGGCCGCGTCCCGCCGCCAGGAACCTCTGTCCCCCCCGCCATGCGCCGAATCCTATGAATACGTAGTCATTGCGTCAACAGCAACCGGTTGCAGCGCTCTGGCCTGCACCTTTCGGAATGAAGCCCTCAGCCGGTGTGCAGGAGAACCTGTTTCCACACCGCCGTGTCGTCGATCAACACCCATTCGCGCAAAACACCGTCGGGTCCGAATTCGCAGTGACTGATGCCCATGACGTGCACGTCAGCACCGCTGGGGGCACCGAAACGCCCCTCGCCGTCATGGGTGCCATCGAGCGACCAGCGAATGGCTGCACGCGGCGGACGGTCAGCGTCGCGGCGACCGATCCGATGGTGGATGGTGAAGCGTGCCGACGGGAACGACGACGTCAGGCCAAGCCAGAAGCTGTCGGCGCCGCTCCTTCCATGATCGGTGATGCCGCCGGGCAATTCGAGGTGAGCGGCGCGGTCGTACTCGGTACTGATGGCAGCCAGATCCCCTGTCATGATGCGGCCGAGCAGTTCGGCATACCGCACGCCATCGGGTTGATCATTGCCCGTCCCGCCGTAGCGACCAGTGACGTCGAGTGCCGGGCAGAAAGGTCGGGCCGCATGTTCGTGCCCGCCTTCCACCTCGATCTGGCTGGCCGCGTAGCTCTTTGGCTCGATGCCGAGGTTGCGCACGATGGCGCCTTGATCTCGGATCAGCCACTCGTCGTAGATCTGCCCATCCCGCGCTGCACAGTCCGCAATGATCCGGTACTTCAGTCGGGCGCCCGTGGCTGGGCCGTAGATCCCATCGCCAAGATGAGTGGCCGTGGACAGGATCCGATGCGACGACAGGAAACCGCCGTCGGGGTCGTCGCACCAGATGACATCCTCGCCGAGCAGTTGACGGTCGGGAAATTCCGCGAGCGTGGCGAGCGTGGCGCCAATGACTGTCTGATTGCCGACCACAACACCTGAGGGTGACCGGACAACGACGTCATCGCTGTAGAAGCGATTGAGGGTGTGCACGCCTCGGCGTTCCCAGATGGTCTCGGTGACGCCCAGGATGAAGTCGCGAGGATCACGAAACTCCTCGCCGAATCCCTCCATGCCCATGTTGTGACTCCTCGCCTGGCCGCAACGATTCCGATAGGGAAGGCTGATGCCCGATGCGGTACTGCATACGTAACCATCGTGAACGACGGTCGGCAACTTCGCACTCTGCGCTCAGGCAGCGACTGCACCAGCGACAACACTCACGAACTCGTGCAATAGCGTGATGCCGGGCCGGCGGCACGCCGCGCGGCCCGTCGCACCACCCTTGGAGCCGCTGGCATGACCTCTGCAACTGGGCTCGTGCTCACCGAACCGCGATCCTTTCAGCAGCGCAGCTTCGAGCTGCCTGACGTCGGCGCAGACGACGGACTGTTGCGGATCGAGGCGTGCGGGCTGTGCGGCACCGACCATGAGCAGTACACCGGGCACATCACCAACCGGCATGCGTTCATCCCCGGGCACGAGGTGATCGGCGTGGTGGAGGAACTGGGCGATGCTGCCGCTGAGCGCTGGGGTGTGAACGCGGGGCAACGGGTGGCGGTCGAAGTGTTCCTGTCGTGTCGGGAATGCGAGCAGTGCCGATTGGGGCTGTACCGGCGGTGCGAACGCAACGGGCTGGCCACGATGGTCGGCTTCACCGACGCCGACACGCCGCCGGGTCTCGGCGGCGGGTACGCCTCGCACTTATACCTCCGGCCCGACTCGATGCTGATGGCTGTGCCCGACGAGCTCGACCCGGTCACCGCCACGCTGTTCAACCCGCTGGGCGCCGGGATCCGCTGGGCGGTGGAGATCCCCGATACCCAGCCTGGCGATGTGGTGGCCATCTTGGGCCCAGGCGTGCGCGGTCTGTGCTCGGCAGCAGCAGCGAAGGAAGCAGGCGCCGGCTTCGTGATGGTGACCGGCTTGGGCGAACGTGATGCCGAACGTCTCGCGCTCGCCCCAGCGTTCGGTGCCGACCTAGCAGTGGATGTCGCCGAGACCGACCCCAACCGTGCGCTGCGTGACGCCGTCGGCGCCAAGGCCGACGTCGTCATCGACGTCACGGCCAAGGCACCCGCCGCTCTCGCACAGGCGGTCCAGCTTGCCCGGCCAGGCGGCACGATCGTGCTTGCGGGTACCCGCGGCTCGCCCGAGACGCCCGGCTTCGATCCCGATCACATCGTCTACAAGGAGCTGCGCATCTTCGGTGCGCTGGGCGTCGACGTGACTGCCTACCGCCAGGCGCTCGACCTGCTGGTGTCGGGCCGCTACCCGTTCGCGGACTTGCCGCGCCAGGTAGCGGGTTTCGACGACCTCGAGCCCCTCATCCAGACGCTCGCCGGCGAACGCCCTGGGGTTCCGCCCGTTCACGGCGTCTTCGCGCCATGAACCATCAAACACAGCACGGCGTCTTCGCGCCATGAACCAGCACACACAGCGTGGCGTCTTCGCACCAAGTCCAGCCGAGTACTAGGAGCCATTGCATGAGCCGGCCGACGTTCGAAGCCTTCAACGAGGAATGGGCCGACAAGGTGATCGGCCGGGTGTCGCGCAGCGGCATCGACGGTTACCTGGGCATCAAGGCCACGGAGTTCGAAGCCGGCCGCTTGGTGTGCGAGATGCCGATCACCGACGAGCTCATCACCGCGATGGGCACCATGCACGGCGGCTGCCTGTCGGCTATGTGCGACCACGTGTTGGGTGTGGTCATGTACCCCGTCATGCCGCCCGGCTACTGGGCAGCCACCACAGAGTTCAAGATCAACCTGCTGGCACCCGTCACCGGGGGCACCTGTGTCGCCACCGCGGAGATCATCTCCATGAGCAAGCGGCTGGCCGTCCTGCGTGTCGAAATCGAGAACGAAGGACGCATGGTTGCTGTCGCACAGGGCACCACCACCATCGTCGCCCCCAAGAGCAGCGGCTGAGGCCGCATACCGAAGGACTGCCCTCAATGCCTGAACAGAACCGACTCTCATACATCCAGCACATGGTCCTGATGATGGTGATCGCTGTCGTCGGCTGGGCCGTGTTCCTGGGGCTGTTCCTGCTGATCTTCACCGACAACTACGAACCATCGGTGTCCCGCACCGTGTGGTGGGTGTGGCTGATCGTCGGCACCATCGTGACGGTCATCACCATGTTCGTGTGCTTCCGGCTGCTGCAGACGCCTCGGCAGTGGCGCAGCTCAGCCGCAATCGCCCTGTTCGCGCCGGCGATGTGCCTCGATGCGTTGACCACCACCTATTACAACGACTGGTTCGACCAAGGCATCCACGACGACACCGCCTACTCGGCGCTCATTCTCGGCGCCGCCGGCATCGGCTTGCTGCTGGCCATGCTCATCACCAAGCCCACCGCCGACAAGTCCTGAACCTGCCGGCGGCAGTCAGGCGGCGCTTGGCTCCCGGCGAAGGAGGCGCTTGAGGCCGTTGACGGCTGGCGTCCAGAACCACTCGGGTTCGGTGAAGCGGCGATGGTTCTCGCCCGGCAGCTCCATCGGGTCGTAGTAGTTCTTGTCGGTGTTCTTACGCAGGTACGCCGATTTCTTCAGTACCTGCAGGGCGGCGTACACGGTTCCCTTGTGGGTCCAGCCTTGGCGGTGGTAGTTCCAGTTGTCCGGCGCGAGGTGCTGGGCTGCGTCGAAGTGCCGGAGCGCACGCTCGCTGTCACCCGCCGATTCGAAGTGCAGCGCCAGCTTGAATGTGGGTTCGGCCAGCAGAGTGTCGTCGTCGACGGGCTTGAGATGCGCTGCCAGCTCCTCAGCCGACCAGACGAACTCACTCTCCGGTCCTCTCTCGATCCAGTCCCGAGTCGCATGGGCGAATGCGTCGTTGCCGAGGCGGACCTTGCCAAGCCCGAACTTGATCGTTGTCTCGTCGGGGAACACGCCCTCGTTGCTGCGGACGATGCGCCCTTCCTCGTCGATCCACGCGCCCGACGGCACGTTGACCCAGCCGAACAACGAGCTGATCCTGTGCGTCGGGTCGACAATGCACCGGAACGTCGGCTTGGCCTTGTCAAACCACTTGCCCGCCGCAGCCTCGCCTTGGGAGTCCTCTGCCACGCTGATCAGCTCGAAGCGATCCGGTCCGATCGATTCGTACAGTTCCTGCCACACGGGCAGGTTCACCCGGCAGCCTCACCACGAGGCCCAAGTGAACAACACCACCTTGCGGCCCCGCAGGTCGGACAGTCGCACCGTGTCGCCGTTGCGGTCGGTCATCTCGAAGTCGGGAGCCAGGCCCGATTCCAGCCCCATGCGGCGGACCTCGGGCACTGATCCGAGGCTCCACACATCTCCATCGCGCACATGCTGCTGGCCGATCTTGTCGGCAAAGGCCGAGTAGCAGAACCACACCCAGTCGTCGGCATCAGCGATCCACGCTTCTCGCTCAGGCTCGAACAGCGGCACGCAGATCTCGCCGAGGCACACACCCTCAGGCTTCAGCTGCCAGCCGGTGGCTTGCTTGAGCTGATCGACCCGCACCCACAAGCTGTCGGTGTCATCGCTTCGCTGAGCGATGTCGCTGGTGCTCTCACTCGTCAGGACGATCACGGCTGGCCCTTGTTCTCATGCGCCAAGTTCAACCGACGGAACCCCCTAGGGGAGCTTGCCGCCCTCAGTCGTACCGAGCACTATCTGACCGTACTGCTCGTACGTGACAGCCGACACCATCAGGTGCGATTGCACGGTGTAAATGTCGCGCAGGATGCGCTGCATCTCGTTGCCGTCCATCACCGCGCTGCCGCCGGTGAAGCGGAACAGCTCGCTCACCAGATCGACGGCTTCGTCAGTGCACCACACGGCCGCTGCCTGCGCCTCCGTGACCAGCGCTGGATCGGGTGGGCCCGCAGCTGCCGAGTCGAACATGCGCTCGAGCGATTCAGCCATCGCCAGCGCGCACGCGTTCATGCGGATGGTGCCCTGTCCGATAGCTCGCTGGAAAACCTGCCTGTCGGCGAGGCTGACACCGCCGAGGTAGCCCCGCTTCTTCTCGATGGCCGTCTCGGTCATCGTCTGCAACGCCGAGCGTCCGAGTGCGTACGCGAAACTGCCGTGCTCGTTCACGACGTAGGCGGGCAGCCCGAGCCGCATGAGCGCGCCACCCCGTGGCGGCCCACCGCCGAGTGCATCGATGGCAAATCGATCGGGCACGAAGACATCGTCGAGCTCGCAGTCGCAGCTGCCGGTGCCTCGCATGCCGAGCGTGTGCCAGTTGTCGTGCAGGATGACTTCATTGGTGGGCACAAGCGCCCTGATCACTGGCGGTCCATCCGAAAAGACCGGCACCGCCACCCAGTCGGAGTGCTCGACGCCGCTGCCCCAAGCCCAACGGCCCGACACCCGGTAGCCGCCGTCGACGCGCCGTGCTTGGCCGCCGGCTCGCAGCGAGCCGGCCATGAACGGGAAGCCGTCCGCGAGCACTTCGTCAACTGAGTCGTCGGAGAGGCTTGCGAACACGCCGCCGGTCACGGCTGAGGTGATGAACATGCACCACGCGGCCGCTGGGTCGATCATCGTCACGGCCTCGATCACGTCCATCTGGGTGACCGGATGCGCTTCGGCACCGCCCACCTCGTGCGGCGACTTCATCTTGAACAGTCCCGAAGATCGCAGCGCCTCCACCGAGGTCGGCGACAGTCGTCGCAACTTCTCGGACTCGTCCCGACCGGCCGTCAGCGCATCGGCGGCCGAATCGACCGCCGCCAGCAAGTGGGCCCGGTTGGCTTCCCGGTCCCTCGGAAACTCGTTCTCGTGGGCGCTCACTGCCTGCTCAGATCGCGTCCACGACGTGCTGGAGCTCGCTGAGGTCCCGCGACAGCAATGACGCTCGGATCTCGTCAGGCCGGTCCGCGAACCTCGGGTCGCACTGTGGGCCATTGAGATTGTGAACCCCGGATTCCTCCACGGTCGGGCCCCATTGGTTTCCGCCATTGTCGCCGAGCTGCCCCGGATCGGTCATGTCGATCGTGTTCGGCCCATAGCTGGCATCCACCCGGTCGCCGTCGCACATGTGCTCGTGAACGTGGCCGTAGGGATCATGCCAGTAGTCGTAGATCTGCGAGCCGTAGACGTGACGTCCGACGCCCCACGCCAGTGCGTACGGCGCGCCCTCCGCCGCCCGCTCCCGGAAGTGCATGTGACCCCGGAAGACGTCGTCCATGCTGAACACCTCGAACGCTGCATGGCTGAACTGCGCCTCGGCGGTTCCGTCCATGAGCGGCAGCACCAGCATGCTGTGGTGGTCGGTTTCAGCCGCGCCCCGGTCCATCCGCATGAACTGGAACATCACATCGGAGCCCGTCGACTTGATGAGCTCCACGAGCGGCGGCGGGAAGTGCTCTTCGGCCCCCGGCGGGATGATCATCCGGGCTGCGTCGCTGACGAGCATGCCGAAGGTGTTTTCGAGGAGCCGCATGAAGGCCTGGTGCGCTCCTGGCGGCACGGCCGCCACCACGTGACCGAGCCGGTACACCTCCGGCGGACCGGGGTCCTTCTTGATCGGGTAGCGATTGCCGCTGACGTCCTGCTCGACGCCTACTCGGTCGTCGACGCCGGCGTGGTTGTAGGTGATGCGATCGCGGCGGGGTGCAAGCGGCTCGGCTTGCTGGCCGTGCACGGCTTCGAGCACGAATCCGGTGATCGGCTCGACGAAGTGCACGCGCTTGCCGCCGCCGAGCTCGCCTTCGACGCCGCCGATGTCGTGCACCGGCGAGCAGCCGGGAACAGCGTCGGCCAGTGCATCCAAGTCGCCTTCAGATTCCACTTCGAACGCCCAGCCCATGAACTTCGCTGGACCCCGGTGCACCACGTGGAGAAACGGCATCGGCTCGAGGCCCCGGGAGATCAGCACCTCGTCGTCTCGGTGCACGACAACGAGACCGAAGTCGTTCACGAACGCCTCCATGGCGTCGAGATCGGGCGCCGAAAACCGGATGTAGGCGATGTCGACGGCTTTCACGATCGGCGTCGCAGTCTCAGGCATGATCGCTGTATCGGTCATGTCGCCTCCGCACCCGGCAACCAGTTGCCGTGGAATCCGTACGGCACGCGTTGCGGCAGCGGCACCCGGGCCACTGGAGGGCGGCCGATGTCGCGGGCGTCGAGAATGACCAGCTCGCTGGCGTCGGTCGTCTCGTCGTAGACGTAGGACATCAGCCAGCCGTCGTCCTCGGCGCTGCCCTCGGGATCAGGGACGAACACAGCCTCGGCGCTGCCCCGGCCGGGGCCGTGGTCGTGGTACTCGGCCGTGCCGCTGTCGTAGTCGAACTTGAAGTTGGCCCCCGGGATGAGGCCGTCGCCGACGCCAACGGTGTACCCGAACCGGTGCTTGCGTGCGGTCCGTTCGGCGCGGACTTGGGGAAACTCGTGGAACCGGTCGTCGACGCGTTCCTCGCTGACCCTGCGACTCACCGGGTCGACGGTCCAGCGATCGAGCGTGGGCCGGGAATCTCCGGCCGGGCCCAGCTTGTCGCGGTCGAACATCTTGTCGTAGCGGCACAGGTCGATCACCACCCGGCCGTCGCTGTCCTCGTAGGCATTCAGCGGGTGGAAGACGTAGCAGAGCCCGACGTCGCACCAGATGATCTCCTCGGCTGTGCCATCGCGGGGCAGCAGGCCGACCCGGGCGCCGTAGCCGGGGTCCCACCGGAACGGGAACGACGCTTTGCCGCTGAGCGCGAGATCCAGGTCGAGCGTGACGGGCAGGTCGTAGATGACGGCGTAGTTCTCGGTGAGCGACATGTCGTGGATCATCGGCATGCCCGGCAGCGGCACATCGACCGTCTTGCGCACCCGGCCGTCGGCGCCCACCACGACGTACTCGACGTGATCGAACAGGTCCTGCCACGCATAGCAGACGGCGTGCAGCTCGCCGCTGCGGGGATCCAGCTTCGGATGCGCCGTGAATCCGGTTTTCAGCGTCCCGGAGAAGTCGTTGCGGCACACCGTCTCGAGCTCGTATCCCATCTCCACCGGCACCACGCCCGCTTCGACCAGCGCCCACGTCGTGCCGGCGAAGCCCCAGACACTCGTATTCGCAGAGAAATCGAGCGTGCCGACAGGCCCCGGCACGGCAGGTTCGCCCAACGCCTCCACCACGTCCTGGCCGCGCACCCAACGGTTGCGGTACCACTCGGCGCGGCCGTCGCGCAGCCGCACACCGTGCACCATGCCGGTGCCGACGAACCAGTGGCTCGTGGCCGGATCGGTGGGCGCGATCGGGTTCGGCCCGTTGCGCAGGTAGCGGCCTTCCAGCGCTGCGGGTATCTCGCCGATCACGTCGAGATCGAACGCCGTGACCTCTTCGGACACTGGAGCGAAGTTGCCCTCGCTGTAGGTGTTCTGAGGCCGGGCTTCGGTGGTTTCGCTCATTGCAAGCTCCCAGGTCGGTCGGCGGCGAGGTCGATGTAGCGACCGATCACGTTGCGCGTCACCGTCGCCACATCGTCATGCTCAAGGCCGTAGGCCCAATCGGTGCAACCTGTAGTGAACACCTCGCCGAGACCCCGCTTGAACCAACCCATCACCGCGGCACCATGTGCGAAGCGTTCCCGGTTCTCGGGCGTGTCACCGCCGCCGAGCCGCTCGGTCACCCAGTTGAGCTCACCGATGTAGCTGTCGGGCATGCCGGGCGGCGCTTCCGCGGTCTCCCACAGGTGGGCAGGCGCCGTGCCGAGCACCTCGAAGTTGGCCGGCGTGCCGCCGGTGGGCTTGGCGACCGGCAGCCCGTCCACCAGCACGAGCTCACAGCCGTCGCACTCGTAGCCCACCACCACTGGCTCACCGCCCAGCACGTCGCCGGCGATCAGCCGCAGGCCGTCGAATGCCCAGTGGTCCGGCCGCCAGATCGTGTACCCGCCCGAGCCCTTCGGGGCCCGCCGGCAGTGGGCATAGCCGCCTCTGGTGAACGAGACACCGGTCATCTCGTTCTCCGGTCGTCCCGTGAGCGGGTCGCTCCACATGGTGGACACGGTGTGCTGCTCATCGGTGCCCATCACCGGGTCGAGGTCGAAGTCGAGCTTGTAGCCAATCACCCGGTCGTCGCCGCCGAATCGCACCTGCCAGAACGACGTGTTGCCCGAGAAGAACGCAGCCGCGCCGCCGCGGTCCACCCAACCCTCGACGTGATCGCGCATGGCCTCGGTCCAGTACTCGTCGTGGCCGACGCTGATGTACAGCCGCCGCCCGTCGAGCAGATCGGGCCGGGAGTGCAGGTCCAAGCTGGTCGCGTAGTCGAGCGTCACGCCGTTGCGCTCGGCCCAGCTCACGAAGAGCCGTTCCCAATTCGCCCATCCCGCCGCAGCCGACCAGTAGGAGTAGTTGTCGAAGTACTCGTCGACCTCGGGGCGCGGCAGCTGGCCGAAGCGGGCGACCCGGTAGCGGTGGGGGTCGGGCTTGTCCAGAAATCCCCGTGGCAGCGGCCGGTGCTGCGACGACTCGTGCCCGCCGGTGTAGAAGCTGGGCCCGCCCCAGTCGTTGTAGGCAGCCCATGTCGAGGTGGACAGCACCAGCAGCGTCTCGGCGGGCTCGGAGGCTCGCACCACGAAGAACGCCTCGGCCACCTCGCCGTCGGTGCCGTGCAGGCGCACGAGATAGAAGCCGGGCAGCCACGCCGGGTCGATGCCGAGCGAGAGCGAGGGAGTCCAGCCGCAGCCCTCGGCGGCGCAGCCGTCGGGCACCGACTGCTCGCTGACCGCCAGGTCCCGGGTCTCGACAAGCTGTTCGGCGGCGCCTATCCGCAGCACCTCGACGCGGCAGGATCCACCATCGCCGCTGATCATCAGGTCGATGGTGTCCCCCGCCACGCCGCTGTGCGGCCAGCAGTAACCCGCGATCATGCGGCGACCGTAGTTGGCCCGTGGTAGCGGCGGCGCAGGTGGAGGTGCGCTCAGTTGGCGTCGATGAAGTCGATCAACACCTGGGCCAGCTCGGGCCCTTTGTCTTCCTGCAGGAAGTGCGCAGCGCCCTCAATCGTGACGTGCGCTTGGCCTTGCGCACCGGGCACGAGCTTGCGGAATGGCTTGTCTGCCCCGGCAGTCACCGGGTCCTGGTCGCTGAAGCAACACAGGAACGGCTTGTCGAACTGCTGCAGCACCCCCCAGGCCTCGCGGTTCGGCTGCGCCTCAGGATCGTCGGGCGAAGTGCAGACGTGTGATGGCCATGCGCGTGCCCCTGCCTTGTAGGAATCGTCGGGATAGGGCGCGTCGTACGCGGCGATGACCTCGGGAGCGAATTCGGTGAGGCAGCCGCCGTTCACGATGTCGCCGATCGGGAAGACGGGCGACTCCCGGGCGAACGTCTGCCAGTTCATGAAGGCATCGCTGGGCGAACGGTCTCCGGTGGGCAGACCGGTGTTGGCGACAGCCACCCGGGCGAACCGGTCGGGCTGCGCGGTCACGAGCCGCAGGCCGATCAGGCCGCCCCAGTCCTGGCCGAAGAAAGTGATGCTGCTCAGATCGAGCACGTCGAACACGAGGCTCGACATCCACGCAACGTGGCGGGCGTAGGTGTAGTCGGACTGCTCTGTGGGCTTGTCGCTGCGCCCGAAGCCGACCTGGTCGGGCACGATCACGCGGTGCCCGGCATCGGCGATGGGCCGGATCATGTGGCGGTACAGGTACGCCCACGACGGCTCGCCGTGCAGCAGCAGCACCGGGTCGGCGTCGGGCGGTCCCTCGTCGAGGTAGTGGACTCGCAGCGAGCCGCCCTCGCCGTCGGGAATCTCGACGTAGTGCGGCTCGAAGTCGTACCCGTCCAGATCGGCGAAGCGCTCGTCGGGCGTGCGAAGGGTCTTCATGGTGTTTGCTCCTGTGTTTCGATTTGGGCCAAGACGAGTTCTGGGTCGGCGTCGGGCGAAGCGAGCTGGCGCAGGCGGGCCGTGAAACCGATGTAGTCCCACATCAGGTGCTCGCCGTCGCGCCAGCGGCGAACCTCGATCAGGCCGGTGCCCACATTGAGACCGTGCGGCCGCAGCACGTGCACGCCGTCCTCGAAGCTGGCGACGACGTGGATCTCGGTCGACTTGTCGAATTCGGCGACGTCATGCACGCCGTTCTCCAGCGTCCCGTCGCAGCGCATGTCATGGACGATGCCCGCACCGGTCACCACCACCCGGTCGTCGGCCTGCTCGATGCGCTGCACATGCCCGATGGCAGGATGGCCAGGCTGCGTAGTGCCGTCCACGTACACCTCCACCGTCTGCCAGAAGCCGCGCATGTCCGGCGCGCCGTCGCACAGCGGCTGGGTGCAGCCCGCCAGGATCGGCGGCGGCCACTGCGTCCAGCCTCCCGCCGGGGTGTACGCGACAGGAATCGAATCGGCGGTGAGGGTCATCGGTGCTCCCCTATTGGCGTGCCATCTCGGTACGTGCAGCCGTCTCGGCATCGGCCTGAGACCCACCGCTCCGGTCGATCTCGACGGCGTGCAGGGCCCCGCTGAAAGCGAATGGGGCCTCGTAGCGCGGCGACACGGCTTGCCCGTGGTCGAAACCGACACTGGAGCCGATCGAGGAGATGATGCGCATCATGTAGGGGAGCTCCGCGCTCCCGCAGTGCTCGCCGTCGATCGCCAGTTCGATGACGCCCTCGGTGCGGCTCGTGCGGCGGAGCCGTGCCGTCAAGATGCATTCCCCCGCGGGCACCTCGATGGCGGACTCGACGACGGTGTGCTCGCCGAACGAGTTGTAGTCCACGACGAGACGGCCGCTCTGCACGAACACCGACATGCCCGAGTTGGCGTTGCCGGTCGCCCACAGCACGCCCGCATCGTCGGCGCCGCGGCTCACGTGCGCAGTGAGTTCCCACGATCGACCTGACGGTGACGCTGAAGCTGCCGAGGGGATCGGCGACAACGGCGGGCGGTAGCGGTATCGCCGACTCGTCGGGTGCGGCGAGTGATCATCAAGGCGGGCGACGAAGAGTTCGATCATCCGTTCGTCGAGCGGCAGCACGCCGTTGCGCTCAGCCTCGGCCCACCACAGCCCGATCAGCTCCTCCAGCTTGCCGGGTTCGGTTTCGGCGAGATCGTTGCACTCGGAATGGTCCGATGACAGCTCGTACAGCTCCCAGCGGTCGTCGTCGAAGGAATCGCCCCTGATGTGCCGCGCCACCGCCTTCCAGGTGACACCGTCCTGCTCGGCCACGAGCGCTCGGGATCCGGATTGCTCGAAGTACTGGAGCGTGTTCGTGGCCGGTGCGTCTGCGTCGGCGAGCACCGCAGCGAACGAGCTGCCGGTCACCGGAAGCTGTGCGTAACCACCGAAAACCTCGGGTGGCGTGATGCCCAGGAGCTCGTAGACGGTGGGCACCACATCAGACACGTTCACGAATTGGTCTCGACGGGTGCCCTGCTGGTCAGCGGCGATGCCGGCCGGCCAGTGCACCACCAGCGGCACATGCACCCCTCCCTCGTGGGTGTTCTGCTTGTACCACTTGAAGGGGCTGTTGCCGCACTGGGCCCAGCCCCACGGGTAGTTGGTGTGCGAGTTGGGCCCGCCGATGTCGTCGAGCCTGTCCATCACGTCATCGGGGTCGTCGACGATGCCGTTGAAGTACTTCATCTCGTGCATGACGCCGAACGGCCCGCCCTCTTGGGAGGCGCCGTTGTCGGCCAGCACGATCAGGATCGTGTTGTCGAGCTCGCCCATCTGGCGCAGCCCGTCGACAAGGCGGCCGATCTGGTCGTCGGTGTGGTCGAGGAACGCAGCGAAGGCTTCCTGCAGGCGGCAGGCGAAGCGGCGATGGCTGTCGGGCAGTTCGTCCCACGGCTTCACGCCGGG
Source organism: Candidatus Poriferisodalis sp. (assembly GCF_965219595.1). Classification (NCBI taxonomy): domain Bacteria; kingdom Bacillati; phylum Actinomycetota; class Acidimicrobiia; order Acidimicrobiales; family Candidatus Poriferisodalaceae; genus Candidatus Poriferisodalis; species Candidatus Poriferisodalis sp. The sequence goes on from NZ_OZ244781.1 coordinate 3,247,045, forward strand.
ATTGCGGGGCGCCAGCTGCGTGCCTTCGGGGATGATCCCCAGCGCGAGCTGTCGCTCGTACCAGCGCTGGCGAACCGCATCCCAGCCGTCGTCGAACCGTCCCCGGTACTTGTCGAGGTAGGCCTGCGGTGCCTGATGCGGCGCGTGGGTTGCCCCGAAGGGCAGGTAGGCGAAGAACGGCCGGTCCGGTCGCACGCCCTTGCTGTCGTTGATCATGCGCAGGAGCTGATCGACGAGGTCTTCGCTGAGGTGGTAGCCGTCGTCGGGCCCCGCAGGCGGGTCGATGTGGTGGTTGTCCACCACCAGCTCAGGGTGGAACTGGTCTGTCTCGCCTTCGAGGAAGCCGTAGAAGCGGTCGAACCCTCGTGCCAGCGGCCACTGGTCGAACGGCCCGGCGGCCGAGATGTCCTCGGTCGGCGCCAGATGCCACTTGCCGCAGCAGAACGTGGCGTATCCCTGTGCGCCGAGCACCTCGGCCACGGTCGCGGCGTGGTTGGTGATGTGGCCGAGCTGGTGCGGGAAGCCGGTGCGGTGGTTCGACACCGAGCGCATGCCCACGGCGTGCTGGGACCGGCCGGTCAGCAGCGACGCCCGCGTCGGCGAGCACAGCGGGGTGACATGGAAGTTGGTGAACTGCAGCCCGGCGGCTGCGAGCGCGTCGACATGGGGGGTGTCGATGTCGGAGCCGAAGCAGCCGAATTGAGCGAATCCCGTGTCGTCGAGCAGCACGATGACGACGTTGGGCGCATCGGGTCCGGGGTGCGGCCGGGAGGTGAAGTGCGGTTCGGATTCGGCGAGCGTGCGGCCGATGCGGCCTTCGAACGGCGTCGGCTGTATCGGATGTGTCATCGAAGCTCCTGGGACGATGCCGGAAACCAGTTGGCGCGACTGCGCTGCCTCACAGCGTGACAGTGGTGAGGTCGTCGCCGATGACGACCTCGCCGTCGAAGTGTGCCGCTGCCAGATCGACCCACTCGGGGTACTGCTCGGGGGTGGGCGCGGGAACCATGTGCGTCAGCACCAGCCGCTTCACGCCGACCCTGGCCGCGGTCTGTGCCGCTTCGACGACATCGGAGTGGTAGTCGAGGATGTCCTGCGCCATCGGGTTGGGGCTCAGCCCGATGAGGTCCTTGCGGATGACGGTCTGCACGTAGGCATCGGCGCCGGCGGCGAGTTGGTCGACGCCGTCGCAGGGGATGGTGTCTCCGACGATCGCGGCGACCGCGCCGTCGTGGGAGAGGCGGTAGCCGAGCGTGGGCCGCACGGGCGCATGCTCAGTTGCCGCTGTGCTGACGCTCACATCGTTGACGTCGAACGTCTCGCCCGCTTCGAGTTCGATCACGTCGACCTGCGGTTCGTTGACGAGTACGTCGTGGTGGGCGATGCGGTAGCCGATGTCGGCTTCCAGTGCGCCGAGCTGCCGTTCGACGAACTGCGCTGTGCCGGGCGGTCCGTAGACCTGCAGCGTGGCGTTGCCCTGACCCAGGACCCAGTGGGTCGTGACCACGTCGTTCAGCGCGCACACGTGGTCGCTGTGCAGGTGGGTGATCAGCACGGCGCTCAGGAAGACCGGCAGCGAGCCGCCGCCGGCCATGCGCATGACGACGCCGCGGCCGGCATCGACGAGGATGTGCGTGTCGCCGGCTTTGACGAGCGTGGACGGCCCGGCCCGGTTGGCGTCAGGCAGCGGTGAACCGGTTCCAGTCAGCACGATGTCCATGACACTCCCCTGACGGCCCTGTATATCCAGGCAAGCCTCGGTGAATCGGCGGGACCCTAGCATTCTTTTGCCAGTATTTCTGACAATATCTCTGAGGCGTTGCGGACGGGGCCTAGCTGTATGGTCCGCTCACGTCCTACCTGCACGTGAAGGCAAGCCGCATGCGACAACCTCGCCGCCAGCGTCGCTTCGCCGCCGCACTGGTCGCCTTGGCACTCGTCGCAGCCGGCTGCACAGATGCAGCCGACGACGGCGCGCTCCCGGCCGCAACGCCCACGTCCGACACGGCCCCATCCGCCCCAACAGCGGCAACCACGACGACCGCGGCCACGACTCTCGCTGGCGACGCAGCCCCCGCTGCCACGGCCCCCGGCTCAGCCCCCCAAGATGACCTCGAGACCGATCCGCGCGACGCCTATTTCGCCCTCGACCGTGTGCTCGACATCAGCATCGAGATCGATGTCGAAGACTGGGACACGCTGCGCCACCAGACACGCACGCTGGCCGACGTGTTCGCGGAGATCGAGGAATACGGCCTCTCGCGGCCCTTTGCCAGCATCTACACCTGGTTCGGTGCCACGGTGACGGTCGACGGCCAGACGCACGCCGACGTGGGCGTGCGCAAGAAGGGCTTCGTCGGTTCGCAGAGTTCCACCAAGCCGTCCCTGAAGCTCCGCTTCGACAAGTACGTCGACGGCCAGTCCCTCCCGGGGGGCATGAACCGGATGACGCTGAACAACAGCGTCCAGGACCCCTCGATGGTCAACACCTGCCTGTCGTACCGGGTGTTCGCCGCGGCCGGCAATCCCGCACCGCGCTGCAACTTCGCCACCGTGTCGGTGAACGGCACCGATCTGGGGCTGTACGTGCATGTGGAGGAGTTCAAGGCTCCGTTCCTGTCGCACCATTTCGAGAACGCCGACGGCAACCTGTACGAGGGCACGGTCAGCGACTTCACGCTCGAGTTCCGCGGCACCTTCGAGAAGAAGACCAACGAGGATGCCGACGACTGGTCCGACATCGACGCCGTCGTCGCGGCCTTGAGCGACCCTTCCGATGCCGGATTGACGGCGCTCGGGTCGATCGTAGATCTCGACCGCTTCCTCTCGTTCTGGGCGACGGAAGTGCTGGTGGGGCACTGGGACGGCTACGCCGGCGACCGGAACAACTACTGGTTCTACCGGGTGCCCGACGGCCGGTTCGTGTTCCTGCCGTGGGGCACCGACGGCACGTTCCACCTCTCCGACGACCCCAATCCCTTCGACAACATCTCCGACCCGCCGCCTTCGGTGCTGGCGCTCACTGCGATTCCCAACCGCCTGTACAACCACCCTGACTGGCGGGTGAAATACGTTGCTCGGCTGAAGCAGATTCTGGACGACGCCTGGGACGAGACGGATCTGCTGTCTGCGGTCGATGCGATGGCTGCCATCGTGCAGCAACATGCCCTTCCCGCAGAGGCCAGGGCGGCCGAAGCCGACACCGAGCGGGTGCGGACGTTCATCGGCAAGCGCAGAGACGAGATCCTGACGGACCTCTCGCCAGAGCCACCCGAATGGCCCCAGCCCGAGGTTTCCGCGCCATCCGCCGCGGATTCAGGAACCCTCGAAATCACCTTCGAGACGACCTGGGGAAGCAGCTCGAGTCCCAACCCGCTCGGGCAGGGAACGGTCCACAGCCTGCTGCTGAACGGCGCCCCCGAATCGACCGAACGCACCGGGGTCTTTGCCGGTCACGCCAATCCCGAGGAGCGTGTCCTGCTTCCGAGCGTCGACGTGCCCGCTTCCATCATCGTCGCTGGGCTTGGTCCCGACGGCTCGGTCAACGGAATGTCGCTGGTCGTCGACCCCCGCGAAATCGCGGCGGGCAGAACGCTGGTCATCGGCGTGGACGCCATCGCCGGAGGAATCTGGTCGATCCCGCCGGGAGCGTCGTCGCCGGAGAGCTTCTCGCCCTTCACCGAGGGCGCGCTGGAACTGTCAAGCGGCGGGACGACTGCCGGCGCTGTGATCGCCGGCGCCTTCTCGGGGGCCTACGGATGGTCCCCACCAACATCCGGCGACGCCGACACAAGTGCACAGGGCGCCGACACCTCGGAGACCCCGCTTGATGTCGGACTGGTCATCAATGAGGTGGCCGCCAAGGGCGACCCGCTCGACTGGTTCGAGCTGCACAACGCGTCGCGAGTGCCCATAGCGCTCGATGGCTTCGAGATGGCTGACGATCTCACCGATGTCGGCAAGCGAGTGCCCTTCCCGGCCGGCACCGTCATCCAGCCGGGCGCATACATGCAGTTCAGCCTCGACAAGGACGGTTGGCCCGGCTTCGCGCTCGGGAGCGACGAGGAACTGGGCATCTGGCTGCTGGACGGCACGCTCGTTGCCAGCGTCGACTGGGAAGATGGCCAGTCCGGCGCGGACCAGAGCTATGCCCGTGTGCCCGATGTCACTGGCGGGTTCGCGACGGTCGACACCCCCACTCCAGGGGCCGCCAACCAGCCGTGACATGCAGGCACCCCGCGACACCGGTGCCCATGACAGCGGTAGGAAGAGCTTCGTGCCCGGTCCGGGGCTGAAACCATCTACGCCGGTGTGTGCTCAAATGGCAGATCTTGGTACAGGTACTGGGTGACCGTGATGCGGAGCACAACGCCCCAATCGCCTCGTTCCGGGAACGGCTTGCCGGTGTACTTGTGGCTCAGCGCGTCCAGAGCAGCCATGTCGGCATCGGGCTCGACCACGCAGGTGCCACGCATCTGCAGCTCCTCATACGGGTTGTCGATGTCGACGATCGAGATGGCAACTCACGGATCACGCAACACGTTCTGCGTCTTGAGCGATTCCCCGCCCGTGGCGATGATCACCGTGGAGGGGTCAACGAGGTCGATCCAAACCGGATCGAGCTTGGGCGAGCCATTGGCCCGGATGGTTGCAAGATGTGCGAAGTTCGGCCTGCGTACGAGGTTCTGCGCTTCGGCGCTCATGACCTTGGGTGACGGTGTGGGCATGGATCGGCTCGCTTCCTGGATCAGCAGGTCACGCTCACCGTAAGCGCGTGAGCGGTCCCGACGCACCTGCACCGTCGGGCAGTGCCTGCAACGGCCCAGCCAGTTACTCGATGACAAGCGCTGACTCGACGCGTACGTCGCCAAGCCGGTGGCGCCCGTCAAGGAATGCGAGCTCGACCATGAACGAGAATCCGACAAGCTCGCCGCCGCCGAGCGTGACGAGCTGCGCCGACGCGGCCGCGGTCCCGCCAGTGACAAGCACATCGTCAACGACCAGCACGCGTGCTCCGGCCGCAATGGCGTCGGTGTGCATTTCCAAGCGCTCGGCACCGTACTCAAGCTCGTAGTCTGCGCCCAGGGTCGGCCGTGGCAGCTTCCCCGGCTTGCGCAGCGGCACAAACCCGGCATCCAGCCGGTCCGCTGCCATTCCGCCGATAACGAAGCCCCGGGCCTCCGGTGCAGCCACAAGCTCAACACCCTGGTCCTCAAACGGCTCCACCAGCTCAGTCACGCACGCCGCCAAGCCGTCCGGATCCCCCAGCGAAGGCGTGATGTCCTTGAACACAACCCCCGCCCGAGGAAACCCCGGAACATCCCGAATCAACGACCGCCACATAGCTGTCTGCTCCTCAGGGTGTCCGGTAACTTGCCGTCAACGGCGGTTGGGGATGTCGACTAGGTGGCCTCTTGGGATGAGGCGCTCTGGGTCGTACATCGGGAGCGTGCAGAGTTCGCCGCGCAGCTTCCGGCCCTCGAAAGACTCAACGTCGAGCAGGGTGCCTGGTCCGTTGGTGGGGTCCTCCATGCGAGCGATGGCAACGCCGCACTGCTGGTAGGGCGACCATGCGGTGGAAGTCACTTGGCCGAGGGCGACGCCATCGCGGCTGAGGGTGCGGCCGAGCTGGGCTATGCCGCCTTCGGTGCGCATCCCCCAGGTGCGGCAGCGCTGATCGGCCCGCTCCAGCGCCTCCTTGCCAATGAAGTCCTCCTTGTCGAGGTCGACGAAACGGCCGAGACCCGCCTCGAACGGTGTCACCGTGCGGTCGAAATCAGCCCCGGCATTGAGCAATCCGGCTTCGATCCGGCGGGCTCGGAACACTTGGGCCGAGGTGATGATCATGCCGAACCGCTGGCCCACCTCGAGAATGCGGTTTCCTACCGCCTCGCTGTCAATCTCGGGGCCGAGGTAGAACTCCCAGCCGAGCTCGTTGGTGAATCCCGAGCGGGTGATCACCAGCGGCTGGCCGGCAATCGACACTTCGGCAATGTCGAAATAGCGAAACGGTTCGGGCGGGCCACCGTCCACCACCGCGGCGAGCACATCCAGCGAGCGAGGCCCCTGCACCTGGCTGACCCACACGTCAGGGTCACGCACCTCCACATCGAGGTCAGCAGCGTGGGCCCGATACCAGCTGTATAGGTCGCCGTTGGCTTGGGCCATCCAGAACCGGTCGGCGGCCAGTCGCAGCAACACGCCGTCATTGATCATGCCGCCGTCGTCGTAGCAGGCGAATTGGTAGCTGCTCCTACCTACGCGCACCTTCGATACATCCCTCGGGAAGACCCGATTCGCCAGCCGCTCGGCATCAGGGCCGACCAGCTCGATGGGCAGCTCGCCGGTGTGCCGCAAGATCACTTCCCGGCGCACCTTCCAGTACATCTCGGTTGCCGACACGTCGGCGAAACGCACCGGTGTGAGTCGCCCGTTGTAGATCTGGTACTCGGGATCGTGCGCCAATTCCTGGTACATCAGCGGGTGCGGCACCATGGACATGCCGAGCTCGCTCGGGGGCACGCCCTCGGTCGACAGTGCCTTCGCCACGTACCTCAACGGCGACCTCGTCACCGACACAGCATGCGCGACGGCGCGCCTTCAGACAACAAAACGCGCTCCACCGTCCTGGGGCGTCGGGGCCCATGGCCCGTCCGCAAAGGTGATTCAGTTTCGGACGAGGCGGAATACGGGAATCTCGCGGCCGTGCTCGGTGGCGCTCTTCTCGTAGTCGGCGAACTGCGGCATCAGTGCCGCCTGGGCGTCAAACAGCCGCTTGCGCTCGCCACCCTCGGTGAGGTGCGCCGTGGCCTCCCACGTGTCAGTGCCTACTTCGACAGTGACCGTCGGGTTCGCGACCAGGTTGTAGTACCAGTTCGGGTTGGTCGGGGCGCCGCCCTTGGAGGCGATGATCACGATGTCATCGCCGTCGGTGGAGTACACGAGCGGTGAGCACAGCTCGCGGCCGGTCTTGGCCCCGGTCATGGTCACGAGGATCATCGGCGCACCCTTGAGCCAGCCGCTGCAGTTGCCCTCGTTCTCCCGGAACTCCTTGATCACGGGTTCGTTCATCTTCAGAAAGTCCATTAGGGGCTCCTGCCTGTCGGGTGAGCTGCGCCGCAGCGCCGGGCGCGAACGCTACCGCCGCGACTGCCGATCAATCCGGGTTGTGTCGAGTGAAGCGGTCTCAACCAGCGTCGCCGTTCGAGGCGATCACGTCCTGCATCTCGCGGGCATGGCGCAGCCACAACCCGCCTCCGTTATACGGGCGGGGGTCGTAGGAACTGTGGCCGAGCAGACGTTGTACTCGCTCGCTCTGGCCAGCGAGCTCTCCCAGGCTGAAGTCCATCGGGCTGGCCTCTTCGGGCGTCAACCAGCCGGCGACGAAGCTGACGTGGAAGGCCCGGCGCCACTGGTCGGTTGTCTGGTTGGCGCCACCCCCGTGCAGCACGTAGCCCGAGTAGACCAGCGCATCGCCAGGCCCCAGCTCTGCCGGCACCGATTCACGCTCTTCGTAGCGAGCCAGCTCACTCTGGCGGTGGCTGCCCGGCACGACCCGGGTCGCACCCAACTCCTCGGTGACCTCTTCCAAGCCGATCATGGCGCTGACGGTCACCTCGGGCGAATCGGGCCAGGTGGCCTTGACAAATGCCCACCAGTTGTTTGCGTCGCGGTGCAGCATCTGCGCCGTTTCGCCCGGACCGATGTACATCACCTGCGCCGTGTTCAGCCAGTACGAACCGCAGATCGGCAGCAGCACGGCATCGGCGATTTGCGCGTACAGCTCGTTGTCGAGGACGTCGAAGAATGCCGGAGTCAGCCGGGCCAGGCTCGAGAAGCGGATCGTGTTGGCGCCAACGAAGCGCTTCCCGTCATCGCCGAGGCCCTGAGTAGCACCGCCCGGCTCGATGCCATGCGCGAAATCGTCTGCGGCGGCACGTATCTGGGCGATGGTGTCGGCGCCGAACATCCCCTCGACGATGACCCCGCCGTCCTCCCGCATTGCCTCAAGAATCGGCTCCAGCCCCGCCGAGGCCGGAGTCCTCTGCAACGAACGAACAGCGGTCTTGCTCATGGCAGCACGTCTCGGCCTCCGGGCCCGCCCGTCGGGCCGTCTGCCCAGAAACTACCCCGCGACCCGCAAATCAGCGAGACTGCGGCGCTCCCTCGGGCCGGACTTTGCCGCAGGGCTAGCGTCCAGTGTTGAGGCATCGGCGGAGATGCACAGTCCTGGGGGCATCGATGGAACTCGTCACCGTGGATCGGGAGCGGGCGGCACAGTTCACCGCCGAAGTTGTTGAGCTAGCTCACGCGACCGGTCCCTCGACCTACGACTACCAATTCGGCTCCCGGGCCGTCTTCGACCGCCTGGTCGGCGACTCATGGCTCGCTGAAGGCACCCTCTTTGGCTACGACGAGACCACCGTCGCTCTCGACGGCGACGACCTGCTGGGCATCGAGATCGGCTTCGCAGGCCCGGAATTCGAGCACCGCAAGAAGACACTGCGCCCGCTGTGGTCGCCAATCATCGAGGACGGCGTCGTCACCCATGACGAGCTTGCCGAGCTGGGACGGCGCACCTACCTCGCCGGTTATCTCAACGTGGTCATACCCGCAAGCGCCTACTACGTCCACGCGCTCTCGGTGCGGCCCGAACTGCACGGCCAGGGCATCGGCGCAGCGCTCATGAAGGACGCCATCGTTCGCGCTGCCGACGAGGGCTACCGGGTCGTCCATCTCGACGTGCTGTCGGACAATCCCGCCGTCAAGTTCTACGAGGCATTCGGGTTCGAAGTGCTGGCCCAAACCGTCGCGCCCATCCCCCACAGCCACGGCGTGCCGATGGAACAGCGCATGTCGCTCGATCTGCGCTGAACTGCACGCCGAATCCGATGCCGGTGCCCTGCGCTGGCCCCGACACAGCCGGAGACCACCCGTGACCGACTTCGTTCGTACCGACGACGCCCACTTCGAGGCATTGACCGACTGGGACTACGAGCCCTGCTACCACCAGTGGAAGGACCTGCGTGTCCACTACGTTGACGAAGGGCCCGCCGACGGGCCGGTCATGCTGCTGCTGCACGGCATGCCGACCTGGGCATACCTGTACCGCACGATGATCCCCGGACTCGTCGACGCCGGCTACCGCTGCATCGCCCCCGACCATCTCGGCTTCGGCCGCAGCGACAAACCCACCGATCCGAACTGGTACTCGATCGCCCGCCACACCGAGGTGCTGAGCTCGCTGATCAGCGGCCTGGACCTGACAGACATCTCGGTGGTCTGCCAGGACTGGGGCGGCCCGATCGGCTTCGCCCAAGCAGCGATGATGCCCGACCGCTTCAGCCGCCTCGTCATCATGAACACGTGGCTCCACCATCCGGAGTTCGACTACGACGAGAGCTTCCTGCAGTGGATCGACGCCTGGAAGCCGGGTGGCCGCTATGCGCACCCGCAGCCGAGCATCGGCCTCGTACCGCTGCTGGCTGGACGCATGGTGCGCTCACGCGATGTGGTGCCTGCGATCAAAGCGAGAGTCGAACCCGAACTCGAGGGCGAAGCAGCTCTGCGGTACGCGGGGTTCTCGGCGCCGTTCCGGGGCCTGCCCGAAGAGGGCTTCAACGGCGCCCGGTGGTTCCCGCTGTCCATCCCAGTCGGGAACTACGACAGCGGCAACGGTGCCGGGCAGGCCCTGCATTACCGGGTGCTGCTGGGCTGGGACAAGGCCGCCCACTTCATCTGGGGCGCCCAAGACGAGGGCTTCGACGAGGATTGGGGCCGCACCTGGGCCGGCCAGATGAATGCGCCGATCGACGTACTGGCAGACGCCGGTCACTTCCTGCAATTCACCCACGGTCCCGAGATCGTCGAGCACATCCTGCGACGCGCCAAGAATTAGACAGCGCCGATCAGACCGGGCGATCGCCGATGAGCGTCACCCGCTCCATGCGCCGGTGCATGCCGCCGTGGTCGGGCACGGCGTAGTGCTGGGTGCACCGGTTGTCCCATTGCGCGATCGAGCCGGGCCGCCACCGGAACCGGCACTGATACTCGGGCGTCGCCGCCTCGTCGTAGAGGCGCTGGCGCAGCGAGCGGCTCTCATCGAGGCTCATCCCGTCGATCGTGAGCGTGAAGATCCGGTTGACGTACAGGCTCTTGCGTCCGGTGACCGGGTGCGTGCGCACGACAGGGTGCTTCTGGTCCGGGAATTGCTCTGCAGCCTCAGCCCGCTTGCGGTCGCTCATGCCACGCCCGAACGCCTTGACGTAGGAGTGGATCGCGAAGCTGTCGTCGATCTGTTCCTTGAGATCGTCGGCAAGGCGCTCGTAGGCCAGCTCCATGTTCGCGAAGCAGGTATCTCCGCCATACGGCGGGACGATGCGGCCCAGCAGCACTGAGCCGAGCGGCGGGCACTCACGAAAGGTCACGTCCGAGTGCCAGGTTTCTGCGGCGTAGAAGCTCTCCGCCGTGGACTCGAGCACCAAGATCTCGGGGTGTCCTTCGACATGCGGCGCGAACGGGTGGATCTCCAACTCGCCGAGCGCCCGCCCGTAGGCCACGTGCTCGGCCTGGGTCAACTGCTGGTCCTTGAAGAACAGCACCTTGTGGGCCAACCAGGCCTCCTGCAACTCTGCAATGAGCTCGTCGTCGAGCTCTCGGAGGTCGACGTTGGCGATCTCCGCACCGATCGAACCCGTGAGCGGCTCCACCCGGATGCGGTTGTAGTCCCCTGGTTTCACCGCATCGACACGCACGTCATTTCCTCCCGGCGGCGCTCCCGGCCCACGGGCAACCGCTCCTGATGGTTCAGCTAACCACAATCGGCCACCGCTACTCCTTGTAGGCGACAGCCTCGATCTCGATGAGCGCCCCCGGGATGATGATGCCGGCGATGACCGTCGTGCTCGCCGGCGGTTCGCCCGGGAAGTACTTCTTGCGGGCGGCGCTGTAGGAGCCGTACTGGTCGACATCGGTGATGAACGCCTGCAGCTTGACGACATCGGACATCTCGAAGCCCTCCTCGGCGAGCGCGAGTTGGATGTATTCGAAGATCTCCTCTGTCTGCCCGCCCATGTCCTTGGTGAGATCGTTGGCGATGCAGCCCGAGACATAGACCGACGGACCAGCCCTCACCGCCGGCGCGAACGCCCCGGAGCGGATCAGCTCGGGGACCGGATGCGCCTCGATGAGCGCTTCTGAACGAATGACCTTGCCTGCCATGGACGGAGACTAACCCTGAGTCCAAGCGCCAGCAGCGAGACGGCGACGGAGCGCTTGAGGCGTCAACGCAGGTCCTACGCTGAGCCCATCAGCCCGCTCGCCGCACTCCGGCTGGCTGCCAACTGATCGGCCCGTTCGACCGGCCGGTCACGACCCGAGGGAACCATCGATGACCGACACGGCACCCGTCGACGACTGGGGCACCGACTACGACATCTTCGACTCCGGATACGTACGCGACCCGGCCCCCGTGTGGGACGAGCTGCGGGAACGCTGCCCGGTCGCACACACGGAGCGCTGGGGCGGCTCGTTCCTGCCGACCCGCTACCAGGACGTGCAGGCGCTCGCCAAGATGGTGCCCGAGCTGTCCAGCGCGGACCCGCTGGTGACCACACCCCCTCCGGAGATCATCGAAGAATTGATGCTGGACCCGGTGTTCGAGAGGTACGGCGCCAACGCCGCCCCCATCTCTGAGGACCCGCCCGTTCACGGCTGGACCCGACGCCTGCTGCTGCCGCACTTCACGCAGAAGGCCGTGCAGGCTCACCGCCAGTACACGCTCGACCTCGCGAACCGCCTCATCGACGACTTCATCGACGCAGGCACCGCCGACGCCGCCGGGCAGTACGCCCAGCAGATCCCGCCCCGGGTTATCGCGCACCTGATGGACGTCGACGAGAGCCGAGTGGACGATTTCACCTACTGGGTGCAGTGCATCTTGGAACTGGGCCTGGCAGACGTACAACTCCGCCTCAAGTACCGCAGAGTGATCCGCGATTACTTCCAGGAAGTCGTGGAGGAGAAGCTGGCCAACCCCGATGACGGCTTCGTCTCCGCGTTGCTGGCCGGTACCGACGACAACGGCGAGCCGGTCGATCCCATGAGGGTGGTGGGCATGCTCAACCTGCAGCTCATCGCTGGCATCGACACCACGTGGAGCTCGATCGGCTCGGCCCTGTGGCATTTCGGCACTCACGCTGCCGACCGCGAGCGGATGGCGGCCGAGCCCGAACTGTGGCCGACGGCCATCGAGGAGCTGCTGCGCTTCTACTCGCCGGTGACGATGGGTCGCCGGGCAGCCCAGGACGTGTCCTATGGCGAGGTCACGATTCCGCAGGGAAGCAAGGTGCTGATGAACTTCCCCGCAGCGAACCGCGACCCGGAGATCTTCGATCGTCCCGATGAGGTGATCTTGGACCGGCCTCACAACCGGCACATCGCGTTCGGTGCGGGTATTCACCGCTGCGCCGGCTCGAACCTGGCCAGACTCGAGATGGACATTGCACTGCGCACCTGGTTCGAGCGCATCCCGGACTTCGAGGTGAGCGACCCCGACGCCGTCACGTGGGCAGGCGGACAAGTCCGCGGCCCTCGCTGCCTGCCGGTCCGCTTTCCATCCGCCAGCTGAAACGATCAACCAGGCCGTTCTCAGACGTCGGGGAGGTTGGCGCCGCCGTCGCTGTGGATGAAGCGGCCGGTCATGCCCCGTGAGGCTTCCGAGGCCAGGAACACGTAGCTCTCGGCGTGGTCCGCGGGGCCGAGTGCGACGCCGAGACGGCTGCGCTGCCGGATGGACTCGACCCGGTCGGGTTCCTGACCCAGGGATCGGTCGTGCAGGCCGAGTGAGCGCAGGCCGCGAAGGTCGGTGCCGTGGGTGCCGCCCGGTGCAACGCCGTTGACTCGGATTTCGGGTGCCAGCTCATGGGCCAGCGACTCCACGCAGCCCCGTACCGCGAACTTGCTGGCCACATAGAGGATCCCGCCGCGGCCCGGCATGAAGCTGCTGGTGGAGCCGGTCAGGATGACCGAGCCGCGGCTTGCCCGCAGCGGTTCGATCGCGGCCCGGACGGCCAGCAGCATGGAACGCACATTGACGTCCATGACCTCTGCGAAGGCGTCGTCGAGCGCATCTCGGGGAAGCTCGCCCAGCCCGAGGTAGAAGTCGAACAACCCGACGCAGCTCACCAGCGTGTCGATGCCGTCGAATGCGTCCAGCATCGCGGCGACGGCGTCGTCGTTATCGCCTGCGCTGGTGGCATCGCCGCAGATCACCGGTCCGGCCGATGCTTCGGCCAGCGATTCGCACTTGTGCGGGTCGATCTCAAGCGAGCCGATGCTCGCACCTTCGGCCAGAAAGGCGTCGTGCACTCCCCGGCCGATGCCCGACCCCGCCCCGATGATGAGCGCTCGGTTGCCAGCCAGCCTGCTCATCGCGGGGCCCTCACGAAGACGTCGCCCGACAGCTTCACAGGAAGATCGCCAGGTTCTGGGTGCGCAGGACCGACTCGTCGATCTCGATGTCGCGTTGGCGCAGGCGCAAGCCCTCCTCCGTCGGCATCAGCACGTCGGTCCGCCCTGCCGACAGCAGGCTTGGAGCTGTGCGGTCGCCACGCGACCGGTACAGCAGCACCGCCGACTCCACGATGAGCTCGTCATCGGAGCCCTCGAAGGTCCGCACGTTGGAGACGTGGTGGCGGATGCGGCTCTGGGGGTCCTCGGTCCACGCATAGTCGGTCTGGAACCGCTGCACCCGCTTGCGTAGCGAGTACCAGTCCTCGTCGAAGTGATGCATGGTCTGCACGTCGACCTCGTCGGCAGCCTTGACAGCGGTGACTCGCACCGGCATGCGGTAGCGAATCCGGCGGTCCATCAGCCCCAGCCATGCCTCGAAGTCGGACGTGTCGAGCAAGTGCGCCTCTTCGGTCAGGAACTGTGCGGCTGCCTGGTGCCGCTCGTCGGTGTAGGGCAGCGGTGCCTGAGACTGCCCGGAGCTCACGCCGGCTGCTCCCCCATGCCGAAGGCCATGGGCTGGCGGGCGGGCGCAGGCTGTGACACCAAGTCGGCCCACATCGAGAACCAGTGGCGCTGGTTGTGCTCGCCGAAGCCCTGGTAGGCCGTGCCCGGGCCGCCGAAGCCCTCGAACTGGTCGACGATCGGTTCGCCGTCGAGCGTCAGGCCCATGCGGTTGTTGAGCAGCAGGTTCCGCGCCATCGAGCCACGTGCCATGGTCGTGATCGACACCCAGTTCTCGACGTCGTCCTGCTCGAACATGCCCGACGACCCGAAGCACATCAGGTACGCCTTGTACGACGCCGCCTTGTAATCGTCCGGCGCGTCGGCAGCCACGCAGAACCACGAGTACACCTCGGTCTCACCCGGTCCCACGGGCTGCCACAACCGAACGGAGATGAACGGCGTGATCCGCCCCTCAGCGTCGGTCTGGGGCCAGTTGTGCACGAAGCTCAGGTTCGGGAACAGCGTGGAGGCGGAGGGCATGAAACCCGGCTCGTCGACGAGCGCCCGTTGCGGGGGGCTCAGCGTGGCAGCCATGCGGTCGATCATCTCGTCGGGGTAGCCGACGTAGGCCAGCCCCGATCGGAAGTCGCTGCCGGGCGGCAGCTTGTAGGTGGTGCCGCCGCCGGGGCCGGCATGCCACAGCACGCCTTCCTTGCGCTTGTAGGGCTTCGGCTCGCCGAACAGCTCGATGTCCACGACGCTCGCGTGGGTGTGGGGCGTGTGGTAGCTGTCGCCCATGAAGTTCTCGGCGCCGATCTTCCAGTTGGCCTCGACACGCCAGCGCTGCGGCCCGCGGAACTCCATGCCGGCCTCGCTCTGGCCGGTGTAGAAGTCGAGATAGAACGCGTAGTCGCCCAGCCAGGTCTCGAAGTCGGGAGCGTCGGGGTCGAGGCTGGCGAAGATCATGCCGTTGCGGATCGCGACCGAGGGCGCCCGCAGCAGTGCCTGGCCTTCCTTGATGAATCCGGCTTCGCCGCCGTAGGCATCTGCATGGAAGGGCAACCCGGCGAGCTGGCCGTCGTTCTTGTAGGTCCAGGCGTGGTACGGGCAGCGGAACGTGCGGGCGCTGCCGCGCTCGGCGCGGCACACCTGCATGCCCCGGTGGACGCACATGTTGAACATCACGTGGACCTGACCGTCGCTGTCGCGGGTCACCAGGAACGAGTCGTCGCCGATGTTGCGCACCACGTAGTCGTCGGGCTGAGCGATCTCGGACTCGTGGGCCAGGAAGTTCCACGACCTGCCGAACAGCCGGGTGCGCTCCAGCTCGTGCACCTCGGCGTCGTTGTACAGAAAGGCGGGGATGAGGCCTTGACGCACGGCGCCGGTGATGTCGGCGATGCCGTTGGGCTCGGCCGGTGCCATGTCGTCTCCTCCCCTGCCTATGAGCTAGTTCAGCCCATGCCCGTCGTGCTCGAGTGCAGCCACATGGTGCCCCCACAGGGTCTCACGGTTGAAAGCGCTGCCGAGGTCCGGCAACTCGGCCAGATCGGCGTCGGGAATGGCTTCGGGGGTCGCTCCCGCGGCGCGCACCCGCAGGTGGATGCGTGCCAGCGTGTCGAGCTGCAGCGACCGCAGCACGGCATCGGCGACGTCTTCGCCAGTGGTCACGACGCCATGGCCCCGCAGCACGAGCGCTGGGGCATCGCCCAGCGAGGCCACCATCTCGGCGGCAAGCACGTCATTGCGGATGAGGACCGAACGGGGGTGGACGGGTATGCCTGCGGCGGCAAGGCGAGCGGCTGGGATGTCGTAGGCACCGAAGATCGGCTCGAGCTCGATGCCGGCGAGGCTGGCCAACACGACGTCGGGCGAGTGCGCGTGGACCACGCAGGTCACATCGGGCCGGGCCGCGAGCACCGAGGTGTGGATCGGCAGTTCGCCCGGCACGGCGTAGTCCCCCGCCGGATCGTCCGTGATCTCGCCGGAGGCCAAGTCGACCTCGCGCACATCGTCAGGCGTCGTGAACCGCAGCCCAGCCTCGTGCGGACCGCGGCATCGCACCAACGCCCGGCCCCCGCCGATCCGCACGCTGATGTGCCCCAGGATGTTCTCGACCAGCCCGCGATGCGCCATCACCCGGCACCCGATGGCAACCTCCCGCCGCAGCCTGTCCAGGGCATCGCCCATACGCCGAAGCTATTGCCTAGGAACCACCCACAAGGCTCCGACCCGTACGGACAGCAAGAACATCTGATAGTCCTGCACTCCGGTTTCGCGACGTAATGGGGTGAGATGAGCACGGGCGAGAACGAAGGCGACGGAGCGACGGGGCCGCTGGCGGGAGTCCGGGTGCTGGACCTGTCGTCGGTGCTCATGGGGCCGGCAGCGACGCGCACGCTCGGCGATTTCGGCGCTGACGTCATCTTGGTGGAATCTGCCGGTGGTGACCGGAACCGGAGCATGGGCTCAGGCCCGGTCGATGGCTTCTCGGGCGTCTCGCTCAACCTGCTGCGCAACAAGCGCAGCATCGCGTTGGATCTCAAGCACGAGCGGGGCCGCCAAGCATTTCTCGACATCGTCGCCACGTGCGACGTGATGATCACCAACCTGCGCCCAGGACCGCTGCGTCGCCTCGGGTTGCACTACGAGGCCGTGCAGCAGGTTCGGCCCGACATTGTGTTCTGCCGGGCGCACGGCTACCCGTCTGCCAGCGAGCAAGCCGATGCACCTGCGTACGACGACATCATCCAGTCCGCCAGCGGCATCGGCGACCTGTTCCGCCGCATGGGCGCCGAGCCGATGCTGCTGCCCAGCCTCGTCGCCGACAAGTTCTGCGGGCTGACGATCGCCAATTCGGTGACCGCGGCGCTGTACCACCGGGCACAGACCGGCCAAGGGCAGTGCATCGAGATCCCGATGATCGATGTGATGCGCGCCTTCGTGCTCGCCGAGCACGGTGCGGGCGCCATCTCCGAGCCACCGGTGGCGAGCGCTGGGTATGCCCGCATCCTCACGCCCGAGCGCAAGCCCCAGCGCACTGCCGATGGGTGGATCAACATCCTCCCCTACGACCACGAGCACTACGTCGCGCTGTTCGAAGCCGGGGGACGGCACGATCTCGCCGCCGACGAGAGGTTCGCGACGCCCATCGAGCGCGTCACCCACAGCGACAGCCTCTACCGCGATGTCGCGTCGGTGCTGGGCCAGCGCACGACGGCCGAGTGGCTGGAGCTGTGCGAAGAAAACGGCATCCCCGCAACCGAGGCGGCGACGCTCGACGAACTCGTGTCGGATCTTCCGATCGACGAGCATCCGGTTGCGGGCCCGTACCGGGTCATCCCGCCGCCCGAGCAGTTCTCCAAGACTCCGCCCAGCGTCCGGCGAGCCGCCCCGAAGATCGGCGAGCACGGCCGGGAGATCCTCAATGAGATCGGCTACCAGGCCGAAACAATCGAAGGCCTTATCGGCGACGGCATCCTCACGACGCCTTGATTCGCCTCCAGGTTCAAGTCCGCCCGCAGGGCGCATCACGCCGGCGCGACAGGGCCAGCCACCCGGTTGCTACCCATATGGGTTGCTCTGCCAACACCGGGGTGGCTGGCCTCTGCGCCTCAACGTAACAGTCCAGCGCTGCGGTGCGACCTACCATCCGCCCAAGGTCCGGGCGGAATTCGCACAGCAGCAAGGGGCGACGATGCGGTTTGACGGCAAGCGGGTGATCGTGACCGGCGGGGCTTCGGGCTTCGGACGGGCGATCAGCGAGGGATTCGCCGAGCGCGGGGCGCGGGTGATGGTCACCGACATCGACGCTGAAGGCGCCGCCACGGTGGCCAAGGGCCTCGAGGGCGCCGAATCGTTCCGCCTCGACGTGACCGAGGAAGCGCCTCACGTCGAGCTGGCGCAGCTCATGGTGGACACGTGGGGCGGCATCGACATCGTCGCCGCCAACGCGGGTTTCGCCCACCGGATGGGCTCCACATCGGACATCCCGACCGAAGAGTTCGACCTCATGTGGGCGGTCAACACCCGCAGCGTCTACTTCGCCGCCAAGCACTTCACGCCGTACATGCCGCCAGGCAGCACGATCGTGAGCACGGCCTCGATCGGCGGCAAGCGGCCCCGGCCCGGCCTGACGCCGTACAACACGTCGAAGGCGGCCACGATCATGCTGACACGGGGTCTGGCCGAGGAGTTCGCGCCCGACATCCGCATCAACTGCGTGGCCCCGGTGGCCTCCGAGACCCGCTTCTTCGAGCGAGCGACCGGCTTGGACACGATGACCGACGAAATGAGAGCAGGCGTCGTCGAGGGCATCCCCATGGGCCGGATGTCGGACCCCGTCGATGTCGCCAACGCCGTGATGTACTTGGCCTCCGACGAGGCCGGCTTCCTCACCGGCGTCTGTCTCGACGTCGACGGGGGCCGCAGCATCAGCTAGCGCCTGCCGCCCGCTCACCCACAGCCGGGCTTCGGTAGGGTCCCCTCGGTGAAGTTCGCAGCGTTTCTCGCACCGCATCATCTGCCTGGAGAGAGCCCGGCGCTGCAGCTGCAGCGGGATCTCGACTTGGTCACCCACCTCGACCGGCTTGGGTACGACGAGTTCTGGTGCGGTGAGCATCACTCGACCGGATGGGAGACGATCGGCTCGCCCGAGATGTTCCTGGCCGCTGCGGCGGTGCGCACCGACCGCATCAAGCTGGGCACCGGGGTGACCTCGATCCCCTATCACCATCCGTTCATGGTCGCTCAGCGCATCGTCCAGCTCGACCAGATGAGCTTCGGACGGGCGATCCTCGGCACCGGGCCCGGTGCGCTGCCGTCCGACGCCCACACCCTGGGGATCGACCCGATGTTGTTGCGCGACCGCCAGGACGAGGCAATCCCGGTCATCCAGCGCCTGCTGGCGGGCGGCGAGCGCTTCACCTACGAGTGCGACTGGTTCTCGCTGTACGACGCGAAGCTGCAGATCCTGCCGTACCAGCACAAGATCCCGATGGTGACGGCGTCGATGATCAGCCCGTCGGGCATGACGCTGGCCGGCAAGCACGGCATGGGCGTGCTGTCGATCGGCTCCATGTCCACCGAAGGCCTGGCATCGCTGCCGCTGCAGTGGAGCTTCGCCGAGGAAGCCGCCGCCAAGCATGACCGTGTCGTGGATCGCGCCGACTGGCGGGTGATGTTCAACTTCCACGTGGCGCCCACCCGCGACCAGGCCCGGCGTGATGTCGAGCACGGGCTTCTGCGCTGGCACAACGACTACAACGTCGCCACGCTGCAGCGACCGGGGCTGGAGCCGCTGGCATCGACGGCAGAGGCCATCGACTTCTACGCCGACCCCGACTCCGCAGCCGGCGTCATCGGCACGCCCGACGATCTCATCGAGAACATCCTGCGAATGCAGGAGATCACCGGCGGGTTCGGCGTGATGATGGGCTTCGTCAACGATTGGGCCGAGCCCGAGGCCATGTTCCGCAGCTGGGACCTGGTGGCGCGCCACGTCATGCCTGCGGTCAACGGCCAGCTTGCCTCGATGCAGGAGTCCAACGAGTTCGTGATCGAGAACCGGGAGTACTTCGATCGGGCCGGCAAAGCGATCCTGGCGAAGATCTTCGAGAACGAGCGTGCCGCCGAAGCGCTGAAGGGCGTCGGGACGCCCAAGTCAGGCTTCACACCCAACGTGGGCGCCGCAGCCGAAGCCGACTGACTGCCAGGCGCGGACGGCATCGCCAACTGAGAACTCGAAGAGGCTCGGGAGTTGCTGGCGATCCTGACGACCGCTAGGTCCGCAGAGCGCGCCAGATCTTCTCGGGAGTCAGCGGCAGATCCAGGTGCTCGACGCCGAACGGCGCCAGCGCATCGAGCACTGCACTGTGGATGGCGGGCGTGGCCACCACCGTCCCGGACTCGCCGAGGCCCTTGACGCCGAGGGGGTTGAGCGGCGAGGGCGTCACCGTCTCATGGGACTCGAAGTGCGGCAGCTCCGCGGCTGACGGCAGGGCGTAGTCGGCAAGCCCGACCGTCATGGGAATGCCATCGTCGTCGTAGTGCATCTCCTCGTAGAGCGCGGCACCGACTGCCAGCGCCAAGCCGCCGTGCACCTGACCGTGAGCCAGCTCCGGTTGCAGGATCACGCCGGCGTCGTCGACGCTCAGCAAGCGCCGCACCTGCACTTCGCCGGTAGCAGTGTCGACTTCCACGGCGGCTACGCACGCACCGAATGAGAACGAGCCGGCGCCGCCTTCGGGCCGGAAGTGGTGGTCGACGCTGAGCTCGCCGTGACCGGCCAGGTCGGCCCAGCCGAGCGAGCGGGCCGGGGTGCCCACCACGTGGAACAACCCGCGGTCGGTATCCAGCACGACATCGTCGGGATCGGCTTCGAGCAGCTCGGCTGCGCGCTCACGGGCCGCTGCCACCAGGTCGATGGCGGCTCCGTGGGCGGCTGAGCCACCGAGCTGTGCCGAGCGGGACCCGATGGTCCCCCCGCCGATGGGCGAGCGATCGGAGTCGTCGTGGGAAATGACGATCTGGTCGACGTCGAGGCCGAGCTGCGCGGCTACGAGCGGTGCGAAGGTGGTCTCGTGCCCTTGCCCGTGGGGCGACGTGCCCACGACGACGTCGACGGTGCCGTCGTCGAGCAGCAGTGCTGTCGCCCGCTCGCCTTCGCCGCCGCCAGTGATCTCGGTAGTACAGCTCACGCCAATACCGAGCACGGTGTCGTCGTGCCCGCTTGCGCGGCGGGCGGCCTGTTCGGCCCGCAAGCCCTCGTAGTCGGCCAGCTCCGCCGCTTTGGCCAGGGCTTCGGGATAGTTGCCGCTGTCGTAGGTGGCACCCACGGCAGTGCGGTACGGGAACCTGTCGGCTGGCACAAGATTGGCAAGGCGCACCTCGAGCGGGTCACGGCCGATTGCTGCGGCAAACCGATCGACCGCCCGCTCGATGGAGCACGCAGCTTCGGGCCGGCCAGCACCCCGGAACGCCACGGTCGGCGTGGTGCTGGTAACCACCGAGGTGCCGCGCAACGTGGCGTGCGCGATGTCATACACGCCGGTGCCGCTGTTGCGGAGGTTGTTGGTGACGTTGGTGCCCATCGCCGGGTAGGCCCCGCTGTCCTGGAGTGCGTCGACGGCATAGGCCACGATGGTGCCGTCGCGGTTGCCGCCGATGCGGATGCGATGGCGCGACGCCCGCCCGTGGCCCATCGCAAGGGAGGCCTCTGAGCGGGTCTGCGCCCAGCGGATCGGTCGGCCCAGCTTGCGGGCCGCCCACGCCACAGCGACATCCTCGGGGTAGCAGCCCCAGCCGCCTTTGGCGCCGAAGCCGCCGCCGACATCAGGCGAGATGGCTCGCACCGTGCCCGGTTCGAGGCCCAGCAACGTCTCGATGACGTGCTTCGCCCCGGCCGGTCGCTGCGAGCACACCCACGCCGTGCAGCGCCCGCCGGGACCCCAGGCCGAAGCGCCAGCCAGTGGCTCGATGGGGTGCGGGCCGAGCCGCGGATGGGCCAGATCGAATTCGACCGTCACGTCGCAGCCATCCCACACCTCATCAGGGACCGGGTCGAGCTCCCAAGCCAGAGCGACGTTCGTGCCGGCATGCTCGTGCAGCAGCGTCTCGCCAGCGAGGCTGGCATCAAGGTCCACGACCGGCTGCAGCGGCTCATAGTCGACGATCACAAGCTCGGCGGCGTCGGTCGCCGCCGCACGGGTCTCGGCGATCACCATAGCGATGGGCTCACCGACGAAGCGGACTGTGTCGTAGGCCATGAGCGGTCGCCACAGGTCGCGGTTCATCGACGGCAGCCGCGGCGGGAACGGCCAGCCGTCCACCTCCGGCCCGAGATACACGGCGATCACGCCATCGGCCTGTCGGGCGTCGGTCACATCTACCGAGGCGAGACGTGCATGGGCTTCAGCCGACCGCACGAACACGGCGTGCGCTGCACCGTCTAGCTCGGGGATGTCCAGCCCGTCGATGTAGGTGCTCTGTCCGCGCAGCAACGGCTCGTCTTCCCGCCGTCCCGCGAATGGTGTGTCGGCCACCGCCGCAACGTAGCTCCCCAACCCCCTAGTGACCGCAACGCTCCGGAGGGCAACCGCCGCTATCGGAGCGAGCCACCCGAATCGGGAACACCGCAGTTCGGCATGCAATGATCGACGGCGCACATCGGCACCGCACGTCGACGGATCGGAGCAAGTGATGGGGATCGAACTCGACACCAGGGGCGGCCCGACAGGCGGGCCGTACTACGAAGACTTCGAGGCTTCAACATGCCTGAGCCGCCAGGCCACGGGAGTCGGCGGATCCCGCGTGGAGATTTTCCCACCGGTCCTGAGGTCGGCACCCGATTGCCCGACATCGTGGCGACTGACCAGGCCGGCCGCTTGGTCGATGTGCACGCCGACCGGGCAGGGCAGCCTGCCGTGGTGGTCTTCTACCGCTCGGCTGTGTGGTGACCGCCGTGCCGCACCCAGCTGGTCGAGCTGGAACGAGGCATGGATGCCTACCGGGCAGCGGGCGTCCGGCTGTATGCGCTGAGCTATGACGAACCCGATGCGCTGGCTGACTACGCGGAGGCTCACAACACCACGTTCACGCTGTTGTCGGACCCCGACAGCGAGGTGATCACGTCGTTCGGGATCGTCAACACGCTGATCCCGCCTGATGACCACCCGTGGTACGGCCTGCCGTTCCCTGGGTCGTACGTGATCGACGCAGACGGCACCATCGTGGCGAAGTTCTTCGAGCACAACTTCGCAATTCGTTCCGGTCCTGAGCAGCTGCTCGCAGCCGCGCTGGGCCAGGAGTTCGAGGTGCCTGCACCGGGTGGCAGCCAACCGGCCGACCGGGTCTCCGTGGATGTGCGGATCGACGGCGATCGGCTGCCGATGGGCGTGACCCGCCAGATCGTTGCCACGTTCCGGGTTCCCCAAGGTCAGCACCTGTACGGCGAGCCTGTACCCGACGGCTTGGTGGCCGCAGCAATCGAGCTCGACGACAACGACGGGATCCTGTCCTATGAGCCAGTGACGCCGCCGACCGGGTCGCTCACGCTGTCCGGTTCGGGCGACACGCTTGCCGTGTACGAGGGCGATGTCGTCCTGCGGCTGCCTGTTGCACAGAACGCACGCAACATGCAGAAGGACGACGACGGACGCTTCGTCACCATCAGCGGTCAGGTCCGCTGGCAGGCCTGCGACGACGTCGAGTGCTTCCTTCCCGAGTCGATGCCGTTCAGCTTCCGGGTTGAGGCCGGCTTCCCGGTGCTCGGCGACATGGGCCCGGGCGTCGGCCGGATGCCGGCAATGAACGGCGCGCAGCACTTCCAACGTCTGATCGACCGCCGTGCCGGTACCGAGTCCAGGGACGAAGACCAGTGACCGAACCCACCGCCGCCGCCGACAACCCCTACCGCCGGGGCTGCGCTTGGGTTGATGGTGAGTACGTGCCGGTCGGCGAGGCCAAGATCTCGCTGCTCGACGCCGGTTTCAGCCGTTCGGACGTCACCTATGACGTGGTTGCCGTGTGGGACGAGAAGTTCTTCCGCCTCGAC
This sequence comes from Candidatus Poriferisodalis sp., assembly GCF_965219595.1. Taxonomy (NCBI): domain Bacteria; kingdom Bacillati; phylum Actinomycetota; class Acidimicrobiia; order Acidimicrobiales; family Candidatus Poriferisodalaceae; genus Candidatus Poriferisodalis; species Candidatus Poriferisodalis sp. Next base: position 3,270,554 of record NZ_OZ244781.1, read on the forward strand.
GCACACCTCGACCGGTTCGAGCGGAGCATGAAACACCTCCACATGAACCTCGGCCTCGACCGTGCCGCGATCTCAGAGATCCTTCACGAATGCGTCCGGCGGTCGGGGCTGCGCGAGTCGTACGTCGAGATGATCGCGACGAGGGGCCGCCCGGGCCGGGGAGCCCGCGACCCGTGGACGTTCCAGAACCAGTTCTACGCCTACGCCATCCCCTACATCTGGATCGTCGAACCCGACAAGCAGGAGGCCGGGTCGCACCTGATCATCGCCCGGGACACTGTGCGCATTCCTGAGGCCTCAGTCGATCCGACGGTCAAGAATTTCCACTGGGGAGACCTGACCCGTGGCGCCTTCGAAGCCCGTGAACGAGGTGGCAGCACGGTGGTGCTGCCCGACCTCGACGGCAACCTCACCGAGGGACCCGGGTTCAACATCTTCCTCGTGGTCGATGGCGAACTCCGCACGCCCGATGCCGGTGTGCTGGAGGGCATCACCCGACGGACCGTCCTCGATTTGGCCGCAGAGCAGGGACTGACCGCCCATGTGGCCCCGGTACCGGTCGCCGATGTCGGCCAGGCCGACGAGGCGTTCATGACCAGTACAGCGGGCGGGGTCATGCCAGTTACGTCAATTGATGGTCAGCCACTGGGCGACGGCACCCCCGGCCCGATCACGATGATGCTGCGGCAGGCCTACTGGGACGCACACGACGACCCTCGCTGGACAACGCCAATCGACTACTGAGTTGCCCGTGCGGCCCGTGATCGACGGAACCGGCGGTAGCTCTCTCAGTCGCTGGCGAGCGAGACCACCTCGAATAGCGACTCGTAGCCGGCGAGCCCTGGCCGGTCGGTGCGCTGAGGCACCCGGAACAGGATGATCTCAGCGGTCAGACCGCTGTAGCCGGCGATGCGGCTGGCGCACTGGGCGGGCGTCCCGGTGACGGTCATGGTGTCGACGACCTCGTCGGGCACCAGGCCGATTGCCTCACGCATCTGGCCTTCGGGCATCAGCCGGGTTGCGGCGTCGGCAAACTCGGAGAAGCCGAGCTGGCGCAACTGCGAGTCGTAGTACGGGTGCGGCACGGGGTGGAACAACCCGCAGATGGTCGCCTTGGCGGCATTGCGGGCCAGCTCTTCGTCGTCGTTGACGCTCAGGAATGACCCCATCAGGAAACCGACGCCGTGGGGGTCTCGGCCCGCCTCGCCGGCGGCCTGCTGCGCCGCTGGGCGGACGATGTCACGCATGAATTCGACCGACGACATCACGCCGACGCCGACCCCGTCGGCCACCTCGCCTGCCAGGCGGACCATCTTTGGCCCCGACGCCGACAGGTACACGGGGATCGACGGCCGCGTCGGCTCCCAGCTCGCCCGCCAGCGGATCCGGTGGTGCTCGCCCTCGTAGCGCACCGGCTCTCCCGCTCGGCCGGCCACCGCGCAGCGCACGATCTCGATGTAGTCGCGCAGCTTGCCGAGGGGCCGGAAGTCGTCCACGCCCATGTACCACTCGTTGAAGTGGCGGTTGCCAGTGCCCAGCCCGAGCGTGAAGCGTCCACCGCTCATCTCATCGAGGTCTCGGGCGGCGATCGCTGTGAGCCACGGTTCCCGGGCATACGCATTGGCGATGTACGTGCCGACGGTTACCCGCTCGGTCGCCGCGATCACGGCAGCGGCGGAGACGAACGCACTGCGCCCCGCCTCGACCGTGTACATCGAATCCATCCCCGCGGCCTCGCCCTCACGGGCCAGCTCCACAAAGTCGGCCATCGTGTCCTCAAAGCCAAGCAGCAGTCCGAGCGCGGGTTTCGACATGTCAGATGCCTTTCCTTTTGGGGAGATCTAGAAGATCTTGCCGACGAGGTCGGCGTCCTCGACGGCAGTCATGAGGTCGGTCCAACCGTCGTCGGTGGCACGCACCCATTTGGTGAGGTGCTCCATGCGCATCATCTCGGCAATGTCAGGGTCGTCGGAGTCCATTGCCACGAGCAGCTCGGTGAACCGTTCGCTGGTCTCATCGCTCAGGTGAGGACTGGACGTGAAGGCGCAATGGCAGTACGGGCGGGTGCGCCACACCTCGACGATGTCTTCGGGGGCCAGCTCGTGGCGGCGCAGCAGGTAGCCGAGCCATGGCTCGAAGATCACTCCAGCGTCGGCACGGCCGTCCAGGACGGCCCCGAAGATCGTCCGGTCATCCACCCACATCTGCAGGTTGGAGTACTCGGTGGGCTCGAGCTCGACGAGTTCGCAGTCCGACTTGATGTCGAAGTCGTCCTCGGCGAGCTGGGCTGCCGGCAGCAGGAACAGCTCGCTGGAGATGTCGACCCCCAATGCCAGCCGCCGCCCGCGCAGGTCGTCGAGATCGGCGATGGCGGCATCCGGCCGGGCAACGATGAGCGAGCGGACGTCCTCGTCGGTGTCTCGCATCGCCAACGTCCGGCAGGTTCCCGGGGCCTGCAGCAGCAGCTGGGCGTGCGCCATCGGGGCGTTCCATGCAATGTCGACGTGGCCGTCGAGCACGGCACCGCACAGCGCGTCGTAGGTGGAATACAGCGCGTACTCGGTTTCGAGGCCGGCCTCGTTGAAGTACTTGCGGATGGCGTTCCAGATGAAGACGGCTCGCTTCGGATCGGCCGCCGTGGCACCGATCATGAGCGGTCGCGGGCGTTGGGTCATGGGATCATCCCCCGCCGCCCAACGTAGTGCCGCGCCCAGCGGCGTGACTCAGTTCAGGTCGAACCGGTCGAGGTCCATGACCTTGGCCCAGGCCGTCACGAAATCGGCCACGAACTTGGCCTCGGCGTCGTCACTGCCGTAGACCTCGGCGATCGCCCGCAGCTGCGAGTTGGACCCGAACACGAGGTCGACTGCGCTGGCTGTCCACTTAATGTCGCCGGAGGCACGGTCACGGCCTTCGTAGGTGTGCTCGGTGTCGGACACCTGCCACTCGGTAGCCATGTCCAGCAGGTTCACGAAGAAGTCGTTGGTCAGCGCTCCGGCACGGTCGGTGAGCACGCCCAGCGACGAGCCGCCGGTGTTTGCACCCAGCACTCGCAGGCCGCCGACCAGCACCGACATCTCCGGCGCCGTCAGCGACAGCAGGCTCGACCGGTCCACCAGCATCACCTCGGGGCGGCGCTTGTCGTCGGCCCGCCAGTAGTTGCGGAAGCCGTCAGCGGTGGGCTCGAGCACGGCGAACGACTCGGCATCGGTCTGGTCGGCCGAGGCGTCGGTGCGTCCCGGCGAGAACGGAACCACGACATCGTGGCCAGCGGTGCGAGCGGCCTGTTCGACCCCGGCGCACCCGCCGAGGACGATCAGGTCGGCCATCGACACTCGCTTGCCACCATCCGGGGCGCTGTTGAATGCCGCCTGGACTCCTTCGAGCGCTGTGAGCACCGCTGCCAGCTCTGCCGGGTCGTTGGCCTCCCAGCCGTTCTGCGGAGCAAGCCGGATGCGTGCGCCGTTCGCGCCGCCTCGCAGGTCGCTGTCGCGGAACGTCGAAGCCGAGGCCCACGCCGCCTTCACCAGCTCTGACACCGACAAGCCCGACTCGAGGATCGCGGTCTTGAGCGCTGCGATGTCGGCGTCGTCGACCAGCTCGTGGTCGACGGCGGGGACTGGGTCCTGCCAGATCAGCTGCTCATCGGGGACTTCCGGTCCGAGGTAGCGCGAGACGGGTCCCATGTCGCGATGGGTGAGCTTGAACCACGCCCGGGCGAATGCGTCCGCGAACTCGTCGGGGTTCTCGAGGAACCGCCGCGAGATCGGCTCGTAGATCGGATCCATCCGCAGCGACAGGTCGGTGGTGAGCATCACCGGCGCATGGCGCTTCGACGGATCGTGTGCGTCGGGCACCGTGCCGGCCGCAGCCGGATCGGTCGGCACCCACTGGTGAGCACCGGCGGGGCTCTGGGACAGCTCCCACTCGTAGCCGAACAGCACCTCGAAGAACGAGTTGTCCCAGGCCACCGGCGTGGGCGTCCAGATGCCTTCGAGGCCGCTGGTGATCGCGTCGCCCGCCTTGCCGCTGCCGAACGTGCCCGTCCAGCCCAGGCCCTGCTCTTCTAGGGCAGCGCCCTCGGGCTCGGGGCCGACATGGGCATCGCCGTCGGCAGCGCCATGGGTCTTGCCGAAGGTATGGCCGCCGGCGATCAGCGCAACCGTTTCCTCGTCGTTCATGGCCATGCGGGCGAACGTCTCGCGAATGTCCCGGGCCGCGGCCAGCGGGTCAGGCGTGCCGTTCGGCCCTTCAGGGTTCACGTAGATCAGGCCCATTTGCACGGCGCCGAGGGGGTTCGCCAGATCCCGGTCGCCGCTGTAGCGCTCGTCGTCGAGCCAGACATTCTCGGGACCCCAGTAGATGTCCTCCTCGGGCTCCCACACGTCCTCCCGGCCGCCGCCGAAGCCGAAGGTCTCGAAGCCCATCGACTCCAGCGCCACGTTGCCGGCCAAGATCATCAGGTCGGCCCAAGAGATCTTGCGCCCGTACTTCTGCTTGACCGGCCACAGCAGCCGGCGAGCCTTGTCGAGGTTGGCGTTGTCTGGCCAGCTGTTGAGCGGTGCGAAGCGGTGCGTGCCCGAGCCGCCGCCCCCCCGGCCGTCGTGGATGCGGTAGGTGCCTGCGCTGTGCCATGCCATGCGGATGATGAGCGGCCCGTAGTGGCCGAAGTCGGCCGGCCACCAGTCCTGCGAGGTGGTCATGACCTCGGCGAGGTCGGCCTTGACGGCGGCGAGGTCGAGGCTCTCGAACTCGGCGGCGTAGTCGTACTGCTCGTCGGTGGGGTCGATCAGCGGCGAGTTCTTGCCCAGCGGCCGCAGGTTCAGCTGCTCGGGCCACCATTGCTGGTTGGCGAGCGAGCCCATGTTTGCCTGGTCGTGAAGCACTGGGCATCCGCCGGCGGCGGATGTCGCTGCGTCAGCGGTGCTGGTATCAGTCATTTCTGCTCCTTGATGGTTGTGGATTGGATCGGTGGATGGGAAGTGCGGCCGTCATGGCGAGCTCTCGGCGACGGCAGGCGCTGCCTGGCAGACCGGGCAGATGCCCCAATAGATGACTTCGGCCTCGTCGATCGTGAATCCGTGGTCTTCGGCGGCCTCGAGGCACGGCCGGTACCCCACGGCACAGTCCACGTCGACCATCCGGCCGCAGCCCCGGCACACCAGGTGGTGATGGTTGTCGTCGACCCGGTCCTCGTATCGGGCTGCCGACCGTGCCGGCTGGATGCGCCGGATCAGACCTTCTTCGGTCAACATGGCCAAAGCGTCGAATACTGCCTGTCTGGATACAGACCCGATACTGGCACGCACATCGTCGACCAGATCGTCAGCAGTTGCGTGCGGCCGGCCGCCGACTGCGTCGAACACCGCCAACCGCTGCGCGGTCACCTGGATCCCACGCTCCCGCAGCATCTGCACGGTGTCCTGAGGCATGCGGCGACTATATCAAATTCTGGACTATATCCAAAACCAGCACAGAACAAAAATCGCCCAGCCGCCAGCGAGCGCGCCTTGGGCCCACTGACCGCCACTACCCCCTCGACCGAGGGCGGAACCGGCGAAGCCGTATGCGCACTGCTGCCTGGTTGCGGCTGGGACAATTGCGGTGTGGCGGGTGTCATTGATGGGCTGCTGCGGCGAATTGCAGAGTTTCACCGCAGCCGTGCGGTTGTCCCCGAGTACCCGATGGTTGCTGCGGTGCTTGATGCGCTCGACGAGGTCCGCAGTCCGGCCTTGGTCGAAGCTCGCTACTTGCCGGTGCTGCGGCACCTCGACGCCGTCCAGCTCTGTGGCGACGGCGCTGTTGATGCCGTGCTCGAGGAGTTCCTCGCTCTCGCGCCGGCGCTGCCGTGGATCCAGACCGCTGGCTATCGGGACGTGCTGAGCCAGGACTTCCACGACAACTACGGCTACGTGCAGCTCATCGGCCCGACATCAATTGTCGAGCACCGTTCGGTGAGGGTCGGCATCGGCGTCTGGGGACCGAACCTGCACTACCCCAGCCACCACCATGAGGCCGAAGAGCTGTACCACGTGTTGGCCGGCGAGCCGACGTTCACCAGCGGCGACGGCGTGCCCCGAACGGCCGGGCCCGGTGGCGCCGTGCATCATGCACCGTGGCAACCGCACCAGCAGGACTTCGGCGCGACGCCGACGGTGCTGCTCTACTGCTGGACCGGCGAAGTGGTGACTGACGCCGCGCTCGTCGATGGCGATTGCTGACCGCACGCGTCCTTGTCAGCGTCCGGCGCGCCAACGTGTCGGCCGGTCATTCGGGCTGGGACGGCTCCGGCAAGCTGGAGGGGCATGAAGATCAGGGCGGTGGTGCTGGACGCCGTCGGCGGGCCGGTGCGGGTCGACACGCTGGATCTGGCTGAGCCGCGGGAAGGCGAGGTATTGATCCGGATGCGAGCCGCCGGCGTATGCCACAGCGATCAGCACGTCATCACCGGCCGCCACAGCGCGGACCTGCCGTGTGTGCTCGGGCACGAAGGCGCAGGCGAAGTGGCGGCGGTAGGGGCCGGCGTCGAGACGGTGCGCGCCGGCAACCGGGTGGCGCTCAACTGGCTCCCGAGCTGCAAGGCGTGCTTCTACTGCAGCCGTGGCCAGGAGCATCTCTGCCGTGAGGTCGTCGGCAGCCTCTGGCCGGGCTTCATGACCGACGGCAGCAGCCGGCTGTCACGCAACGGCGAGATGATCCGCCACTACTCGGGTGTCTCGACCTGGGCTGAGTACATGGTCGTTGCCCAAGAGTGCTGTGTGACGCTCCACGACGACGTGCCGTTCGAGGTTGCCGCGCTCATCGGCTGCGCGGTGGCAACCGGCGTCGGGGCCGCTCGGTACCGGGGCGACGTCGGACCGGGCGACCGTGTAGCAGTCGTGGGCGCAGGCGGTGTGGGGCTCAGCGTGATTATGGGCGCGGCGCTGGCAGGAGCCGAACGGATCATCGCCGTGGATCGGGAAGCGACCAAACGCGACTTGGCGGCCTCGCTCGGTGCCACGGATTTCGTCGAGGCGAACGAAGGGGCTGACGGGGACGCCATCGGCCATTCCATCGACCGGGTGCTCGAGTTGACTGGCGGCCGTGGCGCAGATGTCGTGTTCGAGGCCATCGGCAATACCCGGCTCCAGCAGGAGTGGATCCGTGGCGTGCGGCCGGGCGGCGCGCTCGTCCTCGTGGGAATACCGGGCAACGACGAAACGACACCGTTCAACAGTGCCGAGCTGTCCCGCCAGAGCAAGACCGTCAAGGGCAGCTACTACGCCGAGACCGACGCAGGACGCTCCATTGACGATCTGTGCGGCGCCTACCTCGAGGGCCGGCTTCCCGTCGATCGCCTGATCTCGGGGCGCTACTGCATCGACGACGTGCAGCACGCCATCGACGCAATGCTCAGCGGCAGCGACGGCCGAACCGTCATTACCTTCGACTGACCGGTGCGTCAGTCCGGAACGCGGCGCGGTACCGGCGGGGCGTGGTGCCGATCCGAACGGCGAGAGTCACTCGGCAGATGCAGGTCGCGGCAACCAATGCCTCCTAGATTGCCGACCGGCAATCGACAACACTGCTGCGCTGGAACCGACATGAGGACGTCTCCCCCGATGAGCAACGCAACGCTGACCCCTGTCACCAACCCGGTCACCGAGATACCTGCTGGCGCGCCGGCGCTGGCCGTCGAGCACTTCGAGCGCCTCCTGGCGCTCGAAACCGACTGCTGGGACGTGAATGAGGCCATGCAGAGCGGGTCGCCCGGCTTTGTGCTGCTGCAGACCAACAGCGACCAAGCCAGCTTCGATGCGGGACACGTACCGGGCGCGATCTTCATGCACCACACGACGATCACCGAGGAGGCCCTGGCGCAGTACCCGCCGGACACGCTGTTCGTCGTGTACTGCGCCGGACCGCACTGCAACGCGGCAGACAAGGCGGCTGTCCGGATCGCCCGACTGGGCCGGCCAGTCAAGAAGATGATCGGCGGCGCTATCGGCTGGCTCGACGAGGGGTTCGCGTTGGTGGGAACACCCGCATAGAACGCAGTGGGTCACACCTCGAAGCTGAGCCCGGTGACCTGTTCTGACGCCTCCCACGTCTGCCGCTGCAGCTCTGGATCGCGTGAGCGGTCGCTGGATCCCACCAGCACCGGATGGCCTCGCATTTCCCACAGACCGTCAGGCCCGTAGAACTCGCCGCCCGCAGCGGCAGGGTCGGTCGCGGCACGCAGCGTGGCCAAGGCCCCTGCGGCCGCACGGTGCTGCAGCGGACGGATCAGCGGCCGTATCAGCCCGATGAGCGGGAAGTCGCGAAGGATCTCCGTTTCGGCCCATCCAGGATGGGCCGCCAATGCGATGGTTTCCGCGCCGGCTGCGGCCAACCGGCGCTGCAGTTCGTGCGTGAACAGCAGGTTCGCCAGCTTCGAACGGCCGTAGGCGGCCGACTGGCTGCGACCCTGCTCCATTCCGAAGCGTTCGAAGTCAATCCGGGCGCGGTACCGGTGGGCGTTGCTGCTCACGGTGACGACTCGAGAGCCAGCGACTGGCAGCAGACGATCCAGCAGCAGGCCTGTCCACGCGAAGTGTCCAAGGTGGTTGGTGCCGAAGCGGATCTCGAACCCGTCGGAGGTCTGCCGCCGGGGTGTGTGAAAGACCCCGGCGTTGTTGACGAGCAGATCGATGCGCTCGTACCGATCGGCGATGGCCGCAGCCCCCCGGCGCACCGAATCGAGCGATGCTAGGTCCGCCTCCTGCAGCGCCAGCTCGGCTCCGGGATGCTCGGCGCGTATGGCTTCGGCCGCTGCGCTGCCCTTGGCGAGGTCGCGCACCGCCAATACCACCAGCGCACCGCGGCCGGCAAGCGCCCGCGCCGTTTCGAAGCCGTTCCCCGAGTTGGCCCCGGTCACCACGGCGACCCGGCCCAACTGATCGGGAATGTCCTCAGCTGTCCACGTGTCGCCAGTCACTCAGTTAGACAGTCTGGCGGCTGCCTGTGAAGCGTCGCAGGCGGAGACTGTTCGTCACGACGAACAGCGACGAGACGCCCATCGCGCCAGCAGCGATCATGGGGTTCAGAATGCCGAACGCCGCGAGCGGGATGGCGGCGGCGTTGTAGGCGAAGGCCCAGAACAGGTTCCCTTTGATCGTCGACAGGGTGCGGCGTGACAGCGCAATGGCGTCGGCAACGGCCCGCAGATCGCCGCTCACGACGGTGAGGTCGGACGCCTCGATGGCCACGTCCGTACCGGTGCCGACGGCAATGCCCAGGTCGGCCTGAGCCAGCGCCGGGGCATCGTTGATGCCGTCTCCCACCATCGCCACTCGCTTGCCGGCGGCTTGAAGCCGCTGCACGGCGGCGGCCTTGTCGTCGGGAAAGACCTCGGCGATCACCGACTCGATGCCGGCTTCGGCGGCGACCGTCCGTGCCGTGCGCTCGTTGTCGCCGGTGAGCAGCGTCACCGCCAGGCCCTGCTCTTGCAGTGCCGCTATCGCCTCCGCCGAGGTCGGCTTGATGCGATCGGCAACCACCAGCACGATCTCCGCGGTGCCATTGCGGCCAGCAAGCACAGCCGTGGCCCCGGTGGCCTCAGCGTCGGCAGCCAAGTTCGCCACGCCGGCCGGCACAGCGTCGAACAGGCTGCGACGGCCCACCCGGACCTCGACGCCGCCGACCGTTGCGATCACACCCGAACCGGGTGCAGTCTCGAATTCCTCGACCTCGACCAGCTCGTCGACCGAGCCGGCGATGGCTTCAGCGATCGGGTGAGACGACAACGCCTCGGCCGATGCCGCCAGCCGGTGCACCTCGTCGCGCTCGGCGGTCGAAAGTTGTCCCGCCTGGACACCGGCGAGCGTCATGGCACCCTCGGTGATCGTGCCGGTCTTGTCCACCAGCACCACGTCCACCGAGCGAGTGTCCTCGAGAACCTCACCCCCCTTGATGATCACGCCGAGCTGGGCGCCCCGGCCGGTCCCCACCATGATCCCGAGCGGCGTCGCCAGCCCGAGGGCGCACGGGCAGGCGATGATCAGCACTGCCACCGCTGCGCTGAATGCAGCGCTGGCCTCGTTGCCCAGCAGCAACCACGCCGCCAGCGTGAGGATCCCGATGACGATGGCAATGGGCACGAACACCGCCGACACCCGGTCGGCGAGCCGCTGCACCTCTGCCCGGCTGCCTTGGGCTTCGTCAACCAAGCGGATGATCTGCGCCAGCGCCGTGTCTGCACCCACCTTGGCCGCTTCGACGACGAGCGCTCCGTTGGCGTTGATCGTGGCGCCGATCACCTCGTCGCCGGGCCCGACCTCCACCGGCACCGGCTCGCCGGTCACCATCGACGCATCGACTGCCGAGCGCCCGTCGGTGATCACGCCGTCGGTGGCGATGCGCTCCCCGGGCCGGACCACGAACCGCATGCCGACCGCCAGATCTGCGATCGCGATCTCACGCCCGTCCACCAGGCGGGCGGTCCGCACGCCCAGATCTGCCAGCGCCCGGATGGCGTCGCCCGAGCGGCGCTTGGCCCGCAGCTCCAGCCACTTGCCCAGCAGGATCAGCGTGACGATCACGGCGCCGGTCTCGAAGTACACATGGCCCTCGCCGATGCCGGTGATCGACACCGTCAGCGACCACGCCAGCGCGGCGAGCGACCCCATCGACACGAGCGTGTCCATGGTGGTGGCGCCGTGGCGCAGGTTGACCGCTGCGGCTCGATGGAACGGCCAGCCCGCTCCCACAATCACCACGGCCGCCAGCACGGCGACCAGCCATTCCCAGCCGCCGAACTGCAGCGCCGGGATCATCGAGATCAGCACCGACGGCACCGTCAGCACCGCTCCGGTGACCAGCCGGGCCAGCAGGTCGGCCTGGCGGCGCCGCTCGGCCGCCTCGCTTTCGCCTTCTTCGATGACCGCGTAGCCCAGCGCTGCGATCTCCGCCGCAACGAAGGCTTCGTCGAGCGACCCGTCGTGGGTGATCGAAGCCCGACCAGTGGCGAAGTTCACCTGCGCGGCCGCTACGGCGTCCAGTTCATCGAGCCGATGCTGGATCCGGCTCGCGCACGCAGCACACGTCATCCCGTCGATGGCCAAGTCGGATCGAGCGGTCGCTGCGGTCACATGGCCACTCTAAACATTCCATCCAACTGGAAGGTCAAGTGGATTTGCGGGCTCCGTTGATCACTTGGCAGCGGTTGGGATCAGTGCATGACGCCGGATCGAGGCCCTGTGCCCGCTTCAGCAGTGCGGCCAGCTCATCGCGGGCCGATCGGAGCTGGGCGATCTGAACGTCAATAGCGTCGACGTGCGCTTCGATGAGTGCCGTGGTGTGTGCGCACGACCGCTCGCCGACGCTCTTGAGCTCAAGCACCGAGGAGATCTCCGCCAGCGTCAGCCCCGTCGCCTGCGCATCGCGAATGAACCGCAGGCGCTGGACGGCGTCGCCTGCGTACTCTCGGTACCCGCTCGCCGTCCGGTCGGGTTCGTCGAGCAATCCGATCGACTCGTAATACCGAATCGTCTTCGTGCTCACCCCGCAGCGATCGCCTAGCTCGCCGATTCTCATGAGTACGACGGTACCTGACCTCCCCGACTGAACCTTCCAGCCGGAAGGAATCCCGACGAGGGACCGGCCAGCAAGAACCTGTGCGGCCGAGCCCTCCCGGGCTCACTCGCGGACGAACTGGGCGACCGTCTCGATGTTCAACTGACCGGCCAGCCCGGCCGTGCGATGCACCGCTGCCTCGCGCCATTCCGGTGACGACGACATCGCCAGCAGCGCTCCCCGGTTCGGGTACTTGGCGATGGCGATCTCGTCCCACAATTCCTCGACCTGGCCGAGCGACAGGAACGTCACGTTCGCTGCGAACTGGATCTCGCCGCCGTAGTCGCGGATGATCCTCGACACCGCCCGGCCGTACAGCTGGTACGCCTCGAAGCCGGTCAGATCGGTCTCGCGGCCGTCCTCATACTCGGCCTTGTCCTTGAACTTCAGCAGGTTGACCATGTAGATCGGCCCGTCAGGCCCAGGCTGCATCATCTCGTCGATGCGCTCGGGGTCCGTGGGCATCACTTCGTTGACGACCTCCATCGGGTCACGCTCCTGTCGTGGGCAATGGCCCTTCAGTCAACTGCCTCATCCAGCACCAACCGAGTGCCCAGCCGTCTTGCCTCGGAGCGGCCCCGTCAGGCTTGGCCGACCAGAAGGGTGAGCTGACCCGTCTTCTGCTGCTTGCCTGTCTGCAGCATCCGGCCCGTCGGTACCGACGTGATCTCCACCGCACCGTCGTCGAAGCCAGCACTGACTGACTCGGCCACCAGATCCATGTCGCGCATCGGGCCCCAGAAGGGCTCGTGGTTGTAGTAGGTGTCCCAGTCGATCATCGCCTGGGTGACCGGGTCGACGCCGGCGTACCCGGCGAAGTCGGCGTGCACCATGAGCCCGCCCGGTGCGAGCAGGCGGCGGCACTCGGCGAACATCCGGCGCAACGCCGCAGGCGACATCTCGTGGATCACGATGTGCGAGACGATCAAGTCGAAGTGCCCGTCGGGGAAGTCGGTGCACTCGGCGTTCTGCTGGGAGAAGTGCACTGCCCGCGCGAGCGACTCGGCGCGCGCATGCGCGTACCGCAGCACGGGTGCGCCCAGGTCGATGGCATGGACCTCGGCGTCGGGGAACGCATCGACGTAGGGCAGCGTGGAGTTGCCCGACGTGCAGCCCATGTCGAGGATCCGCCGCGGTGAGAACTCGGGATGGGAGGCCGCCAGGAAGTTCTGGCAGACGGACTGCCCGTAATCGTCGTTGAGCGCGCCCATCTGGCCCATCGCGTACACATAGACGCCGCGGTCGAACAGCGCCCCGACCGACACGTCGTCGTCCATGTACTCGCCCCGGTAGCCGCCCGGCATGGCGTGGATGTCGACCTCGGCGTTGTACCAGGGGATCTCCAGATCTGGGTCGAGGCGCAGCGAACCGATCCCCGCATCGGCCGATCGGGCGCGTTGTGCAAGCTCGCCGGCCTGGCGTGCGATGGCATCGCCGACCGAGCTCCACAGCAGGTGCTGGCTGGATCGGCGCACCGAGCTCCACAGTCGGTAGTAGGTGTCGGAGCTCAGCGCTTCGCGGACCTCGTGCCGGTCCGCCGGCTCGTCGCCGTGCTCCTCGACCCATTGCTGGCGGACCCGGCGGTCGTAGATCTCGCGCACACCGGGGCTGACCCGGGTCGCGATGTGCGACTTGAGCGCCTGCACGAAGCCCTCCCGGGCGCTCTCGTCGTGCGTTTCGGTGGGCAGGAGCGGGTGTGTTTGCTGGCTCATCTGGCTGTCCCCCATCTAGAGCTCTGCGAATGCGCGATCGACGATCTGGAGATACCGGCCCTGTGTGTCGCCGGCCAGCGCCTCTTCGCGCATTTCCTCGAATACGCGATAGACGCGACCGGCGAAGGCCGCCGCCTCGGCAGCACGGGCTGCGGTCTCGTCGCCGTCAGGCCGGTACGCCTCGATCGCTGCGGCAGCATCGATGCCGGCCTCGGCAAGCACCGCCTCGAGCGTGGTCTGCCGCTCACGCAACGCCCACACCTCGGCCGCGAGCGCCGTCACGATCGCCAAGACCGCATCAGTCGCACCATCGTCATCGAAGAACGTCGGCCTGGCGCCGCGCGCCGTAGTCGGAAAGCTGCGCCCCTCAACCGGCTGGGCTTGCGGCGCCGTCTGCTCGCCCATCCCCCTAGCTTCTCAGACTTTCGCTCACTGGTGGTCGGTGAGCCGCTGAGTTACCCAGCAGGCGGTGCCTGGTCCCCGTCGACACGCCTGCCTTGGGCGAACACGTCGAGTATCCAGGTGGTCACCGGCGAGTAGACGTCGATGAACACGGCCGGTTCGTCACCGAGCACTTCGCCGCCGTGGGGAACACCGCCCGGCGCGTACCAGCCGTCACCGGGCCCGATCTCGCGCGTCTCGCCGCCCACCGTCAGGAGCATGCGGCCCGACAGCAGCAGGCTGAACTGCTCGTGGGGATGGCTGTGCATCTCATAGGTCGCACCCGGCTCGTACACCGCCCGGATCAGATGCATGTGCTCGCCGGTCAGGATCTGCGCCTCAACCCGATCGGCATCCCAGCGCGTCGTTTGGAGTTCGTCCCAGCGGAAGATGCGTCGGCCCGTGACCTCGGCCCCGTGTTCGTTGAAATGCGGTTCGCTCATGCTGCCCCGTTTTGGGCTGTGAAATGGCGGTCGGCGACCTCGTTTCCGAACATACACTGGTGTAGGTAGCAGGCTGACAGGCCTGACGGCAGCAGCGTGGGGTTGCTCGGGGGTGATGCGATGCCCTTGACGTCATCGTCGCCTGACGGCGGCCGCGCGATGTGGAACTTCGCGCCGGAGTTGCCGCTGCGCACGGCACCATTCCTGCACTGGCCTCCCCGGCCGGGCGCCATTGCGAAGCACCTCGGGCGCACATGGCTGCCGCTGCGGTCCCGCTTCTTCATGCTCGCAGCGGCGTTCGCCGTCTGGGCGTGGTTCATGCCGTCGCTCGAACGCACGGAGAGCCTCGAATTCGGCTGGATCTTCGGAATCTGGCTTCGCAACCTGATCCTGGTGACACTCGTCGCCGGTGGGCTGCACGTCTGGTTCTACGTCGTGCGTCGTCAGGGCGACGGCCTGCGCTACGACTCCCGCCCGTTCGGACGTAACAAGCGTGTGTTCCTGTTCGGCAATCAGGTGCGGGAGAACGTGTTCCTCACGCTCGTGCCGGCTGTGCTGATCTGGACCGGATTCGAGTCGTTGCTGCTGTGGGCGTACGCCAACGGGCACGCACGCCTGATCACCTTCGAGAGCAACCCTGTCTGGTTCGTGCTGTTCCTAGTGGTCATCCCGTGGTGGTCGATCCTGTATTTCTCAGCCCACCACCGGCTGCTGCACACCGGCCCGGCTTACCGTCACATCCACTCGTGGCACCACCGCAACACCAATGTCGGCCCGTGGTCTGGGCTCTCGATGCACCCCGTCGAGCACCTCGTGCTCTTCTCCGACGTGGTGCTGCTGTTCCTCGTGCCGTCACACCCGCTGCACCTGTGTTTCATGATGATGCACCACGGCCTCGGGGCACCTCTGTCGCACACCGGTTACGACGCACTGCTGCTGGGGCCGCGGACCCGTCGCCAAGCGCGGTTCGAGCTGGGCGATTTCCACCACCAGATCCACCACCGCTTCATCGAATGCAACTACGGGGGTTACGAGTCGCCGCTGGACGAGCTAATCGGGGCCTTCCACGACGGAACGCCAGAGGGGGCTGCGGTGCTGGGCCATCGCTCCCGCAAGCGAACCGAAACCCGCTGAACTCACAGGTGCACCCGGGTTCGTACATGGCGATACGGAGGACGGCTCGATGTTCCTGACGCTGTGGGCGACGCCTCGCTCGGTCTCCACGGCGTTCGAGTGGATGATGCGCCAGCGGGGCGATTTCGAATGCTTCCACGAGCCGTGGAACGAGCTCTACTACTACGGCGAAGACCGCCGATCTCAGCGAGACGCTCACGTCGAAGCGCGTCCTGGCCACACCTATGCCGAACTCTGGGACCGCCTCTCGGAACTCTCGCAGTCGCAGAACGTGTTCGTGAAGGACTTCGCCTACTCCGTCGAGCACGACCTCGACGACCGCAAGCTCGCCGCCATGACCCACACGTTTCTCATCCGCGACCCGGAGCGGGTCGTGCAGGGTCTTGGCCATCACTGGCCCGACTGCACGTGGGACGAGGTCGGGTTCGAATCGCTTCACCGCCTGTTCTGCCGGATCGCTGAGCGCGACGGCGCTCCCCCGCCAGTCATCGACGCCGCCGATCTGACCGGCAATCCGGAGGGAACGATCCAGGCCTTCTGCGCTGCTGTGGGCATCGAGTTCATGGCCGAAGCGCTGGTGTGGGAACCGGGCGAGCGCTCGGAGGTGAGTTGGTACGGCGAGGGCACAGGACCGTGGCACGACAGTCTCCGGCAGAGTTCCAGCATCACGACGCCACGTACCGAGTACCCGCCGCTGGAGAATTCGCCACGCCTAGCGGAAATGTACGAACGCAGCCTGCCGCTGTTCCGCGCCATGGCCGCCCACAAGCTCTCGCCGGCGACGTAGCCCAACGCTGCCCGTTGCCGCTGAGCCGTCGGAGTCAGTAGATGTACGCCATGCGAAGGTTCGTCATCGGTCTGCTGGCTGCGATTCGGGGCATCTCTGGGTGGGTGTGGAAGCTCCGGGGCAAGTCGCCCGACGACGTGGCCGAGCAACGGATCACCACCGGACAGTCCTGGGACGAGTTCTGCGATGCGCTCAAGGCAGCGGGAGCTGCGCTGCATTTCCCCGGCACGCCGCGGGATGCGTTCAACCAGGCCGAGGGCTACCGGTACCTGAGCCGCATCGCCCGAGCGGGGCTGATGGCATTCGTCGAACACGCCGATCCCAAGGCGCCGGCACTGCACCGCGTGGTCGGCGAGACCACCAAGATGGGTGCGGACAACCCCGACAACTTCTACCTCACGGCCGTGCTGGACGGGTCGTACGACTACAAGATCTCAGGCCGCCGCAACGACATCGCCTACCTGAGCTTCGGAACCCAAGCGGGGCACTATGGCCAAGGCGGCGGCCTGCCGCCGACCGGCTACATCGAGTCCGACGACATCGAGATGGATGCCGACGGGTGCTTCGAATTGATCCTCAGCAGCACCCGGCATGACACCAATTGGCTGCCGATGACACCCGAGACAGGCGCCCTTGTCGTGCGCCAAACCTTCGGCGACCGGAACGCGGAGACTCCTGCCGAACTCACCATCGAACGCATCAACTGCGCCCCCAGTGAGGCCCGTCCTTCATACCTGACGGCGGCATCTCTGGATCACGGGCTCCGCAATGCCGGCTCGCTGGTGATGGGGGCGCCGTTGCTGTTTGCGAAGTGGGCGCGCGACTTCCAGAAGCACACCAACGAGCTGCCCCGCTTCGACCCCGACGTGTCGCTTGCGGCCGGCGGCGACCCCAACATCGCGTACTACCACAGCCACTGGGCGCTCGAGCCCGACGAAGCACTGGTGATCGAAGCCATGCCGCCAGAGTGCGAACTCTGGAACTTCCAGCTCAACAACTACTGGATGGAATCGCTTGATTACCGGCACTTCACCATCCACACCAACAACCACCTCGCCAGCTACGAAGCCGACGGCTCGGTGCGCATCGTGGTGGCACATAGCGATCCCTGCCTGCCGAACTGGATTGACACTGCAGGCCACACGTCGGGAACGATGTGCTTCCGCTGGGTTCGAGCCGCCGAGCATCCACAGCCAAGCTGCCGCGTGGTCAAGCTCGCCAGCTTGCGAGGCCAGCCAGGTGACTGACATCGGCCGCATGTTGGGGGTGCGGTGACCTCCACCGACTACGCGCATCCCTTCCGCCCGGCCCCGGTCCGGCTCCTCAACCGGCTCGGCAGGGCCGGCGCATACGTCGGGCGGACGGGCCGGCTGGACGCTGAGGCACTGCGTGAGGCTGCACGGCGCAGGACCGGTCTCAGCGATTTCGGCGACGACGGTCACGCCGAAGCCCTCGAGGTGTTGGTCACCTCGATCAACGCCGAGGCCCGCCTGAGTGCGGCCGGCCGCCTGATCCAGAAATCACGGCTCACCGATGCGCTGGTACAACGCTTGCGGATTCAGGATTTGGTGACGCGGCACCCCGAGATCGAAGACATCGATCTGGGCACGATCATCCTGATCACCGGACTGCAGCGCACCGGCACCACCCTGTTGCAGCGGCTGCTGTGCTCGCACCCGCAGATCCGGGGCATCACCGGCGCCGAAGCCCTCGTTCCGGTGGCGACGGGCGAGACCGCAGAACGCTCCGAGCGGTCCCGCAGGTGGCGCGCGATGCTCGCCCAGCGAACCGTCTCGTACCTAGCGCCCGACTTTCAGGCGATCCACCCGGTGGGGCACGACCAGGCCGAAGAGGACGTCCTCCTGCTCGACCTGAACTTCATGAGCCAGACAGCCGAGGCCACCATGACGGTGCCGAGCTATTCCCGCTGGCTGGAAGATCAAGACCACACGCAGAACTACGAGTTTCTGCGCCGGGTCCTGCAGGTGCTGGCATGGCAGCGACCCACGAGCGCGTGGGTGCTCAAGACCCCTCACCACCTGGAGTTCCTCGACGCGTTCTGCAGGGTGTTCGGGAGCGCCACGGTGGTCCAGGCCCATCGTGACCCCCGTGTCACGTTGGCCTCGTTCTGCAGCATGGTCGCCCACGGCCACGGCATATTCAGCGATGCGGTCGATGCCGCCGAGATCGGGCGGCACTGGCACTACAAGACGCACCGGATGGTGGAGCGAGCCATGCAGGCTCGAGCCGCGTCACCAGCCAATCAATTCGTCGATGTCTCGTACTACGACCTGATCACCGACCCGATCAGCGAAGCTCGGCGCGTGTGCGAGGCGGCCGGCGTCGGCTTCGACGGGACGGCCGAACGCCAAGCCGAGCAGTACCTGGCAGCGAACCCGCAAAACCGTTTCGGCAAGCACGATTACCAGCTCGAAGACTTCGGACTGACCGAGCAGGGCATCGACGCAGCGTTCGCTGCATACCGCGAGACCTACGCGATCCCGTTCGAAAACGACCAGCGTCAGTCGCCGAGCGCCGATCCCCCGCCGTCACTGTCAGCCGGCGGCGAGCAGCCTCCAGAGGTGGGAGAGCCTGTACGCGGGGTCGGCGACCGTGGCTTCGTCAGTGCGGTGGCAACGGCCTTCCGTGACCTCCGCAATCCCACGGCGCCGGATATCGAAGCAGTCGCCGACGACGTGAGGATCGACGGCAAGACCTGCCTGGTGACCGGGGCCAACAGCGGCCTCGGCAGGGCAGCCGCCGTAGAGCTCGCTCGGCGCGGCGGCCACATGATCCTGGCCTGCCGCCCCGGCCATCACGGCATCTGCGAGGAGATCACGCGCGAATCCGGTTCGGAGACTGTGGAGCTGGTCGAAGTCGACCTTGCCGATCTCCGATCGGTGCACCGCTGCTGCGACGAGTTACGGGATCGCGGGGTCCGCGTCGACATCGCGCTGATGAATGCCGGCCTCATGACGCCCGCTGCGAGGCGGACAGCGCAGGGCTACGACGAGATGTTCGCAGTCCACTTCCTGGCGAACCGGGTGATGATCGACCGCTGGCTGTCCGACGGTGTCGTTGTTCCGACAGTTCCGGGGGGTGACCCGCCGCGGATCGTGTTCGTCTCTTCGGAAGCCCATCGATCCAGCGCTGCCATCGACTTCGATCGCCTCGGCGAGTTCGCCCCCTATGGCATGAAGGACAGCATGCGGCACTACGGCTTGAGCAAGCTTGTGCTGTGCACCTACGCCACGGAGTTGTCGCGCCGGCTGCATCGCTCCAGCGAAGGCGACGATGGCGTTGGCGACGGGGTCGATGATGCCGATGGCGACGACAGCGACGGGGTCGAGGTGGCGGTGCATGCGCTGTGCCCGGGAGGTGTGGCCACGAACATCACCCGCGGAGCGCCCGCGGCGCTCCGTTCATTCGTCGATCTCGTGCTTCGACGGCTGTTCCGGTCGCCCGAAGAAGCCGTCGAGCCCGTCACCTGGTTGTGCTGCGCGCCCGAGGCCGGCAGCTCAACCGGGCTCTACCTGCACCTGATGCACCGCAAGCAGGTGTCCGAGAGCGCCGCGGACGCCACAAACGGGGCCAAGCTGTGGGAAACCAGCCAGGCCATGGTGGAGCAATCGAGAGGTTCGCAATGAGCGCGACGCTGCCCGCCGAGCTGCGGCTGACCCACCTGCAACAGCTCGAAGCCGAGGCGATCGGGATCATGCGCGAAGTGGTCGCCCAGTGCGAGCGGCCGGTCATGCTGTACTCGATCGGCAAGGACTCCTCGGTGCTGCTGCATCTCGCCCGCAAGGCCTTCTTCCCCGGCAGGATCCCGTTCCCGCTGCTGCACGTGGACACCACGTGGAAGTTCCGAGAGATGATCTCGTTCCGCCAGCGCATGGCCGACGAGATCGGCTTCGACCTGATCGTGCACACCAACGCCGAGGGGGTCGCGCAGGGCATCAACCCGTTCGATCACGGGTCGAAGAACTACACCGACATCATGAAGACCCAGGCGCTGCGCCAAGCGCTCGACGCCGGCCGGTTCGATGCGGCATTCGGCGGTGCCCGGCGCGACGAGGAGAAGTCACGGGCCAAGGAGCGGGTGTTTAGCTTCCGCGATGCCCATCACCGCTGGGATCCCAAGAATCAGCGGCCCGAGCTGTGGAATCTCTACAACGGCCGGGTCAACCAGGGCGAGTCGATCCGGGTGTTCCCGATGAGCAACTGGACCGAGCTCGACGTGTGGCAGTACATCCACTTGGAGCAGATCCCGATCGTGCCGCTGTACTTCGCGGCCGAGCGGCCGGTGGTGGAACGTGACGGCGTGCTGATCATGGTGGACGACGACCGGTTCGTCTTCGACGAGGGCGAGGTGGCTGAGCAGCGGCTGGTGCGGTTCCGCACGCTGGGCTGCTATCCCCTGTCGGGTGCCATCGAGTCCTCGGCCGCCACGCTTCCGGAGATCATCGGCGAGATGCTGGTGGCCACCCGCTCCGAGCGGGAAGGCCGGGTGATCGACTTCGACCAGTCGGGTTCCATGGAGCAGAAGAAGCGCGAGGGGTACTTCTGATGGACCTGCTGCGCCTGCTGACGTGCGGCAGCGTCGACGACGGCAAGTCGACGCTGATCGGACGGCTGCTGCACGACTCGCAGTTGATCTACGAGGACGTGCTCGCCAGCCTCGAGGCCGACTCGGCTACCCACGGCTCGGCGGGCGAGGGGGTCGACCTGGCGCTGCTCATGGACGGCCTGCGTGCCGAGCGGGAGCAGGGCATCACCATCGACGTGGCCTACCGCTACTTCTCCACGGCCCGCCGCACCTTCATCATCGCCGACACCCCGGGGCACCCCCAGTACACCCGCAACATGGCGACCGGTGCCTCAACCTGCGATCTGGCGGTCATCCTGATCGACGCCCGCCACGGCGTGCTGCCCCAGACCAAGCGCCACAGCTACATCGCCAGCCTGCTGGGCATCGGCCAGGTGGTGGTGGCGGTCAACAAGATGGACCTCGTCGGCTGGTCGCAGGATCGGTTCACCGAGATCTGCGAGGACTACCGCTCGTTCGCCAAGCCGCTCGGCTTTGGCCAGCCGTACTTCCTGCCGATGTCCGCGCTCTTGGGCGACAACGTCGTCGACGCCAGCGGCAATCTGGGCTGGTTCGACGGTCCGCCGCTGCTGGAGCAGCTTGAGACGGTGGACATCGATGCCGGCGTCGAGCTGGAGCATTTCCGCATGCCGGTGCAGCTGGTCTCCCGCCCCGATGCCGACTTCCGCGGGTACGCCGGGACCGTAGCTTCGGGCGTGCTCCGGCCCGGTGACGAGGTGGTGGCGCTGCCTTCGGGGCTCGGCTCGACGGTGGAACGGATTGCCACCTTCGATGGCGACCTTGATGTGGCCGGGCCGGGACGGGCGGTCACGGTGACACTCGTTGACGACATCGATGTCAGCCGAGGCGATCTGCTGGTGACTCCAGGAAGTGAACCCCAGCGGGCACACGACCTCGACGCCATGGTGGTGTGGATGTCTGAGGCCGGCGCCGAGTCCGGCAGCTCCTACCTGCTGCAGACGACCAACACGGTCTCCAACTGCACCATCCGCAACGTCCGGCACCGGATCGACATCAATACCGGCGCACACGAGCAGGCCCCGGGCCTTGGGCTCAACGACATCGGGCACTGCGTCATCACCTCAGACCGGGAGCTCGCCTTCGACCCCTACAGCGCCAACCGGGCGACCGGCTCGTTCGTGCTCGTCGACCGGCTCACGAACGCCACAGTGGCCGCAGGAATGATCATGGGCGCGGCGTCTGCGTGGGACCGCACGCCCGATGCGGCACTCGTTCGCCAGCGCTCGGAGATCAGCGATGCAGAGCGGGCGATCCGATTCGGCCAGCAGCCGTGCACCATCCTGCTGACGGGCCTCACTGCGGCCGGCAAGTCCACGCTCGCCACGGCCCTCGAACGTGAGCTGTTCGATCGGGGCAAGGTGTCGATCCGTCTCGACGGCGAGAACGTTCGCATGGGCATCTCTCGTGACCTGGGCTTCAGCACCCAGGAACGCTCGGAGAACCTGCGCCGGGTGTCGGAGGTGGCACGGCTCGTGAACGGCCAGGGCCTCATCGCGATCGCCGCAATGGTGGCCCCCGACCGTGACGTGCGGCAACGAGCCCGTGACCTGGTGGGCGCGGATCGCTATGTGGAGGTCTTCGTGGACACGCCCATCGAGGTGTGCCGCGAGCGCGACCCTCACGGCCTCTACGCGATGGCCGACAGCGGGGAGATCCCCCGCTTCCCCGGCGTCTCCGCCGACTTCGACCGACCGACCGATGCCGACCTGCGCGTCGACACCTCGACCCAAGACGTCGACGAGTGCATCGACGCCATCGTGCGCATGCTGACCGAGCGCGGTTTTCTGAGAGGACAGAACACACCGTGAGTGCGGGCGCCGGGAGCGAGAGCGTCGGAGGCGATGGCGCTGGGCATGAGCCCGTCTCGCGCAACATCGTGCGCGCCGAAGGGCACGTCACCGGCGCCGACCGCGAGGCGCACTTCGGCCACCGTGCGATGACAGTGTGGTTCACAGGGCTCTCCGGCAGCGGCAAATCCACCCTTGCATTCGCCCTCGAAGCGGCCCTGCTGGAACGCGGCGTCGCTGCCTATGTCCTCGACGGCGACAATGTCCGCTTCGGCCTCAACCGTGACCTCGGCTTCTCGCCCGAAGACCGCGCCGAGAACATCCGCCGCATCGGTGAGGTGTGCCGCCTGTTCCAAGACGCAGGAGTCGTCGTGCTCACAGCCTTCATCTCGCCCTACGTGGCCGATCGTGACCAGGTACGTGCCATCCATCCCGAAGGCACCTTCATCGAGGTGTTCGTCGACACCCCGCTCGAAATCTGCGAGGCCCGCGACCCCAAGGGCCTCTACGTCCAGGCCCGAGCCGGCGAGATCCCCGACTTCAGCGGCATCTCCGCCCCCTACGAACCACCGCCCGCACCCGAGATCACTATCGACACCACCCAACCCCTAGAAGACTGCCTAGCCCAACTCCTCGCTGCCCTCCCCCTGTCGGAAGGGCTGCGACGCGGCTAGTCCCAGGTGCCGAACTGGAAGGCTTCGGTGGGAAAGGCTTGCCAGTGCTGCCAGACCTGAGGGTCGCCGTCGGTGATCTCGACACCGACGTGGGGGCGGCCCCAGAGTGCGAGGAGCACTTGGATCGGCGGGCCTTCGACCACGACCGATGCCGGCGACTCGGTCTCGGGCAGGGGCTCGATAGTCACGCTGCCGACCTCGACCAGACGGGCGGTGAGCCCGCCGGGATCACGTTCGAGGACGCGGCGCATCGCCTGCAGGAAGAACTGGCAGGTGTAATCGGCGGCGTCGAGTGCTTGCGACGGCGTCATGGAGTGCGCGTGGCCCAGTGCCGCCTCGACATCGAGGCGGTGCATGCCGAGCTCGGAGGCCGCGTGCCAGGCCCACAGCCGCGGATTGCCTTCGCCTCCGGTCATCGAGAAGTAGCAGCGCCGGTCGAGGTCGTCGGCGAGATGATCGATGGCTGAGTAGGCCCACGCTGCGAGTTCCGCCGTCGAGGTTCCGGCGGGCTTGCGGCCGGCGCGCTCGTAACCCCGCGCCCGGGACTCGGGGTCGTCGGGTGTCGAGGTGATCATCTCCTCCCACGCGATTCCGACCCGGCCGATATGTGACGCCGCGTTGTACACCGTCCAGCCCGGGCAATTCGGAACCGGCACCGCCTGTTCCTCGTCGCTGCGGCCGCAGATGTAGTCGATGGCGGACCGGGCTGCAGCAACCCGTTCGGAATGATCAAGCATCGTCCAGTCCCAGCGTTCGCATTCTTTCCCCGTCATCGGTACAGCGTGTATGTACCCGCCGCAGTCTGTCAGGCGTGCGGGCGACGACGCTGTGGTCCGACGGTCACACCACGGCGACTTCGCAAGCGCTCCCGGCTACGGTGACCGGCGTCGGCCAGTCGAGTCGTCGATGGGCGCCCTGGTCGGCATCGCAGGGTTGAGACGAACTGCTGGGGCGCGACATGGCCAACTCCCCGATGAGCTCAGCGGAACTGATCGACGCCGCGAACGAGCTCGCTCCGCTGTTGCGCGAGACCGCCCGCGAGGCGGAGCTGGCCCGGCGTCCGCTCGACCGGGTGATCGACGCTGTCCGAGACAGCGGGCTCTTCGCACTCATGGTTCCCCAGGCTTACGGCGGCCACGAAGCCGACCTCGACACCTACTTCGAGGTGACACTGACGCTGTCTCGCGCCGACGCCTCGATGGGCTGGCTGATCTCGTTCTACATCGAGCACAACTTCTGGATGTGCGGCTACCCGGAGAGCTTCCAGAAGGAGGTGTTCGCCGAGAGCCAGTTCATCTTGGCCCCCGCCACACTGAACGTCGGCGGCGGCAGGGCGACTCCCACCGAGGGCGGCTACCGGCTCGACGGCCAGTGGCAATGGGGAACCGGCATCATCCATGCAGACTGGGTGCTGGTCGGCGCGATGATCGACGAGGGCGACGGGCGGGTGCTGCCGAACTTCTTCGCGCTGCCGCCCGAAGACGTCGAGCCGGTCGACACCTGGTACGTGATGGGCCTGTGCGGCACCGGTTCGTGGGATATCCGCGTCGACGACGTTTTCGTGCCCGCCGATCGGGTCGTCTCGATGGTCGGGCTGATGAACGCAGCCGGCGAATCAACCCGGGTTCACTCAGGAGAGCTGTACCGCACGCCGCTCATTCCCGTGCTCGGCTTCGCCGCGGGGCTGCCCATGCTCGGTGCGGCCCAGATGGCGCTGGAGGAATACCGCTCGCAGACCAAGGCCAAGATCGCGGCGAACCGAACCGGCATCGGCGGCCCCGAACGCGACCAGGGCAAGCCGGCGATCGCCGCACGGGCCGCGCTGTCGATCGACGCAGCCGAGCTCATGTTCCGCGACGTGCTCGCCGATGTGATGGCCCAGCGCAACAGCGCATCCTTCGAGACCCGCAGCATCTGGCTGTCGCGCCTGACCCACGCCGTCTACATGTGCCGCGATGCCGTGAGGGACATCTGCTCGGTCACCGGCGCCGGCGGCAGCCGGCTGGACAACCCCATCCAGCGGGCGCTGCGCGACATTACGACCGGTTCCAACCACCTCATCTTCGACCGCGAGGTCCGCTACGCCGACTACGGGCGGCACCTGCTCGGCCAGCCCATCAGCAGATTCATGGTGTAAGCCGTCGCTCGGCCGGACTGCTCAGCTCGGTAGATCGTCGCGGGTGAGGAACTCGCGGATCGCGGCGTTCACCACCGGTGGATCCTCCAAGTGCAGGAAGTGGCCCAGCTCCAGGAACTGGAGGTGCCCGTTCGCAACCTCGTCGGTGACGGTCTCGTACTCGTGCCGTTGCTGGCCGGGGTCCTTGGCGCCCTGGAGGAACAGCACCGGCATCGTCATCCCGGCGAACAGGCCGTTCATGCGGTCCTCGAGTTCGCGCTCGAAGCCGGCAGACACGAAGCTGGCCGACATGCCCTCAGGCACGCCCGGCTGGGTGCTCTCCTCGATGATGCGGTCGATGTCTTCGCGGGCGATCGGTTTCGCGGTCATCGGCAGCCCGTGCGGCAATGGGTCGAGCCCGAATGCCCCCCGCTGGATGACCCCTTGAGAAAGCAACTGCGCGCCCATCGGGCTGCGGAACAAATCATGCGGCGGGACCGGCTCTGAATGCGGCCGGTTGCCTGACTGCTGCATGCGGACGTAGCGACGGATCCTCTGCGCCATGCCGGGCACCGAGCACAGGTGGTCGGCGATCACCGTCCCCCGATCGTGCCCGGTGAGGAAGAACCGATCGAGACCCAGCGCCTCGAACACCGCGGGCAGTTCGGCTGCCTGTGCTGCGTAGTCGTAGTCGCTGTCGAGACGGGTGTCGGATTGGCCGTGGCCCTTGAGATCGAGCGCAATGGTGAAGAAGTCGTCGGCGAGGCCGGCCACCTGGTGGTGCCACGCGAAGCACGTCTCGGGGAAACCGTGCAGGAACACGACGACATCGGGATTCTCCGGATCACCGGCGGTGATGGCATGCCAACCGAGATCGGCCGCCTCGAAGAAGCGATGCGTGATGACATCGCCGTTCCACAGCGTCTCGACATCTCCGTCATGGTTGCTCATGGACTTCCCATCTCCTGTGCAGCGAAGGTAGTCACATCGCTACTCGGCTGGACACGAGCGATCGTCAACCGCCATCAGGCATGCTGGCTGTCGACCAGAGGGAGCAGCTCAATGCACCTGAGCGCTTTCATCCAGGCGTCCCCGAATCATCAGATCAAGGGGATGTGGAAGCACCCTGCCGACGAGACGTCGTGGGGGTACCGGACGCTGAGCTGGTGGCAGGACCTCGTGCGCACCCTGGAGCGGGGCTGCTTCGACGGGATCTTCTTCGCCGACGTGCTGGGCACCTACGACGTGTACGGAGCGAGCCGCGAGGCTGCGTTGCGCGGAGCGGTCCAGATCCCCGGCATCGACCCCACGCTGCTGATCCCGGCGCTGGCGGCATGCACCGAGCACCTCGGCTTCGCCGTGACTTTCTCCACCAGTCACCACGCCCCGTACCACACGGCCCGGCTGTTCTCGACGCTCGACCACCTCACGGGAGGCCGTGTCGGCTGGAACATCGTGACCTCGTACCTGTCCGACGCCGAACGTCAGGGGCTCGGCAAGATCCTCCCCCACGACACCCGCTACGACCGGGCCGACGAGTACGTGGACGTCTGCCTCAAGCTGTGGCAGCAGAGCTGGGACGACGGGGCGATCGTGCGCGATGCCGCCACCGACACGTTCACCGACCCGGCCAAGGTGCACGAGATCGACCATGTCGGCGAATGGTTCACGGTGCAAGGCCCGCACATGGTCGAGCCCTCCCCGCAGCGCACGCCGGTGCTGTACCAGGCGGGGAACTCGGCACGCGGCGTCGAGTTCGCGGCCAACACGGGCGAGGTCGTGTTCATGTCGGTGCCAGGCAACGACAAGGGCGCTGCCGTCGTGGCGTCGCTGCGCGAGCAGGCCGCAGCAGCCGGCCGCGACCCCGAGCACATCAAGGCGTTGCAGGTGGCGCGGGTGGTGGTTGCCGAGACCGATGCCGAGGCCCGGGCGATGCGCGACGAGTGGTCGCGGCTGTTCTCTGTGGACGGCTACCTGGCCCTGTTCTGCGGCTGGACGGGCATCGACCTCGGCGGGCACCCGCCCGACACGCCGATCGATGACATCGAGGCGAACGCGATCCGCACCCAAGTCGAGCGCTGGAAGCTGGAAGACCCCGACAAGGTCTGGACCGTCCGTGATGTCGCCCGACGACTGTCCGACACTGCCGGCGGGCTGGGGTTCGTGGGCTCGCCCAGCACTGTCGCCGATCAGCTGGAGGCGTTCATGGAGACCACCGGAGTCGACGGGTTCAACGTGACGACGGCACCCGTCCCCTGGGGTTTCGAGCAGATCGCCGACTATCTCGTGCCCGAGCTCCAACGGCGCGGCCGGTTCCGCACCAGCTACGAGGGCACCACCTTCCGGGAGAACTTCTTCGGCCCCGGCCAACGTCACCTGCACCCCACCTACCCCCGGAGGCAAAGCCGATGACTGTGGTCGACCATGACATCGTCGAGATGCCCGGTGACCCGGCGGTCGGAGCCATGCCGCCCTATCGCCGCATTGTCGGGTGGGTGCGAGCCGAGGTCGACGGCCTGACGCCAGTTCAACTCGATTTCGACGACACCAGCCCAGACAAGGAATGGATGTGGTGGTCGATCCGCCGTCAGGTCTCCCACATCGCATGGGACTCGCTGGTGTTCACCCACCGTAGATGCGCCCGCCTGCTCTGGCCCGACGGCGACGAGCCCGAACCGGTCGTGTGGAAGCACCACCATCTCGGGCCCGACATGAAGTACGACCGGATGCTCGACGAGGACCTCTACTGGGAGGTCCCCGACCTCATCGAGAAGATGGAGATCGGCATCGGCTGGCTGGAGCGGGTGGTGAGCGAGAACTCCATCGAGCAACTCCGCGCCGACACCACCAGCATCCGCGGCACCCACTTCTGGTCCTATGTCATCACCACCCTCGCTCGGGGAGCGAGCGCCGACCCGGAGCGGCCCGGCTACATCCGTTATGACCTCGAAGGGTCGCTGTGGATGGTCTTCTACGAGCTGCTCACCCACATCCGCACCATCCAACGGCTCAAGACTCATCAGGGCATCGCCCTCAACGTTGAGTTGCCGCGAGTGGGTTACCTCCGCCTGCCGGAGTACTGGGGCGACACCGACGCCAACGGACCATCCATGAAACGACTTGAGGCCAGTACATGACACCTGCCACCGACCCGTCGAACGACTCGGCCCGCGTCCGGGCGCTCGTAGTCGAAGCCGTCAGCCGAGCAGCCGATCTCATCGCCACCCCTGCCGCAGCCGAGCGGTGGGACCAGCCGTCGGCTCTCGATGGCATGACGGTCGGGGCACTCTCGGCCCACCTCGTACGCGCCGCTGGCGCCACGATCGCCTACCTCGACCGCACCCCGCCCGACCGGCGCCCCGACGGCGACCTGCTCACCGCGGTCACCTACTTCCACGCCGCGGTCGACTCCCCCATCCACGACCAGATCAAAGATGTCTCTGCCACCGAATCGGCCATCGGTCACGAAGCCACCGCAGCCAAATGCCGCCAACTGGCCGCCGACCTCGAAGCACGGCTGGCCGACGAACCCGATGACCGTCTCGTGGCCGCGCTGGGAGGCCGGCTGCTCACCCTCGACGACTTCTGCCGCACCAGGCTGATCGAGGTACTCCTGCATCTCGACGACCTCGCCGTCAGTACAGGCCAGCCCCGCCCAGCCACCGACCCAGAGGGCGCAGCAATCATCATCGACATCTGCATCAACATCGCCCGAGACCGCAACGGCGACTGGGGCGTCCTCTACGCCCTGACCCGAGCCGAACGCTCCAGCGAAACCCCAGTCTTCCCCGTCTTCTAGCCGCCGACCGAAGGGAACACCCGTGTCCACCAGCGACGCACCGACCGAGGCGCAGTTGGCACAACTGCAATCCCTGCCCATGGACGCGCCCCTCGCGGCGCTGAACCTCTTCAAGCTCAACGAGCGTGCGCAGTATCAGCCAGGAGACCCAGAATTCGGGTCGCCACTCGCTGAAGTCAGCGGCGAAGAGGCCCTTGGCCGCTATCTGGCCGAGGCCGGAAAGAAGCTGAAAGACCTCGGCGGCAGAGTCGTGTTCAGCACCACCGTCGACCAAGTGATGATGGGTCCCGACACCCTCGACTTCGACATCGCCGCCGTCATGTACTTCCCGACACGCTCCGCATTCCTGGCGATGCTCGCAGACCCGGCGTTCCAGTCGAGCTCCCGTCACCGTCGTGCGGGCCTCGCCAAGCACCACATGCTGCACCTAGCCGGCGATCCATTCGTCGCCGCCGAAACCATCGAAGCCCTGAAACAGGCTCGGGAATCCGACGACCTGACCGAATACTCAAGCCTCGACGAACTCAAAGCCACGCTGTAGCCCTCATTGATCCTGCGAGCGACAAGCCGTTTCGAGAATGACCTCGAGCACACCTAGAGTTCTTGCTATGGACGTTTCGTTGCCGCCACAGGCGGTCGAGGTCGAAGCGCGGCAGCCGTTCAAGCTGTGGATCAAGTTTGACGATGGCGTGAGCGGCATCGTCGACCTCGCCGAGTGGTCAACCCGAGGGGTCTTCACAGCTTGGTCGGACGTGGCCTTCTTCAAGACTGCACACGTACGGCCCTATGGCGCGGTCGCTTGGGGCAAGGACGACGCTCTCGAACTCGATCCGACGGCCATGTATTTGGACCTCACCGGCAAGAGCTTCGAAGATCTGCACCCGAAACCGTGGCCCGAGTTGGCTAGCTGAGACCAACCCAACCTCGTCATGGCCGAGCTGAGCCGCTTCTACGGGATCGTCATCCGCATGTACGGCAACGACCACGCTCCGCCTCACTTTCATGCCGTCTATGCAGATCGGTCGGCTCTCGTCGAGATAGCGACGCTTCGGATGATTCGTGGGAGCCTGCCGCGCCGAGCGCGAAATCTCGTCGCTGAATGGGCCGCTATCCACCAAACCGAATTGGCTGAGTCGTGGCAGAAGCTCAACCGAGGCGAGACCCCGGCAAAGATCGATCCCTTGGATTGAACGCTGGCAGGTTCGCCCACGCGGGCGTGCTTGCTGGCCGGGGACTTGGCTGGGAGCGCCGCTCTAGCATTCGGTCGTGGATCAGATTTGCGACGATCTCGAAGCCGAGACTGAGGCTCTGACCGCCGTCGTCGGCCACCTGAACGAAGAACAATGGCGTGCACCTACTGTCGCCGAGGGCTGGGACAGCCACGAGACCGTCCTGCACCTCGGCGCTGCCGACTGGCTCGCACATCTCACGCTGACCGATCCGGCGTCGTTTGCCGTCGCTCAGGGCCGAATGTCGCGCGGTGAGGTATCGCTCAACTCGTTGGTCGGCGCAGAAGTGCGGTCTCTTTCGGGATCTGATCTGTGGCGGTGGTTTCTCGAGGTGCGTGCGGACATGATCGACGCACTGCGCAGGCGGGATCCCAAGGATCGCATCGCCTGGGTCGGCCCGGAGATCGGAGCGCGGTCGATGGCGACCGGTCGACTGGTGGAGACGTGGACGCATTCCCACGATCTGGCCGACACTTTCGGCGTCGAGTATCCCCAGACCGACCGGTTGCGCAACATTGCACACATTGGCGTCATCACCCGCGACTTCAGTTACGTCAATCGAGGATTGACACCGCCGGTCGATCCAGTTCGAGTTGAGCTCACCGGCCCAAGGGGAGACATCTGGGCCTGGGGACCCGAGGATGCTGCCCACCGGGTATCTGCCACCGCCTATGAATTCTGCCTGGTCCTGACACGGCGTCGACCGCTGTCAGACTCCGCCGTCCACACACAGGGCCGCCTCGCCACCGAATGGATGGAGATCGCTCAACCGTGGATCGAACCGCCGCGGATCAGCGACAAGGCCTAGCGGGCGAACCCCGCCCACTTCCCCGTCTTCTGAACCCTGCGCCGCAGCACACTCGCCGCTGTCACTCCTGAGCTGTGGGCGTTGCTGACGTAGGGTCAGCCCGAGCGCGGGCACTGGAGTCGGCACGGGTTTGCTGGGGAGGGCGCACGGTTGAGCACACCGAAGGTTGGCACGACGGTCCATGAATCGACGCCGGGGTGGGACCCGCCGAGACGTCCGCCCCCGGGGGCACCCAATGTCGTGGTGATCGTGCTTGACGACACCGGGTTCGCGCAGCTCGGGTGCTTCGGCTCGGACATCGACACACCGAACATCGACCGACTGGCCAACGGCGGGCTGCGCTACACGAACTTCCACACCACGGCCCTGTGCTCGCCCACCCGGGCATGCTTGCTGACCGGGCGCAACCACCACTCGGTGGGCATGCGGTTCGTCTCGAACGTCGACAGCGGATTCTCGAACAGCCGCGGCGCCATCTCGCCGAAGGCCGCAACGATGGCCGAGATGCTCCGCGAACACGGGTACGGCACCTTCGCGCTGGGCAAATGGCATCTCGCAACGCTCGAAGACTGCTCTCCCGCCGGGCCGATGGACCATTGGCCGCTGCAGCGCGGCTTCGACCGCTACTACGGCTTCCTGGGCCCGGCAACCGACCAGTTCTCCCCCGAGCTGAGCATCGACAATCACCCGATCGATCCGCCGTCGCAGGCCGGCTACCACGTGTCCGAGGACCTCGTCGATCAGGCGATCGCCATGATCACCGCCCACCAAGGCTCCGCTCCCGGCAGACGCTTCTTTGCCTACGTGGCCTTCGGCGCCACCCACTCGCCGCATCAGGCGCCCCGCAACTACATCGAGAAGTACCGCGGCCGCTATGACGACGGCTGGGACATCGTGCGGCGCCGCTGGTTCGAGCGGCAGCTCGCACTCGGCGTGGTGCCCGAGGGGACGATCCTCGCGCCGCGCAACCCCGGCGTCGAGCCGTGGGACGAGCTGCCCGACGCCAACAAGGCCATCTACCTGCGCATGCAGGAGGCGTTCGCCGGCTTGCTCGATCACACCGACGACCAGATCGGCCGGCTGATCGACTTCCTCGAGAAGATCGACGTTCTCGACGACACGATCGTGATGCTGGTGTCTGACAACGGCGCCAGCCAGGAAGGCGGCAAGCACGGCACGCTGAACGAGCTGGCGTATTTCAACGAGATCGAGACGGCGATCGAGGGGATGCTCGAGCGAGTCGACGAGATCGGCGGCCCGAACATCTACAACAACTACCCGTGGGGCTGGGCCCAGGTCGGCAACACCCCGCTGCGCTTCTACAAGCAGAACACCTACGAGGGCGGCATCCGCGACCCGCTCATCGTGCACTGGCCCAACGGCATCAGCGACGCCGGCGGCCTGCGAGACCAGTACCACCACACGATCGACCTGCTGCCGACGGTCCTCGAATGCGTCGGCGTGGAGGCGCCCGAGACCTACCGCGGTGTCGCGCAGATGCCGGTCGAGGGCACGAGTCTTCGATACACGTTCGATTCGCCGTCGGCGCCGACCCGCAGGACGACGCAGTACTACGAGATGATCGGCCACCGCGCCATCTGGCACGACGGATGGAAGGCGGTGACCATGCATGCCCCCGGCACCCCGTACGAGGACGACCAGTGGGCGCTGTACCACACCGATGTGGACTTCTCCGAGTGCGTCGATCTCGCTGGGACTCACCCCGACAAAGTGCGAGAGCTCGTCAATCGCTGGTGGTCCGAAGCGGGCAAGTACAACGTGATGCCCCTCGACGACCGGCGCGGCGGCGACGCCATCGTCCGGCGCCGATCCGGTCATGGCCCGCCGGGCAAGACACAGCGCTTCTACGCCGGCACGCCGCACCTCCAGCGTGGCAAGACGCCCGACATCCGCAACCGGTCCTTCAGGATCACCGCCCGGGTGACCCGTGCCGATGGCGACGGCGGCGTGCTCGTGGCCTACGGCGCCCGCACCACGGGGCTGACGTTCTTCGTGCAAGACGACCACCTGTGGTTCACCTACAACCGGCTCGGCCAGATGTTCGACGTGCGCAGCGACACTCCGCTGCCCGAAGGCGAGCTCGACCTGGTTGTCACGTTCACCAAGACCGCGCAAGCCCAGGGCACCGCGGAGCTGTCGTGCGTGCGCGACGGCACCGCGACCGAGATGGGGCGCGGCCCCGTCGAGATGGTGCCCTACCGCGAGACTCTCTACGGCATGGACATCGGCAAGGACGCCGGCCCCACGGTGACCGACGCCTACCAAGGCCCTTTCCCGTTCACGGGTAGGCTCGAATGGGTCGAGTACGAGCTTGAAGACGACCGCGACGACCTGATCAAGGCGGCCGAGGTTGAGCTCAAGAACCAGTTGGCGGACCAATGAGCCTGATGACCACCGCGAGATTCAGCGCCGACGAGCTGTATGAGATCGTCGAGACCTACGCGAGCTTCGGCAACCACCACACCGGCACCCCGGCCGATGCCCAGACCACCGCCTGGCTGACCGACGTCCTTCGAAGCCTCGGTGCCTCGGTGCACGAAGACTGGTTCGAGTTCGACCGTTTCGTCTGCACTGCCGAGTTGAGGACCGCCCACGGAGCCGTGCCCGCGCTGCCCGTCTTCTACTGCGCGGCAGGCGACTGGCGCACCACGAACCTCTCCGTAGTTGACGTCGATGTCAACATCGTCGGCAACCCGCGAGGGCTCGACCCCTACCTCCAAGCCGATCCTGACGCAGCGGCGCTCGTCATGGCCATCGGAGGTCTCGACGACCATCCCGTGCAGTGCAACCGAGTGCCGCAGATGCCGACAACCCCCGGGCGCCCTGCAGTCATCATTCCGGGCAACTGGGCCCACCGTGTGCGCGGCGGCGACGCCGAATTGACCTTCACAGCGACGGCCGAGCCGGATCGCAGCGCCAACGTCATCGCCACGCTGGGCGCAACCGACGCACCGGCCATCAACATCACGACACCGCTGACCGGCTGGACCCCCGCCGGCGGTGAACGCGGCACCGGTCTCGCGGTCGCATTGGCAATGGCCGCCGATCTCGCTGCCGATCACCACGTCACGCTCTCGGTGTGCAGCGGCCACGAGATCGATCACATCGGTCTCAAGCACTATCTCGCCAGCCGCGACGTGACTGGCTGGCCGGTTGTCCATCTCGGCGCATCGGTTGGGGCGATCGAACCCGATTCGACGGGCCCGGCTGGGCTCGGCGCCCAACGGATGGTGCTGACCACGGCCAACGGCCAGGTCCGCGACGAGATTGGCCGCCGAGTGCTCGCAGCAAATTGGCGCTTGAGCCAGGTGAATCCGTGGCCCGGCGAAGGCGGCACATGGTTCGAAGCCGGCGCATCGGTGCTGTCGTTCCTGGGCGGATCATCGCTGTTCCACACCACCGCCGACACCGCCGCCGCTGCGACCACGCCGCAGGCCATGGCGCTGGCCGCCGAGGTTGCGGTGGACGCGGCCCGGCTCTTCCTCGACAGTCACCGGTAGCCGTTACCGAGAGGCCGCGGCTCAGCGCACCAGTGCGTCAGCCGGGTCGGGGATCGCGGCGATGAGCCGCTGGGTGTACGGGTCCTGGGGTCGTTCGCACACGTCGTCGGGACTGCCGCGCTCCACGATGCGCCCGTCGTGCATGACGAGCACCTCGTCGCAGAGCTGGCGAACCAGGGCCAGGTCGTGGGCGATGAACAGCATCGCGTTGTCAGCATCGACCAGCGCTCGCAACAGCCGCGCGACCCGCGTTCCGGTCGTGACGTCGAGAGAGCTGAGTGCCTCATCCAAGACGAGCACCCGGGGCTCGCTCGCCAGCGCCCTCGCTATGGCGACGCGCTGGCGCTGGCCGCCTGAGAGCTCCCGGGTGGTGCGTGGCCGCAACTCGGCGTCGAGACCCACATGTTCGAGAAGCTCATCGATGCGAGCGCTGTGCTCGGTGGGTTCGCGGTGGCCGTGCACTCTCAACGGTTCCCCGATGAGCTGTTCTGTGCTGTGGCGCGGATTGAGCGCCTGCAGCGGGTCCTGAAAGACAGCCTGGATGCGGCGGCGATAGTCAAGACCGGGATAGGTCGGCAGATCGTGGACTGCGACACCGTCGACGGTGACCTCGCCTTCGAACGGGACCAGACGCAGCAGGGCACGCGCCACGGTCGTCTTTCCCGAGCCGGATTCGCCCACGATGGCGGTGATCTTGCCCGAAGTGAGCTCGAAGCTGACATCGTCGACGGCGGTGAACGGCGGTGGCCACAGCGCCGTCAGGCTCCGGCGCCGCTTGAAGCGCACCGTCAGGCCATCCGCCGTCGCGAGCACGGTCACCGCTCGCCTCCGGGCTCGAATGCAGACGGTTCTACAGAGATAGCGGGCAGATCCAGTTCCTCGGCATGGATGCAAGCGACCAGATGGCTTCGAACGTTCCTCAGCACTGGTTCGCGCTCGCGGCACTCCGGCGTTGCGTGCTCGCAGCGGGGCGCATACACGCACCCGGCCGTCGGCACCGCAAGCGAAGCCGACCGGTCGATCTTCGGTTCGATCCTGACGCCCCCCACGTTGCGTGGCACCGAGAGCAGCAGCTCCGACGCGTAGGGGTGCTGCGGCGCCGTCACCAAGCCGGCCATCGGCGCCCGCTCGACCACCCGGCCCTGGTACATCACGAGGGTGCGATCGGCCAATTCGGCGGCCACTCCGAGATCGTGCGTGACCAACAGCACTGCCAGGCCACGCTGCTCGCCGAGTTGCTTGAGCAGCGTGATGATCTCGGCCTGGATCGTGACGTCGAGAGCAGTTGTGGGTTCATCGGCAATCAGCAGCCGGGGCTCACTGGCCAGAGCTTGAGCGATCACCACACGTTGCGCCATGCCACCCGAGATCTGGTCGGGGCGCAGGCGAGCGACCTCGGCAGGCCGCGGCAGGCCGACAGCGGTCAGCAGCTCGATGGTCCGGTCCGAGATCTCGCGCCGCGACATGCCCCCGACCCGTTTCAGCGCGTCGGCCATCTGCCGGCCCACCGTTTGCAGCGGGTTCAAGCTGGCAGCCGGCTCCTGGAAGACGACGCCGAGTTGGCTTCGCCAGCGGCGCTGTTCGCTTCGACTCATGTCGAGCAGGGACATGTCGCCGCTTGACGTCGCGAGCGACAGTTCGGCGGCACGCACGTCGGCCGGAGGTGTCAGCAGAGCTGCGACGGCCATCACCGCGCTGGTCTTGCCGCTCCCCGACTCGCCGACCAGGGCCACCACCTCGCCCTCGTCGACATGGAAATCTGCCGACAGCACCGCTGTCGTCGTGGGATAGTTGACCGACAGCGAGCGGACCGTGAGAACCCGGCTCGCTCCGGCAGCCCAATCGGCGCCTGCGGCAGTGCGGTCCAAGTTCGTCATCGGCTGAGCGATTGGATCGACGATTGGCGCATCGACATCTTTCGAACGGGCAATGACCGGTTCGAGGTGGCCGGCCGGGTGGTCGAACGACTCGCCCCTGCGGCGCCGCAGCAGCGAATCACCGACGATGTTGATCGCCAGCACCGTGATGAAGATCGCCACCCCCGGAGGCACCGATTGAAAGGGGTTGTCGCGATGAACACGCTGCGCGTTCGTGAGCATCGAACCCCAGCTGGCATCGGGGATCTCGACGCCGAGGCCGATGAAGCTCAGCCCAGCCTCGGTGACGATGGCCTGAGCAAAAACGGTGGTGGCGATCACGACAAGCGGGCCGCCGATATTCGGCAGGATGTGACGGAGCAGCAGACTCGAGCGGCCGAGGCCCACGACCCTCGCGCCATCGACGTAGAGGCGCTCGCGTTCGCTCAGCGTCAACCCCCGCGCCAGTCTCGCCACGCTGGCCGAGAACGCCAGGCCGACGGCGATCATGGCTTGAGTCAGGCCGCCTCCGATGGCGGCAATGATGGCGATGGCAAAGACCAGAGCCGGGATCGCCGCCACCGCGTCGACCACGCGCATCACCAAGCGATCGAGCGCACCGCCGAGGAACCCCACCGTGATGCCGATCGGCACCCCGACCGCGATCGCAATCGCCGTCGCTTCCAATCCGGCAAGCGCAGCGATGCGCGTGCCCACCATGAGTCGACTGAGGGTGTCGCGCCCCAGGTTGTCGGTGCCAAGCCAATTCTCGCTGCTCGGGCCGACCATGATCTTCGAGAAGTCGCCGAGGTTGGGGTCGTGCGGCGAGAGCCACGGCCCGAGAATCGCCACCCCCGCCAGCAGCAGGATCAGCCCCCATGCGATCTTGACTATCGGGCTTTCACGTGCCGTTGGCGCCTCGGGTGCACTCATGACACACGGGTCCGGGGATCGATGACGGTATAGGTGATGTCCAAGAGCAGCTGAACCAGCGCCACCCCGACTGCGGCAACGAACACGAAGCCCAGCACAACGGGCAGGTCGCCGTTCTGAATGGCTTCAAGCACGAGCGAGCCCAAGCCGGGATAGGCAAAGACCGCTTCCACGATCACCGCTCCGCCGAGCAGCACGCCGAACAGCGTGGCGGCGCTCGTGACCACCGGGATTGACGCATTGCGGAGCGCGGTCCGGTACAGGATCGACCGCCGTGACAGGCCAACCGACAAGGCGGTGCGGATATAGGGCTCGTGGAGCACTCGGACGAACGCGGCTCTCGTCTGGCGGGCAATCGCTGCGGCAGCGGCGGTGCCGAGCGCGATCGACGGCAGCGTGATGCTGATCAACCAGTCCTTCACCGATTCGGTAGGGCCGGTGTAGGCCGTCGCCGGAAACACGTCATAGGGCAGCGCGACGAACGCCACCAGCAGGATCCCGACCCAGAAATTCGGAATCGCTTGCCCCGTGGACGCCGCCGCGGTGATGACTGAGTCAGTCGCTCGACCGGCACGAACGCCCGCGGCGATGCCGAGCACCATGCCGATGGTCGCCGCGACGAACAGCCCGCCCAGTGCCAGCGAGAACGTGACCGACAGGCGTTCCTTCAAGAGCTGGGAGACCTGGTTAGGCCCGTTCCACGACTCGCCCAAGTCGCCGGTGGCTGCGTTGCCCAGCCATCGGCCGTACTGAACGACGAAAGTGTCGTTGACGCCGATCTGCTCCCGGAATGACTCGTAGGCCTCCTCGGTCGCGTCGTCGCCCAGCCGCACGATGGCGGGATCGGTCTCGGTCAGCTGCAGCAGCGAGAACGTGATGAAGCTCGCGAGGATCACGAGCGGCACCAGCGACGCCACCCGGATCAGGACGGTGCGAGTCACGTCGTCAGTCCGCCAAATGGGACAGTCGAACTCCCCAGCCCGATGATGTGTCGGGCTGGGGAGCTCTGGGACTGGTCAGTGCAGATAAGGACCACGAAATGGGCGTGGCCCTGCGATCACCCGACGCTCATGCCGTACGGGCGCGGCATGATGTCGGCAGGGAGCATTTCGGCGCCAGCCACGCCAGGGCCAATGACCACGCCACCCGTCGCGTGCCCGTACACCATGACGAAGCCCTGATTCACGGCGTACGCGAAAGTCTTGGCCCACGCTTCATTCTGCGCTTCGACCGTGGTGGCCTCGAACGCCTTGGCGGCGAGATCGGCCAGCTCCCCACGGTCTGCCAGGAATGGGTCGAATCCATTTCCGGGTGCCAGACGCTGACGGTAGAAGCGCTCTGGCGGGTGGCCGGCGTTGAACGTCGGCGTCAGCGGTGTCACGCCGGCGCGCATCGTGCCGGCCAAGGTTCCCGGTTCCCCGACATTGACCGATACGTCCAGCCCGAGGGCAGTCCACATCTGCGCTATCGCCTCCACCGCAGGCGCGAGCGGCGGGATGGTCTCGATCGTGATGGCGAACCCGTCCGGGTAGCCGGCCTCGGCGAGCAGCGCCTTGGCACGGTCGAGATCGAAGGCCCACTGTTCGGTGGAGGGGTCATGCCACGCCTCGGTCGGCAGGAACCATCCGGGGTACGGGTTGCCCAGACCGTTCTGGATTGCTGCGTTGAACCCGTCCCGGTCGAGGGCCAGGTTCATTGCCTGCCGGACACGGACGTCGCCGATCGGTTCGAGCAGGACGCCGTCGATGTCCATGACCTGCACGTACCACAGGCCGGGCTCTGGGCCGTCGATGATCGTCAGCCCGGCGTCCTTGTAGGCTGACACCGACAGGTCGTCCTTGAAGATCAAGTCCAGCTCGCCGTTCAAGATGGCGTTTGTCGCTGCGTCGTTTTGCAGCAGACGGATCTCGATGCGCTCGACCTGGACCGATTCAGGGTCCCAGAATCCGTCGGTGCGGGCCGCGAAGTCCTGCTGAACGCCGGCCCGGGTGGATTCGGCGTCGAAGACCCAGCCGCCTGCGCCCACGGGAGTCACATCGACATTGGTGTCAAACGCACCCGGGCTCACCATCATCCCCGGCAGCCAGGTCAGCTCCTGAAGGAACGCCGTGGATGGCTCGACGAGATCGAAGCGGACGGTCATGTCGCTCACTGCGGTGACTGTCGCGATGTTGCTGTAGGTCGCTGCCTGCGGGCTGTCTTCTCGGGCCTTGGCTCGTTCAAAGTTGGCCACCACCGCAGCGGCGTCGAGAACTGCGCCGTCGCTGAACGTGATGCCCGATCTGATGTCGAGCTCGTAGGAAGACGAGGTGATGATGCGGAACGCCTCTGCCTGGCGTGGCGCCACTCCCCCGTCGGCACTGCGGACCAGCAAGGTGTCGTACACAGGCATCAGGTATGGCCCTTGCGCGATCCCGGCCATGACCGGGTCGTATGTCTGGACGTCGGTTGTCATCGCCATACGCAGCGTGCCGGACGGCCCGGCGGGTGCCTCATCGGCAGGTGCGTCGTCAGCCGACGCATCATCGGCGGGCGCGTCGTCCGCGGGCGCGTCCTCAGCCGGCGCGTCATCGGCCGGTGCATCGTCGGCGGCTACGTCGTCTGCAGACTCACTGGCTTCGGCGTCGCCACCAGTCGCCCCGTCTCCGCTATCGTCACCGCCGCAGCTCGCAGCTAGCAGCGCGAGCACCGCGAGCACCGCGAGCAATAGGCGCAGCGGGTTCTTGGATCGCTGGGTCATGAGGTCCTCCCGACTCTCTCCCCAAAGATCCGAACCTAGTGGGCCGCATCCCACTGGTGCTTGGGACAGCTGCGGTCGACGCTGACCGGGGACTTCGCCCCGAGCGCCGCTCTAGCATTCGATCGTGGATCGAGCCGCCACGGATCAGCGACATGGCCTAACGCCCTTTCGACTCAAGGAATCCGAGGCACGGCGACGCATGAACGTGAGCGAAGAAACCCCCACTGAGCTTCAGGCAGCTTCGCAGGCCGCGCTCGAGTGGATCAACGCGACGCAGGAGTCTCGCTACGAGATCACCGGAGTCATCGACGCCGAAGACACCGTGACACGAGCGCAAGCAGGGTCCTTCGAACTGGGTTTGGTGCTGTGCGACGGCGACGTCTGTGCCCGTGAGCAGGTGGTGATCGAACGATCAGCCGAAGGCTTCCGAGTGTCGGCCGCCGAAGTTGACGATCCGCTGATCCCGCCGCTGCTCGACCCGCCGATCGGAGTACGCACCGGGTGGCTCAACGCCCAACTCGACAAGCACAGGTTTGTCGTGTTGGTGTTCTACCGCGGGTTGTGGTGACCTCCATGCCGCCGCGAGTTGCGCGGCTTTGGAAGATCGGGAGTCGTCGAGGAGATCCGGGCTGCTGAAGGCGAGATCTTCGCCGTCACCAGTGAGCCCCAGAGTCTTGCGAGCGAAGCGCAGGACGCGTGGGAACTGGAATATCAAGCGGTAGGCGACCCGCACCAGGAGATCCTCGAAGACTGCCGTGAGAATGGCCGGTTCGATCTCTACATCGGCGACACCGGGGTACTAGAGCGGCACTGGTCGTCGCATCCGAACGGCATCTTTCAGGCCGGGATACTGGCCCTCACTGAGGACCGACGGGTGCTGTACCGGTGGCACTGTCGCCCGACTCATCAGAATCGTGGCGGTGCCTCCGGTCGAGTCACCGCGTCGCATGTGTGGTCTCGCGTCCGAGACGGACTAGCCAGCGACACCGACGCCGATTGGGATACCGATCCGCCACTCGACGCTCCAGAGGCCTTCTGGCCGTATTTCGTCGCTCAGCTGTTCGCCCATGGATGGTTCGCCAAGCCGAAGCGATTCCCGCTCGGCCGACCCGACGACCAGCCGTCCGCTCGCATATCCGCGATGAAGCCACGGCTCATCGGCTTCGCGGCGGCCTGGGCCATCTGCTTCGTGCTCCTGCCGGCTCGCCGAGTCCTGCTCGCTCTGGTCGGCTACGCCGTAGCCATCACACCGGCAGTCCGCAGGGTGAACCGCGAGTTCCAGCACGTTCCCGCCGGCAGAGCACCCGAGCCCGGCGGGCGAAGCCTCGGCACCGAGCCCATGACGCCTCACCCTCAACAGGCGAGCCGCTGAGACGAACGGCGAGTCGGGTTACTCGAAGCTGCGCCTGGCTGTTTCCCAAGCGTTGATCTTGTCCCAGTCGTATTCCACGCCCAGCCCCGGACCGGTGGGCACCGCGACGCATCCGTCGGGACCCACATCGTCGAGGCCCTCGCCGTAGCCGTCGGCGTAGATCGGCGGTTGCAGGCAGTTCTGCGATGTGTCGGGATTGACCAGGCCGAGCTCGTAGAACATCGTGTTGGGTATTGCCGACATGCAGTGCCGGTGCATCGGGCCGGCCGTGTGGAGCTGAATATCCATGCCGATGGCGTCGCAGAAGTGGGCCAGCTTCATCGTGCCGGTGATGCCGCCGTCCAATTCGGGATCGATGTGCATGATGTCGGTGCCACGAGCCAGCACGAAGTCGGCCTTCTGCTCGAATCCCCGGATGTGCTCGGCGATGAGCATCGGCGTGCGGACGAACTCTCGCAGGCGCTTGTGCGCGGCAGCGCTCGAAGAGGCATCGCGGTAGGGGTCTTCGTACCAGAAGAATCCCAAGTCGTCGCACGCCCGACCGACTTCCACGGCATCCATGAATGACACCAAGGACGATGCGGGGTCGGTCATCAGCTTCATCGAGGACCCGACGCGATCGCGAACCGCTGTCATGATGCCGATCTCGTTGTCCACGCTGCCGTCGAAGAAGCCGTGAATCTTGTACGCCGGCAAGCCGCGTTGCTGGCATTCCTCGGCGAAGTCTGCATACTTGTCGATGCTGTCGAGGCCGCCAGGCGTCTGTTGCCCCGGCGTCGTGCTCGCATATGCCGGCAACCGTTCCCGGTACCCGCCCAGCAACTGGCTGATGGAGACGCCGTACTTCTTGCCGGCGAGGTCCCACAGGGCGGTGTCAAGCGCTGCGATGCCGACCTTGTCGAAGTGCCGGAACTGGATTTTGAGGAGTTCGAAGATCCGTTCGCGCTGCTCTGGGTCCCTGCCGATCAGCAGCGGCGCCATATCGCAGACCTGCGCCAATGCGTGCTCGGTTGCGCCGTAGTGGGGTGCGTAGCTGCCCGTGAGCCCGTCGTCGGACTCGATCGACACCATGAACTTCGAGACGCTGGTCTCCGCTCCGGGCGAGTAGGTCCAGATCGTCGGACCGACGTCGCGGAGCTGGTACGTGTAGGCCTGAACGACGATGCGGCTGATCTTGCTCATGGTTCACCTCGGTGAGATTCCTGTTGCAGCAGGCGGCGGGCAGCCTCGACGACCACGCCGACTGCCCGCTCCTCGGTGGCGGCGATGCGGGCCTCGTCGACGACGGCCTCGGACTCGGTGCGCTGGGCGATCACCCCGGCGACGCACCCAGCCCGCCAGCCGTTGGCCGCACACATCGTGAACAGCGTCGCCGATTCCATCTCGTAGTTGAGCACGCCGATCCGGCGCCACTCGGCCAGGCTGCCCCGCAGCCACCCGACGACGTCGCCGGCCACGGTGTCGTAGCGCTCCTGGCCGGGATAGAAGGTGTCGCTCGAGGCCGTGATCCCCACCTGATGGGGGGCGTCGAGGGCGACCGCGGCATCGACCAGTGCCCGGGTGCACTCGAACGAGGAGGCAGCCGGGTACTCCAGCGGGGCGAAATGCCGGCTCGCCCCGTCGAGGCGGACCGCCGCTTGGGTGATGACCAGGTCACCGATCCGCAGATCAGGCTGGATCGACCCGGTGGTGCCGACCCGCAGGAACGTCCGCACGCCGAGCTGGGCCAGCTCCTCGACCGCGACCGAGGTCGACGGCCCACCGACGCCGGTCGAGCAGACCACCACCGGCCGGCCCTCGATCGACGCTCGATGGGTCGTGAACTCCCGAACGGAGGCCAGGTGCACCGGCTCGTCCATCGTTCCGGCGATCCGCGCCACCCGAGCGGGATCGCCAGGCACGATTGCAAGCGTGGCTCCGCCCAGATCGGCGGCGGTCACGCCCAGGTGCATCACCCGCTCGTCGCCCATCACCCGACCCTATGTCTCATCCGCACGCGACACCGGCGTCGGCGTGCCGGTCACCGATGCCCGTCGACACGCCTCGCTACCGGCGGTCTCTGCCGCTAGTCGACTGCGGCCGGGCGGATGGCTGAAGCCGGGCGGAACGCATCGATGTGTTCGGTATTGGTCGAGATATACGGCCCGCCGATGAGGTCGACGCAGTACGGGACTGCGGCGAACACCGCGTCGAGGCACTCTGAGATCGCCTTGGGCTGACCCGGCAGGTTGATCACCAGGGCACCGTCGCAGATGCCGGCAGTCTGACGCGACAGGATCGCAGTCGGCACCGCCTTCAGCGAAGCGGTGCGCATCGCTTCCCCGAAGCCGTGCAGCATCTTGGAACAGGCTGCCTCGGTGGCCTCAGGGGTGACGTCGCGCAGTGCCGGACCGGTGCCGCCGGTGGTGAGGATGAGACAGCATCCCGCTGCGGCCAGCTCCCGGATCGCTTGGGCCACCTGGTCCTGCTCGTCGGGAACGAGCGCAGCCTGCGCACACCATTCCGAAGCCATCACGCGCTCGAGATAGTCACGAATCGCCGGTCCTCCCCGGTCTTCGTAGTCGCCTCGGCTGGCCCTGTCCGAGACCGTCACGATGCCGATCAGCGCGTGCGTCGAAAGGTCCGGCGTTCCATCGGAGGTGCTAGTCACGCCGAAACGGTACCGCTCAGTTGGGAATGAGTGCCATTCCCATAAGCCCATCCCCATTGCGGCCGCTGAGCAGAACATAACCACATGCCGGCACTAAATGGGAATCGTTCCTATTCCTGTTATGATCCGCCGCCGTGTCTCTTCTCCAGGCACCAAGTCGCGCCCCGGCTGCGTCGCACGACGGCTGGGCATGGAGTCGCCGGCCCACCCTCATTGCCCTCACATCGCTCACCGTTGTGTCGGTGGTGGTCGCCATCGGGCTCGGTCCGGTCGGCGTGGCACCTCCGACGGTCCTGAAGATCATCGGGCACCACATGATGGGCCTGTTCGATGCCGAGAGCTGGGCCCGAACCGACGACGCAATCATCTGGCAAGTGCGCCTGCCACGGGTGCTGCTCGGCGCAATCGTGGGTGCGGCACTTGGGGTCGTGGGCGTGACGCTGCAAGCCCTCGTGCGCAACCCGCTGG
Organism: Candidatus Poriferisodalis sp.; assembly: GCF_965219595.1. Classification (NCBI taxonomy): domain Bacteria; kingdom Bacillati; phylum Actinomycetota; class Acidimicrobiia; order Acidimicrobiales; family Candidatus Poriferisodalaceae; genus Candidatus Poriferisodalis; species Candidatus Poriferisodalis sp. The sequence continues at coordinate 3,315,243 of NZ_OZ244781.1, forward strand.
CCGAGCCGTACATCCTCGGCGTGAGCTCGGGTGCGTCCGCCGGAGCTGCTGCGGCGATCCTGTTCGGAGTCGGCTCCTGGCTGGGCCGCGAATCGGTGTCGCTGATGGCGTTCTTCGGCGCCCTCGGCGCCCTTGCGCTCGTGTTGGCGCTGGCCCGTTCCTCCGGTCGCATCACGCCCTCGCGGATGCTGGTAGCCGGCGTGGCCGTCGCCTACCTGCTCAGTGCCGTCACCAGCCTGCTCATCCTCTTCGCCCATAGCGAGTACGGCGCCCGGGCGGTGATGTTCTGGCTGCTCGGCTCGCTCGCGAACGCCGACTGGTCCACGCTGCCCATCGGCTACCTCGGCATGGGGGCCGGCATGATCCTGGTGTTCTGGTGGCGCCGCCGACTCGACCTGCTGGCGCTCGGCGACGAGACCGCTATGGCAAGCGGCGTCGATCCCGGACGCACCCGGCTGCAGCTCGTGGTCGTCGTCGCGATGTGCGTCGGCTTCGCCGTGTCGCTGTCGGGCGGCATCGGATTCGTCGGTCTCGCGGCGCCTCACATCGCGCGTCGGATCATCGGCCCGATTCACCGCCATCTGATCCCGGCATCCGCAGCGTTCGGCGCCCTCATGCTGGTCTGGGCGGACGTTGCGGCTCGCATGGTGTTGCAGCCCCGCGAGCTGCCCATCGGCGTCGTCACCGGCGTGCTCGGAGCCCCCGTTCTCGTCGCTCTCGTCCGAAAGCTCAGTCACAACTCCTAAGCGCGCCAGCGCTCGTGCGAGCCCCTCTCCGTGAAAGGAAACCCCCCTATGAAGAAGGAGACCCCCATGCAACGGTTAGCAACTTGGCGTCGAGCGATCGCATTGCTCGTCGTGGTCGGATTTCTGGCAGCAGCCTGTGGAGGAAGCGACGACTCCTCCACCGCAGCCGCTCAAGACGACGGCTTCCCGCTGACCTTCACCAACTGCGACACCGAGTTCACCCTCGACGCCCCGCCTGAGCGGGTGATGCTGATGGAGGCCGCGGCGCCCTCGCTGCTGTTCGCCGCCGACGCCATGGACCGGGTGATCGCCCGCATCGAGAACTTCCCGGAGGAGTACTACACCGCCGAGGAGTTGGTCCTGCTCAACGACATCCCGGCATTGGTGGCCGAGCACACGTCAACCGGCGGTGTCGAGATATCGGTGGAGGCGATCATCGACCACGACCCCGACATCGTCATCGGCTATGACACCGCCACCCTCACCCACGACTCGCTCGGCGACGTCGGCATCCAGCTCTACGTGATGCCCCCGTTCTGTGACAACCCGCCGACGCCGTCGTTCGAGAGCATCCTGGACGAGGTCCGCTTCTACGGGGAACTCTTCGGCACCTCTGAGACCGCCAATGCGAGCGCCGACGCGCTGGAGGCCGCCGTGGCCTCCGCGGCCGATGCACCGGTTGCCGAGGGCCAGACCGCTGCTGCGCTGTATGTCAGCTCCGACGGCAGCGCCATCTACGCCTATTCCTCGCTCGGCATGGTGCATCCGCTGATGGAGGCCCTCGGCATGACCAACGTGTTCGCCGAGCTCAGCGAGCGGGTGCCCGAGGTTTCGATCGAAGAGGTCATCGGCCGCAATCCCGAGATCCTGGTGCTGCTCTACGACGACTTCGGCCTCACCCCCGACGAGATCAGCGCACTGGTCACCGACCTCCCCGGTGCCAGCAGCATCACCGCAGTCGAGCAAGGCGCGGTGTACCCGCTCCTGTTCAACTGGGCGGAGCCGCCCACGCCGCTCGTGGTGAAGGGACTGTCTGAGCTCAGCGATCAGATCACCGAATGACGAACCCGTGATCACGGCCACCGGCATCGAACTGCGGCTCGGCGCCGTCGACGTCCTGTCCGGAGCGCAGCTCAGCACGCGCTCCGGACAGGTCGTCGGCCTCATCGGTCCCAACGGCAGCGGCAAGTCATCACTGCTGCGCTGCCTGTACGGCATGCTCCGACCGAACAGAGGCGCCGTTCTCATCGACGACGCAGCGATCGGATCGATGTCGCAGCGCTCGATTGCCCGTGCGGTCGCCGTCGTCACTCAGGACGCCTCAGCAGACGGGATCGACATCACGGTCGGCGAGTTCGTGCTGCTGGGACGCCATGTGCATCGCGGCGACCATCAAGGCTTCACCGACGACGACCGCAAAGCCGTACTCGACGGGCTGGAGATGGTGGACATGTCGGGCTTCGCCGACTGCAGCATCCACCACCTGTCAGGCGGCGAACGCCAACGGGTGATGATCGCCCGCTGCATCGCGCAGCAGAGCCCGGTCATCCTGCTCGACGAGCCCACGAATCATCGGCTCTTCGCGTTTTTTTGGGATGACGGTGGGTTGAGGGTCCTTGGGTAGGGGTCGAGGCCCTGCTGGGATCGGTGTTCGTGAGACGCCGAACCCTGGAGGGCCTCGATGGCGAGAGATGTTATGTCGGTGCGGCTGTGGCTGCCGCAGGTGCGGGTGCTGGGAGTGCTTGCCGATCTGCCGGAGCGGCTGGTGGTGCGGGTCGCCTCGACGGTGGTGCGCCCGAAGTGCCCGCACTGTTCGGCGCCGAGCGGGCGGACCCATGACCGCCGCGACAACAAGGTGCGCGACCTGGAGGTGTCGGGCCGGCCGGTGACGCTGATCTGGGAGCGGCGGCGCATGGTCTGCGAGCCGTGCGGCCGTCGATTCTGTGAGGACCACCCGGCGTTCGAGGGCCGTCTCACGGCCCGGCTGGCACGCCGTGTGGTCCAGGACGCCCAGGCGATGACGGTCAACGCGGCGGCCCGCCGGCACCGGCTGGGCTGGGGCCTGGTGAACGCGCTGGTGGTCGCCTGGGCGGGGCTGGTCGGCGAGCATCGCCGTCGGCGCAGGTGCCGGCTGCTGCTGGTCGATGAGACCTCGATCCGCCGTCGGCACCGCTACGTGACGGTGCTGGTCAACGGCGACACCGGCGAGGTGCTCGCCATGGTGCCCCACCGCAGCCAGGCAGCCCTGACGGCGTTCCTGGCCGCCCAGGGCCACAAGTGGTGCCGCGGCGTCAAGGTCGTCGTGTCCGACGGCTCGAAGGCATACAAGGCAGCCATCGACGCCCGGCTGGGCCACGCCCGCCACGTGCTGGACCGGTTCCACGTCATCAGATGGTTCGCAGCCGGGCTGACCGCGGTGCGCCGAGACGTCCAGCGCCGCCCCGAAGGCGCCAAGCCCCGCTTCGACCCCGACGTGTTCCGGGCACGGTTCCTGCTCATGCGCAGACCCGACACCCTCGACGCCGCCGAGCGGGAACGCCTCGACGGCCTGTTCGCCGCCCACCCTCGGCTCAAAGCCGCCTGGGACGCGCTCGGCGAGCTGCACAACCTCTACCTCGCCAAAGACCGCAAAGGCGCCCTCGAAGCGCTCGACCGGTTCGCCGACATCTACGGCACCGGCCAGATCCCCGAGTTCAGCGGCATCGTCGACACGTTCCTGGCCTGGCACGAACAGATCCTCGGCTGGCACCGCGCCGGGCGGCCCAGCAACGGCCCCATCGAAGGCACCAACAACCTGCTCCAAGTCCTGCGCCGCAAAGCCCACGGCTTCACCAACCACGCCAACTTCGAAGCCCGCGGCATCCTCACCACATAGCCTGACCCCACCGAGCCCAGCAGCCCCATCCCAAAAAAACGCGAAGGCTCGAATCATCTCGACGTCCGCTACCAGCACGAGGTGCTCGCGCTGGTCCGGCACCTCCAGATCGACAGCATCGTCGTGCTGCACGACCTCAACCTGGCCAGCCGCTACTGCGATCATCTCGCCCTGCTCAACCACGGCAAGGTCGTGCACCAGGGCCGGCCCGACGACGTGCTGCGAAGCGAGCTGCTCGAACCCGTCTACGGCATCGAGGTGCGACGACTCGCCGACGGGCACCACTCCCACTTCGCGTTCGGCCCACTCTCGCCGTGATGGGCAGCGAGCGATGAACACCGCGCCGAACGGCTGGGCTTTCCCTGCCTCCATACGTGTCCAGGTCTGCCGCGGCTGTTGTTGCGGAACCGAGCGAAAGCACCCCGAGACCGATCACGACGGGCAGCTCGCCGCAATCGCGGCCGTCGCTCGAACTCGCGTGGTGGACTGCGTGGACGAGTGCGCGTACTCCAATGTCGTGATCGTCCGCCGCGGCGACGGGACATCGGTGTGGCTCGGCGGCATCAACGACGCAGCGCTCACTGATGCGGTGTGCGAATGGCTTGTCGACGGCGCCGCGCAGCCGCCGCCTCCGGTCCTTCAGTCGAAGGTCTTCATTCGAACGTCAAGTGCAGTCGGGGCAGATGCCGAAGACGTCGAGCCGGTGAGTGTTCGGCTGGAACCCGCTGGTGTCCAGCGCTTGGTCGAGTGATGTCTGGAGGCTGCGTTCGTCCGCGGCGGGCATGAAGAAGTCGTCCACCGTGCCGCACACGGTGCAGATCGTGTGGTGGTGGCGGCCGATGATGTCCTCGGAGAACTCGTAGCGAGTGGGGTCATCGATCCCGACGACACGCCGGACGATGCCCACGCTTTCGAGATCGGCCATATTGCGGTACAGCGAGCTCTGGGTGAGGCGAGGCCGGAGCTCGAGCATCTCGGGGATGGTCGCCGGTCGAGCGGCGCGAACGAGAAGCTCCACGAGTTCTCGCCGACCCTTGGTGTAGAGCTGCCCGGCGTCATTCAGGCGGGCCGACACCAATTCGTGAGTCTCGGCGAGTCGCTCGCCCATCAGCACATTCTACCGAGACCGGTTGCGCCGGCTTGAAGGCACTACGCCGTCTCTATGCAGCGATCCGGGCAACGAATGCGGCGATTTCATCGATTACCTCGTCTCGGTTCGTCTCATTCACCAGTTCGTGGCGGGCGCCCTCGTAGAGGCGGATGGTCTTGTCGTTGCTGGGCATCGACTGCACCGCCTCGAGCGAGGCGCGGTAGTCGACGAAAGGATCGTCAGTGCCGTGGCAGAACAGCACCCCCATGGTGAGGGTGCTGACCTGGGCCTGGAATCGGTCCAGGGCGATGACCTCGGCTTCAAGCAAGGGCCGCTTGTACTTGCCTCGGTAGATGAGCGGATCGGTGGCGTAGGCCTCGACAGCGGCCGTGTCACGGGACATGCCCGAGAAGTCGGTCGTGGCGGGAGGCAGCTCTGGCTGCGCCAAAACCTCCCGGGCCCAGTTCCAGTCGCCGATCACTGCGCCAAGCAGGACGATGCCGGCGACATCGTCGGGGTATTCCTGGGCGAATCTTGAAGCGAGCAGCCCGCCCATCGAGTGCCCGATCATCACCATCGGCAGCTCCGGATGCTCGGCCCGCGCGATATCTACGAGCGTCCGGATGTCGTCGACCACGTGCTCGAAGTTGGTGATGAGCGCCCGCTCGCCGTCGCTGCGACCGTGCCCCATGTGATCCTCGCCGTAGATCACTGCGCCGTCGGCCATCAGCCGCTCGGCCAGGTGGCCATACCGGGCCGCGTACTCGGCGTAGCCGTGCACCACCACCACTATGCGGCGGGCCGGGCCGTCGGGCGCCCATCGCTCGTAGTGAATCGACCCCTCTGACCCAGCGAACTTCGGCACGGGCGCGGTTCTAGCACTCCCGCACACCGGCGCCCTTCGTGCTCAGTCTCGTAGGAACCGTTCTCATTCTGGTTAGAGTTCCTGTCCGGCTTCCATCGTCGAAACACACCCCCATGAGCACGGCACCCGACGAAACCCCGCACACCCTGGAACGGGTGGGCGAGGCCAAACTCCCCACGAAGCACGGCCTGTTCACGATCTTTGCCTACACCGGAGAGGGCGCGGGCGAACACGTGGCACTGGTCTTCGGCGATCCGCACTCGCGTCGCAGAGTCCCGGTTCGTATGCACTCCTCGTGCGTCACCGGCGACGTGTTCGGCTCGTTGCGGTGCGACTGCGGGCAGCAGCTTGAGCTCGCGATCCAACACGTGACCGGCGCAGGGGCCGGCGCGATCCTCTATCTCGACCAGGAGGGCCGCGGGATCGGGCTCGCCAACAAGATCCGGGCCTACCAGTGCCAGGACACCGGCTTCGACACCGTGGACGCCAACACGACGCTGGGTTTCGAGGCCGATCAGCGTGACTATGCGCCCGCGGCCGGGATCCTTCGTGACCTCGGCATCACTGACGTCGAGCTGCTCACAAACAACCCCCACAAGGCAGAGAGCCTCCGCGAGAACGGGATCGCCGTGGAACGCGTGCCGCTCGCGGTGGTGCCGAACCTCCACAACCACCGATACCTCGAGACCAAGGCCCGCCGACTGGGCCATCAGCTTCCCGCCACGAACGGGCATCACCCGGCGTGGTCACAGCAGCAGGGGGATTTCCCAACAGATGAGCACTTACACGCTTGAACCCATGCCGACCACCCTCGTGGGAGAGGGCAGCGTCGCCGATCTCGCCGGGCACGTACGGGCCAACGGCAGCCGCGCCTTCGTGGTGAGCGACCCGGGCGTGCGCGCTGCGGGCATCGTCAACACGGTCATCGACGCGCTCACATCCCATGGCCTCGAATGGACGGTCTTCGACGACGTCGACCCCAATCCGACCGATGCCAACGTGGCCGCTGGGGTGGAATCGCTGCGAGGATTCGGCACCGAAGACGTCGTGATGGTGCTCGTCGGCGGCGGGTCGGTCATGGACTGCGGCAAGTACATCGCGATGGCAGCTCCGTCAGGCATCGAGGACTCGTCGCTTGCCTTCTCGCCCGAGCTCGACGACGCCGACCGGATCGACTTCGCCACCCTGGCGCCGCCGGCTCGGGCCAGTGCGCCGTGCGTGCCCACGGTTGCCGTGCCCACCACCTCTGGCACCGCATCGGAAACCAACGGCGGCGGGCTGATCACCCGGACAGAGGACCATCGCAAGCTGACGTTCAGCCACCCGGACGTTCGGCCGCGCGCTGTCGTGCTGGATCCGCTCCTGACCGTCGGGCTTCCGTCGGGTGCCACTGCGGTATGCGGCATGGATGTGCTGACGCACGCCATCGAGGCCTACACGTCCACCGCATCGAACCCCTACGCCGACGGCCTCGCGCTGCAGGCCATCCGGCTCACCGGGCAGTGGCTCCCCCAGGCCGTCGCCGTCGGCAGCGACGTGCAAGCCCGGGCGTCGATGCAGATCGCGTCCCACCTGGCCGGCCGTGCGTTCTCGTCGGGCCCGCTGCTGGGACTCGTCCATGCCACCGGTCATCCCGTCTCGGGCACCTTCGGCGCGGCCCACGGGCAGACGCTCGCCACCATGCTCCCCCACATCATGCGCTTCAACCTCGAGTCGGTCTCCGACCGCTACGCCGACGTGGGCCAAGCGCTCGGCGTTGCCCGCGACCCACTGGCGGCCATCGAGGCAGTCGAGACGCTGTCGGCAACCGTAGGTACCGACCGCAGCCTCAGCGACCTCGGCGCCACGGCGCAGGACATCGACGGGCTCACCACCGACGCGTTGCGCGACCTCATCATTCTGAATACGCCGCGCTACCCGAGCCGGGAAGAAGTCCATGCGCTGTACGAACAGGCGATGTAAGTGAGCCAGCACGACCGTCCTGGTTCTGGGGACCTCAGTAATCTCGCCGTCATGGACGCTGCCGATGCCAAGAACATCGTTCGTGCCGAGATCGACCGCCTGACGCCGGCGCTGCTGGATCTCTCGCACTCGATCCACGCCAACCCCGAGCTCAACTTCGAAGAGCACCACGCCCACGAAGCCCTGACCGGCGTGCTGGAAGGCAACGGGATCGACGTGACGCGGGGCGCCTACGACATGCCGACCGCGTTCGACGCCCGCGTCGGCGCCGCCGACGGGCCCACGGTCGCGGTGCTGTGCGAGTACGACGCACTCCCTGGGATCGGCCATGCGTGCGGTCACAACATCATCGGCTCGGCGGGGCTCGGCGCAGGCATCGCAGTGGCGAAGGTCGCCGAGGCTCTCGGCGGGCGGGTCGCCATTCTCGGGACGCCCGCCGAAGAGGGCGGCGGCGGCAAGGAGTTCATGGTCCGCCGCGGCGCCTTCGACGATGTCGATCTGGCGATGATGGTGCATCCCGCCGATCGCGACCTCCGCACATTTCACGCGATCGCCATCCAGCAGCTGCACGTGACCTACGACGGCCAGGCGGCCCACGCGGCTGCCTCACCGCACCGGGGCCGCAACGCTCTCGATGCAGCCGTGCTCGGCTACAACGCGGTTGCTGCGCTTCGCCAGCACATCCGGCCCGACGAGCGGATCCACGGCATCTTCACCGACGCGGGCGACAAGCCCAACATCGTGCCGTCGCGCGCTGCAGCGGAGTGGTACGTGCGCAGCCACAAGATGGCGAGCCTCGAAACGCTCAAGGAGCGAGTGCAGCGATGCCTGCAGGGAGGCGCAGACGCCTCTGGGTGCGAGATGCAGGCCGAATGGATCGATCCGCCGTTCTACGACATGATCGACAACCACCCGCTGCTCGACGTGTACGTGCGCAACGCCATGGACGTCGGGCGTCATCCGTTGCCCTCGGAGGAAGGGTCGATGGTGGTCGGATCGACCGACATGGGCAACGTCAGCTACGCCGTCCCGTCCATCCACCCGATGATCAAGGTCGCCCCCGAGGGCACCCCGATTCACACACCGGAATTCGAGGTGTACACGGGTCGCGAGGAAGGCGACCGGGCGGTCATCGACGGTGCGCTCACCCTGGCGCTCACCATGGTCGACTGCCTCGCCAGCGCGGACACTCGCGAAGAGATCCGTGCGGCATTTTCCCCGAGCGCATAGCTTCACCGAACGAACAGCACAGGAGCGTTGCGTTCCATGTCATTGACCCAGTACCGGATTGACCGCGACGGCGCAGACCGTCTCCTCTTTCTCATGCACGGCTACACCGCCGAGCAGCATCACCTCGCGTCCTATGTACCGCTCGTCGACCCAGACGAACGCTTCACTGCGATCGCGCCGAGAGGGCCGATCGACATGCCCGACGGCGACGGCGCGGGCTGGTGGTCGATCGACCTCGAGACGTTCGAACAAGACATCTCGCAGTTCGGGCCCTCGCTCGAGAGGCTCGATTCCTTCATCGCAGACGAGGCCGGCAAGGCTGGCGTGCCGCTCGAGCGGTGCATTGTGGGCGGGTTCAGCCAGGGCGGCTACCTGTCGCTGGCGCTCGCCGGCAGGGCTGGTGCGCCCCGCTACGCCGGCGTGTGGGCCATCTGCTGCGGTCTTCCGAGCGCGCCCGGGCTCAGCCTCGACCTGTCCAACGGCGACGGCCGACCGGCGCTCTTCCAGTGGGGAACCCGCGACCTCCTCATCGGCCAGGAACAGCCCAAAGAGGTGATCGCAGCTCTCGGCGATGGCGGATGGAACCTGCGACACCACGCCTACGACATGGCTCACAGCCAGACCATCGAAATGATGATCGACGCCCGCGAGTGGCTCGCCGGCGTCCTCTGAGCTGTCCTTCTAGAGAGCGAGTTTGACCAGGCCTCCGTCGGCCCGACCGACCAGCAGGCAGTCCTCGCTGACCCACCGGAGGCGACTGGTCGCCTCATCAGACTCGAGCGCAGTCACCGGCGACAGGTCCTGGCCGGCGCGGGTCGGGGCCGCCCACACAATGGTGCGGCCATCTCCTCCCCCCGTGGCGACAGACTTGCCGGAGGGATCCCAATCGAGGTCCTCAATGTGCTTGTCGTGACCGGAGGCAGCGGCCGGCGCGGTACCGGCGGGGCCCTTGCCGCCGAAATCCCAGACGGTGATCTCGCCGAGGCACGCAACCGCGAGCCATCGGCTGTCGTGGCGGAACCCGATTCGCTCGATCTTGGACGGATAGCCGGACATCGAGAGGTCCTTGCCGCTCCAGAGCCGCCACAGATGCACGGTCGCGTCTTGGGCGCCGGCGCAGGCCCATGCTCCGTCGGGGGACATCGCCAGCGACAGCAGCGACCCCTTCCAGTCGAAACGACGTCGACGGCCGGTCCGTGGCCCCACAACATCGTGCCAACCGATGCCGCCGTATGCGGTTGCACCGACACGGCTGCCGTCGGCCGACCAGGCGACCGCCGTCACCGTCGAAGGCTGGTCGTCGAAGTCGTGGAGGAGCGCACCGTCGAGGTCGGTGATGAGCAGGTGCCGGCCCGCACCGATCGCAAGCACGGGCGCGTTCGGCGACCAGGCCAGTGCCGTCACCCAGGCCGACGTGTCGACAACGCCCTTCCCAGCTCCGGTGCGGTCGTAGATGCGCACGCATCCGTCCTGGCCCCCGACTGCCACGCGGCTGCCATCGGATGACCAGGCAGCGCTCAGCACTCCCATCTCGTGCCGTTCCAGCGCAGTGGCCGAGCCGTCGTCGATGTCGATGAGGGCAGCGTCGCCGCCCAGGGACCCGACCACCGCCTGGCCTTGGTCCCGGCAGACCTCAAGAACCTGCACGTAGTCGTCGACGTCCACCCGCCACTGTGCGATGGGCGATGTCGCAGCGTCGGTCATACCAGGCAGGACCTGAAGCTGGCCTCCAGTGACTCTCGGTCGAGGTTGCGTCCGATGAACACGAGACGGTTGCGTCGTTCCTCGCCGTCTCCCCACGTCCCTTGGGGTTGGCCGTCAAGCAGCATGTGGACGCCCTGGAACACGTACCGCTCGTCCCAGCCGGCAATCGACAGGATGCCCTTGGAGCGGAAGATGTCGGTTCCCTTGGTGCGAAGGAGTTCGCCCAGCCATTCGTTCAGCTTGTCGATATCGAGGTCGCCATCGGCTTCGATCCCCACCGATGTCACGCTGAGGTCGTGCTGATGCTCGGCATCGGGATCGAGGAACTCGGGATCGTCGGCCAGCACACGATCGAGAGAGAACGCGCCGACCTCGAGGATGGCATCAAGATCTACCTTTCCGTACTGGGTCCGGATAATCGGCGGCAGCGGGTTGATCTGTCGGATGCGGGTCTCCACATGGTCCAGTTCGTCGTTGTCGGCGAGGTCGATCTTGTTGAGCACGACCCGGTCGGCGAACGCCAGCTGCTCGACGGCCTCATTCTCGACCCCGTCGGGCTTCTCTTCGTCCAAGTGCGGGACCAGGTGCTTGGCGTCGACCACCGTGACGATGGCATCGAGCCGCAGCTGGGCTGACATCTCATCGTCGACGAAGAACGTCTGAGCCACCGGTGCCGGGTCGGCCAGCCCCGTCGTCTCGATGAGGATCTGGTCGAACCGGTCCTTGCGCCGCATCAGATTTCCGAGGATGCGGATCAGATCGCCTCGAACGGTGCAGCAGATGCAGCCGTTGTTCATCTCGAAGATCTCTTCTTCGGCATCGAGGACGATGGCATCGTCGATGCCGACCTCGCCGAATTCGTTCTCGATCACCGCAATCCGCTTGCCGTGCTGCTCGGTGAGGATGTGATTCAACAACGTTGTCTTGCCCGCACCGAGAAAGCCCGTCAGCACCGTCACAGGAACTCGATCATCAACCATGAGTTAGATGGTAATGATTCCCATTCCCCTGCACACCGCGACGACGGTTAGTACTGCGCACACGCCGGGAGCAGGTGCTCAGTCCGCGGTGACTCGGGCAACGAACGCAGCGAGCCCTGGTCCACATGAGTTTGCGCTTTACCTCGCGATTGTGTAGTGAACCGCGAGATAGTCTGCGTTCATGGCTGTACCGCTTCTCGAAGCTCAGCTATCGCTTCGCATCAGCGCCCACGATCTGGGCCGCGTCACCCAGGCCGCCCACACCACGGGCGCGACGGTCGCGCAATTCGTCCGCGAGGCGGTGAGCGACAAGTGCAGGCAAGTCGAACAAGACAGGCCCGAGCCCGCCGCGGCCGAATTGCCCGCCGGGGGCCGCCCGCTGACGCGCAGCGAGCGCTTGATGCTCGCCGCAGTGACGCGCCACGCCGCCATCAGCAGCATCGCGGCCGCCTCGCGAGCGGCGGGCCTGTCCTGGTGGGCGGCGAAAGCAGCCTTGGAATCGCTGGCACGCCGCGGCGCAGTCAGGCAACGCACGTCGACGCAGGGCTGGCGCCACGGCATCCGCGAGCGCAGCACCTGGGAACCGGTGATGTCATTGCCCGGCTGGCGGCAGCTCCAAGCCCAGGCCCAGCATGTACGCCTGCCGGCGCCCGCGGCGCCGGGCGAGTTCAGCGGACCCGTCCCGCCCCAGTTCTGGCCGCTGATGTGGAACCATCCCGACCCGTCCTCGCTGAGTATCCCAGCCGACGCCGAATATGTCGCCCACCGCCTGCTCAACGGCCCATCGGCCCTCGCCGCGCTGTGGGCATCAGCGCGCTTACCCGTCGACGCCCTGCGGTCGTGCCTGGGGCTGCGCTCGACACGCCCGCACACCCGCGACCTCATCAACAACGCTCTCGTCCACCGCACCGCAGCCCCGTCGTGACCGTCGACCGATCGCGGCTGAGCGGCGAGTCGCTCGACGACTGGTCGGACATCCTCGACGCAGCGACACGCGCCTGCTGGCCCGTAGTCGCAGCGGCGACGCCGGACTCAGGTGAGCTCATGGGAGGCACCGCCCTAGCGATGTATCTCAGGCATCGCCGCAGTCGAGACCTCGACGTGTTCGTACATGAGCCGTTCAACCCGCAGACGGTGCTGGAGCGCTTGCAGACCGAGGCGGCAGTCGCCGTCGCGGGCATCGCCGAGGGAACACTGAACTGCAGCGTCGACGGGGTCAAGGTTCAGTTCCTGCATGCGCGCAACCAGAACCGACTCGACGAACCCACCATCGTCGAAGGGCTGGCAGTCGGATCAATGCGAGACATCACCGCGACGAAGTACAAGGTGATCGGCGACCGCGGGGAGATGCGCGACTACTACGACCTCATGCACATCGAGACCGACGCCGGAATCGGCCCGCAGGTCGGCCTGCGCCTCTACGCAGAGCGCTACGGCGTGACGCTCGGGCACCCCTCCGTCGCTCACATCGTGATCGCGCTCGGCTCATTCGCCGACGTCGCCGACGACCCGTGGCTCGCGGAAGCCGCGAAAGCCGACGCCAGCCCTACAGCCGCCGCGTACTGGCAGCAGCGCCAACCCGAGATAGCAGCGTGGCTCGCCGCCACGCTCGACTAACCCCAGCACCCCCGTGGGCACAGGCGACGCAGATGAGCCGACGGCGCAGACGTTGAGCGCAGGTGTTCAGGTTGGCGTTTGAGCCCAAGATCGGCTAGTCGATGCGGATGGTGAATTCGAGGCCTCCGGTGAAGGGCAGGGTCATCGTGCGGAGCTTGTTGGCCGGATCGTTGAGGAACTCGAAGTAGGGCTGGTAACCCTCAGCGGACGCGATGGTGTTGTCGGTGACGACGACCGCGCCGGGACGCAGGGCTGGGGCGACCAGCTCAAGCGCGTCGAGAGCGACGTGCCAGATGTCGACGAGCATGAAGTCGACAGGTCCCCCGCAGTCGACCAACGTCTCGCGCAGATCGCCTTCTCGCAGCTCGATCCATCGAGCGAGCCCCGCTTCGGAGAAGTTGGCCCGAGCAATGGCGGCCTTGTCCGACTCGTACTCGGTGGCGATCACCACGCCATCGTCGTGACCGTTGTCCCGCACGGCGGCAGCCAAGTAGAGCGTGGACACACCGTGGGACGTGCCGGCCTCGACAACACGGCGAGCGCCGAGCGCACGGCAGACCTGGTAGCAGAACGTCGCCTTGTCTCGATCCAGCGCGACGAGCTTGTCGCTAAAGAAACGGCGCATGTTGTCGTCGAAGCCGCGCTGGCTGCGGTCCCGGCCACTCAAACGCCGTTGCTCCGCAGTGAACGCCGACGTCTCGGCAACTTGCTCGTCGCTCTGGGCATGCAGCCGGTCGAGCAGCCCCTCCAGCACAGGATCATGCAGCGGTGACGTCATGCGGTTCCTCTCCCGATAGCCGCGTGCCGCGGACCGAGTTCCTCGGCTGCTGGCACATAGTCACAGACCCAGGACAGATGGGCAGGACTTGAACGCATCTAGTGTTCTCGGCAGCATCGCGCCGAGACGGTCGACGATCGTCGGCGGAGCGATGAGTCGTGGTCCCGCCAATCGCAACCAAGGGGAGCGCCATGTCGTCAACCATTCCGGCATGCTCGGCGAACGATGACCCCGACGCCATGTACACCAAGCTCGACGGCGCCGGCTGCCTCGTCGTCGAGGACATGGCGAGTCCCGGGCAGGTGACCGCAGTCCGTGCGGAGCTGGCCGACCGCATGGCGACCGCCAAGGTGGCAGACGACAAGCCGGACGCCTTCTACCCCGGCATCACCCGCCGAGTGGTGGCGCTCATGCACCGCTCGCCGACGATGCGCGACCTGATGATGCACCCGGTCACCGAGCAGCTCGCCGACCGCCACCTGCTGCCGAACTGCTCCAAGTGGACCCTCAACGTCACCGCCGCGCTGGAGGTCGGGCCGGGCGCCCGCGACCAGGTGCTGCACCGCGAGGAAGATCTCTACCCGTACTTCCCGCTCCCCCGCCCCAACCTGATCCTGGCCTCGATGTGGGCCATGTCGGATTTCACCGCTGACAACGGCGGTACGCAGCTCGTGCCCGGCAGCCACCGCTGGGACGCCGACCGCAAGGCCGCACCCGACGAGGTCGTCCGCGCCGAGATGCCCGCCGGCTCGGTGCTGTACTGGCTCGGCGGCACCCTGCATGGCGCCGGCGCCAACAGCACCTCTGGGGACTGGCGCTACGGAATCGTGCTCACCTACAACCTCGGCTGGCTCCGCCAAGAAGAGAACCAGCACGTGTCGATTCCTCTGGCCGATGTGCTCGCACTCCCCGACGCCGTCCGCGGCCGCCTCGGGTTCGACATGGACTACGAGAACGCCCTCGGCTTCTACGACCGCTCCGTACTCGCACCCCGAACAACGGAGCGAAAAGCCTCGACCTAGTCCAACTCCACCTCGTCGCTGCCCGCCGACGACGCCTCCTCGAGGGCATCCTGAAGATGCGGTTTCACTGCATCAACAAGCCGACGAGCGGATAGCGCCAACGCCTGCAGCCCTTCATCGTGCGGCTCAGCCCTATCGCCGATGCCAACTTGCGGTGCAACGACCTTGGTGCGCTTCGTCTGCTGTGCGTTACTGGCGAGACCGCGCCAGTCCAACTGGCTGCCATACGCCTTCTCGATCTCAGGCCGTCGGTGTTCGAGGGCTCTCAGAAGCGAGTCGTTGAACTTGGGATCGTCGTCGTCGAATTGGACTTCCGCATAGGCAAACGAAGACCTCACTGACAACTCGATCTTCGCCGGGATACCGGGGGTGATCCGTCGACTGATCCACGGGAAGTTCGGTGCGTTGGCAGGAAGCTTGATGTCAACGAGAACTTCACGTCCCGTAGGCAACCACGCTTCCCAGAACCGTCGCGCCTGCTCCCGCCTCGCCGCACTCGTCGCCGAGCGCTTCCCTGAAGATCTGGCACCCGCGACATCAGGTCTGAGCCAGGTACGGCCCAACAAGCCGCCCTCGAATGGCTGAAAGAGAACCGCATTCACAGGAACGTCGAAAGCGTCGTTCAGGAATTCGATCATGCGCTCGGTCGAATCGTCGAGGTGCGCCGCGACCACGATCATCTTCGGAATGTCACCGAGCGTGTCGAGTTGCTCGCCGAACTGCTCTTCGAAGTCGGTCGCAAGGTCCGCGTCCTCGCGACCCGAGGTTGCCCTGTACTTAGCGTAAGTGGCCTCCACTTTGTCGAATGTCAGAGTTGCCACCCATGCTGCGTAGTCGATGGTTTGGGCAAGAACCTCGCGTGGTGTGCGATTCCGTTTGTTCTCGATCACGACGAGTTGCGCGTCGCTATCCAGAGCGAGCAGGTCAAGAGGGCCGGACGGCGTCTGAACTTGACGCCCGATGATCAGCAGATCAATACCCAGCAGTTTCGGATCCGACTCGACTGCCGACTCAATCTGTTCTTCCGTCTCGAGTGGCTGCTCGCCGACCGGAGCAATCGAACCATCGTCGTTGAGTCGCCACAACGACATTCTCGTCGCCATCGCCTGCTACCCCCTCGTGCAATGTCGTGCCAGCTGACGCTAACCCGCGAGCTGGATCCACGTGCCGTCGAAGGCTCGTCCACTCCCCGCGGTTGCCGAACGGAGCGGCGAAGGGGACATCACCCATGCGGCGACTACCCCCACGTCGATGTCAGTGCCTGCTGACGGGGACGCCCTTGGCGAGATCGTCCACGGCTGACTCGGCTCAGCGGAGCGGCACGGTTGCGGGGTTGTAGTTGAGCAGCTCGGGGCGGAAGGTGCCCTGGGTGGGCGCGTCGTGACCGACCTGCGCATAGGCATCTCGACGGACCTCCGGCCGGTGCCCTGTTAGTTTCCGAAGAGCGGAGTGAATCCCGCACTGCGTTACCGGGGGAAAGGGGGACGCGATGTCGGATTCGTCCGAGTTGGATCCGGGGAGAACCAGGGCGGCGCTCGACGAGGCCAGCCATGCGCCGGGCGCGATCTATGCCAGCCCGGAGATCTTCCGTCGCGAGGTGGACGAGTACTTCAAGCGCGAGTGGCTGTACGTCGGGCGGGTCGAGGAGCTGGCCGAACCGGGTGACTTCATGGCGCTGCGCCTGGTCGGCGAGCCCGTGCTGCTCTCTCGCGACCGGGATGGCGAGCTGCACGCCAACTACAACATGTGCGTCCACCGGGGCGTCGAGGTTGCGTACGGATCGGGCAATCTCAAGGCCTTCAGCTGCCCCTACCACGGCTGGGTCTACGGTCTCGACGGCCAGTTGAAGGGAGCCGCCTACATGGCCGACTCCAAGGACTTCGACGTCGCCGACTGCGCCCTCACACCGCTGCGGCTCGATGTGTGGCGGGGCAACATGTTCATCAACTTCGACCCCGATGCCAAGCCGCTGGCCGACGCGATGGCCGTGCTCGACGAGGAGTTCTCGTTCCTCGGGTGGGAGAAGTGCCGCCTGGGCAACAAGATCGACATCGACCTGGCGTGCAACTGGAAGTTCGTGCACGAGAACCTGATGGACTTCTACCACGTCGGTGTGCTGCACGCGGGCAGCTTCGGCGCCAACTTCAGCTTCGAGCCTGACCACGTCAACATCAAGCCCGACGGCGGCCTGTCGATCTTCTACAACGCCGGCCCGCCCACCCCAGGGGCCGAGCCGCTGCTGGGCAAGATGCCGTGGTTGGAGGACCGCCCGCACAGCTTTGCCTGCACTGCGTTCAGGTCGCCCAACCTGACGTTCTTCGGCCGCATCGACTGCATCCGCCCGATGATCGCGTGGCCGATCGACGAGGGCCACACCCGGGTGGTCGTCTACCACCTGTTCCCCGAGGAGTTCTTCGACCGGCCCGACTTCGACGAGACGCTGAAGATCTACCACGATTACCAGATCCTGGTGCTCGAAGAGGATCGGCTGATGATCGAGTCGATGCAGCAGGCGATGAGCTCGCCCGCCTACCGGCCTGGGCGCATGAGCACCCTGGAGAAGGGCATTCACAACTACCTCAACGGCTACCTGGACCGCATTGTCGACGGGGCAACCCCATGACCGCGACGGTTGCGGGCGCAGCCGACGTGCTGATGCGCGACTACATGGCGTTGGAGCCCGGCGAGACCGTCGTGATCACCGCCGACACCGACAGCGACCCCGAAGTGTGGCAGGCGATACACCGGGCATCTCTGCTTGCCGGCGCCAATTCATCGGTGATGTTGATCCCGCCGCTGCCGTATCAGGGCCGCCTCGCCGATCCGTACCTCACGCCGGCAGTCTCGGCTGCAGCGCTGGCCGCAGATGTGTGGATCGATCTCACGTTCCCCTACCTCGCCGGCTCGGAACTGCACGATCAGGCGATGGAGGGCAACCACA
Source organism: Candidatus Poriferisodalis sp. (assembly GCF_965219595.1). NCBI lineage: Bacteria > Bacillati > Actinomycetota > Acidimicrobiia > Acidimicrobiales > Candidatus Poriferisodalaceae > Candidatus Poriferisodalis > Candidatus Poriferisodalis sp. The sequence goes on from NZ_OZ244781.1 coordinate 3,333,053, forward strand.
TCCGCTACCTGCTGGGTGCCGACCTCAACGCCGGGGGCCTGCTGAGGCTGTTCGGGCGGGTCGATCTCGACCGCTACTTCGCCGTGCACCATGCCTTCGACGCGCTGGTGAACGACGCTGAGGGCAAGCCCGTGCGCATCACCGACGGCGGCGGCACCGACGTGAGCTTCACGCTCGGGGAGCGTGGGTTCTCCAAGCCGAGACGAGCCGACAAGCCGGGCACAGTATTGGTGCCGGGGCAATGCACGCTGTTTCCCGAGGTCGAATCGGTGAAGGGGCGCATCGAGATCGGCGCCATCTTTCACGAGTACTACACCTCGCTCGCCGCACCCATGACGCTGGAGATCGACGGCCGCATCCGCGCCGTCTCGGGCGGCGGCAACGAGCGCACGGTCGCCGACCGGGCGCTGCGACGGGCGGGCTCCGACGGCAACTACGGCTACGTCATCCACTTCACCCACGGCATCCATCCCACGGCCCGGGTGACCGGCAGCTCGTTTATCGAGGACACCCGTACCCAGGGCAACAACGCCATCGGCATGGGAATGCCGTGGTGGGATCCCGGCGGCGGTGAGAACCACCCCGATGCGGTGCTGTTCATGCACACCATCGACATCGACGGGCAGCGTGTCGTCGAGGACGGCGCCATCGTGGGCCCTGAGTCATTGGTGGCCCTGGCGGCCGACCTGCAACCGGTCGTCTGAGTCGCCATGAAACCCGCACCGTTCTCGTTTGTCGCCCCCGAGTCGCTCGACGAGGTGGTGCAAGCGCTGGCCGAGCACGGCGACGACGCCCAGATCCTCGCTGGCGGCCAGAGCCTGGTTCCGCTCATGAACCTCCGGCTGGCTCGACCCGAGGTGGTCGTGTCGATCAACCGCTGTCACGAGCTCGACTACATCCGGCTTGTCGACGACCGCCTTGTCATCGGTGCGCTCGTGCGCCAGATCGATGCCGAGACCAGCCCGCTTGTCCAGGCCGAGTGCCCGCTGCTGGCCAAGGCTCTCCCCCACGTCGGGCTGCCCGCCACGCGCAACCGCGGCACCGTCTGCGGCAGCCTGGCGCACTGCGACCCGCTGGCGGAGCTGCCGGCCGTTGCGCTCGCGTTGGAGGCCGATCTGGTGCTCACGAGTGCCGCCGGCGAACGTCGGGTGCCGGCCCACGACTTCTTCGTCGCTGAGATGACCACCTGCATCGAGCCGGGCGAGGTCGTCTCGGCGGTCACGTTCGCCCGACAGGACCCAAGCGAGCGAAGCGCCGTAGGGGAAGTCTCGAACGGGGGCCACGTGTTCCCGGTGGGCGGGGTGGCACTGCGGTGGGCCAGCTCGGACGACATCTGCACGATGGCACGCATTGCGGCGTTCGGCGTCGGGTCGGTGGCTCAGCGACTGGGCGACGCCGAGAGTGCGCTGGTCGGCTCCGATCTCGGCCCGGCGGCGATCGCAGCCGCCGTCGCGGCAGCCCGCAGTGAGGTCGACCCGACCGGCGACATCCACGCCGATGCCGGCTACCGGCGACACCTCGTCGGCGTTCTCCTCGAACGCGGCCTGCTGGAAGGGGAGCGTCCATGACAGACGAAGTCGAGGTGACGGTCACCGTCAACGGGCGCACCCGACAGTCCCGGGTCGAGCCTCGACGGCTGCTCGTCGACTACCTGCGGCACGATCTCGGCCTGACGGGCGCCCACATCGGCTGCGAGCAAGGGGTGTGCGGCGCATGCACGGTGCTGCTCGACGGCCGCACCGCCCGCAGCTGCCTGCATTTCGCTGTGACGGTCGACGGATCCGACATCCGCACCGTGGAAGATCTTGCAGACCTCGACGAGCTCCACCCGATCCAGGAGATGTTCCATCAGATGCATGCGCTGCAGTGCGGCTTCTGCACGCCGGGCTTCCTCCTGACCGCAGTTGAGCTGCTGGAGCGCACTGCCGACCCCGACGAGGCCGCCATCCGGGAGGCACTGATGAACAACGTCTGTCGCTGCACCGGCTACGCCAACATCGTCGACGCGGTGGCCGAGGCCGCAGTGGAGCTGCGACGGAGGAACCCAGCATGAGCGGCGACCAGAACGGCGCTGTCGGGCAGAGCGTGCTGCGCCGGGAAGACGAGTACCTGCTGCGAGGCCAAGGCCGCTTCGTCGACGACCTGCCCACGCCGCTCAACACCCTGCACCTCGCCTTCGTGCTCAGCCCCTACGCCCACGCTCGGATCACCTCGATCGACACGAGCGAAGCAATGGCGCTCGACGGCGTGGTCGATGTGCTCACCGGTGCGGATCTCGCAGCCATGGTCAAGCCGATCGCTGCCCAGATCGAGCTGCCCGGCTACAGCTTCAACACCCGCGACGTGATCGCAGTCGACGAGGTGCGGTTCGCGGGCGAGGCGGTGGCTGTGGTGGTGGCCGAGAGCCAGTATCTCGCCGAAGACGGCATCGAGCTGGTGGAAGTCGACTACGAGCCGCTTGCCGCGGTCACCGACATTCACGAAGCCACCGATCCCGCCGCCCGCAGGTCAACCCGACCGTGCCGGGCAACGTCTATTTCGAGGGCCGGTTCGCCACCGACAATGTGGCCGCCGGATTCGACGCGGCGGCCCACGTGATCGCAGAGGACTTCAACTCCAACCGTGTGACCGCTGTGCCGATCGAGCCCCGCGGGTGCCTTGCCGTGCCCGAGCAGCCGGCCAACCTGGTCTTCTACTCCTCGACCCAGATCCACCATCTGCTGCGGACAGCCCTGGCCGAGTTCCTCGACGTTGCGGAGTCGACGCTGAGGGTCGTGGTGCCCGACGTCGGCGGCGGTTTCGGCATCAAGGCGGCCCTGTACCCCGAGGAGTTCGTCTGCGCCGCGCTCGCGCTGCGCCTGCGCCGGCCCGTGAAGTGGATCCAGGACCGCTACGGCGCCCTGCTCACCGACGTGCACGCCCGCGACAACCACTACCGGGTGGAGGCCGCGATCGACGACGACGGCATCGTGCTGGCGCTCAGGGCCGAGATCCGCACCAATGGCGGTGCCTACTCAGCACTGCCCTTCGGCTGCACCCTCGAAACCACCGGCGGCGCCCGCATGATCGTCGGGCCGTACCGGATCACCGAATACGAGTACACGGCCACAGCCGTGGCGACCCACACGGCGCCCGTGCTGGCCTACCGGGGCGTGGCCCAGCCGGTCTGCTTCATGGCGATCGAGGGCATCATGGATCGGATCGCCCGCCGGCTCGGGCTCGATCCAGCCGAGGTTCGACTGCGCAACATGGTGCCCACCGCAGAGCTGCCGTGGACCAACATCGTCGGAGTCCGCTACGACACCGGCAGCTTCGTCGAGTCGCTCGAGATGGCGATGGAGATGGCCAACTACGACGAGTTCCGTACCAGCCAGGCCCAGGGCCGACTCGTCGACGGCAAGTACCGGGGCATCGGCATCTGCAGCTTCACCGAGGTGAGCGGCACGGGCGCCCCGGGCTGGCGTGCCCGCGGGCTGACACGGCTGCCCGGGTTCGACAGCGGGACAGTGAAGGTGGAGCCCACCGGCAAAGTGACAGCCTTCGTGAGCCACGCCCACTCAGGGCAAGGCCACTTCACGACCTTCGCGCAGGTTGTCGCCGACGCGCTCGGTGCCCGGCTGGAAGACGTGACGGTCGTGGAGGGCGACACTGCCGCTGGGCCCTACGGCACGAACACCTTCGCCAGCCGCAGCGCGGTCACGGGCGGCGGAGCGCTGATACGTGCGTCGGAGAAAGCCAGGCTCAAGCTGGCGCGGATCGCCGCGTTCATGCTCGAATCCACGCCCGAAGACATCGTGGTCGCCGACGGCCGGATGCATGTCGCCGGCGTGCCGAGCCGGGGCCTCTCGTTCCAAGAGGTCGCCGAGACGGCGTATGCGATGAACACCAGCGACCTGCCCGAAGGCGAGAGCTTCGGCATCGAGGAGACCGACTTCTACGATCCGCCCCTGGTCACCATGGCCAACGCCACCCACATCGCGCAGGTGGCTGTCGATGCTGCAGACGGCACTGTCGAAATCGAGGGCTACGTCGTCGTGCACGACTGCGGCCGCGTCATCAACCCGATGATCGTCGACGGTCAGGTGATGGGCGGTGTGGCCCAAGGCATCGGCGAAGCGCTCATGGAGGAGTTCGTCTACGACCCCGACGGCGGGGTCCGCACGGCGACGCTGATGGACTATCTCCTGCCCAGTTCGGTGGACGTGCCCAACTACCAGATCGCTCACATCGAGTCGCCGTCGATCGACACCGTCGGCGGGTTCAAGGGCGTGGGTGAAGGCGGCCTGATCGGCGCAGTGGCAGCGCTCGTCAACGCCGTCGCCGACGCACTGTCCGATCTCGACGTCAACGTCAACACCAAGCCGCTCCGGCCCGCGCTGCTGTCACGCCTCATCCGGGAAGCCGGCGGCTGATCCCCCGTCGCCGCGCCGCCAATTGCGGCGGCTAGAAGGTGTCGTAGTACTCGCGCTGTTCCCAGTCGGTGACTGCCGCCCCGAATCGTGCCCATTCGGATCGCTTGAGGGCAACGAGGTAGTCGACGATCTCGTCGCCGAGCGTGCTGCGGTAGAAGGCGCTGCGGTCGAAGGCGTCGATGGCATCGCCGAGTGTGCGGGGCAGCAGGGGCCCGGCCTCGGCCTCATACGGCGTCTCGCTGGGGGGCGGCGCTTCGAGCTTCGATTCGATGCCGTCGAGCCCCGAGAGGATCTGCGATGCGAGGTAGAGGTACGGGTTCGCGGCGGGGTCGCCGGCGCGGTTCTCGATCCTGGTCGCAGGCCCCGGGGGCTCATCGATGACGCGCAGCATGGCGCCACGGTGTTGGCGGCTCCACACAATCCGATCGGGAGCGATGCTGTAAGGCCGGTAGCGCTTGTAGCCGGTGACGGTCGGCGTGGTGAGCAGGCACGACTCGGGGGCGTGGTCGAGGAGCCCACCGAGATAGTGCATTGCCATCTCCGAGAGCGTTTCACCGGAGATCGTCGGGGCGAACAGGTTGCGGCCGTCGTCGACGCTGACGATCGACTGATGGATGTGCCAGCCGGTTGTGAAGGTGTCGTCGCCTGATGGCCTGGACATGAACGTCGCATGCAGGCCGTGCCGTCTTGCTATCTGCTTCACCGCGGCGCGGATCAGGACTGCTTGATCTGCCGGCTCGATGCCGTCGGCGGGAGCGAAGGTGAGCTCGACCTGACTCGGTCCGTGCTCGGCCTCGATGGTCCTCGGCGGCAGGCCGAGCGCCGTGAGGTGGCGTTGGATTGGCTCGAGCAGCGGTTCGATCCGGTCGGAGTAGTCCTCAGCCAGCAGATCCCATCCCGGGTGGACGCGTTGATGGTCACCGGAGGATTCGTCGACGCGGTAGAGGTGAAACTCGATCTCGAGACCCGCCCGAAGCCGTAGCCCTTGGTCCGTCAGCTTCTGGTGCGCCCTGGCACAGATTCGGCGCGTCGACAGCTCGATCGGAGCGCCCTCGACGCTGTACAGGTCACTGAGCAGCCACCCGGTCCCGTCCAGCCACGGCAGTACGCGAAACGTGGTGGGGTCGGGGATCATGCGCACATCGCGCGCCCCCATGACCGAGGCGAGCGTCGGGCCGCCGTCGGGTTCCCAGAGGCTGAATGCGTAGTGCTGGCCGGTGTCCTTGGTGAGCAGCGAACCCGGGAACGAGACACCGCTCCGCAGCGCATGCGGGATCTGTGCCGCATCGAGCACCTTGCCGTGCAGCAACCCGTGCTGGTCGGCGAACGAGATCCGGACGCTGCGCAACCCCAGGCCGCGCACCTGGTCCTCGACCTGCGCCGCGGCGTCGGACCAGTCCGCGTCCCAGCGGTCCTCCAGCTTGGGTGTGTCGCTCAATGGTCAGTCCGCCAGCGCGGGAGCCCACCCTGAGGCTTCGCGTCGTTGGGTCTCAAGATTGCGCCACGCAGCATCGAAGTCGTCGCCGGTGGTGACACCGTCGATGGCGCCGGGGCCACGGAGCCCGCCGGGATCAGCCGTACCGATGAGCGTGTCCGCGTCGGGCTGGCGGAGAGCGGCCAGGAACATGCGGCGATGGGTGCGGATGCCGGCATCGGTCGGGCTGAGGTGTTCGGCGGTGCGGTCGAAGATGGGACCGGGCGACTCGACCGCCCACTGATCGTGAACATTGATGTCGGCGCCCATGCCGGTGTAGGTCCGCTCGCGCTGCTCGACCGGATCGAACCCCCAGTTGTTCGATTCGTCGGCGATTGGCTGGTACCCCGGCAGGGTGACCTGGCTGATGCGCTGCGCCCGCATGACTTCGGCATCGACAGGGTTGCCGTAGCTGACGAACATCGAGTACCAGTAGCAGCGGCGGTCATCGATGGGGACATGCCACTGGAAGATGCTCATCTCCCGGCTCATCGCGATAGTGATGGCGTTGGGGAAGATGCAGTTCGAGACTCGGACATGGGTGAACTCATCCCGGTACCGGCGCAGCGTCCGGGACCGGAAGCCGAACGGGGTGGGTTCGATCGTGATGTCGGGCGCAGCGGCTTCCCGCATCAGCTCCGCGACGGTCACGTCGGTGTCCGCGATGGTGTCGCGGAACTGCAGCCCATAGGTGCCGTCGGCGGCACCAAGGAAGCGATGCAAGAACGCCGCATGCGCCGGGTCTATGCCGACTTCGTGAGCCTGCAGCCAGTTGCACCCCCACATGCCCTTGAACGCGAACACCTGCGGGCCCGGCGCCACGAAGCAGTCCAACCCAGGAAGCTCGGGCGGATCGCCGTCGCCCAGGAAGGCCCACACGATGCCGTTGCGCTCGGCCACCGGGTAGTGGACTTGGCACACCCTCGTGTGGAACGTCGATGCCGGCGGCTCTGCGGGGGTCTCGAGACACGCACCGGTCACGTCGAAGAGCCACCCATGGAACGGGCAGCGCAGACCGCCGTCTTCCACCCGGCCATACGACAGATCGACTCCACGGTGGGGACAGCGGCGCCCGATCATGCCCAGCCGATCCTGATCGTCACGAAACAGCACGAGGTCCTCCCCCAGCAAGCGAACCGGGACCACCGGCCGATCGCTGTCGAGTTCCTCAGTGAGGGCCGCCGGCTGCCAGTACCGGCGAAGCACGTCGCCTCCCGGAGTTCCCGGGCCGCTTTCGGTCAAGAGTCGGTTCTCATCGGCACTGACCATGCGAGCCTCCCCCAGCCGTGCGTGACGACGACTCACCGTCGTCTATCAGGCGATGCTAAGAGGCTGAGCCGAAGGGCGAAGCCGTGGCCCGAGCGGTGCAGTCGGCTAGATGATTGGTTCCAAGGGGTGGGGGGTCCGCTGTTGGTGGGGTGAGGGTGTCCAAGCTCGGGGTGTGTACCTGCACCTCGATCCTGGAGGACCTGGGCATGAACCCGGACTTGGACACCCTCGCGACGGCACTGTATGTGAGGATTGACGATCTGTTGGCCGACAATCCCGGCTGGGCGCCGCGGCGGCCCCGTGTGGGGTTCGCACCGAAGCTGTCGGACGCGGAGCTGGTCACTTTGGCGGTGATCTCGGCGTTATTGGGGTACGACTCCGAGCGCGGGTTCGTGCGCTTCGCTCATCAGCACCTGCGGCCGTGGTTCCCGTACCTGCCCAACAGAGAGGGCTTCAACAAGCGGCTGCGCCGCGCCGGCGAGATGATCGGCCACGTCACAGCAGCGCTGGCCCGCGACTGCCCGGACTGGCACGACGACGTGTGGCTGGCCGACTCCACGCCGGTGCCGTGCGGCACGAGCCGACCCACCGCGGTGCGCTCCGAGCTCGCCGGATGGGCCCAATACGGCTGGTGCGCGTCGCATTCGCGCTGGTTCTGGGGGCTGCGACTGCACCTGATCACCACCCCGGCGGGGCTGCCGATCAGCTTCGCCCTGGCAGGCGCCAAGGCCGACGAACACGACACCTGCGCCGCCATGATCGACCACGCAGACCTGGCCCGCCCCGGCCAGACGCTCATCGCCGACAAGGGCTACCGCAGCAAAGACTTCGAGAACCGGCTCAACGACGCCGGGATCACCCTCATCCGGCCCGCCGCCCGCAACGAGCCCGCCCGCCCCCACCAGCGGTTCCTGCGCCCGTTCCGCCAGATCATCGAATCGGTCTGCGACACCCTCAAAGGCCAGCTCAGCCTCGAACGCCACAACGGCCGCACCCGCGCCGGCGTCGCCGTGCGCGTCCTGGCACGCATCCTCGCTCTCACCGCCGCCATCTGGCACAACAGAACCCACCACCCCCACCTGCCAGCACGCACCCTCACCCACTACGACCACTGACCCCTTGGAACCAATCATCTAGAGGCCGAGGGCGACGGCGGCTCGCTCGGTCTGGGCGTCGGTGTCGCCGTGGCTCAGACAGAACGCCCGGGCGCGCCTGGTGTAGAGCTGCAGGTCGTACTCGGTGGTGTAACCGATCGCACCGTGGACGGTGTGGGCGGCATGGACCATGTCGACCATCACGTCGTTGGCGAAGACCTTGGTGCCGGCGACCTCGAGGGTTGCGTCGCGCCCTTGGTCGAGCATCCAAGCGGTCTCTGCGACCAGGAGCCGGCAGGCATCGGTGTTGATGCGCATGTCGGCCAGCCGGTGGGCGACCGCCTGGTAGCTGCCGATCACCCGCCCGAACTGCTGACGGTTCGCTGCGTACTCCGACCCGAGCCGGATCATCGCTTCGCAGCAGCCGACCGCTTCAGCGGTGGCGAGGACAGCAGCGGCGTCCAATCCGGCGTCGATGGCTCGCTGCGCGGCGGGGCCGCGGGCCAGCACGCCGCCTGCGGGTACGGAAACGTTGTCGAATTCGACGTGGAACAGCGGGTCGCCGCCCGTGGCGCCATGGCGCGCCCACGTCACACCTGCGGCGTCGCGGTCGACAGCGACGACCACAGCTTCGCCGTCTGGTGCCCTCAGCGACACGAGCAGCACCTGCGCCACCGACGCGTAGGGGACCATCGCCTTCGCGCCCGCGATCGTGGCACCGGCGTCTGTCTCGGTGAGGACGCTGGAAGGGGCGGATCGTTCGTCGCGCCCGACCGCGTCGGCCAGTGCGGGCGCGATCACTGCGTCGCTGGTCGCAAGTCTGTTCAACAGGTCGCGGGTCGCCGCCATCGGCTCGACGGCCCGCAGGAAGGCCGCCGCGAAGCCGGCCGTGGCGACCAGCGGCGTCGATGCGGCAGCCCGTCCGAGCTCCTCGGCGAGCACGCACAGGTCGGCAAGCCCGGCACCGCCCCCGCCGATGTCGTCGGGTAGCGCAAGGGCGGTCCAGCCAAGCTCGGCCATCTGAGCCCAGATCTCGGCGTGGACGCCGTCGGCACTCGCCTCGACCTCTCGCACCGTGTCGGCATCGAGCGAGTCGGCCAGAAAGCGCCGGGCGCCGTCTCGGATCATCTCTTGGGTGTCGCTGAGCATGAGGTCCATGACAGTCGCTCCTACCGGGGCAGGCCAAGGCCGCGCTGGGCGATGATGTTCCGCTGGATCTCGTTGGTGCCCATGGCGATCGGCTGCGGGATGCTGTGGACCCAGTGATCGTTCATCAGCCCGTCGAGCGGGGCGAGACCGTCACCGGTTGTGAGCTGTCCGCGGGCGCCCACGATGTCGAGACCGATATTGCCGATCAGGATGTTGAGCTCCGACGAGAAGACCTTGCTCACAGCGGGATCGACGTCGTTGGCGTCGCCCGCCGCCATCGCCGACACGATGCGGTAGCACAACAGGCGTGCTGCCCGGTATCGGGCCTGCAGCCGTACCAAACCCGACCGCACCGACGGGCGCATGGCCAGCGGCTGGCCGTTCTCGTCCTTCGTCGTGGTCGCGTACTCGATCAGAGCGTCGAGCAGCACCTTCACCCGGGCATGCAGCGCAGCCCCGACCCGCTCATGGGCCAGCGTCGACATCGCGACCCGCCAGCCGTCGCCGCGCGGACCCACCAAGCAGTCATAGGGCACCTCGACGTCGTCGAAGAACACCTCGTTGAACTCCTTGGGACCACCCATCGAGTCGATCGGCCGAACCGTGATCCCCGGCGTGTCCATTTCGACCAACAGCATCGACAGACCCTGGTGCTTGCGCTCGCCCGGGTCGGTCCGGCACAGCAACAAGCACCAGTCCGCAGCAGTCGCGTAGCTGGTCCAGATCTTCTGGCCGTTCACCAGGAAGCACCCGTCAGCGTCGGTCGCCTTCGTCGACAGCGCAGCCAGATCGGAGCCGGCCTCGGGCTCGGAGAACCCCTGGCACCACAGAACCTCGCCCACAGCCATCGGCTTGAGGAACCACTCCTGCTGGTCGGCGGTGCCGAACTCCATGAGCATCGGGCCGATGTAGTTGAGGCTCATGTACTGCGGCCCACGGGGCTCGCCTGCCGCCCACATCTCCTCGCGCACGACCATCTGGCTCCACACATCGGCGTCGACGCCGCCGTGCTCGACCGGCCACGACATCGTCAGCCAATCCCGCTCCGCCAGCTTCATGCAGAACTCTCGGGTGAACGGATAGATGCGGTCGTCGTCGTGAAACAGGCCCTTCCACCACTCAGGCAGCTCTGCGTCCATAAATTCCCGCAGCTCTTCCCGAAACTGCTCCGCCTCAGCCGGGAATTCGAACTCCATCCGCTACCTCCTCAGCGAAGAACGCCGGCAGCGGAGATCGATGCCGTACGACGACGTACGGTATTGCGGCACCGAACTCACTGCGAGTTGTGCAGGGGCCGACAGCACACCAGCGGTCACCCTGAGCTGATCCGACTCAGATCACGGCGGACCAAGCGCCTCTGGTCTTCGTGGGCGTCCAGGCGATTGGTAGTTTCGGCGACGAACCAGGCCGACCTGTCACGACGGGCTAGGAGAGGGACGCGATGCCGAAGCACCTGACCGACGCCCAGATCCGCCACTACCGCGACCGCGGCTACGTCTCGCCGGTCGATCTTCTGACCGAGAGCGAGGCCGCCGAGGCGCGTGCGAAGCTCGAGGCCTACGAGGCTGAGAGCGGCGGCCCACTCGGCGGCGCTCAGCGTGCCGGCGGTCATCTGCTGTGGACGTGGCTCGATGAACTCATGCGCCACGAGACCCTGCTCGACGCGGTCGAGGACCTGATCGGCCCGGACATCCTGTGCTGGAACTCGATCTTCTGGATCAAGGAGGCGGCCTCGCCCAGCTACGTCGGCTGGCACCAGGACCTCGAGTACTGGGGACTCGACAATGACGAGCTCGTCAGCGCGTGGATCGCACTCTCACCCGCTTCCGAGGCGGCCGGTGCGATGTCGGTTCTCCCCGGAAGCCACCGAGAACTTCTCGACCACGACGAGACCTACCACGCGGACAACATGCTGACGCGGGGCCAGGAGCTCAAGATCGACGTCTCCGAGCGAGAGGTCGCCTCGATGGCACTCGAGCCAGGCCAGATGTCGATGCACAACGTTCGGCTCGCACACGGATCGGGGCCGAACACGACCGATGACCGTCGCATCGGCGTGTCGTTGCAGTACATGCCGACCCGGACCAGGCAGCGCCTCGTCGACTGGGACTTCGCCACCCTCGTGCGCGGCACCGACAACTACGGCAACTTCGAGCTGACCCCGCGACCGCAGCGAGACTTCGACCCGGTCGCCGTCGAGTTCCACCAGCGAGCCGGCGTAGCACTGCGCGAACTGCTCTACCAGGGTGCCGAGCGTCCGCCCGAACGGGCCCCGACGCTGTAGCTGCGCCCTGATGGTTCGTGTCGGAGGGGGGACTTGAACCCCCACACCCTTTCGGGCACTAGATCCTTAATCTAGCGCGTCTGCCAATTCCGCCACTCCGACTGAACGCCCCAAAACCGGCCGTTGGGCAGCCATTTCGGGGCGCATCAGCATAGCGCTGCAGGGTCAGATATTCGGCGGGGATCAGGCCTTGCTGATCGCCGTTGCGAGGGCGTCGAGGCGCACCGGATCCAGCTCGCCTCGCCACGACCACACCACGATGTCGACCCCTGCGTCGAAGAAGTCCTGCGCGCCCGCGACTGCCTTGTCGACATCACCACCGGCTTCGAAACCGAGGTGGATCGACCGGTCGATCTCGGCCTCGTCACGCCCGACGCGCTCGCAGTGGGCCCGCAAGACGTCGTCGAGCTCCCGCCACGCAGCGACATCGGGAGGGAACGTCATGTCCCACTGGTCGGCGTACTTGGCCGCCGTTCGCAGCGTCCGCACCCGACCCTGCCCGCCGATCACGATCGGGATGCGCTCCTGGATCGGCTTGGGCTCGCACCAGGCCTCGGTGAGCTCGAAGAACCGGCCCCTGTGGGTGGTCGTCGTCTCGGTCAGCAGCTTGACGATCACCTCCATGCCCTCCTCGAGCCGGTCCGACCGGTCGCGCAGCGGCCCGAGCTCGATGCCGTACCCATCGCTCTCCATGAAGTTCCAGCCGGCGCCCATCCCCAGCTCGAAGCGGCCGTTCGAGATGTGGTCGAGCGTGGCCGCCATGTTCGCCGTGACCGCTGGATGACGGTGGTGCATGCCGTTCACCATCGCTCCGAGGCGGATCCGGGTAGTGGCCTGCGCCAAGCCCGCGAGCATCGTCCAGCCCTCCAGGTTGGGACCGTTGTAGGGAGGCGCCAGGGGATAGAAGTGGTCCCAGTTCCACGCCGACTCGAACACCTCGATCTCATCGGCGGCCTGCCAGATGGCCAAGTACTCGGGCCATGTGGCGTGGTGCGGCGGTGTCTTGATTGCGTGACGTCCCATGAGGGCTCCTTGTCGCAGGCGGCTCGAACCATACGTGCCGAGGCCCCCGGGCACGAGGACGGCGAACCGAACTGTGGTGAACTCGCGACCTCGGCCGGCTTGGGAAGGGGCTCCCTGCAGTGGCAGACAGCGTGGATCTGATCATTCGCAACGCCCGCCTGATCGACGGCACGGGCGCGCCGTCGGCCCATGGCGACATCGCCGTCAACGATGACCGGATCGCCGAGCTTGGCGATCTGCGCGAGACCACTGGGGCGACCGAGATAGACGCCGGTGGCAAGGCAGTAGCTCCTGGGTTCATCGACGTGCACACACACGACGACCGTGCGCTGCTGGTCGACCCGTTGATGGCGCCCAAGGTCAGCCAGGGCGTGACCACCGTCGTCACCGGTAACTGCGGAGTCAGCCTGGCCCCTCTGCGGACTGCCCGACGCCCGCCCGCACCGCTCGATCTCGTGTGCCCCGACGCCGAGGGCTTCTTTGCAGAATTCGGCGACTACCTCGCTGCGCTCGATGCTGAGCCTGCGGCAGTCAACGCGCTCGGCCAGGTCGGCCACGCCTCGCTGCGAGTGGAGGCCATGGACACGCTGGATCGCCCTGCGACCGCCGGTGAGATCTCGGCCATGCGACGGCGCTTGGAACGAGCGCTGGAAGACGGCGCCATCGGCCTGTCGACGGGGTTGTTCTATGCCCCGGCCAACGCAGCTCCGACCGACGAAATCATCGAGCTGGCGCGAGCCGTCCAGGAAGCGGGCGGCATCCACACAACCCATATGCGCGACGAGGGGGACGGGGTCAGCGAATCACTGGAAGAGACGTTCACCATCGGCCGTACCGCAGACGTTCCCGTGGTGATCTCCCACCACAAATGTGCTGGGCAGGCCAATTTCGGCCGCTCGGCAGAGACTTTGGCGCAGATCGATGCTGCTCGACAGCGCCAGGCAGTCAGCCTCGACACCTACCCCTACATCGCCAGCTCGACGACGTTGGCGTCAGGACGACGACTCGGTGCCAGCAGAGTGCTGGTGACCTGGTCGGCGCCGCATCCCGAAGCAGCAGGGCGGGACCTGAACGAGGTCGCCGCCGACATGGGTCTCGACCCGGAAGACGCGGTCGATGCCCTGATGCCAGCCGGCGGGATCTTCTTCATGATGGACGAGTCCGACGTGCGCCGCATCCTGGCGTACCACGGCACCATGATCGGCTCGGATGGCCTGCCGCACGACGAATTCCCGCACCCGCGGCTGTGGGGCACCTTCCCGCGGGTGCTCGGCCACTATGCACGCGAGGAGGGCCTCTTCTCGCTGGAAGAAGCCGTGCACAAGATGACCGGCCTGCCGGCCCGGCACTTCGGTCTCACGGGCAGGGGGGTGCTCACGCCCGGAGCGATGGCCGATTTGGTGGTCTTCGACCCCGAAACGGTGATCGACACCGCCACCTTCGAGCAGCCGAAGCAGCCGGCCCGCGGCATCGAACTCGTCGTGGTCAACGGCCGGACGGTCTGGCGTGACGGCGCCAGCACCGGCGCGCGACCAGGCCGGGCGATCAGGCGAGGAGCGGTCCCGCCGCCGACACGCGAGCAGTAGGCCCGCGCCGCTAGGCGAGCAAGAGGCCGAGTATCAGCGTGGTGAAGCCGAAGGAGACGGCCACCACCACCGTGATGCGGCTGAGGTTCTTCTCGGCAACCGTCGAGCCCGCTGCGGTGGATCCCACGGTGCCGCCGAACATGTCGGACACGCCGCCGCCACGGCCGCTGTGCAGCAGCACCAAGCCGATCAGCCCGAAGGCCGACAGCAGGTGAATCGCACCGACAATCCACGTCATCACGGCTGTCGAGGCTACCGGCACCCATCGCCGGGCCCGAGCGGGCATTGGGCGATTACGGGCGGATCGGATGGGTGATGGGGATGCTGCCCTTGGCGCCGGGCACCCACCCCTCGATGATGGCGCTGAAGCCGCCCGCTCCCCCGCCGGCGCGCACCACCATGGGCGACCACGGCGGCAACTTGCGCAAGCCCCCGCTGGCAGTGCCCTCCGACGAACCGAACACGTGCCCGCCGTCGGTTGGGACGCCGCTGTCACCATCGCCGTCGGCGTCAGCAGTGCCCCTCAGGTGCTGCACGAACGACGCAGGCAGCCCCTCCTCGATGCCCCCGGCACCACACGAGGCGAAGTCGAGATCCATCTGCAGCAGCGGATCCAGCTCGTCGTAGAAGCGCTCCTTGGTCCAGCCCGAATCGGCGAACGTCGACATGTGCTCGGGCGTCATCACCACCATCGCCTCGGCCGGCAGCTTCCGGTTGCCCACGCACAGGAGCTGCTGGGCGAGCGTGCGGATCAGCGAGCCGGGCGTGCGCGACACCTGGTCGATGCAACCGACCGGACCATGCCCGGCGAACAGCGTCACCGTGTCCTGCCCGGGCTCGAACCCGCGGGTCACCGACAGCGGCGGCCAGCCGTCGGGCAGCCCCTCCTCGTCTTCGGCGAAGCACCAGCCGACTTTCGATGGCGACCCGAGCGCCGAGCGGTCGATGCCGCCGATGCCGGGCTTGCCGCCGCCGACGTTGCGAATCACGAGCTGCAGGGCCCGCCCGATAGTGGAGTTGGCGCGATTGCCCTGGCCGAGGGCGTTCTTGTCGGTGTTCATGCCGATGCGATGCCGGATCGGGCCGTTCACGATCACGATCGGCCCTGAGAACCACAGCGTGCACAGCAGGCCGTGCATGTTGAACGTGTCGGTACAGGCAGCTTCGACCGCTGCCAGCACCACCGGCAGGTACTCGGGCTTGCAGCCCGCCATGACGGCGTTGACCGCCACCTTCTCCACCGTGCATTCGGCCAGCGTCGGCGGCACCACCGCAACGATCTCGTCGGGCGCCCGGCTCGTTCCCGCCAACATGGCAGCCACCCGTGCCTCGGTCGGAGGCACCACCGGCAGCCCGTCAGACCAGCCGCGGTCGTACGCCGCCTCGACGGGGTCCTCCGCCGAAGCCAGCTCCACCTTGCGGCTCGCGAACGACGTGGCGCCGAAACGCAGCGCCAGCTTGTCGGCCAGCAATGGGTCGACCGACATCGAGCCGCAGCCCGGTCGCATTTCCGGCAGCTCGGCGCCCAGATCGTCGGCGCCGCTCAGCGCCTCCCAGCTCGTGCGATCCCAGCCCACGGTGCGCGCCATCTCACGGCCGTCCATCACCGCCATGAGCGTCGGCACGGTGTCGATCTCGTGGTGCCACGACATTGCCAAGTCGTGGTCGTGCACCACCTCGGAAGACTGCCCGCCGAGCCCAGCCATGAACTCGGGATCGTCCTGGGTGAACACCGTCAGGCGAGTGCCGCTGCGCACGGCGTGGTCGACGAGTTCGGCGAGCACCGGCTCCACGTCGCGACAGGTGGGGCAATCGCGTTTCACAAACGCCACGAGGCCATCGCGCAGACTCGGCATCTCGGCGGCGGTGGACGATTCTTCAGCAGACACGCTGAGACTCTAGGTCTGAGCCGCTACCCGCGGCCTCCCGGCCGGCGCCGGCGCACGAGCGATCCGCTACAGGGGGTGCGCCGTGAACTGCTCGCTCGCCGTGGCGTAGGCCTGCAGGGCCACAGCCGGCCGGCGGCGCGGGTCGAGCAGGTTGGCGCCCATGGCATCGAGGTCGGCCGATGCCGGCATGACGATTTCCACACGCTCACACTCCGTCAAGCTCAGTCGTTCGCATTCGGTGGCCATCCGGCTGGCAACTCGCAATGCGCTCCAGCCGAGTGTTGTCGCGCCAAAGTCCATCGCCGCGGCAATCGGCATGGCCCACGGACGCGCTGCAGACGGCAGCTCGGCAATGCCCATTGGCGAGCTCACCACGACCAGGTCGTACGACTCGTCGCGCAGCACATCGAGGTTGTCGGACGAGTGCACGCCGGCATCGATGTACGCGGTGCCGTCGATCTCGACCGGCTCGAAGACCGCCGGCACAGCACAAGACGCCGCGACAGCCTCCGCAGGGGTCGCCGGGCCGTCGGCATCGAAGACCACCCGCTGGCCAGTGTCGAGACCGACCACCGGCACACGCAGTCTTGGCCCGGTCGGCCACTCCCCCTCGAACAACCCGCGCACCATGTCTGCCACGTGCGACGTCGGCACCCTGCCACGGGGCAGCAGCGACGCCAGCGCTGTACCCGGCGCCACCTGGCCCGGCATCGCCGCAGCGAGCATCCAGATGTGGGGTGCCATCGGTGCCCCGAAGCTGGCGGTGGCATCGCGTTTCGGGCCGCGCCGGGCCCGTGCCGCGCCGAGCAGCCGCTCGCCGTCGGAGCTGAGGGGCTGACGTGTCTCGCGGCGGAACAGATCGCTGGGACTCAGCCCGGCAGCCACCAGGGCACCCGAGATCGACCCGGCCGACGTGCCGACGATCAGGTCGACCTCCCGGGCGTCGATCGCCCAGGTGTCCTCGAGCGCTTTGAGCACGCCGGCATGGAACGCCCCGCCGACGATGCCGCCAGAGCCCATCACCAGCGCCACGCGCTGACCCGCCCGGCGGCGCTCCGATGTGGCTGTCTCGCTCACGGGCTGCAGCGTCCCCGACTCAGGCTCGGCTCTCGGCCACGAGCGACGTCGACTAGCTCTCGACGTCGATGTGTTCGAGCATCCAGCCGATCATCGAGGGGATCGAACGCTTGCGGGCGCCGTTGCCCACGATCAGCCCGACGTGGCCGGCGGGCAGCCGCATCTCGGTGGCATCGTCGGAGCCGACCAGCTCATCGAGGCCGTAGGTGGACTCGGGCGGCACGATGTGGTCGCGCTCGGCGATCACGTTCAGGAACGGCACCGTGATGTCGGCAAGGTCGAGCTTGCGACCGCCGAGCATCAGGTCGCCGGTGATGAAGCCGTTGCCCTCGTTGAACATCTCGACTGTCTGGATCATCGTGGCGCCGGGAAATGGGATGTGATTGCGGGTCCACGACGTCATGGCCTGGTACGAGCTCAGGAACTTGTCGTCGTCGAGGTGCTCCCAGAAGTCCATGACCGTGCTGAGATCCGACGTGGGCGTGAGCAGCGTGAACGAGGCCCGCACGGCTTCGGCGGGCACGTTGCCCGTGTGGTCCATCAGGTGTTCGGGGTCGATGCCGCCCTCGCCGACACCGGTCATGGCCGCGGGCATCTTGGTGAAGTCGACCGGGGTGGCCATCACGACAAGGTTGCGGACCGGATCGTTTGGGTGGCCGGCCGCGTACAGCAGCGACAGCAGGCCGCCGTAGCAGTAGCCGAACACGGTGACGCCGTTCTGGCCGCCCATCTGGTTGACCTTGGCCACCGCCTGCGGCAGCAGCTCGTCGCAGTAGGTCTCGAGGGTGTTGTTGGCCTCTTCCTCGTCGGGCACGCCCCAGTCGAGCAGGAAGACGTCGAAGCCGTCGGCCACGAGCCGCTCGATGAAGCTGTTGCCCGGCTGCAGGTCCAAGATGAATGAGCGGCTGACCAGGCTCATCACCAGCAGGAGCGGTGGCCGCACGGTCGGGCTCTCGCTGCGGTAGCGGTACAGCACGGCCTTGCCGTTGCTCCACACCGCGTCGCGGGGCGTCTGGCCGACCGGGGCACGATCGATGCCCATGACGTGGCGGGTCAGGTTCCACCAGCGCCGCATGCCGGTCTCCCACATGTCGGCAAACGGGGCGAAACCGGCAAACGGATTGAACTCGGCCGTGTCAGCCTCGGGCGCAGCGCCGTTGGCGCCGTTCTTCGGAATGGGCTTGGCCAGTGTGGTTGGGGGCATGGCTATTCCTTCAGGATGTTCAGATGTGATCGGAGTGTTCGGGGGACTCAGGCCTTCGAGGCCGTCTTGGCAGGGGCCTTCTTGGCTGCCGGCTTGCTCGGGACCGACGCTGCCTTGCCGTTCGTGGCCGGTGCCACATCGCCGGGCGCAGCGGCGGCCACCTCGAACACGAGGTTCTTGAGACCCTTCAGCTCACGGTCGACTGCGGCGACCTGCTGGCGAAGCTTGCGAACATCGGTGGCCGCGGGCAGGTTCCAGAAGTGCAGCCAACGCCGGCTGGCCCGCTCGAACTCAGCAGTGAGTGCGCTGGTGACCTTGGCGCTCGCGGCCATGAAGTCGCGGAAGCCGTCCGAGGCGGTGAGCTGCTGGAGACCAGGCGCTACGGCCTTCTCCCACTCGTCATAGATCTCACGCCATTGCTTGGCCATGTTTGGTTCCTCCGGAATGCAGGGGGGGGTGTCCGGTTTGATGTCACGAATCCCGGCGGCGTACCAGACACCTGCCGGAGCGAATTGGCGAACTGATGGGACACATGCCGTCGTCCAACTTGGCCGTCCGCCAATTGCATGACGCTATGCAATCATATCTACGTTACAGCGAGGTCACAAGCAGATTTCGCTTGATGAAATTGTGTGACACGCTGCAATGATCTGCTGGCGGGGAGGCAGCAGATCGGCTAGATTATGAAGACCGCCCATGAGCTTGATCGAAACGGAGCAGCAGGGCCAGACAGGCCCAGCGCAGTCGGGGGACAGCAGCGCTCGCCGCACGCTCGGGCTGCCTCGCGTTCGTGACGCGCAGCAGACCTGGGCGCCCGAGTCTGCCGACTGGGGCGATGAATGGGACCTCGATCACAAGGTCGCTGCCCTGTGGCGCGCCGCACGGCTGGGGCCGACCGTCGAACGGCTGCGGCGGCACGTGCTCGGGGGTGGATCCCAGTCGATCGAGCCCGGCCAGTTCCGGGCGCTCGACGCGGTGGCTGGTCACGGTCCCGTCTCCATCCGGACGCTCGCCGACATCATGGATGTCGAGCCCAGCACGGTGACACGCGCCGTCGTCCGGCTCGAGACCGATGGGCTCGTCTTCAAGCGACGAGCCGACCGCGACCACCGGGAGGTGCTGGTGGAGCTGACCGATCTCGGCGCGGCCCGCCACCAATACTTCGTCGACCGCGCCTACCGCATCTACGAGGAGATCTTCACCGTCTTCGACACCGGCGAGCGCGAAGTTCTTGCAGACTTGCTGGAGCGCATGCTGGTGTCGACCGATGCCGCACTCGCCCGGCTCGATGCCCGGGCGCTGTAGAGCGAGATCAAGCGACCAGCGAAAGAATCCCGACCGCCGATGACCGCCCTCCCCTCCGACGCTCCGACGGACAGCCGCCGACCGGCCTCGAAGCGGCCTGCGTCGCCGCTGCGCGCCGGCTGCCGGGCGGCGGGCTCGGTGGCCGAGTGGATCCGCGGGCACAACGAAGACGATCTGCCCGCGGTGCGCCAGACACCGGCCGCAGCGTGGAAGTGGATGATCGACGAGTGGTCGATCCAGCTGGAGCTGGCGTCGGCTCGCATGCGCATCCCCGACGGGCCGTTCCGCCAGCGGCTCCGCTCCGAGCTGGCCGAGGCCCGCAGCCTGTATGCCGAATGCGGCTGGCTCGACGATCCCGCTGCCTACCACCGCACTCCCCCGCCGCTCGACGGCGACGTGCACGTCAGCGCGACCTCTGCAGGCGACGCCGACTTCTGGCACGTCCGCTTCGCCAGCGAATTCGAGCCGTGGCCAGGCGAGCCGGGACGCGACCGCTGGATGAGCTACCGGCCGGTGCGCACCACCCACGCATGGATGCTGCAGCACCCCGACCGACCCCGTCCCTGGGTGGTTGCCGTCAACGGCTACCGCACCGGCGAGCCCGAGATGGACATGTGGATGCTGTACGCGCACCGCCTGCACCGGCGCTGGGGGCTCAACGTGATCGCCGTGGTGCTCCCGCTGCACGGCCCCCGGGCAATCGGCGTCAGCGGCTCGCGGGTCATCCACGCAGGCGCCATGAACACGGTGTTCACCGTGGCGCAGGGCGCCTGGGACATCCGCCGGGTGATCGGATGGGTGCGCGACCAGCACGAGGCGCCGGCCGTTGCCGTGTCGGGCATCTCGCTCGGCGGCTACATGGCCGCCATGACCGCGGCGCTGGAAGACGACCTGGTTGCGGTGATCGCCGGTGTGCCCGAGAGCGACCTGGCGCGCGGCACCCGCCGGCAGGTCGAACCGCTGCTCCCGCCCTTCTACGAGCAGTGGGGGCTGTCGTGGGAGCCCTACGAGCAGACCCTCTCGGTGGTATCGCCGCTGTCGCTTCCCTGCAAGGTGCCCCACGAGCGGCGCTACATCTTCGCTGGGCTCCTCGACCGCTGGGTCCGGCCGGGCAACGTCAAAACGCTCTGGGAGCACTGGGAGCGCCCCGACATGCTCTGGTACCAGGGCTCGCACCTGTCGTACCCGTTCGAGCGCGAGGTCGCTCGTTACGTCGACCGGGCCGCCGTCGAGACGTTCGGCCAGCAGCCGCCGGTGCCGCCAAGAGGCTGAGCCCGCTACACCCGGTCGGGGTGCCCCAGCACAGCGAGGCGGTGCCGCACGACCTTTCCCGTGGTGGTCATGGGCAGGGCATCCACGAAGTGAACGTCGCGCGGCACCATGAAGCTCGGAAGGTTCTCGCCGACCCAAGCGCGGAGCTGGTCGGCATCGACGCGCCGCCGCGGGCGCGGCACCACGAACGCAGCCACACGCTGACCGAACTCGGGATCGTCCACCCCGACGACGGCTGCGATCTCGACGCTCGGATGACGCCCCAGTACCTCCTCGACACCAGAGGGGAAGACGTTCTCACCGCCGGTCACGATCATGTCGTTGGCGCGCCCCGAGATGTGCAGCCGGCCGTCGGCGTCGAGACGGCCGATGTCACCGGTGGCCATGAGCGTGCCTGCTCGGTCGCCGTCGCTCCCGTCGGTGTAGCCGAGGAATTGCGCCGTGCTGGCGAGGTGAACCCAGCCGGCACTGCCGTTGAGCGACGGCATGCCGTCATCATCGAGAATCGTCAGCGTCACGCCGTCGGGAGGTCGGCCCACCGTGCCGGGAGCTGCGCGCAGGTCGACAGGATCGGCGATGGTCCCGATGGCAGTCTCGGTGGAGCCGTACACGTTGTACAAGCGGTCTCCGAAGCGGTCCATCCATTCCCGGGCCAGGTCGCCCGACAGGACGTTGCCGCTGCTGAGCACCATGCGCGGTCGGCGCACCGCGTTGGGCTCGATCGGCAGGTCGAGAATGCGGCGCAGCATCAGCGGCACAACCACAAGGGCGTCATAGCGCCGCTCGCACAGCAGCTGACCCACCTCGGCCGCGTGGAATTGCCGCCTCATCTCGAGAGTGCTGGCGGTAGCGAGACCGACGACGAGCTGGCTCAGGCCCCAGGCGTGAAAGAGCGGCGAGGCGATGAAGTAGCGGTCGCCCAGGCGGTACGGGACGCGTCGCAGCATGCCGACACCGCCCGTGCGCGTCGTCTTGAGCGCGCGCACTGCGCTCTTCGGCGCTCCGGTGGTGCCCGATGTCAGCAGGACGAGCTTGGGCCGGCGCGACGGCGGCGAGCACGGCGAGCCGTCCGCTGCAATATGGGACAGCGAGTCCGGGCCGCTTCCGTCGGCCACGAGCACCGCGGCATCCGTGCCCGACTGGGCCACGACCTCGGCGAATTCCTCGTCGGCGACGATCACGGCGATGCCGTCGCGTGCGCACACCTCTGCGAGATTCGACGCAGGCAGCGCTGTCGAGAGCAGCACAGAGTCGCAGCCGGCGCGCTCGGACGCCACGAGCGCCGTCACGAACCACCGGTGGTTGCGGCACAGGATGCCGACGGCGCCGAGGCTGCCGTCGGGCTGGGTCGATTCGGCGCGCAATCGGGCTGCGACGCTCGATGCACTGCGGTCGAGCGTGCGGTAATCGACCGAACCGGCATCGTCGGTGATCGCGCTGCGACCGCCGAACCGCAGCGCCGCGGCCGTCACGGCAGCAGCGGTGCCGAGGCCCCACTGCACCGAAGCCCACCAGCGCGCCGAGCCGAGAGCTGCATCGGCAGCCCCCATGCGCAAGGCGACCTTCCACATGCTGTCGCCGGCGATCATGGATCCGGGCACAGAGCCTCAGTCTCCGCCGGTGTCGAAGCTGCGGTACACGCCCAGCAGCGCTGCCTTCTGCTCATCGGTGAGGTTCGGGTCGGCCTGCACCGCCTCCACCACCGAGGGCACGTCGTCGCGGTCCATCAGACCGGCATACGACAGCAGCGTGGCCGCGCGCACGTTCAACGCTTCGGCCAGCGCCTTGAGCACGCGCACAGACGGCTCGTGCAGGCCGCGCTCGATCTGGCTGAGGTACGGGTTCGACAGCCGAGCCATCTTGGCCAGCTGCCGCTGGCTCAGCTCCATCAGCTCACGCTGGGCCCGTATGAAGTCTCCGAGCTGGTCGAAGCCGGGAAACGGGCTCGCCGACCGCTGACCGTCCGCTTCGGCGGCGTCAGGGTCGGATGCGGCCATCAGGCCTGGGCGTCCTCGCTGGCCCGCTCCCAGGCTGCGGCGATGCGTGCGGCGCAGTCCTTGTTGGCCTCGTGCACCTGGCTCCAGAAGCTGAAGTAGGTGTCGATCATCTCGGTGGGCTTGGGCAGGTACTCCGCGAACGGGCTCGACGTAGCCGGCACGGCAGACAGCCAAGCCTCGGCGACGCGCTCGTTCATCGAGACGAACTGCTCTTGGGCAGTCTTCATCTGCTCGAGGGTGCGATCCTGCATGTCGCGGACGGAATCAAGAACTGCCATGGGGCTTGCTCCAGTTCGTAAGGGGGATGCGCCGACGGGGGGTCACCGGCGCTGTTAGAAATAGTACCCACTGCGGAAACAACTTGCAACCTCAAGTGTTCGCCTCATTCTGGCAGCCCGCCCTGCACGCGATAACCGCTGGATCGTGCTCGTGGCCTGCGCCTACGCTTAGGGTCGTGATGAGTGCTGGATCGCTTCCGATTTCCGAGGATCTGGCCGAGCGACTGCGCGCCGAGGGTCGATCCAGTGGCCAAGAGCCTGCTGCACTGGCGGCGTCGTTGCTCGACGAGGGCCTCAAGGTGCGTCGGCATCCCGGCATCGTCTACATGGACGGCACTGCTGGCAGGCGCGCGTGTCTGTCGGGCGGCCCCGATGTCTGGCAGATCATTCGTGCGCTTCGAACGGTTCCGGCGAGTGAGTTCGATCCTGTGACGACCGTATGCATCGAGTCCGACCTGCATGCGCAGCAGGTCAAGCTTGCAGTGCAGTTCTACGAGTCGTACCCGGACGAGATCGATGAGATGATCGCCAAGGACGCCGCCGCCGTCGGACTCATCGAAAAGATGATCGCCGAACGCGAGAGCACTGCTGCGCTAACGCAGTCAGAGAGACCGAGACCCACCCGAGCCAGGTCGCGAGGCAGCCGCTCCGCCCCAAGCCTCTGATCCGACGACCATGCGGTGGCTTCTTGACGAGATGCTTCCGCACGCGGCAGCAGAGATATTGAGTCGCCTCGGTCACGATGCAACCAGCGTGTCCGCCATGGGGTTCCGTCAGGCTCCGGACTCGGTCGTGTACCAACTGGCGCTCGCGGAGAATCGCATACTTGTGACAGAGGACCGCGGCGGCTTCGTGCCGATCGCGAAAGCGGACCTCGAAGCCGGGCGACCTGCGGTACCGATCGTCATCGTCCATCGCGATGAATTCGGGCGACATGGCGCGCTGCCCCATCACTTGGCCGACGCACTCAACCGCTGGTCGCAACAGGTCTCCACACCATGGCCCGGCCCGCACTACCTGTCGGCATGAGAGGCACCTGGGCGCGCGATATCTGGCCACGGTGTCGGCCGAGGCATGAGCGGCGCCTCCCCGAGCGAAGGCCCGAGTGACCTGACAAGATTCGGGCATGCCGTCGCTCAGCTACCTCGCCGTGCTGCTGTTGGCATTCCTTGGAGTTGACCACAGCGATACCCACGACGACCTCGGTGACCCGTGCCCCACCAGTCAGGTGAGCGATTACGGAGACGGATATGCCGGTGATTGGTACGCATGGGAGCGTTGCTTGCTCGGCGATCGCCGCGGCGACGTACCCGAGTGGCGGCTGGCCCGCACCGACATACACACTCTGGCGGCCGAAATATGGGCCGAGTACGAGCCGTGGGTTAGGCAGGCGCTCACTCGCAGCGGCAGCGGCTGGGAAACCAACGAGCAGCGACCTTGGTGGCGTCAGGTAACCCGCGTTGACCTTGAGCCGCTTCGGGTCCATATCGGTGCTCAAGCGATAGCCGATCACTGTCCAGGCAATCGCGGGTGCGCTGCGCCCTACACGGCCAGTGGCTGCACGATTCCGTGCCAAGCGCCATTTCCCTCCGAGGACACCGGCCACGCCGTATGGCATTGGGCCGACGGCGGCAGTGTCAGCTACGACTTGCGTGCGTCCTACATTGCGGTGGAGGAGAACGGCGTCACGATCGCGGATCGAAACCTATTCCTGTTGCTACACGAAATCGCTCATGCCATCGCGAGCCGCCAGTGGTATGGGCCGTCCCTCTACGACGACACCGGTCCCTCGGCGGCGGTACAACGAGGCACCAGCGGCCATGGGCATGGCTTCCGATGTCTCCTACTGGACTCGTACCACCGTCACGGCCGAGGCGCCGTTCCCGACGATGTGTACCGACCGCTCAATGATGTCTGCATGGCCCTTGTGCCCGACTATCCCCGCCCGATCACCGCGCCGCTACCGCCCAACAGATGAGAGCGATGCTTGGGGCCAGCTCCGCAGACTGCGCCAATACACGCGCAGGCAGCATCACCGAAGCGGCACTTCGGATTGGCCGGAACCATTGCGACCCCAGCACACCATGGCGCCGTCGGTACGTAATCCGCATGAGTGCCAGAAACCGGCCGACACACTGGTGAATGCCCCTGACGGAGCGTCAGCTTCGCCGTCAGCGTTGTAGCCCCAGCACTGAACTCGCTCGTCGGTCCGCAGGGCGCATGTGTGCGCGCCGCCTGCCGACACAGCTTTGAATTGACCTGAGGGAGCTACAGCACGTCCGTCGTTGCCGGAACCGTTGTAGCCCCAGCAATGCAGAGCCTCGCTCTGCCGCAGTGCACAAGTGTGGTTCCCGCTCCCGGAGATCGCGGTGAACCGGCCGGGAGGCTCGTCGGTCTCGCCGTGTATGCCGCCACCCCAGCAGGTCACGGTGCCGTCCACTGACAATGCGCAAGAGTGGCCGGTGCCAGCGACGACGGCTGTGTATTCACCGCTAGGTGTCTCGGCGGTCAGGGAAGCATCGCCCCAGCATTCGAGAGTCCCATCGGTCCGTACGGCACAAGAATGACGCCAACCGCCAGCAGACACGGAGGCAAAGGTGCCCTTCGGGGCACTCGCCTTACCGGCCGTGTTGCTGCCCCAACACTGAACCTCACGACTTGTACTCACAGCACACGAATGGTCCAAGCCCGTCGAGACGGCTATGAAGTGGCCCGCAGGTGGGTCGGTCTTGCCAACGCTGCTATCTCCCCAACATTGGAGAGTCCGGTCAGTCCGCAAAGCGCAAGTGTGATTCCACCCTGCGGAAACTGCGCTGAACGTAGCGAACTGCCCAGGCTCTGTGCTTTCGGGCAGGCTCGCGGCGCGTTCTCCGACCGCCGCAGCCGTCAGCCAACGGTCGGTGCCGCTCAAACGTTCCACGGTTCGACCGGCAAGCTTGGAGTTGGGAACCGCCGCGGTGCCGCCGACCACATACACGGTGCCGATCGAGGCTGTGAGTCGCGCCCGTTGCGTTGCGGGCATCGACTCGCCGCGATGGCCTGCCAAGATCACGCAGTTGGTGCCAAGCGCAGCGGCCAATGTGACTGCGCTGTACAGATCAGGCTGCGCGCGAGAGTCCGATGCCGCTACCACTGCGACCTCACCGGCACAATCCGAGTCGGTCCACGGCTCCGATCCCAATGTGAATGCGTCAGTGCGCGGCTGCGCTCCGGAAGCCGGTACACCAATCACGAGTGCCATGAGCGTGACGGCTACCAGTGCCGCGGACCACCCACGTCGGACTCGATGATCGGCGTTTCTCGACTGGGTGGACGAAGGGGCCAATGGGGACGGGAACAATCGCATATCGATGAACACGGTAACCCTGCTCATGTGCCTGGCCACCGGGTCGCTCCTGAGCGATGCCGATCACGCGGTCCCTAACCCGCCCACAGAGAACGACCTCACTCCCGGCTGCCGAGGCACCACGTTCGCTTGGAGTCGCGGAGCCGTCAGCACGAGAGGGCATCGCCCCGAGTTGGCAGATACCACTGCGGCCAGCGCGCAGCCTCTGCCTCGCGAGCGCCACAGCGTCCCTGGCCCAGACGACTGCCGTTGCCTAGGCCTGACCCATCGGCAGTTCAGGGTCGAAGCGCGGATTGGACTATCCGGGCGAACTGAACAGCGTCGAGGGAGGCACCGCCGACGAGGGCACCATCGATGTCGGGTTGTGCCAAGAGCTCCGGAGCATTGGCGGGCTTGACTGAGCCGCCGTACTGGATGCGGACCTGCTCACCGGTTCCCCGGCGCATGCCGTCGACAACGCCACGGACGGCTGCGCACATCTCCTGCGCGTCGTCAGGAGATGCGTTGCGTCCGGTGCCGATGGCCCAGATGGGCTCGTAGGCCACCACCAGGGTCTCGAAGTGGGCCTTGGTGAGCTTGGCGAGACTGCCTCGCAGCTGCGTGCTGACGACATCGACCGCCTGTCCGGATTCGCGTTCGGCGAGCGTTTCGCCGACGCAGACGATCGGTGTCATGCCTGCCTTGGCCACGGCTGCCGCTTTGGCGGCTATGAACTCATCGGTCTCGCCGAACAGCGCCCGACGCTCACTGTGGCCGACGATGACGTAGCTCACGTCGAGCTTGGCCAGCATTGCCGGCGACACCTCGCCGGTGAAGGCACCCTGGTTCTGGTCGTGGCAGTTCTGCGCGCCCAGCTTGAACTCCAAGCGGTCCGCGTCGATGACCGTCTGGCAGCTCCGCAGATCGACAAAGGGCGGGTGCAGGCTCACCTCCACCTGGTCGTAGCGGTGGCGGGCCAGCTCGTAGCTGAGCTTCTGGCAGAGCTGGATGGCCTCAAGGTGATTGAGGTGCATCTTCCAGTTCCCTGAAATTAGGGGCGTTCGGCTCATCGTCGCTCTCCCCGATTGGCTCACCGCTGCGGCGAGTCTCGCAGGGCAGCGAGCCCGGGCAGATCGCCGTGCTCGATGAGCTCGAGGCCCGCCCCTCCCCCGGTCGAGATGTGATCCATGTAGGGCGCCAGCCCGAACTGGGCCACGGCCGCAGCGCTGTCTCCGCCGCCGACCACGGTGAACGCGCGGGAGTCCGCCATCGACTGGGCCACTGCGCGGGTTCCCGCGGCGAATCGCTCGTCTTCGAACAGGCCCATCGGGCCGTTCCAGAACACCGTTCGGGCTCCTGCGAT
This sequence comes from Candidatus Poriferisodalis sp., assembly GCF_965219595.1. Classification (NCBI taxonomy): domain Bacteria; kingdom Bacillati; phylum Actinomycetota; class Acidimicrobiia; order Acidimicrobiales; family Candidatus Poriferisodalaceae; genus Candidatus Poriferisodalis; species Candidatus Poriferisodalis sp. The sequence goes on from NZ_OZ244781.1 coordinate 3,361,054, forward strand.
CACATCGTCGAACTCTGCCGCTGAGCCGGGGCCGATGTCGAGGCCCCGGCATCCGTCGGGCAGGCTGCGGCCCATCTGACGCACCGTCCCGCCGGCATCGAGGGCGGTGATGTCGTTGGGCAGAACGATGCTGGCGCCGCTCCCCAGCAGGCGTTCGCAGGTCTCGATGAAGTCGGGCTCGCACAGCGAGTCGCCGATCGGGTGACCCAGTGCGGCCAGGAAGGTGAAGCACATGCCCCCGCCGATGACCAGCGTGTCGACCACATCTATCAGCGCCTCAACCACGCCGAGCTTGTCGCTCACCTTGGCGCCGCCTAGCACCGCCACAAACGGCCGCTTGGCGTCGGTGCGCAGGCCGCCGAGCACATCGGCTTCCCGCTGCAGCAGTCGGCCCGCGGCGCTCGGCAGGCGCTGCGGCGGTCCCACGATGGAGGCGTGCGCCCGATGGCTCGCACCGAAGGCGTCGTTCACGTAGCCGTCGAACGCAGCCGGATCTGTACCCGCTGGCGAACCGCCGAATGGGACAGGGAGGCTGCCGGAGACGAGCGCCTCCACGAAGGCCGGATCGTTGGACATCTCTCCCGGGCTGAAGCGGAGGTTCTCGGCCAGCGCGACGCCGGGGGCCAGCGCCGCAAGACGTTCCGCCGCAGGGGCCAGCGAGTAACGCTCATCTGGGACGCCCGACGGCCGGCCCAGGTGCGAGCAGGCCGTGACGGAAGCTCCGCGCTCAGTCAGCCAGCGCAAGGTCGGCAATGCCGCCCGGATGCGCAAGTCGTCGGCGATCTCTTGCCGACCGTCCCCGCCGTCACGCAGCGGAACGTTGAAGTCGCACCGAACCAGGATGCGCCGGCCGTCGAGACCACCGAGCCGCTGCTCGAGGTCCTCCAGCGCCGGCAGGCTGCCGGCGTCGCTCATCGGTTGCAGGTGATGCCGACGAGGTCGACAAGCCGGTTCGAGTAGCCCCACTCGTTGTCGTACCAGGCGAGCACCTTGACCATGCTGCCCATCGCCATGGTCAGACCGGCGTCGAACACGCAGCTCGCCGGGTTGCCTACGATGTCACTGCTCACGAGCGGGTCTTCGGAATAGTCCAGAACGCCGGCCAGCGGGCCGCTGGCCGCAGCAGCAGCGAAGGCCTCGTTCACCTCGTCGACGCTGGGGCTGGCGTCCAGCGTCGCCGTGAAGTCGGTGATCGAGCCGTCGGGGATCGGCACCCGCAGCGAGGTGCCGTCGAGCTTGCCGTCCATCGCCTGCAGCACGAGCCCTGTCGCCCGGGCGGCGCCGGTCGAGGTGGGGATGATGTTCACGGCTGCCGCGCGGGCCCGGCGCAGGTCGCCGTGCGGCCCGTCCACCAGCGACTGGTCGCCGGTGTAGGCGTGGATGGTGGTCATGAGGCCCTGCTGCACACCGAAGGCCTGGTCGAGCACCTGCACCATCGGCACGAAGCAGTTCGTCGTGCAGCTCGCGTTCGAGACCACCTTGTGCGCTTCGGGGTCGAAGTCGCCGTCGTTCACCCCCACCACAAATGTGGCGTCGGCGCCGGACGCAGGTGCCGACACAATCACGAGCGGTGCTCCCGCGTCGAGGTGCATGGCCGCCTTGTCACGGGACGTGAAGATGCCGGTCGATTCCACAACGACGTCGACGCCGTAGTCACTCCAAGGCAGGTCAGCCGGGCTGCGCTCTGACAGCACCGGCAGCACTGTGCCGTCGATCGAGATGCCGCCCTCGGCAGCAGCGATGTCGTGCGGCAGGTTGCCGAGCACCGAGTCGTACTTGAGCAGGTGGGCCATGGTGGCGGTGTCGCCGAGATCGTTCACCGCCACGATCTCGATGTCGCAGTCGGGGCGGTCGGCCGCCCGATAGAAGTTGCGACCGATCCGGCCAAAACCGTTGACGCCCACGCGCACGCTCATCTGCTGTTGTCCTCTTCGCTCTGCGGGCCTGGCGGGCTGCCTGCACCCCGGCCCGTTCCGTCGCTAGCTGTCTAGCGGGCAAATGGTGGCTAGCGGGCGATGTCGCGGTGGCGGCAGTGCAGATCGTGGCCCGCCTCGGCGAGCAACCGCGTCACCTCCTCGGCAATCGCCACGCTGCGGTGACGCCCGCCGGTGCAACCCAACGCAATCGTCAGGTACGACTTGCCCTCGGTGCGGTAGGAGGGCAGCAACGATTCGAGCAACGGCATCAGGTGCTCAACGAACGTGCCGGTCGCCGGCTGGCCGAGTACCCAGTTGCTCACTCCCGGGTGCAAACCGGTGAACGGCCGCAGCTCAGGCACCCAGTGCGGATTCGGCAGGAAGCGGCAGTCGAACACCAGGTCGGCATCGGGGGGAACGCCGTGCTTGTAGCCGAACGACATGACCGCGGTGCGCATCTGCGGCTCGTCGCCGGTTGACCCGAACTCATCGTGCACCCGGTCCCGCAGCTCGTGAACGTTCAAGTCGCCGGTGTCAATGACGACATCGGCCGTTTCTCGCACATCGGCCAGCAGCTCCCGCTCCAGTTCGATGGCGTCGATAACCGACTCCGCCACTGGTTCCGCCATTGCCTGCTCTGGGGTATCGGCGATGGCCGGCTGATCGCCGGTGTGCAACGGGTGCCGCCGGCGGGTGTCGTCGTAACGCCGCACCAGCACGTCGGTGGGAGCATCCAGGTAGACGACGCGCACCGCGGCATTGAGCTCGCGCAGCTGCGAGATCGCCGTCACCAGATCCTCCCGGTACTCCCGGGTGCCAGCCACCAAGGCCACTCGGCGCAGGCGGGCACCAGGCCGAGCCACCATGTCAGCGACATCGCCGATCAGATGCGGTGGCAGGTTGTCGATGACAAACCAGCCGAGATCCTCGAGCGCGTTCGCGGCAGTCGAGCGGCCGGCGCCAGACAGACCCGCGACGATCACGAACTCAGGCCCTCCAGCCATGCGACCGAGCGTACGACGGGCGCTGCCTGCTAGCTCGGGTGAGTTGCGGAGTACACGTTCTCTGCCACGGCGTCGGGCAGCCAGCTCAGCGCCCGCAAGTCGTCGAGCGCCGCCGACTTGACCGCACCGACGCTGCCGAGCTCGCGCACAAGCCGCGCTCGCCGCTTGTCTCCCAGCCCGGCGATGCCGTCGAGCACTCCCCGCTTCATGGCCTTGCTGCGCAGCCTGCGGTGATACGACACGGCGAAACGGTGGCTCTCGTCGCGCACTCGCTGCAGCAGGTATAGCGCTTCGGACTGGCGAGGGATCCGCACCGCCTCGGAGCGGCCCGGCACGAACACCTCCTCGAACTGTTTGGCGAGGGCGCACACCGGTATCTGCTCGCGGAGCCCCATCTCGTCAAGTACCGCGGCCGCCACGCCGAGCTGCCCCTTGCCGCCGTCCACCACCAAGAGCTGGGGCGGGTAGGCGAAGCGGCCCTGCTCGGATGCCGGCAGGTCACGCTCGGCCAGGTAGTTCCGCAGCCGCCGGCGCAGCACCTCGTCCATGGCCGCGTAGTCGTCGTTGCCATCGACATTTCGAAGCCGGAAGTGCCGGTACTCGCTGCGGCGAGGCAGGCCGTCTTCGAGCACCACCATCGAGCCGACGTAGTTGGTTCCCTGCAGGTGGCTCATGTCGTAGCACTCGATGCGCAGCGGCGGCCGTGGCAGCTCCAAGTGCTCGGCCAGCTCGTTCAGCGCCCGAGCCCGGCTGTTGTGGTCGCTGCCGCGACGCATCCGGTGCCGTGCGAGCGATTCGCGTGCGTTGTGCCGTGCCGTGTCCATCAGCGCGCGCTTGTCGCCCCGCTGCGGGATGCGCAGCGTCACCCGGGAACCACGCTGCTCGCTCAGCCATTGCTCGTACAACGCTGTGTCCGACGGCAGTTCCGGAACGAGCACGAGCTTGGGCCATCCCAGCGGGTTCTCCTCGTGATACAGCCCCGAGAGCACACGGGAGACCAGCTGCGGGCCGTCGAGTGCCTCCACCTTGTCCACGACGAACCCTCGCTGGCCCATCACCCGCCCCTTGCGCACAAAGAACAGCTGGACCGCCGCTTCCAACTCGTCGTCGCTGATGCCGATTACATCGAAGTCCTCGTTGCGGGTCCCGGCGAGCTGCTGTTTCTCGATGGCACGCCGGACACTGGCGAGCCGATCCCGCAGCCGGGCTGCAAGCTCGAACTCGAGCTCGGTCGACGCATCGGCCATGCGTTGTTCGAGATCGTTGACGATCGCATCGGTGTCGCCTTCGAGAAAGCGCACCAGCTCCCTGACGAGCCGGTCGTACTCGTCACGCCCGATCTCGCCGACGCACGGCCCTGCGCACTGCTCGATGTGGTAGAGCAGGCATGGCCGACCGAGCCGCTGGTGGGTGGCCAGCTTGTTGTCGCTGCATGTGCGGATCGGGAACGTCCGCAGCAGCAGGTCGAGCGTCTCGCGGATGGCGTAGGCGTGCCCGTACGGCCCGAAGTACCGATTACCACGCTTGCGTCGCCCGCGCATGACCATGGCGCGAGGCCACTCGTCAAGCAGGGTCACCGCCAGAAACGGGTACGACTTGTCGTCACGCAGCCTGACGTTGAAGCGCGGCTGGTGCCGCTGGATGAGGCTGTACTCAAGCATGAGCGCCTCGACCTCGGTCGATACTTCGATCCAATCGACGGACGCGGCCGAGGCGACCATCTGTGCGGTGCGGAGCGGCAGGCCGGCGGGATCGCCGAAGTAGCTGTTCAGGCGGGATCGAAGGCTCTTCGCCTTGCCCACGTAGATGATCCGCCCGTCCGCGTCCAGGAATTGGTAGCTGCCCGGCGTATCCGGTACTGATCCCCCCTCAGGGCGCAGACCCACACTCGCAGGTTAAGAGGTAGGGCCGAATAGGTGGATACCGCGAAGGTGTGTAGTAGGTTTCGCCGACGTAAGGCCTGAATTTTGGGGTGTCGGATCGGGCATGCCTCAGGTCTGGCATGATGCGGTACTTCCGCATCTCGTAGCTGCGCAGGAGGCTGCACAATATGGAACTCGCACAGGAGCGGGACGCAGGCACGAACGTGATCAGTCCAGCGGGCCGGGTGGACGGATCGAACTCCGCCGAATTTCACGAGTCGCTGATGGCTGCTCTTTCGGGCGATGACAACCGCGTCATCCTCGACATGGGCGGCATCGACTACATCAGCAGCGCCGGCCTACGCGTTCTGTTGCTGCTCGCCCAGCATCTGGGCGGCAGTTCGACGCCCTTCGCCGTTTGCTCGCTCGCAGCCTCGGTCGACGAAGTGTTCCGCATCAGCGGCTTCAATCAGATCATCACGGTGTTCGGAACGCTCGACGAGGCGAAGGCACAGCTGGCGTAGTTACGCCCATGTCCCAGCCCTGGCGCATCCTCGTCGTTGACGACGAGCCCGATCTCGAGCCGCTCGTCCTGCAGCGCATGCGGAGACACATCCGCAGCGGCAAGTACGAATTCGAGTTCGCGGGCAATGGCCTGGAAGCGCTCGAGAAGCTGCGCGCCGACGACAGCATCGACCTAGTGCTGTCCGACATCAACATGCCCCAGATGGACGGGCTGACCTTGCTGTCCCAGCTCGGCTCGCTCGATCAGGACCTGCGGGCGGTGATCATCTCCGCCTACGGCGACATGGGCAACATACGCACGGCCATGAACCGGGGCGCGTTCGACTTCGTCACCAAGCCGGTCGACTTCGACGATCTGCAGATCACTATCGAGCGCACGGTCGAGCATCTCCGGCAGTGGCGGGAGGCCACGGCATCGCGCGACAAGCTGGTCACGCTCCAGAACGAGCTCGACATCGCCACCAACGTGCAGCAGTCGATCCTGCCGTCCGACTTCCCGGCGACGTCGAAGTTCGAGATCAGCGCCAACATGGTGGCGGCCAGAAACGTCGGGGGCGACTTCTACGACTATGTGAATGCCCCGGACGACCGGATGTTCGCGACCGTCGCCGATGTCTCCGACAAGGGCATCCCTGCCGCATTGTTCATGATGTCGAGTCGGACTGCCCTCAAGGGCGCTGCCATCGGCACCGGCTCGCCGCGCGAGGCCCTCATCGAGGCAAACCGCGTGCTGCAGGCCGACAACCCCACGCTGATGTTCGTCACCGTCATCATGGCGGTGTACGACCCCCACAGCGGTGAGGTGACGTACTCCAGCGCGGGGCACGATCCGCCGGTGGTCGTGCGGGCCGACGGACACGCCGAGCAATTGCCCGCCATGGGAGGCATCGCCTTGGGTATAGCGCCCGAGGACATCTTCGTGAAGAACCTGACGGAGCACACGATCACACTCGAACCCGGCGAGACGCTCCTGCTCTACACCGACGGCGTCAGCGAGGCGATGAACGTGTACCACGAGGAATTCGGCATCGCGCAAATCCTCACGCTCTTCGAGGGCAACCCGCCGAACAACGCCGACGAAGCGATGAAGACCGTGTTCGATGCCGTTACCGAATTCGCCGGGGAGGCCCCCGCCTCCGACGACATCACCTGCTTGACACTGCACCGGAATTTGTCATGAACAGGCCCACGTTCAGCAGCATCGGTGTCGCGATTGATCCGCTGGCCGGCACTGGACTGCTCTGCGGAACCCCCACTTCGGAGCACCACTCATGCGACGTTCGCTGAACATCACACCAGTGCCCGGCGCTGCTGCAGCCGAAGCGCTCCCGCGCATCGTGGCATTCGTCGAGGAGATGGCCGAGCTCGACGACTGGGCACCCGACTTGGTGCTGAGGTCCAATCTCATCCTCGAGGAACTCATCTTGAACACGCTGACGCACGGGCGTACCAGCGGGCTCAGCGACATCGAGATCACGCTGGAGAGCGGCGAGAATTCGGTCACCATCACCCTCGTCGACGACGGCGCGGCATTCGATCCCCTGAATGACGAGCCGTCTCCCGATACCAATCTGCCGCTCCAGGAGCGATCGATCGGCGGATTGGGGCTGCACCTCGTGCGCACGATGGCCGAAGACCTTGCGTACAGGCACGCCGACGGCAAGAACCACCTGACGCTGGTCGCCCGGGCTGGTGCCTGACGGCACGGCGAGAATGCGCGCCGTCGCCTCGGCGGCGGCCCTTGCCATTGCCGCCGCTGCCCTGCTCGGCGCTTGCAGCGACTCAGGCGGCGGATCAGAGGGCTCGGGTCCCTCGAACACGATCGCAGCTCCGGTCCGCCCGACCGTTCCCGACAATCTCAGCGACGAGACTGGTGTGTACGCCGATCGGGTCGTATTCGGGCAATCCGCCGCCCTCGGCGGTGCCGCAGCCGAACTCGGTTTGGGCATGCAGCTCGGGATCCAGGCGGCCTTCGAAGAAGCCAACCGCGCCGGCGGCGTGAACGGGCGACAGCTCGTTCTCGAATCGCTCGACGACAAGTACGAGCCCGAGGCAGCCATCGCCAATACTCGTGCTCTCATCGAAGAGCGCGAGGTGTTCGCCCTCATCGGTGCCGTCGGCACGCCCACATCCCGATCCGCGACACCGGTTGCCGCCGCCGCCGACGTGCCGTATGTCGCGCCGTTCACCGGGGCCGGATTCCTGCGCAACGACGACTGGACCAACATCGTCAACCTGCGCGCCTCCTACGCCCAAGAGACCGAGGAGATGGTGGAGCGGCTCACTACCGACCTCGGCATCGACCGCATCGGTGTGCTCTTCCAAGACGACTCGTTCGGGCGAGCGGGCTACTTCGGCGCACTGGCCGCCCTGGAGCGACGCAACATGGAACCGGTCGCGATCGGCTTCTACCCCCGGAACACCACGGCTATCAAGTCGGCACTGCTGGACTTGAGAGCGGGCAACCCTGAGGCCGTCATCATGGTCGGTGCGTACGAGCCCGTGGGCACGCTCATTTCCTGGGCGCGCAATACGGGCTTCGATCCTGTGTTCATCACGCTGTCTTTCGTCGGAGCGAACGCGCTCGCCGACCAGCTCGGTGCCGAAGGCGAGGGGGTGCTCGTCACCCAGGTCGTGCCGTTCCCCTTCGACGACTCCACGCCGGTCGTCGCCGCCTACCAGGCCGCCCTGCGCGAGATAGACCCCGACGCGGTTCCCGGCTTTGTGTCGCTGGAGGGCTACATCGCCGGACGGCTGGCGATTGCGGGTCTGGAACAGTGCGGCAGCGCGGTGTCGCGTGACTGTTTCCTGAACTCCATCTTGGGGGCTGACGAACTGGACATCGACGGCTTCACCATGAACTTCGGTGACGGTGAGAGCATTACCGAGGACAATCAGGGATCCGACGCCGTCTTCGTCACCCAGATCGGAGCCGACGGTGCCTACCGATCCATCGAGACGCTGACAAGCACAGAGCGATGACCGACACTGCCGCCACTGAAGAAGCGCCGCCGAGCGATTCCAACGGAGTGCGCGAGCACCGCAAGCCGGCGGTACTTCAACGGATCTCGACCCAGATGTACGCGGGCATTGCCGCCCCATTGTTCCTGACGCTGGCTGCCAGCCTCGTCGCCTGGATCTCATTCACTCGTGTCGGCGAGGCGGAGAAGGAGGTCAACGAAGGCGCCATTCCGGAGCTGAGTGCTGCGTTCGGCGTGGCCGAGTCGAGCAACCGCCTGGTGGCCGGCGGTCCGGCACTCGTGTCCTCCACGCCCGACGACTTCGAGAGCGTCGTAACAGGCATCGCAGCGGCACGATCCGAGTTCGAGACACAGTTGGAGTTGTTGTGGAACCGCGGCACCGGCTCCATGTGGCTCGGCGAGATGCGCGGTTACGCCGCTCAGCTCAACTCGAACATCTCCGCCATCGAGGCTGAAATGCCCGAGTACTTCGAACTCGGGACGGAGGCCGACGAGCTCAGAGCCGAAGTGGATGCCGCTGTGCGCGAACTCGAGCGCCAGATCGTGCCGGCGCTCGACGATCAGCTCTTCTACCTAGTCGCCGGGCAGCGAGATCTCCATGCCCCGCCCGTAGCGGATGCCGTCCACCGCTCCGACGAAGAAGTGCGCTTGTACCGCCACTGGTCCGCCCTCGGCGGCGACGTCGCGCGGTCGGCCGAGCTGCTGGCCAGCGCATTCAGCGCATCGCAGTCGGCGCTGATCGAGCCGCTGCGGGAGAGCTTCGAATCTGCGAGAGACCGCATCGAGATCAGCGTGGCCACGCTCGACGTGGCAGCCGGCCCCGAATTCCGACCTGCAGTCGACCGACTCATAGCGCTCGGGCTCAACGACGGCAGCGTGTTCGATGTCACCCAGCGACGCCTGCAGATCGAGGAATCCCAGCGCCGACAGCTCGCCGAGAACCAAGCCCTGGGTGTGGCGCTGGTGGGCGAGATCGAGTCGCTCGTGGGTGCCGTGGAGACCGATGTCGACGTCGCCACGGCAGCCTCGGCGCAGGCCGTGAACACCGGTCGCCTGCTGCTGATCGTCATCAGCGTCGCCGGCGTTCTGGGTGCGCTGCTCATCAGTTGGCTGTTTGTCGGCAAGCGGATCCTGCGGCGCGTCGGCCAGCTGTCGAACCGTATGCGAGCCCTCGCAGGCGGCGACCTCGAAACCCCGGTCGAAACCGGGGGAAGGGATGAGGTGGCCGAGATGGCGGATGCGCTTGAGCAGTTCCGCCAGGCCGCACTCGAAGTGCAACGACTCAACCTGGTCGAGGAGCTGGCCGGTCAGCTCAGCGAGCGCAACGAGCAGCTGTCCCAGACGCTCGCCGACCTGGACCGTGCACAGGACCAGATCGTGGCGAACGAGAAGCTGGCGGCGCTCGGCGAGGTGACCGCCGGCGTCGCCCACGAGATCCGGAACCCGCTGAACTTCGTCAAGAACTTCGCCGAGTCGTCCGACGAACTGCTCGAAGAACTGCTCGAAGCGATCGCCGATCCCGAACCGGCCGACGATCAGGCCGACTACATCGCCGAGATCACCGGCGACCTCAAGGAGAACCTGACTCGCATCCGCGGGCACGGTGACCGGGCCAACCGCATCGTGGAGAGCATGCTCATGATGGGCCGGGGCGGCGGCGAGTCGCGCCCCGTGGAGATCAACGCCCTGCTCGACGAGCACGCCATGCTCTCCTACCACAGCGCCCGGGCGCAGGACGCCGATTTCAACGTGACCATCGAGCGCGACTTCGACCCCGATGTGGGCGAGCTGGAGGTCATCCCGCAGGACATGGGTCGCGTGTTCCTCAACCTGGTCACCAATGCCGGCTATGCCGCTAACGAGCGCTGGCGGGACCTCGGCGGCGAGCCAGGCAAGATGGTCACCGTGGGCGACGGCGACGACACGCCCTATTTCCCGACGATTTGGCTGAGCACTCAGCGAACCGACGAGTCCGCGGTGATCAAGGTTCGCGACAACGGCACAGGCATCCCGCCGGACGTCGCCCAGCGAATCTTCGAGCCGTTCTTCACCACCAAGCCCACCAATGAGGGCACGGGGCTGGGCTTGGCGATGTCAAACGACATTGTCCGAGGCCACGGCGGGCAGATCTCGGTGGAGAGCGAACCGGGCGAGTACACCGAGTTCACCGTGGAGCTGCCGCTCGAGCGCGCTGCCTCCGTCGAGCCGGTCGAGCCAGTCCAGACTGAGGACGCCGCGACCCCGGCGAGCTGATCAGTCTCCGTCGGGGAAGGGATCCTCCCAATCGGGTGGCAGCGGGATCTCGAAGGCATTCAGCGTCAGCGAGATCAAGCAGTAGTAGCCCACCGTGGTCACCAGCTCGATCACGCCCTCGGTGCCGAACTCCTCGACCGCTGCGGCGTAGGTCTCGTCGCTCATGCTGTGCGACTCGAGCAGCTCCGTTGCGACCCGGTGAGCGATGGCCTCCTGCCCCGTGAACTCGGCAGGCCTGCCGTCCCGGAGCGCATCGAGGTGGCGCTGCTCGATGCCCGCCATCTGAGCCAGGCGTTCGTGGGCGGCGAACTCGAACTTCGACCGGTAGTGCGCTCCGACCGTGCAGATGGCCGCTTCCTTGACTGGCTCGGGCAGGCCGCCCGCGAACCGGACGGCGGCACCCAGCGCCTGGGTGGGTCCCCCGATGGCAGGCGCCCGTACCCACACCCCATAGGGGCCCACGATGCTCTTGACGTTCAGATCGGAGGTCGCCGCGCTGCGCGGACCGCTGCGCAAGGCCTCATAGACCTCGCGCCCGCCGCCGGTCAACTCTTCGGGTGTGATCTCGGGCAGTCTCATCTGCGTCCTCTTTCGCTCGTGGGATTGGGGGGATTGGTACGGGGAAGCTCAGCCGACGAGCGGCGCCAGGTAGCGGCCGGTATGGGACTCGGGCGTCGCCGCGACCTGTTCTGGTGTGCCAGCGGCCACCACGGTGCCGCCGCCGATGCCGCCCTCGGGACCCATGTCCACGATCCAGTCGGCGGTCTTGATCACGTCGAGATTGTGCTCGATGACCACCACGGTGTTGCCGCCCGACACGAGCCGGTCGAGCACGCCCAGCAGGCGCCGGATGTCCTCGAAGTGCAAGCCGGTGGTGGGCTCGTCGAGGATGTAGATGGTGTGGCCGGTGGACCGTTTCGACAGCTCGCTGGCGAGCTTCACCCGCTGCGCCTCGCCGCCGGACAGCGTGGTGGCGGGCTGCCCCAGCCGGATATAGCCCAGGCCCACGTCGACGAGCGTCTGCATGTGGCGGCGGATGGGCGGCTGGGCCGAGAAGAACTCCAGGGCGTCCTCGCAAGGCATGTTGAGCACGTCCGCGATCGTCATGCCCTTGAACCGGATCTCGAGCGTCTCGCGGTTGTACCGGGCGCCCTTGCACACTTCGCAGGGCACGTACACATCGGGCAGGAAGTGCATTTCGATCTTGATGGTCCCGTCGCCCGAACAGGCCTCGCAGCGCCCGCCCTTGACGTTGAAGCTGAACCGCCCCGGCAGGTAGCCCCGCACCTTCGCCTCGTTGGTGGCCGCGTAGAGCTTGCGGATGTGGTCGAAGACGCCGGTGTAGGTAGCCGGATTCGACCGGGGCGTGCGGCCGATCGGCGATTGATCGATGTCGATGACCTTGTCGAGCGCTTCGGCGCCCTCGATTGCCGTGTGCAGGCCGGGCACCTGCTTGGACGAGTAGATCCGCTGCATCAGCGCCTTGTAGAGGATCTCGTTGACCAGCGTGCTCTTGCCCGAGCCCGACACGCCGGTCACGCAGATGAAACAGCCCAAGGGGAATTCGACGTCGATCTTTCGCAGGTTGTGCTCCCGTGCGCCCCGAACGGTGAGGCGGTCGTCGCCTCGGGGCCGGCGCAGCGACGGCATCGGGATCTCCCGCACGCCGGCGAGGTACTCCCCCGTCACCGATCCCGGTGCGCCCGCCAAACCGTCCACCGGCCCGCTGTAGACGATCTCGCCGCCGTGCTCACCGGCGCCTGGCCCGATGTCGACCACCCAGTCCGCAACCGAGATGGTCTCCAGATCGTGCTCCACCACCAGCACGGTGTTGCCGAGATCGCGCAGATGCAGCAGCGTGTCGATCAAGCGGCGGTTGTCGCGCTGGTGCAGCCCGATTGACGGCTCGTCGAGCACGTACAGCACGCCTTCCAGTCCGCTGCCGATCTGGCTCGCCAACCGGATGCGCTGCGCCTCGCCGCCGGCCAGCGTGGCCGCCGAGCGGTTCAGCGTCAGGTAGTCGAGGCCGACGTCGAGCAGGAAGTTCAGCCGAGCATCGATCTCCTTGATGATCGGTGCGGCGATGATGCGCTGCCGCTCCGTGAGGTCCAGGCCGTCGACGATCTTCGCTGCCTCGCCGATGGACGCCGAGCAGAGCTCGAAGATGTTCCGGCCGGCGACGCGTACGGCCAGCGACACCTCGTTGAGCCGCGCGCCGTGGCAGGTACCGCACGGCACCTCGCGCATGTAGCCCTCGATGCGGTTGCGCGACCAGTCGCTCTCGGTGTCGGCATGGCGACGCCGCAGGAACGGGATGACGCCCTCGTAGCGAGTGGTGTAGCTGCGCGAGCGGCCATAGCGATTGCGATAGCGCACGGTGATCTGCTCGCCGGCCGGCGCTCCCTCGAGCAGCAGCGTGCGCTGGCCCGCTTCCAGCTCGGCCCACGGCACATCGAGCGGGATGCCTTGCTGCTCGCCGACCGCTTCGAGCAGCCGGGTGAACCACTTGCCGGTTGCTCCCGCCCACGGGGCGAGCGCACCAGCCGCCACCGACAGCTCCGTGTTCGGCACCACCAGCTCGGGATCCACCTCGTACCGGGTGCCCAGGCCATCGCAGGTCTGGCAGGCGCCGTACGGGGAGTTGAACGAGAAGTTGCGTGGCGCCAGCTCCTCGAACGAACGGCCGCTGCTTGGCGAGAACAGGTGCTGGCTGAATGTCAGCATCTCCGATTCGTCGGCCTCGCCGTTGCCGGACGGAACCTGGCGAATCCACACGTGGCCATCCGCCAGCCCCAGCGCTGCCTCGACCGATTCGGCGAGGCGCTGGGAGATATCGCCACGCATGACCAGCCGGTCGACGATGACCTCGATGTCATGGTTGACGTAGCGATCCAGTCGCTCGATCTCATCGGTGCTGCCGAGCTCCAGCACCGAGCCGTCGACACGCACGCGGGCGTAACCCTGCCGGGCGAAGTCGCCGAGCTGCGTGTGATAGTCGCCCTTGCGTCCGCGCACCACCGGGGCAAGCACTTCGAAACGGGAGCCTTCGGCGAGCTCCATGATCCGATCCACGATCTGCTGCGCTGTCTGTCGCTCGACGATCTCGCCCGTCTGCGGGTCGTGCTGGATGCCGATGCGGGCGTAGAGCAGCCGCAGATAGTCGTACACCTCGGTGATCGTTCCGACGGTGGAACGAGGGTTGCGGCTGGCGCTCTTCTGGTCGATGGAGATGGCCGGCGACAGGCCTTCGAGGAAATCCACGTCGGGCTTGTCCATCTGGCCCAGGAACTGGCGTGCATAGGCCGACAGCGACTCGACGTAGCGCCGCTGTCCCTCGGCGTAGATGGTGTCGAAGGCCAGCGACGACTTGCCGCTGCCCGACAGCCCGGTGAACACGATCATGCGATCGCGGGGCAACTCCACATTGACATTGCGCAGGTTGTGCTCGCGCGCCCCGCGGACGATCAGCCGCTCACCCATTCGGGTGGAGCCTACCGGCGACCCCGCCGGTCATCCCGGACACAAACACAAGTTCGTACGCCAATCCGCCCACGCTCTGAGGGCGCAACCGGCAGAAGTAGGGTCGCGGTCATGCCACATGAAGTACAAGGTGTCGTAGCCGCAGCGGTCGGCGAGCCGGTCACGGTCGAGACGATCGTGGTCCCCGACCCCGGTCCCGGTGAGGTAATCGTCGACGTCCAAGCATGCGGCGTGTGCCACACCGACCTGCACTACCGCGAGGGCGCCATCAACGATGAGTTCCCGTTCCTGCTCGGGCACGAAGCCGCAGGCGTCGTGTCAGAAGTCGGCGACGGCGTCACCAATGTCGCCGTCGGCGATTTCGTGATACTGAATTGGCGCGCCGTCTGCGGCCTCTGCCGGTCGTGCCAGCGTGGCCGCCCGTGGTACTGCTTCGCCACGCACAACGCGTCGCAGAAGATGACCCTTGACGGCGTCGAGCTGTCGCCCGCGCTGGGTATCGGTGCGTTCGCCGAGAAAACCCTGGTGGCCGCAGGACAGGCCACCAAGGTGGACCCTGCGGCCCCGCCCCAGGTTGCTGGTCTCATCGGCTGCGGGGTCATGGCCGGCTTGGGTGCCGCGATGAACACCGGCGGCGTCGGCCGCGGCGACAGCGTGGCCGTATTCGGATGCGGCGGCGTGGGCGATGCCGCAATCTGCGGCTCCCGGTTGGCCGGAGCGCACACGATCATCGGCATCGACCTGGACGACCGCAAGCTCGACTGGGCCCGCGAGTTCGGCGCCACCCACACCGTCAACTCGGCAGGCCTCAGCAACGATGAGGTCGTCGAGGCGATCCGCGAGCTGACCGACGGCAACGGCGTGGATGTGGCCATCGAGGCCGTGGGCTTGCCCCAGACCTACGAGCAGGCCTTCTATGCCCGCGACCTGGCGGGCACCGTGGTGCTGGTGGGTGTGCCGAACCCGACCATGAAGATCGAGCTGCCGATGATCGAGGTGTTCGGGCGCGGCGGCTCGCTCAAGAGCTCGTGGTACGGCGACTGCCTGCCAAGCCGTGACTTTCCCATGCTCATCGACCTCCACCTGCAGGACCGCCTGCCGCTGGACAAGTTCGTCAGCGAGACGATCGGGATTGCAGGCGTCGAGGAGGCGTTCGAGAAGATGGAGCACGGCGAGGTGCTGCGCTCCGTCGTCATGCTCTAGGCGCTGGCGTCGCGCAGGTCTCGGCGGAGCTCCCTGAGCTCGTCTCGCAGGCGGGCTGCGTACTCGAATCGCAGGTCGGCGGCGGCTTCGGCCATCTCCTCCTCCAGCGAGGCGATGAGGCGTGTCAGGTCATCGGCCGGCAGGTCGCCGTAGGCAGCCTTCATCCGTTCGGCGTTCACGCGGCCCGACACCAGCTTCTCGGGCACCGGTGCCGTCTCGGCCGGGCCTCGCAGCACCTCGAGGATGTCGGTGACGGCCTTGCGGATCGTCTGCGGGTCGATGCCATGCTCGGCGTTGTACGCCTGCTGCAAGCCCCGCCGCCGGTTGGTCTCGGACACGGCGCGGTGCATCGACGGCGTGAACTCGTCGGCGTACATCACCACCTGGCCGTCGACGTTGCGTGCCGCTCGCCCGATGGTCTGGATGAGCGACGTCTCGCTGCGCAGGAACCCCTCCTTGTCGGCATCCAGGATCGCCACGAGGCTCACTTCGGGCAGGTCCAGGCCTTCTCGCAGCAGGTTGATGCCCACCAGCACGTCGAAATGGCCGAGCCGCAGATCGCGGAGGATCTCGATCCGCTCAATGGTGTCGATCTCGCTGTGCAGGTAGCGCACCCGCACGCCGAGCTCGAGCAGGTAGTCGGTGAGGTCCTCGGCCATCTTCTTGGTGAGCGTCGTCACGAGCACCCGCTGGCCCTGCTCGGTGACCCGCTCGATCTCGCCCATCAGGTCGTCGATCTGGCCCTTCGTCGGGCGCACCACGATCTCGGGATCCACCAGACCGGTCGGCCGGACGATCTGCTCCACCACCTGGCCACTCGTCCGCAGCTCGTACTCCCCCGGGGTGGCCGACAGGAACACCACTTGATTCAGCCGGTCCATCACCTCGTCGAAGCGCAGGGGCCGGTTGTCGCGCGCGGAAGGCAGCCGGAAGCCGTGCTCTACCAGGGTGTCCTTGCGCCGCCGGTCGCCGGCGAACTGACCGTGCAGCTGAGGAACGGCGACATGGCTCTCGTCGATGACCAGCAGGTAGTCGTCGGGGAAGAAGTCCAGCAGGGTGTACGGCGGCTCGTCATACACCCGGCCGTCGAGATGCATCGAGTAGTTCTCGACGCCGTTGCAATAGCCCAACTCGGCCAGCATCTCGAGGTCGTACTCGGTGCGCATCCGCAACCGCTGCGCCTCGAGCAGCTTGTTCTCCTTCTCGAAGAGCTGCAGCCGCTCGGCAAGCTCGGCCTCGATCTTGGCGATCGCCGTCCGCATCTTGTCTTCGCCGGTGACGTAGTGCGACGCCGGGAAGACAGTGACCTCTTCGAGCTCGCCGAGACGCTCGCCGGTCACCGGGTCGATGCGGCTGATGCGATCTATCTCGTCGCCGAACAGCTCCACCCGCACCAGGAACTCCTCGTAGGCAGGGTGGATTTCGAGCGTGTCGCCGCGAACCCGGAAGCGGCCCCGGACCAGGTTCGTGTCGTTGCGCTCGTATTGCATGTCGACGAGCCGGCGCAGCACAGCACGCTGGTCGACCATCTCGCCCACGCGCAGGTACAGCATCTGGCGCAGGTATTCCTCCGGTGCGCCCAACCCGTAGATGGCCGAGACCGATGCCACCACGATCACGTCCCGGCGGGTCAACAGGGCCGCCGTGGCCGAGTGCCGCAGCCGATCGATCTCGTCGTTGATGCTGGAGTCTTTCTCGATGTAGGTGTCCGAGGCCGGCATGTATGCCTCGGGCTGGTAGTAGTCGTAGTAGGAGACGAAGTACTCCACACGATTGTCGGGGAAGAACTCACGGAACTCGTTCGCAAGCTGTGCCGCCAACGACTTGTTGGGAGCGAGCACCAGTGTCGGACGCTGCGCCCGCTCGATCGTCCACGCGATCGTGGCGCTCTTGCCCGAGCCGGTGATGCCCAGCAGCGTCTGGAACCGGTCGCCGCGGATGACGCCGTCCGCGAGCTGGACCACGGCGCGCGGCTGATCGCCGGCCGGCTCGAAGCCTGCGCTGACCCGGAACGGATGGGCGGCAGTCGGCGCCGGAAGCCAAGGACGAGCTTGCCGCGACCTGTCCTCGCCGGGCTCGCCATGAGGCGGGGCCGTCGACACCGATGCCATGAGGCGAGGTTAAGAGTCTGAGATGCTCCCTGCGAGCAGCCGGTGTGGTTATCCTGCCGCGCTGACCGCCGACCTGCCGATACCCGACTCCCTCACGACCTGAGACCGCCCATGAGCCGCGACGAACCAGACGCATCTGAGTCCGACGACGACGCGCTCGACGACGCCATGGATGACCCTGACCTGCTCGGAGACGACCTCGAGCCGGTCCCCGACGACCTTGAGGCCGAGGAGCTGGGCGTGGCGGACCTTGACGACGACATCGACGATGTCGACGACTTGGATGCTGACGGTCTGGGCGATGGCGAGACAGCGTCGTCAGACGATGACAGCGGGCCGAGCCGCGAAGTGCCCGCCGGGGTACGTCCCACTGACGACGAAGACGACGACGATGACGACGAGGAGCTCGAGGCGGATCTCGGCGAGATCCTCAAGGAGCGGCTGGCGTCTGAAGACGAGGACGAGGACGACGAGGACGACGAGATCGGCATCGTCACAGGTTCCCGTTCAGCGTCCAAGCAGGAAGACGAGATCCTCTGCGAGGGCTGCTTCCTGCTGGTCAAGCCATCCCAATTCGACATGCGCGGACCCGAGCCGAGCTGTCCCCACTGCGGAACCCCGATCGCCTACTGACTGCGCCTACTGACTGCTCAGCCTCTCGGCCGGCAGGTGCGGGAGTGCGCTGGCCCAGTTGAAGGCTGCTTCGATTGCGGCTTCGAGTTCGTCGAGGCCGCCGGAATTGTCAATGACCCAGTCGGCAATGGCCAGTCGCTCGTCGCGCGACAGCTGAGCGGCGATGCGCGCACGTGCGTCATCGGCGGAAAATCCCCGCGAGGTCACGAGCCGCTCCACCGCTATGTCGGTCGGCGTGTCCACCACCAGGATCCCGCTGGTCGGGTAGCGCGGCTGCCGACCCTTGGCCAACCCTTCGCCGAGCAGCGGGATGTCGAGCACCACCAGACGATCCGTGCCATCGAGCTCGCCCAGCCGGCGGCGGATCTCCCGACCGACCGGAGGATGGGTGATTGCGTTCAGATCGGCGAGTGCGTCGGGATCGTTGAACACGATGGCCGCAACCGAGCCGCGGTCGAGCGTGCCGTCGGAAGCCACGATGTGACCCCCGAAGCGCTCCACCATCTCCGCCAAGACCGGACTGCCGGGTGCCTGCTGCTCGCGAACGATGGCATCGGCATCGATCAGCGCAGCACCGCGGCGGGCAAAGCCCGAGGCGACCGTGCTCTTGCCACTGCCGATGCCACCGGTGAGCCCGACGGTGATCATCGCGCTGCAGTCAACTGGTGAGGGCTCGACGGCAGCAGGTTCAAGCTCAGCGGGAGCTGATGGGCTAGCTGTCGCCTTCTGGGACGGCCGCAGCGGGCTCGCCGTCGGCGCCTTGGTTCTCGTAGTGCGCGAGGGCCTGGCGGTAGGCCTCCTCGCCGTGCTCCTCGTAGTACTCGCGCCATGCACGTTCGGCTTCTGACTCCTCGCCTTCGGCAGGCGTCTCGTAGCTGAACTCGCCGATGAAGTTGCCTTCCTCGTCGTAGGCGTGATCGCCGAACGCCTCGCGGTATTCCTCCGCGACCACCCCGCCTTCGGCTGCCTGCTTGATCGACAGGCTGATGCGCCGGCGCTGCAGGTCGAGATCGATGATCTTCACCCACAGCTCCTCGCCGGGTGTT
The DNA here is from genome assembly GCF_965219595.1 of Candidatus Poriferisodalis sp. NCBI lineage: Bacteria > Bacillati > Actinomycetota > Acidimicrobiia > Acidimicrobiales > Candidatus Poriferisodalaceae > Candidatus Poriferisodalis > Candidatus Poriferisodalis sp. The sequence goes on from NZ_OZ244781.1 coordinate 3,380,068, forward strand.
ACGACCTGCTCGGGCAGCTCGACGTGGTGGGCAGACATCTCCGAGATGTGCACCAAGCCCTCGATGCCGTCGCCGACCTGCACGAATGCACCGAACGGCACGAGTTTGGTGACCCGGCCGTAAACCAGCTCCTCGACCCGGTGGGAGTTCGCGAACGCTTCCCACGGATCCTGCTGCGTTGCCTTGAGCGAGAGCGAGATGCGCTCGCGCTCGCGGTCGATTTCGAGCACCTCCACCGTGACCTCGTCACCGATGCTGACCACCGAGCCGGGGTGATCGACGTGCTTCCAAGACAGCTCCGAGACGTGAATGAGACCGTCCATGCCGCCGAGGTCGACGAATGCGCCGAAGCTGACCACCGACGAGACCCGGCCGGTTCGCCGCTCGCCGCGCTGCAGATCCCGCAGAAAGCCTTCCCGCTCCTCCTTGAGGCTCTCTTCGAGCCAGGCTCGCCGGCTGAGCACCACGTTGTTGCGGTTCTTGTCGAGCTCGATGATCTTGGCTTCGAGTTCTTGGCCCACGTAGGGAGCCAGATCGCGGACGCGGCGGAGCTCCACCAGCGACGCCGGCAGGAAACCCCGCAGGCCGATGTCAACGATCAGCCCGCCTTTCACCACCTCGATGACGGGGCCCTTGACGACGCCATTGGACTCGCGGATCTCCTCGATGCGGCCCCAGGCGCGCTCGTACTGCGCCCGCTTCTTGGAAAGCACCAAGCGGCCGTCGGGATCTTCCTTCTGCAGGACCAGGGCCTCGATCTGATCGCCGACCTCCACGACCTCCGATGGGTCGATGTCGTGACGGATCGAGAGCTCGCGGGATGGGATGACGCCCTCGGACTTGAAGCCGATGTCCAGCAGCACTTCGTCGCGGTCGACCCGCACAATGGTGCCGGCCACGATGTCGCCGTCATCGAACTCGACGATGGTCTGCGCGATGGCGTCCTCGAACGACGTGTCGCCGAGGTCGTCCATGGTGACCGTCCGCGGCACGTAGTCGCCCGCATCGGTGAAGGTGCCGAAGTCGCCCGTAGAAGCACCGTTGCCGCTCTCGTCGCTTGCGCTCTCGCCGTCCGGCGCCTCGGGCGGTGTCGCCGCGGAGCCATCGGGTGGCGGGGACTCGGCGAGTGCTGGATCTTCGAGGTCTGGAGCGGGGGCAATTGCGTCGGTCACGGGGGAATGCTCGGGTCGGGAACACGGGCGCAGGCGGCTGAGCTTGCCGCGCATAGCGCACGGAAAGGCTACCGGCGTCGCCGTCCGTCGGACCCGGGGCGCTCAGGCGTGGCCTGTTCGGCGGGTCAGCCCTTGGCGTCTGCCCACGTGGCGCCTGCAGCGACATGGACTTCCAGCGGCACCGCCAAGTCAGCGGCATTGCGCATCACGTCGACCGTCAGATCGGTCACCTCAGCGGCCTCATCAGGCGGAACTTCCAGGATCACCTCATCGTGCACCTGCAGCACCAGCCGGCTGGTTGCGGACCGGGCCTGCAGCGCCTCGTCCAGCCGGATGAGCGCCACTTTGAAGATGTCTGCCGCGAGCCCCTGGATGGGGGCATTCATGGCCTGCCGCTCGGCGGCTTGGCGCACCCGGAAGTTGCGCGACGTCAACTCGGGGAGCGGGCGACGCCGGCCGAATGCCGTCTCGGTGTAGCCCCGCTCGCGGCTCTGCTCCACCACCCCGTCCATGAACGAGCGCACCTTGGGAAACGCTTCGAAGTAGGCGTCCAGGATCTCCGCCGCCTCGGCGGTGGGCACCCCGAGACGCTGGCCGAGGCCATATGCCTCCATCCCGTAGGCCAAGCCGTAGCTCACCATCTTCGCCACCGACCGCTGCTGCGGATCGACCTCGGCAGGGCTGATGCCGAACAGGGATGCGGCGGTTGCGCTGTGGATGTCGTGGCCCGCCTCGAAGGCACCCACGAGGCCCGGATCGCCGGACAGGTGGGCGATCACCCGCAGCTCGATCTGGTTGTAGTCGGCAATCAGCAGCTCGAAGCCGCCAGCCGGGACGAATGCGCGCCGGAACAGCCGGCCCTGCTCGGTCCGCACCGGGATGTTGTGCAGGTTCGGGTCCTCCGAGCTGAGCCTGCCGGTGCGCGCCACCGTCTGGTTGAACGTGGCGTGGATGCGGCCGTCGGGCTCGACGCATTCGAGCAGGCTGACGCCATAGGTGGAACGCAGCTTCTCCACTTCCCGGAACGCCAGCAGCCGGTCCACGATGGGATGCTCACCCCGCAGCGACTCCAGCGCCGCAGCGCTCGTGGAGTAGCCGGTCTTGGTCTTGCGCTGGGGTGTCAGCCCCAAATCCTCGAAGAGCACTTCGGCAAGCTGCTTGGGTGAGTTGACATTGAGATCGTCGCGGCCGGCCAGCCGCCGCACCTCGGATTCCAGCGCGGACACCTCGCCCGTGAGGTGGTCGCGCAACGATTCGAGCTCGCTGCGGTCGACACCGATGCCTGCCGTTTCCATGCGAGCCAGCACGCTGATGAGCGGACGCTCCACATCCCTGTACAGGTCGGACATGCCCAGGCTCTCGAGCTGCTGATCGAGCATCGGCGCCAGCATCGCCACCGCGAGGGCATCACGAGCGGCCACGATGCCCTCGGTGGGTCCATCGGCGTCGAGGTCGTCGAAGCCCAGCTGGCCCTCGGTGCTGCCTCCGGCGAGCTCCGTACCGCAATGCCGGGCGAGGAGCGCGCTCAGCTCGTCGCGGCCTTCCGACGGATGGATGAGATAGGCGGCGATCGAAGTGTCGACGGCCAGCCCGCCGAGCGCAGCGCCGGCGGCACCGTCGCCGGGCAGGCGGGCGAGTGCACGCATGAGCTCCTTCGCCTGGTGGACATGGACGCCCGGACCGTCAGCCCCCAGCAGACGGGCGCATGCTGCAGCGATCTCGGGCACATCGAGATCATCAGGACTGAGCGCGAGCACCATGCCCTGCGAGGGATCGTCAGCGACCGCCAGCACACCCAGGGTGCCGTCGGCCGCGATGGTGAACCCGAGCGCGACCGGTTCGTCCCGGCGCGACAGTTCACTCAGCAGCCCAGCAGCATCGGCGCCGCGGGCGCCCCCCTCAGCGTCGACCGGCAGCAGCTGCACGTCAGCGAGCTGGGCCGTCTCGGGGGCACTCGCGCTCGGCACCAGCAGGCCGTCCAGCGAGGTGCCCGCCAAGGCGTCGCGCAGACGAGCGTGCAGGGTGCCGAACTCCAGGAACTCGAACGTGCGCGTCACGAGGTCGGCGTCGAACCCGCTCCACTGCAGATCGGCGGGCGTGACGTCGGTGGGCGCGTCGGTCCGCAGGGTCATCAAGTCGACGTTGCGCCGTACGACCTCGCCGTTGGCCGCAAGGTTCTCGGCCAGCTTCGGGGTCTGCTCGGCGGCGGCTGCCAGCAGCGCCTCGACACTGCCGTATTTGTTGAGGAGCTTGGCGGCCGTCTTCTCCCCCACGCCAGGCACTCCCGGCAGGTTGTCGGACGGGTCGCCGCGGAGCGCTGCGTATTGCACGTACAGGTCCGGCGTGACGCCGGTGCGCTCGGCGATGCCCGCTTCGTCGTAGAGCGCGTAGTCGGTGACCCCCCGGCGGTTGTAGAGCACTTGGATCTTGGGGTCGTGCACGAGTTGGTATACGTCGCGGTCACCGCTGACAATCAAGACATCGTCGCCGCGCTGTTCCGCCTCCGACGCCAGCGTCGCCAGCAAGTCGTCGGCCTCGAAGCCGGCGCAGTCGATCGCCGGGATGCTCAGCGATTCGAGCACCTGGCGCACGAGGCCGAGCTGATCGATGAGCGTCGGCGGCGTCTCGTCGCGGTGAGCCTTGTATTCGGGTGCTGCGGTGTGGCGGAAGGTCGGCTCCCGACGATCGAAGCACACCGCGATCGCGTCGGGACGGTGGTCGCGCACCAGGTTGATGAGCATGGACGTGAATCCGAAGACGGCGCCGGTGGGCTGTCCTGAGCGGGTGGCCATGTCCTCGGGCACGGCGAAGAAGGCCCGGTACGTGAGCGAGTTCCCGTCGAGCAAGAGGAGCTTCGACATGGGAACTCTCCCAACGGGGCCGGGTGACGGTTGCGGAAGCCTGCCAACCGCAGGTGTTGAAGGGCGGGCTCAGGGGGTCAGCAGTCCATCGACGATCTGCTGGGCGATGTCCCGCATTCTCGCGCGGTTGGCCATCGCCGTACTCCGGATGAACTCGAAGGCATCCCGCTCGGAAAGCTGAAAATCGTCCATGAGCAGGCCCTTCGCGCGCTCCACCGCCTTACGCGTCTCCAGCTTCTCCTCGAGGCTCTCCACCGTGTCCTCGAGTTCTCGCATCTCGGTGAAACGCCCCCATGCCACCTCGATGGCCGAGACCAGTTCTTCCCGTTGGAACGGTTTCACCAGGTACGAGAGCACGCCGGCGTCGCGGGCTTCGGCGATGAGATGACGCTTGCTGAACGCTGTGAGGATCAGCACTGCGGATGTGCGGTCGCCGGCGACCTCTCGTGCCGCATCGAGGCCGTCGCGGCCGGGCATCTGGATGTCGAAGATGCACACCTCGGGTTGGTGCTGGCGTGCGAGCTCCACGGCTTCGTCGCCGCGGCCAGTTTCCGCCACCACGACGTAGCCCTCGTCCTCGAGCATCTCGCGCAGATCGAGGCGGATGATGGCCTCGTCCTCTGCGATCACGACTCGCTTCGACACGCACGCTCCCCTCGCGGGACAGGGTCGGTCAGCCTACCGGTCGGGTTGTCGCGCCTCTCAGAGATTCATGCAGGCGTCGAGTGCCCGGGGCGGGAGTTGAACCCGCACGCCCGTGAGGGCAGAGGATTTTGAGTCCCCCGTGTCTGCCGTTTCACCACCCGGGCCTTGGGGCGGCTCAGCGTACCCCCGGGCCCGAGCGTCCAGTGAGCGGAGCGAACGAGAGCGGAGCGAAGGGCCAGAAAGGTCGCTCTCGGCCCGGGAAGCCACCTACCCTTTCCCCCAATCCGATTGTGCGTTCACTGCGCCGCGGCTCGGGCACCGACCCGGTCTTCCGCCCAGGCGCTGCGTAGGAGGCCGAGTGCTCGCATTCACATTCCCGGGCCAGGGCTCGCAGCAGCAAGGCATGGGCGAGCCGTGGACGGCGCACGAGTCGTGGGAGCTGGTCACCGAGGCGTCCGACGCCTGCGGGCGCGATGTCGCTGCGCTGCTGCTGGAAGCCGACGCCGACGAGCTGCGCCATACGCGCAATTCGCAGCTGTCGACGTTCGTGCTGTCGATGGTGGTGCTCGATGCGGTCGAGCGCACTGGCGCGACGTTCTCGTGTGCCGCCGGGCACTCGCTAGGCGAATACAGCGCTTTGACCGCAACCGGGGCCCTGGCGTACGACGACGCGGTGCGGCTGGTTGCCGAGCGAGGCGAGGCCATGCAGGTTGCTGCCGACGAGCAGGAAGGGACCATGGCGGCCGTGCTGGGTCTCGACGACAACCTCGTGGCAGAGGCGTGCGACGCCACGCCTGGCGACGTCTGGGTCGCCAACTACAACGCGCCGGGCCAAGTCGTCATTGCGGGCGCACCGGACGCCGTCGCCGTCGCCGGCGACGAAGCGAAGGCGGCGGGCGCGAAACGGCTCATGGGCTTGCCCGTGGGCGGCGCATTCCACACGCCGTTCATGCAGCCTGCCAGGGATCGGCTGCGCAAGGCGCTGGCCGAGGTCGAGATCCGGGCCCCGAGCGTTCCGGTGGTTGCCAATGTCGATGCCCAGCCACGTGCTGACGCTGACGAGTGGCGCACGCTGCTGGCACAGCAGCTCACCAGCCCGGTGCTGTGGCGCGCGAGCCTCCATGCGCTGGCCGACGCCGGCGTCACCACCTTCGTGGAACTCGGCCCGGGCAAGGTGCTGACCGGCATGACCAAGCGGACGCATCGAGGTGCGACATCGATGTCGGTCGGAACGCCCGCCGAGATCGACACGCTGATGGAAACGCTCGCCACCGATGCGCCCTCAGCGCCGACCGTGCTGGGCGGCGAGAACCTGTACGTCACCGAACGCCTCATCGTGAGCCCGTGCGCCGGCATCTTCACGCTCAGCGCCGATGTCGGCGACGGCCAGCAAGTCAAGGTGGGCGATGTCATCGGCCATGTGGCCGGGGAAGAAGTGCGCTCTGCGTTCGCGGGTACTGTCATGGGGATCATGGCCGTAGAAGGCGAACGGGTCACCGCACGGCAGCCCGTTGCGTGGCTGCGGACGCCAGCCGGCAGCTAAGCGGCCGGCACCTGAAGGGGAGGCCACAGATGACGCTCAGCGTGGGAAACGCATCCAGCGCGCGCATTGTCGGCATCGGGACCGCGCTCGGCGAGCGCGTCCTCACCAACGAAGATCTTGCCGAGATGGTCGACACCTCCGATGAGTGGATCATCGAGCGCACCGGCATCAAGCAGCGGAACATCGGCGGCACCACCGCCGGCCTGGCCGCACGTGCCGGAACCGCTGCCATGGAGGTCGCCGGCGTCGATCCGTCGAGTATCGACATGCTCATTCTGGCCACCACCACGCCGGATCGTTGCGTTCCGGCCTCGTCGTCGCGGGTGCAAGAGGCACTCGGCCTCGACTGCGGCGCCATGGACGTCAACGCCGCCTGCTCCGGATTCGTCTACTCGCTGGTGGCCGGCCACGGCATGATCGCGATGGGTCACGAGCGGGTGCTGGTCATCGGTGCCGAAGTGCTCTCCCGGATCACCGACTGGACCGATCGGGCCACCTGCATCCTGTTCGCCGACGGCTCGGGCGCCGCCGTACTCGAGCGCAGCGAGCAGGGCTCAGACCTGCTCGGCTGGCACGTCTCAAGCGACGGTTCCATGGAGGAGCAGCTGTACTGCGAGCACGACGGCTACATCCAGATGGCCGGCCAAGCGGTGTTCAAGAAAGCCGTGCTGGTGATGGAGGAGTCGGCGCGCCAATCGATGAAGCAGGCGGGACTGACGGCCGACGACATCGACGTGGTGGTGCCCCATCAGGCCAACGTCCGCATCGTCGAGACTGCCTGCAAGCGGCTGCGCATCCCCTACGAGAAGGCCGCGATGGTGATCGAGCGCACCGGCAACACTTCGTCGGCCTCGATTCCCCTCGCGCTCGACGACGCCGTGCGCAGCGGCCGGATCAACGAGGGCGACAACGTGCTGCTCGTCGGCTTCGGCGCCGGCATGACATCGGCGTCGGCACTGCTGCGCTGGTCGGGTGCCCCCGCCCGCGCTAGCTGATCGCCGCCGAGCGCCACGTACACGGCTCACGATGAATCAGCCCACGAGCCTGCCTCGAGTGCGCCCCGCAACAGCACGCACCGTCCTCGTCACCGGCGGCAGCCGCGGCATCGGTCTGGCCACGGCCCAGTTGTTTGCCGATGCAGGCCACCGCGTGGCGGTAACCAGCCGCACCGAGGCCCCAGACGACGACCGCCTGCTGTGGGTGGCGTGCGACCAAGCCGACAGCGATGCGGTCGATGCCGCCTACGAGTCGATCGAGGCTGAGATCGGTCCGGTGGAGATCCTGGTCGCGAATGCCGGGATCACCCGTGACCAGCTCGTGCTGCGCATGGCCGACGACGACTTCGCGGCTGTCGTCGACACCAATCTGACCGGCGCCTACCGGATGGCCAAACGGGCGGCGCGACCGATGCTGCGCGCACGCTGGGGGCGGCTGATCTTCGTTTCCTCGGTGGTCGGGCTGCTGGGCTCGGCCGGACAGGTCAACTACGCGGCGTCCAAGGCCGGCCTCGTAGGCATGGCCCGATCACTGGCCCGAGAACTCGGTTCGCGCGGCATCACCGCGAATGTCGTCGCGCCCGGGCCGGTAGCCACCGAGATGTTCGGCGCATTGAACGACGAGCAGCAGGCCGCCATCACCGACGCTGTGCCCCTGGGACGGGTGGCAGAACCGTCCGAGATAGCCGCTGCGGTAGCGTTTCTCGCGTCCGACGAGGGCGCGTACATCACAGGCGCCGTGATCCCTGTCGACGGCGGGCTGGGAATGGGCCATTGAGCGACACTCCAGCCACAGCTTGGGCCTGCGCTTCCCGCTCTTGTTCGCTTCGCTCACGGGCCGCTCGGGCCACGGCTTCGCCATTCGGCTCAGCCTCTACACTGCGCATTCGCACGGCCGTCGGGGGCTCGTGCGGAGACCGCCCACACATGAGGGGATCAGCATGAGTGACACGTTGGATCGATTCCGTGACTGCGCCGTCGAGGTGCTGGCCGTGGATCCCGAGCAAGTCACACCTGAGGCCAGCTTCGCCGACGACCTCGACGCCGACAGCCTGGACTTGGTCGAGCTGGTGATGGCCTTGGAAGAGGAGTTCGACATCAGCGTGGACGAGGAAGAACTGGAAGACGTCACCACCGTCGCCCACGCGATCCAGCTGGTCGAATCGAAACTGTGAGCGCCGGCCGTCGGGTAGCTGTCGTCGGCCTCGGCGTCGTCTCCTGCGCCGGGACCGGCGTTGACGATTTCTGGCAGGGGCTGAACTCCGCGCCGCCAGAAGGTGAGCGCCGCGTCAACGACTTCGATCCGTCGCCGTACTACGACAATCCCAAGGAGGCTCGACGGGCAGATCGCTCGACCCAGCTCGGCATGGCATCGGCGGCACAGGCCATCGCCGACGCCGGGGAACTGGCGACCGACCCGGATCGCTGCGGCGTGATCTACGGCACCGGTGTCGGCGGCCTGCAGACGTTCGAAGACCAGGTACTCGTGCTGGATCGCAAGGGCGCGCGCCGGGTATCGCCATTCATGGTCCCGATGATGATGCCGAACGCCCCTGGTGCCGCCATCTCCATGAGGTACGGCCTCGCTGGGCCCTGCGAGGTGCTCACGACTGCATGTGCGGCAGGGACGCACTCGATCGGGTACGCGGCGCGGCTCATCCGCCTCGGCGTCGCCGATGTGATCGTGGCCGGCGGCTGCGAGTCGGTGATGACGCCGGTGGGCACTGCCGGATTCGTCAACATGACCGCCCTGTCGAACAGCGGCATCTCGATGCCGTTCGACAAGAACCGCGACGGCTTCATGATGACCGAGGGCGCCGCCACCTTGGTGCTCGAGGAATGGGACTCGGCTGTCGCGCGGGGTGCCACGATCTGGGGCGAGGTGCTCGGCACCGCCTCGAATGCCGATGCCCACCACATCACCGCACCGGCGCCCGGCGGCGCAGGCGCGCTGCGCTGCATGCAGCTCGCCATCGATGACGCTGGCCTCACGCCCGACGACATCGTCCACGTGAACGCGCACGGCACATCGACCCCGCTGAACGACGCAGCTGAAGCAGAAGCGCTCAACAAGCTGTTCGGGCCCAACGGTCCGCTCGTGACCTCGACCAAGGGTGTGACGGGCCATGCGCTTGGCGCAGCAGGCGCCCTGGAGGCCATCGCCGTGCTGCTGGCGATGCACCACCGCAAGATCCCGGCGACGGCCGGCTGGACGACACCCGATCCTGAACTCGCGGAGTTCCGCTTGGTGACCGGTCAGGCGGCCGATTGGGAGCCAGGCCCCTCGATCAGCAACTCATTCGGCTTCGGCGGCCATAACGGCTGCGTAGTGCTCGGCCCCGCCTGAGCGGGCACGCGATTAGAGGCTGTCGTACGTGGCAGTCTCGATGGCTTCGTACAGGGCGTACGAGCGCGGGTCTGCGAACGGCACCTGCTGGCTGATGTAACAGCCGGCCACCTGATTCTGCAGGTCGATCCAGAAGTACGAGTTGGCCAGCCCCGCCCACATCAGGCCCCCAGCAGGGCGGCCCGTCGGCGCTGGCTCCTCGTTGATCTGGAACGTCAGGCCCCACGACTTCTCGACACCGGGGAAGAACTCGGCGTCGAACGAGTACGGCGGGATGGCCGTCGGGAGCATGGTGACACGCAGGTCGCCCATCGCGTTGCTGACCATCTGCGCATGCGTGCTCGGCGCCACCACCTGGTTCCCGTCGAGGCTGCCGCCGTTCAGCATCATGGCCAGGAAGCGGCAGTAGTCGTCGACGGTGGAATACAGACCGCCGCCGCCCATCTCGAACTCGGGCTCCTGCGGGATCTCGAACGGCATCTCCACCAGCGAGCCGTCCTCCATCCGCGCTTGCATCGCCGAGATGCGGGAGCGCATGTCGTCGCTGATCTTGAATGCAGTGTCGGTCATGCCCAGCGGCTCGAAGATGTTGTCGGCCATGTACTCGCCGAGCGACATCCCCGAGGCGGCCTCCACCATCTGACCCGCGTAGTCGATGCCGGTGCCGTAGAACCAGCGGTCGCCCGGGTCGAATAGCAGCGGGATGGTCAGCGTCTGCTTCTGGCACTCGATCACGCCCGGCGTGCCGGTGGCCTCTTCGTACTGGCCGAGCTCGGGGCTCCAGATGTCGTACCCCATGCCGGCGGTATGGGTCAGCAGGTGACGCAGCGTGATGTCGCCGTTGCGGGCACGGGTGACCGGGTTGCCGTCGTCGTCGAAGCCGGTCAGCACGTCGAGTTCGCCCAGCAGCGGCAGTACCTCTGCGCCCGGGCTGTCGAGCGAGAGCTTGCCCTGCTCCACGAGCTGCATCGCCGCCGTGCCGGTGATGGCCTTGGTCATCGAGGCGATCCAGCACACGGTGTCATTCGACATCGGAACGTCGCTGTCGGCACCGCGGGTGCCAGCCGCTGCCGAGCAGATCTCGCCGTCGGCACTGATGACCTTGGCCACGGCGCCCACCACGGCGCCGTCGGCAACGCCCCCGTCGAGAATCCCTTGAACTGTGTCTCCGAGCGACATGTGCGACCTCCCGATCAGCCGGATGCAGCGCCGGAACGGGCTTGTTGCAGCGCTGCGAGCGCGACGCTAGTTGGCTACCGAACGGTGCAGAACGCCTGCCATACGCTTCCACGCCATGGCGTTGCGCCGAGCTGGTTCACTCATTGCGACACTTGCCTTTCTGGCGGTGGCGTGCAGCACCAGCCCCGTGCGAGTCGTGCCTCCCCCTCCCAAATCAACCGAGGCTCCGGCGATCGCTCAGCCGGCAACCACCGAAGCCGGGTCCGGTGGTGCATTGGGCGAAGTCACACTGTCGACCGCCTCCGCCACGTCAGCCGCATCAACGGCTGCTGCAGCAACCTCGACGACTGCCGTCATGCCCACAACGACACAACCGGATCAGGCGTGGACGCTGCTGGCGGGTGGCGACGTGCTGATGGATCGCAGCGAAGCAGCCGGCGTCGACCCGTTCGCCGGCATTGAGCCGCCTCTGGGAACAGCAGACATTGCGGTCGTGAACGTGGAGATGGTTATCAGCGAGCGTGGTGAGCCCGCCGACAAGAAGTACGTGTTCCGGGCGCCGCCGTCAGCCGCCGAGCGGATCGCGACGGCCGGGGTGGATGTCGCCAACCTCGCGAACAACCACGCCATGGACTACGGCCCCGACGCACTGGTCGACACGGTTGACGTCCTCGAGGCCAACGGCGTGATAGCGCTCGGCGCGGGCGCGACCAGCAGCGATGCGTACGGGCATCGGGTGATCGAGGTGCGCCCCGGTGTGCGCGTTGCGTTCGTGGGCGCCTCGATGGTGGTGCCGCTCGGGTTTCCGGCTACCCAGACCCGTCCGGGCATTGCGTCGGCGTACCAGCGCGACCGCGTGCTCGCCAACGTACGGGTGGCTGCGAGCGAGGCCGACGTGGTGATCGCCGTGCTCCATTGGGGCATCGAGCGCATGACCTGCCCAGAGGGTCGCCAGCGCGACTTCGCCTTCGAGCTGCTGCACAACGGTGCCGACGCCGTCATCGGCCACCACCCCCACGTGCTGCAGCCAGTCGTGTTCGACGACGGCAAGCTCGTGGCCTACTCGCTCGGCAACTTCGTGTGGCACTACCGGTCGGGCATCACCGGGGACACCGGCGTGCTGCAGATCGACTTCGACGGTGCCGAGATCGTGGGCTGGTCGTTCCACCCGCACCTGCTCGACATCAACGGAGCGCCCGTGCCTGCCGTTGAAGGCGCTCGGGTCGATCGGATCAACGACATCGTGTCGGGCGACTGCGCCCGACACCAGCCGCCCCCGACCACTGCGGCGCCGGAACCTGAGGCAGACCCGAAGGACGAAAGTGAGTCAGAGACAGACGCCGACGGCGATTCAGGATCTGACTCCGAGGCCGAGTCCGAAGCTGACAGCGAGGAAAACGTCGAGACGGAGGCCGAAACTGGGGCCGAGGATGAAGCGAGCGAGGGCTGAGCCGCCTAGGCGAGCACTTCGGCGGCGGCGAGATCGGCGACCCGGTCGGCGTCGTAGCCCAAGTACTCGGTGAGCACCTCGAAGTTGTCCTCGCCGAGGCACGGCCCGCCTCGCCAGACCACCGGCGGCGTTCGGGACATGCGCGTCCGGCAGTGCTGCGTCCACATGGTGCCGCGATGACTCTGGGGCACGTTGATGTGGTGTTCGCGGGCGTTCAGCTGCGCGTCGTCACAGCAGCCCTGTGCATTGTTGACCGGGTAGGCGTCGATGCCGCTGGACTGCAACGACTCCGCGGCCTCCACATTGGTGCGCTCCGATGTCCACGCCGAGATGGCCTCATCGATCTCGGCTGCATGTTCCCGCCGGACGGCCTGATCCCAACCGGCTGCGCCGTCGCCGGCAAGGCCGATCGTCCCAGCAAGCGCAGTCCACCGGTCGTCGGTGCAGGCGATCGCCACCCACTGATCCTCGCCAGTGCTCGGATAGACGCCGTGAGGGCTCATGTGCGGATCCTCGTTGCCGCACCGCTGCTGGTCCCGGCCGTTGATCGAAGCGTCGAGAATGGCCGGCGCCAGGTAGTGCAGCGCCGCCTCGGTCTGGGAGATATCGATGTAGCAGCCGGTGCCGGTGCGGTCGCGTCGTTCGAGTGCCGCCATCAGCGACGCCACGATCACCCGCGGCGCCAGGAAGTCGGTGTAGGGGCCGTACGGGCCCGCGGGACCGCGGTCGGGCCAGCCGGTGATCTCGTAGAAGCCGGCGATCGCCGCCGCCATGAACCCGTAACCGGCCAGGCTCGAGTACGGCCCGCTCTGGCCGAGCAGCGAGCTGGACAGCATGATGATCCGCGGGTTGATGGCCGAGAAGTCGTCGTAGCCGAAGCCCATGCGCGCCGCCGCTCCCGGCGCCCACGATTCGGTGGTGATGTCGGCCCAGCGGATCAGGTCCTCCACCACCTGGCGCGACTCGGGCTTGCTCAGATCGAGGCTGAGGCTGCGCTTGCCCGCGTTGTACACGCCGTAGCCGACGCTGTTGTCAGGATGGGCTTCCTCGTCGACGAACGGGTTGACCGTGCGCATCGTGTCGGGCCGGCTCTCGGTCTCGACTTTGACGACCGTGGCGCCGTAGTCGGCCAGGATCCGCACTGCCGACGGCGTGGCGATCACCCACGAGAACTCCACCACCTTCAGGCCGGCCAGCGGCAGCTCGCTGCCGTCGGAGGCAGGGCCGTCAGCGGCAACCGCCGTCGTCGCATGGGGTTGCCGGTTGGTGTCGACGGTGTCGTTGCCGGCACCGAGCCGGGGAACGACGGGCGCGCGCTCAGGAGCGTCGTCGCTGAAGTGCACGAGCGGGCCGCAATAGCGAGCTGTGCGACCGTCATCGAATTCGATGTCGCGCCAGAACTCGCGATCGGCGAAGTGTGGGTTGGACAGCAGATCGCTGACCAGCGCCGATGGTGTGATCAAGATGTTCCGGTCGAACGCGGCCGCCCACAACTCCTCGGTGGTCTTGGTGGCCAGGAAGCGGGTGTGGGTAGCGAACGACTTGCCGATGATCTCGGGCGAGCGCTGGCCGCTCAGGACCTCGGTGGCGACAGTTTCCCAGTCGACCGCCTGGAGCTCTTCGTCGGCGAAGCCCTCCTCGGCCTCCCACTCCACGAGCCGCTGCGTGAACGGCGCGAATGCGGCACCCATGAGCGCGACGCAGATGGTGTTGCCATCGGCGCAGGGGAACATCATCGGGATGTCGATGCCGCCGAGGCTGAGCCCACCTGCGAGGCGTTCCACGGCGTTGGCGTTGACCCTCGGCGACAGGTTCTGCGGCTGACCGTGCGTCATCGACTCCATGGCAGAAATGTCGATGTGCTGGCCTCGGCCGCTGCGCTGCGCCTCACGCAGCGCGACGAGCGTCGCTGCAGCGGCGTCGCCGGCAGCCTGCAGGAAGCTCTGTGGCACACCTGAGACCCGCACGGGAGCGCGGTCCTTGTCGCCGCTGGCATGCAGGAAGCCGCTGCCGGCCACTGCTGTCAGGTCGGAGCCTGCCCAGGTGCTGCGGGGCCCGGTCGAGCCGAACGGCGTCACCGATGCGTGGACGATGGCGGGATTGACGGACGCGAGCTCGTCGTAGGCGAGGCCCAGCGACGCCATGTGGCCTACCGACGCGTCCTCGATGAGCGCATCCGCGCCTCTCACCAACTCCAGCAGCCGCTGACGGCCGTCGGCGGTGGTCAGGTCCGCCGTGACGCTCTGCTTGCCCTGGTTGTAGGCCCAGTGGGCCAGTGAGCGCTCCGGATCCGGCTCGTCGTCGACAAACGGGCCCGCATGGCGGCTCTGGACCCCACCGGGAGGCTCGACGGCGATCACCTCCGCGCCCAGGCTGGCGAGCAAGTAGCCCGCGAACTGGCTGATGCCCTCGCAGAGATCCAAAACCCGGTAGTGCTGCAACATCTTGAGTGTCACCCCTTATCTGCGCCGGCTCGACGCACGGCGTGGGGCTGATTCTTCCCTGTACGCGCCGGTCATGTGAACCAACGGGCTGGGAGCTGCTTCCGCAGTGCCGAACGGCAGAAGATCGGCGAGACTGCCCGAGCTGTTGGGCCGAGCCAGGGAGTACCAGATGGTGTCGATAGCGACTGACCGGATCGTGGAACGCGACGAGCTGCAGGAGTTCGTGCGGGAAAGGCATCACGGTGTGCTGCTGACGCTCCGGCGGGACGGTCGACCGCAGGCATCCCTGATCACCATGGGTCTCGACGAGGCCGGCGATGCGGTGCTCGTCAGCAGCTACCCCGACCGGGCCAAGTCGCTCAACCTCCGGCGCAACCCCCAAGCGTGGGTCGTCGTGATGTCCGATGCGTGGAACGGCGAGTGGGTGCAGCTCGAGTGCCGCGGCGAGGTCGAGGACCTGCCCGAGGCCATGGACGGCCTCGTGGAGTACTTCCGGGTGATCAGCGGCGAGCACTCCGACTGGGACGAGTACCGCGAAGCCATGAACCGCCAAGACAAGGTGCTGCTGCGCCTGCACATCGAGAGCTGGGGGCCGATTTCCAAGGGAGGCTTCCCCGCCCGCCTCGCCGGCGACTAGCGGCCTTGCCAGTCGGGAGCGCGGCGTTCGAGGAAGGCGCTCGCGCCCTCGGCATGGTCGGCGGTGGTCTTGAGCACGCTCTGGCCGAGACGCTCGAGGCGCCGACCGGTCTCGTGATCCACGTCGGTGCAAGTGTTGAGGACGGTCTTGGCCATGCCCAGCGCAAGCGGCGCGAAGGCCGACATCTCGGCCGCGAGCTCCATGGCCACGTCCACTGCGCCGCCCTCGGGGGCCACTTCGGTGGCGAGGCCCATTGCCTTGGCGTCGTCGGCTCCCACGTTGCGCGACAGCATCACCAACTCCTTGGCACGGCCCAGCCCCACGTAGTGCGCCAGCCGCGAGCAGCCGCCTGAACCGGGGATGAGCCCCACCTTGGCCTCGGGCATCACGAAGCGGGCGTTCTCAGCAATCACCCGGAAGTCGCACGACAGCGCCAGCTCGAAGCCGCCGCCCGCTGCCACCCCGTTCACCGCGGCAATGACGGGCACTTCCAGCGCCTCGATCAGATCGAACACCGAGTGGATGCCGCGGGCCACTGCACGGAATCCCCGGGTCCCCATCTCGGTCAGATCGCCCATCTCGGAGACGTCTTCGCCTGCAGAGAACGCCCGACCCGCACCGGTGATGATGAGCGCCCTGATGCCGGTGGCCATTGCCGTGTCCTCGACGGCGTCGCGCATCTCGGCCCGCATGGCGGCGTTCCAAGCGTTGAACTTCTGCGGCCGGTTCAGCGTCAGGACGCGGACACCGTCGCGGTCTTCGCTCAGCAGGTGCTCATAGCTCATGGGTTCTCCCTCGTCGTCAGGATTGCTCGGGCGGTGTTGCCCGTGCTGTTCACTCGTCGGGGTCGCCGCGCATCACCACGATGCCTGTGGCGACCACGTCGCCCCGTTGGTTGCGCAGCTCCACGCCCCGATCCAGCTCGCCGTAACTGACTGGCGACACCGTCACCTCGTCGCCGGGAAAGATCGGCCCCCGCAGGCGGACGTCGAGGTTCAGGATCGCGTCGGCGCCGAACCGTGCGATGAGCGCATCCAGTGCGAGAGCGGTCGTGTGCGAAGCCTGCACCACCACATCGGGCAGCCCCGCTGTGGCCGCGAACTCTGGGTCGGTGTGCACCGGGTTGGGGTCGCTCACGCCGTCGACGAAGCTGCGCATGGCTTCCCTCGTGATGGCAGGCGCGGTCGCCGGCGACAGGTCCAGCTCGCTCATGCGCTGCTCACTCATGATGCTGACTCCCCCGCCGCGCTGCCGTCATCTGCGGCGGCATCCTGCGACAGCTCGCCAGCCGGCTTGCGCTCCACGAACACCGTCCGCTGCCGCTGGATCAGCTCGCCGTCGGTGTCCCGGTATTCCGACAGCACCGTGGCCAGATGCAGCGTCCCCTTGTCGATAATGTCCTCCACCGACACCACCACCGACACCCGTTCGCCCGGGCGGAACGAACGGTGCCATTCGAACGACTGGCCGCCGGCGAGACCCCGTTCGAGGCTGAGATCGATGGGCCCGACCACCGAGTCGCCGCCGCCCACCGTCGGCCCGAAGAACGGCAGCCGCAGCGCCACCTCAGAGGCGTGAGGCGTGCCGAGCGCATCGACGAGCAGCGCCACCGATTCAGGTTCCACCACCACCTCGGTCTCCACCAGCACTTGGCCCAGTGTCTCCAAGTTCACCCGTGCTCGCCCCTGTTCATGCTCAGTTCGAGCTCAGCAGCTGCCAGACCGCCACGAGCAGGTCCTCGTCGTCGCCGGCCGTGGGCGGATCAGATGCCGGCCGCATGTCCCAGCCGTAGGGCTTGTTGATCACATGAATACGCGGCTCCGGCGTCGACTTGTCGCCCCGGTCGAACGCACCCACCACGAGCGTGTGCTCGCCCTCGGCCACCCAGAAACACTCCCAGTGCGCCGACGACGACGTCTCGATGAATGCCACCTCAGGCGCCGGCCGCGTCACCTTGACTGCTAGCCCGCCCGCAGCTGCGGGGTCCATAGCCGGCTACAAGAACCGGCGGTTGAGCCGGTTCGGCGGCACCTCGATCCCCAGATCGATGAGCAAGGGCCTCGTGTCGGCGATGTACTGCCTGCGGAGATCAGCGTTGTTCTTCTTGCGCAGGCCCCACCGCACGTACGCGTCGCCGAAGTCGGAGTCTGACCGACCGAACATGTCCAGCGCCGCGGGCCACCAGAAGTGGATCTTCTCGTTGGCCTCGGCGAGGCCCTCGGGCGTCTTGCAGATGAGCCGCAGGTTGCGCAGGCCGAGCGTGCAGTGGAACAGCTCTTCCTTGTGCACCCGCGTGGCGATGTCGAGCAGGGGCTGGTAGGGCACACCGTCCCAGGTCTCGCCGATGTACACGCCCACCCGGTCGATGAGCACATGGAAGTACGACAGGTCGCAGAACGTCTCCATCGGGTGCCGGAATGCGTACTGCTCGATGGGACGGTCGACGTGGCCGACACCGAGGCCGGCCAGGATCTGGGCATTGATGATCCCGTGCTCCACTTCCTGCTGCATCAGCTTGACCAGCAGGCCCTTGGTGGCTTCGTCGGGCGCGAACCGCAGGCAGCGGTCCCACAGCTTGGTGAGCAGGTCGGTGTAGTGGGGGTTGGCGCTGTTCTCGACGTGGTAGCTGAGCATCCGCACGAGCAGCTCGTGGAACTCAGCGGGAATGTCGGCGTCGCCCTCTTTCCAGATGCGCTGCGGCTCGCCATCTCGGGAGAGCTCAGGGCGTTCCAGCGTAGACGTGCTCATCTCATCCTCACATCGCCACAGTCCCGGCGGCACTTCGCCGGCTGCATCCGAGAGTACTCAGCGTCACCGCGCGGCGTCGCTCTCGGCGCCGAGGTAGGCCGCGCGCACGGCCGGGTCGGCCTGCACCTCGTCGGGCGTGCCGGCGCTGATCACCTGGCCCTGATCGAGCACATAGATGCGATCGCTGATGCCGGTGATGAAGTTGAGATCGTGGTCGATCACCAGCACGCCCGCATCGACCGCGGCAGCCATATGCCGGATGCGTCCGATCATCTCCGCCGACTCGGCATCGCTCATGCCGCTGGTGGGTTCGTCCAGCAGCAGGTAGGCCGGCGCCATGGCGGCTGCTCGGGCCAACTCCAGCCGTCGTGCACTGCCGTAGTCGAGCTCGCGGGCGCGGCGGTCGCGCACATCCCAGAGCCCGGCTTCAGCGATGAGCGCGTCGACCGGGGGGTGGTTCCCCGGACGGTGCTGGGCGGCGACTCGAGCAGCAAGCTCCACGTTCTGGTGCACAGTCAACGCGCCGAAGAGTCGCAGGTTCTGGAATGTGCGCACCAGACCGGCGCGCGCGATGTCGTGGCTAGGCGCACTGGTCAACTCTCGCTCACCCACCTTGAACCAGCCCGCTGACGGCGCGACGATGCCGGTGACCACGTTGACCAGCGTCGTCTTGCCGGCGCCATTGGGGCCGATCAGGCCCACGACCTCGTCGGGCGCAACGGTGAGCCCTGCACCATCCAGAGCGCGGAAGCCGCCGAAATCAACAGCGAGATCGTGCACCTCCAGGGCCGCGCCCTCGCGGTCGACCTCGACGTGCAGCCCCACCGGCGCGATTTCGGCGAGAGGCTCAGGCCGCTCTTCGGGCTTGCGGCGCCGCCACCGGCGCCAGAGCCATGTGTCCAGCTCCCAGTCCCCGAGCAGTCCGTTCGTCCGGAGAATCATGAACCCCAGCATCGCTGCGCCCAAGAAGATCTGGGTCAGCCCCTCACGCAGCAACCAGTCGACCACCGGGGCGTCGAGGCTCGCGCCGAAAAACTCGAAGCCGTCGCTTGCGAACCGTCGAGTCAGCTCTCGGCCTGCCGTGATGATCACGACGCCGCTGAGCGCACCGGTAACGCTGTTCCGGCCGCCCACGATCAGCATGACCAGAGTCAGCAGCGTGTAATCGAAGAAGAAGAACTTAGGTGTGATGTTCCCGATGTCGTACACACGCAGCGACGCCGCAACCGCAACCACCAGCACCGACAGCAGCAAGGCGGCCATCTGGCCGGCAACCGGGTTCACGCCCATTGCCCTCGCGGCCAAGTTGTCCTCTCGGGCCGCTTGGGCGAGACGGCCGATCCGGCTTTGAGCGAACAATCGCGCCACCACGATCACGGCCACCAGCACGACATAGATGACGGTGCGCCCTTCCAATGTGTTGCCGATGCGGAACGAGAGCCCTGCCCGGTCGCCGCCGGTCAGATCGGTCCAGTTCAGTGCGAGCTCGTGCGTGACGAACAGCAGCGCCAGCGTGATGACGGCTGCGGAAACGGAGCCCGATTTCGCGCCCGACCGCGCGAGACCCCAGCCGACGACGACAGCCGCAGCCAGCGTCACCAGCGCTGCCACTGCAGTGGCTTGAACCGGTGTCAGGTGCACCTCATTCAGGCCCCATGGAGCGTTGCGGATAACGGTGCTCTTGCGAGCCGGCTCAATCGCCAAGACGGCAAAGGCGTACCCGGCGACCGCGGCGAAGCCGATATGGCCAAACGAGAAGACTCCCGTGTTGCCGATGTAGATCTGCAGACCAACGACCATGATGGCGTCGATCAACATGGCGGTGACCAGCTTGTCCGCCGTCGCTCCTCCCGCCGCGCTGTACACGGCCCCGCCGACGATGAGCACTGCTGCCAGCAACGCCGCCCCGGTCATCGGGAACGCGACATCTCGGCGCATGTCTGCGAACGATCCGGGGGGCTTCACGGCGCGCCCTACACCCGTTCGGCCCGGCTCACCGTGATGAGCCCGCCCGGCCGGAAGATGAACAGCAGCGCAATGAGCACGAATACGACACCGTCGGTGAGGCCGGCAATGCCGTCGGGCAGCCGTGATCGCAACAGGACCTCTGCGAGGCCCAGCAACAGACCGCCCAGCACAGCGCCGCGCAGGCTGCCAAGCCCGCCGATAAGCGCGGCCAGCACGCCTTTGAGCATGGGTGTGATCCCTGCCGACGGAGTCGTCTGACCAGCCCGCATCAGCCAGAAAATGGCTGCGATGCCCGCGAGAACCCCCGACAAGGCAAATGCTCCGCGGATCACGCGATCCGACTTCACGCCCATCAGGCGCGCTGCGTCGAAGTCCTCGGCTGCGGCGCGCAGCGACAGCCCGAACATCGTGCGCTGCAGCACTGCTGCAGTGGCCGCCAACGTCAACGCCGTGACGGCAATCACAACTACGTCGAACACCTCGATCGTGACGGGACCGACATCGAACGTGTTGGTGATCCAGCGCGGCCGATCGAAGTTCCGTACCGAGGCCGACACGTACATGAAGAACACGGCTTGCACCACGAAATGAACGCCGAACGACGTGAGCAGCATCGTGAAGTCCGCTGCGCCGCGCACCCAGCGAAAGGCGACTTGCTCGATTGCCAGTGCGGTGCCGACGCTCACGAGGACGACGAGGGGCGCTATCCAGTACCAATTCAGCCCTGCGGAGAAGACCCAATAGGCGACATAGCCGCTCACGGTGATCAGCTCCCCGTGAGCGAAATTGAGCAGGTGCATCACACCGAAGATCACTGCGATGCCGAGCGCCAGCAGCGCGTAAATGCTCCCCCGACCCAGCCCGTCGATCACATTCTGTGCCAGCTCGGTCATGGACCGGCGTCCTCGGTGTCGCCGACGACGCTGCCCACGAACGTCTCGAACAGATCGGATCGGCGCGCCAATTCAGCCCCGCTCCCCGACGCCACCATTTCACCGCTGCGCAGCACGTACGCACGGTCGGAGACCTCAAGCATGCGGGCGGCATTCTGCTCGACAACCAGCAGTGTCCTGCCCTGGGCTCGCAGCTGGTCGATCAGCTCGAACACGACGTCCACCAGCACGGGCGCGAGACCAAGCGATGGTTCATCCATCATCAGCAAGCGTGGACGCGACATCAGTGCGCGTGCGATCGCGAGCTGCTGCGCTTCGCCACCGGACAGGTAACCCGCCGGCGTCGTCCACTTCTGGCGCAGCACTTCGAACAGGTCCGCTATCTCGTCGAGCATGACGGACCGTTCCCGCCCCGGCAGCGTGGCGGCGCCCACCCGCAGGTTCTCCACAACCGTCAGATCTGTGAAGAGACGGCGGTGCTCGGGTACGAGCGCTACGCCGAGTCGCAGAAGCCGATCCGGCGCATAACCCGTTATGTCGGTGCCGTCGAGCCGCACGTGCCCCGACGCTGGGTGGAGCAAACCAGCGACGGTATTCAGCAGCGTCGTCTTGCCGGCGCCATTCGGGCCGATCAACCCGACGACCTCACCCCCCGACACCGAGAGGCTGACGCCACGCACGGCAGAAATCGAGCCATAGCGGACCGTCAACCCGTCGATGTCAAGCATCGCCTATGCGGAGCAAGCAGGGCGCCGCACGCGGGCGGAGTCAGCAGGCACGGGACCTCTGTGACGGAAGCCGGGCACGGCGATCCGCTGCCCGATGGCTACTCCCAGTTCGCCACGAGCGTGTCGACTCCGCCGACCACCCTGTGGATGGACACGGGCTTGTCGGGAATGCCGTTCGTTCCGGCATAGCCCATCTCTCCGGTGAACCCTTCAAAGCTCTCGATTGCCGCAACGGCCGCTCCGATCTCGACAGGGTCGTCAGACCCGGAGTCGAGCATGCCTTGGATGCCCAAGAGCATCGAGTCGGCATACAGGCCGGCGAACGTGCCCGATTCGAGCTGTTCGCCATGACGGTCGGCATAGCTCTGCAGCAACAGGTCGATGCGGCCACCTGGCTCGGCGAAGGCGTGGGTTGTGTGCACCATGCCCTCCGACTCTTCGGGTGCAGCGAACAGCAGGCCTGTGGCTTCGAACGCATCTGTGCCGAGGTAGGTGATCTCGGCAAGGCCCTGCGCCTCGAGCTGGCTGCGCAGCGCAGTGACTTGGAATGCGAGCATCGCCGAGTACAGGACCTCGTCGCCCTGCGCAATGCCCGCGAGTTCGTTCACCTGCGCCGAGAAGTCGACGTCTTCGATCGGTACGTAGTTCTGGTCGGAGATGACTTCGCCGCCGCCGGCCTCGAATACCTCGGTGAAGATCTCCGGGTTGTAGCCGAAGTACGGGCCGGGCGAACTGAAGGTGATCGCCCTGGTGTGGCCTTGCTCGAGCGCCCACTCTGCCGCCGCCGAAGCCTGCCGAGTGTCGTCGAAGGTCACCAGGAATGAGTTGGCAGCGACATCGGGAAGGCTCGGCTCGGTCGACGCTGCGAAGAACACGGGGACATTGCCCTCGGTGACCTGCAGCACCGGCTGGCCGAAGTCGGCGAATGGCGGGCCGATCAGGAAATGTGCCCCGAATTCGAGCAGGTCTTGAGTTGCTCGGGCCGTGACTTCAGGGTCTCCCTGGATGTCCTGAACGGAGACATCGACCGGCCGTTCACCGACGCCGCCGATGCAGTTGATCAAGTCCGCGAGGTGAGTGACTGCCTGGCTGCCGGGGATATCGGCGAAACCCGAGACCTCGCCGAAGTCCATGGCCATGCCGACACGGATCGGATCGCCAGAAGGCGCATCGACGCAGTTGTCGAGATCGGCTGCCAACGCCGCGTCGATGTCGACGTGTGTCGCCATCTCCGCCATGGCTTCGGTCGGCGCTGGCGCCTCGGTGGCGGCCGGGGCCTCCGTGGCCGCTGGCTCGGCCTCGGTTGTGTCGTCGTCACCGCATGCTGCGCCGAGCAGTGCGACGACGGCCAGCAAGGCCAGGATGCGTCGTTTCATGGTGGAACCCTCCCATGGTTCGAGTCGATGCTAGCCCTGCTCGCTTGAGGGCTCGTATAGCTTCTGCTGCGTCTGGGGAAGGAACGAACCATGGCCAATGAACGCGTCCGGATGCTGTGGCCTGATCATCTCGGTCTCGCTCGGGGCAAGTACCTGCCCGCGGCTCTGGCGCACGGGGGCACCGGCCACGCTGCTGCCGTGTACAGCTTGGCCTACGACCGCTCGTTCATCGCTGCTCCCGGGTCGGGCGTGCTCGACGGCTTTCCCGACATGCACGCCACCTTCGAGGCGGGCGACCTGCGCCCCGGCTGGGACGACGACCGCACCCAGGTGGCCGTGTGCGACCTGTCCCAAGGGGGCGAGCCGTTCCGTTACTCGGCCAGGTACGCGCTGCGCAAGGCGATCGCCGACTGGGAGGCCCTCGGCTACCGCCCGATGGTGGGCATCGAGTTCGAGGCCTATGTGCTCGAGCACACCGACGAGCACGGCTGGCAGCGCTGGGACACGCCCGAGTCGTATGTGTACGGCACGGGGCGTTTCGTGGACCCCATTGGCCTGATGGACGAGATCACCGACCTCGCTGCAGCGAGCGAGATCATGCTCGAATCGGCGAACGCCGAGTTCGACTCGGGCCAGTTCGAGTTGACGCTCCGCTATGCCGATGCCCTGCGCGCTGCCGACGATGCCTTCCTCTTCAAGGTGCTGGCCCGTGAGTGCGCCATGAACTACGGGCGGAGGCTCACGTTCCTCGGCAAGCCCTATGCGGAACTGGAAGGCAACGGCGTCCATGTGAACGTCTCGCTGGTCGATGCCGACGGCAACAATGCCCTTGCCGACACCGGTGCCAGCGACGGACTGTCGGAGCTGGCCAAGAGCTGCCTGGCCGGTCTGTGCGCCCATCACCAGGGGCTCACGCCCTTGTGCGCCCCCACCGTCAACGCCTATCGGCGCTTGCGGCCGTTCACGTTCAGCGGACGGCGGGCCAACTGGGGCTACGACCACCGTGTGGTCGGCACTCGCGTGCCGCCCGAGCGTGGTGCGCGCACACGCATCGAGTCACGCCTGGCCGACGGCACCTGCAACGTCCACACAGCCATCGCTGCGGTGCTGCAGGCGGCGCGCCTGGGCGTGGTTGAGGATCTGCCCTGCCCCGATCCGGAGACCAACGACGGCATGGAAGCGTGGAATACCGAGGTCACCTCAGCGCTCAACTTGACCGACGCCTTGGACCATCTGCGTGCCGACACCGCACTGGCCGAAGCCGTGAGCAGCGACCTCGTCGACAACTTCCTCGCAATCAAGGATGCCGAGTGGGAACGCTATGTCGCCGCCGTCGGCGAACCCTCCGACGACATCAGCGAGTGGGAGATCAACGAATACCTCCGCTACCACTGAGCAAGCTGACACCCAGCAGGTGTCTGGGGCTCGGGTGTCGTATGGACACCTGAATCGCCGTCTGGGCTTCCCCCCAACGAAACCACAGCGCTCCATGTGCCCGCGTGCCTCGTCTGTGGCAGAAGCAGCGACTCGTGCTCGTCGCACATGGTGTCAGGGTAGCTCTCGGCGCTCATCCGCTCGGCGGGCAAGTTGAACCACGCGTGATAGTTGGCCCACTGCTCGGGCGTCGCCTGCGAGGGGCCGCCCGGCAGCGAGTACGGGTTCGTCGGGGCGGATTCGAAATCGCACACGCTGTCGTCGTCCTCGTCGCCCGTCAGGCAGTCGTCCGTGTCCCCGTTGGCGGCCTCGTTCCATGTGCAATACCGCGCCGCGCCTGCCAGCAGGCGCACCGGCACAACACAACCGGCCAAGCAGCCACCAACCCCACAACCACGCGCAGAACCCCTCAGAGCCGACCCTGAGGGATCCTGCGAACAGTGAGGAGCCTGCCCCTGTAGCGGGCGCTACAGCGCACCTAAGCGCACACAGCGCCCGCTACAGGTGCTCGCTGACGCGTCAACCCGACGAAACCGCCTCAGCCTTGCGGCCGCGTGTTCTGGCCCGCTTGACGCGCTCATACGCAAAACCGATGCCACCAGTAGAAGCGGTCAGGACAAGCACGAGGCCAAACACCTGCCCGGCCGATAAAGACAGCCGGTAAGCCGCCAAGATCGGCAGCAGGGCAAGGGCCAACCCGATCCACTTCGGCCACGCCTGCCGCCAATACGACGGCAGTGTCTCGTTCTCAGCGCTGATGGTGTCAGGGCAGCTCGGGGTAATCATTGTCGTTTCTTGCCGCAGTAGTAGCTGGCACCGCTGTCGCAGAAGTACTTGTAGATGATCCGATCGTACTCATCGCCGGTGAGCTCCCCGGCCTCGGCTGCTAGCTCGATGACCACCCGCCCGCCGGCGTCGAGCTCGACGGTCGGCCAGCGCTGGGCTGTGGCGGCTGTGAGCGCGGCGGCGGCGCTGGACGCGTGCACCACAGCGACTTGCGCCAGTGACGCGAGCAGCAGCGCACGACACGCGCGCCGCAGTCGAGCAGCCGGTCCACGCAGCCGCCCGCGGCTAGACCGGCCGCCGCCTCCCAGCAACAGCCTCCGCCTCGGCCGCCTCACACAGGCCGCCGGATGCCTCGCGGCGCTGTCGCCGCGAGGCACGCGAATACAACGTGATTGTCAACCACAGCGGGCCAATCCATACAGCCCATGCCGCGAAGCGAGCGCCTGGGCCAATCAAAAGACTCGACGCTGCTGCGGAGCCGACGAGACACGCGCAGCACCAGGCCGTCCACTTCCAATTCCAAAGCGGTTGGGCGGAATTCAGCGACGTTTCCACAGGCTCAGGTTAGCGCTCGGCGCTCATCGTCGTTTTCCGCCTCACTTGTTGCAGTAGTCGCTGTCACCGCTGTCGCAGAAGAACTTGTAGACGATCCGTTCGTACTCCTCGTCGGTGATTTCCTCGTCCCAGTACTTCTGATTCGCCATACCCAATTCGTCGCTCGTGGTCTCGCCGTCGCCGTTGTAGTCGCCGTCGGGGGCGTTCGGGTTCGGCGTCGGCTGCTGGCTGGAGCCGCCCGATCCGGAGCCGCCGCCGTCATCGGGCGGGAGGTCCGGGATCGTTAGGTCAATGCCGAGCGCAGCGCCGCAAGCCGCCGCCAGCGCCCCGCCTTTCAGCGCTTTGCCCTTCGTGGCGGGGATAATGGCGTAGCAGGCTGCTGCGGTGGCGGCGTCCCGCAACGGCTCAGGCACCGCAGTCCAGGCTTTCTGATACTCCGCCCATGCCTTATCGCGTTCCTCGTCATTGAGCTTGGCCACTCCCTCCGTGGCCTCTGTCCAGTCATCGAAAATCTGCTGCATCTCACGGGTTATGTTGACGCCTGCGACTCGTGCTTTGCCCAGCAATTCCTGCGTCGTAATCCCGCATCCCGACGGGGCAGGGCTGATGTTGTAGGTGCCGTCGGGATTCGCTGTGTTGAGCGCGTTCTGCATGCTGCTCGCCCACGTCGCGCAAGGGTCAGTGGTCGTGGTCGTGGAGCTACCGCCTCCTGAGCCGCTGCCCGAACCCGAGCCCGAACCCGAGCCCGAGCCGCCGGTGCCGGAGCCGCTGCCCGATCCGGTGCCGGAGCCGCTGCCGTCATCTTCACCCTCCGTCGTCGCCTGAGCTGCCCCCGCCATCGTCGCCGGAGCCACCCGAGCCGGAGCCTGAGCCGCTGCCGTCGCCGCCGGAGTCGTCGTCGCCGCCGGAGTCATCGCCGCCGCCGCTGTCGTCGTCTTTGTCGGCGTTGGGGTCGTGGTTCTCGTTGGTGGACGGGGCCGGGTAGCAGTTCGGGTAGGTGCCGAGCATCCCCTCGCCGCATGTCAGATTTCGCTGTACGGGCGTGTGGTAGTGGTTGTAGCTCGTCTCGTTCCAGCACTGATTGCCCGCGAACGGGTCATAGGCGCAGCGGCGCACGGTGACGCCGTGAGCGCCGGCGGGCGCTGCCGCGATGACAGTGAGCGTGGACGCGGCGACAAGCAGCGCCGCCAGCGCCGCGAGGGTTCGTTTGGTCATGGGCGGGTTCCTTCCGGGTCGGTTGGCGTGTGGGTGATCCGCGCACACGCCGGCCCCGAAAGGGGGACCCATGCAACTGATGCCGCCCGAAGGACCGGCCTGCGCGCGAATCGTTCACTTCAGGCACAGTCCCGACATGAATGAACTCACATATGAACCCGGCGAATTCAAGGCGATCTCATATGCACGGGTGTCCACGGACTCTCAGGCCGCGTCGGGCCTCGGCATCGACGCCCAGCACCGCGCCGTGGACCGAGCCGCAGCAGCTCAGGGCTGGCAGATCGTGGACCGGATCACCGACGACGCCGTGTCAGGCAAGACTCCCACCGAGCACAGGCCGCTGCTGCAAGCGGCCCTCGCGCAGCTCAAAGACGGCCGCGCTCAGGTGCTCGCCGTAGCGCGCTCGGACCGCCTCGCGCGCTCCACGATCGAGCTGCTGCGCCTCTACGAACGCTCCCAGGCCGAGGGCTGGACCCTCGCCGTGCTCGACTTCCCCGCGGGCCTCAGCGGCCCCGAGGGCCGCATGTGCATAGGGTTCCGCGCCCTCGTCGCCGAATTCGAGTCCGACATGGCACGCATCCGCACCAACGAAGCGCTCGAGATCGCCCGACTACGCGGCACCCGATTCGGACGGCCCAGCCGCCACAGCGAACCCACCAAGCAGCTCGCATCCCGCCTGCGCTCAGCGGGGCACAGCCTCGCCCAGATCGCAGCCGCGCTCACCGACGCCGGCATCGCCACCCCCACCGGCGGCACCGCCTGGAGCCGCTCATCGGCAAGATCCCTGCTGCGCACCATCGACCACGACACCGCCGCCCGAGCCAACGCCCAAGCACACCAACAGGCCCTCACGCGCCCAGACAACGACGGCGACCCGCCCAGCCAGCACGGCGCGTAGACACCATCGCGACACGGCTTGACACGACACTTCAGCCTGTGCATAATACGAACGTTTAGGGCACACCCCCAAACAGCCTCTGACCAGCGGCTTTTAGACAATCGCAAAGCGTCTTGGGAGTGTTGTGGGCGGATTCAGCGCCCGCTACGGCACTGCTGCGCCAGATTCGCCGAAGCGGGACTCATCAGGTGAACTCGATGTAGCGGTCTCGCTCCCAGTCGGTCACTTCGTCGCCGATTGGGTCGCAGCCGGCTTCGGTGAACTTGTCGAGCTCGGCCTTGGCCATCAGCACGAAGTTGGTCGAGAACTCCTCCCCCAGTGCTGCGGCCAGCGGACTGCCCTCGAAGGCCGCAATGCCGTCGGCTGCGTTGGCGGGCAGCGGCGTGGCATCGCCGGGGTCGTCGTACTGGTCGCCCACGCTCATCGGGCCCGGGTCGGCGCGGCGCTCGAGACCGTCGGCGCCCGCTGCCAGCAGGCCGGCGATCATCAGATACGGGTTGGCCTCGGCGCCCGGCGCCCGGTACTCCACCCGGTTCGCATTGCCCGCACCGACCGTGCAGCGGCACATCACCGAGCGATTGTCGAGCCCCCAGTGCACATGGGTGGGGGCGAACGTGTAGGGGCGCACCCGCTTGTAGCCGTTGGGCACGGGGCTGCCGAGCAGCGACAGCGCCGCAGCGTTGTCGAGCTGGCCGGCGAGCCAGTGCGACATCACGTCGTTGGGGCGGTTCTCGGAGCTGGCGAACGCGTTGGAGCTCGCTGCCTCGTGCGGCTGTTCGCCGCCGCCGGGTGCGCGGTGGCTCACGTCTACGAGGCTCGTGTGCACATGCATGCCGCTGCCCGACGGCTCGGTCCACGGCTTGGGCATGAACGTGGCCTTCAGCCCAGTCTCCTCGGCGATCTCCTTCACGATGCTCTTGTAGAGCGCCGTGTTGTCGGCCGTGGTCATGGCATCGGAGTACTGCACGTTGATCTCGATCTGGCCGGGCCCGTACTCAGGGTTCGACGATTCGACCGGGATGCCGGCATCGATCATCGCCAGACGCATGGCCAGCAGCACCGATTCGAGGTCTGACCGGTCGGTGAGCGACGAGTACTGGATGTGGCTCTGGGTGTGCGACCAGTCGGTCTCGCACAGGTAGAACTCCATCTCGGTGGCCACGAGCGGGCTGTAGCCGAGCGCCCGGCAGCGCGCGATCTGGCGGGCCAGCACCGTGCGGGGTGCGATGGGGTGAAGGCGGTGCGGCGGCTCGAGACTGTCGGCGAACACCAGTGCATAGCCGGGACGGTGACCGAAGATCCGCAGCGTGCCCAGATCGGGCACCAGGTGCGTGTCGAGAAAGCCCTTGCCCATGTTGATGTAGGGGCTGTCGACCAGGTCGTTGTGCAGGTCGAAGATGTAGATGGCGTCGGCCAGGTGACAGCCGCCCTCAGCGACCGAGCGCAGGAAGTGGTCGACGGGAAAGCGCTTGCCGCGCAGGTGCCCGTAGGTGTCGACGATGGCCACCTCGACGGTGTGCACATCGGCCATTCGCAGAGTGCTCTGGATGTCGGCAAGTTCGGTCATGAGTTCGATCCTCTGTCGTGTTCGCACGCGATGGACGCGTCTGGTCGGCTCGCGGGCGGGCACAGCTTTACCATTCGGCTGTGCCCCCCGTAACCGCATTGGCCGCATCGGACATGGAGCCGACATCGTGACCGGTGCATCGACGCCAAGCGAGCGGTCCTCTGACATCGACATCGTGGACGCCGGCCGCTACGGGAACGGCATTCCCTGGGACGACTTCCGCACCCTTCGCTCACGGCCGGGGCTGCACTGGAACCGCTATGAGAACCACGGCTTCTGGGCCGTGACGCGACACGCCGACGTGTGCGAGGTGTCGCGCCATCCCGAGCGCTTCTCGTCGGCCATCGGGCACGTCAACCTGTGGGACCTCGAAGCCGATGCGCTGGAAGCCCGCCGTTCGATCCTCGAACACGACCCGCCGGCGCACACCCGGCTGCGACGAGTGGTCAGCAAAGCGTTCACGCCCCGCCAGATGCGCCGGTACACCGAGCGCACCCGTGCCATCGCCGACGAGTTGCTCGACGTGGTGGTCGAGCGGGGCGGCGGCGACTGGGTGGAGCTGGTGGCAGCGCCGCTGCCGATCCGGGTGATCATCGCGATCCTGGGCGTGCCTCCCGAAGATGCCGATTACATGGTGGAGCTGTCGAATCACCTGGTCGAAGGCACCACCGAGACGCAGTCGCTTCCGCCCGACGCCTACGGCAACACGACACCATTGCGCCTGCTCCCCTTCGGCAGCCCGGCAGCTTGGGGGCTGTACGAGTACGGGGCCAAGCTCGGCGACGAGCGGCTGGCCCATCCCACCGACGACGTCGTGAGCCACCTGGTGCACGCCGAGGTCGGCGGCGACCGCCTGACGGCCACCGAGTTCCGGAACTTCTTCCAGGTGCTGGTGTTCGGCGGCAACGAGACGACGCGCACCGCGATCACCCACGGGACGATGGCGTTCGCCGAGCACCCCGAGCAGTGGGAACGGCTCGCGGCAGACCGAGAACTGCTGCCGAGCGCCGTCGAGGAGGTCATCCGCTGGGCTTCGCCGATCCTGCACATGCGCCGAACCGCAGCGGTCGACACCGAGCTGGCAGGCACCCAGATCTCAGCGGGCGACAAGGTGGTGATGTGGTACCCGTCGGCCAACCGGGACGAGGCGGTGTTCGAGCGGCCCGACGAGTTCGACATCGGCCGGGCCGACAACGCCCAGATCGCATTCGGCGGCGGCGGGCCGCACTTCTGCCTCGGCGCCTACCTGGCCCGCATGGAACTGACCGTGCTGCTCGAAGCCATGCTGGACCGCGGCATCCGACCGGCGAGCGTCGCCGACCTCGTGCGCATCCCGTCGAACTTCGTTCACGGCGTCGCCTCGGTGGAGGTGGCAGTCGACGTTGCTGTGGCCGAGTCGTCGGCTGCTGTGCGAGCCTGAGACAGTGAGCACCTGGGCCGAGCCCTACCTCGACGACTTCGGGCCCGACGACGCCAACATCTCCGACCACGACGTGTGGACGCACGGTGTGCCTCATGCCACGTTCGCTCGCATGCGGCGCGAGGACCCCGTGGCCTGGGTCGACGAGGTGGACGGGCGCGGCTACTGGGCCGTCACCAAATACGACGATGCGTTCCGCATCAGCCGTGACACCCAGACCTTCACCTCCGCACAGGGCATCCGGCTCGAGGACATGGCGTCCGACGAGCTCGAAGCGCGCAAGACGATGATGGAGATGGACCCGCCCGAGCACACCCGCTACCGGCGCCTGGTGAGCCGCGGGTTCACGCCTCGGGTCGTGAACACCTATGAGGCCGCCATCCGTGGGTTGGCGTGCGAGGTGCTCGACCGCGCCCTGACCGAGGAGCGCTTCGACTTCGTCACCGAAGTTGCCACCGAGCTGCCCATGCGGATGCTGGGCCGCATGCTGGGCACCAGCGACGCCGACGGCCACCAGCTCGTGGAGTGGGGCGACGCGCTGCTCGGCAACACCGACCCCGACTTCACCGACTACCCCGTCGGCTTGGTGGACACCGACGAATTCCGCTTCATGCCGTTCCGCAGCCCGGCCACCGTGGAGATCTTCGAGTACGCGGCGGCCCAGGCGGCGCAGCGGCGCGAATGCTCGACCAGCGATGTGATCAGCCAGCTCCTGGCGCCTACCACCGACGGCACACCGCTGACCGATCTGGAGTTCAAGAACTTCTTCACGCTGCTCATTGCGGCGGGCAACGACACCACCCGCTACACGATGACCCACGGGCTGTGGGTGCTGATGGCCCACCCGCACCTGTTCGACACTTGGCGCGCAGCGGTGCTGGCGGGCGACGACGACCTGACTGCGAGCGCCGTGGAGGAGGTGCTGCGGGCCAGCTCGGTGACGACGCATTTCCGCCGCACTGCCACCTGCGACACCGAGATCCGGGGCACCAAGGTGCGGGCCGGCGACAAGGTGGTGCTGTATTACGTCAGCGCCGATCACGACGATGACCGCTTCGCTCACCCGTTCCGGTTCGACCTGGCGCGCCCGAACAACGAGCACATGGCGTTCGGCCGCAACGGACCGCACCTGTGCCTGGGGGCGTGGCTGGCCCGCATGGAGATCAAGGTGGTGTTCGAAGAGCTCTTGCGTCGGGTGGTCCGCATCGCCCAGGACGGCCCGGTGGAGCGGCTGCGGTCCAACTTCATCTCCGGCATCAAGCACCTGCCCGTACACGTGGTCGAGCTGGCTGCATGAGGGCGCTCGTCGTCACACACGAGGAGACGTCGCGGCCAGGTTTCGTCGGTGATCGCCTGGTGGAGCGCGGCGTGGAGCTGCACGTCCACGTGATGGTGCCCGACACCTCGCAGCCCGCCGATTTCCAGCCGCTTCCCGAAGATGACTTCGACGTGCTCGTAGTGACGGGTTCGTACTTCTCGGTGTATGAGGATGCGATCAAACCGTGGATCGGCGCCGAGCTGGACTTGATCCGCAGTTCCCATGACCGCGGCACGCCGGTGCTGGGCATCTGCTTCGGCGGTCAGGCGCTGGCCGCGGCACTGGGCGGATCGGTGGACCGCTCCCCCGACACCGAGATCGGCTGGTACCGGATCTCACCTGCCGACGGCGTGGACTTGCCCATATCGGCTGGGCCGTGGATGGAATGGCATCACGACCGTTTCCACCTGCCCGACGGGGCCGAGCTGCTCGCCAGCACCGAGATCTGCCCGCAGTTGTTCCGGATGGGCCGCAGCGTGGGCACGCAGTTCCACCCTGAGATCAGCGTGGAACTCGCCAGCGAATGGCTGCGCGAAGCCAGCGACGACTACCTGGCATCGGTAGGAATCGTCCGCGAGGTGATCCTTTCCGAAATCGCGCGCAACGAGGCGGCTAACCGACGCAATTGCTTCGATTTGGTGGATTGGTTCCTCGACGACGTGGCGAAGTCGTAAGCCCGCCGTCGCCGCCGGGCCCGTCAGCACTGGCGGGCGGCGTCAGATTGCGAGGCGCTCGCCGAGGTATTCGGCCACCCGTGACACGCCCTGGTCGGCCTCGGGGAACAGACCGGCCATCGAGTGCCAGACGTGGATCATCTCGGGCCAGACCTCGAGCGTCACATCGACGCCGGAGGCGCGGGCCTTGTGTGCCAGCCGCTCGCTGTCGCTCAGCAGCACCTCGTCGTCGCCGCAGTGGATGAGCAGCGGCGGCAGGCCCGACAGGTCACCTTCGAGCGGTGACGCGTACGGATCGGTGGCGTCGCCGTCAGGGCCGAGGAAGACCCCGGCGATCCGAGTGAGATCGTCGGCGGTCACCATCGGGTCGCGGTCCGAGCGGGTGACGGCGCTCTCACCGGTGCCGGACATGTCGACCCACGGCGAGATGGGCACGGCTGCGGCCGGCAGCGGCAGCCCGAGGTCGCGCAGCTTCATGAGCGTTGACATGGTCAGCCCGCCGCCCGCGAAGTCGCCGGCGATGGCGATCTTGTCGGCGGAGTGGCCTCTGTCGAGCAGCCAGCGATACACCGCAACCGAATCCTCCACCGGCGCTGGGTGGGGATACTCGGGCGCCAGGCGGTAGTCGACCGAAAGCACCGGGCAGCCCAGCTTGAGGGCCAAGTTGCCGGTGAGGTTCCGGTGCGAGCCGATGGACCCAGCGACATAGCCGCCGCCGTGCACGTACTGCACGATGGCGTCGCCGGTGGTCTCGTCGGGCGTCTGCATCTCGCACGGAACGCCGTTGGCGTCCACCATCTCGCCGGTCACGCCAGCCGGCAGCGGCCGCGCGGTGAGCTCGATGCCCTTGCGCATCGCATCGATGTCGGCAGGCATGGCCTGCGATGCGATGATCTCGCGGATCCTGTAGAACGCTTCGCTCGCCATCGAGCCCTCCCCTGATTCGGCCCGCATCGGGACGATCTGACCAGCCGCCACAACGTAGCCACGTTGGCGAGACGAGGCCCGACGTAGTCAGGGGCGGCGTCGTAGTGTCGATGCGCCGCACCGGTGTGGAGAGCCGGCACTGCCGGAGTCCGACGAGGAAGGGAATCGCATGCTGCTCAAGGACAAAGTCGCCATCGTCACGGGAGGCGCATCGGGCATCGGCGAAGCCAGCGCGCACCGCTTCGCCGCCGAAGGTGCGTCGGTGCTGGTGGTAGACATCCGCCGTGAACGAGCCGAGGGCGTTGCCGAATCGATCATGGAAGCCGGCGGCGAAGCGCACGGTTTCGGCGCCGACGTCGCCGAGCCCGACGACGTCGAGGCGATGGTGGCCGCGGCCGTGGACCGCTGGGGCGGCCTCGACGTGCTCTACAGCAACGCTGGCACCATCCGCCCCGGCACCGCGGTGGAGCTCGAGCCTCGTGATTGGGACCTCGTCATGAACGTCAATGTGCGGTCGGTGTACTTGGGCGCCAAGTACGCGGTGCCGGCGATGGAGGCTCGCGGCGGCGGCTCAATCATCAACACGGCCTCGATCAGCGGCTTGCACGGCGACGGCGGCTCGGTGGTGTACGCCGCATCCAAAGCGGCCGTCATCAACCTGACGCGAGCACTGTCCACCGACCACGCCCCCGACGGCGTACGCGTCAACGCCATCTGCCCCGGCACCATCCAGACGCCGCCTGTGCAACGCATGATGCAGGAGCCGGCCGCGCTCGAACGCAACCTGGCAGCGCACGCCTTGCGCCGTCTCGGCCATCCCGATGAGATCGCCAGCGTGGCCGCCTGGCTGGCCAGCGACGAGTCGTCGTTCGTCACCGGCGAAGCCATCGTGGTCGACGGCGGCCTGCGAGCCCAGTCCCCCCTCGGCCGCCTAGCCGACCCCCGCCCCTCCCACCTCCGCTAGTCGATCACCGCTGCTCCGGCGCCTCGCGCCTCAGACCACCGACATACCCCAAGGAACGCGGCAGAGGCGCGTTCTGTTCCAGAAAAGGCGGTACCTCGGACGCAGGCCAAGTAGGCATCAGCGACACCGGAGAGTTCCTTTGGTCTGTAGAACCCGAAGCACAGTTCACCTCCACGGTGACCGCTGTGATCCTCACCGCCGACACCTAGCGGGCGTTGTCGCATAGACAAGATCCCCCCATGCCGGGCCCGTCCCCGCGGGCAATGTCCGTACTTGCGCGCCGAACGGTGCCAGATTGCTTGTCTCGGTAGGTTCGGAAACCGTCCAACACCGGAGGGGGCGAACAAAGTGTCAGGCGAAGACGAACTCGGTCCGACCTACCTGCTGACCTGGAACCCCGACGACTGGGAAATGGACGCAGAGGACTACGACGCTCGTGTGCTCGTAGCGCACACGACGCTCGGATTCATCAACTGCTGGTCGCTCGGAACCAACTACCGTCAACTCCAAGCTGATGATGCGGTCCTGTTGTATCGGCACGGTGAATCCGCTGGAATCATCGCCGCTGGCTTCGCTGTCAGCGATCCGTATCCGGGGGACGCAGACGGCAACGAGATCGACGAATCGTCAGCTACCCGCTATTGGGTCCAAGTTCTTTGGAATCTCTGGAAGCCTCTCGACAAGAGTTTGCCGATCGACGAACTGATCAAACTCGCTCCGTCGACGTTCGGGTCGCCGATCCGCGCTTCGGGGCGGCGTGTGCATGATGCCGAGGCTGACACCCTGTGGAGCGCCTTCTGCGCCTGAGTCACCCGTACAGCGGTGACGAGGTGGCGCGAGCGGTTCGCTGAACCCAGTCCGGACGGCCTCGCTCGCCGCCACAGCCGACATGTCATTATCCTTCATAACCCACTTCTCGGGCCACCCAATTCAGGCCTGACGCATGGCTGCCTGAACAGAGTCCGAACCAGGAGAATCCAAGGTGGAATCGACGGAGATCGAGTTCGCACCGAGCGATTCCGGACCCGGCTACGAACCGATCGGAGAACTGCCGGACGGTGTCACCTGGAGTGTTGAGACTCTGACACTCTCGATGAGTACGGCGGAGCACGGCACACTAATCGTCGGGTCGGAGTTCTTGATTCATGTCCTGCGCGCGGGTTCTGGGTTCGGCGGCGCCGCCCGCTACGGCAGCGGAGACGGAGATGCGGTTCGCATAGGCGACGGGAACGGAGACGCTGTCCGTCATGGCACCGGCAAAGGCAATGCCATTCGCGAAGACGGCGGCGGAAATGCAATCCGCAGCGGCGAAGGAGAGGGAGATGCCAGACGGGCCGGCTACGGAGACGGAGACGCCGCACGCGATGGCAATGGTTCGGGGGATGCCCTTCGCCTCGGAGATGGCGATGGAGACGCCACTCGATCTGGGGATGGTCCGGGTCGTGCGATTCGCGAGGGCGACGGACTCGGGGATGCCGTGCGTGATGGCCCGGGCGATGGCGCAGCGGCCCGCGAAGGCAACGGAACCGGTGACGCAGTCCGTCTCGGCAACGGCAATGGCTACGCAGCGCGAGACGGTAACGGGGATGGAGATGCCCGACGTGACGGTGACGGAGAAGGGTCAGCCATGCGCGACGGCAACGGTGACGGACACGCATGGCGCCTCGGGGGCGGCGAAGGAAACGCTGTACGCGACGGCGGCGGGAATGGAAGCGCATACCGCAGTGATGACGGAGTCGGATACGCATGGCGAGACGGCGCCGGAAATGGACATGCGTATCGCTATGGCAACGGGCCCGGCTACGCAGCTCGAGATGGCAGCGGAGAGGGGCACGCAACGCGCACCGGTGACGGCCGTGGGGATGCTTGGCGCGACGGCGAGGGAAATGGACATGCGATTCGTGACGGCGCAGGGCAAGGCGATGCCTGGCGCGATGGCAGCGGAGACGGGCACGCATTTCGCTACTCCGGCCAAGACGGTGACGCATGGAGGAGTGGCAGTGGTGACGGCCACGCCGTTCGCATCGGCGGAGTTAGCGGCGATGCGGTCAGAGACGGTGAGGGAGTAGGCCACTCATGGCGCGGCGACGATCAGGACGGCATGTCACCGCTCTCTATTGGCGGATTCGGAAGGCTGCTGCGAAAGGGCCACAAGGCGTCTCGGGTGACTCCTCACGACGAGGAGTGACCAGCGGATACTGAGGGAGCCTGAAGCTCAGCCAATGCCGCACGTGCCTCAGTGACCGCTTCGTACTTCTCGCGAGTGGCATCAGGACGAACTCTGGGCTTCGTGGAAGCCATGAGATCCTTGAGGATGCTGAGCGAAGCCCCGAGTTCGTAGGCTCCCCGCCGGGTTGTGCGGTCCTACGGCGTTGACCGCCCTGCGATACGTGCGCCAGTTCGAAACATGAACCACGCCGGGGCTGTCCGCTAGGAGCGCCCGGAGCCAGCGCCCTCCGCAGTGGCATAACAGCGGCCGTTTAGGCTGATGGTTGGATTGGCCGGAGGAGATGTGGCGGCGAAGAAGCATGGCGAGAGCGAAATCGCAGCAGGTTTAGCGATCGGCGCGGGCATCTACTCGTTTCCCCAGGTGGCGCAGATTGTGGAGCGAGACCGCGACGTTTCGCGTGCCCAGATCCGTCGTTGGATGACCGTCGTCAGGCCACCCACGCACGTCAAGGACGCCACAGCGACGATTGGATTTCTCGATCTGATCGGCTTGGAGATGGTTTGCCGTTTCCGCGACCGTGGCGCCTCACTGCAAAAGGTCCGTCGGGTGCTCGATGGCATGCGCGAGTGGTTTCCCGACATCCAACACCCGCTGGCTCACGAGTCCTTCTACACCGACGGACACAACGTCTGGATTGAGTTCCAAGGGCATGCGGAGGAGATCGTCGGGAACCGCAAGGGACAACGGGCCATCACCTCAGCCATCAAGACGTTCGCCGAGGAGATCCAGTTCATTGACGGTCGCGCGGCGTCGTGGGATGTCGCCCAATGGATCGAGATCAACCCTCGCATCTGCTTCGGAGCCCCGGTGGTGGCGGGCACCAGGATCCCGGTCAAGTCCATCGTCGCCAGCCTCAAGGAAGATCCCCCCGAGGAAGTCGCACGGGGCTTCAACCTCAGCGTGACCCGAGTAAAGGCCTGTGCGGAGTTCGCACGACTCACTGCGTGACATCCGCTTCTGCCTCGACGCAAACATCTCCCCGAGGGCAGCTGCGGGCATCGACAACGTCATTCACGTTTCCGAAGTGGATGCGCTCAGCCGCACACACGGCGGCCATTCCGATGCGCACGACTACGACATTGCCGCCTGGTGTGCAGAGAACGACTACGTGCTGGTGACGTGTGACAGCGACTTCCGAACCCGGCAGCAGAGAGCGCAAGCGATCCAGGAGGCCGGGGTCGAAGTTGTCGTGTTCACCTACGAACTCGCCGGCCTCAGTAATCACGTCTCGACGATCGCAAAGCGGGTGCCGCTGTGGGGGCAGAAGCTCCGCTGGTCCGCCTATGCACCGCGCGTTTGGCTTCAGCATCGTCGTGGAGCGCTACGTGAGGATCGACCGGATCCGTCTTCGGCATCAGAATGACGGCGACCGTGATGCCGATTCGATACAAGCCCGCGACGGAGCTGCGAGGTGATCGATGAGCTACACCGAAACTGATGTTTCAACCGCCAGCGCTGCGATGAACAAGTACCGCGAAGAGCTCGATGGTGAGGTCGCGGCAGCGCTTGCAGTGGTGGGTCTCAGCGCCGAACGAGCACACAAGGAAGCAGAGATCCGCGACGACATGATCCGGGTTGCTCACCGGTCGGGCGCGTCACTGCGCCAGCTCGCCAAAGTGTCCGGTCTCGGCCGCAAGACCGTGACTGCCATCGTTGAAGCTGGTCGCACGCAGCACTGAAGTGCCGAGCAGCGAGAGACAGGCCATCGGGAACCTAGGGAGACCGCTCTGGCGGCCAGGTCAGATGCTCTGTCGTAAGCGCACGCATTCGTCGACCCTCGCTCGAATGCCGGACCACGCCACGGATGAGGTGAGACGGTCGAGAGTGCGAGTGCCGAGCGATTTCTGCGGGCCAAGTTCCTGGTCCAGCACATCTGTAGGGACAACCCAAAACGTCCAATGATCGGCATCGGCAACATTCTCATTGGTAGCCAGTTCAGGCTCGTGCACACAGAAGACGTACACATCGGCGAAGCGCATCGGTTGACCGTGCGGGATCCACTCATCGCTCGCGGCTGTCCAAGAACTCAACTTCTGCTCGACCCCGAATCGAATCTTCGAAGGCTGTGCCTGACTCCAGCTTTGGCTGCGACCCGACGCCTTGACCTCGATCTTCGTCTCGCGATACATCAAGTCGTAGGCATCCCACTCCCGCCGAGGTGTCGACTCGTCGATCACACCGAGCGCTTCGCCCACGAGCCATTCCGCAAACAGGCCTCGGTTCCGGTTGTCGACTAGATCTCCGAGCACCCAACGGCGA
The DNA here is from genome assembly GCF_965219595.1 of Candidatus Poriferisodalis sp. Taxonomy (NCBI): domain Bacteria; kingdom Bacillati; phylum Actinomycetota; class Acidimicrobiia; order Acidimicrobiales; family Candidatus Poriferisodalaceae; genus Candidatus Poriferisodalis; species Candidatus Poriferisodalis sp. Next base: position 3,419,301 of record NZ_OZ244781.1, read on the forward strand.
AACCTGTCGATGTCCAGTCCTTTATCCGACACGAAGGCCGACGGTAGCGAAACTGCGCCCAGTCACTGCACTAAGCGCGGCGGGCTATCGGCAGGGCTGGTTGCCAGGTTCTCTCGGGTCCGATGCGGGACCTCGCCGGCGGACCAAAGCGCTCTGCGAGCGCTTGGCTGGCTGCTGGGTTGTTGAGCCCCAGCACGCCTGACACGGCCTTTGCTCTCAGCGCCGTCTCGATCATTCGCTGAGCTGCACCGCCGTCGGGCAAGTGCGAGGTCAGCACGAAGTACGGAGTGTCGTCACCGATGGAGCGCAGCAAGAACCCGGTCAGCAACGCCTTCTTGACCGTGTCCGTGCGGCGCATTCCTGGTCGCTGCCCTTTGAAGGAGCCTTTGTATTCGAAGTACACGAGCTCGCCATTGGGTGCCTCGGCCACGTCATCGACCTCGCAGCCGATGTCGGTGAACTTCTGCCTGCCGTGAAGCTCGAACCCAAGCGCGCCCAAGTAGGCCTTGGCCTGCTGTTCGAATGCAGTGCCCTGCCGAACTGCGTCAGCCTGGAAGTCGTCGCCGACTTCGCGGAGCATCCCCAAAGCCTCGCGCGACCTGCGCAAATGCGCCAATTTCACTCAGTGTTGAGGTTGAGAACGGACGGAAGGCCCTGTGCCTCGAGGGCCTCTCTGTGGGTTCAGTCGAGGTCGTTGGCGTCGGCTATGAGGAACATCATCGAGGCTTCGCAGGCTGTTTGGCCTTCGACGCTGGCGGTTCCTGAGGCTTTGCCGGCTCGGGCGGACAGGCGATCGATGGTGGCTTCCAAGCGCAGGGTGTCGCCCGGGGTGACCTGGCGGCGGAAGCGGGCCTTGTCGATGCCGCCGAAGAGCGCCAGCTTGCCATCGAGCGAGGAGGCCGCGGCGGCCGCGAGCCCCGCTGTCTGGGCGATGGCTTCGACCATCAACACGCCGGGCAGCGTCGGGCGGCCTGGGAAGTGACCGGCGAAGAACGTTTCGTCACCGGTGAGGTGCCACTTGGCGACGCAGCGCTCGCCGGGCTGGAGCTCGACGATCTCGTCCACCAGCAGGAACGGTGCCCGGTGCGGCAGCAGCTCGTCCGGTCGGGGAAAACCTGCGTCGCTTCCAATGTCAGTCACTGGGAGGAAGCTACTGCTCGTCGCCGAAGGTGCTCCGCTGGTAGGCCACTACCGCCGCGATCTCGGCGTCGGTGAGGATGCCGCCGAACGGGGGCATCGAGCCGCGGCCGGTCCATACCACCGCCAAGTGGTCGCGAACGGTCAGGCGCTCATCGACGCCGCCGAGTGCGGCGCCGACACCGCCGCTGCCGTCGCTGCCGTGGCACACCGAGCAGCTGTCGCCAAACACCTCGCTCCCGAGCGTGACATCGGCGTTCGCGAATGCCAGCTCGAGCCGTTCCAATTCGGCTTCTGTCGCATCGCTGCCGCCGCAGCCCGCCAGTGCGAGCGCGACAGCGAGCGCCAGCGCGACCAAAGCCCGCGTCGCCCACTCTCGGGAAAACCGTCGGGAGCGAGCATCGCATGGTGCGGTACGGCCGGTCATCGGGTCTCCCGCTGCGTGCCGACGCCGGTATAGCGGCTCGGGGGCTCCATCCAGCGACGGGACATCCAATCGGCATCGCGGTAGTGGGCGTGGAAATGATCGGGGATCTGGCGCATCACCTGGTCCACCCTCCCACCTCCGGGCCCGAATCTGAGTTCACCCGCTTCGACCAGCCGGGCCAGCATCGCTGCCAACTCATCGGGAGGGGGTTCAGTGCCGTGCCGCTTCCAGACCACCATGGGCGTGGCGCACACCTCGCAGTCCGCCACCCAGCACAGCTCGTCCTCGTAGTACCAGTGTGTGAAGCGGGCGGCCTCGCACAGCTCGCACTCCGGATCGAACTCTGCCGCAGCACCGCGATCCAGCCCGGACGCAGCGGCCGGCTGCAGACAGTGCGCCAAGCCGACCGGATGGTCGACATCGGAGCTCGGTTCGTGTTGCGCCACCGGTCAGCCGTGATCCAGCGCCGTCCGGTAGGAGGCCACGAGCTCGCCCACGGCCTCGGGGCCGTCGGACATCAAAGTGCGGACGACGGCGGAGCCGATGATGACGCCGTCGGACACCTCGCACGCCTCAATGGCTTGGGACGGCGAGCCGATGCCCACGCCCGTGAGCACGGGCCGATCGGTGACGGCCAGGCAGCGTGCAGCAATCTGGGTGGCTGTGCGGGCGAGGGCCGTCCGCTCGCCGGTCACGCCGAGCAGGCCGACCGCGTAGACGAAGCCGCGTGACGCCCCGCACAGATCAGCGAGCCGGTGCTCGGGCGTGGTGGGCGCAGCCAGCAAGATCGCTTCGAGGCCCGTCTCGGCAGCGGCTTCCAGCCACGGCCCCGCCTCGACGTAAGGCAGGTCGGGCAGGATCGCCGCGCAGACACCCGCATCGAGCAGCGCCGAAGCGAAGCGTTCATGACCCTGGTGGTGGCAGAGGTTGTAGTAGGTCATCACCGCGTGCGGAACACCGGTGTCGAGCTCCCGCGCTTCCTCCAGCACCGATGCCGGGGTTGCGCCGTCGGCCAAGGCCGCAGTGGATGCCTGCTGGATGACTGGTCCGTCCATCACCGGGTCGGAAAAGGGAACGCCGATCTCGATGGCGTCGGCGCCAGCCGCCGCCGCTGCCTCCACGGCGCGTTGCCAGCCCTGGTAGCCACCCGTGACGTAGGGCACCAGCAGCTTCGCACCGCTGTCGCGCCGAGCCCGCAGGTGCGTCTCGAGTGCGCCGAAGGTCCCAGCCCGGTCAGCCGGCGATGCCTCGCTCACGAACGTGCCCTCACTCGCTCAGCCCATGCATCCCGAGCACGTCCATCATCTGGTCGACGTCCTTGTCGCCCCGACCCGAGAGATTCATCAACACGGTCTGACCCTGCATCTCCGGCGCCGCCCGGACGATCCATGCCAGTGCATGAGCGCACTCCAGCGCCGGGATGATGCCTTCGGCCCGGCTCATGAGCGTGAACGCCTCGACCACCTCGTCATCGGTCACGCTCGGGTACTCGGCACGGCCGATGGCGGCCAGGTAGGCGTGCTCGGGCCCGACACCGGGATAGTCGAGCCCGGCCGAGATCGACTCGGCCTCCATCACTTGGCCCACCTCGTCCTGCATGAGATAGCTGGTCATGCCGTGCACCACACCGGGCACGCCGCGCCCGACCGCGGCACCGCCGGCGGGCTCGACGCCCACGAGCCGGGCGTCGCCGTCGGCAAAGCCCGAGAAGATCCCGGCAGCATTGCTGCCCCCGCCGACGCACGCCACCACCACGTCCGGGTCGCCGCCGGTGAGGTCCTTGCACTGCGCCGCGGCTTCGTCGCCGAGGATGTGGTGGAAGGTGCGGACCATCCACGGGTACGGATGGGGGCCCATCACCGAGCCGAGGCAGTAGTGCGTGTTCTCGACGGTGGCCACCCAGTCGCGCAACGCCTCGTTCACGGCGTCCTTGAGCGTGCGGCTGCCGGACTGCACCGACTCCACTTCGGATCCCAGCAGGCGCATGCGGAACACGTTCAGGGCCTGACGGTCGACATCGACGGCGCCCATGTACACCTTGCACTCCATCCCCAGCAGCGCCGCCGCGGTCGCAGTAGCGACACCGTGCTGGCCGGCACCCGTCTCGGCCACCAGCCGTGTCTTGCCCATGCGCTGGGCCAGCAGCGCCTGCCCGATGACGTTGTTGATCTTGTGCGAGCCCGTGTGGTTGAGGTCTTCGCGCTTGACCAGCAGGCGCACGCCGAGCTGGCTCGACAGGTTGCGGCACTCGGTCAGCGGCGAAGGGCGCCCGCCGTAGTCGCGCAGGGTGGTCTCGAACTCGGCCACGAACGCCGGGTCGGCCCAGGCCTCCCGGAAGGCCGCCTCGAGCTCCTCGCACGCTGCGACCAGCGTCTCGGGCACAAACCGGCCGCCGAATTCGCCGAAGCGGCCATCGGTTGTGGGCTCGCCCATAACCGACCTTGAACTCGGCGTGGGCTCGCCCATGACCGACCTCGAACCCGGGGTGGGTCCATCAGTTGCTGCAGCCATGCCGTCCCTCGCTCAGTCGTCGCGCCAGTCGTACGGCGCGCCCTCTTCGGGAGGCTCCGACTCGTCGGCATCCTCGTAGCGAGCACCCGCCTCCTTGGCCGCCGCGACGAACTCGCGCATGGCGAGCACGTCCTTGCGGCCCGGCTCGGATTCGACACCCGACGCCACATCCACGCCCCACGGCCGCACGACCTCGATGGCCTGCGCCACATTCGAGGCACGCAACCCGCCCGCGAGCAGCAGTCTCATGCCGCGATCTCGGCCTTCGAGCTGCCGCCAGTCGAAGACGCGCCCGCTGCCGGGCTCGGAGCCGTCCAGCATGAGCACAGAGGCGCCGTAGTCGCGCACACGTTCCACATTGGGATCTCCCGCGACGAATGCCTTGATCAGGCCGGGCACCCGCTCGGCGATCCAGCGGCTGTCGGCCGTGGTCTCGTTGCCGTGCAACTGGGCCAGGCGCAAACCGGCGCCGTCCATGATCTGCACGACCCGCTCGGGCAGCTCGTTGCGGAACACACCGACCGTGACGACGCCGCCCGGCAGCCGGCGAACGATGTCTCTGGCCAGCCTCGGGGAGATCTGCCGTGGCGATCCGGGCACGAAGTTGAAGCCGACGGCGTCGGCACCCATGCCGACGGCGACCAGCGCATCCTCTTCGTTCGTGACGCCACAGATCTTTACGAACATGTCACTACCGGCATGTCAGGCGATCCCTCGCGGCGGCGGGCCCACGTGTCCCGCTCTTGTTCGCTGGGCCAGAGTCAGAACTCGAGACCCTTGGCCACAGCCGGGTCCAGGAAAATGAGCTCGGGACGGGCCGCCATGAACTCCCGCGTGGCCTGGCCGAAGACCTTCATCTGCTCCGAGCCACCGTGGGCCGCGAGCGCATCCTGGTCGCTGTACAGCTCGTAGAACCACACCACATCGGCGTCGTTCTGGTCCTTGTGGGCGGCGTACACCTCGGTGCCCGGCTCGCCGGCGACATTGCTCATGCCGATGTCGGCGATCACTGCGAGCAAATCGTCACGCATGCCTTCTTTGGCGGTCAGCTTGGCCAGGAGTGCCGTCTTTGCCATGTTGTTGCTCCCTGCGATCCGTTCGACTCGACAACAGCCTGCGAGCGTACCCGTGAGGGCCCGAGAGCAGGCTCACTCGCCTCAGAAGACTCCCGCTAGCTCGACTTGATCGCCCGAGGCCGTCAAGGCCACATCGCCGGCGTCGCTGCGGGAGCGTGCGAATCCCACGGTCAAGTCGTTCAGCGTCGCTGTGCTCAGCACCGTGGCCACCGTTGCGCCACCGCCGTCCCGCAACTCGTCGCCTGCGCTGAGCGGCACAGGCGAGCGGAGCCGGCATACCGTCCGGCGTCCGCCTGTGCGCGAGTCGATTCGCTCCACCAGCTCCTGGCCCCGGTAGCAGCCCTTGGTGAACGACGCAGCTCGCTCGACGAGACCCGTCTCGTTGGGGATGTCACCCGGTTGGATCTCCGTGCCCATGGCGGGCAAGCCGTAGACCATGCGCAGCGCCTCGAACTCGTCGGCTGAGAGTTGCTCGGCGCCGTCGGCTAACGCAACGGCCTCGCTGCCGGAGTCGACGAGCAGGTCGTGACCGCTGGCCAACGGCCAGTGCGCGGGGCGCACCACGTGCTCTGGGGCTCCGCTCGGGCCAGTGCTCGAAACGCCGACCGCCGATTCGCCTTCCGCACGGGGCCCGCGCACCGCGTGCATCTGCCATTCGTGCAGGGAGAAGTCGGCCCGGGTCCGCAGCTTGAAGCGCTCGAGCGATGCCGACATTGCCTCGCCGAAGCCAGGCTCGATGTCGGCGACGTAGGTCTCAGGACCGGTGCGGCTGATGGCGAAGAGCGCTTCTATTCGCCCTCGTGGCTCCAACAGGAACGACAGGGCGCTCTGGCCGACCTCCATGGCCTCCACTTCGGCCGAGATCTGGCCGTGCAAGTACACGGCGGCCTCGGGTCCGGTCACCACGAGCACCTCGCGCGGGACCGTTGCCGCCACCGACCGATCGAGCGCAGACGCGATCGTCATCCGGCTCTCCATCCGGGCACCAAACGGTCCACGGCGTTGCGAATCAGCGCGAGCCCGACGCCGTCATCGAGCGACATGATCGACTCCGGGTGGAACTGCACGGCAGCAACGGGCAGCTCGCGGTGCTCCACCGCCATGACGATGTCGTCGTCGAGGCTGACCGCTGTCACCTCGAGCGCATCGGGCACCTCGGAGCGATGGGCGAACAGCGAGTGGTAGCGACCGGCCCGGAACTCCTTCGGCAGCCCATCGAGCAGCTGCCCGCCGACGACACGGATGGCAGACGGCTTGCCATGCATGGGCGTGGCGAGCTGGCCCAGCTCGCCGCCGAAGTACTCCACGATGCCCTGCAGCCCCAGGCACACCCCGAACAGCGGCAGCCCGGCATCGAGCGTGGCCCGCACCACCGGTCCGATGCTGAAGTCGTCGGGCCGGCCGGGGCCTGGCGAGAGCACGATGAGGTCGAAGTCGTCGGCGCTGATCTCCTCGGTGGGAAAGCCAGCCCGGCGGGTCACCACCGTGGCGCCGGTCTGGCGCAGGTAGTTCGCCAGCGTGTGCACGAACGAGTCGAGGTGATCAACCAGCAGCACCCGCCGATCGCTGGGCGCCGAAGCGGCAACCCCCGCGGTCGCCGCTGACCGTGGCCGCCGGAGCGCGTCCAGGAACGCCGACGCCTTGAGCTCGGTTTCCGATTCCTCCTCGTCGGGCTCGGAGTCCCACAGCAGCGTGGCACCCACGCGCACCTCCGCATGCCCGTCGGCGACGCGGATCGTGCGCAGCGTGAGCCCGGTGTTCAGGCTGCCGTCGAAACCCACCTTGCCGACCGCACCCCCGTACCAGGCCCGGGCGGTGCGTTCGTGCTGCTCGAGGAACATCATCGCCGCCGTCTTGGGCGCGCCGGTCACCGTGACCGCCCACGTGTGCGACAGGAACGCATCGAGCGCGTCGAAGCCGGGGCGCAGACGGCCTTCTACGTGATCAACGGTGTGGATGAGGCGCGAGTACATCTCGATCTGGCGGCGGCCGATCACCTTGACCGAGCCGGGGACGCAGATGCGGCTCTTGTCATTGCGATCGACGTCGGTGCACATCGTCAACTCCGACTCGTCCTTCGCCGAGTTGAGCAGCGCCAGGATCTGCGAGGCGTCGTCGATGGGGTCTTGGCCGCGGGCGATGGTTCCCGAGATCGGGCAGGTCTCGACCCGCTCGCCCTCGACCCGCACGTACATCTCGGGCGAGGCACCGACGAGCCATTCCCCGCTGTCCCCAGCTGCACCCAAATTGATCAGGAACCCGTACGGCGCAGGGTTCTGTTCCTTGAGCCGGCGGAACAGCTCTGCTGGAGACTCGACGCAGGGCTCGGAGAACATCTGGCTGGTGACCACCTCGAAGAGGTCGCCCCGGGCGAAGTATTCGTGAGCCGCACGCACACCGGCCGCATAGCCGCCGGGCTCATGGTCGCAGCTCGCCTCCAGCTCGAAATCGGGCTCATAGGGCACGCGTGCACCGCCGCCCGCCAGCCCGGCGGTGCTGCGACCGTTCACCGCAAAGTCGTACTGGAAGCGCTGCGCGATGCCGCCCTCGTGGTCCACGATGAGCAGGTCGTCGGGCAGGTAGAGCACCAGGTCGCGCTGCTCGGCCGGGCGCGGCAGCGTCAGCGCGATGGGCTCGAACTGGAACGCCAGGTCGTAGCCGAACGCCCCGTACAGGCCCAGGTGCGGATCGTCGCAGGAGAACAGGTTCACCAGGGCGCGCACAACCGTGAACGTGGACGGCTGGCGGCTGCGCTCTTCTTCCTCGAAACGCCGATCAGCCCGTTCCACCCGGCAGACCACGGCGCCCGAGCCGTCACCGGGCTCATGGCGAAGGTCGACGATGCCTGCAGCGCTTCCCAGCGCTGCCAGCGTCTCGTGAACCGGCTCCAGCAGCACTGTGCCCCGCTCGTTCAAGGCGCTCACCCAGATGTCCTGCGCCCGGCTGGTGATGGCCAGCGGCGGGTCGGCGAAGCCCATGTCCCAGCGGGTGTAGCGGCCGGGGTACTCGTAGCTCGACGACAGCAGCACGCCCCGCGCCTCGTCCAGCCGGTCGACGAGGTCTTCGATCTCGGCGTTGCCGTCGACCCTCGACGCAGTCAGCGAGACGGTGATGCCGCCGCCGGTTTGGAACTGCGTCTCGCCCGTCTTCGTCTGTTCAGGGCTCATGGGTCCAAGCTGGCTCAGGGTCGCACGATCACAGATACAGGCCGGTGCTGCCGGGCTCGATGCGGGGTGCAGCAATGGCGTGCACATCCCGCTCGCGCAGGATCAGGAAATCGTCGCCGTGCACCTCGACCTCGTGGCGATCCTCGGGGCTGAACAGCACCCGGTCCCCTTCCTGGGCGGTCCGGACGTTCGGCCCTGCACCGATGACCTCGCCCCACACGAGGCGCTTGTTCTGCTGGGCCGTTGCCGGGATCAGGATCCCGCCGCTGGTGCGCCGTTCCGAGCCGTCGTTGGGGAGCCGCACGAGCAGCCGGTCGTGCAGCATCTTGATGGGCCGGCGCTCGCCGTCGGAGTCGGGCGGGGCGGACGGCTTCGGCTTGCTGGCAGCGGGCTTCGGGCGACTGCCGGCTTTCGAGCTCTTCGAAGGACGAGCGGGTTTCGTCGCCGAAGCGGCGCCATGCTCGTTGTTGGTCTCGGGAGCGCTCACCGCCCGCACGGTACCGTTCACCGGCGTGAATGACGCAGAGAATTCGCAGCGGCCGCCCGCTCCCGGGCCGCCATTTGAGGTGGAGGCGTTCGAGGTCACCGCAGCGACCTCGGATGGCATCGAGCTCGAGGCCGAAGCTGCCTGGCCCGGCTCGACGGGGCCTGAGGGAGCAGGCGCCGATGGCGGCGGTTCCGGCAGCACGGCCGCAGCGGTGGCTGTGCTGTCTCACCCGCACCCGCTCTACGGCGGCGACATGTGGAACCCGCTCGTCGATCATCTCTTCAGGGCGCTGCCCGCGAGCGGCATCGCAACGCTTCGCTACAACTTCCGGGGCACCGGACGTTCTGGCGGCAGCCACGACGACGGGAAGGCCGAGCAGCTCGATGCCGTGGCCGCCTTCGAAGCGGCCGTGCGCCTCGCAGCCGACCGCTCGAGCACCGCTGAACCGCCGCCGGTCGTCTCGGCGGGCTGGTCGTTCGGCGGCGATGTCTCGCTCGCCGCCAGCCACGGCAGTTTGTCGGCATGGATCGGGATCGCTGCGCCCTTGCGGATCGTCGACCCGGCATCGATGGGCGCCGCAGCAGATCCTCGGCCCAAGCTGCTGCTGGTGCCCGAGCACGACCAGTTCCGCTCCCCCGCTGAAGCGTCCGAGATCACCGAGGGCTGGGCCAACACCCAGCTCGACGTCATCTCGGGCGGCGATCACTTCCTGATGGGCCACGCACGAGCAGTGGCAGAACGAATCGTCTCGTTCGTCGGCGATCTATAGCGACGCGAACGGAGGACTTGAGCCGCTGGGCACCGATGCCATAGCGGAGGAGGCGGCAGGAGACTCTGCGACGTTGCGACCTGCTGGATCGCGGGAGCAGAGGGTCATGCCGCCTCCGCAGCGGGCACACCTCACCGCGCATCTCACACGATGCGCGAGGAACGGTCGCCCCAGTACTCGTCCCGCAGGATGCGCTTGTAGAGCTTGCCGGTGGGATGGCGGGGCAGCTCGTCGCGGAAGTCAACCGATCGGGGCACCTTGTAGTTCGCGAGGTGCTCGCGGCAGTACCCCAGCAACTCGGTGGCCAATGCGTCACCGGGTTCCACGCCGGCTAGCGGCTGTACGACGGCCTTCACTTCCTCGCCGAAGTCGTCATTGGGCACGCCGAACACCGCCGCATCGGCCACCTTGGGGTGCAGCACCAGGCAGTCCTCGATCTCTTGGGGATAGATGTTCACCCCGCCCGAGATGATCATGAACGCCTTGCGATCGGTCAGGTACAGGTAGCCGTCGTCGTCGACACGCCCGACATCGCCCAGCGTCGACCAGAGCTCGTGATCGTCGTGCCGGGACTCGGCGGTTTTCGCAGGGTCGTTGTGGTACTCGAATGCCGGGATCTCACGCTCGAAGTAGATGGTGCCTGCCTCGCCGACCGGCAGCTCCTTGCCCTCGTCGTCGCAGATGTGGATCACCCCGATGAGCGGCTTGCCCACCGTGCCGGGCCGTTCGAGCCATTCGTCCGAATTCACGTAGCAGAAGCCGTTCAGCTCGGTACCGGCGTAATACTCGTGCAGGATCGGGCCCCACCACGAGATCATCTGGTGCTTCACCTCGACGGGGCATGGTGCCGCCGCATGCACGGCGACCTGGTGGCTGGAGAGGTCGTGCTGCGTGCGGGCCTCCTCGGGCAGCTTCAGCATCCGGCTGAACATGGTGGGCACCCACTGGCTGTGGGTGATGCGGTAGCGCTCGACGTACGACAGCGCTTCAGCGGCGGCGAAGCGGTCCATGACCACCGCTGTGCCGCCGACCGACTGCGTGCCGGTCGTGAACGACAGGGGCGCAGAGTGGTAGAGCGGCGCAGGCGAGAGATAGCGAGTGCCTTCGCCGAATCCGAAGACGCCGCCCAGCAGTCCGGCGCCGAGCAGATCGGGGTCGGTGATCGACGTTCCGTCCAGCGGACGCATGATGCCCTTGGGGCGGCCCGTCGTGCCGGAGCTGTACAGCATCGCCGATCCCCGCGGCTGTTCAGCCAGCGGTTCGGCGGGATAGGCCGCGATGGCATCTTCGAACGGGTCGAATCCGTCGGCAGCATCGTCGAACATCAGCCGGACGTCGCATTCGCCGATGAGCGGCAGCATCTCGGTCGCCACATCGATGACCGCGGGCGACGCCACGAGCACTCGGGCCCCGCAGTCGTTGACGATGTACGCCGCCTCGTCGGCCGTCAGGTAGCGGTTGACCGTGGTGAAGTAGAGGCCGCTGCGCATCGCGGCCCAGTAGGCATCGAAGTAGCCGATGTTGTTGTCGGCGAAGATCGCCACGTGATCGCCGGGCCGGAGGCCTGCCGCCCACATGAGCTGCGCGAATTGGCAGCTGCGGGCCTCGAGCTCGCCGAACGTCCGGGTGTGGCCGTCGCGGGCCATGATCACCGCTGGACGGTCAGGGTCGGTGGCCGAGTACGTGCCGGGATAGCTCATGGCGGGGAAGCTAGCGGGCGCCTTCGAGCAGGACTGAAACCGTCTAGCGGCGCCCGAACCCGGCAATCAATCAGGCAGTGGGCGGGCGGACGGCCACGCCTGCGTCCAGCAGTGCTCGCTTGGCGTCGGCGATCGTGTGCTCGCCGAAGTGGAAGATCGAGGCCGCGAGCACGGCATCGGCGTTGGCGATGAGGGCGCCATCCACCAAGTGCTGCAACGTGCCCGCCCCCCCGCTGGCCACCACAGGAATCTCCACTGCGTCGACGACTGCCCGTGTGAGCTCGAGGTCGAAGCCAGCCTTGGTGCCGTCGGCATCCATGGAGTTCAGCAGGATCTCGCCGGCACCCAGTTCGGCCACCTGGCGCACCCAGCCGAGCGCGTCGATGCCGGTGTCTTCCCGGCCGCCCTTGACATAGACGTTCCAGGTGGTGCTTCCGTCGGCACCGGCGCCGTTCGATTTCGCGTCCACCGACACCACGACGCACTGGGTGCCGAACTCGTCGGCGATCTCGCGCACCAGCTCTGGGCGGGCAACCGCAGCCGAGCCCACCGACACCTTGTCCGCTCCGGCCCGCAGCAGCGCCCGGGCGTCGTCGACCGAGCGGATTCCCCCGCCGATCGTGAACGGGATGAAGACCTCTTCGGCGGTGTGACGGGCGAGCTCGATGATCGTGTCGCGGTTGTGCGCTGAGGCCGTGATGTCGAGGAAGACGATCTCGTCCGCGCCCTGGCGGTCGTATGCAGCCGCCAGCTCGACGGGGTCGCCGGCGTCGCGCAGCCCGACGAAGTTGACGCCCTTGACGACCCGCCCGTCGTCCACGTCGAGGCACGGGATGACCCGCACGGTCTTCATGTCGGCTCAGCCTCTCGTGCGGGTGCCCCGGTCACTGGCCTGGCCCCGGGCCGGGCTCGTCTACCTCTGCACTGCCGCGGGCCACCACCACCGCGGCGACGGGCGAGATCACGCCGTCATGGAGTGCCTTGCCCACGATGGCCCCCGCGAGCGTGTGCCCGTGCGGCGAACGCAGGTCGCGCAGGTCGGCGATGTCGGCGAGACAGCCCACGCCGCCGCTGGCGATCACCGACATCGCCGGGGGCCGTTGGGGCGCATCCAGCACGCCGCGCAGCCCGGCCAGGTCGCTGCCGCCGCCCATGCCGTCGTGGGCGATCTGCGTCACGATCACCGCTTCGGCACCGCTGCCCGCCAGCCGGGTGAGGGCATCGCCGAGGCTGACGCCGCTCTGGTGTTCCCATCCGCGTGTGGCCACCTCGGTGCCCCGCACATCGAGACCCACCGCGATGCGGTGACCGGCGGAAGCCAATTCCCCGACGAGGTCGGGGTTCTCGATCGCTGCGGTGCCTACCACGCATCGGGCGACCCCGGCGTCGTACAGCGCTTCGGCGCGCTCGCGGCTGCGCACGCCGCCGCCGACCTGCACCCGGACACCGACATCTCCTACGGCTGCCACAACAGATTGGATCACGGCCCGGTTCTGCGGCTGCGGCTCGCCGGTGCGGGCAGCGTCGAGATCGACCATGTGGATCCAGCGGGTGCCCGCCTCTGCGAACTCGTGCGCCACTTCCACGGGGTTGGCGTCGTACCGCACCTCGCGGTCGTAGTCGCCCTGCACGAGGCGGACGCAGCGCCCGCCGCGCAGGTCGATCGCCGGATAGAGATCGAAGCTCACCGGCGGCATCGGTCGGCCCTCACTGCGGCGAGGAAGTTCTGTGCCAGCCGCTTGCCGGCATCGCCAGACTTTTCCGGGTGGAACTGGGTGGCCCACAGCCGGCCGCGCTCGGTGACAGCGGTGATCGGCGTGGGGTAGTCGCATGTCGCGGCAACCAGTTCGGGATCGGTGTCGGGCGCGTAGCTGTGGACGAAGTACATCCAGGCGCCGTCGGTCAGTCCGGCAAGCAATGGGCAGCTTGGGCGCTGCACATCGAGCCGGTTCCACTGCATCTGCGGGCGCACGATGCCGTCGGGCAGCAATCGCACTGTGCCAGGCATCACGCCCATGCCCGGAACGCCCGGCGCTTCCTCCGACGCTTCGAACAGCATCTGCATGCCGACGCATATGCCGAGGAACGGCCGCCCGCTCTCGATGGCGTCGAGCGCAGGCTGTTCCAGGCCCGTCGCCCGCAATTGGTCCATACAGGTGCCGAAGTGCCCCACCCCTGGCAGCACGACTCCGGCGGCGTCGGCAATCAATCCGGCGTCCGCGGTCAGTCGGGCGTCAGCACCTACCCGTTCGAGTGCCTTCTGGGCTGAGCGCAGGTTGCCGATGCCGTAGTCGAGGACCGCAACGAGAGGACGATCGCCATTCACCTGACGTCCTTCACAGGACGCCCTTGGTGGAGGGCAGCACATCGTCGGCGACGCGGATGGCGTCGTAGAAGGCGCGTGCCGCGCCCTTGAAGCTGGCCTCGACGATGTGGTGGGTGTTGCGGCCTCGCAGCATCACCAGGTGCAGGGTGATGCCAGCCGACATCACCAGCCCCCGCCAGAACTCCTCGCAGAGCTGGGGGTCGAACGGCGGGTCGCCCAGGATCTTCTCGCCGGGCGGCTCAATGTCGTAATGCAGGAACGGCCGGCCCGACAGATCGAGCACCACTTCGACGGCCGCCTCATCGAGCGGCACCACATAGGACGCAAAGCGGCGAACGCCGGCCTTGTCGCCCCAGGCCTGCCGCATCGCCTCGCCCAGCGCGATGCCGGTGTCCTCCACGGTGTGGTGGGCGTCGATCTCGAGATCGCCGTCGGTGCGCAGCTGCAGGTCGAAGCGGGCGTGCTTGGCGAGCTGGGCCAGCATGTGGTCGAAGAACGGCAGACCCGTGGCGACATCGTTCTGGCCGCTGCCGTCGAGGTCCAACGTCAGATCGATCCGGGTTTCTTTGGTGTTGCGCTGCACAGTGGCAGTACGAGCAGTCATGGCAACCTCATTATCGCGAGACAACTTCCGACAGGGCGTCGAGAAAGCGGTCGTTCTCGGGCGGGGTGCCCACGGTCACCCGCAGGCAGTCGGCGAGGCGGGGCCACCCCGAGCAGTTCCGCACGAGCACCGATCGGTCCACGAGCGCCTGCCAGATGCCGTCGCCGCTGTGGCCGCTAGTAGACGTGCGGAACAGGATGAAGTTGGACTGCGAGGGCCACACGTCGAGGCCCATCCCGTTCAACGCGGCTTCGATCCGCTCTCGCTCGGACACGATCGCTGCGACCCGATGCTCCATGTCATCGGTGAAGCGCAGCGCCACGCGTCCGGCGATCTGCTTGAAGGTGTCGACGTGGTACGGCAGCACCACCTTCTCGAACTCTGCGGCCATGCCCGACGGAATGACGGCGTAGCCCAGCCGCGCCCCGGCCATCGCCCACGTCTTGGAGTAGGTACGCGTGACGACCAGGTTGTCGGGTCCGCCGGCCCTGTCGCACAGGTCGACGGCGCTCCAGTCGGCGAATTGCCCGTAGGCCTCGTCGACCACGACGAGACCCGGTGCGATCTCCAGCGCCCGCTGGAGCACCTCGATGCGCTCGGGCGTGCCGGTGGGATTGTTGGGCGAGCACAGGAACACGATCGACGGCCGGTGCCGCTCGATCACTCGCTCCAGCTCGTACACGCTGACGCTGCCGTCGGCCTGGCGCTCGCCTTCCACGACAGCGCATTGGGTGCTGCGCGCGATCTGGCCGTACATCGCGTAGGTGGGCTCGAAGGTGGCAACGCTGCGGCCTGCACCTCCGTAGGTCAGGCACAGCGTCTGCAGCACCTCGTTGGAGCCGTTGGCCACGAAGATCCGGTCGGGGTCGGTGCCGGCCAGCTTGGCAAGGTCGGCCCGCAGGGCAGCGGCTGTGCGGTCGGGGTAGCGGTGCCATTCGACGTTGCGCAACTCGGTAGCAAGGGCGTCGGCAAATTCCGGCGGTGGCCCCACCGGCGCCTCGTTGGTGTTGAGCCGCACCTCCACGTCGATCTGCGGCGAGTGGTAGCCGTCGAGCAGGCGCAGGTCGTCGCGAACTGCAGGTTTCATGGCCGCACTCCGGAGGTTGACCACTCCTTGCGGCGCGACACCGAGGCGGCGTGCGCCCACAGGCCCTCGGCCTCGGCCAGCTCGGCCACGGCGGGCGCAAGCTGGTCGAAGCCGGCTTCGGACACGTCCACAACGTGCATCCGCTTGGTGAAATCGTCGGTGGTGAGCGCCCCGGCGAAGCGAGCTGTGCCGGCGGTGGGCAGTACGTGCGACGGCCCCGCCACGTAGTCGCCGACTGAAGCGGGTGCCCAGGGTCCGATGAACACAGCGCCGGCATGGCGGATGCTGCTGACGAGCTCTTCGGCGCCCTCGCACATGAGCTGGAGGTGCTCGGGGGCGACAATGTTGGCAACGTCGACAGCCTGCGCCGGCCCGTCCACGAGACACACGAAGCCGTCAGCCTCCAGCGTGGCCAGCGTCTCCTCCCGGCGGGGCGACAGGTCGACGATCTGGCCGATGGCATCGCAGACGGCGTCGGCGCAGCCTTCATCCCACGTGACCAGCCAGGCACGCCCGCCAGGGCCATGCTCAGCCTGCAGCACCACATCGGTTGCGGCCGCTGCCGGCGGGCAGGTCGCGTCGGCAATCACCACGATCTCCGACGGCCCCGCGAACGCAGAGGCCACGCCCACATCACCGGCAACAAGCTGCTTGGCGGTAGCCACCCAGGCATTTCCGGGACCGGCCACGACATCGGCGGGCCGTATCGTTTCGGTGCCGTAGGCGAGCGCCGCCACCGCCTGCACGCCGCCCACGCGGTGCACTTCAGTGACGCCGCACAGGTGCGCCGCCGCCAGCACCGGAGCCGCGAGGTTGCCATCCGGTCCAGGCGGCGAGCACAGCGCGATGTCGTCCACCCCAGCGGCACGTGCAACCAGCACCGTCATGAGCACCGTGGAGGGGTAAGCAGCCAGGCCGCCCGGCACGTAGATGCCGGCTCGATCCACCGGCTGGCTCACCGACCGCACAGTGACGCCATCCCGCTCATACGTGTGATTCGCTGCGGCCTCGGCTCGGTGAAACTCCAAGACCCGTCGGTGGGCGGTCTCCATTGCCGTACGCAAGCCGGGCGGCAGGCCCTCCCACGCTGCGGACAGCTCCGAGACCGGCACCAGCGGTTCAGCAATGTCGACGCCATCGAAGCGGGCAGTTAGTTCGCGAACAGCTGCGTCCCCGCCGTCCCTGACCTGGGCAATCAGCCGCCGGACGGCATCTTGCGACACCGCGTCGCCCACCTGCGGGCGCGGCAACAGACCGGCAAGTTCATCACTCGATTCATTGCATTGGCCCCGCAGGTCCAGCCGCTCCAGCACGGCGCCGAGGGTACCCCCGGCCCTTCACGCCACTGCTGTGATTCTGGGCGGCTTGGGCGATGGCTAGCGTGCCGCGTGTGATCAGCGCTGCTGAGCTGTCATCGATCGAGACCGCTGTCGGTGAGCTGGGCAACCGCGTGGCACTGGCTGCCGATGAGCTGATGGGCACTCCGAACGAGGATGTCGGCGTGGAGCTTTACGAGGTGGAGCGCTCGTTGCGGATGGCTCGCCGTCGCTTGGCCCAGGCCACCGAAGCACTTCGCTGAGCACCCCGTCTGTGGCCGCTGCCTGCAGCGCCTGCGACGCAGCTACGAACGTGACGCAATGGCCTCCGCTGTCGCGACGATCTTGCGGGCTCGGGTGAGGTGCGGAACGTCCACCATCTGGCCCTTGTGGGCAAACGCCATGAGGCCGGCGGCCTCGGCCTGGGCGAATGCTGCGAGCAGCTCGCGGGCATCGGCCATCTCGGCATCGCTCGGTGTGAACGCGGCGTTGACGATGTCGATCTGGGCGGGATGGATGGTGATCTTGCCGGTGAAGCCCATGGCGGCCGAGGTGGCACACTCGGCGGCCAGCCCCTCGTCGTCACGGAAGTCCACGAACACCGTGTCGAGGGGCTGCTTGCCCCACGCCGTGGCACCCACCAGGCACATCACCCGGGCGTACTCGAACACCGGCAGGTAGGCGCCTGTGGCGTCCCGGTTGGCCTTCGAGCCCATGGCGGCAGAGAGATCCTCGGCACCCCAGCTCAGCGCATCCACCCGGTCATGGCGGGCCAGTTCGCCGATGTTCAGCAGCCCTTGCGGCGTCTCGGTCCCCAGCACCAGCAGCACCACGCCGCCGGGCGGATGGCCGTGCTCCAGCTCCCAGCGGGCGATCATGCTGTCGAGTTCGACTACCTCGGCGGCATTGTTGACCTTCGGCACCAGGTAGGCGTCGGGCGGCGACACCATCGTCTCGGCGACATCGGCAGCGCACCACGGGGTGTCGAGCGGGTTGATGCGCACCACCCGCTCCTTGGCGCCGAAGTCGACATCGGCCAGCCAGCCCGCAACTGTGGTGCGGGCGCTGTCCTTGTTGTCAGGGGTGACCGCGTCTTCGAGATCCAGCACGAGGCTGTCGGCATCAGTCGCGATCGACTTCTCCAGCATGCGCTCGTTCGCGCCAGGCACGAAGTGCGATGACCTGCGCACAGTGCCGCTGCCGGGATTCGCTGACTCAGTCATTCGGTAGCACCTCTCGGGTCTCGCATTCGCACTACAGCCGGCGTGGGTGCCGGTTCAGGCCGCGAAAGCGCTCGGGCAGAAGTCGTTGAGCACGCAGTCGTCGCATGCCGGCTTGCGGGACGAGCAGACGCGCCTGCCGTGCAGGATCAGGCGCAGGCTGAAGTCGCCCCGCTCGTACTGGGGGATCATCGGGTTCAAGGCCAGCTCCACCTTGACCGGATCCTCCTCGGCGGTGATGCCGAGGCGCCGCACCAAGCGGCCGACATGGGTGTCCACCGGCAGTCCCGGCAGATCGAACGCCACCGAGCGAATGACGTTGGCGGTCTTGCGGCCGACACCTGGCAGCTTCACCAAGTCCTTCAGGCTGGTCGGCACCTCGCCGCCGTAGTCGGCCAGCAGCCGGCGGGCCATTCCCTGCAGGTTGCGCGCCTTGCTGCGGAAGAAGCCGGTGGGATGCACCAGTTCTTCGAGGTCTTCGAGATCGGCGGACGCCAGCGCTTCGGCGTCGGGATACTTCGCGAACACCCCGGGAACGGTGGCATTGACACGAGCATCGGTGCACTGTGCCGACAGGATCGTTGCCACCAGCAGCTCGAATGGGTTGCGATGCTCCAGCTCGCAGACGGCCTCGTACTCGTCCTTGAGTCGCTCGTGGGTTCGCTGGGCGCGCCCCTTCGGCGATCGCGGCTTGGCCATGGCGAGTGTCTAGCGCTCCGCCCGAGCGCGTGCGCCGCGAGTCGGCCGGTTGCCCTTGCGGACCGTGACGAGCTTGTCGGCGCGCAGTTGGCCGCATGCGGCGTCGATCGACGTGCCGCGGTTCTGGCGCACGGTGGCGTTCACGCCATGGGACGACAGCTCGGCGGCGAAATGCTCGATGCGCCCGGCCGGCGAGGGCTGGTGGCCGTATCCCGGCGTGGGATTCAGCGGGATGAGGTTGACATGGGCCGCCAGAGGCCGTGCATACGCAGCAAGCTCGGCCGCATCGCGGTCGGAGTCGTTGACCCCGCCGATCATCGCCCACTCGAAGCTGATGCGCCGTCGCTTGGCGCGCCGGTAGTCGGCCAGCGAGCGCGCCAGGTCGCGCAGCGGGTACGTGCGATTGATGGGCGCAATGCGGTTGCGCAGTCGGTCGTTGGCGGCATGCAGCGACACCGCCAGGTTGACCGGCAGCGTCTCCGCTGCAAGACGCTCGATGCCGGGAATGACGCCGACGGTCGACACCGTGATGTGCCGGGCGCCGATGCCCATGTCGCCATGGAATCGCTCCACCGCTGCCCACACTGCGTCGTAGTTGGCGAGCGGCTCGCCCATGCCCATGAACACGATGTTGATGGCTCTGCCGGGGGCGGCTCCGCTGTTGATGGCTCTGCCGGGGGCGGCTCCGCTGTTGATGGCTCTGCCGGGGGCGGCCCGATCGTCTGGGTCCGCCTCCTGCAGCGTTCCCAGCACTTGCTCAACGATCTCGCCCACGCTCAGGTTGCGGTCGAAACCCACTTGGCCTGTCGCGCAGAAGCTGCACGCCATGGCGCAGCCGGCCTGGCTGCTGATGCACAGCGTCGTCCGGTTCCGGTAGCGCATCAGCACCGACTCCACCAGACGGCCGTCGCGCAGCGACCACAGGTGCTTGGTAGTGGTGCCCCGGTCTGCGGACTGCGTGCGGACGAGCGTCAGCGCTGGCGGCAGCAGTTCGCCGATGGCCTGGCGCAGGCTCTTGGGAACATTGGTGAGCTCAGACAACGGGCGACGCTGGCGGTACAGGCCGTCCCACACTTGGTCGAGCCGGTATGTGGGCTCGCCGTCGAGCAGTTCGCCGAGCTCTGCCCGGCCGAGATCACCGAGCGAGGGATCGGCGCCGGGGGATGTCACGGCCGCTGAACGCCCTACGAGTTCAGCGGGCCGGTACCGGTGAACAGCCGACGCACTACGGCCACCTCCAGGCCGAGGTCGAGGTAGAGCGTGACGGCCGGCGTGTTGTCGGCGTCGACGTAGAGCATTGCCCGTGTCAGGCCTGCGTCGGCGAGGTGCTCGTAGCCGGCCAGCGTCAGCGCCCGGCCAAGGCCGCGGCCGTGATATTGCGGGTCCACCGCAATGACGTACACCTCGCCGACCGGCGGGTCCTCATCGGCGTGCACCTTGGTCCAGCAGTAGGCGGCGATGTGGCCGTCGATGTCGTACATCCGGAAGCCGTCGGCGTCGAACCACGGCTCGGCCTGACGCTCGGCTACCTGTTCCAGCGTCCAGCCGCCCTGCTCGCGGTGCCACGAGAATGCCCGGTTGTTGACCTCCACCCACGCCTGTTCGTCTTGACCGACCAGGAACGAACGGGTCTCGATGCCGCTGGGCTGATCCATCGGCAGCGATCGCTCCATGCGGTAGAGGTCGCGCTCGAACGTCAGGCCGAGCTCGGCGAGCCCTCGCCCGAACTCCGTCTCGGTCGGCGCAAGGTCGCCTCCGTCTGCTTCGCCGTGGTCCGGATGATCGATCCAGACCGATACGGGCCCCGAGACCTCGCGGAGCTGCAGGCGCAATGCGGCAGCCAGTGCGCCGGGCGGCCAGTGTGCGGCGTTGGCCTCCACGACAGCGCCATGTTGGTCGGCACCGATCGAAATGACCGGATCGGCACTCGCTGCGGCACTCACCGGGCGCAGGCTAATGCTGCTCAGCGCGCTGACCGGGTTGCTTCAGGTCATGGGTGCGCCAACCGCGGGCCGGCTGCCATCTGACAGCAGCGGATGCCACACTTGCGAGGTGCGCCAGATGAAGTGGCTCAACCGCAGCCAGCCACAAACGCTGCTCAGCGCCGTGATGCTGTGCTATTTCTCGGCCGGGCTGCTGTTCCTGTTCGGCACACGCGTCGATTCGCAACTGGCGTACGACATCTTCAAGGGCATCGTGTCGCTGTTCGCCAGCGACCGCACAGCAGCCGATCTGGGCGACAGCATTGTTCCGCCGGCCGTCACCGTTCTGCTCGCCGGCGGGTACATCGCAGGCGGTGCGGGCACTGCCAACGAGCGTCGTTGGGGTCACTGGCTGTGCTCGTCGGCCGCGATCTACGCGGCCGTAGCGACGCTGTGGTGGGGTGCCCGCGTGAGCTTCGGGCTGGGCATGATCATGCGTCTCATGTTCGACGCACTGCTGCTGGTGCTGCTGTTTCACCCGATGAGCCGCAGCCACCGCCGCGTCTGGTTCACGTGACTCGGCTGCCCAGCCCCGAGGACAAAGCCCAAGCCGTCGAGGAGATGTTCGACGAGATCGCGCCTCGCTACGACCTGCTGAACCGGCTGCTGACGTTCCGCCTTGATACTCGCTGGCGTCGACGGACGGTCGCCGCGCTCGGCTTGCAACCGGGAGAAACCGTGATCGACGTGGCATGCGGAACCGGCGACCTGTGCAACGAGCTCGAATCGGCCGGCCTGCAACCCGTGGGTGTCGACTTCTCCGCAGGCATGCTCGCGGCAGCTACCACGGCTGCTCCTCTGCTGCGCTCCGACGCGCTCAGGCTCGGCGTGCGCGAGGCGTCGCTCGACGGCGCGACGTGCGGTTTCGCGCTGCGGAATTTCACGAGCCTCGAACCGTTCTTCGCAGAGCTGGCCCGAGTGCTCCGGCCCGGTGCCCGGATCGCACTGCTCGAGGTTGCCGAGCCGGCCAACCCGCTGCTGCGGGCCGGTCACCGGGTGTACTTCGGCAAGGTGGTGCCGGCGATCGGCAGCCTGCTCTCCAGCAGATCGGCCTACCGGTACCTGCCCGAGTCGGTGGCATACCTGCCGGAGGCGCCAGTGCTGTTGGCCCAGCTCGCCGATGCCGGATTCGGTTCCCTCGACAGGACGCTGCTGAGCGGCGGCATCGCCCAGCTCATCACAGCCACGCGAGAGGGTTCTGCCCCTTAGCTGACCGCAGGAATCGTCTTGGCCAGATCGGTGACGACTTCGGCCGTGGGCAGCTCGGCCAGCGAGGCCGGCGGGCAGAGGATCTTGCAGTCGCGGGAGCCGCCGCCCACGATGACCTCGGTGCAGTCCATTACCCGGCTGTCGATCCAGACCGGGATGTCCGCGGGAAGCCCGAACGGCGTCACGCCGCCGATCATCATCCCGGTGCGTGCGATGGTCTCGTCGGCATCGGCGAACGACGCCTTGCGCGTGCCCAGCCGCCGCCGCACCACACCGTTCACGTCGAGCCGTGTTGACGCAAGCACCAGGCAGCACGCCATCGGCCGCTCGGCCGACTTGCCCACGACACAGATGGCGTTCGCCGAAGCATCCATCGAATAGCCGTAGCGCTCGCAGAATTGCGCCGTGTCGGCAAAGTCGGGATCGCACTCCACCACCTCGAACGCCACGCCCAGCGCAGCGAGATGATCCAGCACCGCTCCCGAACTTGCTTCTGTGCTCATCGGGACATCATTGCGGATCGCACGGGCACGGCCACGGGTTGCAGCAGCGGCCTCGCCCATGTCACGGCCCCAAGGCCAAGCCGACAGTCAGCAGCGCGCCCACCACGATCTGCAGGCGACCGGTTGCTGCGAGCACCCCCACCAGCGCAGCACCGGTGGCTCCGCGGACCACCGCGCGAACGGGCGCGACAGCGAACGCGACGGCGGCGAGCCCCAGCATCGTCCACGGCCGCAGCAGCGACAGGTACATCGGCGAGAACACCATCAGCACCGCGACGACTGCGTACATCGCGCGGGTGGGTCCATCACCCAGCCGGACCGCCAGCGTGCGCTTGCCGGCCTGCGCGTCGGTCGGCAGGTCGCGCAGGTTGTTCGAGATGAGCAGCGCCACCGAGCCCAGCCCCACCGGGACCGACGCAGCAATGCCCAGCATGGTGAGGCGGGCGTCCTGCACGAACGCCGATCCGGCCGTTGCCACCAGGCCGAAGAAGACGAACACGAACAGCTCGCCGAAACCCCGGTAGCCGTATGGACGGCGCCCGCCGGTGTAGTACCACGCTGCGAGCATCGACGCCCCGCCGGCCACGATGAGCCACCACGACACGGCTGCTGCCACCGCGATGCCGAACACGGCGGCTACGCCGAAGGCTGCGAACGCCGCGTTCCGCACTGCGGCCGGAGATGCCGCTCCCGAGGCCACCAAGCGCTGCGGCCCCACCCGGGCCACGTCGGTGCCCCGCACCCCGTCGCTGTAGTCGTTGGCGTAGTTGACAGCAATCTGGATGCACAGCGACACGATCAGCGCGAAGGCAGCTCGCCACCACACGATGCCGCCGTCAGCCGCGGCATCGGACGCCGCGGTGCCCACGAAGGGCGGCACCAGCGACGCGGGCCAGGTGCGAGGCCGTGCCCCGGCCAGCCACGTGCGCAGGCCCGTCATTGCTGCGGCGAGCCCAGCGGGCCGGTGATCCTTGTGATTGCGAACGATTGGGTGCCGGTGGCCAGCAGTCCCCCGTCGGACGCATAGATACGAACGATGCCGTTGCCGATGGCGTTGTGCACGGCGTCCGATTCGATGTCGAGGAGCACCCATTCGCTCTCGGCCTCGCCGGAGATCCGCACCGTGTTGTCGAGGCTGGATCCCCTGAACCCGGCATCGAGACTGACACGCATGCCGCTCGGCAGCAGGTCGGCCAGCGCCGTCAAGCCCGGTCCTGTCGATGCAAGCGTGCCGTCGAGGCGTGCCCAGTACCGCACGTGGCGCTCGCCCGGCTGCTGTCCGGCGAGCCGGATGTCTGCGTGGTCGGTGAACGAGCGGCCTTCGATCGACGTTGGGCCGCGGGGCTCGCATGATTCCGGCTGCGGCACGTCCGGGGCGGTTGTCCATGTCTGATCGATGCCCAGCTGCCGGCCGCCGAGCGACACGAGCGCACGCAGAATCACCCGTCCATCGGCGGCATCGGTGATCTCGGCGGACGCCTGGGTCATCCGGTTGCCGCTGGCGCCGATGTCGAGTGCGACGGCCGCGCATCCGCCCACCGGCATCCGCGCCAGGTACTGGGCCGATGCAGCAGCCATCGGCCGGCCGGTGACGCTCTCGAGCGCTGCCACGGCAGCCGCGAGCGCACACCCGCCATGCAATGTGCCGGTGGCGCCGGCCACGTCGTAGGTGACCGGCAGCAGCCAGCGCAGCTCTTCGGCCGTCGGCTGGAGGCCGAAGAACTCGATCACCTCGCCGACGTGCGGGTCCTGCGGCGCAGCGTCGCTCGTGGCAGCCTCGGCGCTCACGCAGCCGAAAGCTAGTGCTGCCTACAGCCGGAAGCCCTCCACCGGGCCAGCCACTCGCGCCACGGCGAACGACTGGTTCCCGCTGGCAAGCAGTTCGCCGCCGGGTGTGAACATGCGCACGACGCCATGGCCGACAGCGTTGTGGAAGCCGTCGGTCTCGATGTCAAGCAGCACCCATTCGCAGTCGGCATCGCCTGCGATGCGCACGGTGTTGTCGAGGCTCGCGCCCCGCCACTTGCGGCCGAGGCTGAGGTGCATCCCCGTTGCGAGCGTGTCCGCCAACGCAATCAGACCTTGGCGGGTGGACGCCAGCGTGCCAGCGAGCCGCGCCCAGCAGAGGATCCTGCGATCGCCGGCGCTGTAGGGCGCAAACCGGATGTCGGCCTCTGTGCTGAACGATGGAACGGCGTTGTCCGGCACAGAACGGCGCGCCAGCTCCTCCGGCGCCGCAACATCCGGCGGCTGCACCCAGTCCTGGTCGATGCCGAGCCGCCGACCGCCCAGCGACAGCAGCGCTCGCATCAGCACGCTGCCGTCGCCTGCATCGGCGACCTGCGCGAGCACCTGGGTCATCTGCTTGCCGGCCGAACCGATGTCGAACGTGATCTCTGCGCTGCCGCCGAGCGGGACACGGGACATGAACTGCGCCGAAGCCGAGGCAACCGGCCGTTCGCTCCATGTCTCGGCGGCGGCAGTGACCGCCGCAAGCGCGCAGCCGCCGTGCATCACACCGAGATAGTTGGCAACGTTCGGCGAGATGGGAAGGTGCCAGCGCAGCTCGTCGTCGGTGGCCTGCACGCCGAAGAACTCGACGACGTCTGCGAGCCGGTCGCCCGGCGACAGCGGCGCCGTGTCCCGTGTCTCTTGGGTCACCGCGCCGAAGCTAGACGAGCCTTCTGATGCATGGGCTCACGGCGCGCGCCGGCGCGCTTGGGCTCAACCCGCTGCCGCGGCCCACGGTGCAGATTGGCCAGCTTGGTAGTGGTCGGGCCGGATGCCGAAGGCTTCGATCATCCGATGCCAGCCGCTGCAGACGGCGAGCAGAGCTCCGAGCCGCAGGATCTGCTGCTCGTCGAAGTGTCGCTGCAGCCGCTCGTAATGCTCGGGCGGGATCTTCCCCGAGTGCTCATTGCCGGAGAGCCAGTCGGCCAGGGCGAGCGCAGCTTTCCAGCCGTCGTCGAGATCGGAGTTCTCGTAGTCGTCCAGCTTGGCCACGACCTCGTCGGTCAGCCCGGTGCGCACCAACGATGCGCTCTTGACCAGGCTTCAGTGGAAGCACTCGTTGCGGTTCGCCATGCGGATGCGGCACATCTCGAGCATGTGACGATCAAGCGCTCCGGGGTCTTCTTCGGGCGTGCCGCCATACACGGCGCCGACCCAGCCCAAGAACATGTCCATCGTGGTCTCATCCGCAGCCAGCGTCCGGAACAGGTTGTCGTCGGTGTAGGCCTTCGCATACCACGTGTCCAAGCGGCGTTGCTGCTTGTCGTCCAGCTCGGTCACCTTTGGCAAGTAGCCGTGCTCATTCGCCATGACTCCCCCTCGACGGCCGTGGCTCGCTGGAATCGACGCTACCGCAACGTCCACCCCGGCGACCGATGGCAGCCCGGACGCGAAGTGCGTCGGCGGGCACGCAGATTCCGCTGCGCGCCTAATCTCGGCAATGTCAAGCGAAGCCACTGACGTGGCCGTACAACGCGAGGGGGCGTCACATGAAGGCTGCTGTGCTCTGCGAACAGCCGGGCGATCTGGAGATCGAGGACTTGCGCATCGACGCGCCCGGACCGCAGGAGGTGCTCATCCAGACCGTGGGCGCTGGTCTGTGCCACAGCGACTTGCACTTCATGGAAGGCCTGTTCCGCACGCCTCTGCCCATGGTGATGGGCCACGAGTCGGCCGGCGTGGTGGAGGCCGTGGGCAGCGACGTGAGCTACGTGAAGCCCGGTGACCATGTGGTGGCGTGCCTGTCGATTTTCTGCGGCCAATGCCACCGCTGCCTGTCGGGCAACCCGCACCGCTGCACCAACATCCGGGCCACCTCGCGGGCCAAGGGCGCCGCAGCCCGACTGGAGCGTGACGACAGCACTGAGGTGGGCCAGATGGCTCGGCTCGGCGGCTTCGCCGAGCAGATGCTGGTGCATCAGAACGCCGTCGTGAAGGTGCGGCCGGACATGCCGCTCGACCGGGCATGCCTGATCGGCTGCGGCGTCACGACGGGCTTCGGTGCGGCGGTGAATACCGCAGGCGTCGGCGTGGGCAGCGTGGTGTGCGTGATCGGCTGCGGGGGTATCGGCCTGTCGGCCGTGCAAGGCGCCCGCGTGGCCGGCGCCGGTCGGATCATTGCAGTGGACATGACGGAGACGAAGCTCGAGACCGCCCGCCAGATGGGCGCCACCGACACCGTCAATGCCGCCGAGGTGGACGACGTGGTGACCGCCGTGAAGGACATGACCAAGGGCGGCGTGGAGTACAGCTTCGAAGCCATCGGCTTGGCCGAGACGGTGCAGCAGGCGTTCAACATGCTCGACATCGGCGGCACCGCCACCGTGATCGGCATGGTGCCGTCGAAAACCAAGGTCGAGCTGCGCGGCATCGACTTCCTGTCTGAGAAGAAGCTGCAGGGCTCGATGATGGGCTCGAACCAGTTCCGCAGCGACATCCCGATGATGATCGACCTCTACCTCGATGGCCGCCTCATGCTCGATGAGATGATCTCGGCACGCATCGACCTCGAGCAGATCAACGAGGGTTACGGCTGGATGAAGGCCGGCGAATCCAACCGCACCGTCATCACCTTCGACTGAGGTCGCTGCCGGCCCGCGAGCCTGCAGTCCTCGCCCGACTGCCATGACGTCGGGTCCGCTGGCAACGCGGGCCGCTGAACGCATCACGACGCTCGACGCCGTGCGCGGCGTGGCCGTGCTCGGCATCTTGACGATGAATGCCGTGGCATTCGGCCTGCCCGCCGCCGCCTACGCCAACCTCGATGCCGGCGGCTCGCGGACGGCGCTGGACTGGGTTGTCGGCGGCGCCGGAGAGATCTTCGCCGACCAGAAGTTCATGGGCCTGTTCTCGATGCTGTTCGGCGCAGGCGTAGTGCTGTTCGCCGAGCGGGCCGCGGCGAAGGGCAGGCGCAGCGTGCTGCTGAGCCTGTGGCGCAACGCGCTGCTGCTGGGCATCGGCATCGTGCACCTGTCGTTCTGGGACGGCGACGTGCTGTTCGCCTACGCCTTGTGCGCGCCGGTCGTGCTCGCACTGCGACGCCTGCCCGTCAAGGTCCTGCTCGCACTGGGCGGCGGGTGCTACGTCGCAGTGGCAGTCGTCTCGTGGTTCGTGCAGTCGTCGCTGCGCAGCTTCTCCAGCGTGCTGATCGACTTCTGGATCTATGGCGACTACTACGGCGTCATCGGGACGTGGTTCCTGACGGACTACTTCGGTCGAGCATTGGGGGCGATGCTCATCGGGGCGGCGCTCTACCGGACGGGTGTCATCGGCGGCAACCGGGCACCGTCGTTCTACCGCCGCATGGCCGCATGGGGCCTCGGCGCCGGGCTGCCGCTGTCAACTGCCGGATTCGCACTGATGGCCGCCACGGGCTTTGATATCGACTGGGCCGTGGCGGGCACCATCCCCAACACGCTGGCCACGGTGCCGCTGTGCCTGGGCTACCTCAGCCTGATTGCGCTGTGGAACTCGGCGAGCAACGGTGGCTTGCGGCGGCGCATCCGTGCTGCGGGACGCATGGCGCTCACCAACTACCTCACCCAGACAGCACTCGGCCTGCTTGTGCTGGGCGCTCTGCTGGACGATCTGAACCTGGGCCGCAGCGGCATCGCCGTGTTCGTGGTGGCCGTGTGGGTGGTGCGGCTGTGGTGGTCGAAGGCCTGGCTGGACCGGTTCGCCTTCGGTCCCGTCGAATGGCTGTGGCGCTGCGCCACGTACCGCCGCTGGCAGCCGATACGCGCTCGCTAGCGAACAGGCCGCACAAACGCAGCCCGTCAACCGCTATCTCGACTACGGCAGGATCGGCGTTGCTTCCATGTAGCCCGGTTCGAGGAACTCGACGTTCGGCGTGACCCGGGCCAGCTCGGCGGCAATGGACGTCGTGTCGGTCGGCACCGAGAAGCCCGGCAGCCAGTTGTCGTGGTGCCCCAGGATGACCTTGCGGGGCCGCAGCAGGTCGGCCTGGCGGCCGATGAACTGCGCCAGCGAGCCCTGGATGGGCTCACCGTCGATGTTGCCGCGGCCGGCCGCCGCGAGGATCGCCACGTCGGGGCGCAGGTCGCGCATCACGCCCGACCAGTGACCCGAGGTGTCCTGGAACAGCACCGAGCCGTCCGGCGCCTCCACCAGGAACAGCAGCGCTCCCCCGTCGCCCCGGTCGCTGTGACCGGCGGCCGACGCAGCGATGTGCGCGCTGGTGTCGGCATCGACTTCCGTCGCCAAGTACTTCATCAGCTCGGCGAACTTCTGCTGCTGCTCCTGCCAGGTCACGCCGAGGTCGCCCAGGCAGACGTGGTCGGGCTGGTCCATCTGGGTGTGCGACCAGACGCAGGAGTGCTGGCTCGGATACACCGACACCCGCACGCCAGCTCCGCGGTCTCCCCGAGCGAGATCCACCGTCTCGCCGCCGGCCACGCAGATCATCCGCTCTTCGGGCACTCCGGCCTCGGCCATCACCCGCACCGACTCGTAGGACGCGACGAGTGTGGCGTCGGTGTTGGCCACGATGCGCTCCGCCCCGTAGAGGTGATCGAAGTGCGAATGGCCCACCAGCACCCAGTCCGCTTCGGTGACATCGTCAGCGGTCAGGCCCGGGCCCACGGCGTTGTCGGCCCGGTCGATGTAGGCATCGAGAAAGATCACCAGGCCGGCCGTGCGCAGCCGGAACGTTGCGCACCCGTACCAGTCGAGCGTCGTAGCCATGCCGGGGACCCTACTCGTCCGCTGGCGGCGGCTCCGTTGCTGGCCCCGATGAGTCGCCGAGACGGGCGAAGAGGGCCTCCAAGCGCGCGACGCGTTCGCGCACCAGCACGATCTCCTCGGACTGATGGTCGATGCGACCGGCGAGATGGAACGTGATCGTCAAGCCCGTACCCAAGACCGTGACAAGCACGGTGACGACGATGCTTGCAGCTGCCACCAGCAGCACCCACGCGTCAACCACGATCGGAGTGGCGGCGAGGACCCCGGCGATCATGGCTTCACCATAGAACGCTTGCTGCTGGACATCGCGCCGGATTTTCGACAACCACGAGCGTCGGGCACACTGGCGAAGCTATGGGCGGCATCCGCGCGGCGACGCACGACACGGAGGTCGCGCACCGTGCGGCGTGGACACGCCGCTGTGCGGCACTGACGCTGCTGGCAATGGCGCCGCTTGCAGCAGGCTGCGCGGCGTCTGAAGGAGACGCCGATGCGGCCGACCGCTCCAGCGCATCCGTCAGCGGCGCGACGCTCGAAGGCAGCCTGCATGTCCTGGTCGCCGCATCCTTGTTGCCGGTCACCGAAGCAATCGCCGCGAGCTTCGAGCGGCAGCATCCCGCAGTCGAGGTGCAGATCTCGGGCGCCGGCAGTTCGGCACTGCGCGAGCAGGTACTCGCCGGTGCGCCAGCAGATGTCTTCATCCCGGCGGACCCGAGTCATGTACGCACGATCCGCAACGGAGTCGGCATCGACGGCCAACCCGTCGTTGTGGCACGCAACTCGCTCGTGCTCGCCGTGCCCGTCGGCAACAATGCCGGCGTCGATTCGCTCGCCGACCTGTCCCGGCCCGATCTGTTGATCGGGCTGTGCGCGTCAGAGGTGCCGTGTGGTGCACATGCTCGAGCCGGGTTGTCGGGCATGCAGATTGAGCCTGCCCCAGACACCGAAGAGCCCAATGTCCGCGCGCTGGCCACCAAGCTGGGTGCAGGAGAACTCGACGCTGCAGTTGTGTACGCCAGCGATGTGATCGCCGAATCCGATCGCATCACGAGCCTGGGCTGGCCCAGCGGGCAACAGCCGGAGGTGACATATGAAGCGGCTGTTCTGGCAGATGCCCCCAACGGCGCGGCAGCCGGTGCGTTTATCGCTTACCTGCAGACGGACACAGCACGCGGCGCATTCGCCGATTTCGGATTCGCAACGCCATGACCGACGCATCGACCGCAACTCCTAGGAGCGACGACAGCGGCGCGCGGCGGACGGCGCGTGACCTGCCGCCTTGGCCGGTCGCGCTGCTCGCCTGTATCGGCGTCGTGCTGTTCGCACTGCCACTCGTGGGCCTTGTTGCGCGTGCGCCCTGGACAGGGCTGTGGACGCACCTGTCGAGCCGGTTCGTGGTGGATGCTGCCGTGCTCTCTGTGGTGTCCTCGATCGCTGCTGCTGCGGTGGCCGCGCTGGTCGGCGTGCCGCTGGCATGGGTGCTGGCGCGGGTGTCATTCCCGGGCCGCTCGGCGATACGGGCGCTGGTGACGCTGCCGATGGTGCTGCCGCCTGTCGTGGGCGGCGCCGCGCTGCTGTTCGCGCTCGGGCGTCGGGGCGTGGTCGGCGGGCCGCTGCATGACGCCACCGGCCTGCTGCTGCCGTACTCGATCTGGGGCGTCATCCTGGCGAACGCCTTTGTGGCCACCCCGCTTGTGATCCTGACGGTCGAGGGTGCCCTGAGGAATCTCGACCGTCGCTACGAGCACGCAGCCGCCACGCTGGGTGCCTCGCGGCTGCGGGTGCTGTGGCGGGTGACGCTGCCGATGATCGGGCCCGCGCTGGGCGTCGCGGTGGTCGTGGCGTGGGCGCGAGCCCTCGGCGAGTTCGGCGCGACCGTCACGTTTGCAGGCAGTCTCGGCGGGCGCACCCAGACGCTGCCGCTGGCGGTGTTTGTGGCGCTGGAGTCGAACCGGGATGCGGCGGTGGCTATCAGCCTGGTGCTTGTCGCACTGTCGCTGGGTTTGTTGATCGCCCTGCGGGACCGCTGGTGGCCGAGCCGATGAGCTTCGACGACACCGGCGCGGCAGTCAGCGGATTGCAGGCCGACATCCGGCTGCGGCGCGGCGAGTTCGAGCTGGACGTGTCGCTGAGCGTCGAAGCGGGCGAGACCGCTGCCCTGCTCGGACCCAACGGCGCCGGCAAGTCCACGATCGTGGCAGCGATTGCCGGGTTGTTGCCTCTGGACGGCGGCAGCGTCCGACTGGCAGGCAGCGTCCTCGACGATCCCGCCGCCGGTGTCTTCGTTCCGCCTGAAGGGCGCCGCATCGGCGTCGTGTTCCAAGACCAAGTGCTGTTCCGGCATCTCAACGCGCTCGACAACGTGGTGTTCGGGCTGACATCTCGCGGCATGCGTCGAGCCCTCGCTCGCGAGCGGGCACAGGACTGGCTGGATGCCATGGATCTCGGCGATCTGGGCCATCGACGGCCTCGTGCGCTGTCAGGCGGCCAGCGCCAACGGGTGGCGCTCGCCCGCGCTCTCGCCTGCGAGCCGGACCTGCTGGTTGCCGATGAGCCGCTGGGCTCGTTGGACGTCACCGCTCGCAACCGTCTGCGGCGCAACCTGGCCGCCCATCTCAGCAGCGGGCGCAACGGCGGCAGTGCGTCGCCCACGGCGCCGCGCCACGGCGCGGGCGGTGTGCCGCGCCTGCTGATCACCCACGATCCCACCGACGCCTTCGTGCTGGCCGATCACGTGCACATCCTCGAGAACGGTCGCCTCACCCAATCGGGAACGCCGGACGAGCTGCGACGCGCGCCGGCTACCGCGTACGCCGCCGATCTGTCGGGCATCAACCTGGTGCGCGGCACCGCCCGCGACGGTGAGATCACCGTGGCGGACGACGACCCGACGCCGTCGCCGACCGGCCGTCGCCCGGCTGTGGTGCTGCACGCTGCGGACACATCGATGTTCGGGGCGGTCTTGGCCACGATCCACCCGCGGGCGATCGCCCTGCACCGGGAGCGACCCAGCGGCAGCCCCCGCAATGTCTGGCGCACCACCGCCGAAGCCGTCGAGCCGCTGGGCGACATCACCCGTGTGCTGCTCGGCTCTCCCCTGCCGCTCACGGCCGACATCACGCCGGGTGCTGCTCACGAGCTTCTGATCCGGCCCGGCACCACCTTGTGGGTCTCCGTCAAAGCCACCGAGGTCGATCTCGCCCCCGACAGCCGCGACTGATCAGCCGGAGCGGCTGACTGTGCCCATCGCTCAGCCGGAGCGGCTGACGGAAGTCCACCCCTTGCCGGCGCCGGGCCGGTCGTCGAATTCGGCGGCGTAGCGATCGAAGAAACCCGGGTCGGCCGCAGCCGCAGCAGCGGCGATGTCGTCGCGGGCGATGGCGGCCTGCCAAGCGTCCATCAGCCGATCCTCGGCCTCGTAGTCGAAGCGATCCACGATCGAACGCTCCATGGCACCCCCGGGCTCTGGGTGGTTCTCTTCACGAGCGAGCCAACGTGCGGTGTCCGTCAACCCCTCCACCGGATCCACGACATCGCGATACCCGAGCTGGTAGATCGCCTTGTCGCAGTTGATGACGCGGTGGTGGGGCGTGCTGCGCTGCGTGAGATGGTGCGACACGGCTGCGTGCTCCCACGGGATCGACACGATCTCGAAGCTGTGGTCGAGCGCCGCAGCAATGATCTCCACCCACTGCAGCAGCGTGGGAGTCCACTCGTCAGACACGTTGTATGCCTCACCGGACGACCGTGCGCCGGCATCGACCGCGGCCAGCACCATCGCTGCGGCATTGCGGGCGTCCGCAGACGCCTGCAATGTCACGCCACCGTCGGGCAGCACGATGCGAGTACGGCCATCGAGCACGCGGCGCACGATCTTCCACTCGCGCGGGCTGATCTGCCCGGGGCCGTAAATCCACGGGTAGCGCAGGTGCGATGCCGTGGGGTGCTCGCGGAACACGACGAGCTCCGTGTTGGCGATCTGGCGAACCTTGTTGTTGACGCGGAACTCAGGCGGCTCATCGGAAACCAGACGATCGTGCTCGCGCGTCGGCACCCGCATGCCAGCGGGCCACAGTGCATCGGCGTCGCCCCAGCCGCTGTAGACGGGAAAGCCACCGATGCTCACGAACTTGGACACGCGGCCGGCCATCACTCGCGCGATCTCGCGCAGCCGGCCGTACATGACCACTGACAGGTCATACGTGGCCGATCCGATGGCGGCAGCGAACCGGTCGGCATCGAACGGGTCCGTGTGGATGTGCTCGACCAGATCGGTGATCTCGTCGACCTCATGGCGTCCCGTGTGCAGGATCGTCACCCGGTAGCCGCGCTCCAGCAAGCCCTTCACCACGTGGGGCCCAGTCGGACCGGTGCCGCCCACCACCAAGGCTGTCTGCTCGCTCACGCCCTCTGAATCTACGACGGGTGCCGGTGAAGCTGACCTCATTCGCCGGTACGCTCCCGCAACGATGAGCGCGAGCGTCAGCGGAACCGGGTCATGAGCGAGTACAAGCGCGGCACCCGGGTAGTAGTCAACGAGGACCTCCCCGGCGTCCCCGAAGGCACGCCAGGCAAATGCGGCCGGGGCCTCGGCTTCGCCATCAAGCGCTACCGCGTGCGCTTCGACAACGACATCGAAGTCATCTCGGTGGCCCACAGCAAGCTGGTGCCCGAGGACGAGTGGCCGCAGTTTCTGGCCCGCAGAGCGCGAGAAGAGATCGAGGCCGCGCAGGAACGAGCGCGCATCGCCGAAGCCCGCGCTGCGGCTGCAGAGTCGCGCGGGCTGCCGGCAGCGAGCACCGACGAACCGGCGGCGGAACCCGCCGAGGCCGCGGCGGCAGATGCACCCGCGCCTGAGGCACCGGCCGCCGATGACGGCGGAGCGGATCCCCGACTTGCAGCGATACTCGCCCGTTCCAAGTCCGCACGCGAGGCAACCGGTGTCCCGGCCCCCGAGAGCAGTCCGGCCCCAGCGGCGGAGAGTTCGACAGACGCGGCAGAGAGCTCAGCTGCCGAGCCGACGCCGGCACCCGCGGCCGAGCCCGCTGCACCCCCACCGGCACCCGCAGCCGCGCCGGAGCGTTCAGCGCCGCCGTCTGGTCCCGAGCGCGTCGAGATACCGGAGTTCGTGCCGGGCCCCGAGGTCGATCCCGACTACGCCCCGGCGGCGAATCGGGTGAGCGAGCTCATCTCCGAGGCACGCAAAGACGGCTGACCGCCCGCCTCGTGCAGCCGTCTACGCAGCTGGCGGCGGGAAGGGCTCAGGATCGGCGAAGCGTCGCACCACGTTGGCCGTGATGCGTGCGACGTCGTTGTCGTAGCCGTCGCGGGCCAGCGCACCGAACCACGAGATCGAACCCACCGAGAACACCGCCCCGCCGTTGGGTGTTTCGTAGAACACCATGTCGGCGCGCACCATGGGATCGGGCGTCGGGAAGTCCACCGAGCCTTCGAACTCTTCCTTGGTGCGCAGCATGCCGGGTCCGAACGTGGTGGCCGAGGCCAGCATCACGGCGTGTTCGGGCGATCCCAGTCGCACGTCGTAGCGATCCAGCTCCTGGCCGGCGGCACCGCCGCCGAGCCCCGACGTGCCGATGCGCTCGCCGGGCACACCTTCGAGGATCCACGCTGCCCTCGAGCCGTCCACCGCGGGATCGCGGACGAAGTAGGTGGCCTTGTCGAATCCCTGCGCGGCGAAGCCGATGCCGCAGATCTCGTTGGGCGCCCGCCCCTGGCGCCGCCACATCCCGCCGTACTCGCCCCCCCAGGCGTGATAGCTCTCCCCCGGCCCGGTCTGCCAGTTGCGCACGCCGTCCTCGGCCCGACGCAGCTCCATGGCACCTGGCCAGTCATCGCTGAAGGCCACCCTCCAGTAGAAGCCGTTGCCGCCCAGGTACATGAGCCGCCCGCCGTTGCGCTGCCAGTCGGCCAGTGCGTCCAGCATGGCGGTCGACCAGTACTCGGGGTGGCTGCCGGTCACCAGCACGCGGTACGGCGCGATGGCGTCGACACCCTCGACATGCAGGTCCTCGTCGGTGACGATGTCGTGGCCGATTTCGAGATGCGCCAGGAAAGCGTTGATATCGGTGTCGGGCGTGAAGTTCCAGCCGTCGGCGCCGGGGCGCAGATTCAGCACGGGCCGGCGGCGCGAGCTGAACATGACGCCGCTGCGGTCCGGGTGCTTCTCGTAGTGGCTGAGGCCGATCTCAGGGTGGTCCCGGATGTACGCATGCTCGGGACGCAGGCGAGCCTTGGTCGGGATGAAATCGGCGCCTTCGAACAGCATCCGGTGATTGGCGTAGGCCATATAGGTGGCGGTCGGCATCAGCAATGCGACATCGGCCGTGCGTGCGCCGCGCGCCGGACGCACGAAGAACGGCACGCGGTCCTCGCCCGCATCGCCACGCACCCGGAAGGCGTAGATCCCGCTCGGCAGGTCCTCCGGCAACGTCGCCTCAACCGTGGTCTCCCACCCGGCGTCGTACAGATCGTCGTGATGGAAATGGACGGCGTCGAAGTGTTCCCGATTGTCGATCCAACGATGATCTGAGCCGTCCCATGCCGGGCCGCTGACCGCACGTGTCGGCAGCTGGTGCAGCACCATCGGCCCGCATGCAGGATCGTCGGCTGGCACTGTCCGTCCGGCCATGTCGACGGAGAGATCCCACGACACGGTGGCGCTGTCGACCCGGAACGTGGGGCGCGCCAGCCGTCCGTCGAAGCGTTCGCCTGCAGGCCCCGCTGCGAGGCACAGCTCGGTCGGAGCGAGATCGCCCGCGTTGACCGGCGTCGTGCCGCTTGCCGCGCCGCCGGTGCCGTGCCGGAACACGTCGTCGTGTGGCACGCCGGCCAGCTCTGCCTCCAGTTTCGAGACCGTCAGGTCGCTCAGCCGGCTTTCCTCCACCGCATCGCGCCCCGGAGAATCGGAGACCGCGGTAGTCACCGCTGCGCTCAGGGTTCCCGAGTCGAGATCCAGTTCGGCATCGAGCAGGTACCACCGATTGCGGGTGAGCGGCAGATCGTCCACCACAACCCGGACTTCGTCGCCGAGCGCCGACGTCGAGGCGACGGCGCGACCTGCGGTGAGATCCAGGCGCAGCGCCTCGATCGCCGCTGAGTCCGCTGGTGCGCCTGCGGTGTGCGCGCACAGGGTCGCTATGCGCGCCGGCCGATCTGGCAGCGTTGGCATCACCCACACTCGGAGACCGAGACGGCGCGCACTCGGTACGTCATCCAACGCTGCAACGCCGTACGAGCCCGGTGTGAGCGGCTGCTCGTCGAGGGCCACCGACCAGCTCCCGGCCGCGGGAGCAGGGCGCTCGTCGAAGCCAGGTCCATAGCGGGTCGGGTCGCCGCAGACAATCTGCGTGATGTCGACGTCGGCCGGTCCGGGCTGGTGCGATGAGGCCATCAGCCGGATCGACTCGCCCGCACGCAGTGTCCACGGTTCGCAGTACCCGGTGATCTGCTTAGGGGGATCGGGATCAGTATCGGCAGGGCCGGGCGCGTTCGCGCGAGCCGCGGGTGATTCAGTCATGAGATTGCTTGTTCAGCAGGCTCGGCTGCTTGCGGAGCTCAGCGCTGTGACCTGAACGTGTCGTAGTCGGTCACGGGCATGCCGTCGGCCCGCCAGCCGCCGAAGCCGGTCTCGACATGGCTGACCTTGCCTACGCCCATGTCCTGCATGGTGTCCGCAGACAGGGCTGAACGGGCGCCACCGGCGCAGCACAGGATGAATTCCCGGTCCTCCAGGAACTCCTGCTTGGTGTAGGGCGAGTCGGGCGAGACCCAGAACTCGAGCATGCCCCGGGGGGTGTGCATCGAACCGGGGATGGCCCCGTCTCGCTGGAGCTCACGCACGTCTCGTATGTCCACGATCAACGCGCCCTCTTCGGTGACACGACGGTGGGCCTCCGCCGGCGAGATGTTGTCGATACGGGTCTTGGCCTCGGCGACCATCTCGTTGACTGACTTGACGCCCATCGGTTCCTCCTGGTGGCGCTGGATTCCCTGCCCGGTCGACCGTCGCACCGCCCGGAGCGGGTCGACCGGTCTCCGTGCCCGCAGTCTCACCGACGCGAGCGCCGGAGTCCACTCGATGCCCGGTTCAGCCCCTAGCGACTGCGAACGCTGGCACACTTGCGGCGGTGACAGCGCCGCTCCGGACGCCGCCAGGCCGCTTCTGTCTAGGCATCGACACCGGCGGCACGTTCACCGACGCCGTCGTGTACGACCACGACACCGACCGGGTCATGGCCGCGGCCAAGACGCCGACGCGGCACGAAGACCTCTACGGCTGCGTGATCGAGGCGATGACGAGCGTGCTGGCAGGCGGCCGGGGCGCTTCGGCCGACGCCGTCAGGGCGGCCGACATCGGGCTTGTGGCGGTTTCTACGACGCTGGCCACCAACGCGCTGGTCGAGGGCGCCGGGAGACCCGCCGCGCTCGTGGCCATCGGCTTCGAAGCTGAGACACTGGCTCGTGTCGGGCTGCGCACCGGCACTGGTGCGACGCCGGGCGTGCAAGACAGCACTTCCCCCGCCGATGGCGGGCTCGATCGACTGACCGGCAGCCTCGTGTCGGCGCCGGTCGTGATCGTTGGCGGTGGCCACGGCGCTCACGGTGACGAACGCGACCCGCTCGATCTCGACGAGCTCGCTCGTGAGCTCGACCGCATCGATACGTCGGTCGAGGCATATGCCGTCGCGGCACAGTTCAGCGTCCGCAATGCCGCCCACGAGCTTCAGGCTCGAGAAGCGATTCGCGAACGCACCGGAAAGCCGGTGACCTGCAGCCACGAACTGTCCCCACGGCTCGGCGGTCCTCGCCGGGCGGTGACGACGCTGCTCAACGCACAGCTCATCTCGATTACGGCCCGCTTCACCGGGGCGATCCGAGCAGCAATGGAATCGCTCCAGCTCGACGCCCGCCTCATGGTGGTCCGGGGAGACGGCTCCCTCGTCTCGGCCGATTTCGTGACTCAGCGACCGATCGAAACCGTGCTGTCGGGGCCAGCGGCCAGCGTCATCGGTGCGCGTCACCTCGCGAGATCCTCAATGGCTGGGCAGGAAACGCTCGACGCTGGCAGTTTGGTGGTCGACATCGGCGGCACCACCACCGACATTGCGGCGATTCGCAGCGGCGCCGCCGTTGCAGCCGACGGCAGCGACGGTGCCGACACGGCCACGGTGGGCGGTCACGCCACGATGGTCACTGCACTGCCGACCGTGACAGTGGGCCTCGGCGGTGACAGCGAGATCCGGATCCCGGCTGATGGGAGCCGCGGCGAACTCGCTGTCGGACCGCGCCGGGTGGTGCCCCTGTGCGTCGCCGCCCAGCGACATCCCGATGTGGTGCTGCCGATGCTGCAACGGCAGCTAGAGGCCGAGCGTCCGCTTGCCGAGTTCGGGCAGGTGCTGCTGCGCGCAGCAACCGGG
The DNA here is from genome assembly GCF_965219595.1 of Candidatus Poriferisodalis sp. Classification (NCBI taxonomy): domain Bacteria; kingdom Bacillati; phylum Actinomycetota; class Acidimicrobiia; order Acidimicrobiales; family Candidatus Poriferisodalaceae; genus Candidatus Poriferisodalis; species Candidatus Poriferisodalis sp. The sequence goes on from NZ_OZ244781.1 coordinate 3,457,672, forward strand.
GCATCAGCCGAGGAAGCAAACAGTCGCACAGGCCAGAACAGCCTCGACAGCGAGATCATGCGACTCGTCGACGGCGCCGACGGTGCACTTCCGCTGGAGAACCTCAAGCGGTCGGCTCGGTGGCGCGGCGCCCTTGAGCGACTCGAACGCAGCGGCCGCGTGCGGCGCGCCGCACTGACACCGACCGACGCCTGCGTTGTGCTCGGCTTGATCGATGCTGGGGCCGGGGCCCGAGCGGCCCGTGAGCCCGACTCCCTTGGGCATGGGGAACAAGAGCAGAGCGCACCGTGGGATGCGGCAGCCGCCCAGACCGGTGCCGAGCTGTTCAGCCGACAGCGCGATCGCTATGGCGTTGACGTTGGCACTGGCGCGGTCGATCTCTGTCGACGGGTCATGCACGTCGCGCTGCGCAGCGCCACCGAAGCACTGCTCAGCGTCGCGCTCGGTGCAGACGGGATAGCCCCTGCCGAAACCAGGCGGCAGCTTGCACAGACCGCCCTCGACCGCCGGCGTCGGGAGCTGGAGAGAACTGGCGCTGATCTGCCCGGCGACGCCGCTGACGAGCGTCGGGCCGACCCGCTGTGGGGTTTGCTCGAATCCAGCGAATCAGCGAGCGTCCCGGTCACCGCGGATGCATCCCCGACTCGGCCGGATCGCGTTCCGCTTGCGCGAGTCGACGCCGGTGTCGGGGTTCCCATCGTTGCCATCGGCGCCCCGGCCGCCACCTACGCGCCGCTCGTCGCCGCACTGCTCGGCGCTGTGCCCATCGTTCCGGACCATGCCGAGGTGGCGAACGCTGTCGGCGCAGCGGTCGCCCGGGTGAGGATCACCAAACAGATCACGGTGACCGCACCGCGGCGCGGCAGCTACCGGGCCCACTGGGGCGACGACCCGCCGATCTGGCACAGTCTCGACGACGCCCGCGAGTGGGCGACGGCCCAAGCATCTGCGGCCGCCCAGGCGGAGGCTGCCGCTGCGGGCGCCAGCGACGCTGCCGTCACCGTCGACTGGGAGACACGCACCGCTCCGAGCAACGGCCGCGAACTCTTCGTGGAAGCGACGCTGCGCGTGACCGCTACCGGCCAACCCCTGCAGCAGTAACCGGCCGCGCAACTGGGGCACTCAAGCCTGGGGTGGGGCGGAAGCGTGAACCAGCCTGCCCTCGGTGCGGCAGGCGGTCTCGAGCGTGCTGAGCCGCTCTACATCGGGAATGGGGCGTGCCGTGACGGGGTCGTCAGCGAATGCTGCCTCCAGTGCTGCAGCAACCCCCAGCAACCGCCGGTCGCTGTAGCTCGGGCCGACGATCTGCAGGCCGAAGGGTGTGCCCTGGCCGTCCAATCCGCACGGCAGCGCCGTGGTGGGGTGGCCCACGACCGTGAGGGCAGCCGACAGCCCCAGCCACGCCATGTAGTTGCGCACGGGCTGACCGTCGATCTCGGCGGGATACAGCTGATGCCAATCGAAGGGCGGCACGCTCACCCCCGGGCAGATCAGCACGTCGATGGTGTCGAACAGCGCATCGGTGGCCCGGAACAGCTCCACCTGGCGCCGCCGGGCCTTGGCGATGTCGAGCACCGTGGTGCTCAGCGCTTCGTCGTAGGTGGCGCGGATGTTCGGGTTGAAGCCGCCGTCAGGTCCCGCAGCATCGGGATCGAACTTGTGGATGCTGCGGTGGTAGTTGGTGGCGAAGATGTCCGACCGGAGCTGCCAGTCGACGTCCAGCGCATCGCTCAGGTCGATGTCGGCCTCCTCGACTGAGCCCACGATCCCGACCAGCCGTTCGACGCGGTCAGCAAAGACAGTCCGCACGGATTCCGAAACCAGCAGCCCGCCGAGGTCGGCGCTCACGCCGACCCGCAGCGATGCCGCATCTTCCGCCGGCAGATCGGCGAAGGCAGCGGCATCAAGTGGGAAGGCCATGGGGTCGCGCCGGGCATCGCGATCGCGGCCCGCGATCACCGACAGCAGCATCGCCGCGTCGGCGACGGTGCGGGCCATCGGTCCCGACACGCTGTAGTTGGTGCGACCGATGGTGCGCTCGTCGTGGGCCACGGTGCCGGGCGTGGACCGGTGGGCGACAACGCCGCAATACGAGGCCGGGATGCGCAGGCTGCCGCCATGGTCCGACCCCGTGGCAAGCGGTGCCATGCCGCACGACAGCGCAACCGCTGAGCCGCCGGAGCTGCCGCCGCAGGTCAGCGACGGGTTGAACGGGTTGCCGGTGGCGCCGAACAGCCGGTTGACCGTGTTGGCGCCGATGCTCAGCTCGGGTGTGTTCGTCTTGCCGATGATGACCGCCCCGGCCGCCCTGACACGCGCCACGATGCCGTCGTCGGCCTCGGGCACGTTGCTTGCGAACGGCACGGCGCCGTAGGTAGTGGTCAGCCCGGCCGTGGCCTGGATGTCCTTGATCGCCACCGGCAGGCCCGCCAGTGGGCCGAGAGGCTCGCCCCGGGCGCGGGCATCATCAATCGCCTGCGCCGTCGACTTCGCAGTGTCGTCGTCGCGAACGACGAGCGCGTTCAGGGCGCCATCAGTCGCATCGGCCCGCTGCAGGCACGACTCCAGCAGCTCCACGGATGACAGCTCGCCGGCCGCCATCAGCAGTCGTGCCTGCGTCGCGGTGAGATCGCACGGCTCGGCCATGCCCGGAGCGTGGCACATCGCCACACCTCAGGCTGCGCTGGACCGGTGTCAGTAGTCTCTCCGGCGATGAGCAGCACCGATGGGCTGAACTCGAACGGCCGCAGGCCGGACGTGCGTGACGTCGTCGTCGTCGGCGCCGGGTTCGCCGGCATGTACTCGCTCCACAAGCTGCGCGAGCTCGGATTCGACGTGGCCGTCGTTGAGCGAGCCGACGACATGGGCGGCACCTGGTACTGGAACCGCTACCCGGGCGCCCGGTGCGATGTCGAGTCGATGCAGTACTCCTACTCGTTCGATCCCGAACTCGAACAGGAATGGGAATGGTCAGAGCGCTACTCGGGCCAACCCGAGATCCTGCGCTACGCCAATCACGTCGCCGACAGGTACGACCTGCGGCGAGACATCCACTTCGAGACGACGGTCGAACGCGTCGACTGGGACGATGATGCCCACCACTGGCGCCTGCAGACCGATCGGGGCCTCTACCGGGCGCGCTTCGTGGTGATGGCCACCGGCTGCCTGTCCACCACGAACATGCCCTACTTCGAGGGCGCAGAGACCTTCGCCGGGCCGACGTACCACACCGGCAATTGGCCGCACGAAGGCGTCGATTTCTCCGGCACATCGGTGGCCGTGATCGGCACGGGCTCGTCGGCGGTGCAAGCGATCCCGGTCATCGCTGCGGAGTGCCGGGAGCTGACGGTGTTCCAGCGCACGCCGAACTACTCGGTCCCGGCGCGCAACGAGCCGCTCGACCCTGACGAGCAGGCTCGCTGGAAGTCCAACTATCGCGACATGCGGGCCAAGATGCTCGAGCAGAACGCCGCGATGGTGCAGCGACTGCCCGACGGTGAAGAACTCGCAAAGGAAGCAGAGGCGGAGGAGTTCTACGAACGCATGCAGGAACGGTGGGACGTGGGCGGCTTCACCTTCTACCGGGCGTACGGCGATATCGCCTTGGACGCCGAATCGAACGATCGGGTGGCCCAATTCGTGCGCGACAAGATCGGCGAGGTCGTCGATGACCCTGAGGTGGCGGCGAAGCTCACCCCGCACAACACCATCGCCTGCAAGCGCCCGTGTCTCGACACCAACTACTACGAGACGTTCAACCAGCCGCACGTGCAGCTGGTGGACGTGTCGGAGAATCCCATCGAGCGCATCTCGCCAGCCGGGGTGGTGGTCGACGGCCGGGAGTACCCAGTCGATGCGATCGTGTACGCCACCGGCTTCGATGCGATGACCGGAACGCTGCTGCGCATGAACATCACCGGTCGCGGCGGCGTGCGGCTGGCCGATCACTGGGACGCCGGCCCGCGCACCTACCTCGGCTTGGGTGTAGCGGGCTTCCCGAACATGTTCACCGTGTCCGGGCCCGGCAGCCCGTCGGTGCTGACCAACATGATCCCGTCCATCGAGCAGCACCTCGACTGGATCTCGCGATGCTTGGTCGAACTTCGCGAGCGCGGCACCGCCACCATCGAGCCCGAGCCCGATGCGGAGGCCTACTGGGTCGACTACGTCAATGCCGTCGCCGACCTGACGCTGTATCCCACGTGCAACTCGTGGTACCTCGGGGCCAACATCCCCGGCAAGACCCGGGTGTTCATGCCGCTGCCGGGTTTCCCGCCCTATGTCGAGGTGTGCGAGGACGTGGCGTCCGACAACTACCGCGGCTTCGCCCTGGCTTGATCACGCGACTTCCAGCGGAGGCCTGCTGATGAGATTCACGCCCACCGAACTGACCGGTCCTGAGCTCGACCTCCAATCCGAGGTCCGCGAGTTCCTGGCGGCCGAGTTGCCGCCCGGCGCCCACGAGCCGTGCCTGGGCATGGCCGCCGATCACGACCGGGAGTTCTCGGCCAAGATGGCCGCCCGGGGCTGGGTGGGCATGGCGCTGCCTTCACGCTGGGGCGGCTCAGACCGCACCGCCGTGCAGCGCTTCATCGTGGTGGAGGAGATGCTGCGCTGGGGCGCACCGGTGGGGCACCACTGGGTGGCCGACCGCCAGACCGGCAACGTGATCCTCAAGTTCGGCAGCGACGAGCAGCGCGAGCGGTTCCTGCCGCCGATCTGCCGGGGCGAGCTGGGCTTCTCGATCGGCATGAGCGAACCCGACAGCGGTTCGGACCTTGCCTCGGTGTCGACCCGAGCCGAACGCGCCGACGACGGGTGGGTGGTGAACGGCACCAAGATCTGGACGTCGAACGCACACATGAACGACTGGTTCATCTGCCTGCTGCGAACCGCCCCGATGGAAGACGGCAACAAGCACGCGGGCCTGTCGCAGTTCCTGATCGACCTGCAATCGCCGGGTCTCGAGATCAGCCCGATCCCATTCCTGGACGGCAGCCACCACTTCAACGAGGTGACGTTCCACGACGTGTTCGTGCCCGATGTCAACGTGGTGGGCCAGCCGGGGATGGGCTGGCACCAGAACACAACTGAGATGGCCTACGAGCGAGGCGGTCCCGACCGCTGGCTGTCGCCGTTCTCGACGGTGGAGCAGCTGCTGCGCGAGGCGGCGGGCACGCCGATGGAAGATGCGGTGTCGGATCTGTTCGGCGAGCTGGCGGCTCGCTGGTGGGGCATCCGGAACCTGTCGCTGTCGGTGGCACGGCTGATCGACGAGGGCGAGGCGCCGTCAGTGGAGTCGGCGCTGGTGAAGGAGATGGGGACTCGCTACGAGCAGGAGGTCGTCGAGAAACTGGTGCAGCTCATCGACGAGGAGTACTCGCCCGAATCCGAATCGCTGTTCGAACGGTTGCTGGCGCAGTGCGTGGTGACGTTCCCCGGCAACACGATCCGGGGCGGCACCATCGAGATCCTGCGCTCGGTCGCCTCGAAGGGACTCCAGGGGCTGCCGGCATGACCGTCACGACCGCCCCCGAGCCGGTCGTGGTCGACGAGTTGATCACCGAGACGGCCGACCGGCTGTTCGGCGAGCTGTGCACACACGAAGCAGTGCAGGCCGCAGAAGACAGCGGCGGCGCACCCGACATCTGGGAGGCGTTCTGCGAGACCGGTTTCGACCTGATCGCGGTGCCCGAAGAGGCAGGCGGATCGGGCGGCACGCTCGCAGAGGCCATCGAGGTGCTGCGGCTCGTCGGCTACCACTCGGCACCGATCCCGGCTGCCGAGAACGGCATCCTCGGCGGCTGGCTGCTGGCCGAGGCCGGCCTCGAGCGCCCCGATGGCCTGGTCACGGTCGTCCCGCCGCGTATCGGAAGCGGGCTGCGGATGGGCAGCGGCGAGCAACCAGCGGGCACAGATGATTCCGCTGGTGGCGGCGCAGCCAGATGCCTGACCGGTACGAGCGCCGGCGATTGCACCGTCGAGATCGGCGACGACGGCAGTGCCCACCTCAGCGGCACGGCGGAGCGGGTGCCGTGGGCACGCAGCGCCGCGGCGATCGTGTGTGTCTGCGAATGCGACGGCACATCGATGGTCGTGTCGGTTCCAGCATCGGGTTGCACGATCACGCCGCTGCCGAACATGGCGGGCGAGCCCCGCGACACCGTCAATTTCGATGGCGCTACCGGACGAGCGGCACCCGCACCCGACGGCGTCGACGCTGGCGCGCTGGCGCAGCGCGGCGCGCTGTCGCGCGTCGCGCTGATGGCCGGAGCGATCGAGAAGATGTGCCAGCTCACGGTCAGTTACACCAACGAGCGGGTCCAGTTCGGCCGACCGGTGGCGCGCTTCCAAGCGGTCCAGCAGCACCTGGTCTGGGCAGCGCAGGACGCAGCACTGGTGCGCATGGCTGCCGAGGTTGCCGCCCGCGAGGCCACGCGGGGCGATGCGCCGTTCGAGATCGCTGCGGCCAAGCTCGTCGCCAACCAGGCGGCGGCCCGGGCAACCAAGGCCTGCCACCAAGCGCATGGCGCCATGGGCATGACCCAGGAGTACCCGCTGCACCACTTCAGCCGACGACTGTGGAGCTGGCGCAAGGAATACGGCTCCGACGCCCACTGGTCGGCCGTGCTCGGCGAGATGGCCACCGGCGTCGGCGCCGACGGCCTCTACCCCCTCATCACCAGCGGCACCGCCGCCTTGGGCTGAGCGGAGCGCTCCGGGGGCGGCGCATCTACGCTCGCCGCATGGATGAGAGCACCTTTGACGAATTCGGCGAGTACGGGGATGTCTCGGTCAAGCTGAGCGATGACCACGTGGCGGTCGTGGAGATTCACCGGCCACCGAATAACTTCTTCGATCTGGAGCTCATCGACGGGCTCGTTGCCGCGTTCGGCGATCTCGACGAGGAGGACGGCTGCCGCGCCAGCGTGCTGTGCTCGGAGGGCAAGAACTTCTGCGCGGGCGCCCAGTTCGGCTCCGACGGGCGGCGGGGTGGCGAGATCACCGCTACCAACGCCGACGGCAGCCCCCGCCACCTCTACGACGCAGCCTTCGACCTGTTCTCCAAGCGCAAGCCGGTGGTCGGCGCCATCCAGGGCGCAGCGGTCGGCGGCGGCCTGGGCGTGGCCTGCTTCCCGGACTTCCGCATCGCAGCGCCAGAGGCCCGCTTCACGGCCAACTTCGCCCGACTCGGGTTCCACCACGGCTTCGGCCTGACGGTGACGCTGCCTCTGCTGGTCGGCAACCAGCAGGCATTGGACTTGCTCTACACCGGCCGGCGCGTGAAGGGCGACGAAGCCGTCGAGATGGGGCTGGCCGACAAGCTGGTGCCGCTCGACGACCTGCGTCGGGCTGCCTACGACTTCGCCTGCGAGATCGCCGGTTCGGCACCGCTGGCCGTCGAGTCGATCCGCTACACCATGCGCGGCCACCTGGCCGATGCCATCAAGGTGGCCACCGACAACGAGAAGGCCGAGCAGGATCGTCTCCGTACCACCAACGACTGGCGCGAGGGCGTGAGCGCCATGAACGAACGCCGGAAGCCCGACTTCACCCGCAGCTGATGCCGAACGTCGAGGACATCCGGGCGGCTCTCGACGGGCTGCTCGAACGCCGCACTGACCAGACGCGCCTGACGTCGATGGGGGCCGGCAGCGACGACCTCGACGACGGCCGGGCCTACTTGGCGGCGACCGTTGACGGCGGCTGGCATGTGCCGACCTGGCCCTCCGCCCATGGCGGCCGCGATGCCTCGGTGGCGGAGAACCAGCTCATCGGCTCGGTGCTGCGTGAGTACGTCGTGCCCGACCTGTACCCGTTTGCCATCGGGCTCGGCATGGTGGGCCCTGCCCTGCTGGCGCACGGCACCGCAGAGCAGCAGGAGCGCTGGCTGCGACCGATCGCTTCGGGCGCCGAGATCTGGTGCCAGATGTTCTCCGAGCCCGAGGCGGGCTCAGATCTTGCGAACGTGGCGCTGAGCGCCGAGCGGGACGGCGACGTGTGGCGGCTCGGCGGCCAGAAGACCTGGACCAGCCGAGCGATGTGGTCGAAGTGGGCCATCTGCCTGGCCCGCACCGCCCCAGAACAGCCCAAGCACAAGGGCCTCACGATGTTCGTGATCGCCATGGATGCACCCGGCGTCGACGTGCGACCGCTGCGGCAGATGAACAACGACGCCCACTTCAGCGAGGTGTTCGTGGACGGCGCTGTGGTGTCCGATGCTTGGCGGGTCGGCGATGTGGGCGAGGGTTGGCGGGTGGCCATGACGATCCTCTCGCACGAACGGGCAGGCGCCGGCAGCCGCGGCGGTGGCGACGGCGCGAAACGTGGCTCTCGCGTGCCCACGTGGATCGCCGATCTGGCCGCGCTCGGCGCGCTCGATGACAAGGTGAGGCGGGACGAGGCCATGTCGATCTACTCCGCCGACATGGCGTCGCGCTGGACCGCCCAGCGGGCAGCGGACGAGGCCCGCTCCGGTGGCAGTCCAGGGCCGGCCGGCAGCGGTGCAAAGCTGAGGACGGTGTCGTCGTACAAGCGACGCGCCTATCTGGCGAATCGCGCCGCGGGAGCCGCAGGCATGCTCGAAGACGGCCCTGGCTACATCGAGACGGTGACGGCACCCTCGATGTCGATTCGGGGCGGCACCGACGAGATCCAGCGCAACATCCTGGGAGAGCGGGTGCTCGGCCTGCCCGGCGAGCCCCGCCTCGACCGTGATGTGCCTTGGCGCGAATCCCGCAAGGGATTGCTGTGACCTTGGCGCGAATCCCGCAAGGGATTGCTGTGAACTGGCGCGAGTCCCGAAAGGGATTGCTGTGACCAGCGGCATCTCCGCGCCCACCACCTATGGCGAGGTCATGTTCCTCGAGCAGCACGGCCCCGATACCTACGTGGGCGTCAGCCCCGAATACATGTGGGGCCGCATCTACGGCGGGCAGGTCATCGCCCAGGGACTGTGGGCGGCGTTCCAGACCGTCGATGAAGCATTCGTGCCGCATTCCGTGCACGCCTACTTCATCCGCGGGGGCACGCTCGACGAGCCGGTCCGCTACGAGGTGGACCGCCTGCGCAACGGCCGCTCGTTCTGCACCCGGGCCGTCGTGGCCCGCCAGAGCGGCGGCGCCATCTTGAACCTGTCGTGCTCGTTCCATGTGGCCGAGCAGGACGCCGAGGTGCAGACAGCACGCATCCCCCTCGCCCCCGACCCGCAGGACTGCCGCAACATCGACGAAGAACGGTGGCCGTGGATCATGGAGCGCCGCCCGCTGCCGAGCCATCCGGGGGCGGGCCAATCGATGGGCTGGGTGCGCATCATCGATCCCATCGACGACGACCCCCGGCTGCACATCTGCGGGCTGGCGTTCACCTCCGATGCCATCCAGTTCAACGCCGCCCGCTCGCTGCACCCGCTGCAGGTGACCCGCGAGCAGTACCAGGAGTCGTTCATGGGGGCGTCACTGGATCACGCGATGTGGTTCCACCGCCCGATGCGCGCCGATGAGTGGCACCTGTACCAATTCGACTGCCACGGTCTCACCAGTGCACGAGGCATGACGGTGGGCAACCTGTTCGCTCCCGACGGCAGCCACGTCGCGACGATCGCCCAAGAAGTGCTGCTCCGCGAGCGCCGACCCCAGAGCTAGCAGAACCAGACGCCGCGGGCGCCGCTAGGCGCAGCAGGCGTCGTCAGCGTGACTCTCGCGCTCCACGCCATCGCCACGTCGTGACAGCACCACGTTGTTCATGACCTCGGCGTCGCCCTGCTTCACGTACCACTCCCAGTCGATGCCGTGCGGATCGGTGGCCCAGGTCTCGACCTTTTCGGCGTAGCAGCACATGGTCTCGTCGATGGTGGAGGTGGTGAGACCGGCCTCGACCATGCGGGCATGAGCCTGTTCCACCTCGCTGGCCGAGGTGGTCTCGACCCCGAGATGGTTGATGGTGCCCCCGTTGCCGGGATTCTCGAACAGCACCAGCTTCAGCGGCGGCTCGTCAATAGCGAAGTTGGCGTACCCGTCGCGCCGCTTGGCCGGTTCGGCGCCGAAGAGCCGCGAGTAGTAGTCGACTGCCTCGTCGATGTCGTCCACATTGAGTGCCAGCTGCAACCTCATGGGTTCACACTACGGCGAGCACCCTGTGCCGCAAAGGACGATCCCGGACATCTGAACTCGCCTGCCGCTAGCGATCTAAGGTGCCCCGCTGTGACTCCGCCACAACAGCTCAACCCCGACCAGCTCGCGGCCGCAGACGCCCTGACCGCGTACTTCGCCGATGGAGGCGAGGCGCCGGTCGAGGCGTTCGCCGACTTGGGCTTCGAGGACGGGCTTGCCATCCAGTGCGAGATGCAGCAACGAGCTGTCGCGAGCGGCGCGGTGCACGTCGGCTGGAAGGTCGGGCTCACGTCGGACCGGGCCCGCACGACGGTGGGCATCGACGACCGGCCATTCGGGCACGTCAACCGGGTGCTCGCTTCGCCCGCCGATCTGCCGTCGGCAGAGATCCGCAAGGTGAGCATCGAGCCCGAGATGTGCTTCGTGATCGGTGAGCGCATTGCCGGCGACGATGTCGACCCGGCCTCGGTGCCCGCCCGGATCGCGCAGGTGTGCGCCGGCTACGAGGTCAACGAAGCACGGGTGGCCGTGGGCGGAAACCTCGCCATGCTCGTCGCCGACAACCTGACGAACTGGGCCATCGTGCGAGGCTCGGGTGTTGACGCGCCGCCGGCATCCGAGCTCGACCACTGCGTGGTGACGGTGTCATGCGACGGCGAGGAACAGTTCAGCTGTACCGCCGCCGACGAGGTCGACAATCCCTACCTGTCGATTGCCCGGCTCGCAGCCACGCTGCACCGGCACGGCATGGCGCTCGAGCCGGGCCAGAGCGTGATCACCGGCGCTTATGCCCGCTTCCGGGCCGAACCCGGCCAACGCTGGGTGACCAGCTACAGCGGCATCGGAGATGTGGAGGCGACGATCTCATGAACACCGATCCCATGAACTCTGGACCGCCAGGCCCGACCATCCTCGACGTGCCCGACGGGCCGCTCAACGTGCTCGTCACCAAGACACTCACGCTGCCCGATGTCAGCCCCGCCGACGAGGCGGCCATTCGCGACGCGGCCGGGCCTGACGCCGTTGTGAACATCGTGGACCGGCCCCGAGACGGAGTTCCGCTGGCCGGCGAGGCACAGGTGATCCTCGGCATCGTGCCGGAGTGGCTGTTCGACGCAGCTCCGAACCTGCGCTGGATCCATGCGACGGCATCGGGCGTCGACATGTTCATGTACCCCAAGTTCCTCGCCAGCGATGTGGTGCTCACCGGCGAGAAGGGACTGGTCGGCAGCCATCTGGCCGACCACGCGTTCGGTCTGCTGCTGGCGCTCGTCAGGCGCATCGCAACCGCGGTCAAGCTGGGCCCCGAGGGCTGGGACAATGATCTGCGCGAGCAGATGCGCTATAGCGAGCTGGAGCTCGAAGGCCTCACGATGGGCATCTTGGGGTTCGGCGGCACAGGCCGGCACATTGCCCGCCGCGCAGCCGCGTTCGGCATGGAAGTGCAGGCCATGGACCTGTACCCGGTGCCGCCCGGCGAGGGCGTCGAGACGGTCGGCGGGCCCGAGTCGCTGCGGGACGTCGTGGCCACCAGCGACGTGCTGGCTGTTGGGCTGCCGCTCACCGCTGACACCCGGGCGATGTTCGACGACGAGATGCTCGCCCTGATGCCCGACGGCGCCATCCTGCTGAACGTGACCCGCGGGGAGATCATCGACGGCCCATCGCTGGAGCGAGCGCTGGCCGACGGCCGGATCGGCGGTGCCGCCCTCGATGTCGCCCCGGTCGAGCCGCTGCCCGCTGACAGCCCGCTGTGGGGGTTTGACAATTGCGTCATGACGCCCCACACGGCCGGGGCGAGCCAGCACCGCGCACGACGCAATCTGGAGCGCTTCTGCCGCAACCTCGTCGCCCTGCGCGAGGGCCGCTCGCTCGAAGGCGTCGTGGACAAGCAGACCGGCTTCTGACGACCCGAAGCGCAAGAAGCAGAGCCGATAGCTGCGGCCAGCACTGCAATAGATCTGTCACAGAAAATCCGACTGGACAGGTCGGGTTTTACCGGTACAGTGCTGCGCGCTCGGCAATCCCGCCGGGTCAGGCACAGCCCGCCTTATGGGGCGTAAGAAATGGAGCTCGACATGAGCGAAACACCCACAGACCCACTCGCCGAGTTGGGATTCGAAACACGAATGATCCACGCGGGCCAAGCGCCAGATAGCGCCACCAACGCCCGCGCGGTGCCGATTTACCAGACCACGTCGTTCACCTTCGACAGCTCCGAGCATGCTCAGAACCTGTTCGGGCTGGCGGAGATCGGCAACATCTACACCCGGATCATGAACCCGACCCAGCACGTGCTCGAAGAGCGCATCAGTGCGCTCGAGGGCGGCGTGCGTACTGCGGTCGGGCTTCCGGGAGCGTTGGCGGTGGCCTCGGGCCAAGCGGCCGAGACCCTGGCGGTGCTCAACCTGGCGGAGGCAGGCGACCACATCGTGGCGAGCCCGTCGCTGTACGGAGGCACATACAACCTGTTCCACTACACGCTGCCGAAGATGGGCATCGAGGTCTCCTTCGTGGAAGACCCCGACGACATCGATTCGTGGCGCGGCGCAGTGCGCGACAACACCAAGGCGTTCTACGGCGAGACCATCGGCAATCCGAAGAACGACATCTTGGACTTCGAGGCGGTCGCGGATGCGGCGCACAGCGTGAACGTTCCGCTGGTCGTGGACAACACGGTGCCCTCGCCCTACCTGTGCCAGCCACTGGCACACGGGGCCGACATCGTGGTCCACTCGGCGACGAAGTTCATCGGCGGCCATGGGACGTCGATCGGCGGTCTCATCGTCGACGGCGGCACGTTCGACTTCGGGGCGTCTGGACGGCACCCGATGTTCACCGAGCCCGATCCCAGCTATCACGGGCTGGCCTACTGGCCTGCTCTGGGTGCCGGATCGTTCATCCTCAAAGCCAGGGTGCAACTGCTGCGTGACATCGGCGCTGCGGTTTCGCCGATGAACGCCTTCTTGTTCCTGCAGGGAATCGAGACGCTGTCGCTGCGCATGGAGCGGCATGTGGCCAATGCCGTGGCGGTGGCCGACTATCTCGAAGGCCATCCGCAGGTCGACTGGGTGCTCTATGCGGGGCTGGAGTCGAGCCCGTACAACGAGCGGGCACGCAAGTACCTGCCCAAGGGCGCCGGCTCGGTGCTGGCTTTCGGCATCGACGGCGGCATCAAGGCGGGTCAGAAGTTCGTGGAGAGCCTCCGGCTGCACAGCCACGTCGCCAACATCGGCGACGTGCGCAGCTTGGCGATCCACCCGGCGAGCACCACGCACAGCCAGCTGACACCGCAAGAGCAATCCGACACCGGCGTCGAGCCGAACCTGGTTCGGCTGTCGGTCGGCATCGAGACCATCGACGACATCGTCGCCGACCTCGATACCGGCTTCGAGGCTGCTCGCAGCATCTGACGCCAAGCAGGCCGGCGACCGATGCCGGCCGGCACAACTAGCTGACGGCGCCGGCGTCGCGCAGGGCGGCAATCTCGTCGGGTTCCAGCCCGAACTGGGCCAGGATCTCGTCGGTGTGCTCGCCCTGCGCGGGGCTGGGCCGCCGGATGTCACCGGGCACCCCGTCGATCTGGGTGGCGTTGCGCACGATGCGGATGTCGCCCATCACCGGGTGATGCACCGGCGCGGCCATGCCCAGGTGCTGAACCTGCGGGTCGGCGAAGGCTTCGGCCACGGTGTTGACGCGCCCGCACGGGATGCCCACAGCGTTGAGGCGCTGCACCCATTCGTCGCAGCCTGCGGTGGCGAGCCGCTCGCCGATGAGTTTGTTCAGATCGGTCCGATTGGCAGAGCGCAGTTTGACCGATGAGAACCGCTCGTCGTCAGGCAGATCGGGCCGGCCGATCTCGACGCAGAACGCGCGCCACAACCGCCCGCCGGGCGCTGCGATGTTGATGTGGCCGTCGGCGGCCTCGTAGGTGCCCATCGGGATCATCGTGGGGTGGTCGTTGCCGGCCTGCGGTGGGTCCTCCCCCGCCACCGTCCAGCGAGCCGCCTGGAAGTCGAGCATGCCGATCATCGACTCGAGCAGCGAGGTGTGCACCCAGCGACCCTCGCCGGTGCGGGATCGCTCGATGAGCGCCACCAGCACACCGATGGCGAGCTGCAGGCCGGCGGTCACGTCGCTGATCGCCACGCCGGCCCTCACAGGACCATGTCCCGGCAGCCCCGTCACCGCCATCATCCCACCGAGGCCCTGAGCGATCTGGTCGACACCGCCGCGAGTCGCGTACGGGCCGTCCTGGCCGAAACCCGAGATGGATCCCATCACCAGCGCGGGATTCACGGCGTGCAGGGTGTCCCAGTCGAATCCCAGCCGGTACTTGACAGTCGGTCGCAGGTTCTCGATCAGCACATCGGCTGCCCGAACAAGACGGTGCAGCAGTTCGCGACCCGACGGGTTCTTCAAGTCGATGACCAGCGAGCGCTTGTTGCGGTGGATGTTGAGGTGATCCGGCGATGCCTCCCGGCCTTCCTCGAAGCCGTCGGTAGGGGCGTCCACCCGGATGACGTCGGCGCCCCAGTCCGCGAGTTGCCGCACGGCCGTGGGGCCAGCGCGCGCAATGGTCAGATCGAGCACCGTGATGCCGGCGAGCGGCAGCTCAGCGGCATCCGGCAATGGCGGGGGATTCACCGGCTCACTGGTTCGCTGGGTCGGCCACCGAACCACGCACAAGCCTGCCGGGACGGGCGCCGGTGAACTCGCCGTCCGCCGACACTTCGGCTCCTGCCACAAACGTGTGCCGGTACCCCGTCGACCGCTGGATCAGGCGCTTGCCGCCGCTCGGCAAGTCGTACACCAGCTCCGGGCGCCCCACGCCGAGCGCATCGAAATCGACCACATTGAGGTCAGCCCGGTAGCCGGGTGCGAGCAGGCCGCGGTCGGCGAGGCCATAGGCGAGCGCGTTGGCGCGGGTCTGCTTCTGCACCAGGAACTCAAGCGGCAGGCCTTCGCCACGGTTGCGGTCTCGAGCCCAGTGGGTCAGCAGGTACGTCGGGTACGACGCATCGCAGATGGTGCCGACGTGTGCTCCCGCGTCGCCGATGCCGCAGATGGTGTGCGGGTCGGCCAGCATCTCGCGGATGACATCCAGGCTGCCGCCGGTGTAGTTCTCGAAGGGGTACAGGAGCAGGGCGTCGCCGTCGCCGTCTGAGAGCAGATCCAGCGCCTGCTCCCACGGGCTGACGCCCAGGTCTGCAGCCCGGGCTGCAACCGAAGCACGGGGATCGGGCTCATAGTCGGGCACGTCGCCGAGCTCGAAAGCACGGGTGAGCGCGTAGTCCATCCACTTGCTGAACCCGTCCAGCGGCCGATCTTCGATCAGGGCCCGACGCAGGCTCTCGTCGTCGCGCATGCGGGCGGCTCGCTGCGGAGTGGGCAGATGGGCGATCTGCCGGTAGGCCGGGTGATTGCCGAAGGGATTCACCGACACGTCGAGTCCGAGCATGACGCTGATCGGTCGACAGCCGACCTGCCCATTCGCAGCAATGCCCGCGGCGTTCGCGGCATGGATGTGATCCAAGGTTTCCCGCCACAGCTCCGGCGCATCGTCGACTTGCAGCAGCAGCACCGACAGCGGGCGGCCGGACAATTCGGCGGCCGCGCGCAGCGTTTCGAACTCGCCGGGGCCGAAGTCGGAGTTCACCTGCAGCACGCCGGCACCGGCCCGTCGCATCGCCCGCGCCACCGCGGCCAGTTCGGGATCCCCCGCCGACAGCGACGGCGTCAACCGGCCGTCCGCCGCCTTGTGCTTGGTGGTGCGGCTGGTGGTGAACCCGAGCGCCCCCGCGTCGAGTGCCTCGGTGACCAACTCGGTGATCCGGTCGAGCTCCTCGGCTGTCGGCACCTCGGCGTGGTCAGCGCCGCGCTCGCCCATCACAAAGAACCGCAGCGCTCCGTGGGGCAACTGGCTGCCGATGTCCATCACCCGGGGAGTCGACGCGAGCGCATCGAGATACTCCGGGTAGCTGGTCCAGCGAAAATCGATGCCTTCCGCGAGCACCGTGCCGGGAATGTCCTCCACTCCCTCCATCAAGTTGATGAGGTAGTCCTCGGTGCCCGGCTTCACCGGGGCGAAGCCAACGCCGCAGTTGCCGAAGATGGCGGTGGTCACCCCATGCCACGACGACGGCGTCATCTCGGGATCCCAGGTGGCCTGCCCGTCGTAGTGGGTGTGTATGTCCACCCAGCCCGGCAGCACGAGGTGTCCCTCGGCGTCGATCTCGCGGCGACCCCGGCCGGCCACCTCTCCCACTTCGGCGACCATCCCGTGGTCAATGGCGACATCGGCTGTACGCGGCGGGCCGCCGCTCCCGTCAACGACAGTCCCGTTGCGGATCACGACATCAGCCATGTGTGCGAGCGTACCGAGTGGCACCGAACCGGAACCGAGGTCGCACAGCAGACCGGAATGCCCGCTGCTGCGTCACCTCTCGCCGTCTGCCGCCCAATCCGCCGGCGGCATGCGCTCGTCACGGCGGCGGCCGATCAGAAAGCCCGTTCCCCACGACAGGTGCATGACGGCGAAGGCCACCGCTGCCCGCAAGTGATCACCGACGGAGGGAAGGCGCTGACGGAGCCGGGCTGCGGCCAGCGCGCACGCACCGAGATATGTGGCCGGCACGATTCCGCCGCGCGGGCGACCGCGCGCCAGCTCGAATGCAGACACCGCCAAGCCGACGACCAATGCAGGCGCTGCGAGCTGCCGCAGCCGCATCGAGCGTGGGTGTCGGTTGATCACCACACGCTTCCAGGCGCCGTACTCGAAGTACTGGCGCGCCAAACCAGCCCAGGTCGACCGGGGCTGGTACTCCACGACCAAGCTCGGGTCCAGCCACACCATGTGACCCTGCTCGCGCAGGCGCCAATTCAGCTCGTAGTCCTGGTTCCGCACCAACGACTCGTCGAATCCGCCCACAGAAGCGAGCACGGCAGCGTCGAACACGCCCAGGTACACCGTGTCGACGGGTCCTTCATCGCTCCCGTGCCGGAATACGGCCGGACCGCCTCCGAATGGCGACGACAGTGCTGCGGCAATCACCCGGCTCACGTCACCCTGGCCCACCGGCCGCTGCACGCCGCCGACATTCGCCGCGCCAGTGCGCCGCAACGTTGCGACGGCTCGCTCCACATAATCGGCCGGGAGTCTGGCCTGGGCGTCGACTCGCACAATGACCTCGCCGGCAGCAGCACCGATCGCCAGATTGAGACCCGACGACGTGGTGCCCGCCGGGTTCTGGATCACCTGCAGGGGCCGCGTGCAGTGGGCCGATGCAGCGACACTGCTGGTGTCGTCGGCGCTCGGTGCAACCGACACGATCACGTCGAGCTTTCCCCGATAGGTCTGGGCACTCACCGCGTCGAGGCATCCGGGCAGCTCAGCGGCGCAGTTGCGCGCCGGAATCACCACCGAGACGGAGGGCAGGTCACCGTTGCTGCTCACCGGGCGTCACGGCGAGCCATGACCACGAGGCTCTTCGCCATGATCTCCCAGTCGAGCACCGGCGACCAGTTGACGACGTACTGCAGGTCGTGACCGAGCTTGTAGCCGGGATCGGTCTGGTAGTGGCCCTGCGTCTGCGCGAGCCCCGTGATACCAGGCGGCACATCGTGGCGCCTGCCGTACCCAGCGATCTCGCGCTCGAGCCGGGCGACGAATTGCGGTCGTTCGGGCCGGGGTCCCACCAGCGACATCGCGCCGGTGAGCACATTCCACAGCTGCGGCAACTCATCGAGCCGGCTGCGGCGCAGCCAACCCATGCCGCTCACCACCCGGGGATCATTCGAGGCAGCCAGCACATGGCCGTTGGCCTCGGCATCGCGCGTCATCGTGCGGAACTTCAGCAGCACGAACGGCACGCCGCTGCGCCCCACACGTTCCTGTCGGTACAGCACGCCGCGGCCGCCCACGATCCTGACGTAGATGGCAACGGCGGCAGTGAGGGGCAGCGCAAACGGGGCGAGCAGCACCAAGTACGCCAGATCCAACAGCCGCTTGAAGCGCAGGCGACACACCGGCAGCGCATGGTTTCGGAGCGCTACGAACGGCATTCCCCCGATCTGCCGACTGCGCTGCAGGCCGAGCAGTGTGTCCGCCGGTGTGATGCGCCGGAAGACGCCGACATTGCGGAGCTCCAGTTCGCCGAGCGGCTCGGGATAGATGCTCTCCAACGGCTCGCCCGACAGGAGCAGCAGCTCGGTGACCTCGAGGCGATCTGCTTCACCGATGATCAGCGCAGGGTCGGTCAGGCTGCCCGCGACCACTGCGTCGGCCTCGGCGTCAGCGAGGTGCTCGGCAGCGGACTCGATGTCAGCAGCCGAACCCACCAGCAGCATGCGGGGCTTGCCGTACCGAAGCAGGCGCACGCGACGCGCACCCCAGCGGTTGAACGAGATCAGCACGGCACCCGCCACGGCGAGCACCACCAGGTTGCCCCTCGGCATCAGGTAGCGACCCGTCAGCAACGTGACCGTGGCGTCGCCGCCCACCGCCATGAATGTCAGGAGCATGGCGCGTGGCAGCCATGGCCGATGCCCCAACCGTTGCTCGAATTCGTAGAGCCCGCCGAAGTAATAGACGGTCATGTGCAACAAGGTGGCCACTCCGAAGCCGATCAGGTAGTGCGTCCGCGGGTATGTCGGCCAGTCGAGCCCGAAGCGCACCACTGTGATGGCCGCCATCAAGGCGAACAACGTCACGGCGTCGACGACGTAGAGGAACCGGAAGCCTCGCCGGCCCGACGGCACCGCGGATGAGTTCGCGGCTTCGCCAGCCCGCTCAGCCTGTTCGGCGATGTTCGGTGTGGTGTCCGGCAGTCGATGCCGCTCCTGGACCACCATCGGGCCGATACTACGCTGCGCCTCTCCCGACGGTGGGTGCGACGATCGGCATCGCAGCCCTCGCCGACGCGATCCGTCGATTGCTGCAGGGCCCCGCGGCAAAGCTCCGAGCGCCGCTGGGAGCAGCCGCGGCGGCAGTGACGCTGGTGACGCTGGCCTTCGTGGTGACGGGCTCGACGCGGGATTTCTATCTCGACAGCCCCGCCGATGCCGGGGCTGTTCTGGAACAGGCACAAGATGATCCACGAGTCGGCGAAGCGGAATTGGTGTGGTTCACGTCGGGCATCTGGACGCCGCGTTGGATCTCGTACTACCTCGACCTGCCGGTGTGGATGCTCGACGAGTCCATGCTCGGCCAAGTCGCTGCCACTGACGTGATCCTCGTGCGCAATGACCGGGTGCCCTCTTTCGTGCCCCCGAATCGATGGCCGCGCCGCTGGCCGCCGGTGAGGACTACACGCTGATCTCGGCGCAGGCACTCGCAAATCGCCAGTGATCGGCGAGCATCTGGCCCAGGTCTCGCTGCGCGCTCCAGCCGAGCTCAGCTTCGGCGCGACTGCAGTCGGCCCATGACTCGGCGATGTCGCCGGGCCGGCGGCCCACGATCTCGCAGGGGATCGGCCGACCGGTGACAGCCTCGGTCGCGGCCACCAACTCTCGCACCGTGGTGCCGGCCCCGGTACCGAGATTGAACACGCGGCTGCGGCGCGTGCCGAGGTCGGCATCGAGCGCCGCCACATGCCCTTCAGCCAGGTCCGTCACGTGGACGAAGTCGCGCACGGCTGTGCCATCGCGAGTGTCGTAGTCATTGCCGAAGATCTGCAACCGGCTGAGGGCACCCAGCGCCACCCGCATGACCGCTGGAACGAGATTCTGGCCAGCAGTGATCGGCTGCTCGCCGATACGTCCCGAGGGGTGCGCACCTACCGGGTTGAAGTAGCGCAAGATGACGGCCTGCATGGCCGAGGATGCCGCCGTGTCGGCGAGGATGCGCTCGCACATCAGCTTGGTGGTGCCGTACGGGCTCTGGGGTGCAGCAGGCGTCTCCTCGCTGACCGGCAGCTGCTCGGGCGTTCCGTACACCACTGCCGACGAGCTGAAGACGAAGCGATCAATGCCACGCTCCACCGCGATCTCGGCCAGACACAGCGTTGAGAGAAGGTTGTTCCGGTAGTACCGCAGCGGATCGGCAAACGACTCCGGAACGCTCTTGTGCGCTGCGAAGTGCACGATCGAATCGAAGTCGTGTTCATCGCAGAGCTCGCGGACGGCGGCGCGATCCGCCGCGTCGCCTTCGACGACAGCCAGATCCGGCGTCGTCAGCAGGCGGAGCTCGCCAACCGCGCCGCGCCGGGCGTTGGAGAAATCATCCAGTACGACGACATCGCGCCCAGCCGCATGCAGAGCAGCCACCGTGTGGCTCCCGACGTATCCGGCGCCACCGGAGACGAGCGTCGTCATGTGGGCAGTGTGCCACCCTCCCACGACAGGCGACCGGTATGGTGAATATTCGGTCGGATGGCCGCGGTGGCCCTGCTGCACACATCGAGGAGCAGACCTTTGGAGCACGTCCGCGAACCGTTCGACGAAGGCCGCCAAGGCGCGGTCAGGACGTTCCGCAGCACCGGCATCTCTGCAGGCAGAACGCGTCAACGGCTGAGTTGGGCGACTTGGCTCGCAGCACTGATGCTGCTGGCAGCGTGCTCGTCCATCACGGTGCCGCCGGAGACGACCGAGGTCGAATCCGCACCGACTGCCACGCCGACGACGGCCGTCACACCGCCCACTACCGCCGCACCGCCCGTTGGGACGGCACCTTCGACTACTGCAGCGCCCGTCACCTCGGTGCCCGTCACGGAGCCCGCTACGTCCACCACGGTCGCCGCGCCGCAGTTCACTGCGCCGTTCACCGGCTTGCCGACGCCTACCGAGATATTGCGGCCCGCCGCAGTCGTGAAGATCGACAATCACCCCCGAGCCTTGCCGCAGTGGGGCCTCAACCAAGCCGACGTGGTCTACGAGGAACTCGTCGAGGCCCGGCTCACGCGATTCGCAGCGATCTTCCATTCCACCAATGCCGACGTGGTCGGCCCTGTCCGCTCGGCTCGCACCGGCGACTTTGCACTGCTGTCGAACCTCAACCGTCCCATCTTCGTGAACTCGGGAGCCAACGATTACACCGCGCGAGCCCTCCGCCGGGTCGACGCCATCGCCATCATCGACGGGGCCGCTATCGCCAAGGGCGTGTTCGAACGCTCGCCGGAGAAGAACGCCCCCCACAATCTCGTCACCGACACCGCTCGCATCTATGCAGCGGGCGCAGCCGAGGGCAGGACGCCCCCGAAGTACTTCCGGTTCCGTGCCGAGGGCCAGCCGCTGCCGCGGGGCACGTCGGTCAGCGGCGTGGACGTCGACTACGGGCAGATCAAGGCGTCATACCGCTGGGACGCGGCCGCGGCCGGCTGGGCTCGCACCCAGAACGGCAACGACCACACCGACTTCGACGGCGTTCGAATTGCACCCGAGAACGTCATCGTGCAGTTCGTGCGGTATCGCCAGAGCCCAGCGGATGCTGCCACCCCAGAGCCAGTGCTGACGGGTAGCGGAGAAGCTTGGATCTTCAGCGACGGCATGCTGGTGCGAGGCACCTGGGAGCGCCTGTCGGAGCTCGACGTCACGGTGTTCCGCTCCGACAATGCCCTCATCGTGCCGCTGACACCCGGGCGCACCTGGATCTCGTTGGCCCGCGCAGGAACGGCGGAGATCGTCCCCTGATCCGGTGGGCTCAGCCCGTCGATCAGTCGAACTCGTGGCGAGGCACGTCCGACCACAATCGCTCGAGGTCGTAGTACTCGCGGCTGGGCTCGTGGAATATGTGCGCCACGAACTCACCGAAGTCGAGCAGCACCCATTGCGCCTCGTCGAGCCCCTCGGTTCGAATCGGCCCGGGACCGCCGGCCGCTTTCACGTGCGCTTCCATCAGCTCGGCGATACGTCGCACGCGTCGCACATTGGGGGCGCTCGCGATGATGAACCAATCAGTGATGGCGAGTACATCGCCCACGTCGAGTGCCACGATGCGCTCAGCAGACATCTCCGCGGCGCCGTCCACCGCGGCTTGCACCAGGGGCGGCACGTCTGCGCCTGTGTTGATCGGATCCCGCTGCAGGGCGTGAACCCCGGAAGAAGCCGGGGACGCCTGCGGAACCGATGCCACGTTCACGGAGAATAGAGCCTGCACTCGACGATGTAACTCATGACGGCTGGCGGCACGAGCTGAACTACCTGAGGCGGGATCTCCTGGTGGGCGCGATGGGTCAGCAATTCGCGCACGAACGTGGCTGAGGCCTCGACCGGTTCCATCAGCACAATCTCGGTACGCCAGCCTTCGACATGTATGGGCGGCTCGCCTGGTGGTTGCACAACCGCGAGCGTCACACGCTCAGCGAGCTCGGCGGCCCGGTGCCACGTCGTCACTCCGCTCGCTGCGGCGGGACCCATCACCAGCACAGTCTCGGCCCCGGGCTGCGTGAGCTGTGCGACGGTGTCGATGGTGTAGGTCGGCCCGCCTCGCCGGATCTCCAGATCGCTCACGGCCGTGCCAGCGACATCGCGAAAGGCCAGCCGGGCCATGGCGAGCCGGTGATGGGCGGGCGTGACGACCCGCTCCGCTGACTTCTGCCACGGATCGTTCGCCACCACGATGTGGAGCATGTCGATGTCGAGCTGCTCTCGCGCGCAAATCGCTGCGGCAACGTGACCGGCGTGAGGAGGGTCGAACGTGCCCCCGAAGATCGCTTGTCGCGGCGGCACCGCAGCAGTGTAGAGTCACGCCACACATCAGTTCTGTAGCGCGCACCGGGGAACCACTGCATCGATCGGCAAGCCTCCGGTGGCGGCTGTTTGCGCGCGTCATGCGCCATGTGCTACTTTTGACTGTCCGCCCAAAGCAGTGCTGCACGAGGTCCGGGTTCTCGGGCCTGGCATCGCATGCGGGCGTACAAGCAAGATCGGCTCCGCCACAACGGCGGTGCCACGCCTGAGTTGGGGCTGCCGCAGTCCTGCGAGGGCTGAACATACCCGGTGCCCCCACCGGGTGGCATGCCAGGGCGGCATGCAAGCGAATACGAAGAACCGGCTGCCCCCTGCCGGTTGGAGCGAATGTCATGGATTCAGTTGGCCAGTACCTGAACGAGATCGGTGCGGTGGCACTGCTCACCGCAGAAGACGAGCGGATGCTCTCCCAGCAGATCGAGGCAGGACGAGATGCCAGGACGCGCCTCGACAGCGACGAGGAGCTGTCGGTGGCCGAGCGGCGCGAACTGCGCAAGGCCGTGCAGACCGCTGCGGCCGCGCGCGACCGCTTCATCCGGGCGAACCTCCGCCTGGTCGTGTCGATCGCGCGCCGCTACCCGCTGCCTCCCACGCTGGAACTGCTCGACCTGATCCAGGAAGGCAACCTCGGCCTGGAGCACGCCGTCGAGAAGTTCGACTGGCGGCGCGGCTTCAAGTTCTCCACCTATGCCACGTTCTGGATCCGGCAGTCGATCGGGCGCGCACTCGATCAGAAGGGCAGCCTCATCCGCCTGCCTTCGGACCGCTCTGCCACGTTGCGAGCCGCGCTGCGGCACAACGGTGGAGACAGCGACTCGCTCGACGACGAGAACGCATGGCTGCAGCGGATCAGCACGCCCACCTCGCTCGACAAGACCGTCGGCGACGACGGCGACAGCGCGCTCATCGACCTGATCGGCGACGATGCGCCCGGCCCGGAGCACTACGCCATCGAGTCGGCCCGTAAGACCATGGTGCACTCCATGCTCGGTCGCCTCGACCCGCGGGCCCAGTACGCCGTCAAGCGGCGCAACGGCCTCATCGACGGCGAGCAGCGCAGCTACCGCGAGATCGGCGAAGAGCTGGGTGTGACGGCCGAGGCGGCACGCCGCCTGGTCAAGCGCGCCGTCGATGAGCTGCAGAGCCTCGCCGCCGACGGCGAGTTCGTAGACATCGATGCCGACGCAGACGCTGTCTGACGACGCAGCCTCACCATCCGGCGCGCCCAGCCCCGCCGGACCTCCCGAGCACGCTGCGGACTGGCATCCCGGCTCATGGGCCGACCGGTCCGCCGGTCAGCAGCCCGAGTGGCCCGACGCTGACGCGCTGGCGGCATCGCTGGCCGAGCTACGCCGGCGTCCGCCGCTGGTATTTGCAGGCGAGGCCAGGCGGCTGACCGAGCTGCTCGGGCACGTCTGCGCCGGCAAGGCTTTTGTACTGCAAGCCGGCGATTGCGCTGAGTCGTTCGAGCTTTCGACCGCAGATCAGATCCGCGACCGCCTCAAGGTGATCCTGCAGATGGCCGTGGTGATGCAATACTCCGCCGGGCTGCCCATCGTGAAGGTGGGTCGGATCGCCGGTCAGTTCGCCAAGCCGCGCAGCTCGGCCACTGAGACCCGCGACGGCCAGACGCTGCCCATCTTCCGCGGCCACATCGTCAACGACATCGCGTTCGAACCCGAAGCCCGCACACCCGACCCGTCCCGCCTGCTGCACGCATACAGCACATCGGCGGCAACGCTCAATCTGCTGCGGGCGTTCACACGGGGCGGCTACGCCGACCTGCGGCAGGTGCACGACTGGAATCAGGAGTTCGTGGCCTCCAGCCCGGCTGGCCAGCGCTACGAGGTGCTGGCCAGCGGAATCGATGCGGCCCTGCGGTTCATGAACGCCTGCGGACTCGACACCGACGACAGCGCCATGCGGCAGGTGGAGCTCTACACCAGCCACGAGGCGCTGCTGCTGGGCTACGAAGAAGCGCTGACCCGTACCGACAGCATCACCGGCGATTGGTACGACTGCTCGGCGCACATGCTGTGGGTCGGTGAGCGCACTCGCGAGCTCGATGGGGCCCACGTGGAGTTCTTGCGGGGGGTACACAATCCGATCGGGGCGAAGCTGGGCCCCACCGCCACACCCGACGAGGCGCTGGCACTGTGCGAAACGCTGAACCCGAAGCGGATCCCCGGGCGGCTGACCCTGATCAGCCGTATGGGAGCCGGCAACGTCCTGGAGTGCTTCGAACCCATCCTGCGGGCGGTCACCGACGCCGGCCACCCGGTGGTATGGCAGTGCGACCCCATGCACGGCAATACCTTCAGCACCGAAGACGGGGTCAAGACGCGCCACTTCGACGCCATCCTGGCTGAGATCCGCCAGTATTTTGCCGCTCACGCTGCCGCTGGCACCTGGCCCGGAGGCATTCATCTCGAGATCACCGGCGATGCGGTCACCGAGTGCATCGGCGGCAGCGACGAGCTGGCTCAGCACCAACTCGGCGACCGCTACGAAACCATGTGCGACCCGCGCCTCAACGGCCGCCAATCACTCGATCTGGCCTTCTTGGCCTCCGACCTGCTCGCGTCGGCCAGAAACGGCGCCGGTTAGGCCCGCCGGCTAGGCGAGGTTGTCGACGAAGCCTTCGAGCTGACGCAGGTTGCGACACTCGAATACGCCGTCGGTATAGGTCGAGTACTCGGTGATCACCGAGTCGCCGGTGTCCCAGTACGACCGGGGCTCTGGGTTCAGCCAGAAGACCGAACGGGCCCGCTTCTGGCACTCCTTGAGCACCCACGCGTTCGTCGAGTGGTAGTTGTTGCGGGCATCGCCCAGGAACATCATCGTCGACTTGGCGTTGACATCCTTGCCGAAGTTCTCCCAGAACACGCCGAAGGCATGGCCGTAGTCGGAATGGCCGTCGACCCAGACGACATCGGCTTCGGTGTTCACCCGGTGCACCGCGTTGGTGATGTCTTCCTCGTTCTGGAACATGTGGGTGACTTCGTCGATGCCGTCGATGAAGACGAACGAGCGCACCTTGGAGAACTGGTTCTGCAGTGCATACACAAGGTGCAGCGTGAACCGGGCGAATGCTGCCACTGAACCCGAGATATCTGCGACCACGATGAGCTCGGGCTTGTTCGGCCGGGGATGGCGGAAGCGCGGCTCCGCGGGCACGCCGCCGTAGCTGAGCGAACGCCGCACTGTGGCCCGGAAGTCGAGGGGACCGCGCCGCTTGTGCTTGCGTTTGCGCGCCAGGCGAGCGGCCAGCTTGCGGGTCAACGGTTGGATAGCCTTGCGGATGTTCGCCATCTCTTCACGGCTGGCGTGCATGAAGTCGACATCTTCGGGAAGCGGCTTGCGCAGCGTTTTGGCCATGGCCTCGACGCCCCGGTCGGCCACGAGTCGACGCCGGATCTCCGCTTCGATCTCGCGCTTGAGCTGCTCGATGCGGTTCTCGAATTCCTCGCGTTCGAGCCGTTCGGCGAGCGGCGTCATCTCGCCGTCGTAGCGCTGCGAGGACTCCTCGATCAGCCGATCCAGCATCCCGTCCAGATCGAGGTTGCGCAGCGTGCGGTACAGGTAATAGGTGCCGCCGACGGGCCGACCCGGTTCCATGCCCGCAAATTGCGTCACTGCAGCTCGGGCCATGGCCGCCATCATTGCCTCATCGGCGTTCAGCAGCGCCCGGAAGAGCATCTCGGCAATCTCCTCCGGCGACATGTCCTGCCCGCCGCCGCGGCCGCCCATGCCCTGCATCTGCTGGGACATCCACTCTTCGAGATTGTCGGGATCGAACTCCCCGTTGCCTTCCTCGTCGCCGACGTTGTATTCCGGCCCGCGCAGCGAGAAGTACACCTCGAAAACTGTCTCGAATGCCCGCCAGTGCTGCTCGTTCTTGACGAGCGTGGCCGCGAGCGCGTACTTGAAAGCGTCGCGGTCTTCGATAGGAATGTGCTTGACGGCCTCCATGGCGTCGAGGTTCTCCGTCAACGAGACCGGCAGGCCAGCGTTGCGCAGCTCCCCGACGAAGCCGCTGAGCAGATCCAGCATGGCTGACCCCCGTCTCCCGTCTCCTGCCGCGGCTAGGCCTCGACCGTCAGCTCTTTGGCGGCCTTCTCGATATCAGATTGGTACTTGAGCAGGATGTGGAGCGTTTCCTTTGCCTGCTCGACATCGATGTTCTCGATGCCCAGCAGCACCAAGGTGCGGGCCCAGTCCAAGGTCTCCGACACTGACGGCGCCTTCTTCAGCTCGAGCTGGCGGATCGAGCGCACGACACGTGCGATCTGCTCGGCCAAGTTCTCGCTGATGCCAGCGACCTTGGTGAGAACGATCTGCTTCTCGCGTTCGAGATCGGGATAGTCGATGTGCAGGAACAGGCAGCGCCGCTTGAGTGCCTCGGACAGCTCGCGAGTGTTGTTGGACGTCAGGAACACCAGCGGGATCTGGCTGGCCATGATCGTGCCGAGCTCGGGAATCGAGACTTGGTAGTCCGACAGGATCTCGAGCAGCAGCGCCTCGGTCTCGATCTCGACCCGGTCCACCTCGTCAATCAGCAGAACCACCTTGTCTTCGGCGCTGATGGCTTCGAGCAGCGGACGGGTGAGCAGGAATTCGTCCTGGAAGATGTCGTCCTGCAGCTCCACCCAGTCCTCGTGCTCCGCGTCGACGCCCCGGTCGGCCTGGATGCGCAAGAGCTGCTTCTTGTAGTTCCACTCATACAGCGCCTTGGCCTCGTCGAGCCCTTCGTAGCACTGGAGGCGGATCAGGCGGGCGCCGCTCATCGCTGCCACCGACTTGGCCAGCTCAGTCTTGCCAGTGCCTGCTGGTCCTTCGATGAGGACTGGCTTGCCGAGACGCTCAGCCAGGAACACCACGCTGGCGATGCCGTCGTCGGCGAGGTACTCGACTTTCGCCAAGCCTTCACGGACACCCGAGAGGTCTCCGAACATTGTCTCGTTCATTCTGGGTGTCTCCCCTGTGGGTGTCAGAGTGGGTGCCGGGCCGTCGGCACTGCGTCGCCGGGCAACTGGACCGGTCAGACAGTGTGGCAGCCGCGGCCACCTTTCGGCACGGCTACCCCCGTGTGTGACCCGTTCCGGTCACCACGAACTTGGTGGTCGTGAGCTGTTCAAGGCCCATGGGGCCACGGGCATGCAGCTTTTGGGTGCTGATTCCGATCTCTGCGCCGAATCCGAATTCCTCGCCGTCCACGAAGCGTGTCGAGGCGTTGACGAGCACAGCGGCGGCATCCACCCGGCGGGTGAATTCCTGGGCGGCGGCCAGATCTCCGGTCACGATGGCCTCGCTGTGGCCCGTGCCGTGCTGATTGACATGGTCGATGGCAGTGTCGAGGTCATCGACGACCGCAACGCTCATCTTGAGCGCGAGGAACTCTGTCGCGAAGTCGTCTGGGCTGGCCGGGCCGATCTGGGGTGAGATGGCCTGCGCCGCCGCGTCGCCCACGAGCTCCACGCCGTCCAAATCGCCGACGATGCGGGGCAGGAATGCGTCAGCCACGTCGCGGTGCACCAGGAGTGACTCGGCTGCGTTACACACCGAGGGGCGGCTGAGCTTCGCGTTGGCGACGATGTTGGCTGCCATGTCCAGATCTGCTGCCGTGTCGACGTACACGTGGCAATTGCCGTCGCCGTCGATGACGTAGGGCACGGTGGCATTGGCGAGCACGGAGGCGATGAGCGCCGGGCCGCCCCGGGGGATGAGACAGTCGATGTGATCGCGCAGCCGCATGAACTCGGTGGCGGCGCTGTGGCGCGTATCGGTGACCAGCACCAACGCGTCTGCGGGCAAGCCCGCTTTGACCAGGCCCTCGCGCAGCGCTTCGGCGATCGCCATGTTGGAGTTCAGCGCAGCCCCCGAGCCCCGCAGGAACGCTGTATTGCCCGACTTCAGGCACAGCCCGAAAGCGTCTGAGGTCACATTGGGCCGACTCTCATAGATGATCGCCACCACGCCGAGCGGCACCCGGACCCGCTCCACTGCCAGACCGTTCGGCCGCACCCACCCGTCGACCACTTGGCCGACCGGGTCGGCGAGGGCCGCCACGTTGCGCAGGCCTGCCGCCATGGCCGAGATGCGGCCAGGGTCGAGCCGAAGCCGGTCGATGAGCGTCGCCGAGGTGCCGGCAGCTTCAGCGTTGGCCACGTCGTCGCGGTTGGCCGCGAGCACGGTGTCGCTTGCCTCTTGCAGCAGATCTGCGGCCGACAGCAGGGCCTCGTCTCGCACGGCACCGGGCGCTTGTGCCAGAACGGTCGCCGCGGCCTTCGCACGCTCACCGAGAGCGATCATCTCCACGTCAGGCACCTGTGCAGGCTAGTGGCGTCACCCCAGAACGACGAGATCGTCGCGGTGCACAACCAATGGGTGCAAGCCTTCGGGCAATTGGTCGCTGCGCAGGCCCGCTGTGGCTCGCAGGCCCTCAGCGTCAATGGCCGCGAGGCCCTTGGCGAAGGTCTCCCCTTGCGGGTCGACGATGTCCACGGCTTCGCCGGCGGCGAAGGAACCCTCAAGCCCGACGACGCCGGCTGCGAGCAGCGATTTTCCGCCTGCCGACACAGCGCGACGGGCGCCGTCGTCGACGGTTACCGATCCTCTCGCCGCGACGGCAAAGCCGATCCAGAGCTTGCGAGCAGAGACTCGTGCATCTCGTGCCGGCACGGTCGTGCCGACACCCGGCCGGGCCGCGGCGGCGTCGGCGACCACGTCGGGGCGGCGGGCGGAGGCGATCACCGTGCGCACACCGCTCCACGAAGCCATCCGGGCCGCTGCCAGCTTTGAGGCCATACCGCCGCTGCCGACCGCATTCGCGGAGCCCGCTGCGGCCTGCAGGGACGGGCTCACCTCCAAGATCTCCGAGATGAGCGAGGCTTCCGGGTCGATGTTCGGGTCGGCAGTGAGGACACCTGGCATGTCGGTCAACAGGATCAGCACATCGGCGCGCACCAGGTTGGCGACGAGGGCGGCAATCCGATCGTTGTCGCCGTAGCGGATGGCGTCATCGGCGATCGCGTCGTTCTCGTTGACGACCGGCACGACTCCGAGATCGAGCAGGTGATGGAACGTAGCTCGGGCGTGCAGGTACTGGTCTCGGTCACGGAAGTCGTGCGGGGCGATGAGCACTTGGCCGACCACCATCCCCTCGGCGGCGAACAGCTCCCGATAGGAGGCCATGAGGTCGATCTGGCCGACTGCTGACAGCGCTTGGAGCCGTTCCGGTTCGGTGGGGCGCTCGACGTCCAACCGCTGCACGCCTGCAGTGATCGCACCGGAGGTGACCACGATCACTTCGTGACCGGCTGCGCGCACGACCGCGACATCCGATGCCAGCTTCGCGACGGCATCAAGATCGACGCGCCCGTCCGACGTGGTGATGGACGACGTCCCGATCTTGGCAATCAGCCGCAGTGAGCCAGGCATCGACGTCAATCCTGTCGTCTCGCGGTTCTCAACACAGTCACCCGAGTCATGTATCTGGCTCGTACGTGAATTCGAACTCGCCGATGCGCACCAAGTCACCCGACTGGGCGCCGTTGCGAGCCAAGGCCCGTGACACGCCAAGCTGCTCCAAGCGCCGCTGCGCCCACGCCAGCGCAGCAGGATCGGTGAGATCCGACAGAGCGACGGCGCGGCGGGCTTGACGGCCCTCAATCTCGAAAACCCCGTCTGCAAGGCGCAGCACCGTGACGCCGGTGGGTTCGGGGCGGTGGACGACATATTGGGCAGGAGCCTCGTCGGCGTGCCTGGCTTCGGACACCAGATCCCGTAGCTGGCCCAGAACCGGCGCCACGCCTTCGCCGGTCACAGCGCTGAGCCGCGGTCCGTCCCAGGCGAGGTGGGCTACGTCGGCCTTGGTGCCCACCACCAGGCGACGCCGCGCTGCGAGCGCGGGATCGTGAAGCTCGAGTTCGCCGAGCAGCACATCCACCTGCTCATGGGGATCACGATCTGCGACTTCCGCCAAGTCAGCCATGATGAGCAGCACCCGGGCTCGCTCGACATGCCGCAGGAACTGGTGCCCGAGGCCCTTGCCCTGAGCGGCACCGTCGATCAATCCGGGCACATCCGCAATCACCATCTCGAAGCTGTCGGCGTCGATTCCCGAGCCGTCGTCGAGCCGCACCACTCCGAGACTGGGCGTGAGCGTCGTGAAGGGATACGAAGCGACCTTCGGCCGCGCCGCCGACACGGCGCTGATGAAGGTGCTCTTGCCTGCGTTCGGCAATCCCACCAGTGCGACATCGGCCATCAGCTTCAGTTCCAGGCCCAGCCAGCGCTCCTCGCCGGGCTCGGACTGCTCAGCGAAATGAGGTGCGCGCATCCGATTCGAAGCGAAACGGACATTGCCCCGGCCGCCGCGCCCGCCCTGCGCCGCCAGCCAGCGATCGCCGGCATGCACGAGGTCGGCCAATACAGCGCCGTCACGGTCGCGGACGATCGTGCCTTCGGGCACCCGTACCAGCTCATCGGCACCGTTGCGGCCATGCCGTTTGCGCCCCTGGCCGTGGCCTCCATCCGTAGCGCGCCGGAATGGGAAGTCGCGGAATGCCAGCATCGATGCCACGTTGCGGTCGGCCACCACCCACACATCGCCGCCGTGCCCGCCGTCGCCGCCATCGGGGCCACCGCGCGGCACATGAGACTCGCGACGGAAGGACACGCAGCCCGCCCCGCCGTCACCGCCCTTCGCGTGCAGCTGGCACTCGTCGACAAAGTCGCTCATCAGCGTCCTCGCAGACGCTTACAGGTCTCGGGATGAAGTACGGGCGAACTACGACGGCACAACGTCAACGAGCCGGCGCCCGCGGCGGAAGCCGAAACGCACGACGCCGGGAGCTGTCGCGAACAGCGTGTCGTCCTTGCCGCGGCCCACATTCCGCCCCGGATGGAACTTGGTGCCCCGCTGGCGCACGATGATGCCGCCGGCGTCGATGGTCTGTCCCGAATAGACCTTGACCCCAAGGCGCTTTGCCACAGAGTCGCGCCCGTTGCGAGTGGAGCCTCCGCCCTTGGTCTTCGACATGGTGCTGTCCTTTGGTGTCCGATCTCGCGTGCCTGCCGGGATGCCCCTAAGCGGTGGCGATGTGGGTGATCTCGACCGTGCTGTAGCGCTGTCGGTGTCCCCACCTGCGCCGGTTCGTGGTGGCGTTCTTGTAGGTGAAGCCGTCGATCTTGGGCCCCTTGACCTCGCCGACCACCCGGCCGGTCACCGAGGCTCCGACCAACTCGTCGGGCGTCGCCAGCACTGCGCCGTCATCCACCACCAGAACCGGCGTGAAGGTGACCTCTTCGCCGGGCGGCACCGCGAGCAGCTCAATGTCGAGCCGCTGGCCGGCCTCGACGCGGCGCTGCTTGCCGCCGGTAGCGATGACTGCGTACATCGGTTGGAGAGGATACCGATGAGGCCGCTGGATCGGCGAGTGGCTTTTGGAGGCTCAGCCTCTGGTCCTCAGGCAAACAGCGATTCGCGCAGCTGGATACCGCGTCCCTCGCACACATCGCACGGGTCCGACATCGACTCCAGCAACCCCTCACCGGTGCGCATCCGGGTCATCTGCACAATGCCCATGTCCGAAATCGGTTCGGTGGCCGTGCGGGTCTTGTCGCGGGCGAGCGCCTCGTTCAGCGTCGACATGAGCTTTTCCCGCTGCTGCTTGTCGTCCATGTCCACGAAATCGATGATGATGATCCCGCCGATGTCCCGCAGCCGCAGCTGCTTCGCAATCTCGGTGGCGGCCTCCAGGTTGTTCTGGAACAGCGTCTCGTTCAGGCTGGACTTGCCCACGTTGCGCCCTGTGTTGACGTCGATCACCGTCAACGCTTCAGTGTGCTCGATGATGAGCGACCCGCCCGACGGCAGCCAGACCTTGCGGTCGGTGGCCTTGCCCACCTGCTCAGCCACGTGCACCCGCTCGAACAGCGGCAAACGTTCAGCGACCGGGTCGTAGTACCGGATGCGGTCCACCAGCGGTGCCGCCACCGCCTGCATGTAGCCCTTGACCTGTTCGAACAGCGCCGGGTCATCGATCACCACTTCACGGAAATCGGCGGTGAACTGCTCCCGGATGATGCGCACGGCCAACTCGGGCTCCCGGAACAGCAGCACAGGCGCATCGGAGCGTTCCGCCAGTTCGGAGATCTTGGTCCACTGCTGCGTGAGCCGTTCGATGTCGCGGCGGATTTCGGCCGCAGTGACGTTCTCGGCAGCCGTCCGCAGGATGACACCGAAGCCATCGGGGATCTCCTTGGCCAGCAGGCTGCGCAGACGGCGCCGCTCGCGGCTGGGCAGGCGGCGCGAGATGCCCATCACGCTGCTGTTCGGAATGAGCACCACGAAGCGGCCCGGCAGCGACACCTCCGTGGTCAGGCGAGCGCCCTTGTGGCCGATCGGGTTCTTGATGACCTGACACATGACCGTCTGGCCATTCTTGATCAGCTCGCCGATCGCGGGCCCCGCCACGGAACGCCCCCGGCGCCCGCCGGCCCGTTTGCGCTCCGATCCGTTGTCATCATCGCTCTCGTCGGACGCAACGGTCAGATCGCCTCGATAGAGCACGGCCTGCTTGGGCGTGCCGATATCGACGAACGCCGCCTCCATGCCCGGAAGCACACGCCGTACCCGACCGAGATAGAGGTTCCCGTAAATCTCGGAGACGTCGTCGGAAGGCCGGCTCACGTAGTACTCGATGAGCGATCGGCCTTCGAGCACGGCGATGTGCGTCGCTCCCTCGGAGACATGAACGCACATCCGGTAGCGGCCCAGCGGCTTGCCGTTGCGGTACTTGCCGCGGCGCTCAGTGAGCTGGTCGTCGTCGAGCTCCAGCGGCCGCTGATCGGCCAGGATGGCTTCGACAGGCGCATGGGAGCCATTGCGAGTCTCCGCGGTGCTCGTAGCGGCCTCGCTGGATCGGCCGCGTCCGCCGCGTCCTCGACCGCCCCGCCTGCGACGGCGGCGCCCACCGGAGCCCTCGCTATCGGGTGCTTGCTGAGACGGCGCCGGGCGGCTGTCGCCGATCTGGGGCTTGCGAGCCGGCGGCGGCACCGGCGGCACCGGCGGCTTCGCAGACTCAGGCTCGGCTTGAGGCGGATCGGCCTTCGACTTCTGCTCGGGTTCAGCTCCGGCTTTGGGCTTGGCCTTGGATGCCGACTTCGCCTTGGTCTTGGGCTTTGCCTTGGATTCTGGTTTGTCCTCGGTGGGTTCGTTCTGCGTGGGGGGCACGACCAGTCGTCGTTTGCGCACGGCAGGGGTTGTGTCGTTCAGTGTTGATTCATCCACTGATGGGTTCCTTGTGTCTCTGGGCGCACATGGCAGGCACGGCCGGTTCGGCTCGTCCCGCGGCGCCGCTCGTCCATTGATGTGTTCTCCGGGCTATGCCCATCTCGTGTGCCGGCGCGAGCGCCGGCACCAGTTCGCTAGGGCGCACCACCCGGGGCGTGGCTGACAGCTCGGCGCTCAGCACCGCCCCTCGATCCGAGCATCCGACCACCTGCAGCACCTCAACGCTGGGCCGAATATTCGAACTCACGGTCTCGCCTTTGTGCACCCGTTCAGTTACGACGGTACCGGCGGCAAGGAGGTCTGCAACCGCTTTCGCTGCTGCGGATGCATCGAGCCCGACGATCTCGAACTGCCAACCGCACGTGTGAACCGCCGCTTGCAGCGACGGGCCGCGTCCGTCGACCAACGTCACAGCGGACACCTCCATGCCCACCGGCAGCGCCTCGCTGAGCGCCCCTGCAACGGTGCAGTAGCTCGGGGCAGTCGATGGCAGCCCGCGTTCGCAGGGTGCGTGAGTTCCGCCCCGGCAGACAATCACAGGACCCGCTGCATGCCTGGCACCTGGCTCTGCAGCACCCCCGTCGCGCACCGCGTCTGCAACGAGCGGCAGCTCCACGAACTCGGCCTCCGATTCGTACCCGGTGGGCAGCGCCAGTCCAAAGCTCAGCTTCATCCGAGGCGAGAAGCCCTGGCTGTAGGCCACCGGCAACCCCACCTTGCGCACGGCGCGCTCGGTGACGCGCGCCACGTCGCGGTGACCGATGAACCGGATCTTGCCGACCTTGGAAAAGCGGACGCGCAGCCTCAACGACATCTCCCACCCATGAGGGTGGGAGCGGCACTGCAGCTCGGCACCAGCGTCAGGGCCCAGCGCATCATGCGCCACCCCCGCTCGGTGCGCCTGCGCCCGCCAACTGGCGGGGGCGCAGCTCAACCGGCACGAGATGGCCGGTCGCGAGATCCTGTCCCGTCCCCTGACTGCCGCCATTGGGGGCGACAGGGGACGCAACCATGTGCTCGATCCCATATTCAGTACAGGCCCCGCAGTCGTAGCACGGGGTCCATCGGCAGTCAGGCAGGCCATGCCCGGCGAGGGCGTCCTGCCAGTCGTGCCAGAGAAAGTCGCGGTGCAGCCCGGCGCCGATGTGGTCCCAGGGCAGCACCTCGTGCTCGCCTCGATGGCGATACACGTACCAGTCAAGGCTGAGGCCGCACGCTGCCATGGCCTCTTCCCATAAGGCCAAGTCGAAGCGCTCGCTCCACTCCTGGAACGTGCCGCCCTTGCGCCAGACGTATTCGATGACCGCCCCGACGCGGCGATCACCCCGGCTGGCGATGCCCTCGGCAGTCGACGCGGCCGGATCGTGCCACTTCAGCTGCACTCGCCGATTGCGGCCCAGCGCCGAGCGCACCAACCGCACCTTGCGCGCCAGCTCTTCGGGCGGGTTCTGCCCGAACCACTGGAACGGCGTATGCGGTTTGGGCACGAAGCCCCCCAGCGACACGGTCACCGATGCGCGCTTGGTGTATTCCTGCCCGATCTGGGTGCAGGCAGCGGCCAAGTGGGCGATGGCTTCGGTGTCGGGGTCCATCTCCGAAGGCAGCCCCGTGAGGAAGTACAGCTTCATGCGATGCCAGCCCTGGCTGTAAGCCGAGCGCACCGCCCCGTACAGGTCTTCTTCAGTGATGAGCTTGTTGATGATCTGGCGCAGCCGCCACGAACCGGCCTCCGGGGCGAAGGTGAGCCCCGTGCGGCGGGCGCGTGACACTTGGGCTGCCACATCGACGGTAAACGCATCGACGCGCATGCTGGGCAGCGAGACGCTGATCCGGTTGGCATCAGCGCCGGCTGTGTTGCTAGCGCCGGCTGTGATGTTGCCGCCCGTGACCGTGTCGCGCACGAGCTCGGCGATCCCGCTGTAATCGGCCGTCGACAGCGACATCAAGCTGACTTCGTCGTAGCCGCTGCGCTCGAGGCCTGAAGTCACCATCTCGCGGACCTGGGCAGCGGGGCGCTCACGAACCGGACGAGTGATCATTCCCGCCTGGCAGAAACGGCAGCCCCGGGTGCATCCCCGGAACACCTCGACCGAGAGCCGGTCATGGACGACCTCGGTCACCGGCACGAGCTGCCGCCGCGGATACGGCCACTCGGCAAGATCGGCCACCGTGCGCTTGGCGACCAGCGCCGGCACGTCCGGGTACTTCGGCGTGACGGCGGCGAGTGCCGGCCCGTCGTAGGCAACGTCGTACATCGCCGGCACATACACACCCTCGATGCCGGCGAGGTCTCGCAGGATCGTGGAGCGCGTGCCCGGCCGCTTGCCGGTTCGCTTCCAGGCACCGACCGCTTCGGTGATCTCGGAGACCACTTCCTCGCCATCGCCGATGACGAAGAAGTCCACGAAGTCCGCCAGGGGCTCGGGGTTGTAGGCGCAATGACCGCCGGCGCCGATGAGCGGGTCGTCATCGTTACGCCGGGCTGCACGCACTTCCAACCCCGCCAGATCGATGCAGTTCAGCACGTTGGTGTACACGAGCTCAGCCGAGAGGTTGAAGGCGATGATGTCGAAGTCGCCTGCCGCCCGGTGCGTGTCCACCGAGAACAGCGGTAGCCCCGCGGCTCGCATCTCGGCTTCCAGATCGATCCACGGCGCGTATGTGCGCTCGGCGCTGGCGTCCGGACGCTCGTTCAGCAGCTCATAGAGGATCTGCAAGCCCTGGTTCGGCAAACCGATCTCGTACGTGTCGGGATAGGCCAGAAGCCACGACGTGAGGTGCGGGCCGGCGGTCGGTCGTTGCATCCCGTCCTCGCAGCCGATGTACCTCGCCGGCTTGGAGACACGTGGCAGCAAAGGCTCGAGCCGGGGCCACAGCGTTGTCATTGCAACCTCAACGCTACCGGCCCAGCCAGATAGTGAAGCGTTAGAGGGTGTAGCGCCGCGCTCCGACACTGATGACGATGCCTACCGCTGCGAAGGCGGTGACCGTGCCAGAACCGCCATGGCTCATGAGCGGTAACGGGATACCAGTGATGGGCATGATGCCGATGGTCATGCCGATGTTCTGAAACACCTGGAACAGCAGCATGGAGAGGATGCCGACGGTGAGTAATCGTCCGAACGGGTCGCTGGCGACGCGGGCAATCTGCCATATGCGCACGGACATGTAGGCATACAGCGCGAGCAGGAGCGTGCCGCCGACGAGGCCGAATTCCTCTCCCAGCGCCGTGAAGATGAAATCGTTGTGCTGCTCGGGAACCAAGTCCAGGTTGGTTTGGGTGCCTTGCTTCCAGCCTTGGCCCCAGATGCCGCCCGCACCGATGGCAATCTGGCTCTGACGCAGGTTGTACGAGGCTTCCAGAGGCTCGAAGTCTTGATCTAGGAATGCCGTCAGGCGGTTTCGCTGCGTCTCGCTGAGCAAGCGGGGGCCTTGGAACGCGTCGATGCTGAACACCAGCACGAGCGCCAGGATTCCGCTGAGCGAAATGACCACGATGTGGCGCAGCTGCGCCCCTGCGACCAGCAGCATGCCCATGGCGACGGCCACGAAGACCAGCATCGTGCCGAGGTCTGGTTGCAGGTAGATCAGGCTCATGGGCACCACCAGCAGCAGGCCCGCGTTGAACAACGTGTCGAAGCGCAGGTATCCCTCGTGGCTGGCCACGAACGCCGCCAGCGACACGATCACGACGAGCTTGGCGAACTCGGAGGGCTGCACCTGGAATCCGACGCCCGGCAGCACGAACCACGACCGCGCATTGCGAATCTCGGGTCCCCAGAACAGCAGCGCCCCCAGCGCCCCGAGAGCCAACAGGTAGGCAGGTGTCGCGTAGAAACGCAGCACCCGGTAGTCGACAACGGCAGCGATGATCATCACCACGATGCCGACGCCCACGAAGATTGCCTGGCGTCGCGCCACGGTCCACGGGTCGCTGCCTTCGAAGGACAGGCTTCGCCATGTGGAGGAGTAGTTCATCGCGACGCCGAGCAGCGCTATCGCTATCGCAGCCAGCGCCAATGAGTAGTCGGCGAACCACGCTGGCGACTGCAACTCGCGCCGTGTTTGGGAACGATTCAGCAGCCGTGCGATCATGACCCAGCCCCAGCCCTGATCAGTGCCCCTCTGCGGCGCGTTTGATTGCGCCGCAGTGCCCCCCTGCGGCGGGTTTGATTGCGCCGCAGTGCCCCCCTGCGGCGGGTTTGATTGCGCCGCAGTGCCCCCCTGCGGCGCTGGGGGCTGGCGGGCAGGGCACCCTCGATCTGGTCCACATCGGGGATGCCGTCGCCGTCCGCATCCGAGGGCGTGTTCGCCCGAGGCAGCTGGATGCCCCACGGGCAGCCTTCGGGCACGTAGCCCAGGAATGCCGGATCACCTCGCAGCGCCTCTGGCACCTCGGGGCACTCGGGCTGAGGCGGCGAGAACGCAATCTGGGGCTCGGGCCAGCGCTGCTCGTAGGCCCGCACTGCCTCAAGGATCCGCCGAGCCACGGGTGCGGCTGCCTCGCCGCCGTAGCCCGCTTCTTCCATGACCACAGCGACGGCATAGCGAGGATCGTGTGACGGCGCCCAGGCAACGAACACTGCCGTGTCCTCCTTCTTGCGCCGCAGCACTGCGTTCAAACCCTGCGCCTGGGCCGTGCCGGTCTTGCCCGACACCGGATAGCCCTCGTGGTCATAGCCGTCGAAGGCTTTCGCGGCAGTGCCCCGCAACCGGGAATTCGTGACGTTGCTCAGCCCTTCCCTCACCACAGCGCTTCCTGCGGGGAAGTCCACCACATCGAGCACCCGGGGTTCGAAGGTCAGTACCGGCTCGCCGAACGACTCGGCGCGGCGCGAAACCACCGCTTCGACGATGTTCGGCGAGAAGAGCGTCCCGCCATTGGCCATCGTGGCGTAGGCGTTGGCGAGCTGCATCGGTGTCACGGCGACAAGCCCCTGGCCGATACCGGTGTTGATGTTGTCGCCCGGGAACCATCGCGCTGGTTCGTCGTAGGGGTTGTAGGCCTCGGGGCTCAGCTCGAAGAGGGTCTGCTTGACGTCACCGTCGGGCACCCGGCCCGATTTCTCGAACGGCAGCTGCACGCCGGTCGGGGATCCGAAACCGAGCGAGCGGGCCATGTCCTGGATTGCCCACTGCTCAGGGCCATCGATCCAGAACAGGTCGTCGGACACCTTGTAGAAGTACGCGTCGCTCGATCGGGTCAATGCCCCGGAGAGGTCCAAGGTGCCGAGGGCAGCCCTATCGGCATTGAAGAACGTGCAGCGGCCGGTGCAGCCACGCGCATCGGGGATCCTGTAGTAGCCCACGTCGTGGAAGGCCGCCCGCGGCGAGATGAGCCCCGCGTCCAGACCGGCGAGCGCCGTCACCGGCTTGAACACCGACCCGGGCGAGTAGGTGCCTTGCACGGCGAGGTTGTTGAGCGCACCGGGAGCGTAGGGATTCTCGAATACCGACCGGTACTCCGCCAACGACAGTCCCTCGACCATCCACGTGGGGTCGTAGGTCGGGTGCGACACCATGGCCAGCACGTCGCCGTTGCGCAC
The DNA here is from genome assembly GCF_965219595.1 of Candidatus Poriferisodalis sp. Taxonomy (NCBI): domain Bacteria; kingdom Bacillati; phylum Actinomycetota; class Acidimicrobiia; order Acidimicrobiales; family Candidatus Poriferisodalaceae; genus Candidatus Poriferisodalis; species Candidatus Poriferisodalis sp. Next base: position 3,497,316 of record NZ_OZ244781.1, read on the forward strand.
GTCCATCACGACAGCAGCCCCGGTGAGCGCCGGGTAGAAGAAGCCGGAGTCCTCGCTCACTGTCTTGCGAGCGGCGATGAGTCCCTGCCGCAGGTATGACTCGGCGGCGGCCTGCAATTCGACGTCGATGGACAGCACGATGTCGTCTCCCGGTTCGGGGGGGACATCGGCCAATATCCGCTGCACGCGGTCTTGCCGGTCGACCTCGAGCTTGGTGCGCCCGGGTTCGCCGTGGAGCTCCGCTTCGAAGAGACCCTCGATGCCAGCCCTGCCGACCCGCTCGTACGGCAGGTAGCCGTCATCGATCAGCTCGCGGTGCTGGCGCTCCGACATCGCACCGACGTAACCGACGATGTGCGCGCCCACCTCGTTCTGGGGGTACACCCGCACCCAATCCCACCTGGCCTCCACTCCGGCAATCGAGCGCTCCGCCACCCTCAGCAGGCCGTCTTCATCGAGACCCGTCGCGACCACTTTCGGGGCGAGCGGGTGGGTGCGCTGGTCTGCAAAACCCTGGCTCAGACGCTCGGCAGGCACATCGAGCAGGTCAGCCAGTTCGGTCAGCACGGCTTCGGTGTGCTGCTCGCTGTATCTCGAGTGGTCATAGGTCACCACGCCGGTGCGGACGTTGTCCGCGAGCACCACGCCATGGCGGTCGAGGATGCGGCCGCGCGTCGGCGGCGTGATGATGATGCGGACCTGATTCGACTCGGCAGCCACCGCAAACTGCTCCGTTTCGAGTACCTGCAGGTACCACAGGCGGGTGAACAGCGCTCCGAACAGGCCCACTATCACGATGCCGATGAAGGCCATCCGGCGGCGGACCCGCTCATCCACCGCGCGCCCCGCTTTCTGGACTGACGGTCATGCGCGGACGGATGATGAGGGCCCAGCGAGTCGCTCGCTCGAGCAGCGGATTGGTCAGCAGGGACGCAACGCCGGTCACGATGGCGATGCGAACGATCGGTGCCTCCGTCACGTAGACGAGATCCATCAGCCAGCCAGCGCCCGCGAACAGGCCAATCCCGCCCGCTGCCAGCAGTGACGCGATGGCAGCGCGAGCGAGCCTGCCGGCCGAAGGGATCTGCTCGGTGATGGCACCCGACAGATACCCCACCAGCGTGAGCACGAGCAACGACATGCCGAACGGCGTGTGAAGGATGAGATCGGAAGCAAGCCCACAGCCGCCGCCGAAGGATGCCCCCGTACTGCGACCGCCCATCATCCCACCGGCGACGGCCAGCAAGACCAGCGGATCGACGATGACTCCCGCCGGGGTGATGTGTGCCAGCAAGCCCACGTGAACGACGACGGCAACAGCCAGCACCAGCGTCGACCGGGCCAGCGGCCCGGCGCCGGCCATCATTGTTCAGCCTCTGGAGGCTCGCGATCCACGATCACCGGCTCGGGAACGTTGGGCTCGTAGAGCAGCACCTGTACCCAGCGAAGGCGCTCAAGATCCGCGGCAGGGTGCACGGTGACTCGCTGCGCGCCCCGCACTGCATCCGGTTCAACATCGGTGACCGTGCCCACCAACAGCCCTGCCGGGAACGTGCTGCCCGCAAAGCCGCTCGTCACCACGGTCTCGCCGGGGATGACGACGGTCTCCAGCTCGATATAGCTGACCTCCAGATCGCGGCCCGGCCCCCGTCCCGAAGCCAAGCCGTCGTCGCCGGATCGGACGATGCGCACGCCAGCGTCGAAATTGGGATCGGTCAGCAGCTCGACGCGCGAACGGGTGGTGCTGGCCTGCACCACCCGTCCGACCAGTCCGTCGCCGCTCTCCACTGGCATGCCCTCCCGGATGCCGTCACGTCGCCCCTTCGCTAGCTCGATCGTGCGTTCAAAGTTGGACACAGGTGCGTCGATGACCCGCGCCGTGACACGGGGGATTGCCGGGGCAGCGTCGCGGGCGCCCACCAGCGCAAGCAACTCCTGGCGATCCCGTTCCAACTCGCCGACACGCAGCACCGATGCCTCGGCTTCAGCCAACTCGCCGCGCAGCTGCGCGTTCTCAGCCTCTAAGTCGTCGTAGCTGACGATCCCGCGCCAGGCGTTGCGAAACGGTTCGGCCACCCAGTCGCCGAACGTCCGCACCGGTCCCAGAAGATCCAAGGTCGCGCCGCGGGCAGTGTCCAGCACACCGCCCGAACCGCGCGCGTCGAGCGTGAGCAATGCGATGGCCGTCACGACGAGCAGGGCCAAGCGGAGCCAGGTGCGTCTCCGAATGCCGGCGCGGCGGGCCACGGCCGGGGGCGTCAGCGCCCCTCGGTGGAGGAGTACAGCACTCCGTGGAGGACGTCGAACTCTTCGAGCGTCTGGCCTGAACCGCGCACGACGGCAAACAGCGGGTCCTCCGCGATGTGGACTGCAACGCCTGTCTCCGAGCGCAGTCGATCCGGCAGTCCGCGCAGCATCGCCCCGCCGCCCGCAAGCGTGATGCCGTAGTCCATGACATCGGCTGCCAACTCTGGCGCCGTGTCATCGAGCGTCGCCTTCACCGAATCGACAATGGCGCTGACCGGCCCCGCGATCGCTTCGCGAATCTCTGCGCTGTCGACGCTGACCGACTCGGGCAGCCCGCTGACCATGTCGCGGCCGCGGACCTCCGCGTAGATCTCCTGCTGCAGCGGCCACGCCGACCCGAGTGCGAGCTTGATCTCCTCCGCGGTGCGCTCGCCCACGACCAGACCGTGCTCCTTTTTGACGTGAGCGCTGATGGACGCATCGATCATGTTGCCGCCGATGCGTGCCGAGCGCGCCGTCACGATGCCGCCGAGCGAGATCACCGCCACTTCCGTGGTGCCGCCGCCGATGTCGACGATCATGCTCCCCTGCGCCGATTGCACCGGCAGGCCGGCGCCGATCGCCGCGGCCATCGGCTCCTCGATGATGTACGCGCGGCGCGCGCCTGCGTACTCGGCGGCTTCCTGCACCGCACGCTGCTCCACGCCAGTGATCCCCGATGGCACGCAGATCACCATGCGCGGCTTGGGCCAGCGCGTCTGGCTGACCTCGTTGATGAAGTGCCGGAGCATCTTCTCGCAGATGTCGAAGTCTGCGATCACGCCGTCCTTGAGGGGGCTGATCGCAGTGATGTTGCCGGGAGTCCGACCGATCATCCGCTTGGCTTCGAGGCCGACGGCCAGCGAGTTGCCAGTCATGGAGTCGACTGCGACCACCGAGGGCTCATTGAGCACGATGCCCCTGCCGCGGACGAAGACGATCGTGTTCGCAGTACCGAGATCGACAGCAATGTCCCGGCCGCCGAACACCGAACCGCGCCGGCGGGGCCGGGATGACCCGTTCGACGCCATCAGCCGCTCACCTCACTGATCGACGCAGCACTCTCGGCTGCGCCGTTACTCGCGGTGTTGCTGGCTTGCGCGAGCGACGGGAAGAACAGGGCGATCTCCCGCTGGGCAGAGGCTTCGCTGTCAGAGCCGTGCACGAGATTCTCGGTCGGAGACAGCCCGTAGTCGCCCCGGATCGTACCGGGCGTCGCCGTGGCGGGATTGGTGGCACCCATGAGGGTGCGCACCACCGCGAACACGTCGTCTCCTGCATCGGCGGGACCCTCGAGCACCATGACCACTGACGGCGAGCGCGTGATGAACTCCAGCAGCGGCGCGTAGAAGCTCTTGCCAGCGTGTTCGGCGTAATGCTGTTCGGCCGTGTCGCGCTCGATGACCCCGTGCTCCAAGGCCGCGATGGCGAGCCCCTTGCGCTCGAATCTGCCAAGTATCTCGCCGACGAGGCCGCGCTCGACAGCGTCGGGCTTGCAGATCACCAGCGTTTGCCGCATCGCTGTCTCCCTCGGCCTGGCTCGCGTCGTGGCGCGATGCGCCGTCGGCTGCGCGTCCGAGGCTAATGCGGGTCAACCCCCAGAAGTCGCCGCGCTTCAGCGGCAACGTACAGCGAGCCGCTCACCACCACGATCCCGTCGGAACCGGCCCTTTCACACGCAGCGTGCACAGCTTCCGAAACACTGGGCGTGTTGATGATCTCCGGCGGGCGCCGGTGACCAGTGGTCTCGCCGTCAGCACCCGCAGCAGCTTCCACGGCCGCAGCGATGTCCGCAGGCGGCAGGGCGCGCGGCCAGTCGGCCGCGGTAGCTACTACTGCGTCGAATTGGTCGAGGCCGAGTGCTTCGCAGAACGCAGCGGGATCGTGCGGTCTGTTCGCCCCGATGACCAGCACCCTGGCGCTGCCGGCACCGTCCGAATCGACCAGCAGCGACTCCGCCAGCGTGTCACGCAATGCAGCGGCACCGGCGGGATTGTGCGCCCCATCGATGACCACCGTCGGCTGCCGGGCGACGATCTCGAAGCGGGCTGGCAGCGAGACGTCGTCCAGCGCAGCCGCAACCACGTCGCCGTCCAGACTCCGTCCGAAGAATGCTTCGACCGAGCTGATGGCGGCGGCGACATTCGTTGCCTGGTGGGCACCGTGCAGCGGCACAAAGAGCTCAGCGTGCTCGCCGAACGGCGTGCGAACCGTCACCAGCTGACCTCCGACAGCAGGCCGGCGCTCGGCGACATCCCAGTCAACGCCGCGCTGCCACAGCTCAGCCCCCGCCCGCCTGGCGGCGGCAGCCACAATGTCGCTGAGCTCCGGTGTCGTCTCGCCGCAGACCACGGTGGCTCCGGCGGAGATGATCCCTGCCTTCTCCTGAGCCACGTCTGCGAGCGTGGGCCCGATGATCTCGAGATGGTCGGCACCCACATTGGTGATGACCGCCACCGCAGCGTCCACCACGTTGGTCGCATCCCAGCGCCCGCCCATGCCGACCTCAATCACGTTGACATGTGCAGCGGAGGCAAACCAGTTGTACGCGGCCGCAGCCATTACCTCGAAGTAGTTCGGCCGTTCGCCGCAGCGCTCGATCACCATCGGCTCGAAAACGGCGATCTCGCTGACCGCCATCGTGAACGAGTCGTCGTCGAGCGGCTCGTTGGCCACTGCGATCCTGTCATTGACACGGTTGATGTGCGGCGAGGTGTAGCTGCCCGCAGCGAGGCCGCACGCCCCGAGCAGTGCTACAGCCAGCCGTGCCGTGCTGCCCTTGCCGTTGGTTCCGGTGATGTGAATCGCAGGCACGCTGTCCTGCGGGTCGCCCAGGACACCCATGAGCGTCCACATGCGATCCAGGGTGGGCGGCGTCGCCTCGGGGCTGCCGAGCAGCCGCTCAAGATCGATGTGGGAATCCAACCAGTCGACAGCGGCCTCGTAGTCGCGCAGCGGGCCAGCTGCTGATGCTGGCTGACCAGTGTCTGACGGCCCAGGGTTCAAGATGCGCGGCGCGTCACGGTTGAACGGGGCACCAGCGTCGGGTTCACCTTGTCCAGCACCACGTTCCGGTCGACGATGCAGCGGGCGACGTCATCACGGCTCGGCAGGTCGTACATCAACCCCAGCAGGACCTCTTCGAGGATCGCTCGAAGTCCCCTGGCGCCGGTGTTGCGCAGCATCGCCTGATCCACGATTGCCTCGAGTGCGTCGGAGGTGAATTCGAGCTCGACGTCGTCGAGTTCGAACATCCGGCGGTACTGGCGGACCAGCGCATTCTTCGGCTCGGTGAGAATGCGTCGCAATGCGTCGGGACCCAGCGGGTCGACGACGCCCACCACCGGGAGCCTGCCGATGAACTCGGGTATCAGGCCGAAGTGACGCAGATCTTCGGGCAGCACATCCGGCAGGATGTCGAGCGCAGAGCTGTCTGTGGCGTTGCGCAGCGTTGCCCCGAAGCCGACGCCGCGCTCGCCGACACGGTCGGCGATGAGGCGCTCGAGCCCGTCGAACGCTCCCCCGCAGATGAACAGCACGTTGCTGGTGTCGATCTGCAAGAACTCCTGGTGCGGGTGCTTGCGGCCGCCCTGCGGGGGCACCGATGCCACGGTGCCCTCCAAGATCTTGAGCAGAGCCTGCTGGACGCCCTCGCCCGAGACGTCCCGGGTGATCGATGCGTTCTCTGCCTTGCGTGCGATCTTGTCGATCTCGTCGATATAGACGATCCCCGTTTCGGCGCGCTTCACGTCGAAGTCCGCTGCCTGCAACAGCTTCAGCAAGATGTTCTCGACATCCTCGCCCACGTAACCGGCCTCGGTGAGCGCCGTGGCATCGGCGATGGCGAACGGCACGTTGAGCATGCGCGCCAGCGTCTGCGCCATCATCGTCTTGCCGCAGCCGGTGGGGCCGATCAGCAGGATGTTCGACTTGGCAATCTCGACGTCTTCAGCGGCGCCCGGGCCGGAGGGCTCGAGGCGCATGCGCTTGTAGTGGTTATAGACAGCCACCGAGAGAATCGTCTTGGTCCTGTCCTGATCGATGATGTAGTCGTCGAGGAAGGCGAAAATCTCGCGGGGCTTGGGCACCGCTTCGAACGGCGTCTCGGTCGTCGTCTCGATCTCGTCGTCGATGATCTCGTTGCACAGGTCGATGCACTCGTCGCAGATATAGACGCCCGGGCCCGCGATGAGCTTGCGCACCTGCTTCTGGGACTTGCCGCAGAACGAGCACTTGAGCAGTTCGCCGCCCTCGCCGAACTTCGCCACGCTGCACCTCCCTCCTGCGAATGAGCTTGCCGACTCTTGCACAGCTGTGCAACACCGGGGCGTTCACCCGAGTCGTCCGCCAAGGATGGCACAGCACGCGCGATAACACGTGATGCGTTGGGCCGCTGCGGCGGTGGCACGACGCGTCGCGGCGAGGCATTGTGCCTCGCGCCGAACGGGGCTCTGCCGGTGCGCCGGTAGGCTCCGCGCTTCGTGAAGACGACGCTGACGCCGCTCGATCCAGCGGATTTCATCGGGCCCGCGCCAGTTACTGAACCCGATCCGTCCCAACCTGACGGTGCATCGGCGGGCGACGACGCCGGGAGCCCAATCGCCGAGAAAACCGATGTCTCGGACGGCGAGGACAGCCCACGCGACAGCGAGGCCACGAGCGAGAGGTTCATCGGACCTCGCGTCAAGCTGACCGTCGAGGTTGACGCCGAGACATTCGACACCGACATCGAGGCTGCCTTCCGCAAGCTCGCTCGCGAAGTGCGCATTCCCGGTTTCCGTCCGGGCCGTGCACCACGTCGCGTGCTGGAGTCGCACTTCGGGTCTGAGATCGGCCGTGCTCAGGCGCTCGAAGAGGCGGTGCCCCGCTACTACGCCGAAGCGGTGCGTGACAACCATGTCGACGTGGTGAACCAGCCCGAGCTGGAGCTGACCCTCGACGGCAGCGACGGGCCAGTGGCGTTCGAAGCGACCGTCGAGATCCGGCCGGTGGTGTCGGTCTCGGGCTACGAGGACCTGCAGATCGAGATTCCCAGCCCAGTGCCGACCGACGAGGAGATCGACGCCCGTATCGACGAGACGCGCCGCCAGTTCGCCGATATCGCCGAGGTGGATCGTGCCGCGGCGCAAGGCGATCGCGTCACGATCGATATCGAGGGATCGGTGGAGGGAGAACCGCTTCCCGGGCTCGCGGCGCAGGACTATCTCTACGAGGTCGGCAGCGGCGGCATAGTTCCTGAGGTCGACGAGCATCTGACCGGCTGCGAGGCCGGCACCGATTTGTCGTTCAGCGCACCGCATCCGGTGCAACCGGAGATGGAGATCGACTTCGAGATCACCGTCAACACGGTGTCGGAGCTGGTGCTGCCCGAACTCACCGACGACTGGGTGGATGAGAACACCGAGCACGACAGCGTTGCCGAATTGCGCGACGCCACCGCCCGCCAACTGAGCTTCGGCCGCATCATGCAGGCCAACATGGTGCTGCGGGAAGAGGCGCAGAAACAGATTGCGGACCTCGTGGAGGGACCGGTTCCCGACGCCATGATCAGCGGGGCAATCGCGGATCGAATGCAGGAGCTGGGCAGCGGGCTGCAGCAGCGGAACATGACGATCGAGGAGTGGCTCGAGGCGACCGGCCAGGAGCCGGCATCGTTCATCGGAGAGCTGCGAGACGACGCCGAGCGTGGCGTCCGTCTCGACTTGGCACTGCGCGCCGTGGCAGCGGCCGAATCGCTGGAAGCCGACGACGATGACATCGACGGAGAGCTGGAACGCATGGCAGCGACCGACGGCCGCAGCGCCGCCCAGCTGCGCGAGGTCATCGCCGACACCGACGGGCTTGCACACTTGAGCTCAGCCATTTGCAAGAGCAAGGCGCTTCAATGGGCCATAGAAGCCGCCACACTCATCGGACCGGACGGCGACACCATCGAGCGTTCGGCGCTCGAACTGCCCACGGCTGACGATGCCGGGGGCACCGACGACACAGACGACGATCTTGACGGCACAGACTCTGACGACAGAGGGGACACACCGTGACAGCCAAGTTCTCCGCAAGTTCGCATGACGCTCGTCCTCAGGGGGACCACAGCATCGAGCGGTACCGCGCCACCAACTACCTGGTGCCCACCGTCGTGGAGCAGACCAATCGGGGCGAGCGCGCGTACGACCTGTACTCCCGGCTGCTCAAGGAGAACATCATCTTCCTGGGCACGCCCATTGACGACGTCGTGGCCAACTTGGTGTGCGCGCAGATGATCCACCTCGAGTCGGAGAACCCCGACAAGGACATCAACATCTACATCAACTCGCCAGGCGGCGACATCAGCTCACTGTTCGCCATCTACGACACCACCCAGTACATCCGCAACGACATCACCACGATCTGCCTGGGACAGGCGGCCTCGGCGGCCGCAGTGCTGCTAGCCGCGGGCACTCCGGGCAAGCGGATGGCGTTGCCCAATGCGCGAGTGCTGCTGCACCAGCCCTACGGGCAGGCGATAGGTCAGGCGACCGACATCGAGCTGGCGGCCCGGGAGATCGACCGGATGCGTGAGCGTCTCGAGCGGATCATTGCGCACCACACCGGCCAGGATCTTGAGCGCATCCACACCGATACAGAGCGTGACTTCATCATGGATGCTGATGCTGCCAAGGAATACGGGATCATCGACGAGGTGATCGCGAACCGCCAGGTGCTCGAGGACGGTCCGATCCGCGCCGCCTAGCTGGAGCGGACGACGGGAATCACTGAGCCCCCCGCAGCACACCATGTGCTGCCGGCATCATCAGCTCGGAAGGCTGAGGTTCTCTGGAGCGGACGACGGGAATCGAACCCGCATCATCAGCTTGGAAGGCTGAGGTTCTGGCCATTGAACTACGTCCGCGTGGGGCGCCGAGGGTAGCGGCGCGCGGCGGCACGGTTAGTCGATGTTGAAGGGCAGGGGCGTGGTGGTGGCCGTTCGGTTGGTGCTGTCGACGCTGACTTGGAGCTCGGTGCCGGGTTCGAACCAGGGTGGGTCGAGCAGTGCTAAGCCGATGTTGGCTTTGAAGCGCGAGGAGCGTGCGAGGGCTCGCAGCGTGCCGACGGGGTGGCCTTCGGGGCTTTGAATCGAGCGTGGTGATCGCAGTGGTGACGGGGGGTCGCCTTCGATCACAAGACCGACGAGGCGTCGCTGGCTGCCTGATGCGCGACGAGCCTGCAGCGCTGCCTTGCCGATGAAGTCGTGGCCTGTACGGCTGCCGTCAACGTCGTCCAGGCTGACGAAGCGGCCGATGCCTGCTTCGTCGGGGTCGGTTTCGGGATCGGTGTCGCCGCCGAATGACAGCAGGAAGCTCTCGATGCGTTCAGAGTTATTCGGCGCTCCCACGCCGAGCCCGAAGGGTTCGCCTGCTTGCCACAGCAGGTCCCAGAGCTGCTCGCCTTTGGTGCCGTCCATCAGGAAGAGCTCCAAGCCGTCCTGGCCGGACCAGCCGGAGCGGCACACCACTAGGGGGATGCTGTCGGTTTCGCTGCCGCCTTGGGGGCAGTGGTCGTGGCGGACGAAACGGAAGAAGCGGATGTCGCGTACCCACTCCCCCAGTGCGGCGGCGACAACATCGGTGGCTCGAGGGCCCTGGATCGCCAGCGGCCAGACATCGGGCTCGGTGACCTCGACGTCATAGCCGCCTTCGCCGGCCACCGCCCGTGCCCACAGCAACACATCGCTGTCGGCAATCGAGAGCCAGAACGTCGTCTCGTCGATTCGCAGCGCCATCGGGTCGTTCACCAAGCGGCCGTCGTGATCGCACATCGGCGCATAGCGGGCCACGCCTACCGGCAGGTCGCGCAGGTCGCGGGCGCAGAGGTAGGTGGTCAACCGGTGGGCGTCCGCCCCCGTGATCTGCACCTGCCGTTCGCAGCCCACATCCCAGATCGCTGCCGCCTGGGTGAGCGCCCGGTATTCGGCCGCGGGATCGTCGGTGCCAATCGGCAGGACTGTGTGATTGTACACCATCGCCTTGGTCATGCCCGCCGCCGCGGCGCGATCGGTAAATGGGGTGACCCTGGTTCTTGGGCCGACGATCAACTCCACCTGGTGCTAGCGGCCGAGCACCTGCAAGTGCCCTTGGTCGCGCAAGCGCTCGATGAACGCTTCGGTGTAGGCGTCTTCGGGGTCGTTTCGCACCGCTTGGTCGATGGCGTAGGCGTCATCTCCAACCAGGATGCGCCAGCGGCCGGCCAGGACATCGGTCAGGATGATCTCGGCCGCCTGCCCAGCACTGGTCGGCGCGTCGTCACGGAACCGGGTGTTGCGGTCGTTGAGCATCGCTTCGACCTGCTCATCGCTGAAGGCATCGAGGTCGACCCCCCGAGCCGCCATGTTCTTGCGGATGAGGGGAATGTCAACCCCGTGGGCGGAGAAGCTGTTCAGCGCGATCGAGGTGCCGATGTGCCCCGGCATCACCACGTGGGCGCTGACATGCGGTGCGTGCAGGGCCAGATCAACCTGCAGCGCTTCGGTGAAGCCCTTTACCGCGAACTTGGCTGCGCAGTACGACGTGTGCGGCAGGCCGGGGCCGACCGTCGCCCAGAAGCCGTTGATGCTGCTGGTGTTGACCATCGCTCCCGCCTCGGAGCGCACGAGCATGTCCATGAACGCCCGGGCGCAATTCAGCACGCCGTTCCAGCACACCTCGAAGGTCTTGTCCCAGGCGGCTCGCTGATCGTCGATCACGAAGCTGCCGCCACCGCCGACGCCGGCGTTGTTGAACAGCAGGTTGATGTGGTCGGTGTCGTGCTGGGCAGCAACTTCGACGGCGAACGCCGCCACGGCGTCGGGGTCGGTCACATCGCAGTCGTGTGTAGTGATGCGCACGCTGCTTGCGCCGCTGGCGGCCAGCTCTGCGGTTCGTGCCAGCTCCTCGGCGTTCAGGTCGCACGCCGCGACATGCGCCCCGGCAGCTGCCAGCCGGCGAACCAGCTCGCGGCCCATGCCCGTGCCGCCGCCGGTCACCACGGCGATGCATCCCGCAAAGTCAGTTACTGCCATTGCTCAGCCCTCCGTAGGCCCATCAGCGAACATCGCCGCAGCCGCGGCTTCCATGTCCTCTGGGCTCACATCTCGCATATGGGTCGCGATCGACCACTTGTGCCCGAACGGGTCGCGGATGCTGCCGAAGCGGTCGCCCCAGAACATGTCCTCGGGCGGCATCAGCACCTCCGCGCCCATCGCCACCGCTTTCTCGATGGTCGCGTCACAGTCATGAACGTAACGGTGCATCGTCACGGTCGAACCGTTCAGTGCCGCAGGCGCAGAGGGTTCGCCTCCCCACTCCGGGAAGTCGTCGGCCAGGAAGAGCAAGCCGTCGCCGAGCACTAACTCGGCGTGCATCACCTTGTCGCCGCCCGGCGCCATCTGGCGGTTGGTCTCCTGGGCACCGAAGGCGGCTGTGTACCACTCAATGGCATCGGCCGCTCCTCCGGGAGATCCGTCGGTTCGGGCTCCGATGGTCATGTAGGGCACGACGAAAGGCCGATCTGCAGGAATCGGATTCACATCACTCATGGGCGCGGACTCTAGCCACGGCCTGCTGGCCGCGATGCCGCCGCTGAGCGTTCCCACCCACCCCGTAAGGCTGCGAAAATCAGGGCCTATTGGAGACGGGTATTCGGCGCGCTCGCCCGACGCTGAGCGCTGCCGGCAAGGAGGACTCACATGAGGCAGGTCGACCACTGGATCGGAGGTCAGCGCACGCAGGGTGCGCCGAAGACGATGTTCGAGGTGACCGACCCGGTCGCGGGCAGCGTCATCGCCGCGGTGCCCATGGCCTCGCCGGGCGATGTGGATGCCGTCGTGAGCGCGGCACGCACAGCGTGGGAGGGGTGGCGGGAGGCCTCCATCTCGTCGCGCGCAGCGGTGATGTTCGCGTTCCGCGAGCTGCTCGAGGAGCACCGCCTGGAGCTGGCCGAGATGGTGTCGGCCGAACACGGCAAGGTGCGGGCCGACGCCTTGGGCGAGATGCGGCGAGGCATCGAGGTGGTGGAGTTCGCCTGTGGTGTCGGCCAGCTGCTCAAAGGCGAGCGCACCGACGACATCAGCACCGAGCACGACGCCTACACAGTGCGCCAGCCGGTCGGCGTGGTGGCAGGCATCACGCCGTTCAACTTCCCGGCGATGGTGCCCATGTGGATGTACCCGGTGGCCATCGCCTGCGGCAACTGCTTCGTGCTCAAGCCGTCCGAGAAAGACCCGTCGGTGGCGGTGCGTATCGGCGAGCTGTTCGCCGAGGCGGGGCTGCCCGACGGGGTGTTCAACGTGCTCCACGGTGATGCCGATGCAGTGAATGCGCTGTGCGAGCACCCGGGGATCGACGCTGTGAGCTTCGTGGGCTCCACGCCCATTGCCCGTCACGTGCACCGCACGGCGTCGATGGCCGGCAAGCGGGTGCAGGCGCTCGGCGGGGCGAAGAACCACATGATCGTGCTGCCCGATGCCGACATCGGCCAGGCGGCCGACGCCGCCGTGTCGGCCGGCTATGGCTCAGCGGGTGAGCGCTGTATGGCCATCTCGGTGGTCGTGGCAGTGGGGGCCGTCGCGGATGACTTGTCGGAGGAAATCTGCGAGCGCATCGACGCGTTGCGCATCGGCCCCGGTCTCGACGCTGAGCCCATGGACATGGGGCCGCTGGTGACCGCCGAACACCGCGACCGGGTGCTGAGCTACATCGATCTGGGCGAAACCGAGGGCGCGGTGCTGCGGCGCGACGGCCGTGAGCTGGTAGTGGATGGCCACCCCGATGGCTACTGGGTCGGGCCCACGCTGCTCGATGAGGTCACCGCTGAGATGAAGGTCTATGAGGACGAGATCTTCGGGCCCGTGCTGTGCCTGGTGCGGGTGGATTCGTTCGAAGAGGCGATGGAGCTCATCGAGAACAACCAGTTCGGCAATGGCGTGGCGCTGTTCACCCGTGACGGCGGGGCGGCGCGGCGGTTCCGGCGTGAGGCCCCGGTTGGGATGGTCGGCGTGAACGTGGCGATCCCGGTGCCGATGGCGTACCACTCGTTCGGAGGCTGGAAGGACTCGCTGTTCGGCGACCACCACATGCACGGTCCCGAAGGCATCCGCTTCTACACCCGCCTCAAGGCGGTCACCGAGCACTGGCCCGACCCCGCCGACCGCGGCGTCGACCTGGGATTCCCCACCGCCCGCTAGGCAGTCGGGAAGGCGGGATTTGAACCCACGACCCCCTGCTCCCAAAGCAGGTGCGCTACCAGGCTGCGCCACTTCCCGAGTCTGAAGAGCTGAGTCAGCAGGGCTGACGGTTCTGCTTCGAAGATCGATCGTACCGCTGGCGGTACGGAGGGCCTGCGTGGATTATTAGATCGATGCCGGCGCTTCGCGTTGCCGACAATCGGTGCGACGCGGTGAGGTCAATCGTCGACGGCGATGACTTGGGTGGGACAGCTCGCGGCTGCAGTTCGCACGGCGCTGTGGTGTTCGGCGCTGGGGCTGTCTTCGAGGAGCTGTACGAGACCGTCGTTGCCCACCTCGAAGATGCCCGGGGCGATCATCTCGCAGGAACCGCTGCCGATGCACTTGTCGACGTCAATGGTGATCTTCACTGTGCCTCCAGCTCGTCAGGCATCCCAGTTGCCGGCTCCCATTCTTGCGAGCCGAACGCTTGCTCCCGATGCGTCAGCGCAACGCTACGCCACGTCGCCGCAGGAACGGCACCGCTCCGGCCCGCGCCTGCACCTCCCAGCAGTCGGGCACCGGCGACTCCTGCCCGTTACTCTCAGCGGCGGCCGCGACCGGCCGCTAGCGCAAGCGCTTCCCTACCTACAGGAGGACCACTGTGAAGATCGGCGTAATGATGTTCCCCACCGACAAGGCCATCGGGCCGGTCGAGTTGGCCAAGGCTGTTGAGGAACGAGGCTTTGAGTCGCTGTGGTTCCCCGAGCACAGCCACATTCCCACGAGCCGCGAAACGCCCTGGGGCGGAAACGAGGGCGCACCGCCGCTGCCCGAGGAGTACTGGCGCACACACGACCAGTTCGTGTCGCTGGGCGCCGCCGCAGCGGTCACCGAGAACATCATGCTCGGCACCGGCATCACGCTCGTTGCCCAGCGCGACCCGATCTGGCTGGCCAAGGAAGCCGCCACGGTGGACCGGATCTCGAACGGCCGGTTCATCCTGGGCATCGGCTACGGCTGGAACAAGGAGGAGCTGCGGAACCACGGCGTGAAATACACCGACCGGCGCGCCATCACCCGCGAGATGATGCTGGCGGTGCGCGAGCTGTGGACCAATGACGAGGCCGAGTTCCACGGCGATTGGGTGAACTTCGACTCGTCGTGGGCGTGGCCGAAGCCGATCCAGGAGGGCGGCCCGAAGGTCATCCTCGGCGGTGCCGCCGGGCCGAAGACCATCGCCGACATCGTGGAGTTCTGCGATGGCTGGATGCCGATCTCGGGCCGCTACGACTTCGACGTGCCGATGAAGCAGATCCGCGAGTCGGCGATCGAGGCCGGCCGCGACCCCGATGAGATCGAATTCGGCCAGTTCGGCACGCCCCCCAAACCGGAGATCCTGGAGAGCTTGGCGGAGTCGGGCTGCACCCGTGTGGTGCTCGGGCTCCCGCCGGCCGATGCCGACACGGTGCTGCCGATCCTCGACAAGTACACGGCGCTGCTGTAGCAGCTTCACGTTCCGCCGCAGGCCTCGGGCCTGCGGGATTGCACACTGCTGGCCGCGCCAGCGGGAACAATGTGGCGGTGACTGACAGCGCGCCCGGCGTGGAGCATCTCGATGTTGTCGACGAGGTGGGGCGCTACGTGCGCACCGCCCCACGGGACGAGGTGCACGAACGCGGCGAGTGGCACCGGGTGTTTCACTGCCAGATCGTGACGCTGCGTGACGGCGTGCCGACCGCGGTGCTGCAGCAGCGTTCTCGCGCCAAGGCGGCCTTTGCGGGGCTGATCGACGTCAGTGCGGCCGGGCATCTCGCCGCCGGCGAGACACCGCTCGATGGGGTGCGGGAGCTCGAAGAAGAGCTCGGCCTGTCCCCCGCCGGCACCGACCTCGTGCCGCTCGGCGTACGCCGGCTGGCCGACGACAGCGGCGAGGGCACACTGAACTGCGAGCTGACCAGCGTGTACCTGCTGCGCGACGACCGGCCGCTCGCCGACTACGTGCTGGCCCGCGACGAGGTCGACGCGGTGCTCGACGCGCCAATCGCCGACCTGCTCGCACTGTTCGGCGGTTCCCGCTCGCTCACGGTGCAGGGCGTCTCGTCGGCCGGGCATCCCGACGCCAGCGAGGTCACGTTCGAAGTGACGCTCGACGACTTCGTGCCGGGTGCCGAGTACTGGGTGGTGCTGATGGTGATGGCCCAGCGATTCCTCGCCGGCCAAGGCCCGCTCGCCGTCTAAGGCCGAGCCGGTCGCTCAGGCGTGCTCGGCAATGAGGGCCAGCATCGCGCTGCCGTAGGACTCCAGCTTGGCCGGCCCGATGCCCGGTACCGCGAGAAGCTCAGCGTCGTTGCGGGGACGCTGCGTGGCCAGCGCAATGAGAACTGCATTTGCCGACACAACATATGCGGGCACGCCATCTGCACGACTTCGCTCGAGGCGCCAGGCGCGCAGCGCTTCGAACAGTGCCGCATCGTTCGGATCGGTTGGCGGTTCGGGTTTGGGTCGGCGGGCCGCTGACTGCGAGCCGGTGCCCGGCAGTACCGCTGGGTCGGCTGGGTCGCCCTGGCCGGCGCGGCTGCCGGACCTTGGGCCAACTCCGGACCCTGCGCCTCCCCCGGACTCTCGCGACGCTGATCCGTCGAGCATCGGCTCGGGCTCGGCCGGCAGCGGCGGAGCGAGTTCGCTGAGCTCGACCAAGAACGGCGACGGCGGATCGTCGCTGATGAAGGTCACGGATACAGCACAGCGAGTCAGTGCCACATGGAAGACACGGCGTTCTTCCTCGATGTCGTGGGCGAGACGGTGCGGCATGAGGCCTTCGGAGGCCTCATAGACGATGACGTGGGGCCATTCGAGGCCCTTCACCCGGTGGACGGTCGCGAGCCGCACACCCGGTTGCCCCGCCGGATTCGCCGGCGCAGCCCCGCTTGGCGGGCGGGCCTCGTCATTGCCGAAGCCAGCTGCGTCCGAGGCGCCGAACCCTGACAAGCGGTCAGCCAACCACGCAGCGAAGCTGGCCGGGTCGGGGTGCAGGTGCGCCACCGAGATGAGCGCCCGCAGGTCATCACCGTGAGCGGACCTGTCCACGGACCGGCGCGACGCATCCAAGCGGGTGTCAAGGCTGTACCCCAAGCCCAGCTCATCCCGAACGATCTCGAGAATGGCTTCGGTGGTGAGCTGCTCGTTCGCGGTTCGCTGTCGCAGCATGTCGATGTCGTCCGCGTACTCGTCGATCTTGGTCGCTGTGCGGTCGTCGCTGAGTCGGGCCGCCAGCGCGCGCAGCGCGCCGAGACTGCGCTGCTCGCCGATCCACTCGATCACGCGAGGAGAGATTCCGCGCGGCGGCCGGCGTGCCGCATCCGATAGCGCGCCGCCAGGCAGTGCGTGACGGGGCGCGACCGCCAACTTGAGCCACGCCAGCGCGCCTGCGACACCGGTGCGCTCCATGAACCCACGACCCAGTGGCGCGTCCGCCGCTACGCCCATCTCCCCGAGCACGATCTGCGGCACGAGCAGCGTGCTGTTGACCCGCGTCAGCACCGCGATGTCGGAAGGCTGGGTGCCGCTGTCGATCAGGGCCGTCACGGTCTCGCGCAGCGCCGCTGCCGACTCCGGCCCCGTCTTGACGGCGAGTGCCCCGTCGTTGCGGTCGCCGTCTTGTCGGGTTTGCGACTCCATCGTCGATGACGCGTCGCCGATGGACGCATCGGGAGTTGCCTCGGTGATCTGCTTGTCGATGCGGCGGCGATTGTGTGACAGCAGGTTGATCGCTGCGTCGACCACCGGCGGCGGGCAGCGGTAGTTCACGTTCAGGTGATGACGTGCCGCCCCCGGGAAGTACTTGTCGAAATCGATGAGCCACTGCGGGGACGCTCCGGCGTAGCCGTAGATGGTCTGATCGTCGTCGCCGACAGCGAACACGTCGGCGCGCGGCCCCGCCAGCAGCCGGATCATCAGCAGGTGGGCCGGCGTCAAGTCCTGGAATTCGTCTACGAGCAACGCACCGCACGCACGGCGTGCAGCGGCACGGGCTGCCGGGTCGACTAGCAGGATCTCGATCGCCCCGATGATCTGCTGGTCGAAGTCGACCAACCCGTCAGCAGTCAGGCTCTTGACGTATTGCGGCGCCAACGTCGAGAACTCCGGCACGTCAGGCTGGAAATCGCCTTCGACTTCGACGGGGTCGCGCAACCCCAGCCGTGAAGCACTCAGTGCCTCCAGCCATGGTGCGAGCTGATCGGTCATCGCCCTCCGGCGACGCTTGACGAGGCCGTCAAGGCGATCTCGCACACCCATCTCGTCGATGACCTCGACCCGGCCCCGGCCGGCTGGGCGGGCAAAGGGACCAGTGCCGTTGCAGATGGCCAGGGCGATGCTGTTGAGGGTCCGCACTTGCAGTCCCTTCAGGTCACGAGTGCGCTCTTCCATCTCGCGGCGGGCTCGGACGTTGAAGGCCACCAAGCACGCCGCTTCCGCGGCAACCCCCAGGTCCCTCACGAGATAGCGCGCCCGCTCGGTGAGCACCCGGGTCTTGCCCGACCCGGCCGGTGCCACGATGCACGCAGCCCCGCCCAGGTGGCCGACGGCCGCTTGCTGATCCGGTGCCAGGTCGGCTTGCGGCATGGCCGGCTGCACCCCGCGCAGGTTCCCTGCCGCCAGATTGGCTGCAGGCACCACCGGTGCAGCAAGTTCGAACGCCTCCAGCGGCCCTCCGTCGCACCACACCGGCCCGGCATCGGTGAGCACATCGCCGTCGCTCTCGGCATGCGTGCTCGACTCGCTCGCGAACACGCCGCCGAGCCGCAGCGCCGCCTCAACGGGAGCGAATCGGGCCTGCTCGGGCTGCCGAGCGTCGACGGCGTTAGCGGTGATGAGGTGCGCCAGCACTTCCGATCGCATGGTCAGTCCCGGCGACAGTTCCCACCACGGCGCCTGCCACACCGGCGCAGCATCGGGCAGATCACCGTCGAGCTCAATGACCAGCCGGGTCCGCTGCAACCAAGCGTCACGCAAACAGCGGCCAGCCGCCGCGCTGAAATCACCGAGGCTGACGTGCACGCGTTCGCAGTCGGCCCACGCGCCAGGTGCCGCGTCGCCCGGCTGTACCAGAACGCTGCGTCCTAACTCGGGTGGGCCGGCGAGTGCGTCCGCGGTCAGTCTCATGCGCGACTTGCGCTCACGCAGAACGTGGCCTGGGCACAGCACCGTGCCCGCGGTTCGGCCTGTGGCTCAGCATGTGGCCCGCTAGCGGCCGACGCCGATGAGGTGCATCGCCTCCGCACGGGTGGCCGTGTTGCGGAACTGTCCGCGCACCGCCGAGGTGATAGTGAGCGAACCGGGCTTCTGCACACCCCGCATCGACATGCACTGGTGCTCGGCCTCGACAACCACGAGCGTGCCCCGCGGCTCGAGCACCTCCATCAGCTTGTCGGCGACCTGGGTGGTGAGCCGTTCTTGCACCTGCGGCCTGCGGGCGTAGGCCTCGACGAGCCGGGCAAGTTTCGACAAGCCGGTGATCATGCCTCGCTCGCCGGGGATGTAGGCGACATGGGCACGGCCTACGAATGGCATGAGGTGGTGCTCGCACATCGAATAGAAGGGGATGTCACGCACCATGACCATCTCGTCATGGCCGGTCTCGAACTGCACCTTCAGGTGATGCTCGGGGTCTTCCTGCAGGCCAGCGAACACTTCTGCATACATGCGAGCGACGCGCTTGGGCGTCTTTTGCAGGCCGTCCCGATCAGGGTCCTCGCCGATCGCGAGCAGGATCTCCCGGACTGCCTTCTCGATGCGGTCCGTGTCGACCTGCTGGTCGGTCACGGCACCATTCGTCTCAGCGATCGACATCGCACCATCGGCGACCGCGGGCGTCGCAGCAGCGTTCGTGTCAGAAACTGAGCCCTGCGGCATCCGCTGAACCTACCCGCGTCAACCGCGGACACCATCGCGATTTGCGATCGCGACCTGCGGCAACCGATGCGCCCCCGGCAGGACTCGAACCTGCAACCGGCGGGATAGAAGCCCGCTGCGCTGTCCAGTTGCGCCACGGGGGCATGGGCCACGCGGACCCCGAGCCATCCTGCCACCCAACTGGCGCTGGTCCAAGGGATCAGCGACACAACGATGGCCTGCTCGGTACATTTCTGAGACCGGCCTTCAGATGGCCTCGACGCTCAAGGGAGACCGAACGTGACCGAGCAGGATCTTGGTTTCCGCTTCGACACCAACGAACTCAAGTGGATCCACTACGAGGGCGGGCCACGGTTCGACTACCCGATCGACTACGACATCGCCGTGCTCGGCCACCAGGAAGACATCGGGCGGCTGGACCTGCTCATTCGCTGGGCGCCAGACGCTTACTGCCACTTCCACCGACACGTGGCCACGACGACGTCGCTGGTGCTCGAGGGAGAGCATCACGTCATCGACATCGATGACGACGGCAACGAGGTGCGCCACGACGTCCGGCCGGCCGGCACGTACTGCAGCGGCCCCGGCGGCGACGTGCACATGGAGCGCGGCGGCCCCGAGGGCTCGCTGGTGCTGTTCTCGATGCACGAGCCCACGGGCCGGATGTTCGAAGTGCTCGACGCCGACCACAACATCCTGGCCGAGAACACCATCGAGTCCTTCAGAGAACAAGCCCGAGAACTCGCAAGCTGACCCCGAGCGCAACTGAGGCCCGCTGGAACCCTTGGAGATGGGCTAGCGGGAGGGCCAGCGCAGGATGCCGGTCTCGGTGCGGCCGTCGGCTTCGAGGTAGTCCGGGTCGCCGGGGAAGGCGATGCGGTGCGGCCCTTCGTTGTCGTAGCGGATCCGCACGTGCTCGTCGTCGTCGGGCGTTCCCCTGCCGGCCGCCGCTACCGCGTCGGCCACCGTTCCGAATCTGGCGAGTCGGTGCAGCATGCCGATGGTCGGCGTCATCATCACCATGTCGCCGGTCTCGTTGCGCCGGATGGCATCCGCAGGGCGAACCCACTGGTGCTCGACCGCCTCGTCGTGATCGGGCAGCGGCACTTGGCCGTCAGGCATGGCGGTGAGGAAGAACCGCGTGTCGTAGCGGCGAGGGGAACCCAGCGGCGTCACCCAGCGTCCGATGAAATAGACGTTGTCGCCGTCGAGCAGCAGGTCTTCGCTGCGCACCGTCTCGATGAAGTCACGCTCGCCCGCATTGACCTCGTCGCGGTACTGCGAGAACCGCTCGGCCACATCGGGCGGCGAGAAGTCGATGATGCCCGAGGGCAGATCGCGGGGATCCTCCACGCCGACCGGGTGGTCGTGATGAGCGAGCAAGATGCCCGCCTCCTCGAACGTTTCCCGCAAGGCCGCTACCCAGAACGCGATACCGCCCCGCTCGATGCCGATCTGAAACGAGGCATCGTCATCGGTCAGGCCCGACACCGTCTCGTCGGCAATCTGGGTGGCATCTTCGGGATCGACGGCACCGCCGGGATACACCCACATGTCGCCCACGAAGATCGACCTGGCGTTGCGCTTCAGCATCAGCACATGGGGGTCGTTCTCGTCGGACAGGATCATCACCGTCGCTGCATCGCGCACGGGAACGGCTTCGGGGTCGTAGTCGCCCCCGCTTCCGGGTGACTTGGCACCCACCGAGGCGCGACGCTCTGGGGCTCCCTCAGATGGTTCAGTCACCGGCGGCCTGGCAACCCAGTCAATAATCGATCGAGTGACCGGTCGATCGACTCAGTAGTCGATGCCAGCGCACACGAGGCACTCTTCGCCGTCGTGGCTGACGCGAGCCGCTGCTGCGTCCTCGTCGGTCTGGTACTGCGGCGTCGGGTGGCGCTCGACTCGGTCGTCGTCGTAGGTCGCCGTCGCAGCAGCCTCTCCGGTCGGCACCGCACACTCGGGCAATTCCTCGGCCTTGGTGGACGGTGCGAACACCCGGTCCTTCCAACGGTCCGAATCCGACCAGCGGTACGGCAAGTGGGCCATGGAGCCCGGTACGCGCAAGTTCTCGAACGCGGCCAATGCGTCACGCAAGATCTGCTGGTTGAGCTCCGGCTCGTGAGGACGGCCCGAGGTGTGGCCTAGCGGGTAGTCCAGGTAGACGGAACGGGGCGGCCAGGCCGCCCGTGTGATGTCGCGTGCGCTCGACATCGACAGCGTCGGGACTCCTTCGGCCTCGATGGCCCTTGCGATCAGACCCCCGGTCTGATGGCAGACCGGTCACACCGGCACGAGCAGCACCACGTCGAGCTCGTCGGCCACGCAGCGCTTGGCCAGCTCGGGGATCAGCTCCTCGCGCACACGCCGGGTGCTGTAGATGCCGCCCATGAGGGTGTAGGCGTTCGGGCCCAGCTCGCCGATCTCGCCACTGTCCCGCAGCGCACGCAAACCCTCGATGGGGAACACGCAGCTGATGTCAGAGCGGGCATCGGTGAGGTCATAGGCAAAGTGCGTGGCCCGTAGGTCGGAGACATCGACGTCGGTAGGGATCGCCCGGTACGTCGTGTCGTCGCGGTAATGGAACGCCGTCTGGCCCACGGCATAGACGCCGCCGGTGGCAATGAGGCCGACGCGGCACTCCGAGATCGGCTTGGTCAGCGGTGTCCACGGCGGCGGCGTCTCGCTGTGCACCCAGCGGTACTCGCCGTAACCCAGCCCGATGTACTGGGCCGTGATCCGCGGGATGTACTCAACAGGTGGCTGGCAGGCCGCGACAGTCTGAGTGCTCACGCTCCTACGGTACGCGGTCGCGGCCCCGCTCGGCTGAAGCTGTAGATGCCATAGCGAAGGAGGCGGCAGGAAGCTCTGCGACGTTGCGACCTGCCGGATCGCTGGAGCAGAGAATCCTGCCGCCTCCGCAGCGGGCGCACCCTTCCGCGCGCCTCCGAAAGTCGGTAGCGAGGCCCCCGCGACCGTGGCATCCTTGACCACCCCGTGCGGGTCGTAGCTCAGTTGGTTAGAGCGCCAGTTTGTGGCACTGGAGGCCGGGGGTTCGAATCCCCTCGATCCGCCCGCCGCTTCCGCCGACCGCTTGTGTCGGAGGGCGTCGTTAGCCTTGCGGGGCACCATGCGCCTCTAGCTCAATTTGGCAGAGCAACGGACTCTTAATCCGCAGGTTCTGGGTTCAAGTCCCAGGGGGCGTACCACAGGCTCGCCGGAGCGCTCCGGCATGTGCACTGATGAGGTTGTCTGATGGGCCAAGGCAGCGAACCGGAATCGTCCGAATTTCGACCGTCGGCCGACGAGCTGATCGAGCACAACCGACAGGTCGCTGATGCCGTCAAGACACCCGGCATGGCAGCGCCACCCAGCCGTCACGTGGCCATCGTGACCTGCATGGATGCCCGGATGGATCCGCTGGAAGAACTGGGCTTGACGGTCGGCGAAGCGCACGTCATCCGCAACGCAGGCGGTGTGATGACCGACGACGTCGTCCGGTCGCTGTGCATCTCCCAGCAGCTGCTCGGCACCCGGGAGATACTGGTCATACACCACACCAAGTGCGGCATGTGCGGACTCGACGAAGCCGCCTTCAGCAACGTCCTCGGCCAGCGCCTGGGCGCCCGGCCGAGCTGGCCTATCTGTTCGTTCGCAGACCCCGCCGACGACGTGCGCGCCGCCATCGCAACGCTGCACGCCTCACCGTTCATCGAGCACGACACCGCAGTCCGCGGCTTCATCTACGACGTCGACACCGGCCTCCTCAACGAGGTGCCGGCGCTTAGCTGACGGCGGTCGCGGCAGTTGGCCAGCCGGGGACGCCTTCGTCACGCTCCACTCCGGTGCTGTTGAGCAGCCCGCTCACCATCCGGTAGCAGCCCGATGCCGCGATGAGGTGCACCATCTCGGCCTCGCTGAAGTGGGCAACCGCTTCGGCCCAAGTGGCATCGGACACGCAGTCGTCGGAGTACAGGTCGTCCACCACCTGCAGGAGTGCCGCCTCGGCTGGCGTCCAGTTGCCCTCGGGAATCGGCCGGGTGACGAGGTAGATCTCCTCGTCGGTCATGCCCTCGGCTTGGGCGATCAGCGTGTGCTGGCCGAACTCGTAGACCGACTGACAGTTCCAGCCCATGCGCAGCACGGCGATCTCGACATCGCGACGCGACAGGTCGCCCTTGTACAGGATGGCCAGCGCGTACTCGCCGAACGCCTTGGAGATGGGACGGCTGTGCGCGATGGTCGCAATGACGTTGACGGCGTTGGCGAATGAACTCTCCATGGCCTCGCGGGCTCGCTCGGCCACCTTGGGGATCGGCTCAAGGCGTCGGGAAGTGGGTCGTGGCAGGTGCATCGGCGGGCAGTCCTCTCGTCGGTCCCGCGACTGTAGGAGGGTCGCCCATGCGCCGCCGTGCTTAGGCTGCGGGCATGACCGAGCCAGCCATCTCGACGTTCCCTGTGCCCGACATCGCGGACATGCCCGACGATCTGCGAGAGCGCATCGAGCTCATCCAGTCCAAGACCGGCTTCGTGCCGAATGTGTTCCTGGCGCTGGCGCACCGGCCCGAGGAGATGCGGGCATTCATGGCGTACCACGACGCGCTCATGGAGGGCCCGAGCGGGCTCAGCAAGGCCGAGCGGGAGATGATCGTGGTGGCCACCAGCGGGGCCAACAACTGCCTGTACTGCGTGGTGGCCCATGGCGCGATCCTGCGCATCCGCGCCAAGGATCCGCTGCTGGCCGATCAGCTCGCGGTCGACCCGTCCAAGGCCGATCTCACTGACCGGCAACGGGCGATGATCGACTTCGCCCTCAAGATGTGCAGCGAGCCGTGGTCAGCTTCGGCCATAGATCACGACGAGCTGCGGGCTCACGGCTTCAGCGACGACGACATCTGGGACATCGGCGCCATCACGGGTCTGTTCGCCCTGTCGAACCGCATGGCCCACCTGACATCCATGCGGCCCAACGACGAGTTCTTCACCATGGGGCGCTAGCGGGCCGGGTAGACCAGCTCGCCCTCGGCCGCATCGGCGGGGGCGACCACCACAATCCGGCCGTCCTGCACCTGCACGATCCCCATCGGCTTGGCAACGTTGACGCCGCGGTCGTCGAAACGAACCGGGCCGTAGAAGGTGTCGATGTCGAGGTCTCGCAGCGCCTCGCGCACCGCATCGGTGTCGAGGCTGCCGGCAGCCTCGATGGCGCGGTGCAGCGCGATCGCGGCCGTGGTTGCCCCCGCTGCCTGATAGATGGGCGGTTCATCCCACAGGCTCTGGTAGGTGTCGGCGTAGGCACTCGCCGTGCCGAAGCTCGGGCCCTCATAGGCCATCACCGCTTCCCACCCCGTCGGGCCGAGCACGCCGTCGGCGCCGCTGCCGATGTCGGAGATCAGCTGCGGGTTGGCCGGGCCGACGGTGATGAGCATCGCGTCGGGGCGGAAGCCCTGCTCTTGTGCTGAGCGCAGGAACAGCACGGCGTCGTCGTAGTGGCCGCCGCCCACGAAGATGTCGGGCTCGAGTGCCGCAAGCTCGGTCATGAGATCGTCGACGCTCTCGACGCCGACCGGGTAGCTGTTCATCGCCAGCACCTCGACGCCGTTGGCCTCCAGGTGGCGCTGCGCTCCCTGTGCCACCGACGTGGCGAACGGGGTGTCTTCGTGAGCCACCACAGCGGTGCTCGCACCGCGTTCTGCGAGCAGCTCGATGCTCGACCGTGTGTAGTCCGAGGCGACGACACCGACATAGAACAGATTGCGATAGCCCCGCTCGAAGAGGCTGTCGGACGCGCCGTTGCCTTCCACCATGATCACGCCACGGGCCTCCGCCGCAGCGCTAGTCGGCCCGGTGAGCGTGCTGGAGTACGGACCGAGCAGGAAGTCGACTTGGTCGTCGTCGATGAGCTGCTCGATGAGCGCGGCTGCCCGGTCGGGATCGGACTCGTCGTCGTGATAGATGATCTCGGCCCGGTAGCGGCCATCGCCGACGTGGATCCCGCCGTGCTCCTCGTTCACCCACTGCAGCCAGGTGTCGTAGCCCTGGCGCACAGCCTTGCCCTCAGCGGCGAACCGGCCCGTCTCGCTCAGCGCCGCGCCGATGCGGACCGTGCCGTCGAAGCCGTCACTGCCGCCCTCGCCGGAGTCGCCCCCGCCGGTGCAAGCCGCCGCCAGCATGACCGCCGCTGCCAGGACCACCGCCGTTTGCGCCCAGCGACGCCACGGCGTGCGGAGTTGAGATTGCTTCATGTCCAATCCTCCGGTCTCGGGCAGGACTGCTGCCCAAGATCCGATCGGCAGGGTATGAGCAGGTCCGCGACGCGGCACCTAGTGCGCTTCATATTGGCCCTGCTGGCCTCACGTCCTGCGCATCTCCCGCTACCCGCACGTGACTGGTAGAACCGACCGGGTGGAGCCGAAGGCGCTGCCGGGTCCTGCATCGGAGCGCATGTCGAAGCAGCGATCCCGCGATACGGGACCGGAACGGCTCATCCGCTCAGCGCTGCACCGGCGTGGCCTGCGCTACTTCGTGCACCGCCGGCCGCTGCCCGAGGTGCGCCGCGAGGCCGACGTGGTGTTCCCCCGCCTGCGGATAGCGATCTTCGTAGACGGCTGCTTCTGGCACGGCTGCCCCGAGCACGGCACCAAGCCCCGCCGCAACGCCGAATACTGGGAGACCAAGATCGCCCGCAACCGAGCCCGCGACGCCGACACCGACGCCCGCCTGCGAGCAGCCGGCTGGACCCCAGTCCGCATCTGGGAACACGAATCCCCCGACAAAGCCGCCAACGAAATAGAACAGCTCATCCGCAACCGAGCCCGCCACCTCGCCAGCGGTTAGGCCGCTGTTTCAGGCAGCGTTCAGAGGAGTGTGCAAAACCAGCAGGCGCGACCGCGTCAGATTCGCATCCCTTGATGTGCAAGAGCAGCAATCCGCACTGTGCGGATTGTTCAGAACTAGCTTGAACACTGGTGGACGGCGACGAGATTATCGGTCGGTTCAGAAACGACCAGTCGTTCAACAACATCACTCTCACGCTGTTCCTGCACTACAGAGACAGCCGTTGTCAGGTCGCAGTTCTCGGCCCAGGTCTCGCGTGGCTACGCGCCGGACACGGTGGTGACTACGTGACCGTCGACGGCGACGCGCTCCGCGGTGTGCTGTCATCAGCTTGCGAACTCATTGCCGAATATGAGGGCCTAATGGGACCAACCCCAGAAGACCCTAAGGACCTCGAAGCACATGACGCGCAGCTTGAACGCGGCATATATGCAGCGATGACGCACTTGCTCAACGTCACCCCCGACGGGGACTCACTGCTGGAGAGTTGGGATGATGCCGCCGCAGCCACATGGGTCGTCAAATCGTTCACCCGACCTGGCACGCCTTACTACGAGTGGGGAAAGTTGGGCGATTGGCGATTGACGTCAAGGCTCCAACTGCTCTAGTCGCGGACTGCGTGGCCGCGCATACGAGTCCCGATGAGGGCGGATGCATCACACGTGGGCGCCACCAAGTCAATCTCTGGTGTGTTGGCATCCGCGTGCCACACCTCCGACCGGTCGCGTAAGGGCAACGCACAGCCATCGGCCGCCTCTCAGCGCATCGGGTCCCGATATACGTGCTCCTGATGCCATTGGAGATATTCCTGACCGGGTGACTGTGCTGCATGGGGCACAAGTAATGAGTCAGCTAGCGCTTTACCGAAGTACCGGTCAACTCCCGGATCGGTCCTAGAACTCCGGAGCAGCCTTTCGGAGCGATGCACGCGGAGTCCTCCGTTAACGGTGATCAAGCCTCGATCGAATGCCGCGTCATGCGTTGGGCACGCCGCAATGCCATTCGACGGGTCGAGCCGCTCAAAGTTGCTTGAGACTGACCACGGCTTGATGTGTGAGGCGATCACCAGCCGCTCTCCACGAAGGCGCCGCGGTGCAAATCCGCAGAAACCGCACGTGTAGTCGAATCTGGACAGCACGTCAGCGGCGAACTTGTGCTGACCGATTCGGGCTCTGCACTTTGCGAGCCGAGTCGTCTCCTGCTCCACCAGGGATTGGTCGGCGTCGGCGCTGCGCTCGGCCTCTGCATCAAGAACATCCTCATATCGGGCCGCGCGAAGTTCCTCTTGGCCAAGCAGATAGAACTCCTGTTCTGATAGCAAATTGAGGAAGTCCGGCAGCTGAGATGGCCCGAGTCCGAGCTCCCGAGCGGCTCGCAAGGCGACCTGATACAGATGCAAGAATTTCATGCTGTCTGTATCCATTTCAATGAAAAAAGGACGATCAAACTTCGCTGCGTGTGCGTGCGTGCCGTCGAGGTTGAGCATCTTGTTGGTGAGCGAATTTGGAGGCCTCTTGAAGAGTTCTGCAAGATCATTGACGACCTCAGGCATACGGTCTCGAGAAAAGCCGCCGTGCTGATGTGGATTCACCACGAAGAAGAGGCCGTAGCAGAGAACCGTTTCAACCGGTGTGAACGCCTCTTGACGCTTGCCGGGACGCCGCTGTCGGGTCGAGATGCGCTGCCACTGCGCCAGAGCTCCTGAATCAGTCAAGTCCAAGTAGTCGCTCAGCGACGCCACTTGGACACTCTGTCAGGTTCGCAGTTCCAGCGGACGACACTCGCAGGGTTCGGCGCAACCTCGCAACAGCCGGCCATCGCGAAACTGGGGCAGCGAACCCAAGACTGCGTTCTCCAGCACCTCGTCGAGATGCTCTGAGCAGGCGAAGACAGTGAAGCTCAACCTGCCGCAATCGAGCTTCCAGGAAATGCAGTACAGCGCTCCCCGCCCCGATGGCGGCCGTGGACACACTTGACAGTCCCGATAACCGAAATCGACAGACACGACCAGTCGAATCTGGCTCTTCGTGTTTTAGCGTGGAGTCAGCGTGTCGAGCAGGGTCCAGTCGGGCTTGCCTGCATACAGCAGGACTCGTGTGCGGTAGTGGTCGAAGTTGGTGATCCCGAACGACACCCGCTTGATCAGCTTGGCGAGGTTGTTCGCTGCTTCGGTCGGCCCGTTGGTCACACGCGACCGGTGCCAGTTCGTGATCTGGGTGCGCCAGGTGGCCAGGGTGCGGCCGAGCTTGTTCAGCTCCGCCGAGAACGTGTCGTCTTGGAGGTCGCGGGCGAGCTCGTCGAGCGTCTCGGCGGCGACGCTGCGTTTTGGGATCCGGTAGACGCCGCGCAGGGTCTCCTTCGCGTGCCACGCGTCGCGCACCTCGCCGCGGGGGTCGCCGGCTGCGAGCAGGCCCCGCAGCTTGGCTCGTCCGCGGTCGGTGACTCGCTCGGACGCTTTGAGCAGCAGTCTGCGTATCCGGTAGAGGGGGTCGTGTTTGGTGCCTCGCCCGCCGGTGGTCTCGTTCTGAACCCGGCGGCGCACGTCGTCGATAGCCGAGTTGGCGAGCTTGATCACGTGGAACGGGTCAGCGACCTGGCGGGCGTGCGCCAAAGCGTCGGTGAACGTCTTGCGATAGGGACCCGACAGGTCCATCACGCCCCAGCGGATCTGCTTGCGCCATAGCGACGATCTCGCTCGGATCCATGCGGTGGCCCCGTCGGCGCTGCGACCAGCGACTATGTCGAGCAGCCTGCCGCGGCGGGTGTCCACGATCGTGGTGCCCCAGTGCTTTTCTCGGTACCGGCCGCGGCGGAACATCAAAATCTCGTCCAGGCCCAAAGCGGTTACCCCGTCGAGGCGTGCCGAGTCGGCATCGAGCAGCGCCGATCCCCACCGGTGCACTGCCCGCATCACCGTGTGCCATCCCGCACCCAGCTCGGCGGCGATCTCGCTGACCGCCCGACCGGCACCCGCGCGGCGGGTCGCGTGACGCGCTGCCCGGCTGGTCATCCGCGCCCTGGGCGGCGCGACTGCGGGGTCCTGGTCGGTGAACGTGCCTACCGCGCACGACCCGTCGGGGCAGCGCCAGCGGCGCTTGCGCCACCCCAGCCGCACCGGCCGCCCGAACGCCGGCAGATCAGCCAGCCTCACCGTGCTCGCGCTGTGCGCCCACACCGGCCCCCCGCAGCCGACACAGCACGGCCGCCCCGCCAGCTCGACCCCGATCTCGAGCGGACCGCCGTCGCGGTCCCTCACACCGGTCACCGTCACGCCGGCGCCCAAGCCGACAACCACATGCAACGCGCGAATAGCGTCAACCCTCACAGGGATCCTCCAGAACTCGGGGCTACGAACACCTCCGATTCTGGGGGATCCCTCCCAATCAGGCCGTGACCCTCACACAGCTACTCCACGCGCAAACGCGAAGCGCCTCGAATCTTGCCGCCTGCTTGTGGAACTACATCGAGCGGTGTGGTGAGAGTCATCGGTCCCCCTTGGTTGACCCAACGAGGCGATGCTGCCGGCTCGGATCCAGCGGAGGCCGGCAATCACAATGCGGCGCGAACGCGGCAAGTAGGTCGAACGAGGCACCCGCCTTCGCTGAACTTGAGCGTCAGAAGCCGAGGGCGGTGAGGGGGTCGGTGTAGGGGAGATCGAGGGCGGCGGCTACGTGGGGCTCGGTGACGCGGCCTTTGTAGACGTTCAGGCCCGCCCGCAGGTGGGGGTCAGTGCGGAGGGCGTCGAGGCCGTTCTCGGCGATGGCCAGCACTCTCGGCAGGGTGGCGTCGCTGAGCGCACGGGTGGAGGTGACCGGCACGGCGCCGGGCATGTTCGCGACGCAGTAGTGCACCACGCCGTCGACCACGAGAGTCGGCTCGGCATGGGTCGTGGGCTTCGATGTCTCGAAGCAGCCTCCTTGGTCGATGGCCACGTCGACCACCACCGATCCGGGACGCATCTGCTTGATCAAGTCGGCCGTCACGAGCTTCGGCGCCCGGGCACCGGTCACCAGCACGGCGCCGATCACCAAGTCGGCGTTCTGCACTTCGGTCTCGACGGTCGCTCGGGTGGACGTCACCGTGACGACCGACGCACCGAAGCGCTGCTCGAGGTGGTCGAGCGCGGCGGGGTCGATGTCGAGCACCCGCACATCGGCACCCATGCCGATGGCGATCTCGGCGGCGTTCTCGCCGACCACTCCCCCGCCGATGATCGCCACCCTGGCCGGCGGCACGCCGGGCACACCGCCGATCAGCAGGCCGATGCCCCCATGTGCGGTCTCGAGTGCCCACGCGCCCGCCTGTACGGCAAGTCTCCCGGCAACCCGGGACATCGGCGCCAGCAGCGGCAAGCCGCCACGCGAGTCGGTCACGGTCTCGTATGCGACACAGGCCGCACCCGACTCCACCAAATCGGCCGTCTGGTCGGGGTCTGGTGCCAGGTGCAGGTAGGCGAACAGAATCTGGCCCGAGCCGAGCATCTTGCGTTCAGACGCCTGCGGCTCCTTGACCTTGACAACCAGCTCAGCCTTGTCCCACACCTCGCTGCAGCTTCGAATGAGAGCACCGGCAGCTTCGTATTCGGCATCGGACACACGGATGCCAGCACCGGCACCGGACTCGACCAGCACTTGGTGGTCGTGCAGCACCAGCTCGCGCACGGCGTGCGGCGTCAGCCCGACGCGTTGCTCGCCCGCCTTGAGCTCACGAGGCAATCCGATCAGCATCCGGTCACCTCCCGAGCAGGTGCCCAATTCCCCATGCGCCCGCTGAGGGGGCGCACCCCGTTCGGGCCACGAAGCCCGGGCGAAGTCTACGATTCCGCCAATGGGCACCCGTGACCAGGGGACCAACGGCGACGTAGCAGAAGCGGGCGGCGTCAGCACCGACGGCTGGACATTGCCAACGCTTGTGCGTCACGCGGCGGTCACTCATGCCGACCGCGAATTTCTCGCGTTCGAAGACGGCCGCACGCTCAGCTTCGCCGAGCTCGACAGCCACACCGACCGGCTCGCTACCGCGCTCGACGATCTCGGCCTGCGGCCGGGCGACCGGTTGCTGGGTCTGCTCACGAACAGCCTCGAGTTCATGCTGCTGATGATCGCCACCCACAAGCGGCGGGCAATCTTCGTGCCGATCAACACCGACTTGCGCGGTGCCTTCCTGGAGCATCAGGTCAACAACTCCGAGCCACGCATCGTGGCCGTCGACCACGGGCTGCTGGAGCGCTTCGATGACATCGAGCCCGGCTCGCTCGCGTCCGAGACCGACATTCAAGCCACGATCCTGGTCGACGACGGCGACTACGGCGCCGGTGCCGGCGGTGTGCTCATGGGCTCGGCGGAGATCTCCATCGAAGAGCTGCTGGAGACCGAGGTGCGTCGCGAAGCGGTGCTGGCGGCCGAACCGAGCGATGTCTGCACGATCATGTACACCTCGGGCACCACCGGTCCCGCCAAGGGCGTGCTGATGCCCCAGGCGCACTGCTACCTATTCGGCCTCGGCACCGCTCGGAGCCTGCAGATCACACCGGAGGACCGCTTCTACTGCTGCATGCCGATGTTCCACGCGAACGGGCTGTTCATGCAGGTGTTTGCGTCACTGCACGCCGGCGCCTCGGTGTACGTGGAGAAGCGGTTCAGCGCAGGCAAGTGGCTCGACACGGTGAGGCGGCACGAGATCACCCTGACGAATGCCCTCGGGGTCATGCCCGAGTTCATCTGGCGCAGCCCGCCGACGGACGGCGACCGCGACCATCGACTGCGGGCCGTCATCGCGCTGCCCGTGGCGGCGGAATGGGCGGCAGCGTTCGAAGAGCGGTTCGGCGTGCGGATCATGCAGGGCTACGGCATGACCGAGGTCAACATGGTCGCCTACACCAGCTTCGACGACCCGGTGATGTCGGGCTGCGCCGGGCGGCCGCTGGCCGACTTCTTCGACGTGATCGTGGCCGACCCCGAGACCGACCTACCCGTCGCGCCCGATGAGACCGGCGAGATCCTGGTGCGTCCCAAGGTGCCGTTCTGCTTCAACGTGGGCTATCACCGCATGCCCGAACGCACCGTGGCGGCGTGGCGAAACCTGTGGTTCCACACCGGCGATGCAGGACGGCTCGACGAATCCGGGCGGTTGCATTTTGTGGACCGGCTGAACGACCGCATCCGCCGGCGCGGCGAGAACATCTCCAGCTACGAGGTCGAGACGGTGATCAACGGCTACAACGGCGTGATCGAGTGCGCCGTCGTTGGCTTGCGGGTCGAGGGTGCCGGCGGGGAGGACGAGGTGCTGGCCGTCGTCGCCGTCCGCGGGCCAGCGCCCGATCCGGTCCACTTCCTGGATTGGTGCGTGCCCCGCATGCCCCGCCACAGCGTGCCGCGCTACCTGCAATTCGTGCGCGAGCTCGACAAGACCGCTTCCGGCAAGATCCGCAAGCAGGCCATCCGGGACGCAGGCGTCACCGAGGACCTGTGGGATCGGGAGTCAGTCGGCTACACCGTCGCACGCAGCTGAGCGGGCAGATCAGGCTCGTCTACAGGTCTGGGCGGAGCAGGACCCGGCCGGTGGTCTTGCGCTGGTGCAACGCCTGCAGACCGTCGATCAGGCCTTCGAGCGGCAGCTCCTGGCTGACGAGCGGGTCGAGCCTGCCGTCGGCTACCTGCGGCCAGATCTCGGCGTAGCACTCGTCGAGCACCTCGTCTTTGCGGCCGCGGTAGCCGCCCATGTGCACGCCGACCACCGAGTAGTTCTTGACCAGCAGGTGGTTCGCCGGCGCTTGCGGAATCGTGCCGCTGGCGAAACCGACCACGAGCAGGCGGCCTTCCCATGCCACCAGCCGCCGGGCGACATCGAAGTACTTGCCGCCGACGGGGTCGTAGATGATGTCGCAGCCCCGCCCGCCGGTGGCATCCATCACTGACTGGTACAGGTCGTCGTTGTCGTAGTCGATGACGATGTCCGCGCCGAGCTGGCGGCAGGTCTCCACCTTCGCAGGTCCACCTGCGGCAGCGAGCACGGTGCAGCCCGCAGCCTTGGCCATCTGCACCGCAGCCGAGCCGACGCCGCCCGCCGCAGCGAGCACCAGCACGGTCTCGCCTGCCTGCATCTGCCCTCGCCGGTACAGCGAGAACCACGCCGTGCCGTAGATCACGTTGGCTGCACACGCATCTGGGATCGACACATCGTCGGGCACGTGCCGTGCCGTGGCGCCCCTGATGAGCGCTTCGCTGGCATAGCCGCCCCAGCTGCCGACACCCGAGCCGATGACCCGGTCACCGACTGTCAAGTCGCACTCGGGGCCGACCGCGGTCACGGTGCCGGACGCTCCCATCCCGGGCGTGAACGGCGGGTCCCACCGCTCCTGGTAGGTGCCTTGGCAGTGCAGGATGTCCGCGAAGTTGAGATCGGTGGCCTCCACGGTGATGCGCGCCTGGCCCGGACCCGGCTCGGGTGAGTCGTACTCGCCCAGCTCCAGCACATCCCACGGATAGCCCAACTCGTTCAGTCGCCACGCTCTCATCGGTTCCCCTTGCAATCGCTCGTATCGCTGGTCGGGCGGGCTCGATGCAACCCCTCCGAACCGGCAGAACCGTACCAATGGCCCGTCACACGTTCAGGGGCTCGGCGCCGCCGACACACGAGCCGTCCCACGCGTACGCTCGGGAGAGCACAAGGAGGCACCGTGGCGCTCACGACGCAGGACCGCAGCACGGCAGGGCCGACGGCCGACACAGCAGACGTCATTCCGGTCTTGGACCTGGCGCCGCTCAACGACGCGGTGCCCGATGCCACAGCTCAAGCTGCCCTCGCCGCCGAACTGCGCGACGCCCTCACCGAGGTGGGCTTCTTCTTCATCGTGAACCACGGTGTGCCGGCCGAGACCATCGAGCACATGTTCGACGAGGCCCGCCGCCTGCATGCGCTCCCGCAGCCGGTGAAGGACTCGATCCCGATGGGCAAGCTGGCAGGCGGCTATCTCGGCATGGGCGGCGGCACGTCGTACGCCTCCGACATCGCGGGGCCGGTGCGCAAACCCAACCAGAACGAAGCGTTCTTCTGCCATCGGCACGGCTACCACACCGAGAACCAGTTCCCGCCGCTCGACGACTTCGCACAGAGCTGCGAGACCTACATCGACCAGCTGATCGCTCTGGGCTCACGGATGCTGCCGATCCTGGCGCTGTCGCTCGACCTGCCCCGCGACTACTTCGACCCGCACTTCGACAAACCCAGCGTGACCCTGCGCATGTCGCACTACCCGCCGATGGACTACGACGACAACGAGTGGGGCCTCGCGCCGCACACGGACAGCTCGGTGTTCACGTTCCTGCCGGCCAACGACGTGCCGGGGCTGGAGATCCGCCCGGCGGGGTACGACTGGATCAAGCCGCCGCAGATGGCCGGCTCCTACCTCGTGAACAGCGGCGACATGCTGAAGCGCTGGACGAACAACGTGTACCTGTCAACTGCACACCGGGCACGCAACCTGTCGGCCGGCGACCGGTACGCCGTGCCGTTCTTCTACGGAGCCCGCGACGACGCAATGGTCAACCCGGTGCCCACCACGGTCAACGACGAGCGCCCGGCCCGCCACGAGCCGATCACCTACGGCGACTACCAGCGCTGGTTCCTGAACCGGAACTACGAGAACGTCACCGGCGAGAAGGTCGGCACGTTCGAGAGTTGAGCCCCGGCGCCCCGGCCCAGGCCGCAGCCGACTATTCGAGCACGCCCGCCACGGCCAGCTCGGAGATCTGATCCTGGTCGTAGCCGAGCAGCTGCTCCAGCACCACGAAGGTGTGCTCGCCATAGGTCGGGCCCGCGTGGTCGATGCCGTCTGAGCTGCGCGACATGGCGAATCGCGCTCCCTCGACCCACATCGTCTCGTTGATGCCGTGCGGCACGTTGCGGAAGTGGTTGCGGTGCGCCAGTTGCGGATCGTTGGTCATCACTTCGGAGTTGGCGACGGCGTGGGCTGGCACGCCGGCGGCCTGCAGCTCGACGTGCGCTTCGACGTTGTCGCGCTCCGAGGTCCACGCGGTAATCCGGTCGGCAATCTCGGTCGCTCGTTCGCGCCGCTCCTCGACACCCAGACCAGCCACGTCGTCGGCACCGATCACACCGCACAGGCCAGCCCATTGGTCGTCGTTCTCGCATGCCACGGCGATCCAGCGGTCGTCGCCTGCCGATGCGAACACCCCATGAGGCGACATCGCGGGATGGTCGTTGCCCATCTTGTCGGGCAGGTGCGCGTTGACGTCGTAGTCGAGCACTGCAGGCGCCAGGAAGGTCATCGACGACTCGGCTTGCGACAGGTCGATGTACTGGCCCTCGCCGGTGCGATCCCGATGATCCAAGGCAGCCAGCAGAGCAGCGCTCAGGAACTTGGGCGACACGTAGTCGGTATAGGCGCCGAACACGCCCGCAGGGTCGCGATCGGGCCAACCGGTCATCTCATAGAAGCCCGACATGGACGCACCCATCGTGCCGAAACCGGCCAGCGACGACAGCGGTCCGCTCTGGCCGAACAGGCAGCTCGACGCCATGATGATGTCGGGCTTGACCACTCGCAGGTCGTCATAGGACAGGTTGAGGTCGGCTAATGCATGGGGCGAGAACGACTCGGTGACAACGTCGGCCCAGCGCACCAGGTCCAGGATGAGGTCGCGGCTCTCCGGCTTGGAGATGTCGATGGTGATGCCGAGCTTGCTGGCATTCATGTTCTGGTACAGACCGCCATTCTCCGCACCCGCCTCATCGTTGAGGAACGGCTGGATGGTGCGGGCCGCCTCCACCTTGTGCGTGGACTCCACACGCACCACCGTGGCGCCCCAGTCAGCGAGCTCGCGGGTCGAGCCCGGCCCGGCCATCACCCACATGAAGTCCAGGATCTTGACGTCTGCCAGCGGCAGTGCCGGGTCGCGGTGACCTGCGGCGGCAGCAGCCACCAGACCTTCGGAGGTCGCCACCGAGACCGGGGCCCCCACCTCGGCCAGCACCTCATCGGTGTGCTGGCCGACCGTTGGCGGCGGCGTCGAGATATCCAACGGCGCGGCGCTGAATCGAGCGCACGGGCCGGGGTAGCGCACAGAGTCGAGGCCGCCGGTGGGAATGTCACGCCAGAAGTTCCGCTCGGCGTACTGGGGCGCCTCGACCACGTCGGCGACCGTGGTGATCGGCACGATCAGCAGGCGCTTGTCCAACGCCACCTCCAGCAGCTCTGCCTTGGTGCGTGTGGCGGTGAAGTCGGCGGCGACCTGCTGAATGCGCTCGTACTCGGTGGGCGGGATGCGCCCGGTGATCACGCCTTCCACGAAGTTGATCCAGTCGATCTCGAGATCGCTGTCGGCGCAGCCGCCCTCGGAGTGCATCCACTCGAACAGGCGGGCCCCGAACGGCCCGATGGACTCGCCGAACAGGATCGTTGCCGACACGTAGCCATCGGAAGCAGGTGAGCGCAGCCGCACCCGGAACGGCCCCAGACGGGCGCCGCCGCTCATGCGGAGCAACTCGGGCGAGTTGTACAGGTGGCACAGCGTGGCCGACTGGGTGGCTTGGGTGACGGCCTGCTGGGCGCTCACGTCGACGTGCTGGCCCAGACCGCTGCGCTTGCGTTCCCGCAAGGCGATCAGTGACGCCACCGCCGCCTCGGCAGAGGCGTGCAGGAAGCATTGATCGAGCGGGATGCGCAGCGGGGGGCGATCCTCGTCGCCGACCACGTTGGACAGCATGCTTGCTGCCGAAACGATGAGGTCGGTGGCCGCCCAGTCCGCCTTCGGTCCGGACTGGCCGAACGCCGTCACTGACGTATAGACGAGCCCGGGATTGACGTCGGCCATGTCACTCGGGCCCAGGCCACGGGCGGCCATAGCACCTGGGGCGTCGGATTCGATGAGCACGTCGGCGGTGGCTGCAAGGTCACGCATCCGCTGCTGGTCGCCGGGATCGTCGAGATCGAGCGCGACGCTGCGCTTGCCGCGGTTGTACGACCAGAACCACAGCGACGCTTCGGGGTCGCCCTCGCGCCCTGCGACGAACGGGCCGACGGCGCGCGCAGCCGACCCGCCGGGCGGCTCCACCAAGATCACGTCCGCTCCTAGATCAGCCAGCAGCGCTCCCGCCATCTGGCCTCGATGATCCGACAGGTCCAATACTCGACAGCCCAGCACGACGACGCCCTTCCGTTGGTTGCGCGCAGAACCTAATACGCCTCCAAGTGGCCTCTGATCAGCGCCCCAGCACCGGCTGGGCCTCCACCACTCGCATCGACACGGGTGTCGGCACCACGACGGGCCCCACGGTGCCTGCGAGCCCGGTGTTCGATGTCCAGCGCACTGTCCAGACCGTCTGCACGATGCCGCGGAAACGGCCGGTCAGCCCTGCAGTGGAGGCACGCTGGAAGACGTGACTGCACAGCGAGCGAGTGCCGGGCACCAGCCAGGGCAGGCCGGGACCTGGGCACGACACCAGCGGTGAACCATCACCGGGAACCATCTGCAGGGTCACCGGCGTAGCGACGAGGGTGACCACGACCTTCCCAGCGGCGACGACGCGCACGATGGGCCGCCAGCTCGCAGCCGACACCCAGAACCACGTATCGATGCCGACCAGCGTGCGGACTCGTTGTGCCGGCGGTGCGAAGAACGGCACCGGGCGCGGGAACGACAGCGACGACAGGCCCAAGTTGGCGGCCTTGCCGACGCGCTCGGCCTTGTGGGCAGGATCCCGGCTGTCCACCTCGATGCGCAGGTCTCGCAGCACGGGATCTCGTGCTGGTGGCCGCTCAGGTAGCGCTGAACTGCCGCCCCGCAGTGACAGGGCGGGCCCCGCCGACGCCGCCGGTGCGATGGAAAGGCTCAGCAGGCCCAAGCTTGTGCCCAGCATGATGAATTTTGTGATATTTCGCATGTGCCTACCGTCGTGCTGCAGCACGCGGCGAGCAAGCGATTTTTGACGTACCGGCGCAGGCAGGCAGCAGCCGGATGCGGCGAACTAGGTTGCCTGCACCGTTCAACACAAGCGTGGCCAGCACGAGCCCGGCCACCACCAACTTGTCAGTGCAGGAGGTCCGGCACATGGCCGCGGACGATTTCGCCTACGCCACGACTATGGAGACTGCGGCCGCCATCGCCGCAGGCGACGTCTCCTCTAGGGAACTGCTCGAAGCGGCCCTCGCACGGGTGGACCGTCTCGACGGTCCCATCAACGCCGTGGTGGCACTCGATGCCGAGCGCGCACGGGCCGCTGCCGATGCGGCAGACGCAGCAGTGGCCCGCGGAGACGAGCTGGGGCCGCTGCACGGCGTTCCCGTCACCATCAAGGACTCGTTCCAGACCGAGGGACTAGTCACCACCTCCGGCGCGCCGGCACTCGCCGACTTCGTGCCTGAGCGCGACGCCGATCCCGTCGCTCGCTACAAGGCTGCGGGGGCGGTGGTGTTCGCCAAGACCAACCTGCCGCTGTTCGCAGGCGACGCGCAGTCGTACAACGAGGTGTACGGCACCACCGCCAACCCGTACAACGTCGAGCACACCCCCGGCGGATCGTCGGGCGGCTCGGGCGCGGCGCTGGCAGCGGGCTACACCCCGCTCGAGCTCGGCTCCGACATCGGCGGCTCCATCCGCATCCCGTCGCACTGGTCGGGCGTCACCGGGCACAAGCCCAGCTACGGCGTCGTGTCGGCACTGGGCCAGATCCCCGGCATGCCCGGCACGCTCAGCCAGGCCGACATCGCAGTTGCAGGGCCGATGGCACGTGACGTCGACGATCTCGAGATGGCCCTCGACATCCTCGCCGGGCCCGACGCGTGGAACTCCAAGGCGTACACGCTCGACCTGCCGCCGGCCCGCCACAGCGACATCTCCGACTTCCGGGTGGCGGTGTGGCTCGACGAGGAGCTGTGCCCGATCGACAGCCAGTACCGGGAGCTGCTGCTGGGAGCTGCCAGCGCACTGGAGCAGGCAGGGGCCCGGGTGGACACCGAGGCTCGACCGTCGTTCACGTTCGAGAAAGCCGTCGACACGTTCCTGCATCTGCTCTCCGCGGCCGAAGCCGGCACGTGGACGCTCGCCCAGCTGGAGGAGATCGCCTCGTCGAGCGATGAACCTCAGGGCGATCTGGGCATCTGGTACGCCGCGATGCGCCAC
Source organism: Candidatus Poriferisodalis sp. (assembly GCF_965219595.1). Lineage (NCBI taxonomy): Bacteria > Bacillati > Actinomycetota > Acidimicrobiia > Acidimicrobiales > Candidatus Poriferisodalaceae > Candidatus Poriferisodalis > Candidatus Poriferisodalis sp. Next base: position 3,536,673 of record NZ_OZ244781.1, read on the forward strand.
CGGGAATGGCTGAGCTGGCACGAGCGCCGGCTGCAGCAGCGCAGGCGCTGGGAGGAATTCTTCACCGACTGGGATGTGGTGCTGCTGCCGGTGACGCCCACCGCTGCGGTCCGCCACGACCACAGCCGCCCGGCCACCAACCGCCGCATCACGGTGAACGGCGACAGCCGGCCGTACTTCGACATCATCAAGTGGATGGGGCTCACCGGCGTGTCATGGCTGCCCGCCACCGTGGTGCCGGTGGGCACCGTGCCGACGGCCGGGGGCGATCTGCCGGTCGGGGTGCAGATCGCGGGACCATTCCTGGAAGACCGCACCACGCTGGCCGTGGGCCGCTTCCTGAACGAGGCGCTCGGTGGGTTCCAGCGGCCGACCGGCTTCTGAGCCACGCAGCGCTCGTTCTCCAGCCAAGAGCCAGCACAGCTTGCGAACCCGTCGCAGCGCGCCATGACCGCGGACGAAGAACGTCTTCACGCAGCCGTCCACGACGGCGACGGTCCGCTGGCGCTGCTGGTGCACGGTGCGCTGGGCAGTCGCTCGTACTGGGATGACAACCTCGGCGCGCTGCGGGCGGTCTGCCGCCCGGTCGTGATCGAGCTGTGGGGGCACGGCAGATCACCCAGCCCTGCCGATCCCGAGCGGTACCGGCCTCACAGCTACGTGGCCGAGTTCGAGCGGCTGCGCATCGAACTCGGCGCTGAGCGGATCTGGATGATCGGACAGTCGCTGGGAGCGGCACTTGCTCTGCACTACGTGCTCGCGCACCCCGCTCACGTCATCGGCGCGGTGCTCACCAACTCTTCTTCCGCCTTCAGCGAGCCCGCAGCGTGGGCGGAGCGAACCGAGACGATGGTGGAAGAGCGGGCGCTCGAAGTCGAAGCGCATGGCATCGAAGTGCTGCGCGACAGCTGGATCAACCCGGGGCGATCGAAGCGCATCTCGCCTGCCGTGCGCGCCAAGCTGGCAGGCGAGTTCTCTGAGCACAACGCGACGGGGCTCGTCAACTCGTTTCGCTTCACCAATGCGGGAGTGCCTCTCGGGGACCGCCTGGCGGACGTTGCCGTTCCCGTGCTGCTCACCAACGGCACCGAGGAGGGCCGCTTCCAGCACCTACTGCCGAGAGCGAACCAGATTCCCGGCCTGGAGATGGCCGAACTGCCCGCGTCTCACGCGGTGAACGCCCAGGACCCCGCAGGATGGAACGCCGCTGCCACCAGGTTCATCCGGCAACACGCCGACACACTTCACGCCCGCTAGAGGAGGCGCACATGGGAACAGGTCCGCTCGAAGGCATCACCGTCGTGGACGTCTCCAGCGCAGTCGCAGGCGCGTGGGTGTCAACGCAACTTGCCGAGATGGGTGCCGACGTGGTGCTGATCGAGAAGGTGGGCGCTTCCGACGTCATGCGCCTGACCGGCGCGATCGTGGGTGATCAATCGGGCTGCTGGGTGCAGATGCACCGAAACAAGCGCGGCATCGACCTCGACATCCGCGACGAGCGCGGGCGCGAGATCTTGCTGCAGCTCGTCGAGGGTGCCGACGTGTTCGTCCAGAACTTCCGACCGGGGGTGGCCGAGCGCCTGCGCATCGGCTACGACGATCTCAGCGCTGTCAACCCCGATCTCGTCTACCTGTCGGTGTCGGGTTTCGGCCCCGACGGGCCTTATGCGCACCAACCGGTGTACGACCCGATCATCCAGTCGTTGTCGGGCATGACGGAAGCGCAGGGCGGCGATTTCGTCAAATCGGCCACGGCCGACAAGACCACGGCGATGACGGGCGCCAACGCTGTCCTCGGGGCCTTGCTGGCCCGGGCGAACGGCGCGGGCGGCCAGCATGTCGAGGTCAACCTGCTCGATTCCACGCTGTCGTGGATGTGGCTCGACTACTTCTGGAACGAGTCGGTGCCGGAGGCCACGCCCACGCCCTCCTACAGCGAGTGGTACAGCCCCTGGGAGACCACTGACGGCGCGGTGGGTGCCATCTGGCCGTCAGACGACCAATACCGCCGCGTGTGCATCGCGCTCGATGTGCCGCACCTGGCCGACGATCCTCGCTTCGCCACTCGCGAGGCCCGGATACGCAACTCCAATGAGCACCAGCAGGAATTCGCCGAGCTGCTCGGCGAGTTCACCACGGCCGAAGCGCTGAAGCTGCTCGAGAGCGCCGACGTTCCGTGTGCGCCCGTGCTGGACATCACCGAAGTGTTCGATGACCCCCAGGTGAAGCACAACGAGACGGTGCTGACCCACCATCACCCCGTGGCGGGCCAGGTGCGCACTACCCGCTTTCCGGCCCGGTTCAGCAAGACGCCCACCGAGCTCGAGCGCCTGGCTCCGACCAAGGGCGAGCACACCGACGAGGTGCTGGCCGAGCTAGGCCGCTCCCCCGCCGAGATCGCCCAACTCCGCAACGACGGCATCGTCGCCTGAGCGGCTTCGACTGCCGGTCGCACCTGCGAGCCGGGCAGGCCGGTTGGCCCTAGAGGCGGGCGAGGGCCTCCTGGACCGCGGTGGCCACGAGGCGGCCGTCCTGCCAGAAGCGGGCCTCAGCGGTGCCGCGGTTGCCGCCTGCCATCAGCGGACGCTGCTCGCAGTAGATCCACTCGTCGGCGCGGGCCGGAGCGTGGAACCACATGGCGTGATCCAGGCTCGCCACCTGCACTTCGCTGTCCAGCCAGGTGACGCCGTAGGGCACGATGACGTTGTCGGCGAGGCTGTCGTCGCTCATGTACGCGATGACCGCTTCGTGGATGGCCGGATCGTCAGGCAGCCGGCGGGGAGCCCGGAACCAGTAATCGATGCCGCCGCGTGGCGAGGGCCCGGTCGGCGCCCAAGGCGCGTGGGCCAGCCGGTACTCCACGGGGCGGGTCATGTACGACCACTGCTCGCCGAAGATCGGGCCCACCTCGGCGATGCACTCCTGGAAGGTGGGCAGCGACTCGGGCGGCGGCGCGTTGTCAGGCAACGGACACTCGATGTCGACCTTGCCCGTCTCGGGAACGTGGAAGGTCGCCATCAGCTCGAAGATGAGCCGGTCGAACTGGTGGGCCTGCGCCCGACGGCTGCAGAACGCCCGGCCCTCGCGCACGCGGTCGACCGTGTACTCGACATCGGCCATGCCGTCGCCGCCCCGCAGGAACACGGCGTGCACCGAGTTCATCAGCCGGCCCTCGTCCACGGTCCGCTGCGCTGCGACCACCGCTTGCGCCAGCACGTGGCCGCCGTACAGCCCGAACTCGTCGAAGCCAGAGCCCTTGCCGCGGAACGCATCGGCGCCATCGCCGTTGCGCTGGAGGTCCAACAGATCCAGCAGTTCGTCCAAGGCCGCGTTGACGGCCCCTGTGTCGTTTGTCGCGGGGGTGTCTGTCGCGGGGGTGTCTCTCACGGCCTAGTTCTCTAGCAGACCACGCACCGCTATTCGTAGCCCGGAGGCGAGACGAAACCGCCGAGCGTGCGCTCGATGAGCGACGCATAACGGATGCCACGCCGGTCGCCCAGGTGCGGCGCAACGACCTGGATGCCGACCGGGAGGTTCAACCCGTCGGCCGTCAGCCCGACGGGAGCGACGGTGCCGGGCAGGTACACGCTGCAGCTCCAGCCGGCCCAGAAGAGCTGGTCGACGCCCAGCTCCTGGCGGCCGTCGATGTCGATGGTGCGAGAGGGACGGGTGCCGGTGTGGTCGTGAACGAATGCCGCCGATGCGGCGATCGGGCACAGCAGCAGGTCGTAATCGTCGAAGTACCTCGCCCAGGCGGCCCGGTAGCCCTCGCGCTTGTTGTGATGCATGAACCACTCGCGGTGGCTCATCGTCATCGCGTAGTCGACCAGCGACTGGTAGTCGCCCTCGCCGTCGTTGTACCGGTGGGCGCGGGACTGCGCGTCGCTCCACATCGCCTCGTCGGCCAGCGCGCCGGTGGCGGCGCGCAGCAGCATCAGGTAGTTCTCGTGGAACTCGTGCTGGTCGATGGCGGGCGTGGCTTCACTGACATCGGCGCCAGCGGCTGCCAGCGCATCCACCGCCCGCTGCAGCGTGTCGATCATGGCGGTCGAGTTGCGGATGACCGGGGTGTCGAGCATCACGCCCACCCGGAAAGCCCCGAGCGTGTCGCGGTGTTCGGGCTCCAGCGCCACGCTGTAGCCGTTCGCGTCCAGGCCGGCCGGCCCAGCCAGCGCATCCAGCGCCACATCCAGGTCGGCAGCGCTGCGCGCCAGCGGCCCGCACACGGCGATGTCGCTGCCCACCAGGGCCCCGGGCACGGCGTGACCGCCATCGGGCACCAATCCGAAGGTCGGCTTGTGGCCGAACACGCCGCAGTAGTGCGCGGGGTTTCGGATGGACGCACCGATGTCGGAGCCCAGTTCCAGCGAGGCCATGCCGGTCGCGAGCGCCACCGCCGAGCCGCCCGACGAACCGCCAGGCACACGGGTCAGGTCCCACGGGTTGTTGGTGCAGCCGTAGATGTCGTTGAAGCTCTGCCAGTCGCCCAGCATGAGCGGCACGTTGGTCTTACCCCAGATCACCGCGCCGGCATCCATGTATCGGGTCACCGTGACAGCGTCGGCGTCGGCCACATTGTCGGCCCATGCCGAATTGCCCCACGTGGACGGCGTGCCAACCCAGTCGAAGGCCTCCTTGATGGTCATCGGCACGCCGTGCAGGGGTCCCCAGCACTCCCCGGCTGCGAGCGCCGCGTCGGCCTCGGCCGCCCGCTGGCGCGCCTCGTCGATCTTGGTCACGATCACCGCGTTCACCGCAGGGTTGAATCGCTCGTAACGATCCAACGCGCCCTCGAGCGCCTCGACGGCCGACACGCGACCTTGGCGGATCAGCGAGGCCAGCTCGACGGCTGGCAGCAGGTTCGGATCTGTGTCGGTTTGGCCCGTCATCGCGCTGAGACTAGAAGCCAGTTTGAGTCCGCGCCGGGGCTCGATTCTGCGGCACGGTCCTGCCGCTCGGCCTCGACTCAGGCCGCAAACGCAGCCGCGGCGCCGTCCAAGAGAAAGGCGATGTCATCGTCGGTGGCAGCCAGGCTGATGCTGCCGAATCCCCCTCCGGAGAGATAGACGCCAGCCGCTTGGATCGCGTGCTCGAAACGTTCCAGCTCGGCTGCCTCGTCGCTGCTGAGATGCGCGTCGCGGTAGTTGCGGATGTGCCTAGTGTGCGGATGCACCTTGAACAGACTCCCCCGGCCGGTCACCTGCCAATCCACACCTGCTGCATCGATCGCAGACCGCAGGCCGTCGCGCACCGCGTCACCCAGCGAATCCAGGCGGACGAAGGCGTCGTGGTCGAGCTGGTTCATGGTCGCGAACCCGGCGGCCATGGTGACGGGATTCGCCGTGAACGTCCCGCCCGAGGGCACCTTGGCACGGGCGCTCCCCGACCGGGCAAACGTCGACATCGGCCCCTCGCGCCCCGCAACCCCGCCCACGGGGAAGCCCCCGCCGATGATCTTGGCCACCGCGGTGATGTCGGGGTCGATGCCCAGCAACGTCTGCGCCCCGCTGAAGCCCAGCCGGAACGAGATCACCTCGTCGAGCACCAGCAGCGCACCCACCTCGCGCGTCGTTTCCCGCACCGCGGCAATGAAGTCGGGTTCGATGGCAGGTAGCCCGACCTGGCTCGGCATCACGTCGAGCAGCACCGCGGCCAAGCGGTCGCCCTGGCGTCGGATCGCCGCCCGAGCCCCGTCGGCATCGTTGAAGTGGATGACGCTGACCTCCTCGGTCACCGAATCGGGCGTGCCGACCGAGTACGGCACCGTCACCGGTGCTGCCGCATTGCCCCAGTTGGTGGGGTTCGACGCCAGCGACGCTTCGGCGTGGTCATAGGTGCCGTGGTACGCGCCCTCCACCTTGATGACGTTCGGCCGCCCGGTGAACGCCCGGGCCGCCTTGAGCGCCCCCATGACCGCCTCGGTGCCCGAGTTGCAGAAGCGGATCAGCTCGAAGCTCTCCACCCGATCGCACAGCAGCGCCGCGAGCTCGATCTCTACGTTGCTGGCCATCGCGAACGCAGTGCCGCGGGCCATCTGCGCGCTGACGGCTTGCGTCACCGCCGGATTGGCGTGCCCGACGATGATCGAGGTGAAGTTGTTGTTGCAGTCGAGGTAGCGGTTGCCGTCGACGTCGGTGACCCAGGCACCCTGGCCGTGATCCACGTAGATCGGGTTCGGCCGCCGCAACAGCGTCGCCCGCGACACGCCGTCGGGAATCCACTGGTGCGCCTTCTCATACAGCGCAGCCGACTGCGACTCTGAGCGTTGGCCACCCGCGTGTGACCCGATCCGTTCCGTCATCGGCTCAGTGTCGCAGAGCCGCCGCAACGGCGGACGGAATGCTGCGGCGGCTAGATAGCTAGATGGCGCCGGCGCGGCGGTAGGCGTCCAACACGAGCCCGTGAAAGTGGTGCACACCGTGCTCGGAGAGCCCGGAGCCGTCTGGATCGCACACGATGCGGCCCTGGGTGAACGCCGGCGTGCGCATCCCGTTCTGGACGCTCTCCACGATGCCGATGTCCTCGGGTTGGAGGATCTCGTCGATGTAGCGCATCGACTCGATGTCGCCCGGGTCCAGCTCCGCCGATTCGAAGTAGAAGTCGATCGTCTCGTGAGTCGTCTCGGGCCCGGTGGGCACCATCTGCATGATGCTGAAGTTGCCTCGACCCGGGTAGCGCATCAAGCAGGTGTTGGGCCACAGCCACCACACGGCGAGATTCTTCACGCTGGAGCCCTCGACGTCGTAGGCCGAGTTGTCCGAGTGGCCCGCCCGTGCCATGTGGCTGGAATAGATGCCGTGCGTGGTGACCCGATAGGTGTCCATCTCCACCAGCGTCACGAAGTCTGGGTGGGCGATGTGGCAGTGGTAGCACTCGAGGAAGTTGTCGACCACGTTCTTCCAGTTGGAGGCGATCTCGTAGCTGAAGCGCCGGACGTGGGTCAGCTCGGCCACGTCGGGCGCCCAGCGCGCGATCTCGGCGCCGAAGCCACCGGATTGGACCGCCAGCGACTCGGCATCGGGGTCGAGGTTGACGTAGACGAAGCCGCCGAACTCCTCCGCCCGGACTGCCTGCAGGCAGATCTGCGACGGGTCGAACCCCGGCACCCGGTCCGTCTCGCGGGCCCGGTGCAGCTGGCCGGACAAGTCGTAGGCCCAGCCGTGGTACGGGCACACGATGCTGCCGGTGTTGCCGGCCCCGGCGAGCACATGGTGCGCCCGGTGCTGGCAGACGTTGTAGAACGCCCGCAGTTCGCCGTCGTTGCCTCGCACCAGCGCGACCGGCATGCCAGCGACCTCCAGCGCCACGTAGTCGCCGGGGTTGCGCAGCGACTCGACGTGGCACACCCACTGCCAGCTGCGAGCGAACACCTCACGCTGCTCGATGTCGTGCCAACGCTGGGAGATGTACGCATCGGCGTGCAATGACATCGAGTTGGCAGGGTCGGCGTCGAAGCCCGCAGCGATGTTGACGGGAGCGTCGTGGTCAAGCGGCGTCGTCGGCATTGCCCCGCATTATCCCCCCGGCAGCGAGGCCGCTGCGGCCATCAGGAAGTGCTCGATGTCTTCGTCGGTGGTGGCCAGATTCAGCGAACCCAGGCTGTCGCCGATGAAGTACACGCCGTTGGCCTGCATGCGCAGGCCGAACTGCTCGACGACCGCCTTCTCGTCGCTGGATTGGTAGGAGTCGCGGTAGTTGCGAATGTGTCGCTGGTGGGAGTGCACCCGGAACAGGCTGCCCCGGCCCGTCACCTGCCACTCCAGGCCCGCACGGTCGAAGAGCTCCCGCAGGCCCGAGCGCACCGCTTCACCGATGTAGTCGAGCCGGGCGAACGCGTCGTGGTCGAGTCGAGTCATCGTCTCGTGGCCGGCAGCCATCGTGATGGGGTTGGCCGAAAACGTGCCGCCGGAGGGCACCTTGGCCCGGTCGCCGTCGATCCGCACAAAGGTCTCCATCGGACCTGTGCGCCCAGCGATCGCTCCCACCGGGAATCCCCCGCCGATGATCTTGCCCAGCGTGGTCAGGTCGGGGTCGATCTCTGCCAGCGTCTGCATGCCCCCGTGGCCCAGCCGGAACGTGATCACCTCGTCGAGCACCAGCAGGGCCCCCACCTTGCGGGTGGTCTCGCGCACGGCTGCGATGAACTCAGGTTCGAGGTCGGGCATCCCGACCCGGTTCGGCATCGGGTCGAGCAGCACCGCGGCAAGCTGATCCCCGGCCTGCTCGATGGCCACGCGGGCGCCCTCGGCGTCGTTGTAGGCGATGATGCCGACCTCGTGCGCGACTGAGGTGGGCGTGCCGAACGCGTAGGGCACCGTCCGGGGCGCAGCCACATCTCCCCAGTTGCTGGGATCTGCCCCAAGGCTGGCCTCGGCGTGGTCGTAGGTGCCGTGATAGGAGCCTTCCACCTTGATCACGTTGGGGCGGCCCGTGAACCCGCGTGCTGCCTTCAGCGCAGCCATCACGGCCTCGGTGCCGGAGTTGCAGAAACGGATCAGCTCGAAGCTCTCCACGCGCTCGCAGAGCAGTTCGGCCAGATCGATCTCGACATCGTTGGCAAGCGAGAAGGCCGAGCCCCGCGCCATCCGCACCGCAACGGCTGCTGAGATGCCCGGATCGGCATGGCCGATGATGATCGAGGCGAAGTTGTTGTTGCAGTCGAGGTAGCGGTTGCCGTCCACATCGGTGACCCACGCACCGGCGGCGTGGTCGACATAGATGGGATGGGGGCGCCGCAGCAGCATCGACCGCGACGAGCCGTCGGGAATCGAGCGCTGGGCCCGCTCATAGAGCGCCGCCGACTGCGGTGCGCTCCAGCCCTGCTCCCGCATCTGGCCTCCCCGATCAGGCCGGGATCGTCCCGGCATCGGCTCAGTCTCGCAAACCGCGGTTGCGCTTTCAGCGCTGCGGCACCCCCACGGCGAGAGCAATCGCGGCTGGTTGGACCCCAATCGGCGACTGCACAAGCTGTGGGTTGGGCAATGCTGCGAGACTGGGGGGATGAGCGAGTCCACGACCACACCTGGCCCCAACGGCAGCACCGGTGGGGCCGACCGCTCGCAGCGACGACCGGTGGCGCCGTGGCGCATCGGTGTGGACGTCGGGGGCACCTTTACCGACTTGGTGCTGGCCGACGACCACGGCGACACCTGGGTGGCGAAAGTGCCCTCGGTCCCAGCCGACCCGAGCCGCGGTGTGCATGCCGCGCTGGCACGCGTCGCTGTCGAAGCGGGGCTGCCGCTCGATGAGGTGCTGGCCGACTGCTCGCTGTTCGTGCACGGCTCCACGGTGGCCACCAACACGATGCTGGAGGGAACCGGCGCCACCGTCGGCCTGATCGGCACCGACGGATTCCGCGACACGCTCGAGATCCGCCGGGGGCTGCGCGAGGACCAGTGGAATCACCGCGCTCCCTACGCCCCCGTGCTGGTGCCTCGCTACCTGCGGACCACGGTGCCGGGCCGCATCGACGCCGACGGCACCGAGCACGCTCCGCTCGACCTGGGCGGCCTCAGCGAGATCCTCGACCAATTCGACAGCCACGGCGTGGAGGCCGTGGCAGTCGCCTTCATGAACTCCTTCGTCAACGACGCACACGAGCAAGCCGCAACCGAAGCGGTGCGCGAGCAGTGGGACGGCGACTGGGTGACCGCATCGGCAGCCGTGTCGCCGCTGATGGGCGAGTACGAGCGGACCTCCACGGCGGTCGTCAATGCGGCGCTCTCGCCGAAGATCGTGTCGTACCTGCAATCGCTGAACGACGATCTGGCGGCCGCCGGTTTGCGCCACTCGATCCTGCTGGTGCAGTCCAACGGCGGTGCTGCCTCGGTTGACCATCTGTCCGAGCGGCCGGTGAACCTGCTGCTGAGCGGACCCGCTGCTGCCGTGGGTGCACTGAACCTGTACCGCGAGGCGGTCGACACCGCACTGCACAGCTCCGCGACACGCACTGCGGCGCAGCCGGGCAATCTCGTCTCGATGGAGATCGGCGGCACGTCGTGCGACGTGCTGCTGATGTCGGGCGGCGAAGTGGACACCCGCGACGAGATCATGATCGCCGGCTACCACGTCTCCACCCCGGCCATCGACATCCACACGATCGGCGCAGGCGGCGGCACGATCGCCGGCGTCGACGAAGCCGGACTGCTGTATGTAGGACCCCAGGGCGCCGGTGCTGTCCCCGGTCCTGCCTGCTACGGCAACGGCGGCGAGCTCCCCACTGTCACCGACGCCCAGCTCGTGCTGGGCCGACTGCGTCCCGGCAAGTCGGCCGGCGGCACCTTGGACCTCGACATCGACGCCGCCCGCGAGGCGATCGAGGTCCACGTGGCCGAGCCGCTCGGGATGACCATCGAGGAGGCCGCCGCCGGGATCGTGGAAGTCGTCGAGCAGCATCTGCTCAGCGCCACCGAGCACATCTCGATCGAACGGGGCCATTCACCCCGGCGGTTCACGATGGTTGCCGCGGGAGGCGCCGGCCCGATGCACGGCGCCCCGGTTGCTGCGGGTCTCGGCTGCGAGCGTGTCTATGTGCCCCGGGACGCCGGTGCGCTGTGCGCCATCGGGATGCTCCACGCCGACGTGCGCCAGGACTTCACCCGCTTCCTGATGGGCTCGCTCGACGAGCTGGACACCGCGGAGATCGAGGCTGGGCTGGCCGAGCTGCAAGCGGACGCGCTCGACGTCATGGGCGCCGAGGGCTTTGATGCAGCCGCTGTGACGCTGGACTGCGAGCTGGAGCTTCACCACCCCGGCCAGCTGTGGTCGATCCGGGTCCCGGCATTTGTCGGCAGCGCCGCAACCGTCGACGTCGCTGCTGTGCGCTCAGCGTTCGAAGCCGAGTATCAGCGCCTGTACGGCCACGTGCAGACCGACGGCACGATCATGATCGCCTCGTTGCGCTTGATCGCCCGCGCATCGACGGGCGACGTCGTCCCCACGGCTGCGCCGCTCGCGGTCGCCGATCCTGAGCCGTTCGAGACAAGATCGGTGTGGCACGGCGCATCGGGCTGGTGCCCGACGCCGGTGTACGACGGCGAGACGCTGCGCTCGGGTCACCAGATCGTCGGGCCGGCACTCGTCGAGGAGCTGACCACCACGATCGTCGCTCGCCCCGGCGACCGCCTGTGGGTGGACGCCAGCGGCGACCTGTTCATCGATCTCGCACCCAGCGAGGCCGAGGCGACCGAAGGCGGGGCGACCGGTCGAGCCACGACGACGCGTGCGGGCGGCGAGCTCGACCCGGTCGTGCTGGCCGTGATGCAGAACCGGCTGGACCAGATCAGCCGCCACATGGGCTGGGTGATGACTCGCACCGCCCGCAGCACGATCTTCAGCCAGAGCCACGACTTCTCCTGCTTCGTGACGACTCCCGACGGGACGCTGGTGGCCAACGCCGACGGCATCCCGATCCACACCGGCGGCGGCGGATTCGCCGTGCGAGCGCTGCTGGCCAAGTACGGCGGCCGCATCGAGCCCGAGGACGTGTACCTGCTGTCGGACCCCTATGTGGCCGGCGGCAACCACCTGCCCGACTGGGTCATCGCCCGGCCGATCTTCGCCGAATCAGACGAATCAGACGAGTCTGTCGACGGCGCTGACGCACCCCCGCTCATCGGCTTCTGCTGCAACCGCGCGCACCAATCCGACATCGGCGGCGGCCTGGCCGGCACCTACAACCCCGAAGCCACCGAGATCTGGCAGGAGGGCATCCGCCTGCCGGTGCTCAAGCTGGTCGAAGCCGGCACGGTCCGGGAAGATCTCTGGGAGCTGCTGCTCATCAACTGCCGCACACCCGAGCTGCTCGACGGCGACCTGCTGGCCATGATCGGCTCGACCCGGATCGGTGCCGAACGGGTCATCGGGCTTGCAACCGAGCTGGGCATCGACGCCTACCAGGCCTATCTCGACGGCGTGCTCGAGCACGGCGAGCGCCGCATGCGCGCCGCCATTGCGGCCCTGCCCGACGGCACCTACTACGGCGAGGACCGCACCGACAATGACTGCTTCGGACCGGCAGACATCGCCGTGCGCGTCCGCATGACCATCACCGGCGACGAGATGGAGCTGGACTTCACCGGCACTGATCCGCAGATCGAGGGCTTCAAGAACAGCTCGGTCGCCAACACCTACTCGTCGGTGTTCCTGGCGCTGTCGTCGTTCTTCGACACGTCGATCCCTCGCAATGAGGGCACCTACCGGCCGGTCACGGTCATCGCCCCCGAGGGCAGCATCGTGAATGCCCGGCCGCCGGCACCGATGACCATGAACACGGTGTACGTGGCACACGAGATCGTGATCGCCACCTGGCAGGCGCTCGCCCAGGCGGACCCGGGCAGGGCATGTGCGGCGTGGTCCAAAACGATGCACGGGCATGTGGCCGGCCGCAATGACGACGGCACCACGTGGGTGATGTACCAGTGGCACGCCATGGGCACGCCAGGCGCCACCGCAGAGCGTGACGGCTTCGTGCAGATGGGGCACCTGATCAGCCTCGGCGGCCTCGACATGCCCAACCTGGAGTTCCACGAGCAGATGTATCCGGTGCGCTACGTGCGCCACGAGCAACGCCGCGACAACGCCGGGCCGGGTCGCCGCCGCGGCGGCACCGGGGTGCGGTACGAGGCCGACATCCTCCAACCCGCCATCTGGTCGTTCCGGGCGGAAGGCCTCGACACGCCCTCGGGACACGGTGTGCGCGGCGGCGGCACCGGCGGGGTCGGCTTGGAGTGGATCGCTCCCGTCGACACCGAGTCCGACGGGCCGACGTTCGTGCCGCCCAAGTACGGCGTGAAGCGGATGGGTCCCGCACGCATGATCGCCGACACGCCCGGCGGGGGCGGCTGGGGCGACGCGTTCGAGCGTGAGCCCAGCGCAGTGCTGCGGGACGTGATGGACGACGTTGTCAGCGTCGAGGGCGCCCGTCGCGACTACGGGGTTGTGATCGGCGACGATGGCCGATCCGTCGATGTCGAAGCGACCGCTCGACTGCGTGCAGACGGTCCGACCGCTTCAACGACCGCCTGACCCCCCAGAGAATCCTGATTCCCCGACAGGGAGACGTTCGCAATGACGCTCGTGCTCGTTCACGGCAACCCCGAGACAACCGCCATCTGGGATCCGATGCGCGCCGCCCTCGAGCGCCACGGCATCGGCCCTGCCGACGTTGTGGCGCTGTCGCCGCCGGGGTTCGGCGTACCGGCGCCCGAGGGCTTCGGCGCCAGCATGAACGAGTACAGGGACTGGCTCGCAGCCGAGCTGGAGCAACTGCTCGCGGCCGGCGCCGAGCACGTGGACCTGCTGGGGCATGACTGGGGAGGTGGCCATGTCATGCGCATCGCCATGGAACGCCCAGACCTGATCCGCTCGTGGTGCACCGACGTCATCGGCCTGTTCGATCCCGACTACGTCTGGCATGACGCGGCACAGCTCTGGCAGACACCCGAGGGAGATGCCTCCATCGAGCGCATGATCAGCCGTCCTGACGACGAGCGAGTCGCCTTCTATGCAGGTCTCGGCATGGGACCCGAGGTGGCCGAAGCCGTGGTGCCCCACATCAACGCCGACATGGGCCGGTGCATCCTGGCGCTCTACCGCGATGCTGCCCAGCCCGCCATGGCCGACCTGGGCTTCAACATCGCTGCGGCCGGCCGACGGCCCGGCCTGTGCATCCTGGCGGCAGGCGATCACTTCACCGGCGGCGGTGTCATGCATCGCCGTATCGCCACCCGCGCGGGCGCCAGGGTCACCGAGCTGCTGGACGTGGGCCACTGGTGGATGTGCGAGAACCCGGGCCTCGCGGCGCACACCGTGGCGAGCTGGCTGGCATCGCTCGACAGGGCCGCCACCGCTCGGGCCGACGGCTGAACAGCCTGCCCTACTGCCCATCCTGCAGCGCTCAGCGCCGGCTGGGCGTTGGGCTACTGTCGCGGCTGACGCCCGGTCGTGCGCGGCCGGGCACGCCGTTCTGAACGCAATCCGGCGCCCCGCAGGGGTGCCAGCCACAAGGGGGCAAGCGATGGCCGCATCGGGTTCGATCCTGGGAAATCCTGTTCAGCGCAAGGAAGATCCTGGACTGCTGACCGGGGCGAATCACTACGTCGACGACCTTGACGTCGACGCGGCGCGAGTCGCCTTCGTGCGCTCGCCGGAGGCTCACGCCGAGATCGTCTCGATCGACACCTCCGAGGCGGCGTCCATGCCGGGCGTCGTGGCGGTGTACACGTCGGAGAATCTGCCGATGGATGCGTTCCAGGGCTTCCCGATGATGCCGCCGGACTTCAACCGCCCGCCGTTGGCGGCGGGCCGGGTGCGCTTCGTCGGCGACATGGTGGCGGCAGTGGTCGCAGAGACCCAAGCGCAGGCGAATGACGCAGCCGAGGCTGTTTACGTCGACTACAGCCCCCTGCCGGTCGTCTCAGACTTCGAGCGGGCGGCCGATCCCGACTCGCCCGTCGTATGGGACGGGCAGGCATCCAACGTGTGCTTCCCGTTCGCTATCCCGGGCCCGGATGAGGAGACCGGCGAGCGGCCGGGAGTGGATGCCCTCGCCGGCGCTGATCAGGTCGTGTCGGAGCGCATCGTCACCCAGCGCTTGGCAGGCGCTCCGATGGAGCCCAACGGGTGCGTGGCCGTGCCGGGTGGCGACGGCAGCATGACCCTGCACCTGTCGGTGCAGAACGCCCACTCCCAGCATGAGGCGCTCGCACCCGCGCTCGGCCTCGAACCGGATCAGCTGCGGGTGACCGCGCCGTGGGTTGGCGGCGGCTTCGGCCCGAAGGCCGCGGTGTACCCCGAGTACATCGTCGTCGGCAAAGCAGCCCAAGCATTGGGCCGCCCGACCCGGTGGACCGAGAACCGCACCGAAAACATGCTGTCGATGGTGCAGGGCCGCGCCATGGTGATGAACGTGGAGATGGGCGTACGCAACGACGGCAGCATCGTTGGCCTGAAGGCGCACGTGATTGCGGACGCCGGCGCTTACCCGATCATCGGTGCAATCCTGCCGATGCTCACAGGAATGCTCAGCCAGGCCGTGTACGACATTCCCGTCATCGACTTCGTCTCGCAGACGGTCATCACCAACACCACGCCGATCGGTGCGTACCGCGGCGCCGGGCGTCCAGAGGCGACCCAGATGGTGGAGCGCATCCTGGACAAGGCCGCTGCCGCGATCGGCATGGACCCGGCCGAGATCCGACGCAAGAACTACCTGCAGCCCGATGCCTTCCCGACCGCCTTGCAGACGGGCGTCAGCTACGACTCCGGCGAGTACGAGCAGGCCCTCGACGCCGTGCTCGAAGCCTCCGGTTATGCCGATCTGCGAGCCGAGCAGCAGGCCCGGCGCGACGCCGGCGACTCGAAGCTGCTGGGCATCGGCGTGTCGTCGTACGTGGAGATCACCGCTCCGGTGGGCCTGCACGTGGAGTACGGCAGCACCGAAGTGCACGAAGACGGCACAGCCACGATCCGGGTGGGCACCTCCAGCCACGGTCAGGGCCACGACACGGCATTCAGCCAGATCGTCGAGGGAGTGCTGGGCATTCCCATGGATCAGGTCACCCACCTCGATGCCGACACCGCCGAGGTGCCCTCGGGTGCGGGCACGCTGGGCTCGCGCTCGCTGCAGACGGCTGGTTCGGCCGTGTACCTGTCGAGCCAAGCCGTGCTGGAAAAGGGCAAGCAGCTCGCCGCTCACCTGCTCGAGGCGTCTGCCGACGACATCGTGGTAGCCGAAGGCGGCCTAGCAGTTGCCGGCGTGCCGACCAGCTCGGTGAGCTGGGCCGACATCGCCAAGCTGGCCAACGACGACAGTGCCCGCCCGTCAGGTCTCGAGGCAGGCCTGATGGCCGAGGAGAACTTCGACGGCACCGATTCCACGTTCCCGTTCGGTTCCCATGTGGCCGTCGTCGAGGTCGACCGCGACACCGGCGAGGTCGAGTTGGTGCGCCACGTGGCGGTTGACGACTGCGGCACCATCATGAATCCGCTCATCGTGAACGGCCAGCAGCACGGCGGCATTGCCCAAGGCATCGCGCAGGCGCTGTACGAACACGTCGAGTACGACGGCGACGGCCAGCCCCGCAACCCGAGTCTCGGCGACTACCTGGTGCCTTCGGCCGCCGAGCTGCCGAGCTTCGAGGTGTCCAACACCGAGACCGCCAGCCCCCGCAACCCGCTGGGCGCCAAGGGCATCGGCGAGTCGGGCACGATTGGCTCCACGCCGGCGGTGCACAACGCAGTGTGCGATGCGGTGGCCCACCTGGGTATCGACCACATCGACATGCCCTGCAGCCCCCAGAACGTCTGGCGAGCACTGCAGAGCGCCTGAACCCGCACCACAAGCCGACGGCATTACAGCGGCCGTTGCGAGTTCATTCTGCCAACACGGGTTGGCCTGAACCAGCCCGTTAGGTTGCCGTGATGCTCTCGTGGAACGAGATCAGGGTGCGCGCTGCCCAATTCGCTACGGACTGGGCGGATGCTTCCTATGAAAAGGGCGAAACTCAGAGCTTCTACGACGCTTTCTTCGACGTGTTCGGCAAGCGACGGCGCGACGTGGCGCGCTACGAAGAGCATGTCAAGAAGCTGGACAATCGGAGCGGTTTCATCGATCTGTTCTGGCCGGGTGTGCTGCTAGTGGAACAAAAGAGCGCCGGGCGAAGCCTGCTGGCCGCCGCGGAGCAGGCGGGTGCCTACTTCGATGCCATCGCAGAGCGCGAGCGACCCCGTTATCAACTGTTGTGCGACTTCAGGACATTCGAGTTGCTCGACCGCGACACGCGTGAGGAAATCCGGTTTCCGCTCGCCGATCTGCCGGATCAAGTCGAGAACTTCGCGTTCATCGTCGGTCAACGGCGTCGGGCACTTCGCGAGGAAGACCCGGTCAACATCGAGGCCTCAGAGCTCATGGGCCGTCTGCACGACGCGCTCGACGAGTCCGGCTACCGCGGCGACGACCTTGAGCGGTTCTTGGTGCGGATGGTGTTCTGCATGTTTGCCGACGACTCGGGCATCTTTCCGCGTCAGGACATGTTTCTCGACTTCCTGGAAGACCGCACCTCAGTCGACGGCACCGATTTGGGGCCGCGGCTGTCGCATTTGTTCGAGGTGCTCGATACACCAACGGAGGAGCGGCAGGCCAAGCTGGACGAGGACTTGGCGCGCTTCCCATATGTAAACGGCGATCTGTTCGCTGAGCGGCTGTCGACTGCCGACTTCGACGGGGAGATGCGCGCTGCGCTGCTGGACGCGTGCCGGTTCAACTGGTCCAAGACCTCGCCCGCAATCTTCGGTGCGCTGTTCCAGTCTGTGATGGAGCCGATCGAGCGCCGATCCCAAGGTGCCCACTACACCACCGAGCAGAACATCCTTCGGGTCATCGAGCCGCTGTTCCTCGACGACCTGCGCGCCGAATATGACGCACTGTGTGCCAAGCACAGCGGCGATGTCGTGGCCGAGCTGTACCGCCTCCGGGACCGCCTCGGAGAGCTGCGCTTCTTCGATCCCGCATGCGGCTGTGGCAACTTCTTGATCATCGCCTACAGGGAGCTGCGCTTGTTGGAGATCGACGTCCTCGACGAGATCGCAGCACGCACCCGGTCGTCGGCTCAACAGGTGATGCCGTTCGAGGTGAAGTCGGTCATCGACGTCGACCAGTTCTATGGCATCGAGATCAGCGAGTTTCCAGCTCGTATCGCGGCCACATCGCTGTGGATGATGGACCACCTCATGAACCGCGAGCTCGCCCACACGTTCGGCGAGCCCTACGTGCGCATCCCGCTCGAGAAGTCGCCCCACATCGAAGTCGGCGACGCGCTGGAACTCGACTGGGCAGACTTCCTGCCGCCCTCCGAGTGCTCCTACGTGTTTGGCAATCCGCCCTTCATCGGTGCCAAGTTCCAAAGCACCGAGCAGCGTGCGCAGGTGCGGCGCATCGCCCAGCTCGGCGGCAGCGGCGGAACGCTCGACTACGTCACAGCGTGGTTCATCCGCGCCGCCAAGTACATCCGCCAAACCGATACCGCAGCCGGCCTCGGACAACGCCCGCCGCGAATCGGGTTCGTCGCAACCAACTCGATCACCCAAGGCGAACAGGTCGCACAGTTCTGGCCTCTCATTTTTGAGCGACACAACCTCGACATCTCATATGCACATCGAACTTTCGCATGGGGCTCCGATGCTCGCGGCAAGGCACATGTTCACGTCATCATCCTCGGTCTCGACCCTGCCGAGCACGCTCCAGCACATCGGCCGCTCTATGCATATCCCGACATCAATGGCGAACCGCTCGTGGGCACCTGCAAGATCATCACGCCCTACCTGCTCGACGGCACCAGGCACAAGAACCCCCGTTTGACCGTCAAAGAAGAAGGCCGGCCAATCAACGGATTGCGACGGTTACTGACCGGCTCAAAGCCGATCGATGGCGGTCACTACATATTCAACCGAGAGCAGCGCGAGTCACTGCTCGAACGAGAACCGGCTGCGGCGTCATTCGTCGTTCCCTTCATCGGCGCCCGCGAGTACCTGCAAGGCGGGGAACGCTGGATTCTCAAACTGCAGAACTCTTCACCGAGAGACCTCGCACGCCTGCCCGCTATCCGAGAACGCATCGCCGCCGTACGCGAGTACCGGCAGAATAGCAAGAGCAAGCCGACCCAGCAGCTGGCAGACACACCCACTAGCTGGCATGTGACCGTGATTCCGCAGGAACCATTCTTGGTGCTACCAGAGGTGAGCTCGGCTTCCAGGGAGTACCTTCCGATCGGCTGGCTCGAGCCGCCTTCGGTGCCAAGCAACAAACTGAGGATCTTGCTCAACGCCTCTCTCGCCGAGTTCGGCCTGTTGAACTCGGCGATGCACATGGCCTGGATGCGAACTGTCACCGGGCGCATGAAGAGCGATCCCCAATACTCGGTAGGTGTCGTCTACAACACCTTTCCGGTGCCCCAAGGCCTCACGGTCGGCAACGCGCCAACACCACTCGATGCTCCAGCGCAAGCAGTACTCGACGCGCGCGCGGCACACCCGGAATCCACACTGGCGGAGCTTTACGCTCCGGACCTCATGCCGATCGAGCTTCGCAAAGCACACCGTGACCTCGACCGAGCTGTCGACCGCCTCTACCGCGGCAGACCCGCGTTCAAGTCAGAATCCGAACGCCTCCAGCACCTCTTCGGCCTATACGAACAAATGAAGGCGCCACTAAGTTCATACCGGGACGGCAGATGACACATTTTCGATCGCTTACAATCGAAAACTGGCGTCAGTTCGGTTCCGTACAGATTGGCTTTCATCCTCGGGTAACCGTCATTACTGGTGCCAATGGCGCAGGAAAGACCACACTGCTAAGTGTATTGAGCCAACATTTTGGATGGGCCCCCGCATTTGTTGGCACGCTCCGCATAGATGCCAAGGGTGCGAGACGGTATTTCTCAGGGCTATTCAGACAAGCTACTAGCGGCAATGTTGAAGTCGGACGCCTCGCATATGGTGATGGGTCCATTGCAACCTTGCAAGTACCCGCAGAAGGCGCCTCCTTTCAGGTTGCAATACAAGGTCGGCAAACAGTGCCAGGCATATATATCACATCTCACCGACCCGTCTATAGCTATCAGCAGGTCGGTCAGATCCCCACACAAATTCAGGCCAGCAACCAGCTATTTGACCAATATTTGAGCAACCTTCGACAATATTATCAACCGAATGCTCGCATAGAATCTCCTAGCTACCGACTAAAAGCGGCCCTAATCTCATTAGCCGTATTTGGTTATGGCAACCAGGCAGTCGCTCCCGACGAAGAGGCGCGGAGTACCTTCGAGGGGTTCTCCGAAGTCCTCCGAAACGTGCTTCCGCCTGACCTTGGTTTTCGGCGGATTGTGATACGTATGCCAGAGGTCATCTTGGAGACACGCACAGGCGATTTCTCCATTGACGCAGCGTCAGGAGGCGTGGCGGCACTAGTCGACGTAGCTTGGCAGATATATATGAGGTCGCGATCAGATGACAGTTTTGTCGTGATCATGGACGAACCCGAGAATCACCTGCACCCCCGACTTCAGCGCGCGGTACTGCCAGGTCTCCTGAGCGCGTTCCCGCAAGCGCAGTTCATCATTGCTACGCACAATCCCTTTGTGGTAACGTCGGTTCGAGATTCAAATGTAGTTGTTCTCGACTTCACCGATGAACGTGTTCAGTCTACGAGTCTGGAAGATATCGATCGATCTGCATCTGCCAATGAAGTCCTCACAGATGTCTTGGGTGTGCCATTCCCTGTGCCACTTTGGGTTGAGGACGAGGTAGAGAGGATTGCGAACTCAGTACGAGATCAAGAACTGACTACAAATCTTCTGACTGAGCTACGCACCCAACTTCGAGAGATTGGTTTGGGTGACTTATTCCCCGACGTCGTGGACAGGTTGTTGCCGAGTAGCGACAACTCTGGGGCTTAGCGAAGTGATTTGTTTAGCTAAAGGGCAGGAACCGGCTGTTCTGGCTCAGAATGTGGCCTCTTGGACAGCCGAATACTTGCGCTGGCACTTCAATCGCAATGGTACCGCGCCGCGACACTATGCTCACCCGGATATACGTAGTGCACTCCGGGTTGAGACTCATGCCAAGTGCGCCTATTGCGAGGGGCGCATTAATGATGTCGCTTACGACAACATCGAACATAAACTCCCGAAGAGCACTTACCCCGACCTGGTTTGCACCTGGGACAATCTGACCATTGCCTGTCCAAGATGCAACACCAACAAGGGTGACTATGATTCGGTCAATTGCCCGCTGCTCGACCCGTACACGGATGAAGTTGAGGATGACTTGGCCTTTGGTGGCCCATTGGCGCTTCCTCGTGGGGGACCACGCTCGCGTGCCACCGTAGCTCGCCTAGGCCTGAACCGAATGGAGCTTCTCTATGGTCGTGCTCAGGTATTGGAGAAGCTCGATCTTCTGCTCGACCTTGTCGAGCGCGCAGAAGGCCAACCTGCAGTAGCCGAGTCACTGTGGCTCGACATCGACACGCTCACGGCCGCTAGTAGCGAATTCGCGTCAGCGTGTCGACACTTCCTTGCGTCTGAAATCACCAAACGTGGCCTTGCTAGACCCTGAGCTCGCGGAGTCCGGAAGGCCTCGGCGCCAGTAGGAGCTTCCATACGCCCGCGGAGCGGCGCTAGCGGCGTTCAAGGAAGTCGAGATCGCCGGTCGGCGGCTGCTCGTCGACCCTGACGGAACCTGCCTCTACGACCCAGAGACCGGCCAAGTCGCGTTCTCCGCTGGGTCAGGTCATCAACTCGCGGTCAGTGAGGAACTCCCGCAGCCACTCGACGAGACGCGTGTGGGCGCTCTGAACCTCTTGGCGCACGTTGAGCGGGGTGAGATCGTCATAGATGGACAGGTCGTCAATTTCGTCGAACACATCGCCAATTGTTTGGCCCGCCGCGGTGAGTCTGAGGGCCGCACCGACGAGGATGGCTCTTGAGGCTACGTTCTCACCGACCAATTTGAGTTGGTCATTGTTGAGGGCGGCAAGGTCCAGTTCGGTTGCGGATTGGTTGTTGGCCCGCAGGGCGTCGAATACGTGCTCAAGTTGTTCGTCGTGGTGGTGGAGATGGTCGCCCTGCGCGCTGAGGTCGTGTCTGATGTTGCTGATTGCTTGGCGCATTTCTTGCACGAAGCCACGCGGTACCCATCCCTGCTCGTCATCTGCCATGCGTCCCTCTCCCGTGTGTTGACGGCGCGCGGAGACTAGCCGCGGCGCTTCGGATCGTTCGCAGTTCGGCGCGTGTCCTGCATCTCAGGCACCAGCAGCAACCGTGGTGCGGCGGCCCGACAGCCCGCAACAGTCGCCGCCACAGCGTCATGGGGAGCGGCTCGGGCGGGATGCCGTGCTGTTCTTTGTAGCGCTTGACGCCTTGAGCTTCCCTGCGGGATAGAAGGGCATCATCCAAATTGATTTTGAAGAAAAGTGCTGTAGCCGCGCCGATCCCTTGGAGAATGGCACCGTTGTTGAACGCCCAGATCATGAGTACGACTAGGAGCACGTTGAGGGCGGCAACCATTGGCCGGATTACGAGGCTGAGCATGAGTCTGCCCCGTGGCGAGAAGTCAGAGGCTTTCGGGCCGCCCGGTGTATGCACGCGTCGGCGGTAGGCGGCGATCCACTCGGCTAGGAACTCGGACAGCCTGCTGTTGTGCAAGGCACGGCACGCTACCCGTGAGGTTCGGTCGTGACGGTGCTGAAGGGCTGCTTTAGACCGTGCTCCCCTGCTAAGGGAGAGGCTGCGGGTTCAAGTCCCACCTACACATGCAGATCGGTCCCAGCGATGCTGGGATCCTCTACGAGCATGCTCTCAAGGCATTGCTCGCGGTCAAGCGGGGGCATCTGGAGTTTCTGTGGCCGAGATTCGCCCAAACGCCAGGTTGCGAGCTCAACGGCCACACGCCCTCCGTTCGTGATGTACGCGAGTCTGCTCGCACTTCGACGAGCAGCGCAGCGCGTGTGGTCGAACCACGGCTTGCCATTGTCGCGCCGAATGACGGGGCACACCATGTGCACCGAGTTGAACGTGGTGACAAAGCGCAGGGCCATCACACGTCGTGGTCGGAAGCGTTGTTTGCATCGACGGTGCTCAGGGGCCGAGTGCTGTGATGGGGAGGACTGTGGTGCCGTCGGGGCGGTCGTAGCCGTAGCCGGTGGCGGTGATGATGAGCAGCTTGGACGGCTCACCGACGCGTTCGGTGTCGACCTTGTTCTTGAGGCGGAGCAGGGACCGGGCGGCCTCTTCTATCCGCGCTTGGCCGCCGAGCTTGACTTCGACGGCTATCCATCGTCTGTCACGGGTCTCGATGATGGCGTCGGCCTCAAGCTCGTCGCTGTCGCGGTAGTGGTGGACGACGGCATCGCTGCTCTGGCCGTAGATGCGCAGATCACGCACCACCAGCGATTCGAACAGGAACCCGAAAGCTGTCAGCTCGGTGAACAGTCGGTCAGGAGTGGCACCAAGTGCTGCCGCCGCCAGAGAGGGATCGACAAAGTGCCGCTTGGGTGATTTCCTCAACGTCGCTTTCGATCGCAGGTGAACGGACCAGTGAGGCACTTGCTCTACCACGAAGAGGCGCTCCAACGCCCTCACGTACTCAGAGGCGGTTTCGCGGTCTACGCCCGTGTCGCCATCGATGTCTCTCGCCAGAGTTGCGAATGCCGCGGTGGTGGCCACGTTGCGCCCCAAGGACTCCAGCAACCGTCGCACCCTGATGGGGTCACGGGCCACTCCGTCAACTGCGGTGATGTCGGTTCGGCAGATCTCGTCGAGGTAGTCGTTCAGAAACCGCTGGCTGGTTCGCACGGATTCACCCAGCAGTCGAGGCCATCCGCCTCGGCAGACAGCATCGACGATGTCCCCGAAAGACACGTCGGGCCGAGCTACCGCAACCGGCTCCCCGGCAAGCAGGCTCCTAAGCGAAACCTCGCCAGCGGACTGCCCGGTCTCCAGCAGTGACATGGGGCGAAGCCGTACTCGCGAGACTCGACCCGCACCTGAGTGCCTCGTCGCATCATCGGGAGGGCTCGCTGAGCCGGTGAGGATGAATCTTCCGTTGCCGCGCCCCTCGTCGCTGGCGTGGCGCACCTGGTTCCAGACCTCGGGTGCGAGCTGCCACTCGTCGAGCAGACGAGGCTCCTCGCCTTGGAGGATCCGCCCCGGCGCGACCGACACCGAGGTTCGGGCATCTATGTCTTGGTCGAACAACACTTCGCTGCGGGCAAAGTGACGAGCAAGCCATGTCTTGCCGCAGCCTTTGGGTCCTTCGATCACCACCGTCGGCATGTACGACAGTGCTTCGCCGACCGCGCTCTCGGTGATGCGTGGCCGGTAACCAGCGGGTGTGAGAAAGCCAGACATTTCACAAGGAAATATACTGTAAAATCACGTTATTAGTATGACTCCGCAGATTGTGGAAGTATTGATCCGCAGTTTATGGAATAAATGGCCCGCAGATTATGCGACCAGCTCATCCGGCCGGAATCCGTTAGCCACGCTGTGGCTAGCGCGTTGGTCTTTCTTGCATGGACTACTCGAGGCGAGACTGGCGCAGGTGGTGGATGCGGGCGATGCGTGGCCGCTCGTCAGGCTCCGCTAGCAACTCAGCCAACAGCGGCGGCTATGACCTAGCCTCTGTGCTCGCACACGCAGCGTGACCGAGCCTGCAGACGGGTTCGGCGCGTCCTCAGAGGGGACACCACATGAGTACAGATGCAGCGACCGACCCAGTCATCGTCGCAACCACCCGCAGCCCGATCGGCCGTGCCTTCAAGGGCTCGCTGACCGAGATGCGGCCCGACGACATGACGGCGCAGATCGTCACCAAGCTGCTCGACAAGGTGCCCGAGCTGCCCCACGGCGAGATCGAGGATCTCATGCTGGGCTGCGGGCAGCCCGGCGGCGAGGCCGGCTTCAACATCGCACGCGCTTCAGCCATCCTGGCCGGCCTCGACGACGTGCCCGGCACCACGGTCAACCGCTACTGCTCGTCCTCGCTGCAGACCATCCGCATGGCCGCGCACGCCATCCGTGCCGGCGAGGGCGATGCCTTCATCGCCGCTGGCGTCGAGTGCGTCAGCCGCTACGACAAGGGCAACTCCGACAGCCTGCCCGGCACCACCAATCCGCAGTTCCGTGCGCCCGGCGAGCGGACCAAGGTGCGGTCCGAAGGCGGCCACGGCGACTGGGCTCCCGCACCCGGCCTGCCCGACCTGTACATCGCGATGGGCCAGACGGCCGAGAACGTCGCCGAGCACAAGGGCGTCAGCCGCCAGGCCATGGACGAGTACGGCGTGATGAGCCAGAACAAGGCCGAGGCTGCCATCGGTCGTGGTTTCTTCGAGATGGACATCACCCCGCTGGAACTGCCTGACGGCAGCGTGGTCAGCTCTGACGACGGGCCCCGCGCCGGTGTCACCTACGAAGCCGTCTCGCAGCTGAAGCCCGCGTTCCGCCCCGACGGCCGGGTGACCGCCGGCAATGCATGCCCGCTGAACGACGGCGCTGCTGCGGTCATGGTGATGAGCCGCAAGCGTGCCGAAGAGCTGGGCATCACGCCGCTGGCGCGCATCATTTCGTCGGCAGTATCTGCGCTGAACCCCGAGATCATGGGCCTCGGCCCGATCGAGGCGTGCAAGAAGGCGCTGGCACGTGCAGGCATGACGATGAGCGACATCGACATGGTCGAGATCAACGAGGCCTTCGCTGCCCAGGTGATCCCGTCGGCAGACGAACTGGGCATCGACATCGTCGACCAGCTGAACCTCAACGGCGGCGCCATCGCATTGGGCCACCCGTTCGGCATGACCGGTGCCCGCATCATGACGACGCTGCTGAACGGCCTCGCCGACCGTGACAAGACCTTCGGGCTCGAGTCGATGTGCGTCGGCGGCGGTCAGGGCATGGCCATGATCGTGGAGCGCCTCAACTAAATCGCTGCTTCAAACCAGCGGCTGAGCCGATAACTGCCGCGCTTCGGGGCGGCGCGTCGGCAACACTGGCCGGGTGAACACGTCCTCGCCGACGGCACCCGGGTCCATCCAGATCGTCCCGTCTGTCCTGCCTGCCGACTTTGCGCGCCTCGGAGACGAGTGCGCTGCCTTGGAGAAGGCAGGCGTCGACCGGATCCAGTGGGACGTCATGGACGGCGTGTTCGTGCCGAACCTGACATTCGGCCCCGACGTCATCGCTGCCTGCCGCCCGCACGCGGGCGTGATGTTCGAAGCACACCTCATGGTCGCCGACCCCGACCCGATGCTCGGCGCCTACGTCGACGCCGGGTGCGAGATGCTGATCGTGCACGCCGAATCGGTCACGCACCTGCACCGGACGCTCAGCCGGGTTGCCGAATTGGGCGCGCAACCTGCGGTGGCCATCAATCCCTCGACGCCGATCGACGCTGTGGCGCACGTGCTCGACCTGGTCGACATGGTGCTCGTCATGACCGTCAACCCGGGGTTCGGCGGTCAGGCCTACATCGCCGCGATGGAGCCCAAGATCGCTGCCCTGCGCCAGCTCATCTCGGGGAGCGGTGCAGCTGGGGCATCGGGCACGGGCATCGACATCGAGGTGGACGGCGGCATCTCGGCCGAGACCATCGGCGGTGCTGCTGCAGCGGGCGCCAACGTTCTCGTATCGGGCAGCGCGCTGTACCGCTATGACGAGGGGCTCGCGCACGGCGTCGCGGACCTGCGTTGCCGTGCGGAGGCTGCGTTCCGAGCGTGATGACCGTGACAGCTCGCCGGCGCTGGCTCCTCATCGCCGCCGCCGTCGTAGCGGTCGCTCTTGCCTTGCGACTCACGCTGTGGCGCGACAGCGGGGAACCCTCCGTCGAGGAGTTCTGCGCTGAGTTCGCCCACCTGCTGGTCGTGGATCAGCTCAGCCTGACGGTCAACCCGAACGATGACACGAGCACCCGTGAGGCAATGGATCGCACAGCCCGCCAGTTCGCAGATGCTGCGGCAGCGGCACCGGCGGATATCCGCCCCGACATGGTTCTGCTGGCCGACTTGACTGCGGCGCTCTCCGAAGCCGTCGCCGAGACAGCTTCACGCGAGACGTTCGACCGCGCCGCCGCGGTGATTGCGGCACAGGATCCGTTCCTCGAGACACAGGATGCCGCCACCCAGCGGGTTGTCGACTACGTCACCCGCCATTGCACTGCTGCGCCTGGCTAGACCAGGCGCACGAGCACTGCTGCGCCCGGCTAGATCATCTCGCCGCGCTTGACGATCACGTGATCGCACAAGCCGTAGGCCTTGGCCTCCTCAGCGGTAAACCAACGATCGCGTTCGGAGTCGAGCAGGATCTGCTCCACGTCCTGACCGCTGTGCAGCGCCGTGCGCTCGGCCATCAGGCGCTTGACGTAGGCCATCTGCTCGGCCTGGATGGCAATGTCCGATGCTTGGCCCCGCACGCCGCCCGACGGCTGGTGCATCATCACCCGAGCGTGCGGCAGGCAATAGCGCTTGCCCGGCGCCCCGGCGGTGAGCAGGAACTGCCCCATTGAGGCCCCCAGCCCCAAGCACACAGTTGCCACGTCGCAGGCCACGAACTGCATGGTGTCGTAGATGGCCATGCCGGCCGTGACGGAACCGCCTGGGCTGTTGATGTACAGCGAGATTTCGCGACCCCGATCCTGACCTTCCAGATACAGCATCTGCGCGCAGACAACGTTGGCGAGCTGATCGTCCACCTCGTCGCCCAGGAACACGATGCGGTCGTCGAGCAGCCGGTTCGAGATCTGGGTCCAGCCGGAGACGCCACTGGCGTCGAATGCTCGCTGTGCACCCGGCGCCGGGACGGAGATCGATGGAAGGTCGGTCATGCGCCGCAGGCTACCGACGACGCTTTCGAGCCCAGCCCGAGTGCAACCGCCGACTGCCGCCGGGCAGGGTTGAGACGAACTCAGAGTCGCACCGCCAGCGCGCGCAGGGCGCGACCGCGGTGGCTGATTTGGTTTTTCGCTTCGGCCGACATCTCGGCGAAGGTGAGCGGGGCTGCCTCGTCGGGGACAAACACGGGGTCGTAGCCAAAGCCGCCATCGCCGCGCGGCGCCGAAGCGATCGTGCCCTCGACAACGCCATCGGCCAGGATCTCGCTGCCGTCAGCCAGCACGACCGCTACCACGGTCCGGAAACGCGCTGTCCGCTGAGGTGGCGGTACCTCGCCCAGAGCAGCCATGAGCTTGGCCAGATTGGCCACCGGATCAGCTTCAGGCCCCGCATAGCGGGCGCTGTGCACTCCAGGGGCACCTCCCAGCGCATCCACTTCCAACCCGGTGTCATCGGCAATGGACGGCTCACCAGCCGCTGCGCACACGAACCTCGCCTTGATCAGCGCATTGTCCGCCAACGTCTCGCCGTCTTCAGCCACATCGCCGAGTGCTGACGGGCGCGGCACGATCTCGACTGCGGGCATCGCTTCGGCCAGCACCGCAGCGATCTCGACAGCCTTGTGCGGATTGGCCGAGGCCATCACCAGCCGCACTGCGTCAGGGCCTTCCCATCACAGACACCCTGGCGTGCCCGACGTCACGCCGGCGGCGTGGCCAGTGCCGCTCGCTGGAGATCGACGATCTCGCTGACGCCCGAGCGGGCCAGTGCCAGCATTGCGCCGAGCTGGGCGTCGTCGAACGGATCGCCCTCGGCGGTGCCCTGCACCTCAACGAAGCGACCCTGTCCCGTCATCACGACGTTCATGTCCACCTCTGCGCGCGAATCCTCCTCGTAGGGCAGATCCAGGCGGGCCTCGCCGTCGACAATCCCCACCGAAATGGCCGCGCACTCGTCGACGAGGGGATGCTGGCTGATGGCCCCGCTGCTGATCAGACGGGTGCATGCGTCGTGCAACGCCACATAGCCGCCGCAGATCGAAGCGGTACGGGTGCCCCCGTCGGCCTGCAGCACATCGCAGTCGACCGTGACCTCGCGCTCGCCCAGCGCCGCCATGTCGCACACGGCCCGCAACGCCCGCCCGATCAGGCGCTCGATCTCAAGCGTGCGGCCCTTCTGCTTGCCTCGCTTCGACTCCCGGCCGACACGCTCCCCACTCGAGCCGGGCAGCATCGCATACTCGGCAGTCACCCAACCGGTGCCGCGGCCGCGCATCCAGCGCGGCACGTCGTCGTCGATCGAGACGGTGCACAGCACCCTGGTGCGCCCGAAGGACACCAGCACCGAGCCCGGTGTCTGGTCGGTGAAGTCGCGTTCGAACGTGACGGGCCGCAGGTCGCCCGGCGCCCGGCCATCGGCGCGCGTCACGTCCGGCTCCTTGCATTCACAAAAGACACAGTGCTCACGCCCAGAAGGTTGCGCCGGTGCGTGCGACTGCCACGTCGCCGTTGAACACCTCGCCCGCCTCGGTCAGATGATCCTGCGGATCCGATCCGGGCGGTACATGGGTCACCACGAGCTGGCGCGCACCGACGTCGTTGGCGTCGGCTGCCAGCCAAGCTGCGCTGACATGCGGGATCTCGGGATTGTCGGTTGCGTGCAGCAGCGTGCCCTCACCCACCACGAGATCCGGCGACGGCCGGCCGACGTCACGGCTGAGCGCAGACAGTGCCCAGCCACGACCGGTGTCGGACGTATAGACGATCGACTTGCCGTCGCACTCGAAGCGCATCGCCAGCGTCTCCACCGGGTGATCGGTGCGGGAGAACAGCACGTCGATGTCGCCGACACGCGCCTCCGACGAGTCCTTCACCATCTCCCAGCCAAAGAGGTCCGAGCTGTCGCCGTACACCTCAGTGACCTCACGCACGCCTTCGGTGGCGAGCACCCGCATGTGCTCGATGCCCATGTACCACTTCGCTGCGTTGTAGATCACCGGCAGCTCCGCGCAGTGATCAGGGTGGTGGTGGCTCACCAGCAGCGCATCCACCGTTTCCAGCGGCACTTGGGATTGCAGGTTGGCGAAGGTGCCGGGCCCGCAGTCCACCCACAGGCTCGTGGCTTCGCTGCGCACGAGGTACCCGCTGCACGACTCGCCAGCGGCGGCGTAGCTGCCCGAACAACCCAACACCGTCACCGAGAGCTTGCTCACGGAGGCCGATACTACGCAGGTAGGCGAGGCTTCTCACATCGTGCCCAGCCCAACAGAACTTCAGCCGATCGGGCAGCGCGTTCCTGCTTCGAGCAACCGGAGGAGGCCGGCTTCGTCGAAGACGCCGACCAACCTCCCGCCGCTGGTTGCGAGCGATACCGAGGCCGGCTCACTGGCGGTTGCGGGGTGGAAGGTGGCCGCCGGGTACGCCTCCGCGACCTCGGCGCGCCCGGCACCGACACCGATCCCCTCGGCCGTTTGCAGCAGGTACGGGTCGGGTCCGAACGCTCCCAAGCGCCAGGTCATGAAGTGCTCGTCGCCGGCGTCGCGGTGCTGGTAGCCGTCTTCGGCATTCCCGAACAGAGCCAGGAGGCCGGGCCACTCCACGGCTCGCAGGCGGCTGCCGGGACAGTCTCCGTAGATGGAGAACGTGTCGGTCCAGCCGCTGTCGGCAACCGGCTGGCCGAGCGCGACGGTGAGCACGTCCAGGGCAGCCTGTGCGTCGGTGCCGAATGGCACGAGTCCGAGGCCGTCGCTCGCGAGCACGACGCCTTCGGGACGGGGCACTGCCGCCCCGCCCAGCCTTTCGGGCGCTGTGGTGGCGGACGCGGCGTCGGCGGATGTACCCGCATCGCCTCCCGCCGGAGCTGTCACCAGCACTGCCGCGGGACGTTCAGATGATGTTTGCGAGGGCAGCAGTGTCGTCGCTGTGATGTCGAGGGACAGAGCGCTGGTGGACGGCGGAGTCGGGGCCACCCGCAGCGGCGGACCCGTGCAGGCACCCGCAGCCACCGCCAGCACCACGGCCACCGCCGCCGCCCGGCATCGGGATCTGGCGCCCCTCATGCCGGCAACGGTACGACAGCGACTCGGGCGATCAACCGCCGAACTGCCTGCAGAGACGGTCAGAAGTAGATGACGTTCTCGGCCTGGGCAGCGGCAGCATCGAGGTCGTCGGTCCAGGCGCCGACCGACAGGTACTTCCAGCCATGGTCGCTCACGACGAACACGATGACGCCTTCGTCGATGCGGGCAGCCGCCTTGCGTGCTCCGGCCAGCGCCGCGCCGCCCGAGATGCCCGAGAACACCCCTTCGGCCGCCAGCATCCTCGTCGCCTCGATCGACTCCCGCGGGCGCACGATCATCTTGCGGTCGAGCAGATCGACGCCGCCCCACTGCTCGAAGATGGGCGGCACGTACCCGTCGTCGAGGCTGCGCAGGCCCTCCACCTGCTCGCCTGCCGGAGGCTCGACCGCCCACACCTGCACTGTCGGCGAGTGCTCCTTGAGGTACCGGCCGACGCCCAGCAGCGTGCCACTGGTGCCCAACCCCGCCACGAAGTGCGTGATGCCGGGAACGTCGGCGACGATCTCAGGACCGGTGGTGCGGTAGTGCACCTCGGGATTGGCCTCGTTCCCGTACTGGTAGAGCATCGTCCAGTCGGGGTTGGCCTCGGCCAGCTCCAATGCCATCCGCACAGCGCCGTTTGAGCCCTGTTCGGCCGGGCTGGCGATGATCTCGGCGCCGAAGATCTCGAGCATCTGCCGCCGTTCGGCCGTGACGTTGCCCGGCAGCACGATCTTGACCCGGTAGCCGCGGCGCTGCCCGAGCATGGCCAGCGCGATGCCGGTATTGCCCGACGAGGGCTCGATGATCACCGATCCGGGCGCGAGCTGGCCTTCGGCCTCAGCGCTGTCCAGCATCGCCAGCGCAACCCGGTCTTTGACCGAGCCGGTCGGGTTGTGCCCTTCCAGCTTGGCGTACAGCTCGACCGTCGGGTTGGGGCTGAGGCGGCTGACATCGAGGGTGGGCGTGGCACCGATCAGCTCGTCGACCGAGCGATAGACGGCCACGTGCCGGCTCAGCCGTAAGTGCTGGTGCGGGGCCGGACCGGCTCAGCCACCGGCGACGGCAGGCAGGATCGACAGCTCGTCGCCGTCGGACAGCGCAGTGTCCATCTGGGACAGGTAGCGCACGTCCTCGTCGTTGACATAGACGTTCACGAAGCGGTGCAGGCTGCCGTCTTCAGCGAGCAGATTGGGGGCGATGCCGGGGAACTCGCCGATCAGCCACGACATGGCCTCAGCCACGGTGCTGGCCTCGGCGTCAACCCGTGACTGCCCGTTGGCGTGGGGACGCAGGACGGTCGGCAAGCGGACGGTGACAGCCATCGGAGCTCCCGGTTCGGCGGCTAGCCATTTGCTGGCCAGGAACTTGCAAGCCGCCTCGGCGATTCCTGACCTGTTGACTCAGGATTCTACGGGCCGCGCCAGCCGTACCCTCGGGTCGATGGAGCAGAGGCTGAGCCGATAGGCGAAGCCGTGGCCCGAGCGGCCCGTGAGCGAAGCGAACAAGAGCGGGAGGTAACAGGTGACGCAACGAGGAGGCTCACCTTCGCTCGCGTCGTCGAGCGACCGGACCGTCGTGGCGTCAAATCGCCGTGCGCGCCGCAACTACGAGGTGCTCGACACCTTCGAGTGCGGCATGGTCCTGCGCGGCACGGAGGTCAAGTCGCTGCGTGCCGGGGGCGCCCAGATGGGCGACGCCTATGCCCGGGTGCGCGACGACGAGATGTGGTTGATGGGCCTGCACATCGCCCCGTGGACCCATGCATCGCCCACCTTGGGCCACGAGGTCGAACGCCCCCGCAAGCTGCTCATGCATCGTGCCGAGATCAACCGGCTGCGGGCGCGGTCTGAGCAGGACCGTCTGCAGCTCATCCCGCTCGAGATCTACTTCCGCGACGGGCGGGCCAAGCTGGAACTCGCCCTCGCCCGGGGCCGCCGGCTGTACGACAAGCGGCAGGCGATTCGCAAGCGAGAAACGGACCGCGAGGCCCGCCGGGCGCTGCGCGACCGATCTGTCTAGCTGCTGAGTTCTCAGGCGAAGGCAGCGGCGGCGATTCGGGCCACTTCGGCGGGCTGGTCGAAGTCGGCTTGGTGGCCAGCGTCGTCCAGCAGGTGCGTGCCGGCAACGTTCGGCAGTGCTTCGGCCCAACGCTCCAGGTATGACGCCGGGATGATTCGGTCCTTGGCGCCGTGCACCAGCGTCACGGGGTTGCGCACCCGGTGCAGTCGTTCGGCCAGTCCCCATTCGGGCAGCGGCCAGATCAGCTGCGCGGCGGCCGTGCGTGTGAGGTAGCGGTGCACGCCGTGCTCCACCACCATGTCAGCCGGCAGGTCGGCGGGGTCGTCGAAGAATGCCGCCGATGCCGCAGTGTCTTCGGTGAGCATCGCCCGCTGCACGCTCAACGTGGTGCCGAACGGGTCGGCCACCGGATCGCTGTCGTCCCAGAGGCCGAACGGTGCCACCAGCACCATCGAACCGAACGCCTCGGGCCGCACCGCCGCCAGCTCGAGCGCCAGCATTGCGCCCACGCTGGAGGCCACCAGCGGCGCACCGGCGAGCCCGGCCAGATCGACGACCTCGCTCGTCGCGACCACCCAATCGTGCAGGGTTCGCAGCCCCTCGGGTTCGCTGGAGCCGGTGAAGCCCGGCAGGCTCGGTGCCACCACGCGATGGCCCGTTGCGGCGAGCTCCTCGAGTACTGCGTGCACGCCGGGGTTGCCGAGCATCCCGTGCAGGTAACCCACGGTCGGGCCCTCGCCCAGCTCAACGATGCCGATATGGCCGTCCCGGTACGGCAGCGTGCCCGGTGCGAAATGGCCGGCCAGCGGTGCGCCTGCGTTCATTGGGCGCGGCTCCCGACAGGCGCGAGCTGGTGGTCGGTCTTCGGCCACCAGTGGTCCTCGTAGTCGTCCTCGAACAGGCCGGCAACCTCTGGCATCACCTTGGTGGCGTACATCTCGGTGTTCATCTTCACCAGCTCGGGATCCATGTTGCCGAAGTGGCTGAACACCATCAGGTGGCCGACATTCATAGTGGTGGCCAGCTCGTGCACCTGCTCGGTGACCTGGGTGGGATCGCCCAAGATGATGTAGCCCTTCTCCACCATGTCCTCGAAGGTCAGCTTCTTCGAGCCATAGGACGCCTTCGCGGCGCCCGCCTTGGCGGCATCGGCGGCGTTGGCCTCGCGCCGGGCGGTGGCTTCGCGCGCTGCACGCTCCACCATGCCCTCGACTCCTGCACGCACTGTGTTGGGCGTCTTGTAGCCGGGCGGGTCGGCGTAGCCGGCGTAGACGTGCAGGCAGGTGTTGAAGAAGTACTCGGCGGGCTCGCGGTACAGGTCCCAGGCCTCGGCCTCGGTGTCGGCCACGGCGATGAACTGGGCGAAGCCGCCCTGGAACGGGTTGGTTTCTTTGCCGAGTTCTTGAACCTTCTTCCAGAAGCCCTGCATGGTGCGCAGGCCGGCCTTGTAGCCGAAGTAGCTCAGGTAGCAGTACACGAGGTCTTCTGCAGCGCACCAGTCCCAGGTGTCCACCGAGCCGCCGCCGGGAATCCAGATGGGCGGGTGGGGCTGCTGCACCGGCCGGGGCCAGACGTTGACGTAGCGCAGCTTGTTGTAGTTGCCGTTGAAGCTGAACACCTCATCAGAGGTCCAGGCCTGCCGGATGAGATCGACACCCTCGTGGTAGCGCTCGCGCAGCGTGGCGGGGTTCTGGCCATAGGCGTAGATCGTGTCCATCGGCGAGCCCACCGGGAAGCCGGCGATCATGCGCCCGCCGGTGATCCCGTCGAGCATGGCGATCTCCTCGGCCACCCGCAACGGCGGGTTGTACAGCGCTACCGAGTCGCCCAGCACGACGATGTTGGTGTCGGGGCAGTTGCGTGACAGCGCTGCCGCGATGATGTTCGGGCTGGGCATGAGCCCGTAGCCGTTGGAGTGGTGCTCGTTGATGCCAACTGCGTCGAACCCGCACTCGGCCGCGAATTCGAGCTGGTCGAGGTACGCGTTGTAGGTCTGATGGCCGACCGTGGGGTCGTACAGCTTGGGGTCGATGTCGACCCAGACCGAGCGGTGCTGCTCGGGAAAATCCGGCGGGAGCTCCGGATAGGGCATCAGGTGGAAGAAGATCGACTTCACGGCGTGCTCCTTGCGGCTCGCCAGAAAATCTACTCCGCGTTCGACTCTGCGTAGTGATCGGGCGCGCCCGCTGCGGAGGCGCCAGAACCCTCTGCTCCCGCGATCCGGCAGGTCGCAACGTCGCAGAGTTTCCCGCCGCCTCCGCAGCTATGACGTCTGCGCTGCGCGTGCTCAGTCCCAGTCGTGGCCCACGAGAGAGACGTCGTCGGGGTTGAAGAAACCGGGAATCGTCCAGCCGTCGAGGTCATACTCGGACATGCACTGCTCGGCGAAACCCTCGAGCATCTCGGTGAGAGAAGGCTGACCGGGAGCAGCGACGTCGGCTGCCTGCAGATTCTCGTAGCGGATCTGCTCGTTGTTGCCGGCGTAGTTGCGCTCGTACAGCTCGTGGCGGCCGCCGAACTCGCTGCCCATCGCATCCCAGAGCAGCTTCATGATCTTCATCCGCTCCAACGCCGGCATGCCGTCCGATCCCCGCACGTAGCGCTCCAGGTAGGGCCGGATCTCGTCCGACGTGAAGTCGGCCGCATTCGAGTTCACGTAGATCAGGCCCGAGGCCACCACCTGCTCGACGATGTCCTTGATGCGGGGATAGAAGTACGGCGAGAACGTGCGGTAGGCCATGCCGTAGCTCCGTGACGGCTGCACGGCGCCGTTCTCCCACGGGTCGGGAGTGCGGCACATGGCGTCGCTGAGGCCCCACATCAGGTTGCGGATGGCAATCACCTCGCCCAGGTTGGCCTGCACGCCCCGGAAGTCCCGCGTGCCCGTCGCACGCACCGCCTTCGACAGCAAGCCAGCGATGAAGTCCAGCTTCACGCACAGGCGGGCCAGCCCGTGGAAGGTGAAACGCGGGAGAAAGCCGACCGAGTTGAGGAACCGGTTGGCCTTCGCCACGTCGCCGTAGAGGAACACGTTCTCCCACGGGATCAGCACCTCATCGAACACCAGGATCGAATCGTTCTCATCCAGCCGGCTCGACAGCGGATAGTCGAACACGCTGCCGGTGGCCGCCGCCTGCAGCTCGTAGGAGTTGCGGCAGATCAGCTTCACGCCGTCCGAGTTCATCGGCGTGGTGCAGACGATCGCGAACGCAGGGTCCTGAATGGGTATCGGGCCGTACTGGGCGATGAAGTTGTAGTGGGTCAGCGCCGAGCCGGTGGCAACCACCTTGGCGCCCGACACGACGAGGCCGTTGTCGGTCTCGCGCTCGACATGCATGCACACGTCGCGCACATGGTCCGGGCCCAGATGACGGTCAACCGGCGGATGCACGATGGCGTGGTTCCAGTACGACACTTCCTCCTGGCTGCGCTGGTACCAGTAGACGGCGTTGTCGCGGTAGTCGCCGTAGAACTCTGGCATCGCGCCGAGCGTCGCCAGGAACGAGGCCTTGTAGTCGGGGCTGCGGCCCATCCACCCGTAGGTCAGCCGCTGCCAGCCGACAATGGCGTCACGTGCGCCGATCAGATCGTCCACACTGCGCGGCACCCGGAAGAACTTGTGGGTCCGCCCGCCCGAGCCGGTGTCGGTCTCGCACGTCAGCACGTCTTGCTGGGCGGGGTCGCCGAGCGCGTCGTACAGCCGGGCGATCGACCGGACGCTGTTGCGGAACGCCGGGTGAGTGGTGACGTCACGCACCTTCTCGCCATGGAAGTACACCGTGCGACCGTCTCGCAGACTCTCGATGTACTCGTCGCCGGTCATCGGCGACCATGTCTCAACCGACTCGCTCATCTCATGTGCCCCCGTGCGCCTGCCCTCATCGGCCAGGCGGCTCAGGCTGGTGAGAAGTCGGTCTCGTAGTCGGTGTCGTCAACCAGCAGGTCTTCGGGAGGCAGCCGCTTGGCGTAGTTGAGGGCCCCGTTGATGTCGTGTTTCCAGACTTCCTCAGGCAGCTCGTACAGCACTTCCACGCCGTAGCCGTTGGGATCGTTGACGTAGACGCTGTGGGTCATGCCGTGATCGACACGGACGTTCATCGGCACTCCTCGCTCCTCGAGGAATTGCACCTGTTCGAGCCACGACTCGCGGTCGGGATAGGTGATCGCGATGTGGTTCACCGCGCACGCGCCTTCGACCATGCTCCATTTCTCGGGTGGCGCTGGCAGCTCCGGACGCTCCACGAGTGCGATGTCGTGGTGGTTCACGTCGTCGATGACGCCGCTGTAGAAGCGCATGTTCATGGCCGGCGGCTTGCCGCCACGCGGCTCGAGCTCGCCGACTTGCTGGAAGCCCAGCAGGTCGCACCAGAAGTGATGCGATTCCTCCATGTCGCGCACGTTCAGCACTAGGTGATTCAGGCCCCGCGGCGTGACTGCGCTCGTGCGCTTCTTGATCGCTTCGCTCATGGACTGACCGCCTTGTCGGATGTGTCGCCGGTGCCTCCAGCCGACCGCTGCTTCCTTCGCAGGAGCCTAGCCCCACCCGCATTTCGGCCTGTGGGCCGCCGAAGTCAGCCCTGGCGCTCGGCCAGCCACTCCTCGAACTCGGCACGACGATCCTTGGCGATGGGGAACGTGCCGATCGAGCTCTCACCGGCGGCGACCCGCTCGATGGCCCACTCCTCTTCGAGCTCCTGGGCGTAGGAGTCGTTGGCGATCTCCTCGGCGAGCAGCGCCGGGATGACCACGGCCCCCTCGCCGTCGCCCACGATGATGTCGCCCGGAAACACCGTGACGCCGGCGCAAGCGATGGGCACCTGGTGTTCGAGCGGCGTATGCACGCGGCCGAGGGTCGCCGCGTGGGATGACTGGTGATACACGGGCAGGCCGACATCGGCCACGGCCGGCGTGTCGCGCAGCGCGCCGTCGGTAACGAACCCGGAAGCGCCGAGGTGCTTGATGCGCATGGTGAAGATGTCGCCGATGGTGCCGGCATGCGGCTCTCCCCGGGCCTCCACGATGAGCACCTCTTCGGGCTCGATGGACTCCACGGCCCGGCGCTGCGCGTTCGGCCCCTGCAGCCGGCGTTCGAAGTCTTCGCGCTTGGGCACGAAGCGCAGCGTGTGGGCGTAGCCGACCATGCGCTGGCCCTCGTTGAGCGGTCGCAGGCCGTTGAGGAAGCTGTTCCGCATCCCCCGCCGCTGCATCTGGCCCGCAAGCGTCGCCGTGGACACCGCGTTGAACTTCATACGCATGTCGTCGGTGAGCGCCACTGGGCGGTGTTCTGCGTCGGCCATGGAATCCCCTTTTGCTGAGCCCGATCGCGCTGGGCTGTTCCAGCGTTGCGACGGGCCTCGCCAATGTAGCCAAGTCCCGTTTTCCGACAGCCGGTCTCACCTGCATGCTCCCGTCGCTGCTCGCTGGTGCTTCGCTCGGTGTCTCGGCGACAAGACTGGCAAAGCGGTGGCTGCCGTCGCCCGAGCGTCGGCGGAGCCGAGGTGTATTGCTCGAACCGGAAGGAAGCGTTGTGGCGCCTTCGAAGACAATCGACCCCATCGAGCTGTCGAGCCGGCTCATCGACACCGGCGTGGCCGATGAGCAGGTGGTGCGGGTCAACAACGCGCTGAGCGAGATCGACGACAACGTCGCAGTAGTCGAGGCGTTCAGCAACATGGTCGCCTTCGGCACCGACGACGGCCTGGTGTGTTTCGACGCCAGCGGCCCGTTCAGCGGCACAGCAGTGGTGGAGTCGCTGCGCGGCTGGTCCGCCGATCGGGTCAACACGCTGCTGTACACGCACGGCCACATCGACCATGTAGGCGGCAGCGGCGCGCTGGCGGCCGATGCGTCCGAGCGCGGCCAGCCGCTGCCCCAGGTGGTGGGCCACGACAACGTGGTCCCGCGATTCGAGCGCTACAACGCCACCAACGGCTACAACCTCATCATCAACCGGCGCCAGTTCGGCATCGGGCTGCGGCAGCGCGGGGTGGGCATCGCTTTCGACGACGATCGCTTCCTGCCGTCGGATGCACTCTGGCCGAGCCGCACCTTCAGGACGCACGACTCGCTGTCGGTCGGCGGGCTCGACCTCGAGCTTCACCACGACAAGGGCGAGACCGACGACCACACGTGGGCGTGGGTGCCCTCGCACCTCGCGATCTGCCCCGGCGACCTGGTGGCGTGGGTGTTTCCGAACGCGGGCAACCCCCAGAAGGTGCAGCGTTACCCGTTGGAGTGGGCCCGGGCGCTGCGCCACATGGACTCCCTCGAACCCGAGCTGCTGATCCCGGCGCACGGGCCGCCGGTGCGAGGCCGCGAGCGCATCGGCACCGTGCTGCTGTCGCTGGCCGAAGCGTTGGAATCCCTGGTGAGCCAGACGATCGAGCTCATGAACGCCGGAGCATCGCTGGATGAGATCCTCCAGGGCGTTTCGCTGCCCGCCGAATGGCTGGCGCGCCCGTGGATGCGGCCGGTCTATGACGAACCCGAGTTCGTCATCCGCAACATCTGGCGCCTGTATGGCGGATGGTGGGATCTGGACCCGTCGAACCTCAAGCCCTCCCCCAGAGCCGAGCTGGCCGGTGAGCTGGTGCGCATGGGCGGCGGTGCGGTGGCGTTCGCAACACGGGCGCAGGAGCTGGTTGAGGCAGGCGACCTCAAGCTGGCCTGCCACCTGATCGAGCTGGCCGTGGCGGCCGATCCGGCATCGACGAGCCTCCACGGCGTGCGAGCGGAAATCTACGAAACCCGGCGGACAGCGGAGCAGGGGCTCATGTCCATCGGCATCTTCAGCGCCGCTGCCGCCGAGTCGCGCGAGATCGCCGACGACAGCTAGGTGCCATGAATCCTGAATGCGTTTCGGTTTGACTTGTGAGGGGTCGGATCGGCTGCTTGGCCGGTCGGAATGGCTGCCGAAACGCTGTCGGGGAAAAGGCGATCCCGGGATTTCCTAGCCCCTGTTCGTTGTTCGGTTCCTACGCTCCTAGTGGTCTTGCTGTGCTGAGGATGCATCGAGCCGATTCGCCGCCGATGACGGATTCAACGCCCACGCCGCCAGCTACGGGCAGCGCAAGCGAACCCACTACCCCACCTGGCGGGAAGCATGCGTGCCGGCAGGCCTTCTCGCCGAATCTAGAATCGCACGGGGCAGCAGCCGAGGCGGGAATCTGCCAGCCAATTTGGGGGATTGCGCCTCGCCGAGAGGGTGCTGGGTCTCACCGCGGCTTGCTTCGACGTTTCCGTAGGCAGCTCTCGTCGCGCGGGTAGCGTCGCTATCGCCCTGACGGCTTGTCGGGCTGAGTCCTGCGGACGGAACTGACAGCACCGATGAGCACGAGCGACGAGACTCCAACTCGTGAAGGACGACTCAGGAGACTCATTCCCCGCAAGAAGTCGCTGACCGAGCCTCATGCGAGTGAGCGCGAGGGCGAAGTGGAGCGTTGGCGCGCCATCGACCCGAAGTGGAACGAATCGTCTTCAGTACCCGAAGGCGAGTGTGTCGACCTCCATTGCGTTTGGGGCGTCGAGTTCTACACGCCGTCGCATTTCGACGGCCTCGTATCTTTGGGCTTCCCCCCAAATTTAGGAGGGTT
Source organism: Candidatus Poriferisodalis sp. (assembly GCF_965219595.1). Classification (NCBI taxonomy): domain Bacteria; kingdom Bacillati; phylum Actinomycetota; class Acidimicrobiia; order Acidimicrobiales; family Candidatus Poriferisodalaceae; genus Candidatus Poriferisodalis; species Candidatus Poriferisodalis sp. The sequence goes on from NZ_OZ244781.1 coordinate 3,576,721, forward strand.
TGGTCAGTGGTTGTTGGCTTGTTCGTAGTCGGTCGGGCTGGTCATGTCGAGGGTGCTGTGGAGCCGTCGTGTGTTGTACCAGTCGGTGATCCATCTGGCGATGTCTCGGCGGGCTTGGCGTCGGGTGGCCCAGTGTCGCTTGTGGATGAGTTCGTGGGTGAGGGTGGAGAAGAACGATTCGGCGGCTGCGTTGTCCAGGGCGCAGCCGACCCGCCCCGTGGAGCGGGTGATGCCGAGCCTGTCGCAGGCCCGGGCGAAGTCGCCGGCGGTGTACTGGGTGCCTTTGTCGGTGTGGAAGATCACCCCGGTCACGTCGCCGCCTCGGGTGGCGACGGCCATGTCGACGGCGGCCTGGGCGAGCTGGGCTGTGGGATAGGAGTTCGAGGTCGCGAACCCCACGACGCGGCGGCTGAACAGGTCCATGACCGTGGCGAGGTGCACTTTGCCCTCGCCGGTGGGGATCTCTTTGAAGTCCCCGACCCAGCGCCGGTCGGCCGCGTCGGCGGTGAAGTCGCGTCCGATCAGGTCCTCGGGGGCGGCGTCGCGGTCGTCTGTGCGGGAGCGGCGGCGCTTGGTGGGGCGTGCGACCAGGCCCTGGCGGGCCATGGAGGCCTCCACGGACTTCTTCGACACAGCCCGGCCCGCTCGTCGCAGCTGCACCCGGATCCTGGGGGACCCGTAGGTCCCTTCTGAGTCCTCGAAGCAGGCCAGCACCGCAGCGTCGAGCTCCGCCCGGCGGGCCTCGATGCCCGACGGGGACCCGTGCCGCCACCGGTAGAACCACGACTCGCTGACGTCCAGCGCCCGGCACGCGACCGCGTGAGGGATGCCGTGATCGGTCCTCTGGGAAGCCACAAACCGCGCCAGGGTCACTTTGTCGCCTCGTTCACCCACAGGACCACGGATCGTTTGAGCACGTCGCGCTCCATCTCCAGCTCAGCGCAACGGCGCCGAAGCCGAACCAACTCGGCCCGCTCGTCCGCGTCCAGCGCCCCCTCGCCGGCACCGCGCTCGGCCTTCACCCAGTTGCCCAGCGTGCCCGCGTGAATCCCAAGATCGCGGGCGACCACAGCGATCGGCTTGCCCGTCTCTGTCACGATCCTCACCGCACCAGCGCGGAACTCCGGATCGAACCTTCTTCGTGTCTCTGGCACAGCTCCCCTTTCCTCAAAGAGCATGCCTCCCAGATTCCGGGGGAAGCCCACTTCATTCGAGCGGCTTGCTCGTGACATGCCGTGGCAAGGCGTGTCACGCCGCGATCCCGCTGACTGGCTGCGCAGTCTGCGCCCTTCGCGTTTCAGCGGCGGATGGCTCAACTTGGACCCCTTCGCTCCGACCGAGGAGATGATCTATGCCGTCGGCGCTCAGTACAGAGTGCCGATGCCAGAGCAGTTTCGGTACGCCAAAGCCATGATGCATTCGGTAAGCGCTTCGTTGACAGCGCTGGTAGTGGGATTCGTGCTCACCGACGAGCACTCGAAGTCCATTCACGAAGTACTGCAACAAGATCGTGAATCAAGCCTGATTCCGAAGGGTCTGGGCTACACCGTCTATGACCCGGCGAATCAGAAAAAGGATGATCTGAAACGGCTGAGAGATGAACACGCAGCGGCCATAACCGACTGGTTCGGGGACCAGTTTCCGGGAGTCTTCTCGTCGGGAACGCAGAACGGCAGAGTGCCGACCTGTGAACTCATCACGACACGTCAGGCTGTGCCGTTCCCGACCCAAGTTGAGCGTGAGGGTTCGATGGGCCACTTCATGGGGCTGCTAGGAATCGACATCGGCTGGTATGCGTGGAAGAGCGCGGGCACCGCTGGGCTTCGGTTCGGGACCATTTTCGGGTCCCGACATCACGCTGCCATAGCGATCCGAGACAACGAACCGACAGCCGCGATGGGTGAGGATCGAGAATCGAGCAGGTCCGCTCGCGTCCAGTACGTCCAGTTGGCGGCAGGAGAGGTCGTCTTGGCTTGGGCCATCACTGTGCTGATTGACGAATGCACGGCCCAACTAGTCAGGGCGCGCAACGCTCAATTGCAGGAAATCAAGTCACGGGATCGAGCCGTGGCTGCGCTCGATGACATCGAGAACGAAATGCTCGGCGCTGCCGACGTGGCCGCTGTCGCGGCTGAACTGGCCGAACATGCCGGTGCCCGGCGACTGTTCCGTGACAGCGTGCCCGAATTCATCCCCGTCGAGCCAAGGAAAGGCGAAGAGTCCGTCTCAATGGCTGATCGTCGTCACGAGGACATCCATGACAAGGCGTCTTGGCTCCAGCAATTCGAGCTAGCCACCCGAGAACGCGCCACGCAAATCGGCACCCTGATCGGCGCAAGCGAGAACGTACGGCTGCAGAAATCGATCAAGAGATTCACGATCGCAGTAGCAGCGATGACCGTTGTGACCGTAACCGTCGTGCTCATTCCCGTGGTGCGCTGGATTCTCGAAATATAGGCATGAAAACAGGCATGGAGTAGCCGTAGGTGCAAGACACCCGGCCTGCACACGCGATTTCGACAGTGCCGCGCGCTCGGTGAGCGGGGGTGTCCTCCCAGACGAGACCGAGGTCGTGCAGAACGACGCGCGGTGTCCACGCTTCGTTCTCCCTGCGCCGCGTCGGAACGTAGCGTCACAGGGCTTTCGGCGGCTCATCGGACGCGGGGACGATGAAGCATGCATCGCGTGACAGCGAAGATTCCGGCACGGCACAGCTAGCTTCGCGTGGTGCCCAGACCACGGCGGCGGCACTACATCAGCAAGTTCCTGATCAAGCGATGGGCCGACGATAACGGCGATGTCGGGGTGGTTTGCACGTACCACCGTGACAGCGCAATCGTGCCCGCCGACAAACTTCACCTGCTGCGCTTCCTGTCCTCAACAGAACAGGAAGACAAATGGGGCAATGACATCGAGAATCCGGCAAGCCTCGCCCTCGATGATCTGATGGACTCGCTCGGCCCGCAAGTGACGGACTTCGAGGTAGCACGAGATTTCCTGTCCGAATCAGAGAATCTCACGCCACTCATAGACCTAGCCCGGCTCCACTACGCACGCTCATTGGCAGTGCTCGCACAACGGTTCGCCGACTCGCGCAAAATGCCCAACAGCGCCGAAGCCGAAGCCATGATCCAAGAACGCTGGGACAGCACACACGACTACCGCGACTGCGGTGCGAAGATCACGGTTGGTGTTCCTTGGGTTGCGCGCGGGGGTGTTGCTGGATTCTGCTGTCATGAGCTGTGAGGAGGCTCTGTGGCACCGAGGGGATATCCGGCGGAGTTCAGGCGGCGTGTGATCGATCTGGTCGAGGCCGGCCGTCCGGTGGCGGCGGTCGCGGCCGAGCTGGGCATCAGCGGTCAGTCGATTTACACGTGGCGGCGCCAGGCGCGCATCGACGCCGGGATCGAGGCGGGCATGACGACTGCGGAGCACGTCGAGCTTGTGGCGTTGCGCAAGCGGGTGCGCGAGCTCGAGACCGAGCTGGCGATCCATCGTCGGGCGACTGAGCTGTTGAAGGGGGACGTCGGCCCAAAAGGAGGTTCGCGGCCATCAAGGTGATGGCCGCGGAAGGGCTGCCTGTCGAGCGGGCGTGTGCTCTGTTGGGTGTGTCGGTGTCGGGCTATTACGGCTGGGTGCGCCGTCCGCCTTCGGCTCGGTCGATCCGGCACGCCTGGCTGTCGGGCATCATCGGCGAGGTCCATGCCGGATCGCGCCAGACCTACGGCGCCAACCGGGTCCATGCCGAGCCGGTGCTGGGCCGGGGCATCGCGGTGTGCCGCCAGACCGTGGAGACCCTGATGCGACGGGCCGGGCTGCGAGGCGTCTCAGGACGGCCGAAGTTCCGCAGGGTCCCCAACGTGGCCACCGCAGCTGACCTCGTCGACCGGCACTTCGCCCGGGCCGAACCGGATCGGCTGTGGGTGACCGACATCACCGAGCACCCAACACGCGAGGGCAAGGTCTATTGCACCGTTGTGCTGGACACCTTCAGCCGGCGCGTCGTGGGCTGGTCCATCGACTCGCGGCCCGCCGCGTCGATGGTCACCAGCGCGTTGGGGATGGCGATCGACAATCGCAGCCCGGTCGCCGGCGAGACCGTGATCCACAGCGACCAGGGCACCCAGTTCACCTCCTGGGCGTTCACACAGCGAGCGGTCGACTCGGGGCTGCTTCCCTCGATGGGCTCGGTCGGGGACTGCTTCGACAATGCAATGGTCGAGTCGTTCTGGTCCCGGATGCAAGTCGAGCTGCTGGACCGAAAGCGGTGGCACACCCGCATCGAGCTCGCGAACGCGATCTTCGAATATCTCGAGATCTGGCACAACCGTCAGCGCCGCCACACCTCCCTTGGCATGCTCACACCCATCGAGTTCGAGACTCGACATCAACACCAACCCGCAGCATGAATCCAGAATCACGTCTCCACCAAAGTCAGGCACCCCAAGAGCCTGCGCAATAGTCGGTGAGGTTCAGTCCTTCGCTCGCTACCTGTACGGCATCGTCTTGTGCGCCGCGCCGGTCTGCACGTCATCGTGGCCGCAGTGCGGGCACGTCGGCCTGTCACCCCATCGCTGAGCGGCGAACCACGCCTCGGCGGTCTTGTCGTCGGGGAACTTGTCGAACAGTGCCGTCAGGGTCAGACCCTTGCGGTAGTGCTTGCCCGGAGCGCTCTTTGCCATGTGTCCATCGTGGCAGGGGGGTGTGACACGAATAGCGGCCTGACCTGCGGCTTGGCACTATCCCGCATAACCCCCCAGAGAAGACATCGCCACCGCCCGACAGCGCGCAACCCGTGGAGGCAGGCGCGCAGAAGTGCACGGCCGGGTCATCGCTGAGTTGAACTTCGGGTTCTGGCGCTACCTGTGCGAACCCCCGTACTTGACGTCTCTGTGGGTGCCCGCAGTCGCGTCGGCATTCCCGCTGCACCCCTCGACGCTCCACCCCGAACAAGTCCGAGTCGACGTGGCCGATCGCATGCAGCGCCTTCATTTCCTCCGGAATCGGATTGCCCACCATGAGCCGATCGATCGGCGCGACCTGTCCCGAGACCATGGGCAACTACTGGAACTGGTCGGTTGGATGTGCTCCGAATCTCGTTACTGGGTAGCTGCAACCAGCCGGACGCCAGAAGTGATCGCCGCCCGCCCCGAAGTGGCCAACGGCGAGGCAGGCCGCTAAGCCTCCGCCCGAGCGGTGGTTCTGAGCACGCTCAGTTCGAGGGGCTGGATGCGGGTCCGCAATCGCACTCGCCTGCTCGCCGGGGCGTAGTGTTCCCCGCAGCAATTCCTGGGTCGGCTCGGCATGCCCGCGGCCGTGACTTGCTAGCCGCAACGGCGGGGCTGGAGCACGCACATGGCCGACACTGGATCGGGCACGGCGCCCGGAGCGCCGTACGGCGGGCGCGGCGCACCTGCTCTGCCCGAACGTGCGCTCGGCGTGCCCGCCGCTGCCGTGGCGATGGTGGGATGGGCCGCTTCGGGCGTGATCGCCACGGGCATCTCCGAGCTGGGGCCGCTGGCGGTCGTGTTCTGGCGGATGTGGCTCTACACCGGGCTTGTCGCGCTGTTCCTGTGGGCCAACCGCACGCCGCTGCGGCTGTCGTCGATCAAGGTGTCGTTCTGGGGCGGGTTCTCGCTGGCGTTCGACATCATGCTGTTCTTCGTCGCGTTGCGGATGACCACGGTGGCCAACGCCACGGTGGTGGCTTCGCTGCAGCCGTTACTCATGCTGTTCCTGGCGCCCCGGCTCTTCGGCGAGCAGCCGGGCCGCCGCCATTGGGGACTGGCGCTGGTGGCGATTGCCGGCATCGCGATCGTCGTGTTCGGCTCGTCGGGGTTGACCGAGTGGAGCGTGTACGGCGATCTGCTGGCGTTCGGGGCATTGTTCGCCTGGACGGGCTACTTCGTCTTCTCGAAGCTCAGCACGCAGAAGATCGCGGCCGCGCAGTACACGGGGGGCAGCGCCTTGGTGTGCTCGCTGGTGGCCACGCCCTTCGCGCTCGCCTCGGGTCAGGTGTTCGACTGGCCGTCGGCGGGAGCATGGCTGTGGCTGGGCATCATGGCCGTCGGGCCCGGCGTCGCCAGTCACATGCTGATGAACTGGTCGCTGGTGCGCATCCCGTCGTGGCTGGGTTCCACGATGACACTGGCCATCCCCGTCACCAGCACGCTCATGGCCTGGGCATTCCTGGGCGATCGGGTGTCGCTGTGGCAGTTCGTCGGGATGGCGGTGGTGATGTTCGCGCTCTCACTCGTGGTGCTCGACCAGTCCCGCACCAAGCTGTAGCCGTCGCCGCGTCGGCCGGCAGCGGTGCCAGCCCTCAGGCGGCTGCGTGCCGTGCAGTCCGCGAAGCCCACCAGTTCTGATCACAACGGCGGTGCGAGGGACCGGTCGCCAGACGACGCAATGCCATTGGCGGGACTCGGTGTCACATCGAGAACGTATGTTCACAACTTGAAAGACACCCGATTCCGTAACACCTGTGTTACGTTCACGGAGGATTGACATGACTGATCTACTTGCTGAACTCGATGATGTGCGGAGACGCTCAGGCTTGTCCAAGGCCGATCTTGCACGACAGGCAGCCACGCAGCCAGCTTCGGTGCGCCGGCTGCTCGATGGGAGCCACCACAACCCGCAGATCTCTACCCTCACCCAGCTCGCTGACGTTCTCGGTCACGAATTGAAGCTCATTCCCAAGCAGCGAGAAGCCAAGGATCGCGGCTCGTGTGACGAGGCGATTGCAGACCTCCTAAGCGTGGCCGACCATCCGTACGCGACAGTCCTCGCCGACCCCCCATGGCGCTTCAACAACCGCACCGGCAAGGTTGCTCCCGAGCATCGTCGCCTTTCGCGCTACGACACGATGACAACGCGAGAAATCCAAGAACTGCCAGTTCAAGATGTCGTTGCTGAACACGCGCACCTCTATCTGTGGGTCCCCAATGCGCTGATAGCGGATGGCTTGCGGGTGATGGAGTCTTGGGGGTTCACCTACAAGTCGAATCTGGTCTGGGCCAAGCGTCGCAAAGACGGCGGACCGGATGGCCGAGGTGTCGGTTTCTACTTCCGCAACGTGACTGAGCTCGTCCTGTTCGGTGTCCGCGGAAGCATGCGGACGCTCCAGCCCGGTCGTCGGCAGGTCAACATCATTGAAACGCGAAAGCGTGAGCATTCCAGAAAGCCCGACGAGCTATACGACATCATCGAGAGTTGCTCACCAGGACCGTATCTGGAGATGTTTGCCCGCTACTCGCGCAGTGGATGGGCTTCTTGGGGCGTCGAAGCTGAAGAGGGCGTGGAGCCTCGCGGCAAGCGATATCCGACCTATGGCTAAGCGGCGCAGTCTCAGCGGCGGCGTTCGGCGCCAACCGGGGGCAGCGTGTCGAGCACTTGATTCCGGCGTTTCTTGAACTCTGCCTGTATTCGTTTCTTCGCCTCTGCCCGCTTCGAACTATCGGGAATCGCCGTCTTGGTGCAGCCGCCTAACGCCTCTCGTTCCTCTTCCTCGAGTCTCGCGAGTTCTTGACTCATCGCCTGAATGGTTTGAACACCATCAATCCGACCAGGCTCGATTCCGATTAGCAAGAGGGGGCACTCGCCGCCGCCGCCCAACGTCACCCTTGGCTCAAGCTTCGCCCAATGCGTCGACGACGGTCCGTACTTGAAGTTCCCCTGCCCGCTACGGATCGTCTTGGAGATCAGCTGCTGCAATGACGGGCCCCGAGTAACGATGACACCGACAGCGATCGCCCCCTCACGGTGCAGTGCCTGGAAGTTGATGAGGTCGCGGTCAAAGAAGGGGTCCTTGTTGTTCCACTCCATCTCAACCGCAATGCCGGGGAACGGTTGATCGAGAGAGCCAAGGCCGAACATGTCGATCTCATGGCCTCGAACGGTCGAAATGGGTTCGACGCGTTCACCGAAGCCCATCGCCTTGTCGATAGTGATGTTCTGCTTGCCCCACACAGACTGATCGTCTGGGCGTTGACTCCCAAGAGATTCGTCGAAGCGCTTGACGAATTCGGTTCTGCCCCCGCCTCCGGCACGCAACTCGTCCAACGTTGGCCGGAACGCACTCAGCGCAGCGCATACGTCGTCGAATCGTTCAGGAAAACCCTGCTGGAGGATGACGTCTGCATACCGCGTTACCCCGTAGCGGTAGCCGTCGGGTAATGAGGAGACGGTCGGAGGGCCGACACCACCGAGCGGTGCATCATCGGCTGGCAGCGCTGGTGGCTCTTCAAGTGTCATTGCATCACCGGGCATTCGCAATCCAGATCGCGGCTGCTTAGCTTCGCGCGCGTTGCCAGCTGCGACAGGGACTCTGCGTCGCCGGTCCTGACGAACTCGGCGACAAGCCGGCCCTACTTGGCAGGTCGCGCGCTCATTCGTCTGCATGCACGGGCGGGCGCCGCTGCGCCCATGGAGCTGCTTGTTCCATCTGCGCGGCGACTCGCAGCAGCACGTCCTCACGGCCGGGCGCTGCCACGAGCTGCACGCCGATGGGCAGGCCTTCGGGTGACATGCCTTCGGCTGTGCCCAGCGGCACCGAGATGGCGGGCTGCCCGCTGACGTTGAACTGCGGCAGGTACGGCGTCACCTTGGCCAGTCGCTTGGTGAGCGTCCGCTCGTCACCCTCGACGAGGTGGCCGACGCGTGGCGGCACAACACCGAGTGTGGGGGTGAGCAGCAGGTCGAAGCCGTCACCCTGTCCTGGCTCGGCGTTCCACCACGAGACCAACTTGCGGGTGAACAGGTGCAGGCGTTCCCGGCTGGCGAGCAGGTCTGATGCGCTGATCTTGGCGCCGCGCTGGTAGTTGATCCAGGCAACCGGCTCGACGTCGCCTTCGGCCCACGGGCGGCCGAGCACTCCTTCCAGGGATCTCAGCGTCGCCGTGGCGCTGGCACGCATGATCCGGACGTAGTCGTACATGTAGTCGTTGCGAGCCATGGGCTCGGGAAGCGCCTGGGTGACCCGGTGCCCAAGGCTGTCGAGCAGACCGGCTGCCGCTTCGGCCGCTTGCGTGCACAGCGGATCGGTTACCTCGAAGGGGATGGTCGAGCTCACGCCGATGCGCAGTTGGCCGGGGTGCTGGCCGACCTCAGCGACATAGCCGGCCGCAGGCGCAGGATGCGCCGGCACATACGGATCGCCGGGCTCGGGACCGGCAAGCACATCGAGTGCCAGCGCCGCGTCTCGCACGCTGAGTGCGACGGCGCCGTCGGTGGTGCCGCCTCCCCAGCCTTCGCCCGCCGGGGCGCTGGAGATGCGGCCACGCGAGGGCTTCAGGCCGACGAGGCCGTTGGCGCTGGCCGGGATGCGGATCGATCCGCCGCCGTCGCTGGCGTGGGCGATGCGCACGATGCCCGCAGCCACGGCGGCCGCCGCACCGCCGCTCGAACCGAGCACGGTGTGGTCGGTATTCCATGGATTGCGGCAGGGTCCGTACAGCGCCGTCTCCGCCGCTGCGGGACACTGCCCGCCGCCCAGCTCGGGACTGTGGGTGTGCCCGATGCTGATGGCACCAGCTTCGGCCAGCCGGCGAGCAACGGCGCCCGTCTCGGGATAGCGATGGTCGAGCTCAGCCAGCCGGCGGTTGCCCTGGTAGCCCGGCTCGCCCTCGGCCGGGCAGAAGAGGTCCTTCAGCGCAATCGGCACGCCGGCCAGCAGCCCTGTCGATGCTCCGTCGGCGTCGAGCCCGGCCGCTCGCCCTCGTGTTGCATCCCATTGCGCGGCTCGATGCCGCGCCATGTCATACGTTCGCTCGACGATCGCATTGATCGTCGGGTTCACCTGCTCGCAACGTGCAATGGCCTCCTCAACCGTCGTCACTGCGTCGGTCTCGCCAGCCCGCACGTGCTCAGCCAACGCCGTCGCGTCGCTCATCGTCACCCCTGTCACCGTCGGCCCCGGTGCTCAGGGCCCCGCCGTCAACGGCGCAGTCTCGCGCAGCCACCTGGCTGGTGGGCTGCTGACGACGGGCAGGCCCGCATCATTTGGCGGCCTCAGGGGGCGGATCGAACATCTCGATGTCGCAGCGAATGCCTGGAGCGCGGGCGAGGGGGGCATCGCTGGTGAGCAGTGTCGCTCCAGTCAGTTCGGCAAGCGCGACGTAGGAGGCGTCGTAGGGGGTCAGGTTCTCTTGCAGTTCCCAGCAGCGCTCGATCAGTGGGGTGTGGTCGACGCGTCTGATCCTGATTCGTGCCAAGTGGCGGAGGCCGCGGCGGACATTCGCATCCGACATCTCGCCGCGCCGGTGCATGCCGCGGAAGGCAGACGCGACCTCAAGGTCGAGCAGGTGTGGTGCCAGCGCCGGCTCTCGCAGGACACGATGCAAGGCTCGCTGAGAGCGCCCGCCGACTCCACCTAATGCGGGGACGGCAACGCTGGCGTCGACGACGATCAATGCGAGTCGCGATCTGCGCGGATGAGCTCGACGACCATGGCGGGATCGAGGTCGAGTTCGCCGTAGACGAGTGCCTCGACACGCTTGCGTGCCAGCAACTCCTCGGCCGCAGCGAGTTCGGCCTCCCGGCAGACGGCATCGAGCATGTGCTGCTGGAGCGATTGGCCTGCCGCCGCGGCGCGCTGCTGCAGCCGTTCATGCACATCGTCGGGCACGTTTCTGATCTGAATCGTGGCCATTCACGCAGTGTAGCGCTGGATAAGCGCTACTAGCGCTACTTCAGCGCAATAGATTTGTTACGCACCTGCGTAAACTTGCGCAGGTGCATGATCGGACGGCTGTAGCGCTCGCCGAGCGGGCGTCTGTCAGCGGCCTTGCCAGTTGGGCTGGCGCTTCTCGGCGAAGGCTCGGGGGCCTTCCTTTACGTCCTCGCTGGCCATCAGGCGGGCCACTGCCGGATACGGGTGGTGGAACGCCTCGCCCAGCGGCATGTCGAGCCCGCGCATCGCCGCCTGCTTGGTGGCCTGGATAGACAGCGGTGCGCACCGCATGATGTCGTCGATCAGACGGTCGGTTGCTGCGTCGAGTTCTTCGTAGGGCACCACGTCGTTGACGATGCCCAGCTCCAGCGCCCGCTGCGCGCTCATGGTGCGGGCCGTCAACAGGTACTCCATGGCCAGCTTCATGGGGATCTGGCGCGGCAAGCGGTGCACTCCCCCGCCGCCGGCATACAGGCCGCGCAACGGCTCGGTCAGACCGAACTGGGCATGATCGGCCGCCACCACCAGATCGCAGGCCATCGCCACCTCGAAACCGCCGCCGAGCGCCACACCGTTCACCTGGGCGATCAGCGGCTTGGGATAGTCGAAACGCTCGATCAGCCGGGTCACTTGGCCCATCAGCTCACGATCCGCGGCCTGGGTGGCCTCGTCGGACTGCCGGATCATCGACAGGTGCTTGAGATCGCGCCCGGCACAGAACGCCTGACGGCCCACTCCGGTGATGACCATGAGCCACACGTCGTCGTCAGCCGCAGCGTGGTCCAAGATGTCGGACCACTCCTTGTGCGCGGGTGTGTTGATGGCGTTGCGCACCTCGGGCCGGTTGATGGTGATGCGGGCCACACGCGGCCGGATCTCCTCGTAGACGAAGTACTGCGGTTCGAAGTCGAGTGCCTGCATGGCCCGGGATCGTATGCCGGTCACCGGCTGCGATCAGCGGAGGTCGCACCCAGAGCAGCACCGCCGCCCCGAAGGCATTACACAAGAGCCGGCGCACGTTGCCGCACGTTGGCAGGCGCGGCGCCGCCAACCGAGCTTCGAGGAGGCAGCAATGTTCGAAGACCACGTCTCGATCGACACCGGCGAGGGCGAGATGAGCACGTTCGTGGTACATCCCGAGCCGAGCGAGCGGCGTCCAGGGCCGTTTCCCACCGTGCTGTTCTTGATGGACGCGCCCGGCAAGCGCGAGGAACTGCACGACATGGCGCGCCGCATCGCCACCGTCGGGTACTACGTGCTGCTGCCGAACCTGTACTACCGCGACGTCCCCGGCTTCATCGTGCAACGTGACGACCCGGCCAGCCGGCAGTTCATGTTCGAGCTGATGACCAACCTGTCCAATGCGATGGTGTCGCGTGATGCCGCCGCCCTGATGCGATACGCCGACGCCGACCCGGCTGCCAGCATTGAACGGGTCGGCACCACCGGGTACTGCATGACCGGGCCGATGGCGATCTGGCTCGCCGCGGACTACCCCGACACCATCACCGCCGCCGCATCGATTCACGGCGTCCGGCTGGCGGTCGACGCCAGCGACTCGCCCCACCTGCGGGCGCCGGACATCCGTGGCGAAGTGCTGGTGATGTCGGCCGAGCACGACGACTACGTGGACCGGGCGCACTACGACCGGCTCTGCAAGGCCTTCGCCGACGCCGGGACCGACGCGCAGACCTACTGGGTAGATGGCACCCATCACGGCTTCGTGTTCCCGCAGCGTCCCGTGTACGACCAGCCGGCAGCAGAGCGCCACTGGGAGCTGCTGCTGGATATGTTCGGCCGCCGCCTGCACTGAGCGGCGAGGTCGCCGGCCCGCCCCGGTGCTGCCGGCCGAACACCCAATACCGCTGCCGCTGACCGCCTGCTCGGGCAGGGCCGACATGCCGATGCCACACTGTCGCCCCATGGAGACACGTGAACTCGTTCAAACGGTGTGCCCGCCCATCGCTGCGCTGGGCTCAAGGTTCTATTTCGACCCCGGAACGCTGGCCCGCGGCAAGGAAGCCGGCCTCGACGGCTTCCGCCTGTACGTGCTGGGCCGCGGCGGCGTGCTCGGCGATGTCGAGGCCACGGTGGTGCACAGCGCCTTCGGCTACTTCAACCCGGCTCTGGTCGCCAAGATCTGGAATTCGGCCAAGGAGACCATGGCGCCACGTGACGGAGGCCGTCTCTACATGGAGTGCGCGGGTGCGTTCGGCTCATCCAAGCTCAGCGATGTCGCAGGCCTCGACACGTTCAATGCCGCCGCCGACAAGGTGATCGACGCCGGACTCGTCGACAGTTCCGCACAGGCGCTCTTCGCAGCGATCGCGTCGGAGCCTCGCAGCGATGACGCCGCGGCCCGGGCGTTCCAGAACGTGGCCGTGCTGCGGGAGCTGCGTGGCAGCCTGCACCTCGTGGCCATCGTGGCTTCTGGACTGTCGACCGAGATGGCTCACCGGGTGCGTCGCCCCGACGACGTCGAGATGTTCGGTTGGACCAACGACGCGCAGGTCACTGACGAGCATCGTGCGAAATGGGAGACCGCCGAAGCGCTGACCGACGAGCTGATCGCGCCGATCTACGGCGTGCTCGACGGCGCCGAGGGCCAAGCACTCGCCGACGGCGTCGCCGCCATCGAAGCCGCGCTGGCCGAATAGCGCAGCCATGACACTGGCTCTCAGCGCCGACGAGGTGCTGGCCACCACCCGCGCAGTGCGGCGCCGGCTCGACTTCGATCGACCAGTCGACGACGCCACCCTGCGCGAATGCCTCGAGCTGGCGCTGCAGGCTCCCACCGGGTCGCTGCGCCAGGACTGGCACTTTGTCGTTTCGACCGATCCGGAACAGTGCCGTGCCGTCGGGACGATCTATCAAGAGATCTGGCTCGGCCGGATCGACGACAACTACCTGGCCAAGGCCGCAGCAGCCGAGAGCGACCCCACTGCTCGCGCCGACTGGCTGCGCATGATGGACTCAGCCCGGTACCTGGCAGAGAACTTCCCGCGCACGCCAGCGATCTTCGTGCCGTGCATCGAAGGCCGCCTCGACGGCGCTTCTGCGGGACTGCAGGCGCTGCGCTGGGGCTCGGTCATCCAGGCAGCGTGGAGCTTCAGTCTTGCCGCTCGCAATCGAGGTCTCGGCACCTGCTGGACCACCGTGCACCTAACCCGCGAGCAGGAAGTCGCCGAGATCCTCGGCATTCCCTTTGACGAGGTGCAGCAGGTGGCGCTGCTGCCCGTGGCTCACACCATCGGCACCGACTTCAAGCCAGGCCGCCGCAAGCCATTCGACCAGTTCGTCCACGTCAACGGCTGGTAGCCAGCGGTCAGTCGAACCTCAGGATCGAACGACCTGCGATCCTTCCATTCTCGAGGTCATCGACTGCCTGGCCGATGTCGTCAATCGGGTAGCTCTGCGTCACCAGCGAGTTGAGGTCGAGGTCTCCGTCGGCGTGCCACTGCAGGAAGCGGGGGAAATCGACGGCCGGCTCGCAGCTGCCGCCCAGGCTGGAGATGAACGCCCGCTCGCCGATGAACAGGTGCACGGTGTCGAGTTCGAGGTTGCGCTGGGGCACGCCCACGAGCACCGCTGTTCCGCCGCGGCTCTGGCCGAACTCGCCGGCATGAGTGGCCTCGTGGATCTGGGCCATCGTGCTCTGGTGCCCGATGCAGTCGAAGGCGAAGTCGACGCCGCGCAGCGGCTGACGCAGGATGTCGAAGCGGTGCTCGTCGGTCGTGAGCGCCCTGATCTCTTCGACGGGATCGCCGCTGGACGCGTTGACGCCGTGGGTGGCTCCGAAGCGCTTCGCGAAATCCAGCTTCTCCTCAGAGAGGTCGACGGCGATGATCGGATCGGCGCCGACGAACTTCGCCGCTGCTACTGCGGACAGTCCAACGCCTCCGACACCGAAAATGGCCACGCTGTCCCGGGCCTTCACTCCGGCGGTGTGGAGCACCGCGCCGGCGCCAGTAATGACCGCGCAGCCGATGATGCAGGTGGCTTCCACATCGATGCCTGCGGGCACCTTCACCACGAACATCTCATCCGCGATGGTGTGAGTGGCCCATGTGAACACGTTGATGGAGGTCGCCGTGCGGCCGTCGCCGAGATCGAGCCGCAGCGGTCCGCCCCGGCGGCGTGCGCTCGCCTGGTCCTTCGGCACCCAGGTGACCATCACGGTGTCCCCCGGCGCAAGGCCGGTCACGTCCTCGCCCACTGCGATCACCTCGCCAGTGGACTCGTGGCCCAACACTTGCGGCGCCGCCCGCGGGTTGTGAATGGTGTGCAGCTGGCTGTGGCAGACACCCGACGCGTACTGCTTCACCACAACTTGATGCCCGCGCGGATCGGGCAGCGTCACATCCATCACTTCAGGCCCTGCACCGGCCTCCTGCGGGATGACAACAACTCGGGCGTCGACGGGCATCGCATTCCCCTCCCTTGCGCTGCCCTGCTGTCTAGCTGGAATAGGCAGACCGTGTCACAGCACTCGCCGTGCGAGGGTGAGGGCGTAGTCACCGTCGGCGTCGGTCCACATCCGCTGCACGACGAGGCCTGCGGCGCCGAGTTCTGAGCGCACACGCTCGGGCCGGAACTTGGCGCTGATCTCGGTACGCATCCGCTCGCCCGCCGCGAAGTCGACCGTCATCTCCAAGGCTGGGATGTGCGCGGTCTGCGTTCGCAAGGAACGCAGGCGCATTTCGATCCACTCGTTGTCCGCATCGAATACTGCCTCGTGGGCGAAGGCATCGAGGTCGAAGTCGGCGCCGAGCCTGCGATTGAGCACCGACAGCACATTGAGGTTGAACCGCGCCGTGACGCCGGCGGCATCGTCATAGGCGGCGACCAGCCGGTCGACATCCTTGACCAGATCAGTGCCCAGCAGGAACGTGTCGCCGGTCCGCATCGCGCCGGCGACGGCGTCCAGGAACGCCGGCCGGCGTGCCGGCGAGAAATTCCCGATCGTGCCGCCGAGCAACACCACCATCGCAGGCGCACGGGGCGGCGAGTCGGGCGGGGCGGCGACGTCATCAAGCGGCAGGTGCCCCAGGTGGTGCTCGAAGTCGCCGACGACGCCGTGCACAGCCAGACCGGGGTACGCCCTGGCCACTTCACCCGCAGCGGTGCGCAGCGTCGCCGCGCTGTTGTCGAACGGCACGTAGCGTCGGAGCCGGCCGGCGGCCGCGAACGCATCAAGCAGGATGCGCGTCTTCGTCGAGGTGCCTGATCCCAGCTCGGCGATGCAGTCGGCCCCGGCAGCCGCTGCGATGGCACCGGCTTCCCGTTCGAGAATCTCCCGCTCGCGGCGGGTCGGGTAGTACTCGTCGAGACGGGTGATCTCGTCGAACAGCTCGCTGCCATGGTCGTCGTAGAACCACTTCGGGGGCAGCTCCTTGGGGCTCGACGAGAGGCCCACTGAGACATCGGCGCGCAGTTCCCGATCCGACCAGCCGGCGTCGAGCCAGTTGTCGATCACGGGGTCCGCGGCGGGAGGCGCCGCCCTGTCGGGGAGCATCATCTGGCGTCGACGGCCAGGCGCACGCCCGAGAAGTGCCAGCGGGTGTGGGGATGAAAGAAGTTGCGGTAGGTCGACCGGATGTGACCTTCGGGCGTCGCGCAGCAGCCGCCTCGCAGCACCATCTGGTTGATCATGAACTTGCCGTTGTACTCGCCCACGGCGCCGGGAGCGACGCGGAAGCCCGGGTATGCGCTGTAAGGGCTCGACGTCCATTCCCACACATCGCCGTACATCTGCAGCAACGGCGCTGACCCCGAGGCGCCTGCTTGCGGCACCGCAGGCGCCGGGGCGGGATGCAGCCCGGCACTGCTGCCAATGTTGCCGAAGATCGGCAAGCCGTCGGCAGCATGCTCCCACTCGAATTCTGTCGGGAGCCGGGCACCGGCCCAGCGAGCGAACGCTTCGGCCTCGTAGTACGACAGGTGGCACACCGGATCGCCCGGCGCCACGGCCTTGAGGCCCTCGAGCGTGAATACCTGCCAGCCGTCGTCGGCGAGATGCCAGTACGCCGGTGAGTCCCAGCCGTGAGCAATGCGTTGGCCCCAGCCGTCAGACAGCCACAGCGTCGGCGTGTCGTAGCCGCTGTCGGCCATGAACGCCAGCCACTGGGCGCAGGTCACCGGGCGGTCGGCCAGCCGGAACGACTCGGTCAGCGCCCGGTGACGGGGCCCCTCATTGTCGAACGCGAAGCCGCATCCGTCGTGACCAACGTCGATCTCGCCGCCGTCGAAGCTCACCCAGCAGGCTTCGGGGGCACAGGCCGCGTCGGCGCTGACCGCTGCTGTGTTGCAGGGCTGTTGGTACGCCGGCCACAGCGCCGGGTTGCACGACAGCACGTGCTTGATGTCCATGAGGATGAGCTCTTGATGCTGCTGTTCGTGATGCAGGCCGAGCGTCACCAGGTCCGCGATCTCGGGGGCGATGCCGCCGCAGAGCAGCCGTTCCATCGCCATGTCGACATGGCGGCGGTATGCCGTGATCTCAGCGCACGACGGGCGCGACAGGTTGCCGCGCTCCGGGCGCGGGTGTCGCTTCCCGATGGTCTCGTAGTACGAGTTGAACAGGAATCCGAAGGCCGGGTCGTGCTCGACGTAGCCGTCGAGGTGCGGTTTGCACAGGAACGTCTCGAAGAACCAGGTGACGTGCGCCCGGTGCCATTTGGTGGGGCTGACATCGGGCATCGTCTGGATGCACTGGTCTTCATCGCTCAGCGGTGCAGTGAGCGCATCGGTGTGCGCTCGCACCGAGCGGTAGCTCCCGAGCAAATCCGGCGACGTGTCGCTGGTCATGGATGTGGCCATAGGGCCCGCCGGAGGGTAGTGGACCTATATGAAGCAAATGCAAGCCTCAGATGGACGAGCGCTCATGTTTCTGGCGATCCTGTGCCGGAATCCGCATGGCCCTAGTACAGATCTGGGGCTCAATCGACGCGAACTGGGTGCTCTGCGGTAAACACGCGGGGCGGAAATGGCGCTCTGTGAGTGCCGCGACGGGTTCGCGGCCGTTTGTGCCGGCACCCAGCAGGGTTGCGAACAGGGAGACAGCATCGATGGGCCTCAAGAAGCTGCTGATAGCGAACCGCGGCGAGATTGCGGTGCGGGTGGCACGGGCGGCCAGCGAGCTCGGCATCGGCACGGTTGCGATTGCAGGTGACGACGACACTGCCTCGCTGCACACCCGGGTGGCCGACGAGTCGATCACGCTCGACGGCCGGGGTGTTGCGCCCTACCTCGACGTCGACCAGGTGGTCGGCGCTGCTGCGGGGGCTGGCTGCGACGCAGTCCATCCGGGCTACGGATTTCTGGCCGAGAACCCGGCCTTGGCGCTTGCCTGCAAGGCCGGCGACATCACCTTCGTGGGACCCAGCGCGCTCCAACTCGAGCTCTTCGGCGACAAGCTCGCCGCGCGGGCACTCGCACAGCAGCACGATGTTCCGCTGCTGCCCGCCACGTCCGAGCCGACATCGGTCGAAGCCGCTCAGGCCTTCTTCGACGAGCACGGGCCGATGATGATCAAAGCCCTCGCCGGGGGCGGCGGGCGCGGCATGCGCGTCGTGCGCTCGGCGGAGGAACTTGAGGCGGCATACGAGCGCTGTGCCAGCGAGGCTGCGGCCGCGTTCGGCAATGGCGATCTCTACGTGGAGCGGCTGATCGAGCGTGCCCGCCACATCGAGGTGCAGATCGTCGGTGACGGCGAGTCGGTCGCCCATCTGGGCGAGCGGGAATGCACGCTGCAGCGCCAGAACCAGAAGATCGTCGAGATCGCGCCCTCGCCCACCCTCACGACCGATGCCCGCCAGGCGGTGTGCGATGCCGCCACCGAGATGGCCAGAGCAGTCGGCTATCGCAGCCTGGGCACCTGGGAATTTCTCGTCGACGCCGACGACCCGAGCAAGATCGCCTTCTGCGAGGTCAACGCCCGCATCCAGGTCGAGCACACGGTCACCGAGGAGGTCACCGGTGTCGATCTTGTGGCCGCGCAGTTGCGGATCGCCGGCGGCGCCCGCCTTGCCGATGTGGGGTTAGCGCAGCCAGACGTGCCGTCGCCGCGCGGGTACGCCATCCAATGCCGCGTCAACACCGAGACGATGCAGCCCGACGGCACCTCGCGCCCGAGCGGCGGTGTGCTCGCCGCGTTCGAGCCTCCCACCGGTCCGGGACTCCGCACCGACACCTACGGCTACGTGGGCTACGGCACCAACCCCAGCTTCGACTCGCTGCTCGCAAAGGTCATCGCCTACAGCCCAAGCCGCGAGTACGCCGACGCGGTCCGCCGTGCGCGCCGGGCCTTGGGCGAGTTCCGCATCGACGGCGTGGCCACGAACCTGGGGTTCCTCGCCGCGCTGCTCGACCGGCCCGAAGTGACCAGCAACGAGCTCACCACCAGCTTCGTGGCCGATCACGCCGAGGCGCTATGCACGGCTGCCGCCCAGGCGGCCTCGGTCTGGGCGTCCGATGAGCCGGTGGCCGCCGCTAGTGCCGGCGGGCGGGCTGGTGCGACGGTCGGAAGCGATCCGCTGGCCGTGCTGCACCACGGCGACATCGACGACGCCCCTGCAGACCGGGCCGCATCTGACGCCGTCCGGGCCCAGGCAATGGCTTCAGGCACGGCCTCGCTCCACGGCGTGCCGGTGGCGACCGTGACCGGCCCCGACGGCAGCATCGCGGTTGCGGCACCGCTGCAGGGCACGATCGTCTCGCTCGCTGTCGCCGAAGGCGACCCCGTCGCAGAGGGCCAGCAGGTGGCGGTGATGGAAGCGATGAAGATGGAGCACGTCGTGACCTCGACGGTCACGGGCATCGTGCGGATGCTGGGCGTGGCGCCTGGCGACACGGTGTACGAGGGGCACTCGCTGCTGTTCGTCGAGGAAGCCGAGGTCTCCGTGGAGCTGGCCGAAGCAGCCTCCTCGGTCGATCTCGACTACATCCGGCCCGATCTGGCCGAAGTATTCGACCGCCGCGGCTTCGGCCTCGACGAGAACCGGCCCGACGCCGTTGCCAAGCGTCACGGTCGGGGTCACCGCACGGCGCGCGAGAACATGGCCGACCTCGTCGATGAGGGCACGTTCGTGGAGTACAGCCCGCTGATGGTGGCTGCGCAGCGCCGCCGCCGCTCCATGGAAGACCTGATCGCCAACACCCAGGGCGACGGCATGGTGGCGGGCGTGGCCAGCGTCAACGGCGACCTCTTCGGCCCCGAGCAGTCTCAGGCCATGGTGATGTCCTACGACTACATGGTGCTGGCGGGCACCCAGGGCGGGAACAACCACCGCAAGAAGGACCGCATGTTCGAGATCGCCGAGCACAACCGCCTGCCGGTGGTGCTGCTGGCCGAGGGTGGCGGCGGCCGGCCGGGCGATACCGACGGCATCGGCGGCTCGGGGCTGGACTGCTGGGCATTCACCTTCTTTGCCCAGCTCAGCGGCTTGGTGCCGCTCGTGGGCGTCACCAACGGTCGCTGCTTTGCGGGCAACGCGGTGCTGCTGGGCTGCTGCGACGTGATCATCGCGACCGAGGGCTCGAACATCGGCGTCGGCGGACCCGCCATGATCGAAGGCGGCGGCTTGGGCGTGTTCCGTCCCGAGGAGGTCGGCCCGGTCGACGTTCAGTGGCCCAACGGCGTCATCGATGTGCTGGTGGAAGACGAGGCCGAGGCGATCGTGGCTGCCAAGCAGTACCTGTCGTACTTCCAGGGCTCTGTCGACGAGTGGGAGTGCCACGACCAGCGCGAACTGCGGCATCTGGTGCCTGAGAATCGCCTGCGGGCCTATGACGTGCGCGACATCATCGACAAGCTCTGCGATGTCGATTCGGTGATGGAGCTGCGCCGCGGCTGGGGACCGGGATGCGTCACCTCACTGGCACGCATCGAAGGGCGCCCGATCGGCGTGGTGGCCAACAACAACCACCATCTCGGCGGTGCCGTCGATGCCGACACCGGCGACAAGGCCGCCCGGTTCATCCAGCTCTGCGACGCGTACGACATCCCGCTGCTGTTCCTGTGCGACACGCCGGGGATCATGGTGGGCCCCCAGGCCGAGTACGAGGCCACGGTGCGCCATGCAGCCCGCATGTTCGTGACAGCGGCCAATGTGACGGTGCCGTTCATGACCATCGTGCTGCGCAAGGGCTACGGGCTGGGAGCCCAAGCCATGGCCGGCGGCAGCTTCAAGGCGCCGACGTTCACCGTGTCGTGGCCGACCGGCGAGTTCGGCGGCATGGGCCTCGAGGGCTTCGTGAAGCTGGGCTACCGCCGCGAGCTCGAGGCCATCGAGGACCCCACCGAGCGCATAGCGGAGTACGAGAAGCGAGTGGCCCGACTGTACGAGCAGGGCAAGGCCGTCAACACGGCCACGTTCTTCGAGATCGACGACGTGATCGATCCCGCCGAGAGCCGCGACTGGGTCCGCATGGCGCTGCTGGCGGCCCCCAAACCGCCCCCGCGCACCGGCAAGAAGCGCCCCATGGTCGACACCTGGTAGGTGCCTGGACACTCGGATTCTCCGAGCATTTTGTACTCGGTTTTTCCGAGTATCGAAGTTGCTCTCGTCCGTTCGATCAGGCGAGGAGTTCGGCGACGGCGAGTTCGGCTATGCGGTCGCTGTCGTAGCCGAGCACCTCGGTGAGGATGTCGAAGGAGTGCTCGCCGAGCGTCGGACCGCCGTAGGTCACCTGCGCCGGGGTGCGAGACAGCGCGAAGCGCGACGCATCCACGATGGTGGTGCCCTGCTTGGCGTGAGGCACCTCGACCTGCTGGCCCCGGTGGATCACCTGCGGATCGGCGGTGTACTCCGGCGAGTTCTGCACGATGTGCGCGGCCACGCCGACGTCCTGCAGGCGGTGCATCAGCGCCACGCCGTCCTGTCCTCGGGCCCACCCGGCGATGATCTCGTCGATCTCGTCGTGGCGCTCATGGCGCTCGGCCAGGGTCAGATCGCCCAAGTCGCCCCGCCCCATCAGCGCGGCCAGCGACTGCCACTGGGTGTCGTCGACACACGAGATCGCGATCCAGTTGTCGTCGGGCACCACGGCGGGGAACCGGTCGCTGGCTGCCGTCTGGTACACGCCCTGGGGCGCGATGTGCCGGTCGCGGTTGCCCACCCGGTGCGCCACCCGGCCGTTCACCGTGCGATCGAGCACCGCCGGCGCCAGCAGGTGCAGCGCCGACTCGGCCTGGGACATGTCGATGTACTGGCCCTCACCGGTGCGGCGCCGGTGCTCCAGCGCTCCCATCACCGCCGCCACCAGCCAGCGAGGCGAGGTGTAGTCGGTGTAGGCGCCGAACGGCCCGCACGGCGCCCGATCCGGCCAGCCCACCGGATAGAAGAAGCCCGAGATCGCCGCGGCCATCGTTCCGAAGCCGGCGAGCATCGCCAACGGGCCGGTCTGGCCCATCAGGCAGCTCGACGCCATGATCACGTCGGGCCGGCGCTCGCGCACCTGCCCCCAGCCCATCCCGAAGCCGGCCATGCCTTTCGGCGAGAACGACTCCACGATCACGTCGGCCCAGTCGATGAGATCCCAGATGACGTCTAACGCAGCCGGCTTGGACATGTCGAGGCAGATGCCCCGTTTGCCGGCGTTCATGTTGTTGTAGAGCGCCGAGTACTCCGGGTCGCCGATGTCGTCACGGAACGGCTGCAGCGAGCGGGCCACTTCCAGTCGGGTTTCGGACTCCACCCGGATGATGTCTGCTCCGTAGTCGGCCAGCACCCGCGCCGCTGCGGGCCCTGCCATCGCCCACATGAAATCGAGCACCTTGACGTTCTCGAGAGGTCGTGCGGTCGAAGCAGTCTGGGCGCTGACGTCAGCGCCGGTGGCCTCGATTCGGGGCCGCGCCCGTGCCGGGGTTGCGTCCAGCTCGGCCAGTACCTCGTCGGTGTGCTGACCCAGCGTCGGAGGCGGGCCGAGCGGTCGCATCGGCGTGGCACTGAAGCGGGCATAGCGACCCGGGTAGCGCACCTCGGCCGATCCGTTTCCGTCGCCCAGATTCTGGGTGACAGTCTCCCAGTACTCACGGGCGGCCAGCTGGTGCGAGTTCACCACCTCGTCGGCGGTCCACACCGGGGTGATCAGCACCCGGCGGCTCATGGCCGCCTCCAGCAGCTCGGCCTTGGTCTTGGTGGCGAAGAAATCGTGCAGGATCTGCTTCAGCCGGTCGTACTCCGAGATCGGCTCTCGCCCGTCGAGCAGCATCATGGCGTACTCGGTCCAGTTCTTGTCCCGGGTGGCCTCGTCGCAGAAGCCCTCCTCGCACACCCAGTCCATGAGGCTCTGGGTGAACGCCCGGAAGCCCGGCCCGAACAGGAAGGTCACCGACGCATGCCCGTCCTTGCACGGCCACATGAGCTGGACATGCAGGCCCTCCACCAGCACGCCGCCGGCGTGGCGGGTCGGCGGCGTCGCGCCCAGCGGCGTGGACAGCGCGTACGACTGGCAGGCCTGGTTCATGCTCTGCTGGGCCGACATGTCCACGTGCTGGCCGAGCCCCGAGACGGTCTGCCGTTCCCACAGGGCGATCAGCGCAGCGCCCGCTGCCTCGGAGGCCGCGTTGTGGAATGCCTGCGGGAACAGGCCCCCGGTGCGCACCGGTGCCCGGTCGGAATCGCCGGTCATCGCCATATTCACCGCCGAGGCCTGCAGCGTCAGGTCCGAGACCGCCCAGTCGGCCTTGGGCCCGTCGGAGCCGAACGGCGAGATCGACACGTACACCAGCTCGGGATTGATCTCCGACAAGGTGCCGTAGCCGAGCCCCACGGCGTCCATCCGGCCCGGGCCGGCCGATTCGATCAGGATGTCGGCCGCCGCAGCCAGGTCTCGCAGCCGAGCCGCGCCGTCGTCGGCCGCCACGTCCAGCACCACGCTGCGCTTGCCCCGGTTGTAGGCCCAGTGGTGCAGGGACCGTTCGGGATCCTCGACGTCTCCGGCATAGGGCCCCATCCGTCGGGCCGACGACCCCTCCGGAGGTTCCACGGCGACGACATCGGCACCCATCTGGGCGAGGATCGCCCCGCACAGGTGACCCCGCTCGTCCGTCAGGTCCAGCACCCGGAACGGGCTCAGCATGGAGGCGGTCTCAGAATCAGACGGGGCGTCAGGCATCCGCACATTTCAGCACGGACGCGCAGTGTGCTCCGGGCTTGGTTGCCTGACCCCCGCAGAGACGCCGGACCTACTCCAGCAGTTCGGCTACGGCGAGCTCTGCGATGCGGTCGCCGTCGTAGGCGAGCGTCTCGGTGAGCACCTCGAACGTGTGCTCGCCGAGCGTCGGCCCGCCGCGGTCCACCTGGGCTGGCGTGCGCGACAGCACGAAGCGCGTGTTCTCGACCGTCGTGGTGCCCTGCTTGCCGTGCGGCACCTCGACCAGCGCGTTGCGGTGCAGCAGCTGCGGGTCCACGGTGAACTCGGGCGAGTTCTGCACGATGTGGGCGGCCACGCCCGCGGCTTGCAGCTCGGCCATCAGCTCGTTGCCGTTGCGGTCCCGGGTCCACGCTGAGATGGTGTCGTCCAGCTCGTCGTGACGTGCGTGGCGTTCGCCGACACTCAGCGACGCGAGGTCGTCGCGACCTATCGCGCTCGCCAGCGCGGCCCACTGACCGTCGTCGAGGCAGGAGATCGCGATCCAGTTGTCGTCGTGGTCCTCGCCGGCTGAGCTGCCTGCGGCGGTCTGGTACGCACCCTGGGGCGCGAACACCATGTCCCGGTTGGCCGCCGATTCCCAGATGCGGCCGTTGGTGGTCCGCTCGAGCAAGGCCGGTGCCATCAGGTGCAGCGCCGCCTCCGACTGCGACAGGTCCACGTACTGCCCACGGCCGGTCTGGCGCTTGTGCTCCAGCGCCCCCATCACCGCGGCCACCAGCCAGCGGGGCGAGGTGTAGTCGGTGTAGGCCGTGAACGGGCCGCACGGTGCCCGGTCGGGCCATCCCACCGGGTAGAAGAACCCGGAGATCGCCGCTGCCATGGTGCCAAAGCCTGCGAGCAGCGCCAGCGGTCCGGTCTGTCCCATCAGGCAGCTCGACGCCATCACGACATCGGGCCGCCTCTCGTGTACCTGTGACCAGCCCATGCCCCAACCCGTCATGGCTTTCGGGGAGAACGACTCCAGGATCACGTCCGCCCAGTCGATGAGATCCCAGATGACGTCCAGCGCCTCCGGCTTGGACATGTCGAGCGCGAGGCCGCGCTTGCCCGCGTTCAAGTTGCTGAACAGACCCGAGCCATCCGGGTCGCCGACGTCGTCGTGGAACGGCTGGATGGAGCGCACCGCGTCGAGCTTGTTGGCCGACTCCACGCGGATCACCTCGGCGCCGTAGTCGGCGAGCACCCGCGACGCCGCCGGTCCGGCCATCGCCCACATGAAGTCGAGCACCTTGACGCCCTCGAGCGGCGGCGAGGTGTGCGCCACCGGCGCAACCGACGCCGGCACCGCGGGCAAGCGCTCCCCCGCCTCCAACTCGGCCAGCACTTCGCCGGTGTGCTCGCCCAGCGTGGGCGGGCGCCGCAGGTTGACGAGCGGGGTCTCGCTGAACTTTGCAAACGGACCGGGATAGCGGACCGCGGCGGGATCAAACGAGCCCGCGCCGGCGTCGGGCACAACATCGCTGTGGTCGACGTCCTCCCAGTACTCGCGGACCGCCAGCTGCTCGGAGTCGACCACCTCGCCCGTCGTCGACACCGGCGTGATGAGCAGCCGGCGGCTCATGGCCGCATCGAGCAGCTCGGCCTTGGTCTTGGTGGCAAAGAACTCGGTCAGGATCTGCTTGAGCCGCTCGTATTCGGAGACCGGCTCGCGGCCGTCGAGCAGCATCATCGCGTACTCAGTCCAGTTCTTGTCCCTGCTGGCCTCATCGCAGAAGCCCTCGTCGTGCACCCAGTCCATGAGGTTCTGGGTGAACGCACGGAAGCCCGGCCCGAACAGGAATGTCACCGAGGCATGCCCGTCGGCACAGGCCCACATGAGCTGGATGTCGATGCCCTGCAGGCTGGCGCCGCCGGCGATCCGCTGCGTCACGGTGGCATTCAGCGACGTGTTGAGCGTCGACGACATCGATGCCTGACTCATCGACTGCTGGGCAGACATGTCGATGTGCTGACCGAGCCCCGAGCGCGTCTGGCGTTCCCACAGGGCAATGAGTGCTGCGCCGGCCCCTTCGGAGGCGGCGTTGTGCATGGCTTGGGGCAGCGTGCCGCCCGCTCGCAGCGGCGCACGGTCCTTGTCACCGGTGACGGCCATGTTCACTGCCGAGGCCTGCAGCACCAAGTCCGACGCCACCCAGTTGGCTTTCGGCCCATCGCTGCCGAATGGCGTGACCGAGACATGGATGAGCGCAGGGTTGAGTTCGGCCAGGACATCGCGGCCAAGGCCCAGCGCCTCCGCCTCGCCGGGATCGAAGCACTCGAACACGACATCCGCCCCGGCAATGAGCGCCTTGGCCTGCTCGACGCCATCGGCCGTGCCGAGGTCGAGCACCACGCTGCGCTTGCCCCGGTTGTAGGACCAATGGTGCAGCGAGCGCTCCAGGTCGGCGACATCGCCGGCGAAGGGGGCCAGCCTTCGTGCCGACGAGCCCTCGGGAGGCTCGATCGCAATCACATCAGCGCCCATCTGGGCCCAGATCGCCCCGGCTAGGTGGCCGCGCTCGTCTGTCAGATCGACGACCCGGTAGTCCGCCAGAACGCCCCGGGCATCAGTGTTCGTATCCCCACTCATGCGCACATTTCAGCACGCTCCCGCGGGGTGGATGGCCGGAGAACGGGCAACTCGGCCCAGCCGTCCGCGATCGGCTTCATCTGAGTGGCCCTGCCGTTGTCAGCCCAGCGACTCGATCTCCGCCGAGGCCGATTCCTCCCTGGTGAGCAGGTCGGCGTAGATCAGCAGGTGAAACACCGCACCCAGCACGAAGATGAGCGGGAAGATGACGGCATTGATGAAGAGATCGCCATACAAAGCGGGCAATGGCAGCGCGCCCAGGCCTGCGCCAAGCCCAAGTCCGACGATGTTCGCCGCGAACCCCAGCAGCATGACCCTCCCCCAGATGGCCGCTTTGCGGCCGCGGATCAGCCGCCACCAGCGCCGTGGTGAGGGAATGCGCGGTTCGACGTATGCCATTACGAAGTAGATGGCCAACAGCGGGAAGAACACCACTATCGCTGCGAGGTACGCCAGCATCCACACGATGCCGAGCGGCTCGGCGAGCAATAGCAGCAGCACACCGAGGCCGCACCCCGCCAAGCCCATAACCAGACCTATGAGCACGGACAGGCCGAAAACCTTGGGCATACGTCGCACGGACGCCGTGAGCGTGTCTCCGAAGTGGGTGGGCCGCCCTCGGAGGTCGTCAAGGGCCATACGCGAAATGGCGATGTCCTGCACCAGGAAGCCGAGGCAGCACAAGAACGCGAAAGCGAAGAGCAGGACGATCGCAGTGGTCGTTGGCGTGACGTCGAAAGACCTCAGCCAAGCCTCGAAGTCGAACACCGTGCCGCCTGTCGGGTCGGTCAGTTCGGAGATCTTGGAGAAGAACTTGCCGCCGAACAGTGCGTTCAGCCCCAAGAACAGCATCACGAACGCCACCAAGTAACCCGCGACGCCGATCAGGACGAACTCCCCGAAGGGCCGCCAGCGCCGACCGATGAGCGACAGCGAATCACGAATGAGGTCGGGAATGCGTCGGAGCTCGCCGGGCGCGAGCGGACGGTGGTGCCACTGAGGTCGTTCTGGGTTGGATCCGGGCGGCGGTGCAGGCCGTGGTCGCCCGGGAGGCAGTGGTGACCACATTCCGGTCTCGTCATCGTCCTGGGACGGCGGCGGCACGGATCGGGGTCGCTTGTCGCTCTCGGCCACGGTCAGATGTTAGGTCGGCCGCCACTCCTGTTGGTCGGCAAAGGACGCGCGTAGCGTCGCAGGCATGGACAACAAGTCACCTGGGTTGATTTCACCGTTGCCGGGCAGCTTGGCGCCGCACCGGGCGAGGTACCTGCCGATCGTGGACCGGCCGCGTATCCGGTGGCCGAACGATGCGCGGGTGGCACTGTGGATCGCTCCGAACGTGGAGCACTACGAGTTCCTGCCGCCGCGGGACCCCCAGCGCAACACCTGGACACGCTCGCCGCATCCCGATGTGCAGGGCTACGGCTACCGCGACTACGGCAACCGGGTGGGCTTCTGGCGCATGGCAGAGGTGCTTGACCGATTCGGCGTCGTCGCCACGGCCTCCACCAATCTCGCAGTGTTCGACCACTACCCCGAAGTCGGCGCTGCCATGGTCGAGCGCGGGTGGGAGATCATGTCCCACGGCATCTACAACACCCGCTACATCTCCTCGATTGACGAGACCGCAGAACGGGCGTTTTACATCGAGTGCATCGAGGCGCTGCGCAGCCACACCGGCCAGCAGTTGCGGGGAATGCTCGGCCCTGCCGTGTCCAACACCGCGGCGACGCCCGACTTGATGGCCGAGGCGGGTTTGATCTATCACGCCGACTGGTTCCACGACGACCAGCCCGTGCCGCTGGCAACCCGCAGCGGTCAGCGGCTGGTGTCGGTGCCGTATTCGATGGAACTGAACGACGTGCCGGTGTTCACCCAGCATTTCGACACCGACGAGTTCGTGAAGATGGCCAGGGCCCAGCTCGATGTTCTGCGGCGCGAAGCCGACGACGGCGCCGGCGGCCGGGTGATGTGCGTGGCGCTGCACCCCTACCTGATGGGCATGCCGCACCGGGTCGACGGACTCGCAGCGATGCTCGACTACCTGATGAGCCACGACGACGTGTGGCAGACCACCGCCAGCCAGATCGCCCAGCACTACCTCGATCATCACTACGACGATTTCGTCGCCCACGAACCTGAGCCGCCGACGGATCGCCCCAAGGTCGTGGCGCCTGCCGCGACCGGCTCGGCTGGCACCGCCGCTGCTAGCCCGGGCTCCGCCGGCCAGGTCGCCGGGGGCCCCGCTAGTGGTGACCGAGCCCAGGCCTACGAGTTCGGCCCGGCCCAGCACCAGCACGGCATGGACCACCCCTACTACGAGTGGTCGCCGCTACCGAGCCGGCCCCGATTCGAATGGCCCGATCGCAGCCCGCTGGCCGTCGGCGCGGTCATCGTGCTCGAGCACGTCGAGTGGGAGCCTCCCCCTGACGCCTACTCGCTGCGCCGTCGCAGCGGCGGTCTGGCACGGCTGCCCGCTCCCGACTACCCCCAGCTCACGATCCGCGAGTACGGCCACCGGGTCGGCATATTTCGCCTGGTTGACCTGCTGGAGCGGCACGGTGTCGCCGCCACCATCGCCGTGGATGCGCTGACCGCGGAGCACTACGGCTGGTTGGTCTCGCATCTGGCTGAGCGTGGATGCGAGATCGCCGGTCGGGGCGTCGCAGCCACCCGGCTCATCACATCCAAGAACACTGAAGAAGAAGAGCGGAACGCCATCGCCCGGAGCCTCGACGCGATCGAGTCGGCCACCGGCGCCCGCCCGACCACATGGTTTTCCGCCGAGGGGGTCGAGTCGTTCCGCACGCCAGCGCTGCTGGCAGAGGCAGGGGTCGACACCGTGCTCGATTGGCCCAACGACGAGCAGCCCGTTGCAATCACGACAGAAGGCGTGCTGCCCGGCGTGCAGCGGCCCGAGGGCGCGGCGCCGATGGTGTCGTTGCCGCTGTTCCTCGAAGCCGACGACGAGTTCGCACTGTGGCACCGGCGGGTGTCGCTGGAAGGCTGGCGCGACATCATCACCGGCGCCGCAGCCCGCATGCACCGCGACGGTGCCGAGCACCCGGCCGGAAGTCGCCTGCTGATGCTCACGCTGCGTCCTTGGCTTGCAGGTCAGCCCTTCCGGGCGCAGGTACTCGACGATGCACTCGCCCAGGTGACCGCACTCGGAAGTCTCCACACGGCCACCGCAAGTGAGCTGGCTGCCCACGCGCGTCCGACGCTGCGCTGAGCCAGCCGAACACTGCGGCTCATCTGCCCCTGCACCTGCACCATCCGACGTTGCTGCGAGCGGGAGCAGCTACTGCAGGCGCCAGGCTCCCGGCTCGGGAACGGGCAGGCCGAGGTGGTCGCGCAGCGTCGTGCCGTCGTACTCGGTGCGGAACACGCCGCGGCGCTGCAGCTCGGGCACGACCAGCTCGACGAAGTCCTCGAACGCTCCCGGCATGTGGGTGCCCGCAATCACGAAGCCGTCGACGGCGCGCTCGGTAAACCACTCCTCGAAGTGGTCGGCCAACTCGACCGGCCCGCCCACGGTCGGGTGGGCCAGCCGACCCCGGCCTGACACCTGCACGAAGTCGCGCACGGTGGGGTTGGCCCGCCCGGTGATCTGCAGCACTTGGTTGCGGATGCCCTGGATGCCGGTCATGGCGTCGAGGTCGTCGTCGGAGAGCGGCTCGTCCAGCTCACGGCTCGCGAAATCGAAGTTCAGCCCCTCCGACAGCAGCGAGAGGTCGTCCACCAGCGTCGGCAGCTCGTCGTAGGCGGCACGGCGGTCCTCGGCCTCAGACATGGTGCGGCCCACCACCGGGAATGTGAGGTTGGTGATCTTGACGTGGTCCGGATCGCGGCCGAGTGCCTCTATCTGTGATTTCACCGCGGCGTAGTGCTCCACGGCGGCATCCATCCGCACCTGGCTCACGAACAGCAGCTCGCCCCAGCGGGCGGCGAAGGTGGTGCCGCGGCCGCTCTGGCCGGCCTGGATGACCACCGGGTGCCCCTGCGGGGTGCGCGGCACCGTGAACGGCCCGCGAGACGTGAACCACTGGCCCCGGTGGTCGAGCCGGTGCACCCGATCGCCGTGCGCGTACAGCCCCGTCGCCCGGTCGGCGGCGATGGCGTCGGCCTCCCACGTGTCCCAGTGGCCGTGCACCACCTCCATGAACTCATCGGCCCGGTCGTAACGCACGTCATGGGCGGGGGCCTCCGCCAAGCCCATGTTGCGGGCTTCGTTGTCGTTAACTGACGTCACGACATTCCACGCCGCTCGTCCGCCCGTGAGATGGTCGAGCGTGGCGAACACCCGAGCGACATGGAAGGGCTCGTAGTAGGTGGTCGAGTAAGTGGCACCCAAGCCGAGCCGTGTGGTGGCCATGCCCATCGCGGTCAGCACCGTGACCGGGTCGAGCTTCACGCAACGGATGCCCGCCTCGACGGTGTGACGGTGGTCGCCACCGAGCATGTCGGGCATCGCCAGCCGGTCATCAAAGAAGCCAAGATCGAAGCAGCCCGCTTCGAGCACCTGGCCGATGTGCCGGTAGTAATCGAAGCTGGTGACGTCGTGGCGGGCGTCGGAATGCCTCCAGGCGGCGGGGATGGTCGTGCAGTTCTGCGCCTGCAGGAAGCCCACCAGCACGATCTGACGCTGAGCGTTCACGCCCAGCGATGGTAGAGAGCAATCGCACCCGAGGGCGGCTCACCGGCGGCTCCGCTTACAGATCTGACTGCATCCCGTGTTCGTCGGACAGGCAGCGGGAGAGTCGTGGTGTCAGACTCTGCGGCCATGTCGAGCGCTGCGTCGAGCCCGAGTCGAGCGGTGAGGCCGGCTGGCGAGATCGCGCACGACGCCGCGTTGCGGGAACGGCTGGTGGCCAACCTGGCCCGCCATGAGGTGCGGCAGCACCCGGGCGAGGGACGCAAGCATGCGGCGGTTGCAGTGATCGTGCTGGACAGCGACGCCGACCTGCACGGATCCGATCCCGCTTTCAGCGGCCTGGGTGCCGAAGAACGGCGCGAGCTGCTGGCGGACATTCCGGGAGCTGTCGACGACCCGACGCTGACCGGCGATGTCGAGGGGACAGCCGGGGGTGCATCAGTGCTGCTGACGCGGCGAGGCTCACACCTGCGGGGCCACCGCGGCCAGTGGGCGCTGCCAGGAGGCCGGGTGGACGACGGCGAGACCGTGCTCGAAGCGGCAATCCGGGAGTGCTCCGAAGAAGTCGGCCTGGAGCTGACCGGCGACGACCTGCTCGGCCAGCTCGACGACTACCCCACCCGCTCGGGCTATGTCATCAGCCCGTTCGTGTTCTGGCTGTCTGATGACCGTGAGCCGGTGGCAAATCCGGCCGAGGTGGCCTCAGTGCATCGGGTGTCCCTGCGAGAGCTGATCCGGCCCGACTCCCCCCGATTCGTGAGCATCCCTGAGAGCGACCGTCCCGTCGTGCAGGTCCCCATCGGCGGCGACCTGATCCATGCACCCACCGGCGCGGTGCTCTACCAATTCCGCGCCGTCGCCTACGACGGCCTCAACACCCGCGTCGACGAACTGGAACAGCCCGTATTCGCCTGGCGCTAGCGATGCGGCACGAATGCCATAGCTGCGGAGGCGGCAGGAGACTCTGCGACGTTGCGACCTGCTGAATCGCTGGTCGCTGGTCGCTGGTCGCTGGTCGCTGAGGGTCCTGCCGCCTCCGCAGCGGGCGCACATGCTTGAGGACCACCTAACCGAGCACGGACATTGACGAGCCGTGGAGGTCACGGTTGCGCGAGAACGTGCCCATGTCGATGTCGAAGCCGGTGTGCTTGCCGGTCACCACGACCGGATCCGCATCGTGGTCGTGGCCGGCCTCGACCGCACCGATCAACTCGGCCATGCAGTGACCGGCCACCGCAGCATTCTTGAACTGGTTGCCGCTGGTGCCGATAGCCACGTAGAACCCGTCCAGCGACGTGCGGTCGTAGATCGGGATCCAGTCGTCAGTCACGTCGTACACGCCCACGACGCCCCTCGGCTGGTGCGGCAATCCCAGGTCGGGCATGCGCCGGGCGAACCGCAGCACGTGGGTCTCCCACTGCTCACGGGTGAGATCCTGCGAGCAATCGTCGACCTCGTCGGCGGTGAGCCATTCCAGGTCCGCCATGTCGAGTTCGAGCGAGCCGATCAGGATGTTGTTGCCCACCTCGGGCCGCACGTAGCAGCCGCAGTCGTCGTCGGCCATGGCCGCGCCGACGTGCTCGAAGTCGACCCCAGCCGGTGAGGGCACGTGGTACACCTCCTTGCGCTGTGGCCGGGTGCTGACCGTCATGTCGTCAAGTACGCCCGCCAGTTCGTTGATGGCACTGCTGTGCGGACCGGCGACATTCACGACCACGGGCGCAGCCAGCACGTCGCCATCCGCCAGCACGACGCCCTCGGCTCGACCTGATCCGGCGATCCCCACCACGGTCTCGCCGAAGCGAAACTCTGCCCCGGCGGCTTCCGCCGCCAGCCGGAGATTGTGAGCCGCGAGCTGCGGGTCGCCGACATAGCCGGCTTCGGGCGTCCACAGCGCACCGTCCAGCTGCGATGTCGGCTCGGCCCAGAAGTCGGGATCGGCGATCTGCCGGGGCGGGCCGAATCGCGAGAGATCGAAGAATCCAAGCCGGGCGGCCGCCTCGTCACGATCCCAGACTTCGTAGGGCACGCCGAGCGCGTCGAAGTGCGGCACCGGCAGCAGGTGCGGGCCGTCGCCGCTGATCAGCGTCAGCATCCCGCACATCGTGAACGTGGAGTAGCCGGCCTCGTCGCAGTCGCCGATGTGATCGGGCCAGTTCAGCCAGTACTGCAAACCCTCGTACGACATCGCCACGCCCGCCCGGGTGGAGTAGGTGAACCGCACGATGGCCGAGGACGAGCTGGTGGAACCCTGGCCGGCGCCAGGGTTGCGATCCACACCCACTACCCGCCAGCCACGCCGGGCCAGCTCGCAGGTGACGGCGTTGCCGATGACGCCCGCCCCGATGACAACGGCGTCGTAGCTCTGCTCGCTCATCCGGTTCAGCCGATACGGATCGGCTTGCCGATAGCGGCGGTCAGCACCTCGGGATCTCCGTCGGTCACCAGCACGTCGTCCTCGATGCGGATGCCGCCGAAGTCCCGCAGCTCATCGACGCGATCCCACACGACGCTCTCGGCGAACTTCTCCCGCCGGGCCGGGTCGCCGAGCAGTGCGTCGATGAAGTAGATGCCCGGCTCGACGGTGGTGACCATGCCCGGCTCGAGGAGACGGTTCGGACCCAGCCTCGACAGCAGCGGATCGTCGCTGGGTTCGCGGCTGTAGGGGACGCTCGTGATGTCGTGCACCGACAGTCCCAGCAGGTGGCCGAGGCCGTGGGGGAAGAACAGGGCGACGGCGCCTTGGGTCACCAGCTCGACGGGGTCGCCGCGCAGCAGTCCCATCTCGACCAGGCCCGCACCGAGGATGCGGGCGGCAGCCAGGTGCACCTCCTTCCACACCATGCCGGGACGGCACATGTCGATGGTCTGCTGCTGGGCGCTGAGCACCAGCTTCCACAGGAACTCCTGCTCGTCGGTGGGATCAGCACCCACGACCATCGTGCGGGTGACGTCGCTGGCGTAGCCGCCGAACTGTGCGCCGGCGTCGATGAGCAGCAGGTCGCCAGCTTCAACTGTGCGGGTCGCGGGACGCAGCGGGTCGTCGCCTGCGTAGACGTAGTGCAGGTAGGCGCCATGCGGCCCGGAGGCCACGATGCTGTCGTAGGCCACCCGGGGTGCTCCTGCGGCGTAGAACTGCGCCTCCATGCCGACCTGGATCTCACGCTCGGTCATGCCAGGCGCCGCATGCTGGTACACCCACTCGAACCCCGCCGTACTGGCCGCAGCAGCCTGCCGGATGTCGTCGAGTTCCGCATCGTCCTTGGTCATGCGCTCGAGCGCGATCGCGGCACTCAGACGCAGCACGGCGTTCACAGGGTCTTGCGCTTCGCCGTCCTCTGACGTGGCCGGCGGGGGCAGCACCTCGGGCATGGTCGCGCCGGCGCCCAGCTCGATGACAGCGCGGTCGCTGCGCTGCTCCAGCCAGACCTCCAACTCGTCCAGCGGCTGACCGACCGGTGTCGGCGGTTGCTCCCAGACGAGCCGCTCGGGCGTGAAACGGGGCCCGAACAGCTCCCACTCGCCAGCGGCGGCGTCGAACGCCAGCGTCGTGCCGGGCGAGCCCACCGCCGCCAGATAGGCGACATCGGGATGGGGCAGGAACGCAAAGTGCTGATCGGTACCGGACCAGCCCGCCGGCTCGCCGGCGCGCAAGACCACTACTTCGTCGGCGAGCTCCCAGCGCTTGGCCACTCGCGCCCGCCGCTTCGCCAACACGTCCTCTGTCGGCTTCACGCCGCGCACCCTAACGCCACGGACGCGGCCCGCCCGCGCGATCTCTAGGTTCTTGCTGCGTGAGTGACGAAGCTTCTCCGGAACCAGATGTGCCGCCGCTGCTGGCTAAGGCCATGGCCGCAAAGGAGGCGACGCTGGACGAGGCGCGTCCCAAAGCGGTGGCCCGGCAGCACGCCCGCGGCCGGTGGACCGCCCGAGAGCGCATCGCCGCCCTGTTCGATCCCGGCACATTCGTGGAATACGGCCAGCTCGCACAGCCCCAGATCCGCTCACTGGGCGACGCGCCAGCCGACGGCCTCGTCATGGGCGTCGGTCTCGTGGACGGCGTTTCGGTGTGCGCCTTCACCTACGACTACACGGTGATGGGCGGCAGCCAGAGCCCGCACAACCATCGCAAGGTGGACCGGATGATGGAGGTGGCCGAGCGAAACCGCTGGCCGGTCATTTTCTGGTCCGAAGGTGCCGGAGCGCGCGCCACCGAGCTGTACTACGCGAGCGGCACGGTGACGACCTTCATACAGCTGGCAAAGATGTCGGGACTGGTGCCGATCGTCACGATCCTGTCGGGACCGAGCTTCGCGGGGCAGGCGAACATCGCCGGAACCTCCGACGTGGTGATTGCGACGAGGGACTCGACGATGGGACTGTCGGGACCCCCGCTGGTGAGGTCCGCCACCGGCGAGGACTTGACCCCCGAGGAACTGGGCCCCATGTCGTTGCATGAGCGGACCGGCACCGTCGAATTGGTAGTTGAGGACGAAGCGGAGGCCCTGCAGACAGCGCGCAGGTACCTGTCGTATTTCACCGACGTGGCAGCTCCTCCGCCGCCGGTCGCGCACGATCAGACGCCGCTGAGGTCCATAGTCCCGGAGAACCCGCGCCGCGCCTACGACGTGCGCAAGATTGTGGCGACGCTGGCCGACGAGGACTCTGTGATGGAGCTTCGCCCCCTCTTCGGCCGATGCCTGTCAACCTCGCTGTGCCGCATCGCAGGACACCCTGTCGGCGTGCTCGCGAACAACCCGATGTTCGGGGCGGGCGCCATCGATGCCGAAGGCTCGGCCAAGTTCTCGCGCTTCGTCGAGCTGTGCAACGCCTACGACCTGCCGCTGCTGTTCCTGTGCGACACACCCGGCTTCATGATCGGGACGGCTGCCGAGAAATCAGCAATCGTGCGTCACAGCGCCCGCACCCTGGTGGCGCTGAGCACCGCCGACGTGCCGATCCTCACCGTGATTCTGCGCAAGGCCTACGGCCTCGGCTACTACGCAATGGGCTGCGACGCGCTGGATCCCGACTTGTATGTCGGCTGGCCGACCGCCGAATTCGGCGGCATGGGCCTCGAAGGCGCGGTCAACATCGTGTTCCGCGACGAGCTCGAAGCTGCGCCCGACGAGGCTACGGAGCGTCAGATCCGAGACCGGCGCGTCGCGGAGTGGAAGGAGCGCAACACCGGCCTGGAATACGCTCGGTCGTTCCTGCTGGACGACATCATCGATCCGGCCGAGACGCGAGACCTGATCGCCCGCTTGCTCGCGACGTTCCCGACACCGGCACGGCGCGAGGGGCGCAAGCACCCCATCGATCCCTGGTAGCGGCGCCCCGGCCTTGACTATTGCTGCTGTTGCTGCGCTGCCTGTTGCTGGGCAGACGTATCTGTGGACGGGCTGACCGCCACGCGGGCCTGGCGGCGGATCGGCTCGGTGACCATCGAGACCGGCGCCGTGGGCTGGGCGATGATCACCTCGGCGTCCACTTTGGCATCGGCTGATCCGTTGAACACGCCGCGCACGGGTGGGACGTCGTTGTAGTCACGGCCGTAGCCAATCACCACATGCCGCTCGCTCACTGATCCGCCGTTGGTGGGATCGAGCGCATGCCAGCCGTAGCCGGGCACTGCGGCTTCGATCCACGCGTGCGTCTGCACCGAGATGGCGGCCGGGCTCGCAGCCGGTGCACGTTCGGGAGTGAACACGTCCTCGCCGACGAGCCCGTGGCTGTTCCCGTCGGCACCGGCGCCGCTGCCGGGCACTCCGTCGCCGGCTGCAGGTGCACTGTCACCGGGACTCTCGTCGAGCCGTGTCTCATCCAGCGCGAACAGGTAGCCGGAGACGTAGCGAGCGGGGATGCCGATGCAGCGAAGCATGCCCACGGCCAGATGGGCGAAGTCTTGGCAGACCCCTCGGCCGCCGTCGATCAGCTCCTCCAGCGTCACACCGATGGTGGTGGAGCCGCGCTCGTAGCTGAGCACCGTGGGCACTGCCTGGGCTACGGCCTGCACGCGCTCGCATACGTCATCGGCGGCGCCGCGGACGGCCCATGAGGCCACCTCGTTGACCAGCTCGTCCCACTGCACATGCTGGGACGGCGCCAGGTACTCGACGTGCTCGTTGACGAACTGCTGATCGCCCAGCCGCTCGCAGCTCACCGGTGCCGGGGCGCTGTCGGTCGGTGTGGTCTCCACGGAAGCCTCGGCAATCACCAGCAGATCGTCGTGCGATGCACGCATGCCCAGGTGGTCGACAGTCGTGCCGAAGTAATCGCGTGTCTGCAGCACACGGGTCGCCGGCGTGGTGGTCAGCCGGTACGACAGCACCTGCTGGCGCAGGTCGTCACGGGGCCGTACGCGGATCTCGTTCTGCGACTCCGAAACGGGCTCGGCGTAGGTGAAGTGCAACCGGTAGGCGATGTCGAGTCTCATTGCGGCCTGCCGTTCCCGTCTCCAGGTCGCACGAACTGCGCATGCACTTCGGCGAAACTCGATCTCGCCACCGTGCTGGCGTGCACATCGGCAGCTAGCTCGGCCAGCGCCGAGCCCAGGTACGCCAGCTCAGCCTCGGGTTGGGCCAGCAGCTCGTCGAGCTCGCCGTACTCCAAGTGCGCCCGCAGTGCTCCGGCGCGCCGGCGGGGTGTGGCGACGGCCCCCGCGGCCGCGGCGAGATCTTCCAAGCGCAGCTCCACCCGTCCGAGGCACCACAGCACCGAGCGGGGCATTTGCTCGTGCTGCAGGAGGAATTTCGCGACTGCATGCCACTGCGGCGAGTGCCCCAGCTCGCGCCGTGCGGCCTGCAGCGAATGCGTGAACGCCAGCAGACGGTTGCCGTCAAAGACGTCGGCCCCGGTGCCCAGACCCGATTTCAGCAGTTCGACAGTCAGGATCGACCGCTCAAGCAGCCGGCCGGCCTCCATGAACGCGTACCCCTCGTCGCGGCTCATCGACTCGGTCATGACGCCGCTGAGCGAGCGACACCCGCGCCGGGCCGTGATCACCGACATGCGCGACACCTCGCCGCCGGTCTGCTCCCGAGCGGCAGCGCCGACCGACTTGGCGCTCTGCATGAGAATGTGCAGGCTGTTGGCCTCCTCCCAGAGCTCCACCGGGATGCGGTCGCGCACGATGCGCAGGTTCTCCCGCACCGCCTCCACAGACGACACCACCGAACCCGGATGCGAGTCGTCAGAGACCAGAAAATCCATGACGGCATACGGGCCGGTGCCGACCTGGGCCGCCACGAACGCGTCCTGCAGCCCGAGCGCCTGCACCAGCCGGCGCGAGGCCAGACGTGCCTCGGTGGCCTGGCGGTGCATGACCGCGTTGGTCTCCACCGACACGCACCGTGCGATGGTGTCGGCCCGCTCCAGATAGCGACCGGCCCACAGCAGGGAATCGGCGTGCCGGGCGAGGATCATGTCTGCGATCCCTGCGGGGCAAGCACCCAGGTGTCCTTGGAGCCGCCGCCCTGGGAGGAGTTAACGATCAGCGAACCTTTGCGCATCGCCACCCGCGTCAAGCCGCCGGGAAACACCTGCGTGCGCTCCCCGGTGATCACAAAGGGTCGCAGGTCGAGGTGGCGCGGTTCGAGCACGTCGTCGCACATGGACGCCAGCGTCGACAGCTCCACCACCTCTTGGACCACCCAGTTGCGCGGGTCTGCCTCGATCTCGGCCCGTGCGTTCGCCAGCTCCTCGTCGGTGGCGTTGCGCCCGATGACGATGCCGTAGCCACCCGACTCGCCCACCGGCTTGATGACCAGCTCGTCGAGACGGTCGAAGGCCGCCGCGCGCTGATCGGGCTCCCACATCACGTACGTCTCGACGTTGGGCAGGATCGGCGCCTCGCCGAGGTAGTAGCGGATCAGGTCGGTCACGTAGGGGTGGATGGCCTTGTCGTCGGCCACGCCGTTGCCGACGGCATTGCAGACGGTGACCGTGCCGGCGCGCATGGCGCCGAGCAGCCCCGGCACGCCCAGCGTGGAATCGGGGCGGAACGACACCGGATCGAGAAAGGTGTCGTCGATGCGCCGGTAGATCACGTCCACCGGCACCAGGCCCTCGATAGTGCGCAGGTACACGACATGCTCGTCCACCACCAGGTCGGGCCCCTCCACGAGCTCCACGCCCATCTCCCGGGCCAGGAACGCGTGCTCGAAGTACGCCGAGTTGTAGATGCCCGGCGTCAGGATCACGATGAGCGGCTTCTCGCCGGCCCCCGTGGGCGCCACCGATTCGAGTGCCGTGCGCAGCATGCGGCCGTACTGGCCGACTGGCTCCACGGTGTGGTCTTCCCAGACACGGGGGAACGCTCGGGTCATCGCCGCCCGGTTCTCGATGACGTAGCTGATCCCGCTCGGGTTGCGCAGGTTGTCCTCGAGCACCCGGTACTGGCCCTCGGCATCGCGCACCAGGTCGATGCCGGCGATGACGCAGTGGGCGTCATGCGGCACGCTCACGCCGAACGCGTTGCGCTCGAAGCCGTCCGACGACTGCACCAGCCATGCGGGCACGACGCCGTCGGCCATGGCCGCTCCCTCGCCGGTGTAGATGTCGGCCAGGAACCGGTTCAGCGCGGTGACGCGCTGGGCCAGGCCCCGCTCGATCTCCTGCCACTCGGTTGCGGCGATCAGCCGGGGAAACAGGTCCATCGGCCAGGTCCGCTCGGTGCCCTGCGAATCGCCGTACACCGTGAACGTGATGCCCTGGCGGCGGAACTCCTCTTCAATGATGCCTTCGCGGCGCCGCAGCTCGGCCACGTCGAAGTTGGAGAAGCGCTCCACGATGGCGGCGTAGAGCGGCCGGACGTTGCCGTCACGATCGAACGCCTCGTCGTAGGCGAGCTGGTCGGCGTCAGACCTTCGTAGCTCCGCCATGGCCCATTTGATAGCGCGTCACGGGATATGGCGGTGCCATTGTCGGCCGAACATCGCAATCAGCGCTCGCTCATGGATTTCTCCAGCATGTCGATGGTCTCCATAGCGCCCAGGCATTGCGCGACCGACGCGTTGGGCTCACGGCCCTCACGGATGGCCGAGATGAACTCGCGGTCTTGCAGTTCGATGCCGTCGTCGGAGATCGCCACACCCGACAGATCCACCGGATTGTCATAGCCGTCCACGAGGTCGTCGTAGCGGGCGATGTAGGTGCCGTTATTGCAGATGTAGCGGAAGAACGTGCCGAGCGGCCCGTCGTTGTTGAACGACAGCGACAGCGTGCACAGCGCTCCCGACGGCACGCTCATGCCGATGGTCATGTCCATGGCGATGCCCAGCTCGGGATGGGTGGGCCCTTGCTGCGCCCAGCCTGCGGTGATGCGTTGGCCTGTCTGGTAGCCGAACAGGTCGACCGTGTGGCACGAGTGATGCCACAGCAGGTGATCGGTCCAGGTGCGCGGCTTGCCGAGCGCGTTGCGGTTCTCGCGCCGGAAGAAGAACGTCTCGACAACCAGGTGCTGCAACGTCAGCTCGCCGCGTTGGATGCGTTCGTGAATCCACTGATGGCTCGGATTGAAGCGGCGGGTGTGGCACACCATCGCGGTCACGCCCGTTTCCTGCTGCACACGCACCACGGCTTCGCTGTCGGCAAGGGTGTCGGCCATCGGGATCTCGACCAGCACGTGCTTGCCCGCGCGCATGGTCTCGATGGCCTGCGCTGCGTGCAGCTGCGTGGGCGTGGCCAGGATGGCCGCGTCAGCGTCGAGCGTCAGCGCCTCGCCCAAGTCGGTCGTCCACCGCTCGATGCCGAACTCGCTGGCGAAGGCCTCGGTGTCGTCGGCGATGCCACCAGCGAGGGCGACCACCTCGACATCGTCGATGCGCCGCAGCGCTGCCATGTGCTTGTGCCCGATAGCGCCCTCTCCGGCCAGGATGATCTTCACGACGCTCCCCTCTTCGGCTCCCGTGCTCTATCAATAGTCTCGGATGCGCAAGGAGGTGCCATGGCACGGGCACGTGACTACGACGACATCCCGGGCACCTACGTCTTCGACGGTCGCAGATCGCAGCAGGGTTACCAGCTGAACATGTTCTGCATGAGCCTGAACGCCGAAGCCAACCGGGAACGATTTCGGGCAGACGAGCGTGCCTACCTGGACGGCTTCGACCTGACATCGCAACAGCGCCGAGCGGTCCTCGAACGGGACTGGCTGGGCATGCTCCAGCTCGGCGGCAACATCTACTACACGTTCAAGCTGGCTGCGCTTGACGGCCTGTCCATGCAGGATGTCGGCGGTGCCATGTCAGGCGTCAGCGGCGGGGAGTTCAACCAGATGATGATCGACGGCGGTCGCCCGGTCGACGGCAACCGCCGCACCGGCGAGTTTCCTGCGGATCAGAGCCCCGAGCCGCAGAGCCCTGAAATACGCAGCACAGCGGGGCACAGCTCATGACCACAATCGTCGGTGGCATCGGCACATCGCACGTGCCCGCCGTCGGAGCCGCCATCGACAACGGCAAGCAGGAAGAGCCGTACTGGCGGCCGTACTTCGACAAGATCCAGCCTGCACGCGAGTGGATGGCCGCCGAGCAGCCCGACGTCTGCATCATCGTCTACAACGACCACGCCTCGGCCTTCTCGTTGCAGCTCATCCCGACGTTCGCTGTCGGCGTGGCGGCCGAGTACCAGCCTGCCGACGAGGGCTACGGCCCCCGCCAGGTGCCGGCCGTGCAGGGCCATCCCGAACTGGCTTGGCATCTCGCCGAATCGCTGATCGGCGACGAGTTCGACATCACCATCGTCAACGAGATGGACGTCGACCACGGCCTGACGGTTCCGCTCTCGGTGATGTACGGCCAGCCCCACGCCTGGCCATGCCGGGTCATTCCGATCTGCGTCAACGTGATCCAGTACCCGCCCCCGTCGGGCAAGCGATGCCTCAGCCTCGGGCGGGCCATCCGGCGAGCGCTCGACAGCTACGAGGGATTGGCTGCGGAAGGGCTGCGGGTGGCCGTTTTCGGCACGGGCGGCATGTCGCACCAGCTGCAGGGCGAACGGGCGGGCCTCGTCAATGCAGACTTCGACACAGCGTTCATGGACGAGTTGGTCGCCGAGCCCGACGCCGGCTGCCTGCGCCCGCACACCGAGTACATCCGCGAGGCGGGCTCAGAGGGCATCGAGTTGGTGATGTGGTTCGTGATGCGCGGCGTGCTCGACGAAAGGGTCGACGAGGTGTTCCGCATGAACCACGTGCCCACCTCCAACACCAGCAACGGCCTGCTGATCCTGCAGAACGCAAGAGGCTGAGCCGCTAGGCGAAGCCGTGGCCCGAGCGGCCCGTGAGCCCGTATCGAAT
The DNA here is from genome assembly GCF_965219595.1 of Candidatus Poriferisodalis sp. NCBI lineage: Bacteria > Bacillati > Actinomycetota > Acidimicrobiia > Acidimicrobiales > Candidatus Poriferisodalaceae > Candidatus Poriferisodalis > Candidatus Poriferisodalis sp. The sequence goes on from NZ_OZ244781.1 coordinate 3,619,073, forward strand.
CGAGACTGGGAACAAGAGCGGGAAGCAAGAGGCTGAGCGCCTAGCTCTCCAGCGGCAGGCCCACGTACTGCTCAGCGAAGGCGATCTGCGCCGATGGCGACGTGGACAGGTGGTACAGCTCCTGCTCCTGCGCGCGCTGGTCGAAGTCGCTCATGTCGGGGAACCGGTGCAGCAGCATCGTGAGCGACCAGCTGAACCGCATGGCCCCCCAAACGCGCCGCAGCGCCATTGCTGAGTAGCTGTCGAGGTAGCCGTCGTCGCCCCGCTCGTAGTGATCGGCGAAGGCTCGAGCCAGGTAGTGCACGTCGGAGATCGCCAGGTTCAGACCCTTGGCGCCGGTCGGAGGCACGATGTGCGCCGCATCGCCGGCAAGGAACAGATTGCCGTAGCGCATCGGCTCGGAGGCGAAGCTGCGCAGCGGCGCAATCGACTTCTCGATCGAGGGCCCGGTCTGGATCTGTGCTGCCTTGTCGGCCGGGATGCGAGCCAGCAGCTCGGTCCAGAAACGATCATCGGGCCAGTCGTCGACCGTGTCGGTGAGCGGGCACTGCACGTAGTACCGGCTCAGCATCGGGTTCCGCATGCTGCACAGCGCGAAACCCCGCTGATGGTTGGCGTACAGCAAGTGCGGCAGCGGCGGGGTTTCCGAGAGGATGCCGAGCCAGCCGAAGGGATAATCCTTCTCGAACTCGGTGCGGACGCCGGCCGGGATGACGGCGCGGCTCACGCCGTGAGAGCCGTCGCAGCCGGCCACGAAGTCGCAGTCGATGCGCTCGCTGACACCGTTGGCCACGAAGGTCACCGACGGCCGGCGGGCGGGGTCGCTGATCTGTACGTCGTGGGCCTCGAAGACGATCGTGTTGCCGGCTGCGTCCGCAGCCTCGTAGAGGTCTTCCTGGATGTTCGTCTGGCCGTAGGCCATCATCCGGCGCCCGATCAGCCGCTGCGAGTCGATCGACAGCATCTCCGAGCCGCGCCAGGCGATGTTGATCGTGTCGTGAACCTGTCCCTCGCGGTCCATGCGGTCGCCCAGCCCGGCGTTGCGCAGGATCTCCACCGAGCCCCACTCGAGGACGCCGGCACGGATGCGGCCCAGCACATAGGCACGCGACTGCTGCTCGAGCACGACGTGTTCGATGCCTGCCCTGCCCAGCAGGTGTGAGAGCAGCGTCCCGGCCGGGCCGGCGCCCACGATGATGACCTGGGTGTTCATCACTGCATCCTCGTCGCGGGCTTGCGTCGCTCGTCCCGCTGGATCGGTCAGTCGGGCGGAGAATAGTGGTGCTCGCTCGCGGGCTCAGCCGCTAGCCGAAGTCGTAGAGCGTCTCGGGATTGCTGACCAGGATCCGGTTGCGAGTCGACTCGTCGGGCGCGAACGCGGCCAGCACGTCGACGAGATCGCCGTCGTCAGGCATGTGGCGCACATTGGGATGCGGCCAGTCGCTGCCCCACAGGATGCGCTCGGGCGCGGCCGCGATCAGCGCCTGGGCATAGGGCACGACATCGTCGTACGGCAGGGTCCCCTCGGCAGTGAGCCGCTCGGCGCCCGACACCTTCACCCATGCCCGCTCGTCGCGCATCAGCTCGAGCAGGGCTTCGAACGGCTCCTGGCCGAGGCCGGCTGTTGCATCGACGCGGGCCATGTGGTCGATCACGTACGGGCAGGGCATCCGGTCGAGCAGTTCGCCGTAGTGCGGCAGGTCTTTCGCGTCGAAGTGCAGCACGATGTGCCAGCCGAAGGGCTGCACCCGGTCGACCAGCCGCCAAAACAGCTCAAGGTCGGGTGCGCCGCCGAGGTGGGCGACGAAGTTGAAGCGGGTGCCGCGCACCCCGGCGTCGTGCAGGGCACCGATGTCGGCATCGCCGAACGACTCATCGATCATCGCGACACCGGCATATCGGCCGTTTCCCCGCACGAGCGCATCCACCATGGCGGCATTGTCGGTGCCGTGGCAGCTCGCCTGCACGAAAACTGCTCGCGACAGCCCTAAGCGCTCCTGCAGCACCTCGAAGTCTTCGATGCCAGCATCGGGCGGCGTGTAGGTGGCCTCGGGGGCGAAGGGGAACCGGTGCGAGGGGCCGAACACGTGGCAGTGCGCGTCGGTTGCCCCCGGCGGCGGCGTGAACGCCGTCGGCGAATGCGGCGAGGGGTGAGGCGGCAGGATCGTGGGCGCTGTCACGCGCGCCCTTGGTGTGACGCGCTCGTCGGAAACGCTGGGCTCTTGGGGAATACCAGGCCGTCGAACAGCTTGCGGGCAGTGCGAACGATGCCGGACCGCCCCACGACCGGGCCTGCAGGGCCATCGGCAAGCTCGACTCGGGCGGCAAAGGTGCCCGTCGGGTGCTCGATCTGCACTAGGTCGGGGTCGTCGCCGGGTTCGAGCAGATCCGATCCGACGCCTCCCGGGAGCCGCAGCGCGGTGGCCACGCTTACCGCACCCAGCACGCCGATGGCGTCATGGCACCGGTGCGGGATGAAGGTGCGGGTGCAGATGCTCCCGCCGGCGCGGGGCGCGGACACCAGCGTCATCTTCGGCACGGTCATGGTGCTGACGTCGCCCAGGTTCATCAGCTCGCCGGCCCGCAGGCGGATGTTCTCCAAGCGTCGCCGGAACAGCTCGTTGGCCTCAAGCGCGGCTGGCGATTCGTCGCCGGCGATGCCCAGAGCAGCCGCCCGGAGCACAACCGTGGGCATGCCGTTGTCGATGCAGGTTGCTTCGATGCCGTCGATCACATCGGCGATGGCACCGGTTGGCAGCAGCGCCCCACATGTCGAACCCGCCGTGGCCTCGAAGTCGAGCTGGACCTCGGCCGCCGTTCCGGGAACCCCCGAGATCGCCGTGTCGCCGTCATAGGCGGGGAGGCCGGCGTCCAGCGGGAACGTGGCTGTCGCCACCGAGTCGCTGTTCACCATGCGTATCCGCACATGCGCCTCGTCGCCAGCGATTTCAATGAGCCTGCGCTCCATCGCGAACTGCCCGACTCCGGCCAGCAGGTTGCCGCAGTTCTGCTGATCACCCACCGAGCCGTCGTCGACACCGACCTGCAGGAACAGGTAGTCCACATCGATCTCGGGCTCTGCCGACCGTGACACCACAGCAACCTTGGAGGTCAGCGGGTGCGCGCCGCCGATACCGTCGATCTGGCGCGGATCGGGCGAGCCCATCACTCGCGCCAGCAGCGAATCACGCTCGTCGGGGTCGTCGGGCAGCTCGCCGGCGACGAAGTAAGCGCCCTTGGAGGTGCCGCCCCGCATGACCATGCAGCGAACGCCCGAGGCTGCCAGATCATGAGGGCCTGCGCTCACTCGATCCACTCCACGCCGAGGTCGATCAGCTTCTGGCGCAGCCCGTACATCTCGAGTCCCAGCTCGCCGGCTTGCAGGCGTGCCCGAGTACCGGCCTCGCTGTCGAGCCGGGCGTTGGACTGCTCCAATGCCCACGCTGCCTCGGCGCGGGGCACAGTCACCACGCCGTCGTCGTCACCGCAGATCACGTCGCCCGGCTCGATGATGACGCCGTTGATGCTGATCGGCACGTTCACCGAACCTGGCGTGTTCTTGACCGTGCCCTCGCACGAGATGTGCCGGGTCCACACCGCGAAGCCCATGGCCCGCAGATCCAGGGTGTCTCGGACGCCAGCGTCCATTACCAAGCCCACGACGCCGTGAGCCATGAGCGACGACGCCAGCAGATCACCGAACATGCCGTGTGTGGACGGCGCCGTGTTGGTGACCACGAGCAGGTCGCCCGGCTCGCATACCTCCACGGCGGCGTGAATCATGATGTTGTCGCCGGGATGCGACAGCACCGTCACTGCCGAGCCGGCAACCCGTGTGCCCTGCTGGATAGGCCGCAGATCGGGACCGAGATAGCCGCGGCGGCCGATTGCCTCGTGCACGGTGGCGGTGCCGGCCTTGCCGAGCCCCGCGATGACGTCGGGGTCGGCCCGCTCGATGGTGCGCTTCACGATGTGTTGGGCTGCCATCATCCCTCCCGGTCTGCCGCCCCAGCGGTGCTGCGCTGCGCGTCCAAGGCGCCAGCCAGCCGCGGGTACACCCGCAGGGCATTCTCGCTGAAGATCATGCGGCGGGCCTCGTCGCTGAGGTCTGCCGCGTCGATGTAGCGCTTGGTGTCGTCGTAGTTGAAGCCCGTGGTGGGGTCGATGCCGCGCACCGCGCCGACCATTTCCGACGCGAACAAGATGTTCTTGGCGGGTATCACCTTGACCAACACGTCGATGCCCGGTTGGTGGTACACGCAGGTGTCGAAGCACACGTTGTCCAGCAGCAGCTCGTCGAGCGGCCGCAGGCCCATGTCCTGGGCCATGCCCCGGAACCGGCCCCAGTGGTACGGCACTGCTCCCCCGCCGTGGGGAATGACGAAACGCAGCCCGGGATGGTCGGCGAACAGGTCGCTCATCATCATCTGGACGAATGCCGCGGTATCGGCGCCCAGGTAATGCGAGCTCGTCGCATGGAAGTTCGGGTTGCAGGTGCCGCTGACGTGGATCATCCCTGGCACGTCCAGCTCGGCCATGGCCTCCCACAGCGGCCACCAGTAGCGGTCGTTCAGCGGCGGGCCGGTCCAGAACCCGCCGGAAGGGTCGGGGCTCACGTTGCAGCCGATGAAGCCCATCTCTTCCACGCAACGGCGCAGCTCGCGCACCGAGCTGTCAATGGCCACGCCGGGCGACTGCGGAAGCTGGCAGACCGCCACGAAGTTCTCCGGGAAGAGATCGCACACACGTCGGATGAGGTCGTTGCAGTGCTCTGACCAGAAGCGCGACGTGTGCTCGTTGCCTTCGTGGTGGCCCATCCACGACGCCCGCGGCGAAAAGATGGTCAGGTCCGAGCCCCGCTCACGCTGCAGTCGCAGCTGGTTGTGCTCGATGCTGTGGCGGATCTCGTCGTCGCTGATGTCAAGCACACCCTTGGCGCCGACGTAATCCGGATCGGCCTCAAGCGCCGACCGCTGCGCGTCGCGGTACTCGCCGAGCTGGGGCGGTGCCGTCGTGTAGTGGCCGTGGCAGTCGATGATCACGTCGGCCTCCAAGCGGCGACCGTAGCCTCCGGGTGCTAGCTGTGTGCCCTTCGGCGGCAGGACTGGAACGACACCATGGCGAGGTCAACAACGGCTGACACCATCACGATCGAAGCGAATGGGCTTCGCTTCACTGCCGACGTGGCGGGGCCGGCTGACGGCGAGCTGGTGCTGCTGTTGCATGGGTTCCCGCAGACCCGGCACACCTGGCGTGTCGAGTTGCCGGCACTGGCGGCGGCCGGGTTCCGGGCGTGTGCTCCAGACCAGCGCGGCTACTCGACGGGCGCACGGCCAGAGGGCGTCGACAGCTACCGCAGCGAGCTGCTGGTGGCCGATGCGCTCGCGATTGCCGACAGCTTCGGCGCGGAGCGATTCCACATCGTCGGGCATGACTGGGGCGGCGCACTGGCGTGGTTCATCGCCGCGCACCACGCCGAGCGGGTCCACTCGCTGAGCGTCATCTCACGGCCGCACGCTGCGGCCTTCGTTGCGGCGATGCGCGACGACCCCGATCAGCCGCACCGCTCGCGGCACCATCCCGCCTTCCAGAAGCCCGAGGCAACCGACAACCTGCTCGCCGACAATGCAGCGCCCTTGCGACGGGCCATGGCTCACGGCAGGGTGCCTGACGCCGACATCGACGCCTACTTGGCCACGCTGGGCGAACGCGACGCCCTCGACGCAGCCGTGAACTGGTACCGAGCCATCGGGAGCTCGCAGTATCAGCCGGCCGAGACGCCCCCGGTGAGCGTGCCGACGATGTACGTGTGGGGGAATCAGGACGCCACGGTGGGCCGCATGGCAGCCGAGAACACTGCTGATTTCGTGACCGGCCCGTACCGCTTCGCCGAGCTGGGGGGCATCAATCACTTCGTCACCGACGAGGTGCCTGGGGCGTTCACCGGGTTGCTGCTGGCCCACCTCGCCGAGCACGGCGGCACCACGGCACGGCATCCTGCGTCGAAGGGGTGGGCGATACTGGACTCGAACCAGTGACCTCTGCCGTGTGAAGGCAGCGCTCTAACCATCTGAGCCAATCGCCCGCGGGGCGACGATGATAGGGCCTGCCGGCGCCGCCGAGCGCACGCCGGTTGCTGCGGCAGGGCCGAGACTGGGAGGTCCAGTGAGCGCCGACGACTACCACACCGCACCGGATCAGCTCTCGCCCCCGCCGCCGGGCTGCCCGGTGCACGACAGCTGGTCGCCGCTCAACGAGGAATACCTGGCCGATCCCTACCCGATCGCCGCCCAGCTGCGCGAAGACCACCCGGTCTTCTACGCCGCCGAGATGGGCCACGTCGTGGTGACCCGCATGGACGACATCGAGCGAGTCTTTATGGACCCGGATACATATGCCTCATCCAACGTGCAGGACCCCATCTTCCCCCTCGCGCCCGAGGCGGCTGAGGTGCTCTCCGCGTCCGACTACGACCCCCAGGCAGTCATGTCGAACCGGGCCGAGCCCGACCACGGTCGCATCCGCGTGCACACACGCGGCGGGTTCTCGGTGCGGCGGCTGCGGACGCTCGAGGACTACATGCGCTCACGGGCCACCGAGCTGATCGAAGAGATGCTCGCCGGCCCCAAGCCCGCCGACTATGTCAAGGCGGTCGCGTTCCCGCTGCCAGCAGAGATCGTGTTCCGCTTCATCGGCTTCCCGCCCGAAGACGACCTCATGCTGAAGTCGTGGTGCGTGAACCGCAAGGCGTTCGCCTGGGGCAAGCCGACGGCAGCCGAACAGGCACACATGGCCGAGGGAATGCTGGCTTACTGGCGCTACTGCCGTGAGTTCGTGGCCGAGCGCCATCGAAATCGCACCGACGACTTCTGCTCCGAGTTGCTCGACGCACACGATGCCGACCCCGACCCCGAGGGCGGCACCGGGCTCAGCTACCGGGAGGTCGAGTCGGTCATCTACGGGATCTCCTTCGCCGGGCACGATCCGGTCACGAACCTGCTGTGCAACACGCTGCGCTGCCTGCTGCCGCGCCGGGACCAGTGGGAGGCCCTGGCTGCTGACCCGTCGCTGATCCCCACGGCGGTCGAGGAGACGCTGCGGTTCGACTCCAGCCAGGTGGCCTGGCGCCGGGTGACCACCCGCGACACCGAGCTCGGCGGGGTGCAGCTGCCGGAAGGAACACGGGTATTCCTGAACTTCGCCGCAGCGAACCGCGAACCGTGCGCGTTCGCCGAGACCGACCGGTTCGACGTCGACTCCTACGACATCGCCCGGCCCGATCCCCACGGCCACATCAGCTTCGGCAAGGGCATTCACTTCTGCCTCGGAGCGAATCTCGCCCGCATGGAGGCCCGCATTGCGCTGGAGATCCTGACCCAACGGGTGCCGTCGCTGCGGCTGCCGCCGCAGGATTACCGGACCTTCCCGAACATCACCTTCCGAGGCCCCGAGGAACTCTGGCTCGACTGGGACTGAATCTGGCCGGCAGCGGCCAGAGCGCAGAATCAGCTCAGCCCGACCACACCTCGGCAGGCACGTAGACAGTGCCGGACATGATCTTGCGGGCAGTGCGTGTGACGCCGCCGGAGACGACCCGCACGTGACCGTCACGCCGATCTGTGCGAAGCGCGACCTCCAGCGAACCACTCGGATGCTCGATCTGGATGCCGATCAGCTCGGCGCCGTCCACCAGCGATGCGGCCACCGTGCCCGGCAACGCGATGGCCGCCGCTACGCAGATGCCGCCTGAGACTGCGTGAGCCGGGTGGCACTGGGTGGGCGTGAAGTAACGCGACGTGATCGTGCCGCCCTCGCGAGCGGCCGACAGCAGACCGAACTTGGGCACGACGCTGCGGGACACATCGCCGAGGCCCATGCGCGCGCCAGCCTCCCGGCGTATGGCCTCCATCGTCGCCATGAACTCGGCGTCGCCGTCCAGCTCAGGCGGCGACTCGTGGCCGGTCCGGTCCAAGTCGGCGGCACGCACCATCACCATGGGCATGGCCACGTCGATCAGCGTGGCCTCGACCGCCACGCCGCCGGCCGTGATCGTCTCGATGGCGCAGCCGGTGGGCAGCATCGAGCCGGTCACTGATCCCTCGATGCCCCGGAACCGCAAGTCAACGGGTGCGGCCGTGCCGTCTACCCCGTCGATGGCGCAGTCGCCGTCATGGGTCAGCTCGCCGCCGGGCGTGCAGCAGACGACATCGATGAAGCTGCCGGTATTGACGTTGCGCACGATCAGCGATGTCGTCGGATCGACAGCCTGCACTAGCCCCGTCTCGATCGCGAACGGGCCGACGCCGACCAGCATGTTCCCGCAGGTGGGTTTGGTGTCCACCGTGCCCCAGACCGGGTCGACCTGCGCGAACAGGTAGTCCACGTCGGCGTCTGGATGTGCCGACCGGCCGACCACCGCCACCTTGCTGGTGACCGTCGTGCCGCCGCCCAACCCGTCGATCTGGCGACCGGTCGGGCTGCCCATGACGGCAGCCAGCACCGCGTCACGCATCACCGGATCGTCGGGCAGATCCTCGGCTGCAAAGAACGGCCCCCGAGACGTGCCGCCACGCATCAGCACGCACGGGATCGAACGCTGCCCGGCAGTCACGGCTTCAGCCTGCCACCCGCAGCCGTGCGGCAGGCCGGACGCCGTGCGCCGTCGTTGGTGGTCGAAGCCTTCGGATCAGCCGACTGCGGGGACGCCGGCCATGGCGTCGGCGATGGCGTCGTCGCTCAGGTCGACATCGACCAGCGCGCCCGACAGGTACGCCTCGTAGGCCGGGAGGTCGAGGTGGCCGTGGCCGCACATGGCGGTCAGGATGGTGCGCTCCTCCCCCGCCTGCTTCGCCGCCTCGGCCTCGCGCAGGGCAGCGGCCAGCGCATGAGTCGGCTCGGGCGCAGGCACGATGCCCTCGCTGCGGGCGAACTGGATCGCCGCTGCGAAGCACTCCTCCTGCGGTATCGCCAGTGCCTCGACCAGGCCGAGCTCGTAGATGTGCGACAGCAGCGGCGACATGCCGTGGTAGCGCAGCCCGCCAGCGTGGATCGGCTGCGGGATGAAGTCGTGGCCGAGCGTGTGCATCTTCAGCAGCGGCGTCATCATGCCGTGGTCGCCGAAGTCGTAGCGGTACTCGCCCCGAGTGAACGTGGGGCATGCCGCCGGCTCGATGCAACGGATCGTGGGATCCATCCGGCCCGCCAGCTTCTCGCGCAGGAACGGGAACGACAGCCCGGCGAAGTTCGATCCGCCGCCGGTGCAGCCCACGATCACATCCGGCGTCTCGCCGATCTTCGCAAGCTGCAACAGCGCTTCCTCGCCGATGATCGTCTGGTGCATGAGCACGTGGGTCAGCACACTGCCCAGCGAGTAGCGGGCGTTGGGATCGCCAGCGGCGGTCGCCACCGCCTCGGAGATGGCAACGCCGAGTGAGCCGGGATGGTCGGGATCGGCGGCCAGCAGCGACCGGCCGTACTCGGTCGCCTCCGACGGGCTCGAATGCACCCGGGCACCCCAGATCTCCATCATCGTCTTGCGGTACGGCTTCTGGCGGTACGACGCCGCCACCTGCCACACCTCGCACTCGATGCCGTACTGAGCCGTGGCGAATGCCAGCGCGGAACCCCACTGCCCCGCCCCCGTCTCGGTGGTCAGCTTGGTGACACCCTCAGCGTGGTTGTAGAAGGCCTGCGGCACGGCGGTGTTGGGCTTGTGCGAACCTGCCGGGCTGACGCCCTCGTACTTGAAGAAGATCTTGGCGGGCGTGTCGAGCGCAGCTTCGAGCCGGCGTGCCCGGTACAGCGGGCTCGGCCTCCACAGCCGGTACACGTCGAGGACGCCGCCGGGGATGTCCACGTGGGACTCGCCGGTGACCTCCTGCATGATCAGTCCCATCGGAAACAGCGGCGCGAGGTCGTCGGGGCCGATCGGCTCGTGCGTGCCCGGGTGCAGCGGCGGCGGGGGCGGCGCCGGCAGGTCAGGGATCACGTTGTACCACTGGGTCGGCATCTCGGATTCGTCGAGATTCACCTTGGTCGGGCCGTCATCGCGTTCGGTGCTCATTGCGTGCTCCTTCCTGCAAGCTGCCGCGTGGCTGGGTGCGCGCGGACTGTACCCGCCCACTTCTGTGCCGCTGGCCGCCAGCGCCCATACTGGGCACTCTTGGATTCCCCGCAACGACAAGGCGATGTGACATGAAGCTTGCAACCGGCGTCGGCTACTGGGCGGCTGGCCCGCCGCCTGATGCATTGGAGACGCTGCAACTCGCCGAGCAGCTCGGATTTCATTCCTTCTGGACCGCGGAGGCCTACGGCTCCGATGCCCTGACGCCGCTGGCATGGTGGGGCAGCCACACCGAGCACATCGGGTTGGGCACCGGCATCATCCAGATCTCTGCACGCACTCCGGCCGCTGTGGGCATGGCGGCGATCACGATGGATCACCTCAGCGGCGGCAGGTTCATCCTGGGCCTCGGCGTGAGCGGCCCGCAGGTGGTGGAGGGCTGGTACGGCCAGCCGTATCCCCGCCCGCTGGCTCGTACCCGGGAGTACATCGAGATCGTCCGGGCGATCCTCGAACGCGACAAGCCGGTGAGCTTCAGCGGCGACCACTACCAGATGCCCTACCCGGGGGGCATGGGCCTCGGCAAGCCGCTGAAGTCCACCGTGCACCCGTTGCGAGCCGACGTGCCGATCTACCTCGGCGCGGAGGGGCCGCGCAATGTGGCGCTGGCGGCCGAGCTGTGCGAGGGCTGGCTGCCGCTGTTCTTCGCCCCCAAGGACAACCAGTTCTATGCCGATGCGCTGAACGCCGGCTTCGCCGCGGCGGGCAAGCCATTGATCGGCGATGACGGGCGAATCCCCGACGATGCCGATTTCGAGGTGGTGTGCCCGATCAGCGTGGTACCCGACGACGACATCGAGCGTGCGGCCAACCGGATCCGCCCCATGCTGGCGCTCTACATGGGCGGGATGGGTGCGCGTGACGCCAATTTCCACTACGACGTGTTCTGCCGGATGGGCTACCAGCACGTCGCCGACGAGGTGCAGGACATGTACCTCACCGGCCACAAGCAGGAGGCCGCGGCGACCATCCCGATCGAGCTGGTCGAGGAGGTCTCGCTGATCGGCCCGATGGACAAGATCGCGGCAGACCTGCGGCGCTGGGACGACACCGTGGTGACCGTGCTGCAGCTCTCCGGCCCGCCGACGCTGCTGGCGGCGATGGCCGAACTGGTCGCAAACTGAGAGGCATCTGATCATGGACTTGACAGGCAAGCTGTCGGTGGTCACCGGGGGCTCCGGAGACATCGGACGGGCGATCTGCGAGGCGCTCGCTGCGGCCGGCTCAGATGTGATCGTGACCTACGTGGGCGATCAGGAACGCGCCGAAGTCAGCGCGGGGCTGGTGCGCGACACTGGCCGACAGGCCAGCATCTTGCAGCTCGACCAGCGCGACGAGGCCTCGATCGACGCGGCCGCGGCGGCGATCGCTGCACACGGGCGCTGCGATGTGCTCGTCAACAACGCGGCATGGAACATCGGCATCCCGTTCAGACATCTCGAGACGCTCGACTCGGCGACGTGGGACCGGGTGCAGGAGACCAACCTGCGCGGTCCGTACCTGCTGACACGGGCGCTGGCTGAGCTGCTGGCTGCCGACGGCGGCGGGCGTGTCGTCAACATCGCCTCGGTGGGCGGTCTGTTCCCCGGCTCGAGCAGCATCGCCTACAGCTGCTCCAAGGCGGCCCTTATCCATCTCACCCACTGCCTGGCCGTGGCAATGTCGCCTTCGGTCACAGTGAACTGCGTGGCGCCGGGCCTGGTGGAAGGCACCCGCATGGCGGCCCGCCTGCCCGACGAGATCTCCGAAGGGGCTCGGCGCGCGTCGCTGCTCGGCCAAGTGGGCAGCCCGATCGACATCGCCAACGCCACGGTGATGCTGTGCGAGGCCGAATCGATCACCGGCCAGACCGTGGTGGTCGACGGCGGCAACCCAGCCGCCATGAACTTCGGCTGAGCCGCCTGCGCCGCCCCGGCTGCTCCGCCGCCCACACCATCGACGGGAGATCGCCATGACCGCAGCCGCCAACGGCGCTCCGGCGCAGCCGAATGTGCTGTTCATCATCACCGACCAGCAGCGCGCCGATCACACCGGCTTCGGCGGCAACGAGGTGGTACGCACGCCCAACCTCGACGCGCTGGCGGCCCGGGGAATGGTGTTCGACAACGCCTGGGTGGCCAATCCGATTTGCATGCCGAACCGCTCCACGATCATGACCGGGCGCATGCCCAGCGCGCACGGCGTGGTCTTCAACGACCGGTCGCTCGAGCCGGGCGCCAACACCCACGTCCGGCAGTTCCGTGCAGCGGGCTATCGCACGGCGCTCATCGGCAAGTCGCACCTGCAGCACGGAATGTCGCGTAACGCGGTGTTACCGACAGGTGCACCCGCCGGCGCAGTCGACCAGTACTGGCCGACCGGCTGGGACACGCTCGAAGATGCAGAGCGCTACGTGAACGGAGCGCCCGAATTCCCCGACAGCTTCTACGGATTCGAACACGTCGAGCTGGCCATCGACCACGGCGCACGGGTCAGCGGTCATCATCTGCAGTGGGCACTCGATCGCGGAGGCCGCCTTGAAGACCTCATGGTGCCGTTGACCGCGGAGTCACCGGCCCGCCGCCGCTCGGAACGCTGGTGGCAGGTGTACGAACCGCCCTACGGGCCGGAGCTGCACTCCACGACGTTCGTCGCCGAGCGCACGATCGCCTTCATCGAAGACGCAGTCAATCAAGGCGGACCGTGGCTGGCGTGGGCCTCCTTTCCCGACCCGCACCACCCGATGACGCCGCCCGGCGAGTGGTTCGACCGCCACCGTGCCGACGACATGGAAGTGCCCGTCTCGGTCGACGACGCCTTGGAGGGTGCCCCTCAATATGTGCAGCACATCAGCCGGCTACACCCGAGCAAACAGCGCGGCTGGGTCACGCCCTGCGGCGTGGCCGGCGACCACCAGATGCTGCGCGAGGCCCTAGCGGCCACCTACGGGATGATCGAGATGATCGATGACGGCATCGGCCAGATCCTGGCTGCGCTCGACCGGCTCGGTCAGGCCGGCAACACCATCATCGTGTTCACCAGCGACCACGGCGACATGATGGGCGACCACGGGCTGATGCTGAAGGGATTCATGCACTACCGCGGCACCCTTGCAGTGCCGTATGTCATCGTCGACCCGCGGCGCTCGCCGGGCCGCACCCAATCGCCGGCCGGCAGCATCGACTTGGGGCCGACGCTGCTGGACCTTGCCGATCTGCCCGGCTACGACGGCATCGGAGGCCGCAGCCTCGTGCCCATCCTGGACGACCCCGCGGCGTCTGTGCGTGACGATGTGCTCATCGAAGACGATTTCCCGGGAGCGCTCGCCTTGGACATCCTGACCCCAGTGAAGACCCGCACGCTCGTCACCGCGGATCTGCGCCTCACCCGCCACAGCGATGGCTCTGAGCAGCTCTTCGACACAGCGGCCGATCCCGACGAGGTAGCCCCGCTCGGCCACAGCGACCCGGCACGTCGTGCCGAGATGTACGAACGCCTGGCTGCTGCCCTCATGGAAGCTGACGACATCGCCCGCGGCATGCCTGTGCACGCGCCCTCTGCCTCGCCAAACGGGAGCGAATCCTCCTTTCGGGCATAGCCTGCGACGCCATGCCGACCGACACCCTCGTCATGGATCACGTTGCCGTGGTCAGCGAACGCGCTTGGGACAACGTGATCCGATACAGCCGCGACCTGGGCGGTCGCTGGATCGGCGGCCCCGACAACGACCCCGCGTCGCAGGCAGGCGACGATTTCTACTTCTGCCAGGTGTCGTTCGACGGCGGCGCAAGGGTCGAGATCCTCGAACCGCTCGAGCACCCCGGCAGCGATTTCCTGCACCGCTTCCTGGCCCGCAACGGCCCTGGGCCGCACCACTTCACCTTCAAGACGCCCGACTTCGTCGACACCGTCGGTGCGCTCGGCGACGCCGGCTACAACGTCATCGGGGTCAACGAAGAGAACCCGCTGTGGAAGGAAGCGTTCCTCCACCCCAAGGACAGCTGGGGCATGGTCATCCAGATCGCTTGGGCGGGCGGCGAAGGCTGGGACGACGCCCCGCCCCTGCCGCCCACTCGCCACGGGCGGTCCACATCGTTGGCGACCGTGGTCCACTTGACGTCCGATGTACAGGCCGCGGCCGCGCTGTTCCGAGGACCGCTGGGCATGGAGCAGACCGACGAGTGGAAAGACCCCAACGTCGGAACCGGGGTGGACCTGCGCTCAGGCCCGTGGAACCTCAAGCTCATCCAGCCAACCGACGCCAACCTGGCCCACTGGATGGGCAACCGGCCGGGCCGCCTGCAGCTCCTGCACTTCCAGCTCGACGACCCCGGCTTGGTTCCGGGCGCGCAACGGGTGGGCGTGTGCGGCGGAGGCGAGCAGCAGGACGCGATGTTCATCGTGCCGCCCGAGAACAACCTAGGCGTGCGTCTCATGCTCACGGAGCACGACTGACAGCAACTACTCCGCAGCAGGCGGCTCCCAGCGGTCTACGGGCACCAGGCAGAGGCGGCGTCCAGCGATCGGGGCTGGGTGGGCGGTGGCATCAGGATGACGGCAGCGGTCGCTGGCGGACGTTGTGATGATCTCATCAAGCACGCCGTCGGTCTGCGGCCAGTCGCACCCGACCGTGAACAGCGTGCCATCGGGATCAAACCAGAAGCACTCCCCCACCTCGAGCGCCGCAACCCTCGACTGATCGACGTTGTCGCTGGCGGTCATGTAGGCGCTGGCCACGAAGATCACCAGGCCCACCACAGCGATCGCCAGCCACGGCAGCACCCGCACCACCATCGCCGCACTGCGGTGGCGGACCACGAAGCCGCCTGGGCCGCCTGGCTCAACCGTGGCGCCGCTGCGTTCGTGAGCCCACGGATCACCCAGATCAGGCTCATGCGGCTCGGTTCCCGTGCTCGATGTCGGCCGGGCAGTGGGCGCCGCTCCGGCGGCATGGTCACCAGCGGCGGCGCCTGTTGGCCGACTGCGGGCCTCCAGTTCGGCTCGCTCGGCGTCGTAGGAGCGGCGCGTTTCGGCGGAACCGAGCACGCGCCACGCTTCGTTCACTGACCGCATCCGGCTGTCGGAACGCTCGCTCTGGGCCTCTGTGACATCACCACGCTGATCGGGATGATTGGCCCGCGCCGCTCGGATCCACGCTCGCCGTATCGCGGCGGTGTCGGCGTCCGGGCGTACTCCCAGCGTCGCGTAATGATCGGGCAGTTGGGCCACTGGTGGCCTCCTACCGGTGACGCTACTGCTGGCTGTCGAGCGCTACGCCGCTGCTCGGGACCCCTGTGCCCGTCCACCGACCCGGCCTCGCGACAACCCCGTTCGCTAACGTCGCGTCCCGTTCACCCCGCAGTTCCCGACCACGAGGTCGCATCGCCATGACGAACAGCCAGATCGATCCCCGCACCCCCGTTCTTGTGGGCGCTGGACAGTTCAAGCAGCGCCCTGAGGTTCCTGTCGAGGCGCTCGAACCAGTCGCCATGATGGCCGAGGCACTGGCCGCGGCTGCGCAAGATGCTGGCGCGCCGACACTGACCTGCCGGGCCACGCACACCTGGGTCGTAAAGGGCGCCTGGCCGTATTCCGACCCGGCCGCGTTGCTCAACGAGCGCTTCGGGGCCACAGGCAAAACCGGACTCTCCACCGACGGCGGCAACACACCGCAGTCGCTGGTGAATGAAGCCTGCCAACGCATCAGCGCCGGCGACGCCGACATCGTGCTGATCGCCGGAGCGGAAGGCATTTGGAGCCGACGCCGGGCGCGTCGGGCAGACCAGCGCATTCCCTACACCGACCAGACCGATGTGCGGCCCGACGAATATCTCGGCAAAGACGTCGTGATGAACAACAAGGTGGAAGCCGAACGCGGCCTGAGGGACCCGATCTGCCTCTACCCGGTCTTCGAGTCGGCCTTTCGGGCGTCGCGCGGCGAGTCGATGGACGGCCATCGCGACCGCGTTGCCGCGATGTGGGAGAAGTTCAACCAGGCAGCAGTGGCCAACCCGTACTCATGGGTGCGAACGCCCATGACGGCAGAGGAGATCCGCAACCCGAGCCCCGGCAACCGGCTCGTCGGCTTCCCCTACACGAAGTCGATGAACTCCAACTGGGATCTCGACTTGGCCGCCGCGCTCATCATGTGCTCCGCGGAGGCGGCGACGGCCGCAGGGGTGCCCACCGACCGCTGGGTATTCCCCCATGCCGGCACGGACGGGCGCGACACCGACTTCGTGTCCAACCGGGGCGATCTGCACAGCTCCCCCGCCATCCGGGTGGCGGGCCGGCGGGCGATGGAGCTGGCAGGCGTGGACGTTGACGACATCGACTACGTCGACCTGTACTCGTGCTTTCCCTCTGCGGTGCAGATCTCTGCCACCGAGCTGGGCCTCGGACTGGAGCGCGACCT
Organism: Candidatus Poriferisodalis sp.; assembly: GCF_965219595.1. Classification (NCBI taxonomy): domain Bacteria; kingdom Bacillati; phylum Actinomycetota; class Acidimicrobiia; order Acidimicrobiales; family Candidatus Poriferisodalaceae; genus Candidatus Poriferisodalis; species Candidatus Poriferisodalis sp. The sequence continues at coordinate 3,635,590 of NZ_OZ244781.1, forward strand.
GACGCTCACCGGCGGGCTCACCTTCGCCGGCGGACCGCTCAACAACTACGTCACCCACTCCATCGCCACGATGGCCAACACGCTGCGCGAGAACCCGGGCAGCATCGGGCTCTGCTCGGCGAACGGCGGCTACCTCACCAAGCATGCGTTCGGCATCTACTCGACCTCGCCGCCCTCCGACGGCTTCCGCCACGAAGACTGCCAGCACGAAATCGACCAGTTCCCGTCGGTCGAGTTGGATGACGACTACAGCGGCGACGCCACCATCGAGGCCTACACCGTCATGCACGGCCGGGAGGCGCCCGAAGTGGCCTTGGCAGCGGTGCGGACGCCGAACGGGCGGCAGTGGGCCCGCTGCAGCGACCCATCGCTCATGGACGAGATGACCCAGACCGAGTTCATCGGCACCGACGTGGTCGTCAGCGACTCCTTCGAGTTCGCACCGGCCTGAGCGCTGGCGGGGGCAGGTGTCCACAAGACGCTTGCCCGATGCTCACATGTTGTCCACAAGCCGCGCCTGCAGATAGCGGCGAGCTAGGGGACTTGGCCGCCCCCTTGTGGACAGTGACACCGATTGCGTACTCTCACGGGCGCAGGGTGCTTCGCCCCGCTGTGCCTTGCATTGACCGCACAGGGGCTTGAGCCGTCATGTCCGCCGCCAACGGGGCCCGATCACCCAAGCGCTACCTCAATCGAGAGTTGTCTTGGCTGGACTTCAACCATCGCGTCCTGGCACTCGCGCATGATCGAGAGCTTCCGCTGCTCGAGCGCATCAGGTTCGTGGCTATCCACGCATCGAATCTCGACGAGTTCTTCCAGGTACGGGTGCCCACGGTGCTCGACTCCATCGAGGCCGGAGTGCGCCAAGCCGGCTCCGACGGGCTGACCCCGCGGGCACAGCTCAAGGGGATCCAGGCGGCCGCGGCCGAACAGCTCGGTGACGCTTCGTTGCTGTTCGAGGACGAGCTGCGACCGGCGCTCGCTGCGGAGGGGATCTCCTTCGTCGAACCCGACGATCTCGACGCCACCAGCCGCGCCTGGGTAGCCGAGCTCTTCAGCGAGCAGGTGTTCCCGGTGCTGACCCCGCTTGCCGTTGATCCAGCTCACCCCTTTCCGTACATCTCTGACCTATCGCTGAATCTGGCCGTGTTCGTCGAGCACTCCCGCAGCGGTCCGTCGTTCGCCCGTGTGAAGGTGCCGCCGATCCTGCCGCGATTTCTGGCTCTGCCCGACGAGCACCGCTTCATCACGCTGGAATCGGTCATCGCCTGGCATCTTGACGACCTGTTCCCGGGCGTGAAGCTGCTGAGCCACAGCACGTTCCGGGTTACCCGCGACGCTGATCTCGACATCGACGACACCGAAACCGATGACCTGCTCAAGCACATGGAGCTCGAGTTGCGCCAGCGGCGCTTCGGCGGTGCAGTGCGACTCGAGGCCGCGCCCGACCTGGGCAGTGACGCGCTGGACATGCTGACTCGCGAGCTGAAGCTGACGCACGATGACGTCTACACCTCGAAAGGACTGCTCGGCCTGTCGGACCTGTTCGAGCTGTACGGCATTGATCGCGACGATCTCAAGACGCCGCCCCACAATCCGCGAACACCGCTGCCGCTACGCGCCTCCACTGAAGCCAGTGCGCTGCTCGCCAGCGGCACGGCGAGCCGGCGAGGCACCGCAGAGGAGTCCGAGACCGGCGCCGACTTCTTCGACGTGCTCAAACGCCAAGACGTCCTGGTGCATCTGCCGTACGAGTCGTTCACCACCAGCCTCGACGCGTTCATCCGCCAAGCCGCCGACGATCCGGACGTGCTCGCCATCAAGCTGACCATGTACCGGACTTCGGAGCGGACCCGACTCGTCGATTCGCTCATCCGGGCTGCGGAGCGCGGCAAGCAGGTCGTGGTGGTCGTGGAGCTGAAGGCCCGCTTCGACGAGCACGCCAACATCGAGTGGGCACGCATCCTGGAGCGCGCGGGCGTGCATGTGGCCTACGGCGTCGTTGGTCTGAAGACCCACTGCAAGCTGGCCATGGTGGTGCGGCGTGAGCCCCGGGGCATCGCCCACTACTGCTTCGTCGGCACCGGCAACTTCAACGCCGACACGGCCCGCATCTACGAGGACTTCGGCCTGCTCACTGCCGACAGGGACTTTGCAGCCGACGTGGCCGCGCTGTTCAACTCGCTCACCGGCTACAGCCGCAAGACCGACTACCGCAAGCTGGCCGTGGCACCCCACAGCCTCGGTCAATCGCTGGTCAAGCACATTGCAGCCGAGGCCGCCGAGCCCGATGGCCACATCTTCATGAAGATGAACGCCATCGTCGACAGCGAGGTGATCGACGCCCTCTATGAGGCATCACGGCAGGGCTGCCGCATCGACCTCGTCGTGCGCGGCATCTGCTGCCTGGTCCCCGGCGTCGAGGGCATGAGCGAGAACATCTCGGTGCGCAGCATCGTGGGTCGCTTCCTGGAGCACAGCCGGGTGTACCGGTTCGGGAATACCGACCGGGGCTACACGATCCTGCTGGGCTCGGCCGACGCCATGCCGCGCAACCTGCGCTACCGCGTCGAGGCTCTGGCGCCCGTGGAGGAGCCTGCACTCGTCAGCGAGCTTGTTGATCTCACCGACATGTACCTCGACGACGGCATTGCTCGCTGGGAGCTCGGCAGCGATGGCGAGTGGGCCAAGCACTGCGGCACCGATCTGCACGAATCGATGCTGAGGCTGCACGCCGACCGCCGCCCCTAGCGCCCGTGTAGACTGCTCTCCGTGATTCGCACCTCGACTCACACCCAACTGCTTTCCGCTACCGGACTGCTCCTTCTTACCTAGGCGAGGACCGCACAGGTCCTCGCCCAACCTCCTGCGCCTCCGGGCCAGGGGGTTTTTTCGTGGCCCGAACACGACCGATCCACCCGAAACCGACCGATCCGATTTCCCAGAACCCCAATCGACCGCCCCAACCGCAGGAGATTCCCATGGCAGACGTGAAGCGCATCAGCGCCCAGCAGCCGAGCTCGATGCCGTACAGCCTCTATGGCACCTACGCCTATCCCGCGCATCTGCCGGACCGCACCTGGCCCGACAAGATCATCTCGGAGGCGCCGCTGTGGTGCTCGGTGGACCTGCGCGACGGCAACCAGGCCCTCATCGACCCGATGGACGTGCCGCGCAAGCGCCAGATGTTCGAGGTGCTCGTCGAGATGGGGTTCAAGGAGATCGAAGTGGGGTTCCCGTCGGCCTCAGCGCCCGACTTCGAGTTCTGCCGCATGCTCGTGGAGGAGGACCTGGTACCCGACGACGTCTGGATCCAGGTGCTCACGCAGAGCCGGCCCGAGCTGATCGAGCGGACCTACGAGTCGATCGCCGGGGCCAAGAACGCGATCGTGCACCTGTATAACCCGACGTCGGAGCTGCAGCGCCGGGTGGTGTACCGGCTGGACAGAGAGGGCATCCGCGACATCGCCATCTCCGGCACCCGGCTCTGCAAGGAGCTGGCCGAACGCCATGACGGCGGGGCGATCCGCTTCGAGTACTCGCCCGAGTCGTTCACGGGCACCGAGATCGACTTCGCGCTGGAGGTGTGCAATTCCGTCAGCGCGGAATGGGGCGCCACCGCCGCGGATCCGATCATCCTGAACCTGCCCGCCACCGTGGAGATGGCGACCCCGAATACCTACGGCGACCTCATCGAGTACTTCCATCGAAACGTGGACAATCGCGACGCCGTCGTGCTGTCGCTGCATCCTCACAACGACCGCGGCTGCGGCGTGGCGGCGGCAGAGTTCGGCGTGATGGCCGGAGCTGACCGGGTGGAAGGCACCCTGTTCGGCAACGGCGAGCGCACCGGCAACGTCGACATCATCACGCTGGCGATGAACCTGTTCAGCCAGGGAGTCGACCCAGAGCTGGACATCAGCCACATCGATCACCTGCGCCGCATTGCCGAGTACTGCAACCAGCTGCCGGTGCATCCGCGCCATCCCTACGGCGGCGACCTGGTGTACACGGCGTTCAGCGGCAGCCACCAGGACGCCATCAAGAAGGGCTTCGAAGCGCTGGCCGACGACTACGACTTCTGGGAGGTGCCCTACCTGCCGATCGATCCGGCGCATGTGGGCCGCACGTACCAAGACGTCATTCGCGTGAACAGCCAGTCGGGCAAGGGCGGCGTGGCCTACGTGATGAAGAACAGCTTCGGCCTCGACCTGCCGCGCCGGCTGCAGATCGAGTTCAGCAGTGTGATCCAGGCGATCACCGACGAGGGCGGCGAGATCCTGCCGGAGGCCATCAAGAAGACCTTCGACGAGACCTACCTGCATGCCGAGTCGCCGTACGCCTACCTGGGCCATCGCAGCTACTTCGACTCGGAGTCGTCCGACGAGTCGGAAGTGGAGGCCACCATCAAGGGCCCCGACGGCGAGGTGCGCGCGAAGGGGCGCGGCAACGGCCCGCTGTCCGCGTTCAAGACCGCATTGGCCGACGCGCTCGGCGTCGAGGTCAGCCTCGTCGACTACCACGAGCACGCTGTGGGCGCAGGCGCGGATGCCACCGCCGCGGCCTACGTCGAGATCGAGACACCCTCTCGGGACGTGTACTGGGGCGTCGGGCTGCACCCGAACATCGTCACGGCCAGCTTCCGAGCGCTGCTGTCGGCCATCAACCGCTCGCATCCTGGGCCCGACTCGGAGGTCCTCGCCCGCTGAGTTCGCCGGTGCTGAGCAGCTTCGCCGGCGGCAGCCTCTTCGGCAGCCGTGTCGGTGATCCGCCAGCCGACGTGCTGGCGCTGCATGGCTGGGGCCGCAGCCACACCGACTTCGACACCGCCCTGACCGGTCTTGTCGAGTCGCGAGGAACTACCGGCGCCATCGCGGTTGACCTGCCCGGTTTCGGCGCCAGCCCAGCGCCGGAAGCGCCGTGCGGCGCCGCCGGCTATGCAGAGATGGTCCGTCCGGTCCTCGACGAATGCGGCCCGCGCGTCGTGCTGGTGGGCCACAGCTTCGGGGGGCGGGTTGCGGTCGAACTGGCAGCGCGATTCCCGGATGCTGTCGCGGCGCTGGTGCTGTGCGGGGTGCCGCTGCTTCGACGAGCCGACCGCCCCGCTGCGCGGCCAGCCCTGCGATACCGCCTGGCTCGCACGCTGCACCGGCGCGGCTTGCTCGGCGACGACGCCATGGAACGCATGCGGCAGCGCTTCGGCAGCGCCGACTACCGCAGCGCTACCGGAGTCATGCGAGATGTGCTGGTGACGGTCGTCAACGAGACCTATGAAGCTCAGCTCGGCGAGATCTCCCAGCCGGTGGAGCTGGTGTGGGGCCGCGAAGACGATTCGGCACCGATGGAGGTAGCACAGCGGGCCGGCGGCATCCTTGCCGACGCCCGGCTGACGGTCCTCGACGGCGTGGGCCACTTCGTGCCGACCGAGGCTGCACCGTCGCTCGCCGATGCCATTTCACAACGCCTCGACGTGCTGTGACAACCTCTGAGGCGCGTGCCTAGCGAACGACTGCCTGCGGGCGGGATCAGATGAACCAGATCGTGCTGTGGACGTCGGTCGTCGCCGGCATGATCTCGGCCGCTCGCTGGCTGCGAATCGCCCAGCGTGAGCACTATGGGGTTGGCCGAACGTCGCGATTCGCCCGGCGCTGGTGGCTGCTCGACAGGAACAATCGCGTGCTGGCATTCGCGGCCGCCGCCGGAGTGGTGCTGAGCGGCACGTTCTGGTGGGCGCCGGCGATCACTGCGGCCGCCGTCGCGGTCGGTCCGCAGGGCCTCGACATTCGGGGGCGGTCCAGCCCGCTGGCGTGGACCCGCCGGCTCGCCACCGTGGCCATCACCTTGGCGCTGCTGTGGTTGATCCTGGTTGGCGTGGGCCTCCTGGTGGGACTGGCCGAGCCCGTGGTGGCGGTGCTGCTCTTCGGCATGCCGCTGTGGGTGGACGTCTCGCTGGCGATCTTGACACCGCTCGAAGCCGTGCTGTCTCGCCGCTGGGTGCACCGCGCGCAACAACGCCTGGACGAGGTCGATCCGGTGCGGGTCGCGGTGACCGGTTCGTATGGCAAGACCACCATCAAGGGCTACCTGCGCCAGCTCGTGGAGGGATCCCGCGCGGTGGTGGCAACGCCCGCCAGCTTCAACAACACCGCAGGGATATGTCGCAGCGTCAACGAGCACTTGGTGCCCGGCACCGAGGTGTTCGTCGCGGAGATGGGCACCTTCGCCGCCGGCGAGATCGCCGCCATGACCCGCTGGGTGCGCCCGTCGGTGTCGATACTGGCCTCGATAGGCCCGGTTCACCTCGAGCGCTTCGGCAGCCTCGACCGCATCGTGGCCGCCAAGGCGGAGATCTTCGCAACGAGTCGCACGGCAATTCTCAACGTCGATGCCTACGGATTGAGCGCAGAAGCCGACCGGTTGGCCGCCTCGGGTCTGCGGGTTATCCGGTGTTCGACTCAGGACCCGAGCGCGGATGTGACCGTGCTGCCCGTCACTGCACCTGCCGACGCGCCGGCCAGCGCGTTCGTGAACGAGGCCACCGTCACGCGTCGCATCACTGTGTTCGGCAGGGAGATCGCCATCGGACCGCTCGGCGGCGCAGCGCCGGCGAACGTCGCTTGCGCTGTGGCTGCGGCATCGGTCCTGGGAGTCTCCGACGCAGACATCGCGAGCCGCTTGGGCGACCTGCCGACGCCTGACCACCGCCGCACCGCCGGGCGCAGCCCCGGGGGGGTCATGGTCATCGACGACACCTACAACTCCAATCCGGCCGGGGCGCGCGCTGCGCTGTCCATGCTGGCGAACACCGACGCCGGACGGCGCGTGGTGGTCACGCCGGGCATGGTCGAACTCGGCCGCAGCCAGGCGCACGAGAACCGCCAGCTCGGCGAGCATGCCGCCGAGATTGCCGACGACGTGCTCATCGTGGGCCGGACCAACCGGGTTGCGCTGCTGGGCGGCGCTGCCGGGTGGGACAGGGCCACCGCGCGCCGAGCGACGCGCGGACGCAGCGCACGCACCCTCGTCCACGACCGCACCGGCGACCGCGCCACGGTTCGCTGCATGGCAAGCCGCGAGGATGCGGTGAAGTGGGTGCGCGCGCATCTCGGCGCCGGCGACGCAGTCCTCTACGAGAACGACCTCCCCGACCACTACCCCTGACCGCCTCCCGTCCATGAGAACATGGCCCCATGACCCGTCCCGGCGTGTGTTTCGGCGGACCGTCGCCTGAGCACGACATCTCGATCCTCACGGGCTTGCAGGCGGTGCATGCGCTTGCCGATGCCGGGCGCAACCCGGTGGCGCTGTACTGGTCGCCCGTCGGCACATGGCACGAGGTGCCGCCCGACATCGAGGCGTCGGCCTTCGCCGAGGGCCTGCCGCGCTCGGCAACCGAGATCGAGCCCGCAGCACGCCCAGGCGGCGGATTTGTCCGTGCGGACCGGCGTCGCCGGCCAGTGCCGGTCGACGTCGTCGTCAATTGCTGTCACGGCGGCCCGGGCGAGGACGGCGGCTTGCCGGCCCTGTTGGACCTGGCCGGCTTGGCATACACCGGTCCAGGGCAGCGCAGCGCCGCTGTCTGCATGGACAAGCTGGCGTTCAGCGGTGCCGCCGAAGCGGCCGGGCTGCCCACGCTGCCGCTCTGGCTGCTCACCGAAGAGTCACCGAGCGATGATGCAGCGGCAGATCTGGCCGGCGTTCCGCTGATCGTCAAGCCGCGTTTCGGCGGGTCGTCCATCGGCATCGAGATTGTGGACGACCTCGCGACGGCGAGGGCGCTGGCGCGTTCGTCGCCGCTGCTGCGCGACGGCGCTGTCGTACAGCGCTACCTCAGCGACATCACCGACCTGAACATCTCGGTGCGCACCTGGCCGGAGCTGCGGCTGAGCGCCGTGGAACGGCCGCTGCGCAGCGACAGCACGATCTACACCTACGCCGAGAAGTACCTGACAGGCGGGGGCGGCATGGCCACGGCGCCGCGCGAGCTGCCTGCCGTGCTGCCGACAGCCATCGAGTCATCCCTTCGCGCGGCGGCGGCCCAGGTGAGCCGCCTCGTCATGGCCCGGTCGGTCATGCGCATCGATTTCCTCTGGGATGGCGGCGACGACCCGAGCGGGTTGTGGGTGAACGAGATCAACCCGATTCCCGGCTCGCTGAGCTGGTACTTCTGGTCGCACGAGGGCGACAGCCTCATCGAGCTGCTCGACGACCTCATCGCCGAGGCGCTTCACGGGCCCACACGCCGCTTCGTCACCCAAGGCGCCGACGGCACAGCCCTGCGCTCCGTGGGGTCCATCGCCGCGAAGCTGGCGTAACGGCAGAGACCACATCTGTCGGAGCGCGACGCGGACCGTCTGCGGGCTGCCCTCCCCCCAGATGGTGAGCAGGGTGCTGGAGAGTGCCCAAACCGCCGCGGCCGGCTCGCTGCGTCCTGTTAGGCGGCGGTGCCGTTCTGGCGGCCGATCTGCGACAGGATGCCGTCGTGGCGGGCAACCGTCTGCTGCAGCGCGGCAATGTCGCTGCGCATGCCTTGCATCTCACTTCGCACGGCTGCGAACTCGGTCTGCATCTCGGCTCGCACGGCTGCGAACTCGGTCTGCATCTCGGCTCGCAGGGAGCGGATCTCGGCGCGCATCTCGGTGCGCAGGTCGGCGATGTCGGCTCGGATGCCGCGCATGAAGAAGAACAGCATGGCCAAGAACCCGGCCCCGAGCACACTCACGATCGCTGCAATCACCGCAGAATCCATCGTAACCACTCCGCAGTCGGCGCTCCCGCAGCCCCACGGCCGCGAACCCCAACCTAGACTTGCCCGAAACGCAGTTTCAACTTATTTCAGTTGATCTCAAGCGATTTCAGTCATCGCAGGCTGCGACGCGGAAATTTCAAGACATCCGTCCGGCATGACGGCAACTTGTTGAGTTCACGAGAGTCCAAACGCACAGAACAAATTCGCGGCTGCGGTCAGCGTTCGAGGCATTGGAGGGCTTCGCGGATGGGCTCCCATCCTGCCCATTGCTTTCCGTCGCTGAAGTTCTTGACCTCCGCGGCCGTAATCGTCTCGGCAGTCACGTCGGACGGCTTGGCGGGCAGGTTGTCCGCGCCCAACGTGTTCAGGATGCGCCAGAACAGCGCCGCGCTGCCGCTGTTGGCGGCGATGTGCCACGTGTAGGCGGCGCGGGCTCGGTCGATGGCGTCGTTGACCTCGCATGGCGGGTCGGCCAACGCGGGCGCCGTGTCGGGATCGGTGTTGTCGGCGCCGTCATCGGGGTCGGTGTTGTCGGTGCCCGTGTCCGGCTGAGGATCCTGGTCGTCGACAGGATCGGCGCCGTCAGTGCCCGTGTCGGGCTGAGGGTCCTCTCCGTTGTCGGAGCCGGTGGCGTCGGGGTCGGGGTCGGTGCCGTCGGGATCGGGGTCGGTGCCTTCGGTGGCGGTGTCGGGCTGATCGCTGTCGGTGGCAGTGTCGGGGGGCGGCTTGTCGGTGATGGTGCCGGTGGCGGTGTGCTGGGTGGGATGAAGCCTGGCGCGGCCGGTGATGTGGGTGATGCGGATCCGGAAGGTTTCGGGGCTTTCGTCGAGATCGTCCCGGAGGAGGTACACGGTGACGGTCTGGGCGATCTGGCCGGGGGCGAACTCGACCTGCCAGGCGGAGGCGGCGTAGTCGCTGTCGGCTGTCGCGGACACGGGGCTGCTGTCGACGGTGCGGTAGGAGACGGTGACGGCGCGGTCCGCGGCCCGGTCCAGGGTGATGCTGAAGTCGATCCGGCGGTCGGTCTCCGCAGCGGCGGCGTCGTGGATGGACACGGTTGCTCTGGGCTCGTCGTTGTCGGCGACCGCGACAGCCGCGGCAGCGGCGGTGGCGGAGGTGTCGTAGTGGTAGGCGGCCTCGATTGCGGCGGTGACGGTGCCGTCGGGCTCGTCGTCGTCGTCGTTGCGGGTCTTGAGCCGCATTGTGAATGTGCCCGATACCGGGATGGTGACGGTGCGGGTTCCGGCGTCGATGCCGTAGCCGTCCGCGGCGGTGATTGCGAGTTCGACTTTCAGCGGCAGCGCCGGCGCGGGGTCCGCGGTGAGGGTGAACACCGCGTCGGCGCCTTCCACGATGTCGCCGCCGGCGGCGATGCTGACGGTGGGCGCGGTGCCGTTCGGGTCGTTGTCGGTGACCGTCACCGTCGCCGCCTTCGACGAGCCCAGCCGGTACGCGCCGACTGCGGTCACCCTCGCAGTGACCGTCCCGTCGGGCTCGCGGGCACCGTCGTCGACAGTCGCCAGCTTCAACGTGGCGATGCCAGTGTCGCCGACAGTCACCGTGCGCCGCCCGGCCTGTCCCGCGGCAAGATGCCCCGCCGCGCCCGACACGTCGACGGCCACATCGAGCGTCTCGCCCTGGGCAGGCGGCGGGCTCACCACCACCGCGAACTCCGCCGCGTCGCCCTCGACCGCGCCCGCCGACCGGGCGATCACCGACGCGGACGCCGCAGGCAACCTCGCCGCGTCGTGGTTGGTGATCGTATAGACGAACGTGTGCCCGCCGCCGCGGAACAGGCTCGTGCCGGCGGGGTCCTTGACAACCACTGTGAACTGCTCGCCGGAGTCCTCGTGGGCGTCGTCGACGATCTCGATGTAGAAGTGGGCGCGGTCTTGGCCCGCCGCCAGTGCAGTCCCTCCCGCCACGCTGTTGTGCAGCGAGCAGTTCGACTGGTTCGGATCCATCGCCAGCGGCCTGTTGGACCGGTCGCGCACCCGATAATCCACCCCCAGCACCGCGGAACGCTTGCCGCGGTCAGCAGCGCCCTCGAAGCACACCTGGAAACCCCACGCATCAGGGATCGGCACCCACGCGTCAGGATCGAACGCATCAGAATCGCCGGTGTAGGTGCGCGACCGGGTCACCGCGAAATGCGCCCCATGGCCGCCCTCAGGCAGCACCTCGCCGCGCCGATAATGCAACAGCGACAAGAAATCGGTCCAACTCTCAGGCCACACCGTGTCGTCCACGGTCACCGTCACCTCGCCGGCCACCGAGTCGTAACCGCCGCCCGACGCAGCATGGGTCAACGTGGCCGACGCGATGTCCGCGGTGTCGTCGTCGTCGAGCACCCGCACCGTCACCCGCTGGGGAACGTCCCAGTCCGACGGCAAGAAGAACAGCCCCGGCCTCGGCCTGTAGTCAGAGCCCACGAACAGGCCGGCTGTTGACACCTCCACCCCCGCAGGCACCTCGATCTCCACCGTCACCACACCCGACGGCTTCGACGCCAAGACCACTCCGTAGGACATCTCTCTGCTGTACGCAGGTTGCACGCCCGAATCAGGGTCACGGCGGGCCTCAGCCAACGACAATGACAACGACGCAGTCGACGATGTCGACAACTCCAGCAACAGCGGCGCATCGCCTTCAGAAATCGTCACCGTCGCCTGCTTGGGCACCCCCAAGTCGTAATCGGCGCCGTCGGCCAACGTCAGCACCAACGTCTCGGCGCCCTCTACATCGGAGTCCTTGATCAGCGTCACGTTCACCGTCGCCGACCCCTGGCCTCCCTTGATGGTCACGGTGCCGGTATTCGCCGGGCAGTTCGAGCCCCCGAACGCATAGTCCGAACCGCACCCGGCAGTGCCCGCCAAAGCGAACGACACCACCAGATCAGCCGCCGGGGCCGGATCCGCTTTCACCGTCACGCTCACCGTGCCGTCGTCCTCGTCCACGTTGTAGGCCCCCCGCTCGAACGACACCAGCGGCCCCCCCTGCGGCGGAGGCACCACCGTGTCGTTGATGGTCACCGACACCGATCCGTCGGCGGCGTCGGCGAGACCGAGACCCGATGGCAGCGTTCCCAGCTCAAGGACGAGGGTCTCGCTGCCTTCGGCCGATGCGTCGTCGATGGCCGACAGCATGACCGAGCCCGAGGTGCTGCCGGCTGCGATGGCGATGCTGCCGCTGTTCGACAGGCTGAAATCGGCCGCCACGGCAGTCGAGTCGCTGCTGCGCCGCCGCACCGGGATCGACACGTTCCCCGACTGGGCCGCAGCCAACTCCGCGGTGACCGTCAGCATGTCGCCCTCGGTGACGCTCGTCGCGTCCGCCGACAGGGTCACCGCGGTCTCGTCGTCGTCGACGGTCACCATCAGCGTGTCGTCGTGGGTCGAGGTGTAGCCGCCGCCGCTGGGAGAGTGCACCAGCGACACGGTCTCGTCTGCCGCGTTCGCGTCCTGGCCCGCGGACACCGCCACCTGCTGCGGCACATGCCAATTCGACGTGGTGAACGCCAGCGTGCTCTGGTCCCCGCCCTGGGTGCTGTCGGTGTCCACCGTCACTCCCGAACCGGCGCCGCTGACCGTCACCGTCACCGTGCCCGACGGCGGCGAGGCCAGCACCACCGAATAACTGCCCGAAGCCCCCTCAGCGACCGACAACGGATCGGGATCGAACACCAAGCCCTTCGGGCGGTCGTCGTCGACGATGCTCACCGTCGTCGAGGTGCGCGGCCCCAACGAGAACCGCGCAGACGGAACAGGCATGCGCATGGTCAGTGTGAAGGACTCGTCGGGCTCCGAAGTGCCGTCGCCGACGATCGTGACAGAGAAACCGTGCGAGGAGGTGCCGGCCGGGATCTCCACCGTCGCAGGCACACCGGTGTAGTCCCCGGGAGCAGTCGCGGTGCCGTCAGCAGCAGCCAGTTTGACTGTCACCGGAATCGCCGTCGTTCCCGACACCTCGGCGGTCACCGTGGCAGTGGCGTTGGCGCTGCCTTCCACGACGGTGAACTCGCTGCTGCTGAACTGCACCGTCGCCGTGTCGTCGTCGGCGATCGTGACCGTCGTCTCACTGGTACCCAGCGTGTAGCTCGAATCAGACGCCGGAGCCAACTTCAGCTTGATCGTCTCGTCGCCCTCCACCACCGTGTCATGGGTGACCGTGATCGCGATGTTGGCGGTGCCCGACGTCGGGACAGACACCGTCCTGGCCAGAGTGCCGTAGTCGGTCCCCTCCACAGCGCTGCCGTCCGCGCTGGCGTCCACCGTGAACGCCACGCTCAGACTCGCTGTCGGCGCGGGCGTCAAGCTCACCGACACGTTCGCGGTGCGACTGCCCGGCGCCTCGCCCGCCGAATAGGACGCCATGTCGAAGCTCAGCACGGGCACGGCGGCGGGTGTGGTGTCGGTGACTTCGACGTCGAGGTCGTCGATGTCGAGGGTGGTGAGGTACTTGCCGTCGGTGTCGGCGGTGGTGACGGCGTGGGTGATCTTCACATCGCGCTTGCCGTCCTTGTTCGCCGCCATGTCGTCGACGCCGCGCACCGTCACTGTCTGGGCGACGTCCCACCGGTCGGTGGTGCCCATCGGGTTGAAGGTGAGCGTCAGCATCTTGTCCTGCCATGAGCGGCCTGCTGCGGGGCCGTCGATCTCCACGCCTGCTGGGACGGTCACGGTGATCGTGACCGGGCTGAGCGGCTGGGTGTCGAGCACCACGGTGTAGGTGTCGGTGGTGCCGTCCTCGGACACGGTCGTGTCGCTGCCGACGTGGTCGACAGTGACCCCGGCGGTGTCGGTGTCGTCCGCGACCTCGACGTCCACGTTCTCCACCGGCGTCGTTGTCGTGTACTTGCCGCCGTCGCCGGAGTGCACCGACTGGGCGATCTCGACGTCGCGCTTGTCGTCGGCGTTGTCGATCTTGTCGTCGGTGCCGCGTACCGTCACTGTCTGGGGCGTGTTCCAGTTGTCGCCGGTGAACGTCAGGTCGAGGAAGCCGGGGCTGGTCACCCACGATCGGCCGTTTGCGGGGCCGTCCACGTCCGCTCCTGCTGCGGGAACCACGCGCACCACCACGGTCTGGCCCGCGAGCGGCGCCGAGCTCAGCTCCACCGTGTAGGTGTCGGTGTCGCTTGGGTCCTCGGACACCGCGGTGGCCGCGGGGGTGCCCGACTCGATCACGGTGACCCCGGCGGTGTCGTCGTCGGTGACCGTGACTGTGATCGGGGCGATCTCGCGGCCCGTGGGGAACCGTCCGCCGTCGCCGGTGGTGACGGCGTGGGTGATCTCGACATTGCGCTCGTCGCCGGCGTTGTCGATGTGGTCCAGCTCGCCTTGCACGGTGATCGTGGCAGGCTGGTTCCAGTCGGTGGTGGTGAATGTCACCGCGGCCGTGCGGGCATAGTTGGCGCCGCCGTCGGAGCTGACTTTGGCTCCCGCCGCGGCGGTGGCGGTGACCGTGACGCTGCTCGCCGGCTGAGATGCCAGCACCAGCGTGTAGCTGTCGGTGGTCGTTGTGCCGTCCTCGGACACGGTCGTGTCGCCGTCGGACTCGGCGACGGTCGCCACCGGCGTCTCGTGGTCGACCAGCGTGATCTGCGCCGAGGTCACCGCGAAGTCGTCGTCGCTGCGCAGCTCGCCCGACACCTCCACGGTGTCGTCGCCGGAGGTGCCGATGTCGACGACGGGGGTCAGCGTGAACGACTCCTGTTTCGACGCAGTGTTCTCGGCGATGGTGATGCCGAACGTCGCCGGGCTCGCCGTGAAGCCCACCACAGCGGTGCCGTCGGCGTCGGCCACGCTCACCTGAACGGTCTGCTCGGTGCCGAACTGCGTCGTACCCTGCACCTCGGCGGTCACTGTCACACTGACCGCGCCGGCGTCCTCGGCGATCACTGCACGGCTTACGGTCAATTCGATGCCCGTCGGCGCGATGTCGTTGTCGGCCACGTTCACCGACGCGTCGCCCGCGGTGGACAGCACGTTGTACTCCGGCAGGTCCTTGACAGTGGCGGTGACCTTCCCGTCGGGCTCGTGGCCGGTATCGCCGACCGTCGTCACCGAGAACTGCTTCGACGTGTCGCCGGCGGTGATGGTGACGGTCCGGTCGCCCTCGTCGGCGTCTGCCACGAAGTCCGACACCGGGTCGTCGGCCACTGTCACCGTCACGTTCAGATCGGCTGTCAGCGCATCGGGGATGCTGACGGTGAAGGTCGCCGCGGTGCCCTCGGTCACGTCGGCACCGGCGGCGATGGAGACCACCGGGCGGTCCGAGTCGACCTCGAACACCCCCGACAGGGCGAACATCGGGCGCTCCTCGGTGCGGGGCGACCCTTGGCAGGCACCGTTGCCCGGCGTGAAGTCGTTGAGGTCCGAGGTGGGACCCAGCGGGGTCTTGTCGTTGTCGCCGGACACGTTCAGATACCCGACCCGCACGCTCGACGCGCCCATCACCTTCAGGCTCTCGGGGTACACGCTCGTGGCGCAGCCCACGTACGCCCGCCGCCCGCCGGAGTCCACGTTGGCGGTGTTGGAGAAGCCGTCGCTGCTGCTGCCGGTCCAGTAGCCGTCTGCGTCGACCGTGGCCGCGGTGCCGTCGGCGTAGCGGGGGTTGGCCTCGTCGTCCCAGGTGCCGTCCATGAAGTCGGCGTTGTCGTCTGCCGCCTTGGCGCCGCCGACCCAGTAGACGGCGGCGTTGGGGTACAGCGTCGCGGCGTAGTCGATCGTGCGGCCCGGCCCGCCGCCGTCGAAGAACGCGTGGTCCGCTGCGTTGCCCGGGAACACCTCCACCGCGGTCGCGTCGGGGCCCAGCGTCACCGTCTCGGACGAGATGGCGCTGCGGGCGCCGCCAACGGGGTAGGGCTGCGCGGTGGACGCCACCGCGTGGAAGCCCGCCGCGTAGGGCTTCAACGCCTCGACCCCGCCCGCCTTGAGACCCGCCGCGGTGATCTCCGCCCGCACGAACGCGTCGTACGCGCTGGCCGCCTCGCTCACCGCCGTGGTCTCCGACGAGGTCACGAACAGCAGGCGGAACCTGTCGCCCGCGGACAGGCCGTCGGGCACGAACTCCCACCCCGCGGGCACCACCACCGTGGTCACCGGGTGCTTGGGCACCTTCTCCGCGATCACGATCGTCGCAGAGCGGGCCGCCGCGGCTGCGAGCGTGCCGACGCTGGTGGTGGGCCTCGGGTCGTTGAGCACCCGGGCGGCGTCGGGGATCTGCACCGTGACCGTCTCGTCGGTTGTGTCGCTGTCGCGGTTGGCCACCGTGAACGTGATCGTCGCCGCCCGGGCCTCCGCACCGGTGAACGTCAACAACAGCGCGGCCTGCCCGGGGCTGGTCCGCCCCGCCAGCGGGTCGGCGCCGAGCTTCGCGCCCGGCCCCGACACGGCCCAGTCGAGCGCACGACGCGACTTCAGCAGCCGGGCAGGACCCGACAGGATCGCCCCCGTCGAGGACGACAGTCGCACCGGCACCTGCGCCACTTCGCCCGCTATCAGCGCCCTGTCCAGCTCGACGGTCACCGTCACCGACGACGACGCGTCCGTCTCCACCAGCGTGCCGCCGCCCGACAGGCTCACCTCGACGGGATCGTCGTCCACCAGACGCACCGTCACCGTCGGCCCCGAGGTCACCGCCCCGTAACCCGACACCGTGTGGGTGACCGTCGCGGTGCGGTCCGGGACGTTGTCGGCGCCGTCGGCGGTCGCCGCGGAATGCACCGTCACCGTCTGGGGCACCCACCAATCCGACACGGTGAACGTCAACGTCGCCGATGCCGCCGCGCTGCCGCTGCCGACCGACACCCGCACATCGCTGCCGGCGCTCGCAGCGACCGTCACCGTGCCCGCCGGGGCGCTGGCCAGCCGCAGCGTGTAGCTGTCAGTCGTGCCCGACGCCGCCGTCGAGTCCTCGCTCACCGCCGTCTCGCCGCCCGAGTGGGCGATCACCAGCCCCGCCGGCGCGTCGTCGTCCACCACAGCCAACTCGAAGCCGTTCGCGCCGCCGCCCGCGGCGACACCGCCGCCCAGATTCGTGCCGTCCGTCTCGGCGTGCGACACGCCCAGCCGCACCTGCACCGAATCGCTGTCGCCCGCGGCGTTCTCATCGGCGCTGTCATCGACCACGGTCAGCGTCAGCGCCGCTGTGCGCGCCCCCGCGCCCGCGAACGTCACCGTCGCGTACAGCTCCCCTGCCAGCACCCCGCCCTGACCGTCCGCCAACGCGGTCACCGCGCCCACCGACACACCCGTGTTCGCCTCGCCCTGCTTCTCGCTCAACGCGAAATCGGCCGGCCGAGCACCCGCGCCGCCCGACAGCAACACCCGCACCACCGCCGTCTCGCCCGCCGCCAGCGCACGACCCAGCGTCACGGTGACTTCCACCTCGCCGCCCTCGACGACCGCGCCCGAACCGCCCGCACGGGCCAGGCCCACCTCTGTCGCGTCGTCATCGACGATCGTCAGCGTCGCCGATCCGACAGCGCCGATGCCGTGATCGTCGCTGGAGTCGATGCGGACGTCCACCGTCTCGGGCGGCTCGTCGTCGCTGTCGTCGAGCACGGCTACACCGATGTCCACGCTGGTCGCACCGGCGGGCACGGTCACGCTGCCCGACAGCGCCGCGTAGTCGTCGCCGACGTCGGCGGTGCCGGTCACCGTGTAGCTGACCGTCAGATCCGCCGTCGGCTTCGGCGACACAGCCAGCGTCAGCACGCCCGCCCGGTCCGCTGCCGCCTCTCCCGCGGAGTATTCGGCCAGGGAGAACTGCACGCTCGGCACCGGCTGGTCGTCGTCGAGGACTCGTGCTGTGACCGGCGGCACGCTCAGGGCCTGGTATTTGGCGTCGCTGCTCGACACCGTGAACCTGATGGCGGCTGTGCGCGCCCCGCCGGAGTTGGGTGCGCTGTCGTCGACCGCGGTCACGGTGACGGTCTGCGCGGTGTGCCAGTTCTGCGGGGTGAACGTGAGCTGTGTCGAGGCACCGCCGCCGACTTGCAACGTGGTCGTGTCGGCGGACGTGACCGTGACGGTCACGTCCGCGGTCGGCTGAGAGCCGAGCGACACTTCCAGCGTGTCGGCGCCGTCCGGCTCGGACACCGCCGTGACGCCGCCCGGCTCGGACACCGCCACGCCGGCGGTGTCGTCGCTCTTGATGACCACGCTGAACGTGTTGTCCGTCGTGGACGGGTTCCCGTCGTCGGACGCCGCCGCGCCGGCGGCGACGTTGGTCGCCAGGCCTGCGGCGGCCAGGTCGCCCAGCTCGACGGTCGCGGTCTCGTCGTCCTCGTCGACATAGTCGTCGGCCGCCCACAAAGACACCGCCGCGGTCCGCGCCCCCGCACCCGACAGGCGCACCCTCGGCGCCAGGCCGCTGGGATCGAGCACCGACACGCCCGTGTTCGCCTGCCCCGCTGTGAGCGCCGTGCTCACATCCGCCGCGGTGACCCCGGTGATCTCCAAGGGCACGTCCACCACCTCGCCTGCTGCCAGGGCGCGGCCGAGGGTGACCGTGAACTCCGCCGAACGGTTCGCGGCCTCGCGGTCTTCTGAGATGTCCCCGCTGTCGACGCGCGCCACCGTCACCGTCACCGGGTCGGGATCGGGCGGATCAGGCGGATCAGGCGGCGCCTGCGCGAACACCGTGCCGTCGCCCGCCAGCGCAGCCGACAGCGTTGTGCCCGCCAGCGACGCACCCGCCGCAGTCGGGCTGCCCGGCGCGACGGCGAGCTTCACGCCCACATCGTCCGCCGCGACCGGCGACACCGCCACCGACGCGCTGCTCGCCGCCGGGCCGGTGAAGACCACCGACGACCCCGACAGAGTCACCCCCGCAGGGCTGCCCGACAGCGCCAACGTGAAATCTGTGCCCAGCGTGCCGCCGGTGAACGCCAGCGGCACCGTCACGGTCTCGCCCGCCAGCACTGTGGTGTCGAGGCCGACCTCGACCTGTGCCGTGTCGGTGCTGTGGTCGGCGTCAGCGGCCAGCGCCCGCGTCGCCTCCACCGTGACGCTCAACAAGCTCAGCGTGCCGATCGGGCCCACAGCCGCAGAGGTGACCGTCCCGGGATTGCCGCCGCCGTCGGTGTAGCCCACTTGCAGCCGCACGTGACGGCCCACGTCCGACACTGCGGGGGTGTACGACGCCGAGTTGTTGCCCAGGCCCGTTCCGGTCGCCCAGTTGCCGTCAGGGCTGCCGCCGTCGTCTGCGGAGGTCTGCCACAAGAACGTGTACGCCGACCCCGCGGCGGGGTCGCCGTCAGGGTCGCCCGACACCTCGCCGAACCGCAGCGGCGACCGGCCCGCCACGCCTATCCCGATCACGGTCGCCGTGTCCGCGTCGCCCTCGTCCACGTCGGTCACCGTCACCGACACCGCCTGGCGCACACCCGTCGCCGTGCCGTCCGCCCCGACCGAGGTCGCCACCACGACCAGCACCACGGTCGGCGCAGCCTCGCGGTCCAGGCTGCTGCCGTCGCCGCCATAGGAGATCTGGCCCGACGACGCGTCGATCACGAACCCCGCCGCCGTCGGCGACGCCAGCGAATACGCCACCGGGTCGCCGTCCGCGTCAGAAGCAGTCACCGGCGACCCCACCGCGACCGCAGACGACGAACCGTCGGAGTTCTCCGCGATCTCAAGATCCGTCGGCACCGCGTCGAACACCGCATCCGCCAACGCCTTGGGCGCCTTGGACACGCTGTCGGACACGGTCACACCCACCGACGCGGACCCGTGGCCGGCCGCCGTGAACAGCACCACCGTCTGCTCGTCGTCGGTGTCCGCGTCGTCGGCCGCGGCGACCGTCGCCGTCTTGGGCTCGTCCCAGTCGGTGCTGTCGAACTCGATCGGCGCCGTCGGCACTGACACCGCCGAGGGGTCCGCGCTCGCCGCCGACACGGCCACCGCGCCCGACGGCTGCCCGCTGAGCCGCACCGACACCTCCCCCGACCCTTCGTCGGCGTCGCCCTCGACGAGCGCCACGTCCCAGGGCCGCGCCAGCACCGCCGGCGTCGCCGCGTCGTCGTCGACGATCTGCACCGTCGCCTGCGCCGACTCGACCCCCGACACCGGCCCGGCCCGCAGAAGCCCCGGCGCCAGATGCGCGTCAGCCGCCAGACCGATCCGCGCCCGCTCATGAACCCCGTCGGCGTCGTCGCCCGCAGCCACCGCAAGCTCGGCCGCCCCCACCTGCGCGCCCTGCACCCCGGTGAACACCACCACCGGCGACAGCGACGCGCCGTCGCGCACCGACACGCCCGCACGCCCGCCCGAAGGCTGCGACACCACGACGTCGCCCGCGGCCACACCGACGCCCGACACCGCCAGCGGCACCTCCACCGTCTCGCCCGGCTGCACCACACGGCCCAGCCACACCCCCAACGGCACAGACGACGACGAATCGCCCTCCGCCGCGAACCCGCCGCCGGACACGACCACGTTGGTCGGCTCGTCATCAGCCACCGCCACCGACCCAGGCACAACCTCCGCCGCAGCCGCCGCGCCGGACGCTGTGCCCGACAGGGTCACCACCTCAGAGGGGCCGTCGACGCTGTCGTCGACCGGCGCCAAGCTGAACCACTTCCGCCCCGACCCCGAACCCGCCGGGATCACCGCATCGAACCCGGTGATCTTCTCGCCGCCGACGCTCGCCGCATAGCCGACCGCGCCCGCGACGCCCGAGCCGGCCAGCGACACCGACACCGTCACGTCGTCCTCGAACCGCGACCCGTTCGACAGCGACGCGGTCACCCCCACATCCACCGGCCCCGAGCCTTCGGGCACCGCCGCGGGGTCAGCCGACAGCACGATGTCGGGCAGCGGATCGTCATCGGTGATCACCACCGTCACCGACGACCGCTCACCGACCGTGTAGCCGTCGCCGGGCAGCAGCGTCAGCACCACCGTCTCGGGGCCTTCCACCCACGCGTCGCCCAACGGACGCACGGCCAGCTCCGCCCGACCCGGCAGACGCGGATCCATCGGCACCGCCACCGAGTCCACCAACCCCCGATAATCCCTCCCCGCCGTCGCCGAGCCCCCCACCGACAGCCCCACCGACAACGGCTGCGCGCCCTGCGCGCCCCGCGCCGACGACACCACGCCCACCACCCGACGCGAACCCTCAGCCTCGCCCACGAACACCCGCAGCGGCCCGTCGCCCACAAACACCGCACCCGAAACGTCAAACGACACCACCGGCACAGCGGCGTCGTCGAGGGTGAACACGGGCGAGAGGCCGTAGAGGGGCCTGGCGGTGTCGACGGTGCTGAACGGCGGCGTGCTCTTGCTGATCGCCTGGTCGGCCGTGTTGGTGGCGTGGGCCGTGGTGATCCCGTGCGGGAATTGGGTGGCGGTGTTGCCCAGCGGGTAATCGCTGGCGACGCAGTTCACGTCCATCCCGGTCCACGGCGCGGTCTCGGACGGGTCGACCGAGCTCTGGGCGGCGCCGGACTCGACTTTGCGGGCGGCGTGGTTGTCCCAGGTGCCGTCGCAGAGATCCTCGTAGTTGTCCGCGACCCGCAGCCCGCCGAGCCAGTACGTCGGGACGCCGGTGGTGTCCGACGGCGACGTCGAGCCGTCTGACCAGGCGCTCACCGCGCCTGTGTCGGTAGCGGCGAGGCCGTTGTGGCGGCGCGCCGACACCGCGCTGGTCGACCCGAGCGCCTTGAACAGCCCGATGTAGGGCACAGCGCTCGTGTGGGCCCCGGCGAGCATCGTGCCGCGGACGAACGCGTCGTAGTCGGCGATGTCGGCCGAGGTGGCGTCGCGCTCGGCGGACGTGCGGAACACCAGCCGGAACTCGTCGCCGGGGTCCAGCCCCGACGGCGCCAGCGGCCAGCCCGCGGGCACCTCGACAGCGCCGGTCTCGTCGTCGGCGATCGCGAACGTCACGGGCCCGCCGCTGAGACCGCCGATCCTGGCGCCTCCCGCCGCGCTCGCCGAGCGGCCCGCGGTGCCGTAGCCGACGCGCACCACCGGCCGCGACCGGACCATGTTGTCGACCGGCACGAACCGCAGCGTCGCAGCCTGCGCGCCCGCCGTGAACACCACCGCCGGGTTCTGCGCGCTGTGCGAACCGGCCGTGTCCAGCGACACGCCCGTCTGGGTCGCCGGGTGCAGGCCGAACATGTAGTCGTCGCCGACCGTGGCGCCGTGCACGACCAGAGGCACGGTGACCGTCTGCGCGCCGGTCAGCGCACGGTCCAGCATCACCGTGATCGTCTTGCGGCCCGCTGCGCCCGAAGCGCCCTCCGCCACGTCGCCGCTGCCGTCACCGCCGGCCGCTGTCAGGGTCACGTCCACAACGGGCTGCACCGTCACCCCCACCGTCGTGATGCCCGTCAGAGTCGTGGGATACGCCGCAGTGCCGACGGTGACCGAATGGGCGATCACGGCGGCGCCCGCGGCGACACCGGTCACCGTCACCTGCTGAGGCGTCCTCCAGTTGCCGGCATTGAACGCCAACGGCCCGCTCACTGTCGCCTTGGACGCGTCGCCCGAGACGGGGGTGATCTCCACGGCGCCGCCCGGGTCGCTCGCGAGGCGCACGCTGTACTCCTTTGCGGCCTGCTCGGGCATCACGAGCTCCGCGGGGGCCACGATCACGCCGTGGCCGGCGTCGGCGGTGGTCACCGCCACGTCGGCGACGGCGATGCCGTGATAGGGATTCGCGGAGGGATCGTCGCCTGCCACCGACACGCTGTGGGACAAGTTGAACGACTCGCCGACGGCGTCGCCGTCGTTGAGCGCGCGCACCGACACCGTCTGGGGCACGGCCCAGTTCCCGTTGCCGTCGCCGGACCCCGAGCCGTCGCCGCCCGCGGTGAACACCAGCCTGCTGCCAAGCCCGGGCGTGGCCGGGGTGGTGTCCACCGACGCCGCAGTGCTGTCGCCGTTGGCCACCGTCACGGTCACCAGCGCGCCGGGATCGGCGCCGAGCACGACCGTGTACGTCTTGGCGGCGTCCGCGTCGGCGCCGAGCTCTGCCAACGCGAGCGCAGACGCCGACACCGTCACCTGCGGCGAGTCGTCGGCGTCGACCACCGTCACCGTCGCCGTGTCATTGGACCGCGCGCCCACCCCGCCGGGAACGTTGCTGTCAGAATCGCCGTCGGTCGCACTCTTGTCCAGCAGCACCGTCAGCGTCTCATCGGACTCGCTGTCGTCGCCGTCGTCGACCGCGGTCACCACCAAGGTCGCCTCCTGCGCACCCGCGCCGGCGAAAGTGATCACCGGCGCCAAAGTGGCCGCTCCCGCCAAGGCTGCGCCCGTCGCGCCCGCTTCGAGCGACAGCGACACATCACGGGAGGTCCCGTTGCCTGTGTCGGTCGCCGTGCCCGACAACGCGAGCGTCACGTCCACCCGCTCCCCCGCGGCCAGCTCCCTGCTCAGGCTCACCGGGAACCCGGCGCTGCGATGCCTCGCCGGCACCGCAGCCGGCTCGTACAGCCGCGACCCGTCCGCGCCGCTGCCCATCGTCACGGTGACGCCGGCCTCGACCGCGATCACGCACGCCCAGCCCGACGCCGCGCCGAACCCCAAAGGCACCGCAGCGGCCACATCGGTCACCTCGTTGTCCTCCACCACCCCATCAGCCGCCACCGACAGCACCACCTCCGCCTCGGTCGCCCCATAAGGCACGAACACCGACCCCGGCAGCGCACCGAAGTCCTCGGCGGACGCATCGCCCTGATGGGTGTACGCCAGACCGATGCGCGCCGGACCCACCGCGCCGCCGCCCAGCACCGCCCTCACCACCAGATCGTCGCCCTCGGGCACCGTCGGGCACACCAGCGCCGAGCCGTCAGCCCCCACAAAGGCCACCGTCCAGCCCCGATCCGCAGCGTCGTCGTCGAGCACCCGCACAGACGTCGTCACATCGTCCAAAGTGGCCGCGTCGCCGTCGTCGTAGCCCGCCAGCGTGATCCCCGTCGACGTCGCCGAGCCCTGCGCGGCCAGATCTCCCAGCGTCACCACCACCAGCTCGTCAGCGCTGTCGCCGTCGCCGCCGCCCGAACCGTCGCCGCCCTGCGTGCCCGCGTCACGCCCCGTCGACGCGAACGTGATCACCGCAGTGTGCACGTCGCCCGAACCGTCGCCGGTGAACGTCACCACCGGCGCCGCGGTCGCCAGACCGACAGCCGCCACCCCAGTACCCGACACCGCCACCGTGAGATCGCGTCCCGACGAACCCGCCAGCACCGTCCCCGTGGCGGTGGACAGAGCCAGCGGCACCTCCGCGACCTCGCCCACGCCCAGCGCCCGGCCCAGCGTCACCGTCGCCGTAACGCTCGAACCCGCCCCCGATGACAGCTCGCCCGCCACCGAACCGCCGCCGCCCATCCGCACCGCGATGCTCTTCGTCACCGCGGTCTCCGAGATCGTGATCGCTGCCTGTCGGGCGTCGCCCGCGGCGATCGCGCCGACGTTGGTGGTGCGCCGGGTGTGGTTCAGCAGGGTGTCTAGGGCGGGTATCTGCACCGTTACCGTGTCGTCGGTTTTGTCGCGGTCGGCGTTGGCCGAGGTGAACTCGATCTCCGCGGTCTGCGCTCCCGCGCCGGAGAAGGTCACCACCAGCGCGGCCTGCGCGGGCCGCAGCCGGCCCGCCAGCGGGTCCGCCCCCAGCGTCACCCCGGTGCCCGACACGGCCCACCTGAGCGCCCGCGCACTGCTGAACCTGGCGCCGCGGCCCGACAGCACCGCGCCCGTCGACGACGACAGCCGCACCGGCACCTGCACCACCTCGCCCGCGGCGAGTGCCCGGGCCAGCGTCACGGTCACCGTCGCCGACGGCGCCGAATTGTCGTTCTCCGACACCGTGCCGCCGCCTGTCAGACGCACCTCGAAGGCAGCGTCGTCGACCAGGCGCACAGCCAGGCCCGGTCCCGCTGTCACCGCCCCGTAGCCCGACACCGCATGAGAAACCGCGGCAGCGAGCTCGGGATCGTCGCGTGTGCCGTTGCCCGCGGTCGCGGAGTGCACGGTCACGGTCTGCGCGACCCACCAGTCCGACGGCGTGAACGTCAGCGTCGCCGACGACGCCGCCGCGCCGCCGGCCGACACCCGCACATCGCTGCCGGCGTTGACGGTGACGGTCACGGTGCCCGTCGGCGCGGTCCCGAGCCGCACCGAGTAGCTGTCGGTCAGCGGCGCCGACTCCGAATCGTTCGCCTCAGCGACCGCCGTGCCGCCGCCCGATTCGACGATCACCAGCCCCGCAGCAGCAGCCGGCTCGACCACCCCAAGCCCGAACACTGCCTGGTCCGGCGCCG
The DNA here is from genome assembly GCF_965219595.1 of Candidatus Poriferisodalis sp. NCBI lineage: Bacteria > Bacillati > Actinomycetota > Acidimicrobiia > Acidimicrobiales > Candidatus Poriferisodalaceae > Candidatus Poriferisodalis > Candidatus Poriferisodalis sp. Next base: position 3,660,615 of record NZ_OZ244781.1, read on the forward strand.
TCTCCAGCCCGCCCCCGAGACTCGTGCCGTCGGACACCGCCTTGCCCAACTGCAACGACACCGACACCGAATCGCTGTCGGTCTCGACGACGCCGTCGGCGACCGCGGTCAGCTCCAGCACCGCGGTCTGCGCTCCCGCCCCGGCGAACGTCACCGTCGCATACAGATTGCCCTTCACGCCCGGCGACGCCGTCACGTCGCCCACCGACACGCCCGTGTTCGCCTCGCCCGACTTGGCGGCCAACCCGAAGTCCGCGGCCGTCACGCCTTCGCCGCCCGACAGGCCCACCCGCACCACCGCGGTCTCGCCCGCCGCCAGCGTCCGGCCCAGCTTCACAGTCAGCTCGGCTTTGCCGCCCTCGGGAACCGAGCCCGAACCCGCACGGGTCATGCTCACCGCCGTCGCGTCGTCGTCAGCGATCGTCAGCGTGGCCGTGCCGACCGTGCCGACGGTGTAGCCGTCGCCGTCGCCGATCTCGACGTCCACCGTCTCGGGCGGCTCGTCGTCGCTGTCGTCGAGCACCGCCACCGGAATGTCCACCGCGGTCGCGCCCGCGGGCACCACCACGCTGCCCGACAGCGCCGCATAGTCGGCGCCGGCGCCGGCGCTGCCGGTCACGGTGTAGCCGACCGTGAACGACGCCGGCTGCGCAGACGACACGCTCAGCGTCAACGCCCCCGCCCGGTCCGCTGCGGCCTCACCCGCGGAGTACACAGCCCCAGAGAACTGCACCTGCGGCAACTCCGCGGCAGGCCGCTCGTCGTCGAGCACCCGCACGGTGACAGCGGGCACGCTGAGGCCGTCGTAGCCGCTGTCGCTGCTGGCAGTCGTGAACCTGACGCTGGTCGTGCGAGCACCGCCGGAGTTCACCGCACTGTCGTCAACTGCGGTGACGGTGACGGTCTGGACGGTCCGCCAGTCCTGCGAGGTGAACGTCAGCTGCGTCGAGGCGCCGCCGCCGACCAGCAGCGTCGTCGTGTCGGCGGCGGCGACGGTGACAGTCACGTCCGCTGCGGGCTGCGACGCGAGCGACACCGACAGCGTGTCCTTCGCCGCCGACGGCAGCGGGTCAGCGCCCGATTCGGTCACCGCCGTGTAGCCGCCCGACTCCGACACCTTCACCCCCGCGGCGTCGTCGTCTGCGATCGTCACGTCGAACGCGTTGTCCGCCGTGGACGGATTGCCGTCATCGGACGCGACCGCGCCGCCCGCGACATTGGTGCCCAGCCCTGCGGCCGTCAGGTCTCCCAGCCTGACCGTGACGGTCTCGTCGACGGGGTTTTGCGGGTCGGTCTTGTCGGTCTCGTCGACGTCGTCGTCGACTGCTGCCAACGTCAGCGCCGCGGCCTGCGCGCCCGCGCCCGACAGGCGCACCGTCGGCGTCAGCGAGCCGCTGCCCGCCACGCCCAAAACCACACCGGTGTTGGGCTGCCCAGATGTGAGCTCCACCCTCACATCGGCCGCGGTGACCCCCGTCCCGGAGATCACCAGCGGCACGTCCACCACCTCGCCCGCGACCAGAGCACGGCCGAGCGTGACCGTGAACAGCGCGGACCGGTCCGCCGCTTTGGGATCCTCAGAGATACTGCCGCTGTCGGTGCGGGCCAGGGTCACCCCAACCGGGACAGGATCAAGCGGAACGGGCGGATCGTCGGGCGCGTCGGCGAACACCAGCCCCCCGCCGGCCAGCGCAGCCGACAGCTTCGTGCCCGCCAGCGACGCGCCCGTCTTGGTCGGGCTGCCCGGCGCGACGGTGAGCTTCACGCCCACATCTGCGGCGGACACCGCCGACACCGCCACCGACGCGCTGCTCGCGGCCGGGCCGGTGAACACCACCGACGACCCCGACAGAGTCACCCCCGCCGCGCTGCCCGAGGCCGCCAGCGCGAAATCTGTGCCCAGCGTGCCGCCCGCGAACAACAGCGGCACCGTCACCGTCTCGCCCGCCAGCACCGCGGTGTCGAGCCCGACCTCGACCTGTGCCGTGTCGGTCGTGTGGTCGGCGTCGTGGGCCAGCGCCCGCGTCGCCTCCACCGTGACGCTCAACAAGCTCAGCGTCCCGATCGGGCCCACCGCCGCAGACACGGCCGTCCCGGGATTGCCGCCGCCGTCGACATAGCCCACCCGCAGCCGCACGTGACGGCCCGCGTCCGACACAGCCGGCGTGTACGACGCCGACGTGGCGCCCGCACCCGTCCCCGCCGCCCAGTTGCCGTCAGGGCTGCCGCCGTCATCAGCGGACGTCTGCCACACGAACGTGTACGCCGACCCCGCGGCGGGGTCGCCGTCAGGATCGCCCGACACCTCGCCGAACCGCAGCGGCGAACGGCCCGCCACCCCGACGCCGATCACGCTCGCCGTGTCCGCGTCGCCCTCGTCCACGTCGGTCACCGACACCGACACCGCCTGGCGCACACCCGTCGGGCTGCCGTCCGCGCCGACCGAGGTCGCCACCACCACCAGCACCACGGTCGGGGCGGTCTCGCGGTCCAGGCCGCTGCCGTCGCCGGTGTAAGAAATCTGGCCCGACGACGCGTCGATCACGAACCCCTCCGCCGTCGGCGCCGCCAGCGAATACACGACCGGGTCGCCGTCCGCGTCAGAAGCCGTCACCGGCGACCCCACCGTGATCGCAGACGACGAGTTCTCCGCGATCTCGAGATCGCCCGGCACTGCGCCGAACACCGCATCCGCCAACACCTCGGGCGCCTCGGGCGCCTTGGACACGCTGTCGGACACGGTCACACCCACCGAAACGGACCCATGACCCGCAGCCGTGAACAGCACCACCGCCTGCTCGTCGTCAGTGTCCGCATCGTCGGCCGCGGTCGCCGTGAACGCCTCGGGCGCATCCCAGCCGGTGCTGTCGAACTCCAGCGACGCAGGCGACACCGACACCGCCGAGGGATCCGAGGACACCGCCGACACAGCCACCGAACCCGACGGCTCGGCGCTCAACCGCACCGACAGCTCCCCCGAGCCGTCGTCGGCGTCGCCCTCCACCAGCGCCGCGTCCCACGGCCACACCAGCACCGCCGGCGACGCTGCGTCGTCATCGACCACCTGCACCGACGCGTGCGCCGACTCGACGCCGCCCACCGGCCCCGCCCGCAGCGCCAGATGCGCATCAGCAGCCAGACCGATCCGCGCCCGCTCATGAACCCCGTCCGCGTCGTCGCCCGCCGCGACCCTCAGATCCGCCGCGCCCACCTGCCCGCCCTCGAACCCGGCGAACACCACCACCGGCGACAGCGACCCACCATCGCGCACCGACGCCCCCGCAGGCCCACCCGGCCGCAACGACACCACAACATCGCCCGCCCCCACACCAGCACCCGACACCGACAGCGGCACCTCCAACACCTCGCCCGCCGCCACCGCACGGCCCAGCCACACCCCCAACGGCGCCGACGACGACGAAACCCCCTCAGCCGCGAACCCCCCACCCGACACGACCACGTTCGTCGGCTCCACGTCAGGCACCGCCACCGACCCCGACACCACCACCGCCGACGCCGCCGCACCCGACGCCGCACCAGACAAAGTCACCACCTCAGACGGGCCGTCAACGCCGTCGTCAGCAGCAGGCACCAGCCTGAACCACGCCCGCCCCGACCCCGAACCCGCCGCGATCACCACATCGAACCCGGTGACCGTCTCGCCGCCGACACGCGCCTCATAGCCCACCGCGCCCGCCACGCCCGAACCCGCCAGCGACACCGCCACCGTCACATCAGACTCGAACCGCGACGCGCCCGACAGCGACGCCGACACCCCCACATCCACCGCCGCCGTACCCTCCGGCACCGCCCCCGGATCAGCCGACAGCACAATCTCGGGCATCTCGTCGTCGTCAAGAATCACCACCGTCACCGACGACCGCTCACCCACCACATAGCCGTCGCCGGGCAGCAGTGTCAGCACGACCGTCTCGGGGCCTTCCACCCACACGTCGCCCAACGGACGCACCGCCAGCTCCGCCCGACCCGACAGACGCGGATCCATAGGCACCGCCACCGCATCCGCCAGCCCCAGATAATCCGAACCCGCCGTCGCCGTGCCGCCCACCGACAGCCCCACCGACAACGGCGCCGCGCCCTGCGCGCCCCGCACCGAAGACACCACACCCACCACCCGACGCAAACCCGCAGCCTCCCCCACGAACACCCGCCGCGGCCCATCACCCACGAACACCGCACCCGAATCGTCGAAGCTCACCACCGGCAGATCGTCGGCGTCGATGTCCACGTCGAACGAGTTGGCCGTCGGGTGCGGGTCGGCGCCGCCGCCGACGTTCGTGGCCCGCGCGGCGAGGTCGAACCCGTTCGTGCCGGTGCCGTCGGGGCCCAGCGCCACGGTCACCGTCTCCTTGGTCTCCGTCGCCAAGTCCGACAGCGCTGTGAGCAGCAGCGTCGCGGTCTGCACCACGTCGGTGTCGTGTCCGGTGAAGGTCACCGTCGGCGTCAACGTGCCCGGCGGGGAGACGCCCACCCCGCGGTTGAGCGACCCGCCCGACTTCTTCTCAACCCTCACATCGGACGCGGTCACATCCGACCCTGACAGCACCAGCGGCACCTCCACCGTCTCGCCCGCAAACAGCCGCCGGCCCAGAGCCACCGTGAACTCCGCGTTCTCCTCCGCCCCCGAACCGTTCTCCGCGATCAAGCCCGAGTCCACACGAGCCAAGCTCACCACCGTCGCGTCACCATCAGTGATCTTCACCGTCGCCTCGGTCGGCGACCCGAGCGTGTAGCTCGAATCAGAGGGGTCATCCAGCTCGAGGGTGAACGTCTCGTCGGGCTCGTCGTCTGTGTCGCGGACGACCTCCACGTCGAAGGTGTGCGACGTGGCGCCGGCGGGGAACTCGAACGTCGGCTCGGCCGGCAAGGTGTAGTCGCCGACGGTGGCGGTGCCCGGCGCGGCCGAGTAGCTCACCGTCAGCGCCGCGGACGGCGCCGCGGACGAGGTGACCGTCACCTCGGCTTTGCCGTCGCTCTCGCTGCCGCTGTAGGAGCCTTTCGAGAAGCTCAGCTCGGGCGTGGTGGAGGTGACAGCGGTCTCCGAGATCGTGATCGCTGCCTGGCGGGCGCCGCCCGCGGCGATCGCGCCGACGTTGGTGGAGCGATCGGCGTGGTTCAACAGCACGTCCGAGGCAGGTATCTGAACCGTGACCGTGTCGTCGGCGCGGTCGCGGTCGGCGTTGGCCGAGGTGAATGTGATCGTCGCGGTCTGCGCCCCGGCGCCGGAGAAGGTCACCACCAGCGCGGCCTGCGCGGGGCTGATCCGTCCCCGGAGCGGATCAGCGCCCAACGTCACCCCGGTGCCCGCCGCCGCCCACCTCAGCGCCCGACGCGACGCCAGCAGCCGAGGGGGCCCCGACAGGATCGCCCCCGTCGGCGACGACAGACTGACCGGTACCTGAACGATCTCGCCCGCCGTCAGCGCCCGCTCCAGCTTGACGGTCACCGTCGTGGACGGCGCCGATTTGTCGTTCTCCGACACCGTGCCGCCGCCTTCCAGGCTCACCTCGAAGTGAGCGTCGTCCACCAAGCGCAGAGCCACCCGAACCACCAAATCGCCAAGATTGGTGCGCGCATCGGACCAAAGGTTGTACACACTGATCTGCCTGATCAGATCCTCCGGATCGTCCCTGATGCCGTTGCCAGCAGTGACGGAATGCACCGTCACGATCTGGGGCACCCACCAATCCGACGGCGTGAACGTCAGGCTGCGGGTGCCCGACGGTTCGCCGCCCGCTACGGACAACGCCACATCTGCCTCCGACTCATCTGCCTCAAAGAGATTTGCGACTTGAACACCGACCACTGCCTGCTGGACCGTCGGGGGGGTCGCCAGCCGCACCGTGAAAGTGTCGGTTGTGCCCGAGGACGCGCCCGAGTCCTCAGCGACCGCTGTCCCGTCGCCCGACTCCACGACCACTATCCCCGGCTCGACCACCGTCAGCCCGAAGCTCGACTGTCCCTCCGCCGCCTCCAGGCCACCGCCGAGGTTCGTGCCGTCGGACACCGCTTGGCCGAGCTGCAGCGACACCGACACCGAGTCGCTGTCCGCGGGTTCCACGAGGGTGCCGGCGACGGCGGTCAGCTCCAGCACCGCGGTCTCCGCTCCAGCCCCGGCGAGCGTCACCGTGGCATGCAGATTGCCCGCAACGCCCGCCTTGGCTGTCACAGCGCCCACCGTCACGCCCGTGTTCGCCTCGCCCGGCTTCGCGACCAGCGCGAAGTCGGACGCGAACACGCCGTCGCCGCCCGACAGGCCCACCCGCACCACTGCGGTCTCGCCCGCCGCCAGCGCCCGGCCCAGCGTCACAGTCAGCTCGGCTTTGCCGCCCTCGGGGATCGAGCCCGAACCCGCACGGACCATGCGCACCGTGGTTGCGTCATCATCAGAGATGATCAGCTTGGCCGTGCCGTTCGTGCCGACGCTGTAGCCGTCGCCGTCAACGATCGTGACGATCACCGTCTCGGGCGGCTCGTCGTCGCTGTCGTCGAACACCGCCACCGGAATGTCCACCGCGGTCTTGCCAGCGGGCACCGTCACGCTGCCCGACAGCTCCGAGTAATCCACGCGCGGCACGTCGGCAGCGGCGCCCGGCTTCGCAGTGCCGCCCACCGTGTAGCTGACCGTCAGATCCGCCGCCGGCGCAGGCGACACCGACAGCCGCAGCACCGCCGAGCGGACCGCCGCCGCCTCCCCCGCGGAGTACGCGGCCTGCGCGAACTGCACCTGCGGCGTCTCCGCGGCGGGCTGGTCGTCGTCGAGCACCCGCACCGTGACCGACGGCACGCTGAGACTGCCGTAGCCGCGCTCGCCTGCCGACGCCGACACCGTGAACCTGACCCCCACCGTGCGCGCCCCGCCGGAGTTGGGTGCGTTGTCGTCGACCGCGGTCACGGTCACGGTCTGGGCCGCCCACCAGTTCTGCGGTGTGAACGTCAGCGACACAGACGCGCCGCCGCCGACTTGCAGCCTCGTCGTGTTGTTGGTGGTGACGGTGACGGTGACGTCCGCTGCGGGCTGAGAGGTCAGCGACACCGACAGCTCATCGTCGCCGTCCGGCTCGGACACCTCCGTGTAGCCGCCCGACTCCGACACCTTCACGCCCGCGGTGTCGTCGTCGACGATCAGCACGTCGAATGCGGTGTCGTCGGAAACCACCACCGCTTGCGCGATATAGGTGCGCAGACCAGCGGCGGCCAGGTCGCCCAGCTTGACTGTCACGGTCTCGTCGCCCTCGTCGACGCGGTCATGGGCCGCGGTCAGCGTCCACGCCGCGGTCTGCGCGCCCTGCCCGGACAGGCGCAGCGTCGGCGTCAGCCCGCCGGTGCCGGCCACGCCCAGCGTCACGCCGGTGTTGGCCTGCCCCGCTGTGAGCGCCGTGCTCACGTCAGCGGCGGTGACGCCGGCGCCGGAGATCGCCAGCGGCACGTCCACCACCTCGCCCGCCGCCAGAGCACGGCCCAGCGTCACGGTGAACACAGCCGAACGGTCCGCCGCCGTGGGATCCTCAGCAACACTGCCGCTGTCAGAACGCGCCAAGGTCACCTGCACCAGGCTCGCCTCCACCGGGTCGGGCGGCGCCTGCGCCTGCACGAACACCACACCGTCGCCGGACAGCGCCGCCGACAGCTTCGTGCCCGCCAGCGACGTGCCCGCCGCAGTCGGCGTGCCCGCAGCAACGGTGAGCTTCACGCCGACGTCGGCCGCCGCGGCCGGCGCCACCGCCACCGTTGCGGCGCCCGCTGCGGGGCCGGTGAACACCACCGACGAGCCCGACACCGACACCCCCGCAGGGCTGCCCGACAGCGCCAGCGTGAAATCGGCGCCCAGCGTGCCGCCGGCAAACACCAACGGCACCGTCACCGTCTCGCCCGCCAGCACCGTGCCGTCGAGGCCCACCTCGATCAGCGCCGTGTCGGCGGCGTGGTCCGCGTCGGCGGCCAGCGCCCGCGTCGCCTCCACGGTGATGCTCAGCAGGCTCAGCGTGCCGATCGGGCCGACCGCCGCAGAGGTGGCCGTCCCAAAAGTGCCGCCCCCGTCGACATATCCCACACGCAGCCTCACGTAGCGGCCCGCGTCGCCGGCCGCGGGCGTGTACGACGCCGACGCGCTGCCCGCACCGGCGCCGGCCGCCCAGCCGCTGCTGCCGTCCGCGGAGGTCTCCCACGCGAATGTGTACGCGGCGCCCGCGGCCGGGTCGCCGTCGGGATCGCCCGACACCGACACGAACCGCACCGGCGAACGGCCCGCCTCCCCCGCACCGGCCAGCGTCACCGTGTCCGCGACACCCTCCTCCACGTTGGACACCACCACCGTGACCAACTGGCGCACACCGGTCGCCGTGCCGTCCGCGCCCACAGACGTCGCCACCACTGTGAGCACGACGCTCGGCTGGGCCTCACGGTCCAGACCAGTGCCCACATAGGAGATCTGGCCCGACGCGGCGTCGATCACGAACCCCGGCGGCACCGGCGATCCCAGCGAGTACGACACCGCGTCGCCGTTCACGTCAGAAGCAGTCACCGGCGACCCCACCAGCACGGCAGCGGAGGACCCGTCGGATTTCTCCGCGACCACCAGGTTGGCCGGCAGCGGGCCGAACACCGCGTCGGCCGGCGCCGGCGCCGACACGCCGTCCACCACGTCCACGGCCACAGTCTCCGCGTCGTGGCCCGCCGCGGCGAAGGACACCAGCACCGCCTCATCGTCAGTGTCGGCGTCGTCGACGGCGCTCACCGTCGCGGTGGCGGGCTCGTCCCAGCCGGTGCTGCCGAACACCAACGACACAGGCGACACCCGCACCGCCGACGCATCGAACGACACCGCCGACACCGTCACCGTGCCCGACGGCTCAGCGCTCAGTCGCACCGCGAACTCCGCCGACCCCCCCTCGGCGTCGCCTTCGGCCAGTTCCGCCTCCCAGGGCAGCGCCAGCACTGCCGGGCGCGCCGCGTCGGCGTCGACGATCTGCACCAGCGCCTCAGCCGAGGTCGTCCCGCTGACCGGCCCGATCGCCAGACCGGCGGCGTGCGCGTCGGCGGCCAGCCCGATCCGCACCCGCTCATGCACCCCGTCCGCGTCGCTGCCCGCAGCCACCGCAAGAACCGCCAAGCCCACCTGCTCGCCCTCGGCGCCGGTGAACACCACCACCGGCGACAGCGAAGAGCCACCACGCACCGACACCGTCGGAGGCGGCGCCGAAGGCTCCACCGGGACGCCCACCACCGGCCCCACCGGGACGCTGTCACCCGCCGACACGCTGTCGCCCGCCGACACCCCCGAACCGCCATCGGCATGCACCGAGAGCACCACATCGCCCGCCGCCGCCCCGGTGATCGACAGCGGCACCTCCACGGTCTCGCCCGGCGCCACCACCCGGCCCAGCCACACCCCCAGCGGCGCCGACGACGACGAGTCGTCCTCGGTCACGAACCCGCCGCCCGAGACGACCACGTTCGTGATGTCGTCGTCGGTCAGCGTCACGGCGGCGGACGTCACCGTCGCAGCCGACGCCACGCCAGACGCCGAACCCGACAGGGTCACCACCTCGTCAGGCCCGTCCGCCTGATCGTCCGCCGGCGCCAGCACGAACGACTCCGCTCCCGACGAGCGGCCCGCCCGGACCGTCACATCGAGCGCAGTGATCTTCTCGCCGTCGGTGTTGCGAGCCTCATAGCCCACCGCCCCCGCGGCGCCCGAGCCGGCCAGCGACACGGTCACGGTCACGTCGGACTGGAAACGCGACTCGCCCGACAGCGACGCCGTCACCGTCACGTCGGCCTCCCCGCCGCCCTCGGGCACCACCGCCGGGTCAGCCGACAGAACGATGCCGGGCAGCGGATCGTCATCGGAGATCGTCACCGTCAACGACTCCTGATCGCCGAGCCGGTACCCGTTGCCGTCGAGCAGCGTCAGCACCACCGTCTCGGCGCCTTCGAAGAGGGCGTCGTGCCTCATGAACAGCACGATGTCGGCACGCGACGCGCCCTGGGGCACCCGCAGCGTGCCTCGCTGCGTCTCCGCATCGACCCCTGGCGCCTGGTAGTCGGCCCCGACCGTCGCGGTGCCGGCCACCGAATAGTTCAGCGACAAGCCGCCCTTGGGCGCCGGTCGCGACAGTGCCACGCCGAGCCGCGTCGGCGGGCGCCTCACGGCGGAGGCGCCCAGTTCGGGCGCGGTGACTCCCGCCTTCTGCTCGAAGCCCGCCAGCGGGCTCGTGTGGTCTGCCACCTCGAACAGCGGCGAGAGGGCGTAGAAGAAACGCGGGACGGTGTTCGCCCCCTCGACGCCGCGGTCGTATTGCTCCTGAGACGGGTCGGGCCGCTGCCTCAGCTCGGAGAGGTACAGGGGGCTGACGGTCAGCGCCGGGCTGTTCGTCGCAGGGCGCAGCGCCGCCTGCCGGGGGTTGGCGGCGCCCAGTTCGTGGTTTTCGTCGGCTGTTCCGTCGGTGCTGCTGCCGGTCCACAGGTGCCGTGAGGAGTCGGCGTCGGTTCCGGGGTCGAAGGCCTGCCCGGTCTGCGTGGTGGCCGCGAGGCTGTCCCAGGTGCCGTCGTGGAAGTCGGCGTAGTCGTCGGCTGCCTTGGCGCCGCCGCCCACGGCGAGCCAGTAGATCGGCACGCCCGTCCCGGTGGTGATCGTGTTGTCGCGGGCGTCGGCCGCCGGCGTGGAGGCGATGGCTCGGAACTGGTCGCGGTAGGCCCTGATGGCGGGGTGGCCGTCGCCGGCGCTGTCGCGCGCATGGGCGTTGTAGTCGGCGATGTCGACCGAGTCGGCGGCGCGGGCTTGCGAGGTCACGAAGATCAGCCTGAACTGATCGCCGGCGTCGAGCCCGGCGGGCAGCAGCGGCCAGTCCTTGGGCACCGGGTTGGGCGCCTGCTCGTCGTCGAAGATGGTGAGGGTGTGGGTGCTGGTCGACCCCAGCCGGTACCCGGCGCCGTCGAGCAGCGTCAGCTTCAGTGTCAGCGGCTGCTCGATGGCGTCGTCGTCGTCGATGATGTCCACGGGTATGTCCACGCTCGGCGTCCCGGCGGCCACATCCAGCGTGCCGCCGAGCCGGGCGTAATCGACCCCGGCCACTGCCGTGCCGTCCGCCTGGTAGGCCAAGGTGATGTCGACTGCGGGCGCGGCATCGAGATTGACGGTGATCTTGTGGGCGCCGGCCGACTCAGGCGCCGCTGAGACCGTCGTGTCGAACGACGCCACGGTCGGCACTGCCGTGAACACCGGCGAGAGGCCGTACAGGTATCGGGTCTGCGTGTTGGGTTGACGGACACCGTTCTGAATATCGAGGCGAAGCGGCCTGAGGACACGATGAGAACCGGGCTCCAGCACCCCGAGACGCGGCCTGCTCGTGCCCAGCTCGTGGTTGTTCTCGCCGGTGCCGTCATCGTTCGTGCCGGTCCAGATGCCGTTGGCGACCGTGCTGTCGCTACTGATGGTGTTGATCGTTCGGCCGAGCTCGTCTGTGCCCGCGACGCTGTCCCAGGAGCCGTCGTAGAAGTCGGCGTAGTCGTCGGCGACTTTGGCGCCGTTCACGAAATAGATCGGCACGCCCGTGCCGGTGGTGGAGGTGTTGTCGCGGGCATCGACCGCCGCAGTCGACGCCACCGCGGTGAACGCCGCACTCCAGGGCTGCAGGGCTGCGTGACCGGCCGCGGCGCGGGCCGCGACGAAGGCGTTGTAGTCGGCGATGTCGGTCGAAGTCGCGGCGGTTCGGGTGGAGCTCACAAAGAGCAGCCGGAACTGCCCGCCCCCGGCCAGGGCCGACGGCGCGAGCGGCCAGTCGGCGGGCACCGGCGGGGACTCGTTGTCGACGATGGTGAGGGTGAACGATGCGATCTCGCCGACGCTGTAGGCGCTGCCGCCGTCGGACAGCGTGAGGATCAGCGTCTCGCTCGTCTCGACGGCGCTGTCGTCGCTGAGCGCGACCTGTATCGACGCTGACGTGTCGGTCGCAGCGACGGTCGCCGAGCCTGACAGCGCGGTGTAGTCGGCTCCGGCCACCGCCGTGCCCCCCACTCGATAGCTCACGGTGAGGGGCTGGGCCGGCGCGGCGTCGAGGCTGAGCATGATGTCGTACGTGCCTGCCGCCTCGCCGGTCTGAGCGCCCGCAGCGGCGAAGGAGACCTCAGGGCCGTCGGGCAGGTCGTCGTCGACGATGGTGACGGTGACCACGCCGAGATCGCCGCCGTCGGTCTGCTGGTCGGCCTGTGCCGCCGAGAGCCGGGTGTGATCCGAGGTCAAGGCGACGGTGAACGTCTCGTCGCCCTCTGGCACGCTGTCGTCGTTGATGGCGAAGGTGACGGTGCCGGTGCTGCTGCCCTCGGGGAAGGCGACGCTCGCGGCGCGGCTCTGGTAGTCGATGCCGTCGCCCATGCCGTCGTCGTCGCCGACAGCGGACACGTCGGTCGGGGTCAGCGTCGCCGCCGGGTGCCGGAGGCCGACATGGTCTCTTTGGACCGTGATCGACACCGTGCCGGCATCTTCGGGCACCCGGATCGCAGTCTGCGGAAGGCTCAGCGTGAAGTCGTCGTCGTCTTTGACGATCAGCGCGGTGGTCTTCTTGGACCCGTCGACGGTGTAGCCGTCCCCGGGGGCGAGGGAGATGTGGAGCAGTTCGTTGTTCTCCGTCACTTCGTCGTCGACGAGCATGACGTCGAAGGTGCCGCTGGTCTGCCCGGCGGAGAGCACGAACGACTCGGTCTCGGTGTAGTCGCCGCCGCTCGTGGACGTCAAGTCCTGATAGGTCAGGCCGACGGTGATGTCCGACGTCGGAGCGAACGAGGACTTCACCGTGATCGACACCGTGCCGTCGGCCTCGGACGCTGATATGGAAGACACGGCGAACGACAGCTCGGGCGTGGGCACGGTGAACACCGGCGACAGGCCGTAGTAGCTGCCGGCACGCTGCGTGCCGAGCCGAGAAAAGGAACCCGTCGGGCTGGCGGTGGACTGCGCTCCGGGCAGGGTCGTGGCCCAGACATAGAACTCGTGGCTCAGCGAATTGTTGGCCGGCGAGCAGTCGTCGAACATCCCTGTGTAGACCACCTCCTGGATCGACGACCTGGTGTCGATCTTGCCGTCCTCGGTGGTGCCTGCCCCCACACGGTTGTCCCAGTCGCCGTCGCAGAAGTCGAAGTAGTTGTCGGCTGCCTTGGCGCCGCCCAGCCAGTAGACGGGGATGCCCGCATCGTCGGCCGATGCAGACCCGTCCTCCCAGGCGGCGCCGTCCCACAGGCCGGTGTGGACGCGGCCGTCGGTACCGGTCTTCTGTGCGGGCTGGTAGGTGTTGCCCAGCACGGTGAAGAACCCGGCATAGGACCCGATGGCGGGGTGGCCGCTGCGGACGGCCAGGCCGCGCACGAGCCTGTCGTACAGGGAGATGTCGGCGTCAGCCGTCGTGGTCTGCTGCTCGGAGGTCACGAACAGCAGCCGGAACTCGTCGCCGCCGCTCAGCCCCGACGGGATCAGCCCCCAGCCGGGGGGCGCCACGATGGGGCCGGTGTCGTCGTCGATGAGCGCGAACTCCACCGTGTCGTCGGTGGGCGCCGGGCGCACCCGGAACCCGGTGGGGTCGCGGTCGCCGAAGGCCACGACCGCGTAGGGCTGGGAGCGGTCGGAGTTGTTCACCGGGGTGAAGCGCAGCGTGGCCCCGCTGGCGCCGGCGGCGAATGCCACTGCGGGGTTCTGGGCGCTGTGGGGGCCGCTGGTGAGCAGCGTCACCCCGGCCTGGGTGGCGGGGCTCAGGGCCACGGCGTAGTCGGCGCCGGCGGCGGCGCCGTGCACGGTGAGCGGCACCGTGAGCGTCTCGTCACCGGTCAGCGCCCGCCCGAGGGTGAGCGTGACCGTGCGATAGCCGCTGGAACCCGCTGCGCCCTCCACTGCGTTGCCGTCGGCGTCGCCGTCCGACGCGGCCATCGACACCGACACCTCGGGCGCTTCCACCGTGAAGACCGGCGACATCGCCAACAACGAGAGGACGTTCGTGTTGCGGACCGCGAGAACGCCCCCCGGAGTGGTCCTGAGCACGCCGATCTCGTCGGTGTACGCGGCCATGGGGTCGCCCAGCCCGTAGCCCGCCGCCGCGGTGCCGTCCGTGCTGCTGCCGGTCCTGACGACCGAGGTGTTGGCGCGGTCGGCGCCGCTCTCGAAGACGTCGGCTGTGCTGTCCCAGCTCCCGTCGTAGAAATCGAAATAGTTGTCGGCCGCCTTGTCGCCGCCCACCCAGTACACCGCGATGCCCTCGTCGCCGGCCGCGGCCGACCCGTCGGCGTACGCGCCCGCGCCGGAGTCCGCCGCCGGGTCCCACATGGCAGTGTTCTCCCGGGCGTCCGCCGCGGCAGTGCTGCCCACCACGCTCACCAGCCCCGCGAACGGCCGCAGCGCCGCGTGGGCTGAGCGGCCCGTCAGGAACCGCGCCCAGCGGTCGTACACGGCGATATCGCCCGACACAGCAGAACGGCCCTCAGAAGTCACGAACAGCAGCCGGAACCGGTCATCAGGCCCCAGACCAGCCGGCGTCAGCTCCCAGTCGGACGGCACCACGATGGGCCCGGTCTCATAATCTCTGATCACGAAACCCGCCGAACCCGACGCGGCCGCCACCCCCTCAGGCACACCCGACGCCACCGGCACGCCCGGCGCGATGCTCACCGCCGGCTGACTGCGACGCGGATCGTGACCGGCCCCGTACCGCACCACCGCCAACTGCGCCCCCGCGCTGAACTCCACCGCCGGGCTCTGCTCGCTGTACGGCTCATCGGTGAGCAACGCCACCCCCGACCCACCGGCCCGCAGCCAATACCGCAACGAGTGCGCAGCAACCGGCTTCCCAGTGATCGACACCGCAGGCATCCCCGCCACCCGCAACGGCACCGTCACCTTCTCCCCGTCCGCCAACACGCGACCCAACACCACCGTCACATCGAACAACCCCGCATCCAACCGATTGTCCAAGAGGTCATCGATCGACGTCAGAGTCGCCCCCGACAGCGTCACCGTGACAGCCGCCGGCTCAGCCCCCAGCACCACATCGAACGAACCCGCCGCCGGATCAGGATCAGCGCCGCCGCCCACATTGGTCGCCAGAGCGCGGCGGTCGAACCCGTCGGCCACGTCGCCGTCGGGCCCCAGCGCCACCGTCACCGTCTCGGCCGCCTCCGAGATGCCGTCCGCGACAGCGCGCAGCACCAAAGCCGCCGTGCGCACCGTGCCGCCGTCGCTGCCGACGAACGCGACCGTGGGCGCGAGCGTGCCCCCGCCCGTCACCGTCACCCCCAGATTCGCCGCCCCCGGCCCGGACGCCACCTCCAGCTCGCCCGCAGTGACGCCCGCGCCCGACAGCACCAGCGGCACCACCGCCCGCTCGCCGCCGTACAGACGCCGCCCCAGCACAACCTCGAACCCCGCGCCCGCGCCGCCCTCGGCGATCGCGCCGCTGTCGCTGCGGGCCAGCGACACCACCGTCGCATCGTCGTCACGGATCAGCGCCGAATCGAACGGCGCCGTCCGCGACACCGTGTACGAACCCGCCACGACACCCGCATCGCCGCACCCATCCGCGCCAGGCGCCAGCACAGTCACCGTGACCGAGCTGTCAACGACGTCGGCGGCGGCATCAGTCCACGCCACCGGCAGCCGCAGCGAGCCGGCCGGCGGCACCGTCACCACATGGACGCCTTCGGACAGCCCCGAGATGCGATCGAAGCCCTGTTCGGCCACCCGCACGCACACCTTCAGCGGCGCGCCCGGTGCGGGCTCGGCCGAGACCGTGAAGGCGACCGGGCTCTCGTTCTCCTCGTACACCAAGGCGCCGCCGAAGCGAGACAGGCCCGGCCCCGACGGCAGCGACACCGACACCTCCGGCGGAGCGCCGTCGTCGCCCAGGATCGTGATCTCCACCGCGTGGGGCGACCCGGCGCCGTACCCCGCCGGCATCGGCGCGCCGAGCTGCACCACCACCGTCTCGTCGTTCTCCGCGGCACCCGAGTTCGTGGGTTCAAAAGACACCGAGCCCGTGGTGTCGCCGTCGGCGATGCTGATCGACGTGTCATACAGTACGTAGTCGTCGGCCTGTGCGGTGGTGCCGGCCGCGCTCACCTCGACAGGGATCTCCAGCGCGGCGCCGGTGTCGTTGGCCGCGGGCAGCGTGGCGATGATCGGAATCACGCCGCCACCCTCGACGGAGTCGGTCGATGAACTCCCGAACACCGTCAGCTTCACCGGCAGCGCATCCGACTCCTTCACCACCACGTCGGCGATGCGGCCGGGCAGGTAGCCAGGGGTCAGGCCGTCTTCGCCGACGGCGAGCAGCAGCCACTCGGCCAGCCCGTCGCCGCCGTCGGCCTCGTCGCCGTCGGCGTAGACCGTCAGAGGTATGGAGCCGGTGGTCTCCCCTGCGGGGATGGTGATGACGCCCGCGGGCGAGCCGCCCAGCGTGTACTCGCGGGCTTCGGGCGACCACAGCACCTGCCGCTGCACCACCGGCACGGTGATGCTGCGGCCCGCCGGCGCGGCGGCCACGGTGGCGGTGACGGTCACCGTGGCGCCCTCGGCGACCGCCGATCCGGAGCTGCCCGCCGGCGTCGGCGCCGCGGCCGGGGCGCCGCCCGAGATCGACAGGTCGACCGGCACGTCCGCCGAGTCGTTGTCGGACAGGACGACGTCGATGTAATTCGCCGTCAGGCCGTCAGGCTGCGCCGGGGGGCGGGCCGTCACCCGGAACAGCCCGTTGGCGCTCGACTCGCCGTCGGCGGAGACCGGGATGCGCAGCATGAAGCGCCTCTCGCCTGCGGGGACGGTCAGCGGGTCGGCGGCCGAGGCATGCACCTCAGCGAACCTGTCGGTGGTGAGGGAGGCGAAGCTGAACCACAGGTCGACGTCGTCTTGCACGGCCCGGCTGAGGGTCCCGACGATGGCCGCCTCGCCGCTGCGCTCGTCGAAGGCAACCGAGGCCTCCCCGAAGCTCACGGTGTACTCGTCGTCGAGGATCGTCAAGGCGACCGACCCTTCGGCAGCCGCGAACAAGGACCCCGGCAGCGACGCGCCGACCCCGACGGCGAACACCTCGTCATGCTCCAGCTCGGTGTCCTCGGTGGTGGGGATGGACACGGTGGCGCTGGTCTGCCCGGCGGCGATCGTGACCGGCCACGGTCCGGCCTCGTAGTCGCTGTCTGGCGTGGCGGTGCCGCTGACAGCCTCGATCTGCACGGTCGCCGCGGATGCCAAGGGACGCGACAGTGTCACTTCGATGTCGAAGGTGTCGCCTTCGTGGATTGTGCGGTCGGCTGCTGTGAGGGTGATCTCGGTGGGTGCGGTGAACACCGGCGACAGGCCGTAGAAATGGCCGGGAATTATGTGGGTGGCGCCTCCGTTTGTGAACGAGATCGGTGTTGCGTTGTCCGGCACGGCAAGCGTGGTGAAGGCCGTTGTTGTGTTGCTCAGATTGGTTGCGATCGGCGTGCAGTCGTTTTCCATGCCGGTGTACACCACACGGTTGTTGGTCAAGTGGAGGTCGCCGGTCTCGTCGCGGGTGGCGTCTTTGTGGTTGTCCCAGTCGCCGTCGCAGAAGTCGAAGTAGCTGTCTGCGGCTTTGGCGCCGTCGGGGCCGGCCCAGTAGACCGCGGTGCCGGCGCTGGTCGCCGACGTGGAGCCGTCCTCCCAGGCGGCGCCGTCCCACAGGCCGTTGTGGACGCGCCCGTCGGCGCCGGCATGGCTGCCCGGGTAGCGCGTGCTGCCGAGCACTTTGAACAGCCCGGCGTAGGGCACGAGATCGCCGTGGCCGCTCCGGGCGGCTGTCGAGCGCACGAAGTCGTCGTACACGCCGATGTCGCCCACGCCCGCGGTGCGCCGCTGGGAGGTGGCGAACAGCAGCCGGAACTGCTCGTCGCCGCCGACGCCGGCGGGCACCAGCGCGGCGGGCGCCAGCAGCGGGCCGGTCTCGTCGTCGGCCAGAGCGAACCGCAGCGGGCCGCCCCGGTGAGCGACCGACACGCCCGTCCCGGCGGGCGCCCGCCCGCCGGCGCCCGCCTCGATCACGACCCACGGCTGGGAACGGCGGTCGTTGTTGACCGGGGTCACCCGCAGCACCGCCCCCGCAGCGCCTGCGCTCAGGCGCACTGCGGGGTGCTGGGCGCTGTGGTCGCCGTCGGCGAGCAGCGTCACCCCGGCCTGGGAGGCGGGGTGCAGGCCGAGCGTGTAGTCGGCGCCCGCGGTCGCGCCGTGCACTGTCAGCGGCACCGTGACCGTCTGCGCGCCGGCCAGCGTCCGGTCCAGCGCCACTGTGACCGTGCGGTACCCCGTCGAGTCCGGCGCGGCCTCCACCGCATTGCCGTACGCGTCGCCGTCCGTGGCGGCCAGCGTCACCGTCACCGCCGGCTCGGCCACCGTGAACACCGGCGAGTAGCCGTACAGCGGCCGCTGCTGGGCACTGGCCGCGGTGGCGACGTGCAGCAGCGATCCGCCGCCGTAGCCGCCTCGCGACACCGCCGAGGCGCCCAGCGGATGATTCCACGCCTCGCAGAAATTCCCCGAACCCGTCCACGGCTCATGCAAACGCGCCGTGATGTCCCCGTCGGGCACGTTCTGGGTGCCGTCGGGGCTGCGCGGATCGCCGCGGTCGAACCCGCCGCGCTCGCCCGAACCCGAACCCGTCCAAGCGTTGTCGCACAGATCGCGGTAGTTGTTCGCCAGCCGCACGCCGCCCAGCCAATACGTCGGGATGCCCGCCGCGTCCGAATCGGTGCCCGACCCGTCGACATAGGTCGGGTCGTGGCCGGTGTGCTGGGCGGTCAGCCCGTTGTGCACCCGCGCCGACGTGCCCGTGCTGCCCGACGCGCTGCGAGTCGACGCGAACGCCCTGAACAGC